>NZ_JACVAP010000010.1 GCF_014851915.1 Xanthomonas sp. XNM01
GGACTGAGCGGTACCGGCAGCGCATCGCCGATCACCGTCAGCGGCCTGGCGCCGGGGACCAGCTACACCTTCACCGTGACCGCGACCAACAGCGCCGGCACCGGCGCGCCCTCGGCCGTCTCCAACCTGGTGACCCCGGTGCCGACCCAGGTCATCACCTTCGCCAACCCGGGTGCGCAGGACTTCGGCACCCGTCCGGTGCTGGATGCCCGCGCCGATTCGGGCCTGCCGCTGCGCTTCAGCGTCTCCACGCCGGCGGTCTGCAGCGTGGGCGCGGGCGGCGTGCTGGACTTCACCGGCATCGGCACCTGCACCATCACCGCCGAGCAGCCGGGCAACGGTCAGTACGCGGCGGCCACGCCGGTCACCCAGACCTTCGCCGTGGTGCCGGTCGCCCCGGGCCAGCCGGACATCCAGACCCTCACGCCGGTCGGCTCGGGCCGGATCAGCGTCGCGTTCACGCCGCCGGCCTTCACTGGCGGTGCACCGATCACCGGTTACCAGGTCACCGCCACGCCGCGGGCCGGTGTGGCCGCGCGCACCCTGGCGCGCACTGCGGCCATCACCACCAGCGCCGCAGGCGTGGTGACCGCCACCGGCAGCGGCTCGCCGATCGTGGTCGCCGGCCTGACCGATGGCGTGGCCTACGTCTTCACCGTGCTGGCCATCAACCAGGTGGGCCAGGGCCCGGTGGACACGGCGGTGCAGCCGGTGGTGGCCGTGCCGGACCTGCGTGTGCAGCCGGTGGACGTGGCGGTGGCCTATGGCGCCGACGCCACGGCGGTGACGCTGGACATCGTCGGCGCCGCCGATGCGGTGGTGATCGTCGAGGCGCCCGAGCACGGCACCGCGGTGGCCAGCGGCACCGGCATCACCTACCAGCCCAAGGCCGGCTACGCCGGTCCGGACCGCTTCACCTACGCCGCGCGCGACAGCTTCCAGACCTCGGTCGCCGCCGCGGTCCAGGTCCAGGTCGCGGTGCCGGCGGTGGTGCTGGAGACCACCGGCCTGGCCGCGATCACGCTGGCCAGCCCGTACCGCCAGGTGCTGGCCTCCAGCGGCGGTGCTGCCCCCTACGCCTACCGGGTCAGCAGCGGCACGCTGCCGGCGGGCCTGACGCTGGGCGAGGACGGCGTCCTGGCCGGCACTGCCACGGCCGTGGGCGAGGCCGCCTTCGAGATCACCGTCACCGACAGCAGCACCGGCACCGGCCCGTTCAGCGCCAGCCAGCGCTACACGCTGTCGGTGGTGGCGGCCGTGCCGGTCATCACCTGGGACGAAACCCTGAGCCGGACCTATGGCGAGGCCGACTTCGAGCTGGCGCTGCCGCAGAGCACCAGCCCGGGCACGTTCACCTTCAGCAGTTCCAACACCGCGGTGGCCACGGTCACCGGCCGCACGGTGCGCCTGGTGGGCGAGGGCAGCACGGTGATCACCGCCAGCCAGGCGGCCACCGGCAGCTACGCGGCCGCGGCCGTGCAACTGCAGCTGAGCGTGGCCGCGCGCCCGGATCCGACCGCCGACCGCGAGGTTGCCAGCGCGATCCAGGCCCAGGCCGACGCCAGCGTGCGCTTTGCCCAGGTGCAGAGCGGCAACATCCGCGACCGCCTGCGCCAGGTGCGCACCGGCACCAATGCCAGCAGCTTCAACGTGGCGATGGCCTATGCCGGCAGCCGTGGCGTGCCGGGGATGTCGGTGCCGCTGAACCGGGCCGGCGACAGCATGGTCAATGCGCTGCCGCGCCTGCCCGAGGGCTGGGGCGCGTGGGCGGCGGGCACGGCGACCTTCGGCAAGGCCGGCCGCGGCAGCGGCGGGTTCGACTTCAACACCGGCGGCATCACCGTGGGTGCGGACCGGGCCATCGGCGAGCACGTGCTGCTGGGCGTGGCCGGCAGCTGGGGCCGGCAGGACACCGACTTCGACCACAGCCCGTCCAGCACCGATGCCGACCAGCGCTCGCTGGCCGTCTACGGCCTGTGGCGCGCCGGGGAGCACGTGTTCTTCGACGCGATGCTGGCCAGCGGCCGGCTGGACTTCGAGCTGACCCGCTGGAGCGAACTGGCCGGCGCCTCGGCGCGCGGCAGCCGCGGCGGCGAGCAGCTGTTCGGCTCGCTGACCTTCGGCTACGAGCACCGCAGCCCGGGCGGCACCACGCTGACCAGCTACGGCCGCTACGACGGGCACCGCGCCGAGCTGGACGCCTACCGCGAGCACGGGCTGGATGCGCTGGACCTGGCCTATGGCCGGCAGGACGTGGACACCAGCAGCCTGGCGCTGGGCCTGGAAGGCACGCATGCGTTCAAGGGCGAGCGGGTGAGCTGGCGTCCGCACTGGAGCGTGGAGTACCGCACGGCGCTGGAGAACCGCAGCGACGTGGCGGTGAACTACGTGCAGCGCCCGACCGCGAGCGACTACGTGCTGGCGATGCGCAGCTACAACGACGATGCGCTGTCGGTGGGCGCGGGCGTGGACCTGCAGTTCGACAGCGGCTGGATGGTGAGTCTGCTGCTGGGCCACGAGCAGGGTCGCAACAGCCTGCGCAGCAACAGCATCGGGCTGCAGGTGCGTTACGGCAGCCAGGGTGGCCAGGGCGGGCGCGGACGCTCGCAGGTGGACGCCAACGGCATCGGCGACCGCGATGGCGAGCGGCTGCGCTGCCGCACCACGCCCGGCGAGTGCATCGGACCTGCGGGCGGCGGAATCCAGCCCTGACGCATGCGCCGGCTCCGCCGGCCATGACCGTCGACGACAACGGCCGGAGTGATCCGGCCGTTGTCGTGTCTG
>NZ_JACVAP010000011.1 GCF_014851915.1 Xanthomonas sp. XNM01
TGGCCCATAATTCGCGCCCCGCTGACGAGGACTACGGTCTGAGGCGACGGGGACCGGGCCACCGGGGTGTTGCGAACTTCTCTGAAGTCGCTATACTGGGCGGCTCCCCTGAAGGGATCGGTTGATCGGTCGCTTCAGGGCAAAGTGAAAAGATCGCGACGCGGTGTTGACACTTTGAAGACGGAGCTGCAGAATGTGCGGCTCCCCTGACGGAAAGGCCTCGGCCACGAAGTCAGGGCGAAATGAAAAGATCGCAAACGCGGTGTTGACATTTCGAAAACGAGTCGCCATAATGTGCGGCTCACCTCGACGGAAACGTCGGGACGCGGGAAAGGCGCTGAGGCCGGCCCCCAGGATCTTTGAAAGTATGCGCAGGTAACTTGTGCGGACGCCTGCAGGAAGGATGACTGTCCATCTTGCAGACGTTTTAACAGCAACAAGTCAAATGCTTTATAGCAAGCGATACGTAGCTGGGTAGAACTTCTGCAGCTGAAAGTATTGACCTTCGGGTCTGTAATTTTAAGTGAAGAGTTTGATCCTGGCTCAGAGTGAACGCTGGCGGTAGGCCTAACACATGCAAGTCGAACGGCAGCACAGGAGAGCTTGCTCTCTGGGTGGCGAGTGGCGGACGGGTGAGGAATACATCGGAATCTACTTTTTCGTGGGGGATAACGTAGGGAAACTTACGCTAATACCGCATACGACCTACGGGTGAAAGCAGGGGATCTTCGGACCTTGCGCGATTGAATGAGCCGATGTCGGATTAGCTAGTTGGCGGGGTAAAGGCCCACCAAGGCGACGATCCGTAGCTGGTCTGAGAGGATGATCAGCCACACTGGAACTGAGACACGGTCCAGACTCCTACGGGAGGCAGCAGTGGGGAATATTGGACAATGGGCGCAAGCCTGATCCAGCCATACCGCGTGGGTGAAGAAGGCCTTCGGGTTGTAAAGCCCTTTTGTTGGGAAAGAAAAGCAGTCGGTTAATACCCGATTGTTCTGACGGTACCCAAAGAATAAGCACCGGCTAACTTCGTGCCAGCAGCCGCGGTAATACGAAGGGTGCAAGCGTTACTCGGAATTACTGGGCGTAAAGCGTGCGTAGGTGGTTGTTTAAGTCCGTTGTGAAAGCCCTGGGCTCAACCTGGGAATTGCAGTGGATACTGGGCAACTAGAGTGTGGTAGAGGGTGGCGGAATTCCCGGTGTAGCAGTGAAATGCGTAGAGATCGGGAGGAACATCCGTGGCGAAGGCGGCCACCTGGGCCAACACTGACACTGAGGCACGAAAGCGTGGGGAGCAAACAGGATTAGATACCCTGGTAGTCCACGCCCTAAACGATGCGAACTGGATGTTGGGTTCAATTTGGAACCCAGTATCGAAGCTAACGCGTTAAGTTCGCCGCCTGGGGAGTACGGTCGCAAGACTGAAACTCAAAGGAATTGACGGGGGCCCGCACAAGCGGTGGAGTATGTGGTTTAATTCGATGCAACGCGAAGAACCTTACCTGGTCTTGACATCCACGGAACTTTCCAGAGATGGATTGGTGCCTTCGGGAACCGTGAGACAGGTGCTGCATGGCTGTCGTCAGCTCGTGTCGTGAGATGTTGGGTTAAGTCCCGCAACGAGCGCAACCCTTGTCCTTAGTTGCCAGCACGTAATGGTGGGAACTCTAAGGAGACCGCCGGTGACAAACCGGAGGAAGGTGGGGATGACGTCAAGTCATCATGGCCCTTACGACCAGGGCTACACACGTACTACAATGGTGGGGACAGAGGGCTGCAAACCCGCGAGGGCAAGCCAATCCCAGAAACCCCATCTCAGTCCGGATCGGAGTCTGCAACTCGACTCCGTGAAGTCGGAATCGCTAGTAATCGCAGATCAGCATTGCTGCGGTGAATACGTTCCCGGGCCTTGTACACACCGCCCGTCACACCATGGGAGTTTGTTGCACCAGAAGCAGGTAGCTTAACCTTCGGGAGGGCGCTTGCCACGGTGTGGCCGATGACTGGGGTGAAGTCGTAACAAGGTAGCCGTATCGGAAGGTGCGGCTGGATCACCTCCTTTTGAGCATGACAGCATCGTCCTGTCGGGCGTCCTCACAAGTAACCTGCATTCAGAGTTTCAAGCCGGCCAGGCCGGTTTGGATAGTCCCGCATTACGGGGCCTTAGCTCAGCTGGGAGAGCACCTGCTTTGCAAGCAGGGGGTCGTCGGTTCGATCCCGACAGGCTCCACCAGTTTCGGTTCGCCGGAACGGGCTACGAAGACATTGGGTCTGTAGCTCAGGTGGTTAGAGCGCACCCCTGATAAGGGTGAGGTCGGTGGTTCGAGTCCTCCCAGACCCACCACTCTGAATGACAAGCGCATACGAATTTAAGATGTGTCGGACGTTGAGGTTCGACATTGTTCTTTTAAAACTTGGAATGTAGCGAGCGTTTGAGATTATCCATCTCGACGTGTCGTTGAGGCTAAGGCGGGGACTTCGAGTCCCTAAAAATTGAGTCGTATGTTCGCGTCGTTGGATTTGTACCCCA
>NZ_JACVAP010000012.1 GCF_014851915.1 Xanthomonas sp. XNM01
CGCGCCTCCTCGCGCAGGGCGGTGTCGTCGCCGCAACGATGTGCGAGAAAGGCCTCGCGCGCGTCGACGGACAGGGTCAGGGCTTCGAACGCCAGTGCCTTGGCGTCAAGGTAACGGTCGGTCACGGAGGTTGACGTGTCGTCGGAGGTGAAGGCGAGTGTAGCGCTGGCTCTGGACACCCCAGCCGCGCTGGTCGACGCATGGACGCCGCCCAGCCGTCATCTACATGTCGACGTTCAGGGCGTGAGCGTGGCGCCGTTGTATCGGCGGTCCGGTATCAGCTCTCCAGTTCGCGCTTCAGCCACGCCTTTGCCATCCGCCACTCGCGCTGCACGGTGGCGGTGGAAATCTTCATCACCTCGGAAGTTTCCTCGGTGGTGAGCCCGACGAAGAAGCGCAGATCGACGATCTGCGCCTGGCGTGGGTCCAGACGCCTGAGGTGCTCGAGCGCGTCATGCAGGTCGTCGGCTGGAACTTCGTCGCCGAGCGATTCGGCGATTTCGGTGAGCTGCAGGCGCTCTTCATCAGGGGGACGCTTCGCCGCCTGGCGGCGACGGAGGTCATCGATCAGCAGGTTGCGCATCGCCTGCGCGGTGACGGCAAGCAGGTGTTCGCGGTTCTGCCAGCGTGGCTGTGCGTGTCCGAACACGCGCAGGTAGGCTTCATTGACCAGAACGGTCGCGCTTACGCCGTGGTCACCGGCTCGTGGACCACGACCAAGCTGCTGGCGCGCGATACTCCGCAGTTGCTCATGCAGTCGGGTGATGGCCATCGCCTCGGCATCGCGGTCGCCTTCGGCAGCGGCATTGAGCAACAGCGTGAGATCCGTGTCTTTCATCGTTCAGCAATCAGTTGCTCGAACTGCAGGGCGTTCTTGCGCCATTGTGCGTCATCGGGCACCGCAGTCGCGTCCAGCAAGGAAACGAACGCATCGACGTGGAAGCGCGCTAGCGTCCGCTCCCCGCGTGCGAGGCGGAGTCTTACCAGATTGCGGGTGATGCCGTTCTGGACGACGAGAAATTCCGCTGCCAGCGGCTCCATGAGGCGGTTGGCTTCGAGCAATTCATCCAGGGCTGTATCCAGCGAGCCGCCCGTCTCGTGCAGGATCCGGGCGTGCAGGGAAAGAGCGTAGGCGAGGTTGACGGTATCGCGGCCAGGGGCCTGGAGAGCACGCAGTCCGGGCAGTGCCGCCTCGACCGCCGCCAGCGCTTCCTGGCGGCGCTCGACATCGTTCAGGCCGACGGCGTGATTGACCGCCAATTGCAGGTAGATCCTGTTGTCGGTTCCCAATGCGTCGCGTGCCACCTGGACCGCCTGCGCGCTCCACTCCAGTGATTCTTCCGGACGTTCCATCCTCTCCAGGCCGACCGAGATCTGGTTGAGCAGGATGGCCCTGTTGCCGGTGGTCGGCCCGATCAGCCTGACTTGGTCGCGGTCGACCGCCTTCAGCAGTCGCACGCCTTCGGCGGCGTCCTTGCCGAGCACGAGAAGCGCATGGCGTTCGGCATAGGTCAGACGGGTGGGGGCCGGCGCGTTCCAGCGCTCGGCGAGCTCCATGGCCTTCCTGACCGCGTCGATGGCGTCATCGACGCGTCGTGCACGTTCGTAGGCTTCGGCCATGCCGGACCAGGATATCGCCATGAGCTCGCCGAGCTCGGGCGATGGCTTTAGTGCCTGGTGGGAGGAAAGCCGCTGCAGCAAATCCTGGAAGCCTTCGATGATGGTCTCCGGCGACGTCTGCACGCTGATCGACAGGTTCGAAAGTTCACTGCGGCGCAGTGATGCCCACGTGGCGAACGCGGCGTCGTCATCTTCGACCATGGACATGCCTTGCCTGAGTGCATCCAGCGCCTGAGCGTTTCTTCCGGCGCTGGCGTGCGCGTTGGCAATGCCCGACATGATCTGTGCCCTGAGTACCGCATCGTCGCTGTGCTGGAGCTCAGCCAGCGACGTCTCAAGCAGTGGGAGCGACTGATGCTCGAGCCGCAGCGAGCCGTATGCGTCGGCGATGGCCAGGCGCAGCGCGGTGCGCGTCCCGGCGTCGAGGTTTTCTCGCCGGTCGAGATCGGCTGCACCCTTGTCGAGCACCTCGCGCACAGTGATCTGTTCGCCATCCCTGCCTGCGTCGGGCCTGGCGCTCGCGAACAGGTCGCGCATGAACTCGGATACAGCCTGCGCCTTGTTGCGTTCGGCCAGGACTTCTTCGAGCTGGCGCTCGCGCTGGACGGCGAAGCCGGCAGCGACGGCGATGACGCCCACGCCTGCGGCGATCACCCACCGCTGGCGGCGGACCAGGCGGCCGAGCCGGTACAGCGCATGGCCGCGGCGG
>NZ_JACVAP010000013.1 GCF_014851915.1 Xanthomonas sp. XNM01
CGACACGGCATGTAACTCCGAGGCGACTTGGGGTTATATGGTCAAGCGAATAAGCGCACACGGTGGATGCCTTGGCGGTCAGAGGCGATGAAGGACGTGACAGCCTGCGAAAAGCGCGGGGGAGCTGGCAATAAGCTTTGATCCCGCGATGTCCGAATGGGGAAACCCACTGCTTCGGCAGTATCCTGCAGTGAATACATAGCTGCTGGAAGCGAACCCGGTGAACTGAAATATCTAAGTAACCGGAGGAAAAGAAATCAACCGAGATTCCCTAAGTAGTGACGAGCGAACGGGGACTAGCCCTTAAGCTGGTATGGCTTTAGAAAAACAACCTGGAAAGGTTGGCCATAGAAGGTGATAGCCCTGTATTTAAAAGGGCCATGCCAGTGAAGACGAGTAAGGCGGGGCACGTGAAACCCTGTCTGAACATGGGGGGACCATCCTCCAAGGCTAAATACTCCTGACCGACCGATAGTGAACCAGTACCGTGAGGGAAAGGCGAAAAGAACCCCGGAGAGGGGAGTGAAATAGACCCTGAAACCGTGTGCGTACAAGCAGTAGGAGCCCGCAAGGGTGACTGCGTACCTTTTGTATAATGGGTCAGCGACTTACAGTTCGTGGCAAGCTTAACCGTATAGGGGAGGCGAAGGGAAACCGAGTCTGAATAGGGCGCATAGTCGCGGGCTGTAGACCCGAAACCGGGTGATCTAGTCATGCCCAGGGTGAAGGTGCGGTAACACGCACTGGAGGCCCGAACCCACTCCCGTTGCAAAGGTAGGGGATGAGGTGTGATTAGGAGTGAAAAGCTAATCGAACCCGGAGATAGCTGGTTCTCCTCGAAAGCTATTTAGGTAGCGCCTCATATGTATCCTCTCGGGGGTAGAGCACTGTTATGGCTAGGGGGTCATCGCGACTTACCAAACCATTGCAAACTCCGAATACCGAGACGGACTGTATGGGAGACACACGGCGGGTGCTAACGTCCGTCGTGAAAAGGGAAACAACCCAGACCCACAGCTAAGGTCCCAAATTATCACTAAGTGGGAAACGATGTGGAAAGGCACAGACAGCCAGGAGGTTGGCTTAGAAGCAGCCACCCTTTAAAGAAAGCGTAATAGCTCACTGGTCGAGTCGGTCTGCGCGGAAGATTTAACGGGGCTAAGTGATAAACCGAAGCTTGGGGTGCACAAAC
>NZ_JACVAP010000015.1 GCF_014851915.1 Xanthomonas sp. XNM01
GGCGCTAGCTGCAGTGGAGCCATCCTTGAAATACCACCCTGATGTGCTTGACGTTCTAACCTGGGCCCGTAATCCGGGTCGGGGACCGTGTATGGTGGGTAGTTTGACTGGGGCGGTCTCCTCCTAAAGAGTAACGGAGGAGCTCGAAGGTACGCTCAGCGCGGTCGGACATCGCGCACTGTGTGCAAAGGCATAAGCGTGCTTGACTGCAAGATCGACGGATCAAGCAGGTAGGAAACTAGGACTTAGTGATCCGGTGGTTCTGTATGGAAGGGCCATCGCTCAACGGATAAAAGGTACTCCGGGGATAACAGGCTGATACCGCCCAAGAGTTCATATCGACGGCGGTGTTTGGCACCTCGATGTCGGCTCATCACATCCTGGGGCTGTAGTCGGTCCCAAGGGTATGGCTGTTCGCCATTTAAAGTGGTACGCGAGCTGGGTTCAGAACGTCGTGAGACAGTTCGGTCCCTATCTGCCATGGGCGTTGGAGATTTGAGAGGGGCTGCTCCTAGTACGAGAGGACCGGAGTGGACGAACCTCTGGTGTTCCGGTTGTCACGCCAGTGGCATTGCCGGGTAGCTATGTTCGGAAGCGATAACCGCTGAAAGCATCTAAGCGGGAAGCGCGCCTCAAGATGAGATCTCCCGGGGCACAAGCCCCCTGAAGGAACCATCAAGACTAGGTGGTTGATAGGTCAGGTGTGTAAGTACAGCAATGTATTGAGCTAACTGATACTAATGATCCGTGTGGCTTGACCATATAACCTCAAGTGGCCTTGGACTCGACGTACACGTCGATGGAATCCAAAT
>NZ_JACVAP010000016.1 GCF_014851915.1 Xanthomonas sp. XNM01
GGGCTGCAGGCGCTGCATCGCGTGCGTGAGCAACTCAAGGCGCAGCGCACGGCCACGATCAACCTCGTGCGCGGCCTGCTGCGCGAGTACGGAATCGTCATCCCCGCTGGTATTGCGCGGGTGGCGCCGGCGGTACGTGATGCGCTGGAGGATGCCGACAACGAGCTGCCAATGAACCTGCGTGCCACCTTGGCCGGGCAGATGGCACGCGTTGCTGGATTGCAGACCGACATGGCCGCGATCGAATCGCGGCTGGAAGATGAAGCTGCGCGCGATGTCGCGGTCCAGCGCTATCGCACCGTACCCGGCGTCGGGCTGCTGACTGCAACCGCGCTGCGGGCAGGTGCAGGTGAAC
The DNA here is from genome assembly GCF_014851915.1 of Xanthomonas sp. XNM01. GTDB lineage: Bacteria > Pseudomonadota > Gammaproteobacteria > Xanthomonadales > Xanthomonadaceae > Pseudoxanthomonas. The sequence goes on from NZ_JACVAP010000016.1 coordinate 356, forward strand.
TCTCGCGCTTTCGCAGTGGCCGGCATCTGGCCGCGTGGCTTGGACTGGTCCCGCGCGAGCACTCATCGGGACGACAGCGGCGACTGGGTGCGATCACCAAACGCGGCGATCCCTACATCCGCACATTGCTGATACACGGTGGGCGTGCGGTGCTGCGCTCGGCGGTAATGCGGCAGCGTGCGGGGCATCCGCTCGATCCACTGCAGACCTGGGCACTGGACCTGCAGCAACGACAGGGCCACAACAAGGCTGCCGTCGGGGTGGCCAACAAGCTCGCCCGCAGGCTGTGGGCGCTCGACCATCATGGCGCGGCGTTCGATCCGCGCCATGTCGGCCACAAGCCGCATGCGGTGAAACAGTCCATGTAACGCGTCGGGAGAATCAAAAAGCGTTTCAGCGTCAGCAGTGCAGCACGATCCATGTCATGACGAAGGGCTCG
>NZ_JACVAP010000017.1 GCF_014851915.1 Xanthomonas sp. XNM01
TGCGGGCGCTGCCCGGCCAGCAGTTCGTACAGGACCACACCCAGCGCCCAGACGTCGGCGGCGGTGGTCAGCGGCGCGCCCTCGACCTGTTCGGGGCTGGCGTAGGCGGGCGTCAGGACCTGGGTGCGGGTCGCTTCGCCCTGTACCGTGTCGTCAAGCAGGCGGGCGATGCCGAAATCCAGCAGCTTGGGCTCGCCATCGGCGTTGACCAGGATGTTGGCCGGCTTCAGGTCGCGATGGATGACCAGGTGCTGGTGGGCGTGCTCGACCGCGGCGCAGACCTTGAGGAACAGGGCCAGCCGCTGCGGCAGCGACGGCGCGTGCAGGGCGCACCACTGGTCGATGCGCAGGCCGTCGACGTACTCCATCGCGATGAAGGGCCGGCCGTCAGCCGTCGTACCGCCCTCGAGCAGGTGGGCGATGTTGGGATGGCGCAGGGTCGCCAGGATGCGATGCTCGGCGGCGAAGCGGCGGGCATGCTGGGCGCTGCCCAGAGTGGCGGCACCGAGGAACTTCAGCGCGACCTGCTGGTGGGCGTCGCCTTCCTCGCGCTGCGCCAGGTACACCACGCCCATGCCGCCTTCTCCGATCTGGCGGATCACACGGTATCGGCCGGGGCTGGCGGCGCTGATCTGCTCGCCTGCGGTCAGGGTGGGTGTCGTGTCGTCCGGAATCGTCGGCTGCCAGCCGGTCAGCA
>NZ_JACVAP010000018.1 GCF_014851915.1 Xanthomonas sp. XNM01
GCAGGAAGCGACGGATGTCCTCGGCCATCGCGGCAACCGACGCGTAGCGTGCCTGCGGATCGCGGCGCAGCGCCTTGAGCACGATGGCATCGACGTCGGCCGGGATCCGCACCGGCGGCAGACGTGGGCGCGGGTTCGTCGTGTCGGCTGCGTCCGCCTGCGTATCCTGTGCGACGCGGCGCGCGCGCCTGCTTGGCGGTTCGATCGCACCGGACAGGATCGCCTCGCCGAGACGATGGCCGTCGAGCGCCTGGTGCGGGCGCTGCCCGGCCAGCAGTTCGTACAGGACCACACCCAGCGCCCAGACGTCGGCGGCGGTGGTCAGCGGCGCGCCCTCGACCTGTTCGGGGCTGGCGTAGGCGGGCGTCAGGACCTGGGTGC
>NZ_JACVAP010000019.1 GCF_014851915.1 Xanthomonas sp. XNM01
CGTTCGATCCGCGCCATGTCGGCCACAAGCCGCATGCGGTGAAACAGTCCATGTAACGCGTCGGGAGAATCAAAAAGCGTTTCAGCGTCAGCAGTGCAGCACGATCCATGTCATGACGAAGGGCTCGGTCCCCGGATCGGACAAGGCCGATAACAATTCCGGCGCACGACGCCGCTTGAACGATAGGCCCGATCCGCGGATTTCATGATGGCCCGAGCGCTCCGCGCTCACCCCAAGGCCGAATACACGACTGCAACCGATCCGCTTCGCCCGTCAATGATCACGCTGTGTGCTGTTGCAAAGGGAGTCCATAC
>NZ_JACVAP010000001.1 GCF_014851915.1 Xanthomonas sp. XNM01
CCGCACCACGCCCGGCGAGTGCATCGGACCTGCGGGCGGCGGAATCCAGCCCTGACGCATGCGCCGGCTCCGCCGGCCATGACCGTCGACGACAACGGCCGGAGTGATCCGGCCGTTGTCGTGTCTGCCGGCGCGACGTGATGCCGGCGAAGGGGCGGCGACGCCAGGGCACTGGTCATCGCCGTGCGCCGGGCAGGCATCCATCGACGTGCCGGGAGTGTCGTCGCTGCCGCGCAAGCGGCCGTCGCGGGGACACAGGCGATGTGATCGACGTCTGCGGCAGCGTCGGGCGCGCAGCACCCGCGAGCGCGCCGATGGCAGCGGCCAGACGCTGGCCCGATAATGCGCGGGCCGGCAGTCGCCGGCGCCATCCAACGGATACCTCCCCACGCCATGAACGCCACCACGCTGCCCGCCGGCGATGCCGCCGCCCTGCTCGACCTGGGACACCGCTACTACCTGCCCGTCTACCGCCCGCGCGAGCTGGTGCTGGAGCGAGGCCAGGGCGCGCGCGTCTGGGACAGCGCGGGCCGCGAGTACATCGACCTGTCGGCCGGCATCGCGGTGTGCGGCCTGGGCCACAACGACCCGGACCTGGTCGCGGCGCTGGTCGAGCAGGCCGGCAAGCTGTGGCACACCAGCAACGTGTTCTACAGCGAGCCGCCGCTGCGCCTGGCCGAGGAGCTGGTCAGCGCCTCGCGCTTCGCCGAGCGCGTGTTCCTGTGCAACTCCGGCGCCGAGGCCAACGAGGTCGCGATCAAGCTGGTGCGCAAGTGGGCCGCCGCGCAGGGCCGGCCGCCGCAGCAGCGGGTCATCGTCACCTTCCGCGGCAGCTTCCACGGCCGCACCCTGGCCACGGTCACCGCGACCGCGCAGCCGAAGTACCAGGAAGGCTACGAGCCGCTGCCCGGCGGTTTCCGCTACGTCGATTTCAACGACATCACCCAGCTGGAAACGGCGATGGCCTCCGGCGACGTGGCCGCGGTGATGCTGGAGCCGGTGCAGGGCGAGGGTGGGGTGATGCCGGCCGCGCCGGGCTTCCTGCGCCAGGTGCGTGCGCTGTGCGACCACCACGGCGCGCTGCTGGTGCTGGACGAGATCCAGGCCGGCATGGGTCGCACCGGCACCCTGTTCGCGCACTGGCAGGACGAGGTCACGCCCGACATCGTCACCCTGGCCAAGGCGCTGGGCGGCGGCTTCCCGGTCGGCGCGATGCTGGCCGGGCCGAAGGTCGCGCAGGCGATGCAGTTCGGCGCGCACGGCACCACCTTCGGCGGCAATCCGCTGGCCGCGGCTGTCGCGCGCGTGGCCCTGCGCAAGCTGGCCTCGCCGCAGATCGCGGCCAACGTGTCGCGGCAGGAGCAGGCGCTGCGCGCCGGTCTGGCGGCGATCGGGCAGGAGTTCGGCCTGTTCGCCCAGATCCGCGGCCGCGGCCTGATGCTGGGGGCGGTGCTCACGCCGGCGTTCGCCGGCCGCGCCGGTGAGATCCTCGATCATGCCGCCGCGCATGGCCTGCTGATGCTGCAGGCCGGCCCGGACGTGCTGCGCTTCGTGCCGGCGCTGAACATCACCGACGCCGAAGTCGCCGAAGGCCTGGCGCGCCTGCGCGCGGCGGTGGCCGATTTCGTCGCCGCACGCTGAGGCCGTCGTGGTCGGCGCCGCCCTCGCTGACGGCGCCTGCGCCTTCTGCGCGATCCTGGCCGGCCGCCTGCCGGCCAGCGTCGTGCACGAGGACGACCAGGTGGTCGCCTTCATGGATCTGCGCCAGGCCGTGCCGGGGCATGTGCTGGTGATTCCGCGCCGGCATGTCGAGACGCTGTTCGAACTGGACGAGGACACCGCTGCCCGGTTGATGCGGGTGGCGGTGCGGATCGCACGCGCGGCCGACCGCGCCCTGGCGCCGGACGGCCTGAACCTGTGGCAGTCCAACCGCGACGCCGGTGGCCAGGAAGTGCCGCATGTGCACCTGCATGTGCAGCCGCGGCGCGTGGACGATGGCCTGCTGCGGATCTATCGGCAGGGCGTGCCTGCGCCCGCCGACCGGGCCATGCTCGACGCGCTGGCGGCCAGGCTGCGCGCGGCGCTGGCCGCACCCGGCGTCTGATCGTGCGTCGGCGGCCGTCGCGCGGCGCCGCCATGCAGAAGGTCGGCTCCGCGTCCGGCCCGGCGATGCGGAAGGAGCGGCCGGGTGGATGCGTCCGCCGCCGTGCCGTTCGATCCGCCTGACGCCGCATCGATCGCCGCTGCGCGCCGACCTGCGGCGCGCTGCCTGCGCCGTGGGCGTTGCGCGGGAACGGGCGGGCTGTGATGGTGCAGCCCTCCTGCGCGCGGACTGGATGATGTCGCGTCGCGCACCCGGCGCGCTTCCAGCGCTTCCACGTCGACTGGATGCAGCGGATGCCGCCGCACGGCCTCGCGCCCGCCTGCGTCCTGCGTGCCCACCAGTGTGCCGATGGCGGGCAGCCTGCAGTCATCCGCGCCGATCGTCAGCCGCCGCAATCGCCACCTGGCCGGCGCGGCGCTACGCCTGCGGCCGCAGCGCCGGGTGCTCCGCCGTGGGCCGGTCGAGGTGGTAGCCCTGGACCATGTCCACGCCCATCGCGCGCAGCATCTCCAGCGTGCCGGCGTCCTCCACGCACTCGGCGACGGTGGTCTTGCCCATGCCGCGTGCGATTTCGACGATGGCGCGCACGAACGCCTGGTTGTCGCGCTGCGAGGGCAGGTCGTGGATGAACATGCCGTCGATCTTGAGCACGTCGGCGTCGAGGTTCTTCAGGTAGGCGAACGAGGCGAACCCGGTGCCGAAGTCGTCCAGGCAGATGCTGACGCCGGTGCGGCGCAGGGCGGCGATGAAGCGCGCCGCATCGCCCAGGTCGGACACGGCGGCGGTTTCGGTCAGTTCCACCAGCAGGCGTGCGGGGGCGACGCCGTGTTCGCGCAGGCTGGCGTCGATGTAGGCCGGAAGATCCGGGTCGTCGAACGAGCGGCCCGACAGGTTGACCGCGATCGCCGGCAAGCCCGGATGCGCGGCCAGCAGCGCGATGCTGCGCTGGATCACCCGGCGGTCGATCTCCAGGATCTTGCCGCTGCGCTCGGCGTGCTCGATGAACTGGCCGGGCATCAGCAGCTGGCCCGGTGCGGTCTCGTCCTCGATCCGCACCAGCGCTTCCAGGTGCGCCAGCGTGCCGTCGGCGGCGTGGTAGATGCCCTGGAAATGCAGGCGCAGCAGGTCGTGCTCGAGCGCGCGGGCGATGCGGTCGTTCCAGGCCAGGCGTTCGACCATGAGCTTGCCGGTGTCGCTGCCCGGCCGGTACACGCTCCAGCGGCCCTTGCCGTCCTGCTTGGCCTGGTACATCGCGGTGTCGGCATGCGCGACCAGATCCTCCGGATCCTCGGCATGGGTCGGGTAGTGGGCGATGCCCAGGCTGGTGCTCAGGCGCACGGTGTGGTCGTGCAGGGTCAGCGGGGTCTGCGAGATGCGGCGCACGATCCGCTCGGCCAGCTGCTGGGCGGTCTCCAGGCCGGCGCCTGGCATCAGCACCGCGAACTCGTCACCGCCGAGCCGGAACAGCGTGCAGCCCTCGCTGCGGCGGACCAGGTCGAGCGATTCCAGCGCGACCCGGCCGAGCACGGTGTCGCCGGCCCGATGGCCGAAGGTGTCGTTGATGTACTTGAATTCGTCCAGGTCGAAGAACAGCAGGCTGAGCTGGTCGGGCGCGCGTGCCGGGTCGTCGAACAGCCGCGCCAGCTCCTTCTCGAAGCGGTGGCGGTTGTAGAGCCCGGTCAGCGCGTCGTGCTCGGCCAGCCGCGCCAGCTGCCGCGCCGTGCGCCGCGCCTCGGTGACGTCCTCCTGGACCCAGAGCCGGCCGATGTGCCGGCCCTGCGCATCGCGCACCGGATACGCGTAGTGCAGGACCACGCGCCCGTCGCACAGGTGGATCTCCTGGTGGCTGGGGTCGGCGGGCCTGGCGTTGGCGGCCTGGTAGCGCCGCATCACCTCGTCCGGGTCGGCCATCCTGTCGCGTGCCGCGCGCAGCACCTCGCGGGTGCTGCCGCCGACCAGCAGCACGTCGGCCGGAATCGACCACATCGCCAGGAACGCGTCGTTGCAGTAGATCACCCGGTCGTCGCTGCCGGCGAACAGGATGCCGCGGCTCATCGCGCCGAGCAGCGCCAGCAGCCGCGCGCGCTCTTCTTCCAGGTGGGTCATGAAGCGGCGGCGTTCGTCCACCTCCGCCTGCAGCGCCTGCGCATGCGCGACCTGCAGGCCGTGCTGCTTCAGCAGTTCGGCCACCATGCCGTCGAACGCACCGGCGAGGCGGCCCAGTTCGTCCTGGCCGTGCAGCGCGACCGGCTGCGGCTCGCTGCCCTGGCCCAGTTCGTCCACCGCGCGGGTCAGCCGCTGCAGCGGCACCGCGACCAGCTGCTGCACACGCCGGCGCAGCAGCCACATCGCCGGCAGCAGGGCGATGACGCCCAGCCCGCAGACGGCAGCCAGCCCCCACATCAGCAGGCGGTTGATCCGCGCCTGCGGCAACAGGTGCACCTGGTACCAGCCCGGGCCGTGGATCTTCGCCCAGGCCACCCACTGGCCGCCGTCGGCGGTACGCCCGGTGCCGCTGTCGGTGCCGGCGTCCACGATCATCGCGTGCACCTGCTCCAGCACCGGGTCGTGGAGGCTGGAGAGCTTGAGCTGGCCGTCGGCGGCGGCGATGCGCGCGCCCAGCTGCGGGTGCGCGATCAACTCGCCATCGGCGCTGAGGATCAGCAGCGTGCCCTCGTCCTCGGCCGGCTCGGTGCTGCGTTCGATCAGGCCCTGGATGGGCAGGTCGTGCCCGACCGTGCCGACCCAGCGGCCCTGCCAGTCCAGCGGGCGGATCACCGACACCATCCACGTGCCCGCCTGGCGGTCCAGGTAGACCGGCGTCCAGAACAGCCGCCGCTGCGGATTGCGCGCAGGCGCCGAGCCCAGCATGGTCGGATAGCCGCTGTTGGTGGCGCTGGCATCGGCGCCGCTGCCCCAGTCCACGCCACGGGCATAGACCATCAGCCCGTCTTCGACGAAATCCATGTAGGCCGAGAAGAACGGCGGCGCCAGCGCCGGCCCCTGTTCGCGCAGCAGGTCGTAGCTGACGACCGCACGCACCCGTGCCGACCGGTCCAGGCCGTCCGGCGGCTGGTGCAGGTACAGCGTCGGCGCGCGCAGGCTGTCCACGTGTTCCGGGCGCAGCCGCCACAGGCCGTCGGCACTGCGCGCGAACAGCGCGTCGAAACGGGCCAGCGCGGCATCGTGGTCGGCCCGGTCCAGCCGCCACAGCAGTTCTTCCTGCAGCCGGCCCACGCTGGCTTCGGCCTGCAGGAACAGCGCCTCGCTGCTGGCGGCGCGCAGCTGCACGGTGTGCTGGGCGAGCGCCGGGACGACGCGGTCCATCGCCAGCCGCATCGCCAGGTAGCCGAACGCGGCGAGCAGCAGCAGCAGCGCGAGGAACAACGCCCAGATGCTCAGGGACAGTCGCTGAATCAGCGATGTTCGCGACCGGGTGTACAGCACGCGTTGTCCCCTGGAAGAAGGGGAACGCCCGGCGGAGTGCGCGCGGCAGACGTTCCCTGCCCGCGTTTCATACTATGGCCCGCCGTGCATCCGCAACCGCATGCGGATGCGCGCGGCGTGGCGCCTGTCGTGACGGGCGTGGAGCGGTGCGGCGGGCCGTGGCGACACGCGCCGGGGCCGTGTTCGGGGCGCAGCCTGCGCGCCGCGCGTGTCAGGCGCCGACCCCGTCGCCGGGTCCCAGCGCAAGGCGGGCGACCGTGCCGCCTGCGGCCGCATCGAAGCGCAGTGCGATGCCATGGCGTGCGCACAGCCGCCGCACGATCGCCAGGCCGAGCCCGAAGCCCGCGCTGGCCTCGCCCTTGGCGAACGGGGCGAACGCGTCCTCGCCGAGAGTGCCGCCCGGGTTGGCGATGCGCAGCCAGCCGCCGTCGACATCGATCGCGACCACGCCGCTGGCGCTGTGGGCGAAGGCGTTGCCGATCAGGTTCGACAGCACGATGTGCAGCACGTTGGCCGGCCACGGTGCGCTGGTGGCGGCGGCCACGTCGAGCGCGACGTCCGCCGCGCGGCCGTCCAGCAACGGCGCCTGCTCGACGATGACCCGCTCCAGCAACGGCAGCAGCGCCACCTCACCGGCCGGTTCGATGCCGTGCTGCTCGCGCGCCAGGGCCAGCAGCGTGGACACGGTCCGTTCCAGCTGCTGGGCGGACTGGTGCACGTGGTCGATCTGCCTGCGCGAGCTCGCGTCCAGGTCGTCGCGCGCGGCCAGGCGCTCGCAGGCGCTGCGGATCACCGCCAGCGGGGTGCGCAGCTCGTGGCTGGCATCGCGGGTGAACTCGCGTTCGCGCGCGACGAAGTCGTCGACGCGTGCGATCAGCCGCTCCAGGCCGCGCGCGAGCGTGCCGACCTCGTCGTCGGGAAAGCTCGCGGCGAATCCGGCCGGCAGCCGATCCGGGTCGGCCTGGTCCACCAGCGCGGCCAGCCGCGACAGCGGTGCGGTCATCCGCCGCGCCAGCCATGCGCCCAGCAGCAGGGCCAGTGCCAGCACGACCAGGCTGGACCAGCCCAGCCACTGCGCGATGCCGCCGCGCATCGGCCTGACCACCAGCTGTTCGCTGACCTCCGCCAGCAGCCAGGCCCGCGTTCCGGCAGCGCCTGCGGCGGGCGGCGTGTCCAGCAGCTCCAGGTGGTAGTGCCGGCCGTCGACGCCGGGAAACTCGCGGCGCCAGGGCTCGTCGGCCAGGCGCGTGCCGAGCGCGTCGGGCAGGGTGTCGGGGTCGACGTGCAGGCTGACGAAGGGCAGCTGCGGTCGCGTCCATCGGCCGTGCGCCGCATGGTGCTGCAGCTGGGCGCGCGCCTCCTGCTGCAGCAGGCCCTGGAAGAAGCGGTCCTCGACCAGGTAGGCGAACACCACCACGTAGAAGCCGTACAGCGCGGCGACGAACAGGGCGAAGCCGGCGAACGCCAGCATCAGCCGGTGGCGCAGCTGCCGGCGCGGGCGGAGGGCCGCGCTCATGCATCGGCCTCCAGGCGGAAGCCGACGCCGTGCACGGTCTTCAGCATCGACACCGCGAACGGGCGGTCCAGCACCTGCCGCAGCGTGTACAGATGCGTGCGCAGCGGATCGGACTCCGGCGGCGCCTCGCCCCAGATCTGCTCCACCAGCTCGCTGCGTGTCAGCGTGCGCGGCCAGGCCTCGGCCAGGGCCAGCAGCAGCTGGCGCGCGGTCTGCTGCAGCTGCAGCGGGCGGCCGTCGCGTTCGATCGCACCGCTGCGCCGGTCGATGCACAGGCTGCCGATGCGCAGCACGTGCGCCGTGCCCGCGCGATGACGCTGCGACAGCGCCAGGCAGCGTGCCAGCAGTTCGGCGCCGGCGAAGGGTTTGACCAGGTAGTCGTCGGCGCCAACGCGGAAACCGGACAGCTTGTCGTCCAGCGCGTCGCGTGCGGTCAGCATCAGCACCGGGATGTGGCGGTCGGCCTGCGCGCGCAGCCGCTCGCAGACCCGCAGTCCATCCAGCCCGGGCAGGCCGAGGTCCAGCACCAGCACGTCCGGTGGAGCGTCCAGCGCCGCCTGCAGGCCGCTCAGGCCATCGGCGGCGAAGCTGGCGGCGATGCCGTTGGCGGCGAACATCGCCTCCAGATTGCCGCGCAGCACCGGGTTGTCCTCGATCACCAGAATGCGCAGCGCGGGCGGATGCATCGTGTCGTCACCTGTTCTCGAACCATGGCGCCGTCGCCGGTGTGGGGTGCAGCGCCGGCTGCAGTGTAGGTGCGAACCGGCGTGCATCGCGCGGACATGCGCACCGCATGCAGCGGCTGCGTGCCGCAGCCACGCGCAGGCCGGGGCGAGCAGGGGTCAGCCGTCGATCCGCTTCAGCAGGGCCCTGGCCTGTTCCATGTCCGGCGTCGCGTCCAGCACCTGCACGACCAGCGCCCGCGCCTGCGCGGACTCGCCCAGACGCAGGTGGACGTCGGCGGCGGCCAGCGTCAGCCGCGGCTCGGTCATGTACGGCAGGGCCAGCTGCATCGTCTGCAGGGCCGGGCGCAGTGCCGTCGCATCGTCGCCGGCGGCCTGCGCCTGGTAGTAGCCGAGGATGCCGATCAGTTCGACGTGGTACGGCGTGCGGTCCTGCGCCAGCGCGGCGGTGGCGCCGGCGATGTCGCCACCGCGCAGGCGCTCGACCAGGGCCATGCTCGCCTCGTCGCGCCAGGGCGTGCGCGCCACCGGTGTGCGGCCCAGGCCACGCACGATGGCTTCGGCCACGGCGGGCGTGGAGTACGGGTTCTGGCCGGTGACCAGGCGGCCGTCGACGACCAGCTTGGGCATCATCAGCGGCGCCTCGTCCCAGTGCGCGCCGCGTCCGCGCAGGGCGTCCTCGAGCAGCCACGGGAACTCGGCCGCCCACTTCTTGCCGAACAGCGCCTCTTCCTCGTTGCTGAAGCCGGTCATGCGCCGGCCTGCGGCCAGCATGCTGCCATCGGCCAGGCGCACGTCGACCAGCGCGGCCGGGCCGTGGCAGACCGCGGCGACGACCGCGCCGTTGTCCCAGGCATCCGCGATCAGGCGCTGCAGCGCCTGATCGCGCGGCAGGTCGAACATCGCGCCCTTGCCGCCGACCACGTAGACCGCGGCGTAGTCGTCTGCACGCAGGGAATCGATGCGGCGGGTGTCGGCCAGCTGTCGCATCGCGCCGGCATCGGCCAGCAGCGCGGCATTGAACGGTTCGTCCGGGTTGTATTTGTCGGCCTCGATCGCGCCACCCTGCGGACTGGCGACCTCCACTGCGAGACCATTGGCCTTGAAGATCAGCCAGGCCTGCGAAAGCTCATCGAACTCGTAGCCCGGTCGGGTCTTGCCGGCATCGCGGCCCTCGCCGCTGAGCACCACCAGCACGGTGTCGGTGGCCTGGGACAGTGCGGACGGCAGCAACAGTGCGGCAGCAAGGACGCAGGAAAGCAGGGGGCGCAGCATGGAAACCTCCGGGCAGTGATGGGCCGGAGCCAGCATCGCGCGGCGGGATCAAGCGGACTTCAAGCGGCGGTCAGCGGGCTTCCGGGCTGGCCCGTCTGCAGATCGTGCCCGCCGCGGATGCATGCGGGCGCGGGCCACGGTCGTGCGTGCCTGCAGGCACCGGCGGTGCTCCCTGCGCAGGCGACGGTTCAGCCCGGGCCGTGCCCCTGCAGCAGTCCGTAGCGACCGAACACGCGCCGCATCGAGCGCGCATCGTCGACCGTATCGGCATGCAGGCCGGCGCGGCGTGCGCCCTGCACGTTGACGAACAGGTCGTCGACGAACAGCGTGGTCGCCGCGCGGGCGTCCAGCTGCTGCAGCGCCTGCGCGTACACCGCCGCCTGCGGTTTGCGTCCGCCGAGCGCGCCGCTGCACAGCACCCGGCCGTGCAGTGCGGGAAACAGCGTCGGCACGATCTGTGCGATCGCCTGCGCCATCAGCGGGCCGTTGTTGGTCAGCACCGCGACCGGCCGGCCGGCGGCGACCCCGGCGACCAGCGCGAGCACGCGCGGATCGGCCTCGCAGGCGGCGACGCGTGCGGCGATCCACGTGGCCTCGTCGATGCGCGCACCGATGCCGTCGCCGAGCCGGCGCAGGTAGGCATCCGTCTGGAGCTCGCCACTGTCGTACGCGCGTTCCAGGCCGGAGCCGAACAGCACCGCATCGACCTGCGCCGCACCGCAGCCGGCCACCCGTGCCAGGTGCACGCAGCGCAGCCGGCGCTCGTAACGCGCGAGCACACCATCGAAGTCGAGCAGCAGCAGGTCGATGCGGGGTGGGATCATCGTGCGGGTCGATCAGCAGGACATCGGTGGATGGAGTGGGTCGGGCAGGCCTGATGCGACGACGGCACGCATTGCTGTCCGTGGAGCCTCGCGCCTGGCGGCATCCGCTTCAGGCGTCCGATGCCTTCATGCTCATCGTGCGATGGCAGCCGCCGCGCGACTCCTGAGTCATCGGCGGGCATCCGGCGCCGTGAAGATCCAGCATGCGGCATGCAGGGTCGGTCTCACCCTGCTGATCCTCCACGGAGGTCCGGCATGTCGCCTCATGGAGCCGGATTCGCGCGATGCCGCCATGCGTAATCGTGCGATGGAACGGGGGCGTGGAATCCCGACGGGGTAGAGGCACCGCCCGCACCCGGCCTGCGGGCGCAGGCTGACAAGACCGATGCGGCGGCAGGCATCGCACGCCACCGCATCTATCAAACTCAACCGGCCGCCACCACCTTGAACGCTTCGCGTGCGGCGGCCAGCGTCGCCTCGATCACCTCGGCGTCGTGCGCGCTGGACAGGAAGCCGGCCTCGTAGGCCGACGGCGCCAGGAACACACCGCGCTCCAGCATCGCGTGGAAGAAACGGTTGAACGCGCCGATGTCGCAGGCGGTGGCCTGGGCATAGGTCTCGACCTGCTGGTCGGTGAAGAACAGGCCGAACATCGCGCCGACGCGGGTGGTGGTGACGGCCACGCCGGCCTCGCGCGCGGCCGCTTCCAGGCCGGCGCACAGCGTGGCGGTGGCCTCGGCCAGGCCGTCGTGGAAGCCCGGCGCCTGGATCAGCTCCAGCATCGCCAGACCGGCGGCCATCGCCACCGGATTGCCGCTCAGCGTGCCGGCCTGGTAGATCGGGCCGGCCGGGGCGATCTGCTCCATCAGCTCGCGGCGGCCGCCATAGGCGCCCACCGGCATGCCGCCGCCGATGATCTTGCCGAAGGTGGTCAGGTCCGGGGTGATGCCGTAATGCGCCTGCGCACCGCCGAGGGCGACGCGGAAGCCGGTCATCACCTCGTCGAAGATCAGGAGTGCGCCGTGCTGCGTGCACAGCTCGCGCAGGTGCTGCAGATAGCCTTCGCGCGGCGGGATGCAGTTGGCGTTGCCGACGACCGGTTCGATGATCAGCGCGGCGATCTCGCTGCCGATCTCGTCGAACAGTTTGGTGGCACCTTCGAAATCGTTGTAGCTCAGCGTCGCGGTCAGCTCGCTCAGGCCGGCCGGCACGCCCGGCGAAGTCGGCACACCCAGGGTCAGCATGCCGCTGCCGGCCTTGACCAGGAACGAGTCGCCATGGCCGTGGTAGCAGCCTTCGAACTTGACGATGCGCTGGCGGCCGGTGGCGCCGCGCGCCAGACGGATCGCCGACAGCGTGGCCTCGGTACCGGAGTTGACCATGCGCACCATCTCGCAGGACGGCACCAGCCGGGTGATGGTTTCGGCCATCGTCACCTCGGCCGCGCAGGGCGCGCCGAACGACAGGCCGTTGCCGATCGCGCGCTTCACCGCCTGGCGCACTTCGGGATGGTTGTGGCCGACGATCATCGGGCCCCAGGAACCGACGTAGTCGATGTAGCGGTTGCCGTCGACGTCGTACAGGTAGGGGCCGTCGGCGCGTTCGACGAAGAACGGCTCGCCGCCGACCGACTTGAACGCGCGCACAGGCGAATTGACGCCGCCGGGCAGCAGGGTGCGGGCGCGTTCGAACAGGGCGTGGGAGTTGGCGTGGTTCATCGTGGAAGTCCAGTGCGGCGTCGAAGCCGCCCATTGTAGGACCCGCCCCTGTGACGGGCACGGCCGGCCGGGTGGACAGGATGTCCGGGGTGCCGGTGCCGTGGGCGCCGCCAGGCGCGATGGAGTTCGCCGCCAGCACCGCGCCGCGTCGCCCGCCGTCATCGACGACGCGACACCCCGCCAACCAGCGCCCCCTGTAGGAGGGGGCTCGACCCCGACCGTGGCCCTTCCGCCCGTGATATCGCCCAAGGGATCAGCCGTCATGCCGCCCGGATGCCCGGATCACGAGGCATCCGATCCGCCGCATCGAACACGCCACCACCCGCCGCGCCCGCTTCAAACGGCGCATCCATCACCCAGCAAGCCCCGGTACCCCGTGGTGCACGTAGGAGGGGGCTGGACCCCGACCGTGGCCCCTCCGCCCGCAATGCCCCCGATGGATCAGCCGTCATGCCGCCGGTACGCCGGGATCACACGGCATCCGATCCGCCGCATCGAACACGCCACCACCCGCCGCGCCCGTTTCAAACGGCGCATCCATCACGCAGCAAGCCCCGGTACCGCGTGGTGCACGTAGGGGGGGGGGCTCGACCCCGACCATGGCCCTTCCACCCGCAATGCCCCCGATGGATCAGCCGTCATGCCGCCCGGATGCCCGGATCACGAGGCATCCGATCCGCCGCATCGAACACGCCACCACCCGCCGCGCCCGTTTCAAACGGCCCATCCATCACGCAGCAAGCCCCGGTACCCCGTGGCGCACGTAGGAGGGGGCTCGACCCCGACCGTGGCCCTTCCGCCCGCAATGCCGCCCGGTGAATCAGCCGTAATGCCGCCGGTACGCCTGCGCCGCGGCGACCGGATCGGCCGCATCGAACACGCTGCCGATCACCGCCAGCAGGTCCGCGCCCGCGGCGACCAGCGGGCCGGCGTTGTCCGGCGTGATGCCGCCGATGGCCACCCGCGGCACGTCCAGCCCGGCTGCGGCGGTCAGCAGCTGTGGCGTGGCCCGACGGGTGACCCGCTTGGTCGTGGTGGGGAAGAACGCGCCGAACGCGACGTAGCTGGCTCCCGCGGCGACGGCGCGCTCGGCCAGGGCCAGGCTGTCGTAGCAGGAAGCGCCGATGATCGCGTCCGGGCCCAGCAGTGCGCGGGCCGCGGCGATGTCGCCATCGTCCTCGCCCAGGTGCGCGCCGGCCGCACCGATCTCCGCGGCCAGCGCCGCGTCGTCGTTGACCAGCAGCGGCACGCCGGCGTCGCTGCACAGTGCTTGCAGCGCGGCGGCCTGTTCGCGGCGCAGCGCGGCGTCGGCGGCCTTGTTGCGGTACTGCAGCCAGACCGCCAGGCCCAGCACCGGGCGCATACGCGCCAGCAGACGCGCGGTATCGGTGTCGTCCGGCGTGATCAGGTAGAGGCCGCGAGTGTGCAGGGAGGCGTGCATGGATATGGGCGCTGGAGCGGGAGACTACTATAGGCCGGCCGCGCTGCATGGCGCGCCGCCCACCCGCGGCATCCGCAGCGGCTTCACGCAGTACGCCGCCAGGCATGCGCTGCATCCACTAGGATGTGCGGCCGCGCGGCATGCATGCCCTGTGTGGCGCCCGTTTCCGTTTTCCGGTGAACACGATGAACGACCTCTCCGCAACGCAGTACCGCAGCTGGATGTGCGTGGTCTGCGGCTTCATCTACCACGAGGCCGAGGGCCTGCCCGAAGAAGGCATCGCCGCCGGCACCCGCTGGGAGGACGTGCCCGAGACCTGGACCTGCCCGGACTGCGGCGTGACCAAGGACGATTTCGAGATGGTCGAGCTGGACTGAGGCGATCGCCGCGTCCCTGGCCCGCGCGTCCTTGGCCGCGGTGTGCCACGGGACACCGCCGCTCGCGGCCGGTCAGTGCAGCGAGGTACGCGTGGCGCTGGCGCCGATCAGCTGTTCGCGCACCGTGGCCGCATCGCCGGCATCCGGCGCCAGGTGCAGGTAGCGCGCCAGGTCGCGGCGCGCACCGGGCAGGTAATCCATGTGCAGATAGGCCAGCCCACGGTCGCGGACAGCGTCAGGCTGGTCCGGCGAGAGCTTGAGCACGCGGTCGGCACTACGGGCGGCCCGGTCCCAGGCCTCCGCCTCGGCATACAGGCCGTGCAGGTTGCGCAGCATCCGGGTGAGGATCGCGCGGCTGGGGGCGGGGCTGAGGATCTGCAGCAGCACCCGGTCGTCGGGCATCTCGCCCAGGTGCGGCCGCGCGCGCTCGCGCAGTTCCTCCACCGCCAGCGGCCGGCCACCGTTGAACGGATCCATCACCAGCAGCCCGTCGTCCACCGGCAGCCGCACCAGGAAATGGCCCGGGAAGGAAATTCCGTCCAACGGGATGCCCAGCCGGTGCGCGACTTCCATCTGCACCATCGCCAGCGAGATCGGGTTGCCCAGGCGCCGGTCCAGCACCTGGTTGAGGTAGCTGTTGCGCGGGTCGTAGTACTCGTCGTGGTTGCCGCTGTAGCCGAGTTCGTCGAACAGATGGCGGTTGATCGCCGCCATCTTCAGCGGGATCACGTCGATCGCGGCGACCTCCGGCCGCAGGTGGTCGGCATGCGCCTGCACCTGCGCGTCGTACTGGTCGGGATCCAGGTCCGGGTACTCGTCGCGCGCGATCAGCAGCGCGGTCGACAGCAGCGGCAGCCGCTCGTCGTCCAGTGCCGCCAGCGTGTTCCAGTCCGGTATGTTCATGCCGCCCCCCGTGCCCGCGACCCCGGGATGATCGCCCGTCGATCAGGTCCCGCCTGCTCCTGCTATCGGCCTGGGGCCAGGCCGGTTGAGTCCGATCCGTGCACCGGGCGCTCGCCCGGCGTAACGGTTCAGGGTGTGGCGGCGGGCACGTCAGGACCAAAGCGCAGTTCCGCGCCGTTCTCCAGCTTCAGCCGCGCCGCCTCGCCGGCATTGAGTTCCAGCACGTACAGCGCCGGCGCATTGCTCGGGTAGCCTGGGCAGCGGTCGCCGGCCCAGCAGGGCGGCACGTCGCGCTGCTGCGACACCAGCCGGCGCTCGCGGTCGAAGTACAGGATGTCCAGCGGAATCTTGGTGTTCTTCATCCAGTACGCCTGCGGTTCCTGGCGGTCGTGGATAAAGAGCATGCCGTGGCCGGCCTCGAGCACGTCGCGGAACATCAGCCCGCGCGCCCGGTCCGCATCGTTGGCGGCGATTTCCACCGCGAAACGCTCCCCGCCCAGCTCGACCCAGGTCCCGCCGGCCGAAGCGCAGCCGCTGAGCAGCAGGGTGGCGGCGAGCAGGAAGATGCGGGTGATGGCCATGGGAATCCGGTGCGAATGACGATGGAGGGAGTCTACGACGGACGGCGGCGCGCGCTGCGGCCTTACAGCACCACCGGCGGCTCGCCGCCGACGATGACGATGTCGGCGCGGCGGCGGGCGAACAGGCCGACGCTGACCACGCCGGGGATCTGGTTGAGCGCGGTTTCCATCGCCACCGGGTCGGTGATCGACAGGTTGTGGATGTCCAGAATCCAGTTGCCGTTGTCGGTGACGGTGCCGTCGCGCCACACCGGCTGGCCGCCGGTGAGTTCGAGGATGCGCCGGGCGACCAGGCTGCGCGCCATCGGGATCACTTCCACCGGCAGCGGGAAGCGGCCGAGCACCGGCACCTGCTTGGCGGGATCGACGATGCAGACGAAGGTCTCGCTGGCCTCGGCGATGATCTTCTCGCGGGTCAGCGCGGCGCCGCCGCCCTTGATCAGGCACTTGTTGGCGTCGCACTCGTCGGCGCCGTCGACGTACAGCTTCAGCGGGCCGGCGGCGTTGGCGTCCAGCACCTCGATGCCCAGCGCCTTCAGCCGCGCGGTGCTCTGCTCGGAACTGGACACCGCGCCGGCGATGCGGTCGCGGATGCGGCCCAGCGCATCGATGAAGAACGCCACGGTGGAACCGGTGCCGACGCCGACGATCATGCCGTCCTGGACGTAGTCGATGGCCTTTTCGCCGGCCAGGCGCTTTGCTTCGGACATGGTGGGGTGTCGATCAGGGAGGAAGGAAGGCGTGTGCGGGATCCGCTGCCAGAATGCGCGCTGCAGCGATGGGATGAGGCAGGTGCGGCCGTGCTTACTCCAGCGCCAGCAGCAGCTTCCACTGCGCGGCGGTCACCGGGAACACCGACAGGCGGCTGCCGCGCGAGGTCAGCGGGAAGCCTTCGCCGAGCGCGTCGGTGTGCTGCTTGATTTCGTCCAGTGCGATGACACGCGTGAGCTTGCGCTCGAACTTCACGTCGACCAGGAACCAGCGCGGCGTTTCGCGCGTGGCCTTGGGGTCGTGGTACGGCGACTTCGGATCGAACTGGGTCTCGTCCGGGTAGGCATGGCTGGCGACGCTGGCCACGCCGACCACCCCCGGCACTTTGGCGTTGGAGTGGTAGAACAGCACGCCGTCGCCGATCTTCATGCCGTCGCGCATGAAGTTGCGCGCCTGGTAGTTGCGCACGCCGTTCCAGGGCTCGGTACCGACCCGCTGCAGGTCGTCGATGGAGAAGGCGTCCGGTTCGGACTTCATCAGCCAGTAGCGCTTGCGGGCGGTCATGCGGTGCGGGTCTCGCGGAGGTACGTGGCGTGTTCGGTGCAGATCGCGTCGGGGGTGATGTCCCAGTCGGCGGTGTCCAGCGCGGGCACTTCCTGCACCGCGAATCCGGCGCCGACCAGCCACGTCGGCGCGGCCTGCTCGCGGCGGAACGCGAAGCTGCGATCATACCAGCCGCCTCCCATGCCCAGCCGTTGGCCGGCCGCGTCGAAGCCCACCAGCGGCATCACCGCCAGCGCCATCTCATGCGCGTCCAGGGCCGAGTCGGGGTGCACGTCCGGTTCGGGGATGCCGTAGCGGTTGCTGACCAGCGCATCGCCGGCGCGCCACGGTGCGAAGCGCAGCACCCCATCGTCGTGCAGCACCGGCAGGCACCAGCTCAGGCCGGCCGGCAGCCGCATCTGCAGCACGTGCAGGCCGATCTCGCCATCCAGCGCCCAGTAGCCGGCGAGGTAGCCGCTTGCGGGCAGGAACGGCAGGGCGAGGATGCGGTCGGCGAGGGCCTCGGCGGCGGCGATGCGCGCCTTGGCGGGCAGGGCGCGGCGACGCTCGCGCAGTGCGCGGCGCAGCGCGTCACGGTCCTGGGTCATCGGATGTCCGGTGGTGCGTGGGTGCGCGCATGATGAAGGAAAGCCGCGCACAAGTGGACCGGCGGTGCAGGCAAGGAGGCGTCGTCCACCCGCGCTGTGACCGACGCGGGTGGCGGCACGCATGCGCCGCGGCATCGCGCTCGATGCCCCATGCCGGTCGGCGCGCGGTCAGCCGGCGGGCACAAACGAAAACGCCTTCCTGCGCAGGCAGGAAGGCGTCATCGCGAATCTAGGCATTCTCCGCCATTGCCGATGCGGCGAAACGACCTTGAACCCGAGGTTCAAGTGGGAACGCTGGGACCCCATCGGGCTTTCCGCTACGTGGCGGACTTGCACACCCGGTGTCGTCGCATCCCCGGTGTCGTTCTTAAGGGACAAGGCGAATGTTTTGCCAGCTGTCGAACACGGCAGAGAACGCAGGTGGATTATAGCGCCGTGCGCGGGGCTGCCTAGTCCGTTCGTCGGTGCAGCGAGAGAAATCGGCAATGCGCGATTCAGTCTCGCAAAGGCCGCGTCTATCGAACGACGCATTCAGCCGCCGCTGGGCCCCAGCACGCCGTCGAGGCGACGATGCAGCGCGTCCAGCGTGCGGGTGAGTTCGCGTTCCTGCGCGTCGCGCTCGGTCCTGAGCTGCTGCAGCTCATGGGCCAGGTTGAGCGCGGCGAGCACCGCGAGCCGGTCCAGCGCGACCATGCGGTTGCTGCCGCGGATCTCGCGCATGCGCGTTTCCAGCAGGCGCGCGGCGGAGAGCAGGCCGTCGCGTTCGTCGGCGCTGACGCCGACGGTGTACTCGCGGTCCAGGATGCGGACGCTGACCGGTTCGCTGGCGGTGCTCATGTGTGCTGCTCCAGCGACTTCAGGCGGGCGATCATCGCCTCGACCCGCGAGCGCGCCTGCTCGTTCTTGGTCAGCAGCTGGGCGCGTTCGCCGATCAGCTGTTCCTGCTGCTGGCGCAGGCTGCGGTTCTCGTCGCCCAGACGCTGGCAGCGGTCGGCCAGCGCCTCGATGCGCGCGGCCAGGGCACGGAGCTGGGCGGTGGCGTCGGTCGAGGGGTCCATGGGTGCGGCCACGATAGGCAGGGCCGCGGCATGCGGTCAAGCGCCGGGCCCGGGCCCGGCGGCGGCGCTCAGGCGACCAGTCCGTCGCGCTCGCGCAGGAAGCGCAGGGTGGTCTCGCGGTCCATCGCCGCGGCGATGTAGTGGCCCTGGATCTGGTCGCAGCCATGCGCCTCCAGGAAATCGCTCTGGGCGGAGGTCTCCACGCCCTCGGCGACCACGGTCAGGCCCAGCGAATGGCCCATCGCGATGACGGTGCTGGTGATGGCCTCGTCGTCCGGGTCGCGGGTCAGGTCGCCGATGAACTCCTGGTCGATCTTCAGCGTGGTCAGCGGCAGGCGCTTGAGATAGGCCAGCGAGGAGTAGCCGGTGCCGAAGTCGTCCACCGCCACGCCGACGCCGAGTGCGCGGCAGGCATTGAGCACCGCCGCGCTGCGGGCGACGTTGCCCATGATGGTGCTCTCGGTCAGCTCCAGCTCCAGCCGGCCCGGGTCGATGCCGGTCTCGGCCAGGATCCGCGCGACCGTGCCGGGCAGGTCGCCCCGCAGCAGCTGGATCGCCGAGACGTTGACCGACATGCACAGGCCGTCCATGCCGGCCTCGCCCCACTGGCGCAGGGTGGCGCAGGCTTCCTGCAGCACCCACTCGCCGATCTCCAGGATCAGGCCGGTGTCCTCGGCCAGCGGGATGAACTGGTCCGGCGGGATCACGCCGAATTCGGGGTTGTACCAGCGCAGCAGCGCCTCGGCGCCGATCACCCGGCGCTCGCCGATCGACCAGCGCGGCTGGTAGACCACGCGCAGTTCGTCGCGCTCCAGCACGCGCCGCAGCAGGCCGGAGAGGGTCGCGCGGCGGCGGGTCGCCTCGTCCATGTCGGCCGAGTACAGCTGCCAGGTGCGGCGCCCGGCGGCCTTGGCCTGGTACATGGCGGTGTCGGCGTGCTTGAGCAGCTCGCTGGGAACCTGGGCGTGGTCGGGGAACAGGCTGATGCCGATCGACGGCGAGATCGTGATCTCGTTGTGGTCGCCCAGCAGCAGCGGATCGGCGAAGGCATCCAGCACGCGCTGGGCCGCGTACTCGGCCTCGCCGGGCGAGGGCAGGGCTTCCAGGACCACGGTGAATTCGTCGCCGCCGATGCGGGCGACGGTGTGCTGCGGGCCCACCGCGTGCTGCACGCGCTCGGCGGCCGCGCGCAGGACCCGGTCGCCGGCGGCATGGCCGAGCGAGTCGTTGATGTCCTTGAAGCGGTCCAGGTCCAGGAACAGCACCGCCACCCAGCCGCCCTCGCGGCGTGCGCGGACGATGGCACGCGCCAGCCGTTCCGACAGCAGCGAGCGGTTGGGCAGGCTGGTCAGCGTGTCGTAGTTGGCCAGGTAGCGCAGTTCCTGCTCGGCGCGCTTCTGTTCGGTGATGTCGCTGAGCACCACCACGTGGAAGCTGGTGTCGCCGCCGCCGTCCTGGACCCCGTTGCGGCGGACCCGGCACAGGATCTCGTGGCCGTCGCGGCGCGCCATCCACAGGTTGCCCTGCCAGTGCCCGAGCTGGCCCAGGCCTTCGCGCAGCGCGCCCTGCTGGCCGCCGTAGCGGTCGCTGTCGAGCATCGAGAACGGCCGCCCGAGCGCTTCGACGTCGGTGTAGCCGGTGATCTGGGAGAAGGCCGGGTTGACCGCGAGGAAGTTGAGGTCGCGGTCGAGGATGGCCACCGCCTCGCTCATGTTGCGCAGCACTTCGCCGGCGATGCGGCGCTCGGCGTCGGCGTGGCGGCTGGCGGTGGTGTCGCGGGCGGTGCCGGCCAGGCGCAGCGGGCGGCCGCCGGCGTCGCGCTCGACGGTGCGGCCGCGGACCCGCATCCAGGTCCAGCTGCCGTCGCCATCCACGTCCACGCGGTGCTCGGAGACGAACAGTGGCTCGTGGCCGCGCAGGTGCGCGCGCAGGCGGCGGCGCAGCAGCAGGCGGTCGTGCGGATGGACCAGCGGCAGCGGACTGTGGCTGCCGACCATCAGCAGCGAACCGTCGCCGTCCTCGGCATGCAGCAGATGCAGGCGGCGGTTGCGCAGGTCGTAGTCCCACAGCTGCTCGCCGGACCCCCACAAGGCCACGGTCAGGTGCTGGTCGCGCGTGCCCAGCGCCTGCGAATGTTCCAGCTCGTTGCGCCGCCAGTGCCAGCTCAGCAGCAGGACGGCGATCATCAGGGCCACGGCCAGCGCCATCAGGGCGGCGGTCACCGAGGTCGATTCCCGGGGCTGACCACGCTTGGGCGGTGACGCGTCACGCGTGGCAGAGGCATGGCCTGTCGGCGGCTGTGAAAACGGTGTCAGTGTAGGCGTGGCGCCGCGACGCGGACAAGCTGCATGCGTGTCCGATTGCTACACTTCGCAGCCGTCCGCGGCCGTGGACGGACCGTCACCGGATCAGGAGTTTCCAGCGGATGCAGTCATTGCCATCTCCCGCACTCGTCGACGCCGAGAGCCGCTCGCTCGGCCTGGGCGCCCCCGCCGCCGAACTGCATGGCGGCCTCTGCGGCTGGCTTGCCGGTGGCGGTGTCGACCGGGCCGCGTGGCCGGCCAGCGTGCTGGCCGATCCTGCAGCGCCGACGCCGGCCTCGGGCAGCGCGCTCGACCAGCTGCGCGAGGTCACCGTGGCGCAGCTGGCCGATTCCGATTTCGCGCTGGACCTGCTGCTGCCGGCCGCCGATGCGCCGCTGGGCGAGCGCGCCCAGGCGCTGTTCGACTGGTGCCGCGGCTTCCTCGGCGCGTTCGGCCTGGCCGCTGGCGCCACGCCGCCGCTGTCGGAGGAGGGCGCCGAGGCGCTGCAGGACCTGGCCAAGCTGGCGCAGACCAGCGTGGACGAGATCGACGAGGACGAAGAGGACGAGTCCGCGCTGTCGGAGCTGGAGGAGTTCGTGCGCGTGGCCGTGCTGCTGCTGCATGGCGACTGCGTGCTGGGGCCGCGCCACCGCCGCAGCCTGAACTGACGTGCTCAAGCGCATCACCGGGATCGCCACCGCCGAGTACGCGCGCCGCCGCCGCCAGCTGATGCGCATGGCCGGCGACGGCGCGATCCTGGTGCTGCCGGCCGCGCCCGAGCGGGTGCGCAGCCTGGACGTGCATTACCCGTACCGGCAGGACTCGGACTTCTGGTACCTCTGCGGCTTTCCCGAACCGCACGCGGTGCTGGTGCTGGTGCCCGGCCGCCGCCACGGCGAGGCGATCCTGTTCTGCCGCGAGCGCGACCCGCTGCGCGAGCGCTGGGACGGCCCGCGCGCCGGCCAGGAAGGGGCGGTCGACAGCTACGGCCTGGACGACGCCTATCCGATCGAGGATCTGGACGAGATCCTGCCCGGGCTGCTTGAAGGCCGTTCGCGGGTCCACTACCACTTCGGCCGCGACGCCGAGTTCGACCTCAAGCTGATCGGCTGGGTCAACCGGGTGCGGGCGCAGGCCCGGCACGGCGCGCAGCCGCCGCACGAGTTCCTCGAGCTGGGCCACCTGCTGCACGAGCAGCGCCTGTTCAAATCGCGCGACGAGCTCAAGCTGATGCGGCAGGCGGCGGCGATCGGCGTGCGCGGCCACCAGGCGGCGATGGCCGCGGCGCGTCCAGGCATCCGCGAGTACGAGCTGCAGGCCGAGGTCGAGCGCGTGTTCCGCGCCAGCGATGCCTGGCCGGCCTACGCCAGCATCGTCGGTGCCGGCGCCAACGCCTGCATCATGCATTACATGGCCAACACCGCCCGCGCCGCCGACGGCGACCTGGTCCTGATCGACGCCGGCGCCGAATACCGCGGTTACGCCTCCGACATCACCCGCACGTTCCCGGTCGGCGGACGCTTCTCGCGCGAGCAGCGGCTGCTGCACGACCTGGTCTGCGCGGCGCAGGCCGCGGCGCTTGCGGCGGCCCGGCCCGGCGTGTCCTACGCCTCGGTGCACGACGCCGCGGTGCAGGTGCTCACCGACGGTCTGCTGCGGCTGGGGCTGCTCAAGGGCCGGCTGGAGAAGAACATCGCCGACGGCCACTACAAACGGTTCTATCCGCACAAGAGCGGACACTGGCTGGGCATGGACGTGCACGACGTCGGCGATTACCGGATCGACGAGGAGTCGCGCCTGCTCGAGCCGGGCATGGTGATGACGGTCGAACCGGGCGTCTACATCCCGCGCGAGGAGCGCGAGGTGCCCGAGCGCTGGCGCGGCATCGGCATCCGCATCGAGGACGACGTGGCGATCACCGCCGACGGCCACGAACTGCTGAGCGACGGCCTGGCCCGCAGCGCCGACGAGATCGAAGCGGCGATGGCGGCCAGGTAGGCGGGCCGCGGCCAGGGGCGCCCTCCTGCCGGTATGGCGCAGTGTCGCGTTCTGCACAAGGCGGTCGGCCTCAAGCGGCCTCCTGCAAAGGCCGAGGACGATTCTGAAATGGTTGCCGCTGTGCGCGGAAGCGTAGTCGTGCGACGTCGGCCCCTGGTGTTCCTCGTCGGGACGACGACGGGTAGGGGGGCACAGCCCCGACCGCCATGCTGCGGGCATCGGCAAAACGCGCCTCCCACGCAGTGCGGTCGGCCTCAAGCGGCCTCCTACGACGGCCTTGGACGATCCTGAAGTCGTTGCTGCCGTACGCGCGGAAGCGCAGTGGTGCGGCGTCGGCCCCTGGTGTTCCTCGTCGGGATGGCGACGGCGGGTAGGAGGGGCCACAGCCCCGACCGCCATCCTGCGGGCATCGGCAAAGCGCGCCTCCCGCACAGTGCGGTCGGCCTCAAGCGGCCTCCTGCAACGGCTGAGGGCGATCCTGAAACCGTTGCCGCCGTGCGCGCGGAAGCGCAGTGGTGCGACGTCGGCCCCTGATGTTCCTCGTCGGGACGACGACGGCGGGTAGGAGGGGCCACAGCCCCGACCGCCATCCCGCGGGCA
Organism: Xanthomonas sp. XNM01; assembly: GCF_014851915.1. GTDB lineage: Bacteria > Pseudomonadota > Gammaproteobacteria > Xanthomonadales > Xanthomonadaceae > Pseudoxanthomonas. Next base: position 22,691 of record NZ_JACVAP010000001.1, read on the forward strand.
TCGGCAAAACGCGCCTCCCGCACAGTGCGGTCGGCCTCAAGCGGCCTCCTACAAAGGCTGAGGGCGATCCTGAAACCGTTGCCGCCGTGCGCGCGGAAGCGCAGTGGTGCGGTGTCGGCCCCTTATGTTCCTCGTCGGGAAGGCGACGGCGGGTAGGAGGGGCCACAGCCCCGACCGCCATCCTGCGGGCATCGGCAAAAGCGCGACTCCCATGCAGCGCGGTCGGCCTCAAGCGGCCTCCTGCAACGGCCTTGGACGATCCTGAAGTCGTTGCTGCAGTGCGCGCGGAAGCGCAGTGGTGCGGCGTCGGCCCCTGATGTTCCTCGTCGGGACGACGACGGCGGGTAGGAGGGGCCACAGCCCCGACCGCCATCCTGCGGGCATCGGCAAAACGCGCCTCCCACACAACGCGGTCGGCCTCAAGCGGCCTCCTGCGACGGCCGAGGACGATCCTGAAACCGTTGCCGCCGTGCGCGCGGAAGCGCAGTGGTGCGACGTCGGCCTCTGGTGTTCCTCGTCGGGACGGCGACGGCCGGGTAGAAGGGGCCACAGCCCCGACCGCCATCCTGCCGACAGCGACGGTCCAGCTCCCGCACAAGACGGCCGGCCGCAAACGGCCGCCTGCACCCGGGGCGCCGTCGCCCTGCAGCCGCCCGCCCGGAACCAGCGCCACGGCGCTTCCAGAGCCGAGGCGCCGGCTCCATCAATTCCTTAACGCCCGCCATCGAAACCCGGCCTGCGCTTGAAATACATGCCTAAGCATCTATATCCTTCGCAGCCATGAACAGCGCAGCTGACAAGGAACGCGTGGGGTATCTGGTGGTCGACATGGCCCGGCTGTTCGGCCGCGTGTTCGATCGCCGCGCCTCGCACCTGGAGATCACCCGCGTGCAGTGGCGGGCGCTCAAGCGCATCGGCTGCCAGCCCGGGATCACCCAGGTGGAGCTGGCCGACCTGCTGGACATGGAGCCGATCGCCGTCGGCCGCGTGATCGACAGGCTGCAGAAGGCCGGCTTCGTCGAGCGGCGCGCCGATCCGTCCGACCGCCGGGTCTGGCGCCTGCATCCCACCGCACAGTCGGCGCAGATCATGGACGACGCCGAGGCCGTGGCCCGCTCGCTGCGCGAGGACACCCTGGCCGGCATCGGCGCCGATGAACTGGCCGCGGCCATGGACGTGTTCGGCCGCATCCGCGACACCCTGATCCAGCTCGACCGCGAAAGCCGTGGCGAGCCTTCCTCCAAGAGTTGACCCCGATGACCAGCACCTCCGGTTCCGCCGCCCCCGCCGCGGCTTCGTCTCCCGTCCGCAAGCGCCGCGTCCCGGTCTGGCTGTGGGTGGCCGGGCCGCTGGCCGTGGTCGGCTTCTTCGGCTGGGAGTGGGTCCAGTCCAGCCGCGTGGTCGGCACCGACAACGCCTACATCAAGGCCGAGCGCATCCTGGTGGCGCCGCAGGTCGGCGGCCGCGTGGTCGAGGTGGCGGTCGGCCAGAACCAGCCGGTCAAGCAGGGCGACCTGCTGTTCCGCATCGACGCGCAGCCGCTGGAGATCGCGGTGGCGCAGAACGAGGCCCTGGTGGCGCGCATGATCAACACCGCCAGCGCCAGCCGCGCCAAGGTCACCGGCACCGGCACCTCGATCGCCGCGGCCAACGAGAAGCTGGCATGGTCGCGCCGCGACCTGAAGCGCATGCAGGAGCTGGCCGGCCAGCAGCTGGTGTCGCGGCAGATGCTCGACGACGCGCGCCACGCGGTGGCCGAGGCCGAATCCGAACGGGCCTCGGCGGTGGCCAGCCAGACCGAGGCGATGGCCTCGCTGAGCGGCAGCATCGGCACCCCGGTCGAGCAGCTGCCCGAGTACCGCGCCGCGCTGGCGATGCTGGAAAAGGCGCGCCTGGACCTGGCCCACGCCGAGGTGCGCGCGCCGGTCGACGGCATCGTCGGCATGCACGACCTGCAGGTCGGCGAGTACATCAACCTCGGCCAGACCGCGATGCCGCTGGTCGCCACCGGCACCTGGATCGAGGCCAATTTCAAGGAAACCGAGCTGACCCGCATGCAGGTCGGCCAGACCGCGACGCTGCGCGTGGACAGCTATCCGGGCGTGACCTGGAAGGCGCACGTGGCCTCGATCGCGCCGGCCTCGGGCGCCGAGTTCAGCGTGCTGCCGGCGCAGAACGCCACCGGCAACTGGGTCAAGATCGTGCAGCGCATCCCGGTGCGGCTGGAGATCGACGATGCCGACCGCGCCGACGCGCCGATCCTGCGCGCTGGCATGAGCGCGGAGGTCAAGGTCGACCTGCGCGACGGCAGCGCCGCGACCGCCGATACGGCCACCGCGCACGGCTGAGCCGCCGCGCACCTTCCGCCCTCCTGACGCCCGCCGCGCCGCGGGCGTCATCCGTTCCAGACCCGGACTTCCCATGACCCCGCGCCCGAATACCTCCGAAGGCGGCAGCCGCGCGCTGCTGGTCGGCTCGGTGATGCTGGCCACCCTGATGCAGGCGCTGGACACCACCATCGCCAACGTCGCCCTGCCGGACATGCAGGGTTCGCTGTCGGCCACCCAGGACCAGGCGTCCTGGGTGCTGACCAGCTACATCGTGGCCGCCGCCATCCTCACCCCCGTCACCGGCTGGCTGGCCGGGCGGCTCGGCCGCCGCCGCCTGCTGATCATCGCGGTGAGCGGCTTCACCGTGGCCTCGCTGTTGTGCGGCATCGCCACCGACATCGGCCAGATGGTGCTGTTCCGCGTGCTGCAGGGCGTGTTCGGCGCCTCGCTGGTGCCCATCTCGCAGTCGCTGCTGCTCGATGCGTTCCCGAAGGAAAAGCACGGCGCGGCGATGGCGCTGTGGGGCATGGGCATCATGGTCGGGCCGATCCTGGGCCCGCCGCTGGGCGGCTACCTGACCGAGTACTACAGCTGGCACTGGGTGTTCCTGATCAACCTGCCGGTCGGCATCCTTGCGCTGATCGGCATCATGGCCAGCGTGAAGCAGGACGCGCCGCAGCAACGCCGCCTCGACGGCATCGGCCTGGCGCTGCTCGCGCTCGGCATCGGCGGCCTGCAGCTGTTCCTGGACCGCGGCGAGAGCCAGGACTGGTTCGGCAGCCTGGAAGTGCAGATCGAGGCGGCGGTGGCGTTCGTCGCGCTGTACCTGTACGGGCTGTGGTGGTGGAACCGGCGCGAGCACGCGCTGCTCGACCTGGGGCTGCTGGGCAACCGCAATTTCGCGGTGGGCTGCGTGCTGATCTTCGTGGTGGGCATCGTGCTGTTCGCCACGCTGGCGCTGATGCCGCCCTACCTCAACACGCTGATGCACTACCCGGTGCTGACCATCGGCCTGGTGCTGGCGCCGCGCGGCGTCGGCACGATGTTCTCGATGATGCTGGTCGGGCGGATGCTCGGCCGCGTCGACGCGCGCATCCCGATCCTCACCGGCATGGCGCTGATGGTGTACTCGCTGCACGGCATGTCGCAGTTCGGCACCGAGGCCTCGATCCAGGCGGTGGTCTGGCTGGGCGTGATCCAGGGCGCCGGCCTGGGCCTGGTGTTCGTGCCGATCTCCACCATCGCCTATTCGACGCTGGAACCCTGGAAGCGCACCGAGGCGGCGGGCCTGTTCAGCCTGGTCCGCAACATCGGTTCGTCGGTCGGCATCTCGATCGTGGTGACCCTGCTGGCGCGCGCCAACCAGATCAACCATGCCGAGATCGACGCGCGCATCCCGGCCTTCGGCGCGGAGCAGAGCCTGCTGCCGGCGCTGTGGGACCCGGCCACCGCCACCGGCGCGGCGATGCTCAACAACGAGCTGATGCGGCAGTCTGCGGCGATCGGCTATGCCAACGACTTCTGGCTGATGATGGTGCTGACCCTGTGCGCGATGCCGCTGGTGCTGTTGATGCACAGCGGGCGCCATGCGACCGGCGCGGGCGGATCGCCGTCGGAAGCGGCCGCCGCGGCGCACTGACGCTGTTCCTCGCCCCCAACGGACAGACCACGCATGCAGATCGCCGGCCTTCACCACGTCGCCATCATCGCCTCCGACTACGCGCGCTCGCGCCGGTTCTACACGGAGGTGCTGGGGCTGGAGATCGTGCATGAGGTGCATCGCGCCGAGCGCGACTCGTGGAAGCTCGATCTGCGCCTGCCCGACGGCAGCCAGATCGAGCTGTTCTCGTTTCCGTCGCCGCCTCCGCGCGTGTCGCGCCCGGAGGCCTGCGGCCTGCGTCACCTCGCCCTGCGCGTGGCCGACATCGAGGCGGCCATCGCGCACCTGCAGGCGCATGGCGTGGCCTGCGAGCCGGTCCGCGTCGATGCGTACACCGGACGCCGTTTCACCTTCTTCGCCGACCCGGACCAGCTGCCGCTGGAGCTGTACGAGACCGCCTGAGCGCGATGCGACGAAAGAGCGGGCGCGCATTGCGCAGGATCGGTTGGATATCGCATCCGGCCCGCTAGAATCGGCATTTCAGCCATGCGGATGCACAGCAGATGACGAGCAACAGGATCGCCCACGCCGGACTCGCGGCGAAGCGGATGAGCGCCGAACAGGCCGCCGAACTGATCGGACCGGGCATGTCGGTCGGCATGAGCGGCTTCACCGGTGCCGGCTATCCCAAGGGCATCCCGCTGGCGCTGGCCAACCGCATCAGCGCCGCGCACGACCGTGGCGAGGCGTTCGCGCTGCGCATCCTCACCGGCGCGTCCACCGCGCCGGAACTCGACGGTGCGCTGGCCCGCGCCGGCGGCATCGACTTCCGCCTGCCGTACCAGTCCGATCCCGACCTGCGCGCCCGCATCAACCAGGGCGAGATCGAGTACATGGACATCCACTTGGGCCATGTCGCGCAGTACACCTGGTTCGGTTTCCTCGGCCGGCTGGACGTGGCCGTGGTCGAGGTCAGCGCGATCCTGCCCGATGGGCGCCTCGTGCCGTCGACCTCGGTCGGCAACAACAAGACCTGGCTGGACCTGGCCGACAAGGTGATCATCGAGGTCAACCACCGCCAGCCGCTCGGCCTGGACGGCATGCACGACATCTACTACGGCACCGCGCTGCCGCCGCAGCGCAAGCCGATCCAGCTGACCCATCCGGGCGACCGCATCGGCGAGCCCTACCTGCGCTGCGATCCGGACAAGGTCATCGCCGTGGTCGAGACCGATGCGCCGGACCGCCTTGGCCGCTTCGCGCCGATCGACGACACCTCGCGCCGCATCGCCGGCCACCTGGTCGAGTTCTTCCGCCACGAGATCAAGGCCGGGCGCCTGCACGAGAACCTGCTGCCGCTGCAGTCCGGCGTGGGCAACGTCGCCAACGCGGTGCTGGCCGGCCTGCGCGAAGCCGGCTTCCGCGGCCTGACCGCGTTCACCGAGGTCATCCAGGACGGCATGCTGGAGCTGATCGGCGACGGCACCATCGGGATCGCCTCGGCCAGTTCGTTCGCGCTGAGCCCGGAAGGCGTCGCGGATTTCGTCGCCAACATCGACCGCTACCGCGAGCACATCGTGCTGCGTCCGCAGGAGATCTCCAACCACGCCGAGCTGATCCGCCGCCTGGGCGTGATCGGCATGAACGGCATGGTCGAGGCCGACCTGTACGGCAACGTCAACTCCACCCACGTGGCCGGCACCAGCATCATCAACGGCATCGGCGGCTCGGGCGACTTCGCCCGCAACGGTTTCCTGTCGTGCTTCCTGACCCCGTCGACGGCGAAGAACGGGGCGATCTCGGCGATCGTGCCGATGGTCAGCCACGTCGACCACACCGAGCACGACGTGGCGGTGATCGTCACCGAGCAGGGCCTGGCCGATCTGCGCGGCCTGTCGCCGAAGCAGCGTGCGCGCAAGATCATCGAGAACTGCGCGCACCCGGACTACCGGCCGCTGCTGCAGGATTATTTCGACCGCGCGATGCGCGACAGCCGCGGCAAGCACACGCCGCATCTGCTGAACGAGGCGCTGTCCTGGCACCAGCGCTTCCTCGACACCGGCACGATGCTGCCGCAGGCCTGAGCACGCGGATCGCCGACGGCGTGGTGGCGAGCACGCCTCACGCCGGAGGTCGGTCCGGACGCCGCGTGCAGGCGTTGCGGGAAGCATGCGGCCGGGCGGGTGAGGGGACGAGGGTGGCCACGATCACGGCCGTTTCTGCAGGCCGGCGACGACGGAGCGGCTGGCCGCCTGCAGGCTCAAGGCCGGTTGTGTGGCCACGGTCATCGCCAGCATGCGTATCCACAGGGTGGTCGCGGCAGGGCCGCGCCTGCTGGGGATGGCGTGCGCGGCGACCGGGATCTTGCAGGAGGCCGCTCGAGGCCGACCATGGTGCGGCCGTCGCGGGCAATGCATGACTCGGCATGGCAGTCGCGGCTGCGGCCGCTCCTACAAGGACGATCCGGAACGACGTGGAGCCGTGTAGGAGGCCGCTTGAGGCCGACCGCCATCCATCCGTTCTGGCCAGTGCATCGACTTCCACGCTCGCCGCCAGCGTGTGATTCCACGAGTGGTCGCGGCTGGGGCCGCTCCTACAGGGACGGTCCGGAACGACGTGGAGCCGTGTATGAGGCCGCTGGAGGCCGACCGCCATCCATCCGTCCTGGCCAGCGCATCGACTTCCACGTTCGCCGCCAGCGTGTGATTCCACGAGTGGTCGCGGCTGGGGCCGCGCCTGCGGGGAATGGCGTGCGCTGCGACCGGGATCTTGTAGGGGGCCGCTCAAGGCCGACCATGGTGCGACCAGTCGCGGGCGATGCATGGCTTGGCATGGCAGTCGCGGCTGGGGCCGCTCCTACAGGGACGGTCCGGAACGAGGTGGAGCCGTGCAGGAGGCCGCTGGAGGCCGACCGCCATCCATCCGTCCTGGCCAGCGCATCGACTTCCACGTTCGCCGCCAGCGTGTGATTCCACAGAGTGGTCGCGGCTGGGGCCGCGCCTGCGGGGGATGGCGTGCGCGGCGACCGGGATCTCGTAGGAGGCCGCTCGAGGCCGACCATGGTGCGGCCGGTCGCGGGCGATGCATGGTTTGGCATGGCAGTCGCGGCTGTGGCCGCTCTACAGGGCGGTCCGGAACGACGTGGAGCCGTGTACGAGGCCGCTGGAGGCCGACCGCTTTTCAGCCATTGCCGCCAGCCGGTCACCACACGTGGTCGCGGCGGGGCCGCGCCCACGGAAAGGGGCGCATCATCGTGCGGCGAGCGTCTGCCGCACCTGTTCGACGAAGGCCGGGTCCGGCTGCAGGCCAACCACTTCGCTGCGTGCCAGCGGACGGCCGTCGGCATCCAGCAGCACCAGCACGCTGGTGTGGCTGAAGCTGCCGTCAGGCTGCTGGCGATAGCGCACGTCCAGGCTGGCGGCCAGCGCGCGGACATCGTTCTGCGCCGGGCGCAGCAGGCGCCAGTCGCGCATGTCCAGGCGGTGGTCGGCGGCGGTCTGCTTCAGCACCGCCGGGATGTCGCGCTCCGGGTCCAGGCTGAGCATGTCCACCTCGATGCGGTGACCATCGGCGGCCAGCTGCTTCTGCAGCGCCTTGCCGCTTTCCAGAATCATCGGGCACATCAGGTGGCAGTGCGTGTAGAACATCGAGACCACGCGCGGCTGGCCGCGCAGGTCGGACCAGGCCAGCAGGCTGCCGTCCTGGTCGGTCAGGCGGGCGTCGACCTGGTACAGCGATTCGCTCGGCAGGGGAGCGGTGTCGGTCGCCAGCGCAGGCGCGGCGGGCATGACCAGGCAGAGCAGGAACAGCATCGATTTCATGGCGGATCCTTTGCGCAGCGGAAACCAAGATTGCCCAGCGTCGCGTTGGACTGCAGCGCCGACAGCAGGGCGACCCGTTTGAGGACCGCGTAGTCTTCGCGGTCGGTGAAGGACAGGGCAGTCGCGCCGCAGAAGCGCAGGCGGTCGCCGTCGTCCTGGCCGCGCTTGTCGCTGCCGGCCATCAGGGTGCTGTAGTCGCCGACCCACTCCCACTGGCGACCATGCAGGTTGCGGATGCCGTAGGCGTTGGCCGGTGCGTCGGCGGCCGCGTCAATCGCACGCGGGCTGCCATCGGCGACCAGACGCATGCGCCAGGCGCGGTCCTCGCGCGCGTCGTGGCGGGTGGCGTCGGCCGCGGCGGCGAACTCCCATTCCAGCCAGTCGGGCAGGCGCGCGCCCTGGCTGCGGCAGTAGGCGTCGGCCACGAACCAGCTGACGTGGCGGACCGGTGCATCAGCTGCCTCGTCCGCGCCGGCGGCATCGGCCGACGCCCAGTGCGCCAGGTAGCCGTTGTCGGCGAAGACGCGCGCGATGCGGTCGCGGCGCCAGCGCGGCTCCTTCGCGAGGAAGGCTTCGAACTGGCGGTTGCTGACCGGCTCGCGCATCAGCTGGAACGGTGCGACGTGCCTGGGCCCGATCGCGTCGTCCAGACGCAGGCTGGAGCGGAAATCGCCGCCGGCGAGGGGGAGGTATTCGCCGGCGGCGGGCTGATCCGGTGCGGCGGCGGCCTGCCCCGCCGACAGTGCCGGCGGCAGCGCCGTCAGCAGTGCCAGACAGAGCAGGGTGCGCGGGGCCGCGGTCCGGATCATGGCCAGCTCCTCAGTGCTTGCCGTGGCCGGCGGCGGCAGCCGGCGGTGCGAATTCGCCGGTGGCCTGCTGGCCCGTGTAGATCTCGTGGTTCTCCTCGCCCTCGACCTTGAGGATGCCCAGCGAGCCCTTGTGGAAGGTGCGGAAGATGCTGTGGTCGACCAGCACGAAGTTGCCCGGCACGTCGGCCTTGAACTCCACCATCGTCGCGCCGCCTGCCGGCACCAGCGTGGTCTGCACGTTCTCCTGGTACTTGCTGCCGCCTTCGACGTACACCTTGTCGAAGATCTCGCCGATGATGTGGAAGCTCGACACCAGGTTCGGGCCGCCGTTGCCGACGAACATGCGGATCGTCTCGCCGGCTTCGGCCTTCAGCGCGTTGTCGCCGGTCAGCGAGCCCTCGGCGCCGTTGAACACCACGTAGGTCGGGTGCTCGTCGATCGCCTTGTCCAGGCTGAAGGGCTGCAGGCCGGCCTCGCCGTACTTGCCTTCGGTGTAGAAGTCGCCCTGCATCACGTAGAACTCCTTGTCGACCTTGGCCATGCCTTCTTCCGGCTCGACCAGGATCAGGCCGTACATGCCGTTGGCGATGTGCATGCCCACCGGCGGCATCGCGCAGTGGTAGACGTACAGGCCCGGCTGCAGCGCCTTGAAGCTGAACTGCGTGGCGTGGCCCGGCGCGGTGAACGTGGCCTCGGCGCCGCCGCCCGTGCCGGTCACGGCATGCAGGTCGATGTTGTGCGGCACGTGCGAGTCGTGCGCGTTCTTCAGATGGAACTCGACCGTGTCGCCTTCGCGGACGCGGATGAAGCTGCCCGGCACCGTGCCGCCGAAGGTCCAGAAGTTGTAGGTGACGCCTTCGGAGATCTCCATGTCCTTTTCGATCGTTTCCAGCTCGACCACGACCTTGGCCGGCGTCTTGCGGTCGATCTGCTTGGGCACGTGCGGCGGTGCGGTCAGTTCGGCCTTGATGACCGGCAGTTCCGCGGCGAAGGCCGGCATCCCGGCAAGGCCGGCGGCGCAGGCGATGGCATAGGCGAGAAGCGAGAGTCTGGTGCGTTTCATGGTGTGTCCCCGTCGTGTGTTCGTGGTTGTTGGAGCTCACGTTAGGGAGGCGTCAAAACCCGCTCCTTGACTTTGATCAATTCGCGCACCGCAACCGCGATTGCCTGCGTCCGGCTTGATCTGGATCAGGTCCGGCGCCCTGGAGCAGGCAGATGCTGGGCTCGCACCCTGGACCCGGGTCCAGGCCCCGAGCGTCATTCCAGATCAGGAGTCAGGCATGTCCACGCATGCAGCCCGCGCCCGCCAGGGGCGCTTCGAAGAAGGCAGATCGCTTCCCGTCGCCCTGCTCGCCGCCGCGCTGTCGTTCGCGCTGGCCGCACAGGCCCAGGCCGCCACCGCGGGCGATGCGGGCGACGCGGTCGGCGGCCGCATCGTCACCCTCGACACGATGGTGGTCACCGGCGTCGCGCCGGTGCTGGCCACGACCTTCGTCACCGATACCAAGCTGCCGCGGCAGCCGGTGCCGGCCAGCGACGGCGCGGACTATCTGAAGACCATTCCCGGTTTCGGCACGCTGCGCAGCGGCGGCACCAACGGCGACCCGGTGCTGCGCGGCATGTTCGGCTCGCGCCTGAACCTGCTGACCAACGATGGCCACATGCAGGGCGGCTGCCCGTCGCGGATGGACAACGCGATGTCCTACGTCGCCCCGGAAACCTACGACCGGCTGACCGTGGTCAAGGGCCCGCAGACGGTGCTGTGGGGGCCGGGCGGTTCGGCCGGCACGGTGCGCTTCGAGCGCGACGCGCCGTACTTCGCCGAGCCGGGCGTGGAGATCGCCGCCAGCGCGCTGGGCGGAAGCTTCAACCGCAACGACCAGGTGCTCGACGCTTCGGCCGGCACGCCGCGCGGCTACGTGCGCGTGGCCGGCAACCGCTCCGAGGCCGACGACTACCGCGACGGCAGCGGTGCGCGCGTGCCGTCGGCCTGGCGCAAATGGAACGTGGATGCGTCGGTCGGCTGGACGCCCGATGCCGACACCCTGCTGGAGGCCGGCATCGGCCGCGGCGACGGCCAGGCACGCTATGCCGGACGCGGCATGGACGGCAGCCGCTTCGACCGCGACAGCGCCCAGCTGCGGTTCCAGCGCAGCTTCCATGGCGGCGTGCTGGAGAAGGTGGAGGCCAACCTCTACCGCAACAGCGTCGACCACGTGATGGACAACTACAGCCTGCGCGACCCGGACCCGACCGGCAGCATGCCGATGCCGATGGCCAGCAACGTCGCCAACCGCAGCACCGGCGGCCGCGTCGCGCTGGCCTGGCGGCAGGAGCGCTGGGATGCGACTGCCGGCATCGATGCGCGCGAGGACCAGCACCGCCGCCGCAGCGCGATGGGCCGCGGTGCCTATCTGGCCCAGCCGTGGACGCACGACGCGCGCTCGGCCAATGTCGGCGCCTTCGCCGAAGCCGGCTGGCAGCAGGCGCCGGGCCAGCGCTGGGTGGCCGGCCTGCGCGTGGACCGTGCCCGCGTCGAGGACCTGCGCAGCGTCACTGCCGGCATGATGCCGCGGCCCAACCCGACCGCCGGCGATATCCGCCACGACACGCTGGCCTCGGGCTTCCTGCGTGTCGAAGGCCGCGCCGCCGGCAGCCCGCTGGAGTGGTATGCCGGCGTCGGCCGGGCCGAGCGCATGCCCGACTACTGGGAGCTGTTCTCGCCCGGCAGCGGCCCGTCCGGCAGCGCCAACGCCTTCGCCGGCGTGCAGCCCGAACGCACGCTGCAGCTCGATGTCGGCCTGCAGTACCACGGTGCCGACTGGGACGTGTGGGCATCGGCCTACGCCGGCCGCATCGACGACTACATCCTGTTCGACTATCTGTCAGGCGGCATGGGCAGCAGCACCCGCGCCGGCAATGCCGATGCGCGCATCGTCGGTGGCGAGGCCGGTGTCGACTGGCGCCCGCGCACGCACTGGAAGCTCGGCGGCACGCTGGCCTACGCCTGGGGCGAACTGGACGCCGGCGGCGCGCTGCCGCAGATGCCGCCGCTGGAGGCGAAGTTCAGCGCCGGCTACGACAACCGGCGCTGGTCGGCCGGTGCGCTGCTGCGCGTGGTCGCCGCTCAGCGCCGGGTCAACCAGGGCCACGGCAACGTGGTCGGCCAGGATCTCGGCCCCAGCGCCGGCTTCGCGGTGTTCTCGCTCAACGGCGGCTACCGCTTCAGCGAGCGCGTGCAGCTGGTGGCCGGCATCGACAATCTGTTCGACCGCGACTACGCCGAGCATCTGAACCTGGCCGGCAACAGCGCCTTCGGCTATCCGGCCGACCCGATGCGGATCCACGAACCGGGGCGGAGCGTGTGGGTGAAGCTGGATTACCGGTACTGAACGCGCATCCGCGACACCGCAACGCATCGCGCTCAGTCGCCCAGCACCCGGGCGCAGATGTCGATGAAGGCGCGCAGCTTCGGCTGGCTGCGGGCGGCCCTGGAGAAGTAGAGGAACAGGCCGTCGCTGTCCGGCGAGCGGTCCAGCAGGGCCGGTTCGAGCAGGCCCGCGGCGATCTCGCGCGATGAATGGAAGGTCGACGAGTAGATCAGGCCGACGCCGCGCACGGCGAGCGCGCGCATGAGCTCGCCGTCGTTCACCGTCAGCGGCCCGACCGGATCGATGCGTACGGTCTGGTTGTCCTCGACGAACTCCCAGCGGTAGATATCGCCCTTTTCCGGCCGGCGGAAGCGGATGCAACGGTGCCGCAGCAGGTCGCTGGTGACCTGCGGCCTGCCGTGTTCGGCGAAGTAGCCCGGCGAACCGAACACCGCCCACCGGAACGGCCTGCCCAGCCGCACCGCGATCATGTCCTGTTCGATGTAGGAGCCGATGCAGATGCCGGCGTCGTAGCCATCGTTGATGACCTCGCGCTGGCGGTTGGCGACGGTGATGTCCACGCTGACGTCGGGCCAGGCGTCGAGGAACGCGGGGAGCACCGGTTCGATCACGTGCGGAATCGCCAGCCGTTCCACCACCAGGCGCAGGGTGCCCGCCGGCGCACTGGCCGACTGGCGCACCTCCTCGAAGCCGTCCTGGATCGAGCGGGCTGCCGGGTCGACCGACAGCAGCAGCCGGGTGCCGGCCTCGGTCAGCGCGACCTTCCGTGTCGTGCGATGGAACAGCGGAAGCCCGATCCGCTTCTCCAGCCGCTGCAGCGCCAGGCTCACCGCGCCCGGGGTCCTGCCCAGATCGACCGCCGCCGCGCGGATGCTCAGGCGGCGTGCGATGGCGAGGAACTCGGCGATGCCATCGAAGTCGGCTCCGGGGTGCATCGGGACGTCCACGCGATGAGGGTGGCGGATTCTCCAACGCGCCGTCGCCGGCCGCAACGCGATTGGCATCGTGGATTAAACAACCCATTCCCCTGGGCGGGCTTCATCCGGGCCGGTCCGCTGCCGCACAGTGGCGTCGGACTTCATCCAGCAGGAAGGCGACATGGCGTTTTTCAAGGCGGTTATAGGTGTTTCACTCCTCCTCGCGGGCGCGCTGCCGCTGCCGTCGTCCGCGGCCCAGGCGGCGTCGCCGGCGGCGGGCAAGGTGCTGATTGTTGTTTCGAGCCTGGACCGGAAGACCGAGGACCAGGTCGGCGGGTTCTGGTTTCCCGAGCTGACCCATCCGGTGGCGGTGTTCGACAGGGCCGGCGTGTCCTACGACGTGGCCAGCCCCCGCGGCGGCCTGGCGCCGTTCGATGGGTTCGACCTGAAGGACCCGGCGAGCCTGGCGTTCTGGACCAGCGCCGGGCATCGCAACAAGCTCGGCAACACGCTGCGGCTGTCGGATGTGGATCCGTCGGCCTACGCCGCGGTGCTGCTGGTCGGCGGACACGGGCCGATGTGGGACTTCGTCCGCAATCCCGCACTCGAGGCGATCGTGCGCGACATCTACGAGTCCGGCGGCCTGGTCGCGGCGGTCTGCCACGGCCCCGCCGGCCTGATCGACGTGCGGCTCCGCGATGGGACCCGCCTCGTGCAGGGGCGCCGGCTCACCGCGTTCACCGCCGAAGAGGAGGCCGCACGCGGCTACGACCGCATCGTGCCGTTCGAGCTGGAGTCGGCGCTGGTCGCGGCGGGTGCGCGGCTCTCCGAAGCGCCGGTGTTCGAGTCCCGGGTCGTGGTCGATGGCCGGATCATCACCGGGCAGAACCCGGCGTCGGCGACGCCGCTTGGCGAGGCGATCGTCGCCGCGCTCGGCGCGCGTGCTGGCACGGGCCGCTGAACGGATCTTCCCGGCGATGCGCGCGGCGATCCATCGCCAGTCCCCGCCGGCCGCGGGCGAAGCCGTGGATGCCACGGCTGTGGCCAGGGCAGCGACGGAGCGACCGCCGCCGCCGGTTGGCGGAGCGCGTCAGCGGCAGTTGGATGGATCGACCGCGCGGATCGACTCGATCCGTCCATCGCCGGTTGCCACGTGGACGCAGTCGCGGGACCGGGCGTTCCACCAGGTCACCACCGAGCGGCCGTCGCGCCGCTGCGCATCGCGATCGACGAAACCGCGTGCGCGCAGTTCGGTGTCCGCGCCCGCCGCGCGGGCGCCGACCAGGTCATCCAGCCGGGCCGCGCCGGGTGCGGAGGCATCGCCGGACTGCCACGGCACCTGCGCGGAGCGCTCGCGCAGGCCGGCGCCATAGCCATCGCTGTAGGCGCCATGGTCGGTATCGGCGCGATAGCCATGCAGTGCGTCCCGGTAGCCGCGCTCGTACTCGGCTTCGTGGCGCGCATCGTCGTGGTGGTCGCCGTCGTCGTGGTGATGCGACTTGTGGGCCAGCGCGGCGATGCCGAGGATCGCCGCCGCGGCGACCGCGGCCTTGGCCCCGTCGCTCATCCCCTCCTTGTGGCCGCCTTCCTGCTGGCCGCAGTCGGGCGCGGGCGTGGTCACCACCGACAGCACGCGGCCGCGGTCGCTGCGGACCATCACGCAGCGCCGGTCGCGTGCATTCCACCAGGCGCCGTAGCCGCCCGACTCGGACTGCCGCACGTAGCCGCGTGCCCCCAGCGTCCGTGCCGCCGCGCGGTCGTCCTGGCCCTGCACGTCGCCGAGGCCGGGTGCGGTGTCCTGTGCGAACACCAGCGGCGATGCGGACAGGGTCGACAGGGACAGCGTGGCGACGGCCAGAGCATGACGACGGATGGCGGACATGGTGGATCTCCTTGTAGGACGGCCGGCGTGGCCGCGCCGGCCCAGTGTGCAACGGGTCCATGTACGGGTTGGCCTGCGGATGGAGCTTTGAAACGGCGATCCCGGTTTTCCCGATCGACGCCCCGGGCGCGTGGAGACGGTCAGCCGGCGCGGGCATGCCGGACAGCGGTCTTCGTGCAGGCGTGATGAGGGGCAACCGGGTGTTTCGTCGGCTGCGATGGGTCTGCCTTCCGCGGGACAGGGATGGCGTGCAACCGCGCGCCCGACCTGTGCGTGCCTGGTGCCGAATGTGCTGCCAGTCCTCCACGCGCTGCGACGCGCGGGCGGATCGTGGGGCGCTTGACCCAGATCAAGTGAATCGTTAATAAGAATCGTTATCGTTTCGTGAGTTTCCTTCGGCCGCCACCCGCCGGCAGCGCGGCCTTCCTCTCTGGAGTCTCACGCATGGTTTCCTTCCACCTCCCGCGCGTGCGGGGCGGGCGCGCACGCCTGTCCGCCGGCATCGCCCTGGCCCTGCTGTCGCCGCTCGCGCTCGCCGCCGGCGATGTGCCCCCCACCGATCTGGACGCGGTCGTGGTCACCGCGACCGCCAGCGAGCGCACCGTCGAACGCGCACCGGCCAGCGTCACCGTCATCACCGGCGACGCGCTGCGGGCACGGCCCGCGCGCGATGTGCTCGATGCGATCCGCGATGCGCCCGGCCTGAGCATCCGTGGTGTCGGCGCGCTGGGACGGCGCGTGGTCAGCATCCGCGGCATGGAGAGCCGGCACACGCTGGTGCTCGTCGATGGCGAGCGCATCGCCGCCACCGACCAGGTGTTCGGCATGAGCGACCTGCAGTTCGGCTGGATCCCGCTGGAGGCGATCGAGCGGGTGGAGATCGTGCGCGGCCCGCTGTCCTCGCTGTATGGCTCGGACGCGCTGGGCGGGGTGATCAACATCATCACCCGCGGCGTCGGCAAGGAATGGGGCGGCGCGCTGCGCGCCTCGGCCGGTTCGCTGCCGGAAGACGACGGCGGCGGCTTCCGCCAGGCGGCCGCGCACCTGTCCGGCCCGCTGGGCGAGGCGTTCGCGTTGAGCGTCGATGCTGCGTGGCAGAAGCAGGATCCATTGCCCGAGCCGGACGAAAGCCGGCTCGACCAGCGCGAAGGCCAGGAACAGGCCACCGTGCGTGCGCGCCTGCAATGGACGCCGGCCCAGGGCCACCGCATCGCGCTGACCGCGATGAAGAGCGAGGAGGACCGCTGGTACGACACCAGCAACAGCGCCGGCACGCTGTACTACCAGCAGGCCTACGACTTCGACCGCAGCCAGGCCGGGCTGAGCTACGACGGCGCGATCGGCGGCGGGCATCTGCGCCTGGCCGCGCAGGTGGCCGACATCCACCAGCGCCAGCACAACACGCAGGGCGTGGCGCCGTCGCCGGAGCAGGAAGCCGGCGAGACCACCTTCAACGGCCACTACGGCATCGCGCTGGGCGCCAGCCACCGGCTGACCGCCGGCGTCGAGGCGCGCGAGGAGCGGCTGGAGCATCCGTCCTTCGCCGGCGGCGAGGAAACGGTGAAGCAGTACGCCGGGTTCCTGCAGGACGAGTGGGCGCTGACCGAGCGCCTGGACCTAGTCTACGGCGCGCGCGTGGACAAGCACGACCTGTTCGGCAGCGAGGTCAGCCCGCGCCTCTACGCGGTCTGGCAGCCGGCCGAGCGCTGGACGGTGAAGGGCGGCTACTCGCGCGGCTTCAAGGCGCCGATGCTCAAGCAGATCTCGCCGGACTACCGCTTCGACGGCCCGCACAGCTTCGTCGGCAATCCCGACGTGCAGCCGGAGAAGAGCGACACCCTGGAACTGTCGGTCGGCTACAGCGCCGAGACCGTCTGGTGGCGGGCCACCGCCTACCGCAACACGGTCGAGGACCTGATCGACACGGTCTGCATCCAGTTCTGCACGCGGCCGCTGCGCCGGCTGTACCGCTACGAGAACGTGGACGACGTGCGCATCCGCGGCGCCGAGCTGGAAGCCGGCGCGACCCTGCCGGCCAACCTGCGCCTGAGCGGCAACTACTCCTGGAACGACGTGCGCGACAAGGCCGACGACCTGCGCCTGGCCGAGCGTCCGCTGCAGACCGCGAACGCCCGCCTGGGCTGGTCCAGCGACGACGAGGCCTGGAGCCTGGAACTGCGCTACGACCGCACCGGCCGCCAGCTGCTGGCCGGCACCGCGCGCCAGGAGCAGGGCTCCTACGGCCTGTGGAACGCCTCGGCCAAGCGGCGCCTGGCCGAGCGCGTCGACCTGCAGGTGGGCGTGGAGAACCTGGCCGACCATCGGGTCGAGGATCACGGCGTCTACAACTACCGCGAGCGCGGGCGCTACGTGTACGCGATGCTCGGCGTCGGGTTCTGAGCATGCGCAGGTTGTGGGCATGGTGTTGGGGCGCGCTGCTGTGCGTGGCCGGCGTGGCGGTGGTGGCCGCCGCGCCGGCCGGCACGGCGGCGATGCCCGCGGGCGATCGCGACGCGCGGCTGGTCGTGGTCGGCAGCGGATTCTTCGCACAGGGCAAGCTGGCGCTGTACCGCCAGCTCGCCGCCGCCGAAGGCGTGCAGCTGGACTACCTGCGCACGCCGCTGGATGCGGCCGCGCTGGAGCGCCTCGCCGGCGCCGACCTAGTCCTGGCCGAACTGCCGCCGGTGCAGTTCTACCGCGATGAGCAGCTGCCGACGCAACTGGCCGGACTGCCACGGGTGCTGATGGTCGAGCGCGACCGCGAGCAGGCGATCGGCCTCGAGCCGGCGCAGGCGAGCCTGCTGGCGGCGTATGCGCGCAGCGGCGGCGAACGCAACCTCGGCGCACTGCTGCGCTACCTGCAGCACTGGACGCGGAACGGGCGGCCACCGGCCGAGACCGAACCGCCGCTGGTGATGCCGAAGACCGGCATCTACCACCCCGACTACCGCGACCTGGCCTTCGCCACGCGCGCCGACTACCTGCAGTGGCTCGGCCCGAAGGTGCGCGCCGGCCAGCCGGTGGTCGGCATCGCGATGTTCGCCTCGGCGATCGGCTCGGATTCGACCGCGCACATCGATGCGCTGATCCGCGAGGTCGAGTCGCGCGGCGGCATCGCCCTGCCGTTCTTCCGCGACACCGACGGCGGCGTGCCGGTCGAACAGCTGCTGATGCACGACGGCGTGCCGGTGGTCGACGTGGTCGCCAACTTCGAGATCCTCTACCGCGGCGACATCGGCGCCGACTACGCGCGGCTGGGCGTACCGGTGCTGCAGGCGATCACCTACTGGGACGGGCCGGAAGCGGCCTGGCAGGCCGACCGCCAGGGCGTGTCGCCGGGGGCGACCTCGTTCTACCTGGCCATTCCCGAACAGGCCGGCTTCATCGATCCGCTGATCGTCGCGGCCGGCAAGTCGCGCACGCCGCCGCAGCCGATCGCCGCGCAGATCCGCGCGCTGGCGGCCAAGGCGCTGAACTACGCCGCGCTGCGGCGCACGCCGGCGGCCGACAAGCAGGTCGCCATCGTCTTCTACAACTATCCGCCGGGCGAGAAGAACATCGGCGCTTCCGGCCTGAACCTGCCGGCCAGCCTGCACGCCACGCTGGCCGCGCTGCGCGAGGCCGGCTACAGCCTGGACCTGCCGGAAGAAGCCGCGCTGCTGCACAGCCTGCAGCAGCTGCTGGCCCCGGCCTACCGCGGTGCGGCCGAACTGCCGCCGCTGCTCGATGCGGACCTGGCCGGCTGGCTGCCGCTGCGCGAGTACCGGCGCTGGTTCGACGCGCTGCCAGCCGGGGTGCGCGACGGCATCGTCGCGGCCTGGGGCGAGCCCGAGCGCAGCCCGTGGCTGCAGCGCCGCGACGGCGAGGCGGGTTTCGCGATCCCGCGGCTGCGCCTGCGCAACCTGACCCTGCTGCCGCAGCCGGGCCGCTCGGCACCGGGCGGCGATGGCGACGGCAGCGGTAGCTACCACGACATCGGCCGGCCGGTGGATCACTTCTACCTGGCCACCTACCAGTACCTGCGCGAGCAGGTCGGACGCGATGCCATCGTCCACTTCGGCACGCATGGCACCCAGGAATGGACCTACGGCAAGGAGCGCGGTCTGTCGGTGCATGACAACCCGATGCTGCTGGTCGGCGATGTGCCGGTGGTCTACCCGTTCATCGTCGACGACGTCGGCGAAGCGCTGCAGACCAAGCGCCGCGGCCGCGCGGTGGTGGTCAGCCACCAGGTGCCGGCCTTCGCCGCGTCCGGCCTGCACGGCGACCAGTTGCGCCTGCACCAGCTGATCGAGGAGTACCAGCAGCTCGACCTGGGCGCGGTGCGCGACACCGCCGCGCGGCAGCTGCGCGAACTGGCCGGCAGCAGCGGCATCGCCGCCGACCTGCAGTGGCCGGATGCGCGCATCGAGGCCGACTTCGCCGGCTTCCTGGTCGCCCTGCACGAATACCTCGACCAGCTCGGCGCGCAGGTGCAGCCGCAGGGCCTGCACGTGTTCGGCGCCAGCGCCGACAGCAGCCGGCGCGGCGACACCGTGCGGCTGATGCTGGCCAGGCGGCTGGACGCGGTGCTGCACCTGGACGACCACCATGCCGATGCCGCCGACTACCGCGGGCGTGCGGACGAACCCGGCCGCGCCTGGCTGCAGCGGCACCTGTACGACGGCGTGCCGTTGCGCGCCGACGCACCCGCCGACCAGCGCGAACTGCTGGACGCCGCACGCCGCGCCGACGCGGCGCTGGATGCGCGCAGCGAGATCGACGGCCTGCTGTCCGCGCTGGCCGGCCGCCACGCTACGCCGGGCCTGGGCGGCGATCCGCTGCGCGTGCCCGAGAGCCTGCCGACCGGCCACAACCTGTACGGTTTCGACCCGCTGCGGGTGCCGTCGCGGGCGGCATGGGAGGCCGGGCAGGTCGCGCTGCAGCAGCTGATCGACAGCTACCGCGCCGCCCACGACGGGCAGTACCCGGACAAGCTGGCGTTCTCGCTGTGGGGCGTGGAGACGATGCGCCACAACGGCATCCTCGAATCGCAGGTGTTCGCCGCGCTCGGCGTGCGTCCGGTCTGGGACGACGGCGGCCGGATCGAGAAGGTCGAGCTGATCGGATCGGCCGAACTGGGCCGGCCGCGGATCGACGTGGTGCTGTCGGCCACCGGCCTGTACCGCGACCAGTTCGCCGCGCTGATGCAGCGGATGAACGAGGCCATCGCGCTGGCCAGCGGGGCCGACGGCGGCGACAACGTCATCGCCCGGCACAGCGCCGGCGTGCGCGAACGGTTGCTCGCCCGGGGCCTGGCGCAGGACGTGGCCGACCGCTACGCGCGCACCCGCATCTATTCCAGCGCGCAGGGCAGCTACGGCAGCGGGCTGGGCGGCAACGTGCTGAAGACCGATGCCTGGGAAGCCGACACCGAACTGGCCACCGGCTACCTGGCGCAGATGCAGTACGGCTACGGCCCCGACCCCGCCCACTGGGGCGAGATCCCGGCCGGCGTGAACGCCTACGCCGAGCAGCTGCGCGGCACGCAGGCGGCGGTGCTGTCGCGCTCGTCCAACCTGTACGGAATGCTGACCACCGACGACCCGTTCTCCTACCTGGGCGGGCTGTCGCTGGCGGTGCGCCACCTCGATGGCACCGCGCCGTCGCTGTACATCTCCAACCTGCGCGACCCGGCCGGCAGCCGCGTCGACGATGCCGCGCGCTTCCTCGCCGCCGAGCTGCAGACCCGCCAGTTCCACCCGGGCTGGATCACGCAGATGCAGCAGGAAGGCTACGCCGGCACGCTGGAGATCGTCGGCGCGATGGACAACTTCTGGGGCTGGCAGGCGGTGGATCCGGGCATGGTCCGCGACGACCAGTGGCAGAGTTTCCACGACGTCTACGTTGCCGACCGCCTGGACCTCGGCATGCGCGAGTGGTTCGAACGCAGCAATCCGCATGCGCTGGCGCAGATCGTCGAACGCATGCTCGAGGCCCAGCGCAAGGGCTACTGGGACGCGGACGCGGCCACGCTGCGCAGCCTGGTCGAGACCTGGAACGACCTGGATGCGCGCCACGACGTGCTGCCCGGCAGCGACAGGCTGCGTCCGCACATCGCGCAGCTGGCGGCGGCCTTCGGCCTGGCCCCGCGCAGCGCGCCATTGCCGGATGCGCAGGCGCCGGCATCGCCGCCCGCCGCCGCGGATGCGCCCACGCCGCCGGCCGAGCCGGTGCCGCCACCGCCACCGGCGCCGCCGATGGTCAGCGGCATGCAGCTGCAGCGCGAGCAGCCGACACAGCCGCCCGCGCCGGTGTCCTGGTGGCTGGCGCTGTGGCCAGCGCTGCTGGCCTTCGGCTTCGGCGGCTGGCGACAGCTGCGCACTGTTTCCTGACCCCCTCCATCCAAGAACGACGAACACCATGAACCTGATCGAATCCCTGCTGCACCAGCTCTCCGGCTGGTTCCTCGCCCCGGTGTTGCTGCTGATCATCGGCCTGTTCCTCTACGCCTGTTACGCGCTGGGCGCGTTCGCGATCGAGGCGCTGCAGCGGCGCGGCGGCGGCACGCATGCGATGGAGCGGCACTGGCAGCGCCACGGCGGCGGGCTGGAAGACCTGGAACTGTGGATCCTCAAGCGGCTGGAGCCGCTGCGCATCGGCAGCCGCACCGCGCCGATGCTCGGCCTGGTGGCGACGATGATCCCGATGGGCCCAGCGCTGGCCGGCCTGTCCGACGGACGCATGGACGAGGTCGCGCGCCACGTCGGCATCGCCTTCGCCGCGGTGATCGTTTCGCTGCTGGCCGCCTCGGTGATCTACATGGTGCTGGTGGTGCGCCGGCGCTGGCTGCTGCAGGACCTGCGCCGGATCGAACTGGCCATCGCCGCGCAGGAGGCCTGAGCGATGCGCCGCCGCTATCTCGACGAGGACGACCAGGACGATCCGGTGCTGTCGGTGGTCAACCTGATCGACGTGTTCCTGGTGATCATCGCGATCCTGCTGATCGCGCTGATCCGCAATCCGATGAACCCCTTCAGCCACGACAAGGTGGTGATGGTCGCCAATCCCGGCGAGGCCAACATGGAGATCGTGGTCAAGGACGGCCAGACCCTGGAGCGCTACACCGCCAGCGGCAGCATCGGCGAAGGCGAGGGCACCCTGGCCGGCACCGCCTACCGGCTCAAGGACGGCAGCATGATCTACGTGCCCGAGGGCGAGGGCGCGCCCGGCGGCTCGACCGAGTGAGGCGCCGGTGGGCGCGGCCGGCGGAGGTCGTGCGTTTCGGCCTGCGCGTTCCGGTCGCGCCGCATCGCCGAACGGTTCCCGGCGCCGCCGCCGGAGACGAGGCGTCGTCGCCGGGCCGCTGCCGCTACGCGGCGTTCCTGCGGCCACGCACGCTGCCATACTCGTCCGGCCAGCCAGTCGCCGAGGGTGATCATGTCCGCGCCAGTCGTCGCTTCGCCGCTGTCCGACCTGCAGGTCCGGCATTACGAGCCGGCCGACCTCGACCAGGTCCACGCGCTCTACGCGGAGGCCGAGGCATTCGGCAGCACGCTGCAGCTGCCCTACCAGCCGGCGTCCCATTGGCAGCGCAAGCTCGCGTGCTCGCAGGACGGGCAGTTCTGCCTGGTGGCCCTGCGCGGCGACGAGGTGGTGGGTCAGCTGGGGCTCAAGGTCTGCCGCTCGCCGCGGCGTCGCCATGTGGCGACGCTGGGCATGGGCGTCAAGGCGTCCGCGCGTCGGCTCGGCGTGGGATCGGTGCTGCTGCAGGCGGCCATCGTCCTCTGCGAGCGGTGGATGCAGGTCCAGCGGATCGAGATCGAGGTGTACACCGACAATGCCGCTGCGATCGCGCTCTACCAGCGGCATGGCTTCGTGCTCGAGGGCACCTGCACGCGCTATGCGTTCCGTGACGGGGTGTACGTGGACGCCCACCGGATGGCGCGGCTCACCGGCGCCGGCTAGCCGTGTAATGCCACCGCGTCGTTCACGGGGATCGTGATTCTGGAGATTGGCAGTCTGTAGTCCAGGCTGGCATGTCGGGCAGCGCAGGCAGGTGCGCGACGTGTCTGTCTGCCCGCACCGCACGTCTGCAGCCGACCCGGCCGCGGCCGGTGGAATGATCCGTCCCGGGCAGCGGCCTGTGCCGGCATCGGGCGGACAGGCATGCTGTGCGGCATCGCCCACGTGGCCACCCGGCCGCCCACACGAGACCGCCCCGATGCGCGCGCTGCTCCGCTCCGTTTTCCTGCTGCTGCTCTGCGGCGTTGCCGCCACGGCCTTCGCCGCGCCGCCGGTGGCGCGCGACCTGGCATGCGAGGAGGCCAACCGCGCGCTGGTCGTCGCGTTCTACGAGCAGTTCTTCAACCAGCATCGCGTGCACGAGGCCGCGCGCGTGGTGGCCGACGACTACCGGCAGCACAATCCCGAGGTGCCCGACGGCAAGGCGCCGTTCGTGGCGTTCTTCGCCGGATTCTTCCACGACAATCCCGGTTCCCGCGCGCGCATCGTGCGCAGTGCGGCCGATGGCGACCTGGTCTACCTGCATGTGCACTCGACCAGCGGCCCCGACGACCGCGGCCAGGCGGTGGTGGACATCTTCCGCGTCGTCGACGGCCGCATCGTCGAGCACTGGGACGTGATCCAGGACGTGCCGGCGCAGGCCGAGAACGCCAACACGATGTTCTGACGACCGGGCGCGTCCGCCCGGTGCCCAGTGGGCGCTGGCCAGGCGTGAACCTGCCGACCGCCCTCCGCCGAGCCGCCGCCATGCTTCCGATCGAGACCGCCCTCCAGTTCACCCTCGCCGCCGCGGTGCTGGGTCTGGTGCCCGGACCGGACAACCTGTTCGTGCTGATGCAGTCCGCGTTGCGTGGCGCGCGCGCCGGCATCGCGGTCACGCTGGGGCTGTGCACCGGCCTGATCGTGCACACGCTCGCCGTGGCGTTCGGCGTGGCCGCGCTGTTCGCCGCCTCCGCAATGGCGTTCACCGTGCTCAAGGTGATCGGCGCTGCCTACCTGCTGTACCTGGCCTGGGGTGCCTTCCGCGCAGGCGGCGCCTCCGCACCCGCGGCGACGGCGGTGGGCGATGCGCCGCTGCGGCTGTATCTGCGCGGCGTGGTGATGAACATCACCAACCCCAAGGTCGCGATCTTCTTCCTGGCCTTCCTTCCGCAGTTCGTGAGCGCCGGCGCCGGGCCGGTGTGGCTGCAGCTGGTCCAGCTCGGCGGGCTGTTCATCGCCACCAGCCTGGTGGTGTTCTGCGCCATCGCCGGCGTCGCCGGGCGGATCAGCGGATGGCTGCGGCGCAGCCCGCGCGCGATCCCGCTGATGAACCGGCTGGCCGGCGTGGTGTTCGTCGGCCTGGCCGCGAAACTGGCGACCGCCCAGCGCTGAGGCCGCCGCAGCGCCGTGCGCGGCGGTGACGGCTCAGCCGGCGATCAGGCCGAGCCGACGCAGCTGCGCTTCCAGCCCGGCGATCGAATCCCACGGATGGATCGGCGAGTTGCCGCGTTCGTCCGGCGGATTGGACGGCAGCGTGTCCGACCAGCCGCCGGTGCCGGTCAGCGGCAGCAGCGGGCGCCGGTGCAGCCAGGCCAGGCAGACCTCGGAGATGGTGCCGGCACGGCCGCCGATGACGATGCAGGCGTCGCCGGCCAGCGCCATGATCAGGTTGCGCGCGTCGCCCATGCCGCAGGGCACGACCACCGTGGCCGGCCAGTCCGTCGCCGGCATGGTGCCTTCCGGGATCACGCTCAGCACCAGGCCACCGGCGGCGACCGCATGTTCGGCAGCCACGCGGGTGGCCGGACTGCCGCAGCCGCTGACCACGGTGATGCCGTGGCGCGCGAGCAGTGTGCCGGCCTGGCCGGCGAGGTCGTAGGCGGCCGAGCCGGGTTCGGCGCTGCCGAGGATCGCGACCTGGGGCCGGCGTGGATGCAGGGACATTGCGGTGCTCGTCTCGCGAAAGGGCGCCGATTGTACGGGCAGGCCGCATGCAGCGGCCGCAGGCCAAGCGGACGTTGCGTCCTGCGCGCGGTGCAACCGGCCGGCACCGTAGCCATCGGTGCCGCGGCGATGCGCGCGCGACGCGGCGTGACCCGCATCGCGCGGCATCGGCGCGCCCGTGGACCTCGCCGGCGCGCTCAGTCCGCCCAGGGATCGGCCTTGCTGCCGGCGCCGCCTTCGGCGTCGAACTCCAGCAGGGTATGCCGCTGCGGTTCGTAGGCCTGCCACGCCGGCAGGCCGCCGCCGTTGGGATCGCCGCTGCGCACGAAGTTGACCAGGTAGGCGCTGGCCAGCGTGCCGACCGCGCGGTCGCCGGCGCTGGTGTCGGCGCCGTACTTGATCGATTCGGTGCGGAAGAAGAACGGGATCTCGCTGGCGTGCGGCGCGCCGCGTGGCGCGTCGGCGCGCGCGCTGTCGGCCACGTAGGAGAACCGGTAGTAGTGCACCGGCACGTCCTGCCCGGCGAGCAGCGTGGCCACCCTGCGTGCGCCGGCGACCATGTAGCCGTCCCGGCCGCCGATGTCGTCGCTGGTCGCGCCGATCATCACCGGCACATGCTGGAACGCGCCGCTGCGGTAGGCGGCTGCGCTGTCGACCGCGACGGTGCCGTCCACCACCGGGCTGCTGAAGGTGCGCGGCCCGGTGGATGGCGTGAACAGCGCGGTGAGGTCCAGTCCGTCGACCACCGCCTCGGCCGGCAATGCGCGCAGCCGCGCCAGCGCATCGTCGGCGTCATCGGCGATGCCCTTGCCGCGTGCGAACGCCAGCCCGGCCTGCTCGGCATCGGCCAGCGTGCCGTGCGCGTCGCCGTCGCCGCCGGACTGGATCACCGCCTTGTGGAACAGGCCGCGCGCCAGCGGCGAGGTCAGCAGCGCATGCACCGACATGCCGCCGGCGCTTTCGCCGATGACGGTGATGTTGTCCGGGTCGCCGCCGAACGCGGCGACGTTGCGGCGGATCCAGTGCAGCGCGGCGATCTGGTCCATGTAGCCGTAGTTGGCCAGGCGTCCGCCATCGGGATCGGCGGCGCTCAGCTGCGGATGGGCGAAGGTGCCGAAGCGGCCGACCCGGTAGTTGAAGCTGACCACCACGATGCCCTGCCGTGCCAGCGCGTCGCCGGCATAGGTCGGTGGCGAGGCGCCGCCGTTGACGAAACCGCCACCGTAGATCCAGACCATCACCGGCAGCGGGGCCGCGGACCGTGCCGGCCGCCAGACGTTGGCGTACAGGCAGTCCTCGGCCGGTGCGGTGCCCAGCGGCGCGGCATCGCTGGGGAACGGCTTCTGCATGCAGTCGGCGCCGTAGCGGGTCGCGTCGCGCACGCCACGCCAGGACGCGGGCGGCTGCGGTGCGCGCCAGCGCAGCGCACCGACCGGCGCCGCGGCGAACGGGATGCCCTTGAACGCGATCACGCCATCGGACGCGGTGCCACGCAGTACGCCGCTGTCGATCCGCACCTGCGGCGCCGGAGGCGCGGCGACGGCGCTGGCCGCCGGCAGCAGCGCTGCCGACAGGATGATGCCGATGAGACGGGAAAGCGGCATGGGGCGACTCCTGCGGGCGGCGGTGGTCGCGCAAGGATACGCCGCGGACGCGGCCGCTCAGGTGCCGGTGTGGCTGCCGGCTCCCGCCCCGGCGACCGCAGCCACGGGCTGGCGCGCCGCGCCGTCGCGGCGAGGTCAGTGCTTGAAGGTGAATCCGAGGTAGAGCGTGCGGCCGGCGGCCGGCGAGAACATCGGCTGCGCCTGCTCCCAGAAGAAGCTGTCGTACCAGACGTAGGCGTACTCGCGGCCGGTGGCGTTGCGCAGCTGCAGGTCCAGGGCGACGTGCGGGCCGAGCTGGTACTTCGCGCTCAGGTCCAGCACCGCGAACCCGCCGAACTTGCCGGCGACATTGCGCTCCTCCAGGTAGTAGTCGCCCTGCGCGCGGCCCTGCAGGCCCAGCTGCAGCGCGTCGCTGGCCTGGTAATCGACGCCGATGGTGCTGATGTGGCGCGGGGTGGCGATCACCTCGCGGCCCTCCAGCGACAGCGCGGGCGCGCGGCCGTCGCGGGTGATCGTCGCCTCCTGGTAGGCATGCGATGCCCACACCGTCCAGTCCTCGCCCAGCTGCGCGTTGAACTGCGCGTCCACGCCGCGGCGGCGGGTCTTGCCGAGCACGACCGTGGTCCCGGTGGCGGGCATGTTGGAGACCTCGTTGGCCGCGTCCTGCTGCCACAGCGCGATGCGCGCCTGGGTGCCGGCGAACGGGCTGAACGTCAGCCCCATCTCCATGCCGGTGTTGGTCGATGGCGCCATCGCGGCCTGCCCGGCGGTCAGGTAGGCCGGGGCGGTGGCGCCCGTCAGCACCTGGAAGCTGCGCCCCCAGTTGGCGTAGAGGTTGGTGGCCGGCGTCAGCGCGTAGACCACGCTCAGCTTGGGCTGGTCGATCGTGCCGTAGCGCTGCAGCGGCGCACGGATGCCGCCGGGCAGGGAGGTGTCGCCGTCGAATCGGTCCACGCGCCAGGCGGGCACGATCTTCAGCGCCTCGATCGGCTGGTAGATCGCCTGCACGTAGGCGCCGACGTTGTCGAAGCTGTGCCGGTCGTCGTTCTGGATGCGGGCGGGTGCGGCGTCGAAGTCGGTGGGCTCGGCGTAGCTGAAGCGCTCGCGCCGGTAGCGGTTGTCCTGCTGCTCGTAGTTGAGGCCGCCTTCGAGTGTGAGGACATCGCCGCTGCGCCAGGTCAGCGTGGCCAGCAGCCCGTTCTGCCGTTCGTCCCAGAGCCGGCGCTGACGCGGCGCGTTGCCGGTGGGCAGGTCGCTGAAGGTGACCCGGCGCTCGTCCTCGTAGGCGTTGTGGTACAGCTTCGCGCCGAAGGACAGGTCCCCGGTCAGGGCGAGGTCCAGGTGCAGGCCGAGCTGGCGCATGTCGCGGTCGTCGCCGTCGTGGGCGTTGCGCAGGTCCGACCCGCGGCGATGCGCGGCCATTTCCGCGGCGGTCATGAAGCCCGGTTCGTCGGCCTCGTGATGGTAGGCGCGCGCGGTCAGGCCGATCCGCATGCCTTCGTCGAGGTCGCCATAGAACCACTTGCCGCCCAGCGTGTACTTGCGCGAACTGTCGTGGTCGCGATAGCCGTCCGAGGCCTGGTAGCCGACGAAGTAGTTCTGCGCGAAGCGGCCGTGCTCGCGGCCCAGCGCCAGCTGCGCGCCGCGCGTGTCGAAGCTGCCGTAGGCCAGGCGCGCGTCGGTGTAGTCGCCGCCCTGGCGGGTGCCGAAGTTGATGTTGCCGCCGATGTTGTGCAGCCCGTAGCGCGGGTCGTTGGTGCCGCGCACCACCTCGATGTAGCTGATCTCCAACGGGAACAGCATGTCGATGAAGCGCTGGTTGCCGCTGTTGACGTTGCTCGGGATGCCGTCGATCAGGGTCTTGATCGCGTTGAGGTAGCCCTCGCCGTTGAACGCGCGGAAGCTGACCTTGCCCGACTCGGCGCCGGCCCGGGTTTCGGTGAGCTGCATGCCCGGCATCTGCCCGAGCAGTTCCCAGCTGTGCGCGACGTTCCTGTCCTCGATCCGGTCGGCACCCATCACGTCCACCGAGGTCAGGACCTGGTTGGCGTTGAGCGCGCCCGTCGTGCCCTCGCGCACCTCGACCTTGCCCAGGGTGAGGGCGGAGCCGGTGGACTGGGCCTGGGCGAGCGGTGCGGCGAGTGCGGCCAGCAGCGCGACGGCGAGGGCGTTGGAGGTCATGGTGGGCATGCGGTGCGGGTGCTCGAAAGGGTGCAGCGGGATGCGGCACGGCGCGGGCGCCGTGCGGTGCGTGTGGAGGTGCAGCTGGCGTGCGGTTACTCGGGATCGAACCGCGGCGCCTTGTCGAAGTCCTCGCCGGTGAACGGGCGGTCGCCGAACAGATAGCCGTAATAGAACCGGCGCAGCTGGCCGTGGTAGTCGCGGATGCGGTCCTGGTAGGCCAGGTGCGCCTGCATGTCGGTGCCGGCCCAGCGGCTCAGCAGCACCTGAATGCCCACCGGCGGCAGCAGCCAGCCCAGGCGTTCGGCCGCACGCGAACGGCGCTCGATGCCGTCGCGGTAGGCACCTGCCTCCAGTGCCACGCTGTCGTCGCCGTTCTGGTGGAAGGCCAGGTACCACTTGTAGTGGAAGTCGGTGCCCAGCGGTGCCGAATCGCTCCATTCCGGATAGCGCGCATAGAAGCGCTGCATGGTGTGTTCGCGCGGGATGTCCCAGGCGCCGTTGACCGCCTCGCGCTGGGCGCGGGCGATCTCGGCGCCCTGGCCGACCGGGATCGCACGCTCGATCGCCACGTGCGCCAGCGCGGGCAGGACCAGGGCGATGGCGACCCAGGCCGTGGCCAGGGTCGCTGCGTTGGTGGCCGACGACCAGCCCAGCCGCGCCACCAGCAGCGCCAGCGCCGCCCAGAACAGCACGTAGGCCGCGGCCAGCCCGAGCACCGCCAGCAGCAGCGGCGGCGCCACGCCCTGGTGCAGCGCGACCGCGACGAAGGGCAGCCCGACGCAGGCCAGCACCGCCAGCACCCGGACCAGTCCGCGGCGCAGGTAGACCCGCCCGGCACCGGCGGGGAGTGCGCGCAGCATGCGTTCGCGGCCGGACTCGGTTTCGGCCGAGCGCAGGTCGTGGAACAGCACGATCACGAACAGCGGCAGCAGGAAGACCAGCAGGAACGCGTAGTCGAAGCGGCCGGCCAGCGCGAGTTCCGGGTTGAAGATGTCGCCATCGTGGATCTGCGCCTCCAG
Organism: Xanthomonas sp. XNM01; assembly: GCF_014851915.1. Taxonomy (GTDB): domain Bacteria; phylum Pseudomonadota; class Gammaproteobacteria; order Xanthomonadales; family Xanthomonadaceae; genus Pseudoxanthomonas. The sequence goes on from NZ_JACVAP010000001.1 coordinate 52,179, forward strand.
GCCGAGCGCACGCACGCGCAGCATGAACGGCGCGACGTCGCGCATGCCGACCGCGGCGAAGGCCAGCGGCGAGGGCGGGTTCCAGGTCGGATGGAAGCTGTAGTAGGCCGCGCTGCCGGCGTCGGTGGAGTCGCCATGGGCGGCGGCGACCGCGGCCATGTCCGTGCGCTGCAGTGCCTCGATGCGGTCGATCGCGGCACGCTGGCTGTCGATGCGGTGCACGCCGGAAAGCAGGCTGACCACGCTCAGCAGCGCGAGCAGCAGCAGGCCGGCCAGTGCGATGCGCGAGCGGAGCAGCAGGGCCAGTTCGAGACGCCACAGGCTCATCGGGCCACCTCCAGCCGGCGCGCCGCCAGCACCAGCAGCGCGGACGCGGCCAGCAGCCAGGCCAGCAGGACCAGGGTGCCGGGCAGCAGCGCGCCGAGCAGGACGCGCGCGGATGCCGGCTCGAAACGGAACGGTGGAATCTGCTGCCAGTGCGTGCTGTCCACGCGCTTGCGCCGGTCCGCATCGGCATCGCGCGCGGTGTCGTCGGCATAGCTGACGCCATCGGCCTGCAGCTGGTTGAGCTGCTGGACCATGCGGTACCGATGCGCTTCGGCCTGTTCGAGGAAGCGCAGGTGCGCGGACAGGTCGGTGGCCGCCGCGGCCATCGACAGCTGGCGCAGCGCGATGGTCGGGCTGAGCGCCGAGAAGAAGGCGACCAGCCGGTTCTGGGCGTGCTGGATGTCGGCGCTGCGCGCGGCGTAGCGGTCGAACAGGCCGGAGGTGAGGCGCTCGCCTTCCACCGCGACCAGGCCCTTGTAGTTCACCGGCAGGTCCTCGATGCGGTCGACGCCGTGGCGCTGCAGGACCTCGCGCTTGAAGCCGGCGAAGTACGGGTCGTCCGGGTCGTGGCTGTCGCCGATCCGGCGCAGGTCGGCGGCGATGCCGACATCGGTCTGCAGCCGGTCCGGCAGCGGGTACGTCGCGTAGGCCAGGTCCGGCGCCACCCGCGGCACCAGCAGCACCGACAGCGCCCAGACCGCGACCAGGGCGAGCAGGGCGTCGCGCCGGCGTGCGACCAGCGACGAGACCGCCGCCACCAGCACGCACCACAGGCCCAGGTACAGCGCATAGCCGAGCATCAGCACGACCGCCACGCCGGGCGATGCACCCGGGGCGGCCGCCATCGCGGCGAGCCCTGCGAAGGCCGGCAGCATGAACAGCAGGGCGATGCTGGACAGCGCGGCGAGCTTGCCGGAGACGATCGCGCGCAGCGGTGCGCCCTGCAGCATCAGCTGGCGCAGCGTGCCGCGCTCGCGTTCCTGCGCCAGCAGCCCATGGCCGAGGAACACCAGCACCAGCGGCGCCAGCACCTGCAGCACGAAGGCGGGGGTGAGCTGGCCGAAGCGGGTCAGCACCGAGCCCTGCATCACGTCGCCGAAGTTGGCGCTGTTCTGGCGATGGCCTTCCAGGAACATGCTGCTGCCGGTGAACGGATCGACACCGGCGTCGAACGCCGCCAGCGCCGAGGGCAGGCGATAGACGAAGTGGCCGTAATGGACCACGCGGTGCGGATGCCGGTCGGGCTGGGTGTCGAAGGCCTCCTGCGCCGCGGCCTGCTGGCGCGCACGGTACTCCTCGGCCCCGCGCATGTGGTGCCAGGACACGACCGTCGAGACCAGGGCCAGCATCGCCACCAGCACGATGCCGGCCAGGGCGGTGCGGTTGCGCAGCATCGCGCGCAGCTCGCTGCGCATCACCAGGCTCGCCGCGCTCATGCGACGCGCGCCCTGCCGGAGAAGTGCGTGTGCAGCGCGGTCAGGTCGAAGCCGGCGCGGTCTTCCTCGTGCGCGATGCGGCCGCCTTCGAGCACGCCGATGCGGTCGGCCACGTCGATCGCGCCCATCAGGTCGTGGGTGACCATCAGCACCGAGGTGCCGCGGGCGCGCACCGATTCCAGCAGCCGGTGGAAATCGGCGCTGGCGCCCGGATCGAGGCCGGACGTGGGTTCGTCGAGCAGCAGCAGCGGCACTTCGCGCATCAGCGCGACCGCGATGGCCACCTTCTGCCGCATGCCCTTGGAGAAGCCGCCCAGGCGCTGGCGCCAGGCGCTCTCCTGCAGGCCGACGGCGCGGAATGCATCGCGGATCGCATCGGTGCCTGGCGCATGCCCGGCCAGCGCGAGCAGGTAGTCGGCGTTCTCGGTCGCCGACAGGTGCTCGTACAGCGCGACGTTTTCCGGCAGGTAGGCGAGCAGGGCGCGCGCCCGCGACGGCTCGCGCCACGGGGTCACGCCGTCGATGGTCACCTCGCCGGCATCGGGCTTCAGGAAGCCCAGCAGCACCGACAGCGTGGTCGACTTGCCGGTGCCGTTGCCGCCGAGCAGCGCATAGAGGCTGCCGCGCGCGACCTGCAGGTCCAGGCCGGTGAGCACCGGCTTGCCGGCGAAGGAAACGACGATCCCGCGCAGATCGACGAGGGGAGAGGACGTGGAGGCTGGCATCGGCCCTGTGAAAGCTCGGAACGGGTGGCGAGCCTAGCATGTGATAACATTACACATCCAGTGCGGCAGGCGCTTTGGCGACAGCGTGATGCGTGGTCGAGTGCCGCGCAGGTGGTGTCGAGCGCGGCGCGACGGACGCCATGGCCGATCGCCGAGTCGGGCAGGAGAGCGCGGCTGGCAGGCGGATCAGGCAGCCGGCGGTGCAGATGCATCGGCATGCGGCCGCTGACGCCGACGGAGAAAGGGCGCCGTCGCCCGGGGGAGGGCAGGGCGACGGCGAAGGACATGCAGGGCGCGCGGCGGATGCGGCGGAGCGTCCATGGATCCGTCGCCGGTCCGCGGAGCGATCGGGACATGCGGGCGGGACGCGATCAGCGGCTGCCCTGCTGCAGTGCCTTGGCTTCTTCCAGATGTCTGGCCACATGCGCGCGGGTGGTGGTCAGGTGCTGCCTGACCTGCGGGCTGCCGGCACCGGGAATCAGCGTGCTGTCGAGCATCTGCAATGCCTCGCCGTGGTCCTTGACCATCGCATCGACGTAGGCCCTGGCGTAGGCGTCGCCCTCGGCCTTGTCGAGGGCGGCGAGTTCGCGCGTGCTCTTGTCGCGCTGGGCCTTGGCATCGGCGGCGTCCTGGTCGGGCCCGAGCGCGTTGGTCTGCTCGCGGTTCTGCGTGTGCTGGTCGATCATCGTCTGTGCGTAGCGGGCGACCTCGCCGCCCACGTTCTTGCGCAGTGCCTGTTCGCTGGCGGCGATCTCATGCGCGTTGATGGCGTTCAGCACGCCGAGGGCCGCTGCGTCCTGCCCTTGCGCAGCCTGCGTGCCCGCCGATCCGCTGCGTTGCTGTGCGTCCTGGCCGCGCATGTCCTGCGTCGACGTGCCCTGGCCAGTTGGGGGCGATTGCGGCGTGCCGGTCCGCGCGTCCTGGGCGTCGGCTGCGTACTGTCCAGCGCCATCGGCGCCGGCAGTCGCCGCCGGCGCCGCGCCAACGGCGGTGTCGGGCGTGGTCGGCTGGTTGGCGGGGTCCGGTTCCTGGCGGCAGGCCGACAGGGCGAAGACCAGCGGAATCAGTGCGAGCGTGCGTGCATGCTTCTTCATGTGGGGCTCCTTCGGTGGGTGCCGGTCCACCGTGCAGGAGGACCGGGCGACGACCATGGCTGGGTCGCCACGGATGTCGCAGCATGCGTGGGCCACCGTTATCCACGGCTGGAATCGCCGGTGAAATCCGCTTTACATCGCCGCGGTGCGGGCGAGGTGCGGGCGACAAGTGGGGACGAGCCTTCACCAACGCGCCGCACACGCGCGTTCATGGGCAGTCGCTTACGCCCGAGCCAATGCAGCCTGTGCGTTTGGACGATCGCCGTCGATGGCGTCGATGGCGTCGACGCGCGAAGGCACGCGGATAGAGACGCATCCGTGCCCCCTTCGTGCCATCAACTGGAGGAATCCAGCGAGCGGTGGTGCGCGCGGATCGCGATGTGGACTCCATTGGCGAGGAAGGTCGCGCGATCCCGTGCGTGGACGTCTCCGTCGGCCGACATCACGAGCGCCACCGGGGCGACCTCCGCCGTGCGGCGCCGGCAGACGATCCCCTCAGCCGTTCAACCGGGCCCGCGCGCAGTCGGGCTGTCGCGTCATGCGCTTCTGCGCCGCCACCACGCATGGCGGGGAAGGGCGGATTGCTGGCAAGCCACCCGCGCGAAAGGGGTGCCAGCAGCCGGATCGAGGACTCCGGCCCGTGCATGCAACCGACCAGGGAGGGATGCACGTTGCTGGCGTCCCCAGCCTGCGAGCACCGGGGTGAAGCAGGCGTCTGATCCGCGCCGCGGTCTGTCGCGATGTCGTCGGCTGCGCCCGCTCACTGCGCCGGCGTTTCCACCGGTACCTGGATGATCGGCGCGGCCTGGACCGGGAGAGGCTCGGCACGCGCGCCGCGCGTGGACCACCAGCACAGCAGCGAGCCGGAGACGACCAGCATCACGCCCTGCGTGAACCCGGCACCCGGGCGCAGCGCCAGCCACATGCAGCTGAACAGCACCGACAGCACCGGCGCGAAGTAGGAAAAGATCGCCATCGAGGTGATGTTCCCGTGCTGCAGCCCGTGGTTCCAGCAGCAGTAGGCGGCGGCGGTGAGCAGGCCGAACATCGCCACCTGGCCGAGCCCGCCCCAGTGCAGCGGCAGTGCCGGATCGCCGCCGAGCAGATACTTGAGCCACAGCGCGCCGGCGGTGAACAGCATGAACAGCGGCACGCCATTGCGGCTGCCACCGATGCGCCTGGTGACGACCGAATAGCTGGCCCACATGCAGGCCGCGCACAGCGCCAGTGCGTAGGCGACCGGGTTGTCGCGCACGTTGCCCATCAGCATCGCGGGCGACCAGGCGCGGTCGCCGGTGACCACCAGCATCACCCCGGCCAGGCACAGCACCGTCGCCGGAGCCAGCAGCCAGGTCGCGCGCTGCTGCCGGGTCAGCACCGCCAGCAGCACGGTCAGGCAGGGCCACAGGTAGTTGATCATCACCAGTTCCAGCGCCTGGCCGCGGCCATGGGCCAGGCCGATCGCCAGCGCCAGCGAGATCTCGCAGCCGACGAACAGCGCGCCGCCGATCAGCAGGTAGCGGCGTGGCAGGCTGGACGGGCGCGGCACGCCCAGCATCAGCGCGGAGAAGACCGCCGCCGCGGTGAAGATCAGCGCGCCGCCGCCGGTGGGGCCGAAGATCTCGGAGATGGTGCGCAGCATCGCCAGCACCGGGCTCCACAGCAGCACGGCGCTGGCGCCGATCAGGGTGGCGGCCGACGGCAGGGCGGTGAGACGCGGAACACGGAAGCCGGACATGGGGCGGATGCGCTGGAGTGACGTGCGGACGCGCAGCACGGCCCCGCATCCAGATGGGACACGGACGGCAGGGCAGGACGCGGAGTTCCTGGGAGTGCGCTGGTCTGTCGCGACGTCCCGGGGGCATCGCCGGCGCGCGGAACACGCGGGCGGAGTCACTGGAGCGGGGTTACAGCAGCCGACTGGCCGGCGCGGATTCTACGCTTCCGGTGGCCGGCAGCAAGATGGTCCGTCGGCCTTCCCGCTGGCGCTCTGGCGATGCCGGAGCCTCGCCATGCAGGCTGCGCTGCAACGCCAGCGCCAGCACGCTCGACGGCCGCGTCGAAGCGCCCATCGCCGGCGCCATCGCAACCCAGCGCATGACCGGTCGGTCAGACAGGCCGGACAGCCCGACCGATGCCGGGCGCGCCATCGTTGCAGGCTCGCTGCGGCGCAGCCGCGCTGCCGGCCACCCGGACCACCCGGCGCATGCCGGTGCAGTGGCACTGGGCATCACGTCGCGGTCGTCGCCGTTGTCGGCCGCCACCAGCACGGCAGCCGGCGGGATCGAGGCCAGGCCTGACCAGCCAACCGCGGGCGGTGCGAGGCGTGCCACGGCGCTGCCGTTCATCGCGCGGATCGACACCTGCGGCTGCCGGACCGGCGCAGGTCGCCGCGATCAGGCAGGTGGCGGGTCGTTGCTGGCCTGGACGCTCGCAGCGGGCCCGGTTGCATCGGTCAGCGGCACGACGCCGGGAAGCGCGGTCGCGTCGAAGATCGCCGCGCCGGTGACGAACACCCGGTGGCGCGGGTCGTCCACGCCCGCGAGCGGGACACGGTCGGTCCATGACGCGACGCCGGCACCGCGCAGTTGCGCCTGCAGGGCCTGGGCGCGTGCAGGCGAGGCGAAGATCCCCACGCAGTGGTCGTGCCGCAGCAACATGATCCGGTCGCGGAATGCGGCGCAGGCAACGGCCTCGTCGTGAAAGCTGGCGATGGGCGGTGCGTCCCGGCCGCGTTCGCTGAAGAAGATCCGCCAGCGGCCATGCCTGTGTGCCAGGCACAGTGCGTCGGATGCCTGGCTGGTGTCGCCGACCGCATACAGCGCCGGGTTGCAGCCTGCGGCGTGCAGGCGTCGCGCGAGCTCGTCGGTGGTCATGCCGAAGTCACCGAACGGCATGTCGGATCCGTGGAGCGACATCCATGCCTGTCGACGTCATGCCGCGCCGGTGCGCGACCTGCCGGTCCAGCTTCCAGTCCGCACCGTCCGCTGGAACACGGCTCATCCGGGCCCGTGCGTCGCCCAGGCGCTGGTGCTGCCGTCGCGGGCGAACTGCTCGACGGTGTAGCGCTGCACGCGCCCGTCGGGCACTTCCATGCCGGGCGAGCCCAGCGGCATGCCGGGCAGGACCAGGCCGCGCACGTCCGGACGCTCGGCCAGCAGGCGCTGGATGTCGGCGGCCGGGACATGGCCTTCGACCACGTAGCCATCCACCTTCGCGGTGTGGCACGAGCCCTTGCCGTAGGGCACGCCGAGCTGCTTGCGCACCGGCTCGAGGTCGTCGGTCTCGGTCACGTCCACCTGGAAGCCGGCGGCGCGCAGATGATCGACCCAGCCGGTGCAGCAGCCGCAGCTCGGCGACTTGAACACCTCCACCAGCGGCAGCGTGCCGACGGCGGGGCTCTGCGCGGGCCGGGCCGCCTGCACGGGTACGGCGGCGGCCGCGACGGTGGCCGCCGGTTCGGCGCAGGCCGACAGCGCCAGCCCGGCCAGCAGCGGCAGGATCAGGGTGCGGGTGGACGGGATGCGCATGGGGAACCTCGCTGGAGTCGATGTGGCGCGCCGTTCATCGGTGGCCGTGGCGGCGCGGGCGGCGGTCCTGGTGGTGCCGCGTCGCAGGGTGCACGGCATCCGCGCGCGCGGCAAGCGTGGACTCAGCCGCTGCAGCCGCCGCAGCACACCGATGGCATCCGCTCGATCCGCGAGACCGGCACCGGGTAACCGGCTTTGGCCAGCAGCAACGACAGTTCGAGCTCGCTGGCGTTGGCCCAGATCCGCAGGTTGCCGCTGGCGGCGTCGGTGTCGATCAGTGCAGACGGATCGAACTCCAGCAGCGCGCCCTCGACCGCGGCGAGATCGGGACGGGTGGTGCCGGCGTGGATGGTGAATTCGAGCTGCATGCGGTCCTCCGGTTGTGCGTGCGACCGTGGCGGATGGCTCCGCCACGTTTGCGGCAAGCCTGGGCCGCAGGCGCCTGCCGCGCACTGATCCACATCAAGCCGGGGCGGGCCGGGCTTGACGTGGGTCAGGGCGTTTCACGCCCGCCGCCGCGCATTCTCCCCGTCCCATCGGACACACGGAACGCAAGCGCATGCCCATGCACGATCTGCGCGCCTTCCTGCAGCACCTCTCCATCCACCGCCAGCTGCTGGAGGTGGACGCGCCCATCGATCCGGAGCTGGAAAGCACCACGCTGTGCCTGCGCGCGCTGCGCGAGGGCGGTCCGGCACTGCTGATGCACAACCCCACCGGATCCGAGCACAGCATGCTCGGCAACCTGTTCGGCCATCGCCGGCGGATCGAGCTGGCGTTGGGCGACCGCCCGGTGGCCTCGCTGCGCGAGCTGGGCGAACTGCTGGCCGCGCTGAAGGAACCCCGCTGGCCGTCCTCGCTGCGCGATGCGCTGCGCAGCTGGCCCGAGCTGGCGCAGCTGGCCAACGTGGCGCCGAAGGTGGTCGACGACGCGGCGTTCTGCGAGCGCGTGATCGAAGGCGACGACGTCGACCTGTCGGCGCTGCCGATCCAGCGCTGCTGGCCGGAGGATGCCGGCAAGCTGATCACCTTCGGCCTGGTGGTGACCCGCGGCGTGCACCAGCCGCGGCAGAACGTGGCGATCTACCGGCAGCAGCTGATCGGGCGCAACCGGGTGATCATGCGCTGGCTGCCGCATCGCGGCGGCGCGCAGGACTACGCCTCCTGGCAGTACGCGTATCCGGACCGGCCGTTCCCGGTGCTGGTCGCGATCGGCGCCGACCCGGCCACGCTGCTGGCGGCGGTGGCGCCGGTGCCGGACACGTTGTCCGAGTACGAGTTCGCCGGCCTGCTGCGCGGTGCGCGCAGCAGGGTCTGGCGCAGCCAGAGCGGGCTCGACGCGCCGGCCGGTGCCGAGATCCTGCTGGAAGGCGTGATCCACCCCGGCGACACCGCGCTGGAAGGCCCGTTCGGCGACCACACCGGTTACTACAACGCGCAGGGCACCTTCCCGGTGCTGGCCGTGGAGCGCGTGCGCATGCGCCGCGATGCGATCTACCACGGCAGCTACATGGGCCGTTCGCCACACGACGAACCGTCGGTGCTGTCGATGGCGCTCAACGAGCTGTTCGTGCCGATCCTGCGCAAGGTGTTCCCGGAGATCGTCGACTTCTACCTGCCGCCGGAAGCGTGCTCGTACCGCATCGCGGTGGTCAGCATCCGCAAGCAGTACCAGGGCCACGCGCGCCGGATCATGATGGGCGTGTGGTCCTACCTGCGGCAGTTCACCTACACCAAGTTCGTCATCGTCACCGACGACGACGTCGACGTGCGCGACTGGGGACAGGTGATCTGGGCGATCTCCACGCGCGTGGATCCGGCGCGCGACAGCATGCTGGTGGAGAACACGCCGATCGACTACCTGGATTTCGCCACGCCGGTGTCCGGGCTGGGCTCCAAGCTCGGCCTCGACGCCACCCGCAAGTGGCCGGGCGAATCGGCGCGCGAATGGGGCCGCGCGATCGCGCTCGATCCGCAGGTCGAACAACGCATGGAAGCGCTGTGGTCGCGACTGAGCCGGGCCGAATCTGACATGGATCAATGAGGCATCGCCGGGTGCCGCCTAGCATGGCGGTCCCGTCGAGAAGGGAGCGTGCGATGCAACTGGTCTGTCCGGCCGGCAACCTGCCGGCGCTGCGTGCGGCGATCGATGCCGGAGCCGATGCGGTCTACGCCGGCTTCCGCGACCAGACCAACGCGCGCGCGTTTCCCGGCCTGAATTTCGACGAGCGCGAACTGCGCCAGGGCATCGCCTACGCGCATGCGATGGACCGCCAGGTGTACCTGGCGCTCAACACCTATCCCGACAGCGTGCGACTGCCGTACTGGCACGCCGCGGTCGACCACGCCGCCGAGCTCGGCGTGGACGCGATCATCGCCGCCGAGATGGGCGTGCTGGACTATGCCTGCCGCACCCATCCGCAGATGGCGCGGCATCTGTCGGTGCAGGGGTCGGCGACCACCGCGCCGGCGCTGCGCTACGCGTACGAGCGCTTCGGCATCGCCCGTGCGGTGCTGCCGCGGGTGCTGTCGGTGCAGCAGGTCGAGCGCCTGTGCGCTGCCTCGCCGGTGCCGCTGGAGGTGTTCGCGTTCGGCAGCCTGTGCATCATGGTCGAGGGACGCTGCCAGCTGTCGAGCTACGTCACCGGGCAGTCACCGAACCGGCATGGCGTGTGCTCGCCGGCCAGCTTCGTGCGCTGGGACGAGCACCCGGACAACAGCCGCAGCGTGCGGGTCAACGACATGCTGATCGATCGTTTCGCCGAGGGCGAGCCGGCCGGCTATCCGACCGTATGCAAGGGCCGCTACGACGTCGGCGGCGAGGTCTTCCACGCGCTCGAGGAGCCGACCAGCCTCAACACGCTGGAACTGCTGCCGCGGCTGGCCCAGGCCGGCGTGGCCGCACTGAAGATCGAAGGCCGCCAGCGTGGCGTCGCCTACGTGCGTGCGGTCGCCTCGACCTGGCGGCAGGCGATCGACCGGCACCGGCGCGATCCGCAGCAGTGGCGTGTCGAGCCCGGCTGGCAGCAGGCGCTGTCGGCGCATGCCGAAGGCCAGCAGACCACGCTGGGGCCGTATCACCGTGCCTGGCACTGAGGTCCGTACCGCGATGACCCGCGTGCGCCGGCTGCATGGGCCACCGTGGCCGGCGACGCGTCCACGCGCATAGGTGTTCTTTCGCGCGTCGTGGGCGTGGGTGGCCGGCGCTTCGGCTCGCCCGCCTGCATCGCCCGTCGCGTGGAAGCCACACGTCGCATCCGTATCGCTGCATGGACGCCGGTACCGCCGCGCCCTCGACACCGCCGCATCGATACGTCGGCGCCGCACCCGCGCATCGACCGACACCCGCTCGACCCGGCGCCGCCATCCGGTGGCCGCCCGGCATTCGTCGTACAGGAGCAGCCCATGAAACTCAGCCTCGGACCCCTGCAGTACTTCTGGCCGCGCGAGACCACGCTGGCCTTCTACCGCGCCGCCGCGCAGTGGCCGGTCGACATCGTCTACCTGGGCGAAACCGTGTGCAGCAAGCGCCGCGAACTGCGCACCGCCGACTGGCTGGCGCTGGCCGACGAACTCGCCGCGGCGGGCAAGGAGGTCGTGCTGTCGACGCTGGCGCTGATCGAGGCCGAGTCCGAGCTGGGCGTGGCGAAACGGATGGCGGAGAACGGCCGGTTCCTGGTCGAGGCGAACGACCTCTCCGCGGTGCAGCTGTGCCGCGAGCGTGGCGTGCGCTTCGTCGGCGGGCAGTCGCTCAACGTCTACAACCATCGCGCGCTGGCGATGCTGGTCGAGGACGGCATGGCGCGCTGGGTGCCCGGCACCGAGCAGGGCCGGGTGCTGCTGCAGGAGCTGCGTGCGGCGCTGGAGGACGCCGGCGGCACGATGCCCGAACTGGAACTGCTGGCCTGGGGGCGGCTGCCGCTGTCGTACTCGGCGCGCTGTTTCACCGCACGTGCGCTGGACCTGCCCAAGGACGAGTGCGGGTTCCGCTGCATCGACTACCCGGACGGCCTGCCGCTGGCCACGCGCGAAGGCGAGCCGTTCCTGACCATCAACGGCATCCAGATCCAGGGCACGGAAGTGATCGACATGGGCCCGCAGCGCGACCAGATGATCGCCTGTGGCGTCGACATCCTGCGCCTGTCGCCGCAGGCGCAGGGCATGGAGGGCATCGTCGCGCATTTCCGCGACATGCTCGGCAAGGCCGAGCCGCCACCGCCGCTGGGCGCACGCAACGGTTACTGGGACGGCCAGCCGGGCAAGGCCTCGCTGTCCGGGCCGTTCCCTCAGGCGCGGCCCTGACACTGCGGTGCCGCCGAGGGCGGACGGCGGGCGCGCATCCTGTCGTCCCGCGCTCGGGCAGGACGGTGGTCGAGGCGCATCAGCCCCTGAGGCGCGGCGACGAGGGCCAGGTCCGCGGGATCAGCAGTCCGGCCCATGCGGCCTCACGCCGAGCTGGCGCGCCCGCGCGATGCAGGTCGCGCCGCGCAGATGCGGCAGGCGGGTCAGTGCGGCATCGCGCGTGGGTCGCGGTGGCTGGCGCGGACCAGATCGACGTCGGCGGTCATCGGTTGCGGGACCCGTGGCGCGGCAGGTGCCGGACGCGCCGTGGGATCGGAGGCGTGGTCTGCCTCGCCGCTCATGACCAGGGTCAGCATGTCGAACGCGGAGTGCTGCGGAACGGAATCGGCCTTCATGTCTGCTCCAGAGGGACGGGGCGGGCGTGTGGTTCGCGTCCGCCGGTGGGCGTGCGTCTGCATGGTCGACCCGCGGGGAGGGTGCTGCATTGATGCAGGTCAAGGCCCCAGGGGCACGTGGGCGCTGCCTGGCGCGTGCGTCGCGGGCCGATGGCCACCGGTCGCCGCCCGCGACCCGGCGGTGAAGGGCCGGCTGCCTTCGCGTTGCGGGTGTCGCCTGCGCCGGTGACCGCGAGCAGCGTCGATTTCCGGGCGACGTGCCCGGACCCGCACAGCCGGGACGCGACCGGCGAGGACGTCGCCGCCGGTCGCGTGGCTTCGATGGGAGCGACGTGAAACGCGAGCGGCCTCCGCGTCGCCGCCGGCCTGCGCAGCGTGGACGGGCTCAGCAGGGGCCGTCGCCGAGCGCGTGGATCCGTACCTTTCGCTGCGGGTCCGGGCGCAGCGCCAGCCGGGCCTGCATCGCCTGCGAGAGATGCAGGGTGCCGTCGTGCGCCTGCAGCGCCACGCAGGCCACGCCCATGTCATTGGCCACGCGGTCCATCCTGTCGGGGCCGGCGACCATCAACGCGGTGGCAGCCATGTCGACCAGGACCGGATCGCGGCCGAGCACGCTGGCGGCGACGCTGGCGCGCTGCGGGCGGCCGGCGCGTGGATCGATGATGTGGCCGTTCGCGGTGCTCCCGCCGGCGCGTCGGCGCTGGTAGTCGCCCGAGGACGCCAGGCCCTCGCCGTCGCGCAGCTGCAGCGTGGCCAGCAGGCCCTCGCCACCGCGCACGCCGACCGCCCATGGTGTTCCACCGTCGTCGCCCAGCGCCAGCACGAAGCCGCCGACATCGATCAGCGCATCGTCGATGCGGGCGTCCCGGAGCAGGTCGCGGATCTGGCCTGCGGCGAAACCTTCGGACAAGGCGTTGAGGTCGAGCGCGACCGCCGGATTGCGGCTGCTGACCATGCCGTCGTCGGCGATGACGATGTCGTCCATCGACGCGTGCGCCTGCTGCAGCCTGCCGATCGCCCGGGCATCCGGTGCCGCGGTGCGCACCGGGTAGTCGCTGGTATGGAAGCCCCAGGCGGCGAAGGTGCGCCCGGCGGCCGGATTGAACAGCCCGCCGCTCAGCGCATGGCCGCGCCGGGCCTCGCGGATCAGCGCCAGCAGCGTGTCCGGCGGCCGCTGCGCGTGGCCGGCGGCCAGGGCGGCATTGAGCTCGGTCAGCGCGCCGGGTTCCCACGCGTGCCAGTCGCGATGGTCCTCACGCAGCAGCTGCCCGATGCGGTCCAGCGCGTCCTCGGCGCGTGCCGCCTCGGTGCTGCGCAGCTGCACGCTGGCGTGCGAGCCGAACACCAGGTACTCGGCCTGGAAGCTGCGCGCAGGGCGCAGCCAGAGGATGGCCACGCTCGCCAGCGCGGCGAGCGCGAGCAGCGCCAGCGGCGCCGGCCAGGCCCGCCGCTGGCGCGGCGCGGTCACAGCCGTGGCGAACGTGCGAGCGCGTCGACGATGCGCTGCAGCGGCGCCATCGTGTCGTCCAGCACCAGCGGGCTGTCGACGACCGCGCCAGTGGGCCGGTGCAGGTGGGCGGAGGCGGTCACGCCGGCGTGCGCCGCCGGCGCCGTGTCCAGCCGCCAGTGCGCGTCGCCCAGGGTCCACTCCACCGACCAGGCCTGCGGCGACACCCAGCGCACCAGCACCTCCAGGCCATCGGGCCCGTGCAGGGCGACGCCGTCCGGGTGGTGCTGCGGTGGCAGGAAGCCCTCGGGCAGCTGCAGCAGGCCGGCCAGCGCGGCGCTGTCGTCGAAGCCGTCCGGCTCGGCCTCCGCCGCGGGATGGCGGCAGCGCCAGTCCAGCCGCGTCTGCAGATGCCGCTCGTGGCGCTCGAGCAGCTGCAGCGACAGCCAGGCCTCCCAGCCCGGATGTTCGGGCAGGCGGCCATCGGCGATGGCCTGCAGCACCGCGTCGGCGCAGGTGCAGCGCGTGTCGCTCAACAGCTGGCGGCGCATCTGCCGGGTGTCGTACAGCTCCCTGGACAGCGCAGCCAGCACCAGTGCGGTGGCCGGCGGCATGCCGGCGAAGAACGGATCCATCGGTGACTCCTTACATGCCGTGGTCGCGGTGCATGCCGCTGTGCAGCTGCACCATGTCGGGGGTGATCTCGGAGAACGCCAGCACGCGCCCGCCGTGCTCGGTGGCGAAGGCCTGCGCGGCCTCGCGGCTGGAGAAGCTGGCCAGGGTCGGGCCCATGCTGCCCAGCCGCGACGAGCCTTCGACGAAGAACGCCTGCTCCAGTGCGATCCAGTGCCCGGCCGGCGCGTTCCAGTCGGCCAGGGCCATGTCCTGGGTGTAGGCGCCGCCGACGCTGCGCACCTGTTCGGGCGACAGGTACAGCGACAGCAGCTCGACCGTGTCGCAGAACCAGGCGACGTGGCCGTCGGCATAGCGGATCTGGCCCTTGGGGCCGGGATAGTCGGCCAGCAGCATGCCGTCCAGCTCGCACTGGGCGCCGGTGGCCGGCTCCTGCGCGGTCGGGTCGAGCGCCGATGGCGTGCAGCCGCCGAGCAGCAGCGCGAGGGCGAACGGGTAGGCGAGTCTCATCGGAATCTCCACAGCGCGATGCCCAGCGGCGCGACGATCCAGGCGAGCATCGCCGCGCACAGCAGGACGGGGTTGTTCCAGTGGTCGGGCAGCAGCGTGCCGAGGCCGAACGCGGTGCGCAGGCCCTCGCTGCCGTACAGGTTTAGGATGCGGAACACGTCGGCCGGATTGAGCAGCAGCGCATACGGGGCCCACGCCGAGGCGCCGCGCCCGGCCGAGGCGACCAGGATGCCGAGCAGGGCCAGGTCGAACACCAGCACGAAGCCGAACCAGGTCGCGATCGCCGCACCCGATGCGCGCGTGCGCTCGCTGCACAGCACCGAGATCAGCATTGCCAGGCTCAGGAACGCCAGGCCCAGCAGCACGGTGCTGCCGACGAAGGCCAGGTAGAGCCGGAAGCCGGCGATGTCGAGCTGTCCCAGCAGCGGCAGCAGCGCGCTGCCGAAGCCGGCCAGGGTCGCCAGCACCAGCGCGCCGGCCAGCCCGGCGTACTTGCCGAGCAGGAGTTCGGCGCGGGTCGGCGGCAGCGACAGCAGCAGGTCCAGCGTGCCGCGCTCGCGTTCGCCGACGATCGCATCGAAGCCCAGCAGCAGCGCGATCAGCGGCACCAGGTAGATCGCCAGGCTGGTCAGGCTGGCCACGGTCACGCCGATGCCGCGGAAGCCGACGTCGCCGCCCTGCGCGCCGCCGAAATAGGCGATCAGCAGCGCGAACGCGGCGAACACCACCGCCACCGCCAGCACCCAGCGGTTGCGCAGCCGGTCGCGGAACTCCTTGCCGGCCACCGCCAGCGCCAGCCGCCATTGCCAGTCGGGTCTCATGCGGCGGCCTCCGCCTTGTGCTGGTGATGCAGGTACAGGTCTTCCAGGGTCGGCTCCTGCAGCTCGAAGCCGCGCAGCGCCTGCTCCAGCGGGCCCAGGGCAGCCAGCAGGCGCGCCTTGCGCGCATGCGGCACGTCGCAGGCCAGGGTCGCCGCATCGACGGCGGCGACTGCGAAGCCGGCCTGCGTCAGCGCCTGCTGCACGGCTGCGTGCGCGTCCGGTTCCGGCGTGATCCGCGCCCGCGCCGGCAGCGCGGCGTCGGCCGCCAGGGCGGCCACGGTGCCGGTGGCGACCAGGCGGCCGTTGGCCAGGATCGCCAGGTCGTCCAGCCGCGACTGGATCTCGGCCAGCAGGTGCGAGCTGATCAGCACGGTGGTGCCGGCTTCGCGCAGCGCCTGCAGGGTGTCGTAGAACGCATGGATCGCCAGCGGATCCAGGCCGTTGGTCGGTTCGTCCAGGAACATCAGCCGCGGACTGCCGAGCAGGGCCTGGGCGAACCCCAGCCGCTGGCGCATGCCCTTGGAGTACCCGCGCACGTTGCGTCGCGCGGCCGCGGCCAGGCCGACGCGTTCGAGCAGGGCCTCGCACTGGGACGGATCGACCGACTTGAGCCGGGCGAAGAAGCGCAGCGTCTCCAGGCCGTCGAGGTTGTCGTACAGCACCACGTTCTCGGGCAGGTAGCCGATCTGCCGGCGCAGCTGGCGGAACCCCGGGCCGCCGACGTCCTGGCCGGCGATCCGCAGCCGCCCCTCGCTCGGTGCCAGGATGCCCAGCATCATCTTCAGCAGGGTGCTCTTGCCGGCGCCGTTGTGGCCGACGAGGCCGACGATGCGGCCCGGGGCCACGGTCAGGTCCACGCCGCTGACCGCGTGCACCGCGCCATAGCGCTTGCCCACGCCCTCCAGCCGGACCATCGGTTCATCGTGCATCGTGCTTCTCCGGAACCCCGTCGCGCCGGTCCAGCCAGGCGGCCCAGTCGGGATGGTGGGGAGCGATCGCCGGGCGTTCATCGACGATGGTCGGCGTGCGCAGTACCGGGAACTGGCGCGCGATCAGTTTCAGCGTATGCAGCGCGGGGCTGCTGTCGAGCAGCTTGACGAACGGATGCCGCGACAGCAGGCGGTCGACCGCATCGCTGGCCTCGAACGGAGTGTCGCCGGCGCCGTCGCCGTCCTGGTCCCAGCCCAGGTAGTTGCTCCAGTGGTTGCCCTGGCGCTGGCCCCACACCGCATCGCGCGAGGCCACGTAGCGCACCTGCTCGTCGTTGCCGATGAAGTCGTTGCCGTCGATCTGGTTGCGGTAGGAGCCGGCCCACAGATGTACGCCGATCCGGTTGCCGACGATCAGGTTGTCGCGCAGCACGTTGTACTCGGCGTCGTAGATGAACAGCCCGCGGCCGTTGCCGGCGGCGATGTTGGACGCGATCGTCGAGTCCTGGATGGTGCGCAGCATGATGCCGTGGTCGCTGTTGTCCCAGGTGCGGTTGCCCAGCACCTGCAGCTCGCGCACCTCCATCAGCGCCAGCCCGCCCTGGTTGCGGTAGCTGTCGTTGCCCTGCCACAGGTTGCGGTAGGAGTTCATGTAGTGGCTGCCGTAACGCACGTCGTGCATCCGGTTGCCGATGAAGCGCGCATCGTGCGAGACGTCCACGTAGATGCCGTCGCGGGCGAAGGCGATGCGGTTGCGCAGGATCGACGCGTGCTGGCTGTTGTAGAGCTGGATGCCGTTGCCGCGCTGCGAGGACAGGCGATGGCGCATGCCGGTGATCAGGTTGTCCTCGACCCGCACGTGGTCGGCCTTCTCGATCCACAGCCCGAACAGCACGTTGGCGAAATCGCAGCCGCGCACCACCGCGCGGTGCGCGCCGGGCTGCAGGTAGACGCCGGCATGCTGCTCGCCGAGCTCGCCGCCGCTGTCGCGCAGGATCAGGCCCTCGATGCGCACGTCAGGCGCGGTCACCCGGATCACGTCGCCGTGGCCGCCGGCGCTCAGGGTGGGCCGGCCGACACCGCGCAGGGTCAGCGGCTTGTCGATGCGCAGCGATTCGGCGTACAGGCCGCGCGCCACCTCGATGGTATCGCCGGGTGCGGCCCGCGCCACCGCCGCGGCGATGCTCCCGCCGGGATGCACCTGCAGGGTCGCCGCCGACGCCGCCCAGAGCGGCAGCAGGGCCAGTGCGACCGCGGCCAGCAGGTGCGGCCCGGGCTTCATTCGATCACCCGGATCGGGATGAAATGACCATCGCGGCCGACCGGGGTCTGCGGCAGGCCCGCCTTCTCGCGGCGCTTGCGCTCCCTGGCCAGCGGCGGGCAGGCGTGGTCGTCGTAGTAGAGCACCATGCAGTCCAGGCACTGCATGCACTCGGTCGGGTCGATCCGCCCCTGCGGGTCGATCGCCTGCGAGCCGCAGCCGGCCGCGCAGGCCTTGCAGGTGGTGCAGTCGCTCTTGCGCCACAGGCCGAAGACCCGCCAGCGCGACGGGATCGCCAGCGCCGCGCCGAGCGGGCACAGGTACTTGCAGAACGGCCGCTCCATGAACATCGCCGCGACCATCAGCAGGCACCAGAACAGCACGAACGGCCAGCTGCGGGTCCAGACGTGGACCAGGAAGGTGGTCTTGAACGGCTCGACCTCGGCCAGGCGCTCGGCCAGCGCCATCGAATGGAACGAGGCGGCCACCAGCACCAGCAGCACCACGTACTTCAGCCAGCGCAGCCGGTGGTGCCAGCGCGCCGGCAGGGCGAACTGCCAGCGGCGCAGCCCGATCCGGCCGGCGAACTTGTACAGCAGCTCGCTCAGCGAGCCGTACGGGCACAGCCAGCCGCAGAACACGCCGCGCCCCCACAGCACGATGCTGATCGCGATGAAGATCCAGAACAGGAAGATCAGCGGATCGCTCAGGAACAGGTCCCAGCGCCAGCCATCGAACACCGCGTGGATCAGGGTGAGCACCTGCACGACCGAGGGCTGGGCGAGCTGGCCGAAACCGACGTACACCACCGCCACCGTCCACACCGCGATGTGCGGCCACAGCACCCAGCGTTTGTCGGTGCGGCGCGCGCGCGCGGCCCAGCGCCGGTGGGTGGCGTAGAACGCGGTGGTGAAGCCCAGCAGGGCCAGGAACGCGGCGATCTCCCAGCGCTTGGCCGACCAGATCTTGCGCCAGGCCGGCACCGGGACCTCGATGGTCGGGCGCCCGCCTTCCAGGTAATGCGCGGGCAGCCAGTATTCGCTGTCGAAGTTGGCGAACTCGGTCTCGGTCCCTCCGCTGGACAGGTTGGCCAGGAAGGTCAGGCGCCATGGGTACGCGGACGAGAATGCCTCGTCGCGCAGGATGAAGATGCCGGACTCGCGGTAGGCGGGCGCCCCGACGGCCTGCACGCCGTGCAGGTTGAGGTAGTCGGTGTCGCGGAAGCTGTGGGTGTCGACGTCCTGCGAGACCTGGATGCGGTCGTAGATGCCGCCGCGGACGAAGGCCGAGCCCTTGAACGAGCTGCTGCCGCTGCCGATCACGAACAGCGCGTGCTCGCCCGGCTGCAGGTCGTCCATCAGCCGCCGGTAGCCCTGCGCGCCGAGGATGCTGGTGCCGATCGCCGGCGCGTTGAGGTAGCCGAACCACAGGTCGATGAAGGGCTCGCCGGTGTCGCGCGCGCCGACCTGCGCCTGGCTCACGGTCAGGCGGCGCACGCTGCCCTCGCGCACCAGCGTGTCCCAGTCGCGTACCGCGCCATCGTCGCTGAAGCGGCCCTGCGGGCGCGCCACCGCCTGCAGCAGGCCGACCTGGCGGGCGACCGCATGGCTGCCGCGACTGACCAGCTGGTTCTCGGCGATCACCGTGACCGTCGCGCCGCTGACCGCCTTCAATGGCACGTAGTCGCCGGTCGCCCGGCCCAGCTCGAAGCGGGCACCGGCCGGGCTGCCGGTGTACTGGGCGATGTAGGCGTCCAGTTTCTCCTCGGGGATGCCGGCCAGCAGGATCGGTTCGCTGTGCTTGAGGATGCGCGCGCCGCTGATGCGGCCCTGCGCATCCATGCCCACCAGGGTGACGATGGGCTTGCCCGAGTAGCCGACGATCTCCGGCGCCACGTCGGTGGACAGGAACACGTAGCCGACGACTTCCTCGCCCCCCGTGCCGTCGCGCAGGCCGGTGACGAAGGCCGGATTGCCGGTGCGCAGCGAGAAGCGCTGCGCGCCCGGCAGCACGCTGGTACAGGGCGCATGCCGGCACAGGTCGGGATCGGCGAACAGCGCGTCGGGCAGGTCGGCCTCGTAGGAGCCGGCCTGCGCGGGCGCGGCAAAGGCGGATGCGAACGCCAGTGCCAGGCAGGTCAGTGTCCAACGCAGCAGCAGCGCCACCAGCGGGGAGGAGGGAAGAGGTCCTGGCATCGCGTCGCTCCTGGCCGGTGTGTGCCGGCGCCCGCCTACTGGGCCTTGGACACCATGTAGTCCACCGCGGCCTTGACCGTGTCGTCGTCCAGCGACGGATTGCCGCCGCGTGCGGGCATCGCGCCGCTCTCGCCGACATAGCCTTCGATCGCGTGCGTGTGCAGCACGTCCTGGCCCTGCGCGATGCGCGGCGCCCACTGTTCCTTGCTGCCCAGCACCGGCGCACCCAGCGCGGTGGTCGCATGGCAGACCGCGCAGGTCTTCTGGTAGGTCTCCTCGCCGATGCCGCCGGCGTCTGCCGCCCCAGCTGCCACGGCGACCGGTTCTGCGGCCGGTTCGGCAGCAGCGGGTTCGGTCACCGTCGCCGCCGGTGCGGTGTCGGCCGCGGCGGTGGAGGACTCCGGTGCATCCGCAGCACCGCAACCGGCCAGCGCCAGGGCCAGCAGCGCGAGTGCGGAATGACGCAGAACGGGAAGGCTTTTCATGAGGTCTCCGGATGACGTGGCGGTCTGCTGCGCGACCGCGGGCATGCGGTCGATCCGGTGGGCAAGGTAGGCCGCGCGACCGGGCGCCGCATTGACGTAGATCAACGTGCGACGGGCCGCGGATGCGGCGACATGCGCCGTGCGGCGATGGCGCATGACGCGCAGTGAAAGGCACGTGGAACGCGTTCGCTCGACGCAGCCATGCGCGTCCTCGATCTGCACGTGTCTTCGATCCGGGAGGGCGTCGCTGCCGTTGCATCTGCGTGCGTCGCTGCACGGCCCATCGCGGCGATCCGCGCTGCCTCATCGGTGTGTGCGTGGCAACGGGGCCACGGGCGATGCCGGCCGCCGCGGGTTCGCGCGACGTGCGTTGGAGTGGGTAGCACGTTATCGGCGCCGCGGGGTGCGACGCATTGACGCAGGTCAATGTGCCGATGTCACGGGGCTGCCTAGACTGCGACGCCCCGACACGCAATGAACCGATTCCAGCGCTCTCAAAGGGGGCCGATATGAAGGACACACAAGACGTCATGAACAACCCGGGACGTCGCAGATTCCTGGGAACGACGGCCCTGGCCGGCGCCGGCCTCGCAGGCACTGCCGCGATCGGGCTGGTGGGCTGCGCCGACAAGGGCGCCGGTGCGGCGGCCGGGGCCGCTGCAGGCGGCACCAGCGCGGGCAGCGCGCCGCTGCACGGCAGGTTCGAAGTCGCACCGGGCAAGCTCGACGAGTACTACGTGCTGTCCTCGGGCGGCCACTCCGGCGAGGTGCGGATCTACGGTTGCCCGTCCGGACGCACGCTCAAGCGCATCCCGGTGTTCAACATCGACCCGATGGTGGGCTGGGGCATCACCAACGAGTCGCGCGCGATCATCGGCACGCGCCCGGATGGCCAGCTCAAGTACTGGACCGGCGACACCCACCACGTGCAGGGCTCGTACGCCGACGGCACCTACGACGGCAAGTTCTTCTGGGTCAACGACAAGCTGCACAGCCGCGTCGCCCGCATCCGTGGCGACACCTTCGAAGTCGACCGCATCACCGACCTGCCCAACGTGCAGGGCCACCACGGCATCTTCACCGACAAGCGCGATCCGGTGGATGCGGCGCTCAACCACACCACACGCGTGTTCGCCGGTGCCGAGTTCCACATCCCGCTGCCCAACGACGGCCGCGACATGGACACGCCGGACAAGTACGGCTGCCTGTTCTCCTGCATCGACGCGGAGACCATGGAGGTGCGCTGGCAGTGCCAGGTCGACGGCAACATGGACCTGGTCGCCACCTCGTACGACGGCAAGTACGCCGCGTCCAACCAGTACAACGTGGAGGGCGGCGTCCACTACGAGGACATGATGTCGGCCGAGCACGATGCCTGCGTGTTCTTCGACATCGCGCGGATCGAGGCGGCGGTGGCCGAGGGCCGCTTCACCACCATCGGCGACTCCAGGGTGCCTGTCGTGGACGGGCGCAAGGCGGCCAATCCGGACGCCAAGACCGCGCTGACCTGCTACGTGCCGATCCCGAAGAACCCGCACGGCGTCAACGCCAGCCCGGACGGCAAGTACTTCGTGTGCTCGGGCAAGCTGTCGCCGACCTGTTCGGTGATCGAGCTGGCGAAGATCGAGCAGTGGTTCGCCGGCAGCCTGGAGAAGGCGCGCGACGCGGTGATCGCCGAGCCGAACGTCGGCCTGGGCCCGCTGCACACCGCCTTCGACGGCCGCGGCAACGCGTACACCACGCTGTTCCTGGACAGCAAGATCGTGAAGTGGAACGTGGACGCGGCCATCGCCGAGTTCGCCGGCGACAAGACCGCCAAGGTGATCCTGGACAGCGTGGACGTGCACTACCAGCCCGGCCACGGCTACACCTCGATGGGCGAAACCAAGAACGCCGACGGCAAGTACTTCAACTCCGGCAACAAGTTCTCCAAGGACCGCTTCCTGCCGGTCGGGCCGCTGCATGTCGAGACCGAGCAGCTGATCGACATCTCCGGCGACAAGATGACGCTGATCCACGACCACACCGCGTATCCGGAGCCGCATGACGCGCTGCTGATCCACGCGTCGGTGATCAAGACCAAACAGATCTACGACATCGACGAGTTCCCGAACGCGGTCAAGACCGAGGCCGACGTCGGCATCGAGCGCGACGGCAACAAGGTGCACGTGAAGCTGAACTCGCGCGCGCCGACCTTCGCGATGCGCGAGTTCACGGTGAAGAAGGGCGATGTGGTCACCATCACCCTGACCAACCTGGACAAGGTCGAGGACCTGACCCACGGCTTCGGCATCCCGATGTACAACGTCAACTTCATCGTCAACCCGCAGGAGACCAAGTCGGTGACGTTCCTGGCCGACAAGGCCGGCGTGTACTGGTGCTACTGCACGCACTTCTGCCACGCGCTGCACCTGGAGATGCGCTCGCGCATGATCGTCGAGGGCTGACCGGTCGCATGCTCCAATGAAAAACCCCGCATCGGACGATGCGGGGTTTTTTTGTGCCTGCGGAGTGGACGCGCGGGCGCGGCCCGTGCGCGCGGCGAGGTCAGCGGCTTCCGGCCTCGCGCGCGGCGCGCAGCACGCGCGCGCCACGCTGCAGCACGATGCGCTGGGCCAGCGGCAGGTCTTCCCAGGGCATGCGGTCGAGCAGGTTGCGCACGGTCAGGCCCAGCTCGACGTCACCGGTCAGTACCAGCCGGCGCTGGAAGAACAGCGTGTCGGCATCCTCCAGGCGGCTGGCCAGCAGGGCCAGGTCGGTCGCGCTGCCGCGCACGGTCGCTTCGGCCGGTGCATCGCAGACCCGCAGCCGGCCGGCATTCCAGACCAGCACCCAGTGCAGGCCGAGGTCGTCGATGTCGATGCCGAGCCGGCGGTCTTCGATCAGCGCCAGCGCAGCGGCGTCGATGCCGGCCAGCGACCTGCCCAGCAGGCGTTCGACCAGCGGCGCCTGCAGGCGGGCCGGCAGGCGCGCGAGCAGTGGCCGCCAGCGGCGGGGAGGCGGGAGCAGGCGCAGCATCCGGCGCGGGAGCGTGGGCGACAGCGTGTCGACGATCATCGGGCGTGTCCGGGAAGGGAAGGAGGTCTGTGCCTGCTGGCGGCAGGCGTCGGAGATCAGCGTGCGCATCAGGGCGTCGGCGGTGTCGCGCGGCACCGCGACATGGCCGGCGACCCGGCGTGCGCGTGCCAGCACCTGGGCCTCGCGGGGACCATCGCGCAGCGGCAGCCCGGCGATCTGCTTGCCGTGCGCGGCCGCGCGGACCAGGTGGCGGCGCAGTCCGGCCAGCGCGACCACCGCATCGTCGACGTGGTCGATGGCATGGCGTGCGCCACCCAGGGCGCCGCGGGCCAGGCGCCGCAGTGGAACGGATCGGGGGAATACGGGCATGCACCTGCCTTGTGGAAGTACGGTCGCTGGCGATGCTAGCGAGCGCTCCGCCCCAGCGGTCTGACCCACGTCAAGGGCGCCGGGCTTCGTCGTCGGCCGGTGCGTCGGTGGAGGCGTCCGCATCGGACGCGGCGGCCAGATGCCGCACGGCCGGCAGCACGTGCGCTGCATGGACGGCGTCGGCTTCGTCGCGGTCGAAATCGGCATGGCGGCGCTTGCGCACGCCGTAGTCCGACAGGGTCAGGTGCACGTCCGGCACCACGCCGGCCTGGGCCAGGCAGGCGCGCACGCAATGCAGCACGCAGCCGTCCAGCGCCACGATCGCCCGTCCCGAGCGCGCGGTGCGGACCAGGCCGGTCACGCCGCCGCCCACGCCGGCGATGCACGACATCTCGGCGACGCCGGCGCGGTCGAGCCGCAGCGCCAGGGCATTGGCCATCTGCGCGGCGCTCGAGCAGCCCGAACAGCTGTAGACCAGCGGCGGCTTGCCGCTCATGCAGGCGTTCCGTGTTCGCGTGCGAAGGCCCGCGCGCGGTGCAGACAGCGCAGTACGCAGGCGGTGCTGATGGCGTACGCGCCGATCAGCGCGAGGCCGGCGCCGGCCGTCAGCGCCGGCCGGATCGCCGTCGCCGTCAGCAGCGCCGCGGCCACGCAGTGCGCCGCCAGCGCGATCGCCTTGTCGCGGTCAGGCAGCAGCCGCCCGACCGCGGGAATGCGGACGCCGCGCGGGCAGCGGCCGCGCAGGGCGATCCAGCTCACGAAGGCGACGATCTCCAGCAGCATGCCGTTGACCAGCAGCGGAATGCCGATGCCGATGCCGAGCACGCCGGCGAGCATGCCGGCGCGTTCTGAGACGCCGGCCGCGGCGATGCAGGTCGCTACGCCCGCCGCGAGAAGGGCCACGCTGCCGGCACGCCAGAAGCCGACCAGGGCCGGGTTGCGCCGGTGCGGTGGCCGCCACTGCAGCCGGAGCACGGTCAGGCCGAAACCGATCGCGGCCAGTGCCAGCGCCGGCACCAGCATCGGCGCCGGCGCACCGGCCAGGCGCCCGATCACACCGGCCAGCAGCACGCTGCCGATGGCGGTCAGGCCGGCGGCCAGCCACCAGGCGGGAATCGCGGCCGTGCCCTGGAACATCGGCACGGTCATGCTGCCGACCGCCAGCAGCAGGCCCAGCACCCAGCCGACCAGCCCCAGCGTGGCGTGCGCATCGACCAGCCGGTCCAGCGGCCAGGCCAGATGCCCGGCCAGGACCGCGGCGGCCAGCATGCCGGACACGACGGTGGCGCCGAGGGCGACGACCGCAGCGCCCAGGCCGGCACGCAGCACGCGTTGCGCCCCGCGCCGCAGCAGGGCCGGCAGCACCGGCGCGGCCACCACTACCAGCGCGGCGATCATCAGGGCCGAGGCGGGCAGCAGCAGGGCACGCAGATGCAGCAGGCCGCACAGGAACAGGACCAGGCCGGCATTGAGGCCGGCATGCGCCCAGTGCGACAGCGGCAGACCCGCATGCGGCACGCCGGCGGCGACCGGCAGGAACTGCAGCATGCTGCCGAGCATCGCGTTGCCGAGCACGCCGAGGGTGAAGACATGCACCAGGGCCACCGTCGCCGGTGCCCAGCGGCCGAGCGCCAGCGCATCGGGCTGCGCGACCAGCAGCAGGCCGGCGACGATGCCCCACAGCGGCGAGGTCAGCAGGAAGCGCAGCGGCCGACCCGCCTGCGGCGCACGGGTCAGCGCCAGGCCGCTCACGGCCCCGGCCGGTCCGCCAGCAGCGCGGCGGCCGCATCGCGGCGGCAGATCGCGATCCGCGCGCTGCCGTCCTGCTGTTCGGCGACGCGCCAGATGTAGCCCCATTCGTCCAGGATCGGCAGCAGCGGGCCGGGCGCCTGCGGAGTCAGCGCATCCAGGCGGGCGTCGGCGGGCAACGACAGCAGGGCGTCGAGGATGCGGTTCATCGGCTCCGGTGGCGGCAGATGGCGCAGGTCGAGGGCATGCATGGCAGGTCTCGGTGCGGGAATGCGCGCAGGGTCGCAGCGTCGGCCGCGGCCCGCCTTGACCTGCATCAGTCCTGCGCGTCTGTACAGGCGGGGTTGGGAGAGCGGCGCACGCGCGCTTGACCGCGGTCATGGTCGGTCCCGCGGGCGCGGGCCTACGGTGCGCGCAACCCACACGCAGGACAGTCCATGCACGCCGCCTTCCGTTTCTCCACCCTTGCGCTGCTGGTCGCGGCAGCGTCGCCGTCGGCCGCACTGGCCGCCGATCCGGCCGGCGCCTCGCTGGACCTGCGCTACCGCTACGAGCACGTCGACCAGGCCGGCATCGCCCACCAGGCCGACGCGCACACGCTGCGCGCGCGGGTCGGCTACCTGAGTCCGTCCTGGCACGGCTGGTCGGCACGCGCCGAGGCCGATGCGGTGCTCGCGCTGGACGAGCGCCACCACAACGACACCCGCAATGGACGCCGCGCCTATCCGGTGGTGGCCGATCCGGGCGGCGCGGAAATCAACCAGGCACTGCTGCGCCACGACGGCCGCTACGGCAGCACCACGTTCGGACGCCAGCGCATGGTGCTGGGCAACCAGCGTTTCGTCGGCGGCAGCGCCTGGCGGCAGAACGAGCAGACCTACGATGGCGTGCGCCTGCAATGGACACCGGCGACATCGCTGGCGCTGGATTACGCCTGGATCGGCGGCATCAACACGATCTTCGGACCGGCCGACAGCGCCGCCAGCAATCGCGCCAATCCTGCCGACATCGACGGCGACAGCCACCTGCTGCAGATGCGCTGGCAGGTGGCGCCGGTGCTGGCCGCGAGCGCCTACCACCACCGCCTGCGTCTGGACGACATCGCGGTGAGTGCGGCCGCGCCGCTGGGCACGCTGTCCAGCCGCACCAGCGGCCTGCGCCTGGAAGGACGCGCCGGCGCGTGGTCGTACGCGGCCGAACACGCGCGGCAGCGCGAACTGCGCGGCAATCCGTGGCGCCTGGACAGCCGCTATGCACTGGCCGAACTGGGCTACACGCTGCACGGCGTCGCCCTCAAGGCCGGGTACGAGTCGCTCGGCGGCGGCACCGGCCCGGGCAACCATGCGTTCCAGACGCCGCTGGCGACCAGACACCAGTTCCAGGGCTGGGCCGACGTGTTCCTGACCACGCCGGCGTCCGGCATCGTCGACCGCTACGTCGGTGCGACGCTGCCGCTGAAGGGTG
Organism: Xanthomonas sp. XNM01; assembly: GCF_014851915.1. GTDB lineage: Bacteria > Pseudomonadota > Gammaproteobacteria > Xanthomonadales > Xanthomonadaceae > Pseudoxanthomonas. The sequence continues at coordinate 78,869 of NZ_JACVAP010000001.1, forward strand.
GCAGCCTGCAGGCCTGGTTCCACACCTTCGCGCCCGAGCGCGGCGGCGGCGACTACGGCGACGAGATCGACCTGTCCTACGCGCGTCCGATCCCGGGCGTGGCCGGCCTCGACGGGCTGGTGAAGCTGGCGCGCTACCGCAGCGACGACCCGGCGCGCACCGCCGATACCGACAAGCTGTGGCTGCAGCTGCACTACGCCTACTGACAGCAGGCATGGATGCGCCCCGGCACCGGGCGCGTCCGGCGCCTGGCACCGGCATTCTTCCGTCTCGACGCTCCGGGAGACGGCGGGGTGCCGGTCACCGTTTGCGGGCCGGCAGGGTCCGAATCGGGGGCGTCTTGATCCATGTCATACGACATGTGCCGTTTCTTTCCCAGAATCACACAACATCTTGTGTGCGAGGCGAAAGAACATGGAACGGCGCGACTCCCTGCTGCAGCGGTCCGGACAGGTCCTGGTGGACCCGGTCACCTCGGTCGAGGAGTACCTGAGCCGGGCCGACTGGCGGGTCAACGCCAACGCCAACCAGGGCTATTCCCTGGGCGGTCTGATCCTCAACGTGGCCGGAAAGGTCACCGCCAACTACTGGCTGGACCGGGTCTACCCGGCCGAGATCGGCCGGGCCCACCGCGAGGGCGACCTGCACATCCACGACCTGGACATGCTGTCGGGCTACTGTGCCGGCTGGTCGCTGCGCACCCTGCTGTACGAAGGGCTCAACGGCATCCCCAACCGGGTCGAGGCCGGGCCGCCGAAGCACCTGTCGTCGGCGGTCGGGCAGATCGTCAACTTCCTCGGCACGCTGCAGAACGAGTGGGCGGGCGCGCAGGCGTTCTCCTCGTTCGACACCTACATGGCGCCGTTCGTGCGCAAGGACGCGCTGTCCTATGCCGAGGTGCGGCAGTGCATCCAGGAGCTGATCTACAACCTCAACGTGCCGTCGCGCTGGGGCACGCAGACCCCGTTCACCAATCTCACCTTCGACTGGGTCTGCCCGGCCGACCTGCGCGAGCAGACCCCGTTCATCGCCGGCGAGGAGATGCCGTTCACCTACGGCGAGCTGCAGGCCGAGATGGACATGATCAACCGCGCCTACATCGAGGTGATGAGCGAGGGCGACGCCAAGGGCCGGGTGTTCACCTTCCCGATCCCGACCTACAACATCACCGCCGATTTCCCCTGGGACTCGGAGAACGCGCAGCGGCTGTTCGACATGACCGCGCGCTACGGCCTGCCGTACTTCCAGAACTTCATCAACTCCGAGCTGGACCCGGGAATGATCCGCTCGATGTGCTGCCGCCTGCAGCTGGACCTGCGCGAGCTGCTCAAGCGCGGCAACGGCCTGTTCGGCAGCGCCGAGCAGACCGGCAGCCTGGGCGTGGTCACGGTCAACTGCGCGCGGCTGGGCCATCTGCACCGCGGCGACGAGGCCGCGCTGTACGCGCGCCTGGACGAACTGCTGGAACTGGGCCGGCGCAGCCTGGAGATCAAGCGCGAGGTCGTGCAGAAACTGATCGACGACGGTCTGTATCCGTACACGAAGCGCTACCTCGGCTCGCTGCGCAACCACTTCTCGACGCTGGGCGTGAACGGCGTCAACGAGATGATCCGCAACTTCACCGGCGACGCGCACGACATCACCAGCGACTGGGGCCATGCGTTCGCGGTGCGGCTGCTCGACCACATCCGTGCGCGGATGGTGGAGTTCCAGGAATCGACCGGGCACCTGTACAACCTCGAGGCGACCCCGGCCGAGGGCACCACGTACCGCTTCGCCAAGGAAGACCGCCGGCGCTGGCCGGACATCCTGCAGGCCGGCAGCGACGACAAGCCGTACTACACCAATTCCTCGCAGCTGCCGGTGGGCTTCACCGACGATCCGTTCGAGGCGCTGGAGCGGCAGGAGGCGCTGCAGTCGCGCTACACCGGCGGCACCGTGCTGCACCTGTACATGGGCGAGCGCATCTCCAGCGGACAGGCCTGCCGCGACCTGGTGCGCCGCGCGCTGACCCGCTTCCGCCTGCCGTACATCACCATCACCCCGACCTTCTCGATCTGCCCGACCCACGGCTACCTGGAAGGCGAGCACGCGTTCTGCCCGCGCTGCGACGACGAGCTGCTGGCGCGCAGGCAGCGCAGCGTGGCCGGCGCCGCCTGAGCGGCCGCATCCGCCTGTGTCGTTTCACCGGCCGGCGCCGCGCGCTGTGGCGCCGGACCGCGATCCCCCGTTCCACCCACGGCCGCCTTCGCGCGGCCGATCCGATCCCTTCCACAGGAGTCCACCCGATGAGCATCGACACGTCCACCGACACCCTTTCCCTGCGCGATGACGAGCGCCAGCGCTGCGAAGTCTGGACCCGCGTGATGGGCTATCACCGCCCGGTCTCCAGCTTCAACATCGGCAAGCAGGGCGAGCACGCCGAGCGCCGCTTCTTCACCGAGCAGGCCGCCTCCGGACGGGCCTTCGCCGAGCCGGCGCGCAGCGTGCAGGCCCGCGCCGCGTGATCCGGATCGGCGGCATGACGCCGCTGACCACGATCGATTTCCCCGGCCGGCTGGCCGCGGTGCTGTTCCTGCAGGGCTGTCCCTGGCGCTGCGGGTACTGCCACAACCCGGAGCTGCTGCCTGCGCGCGGCAGCACCGTGGTCGCGTGGGAGCGGGTGGCCGGCTTCCTGCAGCGCCGGCGCGGCCTGCTCGACGGCGTGGTGTTCTCCGGCGGCGAACCGCTGCTGCAGGCGAGCCTGCCCGAGGCGGTGCAGGCGGTGCGCGCACTGGGATTCGGCACCGCCATGCACACCGGCGGCATGTATCCGCTGCGGCTGGCGCGGCTGCTGCCGCAGCTGGACTGGGTCGGCCTGGACATCAAGGCGCTGCCGGCGCGCCAGGCGCAGATCACCCGGCGGCGCCTGGGCGAACAGGCGGTGTGGGAGTCGCTCGATCGCCTGCTCGACAGCGGCGTCGCCCACGAGTGCCGTACCACCTGGCATCCGGCGCTCTATCCGGAAGACGAACTGCGCGAGCTGGCGGCCGCACTGGCAGGCCGCGGCGTGCGCCGCTGGGTCGTGCAGGAATGCCGGCTCGATCCGGCCACGCACGGTTCCTGGCGGGCGCCCGACATGACCGCGCTCGCCGGGCATCTGCCGCAGGTGGAGCTGCGCCGCGCCTGACACGCGCCCGGCGCCTGGGGGTGCGCGTTCGCAGATCACATCCGTTGCGGCCGATGGCCTTCATCGGCGGCGTCCGGCCATGGATCGGATCCGCTGGTGGCGGCGAGCGGCAGGGAGGTGCCGACACGGCCGTGGCCGCCCCGGCGATGAAGCGCAGGCCCGCGCGAGCGAGCCACGGCACCTCGTCGATGTCGCGCGCAGGCCCGCCGAACAGCGACGCCGGTCAAGCGACGGACGCGCGCGAGCGGCTATCCTCGCCGCGCGCCGGAAGGCGCCGATGCGCGCCGTCGCGGCAGCATCGCACCAGGGGAAGGGAATGTATCCGGCGATCTTCGTGTTGGGCCTGCTGGCCGCAGGCTGGATGGCGCTGGCGATGACGTTCCTGACGCGGCAGCACGATGCGACCAGCATCGGTTTTGCGGCGCTGTTCTGGATCGCGCTGGTCGCACTGGTCTGGACCCGCTGGGTGCGCCGCCCGGCCGGCTGGCTGATGCGGCTGGCCGCCACCGTCGCGCTGGCGATGCTGGTGTCGGCCGTCTGGACGTGGACGTCCCGGACCGATGTGTTTCTCGACGCGCGCTGCGGCTGCGCCAGCGCGGTGGCGTTCTGGAGGCTGCTGTTCGCCTGGGCGGGCGGCGTGGGCCTGTGCCGGTTGCTGCTGGGACGTGCGCTGCCGCGGCTGCTCCGGCCGCGCACGCTGCGGGAGTGGCTGGCCACCTTGCTGCTGGTCGCATGGACCGCGCTCTGCGGCTGGGTGCTGGCACGCAATGTCAGCGTCGAGGTGCTGGCTGCCTCGGTGCGTCCGCTGCTGCTGGGGCTGGGTCTGCCGCTGCTGGTGCTGGCCACGGTCGCCGGCTGGATCGGCCATGCCAGCCGCGGCTGGCGCCGGCGGCGACGCCAGGTGAAGGCCGACTACCTGGCGCTGGATGCCGCGGCACGGCAGCGCATCCTGTCGATGGTCGAACGTGCGGCCGCGCGTGGGCCGCGCCTGCTGCTGTACCGCTGCGAGGGCGAGGCCGGCTGGCAGCTGCAGGCGCCGCATGTGGGCGGCGCCGCGCTGCTGCCGGCGGACGTGGACTGGCCGGCAGCGGCGGATGGCGACCCGGCCGTGCTGCTGCTGCAGCTACCGCTGCCCGAGGTGCTGCCGGCGCCGTGGCCGTCGCGCGTGGTCACCGTGTGGTGGCTGCCCTCGCAGCGCGAGGCGGTGGTCGCCAGTCATGCGCGCGACGCCGCGGTGGCGGAGCGGGAACAGCCCGTCCGGACCACCACCGACTGGCCGTTGGAGGTGCCGCGTCAGGGCCTGCGCGCGCTCGCGGTGCCGGCCCTGACGCACGATCCGGCCGGCGCGGACGAAGACGAAGACGGACAGGACGAGGACATCTGCACGCTGCTGCTGGCGCGCGACGCCGGCCTGCGTCGGCTGATGGAGGCGGCCAGCACGCAGCCGCGCGAGGTACTGGCCCGCGTGATCAGCGGCGATCCGGACGTCGACGTGGTCGATGCGTGCACCAGCGTGCTGGTGGGCGGCGCGCCACAACTGATCCAGGGCCCGCACGCCGCCCGCTGCGACCGCTGCGCGGCGCCGCTTCGCTTCCTGGTGTCCAGCGGCGATCTGGCCGGAGGGCACGCCTTCGGCGATTCCGGCATCGTCTATGTGTACGGCTGCGACGCCCACCCGGACCAATGCCGGGCGTTCGTCGATTCGCACTGACGCCGATCGGCGTCGAAGGCCGGCGGCACCGGCGCCGCTGGCGCGATGCGGTCAGCGCGGGACGGCGGTCCGCTGGGGGGACGAGGCGTCGCTCGCGGCCGCGCCACGCACGGCACAGGCATCGGCGACCAGTCCGGCCGGGTCGACCGCGGCATTCCAGTCGGGAAACCACAGCAGCGGGCGCGCGCCCAGCAGGTCCCAGCCATCATGGTGGGCGTCGGCACCGCCGGGCGTGGGCATGGGGGTCATGGGGTCGGCACCGTCGTCGCGTGGTCGCCGCTCAGTGCCTGGGCGAGGGCGCGTCGGCGATGCAGGCCATGCCGTGCGCGACGATGCTACGTTCGGCCACCGCGTCCTGCGCCTGGCCGGCGACCAGCTGCTGGCCCAGCCGCGCCAGGCGTACGAGTTCGGCCTGTTCCTCGGGGGTGATCAGGGCGCCGCGTTCGAGCGCGCGCAGGCGGCGGGTTCCCAGATGCACGGCGATCACTGCGCGTCCTCCTCTTGGGTGGACGACGCGGCGTCGGTCGGTTCGACGACGAAGTACTGGAGCAGTTCGGGCAGATGGGTCTGCAGGCGGTTCAGGGCCGCGGCGGTGTCGTGTTCGGTGTTCATGTCAGTGCTTCTGCTTCGAGGTGGTGCGCGTGTTCGTCGGTGGTGCACAGGCAGGCGATGAGGTCGTCGATCATCGCGGAGGTGGCGAGCAGGAAGGAGCGGTGCGCTTCGGCGCGCAGCATCGTCGCGTTGAAGCGGCGTCCGATTTCCCAGTCGGCCCCCGGCGTGTCGATCATCCTCAGCAGCGCCTCCCGATGTGGATCCAGCCCGTCGTAGAACTCGCGATAGGTCCTGCCATGGGCATCGAATCCACCGATCCACACTTCCAGTGCGTCGAGGTGGGGCAGGGCATCGGTCAGGCTGTAGCTCATGGGAGGCATCCGGGTTGCCAGGTGCGCGCATGATGGCGACCGGGACGTCACGGGCATGTCGGCGGAGCGCGCAGGATCTGTGACGCGCATCGCCGTGGATGGCGCCGCGCGCAACGGACGCTGAACGCAGCGGGTCGCGTGGCGCGACGCCGCCGGTGCCACGCACGGATCGCGGCGTCGCCGTGATGGGCTGGCGTGCTTCGCCCATCGCCCATCGCCCATCGCCCATCGCCCATCGCCCATCGCACATCGCACATCGCACATCGCGCACGAGAGCGGCCGTCCGCGCCGGCGTCGCGCCCAGCTCGCAAAGGTTGCCTGTCACCGGCTGGCCCATTGGCACTGGCGCCACGGCTGCGGGATTTGTAACTGTACAAACATGTTTGTATAGTTACGCGCTCGCCCCGGAGTGCTCTCCATGTCCAGAACCAGGCGCTGGTGCCTGCTGCTGATCGTCGCGTCCGGCCTGCTGCTGATCGCGCTCGACAATTCGATCCTGTACACCGCGCTGCCGCGGCTGGTCCGCGACCTGGGCGCGAGTACCGGCGAGGGCATGTGGATCATCAACGCCTACCCGCTGGTGATGTCCGGCCTGCTGCTGGGCGCGGGCACGCTGGGCGACCGGATCGGCCACCGGCGCATGTTCCTGGCCGGCCTGTGGATCTTCGGCGCCGGCTCGCTGGCGGCCGCGTTCTCGCCGACGCCGCTGGCGCTGATCGCGGCGCGCGCGCTGCTGGCGGTCGGTGCCGCGGCGATGATGCCGGCGACGCTGGCGCTGATCCGGGTGACCTTCGAGGACCCGCGCGAGCGCAACCTCGCCATCGCGATCTGGGGCAGCGTTGCCCTGGTCGGCGCCGCGCTGGGTCCGGTGGTGGGCGGGCTGCTGCTGGAGCGCTTCTGGTGGGGGTCGGTGTTCCTGATCAACGTGCCGGTGGTGGCGGCCGCGCTGGTCGGCGCGCAGCTGCTGGCGCCGCATGGCGTGCCCGATGCCAGCCGGCCGTGGGATGCGCCGTCATCGCTGCTGGCGCTGGTCGCGCTGTCCGGCCTGGTGGTCGGGATCAAGGCGTTCGCCACCCGGCCCGCCGATCCGGCGATGGCGCTGGCCGGCTGGAGCGCCGCGCTGCTGGGCGGCTGGCTGTTCGCGCGCAGGCAGGCCCGGCTGCCGTATCCGCTGCTGGACTTCGCGCTGTTCCGGCATCCGGCCTTTCTCGGCGGCGCGCTGGCGGCGGCCTTCGTGACCCTGGGCATCGGTGCGCTGCAGTTCCTCGGCACCCAGCGGTTCCAGCTGGTGGCAGGCTTCTCGCCGCTGCAGGCTGGCATGCTGGTGTCCACGTTCGCGCTGGGCGCGCTGCCGGCCACGCTGCTCGGCGGCCTGCTGCTGCACCGGGTCGGGCTGCGGCCGCCGGTGGCCGGTGGCCTGGCGATCGCCGCCGTCGGTGCGGCGATGATCGCGCTGACGCTGGAGGCGGGCCTGGGCTACACCATCGCCGGCTGCCTGGTGACCGGTGCCGGTCTGGGTTTCACCATCTCGGCCGCATCGGTGGCGATCATCGGCAACGCGCCGCTGCATCGCGCCGGCATGGCCTCATCGGTGGAGGAAGTGTCCTACGAGCTGGGCGCGCTGCTGGCGGTGACGCTGTTCGGCAGCCTGATGGCCGCGCTGCATCCGGCCGGCATGGCGCTGCCCGACCGCGCACAGGCCGGGGCCGCCGCGTTGATCGTGCCGGCGGGCGCGGCATACGATCACGCCTTCGTCGTCGCCGTGCTGCTGGCGGCGGCCCTGCTCGCGGTCGGCGCCGCGGTCACCGGCATCCTGCTGCGCGGTCCCTACGGGCGTGCTCCCGATGGCGGCCACTGAGCACGCCGCCGCCCACACCGGACCCGCATGCGCCCCAGCAACCGCACCCGCATCCTCGACGCCGCCGTCCGCCTGATCGAACAGGCGGGCATGACCGCGGTGACCTTCGACGCGGTCGCCGCCGAAGCGGGCCTGACCCGCGGCGGGCTGACCTATCACTTCCCATCGCGGGAGGCGCTGCTGCTGGGCCTGCACCAGCACATGGCCGGGGCCTGGGAAGCGGACATGGAACAGGCCGCCGGTGGCCGTGCCGACACCTTGTCGCCGGCCGCACGGCATGCGGCCTACGCGCGGGTGTCGTCCGAAGGCGCGACCCGGGCGATGCTGCTGGTGATGGTGGAAAGTGCCGCCGATCCTGCGCATGCGGCGCCGTGGCGTGAGGCGAACGAACGCTGGGCGCCACCGCCGCCGGAGGACGACGTCGAGGATGCGCAGGTGCTGGACCGCTACGTCCTGCGCCTGGCCTCGGACGGGCTGTGGATGCTGAGCGCGATGCCGGACTCGCCGTTGTCGCCGGCCCTGCGCCGGCGCATCGCCGAGCATCTGGCCGACCTGCTGGCGCGCCCGGCCACCGCCGCACGCACGCGCGGCCGCTGACGCCGGCCGGCGGCGGGACACGCCGCCGCGATTCCCGCATCATGGCGGCTCTCCAGGCCATGGCGCGTACGGAACACACGTGAAGACTCCATCCGGGTTGCAGGCATTGATCGATGACGGCGTCATCGACGAAGTGCTGCGGCCGCTCAAGAGCGGCAAGGAAGCGGCCGTCTACGTGGTCCGCAGCGGCGACGACGTGCGCTGCGCGAAGGTCTACAAGGACATGGCGCAGCGCAGCTTCCAGCAGCGCGTGCAGTACCAGGAAGGCCGCAAGGTCCGCGGCAGCCGCGAGGCACGCGCGATCGGCAAGGCCAGCAAGTACGGGCGCAAGCAGCAGGAAACGGCCTGGAAGAACACCGAGGTCGATGCGCTGTACCAGCTGCGCGACGCCGGCGTGCGCGTGCCCGAGCCGTACGGCTACTACCACGGCGTGCTGGTGATGGAACTGGTCACCGATGCCGAGGGCTTCTCCGCGCCGCGGCTGGGCGAGGTCGCGCTGGAACCGGACCAGGCCCGCGACTACCACCGGGTGCTGGTGCGGCAGGTGCAGCTGATGCTGTGCTCGGGCCTGATCCACGGCGACCTGTCGCCGTACAACGTGCTGGTCGGCCCCGACGGCCCGGTGGTGATCGACTTCCCGCAGGTGGTCAGCGCCGGTGGCAACAATGCCGCGCGCACCATGCTGCTGCGCGACGTCAACAACCTCACCGCCTATCTCGGCCGCTATGCGCCGGAGCTGTTCGATACCTGGTTCGGCGAGGAGATGTGGGCGCTGTTCGAGGCCGGCGACCTGCATCCGGACACGGCGCTGACCGGGAAGTTCAAGCCGGACACCCGCCGCGTCGACCTGGACAGCGTGCGCGATGCGATCAACGACGCACGCCAGGAGGCGCTGATCCGCCAGCAGGGCCGCGAGGCCGCCGCCGAAGCCGACGACTGACGCTCGGCCCGCATCGAAGCGTGCGTGCCAGGCCTCCCGATGCCGGCACGATGCTCCGCTCCGGGCCACCCCGCGATGCGATGGCGGACGCCAGGGAGCGACGATCCGTTCGCGGGCCAGGTCATGGAACCATCGCCCGGGATCTTGCCGGGCGCGCTCCGCACCGCGGCTGCGCACCGGCCGGCGCATGTCGATGCGCGGCCGGTGCGGCCTCAGAATTTCTCGCCGACCGGCAGGTAGCGCCACGCACCCGGCGGCATCGCGCCGTCCGGGCCCTTGCCCAGCGGGATCCGGCCGATCCGCAGGCGCCGGATCGACACCACCTGCAGCCCCACCTGCGCGCACATCGAGCGCAGCTGGCCCTCCGCGACGTCCTTGATCGCAAAGCGCAGGCGGGTCTCGTTTTGCCAGCTGACCTTGCACGGCGGCAGCGCACGGCCATCGACGACCAGGCCATGCGCGAGCTTGTGCATGCCGTAGGGCGCCAGCTCGCCGCTGACTTCGACCACGTACTCGTGTTCGATCAGCGCCGCATCCTCGGTCAGCCGGCGCCAGACCCGGCCGTCCTGGCTCAGCACGATCAGGCCGCTGGCGTCGGTGTCCAGCGGCACCAGCGGCGTCAGGCGGTGGAAGTGCCGCTGCAGCGGACGGATTTCGCTGGTGTCGTCGCTCCAGCGGCTGTCGGCCGTCGCCAGCGCGACCGCTGCGTCCATCGCGACGCCGGCCGGCTTGTGCAGCAGCAGCGTCGCCGGCTCGACTTTTTCCAGCCGGGCCTCGGCATCCAGCTCGACCCGTTCGGTCGTCACCCGGTGCTGCGGCGCCTCGATCACCTGGCCATCGACCGTGACCCAGCCGTTGCGGATGAACTGCTCGGCTTCGGCGCGCGAGGCATTGAACAGCTCGGCGACGCGGTGCGCGAGGCGGACGGGATCGGACATCGGACAGCAACCGGCAAGCAGGGGCGCGCAGTGTAGCTGTCCACGCGTGGCGGCGCGGGATGCGCGGGAACGCCGCCCGCAGGCGCGGCTGCCCGTCGTTGAGCGCATGAACGCACGCTGCGCGCATATGCGACGGCATGCGACGAAGGTTCTCCGGGGGATGGCGCCGGGGATCGCGGACCAGCACGGACCGCGGGTTCCCGCATCGGCATGTCCGTGGCTCCGCCGCCCTGCAGGCCGTGCGCTCAGTCGAGGGCGAATTTCAGCTCGCGACGGTAGTGCAGCGGCTCGGTGGCGCGTGACGGATCGGGCGGGAACAGCGACAGTCGTCCTGCAAGGAGCGCAGCGTCGCGCATCCGCTCGCCGACGCCTTCGGCTGTCTCGATCCGCACATCGGTCACCCGGCCATCCACATCGACGTCCATCACCCAGACCAGGCGGCCGACGTACTCGTCGGCTGGAATCGAGGGGAGATAGTTCGGCCGTCCAAGCACATACGGGATGCCGGATGGACGGTGGAACTCCGCCTCCTGCAGCGTCCGCGCGACCTCGAGGGTGCCGCTGCTGCGCTCCCTGCCATCGAGCAGCACCGTGAACGTCCAGATGCCGGGGGTGCCCTGCGGGTCCAGCCGCACGGCGTAGCAGCGCTTTTCCTCGCGGAAATCGGTGTGCCGCTGGCTGCCGGCCGGCTTGCCGGCGGCATCGACGATGTCGATGCGCAGTTCGCGGTACGGCTGCGGTGCGTGGATCGCGGCGACGCAGAGCTGGTGCGCATGCCGGCCATCGAGCAGGAAGCCCCGCGTCGGCTGGCGCGCGAGTGCGCCGTCCGGTGTCGGCGCCCACAGATACTCGACGTACACACGCTCCTCCGGCGCTGCAGGCGTGGTGTCGGCAGCCGCACCGGATGGACTGCCCAGGGCGACGGCGAGCAGCGAAGCGGCGAACGGGTGTGGCACGCGGTTCTCCAGGAGGGCGGCATCATCGCCATCGCCCTGCGGCGTGGCGGATGGACCGGGAGGCCGACGCTAGCAGTCATCCGCGGGCAATGTCACGCCAACGGCGCACGCTGCCGGCTCCGCGACGCCGGTGCGATGGCGACCGGGGCGATGATGGCGCACGACGATACGCATGTCCGATGCGCTGCGCCGCCAGCGTGAGCGCCCCCGCTGGCAGACCGCGCCGATCCTGCGCCCGACCCGGCCGCAGAACGCGCAGGGCGCCACGTCACGGGCCACGCTCACTGCTCCGGTGCCGGCTCCATCGGAGCCGGATGCTGCTCCGGTGCCCGCGTGGACGCACCGGCCGCATTCCAGCATTCCTGCAGCAGGCCGCAGCAGGGCTGGCAGGGGTCGGGCAGTTCCAGTTCGCTCAGGTCCATGGTGTTTCCCTCGCGTGGGTGAAGCGTGGCTCAGCCCAGCAGCAGCGACAGCGCGCCGAGCGGATGATGGGTACGGGCGATGCAGTAGATCTGCAGGAAGGTCAGCAGCGCGGCGACGAAGAACAGCGCACGCCGGCCCCGGCTGCGCTGGCGCCGCTGGCCCAGCGCGAGCATGCCGAACACGATGTAGGCCACCACCAGCACCACCTTCACCGTCAGCCAGCCGTTGGAGAACATGCTGCCGGGCAGGATCGTCAGCAGCATCATCGCCGCGGTCAGCAGCACCGTGTCGATGCTGTAGCTGATGTAGCGCACGGTGGCCCACAGCGGCCAGCGCAGGCCGAGCAGCAGCGCACCGCCGCGCAGCGCGAACAGGGTGCCGCTGGCCATGATCGCGGCCACGTGGACCAGTTTGATCTGCGGGTAGAACTCGATCATCGGGGACGTTCCATGAGGACCAGGTGGTGCATCCTGCGCGCGTTGGCGCTCAGCCGGGGCGGCCGTCGCGACGCGGCGACAGGTAGATGTGGCCGATCCGCGCGACCCACGGCGACAGCGCCAGCAGCCAGCCGACCGCGGCCAGCGCCTGCCAGAAGCCGGGATCTGGCAGCAGTTCGGCGAGCACGCGCAGCGTGGCCACCAGCTGGATCGCGACGAAGGCGAACCAGGCGATGGGGTTCATCTGCAGCGGGCGGCCCGAGTGGCCCGCGGTCACCCGGGTCACCATCGCCACCAGCAGGCTGCCGAAGAAGCCGATGAACAGCGCATGCATCGGCGCGCGGCCGAGCACGAATTCGCCGCTGCCCAGGTAGACCAGGCTCTGCACCAGGTACAGGGCGAAGGTCAGCGGCAGCCAGGCGGTGCCGATGAACAGCACCGCGAGCAGGCCGGGCATGCGGCCGCGCGGCCACCAGCGGTACACCGCGTAGCCGGTGAGGCCCAGCAGCGGCAGGTCGGCCAGCCACAGCCAGGCGTAGGCGTGCACGAGTTCCAGCGCCAGGTGCAGCAGCATCAGGCCCCACACCGCGCCCAGCCACCGCAGCGGCCGCCAGGCGGTGTAGCCCGGCACCGCGTTGCCGGCGAAGAACGGGAACATGCGATGGGCCACGGTCACGTAGACCGGCAGCAGCAGGCCGAAGCCGCCGAACTTGATGCTGGCGAAGGCCCACTGCGGCGAGGCGCCGAGCACGAAGGCGATGAACATCGCGATGCCCAGCCAGCCCAGGACCAGGCCGGCGTAGCACGAGCGCGCATGCCAGGTGATGCCGCGCTCGTCGACCAGCAGCCGGCCGAGGGTGACCAGCGCCGAAGTCCAGCCGGCCAGCGCCATCCACAGGCCCACCGTGATGCCGGCCTCCCAGCCGCACAGGCCGAGCAGGATCGCCAGCTGCCCGCCCATCAGGCCGGCGCCGACGGGCAGGTAATGACGCTTCTCCAGGTCGGGCAGGCCGAGCCAGCGCGGGAAGACCGTCAGCAGGAAGCCGAACACGAAGCTGGGCAGCACCAGGTACTGCATCACGAACGCGTGCAGCCAGCCGCCGGGGACCGGCGTTTCCGGCATCGTCCACAGGCCGAACCGCGCCGACGCCAGCCACAGCGCCCACCACAGCATCGCCAGCAGCACGTTGGCCGCGCCGATGAAGAACATCAGCCGGTGCGGGGCATGCGCCAGCCAGGCGGGGGAGGCGCGCAGGCGCGTCGAGGTCGGGGGCGGGACGATGTGCAGGTGCATGCGCGCAGTCTGCTGCGGCCGGCGCCGGGCCGCCTTGACCTGGGTCAGGGCGGCTTGATCCTGCGCAAGGCCTGGCGGTCCTGCCGGGCCGTACAGTCCGCGCAGGTCGCCGCGCCGCGCGCGGCAAACGGGGGACGGCGCGATGGGCGATGCCTTGCGATGGCGGCACGAGGTCGGCGACGACCCGGCACGGGTGGCCGAGGTCGACGCCGCGGTGCGTGCGGTCGACCCGGATGCGCGGACCGCGTTCGATCCGGCCAGCGGCCGGATCAGCGTGCTCACGGTGATGGTCCCGGCGCTGCTCGAGCGTCTGATCCACGACCTGGACGACCGCCACGCTGCGCGTTCCGGCCCGCCCGCCGGTGGCTGCTGCGGCGGCTGCGATGGGCGTCGCTGCCGCCGCGATGACGCACGCAGCGCAACCACGCCGCTCCGCCCGGGCGGGGCTTGATCCCCGTCAAGGCGGGCAGGGTGGGGCGCGGCCTAGAGTGCGCACCGCAGCCACCCCGGGGTGGTGCATCCCGGGCGCCTGCGCCCCAGCCTACGGAGTCCCAATGTCCGCTTCCCGAGAAGTCTTCCCCAGCGTCAGCGACGGTCTGTCGCGGCTGGCCGCGATCAATGCCGCGATGCGCACCGTCGATCCGGACGCGCAGGTCGCGCTCGACCCCGACAGCGGGCGGATGACGGTGCTGACCGTGATGGCGCCCGAGGAGGTCACCCGCCTGCTGCGGGAACTGGGCGAGGCCGCCGAGCTGCTCGACGGCGAGGACAGCACCGCACCGGCTGGCGACAACTGCTGCGGCTGCGGCTGCAAGCACGGCTGATCCGGGCCGGTCGCGACGGTCGGCTCGCCGTCACCGCGGATCGGCGCCGACGCCCGGCGCCCGGTCCGCAGCGGGAACAGCGATGCAGTGCCGCGCATGGCAGCACATGGCGGTGCACGCGCGTGCGATGCCACGCGTCTCGTCGCGACCCGACCCGATGCATCGCGAAATGCCGGTGCGTCACCACGCGGATCTGCCGCCATCGACGGTGTCGGCCACACGATCTGCCGATGTGCGGCGATCGCCTCCGGTCGCGTGCGCGAAACGAATAAGAAGATGACGCCAGGTCATTAGCCGCGTTGCGGCGCAGCACCGAAGATGGCCGCCGTTGCCGCCGGGCAACGCGTCGTTGGGGCCTTCGAAGGATCGACTGCCTGCGGATCCACTGCACCTTCGCGTGCGGCGGATCCGGACGGCAACGACGATCCATCGATCCGCAACCGGGCTTCTTCCATGCTCTTTCCGCATCTTGCTCCGTCCCGTGGCCGGGACGGCACCGGACGACTGTTGCCTGCACGCCGCGTCGGCGCGCGCCGCACCACGCTGTCGCTGCTGCTCGCCCACCTGCTGCTGGCGCCGGCGCTGGCGTCCGCGCAGCAGGCCGCCGCCGGGGCCACGCCCGCCGCCGACACCGCGCGCCAGCTCGACGCGGTCAACGTCACCGGCTCGCGCATCGCCCGGGTCGACTACACCAGCAGCAGTCCGCTGACCACGGTCACCGCCGAGACCATCGCGTCCACCGGCGCACCCACCGTCGAGGAAGCGCTGAACCAGCTGCCGCAGCTGGGCCTGGGCGCGAACAAGACCAACGCCGGCTGGGGCGGCACCGGCCAAGCCACGCTGAACCTGCGCGGCCTCGGTGCGCAGCGCAACCTGGTGCTGCTGGACGGCCGCCGGCTGCAGCCATCGACGACCGACAACGTGGTCGACGTCAACACGATTCCGACCGCGCTGATCTCCGGCGTGGAGATCATTTCCGGCGGCGCTTCGGCGGTGTACGGCTCGGATGCGATCGCCGGCGTGGTCAACGTGCAGCTGCGCGACGACTTCGAGGGCATCCAGCTCGATACCCGGCACAGCCGTTACGCGGAAGGCGATGGCGACACGACCGACATCGCGCTGACCATCGGCGGCAACTTCGCCGACGGGCGCGGCAACGCGGTGCTGTCGTTCTCGTGGACCGACCGCGAGGGCGTGGACTACATGGCCCGCGAGTTCTTCCGCAGGAATCCCGGCGGCACCGACTTCCGCCTGCAGACCGGCACCTACGAGTTCGGCGGCAACCTGCCGACACAGGCGGCGGTGGACCAGGTGTTCGGCCGCTATGGCGCCGCCGCCGGCCGGGTGCCGGTCAGCGCGACGACCTACCTGGGCTTCAACGACGACGGCACGCTGTTCGCCGCCAACAAGGGTCCGTTCAACTGGCGTGGCTCCGACACGCTGCTCAACGACACCGGCACCCAGCTCAACAACCTCAACCAGGTCTCGTTGATCCAGGTGCCGCTGGAGCGCCACACCGCGTTCGGCCGTGCGACCTACGACGTCACCGACGATGTGCAGGTCTACGGCCAGTTCAGCTGGTCCAGCCTGGACAGCTATGTCGCGGCCGAGGCCGGCAACATCGGCATCGACGTGCCGGTCGGCAATCCGTTCATTCCCGACGACCTGCGCACGATCCTGGCCTCGCGCAGCAACCCCAACGCGGCGTTCCGGCTGCACAAGCGTTTCGGCGAGGCCGGCCCGCGCACCTTCGAGCGCAGCTTCGACAGCTGGCAGTTCCTGAGCGGGGTGAAGGGCGAGCTGGACGCGATCAACGGCTCCTGGGACATCTACGCCAGCAAGGGCCGCACCAGCGTCCACGAGACCAACAACGGCGCGGTGGTGACCCAGTCGCTGCGCAACCTGCTCAACGCCGCCGACGGTGGCGTCAGCCTGTGCGCCGGCGGCTACGACCCGTTCGGCCTGACCGGGCTGTCGGCGCAGTGCCGCGAGTACCTGGTCGCGGCGACCGTCAGCGAGACCGTGTTCGAGCAGGAGGTGCTGGAAGCCAACCTGCAGGGTGGCCTGTTCGACCTGCCGGCCGGCGAGGTGCGCTTCGCCTCCGGCCTGGGCTGGCGTCGCAACAGCTACGACTTCCAGCCCGACCGCCTGCTGCGCCAGGGCGGCATCGTCGGCGTGCCGGCACGTGGGGCCAGCGGCGGCAGCACCAGCGTCAAGGAGCTCTACGTCGAGACCCTGCTGCCGCTGCTGTACGACACGCCGTTGGCCCACTCGTTGGATCTGGGCCTGGCCTACCGCTACTCGGATTACGAGACCGCCGGCGGCGTCGATACCTACAAGGCGGACTTCACCTGGGCGCTGACACCGGGCCTGCGCGTGCGTGGCGGCTACCAGCGTGCGGTGCGTGCGCCCAGCGTCGGCGAGCTGTATGTGGCCGCGGAGACCGAGTCCAACGGCTACGGCCTGGTGGCCAACGGCGAGGGCGACCAGTGCCAGGCCGGCAGTCCGCTGCGCAGCGGCGCCAACGCCGCCGCCGTCGAGGCGCTGTGCCTGGCGCAGGGCGTGCCGGCCGGCCTGCTGGGCAGCTACATCGACACCCAGCGCGAATCGCTGGCGACCCGCGCCGGCAACACCGCGCTGAAGCCCGAAAGCGCCGACACCTACACGCTGGGCGTGGTGTGGACGCCGGAAGGCACCGGCCTGTCGCTGGCCGCCGACTGGTTCGACATCACGGTCGAGGACGTGATCGGTACGCTGAGTTCGACCCAGGTGCTGGCCGCCTGCTTCAACCGCGATGGCTCCAACCCCGGCTACGCGGCCGACAATTTCTACTGCAGCCTGATCCGGCGCAACGCCGACACCGGCCGCATCGACAACATCGACAAGCCCACTTCGAACATGGGCAGCCTGAAGACCAGCGGCGTCGATGTGCAGATCGACTGGCAGCGGGCGCTGGGCAACGGCGCGCAGCTGACCCTGGGCACGGTGGCCAGCTGGGTCGACCGCTACGAGGTGCAGTCGGTCAGGGGCGGCAACAGCTACGACTACGCCGGCCACGTCGGCACCCTGCCGACCTGGAAGGCGGTCAGCCACGCGCGTTACCGGCAGGGCCCGGGCAGCATCGGCCTGCGCTGGCGCTATACGGGTGCAATGGAGCACTCCTCGAAGGTGCTCAATCCCGCCTCCACCACGCCCGGTGTCGGTGCCTACAGCTACTTCGACCTGTTCGGCGGCTGGGAATTCGGCGAACGCCTGACCGTCAATGCGGGGATCAACAACCTGCTGGACAAGGACCCGCCGCAGGTCGGCGGCATCGCCGGCGTGACCAACGCCAGCACCTACGACATCTACGGCCGCCAGTACTTCGTCGGCCTGACCCTGAAGCTCTGACCCACCACACCACCACCCGCAAGGAACACACGATGAAGAACAGGCTCCTCGTCATGATCGCCATCGCCGGCCTGGCCATCGCCGGCATCCAGAGCGCCGCGGCGCAGGCCCTGGCCGGCCGCCAGCTGCCCGACCAGCCGCGCGTCGGCATCAGCTACTACAAGGTCGCACCGGGCAAGCAGGACGAATGGCTGGCGCTGTACAAGAAGTGGCACCGCCCGATCATGGATGCGCAGATCAAGGCCGGCACCACCACCAGCAGCACGGTCTACGCGCTGAGCAGCCACCAGTTCTCCGGCAACTACGACTTCGTGATCATCAACATCTCGCCGGCCAACCCCAAGCCGCTGGGCCTGTCGCGCGGCGAGCTGATCAGGAAGCTGTACCCGGACATCGAGGCCTACGTGGCCGGTGAGAAGAACCGCTGGGAGATCACCACCGAGCACTGGGACACCAGCCTGCTCGAAGTGGACATCGACGAGGAAGTCCCCTCGGTCTACTACCCGATCATCGACGGAAAGATCGTCCGCTGACGCGCGGCGCCCGACCCGGGCGCCCGCACCACACCTGCGGTGCACGAAAGGCCGGATGCGGCAGGCGTCCGGCCTTCGTCGTGTCCCGCATCGTCGCCACGCCGCGGCGCGGAGCCGCCCCGCGGCGGGGTTCCGTCATGCAGTGTCCGGCGTGGCGCAGGCGCTGCATCGTGTCGCGTGGCCGCATGCCGCTGTCGCCGCCGGTGAGCGGCACCAGCGGCAGTGGCGGCAGCGTGCTCCGCGTCACGTCCGTCGCGGTCATGCCAGGCGGCGGTCCGCTTCCAGCATCGCCTCGAACGCGGCGGCGGTGACCGGCCGGCTGAAGTAGTAGCCCTGGATCTCGTCGCAGCCGCGCTCGCGCAGGAACTCGCATTGCGACGCGGTCTCCACGCCCTCGGCGATGACCTTGAAGCCAAGCTCGTGGGCCAGGCCGATCGCGGCCAGCGCGATGGTCGCGTCCTTGGGTTCGTCCAGCATGTCGCGGACGAAGGACTGGTCGATCTTCAGCGTGTCCACGCGGAACTGCTTGAGGTAGGACAGGCTCGAATAGCCGGTGCCGAAATCGTCGATCGACAGCTTCACGCCGAGCGCGCGCAGCCGGTCGATGGTCGCGATCAGCGTGTCCGGATCCTGCGCGACCAGGCTTTCGGTCAGCTCCAGTTCCAGCCGGTCGGCAGGCAGGCCGGTGTCCTCCAGCGTGCGTGCGACCCAGGCGGCCACGTCCTGCTGCAGGAACTGGCGCGCCGACAGGTTCACCGCCACGCTGACGCCGCCGTGGCCGGCATCCAGCCACGCCCTGGCCTGGCTGCAGGCGGTGCGCAGCACCCAGTCGCCGATCGGCACGATCAGCCCCGAATCCTCGGCGACCGGGATGAAGCGCGCCGGCGACACGCTGCCCAACTCCGGATGCTGCCAGCGCAGCAGCGCCTCGCAGCCGGTGATGCGGCCGCTGGCCAGGTCGACCTTGGGCTGATAGGCCAGTTGCAGCTGGCCCTCGGCCGCGGCCGTGCGCAGGCCCGCTTCCAGCGCGACGCGCTCGCGCGTCTGCTCGCTCATGGCCGGGGTGAACGGCTGGCAGTGGTTGCCACCCAGGTCCTTGGCCCGGTACATCGCCACGTCGGCATGGCCGATCAGCGTCTCGATGCTGTCGCCATCCTGCGGGAACACGCTCACGCCGATGCTGGCGGTCGGATGCACCTGGCGGCCCTGCACGGTCAGCGGCTGGGCCAGGCTGCCGGCGATGCGCGCGGCCACCGCATGCGCCTCGTCGGTGCTTTCCAGGCCGGTCAGCATCACCAGGAACTCGTCGCCGCCCTGGCGCGCCACCAGGTCGCCGGTGCGCAGCATGCCCGACAGGCGCTCGCCCACCGCGCGCAGCACCGCATCGCCGAAGGCGTGCCCGCCACCGTCGTTGACCACCTTGAAGCGGTCCAGGTCCAGCAGCATCAGCGCCACCAGCCGGCCGCTGCCGCGGGCCTCCTGCAGCGCCCGGGCGAGCTGCTGCAGCAGCAGGTTGCGGTTGGCCAGGCCGGTCAGGCCGTCGTGGGTGGCCAGGTACAGCACCCGCTGCTGGGCCTGCTTGAGTTCGGTGACGTCGGTGCCCAGGCCGACGAAGCCGGGCTTGCCGCCGACCTGGAACTGCACGCCGGTGAACAGGTAGGGCACGCGCTGCCCGTCCTTGAGCAGGTAATCGGCCTCCAGCGCGAAGGAGCCGTGGTCGAACACCTCCTCGATCCCGGCATCCACCAGCGGGTGCTGGTCCTCGGGGAAGAACCCGTGCGGGGTCATGCCGTCCAGTTCGCGCGGGCTGTAGCCCGTGACCTCTTCCAGGCTGTGGTTCCAGCGGCGCAGGTGCAGCGTGTCGTCGTAGTGGTGGAACACGCCCGGCAGGGCATCGAGCACCGCGTCGGCGTAGTCGCGTTCCTCGCGCAGCTGCCGTTCGGCCTGGCGCCGGGCCAGCGCCAGGACCACGCCGGCGGCGATGATCAGCAGCATCACACCGAGCTGCCAGGCCTGCTGTCGCAGCGGCATCCCGACCAGGTCGCGGTCGCGCGAGGCGGTCAGCAGCCAGTCCAGGCCCTCGCCCAGCGCGACGCGGCGCGAGGCGGTCCACTGGCCCTGGCCATCCAGTTCGACGTCGCCGGAAAACGTGTCGCCGTCGCCGGAGGCCAGCGCCGCCAGTGCGGCCGGTGCCGGCAGCGGTGCGCGCTGCACGCCGGGGCCGGCGATCAGCTGCAGCCCGACCGCGGAGGGCTCGAGCACATGGAAGGTGGCCGCGTACTGCGTGGCGAGCGCGTCGAGGAAGCGGTTGAGCGCCGGCATGTCGAAATCGGCATCGATCACGCCCAGCAGCCGGCCGTCGGCGCCGTGGAAGGGTTCGACGTAGCTGAAGCCCCACAGCGGCTGCCCGTCGTCGCGCGGCATCCAGCGGTAGGCAGGCATCCAGCTGCCGCGGCCGTGCTCGACCGCCTGCCGGTAGAACGGACGCGTGCGCGGATCGTAGCCGTCGCCGGGCAGTTCCCGGCGCGGCGCCAGGCCGGTGTCGGTCAGGGCCAGGACGCGGACCACCGGTACGGGTTCGCCGGCGCCGGGAAACATCCACAGTTCGATGCCGCCATCGGCGCCGCGCTGGAGATAGCCGTAGGTTCCGGTGGCCTCCAGCGCGATGCCCAGGTGGCTCAGTTCGGGCCGCTGCTCGAAGGCGGCCAGGCTGCGTTCCAGCGCGGCCTGCAGGGTGTCGCTGGAGACGTCCGGCGACAACGCGGCCCGGCGTGCGGAACCGGCGGTCATCTCCGCCGCGTGGATCAGGGTCTGCAGCCGTTCCTGGGTCCGCAGCAGGGCGGTCTCGACGTCGGCCCGCGCCGACTTGCGCATCGCGCCGATGCTCTGCCAGGCCAGCGCGGTGAGGGCGAGCAGCCCGAGCACCACGGTGGTCCGGGCCAGGGTGGACACCAGGCGCGCGCGTGGCGGCGCCCGGCGCGCATGCGGAGTGGATGACGGCGTCGGCCCGGCGGGCACGTCCTCAGCCGGGGCGGACACGCATCGCCCCGGGCCGTGCAACGCATCCGACTGCGGGCGTCGCGGCAGGGCGACGGGCGAGGTCTGTGTTCATGGCCGTCCGGACTCCCCCTGAGCCGCGTCGGAAACCGCTGGCATTGTGCCACCGGTTTCCTTCGGCGAGGAGACGCGCGGATGCGCGGGCGTGGCGCGGGCCGATCAGGCCAGGGCGGCGCGCACCGAGTCCGCCAGCGGCGTGGTCGGACGGCCGATCAGGGCCGAGAGCTGGTGGCCGTCGTCGTCCAGTGCGCCCTGCGAGGCGCCGACATCGAACGAGGCCAGCGCGGCGGCGAAACCGGCCGGCAGGCCGGCGGCGGCCAGTGCGGCGGCGTAGTCGGCCTCGGCGATGTCGCGGTAGGGAATGTCCTTGCCGGTCTGGCGCGAAATCTCCGCGGCCAGTTCGGCCAGCGTCCACGCACTGTCGCCGGCCAGCTCGTAGACCTTGCCGTCATGGCCGCTGCCGGTCAGCGCCGCGACGGCGGCATCGGCGTAGTCGGCGCGCGCGGCCGAGGCGATGCGGCCGTTGCCGGCACTGCCATGGAACGCGCCATGCGCCAGCGCCGCATCGATCGAGCCGGTGTAGTTCTCGGTGTACCAGCCGTTGCGCAGGATGGTCCAGGCCAGGCCGGAGGCCTGCAGCGCCTGCTCGGTCTGGTGGTGCTCGGGGGCCAGGCTCAGCGGCGAACTGTCCGCGCGCAGCAGGCTGGTGTAGACGACGCGACGCACGCCGGCGGCCTTGGCCGCGGCGATCACGTTGGCGTGCTGGGCGGCGCGCTGGCCGAGTTCGTTGCCGGAGATCAGCAGCAGCGTGTCCACGCCCTGCAGCGCGGCGGGCAGGGTGTCGGGCCGGGTGTAGTCGAACCGACGCGCCTGCACGCCCAGGTCGGCGGCCCTGGCGGTGTCGCGGACCAGGGCGATCACGTCCGTGGCGGGTACCTGCTTCAGCAGCGAGGCGACGACCAGGCGGCCGAGCTGGCCGGTGGCGCCGGTGATGGCGATGGTGGTCATGGGGGTGGGTCCTTGGGATGTCCGGGTGGACGGGGAAACCACTGTAGAATCCAGAATTACTTTTCGTAAGTACGCACATGAAGGTAAGTGAGATGTCCGGACGGGAGCCGGTTTCCCCCTCGACGCCGGGTGCCGGCCAGACCCTGTCGGACCGGCTGGGCCGCGGAGACCTGATGGCGGCGGCCTGTCCGTCGCGCGAGGTGCTCAAGCATCTGACCAGCCGCTGGGGCGTGCTGGTGCTGATCGCGCTGCTGCCGGGAACGCAGCGTTTCAGCCAGTTGCGACGCGCGATCGGTGGCGTCAGCGAGCGGATGCTGGCGCAGACCCTGCAATGGCTGGAAGGCGACGGGATGCTCGAGCGCCGCGCGTTCAACACCGTGCCGCCGCATGTGGAGTACACGCTGACGCCGCTCGGGCGGGAGGCGGCGGAGAAGGTGCGCGACCTGGCCGACTGGATCGAGGTGATGCTGCCGCAGATCCTGGCCGGGCGTCCGGGCGAGGACGTCGACGCGGCCTGAGCGTCGGTTCCGTGGCGGGCGGGGGCGCTCGATCGTCCGCGACGCGGATCGCCGAAATGCATCAGGGCCGCGGATGCGGCCCTGATGCGTCACACGATGATGCCGGAACGGCTCAGTGCTTGGGCGTGATCGCCGCGGCCGCGGCCGCAGCGGCGGTCGAGACCGGCGTCGCGCGCTTCGGCGCCACCCACAGGCGGAACACGAAGATCGCCAGCGCGAACGCGCCGACGCTGAACAGCGTGTCGGCTGGGACGCGCATCCACACCAGCAGGTCGATCAGCGGCTGCTGCATGAACTCGGCCGAGCGGGCGTACCAGTAGCCGTGCTTGAGCGTGGCGTTGAGCTGCAGGATGCCCAGCGGCAGCAGGGTGAAGGCGGACATGCCGGCCAGGCCGATGTTGAGCGACCAGAAGCTGGTCTTCATCAGTCGCTCGCTCCACTGCAGGTCCGGCTTGAGGCCGCGCAGGCAGAACAGCATCAGGCCGATGCCGAGCATGCCGTACACGCCGAACAGCGCGGTGTGGCCGTGGTTGGCGGTCAGGTTCAGGCCCTGCATGTAGTACAGCGGCAGCGGCGGGTTGATCAGGAAGCCGAACAGGCCGGCGCCCACCAGGTTCCAGAACGAGACCGCGATGAAGAACATGATCGGCCACTTGTACTTCTGCATCCACGGTGTGGACTTGCCCATTCTGTAGCTGTGGTACGCCTCGAAGCCGACATAGGCCAGCGGCACCACTTCCAGCGCCGAGAAGCTGGCGCCCAGCGCGATGACCGAGGTCGGCGTGCCGGTGAAGTACAGGTGGTGCAGGGTGCCGAGCACGCCGCCGGCCATGAACACGATGGTGGCGAACAGCACGGCGACCGTGGCGGTGCGCACCTGCAGCAGGCCCAGGCGGGTGAACAGGAAGGCGATGACCGCCACCGCGAACACCTCGAAGAAGCCTTCGACCCACAGGTGGACGACCCACCAGCGCCAGTACTCGACCATCGACAGGTGGGTGTGCTCGCCCCACATCAGGCCGGCCGCGTAGAACACGCCGATCGCGACCACCGACAGGAACAGCAGGCTGACGATGGACTTGGACTCGCCGCCGTTGCGGATCGCCGGCCACAGCGCACGGCCGACCAGGGTCAGCCACAGCACCAGACCGATGAACAGGAACCACTGCCAGAAGCGGCCGAGGTCGACGTATTCCCAGCCCTGGTGGCCGAACCAGAAGTTGCGGTCCAGGCCGAGCTTCTGCATCACCGCGAACCACTGGCCCGTGAACGAGCCGACCACGATGATCACCAGGCAGGCCAGCAGCACGTTGACGCCGAGCCGCTGGAACTTCGGCTCGTGGCCGGAGATCGCTGGCGCGATGTACAGGCCCATGCCCAGCCAGGCGGTAGCGATCCACAGCACGGCCAGCTGCGTGTGCCAGGTGCGGGTCAGCGCGTAGGGCAGGATCTCGGACAGCGCGAAGCCGTAGGCTTCCTGGCCTTCCACCTGGTAGTGCGCGGTGGTCGCACCCAGCAGGATCTGCACCAGGAACAACGCGATCACCACCCAGAAGTACTTGGCGGTGGCTCGCATCGACGGGGTGACCTTGATCGCCGCCAGCGGGTCGGTCTTGGGCAGCACCGGCTCCATCTCGTCGCCGTGGTTGACCGCGTAGTGCCAGCCGAGCAGGCCGATGCCCGCGATCAGGAACAGCACGCTGAACACGGTCCACATGAAGGCGCCCGGAGGCGCGGTGTTGCCGACCAGCTCGTCGTAGGGCCAGTTGGCGGTGTAGGTGATGGTGTCGCCCGGACGTTCGGTGATCGACGACCACGCCGCCCACCAGTAGAACGCCGTCATCTGCCGGCGGTGTTCGGCATCGGGCACGGTGTCGTTGCGCATCGCATAGGCTTCGCGCAGCTCGACCATCGACGGATCGTTGCCGAACAGCACCTCGTAGTGCGCGGCGACCTGGCGGATGGCCGCGGCACGATCATTGTCGATGGTGACGTTGCCGGTGGCGGCCTCGTAGGTGTTCGGGCGCAGCAGGTCCTGCACGCGACGCGTGTAGGCGGCCTGGGTCGGCCCGTCCAGCTGCGTGTAGCTGTCCACGCCATGCTCGCGCTTTGCCCAGATGTCGAGCACGGCCTCGGCCTCGCGGTGCAGCCAGTCGGCGCCCCAGTCCGGCGCGACGTAGCCGCCATGGCCCCAGATCGAGCCGAGCTGCTGGCCGCCGATCGACTGCCAGACCTGGCGGCCGGTCTCGATGTCCTTGCGCGTGTAGAGGACCTCGCCGGTCTGGTCGACCAGTGCCTCCGGCAAGGGAGGGGCGTGGCGGTGGACTTCGCTGCCGACCCAGAGCAGGACGGCGAACGAAGCGATGAGCAGGGCAGCGAGCCCGACCCATAGCTTGCGGGTGGAATTCATGGGGTTTTCACTCGGCGTTGGGTAACGCGCGCATGTTCGTCGCGTGTCGCCGCGGCCTCCATGACGTACGTCAAGCCATGCCGGCGATGCAGGTTGCCGGCGGCCGTTCCATGATCCAGATCATGGCGCGGATGTGTCGCAGGCACCGATGGCCTGATCCGTGGCCTGCATGCACGACCAGAGAGAGAGGCCAGGCAGTCTCCCGGATTCCGTGGCGTGGACCGTGGCGGTGCTGGTGCGGTATGCGCTCGACGCGCGAGGTCGGCGGCATGCCCGCAGCCATGACGCTGGTTGGACGCGCTCCTGACGTCGACACCGAGAAAAGGGGGCGCTTGAATCGCTGCCGTTCGCCTGCCTGCCCGGAGCGGCCTCGGCGTGCGGGTCGGCGCTGAGGCCGCTGCCGGCGTCGACACCTGCGTGCGCGCGATGCCGGCCGCCCGACGCTGTCCGGCGCAAGGGCGGGGGGCGATGGCGGTCTCCGTTCCGCCGCCGGGGCGGCGTCACCGTGTCGCGGTAAAGGAATCCGTCGACGAAAGGCGGCTCGGGCAGTCAGCGGCCGCAGGACACCCGTGGATCGGCGACGATGCTTCGTCGGGCCTGCATCGCCCGCCGGCAGGTGCGTGTCGCCGCGTCCGGCCGGTCGAGCGGTGCGGCTGACCGGGTCGGCGTCGGCGAGCGGGTCGACCGGGATTCCGCGGAACGGGTGCGCCGATCAGTGGCGCAGGACTGCCAGCGCGATTTCCTCGAGCCGGGTCAGGTCCATGATCTCCACGTCGCGCTGCTTGATCTGCAGCAGGCCGTCGCGCTCGAAACGGCGCAGCACGCGGCTGACCGTTTCCGGAGCCTGGCGCAGGTAGTTGGCGATGTCGGTGCGCGACATCGTCAGCTGGAAGCGGCGCGGCGAGAACCCGCGCTGAGCCAGGCGCCGCGACAGGCCGATCAGGAACGCGGCCATGCGCTCGTCGGCCGAATGGTCGCCGGCGAACAGCGAGGCCACGCCG
This sequence comes from Xanthomonas sp. XNM01, assembly GCF_014851915.1. Taxonomy (GTDB): domain Bacteria; phylum Pseudomonadota; class Gammaproteobacteria; order Xanthomonadales; family Xanthomonadaceae; genus Pseudoxanthomonas. The sequence goes on from NZ_JACVAP010000001.1 coordinate 104,856, forward strand.
ATGTCGCGGCTCATCAGCCGGAACAGGTGCTGCTGCAGGTTGGGCAGGCGCGCGGCGAGCAGGGCGATGCGCGGGAACGAGAACCGGCACAGCATCACCGTGTCCAGCGCCACCGCATTGCAGGGGTAGTGGTCGCCATCGATCGCGTTGAGGCCGATGACCTCGCCGGGCAGATGGAAGCCCAGCACCTGCTCGCGGCCGTCGCGGTCGATCAGGTAGGTCTTGACCGTGCCGGCCCGCACCGCGGCGATCGCATCGAAGCGGTCGCCTTCGCGGAACACGTGGTCGCCGGCCTTGAGCGGGCCGACATGCTCGACCAGCACGTGCAGGTCCATCAGCGCCCGCTTGTCCATGCCTTCGGACAGGCAGGCCTGCGAGAACGCGCAGGTCGAACAGAATGTCAGCGTGTCGCCATCGTCAGCGATGATGCTGGCATCGGTGCGCGGGAATACGACGCCCATGCCGCTCCGTTCCGAACTCATCCGGTCCTCCCGGGCAGATTCAGACGGTACGGGAGAACTGCGTGGTCGCAGTTCCGGGCGCTGGCAGGTATCGGTCGAAGCACATCGCAATGATACGCAGCAGGAGCTTGCCCCGGGAAGTCGCGCGCATGCCGGCCGCGCTCACCTCGACCAGGCCGTCGTCGGCGAGCGCGCCCAGGCGCTGCACGGCTTCGGCGAAGTAGCTGCGGAAATCGATCACGTGGCGCTCGCCCACCCGGTCGAAGTCCAGCTCGCCGTGGCACATCAGCTGCTGGATCACGTCGGCGCGCAGGACGTCGTCCTCGTTCATCCGCATCCCGCGCCAGACCGGCAGCCGGCCCTCGTCGATGGCCTGCTCCCAGCTCTGCAGGTCGCGCGGATTCTGGCTGAAGCTGGCGCCGATGTGGCTGATCGCGCTGACGCCCAGGCCGATCAGGTCGCTGTCGGCGCAGGTGGTGTAGCCCATGAAGTTGCGGTGCAGGCCGCCCTTGGCCTGGGCGATGGCCAGCTCGTCGGTGGGCAGGGCGAAGTGGTCCATGCCGATGTAGACGTAACCGGCCTCGCCCAGGCGCTCGATCGCGCGCTGCAGCAGGGCCAGCTTCACTTCGGGCGTCGGCAGCTCTTCCTCGCGGATCTGGCGCTGCGGGCGGAACAGGCTGGGCAGGTGCGCGTAGCTGTAGATCGCGAACCGGTCCGGGCGCGCCTCCAGTGCGATGTCCAGGGTGCGCTCGAAACCCTCCAGGCTCTGCCGCGGCAGGCCGTAGATCAGGTCGACGTTGACCGAGCGCATGCCGTTGGCGCGGCAGGCCTCGATCACCGCCAGGGTCTGCTCGACGCTCTGGATCCGGTTGACCGCCTGCTGCACCGCCGGGTCGAAGTCCTGCACGCCGAGGCTGGCGCGGTTGAAGCCGGCCTTGGCCAGCACCGCGATGTCCTCGGGCGAGACGAAGCGGGGATCGAGCTCGATCGAGCAGTCCAGCTGCTGGCCGCGGGCGAGCTGGAAGTGACGGGCGATCACGTCCACCGTCTCGGCCAGCTGCTCGGGCGAGAGGAAGTTGGGCGTGCCGCCGCCGAAGTGCAGCTGCACCACCTCGCGGTCGCGGTCGAACAGCGGCGCCATCATCCCGATCTCGCGGTAGAGCCGGGTCAGGTAGGCGTCGCCACGCGCGGTGTCGCGGGTGATGATGCGGTTGCAGCCGCAGTAGAAGCACGGGCTGGTGCAGAACGGCACGTGCACGTAGATCGACATCGGGCGCGGGATCGGATCGCCGTTGGTGATCGACGCGATCTCGCGCAGGTCGGCTTCGCGGAAGGAGGAGGAGAACTGCGGCGCGGTCGGATACGACGTATACCGGGGACCGGGAAGGTCGTAACGGCGCAGCAGCTCCGGATCGAAGAGGGGCGTGGTCGGGGGCATGGATGCAGGCTAGCGCGCGCACTTATCCGCAACATTGATGCAGATCAAGGGTTGGCGATGCGGCGATGTGAAGATTCTTCGCCATGTGATAGCGTCCGCACGTCGAGACAGCCAGTCGCCGCGCACGCCAAGGGGGCATGCCGATGGACCCGCCACATCGCAACGAAGGCAAAGCCCGCGAACGCACCGCGTTCCTGCTGTTGACGGCTGTCGTCTTTCCCACGCTCGCGGTCCTGTTCGTTGCCGCCTACGGCTTCGCGGTCTGGTTCTGGCAGATGTTCGTCAGCGGCCCGCCGACCGGGCACTGAGCGATGGCCGCCTCACCCGACCTCTCCCGCCGCGCGCTGCTGCGCGGGCGTGTCCACGCGCCGCCACCCCTGCGGCCGCCGTGGGCGCTGGCCGAGCCCGCCTTCCTCGCCGCCTGCACCGCCTGCGACCGCTGCATCCAGGCCTGTCCGGAACAGGTCCTGGTCCGCGCCGGTGGCGGCCTGCCGGTGTTCGAGCCGGCCCGCGGCGAATGCACGTTCTGCGGTGACTGTGCCGATGCCTGCGCGCCCCGCGCGCTGCAGCGCGGCGCATCCGCGCCATGGGGCCACGTCGCCGTGCTCGGCGAGGCCTGCCTGACCGGGCAGGGCGTGGTCTGCCTCAGCTGCGCCGAGGCCTGCCCGGAGCGGGCGATCCGCATGCAGCGCCGTGGCCCGGTCGCGGTGCCGGTGATCGACCCGGCAACGTGCAGCGGCTGCGGCGCCTGTGTTGGCGTGTGCCCGACCGCGGCCGTCTCGCTGCGTGCCGACGCCGGCGTCCCATCGACTGGAGTGCCCGCATGAAGCGCCACGATGTCCATATCGCCAGTTTCGTCGTCCAGCACCGGGCCGAGGCGCTCGACACGCTGCTGGCGGCCATCGCGGCCAGCGACGACCTGGAACTGGCCGGCAGCGAAGGCTTCCGCAGCATCGTGCTGTGCGAATCCGGCGACCAGTACGCGCTGATGGACCGCGTCGAAAGCCTGCGCGCGCTGCCCGGCGTGCTCGGCGTCAATCTCGTCTACCACCATGCGGAGCCACGCGAGGCGCTCGACGCCCCGCTGGCATCGCCTTCCGTCCCTGGAGCCGCGTCATGACGACCACCCGTCGCGATTTCATCCGCAACAGTGCCGTGGCCACGGCCGCCGCCGCCGCCGGCATGTCCGTGCCGGGCGCCACCACCAATTTCGTCGTCGAGGGCGACCTGACCGCGTTGAAGTGGGACAAGGCGCCGTGCCGGTTCTGCGGCACCGGCTGCGGCGTCAACGTGGCGGTCAAGGAAGGGCGCGTGGTCGCCACCCATGGCGACGTGCATGCCGAGGTCAACCGCGGCATCAACTGCGTCAAGGGCTACTTCCTGTCCAAGATCCTGTACGGCAGCGACCGCCTGACCACGCCGCTGCTGCGCAAGAAGAACGGCGTCTACGCGAAGGACGGCGATTTCGTGCCGGTCGACTGGGACGAGGCCTTCGACGTGATGGCCGAGCAGTTCAAGAAGGTGCTCAGGACCAAGGGCGGCGACGGCATCGGCATGTTCGGCTCCGGCCAGTGGACGATCTTCGAGGGCTATGCGGCCAACAAGCTGATGAAGGCCGGCTTCCGCAGCAACCACATCGATCCGAACGCCCGCCACTGCATGGCCTCGGCGGTGACCGGCTTCATGCGCACCTTCGGCATGGACGAGCCGATGGGCTGCTACGACGACATCGAGGCCGCCGACGCGTTCGTGCTGTGGGGCTCGAACATGGCCGAGATGCATCCGATCCTGTGGACCCGGGTCACCGACCGGCGCCTGTCGCGTCCGCACGTCAAGGTCGCGGTGCTGTCCACGTTCGAGCACCGCAGCTTCGAGCTTGCCGACATCCCGATCGTGTTCAAGCCGCAGACCGACCTGGTGATGCTCAACTACATCGCCAACCACATCATCCAGAGCGGCAAGGTCAACAGGGACTTCGTCGACAAGCACACCACCTTCAAGCGCGGCAACGACGACATCGGCTACGGCCTGCGCCCGGAGCATCCGCTGCAGGTCGCGGCCAAGAACGCCGATGATCCGAACGGCGGCGAGCCGATCGACTTCGAGGCGTTCGCCCGTTTCGTCGCGCCATACACGCTGGACCGGGCGGTGGAGATGACCGGGGTCGAGCGCGGCTGGCTGCAGCAGCTGGCCGAACTGTACGCGAACCCCGAGATCAAGGTGATGTCGTTCTGGACCATGGGGTTCAACCAGCACACGCGTGGCACGTGGGCCAACAACATGGTCTACAACATCCACCTGCTGACCGGAAAGATCGCCACGCCCGGCAACAGCCCGTTCTCGCTGACCGGCCAGCCCTCGGCCTGCGGCACCGCGCGCGAGGTCGGCACCTTCAGCCATCGCCTGCCGGCCGACATGGTGGTGACCAATCCCGAGCACCGCCACCACGCCGAGGAAATCTGGAAGATCCCGCACGGGATCATCAAGGACAAGATCGGCTACCACGCGGTGGAGCAGAACCGCGCGCTGAAGGACGGCAAGCTCAACGCCTACTGGGTGCAGGTCAACAACAACATGCAGGCGGCGGCGAACCTGCGTGAGGAGACCTGGCCCGGCTACCGCAATCCGGACAACTTCATCGTCGTCTCCGACGCCTATCCGACCGTGACCGCGCAGGCCGCCGACCTGATCCTGCCCGCGGCGATGTGGGTGGAGAAGGAGGGCGCCTACGGCAACGCCGAGCGCCGCACCCAGTTCTGGCACCAGCTGGTGGATGCGCCGGGCGACGCACGCTCGGACCTGTGGCAGCTGATGGAGTTCTCCAAGCGCTTCACCACCGATGAATGCTGGCCGGCCGAGCTGCTGGCCGCACATCCCGAATACAAGGGCAGGACCCTGTTCGACGTGCTGTACGCCAACGGCAAGGTCAACGCGTTTCCGGTCGAGCAGATCGAGGAAGGCTATGCCAACCGCGAGTCGGAGGCATTCGGCTTCTACGTGCAGAAGGGCCTGTTCGAGGAATATGCCGAGTTCGGCCGCGGCCACGCGCACGACCTGGCGCCGTTCGACGACTACCACCGTGCGCGCGGCATCCGCTGGCCGGTGGTCGATGGCAAGGAAACCCTGTGGCGCTACCGCGAAGGCGCCGACCCGTACGTGAAGGCGGGCAAGGGATTCGAGTTCTACGGCAACAAGGACGGACGCGCGGTGATCTGGGCGCTGCCCTACGAACCGCCGGCCGAGTCGCCGGACGACGATTACGACATGTGGCTGGTGACCGGTCGCGTGCTCGAACACTGGCATTCGGGTTCGATGACGATGCGCGTGCCCGAGCTCTACCGCGCGGTCCCGGCCGCGGTGGTGTTCATGAATCCGGACGATGCCCGCGCGCGCGGCCTCAAGCGCGGCGACCCGGTCAAGGTCGTGTCGCGGCGCGGCGAGATGCTCTCGCGGGTGGAAACGCGCGGCCGCAACCGCATGCCCAAGGGCGTGGTGTTCGTGCCGTGGTTCGATGCCGGCCAGCTGATCAACAAGGTCACGCTGGACGCGACCGATCCGATCTCCAAGCAGACCGACTACAAGAAGTGCGCGGTCAGGATCCAGGCGGCGTAAGGAGGACATGGCCATGCAGAACAAATCGTTCCTGATCGCCGCCGGGCTCGCCGGCGTGCTGCTGGTGCTGGTGTTCGTCGCCGGCTGGATGTTCGGCGGTCTGTCGGAGAAGAAGCAGGTCGCCGCCGCGACCGGGCCGGCGCCGGTGGCCACGCCGATCGACGAGGCTGGCCTGCTGCCCGTGCCGGGGCAGATCGATGCGATCCGCCGTGGCGTGCCGATCGACCAGGAGCACGCACCGCCGGCGATGGCGCGGGTGGTCAACGACGACATCAAGCGCGTCCGCGCCTACCCGATGCAGCCGCCGACCATCCCGCACGCCATCGACGGCTACGAGGTCGACAAGAACACCAACCGCTGCATGCTCTGCCACGCGCGCTCGAACGCGGCGACCTTCCAGGCGCCGCCGGTGTCGGTCACCCACTACATGGACCGCGACGACCAGTTCCTGGCGACGATCTCGCCGCGGCGCTACTTCTGCAGCCAGTGCCACGTGGTCCAGACCGATGCCCCGACCCTGGTCGCCAATACCTTCCAGGACATCGACAGCGTCCTGGCCGCGCCCGGGAAGGAGGACTGAGCCATGCTGCGTCGCCTCCGCGACTGGGTCCTGGGCTACTGGCGTACCCTGCGCCGGCCGAGCGTGCACTACAGCCTGGGTTTCCTGACCCTGGCCGGCTTCATGGCCGGCGTGATCTTCTGGGGCGGCTTCAACACCGCGCTGGAGGCGACCAACACCGAGGAGTTCTGCACCGGCTGCCACGAAATGCGCGACAACGTGTTCGAGGAGCTGAAGACCACGATCCACTACAGCAACCGCTCCGGCGTGCGCGCGACCTGCCCGGACTGCCACGTGCCGCACAACTGGACCGACAAGATCGCCCGCAAGATGCAGGCCTCCAAGGAGGTCTGGGGCAAGATCTTCGGCACCATCGATACCCGCGAGAAGTTCCTCGACCACCGCCTGGAACTGGCGATGCACGAGTGGGCGCGGCTGAAGGCCAACGATTCGCTGGAGTGCCGCAACTGCCACGACTACGACTCGATGGACCTGACCCGGCAGGGCTCGCGGGCCGCGCAGATCCACAAGCTGTGGCTGGGGACCGGCGAGAAGACCTGCATCGACTGCCACAAGGGCGTCGCCCACCATCTGCCGGACATGCGGGGCGTGCCGCAGGGCTGATCGCCGCGGGCGCCGCCGCAGGCGGGCCTGCCTTCGGTACCGCATCCCCGAACGGAAACAGCCGGCACGAGGCCGGCTGCGTCCCGATTCCGCCGTGGCCCGACCGGTGGATCAGCCCAGCGAGGCCAGCCAGTCGTCGTCCGAGCCTTCGTTGACGCCTTCGAACAGCGGCGTGGAGAAGTAGCGCTCGCCGGTGTCGGGCAGCACCGCCAGCAGCACGCTGCCCTCGGCCGCGCTGGCCGCCACCTGCAGTGCGGCCGCGACGGTGGCGCCGGCGGAGATGCCGGTGAAGATGCCTTCCTCGGCCGCCAGCCGGCGCGCGGTGCCGATCGCGTCCTCGTCGGACACGGTGACGAACTGGTGCGCGACCTCGCGGTTGAGCACCTGCGGGACGAAGTCCGGGGTCCAGCCCTGCACCTTGTGCGGCTTCCATTCGTTGCCGGCCAGCAGCGCGGCGTTGGCCGGTTCGGCGGCGACGATCCTCACTTCCGGACGGGCCAGGCGCAGCACCTCGCCGACGCCGGTCAGGGTGCCGCCGGTGCCCCAGCCGCTGACGAAGTGATCGAGCCGGCGGCCGGCGAAGTCGCGCAGGATCTCGGCGGCGGTGGTCTGACGGTGGTAGGCCGGGTTGGCCGCGTTCTCGAACTGGCGCGCCAGGAACCAGCCGTGCTTGCTGGCCAGTTCCTCGGCCTTGCGGACCATGCCGCTGCCGCGCTCGGCGGCCGGGGTCAGGATCACCTTGCCGCCGTAGGCACGGATCAGCTTGCGGCGCTCGATCGAGAAGGTCTCGACCATCGTCGCGACGAAACGATAGCCGCGCGCCGCGGCGACTGCTGCCAGCGCCACGCCGGTATTGCCCGAGGTCGCCTCGACGATGGTGTCGCCGGGCTTGAGCAGGCCCTTGGCCTCGGCGTCGAGCACGATCGCCAGGGCCAGGCGGTCCTTGACCGAGCCGGCCGGATTGAAGGATTCGACCTTGGCGTAGAGCTCCACGTGCGCCGGAGCGATGCGATGCAGGCGCACGACCGGAGTACGGCCGATGGTGTCGAGAATGCTGTCGTAGATGGCCATTGTTTTCGTCCTGTCGACCGGAAGAGGAGGGCGCGTCGGCTCAGGCCGCGTACGCGAGTGGGAGAGGGGATGCCTGCAGCGGCGCAGCGCCGAACCAGTGCAGCCCGGCCGCCAGTCCGGCGACCTCGCCGAGGATCAGCAGCGCCGGCGATGCCACAGCATGCGCGCGGGCGGTGTCGGGCAGCGTGTCGAGGGTGCCGGTGATGACGCGCTGTTCCGGCCGCGAACCGTTCTCGACCAGCGCGAACGGCGTGTGTCCCGCCCGCCCGCCAGCCAGCAGCCGGGCCTGCAGCTGTTCCAGCCCGGCCACGCCCATGTAGACGGCCAGGGTCTGCCGCTCCTGCGCCAGCGCCTGCCAGTCCAGGGTGTCCAGCGACTCGCGGCAGTGCGCGGTGACCAGGCGCAGCGACTGCGCGTGGTCGCGATGGGTCAGCGGGATGCCGCTGTAGGCGGCGCAGGCGAGCGCGGCGGTGATGCCCGGCACCACCTGGAAGCCGATGCCGTGCGCGCGCAGGAACTCCAGCTCCTCGCCGCCACGGCCGAACACGAACGGGTCTCCGCCCTTGAGCCGCACCACCCGGTGGCCGGCGCGCGCTTCGGCCAGCATCAGCGCATGGATCGCGTCCTGCGGCATGCTGTGGTCGCCGGCCGACTTGCCGACCTCGACCAGCCGCGCCTGCGGACCGGCCAGTGCAAGGATCGCGGCGTCGACCAGGCGGTCGTGCAGGATCACGTCGGCCTGCTGCAGCGCACGCAGCGCGTTGAGCGTGAGCAGGCCCGGGTCGCCAGGACCGGCACCCACCAGGGCGACAGCGCCGGCAGCGAGTTCGAAGGTCGGGCCTGGACGGAACTGGGTCACGGTGGCGGGCCGGCAGCGAGGCGGAACACGACCCTAACGTCCGGTTATAAGTGGCGGAAATAACCAGTCGGCGCGGCATCATCGCGGTTGGTTATAAGGCCCGGAACGTGGTTTGATCTAGAGTCGGGCACCCGCCTCCGGTGTTCATGCTTCGTTGTCCTGACGGCCCGCCGATGACCCTGACCCAGCTGCGCTACCTCGTCGCCATCGCCGACGCCGGGCTCAACATCACCCTGGCGGCGGCGCGCGTGCACGCGACCCAGCCCGGTCTGTCCAAACAGCTCAAGCAGCTGGAGGACGAACTGGGCTTCCTGCTGTTCGTCCGCAAGGGCCGCAGCCTGGAAGCGATCACCCCGGCCGGCAGCGAAGTGCTGGACCGGGCGCGGGTGATCCTGGCCGAGACCGCCAACATCCGCGCCTACGCGGCCAACCAGCGGCGCGAGAGCCAGGGCCAGCTGACCCTGACCACCACCCATACCCAGGCCCGGTTCGTGCTGCCGCCGGCGATCGCGCAGATCAAGCGCGCCTTCCCCCAGGTCAGCGTGCACCTGCAGCAGGCGGCCGAGGGCGCGGCGCTGGACCTGCTCGGCCAGGGCGACGCCGACATGGCCGTGGTCAGCACCGCCGGCGGCGAGCCGCAGGGTGGGGTGGCCGTGCCGCTGTACCGCTGGCGGCGGCTAGTGCTGGTGCCGCGCGGACATGCGCTGGACCGCGCCGGGCGCGCGCCCGACATGGCCGAGCTGGCCCAGCAGCCCCTGATCAGCTACGAGTCCTCGACCCGGCCCGAATCCTCGCTGCAGCGTGCCTTCGGCAAGCTCGGGCTGGAGCCGACCGTGGCCCTGACCGCGCTCGATGCCGACCTGATCAAGACCTACGTGCGTGCCGGCCTGGGCGTTGGCCTGCTGGCCGAGATGGCGGTCGGCGCCGGCGACACCGACCTGCGCGGCTGGCCGGCGCCGGGCGAGATCAACGAATGCATCGCCTGGGCGGTGTTGCCGCGCGAGCGCGTGCTGCGCGACTACGCGCTGGAACTGGTCAACGTGCTCGCGCCGCAGATCGACAAGCGCGACCTGCGCCGCGTGCTGGACGGCAACCAGGAACCGGACTGGCCGGAGCCGCCGACCTGGGAATCGCTGACCCAGACCATCACCAGCTGAACCGGTACAGGCTGGCGCGGTAATGCGATGGCCTTGGCGGACCCTGTGCTGGACCGGCCGGCCATCCCATTGCGGCGGCCTGCGCCAGCCACGCATAGTGCGTACTCTCGGGTCACCGCTACCAGGAGCTGCACCATGCAGGGCGAATGCCTCACTTCCGGCGGGGATGTTCCGCGCCACACCGATGTGGCGATCCTGGGCGGCGGGCTGGCCGGGCTGACCCTGGCCCTGCAGCTGCGGCAGCGCAATCCCAAGCTTTCGGTGACCGTGCTCGAGCGCCGCGCGCACCCGGTACGCGAGGCCGCGCACAAGGTCGGCGAATCGACCGTGGAGATCGGCGCGCATTACTTCGCCGACGTGCTGGGGCTGCGCGAGCACCTGGAGGCCGAGCAGGTGCGCAAGTACGGCCTGCGCTACTTCTTCACCGATCGCCAGTACGACGTGCACGCGTGCAGCGAGATGGGCGTGAGCCGGCTGCTGCCGACCCCGTCCTGGCAGCTGGATCGCGGGCGCTTCGAGAACTTCCTCGGCGACCGGGCGCGCGAGGCGGGGGTCCGCTTCCTCGACGAGGCGGTCGTGCGCACGCTGGAACTGTCCGAGACCGACGCGCCACATGCGGTCCAGTTCGACCATGCCGGCACGCGCCACAGCCTGCAGGCGCGATTCGTCGTCGATGCGTCCGGGCGCGCCGGCCTGATCAAGCGCAAGCTCGACCTGGCCATGCCCAACGACCACGATGCCAACGCGGTGTGGTGGCGGATCGACGGCCAGACCGACCTGGACCTGTGGTCGGACGACCCGCACTGGCGGCAACGCTTCGCGCCGGCGCGCCGGGTCGATTCCACCAACCACATGTGCGGCCCCGGCTACTGGTTCTGGCTGATCCCGCTGGCGTCGGGCTCGCATTCGCTCGGCATCGTGTGCGACGCGAAGATGCATCCGCTGGAGACCATGAACACCCACGACAAGGCCATGGAGTGGCTGCGCGTGCACCAGCCGCGCGTGCACGCGGCCCTGTCGAAACCGGAGTACGCGCTGCAGGATTTCCTGTTCCTGCGCCACTTCTCCTACGGCTGCAAGCAGGTCTATTCCAGGCACCGCTGGGCGCTGACCGGCGAGGCCGGCCTGTTCCTGGATCCGTTCTATTCGCCGGGCAGCGATTTCATCGCCATCAGCAACACCTACGTGTGCGAACTGGTGGAGATGGACCAGGCCGGCACCCGGATCGGGCCTCATGCTGAGATCTTCCAGCAGCTGTACTTCTCGTTCTACGAAAGCACGCTGACCCTCTACCAGGACCAGTACCCGATCTTCGGCCACCCGCAGGTCATGCCGGTCAAGGTGCTGTGGGACTACGCCTTCTACTGGGCGCTGCTGGCGCCGCTGTTCTTCAGCCGCCGGCAGGCCGACCTGTCGATGCTGTCCAGGCTCAAGCCCGCCTTCGTCGAGGGCCGCGGCCTGAACCTGGCGATGCAGCGGCTGATGCGCGAATGGGGCACGCGCGACCACGCACCGGAGCTGCGGGAGGCGCGTGCCTTCGACCAGTTCGAGGTGGAGTGGTGCCGCGAGATGAATGGCGCGCTGACCGACGTGCTTGATGACGCGGCCTACATCGCGCGTACCCAGCGCTGGGTGGCGGGGATGCGGCAGCTGGCCGCCGAGGTGCTGGCCGTGGCCCGCGAGGCGGTGCCGGGCATCGGCGACCACGGCCTGGATGCGCTGCTGGCGGGGCACGACGTCGATGCCCATCCGCCGATGCTGCCGGCGCAGTGGTTCGCGCCGGTGGACGAGCCGGTCGCGGCGGCCTGAGCGCAGGCACGGGCGGCGCATCACGCGCCGCGGCGGCTCAGATCTCCTCGTGGATGCCGCATTCGCGCTTGATCCCGAAGAACCGGGTGTCCTCGTCGCGCATGCCCGGCTCCCAGCGGCTGGTGGTGTGGAAATCGCCGATCGAGACGTAGCCTTCGTGCCAGAGCGGGTGGTAGGGCAGGCGGTGGCGCTTGAGGTACTGCCAGACGTCGCGGTCGCTCCAGTCGGCGATCGGGCTGATCTTGAGCCGGCCGTTGCGCTGCTGCGCGACCGGCGTCACGGCGCGGCTGCTGGCCTGCGCGCGGCGCAGGCCGGTGAACCAGGTGCCGATGCCCAGTTCGTCCAGCGCGCGGCGCATCGGCTCGACCTTGCGCAGGTTGTTGTACTGCTCGATCCCGACCAGACCCTGCTCCCACAGGCGTCCGTGCCGCGCTTCCATCCAGGCGCGGCTGACCAGCGGCCGGTACACCTTGAGGTTGAGCTGCAGCTGCTGGGTGAGCTCGTCGGCGAAGCGGTAGGTCTCGGGGAACAGGTAGCCGGTGTCGATCAGGATCACCGGGATGTCCGGCTTCTGCTGCACCAGCATGTGCAGCGCCACCGCCGACTGCGCGCCGAAGCTGGAGGACAGTGCGGCCTCGGCCGGCCCGTGCGCGAGCGCCCAGGCGACGCGCTGCTCGGCCTCCATCGCCTCCAGGCGCGCGTTGAGGCCTTCCAGGTCGGCCAGTGGATCGGCGGCGGGGGCGGTCGGGGAACTCGGGGCGGGCAGGCTCATCGGGATGCTCCAGGCATCGATGGACACGTCAGGCGGCGGCGTGGACCGGTGCAGGCGGTGCCAGCACGCTGACGTGGGTGGGATAGGTGGGCAGCGCGACCAGGCCGGCGCGATGCAGGAAATCGCCGAAGCCTTCGCCGGGCTGGCGTTCGGCGGCATAGCGCGCGAACAGCGGCTCGAGCGCGTCGACGATCTCGACCTCGGTGATGTTCTCGCGGTACAGCGTGTTCAGCCGCTGGCCGCGGTGGTCGGCACCCAGCATCAGGTTGTAGCGGCCCGGCGCCTTGCCGACCAGCGCGATCTCGGCCAGGTAGGGCCGCGAGCAGCCGTTCGGGCAGCCGGAAATGCGCAGCAGGATCGGGGTCTCGACCAGGCCGTGCTTTTCCAGCAGCGGCTGCAGGCGCGCGCTGAACTCCGGGAGGTAGCGCTCGGCCTCGGCCATCGCCAGGCCGCAGGTCGGCAGCGCCACGCAGGCCATGGCCGCGCGCGCCAGCGCGCTCGGTGCGCGGTTGCCGGCATCCAGGCCATGCGCCCGGACCAGCGCGTCGATCCGCGTGCGTGCCGCGGCCGGAACCCCGGCGACGACCAGGTTCTGGTTGCCGGTCAGGCGGAACTGCTGGTCCGGATCGCTGCCGTCCAGCGCGGCGGCGATCGCGCGCAGTCCGGTCAGGTGCGGTGTGCCGGGACGGTCGGCGATGCGCCCGGACGGCAGCGACAGGGTCAGGTGCCAGCGGCCGTCCGTACCTTCGGCCCAGCCGTAGCGGTCGCCGTTGTGGTCGAAACCGAACGCGCGTGCCGGCTGGAGAGAGAGGCCGGCACGGCGTTCGATCTCGGCCACGACGGCGTCCAGGCCGTGGTCGTCGATGGTGTACTTGAAGCGTGCCCGCTTTCGCAGCGTGCGGTTGCCGAGGTCGCGCTGGGTGGTGACCACCGCGGTGGCCACCTCCAGCAGCCGTTCGCGCGGCAGCCAGCCGACCACGTTGCCGACCCGCGGATAGGTCTCGGCATCGCCGTGGGTGCTGCCCATGCCGCCGCCGATCACCAGGTTGTAGCCGTCGATGGCGTCGCCATCGAGCGTGCCGATGAAGCCCAGGTCGTTGGCGAACACGTCGACGTCGTTGACCGGCGGCAGCGCGAAGCCGATCTTGAACTTGCGCGGCAGGTAGCGCTCGCCGTAGATGGGCTCGTGCTCTTCGCCGCCGCCGGCGACCTGCTCCTCGTCCAGCCAGATCTCGTAGTAGGCGCGGGTGTTGGGCAGCAGATGCTCGGACGTGGCCGCGGCGTCGGCGTAGAGCGTGGCGTGCGCCGCCGACAGCAGCGGGTTGGCCGCCACCTGCACGTTGCGGTTGACGTCGCCGCAGGCGGCCAGCGTGTCGATCAGCGCGGCATTGATCGCCTGCATGGTCGCCTTCAGTTCGCGCTTGATCACGCCGTGGAACTGGAACGCCTGACGGGTGGTGACGCGCAGCGAGTGGTTGGCGAAGCCGGTGGCGATGGCATCGAGCGCCAGCCACTGCGCGGGGCTGACCACGCCGCCGGGGGTGCGCGTGCGGATCATGAACTGGTACGCCGGCTCGAGCTTCTGCCGGCGGCGTTCGTCGCGGATGTCGCGGTCGTCCTGCTGGTAGCTGCCGTGGTACTTGATCAGGGTCTGGTCGTCCTCGCGCAGCGCACCGGTGACCGGATCGGCCAGGCTCTCCAGCAGCGAGCCACGCAGGCGCCGGCTCTCGGCCTTGATGTCTTCGACGGAATGGGCGCTCATGGGAATCCTTGGCGTGCGCGTCAGTAGACGTCGCGGCTGTAGCGGCCGTCGGCCTGCAGGCGGGTGAGGTAGTCGGCGGCCGCATCGGCATCGCCGCCGTTGTGTTCGGCCACGATCGCAGCCAGCGCCGCATGCACGTCGCGGCCCATCGCGATCGCGCCGCAGACGTAGAGCTGCGCGCCGTTCTGCAGCCAGTCGTAGAGCGCGCGGCCGTGCTCGCGCAGGCGGTCCTGCACGTAGACGCGCTGCGTGCCGTCGCGCGAGAACGCCAGATCCAGCCGGTGCAGTTCGCCGCGGCGCAGCGCCTCCTGCCATTCGGCCTGGTAGAGGAAGCCGGTGTTGAAGTGCTGGGCGCCGAACAGCAGCCAGTTGCGACCGGTGGCGCCGGTCTCGGCGCGCTCCTGCACGAAGCCGCGGAACGGGGCCACGCCGGTGCCCGGGCCGATCATGACGATGTCGCGCGCGCCGTCGGCCGGGACCCGGAAGCGCTCGTTGGGCTCGATGTAGACCGGAACCTGGTCGCCTTCGTCGAGCCCGGCGAGGAAGCCGCTGGCCGCGCCGAGGTGGTCGTGGCCATGCGCCGCATAGCCGAGCACGTCGACGGTCAGGTGCGCCTCCTCGCCGACGCGCTTGCGGCTGGAGGCGATCGAATAGAGCCGCTGCGCCTGCGGACGCAGCGCGGCGACCAGGCTGTCCTGGTCCCAATCCGCCGGCCAGCGGCGCAGCACGTCGACCATCTGGTGGTCGGCCAGCAGCGCCGCCAGTCCGGCAGGCTGGGTAGGATCAAGCAGCTCGGCCAGGGCCCTGGCGCCGGAGCGCTCGGCGTGCGCGGCCAGGAACGGGCGCGACAGCCGGGTCAGTTCGCGACGGGTGGCCAGCCACTCGGACAGGGGCAGAGTCTCCTCGCCGGATGTGACCGCCGCATTGCCGTCCAGCGTCAGCGCCTCCAGCACGCCCTCGACCAGCGCCGGCGGGTTGCGGTGGCGGATGCCCAGCGCGTCGCCCGGCTCGTAGGCCAGGCCGGACCCTTCCAGCGACAGCTCGATGTGGCGCACGTCCTTGCCGGTTTCCGCATGGCGCTGGAAGCCGGTGCCCTTGAACTCGCGCCCGCTGATGCGCTGGTTGAGCAGCAGTTCGGCCGGGAACGGACGCGCATGCGACCACGCCGACGCGGCCGCCGGGCGCAGCGGCGTGACCGAGGCGAGGTGGTGGCCGGCGGGGGGTGCGGTCTTCAGCAGGTCGCGGGCCTGGTCGATGGCCTGCTCGCGCCAGGGACTGGCGACGGTGTCGATGTCCAGGTCGGTGAAGCCCGGGTCCGCGACCCGCCGGCCACCGAGTTCGGCCAGGCGTGCGTCGAGGCGGCGGGCGATGCCGCAGAAATCGGCGTAGCTGGAGTCGCCCAGGCCGAGCACGGCGAACTTCAGCTCGGGCAGCTTCGGCGCGCGTCTGCCGAACAGGAATTCGGTGAAGCCGATGCTGTCGTCCGGCGGATCGCCCTCGCCCTGGGTGCTGACCACTACATAGAGCAGGCGCTCGCCGGCCAGCTCGCGGGTGGGGTAGCTGTCGGCGCGGACCAGGCGCACCGGCAGGCCGGCGGCCTCGGCGGCGTGGGCGAGGGCTTCGGCCTGGCGGCGCGCATTGCCGGTCTGGCTGCCGTAGAGCACGGTCAACCGTTGCCCTGCCTGGCCGGCGGCACCGGGGCGCACGGCGGCGACGGCCGGCGCCGCGTGGCCCTGGGCCAGTCCGGCCGCATAGCCGGAAAGCCACCACAGCGATGCGGCGTCGAGTCCATCCACCAACTGGACCAGCAGGTCCTTGCGGGCCTCGTTCAGCGGGCTTGGAACCTGCGCGGTCGGTGCGGCAGTCATCCGGTAGGCTCATGGGGCGAGTGTCGAGCCGATCCTAGAAGAGCCTCGCGTGGCGCTGAAACGGCCTGTGGTTATTCGCTTATGCTCTGGGCTTATTTCACCTCGCCCCGGTGTGATCCGAGTATCTGGTCGTGGATGGA
Source organism: Xanthomonas sp. XNM01 (assembly GCF_014851915.1). Lineage (GTDB taxonomy): Bacteria > Pseudomonadota > Gammaproteobacteria > Xanthomonadales > Xanthomonadaceae > Pseudoxanthomonas. The sequence continues at coordinate 120,988 of NZ_JACVAP010000001.1, forward strand.
TCAGGAACGGTGTTTCTGGCCCCCCGTTTCTGCCGCCGCCCGGCACCAGGGCCGATCTGGATTACGATGAGCGCTGCAACACCGTTGTCCCATCTCGACCGGCTCGAAGCCGAGAGCCTCCACATCCTGCGCGAGGTGGCCGCCGAGTTCCGCAACCCGGTGCTGCTGTACTCGGTCGGCAAGGACAGTTCGGTGCTGCTGCATCTGCTGCTCAAGGCCTTCGCGCCGGCGCCGCCGCCGATCCCGCTGCTGCACGTGGACACGCGCTGGAAGTTCCGCGAGATGATCGCGTTCCGCGACCGGCGTGCGGCCGAGACCGGGGTGGACCTGCGGGTCCACATCAATCCCGAGGGCATCGCCCAGGACATCGGGCCGTTCAGCCACGGCGCCACGGTACACACCGACGTGATGAAGACCCAGGGCCTGAAGCAGGCGCTGGACCTGTGGAAGTTCGACGCGGCCATCGGCGGTGCACGGCGGGACGAAGAGAAGTCGCGCGCCAAGGAGCGCGTGTTCTCGTTCCGCAACGAGCGCCACCGCTGGGATCCCAAGCGGCAGCGCCCTGAGCTGTGGAACCTGTACAACGCGCGCATCCGCCAGGGCGAGAGCGTGCGGGTGTTCCCGCTGTCCAACTGGACCGAGCTCGACATCTGGCTCTACATCTACCGCGAGAAGATTCCGGTGGTGCCGCTGTACCTTGCTTCCGAAAGGCCCGTCGTCGAGCGCGACGGCGCGCTGATCCTGGTCGACGACGCGCGCCTGCCGCTGCGCGAAGGCGAGCAGCCGCAGCTGCGGTCGGTGCGCTTCCGCACGCTGGGCTGCTATCCGCTGACCGGCGCGATCGAGTCGCACGCCGATACGCTGGAGAAGATCATCGCCGAGATGCTGGTCGCGACCAGTTCCGAGCGGCAGGGCCGGGTGATCGACCAGGATCCGACCGCGTCGATGGAGAAGAAGAAGCTGGAGGGATACTTCTGATGGCCGCCGACGCGACCGTGACCGCGGACATCGCCGCCTACCTCAAGCAGCACGAGACCAAGCCGCTGCTGCGCTTCATCACCTGTGGCAGCGTCGACGACGGCAAGAGCACGCTGATCGGGCGGCTGCTGTACGACAGCAAGCGCCTGTTCGACGACCAGCTGGCCGCGCTGGAGGCCGACAGCCGCCGCCATGGTACCCAGGGCGAGCGGATCGACTACGCGCTGCTGCTCGACGGCCTGGCCGCCGAGCGCGAACAGGGCATCACCATCGACGTGGCCTACCGCTACTTCGACACCGACCGGCGCAAGTTCATCGTCGCCGACTGCCCGGGCCACGAGCAGTACACCCGCAACATGGCCACCGGCGCCTCCACCGCCGATCTGGCGGTGGTGCTGGTCGACGCGCGCAAGGGGCTGCTGGCGCAGACGCGCCGGCACAGCTACATCGTCTCGCTGCTGGGCATCGGCCACGTGGTGCTGGCGGTCAACAAGATGGATCTGGTCGACTACGACCAGGCGGTGTTCGAGCGGATCGTCGACGGCTACCGCGCGCTGGCCGACCAGCTCGGCATCGCCCACGTGCAGGCGATCCCGCTGTCGGCGCTGGAAGGCGACAACCTGTCCAGCCGCTCGGCGCGGACGCCGTGGTACGCCGGGCCATCGCTGCTCGAACACCTGGAGACGGTGCAGCTGGACGTCGGCGACACCGGCCAGGCGCTGCGGCTGCCGGTGCAGTGGGTGAACCGCCCGGACCAGGATTTCCGCGGCTTCGCCGGGACGATCGCCGCCGGTGCGGTGCGCGCGGGCGACGAGGTGGTCGTGCTGCCGTCGGCGCGCCGTTCGCGGATCGCCAGCGTGCTCGGTCCGGACGGTGCGCTGGAGGTGGCCGCGGCCGGGCAGGCGGTCACCGTCACCCTGGCCGACGAGGTCGATGTCAGCCGCGGCGACGTGATCGCCGCCGCCGCCGCGCCGCCGCAGGTCGCCGACCAGTTCGCGGTGCACCTGTTGTGGATGCACGATGCCGCGCTGCTGCCGGGACGGCCGTACTGGCTGAAGATCGGCACGCGCACCGTCACCGCCACGGTCAGCGAGATCAAGCACCGGGTCGACGTGAACACGCAGGAGCACCTGGCCGCCAAGCGTCTGGAGCTCAACGAGGTCGGCTACTGCAATCTCAGCCTCGATGAACCGGTCGCCTTCGCCGCCTATGCCGAGAACCGGACACTGGGCGGCTTCATCCTGATCGACCGGCAGAACAACGAGACCGTGGGCGCGGGCACCCTGGACTTCGCGCTGCGCCGTGCCGACAACGTGCACTGGCAGCACCTGGACGTGGACCGGGCCGCGCGCGCGCGGATCAAGGGCCAGCAGCCGAAGGTGGTCTGGTTCACCGGCCTGTCCGGCGCGGGCAAGTCGACCGTGGCCAACCTGGTCGACAAGCGCCTGCATGCGCGCGGCTTCCACACCTTCATCCTCGACGGCGACAACGTGCGCCACGGGCTGAACCGCGACCTGGGCTTCACCGACGAGGACCGGGTCGAGAACATCCGCCGGGTCGCCGAGGTCGCCCGGCTGATGGCCGATGCGGGCCTGATCGTGCTGGTCAGCTTCATCTCGCCGTTCCGGGCCGAGCGGCGGATGGCGCGCGAGCGCTTCGCCGATGGCGAGTTCGTCGAGGTCTTCGTCGACGTGCCGCTGGCGGTGGCCGAGGCGCGCGACGTGAAGGGGCTGTACGGCAAGGCCCGTGCCGGCCTGATCCCGAACTTCACCGGCATCGATTCGCCCTACGAGGCGCCCGAGCATGCCGACGTGCACCTGCATGCCGACCGCGAGTCGCCCGAGGCCATGGTCGCGCGCGTGCTGGAGGCGCTGGGGCTGGCGGACTAGCCGGCCCGGTTTCCCGCGGCGCGGCCGGCATGAACGGCTTGTTCAGCCAGCCCCGCCGAATGGCACATCGCCTTGCCATGTGCGATGGCTACACTCGGTCGGTTCAGGTCGGGTGATCCGGGAATTCTTCATGTATGTGCGAGCGGCGGCCCTGCTGGGCTGCGTGGCGATGCTGGTGGGCTGCGGCAAGTCGGAAACCTCGGCAGCGGGCGGGGCGCCGGCCGCGGTCCCGGTCACCACGACGGTGGTCGCGCCACGGGCGTGGAACGACAGCCTGCAGGGGCTGGGTACCGTCAGCGCGCGCGAGTCGGTGACCCTGACCGCCAAGGTCAGCGAGATCGTCGACCGGGTCCATTTCGAGAGCGGCGACGAGGTCCGCGCCGGGCAGGTGCTGGTGACCCTCAGCGGCAACCAGCAGCAGGCGACCCTGCAGGCCGCCGAGGCCTCGGCCGAGGACGCCGAGCGCCAGTACATCCGCGGCAACGAGCTGGTCCAGGCGCAGCTGATTTCCCGCGCTTCGGTCGACACCCTGCGGGCCACCCGCGACGCCGCCCGCGCCACCGTGTCCGAGATGCGCGCCAACATCGGCGACCGCACCCTCCGCGCGCCGTTCGCCGGCATGCTCGGCCTGCGCCAGGTCAGCCCCGGCGCGCTGGTCACGCCGGGCACGCCGATCGCCACGCTGGACGACATCGGCTCGGTCTACATCGATTTCCAGCTGCCCGAGACCCAGCTCGGCGGCGTGGCGGTCGGCCAGCGCGTGTTCGGCCGCGTGGCCGCCTTCCCGGGGCGCGACTTCCAGGGCGAGGTGCAGACCATCGACGCGCGGATCGACCCGCAGTCGCGCGCGGTCACCGTGCGCGGCATCTTCGCCAACGACGACCGCGCGCTGCGGCCCGGCATGCTGGTCCAGGTCCGCCTGCAGCAGCGGGAGCGGCAGGCGCTGCTGATCCCGGAGATCTCGGTGATCCAGGTCGGCCGCGACACCTTCGTCTACCGGGTGCGCGAGGACGAGACCGTCGAGCAGGCACCGGTGGCGATCGGCGTGCGCGCCGAGGGCCTGGCCGAGGTCACCGACGGGCTGGAGCCGGGCACCCGCATCGTGGTGGACGGCACCGGCAAGCTGCGCCCGGGCATGCGGATCAGCGAGAGCACGGTGCAGGAAGCCAAATCGCAGCCGGCCGATGAAGCGCCGGCCGGGGGCGACGCGCAGTGAAGCTGTCCGACCTGTCGATCAAGCGGCCGGTGTTCGCCGCGGTGATCAGCCTGCTGCTGGTCGCGCTGGGGGTGATGGCCTTCACCCGCCTGACGGTGCGCGAGCTGCCCAACATCGACCCGCCGATCGTATCGGTCCAGGTCAGCTACCCAGGCGCCTCGGCGGCGGTGGTCGAGACCCGTATCACCCAGATCCTCGAGGACGCGCTGGCCGGCATCGAGGGCATCCGCACGATCGAGTCGCGCAGCCGCAACGGCCGCTCGGACGTCACCATCGAGTTCAACCTGACCCGCGACATCGAGGCCGCCGCCAACGACGTGCGCGACGCGATCAGCCGGGTCATGGACCGGATGCCGATCGAGGCCGATCCGCCCGAGATCTCCAAGGTCGAGGCCGACGCCGACGCGATCATGTGGCTTAACATGCGCTCCAGCGTGATGGACACGATGGAGCTCAGCGACTACGCGGACCGCTACGTGGTCGACCGGCTGTCGGCGCTGGACGGCGTGGCCCGGGTGCAGCTGTCCGGCGCGCAGCGCTACGCGATGCGGATCTGGCTGGACCGCGATGCGATGGCCGCGCGCGGCGTCACCGCCAGCGACGTCGAGCAGGCGCTGCGCAGCGAGAACATCGAGCTGCCCGCCGGCCGGATCGAATCGGAAACCCGTGACTTCACCCTGCGCGTCGAGCGCGGCTACCGCGAGCCGGACCAGTTCGCGCAGATCCCGCTGCGCAAGGGCGCCGACGGCTACGTCGTGCGCATGGGCGACGTGGCGCGGATCGAGCTCGGCGCGGCCGAACGGCGCTCCTACATGCGCAGCAACTCGATCCCCAACGTCGGCCTGGGCATCGTGCGCACCTCGATCGCCAACGCGCTGGACGTGGCCCAGGCCGCCCGCGCCGAGGCCGAGCGGATCCAGCAGACGCTGCCGGAAGGCACCGAGATCTTCGTCGCCGCCGACAACACCGTGTTCATCGATGCGGCGATCAGCCGGGTGTACTGGACGCTGGCCGAGGCGATGGCGCTGGTGTTCATCGTCATCTGGCTGTTCCTTGGCAGCCTGCGCGCGGCGCTGATCCCGGCGGTCACGGTGCCGGTCTGCCTGGTGGCGGCGTTCATCGCGCTGTACGCGTTCGGCTTCTCGATCAACCTGCTGACCCTGCTCGCGCTGGTGCTGTGCATCGGCCTGGTGGTCGACGACGCGATCATCGTGCTGGAGAACGTGCAGCGCCGCGCCGACCTCGGCGAACCGCCGCTGGTGGCCGCGCGACGCGGCACCAGACAGGTCGCGTTCGCGGTGATCGCCACCACCGCGGTGCTGGTGGCGGTGTTCCTGCCGGTCGGCTTCATGGAGGGCAACTCGGGGCGCCTGTTCCGCGAGCTGTCGGTGGCGCTGGCCGGCGCTGTCGCGCTGTCGGCCTTCATCGCGCTGACCCTGACCCCGATGATGTGCTCCAAGCTGGTGCGCCCGCACGGGCACAGGCAGACCGGTTTCAACGCCTGGACCAACCGCCATCTCAATCGCCTCGGCGAGGCCTACGGGCGCGGGGTCGGCCGGCTGGTCGCGCTGTCCGGCGTGCGCCTGACCGCGCTGATCGCCGCGATCATGGCCACCTGCGCGCTGGTGGCCATGCTGCTGTTCTGGCGCGTGCCCAGCGAGCTGTCGCCGGCCGAGGACCGTGGCCGCTTCTTCATCGGCGTCGATGGTCCGGAAGGGGCCGGCTACGACTACACGGTCGCGCAGATGCAGCAGGTCGAGAAGATCTTCGCACCGCTGGTCGGCGAGGACCGGCCGATCGAGCGCGCCAATTCGCGCGTGCCGCGCGGCTGGGGCGGCAGCGAGGACATGCACACCGGGCAGGTGATCGTGTTCCTGCGCGACTGGCGCGACCGCGATGCCAGCACCGCCGAGGTGGTCGAACAGCTGCGTGGGCGGCTGGCGCAGCTGCCCGGCGTGCAGGCGCGCGCCAACGTACCCGGTGGCCTCGTCGGCAGCCGCGGCCAGCGCTACCAGCTGGTGCTGGGCGGGCCGGACTATGCCGAGCTGGCGCAGTGGCGCGACCGGATCCTGGCGCGGATGCGTGAGAACCCGGGCATCCAGGATCCGGACTCGGACTACAAGGAGACCCGCCCGCAGATGCGGGTGGACATCGACCGCGCGCGCGCGGCCGACCTGGGCGTGTCGGTGCAGGAGATCGGACGCACGCTGGAAACGATGATGGGCCAGCGCCAGGTCACCACCTTCGTCGACAACGGCGAGGAGTACGACGTGCTGCTGCAGGCCGACCGCGACCGACGCATGGCGCCCGACGACCTGACCGGCACCTTCGTGCGCGGCCGCGACGGCGTGCTGGTGCCGCTGTCCAACCTGGTGACACTCAGCGAGATCGCCGAGCCGGGCAGCTTCAACCGGTTCAACCGGCTGCGTTCGATCACGATCGCAGGCGGCCTGGCGCCCGGTTACACGATGAGCGAGGCGATCGCCTGGACCTACCAGGTCGCCGCCGAGGAACTGCCCGACTATGCGCAGGTGGACTGGAAGGGCGAGAGCCGCGAGTTCCAGGAAGCCGGTGGCGCGGTGATCCTGACCTTCGCGATGGCGCTGCTGATCGTCTACCTGGTGCTGGCCGCGCAGTTCGAGAGCTTCATCCATCCGCTGACGATCATGCTGACCGTGCCGCTGGCGGTGCTCGGCGCGCTGCTCGGGCTGTGGGCGACCGGCGGCACGCTCAACCTGTTCAGCCAGATCGGCATCGTGATGCTGATCGGCCTGGCGGCGAAGAACGGCATCCTGATCGTCGAGTTCGCCAACCAGCTGCGCGACGAGGGCCGCACCGTCCGTGCCGCCATCGCCGAGGCCTCGGCGGTGCGCCTGCGCCCGATCCTGATGACCTCCGCGGCGACGATCATGGGCGCGATCCCGCTGGTCGTCGCCGGCGGCCCGGGTTCGGCCAGCCGCGCCACGATCGGCATCGTGGTGATCTTCGGTGTGGCGTTCTCGACGCTGCTCTCGCTGTTCGTGGTGCCGACGTTCTACGCGTTGCTGGCGCCGTTCACACGCTCGCCGGACGCGCTGGCGCAGGAGCTCGACAAGCTGGAGGCCGAGACCCCCGAGGTGGGCGGCCATGCCTGAGTCGGGGCGCTGGGACGGGCTGCGGCTGCAGGGCGAGGGCTTCGTCCTGCGCCGCTGGCATCCCGACGACCTTGACGTGCTGCTGTTGCACGCCGACGACCCGGAAGTGCCGCGCGGGCTCAGCGACCGGTTTCCGCACCCGTACACCCGCGCCGACGGCGAGGCGTTCCTGGCCGGCCATGTGGTCGACCTGGCGATGCCGGTGCTGGCGATCGAGGTCGGCGGTCACGCCTGCGGCAGCATCGGCGTGCGCGTCGGGCAGGCCGAGCGACGCCATGGCGGCGAACTCGGCTACTGGCTGGGGCGCGCCCATTGGGGGCGGGGCCTGATGAGCGCGGCGGTGGCCGTGTATGCGCCCTGGGTCATGCAGGCGCTGTCGCTGTACCGGTTGCAGGCCACGGTGCTCGCGTTCAACCGAGGCTCGGCGCGGGTGCTGGAAAAGAACGGGTTCGCAGAGGAGGGGCTGATGCGGGCGGCCGTGGTCAAGGATGGCGTGCCGCATGACCTGCGCCTGTTCGCCAGGATCCAATCGCCGGGGCCGGGCTGAGGCCATTCCCGCGGAGGCGGTGTATCGGCGATTGGCCGCGCCCCCTGTCGAGGATCCTCACGCGCGGTTATCTTGTGGTCACCTTCGCGGGTCCGCCCGCTCCTCTGCCCCGCCATCTGACTGGAGAGCTGCTCCCGTGGAAGCCTTTTTTGCCTGGATCAACGGCATCATCTGGAGCAATGCGCTGATCGCGCTGTGCCTGGGTGCCGGTCTGTGGTTCACCGTCCGCACCCGTTTCATGCAGATCCGCGGTTTCGCCGAGATGTGCCGCCTGACCCTGGCCGGGCAGAAGTCCGATGCCGGCGTGTCCTCGTTCCAGGCGCTGGCGATGTCGATGGCCGGTCGCATGGGCATCGGCAACATCGCCGGCGTGGCCACGGCCATCGCCTACGGCGGCCCCGGCGCGGTGTTCTGGATGTGGGTGATGGGCTTCCTCGGCGCGTCGACCTCGTACATCGAGTGCACCCTGGCCCAGATCTACAAGGAAAAGGACGCCGAAGGGCGCTACCGCGGCGGTCCGGCGTACTACATCGAGAAGGCCATGGGCCTGAAGTGGTACGCGATGATCTTCGCGCTCTCGACAATCGTCGCTGCCGGCCTGCTGCTGCCGGGCGTGCAGGCCAACGCCATCGCCGACAGTGCCAGCGCCGTGCTGTGCGGCGCCAATGGCTGCGCCGCGGTCGGCGGCGCCGGCGGCGCCAAGCTGTGGATCGGCCTGGTCGTGGCCGCGCTGCTGGCGACGATCATCTTCGGCGGCATCAAGCGTATCGCCACCTTCGCCGAGATCGTCGTGCCGTTCATGGCCCTGGGCTTCATCCTGATGGCCGTGCTGGTGATGGTGTTCAACGCGAACAAGGTGCCGGCGATGTTCTCCGACATCTTCTCCAGCGCGTTCGGCGCGCATGCCGCCTTCGGCGCGATCATCGGCCAGGCGATCGCGTGGGGCGTCAAGCGCGGCATCTACGCCAACGAGGCCGGCCAGGGCACCGGCCCGCACGCCGCCGCCGCCGCCGAGGTTTCGCACCCGGCCAAGCAGGGCTACGTGCAGGCCTTCGCGATCTACTTCGACACCATGCTGGTCTGCACCTCGACCGCGTTCCTGCTGCTGTCCACCGGCATGTACAACACCTTCCAGGTGGCCAAGGAGAACGGCAAGGAGGTGCTGACCGCGGTGTTCACCGGCGTGCCCGGCGTGCAGCCCGACGAGGGCGCGAAGTTCACCCAGGCCGCGGTCGAGTCGGTGCTGCCGGGCTGGGGCGCGGGCTTCGTGGCGATCGCGCTGTTCTTCTTCGCGTTCACCACGATCATGGCCTATTACTACATGGCCGAGACCAACCTGACCTACGTCGCCGGCACCCGCAAGACCCACCCGGTGGCGACCCTGCTGCTGCGCCTGGCGATCGTCGGCATGGTGGTGTTCGGCGCCTACCACGACGCGAAGATGGCCTGGACCCTGGGCGACATCGGCGTCGGCGTGATGGCATGGCTCAATGTCGTCGCGATCCTGATCCTGCAGAAGCCGGCGTTGGCCGCGCTGCGCGACTACGAGCGGCAGAAGAAGCTGGGTCTGGATCCGGTGTTCGATCCGGACGTGGCCGGTATCCGCAACGCCGATTTCTGGAAGAAGCGTGTCTGAGATGAGTGGTCCGTGGAAACAGCGTCCTCCGGCGCGCCCGCCCCGCAACGATGGCCCGCCGCGTGCGGCGGCGCCAGCGCGTGACGGGGTGCCGCGCGATCCCGCCGCGGCCGGTGCATCGGTGCCGCGGGCCGGCCGCGATGAAGTCCGCTTGTACGGCCTCAATGCCGTGCATGCGGTGTTCGCCCGGCGGCCCGAGGCGATCCGCAAGGTCTACCTGCTCGAATCGCGGATCGCCGCGCTGAAGCCGTTGCTGGCCTGGTGCGTGAAGCACCGGGTCGGGTACCGCGTGGTCGAGGAGCAGGACCTGGAACGGCTGACCGCGAGCGGCCACCACGAAGGCGTGGTGGCCGACGTGCTGAAGGAGCCGCAGGCCACGTTGGCGGACTGGCTGGCCGCGCTGCCGGCCGCCGCGCCCGCGCTGGCGATCTGGCTCGATGGCGTCGGCAACCCGCACAACTTCGGCGCGATCCTGCGCTCGGCCGCGCACTTCGGCGTGTCGGCGCTGCTGCTGCCGCAGCGCGCGTCGCTGGCCCTGTCCGGTGCGGCCGCGCGCGTGGCCGAAGGCGGCGCCGAACAGGTGCCACTGGTACGCATGGGCGACACCGACGCGGCGCTGGCCCAGCTGCGCGCTGCGGGGTTCACCACGGCTGCGACGGTCGTACGGGGTGGTGATTCGCTGTTCGCGGCGCCGTTGCCGCCGCGCCTGATTTATGTGATGGGTGCCGAAGGCGAGGGCATGGACGGCGATCTGGCCGCGGCCTGCGATCTGCGGCTGTCGATTCCCGGCACCGGCACGGTCGAAAGCCTCAACGTCGCCGCGGCAACGGCGGTGTTCCTGGCGCAGTGGGCGAGCCGCCGCGTGTGAACACGGGGTGGTCGTCGTTCGAAGACTGGAAGCGCGCCGAACCCGGCGTGGTGGCGTCGGACCCCGGCGCGTTGCAGGCCGCGGCCGGTCCGGTATTGCCGGGGCAGTGTGCGGTCTGCGGCAGCCGGGCCGGATTCCGGAACGGCCTGCATGAGGACCCGCGCGAAGGATTGCCCTGCCTGGCCTGCGGATGCAATGCGCGCCAGCGCGCGGTCGGAGCACTGGTGCTGTCCGCGTCCGGTGGCGCTCCCGGAGAGCGCATCTATCTGACCGAACAGGCCAGTCGGCTGTTCGTGTCGCTCCGCCGTCGGCGTCCGGGTCTCAGGGGAAGCGAGTACGTCTTTTCCCGGTTCACGCGGCTGCGGCTGCGGATCTGGTTGCTGCGCAAGGGCGTGTGGCCTGCGCTGATGCACGAGGACGTGACCGCGCTGCGCTTCGCGGAGGCATCGCTGGACGTGGTGGCCACGCTGGACGTGCTCGAGCACGTGCCCGACCATCGGGCTGCACTGGCCGAATTCGCGCGGGTGCTCGGGCCGGGAGGCGTCCTGCTGATCACCGTTCCGTTCTATTGGGACCGACCGCAGAACACGGTCATCGCCCATCGTTCGGAGCGCGGCGTCGTGGACTTCATCGGCGAGCCCGAGTACCACGGCGATCCCGTGAGCGGTGGCGTGCCGTGCTTCCACCACTTCGGATGGGCCCTGCTGGACGATCTGAGGGACGCCGGCTTCAGCGAGGTGGCCGCACACCGCCTGCGCGATCCGGAGGCAGGGCTTCCGGATGGCGTGTGGGTGCTCAGGGCGGTGCGCTGAGCCGCACGCCGCCGGGACGTTCGCGCAGCGCTGGGGTCGGCCTGCGGATCGAGTGGATGCCTGCCTGGGCCGATGCTCAGTCCTGCTTCACATGGCTGCCGAAGTCGCCTTCCGCCTCGGCCGCCAGCCATGCGAACACGGCGTAGGCCGCCACGTTCTGCGCCAGCGCGGCCGGGTCGATCTTGTCCAAGGTGTCGTCGGCGGTGTGGTGCAGGTGGAAATAATCGCTGCCGTCCTGCGCCAGCCACGCCCAGGTCGTGCCCTTGGCCGACAGCGGGCCGATGTCCGGACCCGGGCCGCCCTTGCCGGGTGCGTAGGCGATGCCCAGCGGCGCCAGCGCCTCGGCGATCTGCCGCGTCGCGGCCTGCGCATGTTCCGGAGCGCCGGTGTTGAACGCATAGATGCGGCCGGCACCGAAGTCGCTTTCCGCTGCGAGCACATGCCGGCTGGCGTCCGCCGCATGCCGTTCGGCATAGGCCTTGCCGCCGAACAGGCCCTGTTCCTCGTTGGCGTAGGCGACCACGCGGATGCTGCGCGCCGGGCGCTTCGGCTGTTGCCTGATCAGGTGCGCGGCGGCCATCGTGATGCCGATGCCGGCTGCATCGTCGACCGCGCCGGTGCCCAGGTCCCACGAGTCCAGGTGCGCGCCGATCAGCACCACTTCTTTCGGCCGGCTGCCGCCGGTGATCTCGCCGATCACATTCTGTGAGGTGTACTGGCCATCCCAGCCGCAGTCCAGCGCCAACTGGACGGTGACCGGGCCACGTGCGGCCAGGCGCGCGAGCTGGTCGGCGTCGGGAATGCTCAGTGCCGCCGATGGCACCGGCGTCAGCCCCTCGTCGAACCGGGTGATGCCGGTATGCGCGACGCGGTGGTTGTCGGTGCCGGCCGAGCGCATCAGGAAGCCGATCGCGCCCTTGCGGATCGCCGCCGACGGGCCGCGCGAGCGCACCGCGCCGCCGGCGCCATAGCCGCTGCCATCGCGCGCGGCCTGCATCTGGAAATCGACGAAGGCGATCTTTCCGGGCAGTGAACCGTCGGGAGCGGCCTCGAGGGCGGCCAGGTCGGCGAAGCGCACGATCTGTGCTTCCACCGTGCCGCCCGGGCTGCCGCCGAGCGCGGTGATCGCCAGCGGCTGCGCGTGCGCGCCGACCACGGCCGCGCGTTCGCTGCGGCGCTCCCACTTCGGGAAGGTCACCGGCTCGGTCCAGACCCGGTCGAATCCCAGTTCGCGGAACTTCGCCTCGGCCCAGGCCACCGCGCGGGCATCGGCCTCGCTGCCGGCCAGACGCGGGCCGATCTCGGTGGTCAGCGATTCGGTGACCTTCCAGCCGGTGTCGTCGGCCAGTGCGCGCTCACGCAACTGCGCGGCTTGCGCCAGCGCCGCATCGGGAATCCGTGTCTGCGTGGTCTGCGCCGCATGGGCGGGCGCGATGCACGCGAGGGTGGCGGTCAATGCAGCGGCGAGCAGGGCGGTACGCATGCGAGGAGTCCGGCAGGGCGACGATGGCCGGAAGACTAGCAAAGCCCGGGCGCCCCGCTCCCGTGCAGCAGGTCACGGGTGATGGCGTGTCGATCATCCGGCGCCGGCCTCCGGACGCCGATACGACCGCGGGCCACCCATCGGCGGCCCGCGGTGTCGGCACCTGCGCGGAATGTCAGACCTGGTCGCGTTTGAGCGCGTCGCGGATCTCGCGCAGCAGCAGCACGTCTTCCGGCGGCGCGGCCGGCGCCTTCTCCGGCTCGGGCTTCTTGCGCGCCAGGCGGTTGACCGCCTTGACCAGCAGGAAGATCGCGAAGGCGACGATGACGAACTGGATCACGGTGTTGAGGAATTCGCCGTAGGCGATCACCACGGCCGGGATCTCGGTACCGTCCTCCGCGACCCGGACCGGCGCCAGCGTCCAGGCCAGGTCGGAGAAGTCGATGCCGCCGATCATCCAGCCCAGCGGCGGCATGATGATCTTCTCGACCAGCGCGGTGACGATCTTGCCGAACGCGGCGCCGATGACCACGCCGACGGCGAGGTCGATCACGTTGCCGCGCATCGCGAATTCCTTGAACTCGCTGATCATGCCCATGGCGGTTCCTCAGGTGTGGAGTCGGCGACAGCCTAGCGCAGCGCGACGTGAACGAGGAGCCATCGCCGCGACGGCCTCAGCGCGCGATGTGGCCCTGCAGCTCCACCACGCCGTCCAGCCGTGCGAGGTATTGGTCGCCCGGCGACAGCGCGGCCACGCCGGCAGGCGTGCCCATGTAGACCAGGTCGCCGGCCTTGAGCGCGTACAGCAGCGACAGCTCGTGCAGGATGTCGGCCACGTCCCAGATCAGGTCGGTCAGCGGCGCGCGCTGGCGGGTTTCGCCGTTGACCTGCAGCTCCAGCACGCGGGCATCGAGGCCGTCGACCGCCGCGGCCGGCACCAGCTCGCTGATCGGCGCGGAGTGGTCGAAGCCCTTGGCCGTGTCCCAGGGCAGTCCCTTGGCCTTGGCTGCGGCCTGCAGGTCGCGGCGGGTCAGGTCCAGGCCCACGCCGTAACCGAACACCAGCGCCGGCGCATCCTCGCGCGCCAGTGGGCCGGCCGGCGCGTCGCGACCGATCGCCACGACCAGTTCGACCTCGTGGTGCAGGTCGGCGGTGGCCGACGGGTAGGGCACCGCCTCACCGGTGACGATCGCATCGGCCGGCTTCATGAAGAACACCGGCGTGCCGCGCTCGGCCTTCGAGGCCGGGGCGGTGGCGCCCATCTCGCGGGCGTGGTCGGCGAAGTTGCGGCCCACGCAGTAGATGCGGCGGACCGGGAACGTGCCGCCGCCGCGGACGGGCACGCGCGGGACGGAGGGTGCGGGGATCAGATCGGTCATGGTGGCGGAATCGACAGCGAAGGACCGGCGCAGTGTAGCGGCGGCCGGACAACGGTGATGCCCGGGCAGCCGCTGGCTCACCGACGGATGGGATCCGATGCCGGTGCGTGACGGGGCGCCTCCTGCCGGTGCCGCACCACGATCCATGCGGATGGAACTGGCGCGCCGGCGGGTGATGCGGATGCCTCGCCGGGTGTGGCCGGTCCTGGGTCCCGCCATCCAGACCCGTCGCGCAGCGACAGGATGGCTGCGCCACACCGGTCGGCCCGGAGCCGGGCCTGTGGTTGGCTGGGTCTCACACGGGGCCATCACTCGCGCGCCCAACGAAAACGGCCCGGATGAGCCGGGCCGTCGGATGCGATGCATGGCGCGGTGCGTTCAGCGCGAGCCGGGCAGGGCGGCCTTGCGCACCACGCGGTACTCGCCGTCGACCACGCGGGTGTCGCCAGCGGACGCGGTGCGGCCCCGGCCACGCAGCAGGCGCCAGGCCAGACCGGCGGCGATCATCGCCGCACCGACGAACACGCTGAAGAACACGAGCAGGGCCAGCAACCCCAGGCCGACCACGCCCAGCAGGGCGCGCAGCCACAACGCACGCGGCTTGCGCGGTGCGAACAGGCCATGCAGCGAGGCGGTATCGAAGCGGAACGAACGGGCGTGGATCATCTTGGGTCATGCCAGAATGGCGGACGAGGCGGAAGTATCGGCCCGATGCCAGGTGACAGTGTGATGACTTCGTTAAATTCAGCCCCGCTGGTTCAGCTCGACGCGTTCGCCGATGGCGAGCTCGTGGAGGCCGAAGCCGTGCTGGATGGCGACAGCGAGTCCCTGGTGCTGCACCGGAACGGCGAGGTGGTGCGGGCCTGGCTCAACGTCTGCCCGCACGCCGGACGGCGCCTGGACTGGGCACCCGGGCGCTTCCTGAAGAGCAAGGACGGGCATCTGGTCTGCGCGGCCCATGGCGCGGCCTTCGAACTGGGCGAGGGCCAGTGCGTGGCCGGTCCCTGCCGCGGCGATGCGCTGCGCGCGGTGGCGGTGGACGTGCGCGACGGCGCGGTCTGGCTGGCGACCGCAGGCTGAGCGTGGCTCAGAGCCGGCGCCAGGCCAGGCCTTCGCCGCGGCGGTAGTACACGGCCACGGCCTTGCCGTAGATCGCGTCGGCATCGACCAGGCCGAACCAGCGGCTGTCGATGCTGTTGCCGCGGTGGTCGCCGAGCACCAGCACCTTGCCTTGCGGGATGACCAGACCGTCGATGTCGGGACCGCCTCCGCGGTCGAGCTCCAGCTGGACCAGACGCGGGTCGAAGCGCTCGATCGTCGCCGCCGCGTCCGCAGCGAGAGGCCGTCCGTTGATGCTCAGGTGGCCGTCGCGCAGGCGGACGCGGTCCCCCGCGACGGCGACCACGCGCTTGATCAGCCGCGTGCCGTCCTGCGGCGAATCGAACACGGCCACGTCGCCGCGCCGTGGCGTACCGGCCTCGACCAGGATGCGGTTGCCCAGGGGCAGGCGCAGACCGTAGGCGCGCATGTCGACCACGACCCGGTCGCCGGGTTGCAGCGTCGGCTGCATCGAGCCGGTCGGCACCTGGTAATGGTTGGCGAACGAGGAGCGTGCGGCCAGCATCAGCAGCAGCATCACCACCAGCGGCAATGCCTCGCGACGCAGCCAGTGGCGCAGGCGGGCGCCGCGCTCGGAAACGGACGCATCCTGGGACATGGCGGACTCCTCTGCGGTCGGGAGGTCCGACGCTACGACGCCGCGCAGGCCCCTGCCAGTGACCGATGGCAGGGTGCGCGGTCCGGTGGGGCGTCGGGTCGAAGCACGCGAACGGCGTGCCGCCGCTGCGGTCAGTCGCCCCAGAACATCAGGTTGACCACGGTCACCGCGACCACCGTATAGATCAGCGACAGCGGCGCGCCGACCCGCCACATCTGCCGTGCGCTGTAGCCGGCCGGGCCGGTGATCATCGAGATCACCGGGTTGGAGGCGGTCATCATGTTGTTGGCCGCCGACAGCGCGGCGATCAGCGCGAACGCGGTCGGGTTGCCGCCCACCGCCAGCGCCAGGTTGATCGCGATCGGCACCATCACGATGGTCGCGCCGACGTGGCTGATCACCAGCGAGAACGCGGTGGTCAGCAGCGCGACCACGATCTCCAGCGCCCACGGTGGGGTGCCTTCCGGCAATCGGGCCAGGGTGTTGCCGGCGACCCAGGCGGCGGTGCCGCTGCTGTCCATCGCCCAGCCCAGCGGGATCAGGCCGGCGGTCAGGAACACCGTCTTCCAGTTGATCGCCGCATAGGCCTCGTCCATCTTCAGCACGCCGGCCAGCAGCATGCCGGCCACGCCGGTCATCAGGGTCAGCGCCACCGGCAGTTTGGCGAACAGCGCCACCAGGATGGTGAAGGCGAAGATCGTCATCGCGATCTTGAACTTGTGCGGGCGCTGCTCGCCCTTGGGGTAGTCGGTGACCACCACGAAGTCCCGGCTCTGCGCGGCCTGGCCCAGGTCCTGCCAGATGCTGTGGAACACCAGCATGTCGCCGGCGCGCAGCGCGACCGAGCGCACGTCCTCGCGGATCACCTGCTTGTCGCGGTTGATCGCCAGCAGGCTGATCCCGGCCTGCTGGCGCAGGCGCAGTTCGCGTGCGGTCTTGCCGATGAAGCGCGAGGTCGGCGGCACCACCGCCTCGGAGATGCCGGCGCGGCTGGGGTTGAACAGGTCGCCCAGGTTGCGCAGGCGCGAGGACATGCGCAGGAACTGGTTCTGCGAGAAGTCGGTGACCTGCTGGCGCGGGCCCATCACGCCGATCACGCTGCCGACCCAGATGCGCATGTCGGCCGGCGGCGCCAGCCGGGTGTCGTTGCCGGACTTGAGCGCAAGCAGCAGCGGCGCGTCGTGCAGCGATTCGGCCTCGCTCACCGACATGCCGACCAGCGGGCTCTCGGCCGAGACGGTCAGTTCGAACACGTCGCCGTCGATGCCGTAGGTGCGGGCGAAGTAGCTTTCGGTCCGCGCCGGGGTGACGTTCTCGCCGACGCCTTCCTCCTCGGCCAGCTTGCGGTTGCCGTAGAAACGGAAGTACAGCAGCGAGGCGACCAGCAGCACGATGCCGACCGGCGCCGGCGCGAACATCGCCAGCGGTTCCAGCGTGGCCATGCCCGAGGGCAGGTTGTTGTTGGCCGAGACCAACAGGTCGTTGAGCAGGATCAGCGGCGAGTTGCCGACCATCGTCAGCGCCGCGCCCATCACGATCGCCGCGGCGATCGGCAGCAGCAGCCGCGACAGCGCCAGGCCGGTGCGCGAGGACAGCCGCGCGGCGACTGGCAGGTACAGCGCCATCACCGACGGGTTCTGCATGAACGAGGAGTTGAGGCCGGCAATGGCCGTGGTCATCAGCAGCAGGCGCTGCTCGACCCCGTGGCCGCGGCGCAGCAGCCAGCTGGCCAGGCGGTTCAGCGCGCCGGTGCGGTCAAGACCGGCGCCGAGGATCATCGTGGCCATGATGCTCATGACCGCGTTGCCGGAGAAGCCGCTGAAGATCTCCTCCGGCGCGATCAGGCCGGTGATGCCCAGCACCACCAGCACGACCAGGGCGACCAGGTCGGCGCGGATGCGCTCGAACAGGAACATCGCCATCGTGAACCCGACCAGCCCCAGCACCAGGCGCATGTCGTTGGTCAGGGTCAGGCCGTCCATTGCGCGTGCCGGTTCCTCAGGATCCGCTGGTGGTCAGGCCGGGCGCACCGGCACTGCAGCCCGCATCCGTGACCGGCCCCGGCGCCACGGGCAGGCGGCGCCGTGGCCGGCGGCGGTTGGATGCGTCGTCGATGGCGTCGGAGGCGCTCATGCTGCCGGGGAGTGTAGCTCCGGCGCGTCGACGCGGTCGTAGAGCAGGTCCCAGACGCCGTGGCCGAGCTTCACTCCGCGCCGTTCGAAGTGGGTCTCCGGCCGCCATTCCGGCCGCGGCACGTGCCCGCGCGGGCCGGCCCGGTTGACCAGCCCGGGCGTGGCGTCGAGCACGTCCCACATCTGCTCGGCGTAGTCGGCCCAGTCGGTGGCCGCGTGCAGGCGCCCGCCGATCCGCAGCTTGCGCACCAGCAGCGCGGCGAATTCCGGCTGGACCAGGCGTCGCTTGTTGTGGCGCTTCTTGTGCCAGGGATCCGGGAAGTAGATCCGGACCTCGTCCAGCGCGCCGTCGGCGATCTCGTTGCGCAGCACTTCCACCGCATCGTGGTGGTACAGGCGCACGTGGTCGGCGGCATCGTCGGCCAGCGCGTTGAGCAGGCGGCCAACGCCGGGGGCGTGGACCTCGATGCCGATGTAGTCGCGCGACGGATCCTGGCGGGCGGCGAAGCGCAGCGCCTCGCCGTTGCCGAAGCCGATCTCCAGCACCGTGCGCGCGTCGCGGCCGAAGGTGGTCGTCAGGTCGCGCGGGGCACCGGCGTAGTCCAGGCCGAAGCGCGGCCAGCGCTCGTCGAACGCGCGCTGCTGGGCCGGGGTGAATCGGCCCTGGCGCAGCACGAAGCTGCGGACCTCGCGGCGGCCTTCGCTGACGGTGAACGGCTTGGGCGGGGCCTTGGCGCCGCTGCTGGAGAATGGATCGGTCATGACGACTCGGGTTGTGCGTGCAGTGATGGTGCCGTCCTGGCGCGGCGATGCCGCTTCCGGATGATCCGGCCCGACCATCCATGGCCGGGCATCCGCGATGCGCGCGGGTGCCGCGCGCATCGACTCATCCCACCAGGCCGTCGACCGGCGAGGAGGCGCTGGCGTAGCGCTTGCGCGGGATGCGGCCGGCACGGAACGCCTCGCGCCCGGCCTCGACCGCCTTGCGCATCGCGCTGGCCATCAGCACCGGATCCTTCGCGCCGGCGATCGCGGTGTTCATCAGCACGCCGTCGCAGCCCAGTTCCATCGCGATGGCCGCGTCCGAGGCGGTGCCGACGCCGGCGTCGACGATGATCGGGACCTTGGCGTCCTCGATGATCTGCAGCAGGTTGTAGCGGTTCTGGATGCCCAGACCGGAACCGATCGGCGCCGCCAGCGGCATCACCGCCACGCAGCCGATCTCCTCCAGGCGCTTGGCCAGGATCGGGTCGTCGGAGGTGTAGACCATGACCTCGAAGCCGTCGGCGACCAGGATCTCGGCGGCCTTCAGGGTCTGCACCACGTCCGGGTACAGGGTCTTCTGGTCGCCCAGCACTTCCAGCTTGGTCAGGTTGTGGCCGTCGAGCAGCTCACGTGCCAGCCGGCAGGTGCGCACCGCGTCCTCGGCGGTGTAGCAGCCGGCGGTATTGGGCAGGATCGTGTAGCGCTCGGGCGAGAGCACGTCGAGCAGGTTGGGCTCGCCGGGGCTCTGGCCGATGTTGGTGCGGCGGATCGCGACGGTGACGATCTCGGCGCCGGCGGCCTCGGTGGCGCGGCCGGTCTCGTCCAGGTCCTTGAACTTGCCGGTACCGGTCAGCAGGCGGGAGCGATAGGTCTTGCCGGCGATGACCAGCGGATCGGAGTGGGCTGTATTCGACATGCCCGCATTATCGCCCATCGCGGCCGGCGACGGCGCGTCGGATCAGCCACCGCCGAGCGCGTGCACGATCTCGATGCGGTCGCCCGGCTGCAGCCGGCGTTCGGCGTGGGTGCCGCGCGGGGCGATCTCGCCATTGACCTCGACCGCGACGCGGCGGCCGGCCAGGCCCTCGGCCGCCAGCAGCTCGGTGATGCTCAGGTGGTCGGCGACGCTACGTCGCTCGCCATTCAACTCGATGTCCATGGCGGCGATTGTCGCATCGTTCGATCGCCACGGAGCTGTCATCATTCCGCAACGCAGCGTGAGTGGCGCCCGTGTCGGTGGAACCATAAGGACCATGCGCGGGCGTACGCCCGCATCCGCCCCACGTGATTCCTGGAGAGTCCATGTCCCCCCGTCCGCTCCGTACCACCCTGGCCATCGCCCTGGCACTGGCCGCCGCCCCGGCGCTCGCGACCGATTTCAGCGGCACCGTGTTCTTCGGCGACAGCCTGACCGACTCGGGCCATTTCCGCACCCAGATCCCGGAAGCCGTGCGACCGGTGACCGGCAAGTTCACCACCAATCCGGGCCTGGTCTGGGCCGAGCACGTGGCCCGCTACTACGGCGGCGACGGCAGCACCGACAACACCGGCGGCGACAACTACGCCCAGGGCGGCTCCCGGGTGACGGTCCAGAACGGCCCGGCCGAGTCGACCGTCTCGCAGGTCACCCGTTACCTGGCCTCCACCGGCGGCCGGGCCGATCCCAACGCGCTGTACTCGGTCTGGACCGGCGCCAACGACATCTTCGCTGTGGCCGCCGGTGCGCCTGTCGCCTCGACCCTGCAGACCGCCGTCACCGGCGTGGTCCAGAGCGTGGGCGCGCTCGACGCGGCCGGCGCCCGCTACATCCTGGTGCCGAACCTGCCGGACATGGGCATCACGCCGCAGGCCATCGCCGCGGGCCCGGCCGGCCAGGCCGCGCTGACCCAGCTGTCTTCGACCTTCAATACCAGCATGTACGGGGCGCTCGCCCAGGCCGGCTACCAGGTCATTCCGCTGGATACCTTCGGCATCCTGCGCGAGATCGTCGCCAGCCCGGCGACCTACGGCTTCCGCAACGTCACCCAGACCGGCTGCCTGCTGGCGCCGGGCGGCAACGCGCTGACCTGCAACCCCACCTCGTACCGCACGCCGGATGCGGCCCAGGCCTACCTGTTCGCCGATGGCGTGCATCCGTCCGATGCCGCGCACGGCATGCTGGGCCAGTACGCGGTGTCGGTGCTCGAGGCGCCGACGCTCAACGCCGTGCTGTCGCAGTCGGCGACGGTGATCGGCCGCGCCCGCGCCGAGCAGGTCGCCGCGCACCTGCAGTCCGCCCCCACCGCCGATGGCACCCGCTGGTGGGGTGGCATCCGTGGCGACAACCAGCGCTACGACCACGCCGACCTGTACGACGGCATGGCGCCCTCGGGCCTGTTCGGCGTGGACTGGGCGCGCGATGGCATGGTCTTCGGCGGCTTCCTCGGCTACGGCCGTCTCGATGCCGACTTCGGCCAGAACCGCGGCGGTTTCACCCAGTCCGACGTCACCATCGGCGGCTTCGCCGGCTGGTATGGCGAACGCACCTGGGTCAATGCGCAGGCCAGCTACACCCGCCTGGACTACGACGTCGACCGTGAGGTCCACCTGGGGCCGGCGCTGCGTCGCCACTCCGGCTCGGCCGATGGCCGCAACGTGAGCGTCGGCCTGAGCGGCGGCTACAGCTTCGGCGAGGGCGCATTCACCCATGGCCCGGTCGCCAGCCTGCTGTGGCAGAAGGTCGAGGTCGACGGCTACACCGAGAGCAACACCGCCTCGACCGCGCTGATCTACGGCGACCAGGAGATCGACTCGCTGGTCGGCAGCCTGGGCTGGCAGGCCAGCTACGACATCGGCCCGGCCGTGCCGTACATCCGCGCCACCTGGGACCGCGAGTTCGAGGACCGTCCGGAGCAGGCGTTCGCCCGCCTGCAGACGCTGCCGGGCATGCAGTACGCGGTGCCGGGGATGCAGCTGGACGACAGCTACGGCACCGTGGTGCTCGGTGCCCGGACCCGCCTGCTCGGCCTGGACGCCGACATCGGTGCGCGCAGCACGGTCGGCCGCAGCGGTGCCGCGGACAACAGCGTGTTCGTCACCTTCTCCGGCGGCTTCTGAGTCGCCGGGACCGGTCGCGGCCAGGTGCCGCGGCCGGCATTGCGCGCGCGGGGGCAGGACGCATAGACTGCCTGTCCCATGCGGGTGTAGTTCAATGGTAGAACTGCAGCTTCCCAAGCTGCTAGCGTGGGTTCGATTCCCATCACCCGCTCCAGCCTTCCATGCAAGCGCCGCCTCCGGGCGGCGCTTTGTGTTGGCGGGCACCCCGGATCACTCCCACCTGCATGACGCGGTGCGCATGAAACTGGCGATCCTGTCCCGCAATGCCTCGCTGTATTCGACGCGCCGTCTGGTGGAGGCCGCGCGCAAGCGGGGACACACCGTGCGCGTGCTCGACCCGCTGCGCTGCTACCTGCGCATCGCGCCGGGCGGATTCGCGATGCGCTACAAGGGCAAACCTGTCGCCGGCTACGACGCGGTGATTCCCCGGATCGGTACCTCGGTCACCCGTTACGCCACCGCGGTCCTGCGCCAGTTCGAGCTGATGGGCAGCTACTGCCCCAATCCGTCCGACGCGATCCTGCGCGCGCGCGACAAGCTGCGCGCGCACCAGCTGCTGGCCGCGCAGGGGATCGGCCTGCCGACCACCGTGTTCGGCGACAACCCCGACGACACCGACGACCTGCTGTCGCTGCTGGGCCCGCCGCCGCACGTGGTCAAGCTCAACGAGGGCACCCAGGGCGCCGGCGTGGTGCTGACCGAGAAGCAGTCGGCCTCGCGTGCGATGGTCGAGGCCCTGCGCGGGCTCTACGCCAACTTCCTGGTCCAGGAATTCATCGCCGAGGCCGAAGGCGCGGACCTGCGCTGCTTCGTGGTCGGCGACCGGGTCGTGGCTGCGATGCGGCGGCAGGCGCCGGAGGGCGAGTTCCGCTCCAACCTGCACCGCGGCGGCCAGGCCAGCCCGGCCGATGCCAGCGCCGAGGAACAGGACGTGGCGGTGCGCTCGGCGCGTGCGCTGGGGCTTGAGGTGGCCGGCGTGGATATGGTCCGCTCCGCGCGCGGCCCGCTGGTACTCGAGGTCAATTCCACCCCGGGGCTGGAGGGCATCGAGGCCGCGTGCGGGGTCGACGTGGCGGGTGCGATCATCGAGCACGTCGCACGGGATTTCTTCTGATTATCAATGGCTTGCGTTTGATGGTCGCGGTTGACCTCGATGCGTCACATGGATTTAACGCGACTTTAATTGCCCCCGCCGTAGTCTCGCCAGAACCGCAGCTCCTCGTCTGCCTGGCCATGGTCCGACAGTCGGGAAACGGTAATCGGGGCAACAACTTTCGGCCCAGGCGGCGACAGTCGTCTGGGCCTTTTTGTATGAGCGCGATGGCTGCTCGATTTGATGGCGTGCAGGCAGACGCGGCAGAATCGAAAAGCAGCACCCTGCTGCCGGCGATCGGGACGATCGGCGTCATTACCTATCAGTGAGGTGAAGCATGATGTACAGGACTATGCTTGTTTCCCTGCTTTTCATCGCGGCGTTTGGTGTAGATGCAAAAGTGCAGGCCGGCGGTTCGACATTCTCGCCGGAGAAAGGGCTGAGCGTTTCGGGCGCGTTTGACGCTCAGCGCAGAGCGATACTCGACGCACTGAGTGATGGAAAGACGTACTCGGAGATATCCTCTGACAGCCGTTCCAAGGTGCGTGTAGCGCTTGACCGCATGGCATCCGTCATTGGCGATGTGGACAGTCTCGATGAATTGACCGAGGTTGCCCGGCTCAATGTGCTTAACGACCAGGAGCTGGTCAACGCGCTGCTCACGCAGGCGCGCGAAGACAGCCGGCTGGTCTGCATCCGCGAAAAGCAGGTCGGTTCACACCGCTCTGTCAACAAATGCGCGACCGTTGCCCAGCGGCGCCAGATGGCGACCGACACACAGCAGAAGCTGCAGAGCATGCAGCGGTTCAAGCCTGCCGAAGGCCCGTAATAGAGAACGCTATGCGCATCCTGGTAATCGAAGACAACAGCGACATCGCGGCCAACCTCGGGGACTACCTCGAGGACCGCGGCCATACCGTCGATTTCGCCGCCGACGGCGTGACCGGCCTCCACCTGGCGGTGGTCCACGATTTCGATGCGATCGTGCTCGACCTCAATCTGCCGGGCATGGACGGCATCGAGGTCTGCCGGAAGCTGCGCAACGAGGCGCGCAAGCAGACGCCGGTGCTGATGCTCACCGCCCGCGACAGCCTCGAGAACAAGCTTGCCGGCTTCGACTCCGGCGCCGACGACTACCTGATCAAGCCGTTCGCGCTGCAGGAAGTCGAAGTCCGGCTGAACGCACTGGCCCGGCGCGGCAAGGGCGTACAGACGCGGGTGCTCAACGTCGCCGACCTGGAATACAACCTCGACACGCTCGAGGTCCGCCGCGAAGGCAGGCTGCTGCAGCTCAATCCGACCGCGCTGAAGATCCTGCAGGCGCTGATGGAGGCGTCGCCGGCGGTGGTCACCCGCCAGGAGCTCGAGACCCGCGTGTGGGGCGAGGAACTGCCGGATTCCGACTCGCTGCGCGTGCACATCCACGGCCTGCGCGCCGTCGTCGACAAGCCGTTCCCGGTGCCCTACATCCAGACCCGCCACGGCATCGGTTACCGCATCGCCGCACCAGATGGCGGCAGCTGACCCGGCATCGCCGCGTCGCAGCCGGCGTTTCCGGCGCCGGCTGCGTACCCGCATCATCCTGTCCTTCCTGCTGCTCGGTTCCGGGTTGACGGCGCTGTTCGCCTTCCTGACCGACGTGGCCCGCCAGCGCGTGGAAAACCAGCTGGTCGAGGACGTGATGAACCGCAACATCGACGAGTACGCGCGCCGGTTCTATTTCGACCCCAGCAACAGCAAGCCCGACCTGCCGGTGCAGCAGATGTACGGGCGGGTGGTGTCGCGCGAGGGCTTCGAACAGCTCCGCATCGACGAGCCGGACTGGTACGACCTGCCCAACGGCAACCACAACATCAGCGGACGCGACGAGAAGGGCGAGCCGTTCGCCTACAAGCTCGCGGTGCGCAAGACGCCCAACGAGTGGTTCTTCCTCGCCTACGACATGACCCAGTCGCTGCGCGGCGAGGCCCAGCTCAAGCGCGCGCTGTACGTGTCGATCCTGCTGTTCAGCGGCCTGTCGCTGCTGATCGGCTGGTGGTCCGCATCGCGGGTGATGCGCCCGGTGACCGAACTGGCCGCGCGGCTGCGGGCCTACCGCGGCAGCAGCCAGCCCAAGAAGCTGGCCTCGCACTTCCCCGACGACGAGGTCGGCCAGCTGGCCGAGGCGCTGGACGACTATTCGACGCGGCTGACCGAGGTGGTCCAGCGCGACCGCGAGTTCAATGCCGACGTCAGCCATGAGCTGCGCACGCCGCTGGCGGTGATCAAGGGCGCGGTCGAGCTGCTGCTGTCGCGGCCGGACCTGGACGAGCGCACGCTCGCGCGGCTCTCGCGTATCCAGCGCGCCGAGCAGCAGTGCAGCGACCTGATCGGCTCGCTGCTGCTGCTGTCGCGCAACGAGCGCGGCCAGGGGCGCAGCGACGTGGCCAAGGTGGCCGAGCAGCTGCTCGATTCCCACCGCGCGCAGCTGGGTGGCAAGTCGCTGGAGCTGCGCATCGAGGGCGAGCCCGAGGCGCTGGTGGTCGAGGCGCCGGAGGCGGCGTTGTCGGTGGCGCTGGGCAACCTGATCGGCAACGCGGTCAAGTACACGCCGCATGGCGAGGTGGTCGTGCGGCTGCTACCGGCAGCGGTGCAGGTGATCGACACCGGCCCCGGGCTGAGCGAGGACGATGCGTCGCGGCTGTTCCAGCGCGGCTATCGCGGCACGCACGCCGGTCACTCGCAGGGGGCGGGCATCGGCCTGTCGATCGTGGGCCGGCTCTGCGATCTCTACGGCTGGGATGTCCAGGTCACGCCGCGTCGCGACGGGACCAGCGGTGTCGTGGCGACGCTTTCGTTCGGGCGCAGCGCCGCCTGATCGGTGCGGCGCTGCGCGTCCTCACAGGCCTCGGCCTGGTCACGCAGCCTGTCGGCTGCGCACAGGCGGTTGCCCGTCGCCCTACAGGTGGATCCAGAAGCAGCCGAAGCGGCGACGCAGGCCGAACACGGTACGCGATGGCGTGCTGCCGTTGGCGAGGGTCTGCTCGATGCGCAGGCCGGTCGGACGCGCCGCGGGCGGCGCTGCCGCTCCCGTCGGCCAGGCGTCGGCGCCCGCGGCCCGTGGGTCGGCCGGGCTTTCCACCGGCGGCATCGAAGGCGGGTCGGCGGATGGCTGCGGATGGACCGGCGCGATGTCCACCAGTGGACGCGAGACGATCGCTTCGAGACGGTCGAGCCGTTGCCGGGCGCCGGCGCTGGACACGCCCTGCCAGTCGTAGAGGCTGGACAGGCGGTTGAGGTCCCGGTTGCGGATGGCCGCGCCGATCTCCATCGACAGGTCGCCCAGCGTGCGCGCGCAGCCGCCGCGGTAGTGCCGCGCGTCGGTGGCGCCGGCATGGGTGCTGCTCGCGGGCGGGAGCCGCGGCGTCGCCCCGAGGTCGGCACAGCTGCGATCGCTGAAGACCGCCTGCCCGTCCGCGCCGACGCACCGATGCACCTGCTGCGCGGCGGCATCGGCCGCCAGCAGTGCCAGGCAGAGCAGGGGAGCGGCGCGCAGCATCGGCGCAGTCTAGGGCCGGCGTCGGCGCGGCGATAGCCGCGGAAGGATCCAGCCGGCCTGCGTACGGCCGCTCAGCCGCGCAGCCGGTCCAGCACCGCCTGGGTCGGCTTCGCCAGGTTCAGCGTATAGAAGTGCAGCGACGGTGCGCCGCCATCGACCAGACGCCGGCACAGTTCGGCGACCACGTCGGCGGCGAACTCGCGGATCGCCGCGGCATCGTCGCCGAAGGCCTGCATGCGCTTGCCGATCCAGCGCGGGATCTCGGCGCCGCAGGCTTCGGAGAAGCGGCGCAGCTGCGAGAAGTTCGAGATCGGCATGACGCCCGGGATGATCGGCACGTCCACGCCGATCCGGCGGGCGTCGTCGACGAAACGGAAGTAGGCGTCGGCGTTGTAGAAGTACTGGGTGATCGCGGCGTCGGCGCCGGCATCGATCTTGGCCTTGAAGTGCTTCAGGTCGGCGGTCGCATCCTGTGCCTGCGGATGGGTTTCCGGATAGGCGCCGACCTCGATCCGGAAGCGGTCGCCGTGCTCGGCCCGGATCAGCTCGACCAGCTCCGAGGCGTAGCGCAGGTCGCCGGCATGGCCCATGCCCGAGGGCAGGTCGCCGCGCAGGGCGACGATGCGGCGACAGCCGATCGCGCGGTACAGCTTGAGCAGTTCGCGGATCTCCTCGCGGCTGCCGCCGACGCAGGACAGGTGCGGCGCGGCCTCGAAGCCGTGGTGCTGGTTGAGGTGGCGCACCGTCTCGGAGGTGTAGCTCAGGGTCGAGCCACCGGCGCCGAAGGTGCAGGACACGTACTCGGGCGCGTACGCACGCAGCTTCCCGGCCGCGCGGTCGAGCTGGGCGCGCTGGTCGTCGGTCTTGGGCGGATAGAACTCGAGGCTGATCTGCGTCATCGCGGCATCGGCAGTGCTGGGTTGGCGCGGATCATATCTCTTTATCGCGATGAATGTGAAGTGTGGCGGCCGTGCGCGCCCGATGCCGCCTGCGCCGGGCTCCTGCCGCTCGTCCGCTCCGGTCGCCGCCCGTCATTCTTTTCCCGCATCCGGGTTGCCGCGCTTCAGCCTGTCTCCTCCGAGCCACCACCAACGAGACCGACCATGCGCCAGCGTCCGCTGTGTTCCCACCCCTTCAAGCCTGCGGTCTGGATCGCGATCGTCGTCGCGGCGGTGATCGCACCGAGCGTGGCCAGGAGCGCGCCGCAGCCGCATGGCGACCTCCGGGTCGAGGTCGTCGGCGAGGGCCGGCCGGTGCTGATGATCCCGGGCCTGAACAGCAGCGCCGAGGTCTGGCGGCAGACCTGCCAGGCGCTGCAGCCGCTGCAGTGCCACCTGATCCAGCTGCCCGGCTTCGCCGGCGCGCCGCCCGCGGTGTCCGAGCCGTTCCTCGATGGCATGCGCGACCAGGTGCTGGCCTATGCCGCCTCGCAGAAACTCCAGCAGCCTGCGGTGATCGGCCACAGCCTGGGTGGACTGCTCGGCATGAAGCTGGCGCTGGCCGCGCCGGAGGCGATCGGCCCGCTGGTGATCGTCGACTCGCTGCCGTTCTTCGCTGCGGCGACCAATCCCGCTGCCAGCGTCGCCAGCGTGCAGCCGATGGCAGCGGGCATGCGCCGGGCGATGATGGCAGCCGACGATGCGACCTATACGCGCCAGGCCGAGGCGGCGCTGGCGGGGATGACCCGTTCGCCTGAACGCGTCGAAGAGCTCAAGCGCTGGGGTGCGGCCAGCGACCGTGCGACGACCTCCCAGGCGATGTACGAGCTGCTGGTCACCGATCTGCGTGACGACCTGGCTGGCGTGCGCACGCCGACCCTCGTCCTCGGCGCCTGGGCCGCGTATGCGAACTTCGGCCAGACCCGGGAGGCGACCCGGGCGATCTTCGCCGGGCAGTACGCGAAGCTGCCGGGCGTGCGGATCGCACTGAGCGACACCGGCTACCACTTCCTGATGTGGGACGACCCGCAGTGGCTGCAGGGCGAGGTCCGCGGGTTCCTGGCCGCGCATCCGGCCAGCGGCGGCTGATGCCCGGCACGCGTCCGGTGCGGATCGACGCACGCTCGGTTCGCGGGGGCCGTCGCACAGGCTCGGCCAGCACACGCTGCGGATGGATGCCAGGGTGCTGTACAACGACCGGCACGGCGACGGACCATCCGCCGGCACATGACCGTGTCGAATGGCGCACCCATCACGGATGCGCGACGGTACCGGCAGCGCGACGGCACGGACGGACGAGATGACGATGCAGGATGGATGTGGTTCGCGCTGGTTCTGGCTGCTCAACACGCTGGCGTGGCTGGTCTATCTGGTCGCCAACCTCGCGCTGGGAGCGGCCTTCATCGGCTGGAGCTCGGGTCTGCTGCTGCTGTCGATGGCGCTGTCCGGGACGTTGTATGTGGTCTCCTCGGCGATCCGCGGCCAGGCGCTGCGACGCGGCTGGTTCGAGCTGGACCTCGTGGCGCTGGCCTGGCGCATGCTGCTGTGCGTGGCCGGCGGCGCCCTGCTCGCGCAGCTGCTCGTGTTCGTGGTGCTGCGGCCGGCGCTGTTGCTGGGGTGGGTCACGCTGCCCCGGTCCGACTACAGCGTCGGTGCGTTCATCGGCTACTGGTTCAACACCGCCGTGATCCTTGGCCTGTGGGTGGCCGGCTGGACCGGCTGGACCGCGCTTGCGCATGCGCGCACCTCGCGCCTGGCCCGTCTGCAGGCCGAAGCCGAGCGCCAGTCGCTCGAACACGAGGCGCTGCGTGCGCGGCTCAATCCGCATTTCGTGTTCAACGCGCTCAACAACCTGCGTGCGCTGATCCTCGAGGATCCGCAGCGCGCGCGCGAACTGGTCGGGCGCCTGTCCAACACGCTGCGGCACGCGCTGGAGCACAGCCAGCGCGAGCGCGTGGCGCTGGCCGGAGAACTGACCGTGGTCGATGACTACCTGGCCATCGAGGCCGTGCACTTCGAGGACCGGCTGCGGGTGGTCCGGCGGATCGATGCCGGGCTGGACGACGCACAGCTGCCGGCGATGGCGCTGCAGCTGCTGGTGGAGAACGCGGTCAAGCATGGCATCGCGGTGGCGCCGGGCGGCGGCGAGCTGCGCATCGCCGCGACGCGCGAGGGCGCGCTGCTGCGGCTGCAGGTCGACAATCCCGGCCGGCTCGGCGCGTCGGGCGCGGGTCATGGCGTCGGCCTGGCCTGGCTGCGGCAGGCGCTGGTGCGCGTGCGGGGCCGCTTCGCGCTGGAGCAGCAAGGCGAGCGCGTGGTGGCCACCCTGGAGATCCCGCAATGAGCCAGGTGCCGCTGCGTGTCCTGATCGTCGATGACGCACGCCTCGCGCGGGCCGAACTGCGCACCCTGCTGGCCCAGGTCGAGGGTGTCGAACTGGTCGGCGAAGCCGAGGACGTGCCGCAGGCGCGTGCGGCGATCGCGCGGCTGCATCCGGACCTGGTCCTGCTCGACATCCAGATGCCGTCCGGCAGCGGTTTCGACGTGCTCGCCGGCCTGGAGACGGTGCCGGCGGTGGTGTTCACCACCGCCTACGACCAGTACGCGCTGCAGGCTTTCGCCGCCAACGCGCTGGATTACCTGCTCAAGCCGGTCGACCCGCTGCGGCTGCGCGCGGCGCTGGACAAGGCGCGGATGACGCCGGCGCCGGCAGTCGCGGACGGCGCCGCACCGCGCGCCCCGCTCGGTGCAGACGACCAGGTGTTCCTGCGCGATGGCGAGCGGTGCTGGTTCGTGGCGATGGGCGAGGTGTCGCGGATCGTGGTCGACGGCAACTACGCCCGGCTCTGGTTCCGCGACCAGACCGCACTGCTGATGCGCAGCCTGGCGGCGCTCGAGGCCAGGCTGGAGCCGGCGCTGTTCTTCCGCGCCAACCGCAACACGCTGGTCAATCTGCGCCACGTGCGCGCGGTCGAGCCATCGCTCGCCGACGGCTATCTGCTGCGGTTGAAGGACGGCGGCGAGGTCGAGGTGTCGCGGCGCCAGGCCCGGGAACTGCGCGAGCGGCTGGCGCTGTAACGCATCGGCGATCGCGGACCGCGGCGATCCGCAGGCGGCTCTGCGCGGTCATCGTGGGCCGGGCATCGCGGCCGCGGTGCAGGCAGTGCGATGCCGCCGCCGGCGTGGCGCAGTGCCGGAAGGGTAGGCTGGGGCGGATCACGAGGGAGCCATCCGCATGCCGGCCATCGCCATCGTCTCGGACATCCACGGCAACCTGCCCGCGCTGGAAGCGGTGGCCGACGACATCCGTGCGCGTGGCATCCAGACCGTGTTCAACCTCGGCGACAGCCTGTCCGGCCCGCTGCTGCCACGGGAGACCGCGGCATTCCTGATCGACGCCGGCTGGGCGTCGCTGGCCGGCAACCACGAACGCCAGCTGCTGGCACTGATCGACCGGCACGACGCCCAGGGCGCGGCCTCGGACAGGTACGCGGCCGCGCGCCTGGATCCGGCCGCACTGGCCTGGCTCCGCACGCTGCCGGCCACGCTGCGCCACGGCGAGCTGCTGCTGTGCCATGGCAGTCCGCGCAGCGACGTGGAATGGCTGCTGGACCGCATCGACGGTGGGGTGCTGGTACCCGACCACGAGGAGGCGATCGTGCAGCGGCTGGGCGACGACCGGGCGCGCGCGATCGCCTGCGGCCACAGCCACGTGCAGCGGCAGCGGCGTCTCGCCGATGGCCGCCTGCTGCTCAACCCCGGCAGCGTGGGGCTGCCTGCCTACCGGGGCACCCGGCCATCCTGCTACGCGGTGCACTGCACCGTGGTGGATGCGCGATATGCGGTGATCGAGCGGATCGACGGCGTGTGGCAGGCCAGGTCGTGTGCCGTGGCCTACGACCACCCGGCGATGGCGCGGCTGGCTGCGCGCAACGGGTTCCCCGACTGGGCACGGGCACTGGCCAGCGGGCGTGCATGAAGCCGCGTTCAGCAAGGGGCGCGTGGCGATTGGCGTCGACAGGTCCGCCGCAGGCATCATTGGGGCTGGAATCACACGGGGATTTTTCGCATGAAGCGTTCCAAAGCCACCGCGCTGCTGCTGATGGGTGCCGCGCCGCTGCTGTTCACCGCGTGCCAGCGCGATGCCGTGCAGGTGCAGGAAGGCCTGTACACCTCGGTGGAGAGCTGCGTGGAGGCCACCGGCAACCCGTCCGTGTGCCGGAGCGCGTTCGAGCAGGCGCAGGCGCAGAGCGCCGACGCCGCACCGAAGTACGCCAGCCGTGCCGAGTGCGAGGCTGAATACAGCGCCGACCAGTGCGTGGAGCAGAAGACCTCGACCGGGCATTCCTTCATCGGCCCGATGATGGCCGGCTTCTTCCTGTCGCAGATGATGAACAACCGCGGCGCCGCGGCCGCCGCCCCTGCGGCTGGACAGCAGCAGGCGGCACCGGCGTTCCGCGACAAGGCCAACGGCTGGGCACGCGCCGCCGCGCCGGGCAGCGTCGCCGCGACGATGGGCAACACCGGTCGCGCCGGCCTGACGCCGGTCAACCACACGCCGAACCGCGCGGTCACCGCCAGCCGGGGCGGCTTCGGCGAGGCTGGCGGCCGTCGTAGCAGCCTCGGCGGCTGAGATGCGTCGCATCGCCATCGCCGAGCGCGCCCACTGGCGCGCCCGGGCGGCCGAGTGCGGGTTCCGGTTCCACACCATCGATGGTGTCCGGTACTGGGACGAGCGCGCGTACTACGCGTTCAGCCTGCGCCAGATCGAGAACGACCTCGAGGACCCCAGCGCCGAGCTGCACGCGATGGCGCTGGGCCTGGTGGACGAGATCACCGGCAGCCAGGAGCTGATGGAGCAGCTGGCGATCCCGGACCAGTACCGCGACTGGGTCGCCGACAGCTGGCGCCAGCGCGAGGGGCACCTGTATGGCCGTCTCGATCTGGCCTACGACGGCAACGGACCGGCCAAGCTGTACGAGCTGAACTACGACACGCCGACCTCGCTGTTCGAGGCGGCGTTCTTCCAGTGGCAGTGGCTGGAGGAGCAGCGCGACGCCGGCCTGCTGGCGCCCGATGCCGACCAGTTCAACTCGATCCACGAGGCCCTGGTCGAGCGCTTTGCCGAACTGGCCGGCGGCCTGCCGCCGCCGCTGTACTTCAGCGCGGTGCGCGCCTCCGAAGAGGACCAGGGCACGGTCGCCTACCTGCGCGACTGCGCGGTGCAGGCCGGGCTGCGTGGCGACACGTTGGCGATCGAGGACATCGGCCTGTCCGAGGACGGCCGTTTCACCGATCTGGACGACACGGTGATCGGCTCGCTGTTCAAGCTGTACCCGCTGGAGGACCTGTTCGCCGAGGACTTCGGCCGCGCGCTGCCGGAATCCGGGCTGCGCCTGCTGGAGCCGCCGTGGAAGGCGCTGCTGAGCAACAAGGGCATCCTGCCGCTGCTGTGGCAGCGGTATCCGGGGCATCCGAACCTGCTGCCGGCCGAGTTCGACCATGGCGGTGCACTGGCGCGCGGCTGGGTGCGCAAGCCGCTGTTCTCGCGCGAGGGCGCCAACATCGTGATGCACACGCGCGACGGGCAGACGCTGGAAAGCGCCGGCCCCTACGACGGGCCGTGCATCCGCCAGGCGCTGCATCCGCTGCCGGTGTTCGACGGCAACCACCCGATGGTCGGCAGCTGGATCGTCGGCGACCGTGCCTGCGGCATCGGCGTGCGCGAGGACGATGGCCCGATCACCCGCGATACGGCGCGCTTCGTGCCGCATGCGATCGTCGACGCGCCTGCCAGCGGCGGCGTGTTCTACGCCTGACGGACGCCCACGCCTTGCGTGGGCGAGCGGTCGGAGGCGTTTCTCTCCACCCTGGATGTTGCGGATCGGCACCTCGCCGATCCGCCGCGCATTGTGGCGGATCGGGACGAAGCCACCACGTGCCAACAGCGGCATCGCCAGCGCACTGGCGTCCACAGGCAGGCGCCGGATCCGGTGGGCGCGCATGCGCTTCGAGTGCCACGTACAGCGTGGGGCCGGCGTGGCGGCCTTCGGCATCCGGCGCGACCTGCAGGTCAGCGATGTGGCCATCGTCCTCGAGATCGGCGACGCCCAGCGCTGCACCGACGGTGCCAGTGCCAGACCGCATTCTTTGCAGCACTGCACGCGTTCTGCCGCGCTG
The DNA here is from genome assembly GCF_014851915.1 of Xanthomonas sp. XNM01. GTDB lineage: Bacteria > Pseudomonadota > Gammaproteobacteria > Xanthomonadales > Xanthomonadaceae > Pseudoxanthomonas. The sequence continues at coordinate 154,389 of NZ_JACVAP010000001.1, forward strand.
ACGTCGTGGCCCAGTCTTCGACCCGGGTTGCGTATACGCGCGCGGCCCGTGTGACTGACCGGGCGCGCGTACAGGTCCGCCAGCGCCGTCGCATCGTCGACGCGGACGCGCCGGATCGATACCGCACCGGCGCGGATCTGCGGCGCGCCCGGTGCGCCGGCCGCGCCGGCCATCCGCCTCAGCGCGTCTCCTGCGCGCGCTGGTCGAACGCGGCCCGGGCCTGCTCGATCTGCTCCAGGTGCTGCTCGGCCCAGACCCACACGCCGCAGAACGCCGCGCCAAGGCCCAGGCCGAGATCGGTCAGCCGGTACTCGACGCGCGGCGGCACCACCGGATGCACGGTGCGGATCACCAGGCCTTCGCGTTCCATCTCGCGCAGGGTCTGGGTCAGCATCTTCTGGCTGATGCCGGGGATCTTCTTCGACAGCTGGGTGAAGCGCTGCTCGCCATGCTCGGCCAGCACGTCGAGCACGATCATCGTCCACTTGTCGGCGACCCGGGCGATCACGCCGTTGACCAGTTCCTCGACGCGCGGATCGAGCGTGGGCTGCTGCGCGAGCATTTCCTGCACCTCGCGGTGGTGGCCGGCGAAATCGATCGGCATCGTGCACTCTCTTTCAGGTAAGTATCGAACCGGAAGGTGGGTATCGCAGTTTTCCGTGCCTTCTTCCGATCAGTGTGTGTCAGCCCTATCCTCGCTTCAAGCTCGCGACGGATCGTCGAGTGCTTCCGGAAGTCCCGCCATCGTCCATCGATAGAGGAACCCGTCATGCACCCCAGCGCCGTACCCGCGGATCGTCCGTCCGCGCCTTCCATTCCCGGTCGTCACCGTGTCGCCACCCTGGTGGCGGCGGCCATCGGCCTGTTCTCGGCCATGGCCGATGCCGCCACCGGCGCGGCGACGGCCACCCCACGCGACACCCCCAAGGAGGTCACCATGCAGGCCACGGGCAACACCATCCTGATCACCGGCGGCGGCTCCGGCATCGGCCGCGAACTGGCCCGCCGCTTCCACGACCAGGGCAACACCGTGATCGTCGCCGGACGCAGGCTCGAGCCGCTGCAGGCCACCATCGACGGACGCCCTCGGATGCACGCGATGCTGCTGGACCTGGAGCGGCCGGACGCGATCGAGGCGTTCGCGCGCAGCGTGACCGCCGAGCATCCGGGATTGAATGTGCTGATCAACAATGCCGGCATCATGCGCGTCGAGAACCTGTCCGCGCGGCGCGCGCTCGACGATGCCGAGGAAACCATCGTCACCAACCTGCTCGGGCCGATCCGCCTGACCAACGCCCTGGTCGACCACCTGCTGGCGCAGCCGGGCGCGACCATCGTCAACGTCTCGTCGGGCCTGGCGTTCGTGCCACGCACCGATGCGGCGACCTACAGCGCCAGCAAGGCGGCGATCCACTCGTACACGGTGTCGCTGCGGCATCAGCTGCGGGGCAGGGCCAAGGTGATCGAGCTGGCGCCGCCGGGCGTGCAGACCGAGCTGAATCCGGGTCAGTCCACCCGTGACGGCTACATGCCCCTGCAGGACTTCATCGGCGAGGTGATGGGCCTGTTCGCGCAGCAGCCGGTGCCGGACGAGATTCTCGTGGAACGGGTGAACTTCCAGCGCCTGGCCGAGCGCGAGGGCCGCTTCGACGACGCACTGGAGCGCGTCAACGCACGCTGAGGCGGTGTCGCGCCGCCGCCCGGCATGGCCGGGCGGCGGATGCCCGATGCGTGACGGTCGGCAGGTACCCGGCAGCGCCATGCTCCGCGACACTGCGGAGGACTCCCCGGCCACCGCTGCGGTGGCCCCCGCGATCCCACAGAGGCGGACCGATCCATGAATTCCTTCCGCGACACCGGCATCGCCGGGCCGCTGCAGACGATCTTCAACGTGCGCCGCGACGAGGTCGCCGCGGTCGCGGCCGCGATCGTGTTCTTCTTCCTGATCCTGACCGCGTTGATGCTGCTGCGGCCGGCGCGCGATGCGCTGGGCATGGAGCGCGGGATCGAGAGCATCCGCTGGTTGTTCATCGGCACCGCGGTGGTGACGCTGGCGGTCAATCCGGTGTTCGGCTGGCTGGTCGCGCGGCTGCGGCGGCTGCAGTTCATCGCGGTCACGTACGCGGCGTTCGCGCTGAGCCTGACCGGCTTCTGGGCGTTGCTGGCGTTCGCTCCGGAGGCGGTCGGCACCGTCAGCGGACAGGTGTTCTACGTGTGGTTCAGCGTGTTCAACCTGTTCGTTTCGATGGTGTTCTGGGCGCTGATGGCCGACCGCTTCGACGTCGAGCAGAGCAAGCGCCTGTTCGGCCTGATCGCGGTCGGCGGCACGCTCGGCGCCATCTTCGGGCCGTGGCTGACCAGGCAGCTCGCGCCCGCGATCGGCACTCCACCGCTGCTGCTGGTCACGGCCGGCCTGCTGGTGCTGGCCATCGCGGCGGCCTGGGCGCTGGCCCGGACCCAGCCCGCCGACGCGATGCAGGGACAGGACGGCGCATCGGCTCCGCCACCGTCGCGCGACCAGGCGCGCATCGGTGGTGGCGCGCTGGCCGGCATCCGCGCGGTGCTGACCTCGCGTTACCTGCTGGGCATCGCCGGCTACGTGGTGATCCTGTCGGTGATGGTGACCTTCGTTTATTTCACCCGGCTGCAGATGGTGGAGGCGGCCGCATCGACCCTGGACGAACGCACCGAGCTGCTCGCCACCATCGACATGTGGACCCAGATCGCGGTGCTGGTGCTGCAGCTGAGCCTGACCGGCCACCTGATGAAGCGCCTCGGCGTACCGTTCGCGCTCGCATTGCTGCCCGTCACGATGGCGCTGGGCTTCGTCGGCCTGGCCGTGTTCGGCTCGTTCCTGGTGCTGATCCTGCTGGAAGCGGTGGTGCGCGCGGTGCAGCGGGCGATCACCCGGCCGGCGCGCGAGACGCTGTTCACCGTGGTCGGCCGCGAGGACAAGTACAAGGCCAAGGCCTTCATCGACACCTTCGTCTACCGGGTCGGCGACGTGACCGGCGCACAGGTCGAGGGCGGGCTGGGCCGGCTGGGCATGGGCCTGGCCGCGCTGACCAGCGTCGCGGTGCCGCTGGCGCTGGCCTGGGCGGCGCTGGGCATCTGGCTCGGGCGCGCGCAGCGGCAGCGGTCAGCGGCGTTGCGGGACCGGGCGGGCGACGACCGGGCGGCAGCGGGTACCCTGTGAACCGCTCCGCTCCTGTCTGACTGCCGCATGTCGATCTTCCTCACCCCGTTCGCCCGTACCCGCCTGTTCCCGCGCACACCGCGTGGCAACACCATCCAGGACTGCACGCCCGAGCAGTTCGAGGCGCACCTCAACACGCATCCGTCGCTGAAGGTGCTCGACGGCTATGCGCCGTTCTGCAAGCTGCACGTGCACCGCAACTGGACCTCGACCCGCTGCCTGACAGTACCGGTCACCGAGGCCAACCGGCATCTGCTGCGCTCGGCCTACGAGGCCCGCAGCCGCGAGGAACTGCCGGTGCTGGTGCGCTGGTTCGAGGGCGTCGCGCCGCCGGTGGCCGACTACCTGGTGGTGATCCTGTACAGCCGCGAGCAGCTGGCGAAGGAGGGTTCGCCGATCGAGGCCGACTGGGGCGTGGTCGGCTGCCTCTACACCGCCGAGCCCGAGGAGGTGCCGATGGCGCCGATCACGATGATGCGCAACGCGCTGGGCGTGGAGGAGGGCGGATCCGGCGTGCCGCTGGACCGCGAGGCCTACCGGCGCGCGGTGGCGTTCTGGGAGGCCAACGCCAACTGGCGGCCCTGAGGTTCGCCGGGCGCACCGGGCGCTCAGGGCTCAGGTTATCGGCCGGGCGGTCGATCTATCTCCCGATCGCCTTGTCCCGGCTGCGGAGACCGGGCGGGGTTTTCGTCCATTCCTGGTGCGCCCCGAATCCATGAGCACGTTTCCGCTGATCCTCATGTGCGTCCTGGCCGGCTGGGCCGTGCTGACCACGGTCCTGGCGCTGGTCTGGGGCCGGCGGCTGCGCCACGAGCGGCAGGGCCACGACGATACCCGCGAGGAGAACGCGCGCTGCCGGGCCGGCCTGCAGCGGCTGCGCCAGCAGCTCGCCGCCGCGGCCGTCCGCCAGGAAACGCTGGAGCGCGAGCAGACGGAGCTGCGCCAGCTGCTGGAAAGCAGCCATGTCGCGCTGGAGGAGCATGCGGTGAGGGTCGCCGTCTCGGGCACGCTCGATGTCGGCGAGGAGGTGGGCATGCTGTTCGCCCACGTGGCGCGCGTGGCGCTGGCGGTCCGCAACTACAGCGCCTACACGCGTGGACACTACGGGCAGGAATCGGCCAAGGCGCGTTACGACCTGCTCTGGCTCGCAGACAGCCTGCATACGCTGGACCGGGTCGGCAAGGCGCTGGCGGACGGCAACCGGCGCGCCCTGTCGGAGGCCAGCACCGAGCTGCTGGCCATGTACGAGAACTATCTGCGCGACGGATCCGGCTACGACAGCCGCGATACCTTCCTGCGGCTGTCGGACCGGGTGCCGCTGGCGGAGGTCACCGCGGCTGTCAGGTCGATCGTGTCCAAGAGCGCGGCGGTCGCTGCGGCCCGGCCGGATCTGGAAACCGCCTGAGCGGTCCGCGCCGCGGCTGCATCGCGATGCGGCGGGCAGTCGGACGCACTGGGCACCCTCAGCGGCGCAGGATCGAACCGCCGTCGGCGAGCCGGACGAGCGCGGCGGATTCGTCGAGCAGCACGTAGTCGCCGATCTCCTCGCCTTCGCGTTCGTCGGCGTCCATGGCATCCCAGTCGTCGCGGTCGAGCACCGCATCGACGAGCAGCCCGGTCAGTGGCGAGGGCACGGCCGGTGTCAACGGCGTCTGGCCGACCATGACATAGTTGTCGCAGCGTGCCGCCCGGAAGGCATCGGCGGTTGCGAGCGTGAGCCAGGCGCCGGCGCCGGAAATCACCGTGTCGGCACGGACGCTGCCGCCGAGCACGGTGCTGCTGTCGGCCAGTGCGGCGACGACCGCTTCACTGGCGACCAGATCGCCGGTGACCACCAGATGCTGGTCGTGGCCGGTGATCAGGTTGCGGCAGTGCAGGTCGCCGAGCACGATCAGCACACCGTGGTCGTGCCGGCCGGTGGCGACCACCAGATTGCCTTCGGCATGCAGATCGCCGTCGATCACCAGGAACGGCGCCGGCGTGCGCCAGCTGGCGCCTTCGACGCGATGCGGGCCGGGCAGCAGCTGCCAGTCGCCGCCCATGCCGAGCAGCTGCAGTGCCTGTGCGGTGGCCGCGTTCGGCGTGGTGTCGTGCACGCGGCGGACCGCGGCCAGATGCGGGTTCACATGCAGATCCTCATTGGTGACGGGGGCAGCAGGCGGATCCTGCGCTGCTGCAGGCTGGCGGCCAGGGCGCGGAGCACGCAGGTGCTGCCCGCGTCACGGCGCCAGCGCGCATCAGGCGATGCGCACCACCCGCGCGTCGCGGCACAGCGGATAGCTGGCGATGAAGGCGGCGATGCGCGCGTGCATCTCCTCGAAGCTGCGGCCGTACATGTACAGCGCGCTTTCCGTCGGCCCCTGCCAATGACTGTGGACCATGCCGGCGCCGTCGAGCAGGCGGATGCATTCGTCGTGGACGTGATTGGCGTCGCAGCTCGCGTAGACCTCGTCGGGCAGGTCTGTGCCGTTGAGGTACAGGGCCAGGCCCTCGTGGCTTCCGAAGGCGAACTGTCCACCGTCACCGGGCAGGGTGACGCGTGAGCCGTGCGGCGCGAGCATGGCGCCGAAGATCCCGGCGATGTGCTCGGCGGTCTTGCGGGTGCAGTCGTCCAGGCTGACCTCGATGTCGCAGTTCTCGACCTCGCCATCGGCCGACAGCGCGGTGCCGCCACCGACGACGCGTGCGCCCAGCTTTTCCCGGTCGGCGATCTGGTCGAACGCATCCTCCAGCTCGGCACGGTGCATCGGCTGCAGCCGCGCATTGAGGGTGAGGACGATGGTGCCGGGGGTCTTCTTCCTGAACAGTCCGAACATGGTGCGCCTTCTGCAGTGGGCCGGCGGATCGGCATGCCTGCCAGGAACGCCGTGCCGGCCCGCAGGGATGGACCGCGGGCGCACCATGGCGCCCGCGGCCACGCATGGATCAGTAGCGGTAGTGATCCGGCTTGTACGGGCCTTCCACCGGGACGCCGAGGTAGTCGGCCTGCGACTGGCTCAGGGTGGTCAGCTTCACGCCGATCTTCTCCAGGTGCAGGCGAGCGACTTCCTCGTCCAGCGCCTTGGGCAGACGGTAGACGGTCTTCTCGTAGACGTCCTTATTGGCCCACAGGTCGATCTGGGCCAGGGTCTGGTTGGCGAACGAGTTGGACATCACGAAGCTCGGGTGGCCGGTGGCGCAGCCCAGGTTGACCAGGCGGCCTTCGGCCAGCAGGAAGATCGCGTTGCCATTGGCGAACACGAACTTGTCGACCTGCGGCTTGATGTTGATCCGCTGCGCGCCCGAGGCGTACAGCGCGTCGACCTGGATCTCGTTGTCGAAGTGGCCGATGTTGCAGACGATGGCCTGGTCCTTCATCGCCTGCATGTGCGCCAGGGTGATGATGTCCTTGTTGCCGGTGGTGGTGACGTAGATGTCGGCCTGGCCCAGGCTGTCTTCGACGGTGTTGACCTCGAAGCCTTCCATCGCCGCCTGCAGCGCGCAGATCGGGTCGATCTCGGTGACGATCACGCGGGCGCCGTAGGCGCGCAGCGAGTGCGCCGAGCCCTTGCCGACGTCGCCGTAGCCGCAGACCACGGCGACCTTGCCGGCGAGCATCACGTCCATCGCGCGCTTGAGGCCATCGGCCAGCGACTCGCGGCAGCCGTACAGGTTGTCGAACTTGGACTTGGTGACCGAGTCGTTGACGTTGATCGCCGGCACCAGCAGCTTGCCGGCCTCGGCGATCTGGTACAGGCGGTGCACGCCGGTGGTGGTCTCTTCGGAGACGCCCTTCCAGTCCTTGACCACGCGGGTCCAGTAGCCCGGGCGCTCGACCGCGACGCGCTTGAGCAGCGCCTTGATCACGCTCTCTTCGTGCGAGGAGGCCGGCTCGTCGACCCACTTGCTGCCGTTCTCGAGCTCATAGCCCTTGTGGATCAGCAGGGTGACGTCGCCGCCGTCGTCGACCACCAGCTCCGGGCCGGTCTGGGTGCCGTCGGCCAGGGTGAAGGTCAGCGCGTCCAGGGTGCAGTCCCAATACTCTTCCAGCGTCTCGCCCTTCCAGGCGAACACCGGGGTGCCGGTGGCGGCGATCGCGGCGGCGGCGTGGTCCTGGGTCGAGAAGATGTTGCACGAGGCCCAGCGCACGTCGGCGCCGATGTCCTTCAGGGTCTCGATCAGCACCGCGGTCTGGATGGTCATGTGCAGCGAGCCGGTCACGCGCACGCCCTTCAGCGGTGCGGTGGCCTGGTACTTGCGACGGATCGACATCAGGCCCGGCATCTCGTGCTCGGCGATGTCCAGTTCCTTGCGGCCCCAGTCGGCCAGGGAGATGTCGGCGACCTTGTAGTCGCCCTCGGTCGAGAAGGTCTTCACTTGCGCGTTCATTGCGGATGCTCCGGTTCGTGGGCCAGCTCGATGCTGGCTGTCGCCGGGCGCCGTTGAACATGAAGACACGCGCCGAGCCTGGCCGTCGCCCCGGCCTGGTGTCAGGCGGATGTCCGTACGGTCGCAGCGCCCCTCGGCGGGTGGCGCGCAGTATATCGGAAGCCCCGCCCACGACCCTTGCCGGCGCCTGTCCGGATGCCGGTCCGGGACTTTTGCCACTGGCTGTCGCGGGCGTCGGCCGGCTATCCAGTCCGGTTGCCACCCAAGGAGCTTCCGTCCGATGCGACCCGTTTCCGTTCACCTGCCGCGGCTGTCCGTCGCCCGGCTCGCCGCCGGCGTCCTGATCGCCGCCTGCGCCTTCCATGCGGGCGCCTCCACTCCGGCAGCCACTGCGCCCGCGGCGGCCGACGCTGGCTATCGCATGCCGGTGGACGCGCTGAAGGCGATCGTCGACGCGCCGCGCGCGCCGACCCTGAGCCTGGGGCCGAAGCGCGACATCGCGGCGATGGTGCGCACGCCGGACCTGCCGGGCATCGACGTGGTCGCCCAGCCCGAACTGAAGCTGGGCGGCCTGCGCATCCATCCGCGCGTGTATGCGGAGAGCCGATTCAGCTTCGGCAGCGACCTGTGGCTGATGGACATCGCCACCGGTGCCGAGACCCGCATCGCCGGCCTGCCGCAGCACCTGGCCATCGCCGGCATCGCCTGGTCGCCGGACCAGCGGCACCTGGCGTTCAACCACATCGACGGTGCCAGCGGCGGCAACGAGCTGTGGCTGGTCGACATCGCCGCCCGCACCGCGCGTCGTCTGGTCGCCGGCCTGAACACGGTCAATGGCGGCGGTTATGCGTGGCTGCCGGACAGCCGCGGCCTGCTGGTGCAGCTGCGTCCGGCGCGTCCGCTGCCGTTGCCTGCCGCCGACGCGGTGCCGACCGGCCCGGCGATCCAGGAAACCGAGGCCGGCGCCGGCGTGCGCTCGGTGCGGACCTACCAGGACCTGCTGCGCAACGAGACCGATGCGCGGACGCTGGAGCACTACCTGACCGTGCAGCCGGCCCGTGTCGACCTGCAGGGCAGGACCACGCTGCTCGGCGCGCCGGGCCTGTTCACCAGCCTGTCGGTCGCGCCGGGTGGCGCGCACATCCTGGCGCAGCGGGTCGAGCGCCCGTTCTCCTACCTGGTGCCGGTGTTCCGCTTTCCGCGCGTGATCGAGGTGCTCGACGCCGCCGGCAAGCCGCAGCACACCGTCGCCCGGCTGCCGCTGGTCGACGGCCTGCCGACCGGCAACGACGCGGTCGCCACCGGCGTGCGTGCGGTCAGCTGGCGCGCCGACGCGCCGGCCACCCTGGTGTGGGCCGAAGCACAGGACGGCGGCGATCCCGCGCGCGAAGCGCAGGTGCGTGACGCGGTGTTCCTGCAGGCCGCGCCGTTCACCGCCGCGCCGGTGCGCGTGGCCGATCTGGAGTACCGCTACGCCGGCATCACCTGGGGCCGCGGCGACCTCGCCCTGCTCGACGAGATGTGGCGCAAGACCCGCCGCACGAAGAGCTGGCGGATCCAGCCCGACCACCCCGCGCAGGCGCCACAACTGCTGCACGACCGGTCCTCGGAAGACCGCTACGCCGATCCGGGCGAGCCGGTGACGGTGGCCGACGCCAGCGGACGCCAGCGCCTGCTCACCGGCGCCGACGGCAACAGCCTGTACCTGATCGGCGATGGCGCCTCGCCCGAAGGCGACCGCCCGTTCCTCGACCGCTACGACCTGGCCAGCGGCACGACCTCGCGCCTGTTCCACTCGCATGAGCGGCGCTACGAGGTGCCGCGCGCACTGCTCGACGACGGCGCGACGCGGCTGCTGATCACCAGCGAATCGCCGACCGAGCCGACCAACTACCGGGTCGTGACGTTCGGCAGCGTGATCGACGACCACACCGTGCTGACCCGGTTCCCGCACCCGCTGCCGCAGCTGCGCGAGGTGCGCAAGGAACTGATCCGCTACAGCCGTGCCGATGGCGTCGAACTCAGCGCCACGCTGTACCTGCCGCCGGGTTACGACCCGCAGCGCGACGGGCCGCGGCCGACCCTGTTGTGGGCCTACCCGCGCGAGTTCAAGTCGGCCGATGCGGCCAGCCAGGTGATCGGCTCGCCGCACCGCTTCAACGCGATCAGCTACTGGGGCCCGCTGCCGTATCTGGCGCGCGGTTTCGTCGTGCTCGACGGCCCGACCATGCCGATCGTCGGCGAGGGCGATGCCGAGCCCAACGACACCTACGTCGAACAACTGGTGGCCAGTGCGCAGGCGGCGGTGGACGAGGTCGTGCGCCGCGGCGTGACCGACCCCGAAAAGGTGGCCATCGGCGGCCATTCCTACGGTGCGTTCATGACCGCCAACCTGCTCGCGCACTCGCGCATCTTCAAGGCCGGCATCGCCCGCAGCGGCGCCTACAACCGCACGCTGACCCCGTTCGGCTTCCAGGCCGAAGAGCGCAACTACTGGCAGGCGCAGCAGACCTACCTGACGATGTCGCCGTTCAACTACGCGCAGAACATCAAGGATCCGATCCTGCTGATCCATGGCGAGCAGGACAACAACTCGGGCACGTTCCCGATGCAGAGCGAGCGCCTGTTCGGCGCGATCAAGGGCCTGGGTGGCACCGCGCGTCTGGTGATGCTGCCGAACGAATCGCACGGCTACCGGGCGCGCGAATCGATCCTGCACATGCTGGCCGAAACCGACGACTGGCTGCAGACGCATGTCGTCGGCGCGCAGGGGCAGCCTGCCGCGCGCTGATGCGCGCCGTGCGTCACCCGACGATGCCCGGGCCATCCGCCCGGGCATCGTCGTTTCCATCGCAACGCATGCCGTCGCCGGGCCATCGTCGGCTGGAGCGAGAACCTGCCCCGGCCCCTGTGATGCACGCGTACGGGCCGTCCACGCGATGGCGTGCGGGACAGGGCGGGACATCGCCAGCGGCAGGGATCGCGTGCGATTCCGGGTGCGCAGGAAGGTTCTGCTGAAACCTTCTGCTGCACCGCACATCGTGCCGAAGCATCGGCTAAGCTCGGAAGGTTTCCCGCGTACGGACGGTCGTTGCCCCGATGAATGCACCACCCCAGCTGGAGTTCGCCGCACCCGATGTGCCCCTGCGTGAAGACGTGCGCCGCCTCGGCGCGCTGGTCGGCGATGTCCTCGCCGAGCAGGTCTCGCCCGGCTTTCTCGACGAGGTCGAGCAGGTCCGTACCACCGCCATCGCGCGGCGCCAGAACGGGGACGACATGGCCGCGCTGGCGGACCTGCTGGACGGGCTGCCGCCGGAGCACGCCGAGTCGCTGATCCGCGCGTTCAGCACCTACTTCCAGGTGGTCAACATCGCCGAGCGGGTGCATCGCATCCGCCGCCGCCGCGATTACCAGCGCACCGCCGCCGGCACCCCGCAGCCGGACAGCCTGCACGACGCGGTCCAGCGGCTGAAGGCCAAGGGCGTGAGCCTGGACGAGCTGGCCGGCTGGCTGCCGCGGATCGACATCGAGCCGGTGTTCACCGCGCATCCGACCGAGGCGGTGCGTCGTGCGCTGCTGGAGAAGGAACAGCTGATGGTGGCCAGCCTGGTCGACGACCTCGACGGCCAGCGCACCCCGCACGAGCGCGAGGTGGACCAGGCACGGTTCCGCATGGCGCTGACCTCGAGCTGGCAGACCGCCGACTCCTCGCCGGTGCGTCCCACCGTGGGCGACGAGCGCGAGCACGTCGGCTTCTACCTCACCCGCGTGCTCTACCGCGTGGTGCCGGCGCTGTACGAAAGCCTGGAACACGCATTGCGCGAGGCGTACGGCGATGCGCCGGCGCTGCCGCGCCTGCTGCGCTTCGGCACCTGGGTCGGCGGCGACATGGATGGCAACCCGAACGTGGATGCGTCCACGGTCACCGCCACGCTGGACGCGCAGCGTGGCGCGATCCTGCAGCTGTACCTGAAGGAACTGTGGCAGCTTGCCAGCCTGCTGAGCCAGTCGACGACGCTGGTCGCGGTGAGCGAGGCGGTGCTGGCGCGCGTGGAGCAGTACCGCGCGCTGCTGCCGGAGGCGGTCGGCCGGTCGCGGCCGCGGCATGGCGACATGCCGTACCGCCTGCTCAACGACCTGATGCGCGCGCGCCTGCAGGCGACGCTGGATGACGCACCCGGCGGTTACGCCGGTCCGGCCGAGCTGGAAGCCGACATCCAGCTGATTCTCGACAGTCTGGCCGCCAACAAGGGCCTGCATGCCGGCTGGTTCGCGGTACGCCGCCTGCTGTGGCGGGTACGGACCTTCGGTTTCCACCTGGCGCGGCTGGACGTGCGCCAGGAGTCGGGCGTGCATGCGCGTGCGGTGGCGACCGCGCTGGGCGTGGACGACTGGGAGGCGCTGGACGCGGTCGAGCGCGCGAAGCGGCTGCAGCCGCATGCCAGCGGCGAGCAGGTGTTGCCGGCGTCCGACGAGGAGGGCAACGCACGACTGGATGCGGTGTTCGCCGCGCTGGCCGACGCGCGCCAGCGCCACGGCACCGACGCGCTGGGCAGCTACATCATCTCGATGGCGCACGACCGCGCCGACGTGCTCACCGTGCTGGCGCTGGCGCGCCGCGGCGGGCTGGTCGACGACGCGGGCCAGGTGCCGCTGGACATCGCGCCGCTGTTCGAAACCATCGACGACCTCGGTCACGGCACCGGGGTGCTGCGCGACCTGCTGGCCGACCCGGTCTACCGGGCGCACCTGGCAGCGCGCGACAACGTGCAGATGGTGATGCTGGGCTACTCCGACAGCGGCAAGGACGGCGGCATCGCCGCCTCGCGCTGGGGCCTGCAGCGCGCCCAGGTGGATCTGGTCGAGGCCGCGCAGGCGCTGGGCATCCGCCTGACCTTCTTCCATGGGCGCGGCGGCTCGATCATCCGCGGCGGCGGCAAGACCACGCGCGCGCTGGAAGCGGCGCCGCGCGGCAGTGTCGACGGCCGCCTGCGGGTGACCGAGCAGGGCGAGGTGATCCACCGCAAGTACGGCATCCGCGCGCTGGCGCTGCGCTCGCTGGAGCAGTCGGTCGGCGCGGTGCTGCGCGCCAGCCTGCGGCCGCGCGAGGCCGAGCCGCGCGAGGATGCCTGGCGCGCGGTCATGGCCACCGTCGCCACCGCCAGCAGCCGGCAGTACCGGGCCTTCGTCGGCGCGCCGCGGTTCATGGACTACTTCCGCACCGCCACCCCGATCGACGTGATCGAGCGGATGACCCTGGGCTCGCGGCCGTCGCGCCGGCTGGGCCAGGATGCGGCACTGACCAACCTGCGCGCGATCCCCTGGGTGTTCGCCTGGAGCCAGGCGCGCGCGGTGATCCCCGGCTGGTACGGCGTCGGCAGCGGCCTGCAGGCCGCGGTGGATGCGCATGGCGAGGACGCACTGCGCGAGATGGCCCGCGACTGGCCGTTCTTCAAGACCTTCCTCGACGACATCGCGATGGTCCTGGCCAAGGGCGACATCGGCATCGCCGGGATGTTCTCGCGGCTGGCCGGCGATGCCCTGCACCAGGCCTTCTTCCCCCTGATCCAGCGCGAGCTGGAGCTGACCCGGCGCTGGGTGATCGCGCTCAACGGCGGTGGCTGGCTGCTCGAGCACGACCAGCGCCTGGCGTTGTCGATCCGGCTGCGCAATCCGTACGTGGACCCGATCAGCGTGCTGCAGGTGGACCTGCTGCAGCGCTGGCGCGCCAGCGGCCGCGAGGACGACGCGTTGCTGCGTGCCCTGGTCGCCAGTGTGAACGGCGTCGCACAAGGGGTGCAGAATACGGGCTGAGCCGGCGTGGGGACGCCGGGCATGGGGATGCAGGTGGAACCGGAGTCGACAGGGCGGTACCAGCAGGTCAAGCGCATCGTGATGGATGCGCTGGACCATCAGGGGAAGGCGCGGGAGGAATGGATCGCCGCGCAGTGCGGGGGCGACGCGGCGCTGGAGGCCGAAGTGCGCGCGCTGCTGGCCGGCATCGAGGGCGACGCCACGCTGGCGATCTCGATGGACGCGCTGGCGGTGCCGGCCGGTGGGGCGGCGACACCGGATCTGAGCGGGCAGGGGGCCTCCGCGCAGACTCCGCGCGTGTACCGGCTGCTGCGCCGGCTCGGCGCCGGCGGCATGGGCGTGGTCTACCTGGCCGAGCGCAGCGATGGCGGCTTCGTCCAGCGCGTGGCGCTGAAACTGCTCAACGCGGTGGCCGAGGCCTCGCCCGAGCTGCGCGAGCGCTTCGCCCGCGAGCGTGCGCTGCTGGCGCGGCTGGAACATCCGGGCATCGCCCGCCTGCTCGACGGTGGCATCCTCGGCGACGGCCGCCCGTTCCTGGCGATGGAATACGTCGAAGGCGAGCGGATCGACGTGCATGCGGCCGGGCTCGCGCTGCAGCAGCGGATCGCGTTGTTCCTGAAGGTCTGCGATGCGGTCGCCGATGCGCATCGCTGCCTGGTGATCCACCGCGACATCAAGCCGGCCAACATCCTGGTCGATGCGCGCGGCGAGCCGAAGCTGCTGGATTTCGGCATCGCCCGCCTGATCGAGGAAGGCGACGTGGCCGCGGCACGGACCGAGACAGGCCAGCACGCGCTGACCCTGGCCTACGCCAGCCCCGAGCAGGTCGCCTGCGAGCCGCTGACCACCGCGACCGACGTCTATTCGCTCGGTGCGGTGCTGTACCAGCTGGTCTGCGGCAGCGCGCCGTTCGCGAACGTCGACACGCCCGCCGGCCTCTACCAGGCGATCATCCATACCGACGTCACTCCGCCCAGCCGCCGTCTGGCGCGCGGCGACGCCGGCCCGCCGCGCGGGCAGGGTGCGGCGGTGCCTGCCGACGTCGATGCGATCGTATTGAAGGCGCTGCGCAAGGAGCCGGCGCAGCGCTACGCGTCGGTGGCGGCGCTGGCCGACGACCTGCGCCGCTACCTGGAACGCAGGCCGGTGCAGGCACGCGATGGCCAGCGCTGGTACCGCGCACGTCGGTTCGTGCAGCGCAACGTCTGGGCGATCGCGGCCTCGCTGGTGGTGGCGACCTCGGTGGTCGGTGGCCTGGTCGCGTCGCTGACCGCGCTCGACCGTGCCCGCACCCAGCAGGCGATGGCCGAGGAACGCGGCCGCCAGCTGCAGAAGATGGTCGAGTTCCAGCAGTCGATGCTGCTGGGGATCGACGTGGAAGCGGTGGGCATGGCGATGGCCGATGCGCAGCGCGGGGCATTGCTTGCCGCCGATGCGGCCGACGGCAGCGGCCAGCGGCTGTCGCCGGAGCGGCTGGAGCAGGCGTTCGCGCTGGCCGATCCCAGCGGCATCGCCCGTGAGGTGCTCGACCGCTACATCGTCACCCACGCGCTGGAGCAGATCGACCGCGACGTCGCCGGCGATCCGGTGCTGGCGGCGGACCTGCGCCAGCGCCTGGCCAGGGTGGCCGCCGCGTTCGGCAGCAACGAACGTGCGGAGCAGGAGATCCGGCGCGTGCTCGACGCGCGTGCGGAGCTGCCGGCGGAGAGCGACGAGGTGCTGTCGGCGCGGCTGGATCTGGCGATCTTCCTGAACGCCCTCGGACGGACGGACGAAGCCGAGCCGCTGTACCTGGAGCTGCTCGCGGCGACGGACGGGCGGGATGTCGAAGACCCGCTGCGACGGCAGGCGCTGGCCGGTGTCGCCGCGATCGACGCCCAGCGCGGACGTTTTCCGGAAGCGCTCGAACGCTACGCTCAGCTCCGCGATGCACTGGCACGCTCGCGCACGGAGACGGACAAGGACCTGCTGCAGGTCAGGCGCCTGCGCGCCGAAGTGCTGACCCAGGCCGGCAGGCGCGACGAAGCGGCGGCGGAAACGGAGGCCCTGTTGCCGTTGTTCCGCGCGACTCTGGGCGACGAGCATCGCGAGACGCTGAGCGCGATGTTCGCGCATGCGCGTCTGCTGCGCGACCTGAAGCGCTTCGAGCCTTCGCTGGCGCTGGCGAACGAAGCGGTCGAGGTGCTGACCCGGCGTTACGGGCGGGGCCATCCCGAAACGCTCGATGCCCGCTATCTTGCAGCCACCAACGCCCTGCGCCTGGCCACGGACGATGCCGGCCTTGCCCGCATCCAGGCGGAGGCCGAGGACATCGTGCTGCGCCGGCGCCTGCTGTTCGGTGCCGAGGCGCCGCAGACGATCTCGCCGCTGACCGTGATCGTGGTGATCCTGGACAGGCGGGCGGGATTGAGCGAGGCCGGTTCGCCCGCGGAGCATGCATTCCTCGACCAGGCCATCGCCGTGCAGCGGCGCATCCTCGCCGCGCATCTGCAGGGACGGGGGGCCGACCATCCCAACACGCTGCTCGCCCATGGCAGCCTGGCCAGCGTCCTGCGCAAGCGCGGCCGGTACGGCGAAGCGCTGGAGCAGGCGCAGATCTGCCGGGAGGGGCAGGAACGCGTGCTGGGCCTCGAGCATCCGATGGTCTCCGGCATCTGGGACCTGATCGGCGACATCCATCGCGACAACGGTCAGCTCGAGCAGTCGCGGATCGCGCACGAAACCGCGCTGGGCCTGCGCCTGAAAACGACGCCGGGCGATTCGCCGGACGTGCTCGAGAGCGCGATCCGGCTGTACGAAATCCTGCAACTCCAGGGCCGGCGTGCGGAGGCCGACACGCTGAAGGCCCGGCATCTCGATGCGCTGCTGGCGATGGATCCCGCGGCGCTGGATTCCACGATGACCAAGGTGCGCGACGAGGCGCTCAGGACCCTGCAGGCCGCCTCTGCGGATGCCGTCGGCACCACGTCCAGCAGATAGCATCGAGTCATCTTCGGCTTCCTATGATCCCTGCTCCGACCAAGGAGCAGGAATGGACACGATGCGCAATGCACGGGTGTGGCTGGCAGTGGCGGCGGTGACGGTGCTGGCGGGCTGCGGCAAGGCGCCACCTGCGGAAGAGCAGGCCGCACCCGCCCCTTCCGCAGGGGCCGCCGCACCGGCGCCGGAGGCAGCCGGGGCGGTCGCGCAGGATGAGGCAGGCGCCCCCGAGTTTCCGGCGATCCCGCTGATCGTGGTCCCCGAGATCGCCGGGGTGACGCCGGCCCAGCGCGCGCTGGAGGCGTCGATGCAGCCGATCCTCGATCCCATCGCCGGCATCAGCGTCGCGCCGGCGCGCTGCGACGCCGCTGGCGCGCTGCTGGTCGACGCGGGCATCACCAGCGTCGACGCGCAGGGCAACCTGCTCCGCAATGGCGACGAGGGCCTGTTCGAGATCGGGCCCGACGGCAGTGGTACCGCCAACTTCGCCGGTGGCCTGGTCACGGTCGCGTCCGATGGCAGCGGCACCATCAATGGCGAGCAGGGCCTGCTGCAGGTCGAAGCCGATGGCGCCGGCACCTACAACGGACCTGCCGGGCTGATCACGCTCGATGGCAAAGGCGCCGGCAGCTGGAACGGCAAGAGCGGTCTGGTGCTCAACGAGGGCGATGGCGGCGGCACCTGGAACGGGCCGCTGGGCCTGGTCGAGATCAAGGCCGATGGCTCGGGCACATGGAACGGCCCGCAGGGCCTGGTGATCAACAACGGCGACGGCACCGGCACGGTCGACATGCGCGAGGTGCGGATGCCGCCGCTGCCGAGGGTGCCGCCGGCCGGCCGCTTCCCGCCGCTGCAGAAGTTCGCGCCGCCGGGGGCGCCCTGCGGCTACCTGATCACGCTGAACGACCGGGTGCTGTTCGACTTCGACAAGTCCGACATCCGCGGCGCTGCGGCGCAGGTGCTCGATACGCTGGCCGCTGCGCTGAAGGGCGTGCAGGCGCGCGGCATCGAGGTGCGCGGACACACCGACAGCAAGGGCAGCGACGACTACAACCAGTCGCTGTCCGAACGTCGCGCGCAGTCGGTGGTGGCCGCCCTGCGCCAGCGCGGGACCGCGACCGATGCCAGCGCACGCGGCTACGGCGAGGCGCAGCCGGTGGCCCCGA
This sequence comes from Xanthomonas sp. XNM01, assembly GCF_014851915.1. Lineage (GTDB taxonomy): Bacteria > Pseudomonadota > Gammaproteobacteria > Xanthomonadales > Xanthomonadaceae > Pseudoxanthomonas. The sequence goes on from NZ_JACVAP010000001.1 coordinate 171,912, forward strand.
ACGAGGTCGCGGGCGTGGACAATCCAGGCGGGCGCCAGCTCAACCGCCGGGTCGAGATCTTCGTGCGGACCTGAGCGGTGCCGGGGCGTCGGGCCGGCGCTGGCCGTGACGTCCGCCGCACCGCATGCACGCGGCGGCAACGCGCCCGGTGGCACAACGATCGCCCCGTGCACTGCAACCACCAGGAGCCCGCATGATCCGCATCCTCGCCGCCGCCGGCGTCGCCGCCCTGCTGGCGCTGCCGACCCGGGCACAGGCCGGCGACTTCAGCCTGAGCTACGACGTCGACCGCGTCCCGACCGCGAAGCTGAGCCTGGGCGCCTGCCGCAGCGCCATCGCCCGCGCCGCCGATGCGCTCGGCTACACCACCCGGGTCGACCAGAACCAGGGCACGCTGGTCACCCACGTGTCCGGGCCGCGCCAGGACGGGCGTTCGCTGGTCGCCTACTGCATCGCCGCCGGCGACCAGACCGTGTTCGTGGTGCAGGCCTTCGACTACACCGGGCCGGGCAGCGCCGATGTGGACCGGATCAAGGCGCAGGTCGCGACGGAAATCCGCAAGGCCGCGCGCTGAGGATTGCCGCGGCGCAACGAGAACGGGCTGCACCGCGTCGGCCCGTTCCGGCGTGGCGGCGGATCAGGCCGACGCGTGGCCGATCCGCTGCCAGCGGATTCCGTCGTGCGAGCAGGCCAGATGCTGCGGGCCGACGCTCCACAGCAGCGTGTCGCTCGCAGAGAGACCACCGCAGGTGGCATCGGGACCGAGCCCCGTGTCCACCGGTTCCAGCGTCCTTCCTGCCAGTCGGTACACCCGGCGCGGACCGGCGAGGAAGACCTGTCCGGCGAAGCCGATGACCGACCAGAGCCCACCAGCGGGCGCCGGCGCGTCCAGCGTGGGCACGAATCCGTCACCGCGATCGGCGTAGACCATGCCGTCCTGGTCGCAGGCATAGGTGATGCCATCGATGTGCGCGGCTGCATTGAGCGTGGATGCGGTCGGCACGATGCGCCGGTGCCATGCATCGCCATCGAACAGCAGCGCGATGCCGTCGAAACCGACAGCGAGCACACCGCCTGGCGTCGCACACAGGGCCTCGATGCCCAGCAGCCGATCCGGGATCGATGCGCCCGAGCGTGAGACGTCGATGGTGCCGGTCACCGGCGAGATGTCCTCCCACGCCGGCGCACCCACCTGCCGCCGATAGACCTGGCCCGACATGCCGGCGACGTACAGCGTGTCGCCCAGGCGCAGGCCGCTGCGCATGATGCCGCGTGCACTGGACCGGCTGCCGGTGTCGCCGAGGTCTTGCCAGCCGTCGCGGTCGGCCAGCAGCAGCTCCGCCTCGGCACCGAACAGGTACAGCGCCAGCGATGGGGTGGTCGTTGCGTGCAGTGCGACCGGATGCCAGTGCAGAGCGAAGCACCGCCAGGTGTCGCCGCGCAGCTGCAGCAGCAGGGGCGCGCCGTCGGCGTCCTCTGCCAGCAGCCAGACCCGGTCGCCACTGGCCGTGGTCGTGACGCTGGCGAACGTCAGCGCCGGCGACGCCGGCAGATCCGGCACGGGGCTCATCACGGGCGTCTTCCGGGGTCCAGCGAAGGGGAAGTGCCCAGTATCGGCCAAGGCCGCGTGCGGTGCGGGTGCGGATCGCCGCGCACCGGAAAAGCGGAAGGCCACCCTGCGGTGGCCTTCCGGACTGGCTCACGACGTGATGCGCGGCTTACTTCAGTTTGGCATCGGCGCGCAGCGCGTCGGCGCGGTCGGTCTTCTCCCACGAGAACGCGGTGGCGGTGTGCTGCTTGCCTGCGCCGTCGGTGTAGGTGAATTCCTTCGGCTTGCGGCCGAAGTGACCGTAGGACGCGGTCGGCTGGTACATCGGATGGATCAGGTCCAGCATCTTGATGATGCCGTACGGGCGCAGGTCGAAGTGCTTGCGGATCAGCTTCTCGATCTTCTCGTCCGGTATCTTGCCGGTGCCGAAGGTGGTGACCGAGATCGAGGTCGGCTCGGCCACGCCGATCGCGTAGGAGACCTGCACTTCGCAGCGGTCGGCCAGGCCGGCGGCGACGACGTTCTTGGCGACATAACGCGCGGCGTAGGCGGCCGAACGGTCGACCTTCGACGGATCCTTGCCCGAGAATGCGCCACCACCGTGACGGGCCCAGCCGCCGTAGGTGTCGACGATGATCTTGCGGCCGGTCAGGCCGCAGTCGCCCACCGGGCCGCCGATGATGAACTTGCCGGTCGGGTTGATGTGGAACTTGGTGCCCTTGTGCAGCCACTTGGCCGGCAGCACCGGGCGGATGATCTCCTCGCGGACGGCCTCGACCAGGTCCTTCTGCTTGATGCCCGGATCGTGCTGGGTCGACAGCACCACCGCGTCGATCGCGGTCGCCACGCCGTTCTCGTAGCGCAGGGTGACCTGCGACTTCGCGTCCGGACGCAGCCACGACAGCGGCGAGTTCTTCTTCTTGCGGATCTGCGCCTGGCGCTCGACCAGACGGTGCGACAGGTGGATCGCGGCCGGCATGTAGCTGTCGGTCTCGTTGGTCGCATAGCCGAACATCAGGCCCTGGTCGCCGGCACCCTGCTGCTCGGGGTTCTTGCGGTCCACGCCCTGGTTGATGTCCGGCGACTGCTTGCCGATCAGGTTCAGCACGCCGCAGGTCTCGCCGTCGAAACCGACGTCGGAGCTGTTGTAGCCGATGTCCAGGATCACCTTGCGGGTCAGGGCTTCCAGGTCGATCCAGGCGCTGGTGGTCACTTCGCCGGCGACGATGGCCACGCCGGTCTTGACCAGGGTCTCGCAGGCCACGCGGGCACGCTTGTCCTGGGCGAGGATCGCGTCCAGCACCGCGTCGGAGATCTGGTCGGCGATCTTGTCCGGATGGCCTTCGGAGACCGACTCGGAGGTGAAGAGATAGCTGGACATCGCTATATCCTTGTATTCGGATGGAAAGATGGGCGCGCATGATACACAGGTGCGGGCCGGTGTGCATGATGCCCTGCCGGGGGTTGAAGGCGGGTTAAGACCGGCGGCGTCCCGCGTCATCGCCGGGTCGCACGCCTGCAACATGGCTGTCGCCGCCCGGGCGCAGGCTGCCGGCCATCCCGCCGACGACGACGCAGCGCATGAGCGCGATCGAACGCCACCTGCAGGACCGCTACCCGCACTGGTTCCATGGGCGTCGCGTCCTGGTGGTGCGCCCGTTGCTCCGCGGCCTGCAGCGCTGGTCGCGGCTGGACCGGGCCGAGGCCTTCCTGGCCGAACATGGCGGTCTGCGCGGTTTCGACTTCGTCCGTGCCGCGCTGGCCCATCTGGGCGCCGTCCACCATGCGGCGCCGGCCGACATCGCGCGGATTCCCGCCAGCGGCCGGCTGCTGATCATCGCCAACCATCCGTCCGGCGCGCTCGATGCGCTGGCCCTGCTCGACTGCGTGGGCCGGGTCCGGCAGGACGTGCGGATCGTGGCCAACGACCTGTTGTCGATGCTCGACGGCCTGCAGCCGCTGCTGCTGCCGGTGCGGATCCTGGGCGGTACGCCGGGTGCGTCCAGTCTGGCGGCGATCGAGCAGGCGCTGGAACGCGAGCAGTGCGTGATCGTGTTCCCGGCCGGTGAGGTGTCGCGGCTGGGCCTGCGCGGCATCGCCGATACCCGCTGGCGACATGGCGTCGTCCGCTTCGCGCGGCGCACCGGTGCGCCGGTGCTGCCGGTGTGGATCCAGACGCGCAATTCGGCGCTGTTCTACGGCGCGTCGGCCGTGTTCAAGCCGGCCGGCACGGTGCTGCTGGCGCGCGAGATGTACACGCCGCGGCGGCAGCCGATCGCGCTGGCGTTCGGCCAGCCGCGGCAGCTGCCGGCGGATGTGCCGGCAGAGCTGCTGCTGCGCGCACTGCGCCGCGAACTGTATGGCCTGGCGAAGCGGCGCAAGCCCGGTCGCCTGCCGGTGGCGGATGCTGGCGCCGCGACCGGCCCCGAAGCGCTGGCCGAACCGGTCGATCCGCAGCAGGTGGCCGCCGGCATCGCCGCGCTCGACCTGCTCGGCAGCACCCGCGACGGCCGCCAGATCCGGGTCGGGCGGCTGGCCGCCGGTGCGCCGCTGCTGCGCGAACTCGGCCGCCTGCGCGAGCTGACCTTCCGCGCGGTGGGCGAGGGTACCGGCCGCGCGCTGGACCTGGACCGCTACGACGCCTGGTACGAGCACATCGTGCTGTGGGACGCGCCGACCGCGCGCGTGGTCGGCGCCTACCGCGTGGCCCGCGGCGCGCGCGTGCTGGCCGAGCGTGGGCTGGGCGGTTTCTACACCGCCGCGTTGTTCCGCTACGGCGAGGCGATGCTGCCGAAGATCGCGGCCGGGATGGAGCTGGGCCGCAGTTTCGTCGTCCCGGACGAGTGGGGCGGGCGCAGCATCGACTACCTGTGGCAGGGCATCGGCGCCTACCTGCGGCGGCACCCGCAGGTGCGCCACCTGTTCGGTCCGGTGTCGATCAGCGCGGCGCTGCCGGAAGCGGCGCGCGCGCAGATCGTCGGCTACTACGCGCGCTACTACGGCACCACCGACAGCGGCGATGCGATCTCCGCGCAGCCGTTCCCGTGTCCCGCCGCGCTGCCGCAGTTCGACGGACTCGACGCGGAGACCGCATTCCGTGTGCTGCGGCACAACCTCGATGCGCTCGGCGCGACCCTGCCGATGCTCTACAAGCAGTACACCGAACTGTGCGAACCCGACGGCGTGCGCTTTCTTGCCTTCGGCATCGACCCGGACTTCGCCGACGCGGTCGATGGCCTGATCGAGGTCGACCTGCAGCGGCTGCGGCCGCACAAGCGCCGCCGCTATCTCGGCACCACCGTCACCGGGGAGGCCACCGCATGAGCCCCGCGCCCGTCGCCTTGCCGGTTCACCGCACCGTGTTCCTGTCCGACGTGCACCTTGGTTCGCGCCACTGCCACGCGGCCGAACTGGCCGATTTCCTCGGCACGCTGCGCTGCCGCCAGCTGTACCTGGTCGGCGACATCGTCGACCTGTGGTGGATGGCGCAGCGGCGCGCCGCCTGGGGCCCGGCCCACCAGCGCGTGGTCGACGCGCTGCACCGGCTGGCGCGCGAGGGCACCGAGCTGATCTACGTGCCGGGCAACCACGACCGCCCGCTGCGGCGCCTGTGCGGCCTGGTGCTGCCGGCGATGCAGGTGCGCCGGCGTGCGATCCACGCCACCGCCGATGGCCGCCGGCTGCTGGTGGTGCATGGCGACGACTATGACGCGGCGACGCATTTCGGCGGGCTGCAGGAAAAGTTCGGCGACTGGCTGTATTACCGCATCCTCACCGGCAACCAGTGGTTCAACCGCGCGCGCCGCCGATTGGGCTTGCGCTACTGGTCGCTGTCGGAATTCCTGAAGCGGCGCAGCGCGGCGGCCGAGCGCTACATCGACCGCTTCGTCCAGGCCGGGCTCGACGATGCGCGCCGGCGCGGGCTGGATGGCATCGTCTGCGGGCACATCCACCGGGCCGGCCTGTTCGAGCGCGATGGGCTGGTCTATGCGAACGATGGCGACTGGGTCGAAAGCCTGACCGTGCTGGCCGAGGCCGCCGACGGCAGCCTGCGCCTGCTGGCGCACAGCGGCGAGACGCTGGCCGAGCTGCTTGCGCGGCCGCAGCCGGGCCACCTGCCGCAGGCGGCATGAACGGCGACGCCGCCGGCCCGGTGCGATGGCAGCGGCGGCGCAGGGCGACACGGTAGGATCGGTGTCCTTCTCCTGCTGCCGGCCCACGCGTGGATTCACTGACCCAGATCGTTCTTGGCGGCGCCGTCGCCGCCGCCATCGCACCGGCCGGCCACCGCCGCGCCGCGCTGCTCGCCGGTGCCGCGCTCGGCACCTTGCCCGACCTCGACTCGCTGCCGCTGCTGCTGCTCAGCGACAACCCGGTGACGCTGATGACCGCGCACCGCGGCTTCAGCCATTCGCTGTTCGTGCTGCCGCTGTTCGCCACGCTGCTGTGGTGGCTGTTCCTGAAGTTCGGCAACGGCCGCGTGGCGGCCTCGCCGCGGCGCTGGTTCTGGGCGATCCAGCTGGCCCTGATCACCCATCCGCTGCTCGACGCGTTCACCGTCTACGGCACCCAGCTGTGGTGGCCGCTGATGCCGCCGCCGGCGATGTGGTCCAGCGTGTTCATCATCGACCTCGGCTATACGCTGTGGCTGCTGATCGCCTGCGCCATCGCCTGGTTCGCGCGCGCGCGGCCGCTGGCGCAGAAGGCGTTGCTGGCCGGTCTGGTGCTGAGCAGCGCCTACCTGGGCTGGTCGCTGATCGCCAAGGGCATGGTCGAGCGCGAAGCGCAGCGCAGCCTGGCGGCGATGGGCCTGGGCGATGCGCCGCGTTTCTCGGTGCCGTCGCCGTTCAACACGCTGCTGTGGCGGGTGGTGGCGATGACGCCGACCGGCTACGTCGAGGGCGAGCGTTCGCTGGTCGCCGACAGCGGGCCGATCGTGTTCCGCGGCTACCCGTCCAACACCCAGGCGCTGGGCGAGGCCGGCGACGTGCCCGACGTGCAGCGCCTGCTCTGGTTCAACCGCGGCTTCATGCGCGTGCGCGAACGCGACGGCGTACTGGAACTGTCCGACCTGCGCATGGGCAGCGAGCCGGACTACAGCTTCGTGTTCGCCGTGGCCCAGCGCGACGCCGACGGGCGCTTCCAGCCGCTGGCGCCGTCGCGGCAGCTCCGTGAGCCGGTGCGGGTGCGGCGCGAACTGTCGCGGATGTGGGAGCGGATCTGGGTGATGCCGCTGGCCGCACCGCTGCATCCGGACGCGGCGGCTCCGGCGCCTGCTGCAGGGACAGGCGGCGCCGCGGAGTGAGCGCAACGCGTCGAGCGCCCGGACTGCTTCAGTGGCTCCGGGCGTCGCGCTGGCCCGGCCGGATCGGTGGAGCGTGGCGTCGTGCGGTCCGGGCCGGGTCAGTACACCGCGGCATCGTGCCGGCCGGGCCAGGTCAGTAGACCGCGGCGTCGTGCCAGCCGGGCCAGGTCAGTACACCGTGGCCCGGGCCTGCACGAACGAGTAGAAGAACACGGCGTCGGGGTCGTTCTGGACCCGGCGCATCTCGGCGCGCACGCCGGCGACGGTGTCGGCATCGACCGCACCGGCGGCCAGCAGCTGGTCGGCCGCCGACAGCAGCAGGTCTTCCCAGAACGCGATCATCGTCTTGCGCCGGGCCGGTTCGCGGTTGTCCAGGTGCAGGGTCTTGATCGAGGTGGCGACATCGCGGAAACCACCCGCCAGCAGCAGGTTGCCGAGCTTGGCGCCGACGAAGGGATCGCCGCCGTGGTCGTGCTGGAAGTCGTTGAAGGCCATCCAGTAGCGCCACACGTTGGGCGAGTACGGATGCAGCAGGAACGAGGCGTTCATCACTTCGGTGATGTACACCGGCGAGCCCGGCGCCAGCACCCGGCGCACCTCGTTGAGCACCCGTGCCGGCGAGGGCACGTGTTCCAGCACCCAGCACAGGAAGGCGGCATCGAACTGGCGCGGCTCGAACGGCAGGTCGGCGGCGTCGGCCTGGTGCAGGGTGTAGCGGTCGCGGCACCACGGCGTGCGTTCGAGATTGCTGCGGGCGGTGTCCAGCTGCGCCGGGCTCAGGTCGACGCCGGTGACGTGCAGCTCCGGGAAGCGGCGCAGCAGGATCTCGGTCTGCGCGCCGACGCCGCTGCCGACCTCCAGCAGGCGGCGCGCGCCGCTGTAGTCGATGTCGCCGAACAGCGTGGTTTCGAGCAGGCGCGCCTGGCGGACCAGACGGTGCTGTTCGACGTCGGAGAATCCGTGCAGATAGGTCGGCGTGGTCATCGTGGCGCTCCGGGATCGACTGGCGCCGAGTGTAGGCCCGGCCGATGCATCCCGGATGCGGCGGAGCGGCATGCCGGCGGGACGATCCGTTGCAGGTGTCCGCAACGGTGACCCGGAAACTGCTCGATGTCCTGCTGCGCTCGCCGGCCTGTGCGCGTGGGGTGCCCGGCATCGCGCAGCGATGGCTCACAGGATGGCCGCGATGGAACAGGCGTCATGTCGCATTCATCGCCCACAAGCCGCACTTCCGGCGCTCGGTCGCGGGGCATCCGCCGCCGCGCGCGACAGCCCCTGGACGTGATCGTCAGGCCGCGCTGGCCAGCTCCGGGCGGACCCCGGCGATCAGCGCATCGAAATAGTCGCGGGTCAGCGCCAGCTGCGCCTCCGGCGTCTCGGCGCGGTTGACCACGGCGCGGAACGCGGCGTTGTCCGGATGGTCCTTCGCGTACCAGCCCAGGTGCTTGCGCGCGATCCGCACGCCCTGCGGTTGCCCGTAGAACGCGTGTAGCGCCTGCAGGTGGCCGAGCAGGGTGTCGCGGACCTCGGCCAGCGACGGCGGCGCCAGCAGTTCGCCGGTGGCCAGGTAATGGGCGACCTCGCGGAAGATCCACGGCCGGCCCTGTGCGGCGCGGCCGATCATCACCGCGTCGCAGCCGGTCTCGCGCAGCACCTGCGCGGCCTTCTGCGGCGAATCGATGTCGCCGTTGGCGGTGACCGGAATGCGCAGGTCGGCCTTGATCGCGGCGATCGTCGCGTACTCGGCCTGGCCGGTGTAATGCTGGTCGCGGGTGCGGCCGTGCACGGCCAGCGCGGCGATGCCGCAGTCCTCGGCGATGCGCGCGATCACCGGTGCGTTGCGGTGGTCGCAGTCCCAGCCGGTGCGGATCTTCAGGGTCACCGGCACGTCGACCGCGCCGACCACCGCCGCCAGGATCCGCGCCACCAGCGCCTCGTCCCGCATCAGCGCCGAGCCGGCCCAGGCGTTGCAGACCTTCTTGGCCGGGCAGCCCATGTTGATGTCGATGATCTGCGCGCCGTGGTCGACGTTGTAGCGGGCGGCCTCGGCCAGCTGGGTCGGCTCGGTGCCGGCGATCTGCACGTCGATCGGGTCGGGCTCGCCGTCGTGGTCCATCCGGTGCAGCGACTTGCGCGTGCTCCAGAAGCGCGGGTCGCTGATGGTCATCTCGGACACGGCAAGACCGGCGCCCAAGCGCTTGCACAGCTGCCGGAACGGCTTGTCGGTGACCCCGGCCATCGGGGCCAGGATCACCTTCGGTTCGATGCGGTAGGGGCCGATCTGCATGGTGCGGAGTGTAGCGGCGCCGGTGTCCGGGCCCGATCACGGGCCCGTGGGCTCAGCCCTCGAAGCGCGCGCGGACCTCGTCCAGCCGCGGCATCGCCTCGGCGGCGCCGGCGCGTTCGGTCGACAGCGCCGCATAGCGGTTGGCGAACCGCACGTGGGTGGCGAAGGCGGCGTTCGGCTCCTGCGCCAGCGAGGCGACCAGCGCACCGTTGAACGCGTCGCCGGCACCGGTGGTGTCGCTGGCGGTCACGCTCTCGGCGCCGACCCGGTAGTAGGGCTGCGCGTCGCCACGCGGCTGTTCCTCGGAATGCGAGACGAACACGCCGACCGAGCCGAGCGTGACCACCACGGTGCCGTGCGGCAGCAGCTTGCGGCACAGGCCATGCAGGCTGACACCGTCCAGCGCGGCCACCGCGTCCGGCTCGATGCGCTCGCCGACATGGCGTACCAGCAGCGCGGCGAACTCGGTCTCGTTGGGGGTCAGCAGGTCGGCCAGGCGCAGCAGGCCGATGCTGGTGCTGGCATTGGCCGGCGCCGGATTGAGCACGGTGGTGACGCCGGTTTCGCGGGCCAGGCCCAGCGCCGCCTCGATCGCCTCCACCGGCGATTCCAGCTGGGCGAGCAGGGCGCCGGCATCGCGCAGCACCGGGCGGATGTTCTGTACGTGGTCCGCGCTCAGCGTGCCGTTGGCACCGGCGCCGACGACGATGCTGTTGCGGCCGCGGGCGTCGACGTAGATGCCCGCGGTGCCGGTCGGCTGGTCGCTGGCCTCGGCATGCAGCTTGATCGCATCGCCTGCGGCCAGGTCGCGCGCCAGGGCGCCGCCGACATCGTCGCCGAGCGAACAGACGAACCGGGTATTGGCGCCGGCGCGCGCCGCGGCCACCGCCTGGTTGAAGCCCTTGCCGCCCGGGCCGGTGCTGTACTGGCCGGCGATGGTCGCGCCGACGGCGGGCAGGTCGGCGCAGCGCCAGACATGGTCCACGTTGAAGGAGCCGACGACGATGACGGAATGCATGGGGCCTCGCGATGCTGCAGTGGTGCGGAAAGAATGTGCCGGACGCGGATCAGCCGAAGTGCGAGAGCACGCCGGCGATGGTCGCGGTCATCAGGGTGGCGATGCTGCCGCCGAGCACGGCGCGCAGGCCGAAGCGGGCCAGGTCCTGGCGACGCTCCGGGGCCAGGCCGCCGATGCCGCCGATCTGGATCGCGATCGAGCTGAAGTTGGCGAAGCCGCACAGCGCGTAGGTCGCGATCAGGCGGCCTTCCTCGCTCAGCGACATCCCGGCGACGCGGCCGTTGACGATGTCGGCCAGCTGCAGGTACGCGACGAACTCGTTGATCACGACCTTTTGGCCGATCAGCGAACCGACCGTGGTCGCATCGGCCCACGGCACGCCGATCACCCAGGCGATCGGGGCCAGCACGTAGCCGAAGATGGTGGCCAGGTCGGTCGGGCGGCCGATCGCGGCCTGCAGGCCGGTGACTTCGCCGATCCAGGTCAGCGGCCAGTTGACCATCGCGATCAGGGCGATGAAGGCCAGCAGCATCGCGCCGATGTTCAGCGCCAGGCGCAGGCCGTCGCCAGCGCCGGCCGCGGCCGCGTCGATGATGTTGGCGGTGTTCTTCTCCACCTCCATCTTGACCGTGCCGCGGGTCAGCGGCTCGCCGGTCTCGGGGATCAGGATCTTGGCCACGACCAGGGTCGCCGGCGCGGCCATGATGCTGGCCGCCAGCAGGTGCTTGGCGTAGAACGCCTGCTGTTCCGGATCGCCGCCGCCGAGCATGCCGACGTAGGCCGCCAGTACGCCGCCGGCGATGTGGGCCATGCCGCCGATCATCATCGTGATCAGCTCCGACTCGGTCATCTTCGGGATGTACGGGCGCACGGTCAGCGGTGCTTCGGTCTGGCCGATGAACACGCTGGCGCAGACGCTGGTGGTTTCCGCACCGGACACGCGCATCACCTTGGTGATCGCCAGCGCCATCACCCGGACCACCGCCTGCATGATGTTCAGGTGGTACATCACGCCCATCAGCGCGGCGAAGAAGATGATCGTCGGCAGCACCTGGAAGGCGAAGATGAAGCCGTACTTCGAGGTGTCCATCAGGTCGCCGAAGATGAAGGTCGAGCCGGCGTTGACGAAGGACAGGATGTGGACGAAGCCATGTCCGAGCGCGTCGAACACCTCGCGGCCGCCCGGCACCAGCAGCACCAGCGCGGCGAACGCGATCTGCAGGGTCAGGCCGGTGGCGACCAGCTTCCAGTCGACGCGGCGCTTGTTGTTCGAGAACAGCCAGACGATGCCGATCAGGACAGCCAGGCCGAACAGGCCGAAACCGACGCGTCCGAAAGCCTCGAGCATGTGGATATCCCCAGAAGGAATGTTAAAGAATCGCGAAAGCGTAGCAGGTTGAGCGGTCGCGGTGGGTAAGCCGCCGCGACGACAGGAAGATGAACGCGCGTTCGCACGCCATTGCCTGCGCGATGGACGCCGCCGCGCGGTGCGTGGGTGCTCGCCCGACGCCCGTGGCGGATGCCGGGTGCGGGTCCTCTACACTGCCCGCCTGTCACGTGGAGAGCACACATGCATTACCGTCGCCTCGGCGCTTCCGGCCTGCAGCTGTCGGCCCTGTCCTTCGGTGCGTGGGTCACCTTCGGCCGCCAGATCGGGCGGGGCCAGGCGCGCGAGCTGGTCGCCACCGCCTGGGATCATGGCGTCACCTTCTTCGACAACGCCGAGGTCTATGCCAACGGCGACGCCGAGCGGGTCATGGGCGACGTGATCGCCGACCTGCGCCTGCCGCGCGATGGCTACTGCGTGTCCAGCAAGGTCTACTTCGGTGCCGCCGAGGATCCGCGCCCGACCCAGCGCGGCCTGTCGCGCAAGCATGTGGTCGATGCCTGCCATGCCGCGCTCAAGCGTCTGCGGGTCGATTACCTGGATCTCTACTACTGCCATCGCCCGGATCCGGACACCCCTGTCGAGGAGACGGTCGCGGCGATGGACCTGCTGGTCCGGCAGGGCAAAGTGCTGTACTGGGGCACGTCGGAGTGGCCGGAGGCGTTGATCCGCGAGGCCGCACGCGTGGCGCGCAGCCAGCACATGGCCGCACCGACGATGGAGCAGCCGCAGTACAACCTGCTGCACCGCGACCGGGTCGAACTCGAGTACGCGCCGCTGTACTCGGAGCTGGGCCTGGGGACCACCGTGTGGTCGCCGTTGGCCTCGGGCCTGCTGACCGGCAAGTACGCCGATGGCGTGCGCGATGCGGGCCGCCTGGCGGAGCCGGGCCTGGAATGGCTGCAGCGGATGGTGGTCGGCGAGGCCGGCGAGCGCCGGCTGGAGCGTGCCGCACGCGTCGCCGCGGTCGCCCGCGAGCTGGGCGAGGCGCCGGCCACGCTGGCCATCGCGTGGTGCCTGCGCAATCCGCACGTCAGCAGCGTGATCCTCGGTGCCAGCAGCACCGACCAGTTGCTGCAGAACCTGCAGGCGCTGGACGTCGCGGCGCGTCACGACGACTCCGTCTGGGCACGGCTGGAAGTGGCCGCGGCCGCCTGAGCGGGTGGTCGTCGGCGCTACCTGCAGGGCGGGCGACGGGCCGGCATCCGACCGGTCCGACAGATGCTTGACACGAGAATGCGAATAATTATCATTAACTCCGAATCAACCGGAGCGTCGCCATGAACGTGCATCGCCTGACCCTGCCCAACGTCGAAGCCCAGCGTGTCCACGTCGCCCCGCCCGCCATCGGCGAAGAGCCGGTGCTGAGCAGCGAGACCCTGTTGAACGGGCGCCGCGAGATCCTGATCCGCCATGGCGACAAGCTCTATCGCCTGCGCCACACCAGCAACGACAAGCTGATCCTCACCAAGTAAGCCGGGCCGGCGCGCCGTTGCCGGCGCCTTGGACCAGCGCGGTGTCGATCGTCCCGTGACGTGCCTGGCCGTCCCCGCGTGGCGGCCACCGTGGCGGCGGTCGGCACCGGTCTCGATGCCGCATGTGCCGCCGGCCAGCGCCGGCGCAGGGAGGTCGCGATGGCAGGCCTGCTTCATCACGCAACGATCCTGTCGCCACCGGTGCCGGCCGTTCTGCCCGCACCGCGGCAACTGGCCGAGCTGGGGACGGTGCTGTGCCTGTACCGGCCCGAGGATGGCGGCGAACTGGGCGGCTGGCTGCAGGCGGTCCGCGCCGAGGCCAGCATCGGGATGGACAGCGACGGGCCGCATGAGAGCCTGTCGTTCTACGACGCACGCGACCGCTGCTGCTGGCGGCTCTATCTGCTGCCCGACAGCGATTTCCTGGCCTGGGACACCCTGAGCGCGCGTCTTCCGGCCTGTCGCGACGTGGCGGCCAATGGCGTCGCCGAACGCCTGTGGCGGCGGCTGGCCGGGCGGCTTGGTGGCGGCCACTGGCGGATCGGCGCGCTGCGGTTGCATGCACTGCCCGGTGCCGGAACCCTGGCATCGAGCCAGGCGCCGGTATCGGCGCTGGGGATCGCGGCCGCGCGCCGGATCGCGCGCGCCGAAGGTGCCGAAGGCGACATCCGCTACGACGACTGCTGCTGCGCGCGTGCGGCAGCGGCGCGATCCACGTTCTCTCCGGCCGGTGGCAGCGAGGTGCCGCTGGTCAGGCTCTAGGAAACGCGCGTTCCCGGAGCTCCCCGGACCTCGACCGCCATGGACGGCACTCCTTCATCCGGCTCGCCACAGATGACCCCGACGACCCTGCGCTCCACGTTTCTGCCGGCCTGCCTGCTCGCGCTGTGCCTGCCCGCGCTGGCGGCACCAGCGACCGAGCCACCGCCGCACGACCGCGACAGCATCCTGGCGATGCAGGGCGAGTACGCGGTCGACTTCGCGTTCGACGAAACCGTGCTGCTGCGCCCAGGCTACGAACGTGCACCGGCGATGCGCAGCGGTGGCGACGAACTGGTGCTGGTGGTCGAGGACACGCCCGGGCGGATCGTGCTGCAGCACCTGCTGGTCGACGCCGGCAGTGGTCACGTGACCAAGCACTGGCGGCAGGACTGGACCTGGCAGGCCGGCCAGCGCTTCGAGTACGGCGGGGAACAGACCTGGCGCGTGCGCGCGATTCCCGCCGACACCACGCAGGGCGCGTGGACCCAGTGCGTGTACGAGGTCAGCGACGCGCCGCGCTACTGCGGCACCGGCCGCTGGCGCCACGACGACGGCATCGCCACCTGGACCAGCGACCTGTCCTGGCGCCCGCTGCCGCGGCGCGAGTACACCCGCCGCAGCGACTACAACGCGCTGGCGGTGATCAACCGGCACACGATCACGCCCGGTGGATGGACCCACGAGCAGTTCAACACCAAGGTGCTGCGTCATGCCGACGGCCGCCAGGAAGAGATCGCGCGCGAGTTCGGATTCAACGACTACGTCAGGACCGACGCCATCGATTTCGCGCCCGCCCGCCGCTACTGGGCCGGCACGGCCGATTACTGGGCGCGTGTGCGCGCCCGCTGGGACCGGCGGCTGGTCCAGCCGCCCGGCCTGCGGTTGAAGACCGGCATCGATGGCATGGGCCTGATCATCCCGCTGTTCACCCAGGCCGGCGAAGAACAGGAAGGCAGGCACGTGCCCGATGCGGAGATCGATGCGCTGTTCGACCGCTGGGTCGAGCCCGCACGCTGAGACGCGACCGGTGGCGCGTATCGTCCGGTGCCGCGCGCCGAAAAAAGACCCCCGCATCCTTGCGGGGGAGGGGATCGCATCGGGGATCCCGGCATCGGGGCCGGGTATCCGGTCGCGCCCGGGGGTCGGGCGGATCGATGGGTGTCACGCGGCGGCCTGTCAGCCGCTCCGGCCACGACGCGGTGACTCGCCGGCCGGATCGGGGCAGGGCGCTGCATGTCCGCAGCGGCGTCCGCACGGCCGCCACGCCATCGCGCACCGCAGGCGGTACGCGGCGACGCCTGTGCCGCTCAGGCGAAGACCTGGATGCGGCTGCCTTCGGCCGCTGCGGGAGCCGGTGGCGGTGCGGGCGGCGCCGGCGGCGTCGGCGCATGTCGCGGTGCGGGTGGAGCGGCGGGCGCAGGCGGTGCCGGTGGCGCCGGAGGTGCCGGGGGCGGCATGAACCCACCCAGGCTGGGCACCCGGTCCGGCACCGTCACCAGCACCTCCTGGCTGCGCTTGTCGCGCATCAGCCGCACGCGGCTCTGCTGGCCCGGCGGGCGTGCGCTGATCGCGCGCATCGCCTCGTGCGGCGAGCTGACCGCCTTGCCGTCGATTTCCCGGATCACGTCGCCGGCCTGCAGATCGGGCAGCGTGCCCTGGCTGAGGATCAGCACGCCGCTGTCGGTGCCGAAGTAGCGGCCGAGCTGCGGGTTCAGCGCGGTCAGGTTGAGCCCGTTCCAGCGCAGCGCCTCGATCAGCAGCGGCGAGCCGCAGTCGCCGCTGTCGCAGCCGGCGCCCCGGCTGAAACGCAGCACCTCGCCGCTGATGCGCGGCGCCAGGCCTTCCAGGTCCAGCGGCTGGCCATCCACCAGCGCCAGCGCGGCGGCGCTGGCGGGCTGTGCGTGCGCGCGGCCGATCACGAGCGGGCCGCTGATGCGGGGCGTCGCCTCGACCTCGTGGCGCCTGCCGTCGCGCTCGTAGGTCAGCCGCAGCGGACGGTCGCGGGACAGGTCGGACAGCAGGTCGCGCGCGGCGTCGACACGCGCCTCCGCATGCGCACCGGTGATCGACGTGCCACCGATCTTCAGCAGCCGGTCGCCGGTCTTCAGGCCGGCCTCCTCGGCGCCGCTGCCGGGCGTGACGCCGCTGATCCGCACGCCGTCCTTCCGGTCAGCCTCCAGCAGCACGCCCAGGCGCGGCCGGCCGGTACCCAGCTGGATCGTGCGCGACGAGGAGGCGATGCCGTGCGCGGACAGCTCGGCCACGCGGCGGGCCGCGGCCTGCAGGTCCGCGCGTGCGGCGGCGAGCTCGGCCTGATGGCCGGTGACGCTCTCGGCGGCGAGCGCCGGGCCGATCGTGCAGGCCAGCAGCAGGGCAAGCGGGGTGAGGCGGAAGGCGAGCGGATGCATGGTGGACTCCGTGGGCATCGGGGACATCAATAGACGGGAAGGACGGCGTAGTCGGCGCCGCCGCCATGGAGCACGGCCAGGCGCTGGTCGGCGGCCAGTCCGGTGAGCTGGCGCAGCACATCGACCCGCTCGCGCCACAGGCCGGTGCGCGCGGCGGCATCGAGTTCGCCCCAGGCCAGCGCGTCGTCGATGCCGGCCACCTGCGCCTGCAGCGAGGCGGCCAGCGCGAGCTGCACCGCATCGCCGCTGTCGCCGCTGGACAGTGCGGAGAGCAACGCTTCCAGTCGCGCCGACTCGCCGTGGAGCTGCTGCAGTTCGCTGGCCGTTGCGGTCGGTGGCGCGGACGATGGCGGCATCGTGGCTGCAGCCGTCGTGGGGGCCGTCGTCCGGCGCGCGTCCGGTGCCGGGAGCGGCGCATCGGAGGTGTCCGCGCTGGGCGTGGGGACGTGCTCGACCGATGCCGGAGTCTCGACCGCGACAGCGTGGCGCGTGGGAGCGGTGCCCGACGCGGTCGCCGGTGGCGTATCCGCCTGCCGGGGTGCATCGACCAGAAGCAGGGCAGGGGCCGCCGCGAGCAGGCAGACCGCCGCGGCGATCGCGGGCAACCGCCAGCGTGGCGGGCGCCTGCGTGCATGCAGCTGGCTTGCGAAGCGGGCGGCCGCCGCCGGAGGAGGCGTTTCCAGCGGCAGGGCGGCGAATGCCTGCTGCCAGTCCTGGGGAGGGCGGATGTCGGTCATGGCGATTCCTCGACCTGCAGCAGCATGCGCAGGCGGCGGGTGCCGCGCGCCAGCTGCGATTTGGAAAAACTCTGGGTGCGCTGCATCAGTGCGGCGATCTCCTCGTGGGTGTGGCCCTCGGCGTGGTACAGCCACAGCACGCTGCGGGTGGCCGCCGGCAGGGCCAGCAGCGCGCGCTGAAGGGCCGCGGCATCGGCAACGGCCGGTGGTGGCGCGGCGGTGTCTTCCGGGTCGTGCCCGTCCAGCGGCAGCGCCTCGTCGATCCGCCGGTTGCGACGCATGTATTGCAGCGCCTCGTTGATCGCCACCTGCCGCAACCAGCCCCAGAACGGACCCTGCCCACGGTAGTCGCCGACCCGATGCAGCAGCCTGAGCATCGTGTCCTGCAGCACTTCGCCCGCCGCTTCACGGTCGCCGCACAGGCGCAGCGCCAGGGTGAACACCGGGCGCTCGAACCAGCGGTAGAGCTGCTCGAACGCCGCCGCCTCGCCGCCGCGCGCGCGTCCGAGCAGCGACTCGGGGACGTCGATGGCGAAACCGGAGCGGGGAGCGCCCGCGGCGCGCGTATCGGCCGCGGCGACCGCAGGAGCGGATGCGAGGCAGCGGGTGGGCGCGTGCAAGGCGGGTTCGGTGCTCATATGACCGTGTGGATGCAGCTGGCGGCGAAAGCGTCGCAGGCGACGATGCGGTCCGCGGCCGGCGGCGATGGCGACCGCCTATACTGGGCCGACTGGGGATCACGGGCCATCGGGCCGCAAGGAGCTGGGGATGTTCGAATCGAGTTTTCTCGCCATCGTGCTGCTGGTGGCCGGCATCATCATCCTGTTCAAGACCGTGCGCATGGTGCCGCAGGGCTTCGAGTGGACGGTGGAGCGCTTCGGCCGCTACACCCACACCCTGACCCCGGGCCTGCACTTCCTGGTGCCGGTGATCTACGGCGTCGGCCGCAAGATCAACATGATGGAACAGGTGCTGGACGTCCCCAGCCAGGACGTGATCACCAAGGACAACGCGGTGGTGCGCGTGGACGGCGTGGTCTTCTTCCAGGTACTGGACGCCGCCAAGGCCGCCTACGAGGTCGCCAACCTGGAAGTGGCGATGATCGCCCTGGTCCAGACCAACATCCGCACCGTGATCGGTTCGATGGACCTGGACGAATCGCTGAGCCAGCGCGAGACGATCAACGCGCAGCTGCTCAACGTGGTCGACCACGCCACCAATCCGTGGGGCCTGAAGGTCACCCGCATCGAGATCCGCGACATCCAGCCGCCGCGCGACCTGGTCGATTCGATGGCGCGGCAGATGAAGGCCGAACGCGACCGCCGCGCGGTGATCCTGGAGGCCGAGGGCCACCGTCAGTCCGAGATCCTGCGCGCCGAAGGCGACAAGCAGGCGGCGATCCTGCAGGCCGAGGGCCAGAAGGAAGCCGCGTTCCGCGAGGCCGAGGCCCGTGAGCGCCTGGCCGAGGCCGAGGCCCGCGCGACCGCGATGGTGTCCGAGGCGATCGCCAACGGCAACGTGCAGGCGATCAACTACTTCGTCGCGCAGAAGTACGTGGAAGCGTTCGAGAAGCTGGCCACCGCGCCGAACCAGAAGTTCGTGCTGATGCCGATGGAGGCCAGCGGCATCATCAGCTCGATCGGCGGCATCGCCGAGCTGGCCAGGGAGGCGCTGGGCAAGGATGAGGCGCCGGCCCGTACGCCGCCGCGCCTGAGGGACTGACCATGCGCTGGGATGCCGTTGGCTGGGGAGCGGTGGCGCTGCTGCTGTTCGCGGCGGAGACGCTGGCACCCGGCGCCTTCATGCTGTGGATGGGCTTCGCCGCCGCAGTGGTGTTCGTCGGCGTGCTGCTGATGCCCGGGACCACGCTGCTGATGCAGGTGGTGGCGTTCGTCGTGCTGAGCTTCGTCTCGATCCAGATCTACCGGCGCTGGTTCCGCAAGCGCGCGCGCCAGAGCGACCAGCCGCTGCTCAACCGCCGCGCCGAGCAGCTGGTCGGCACCGTGGTGCCGCTGGAGCAGGCGATCGCCGGCGGTCGTGGCCGGGTCCGCATCGGCGATGCGTTCTGGGTGGTGGACGGGCCGGACCTGCCGGTCGGCACCCCGGTGCGGGTGATCGCGGTCGACGGCATGACCCTGAAGGTGCAGCCGGCCTGACGGCACGCGGCCGGCCGTAGCCGCGTCGCGCCAGCAGCAGGCGCGATGCTGCAGGGCGGCTAGGGGACGACGCGACGCATCGGCGATAATGGCGGTCTTTCCCAGCGAGACTCCGCGATGACCCGCAAGACCGTCCTCAACGACACCCACCGCGCGCTCGGCGCCAAGATGGTCGACTTCGGTGGCTGGGACATGCCGATCCACTACGGCTCGCAGCTGGACGAACATCATCTGGTCCGCCGCGACGCCGGCATGTTCGACGTCAGCCACATGACCGTGGTCGATCTGCGCGGTGCGCGCGTGCGCGAGTTCCTGCGTCACCTGGTCGCCAACTCGGTCGACAAGCTGAAGGTGCCGGGCAAGGCGCTGTACACCTGCATGCTCAACGCCCAGGGCGGCGTGATCGACGACCTGATCGTCTACTTCATGGGCGAAGAGTTCTTCCGTCTGGTGGTCAATGCCGCGACCCGCGACAAGGACCTGGCATGGATCACCGCGCAGGCCGCCGCATTCGACGTGCAGGTGAGCGAGCGCGCCGAGTTCGCGATGATCGCCGTGCAGGGCCCGACCGCGCGCGAACGCGTGATCGGCCTGCTGCGCGACGCCGACCGCGAGGCCGCCGGCAAGCTCGGCCGCTTCGCCGCGCTGGAGGCGCAGTCCGGCACGGGCGTGCCCCTGTTCCTGGCGCGCACCGGCTACACCGGCGAGGACGGCTTCGAGATCGTGCTGCCGGAAGCCGAAGCGGTCGCGTTCTGGAACGCGCTGCTGGAGGCGGGCGTCAAGCCGGCCGGCCTCGGAGCGCGCGACACGCTGCGCCTGGAGGCCGGCATGAACCTCTACGGCCAGGACATGGACGAGGCGACCTCGCCGTATGAAGCCGGCCTGGCCTGGACCGTGGCCCTGGACGAGGGCCGCGACTTCGTCGGCCGCGACGTGCTCGAGGCGCAGAAGGCCGCCGGCGCGCCGCGCCAGCTGATCGGCCTGGTGATGGACGAGAAGGGCGTGCTGCGCCATGGGCAGACCGTGCTGACGCCTGCGGGCGAGGGCGAGATCCTGTCGGGGACGTTCTCGCCGACGCTGGGCAAGGCGATCGCGTTCGCACGCGTGCCGGCCGGCGACCTGGCGCCGGGCACCGACGGCGTGCGCGTGGACATCCGCGGCCGCGAAGTGCCGGTGCGCGTAGTGCGCTTCCCGTTCGTCCGCGAAGGCCAGGCCCAGCCTGGCGTGCTGGGCTGAGCGCCTGCATGGCCGTCGTCGACTATTACTACAGCCTGATTTCGCCATGGTCGTACCTGGGCCATGACGCGCTGCTGGCGACGGCCGCGGAGACCGGTGCCACCATCGTGCATCGGCCGGTACGGATCTTCGAACTGTTCGCGGCCAACGGCGCGGTGCCGTTGCCGCAGCGGGCGCCGGCGCGGCAGCGCTACCGGCTGATCGAACTGCAGCGCTGGCGCGAACAGCGTGGCCTGCCGCTGAACCTGCAGCCGGCGTTCTATCCGGTCAACGTCGCCGATGCCGACCGGATCGTGATCGCGCTGGCCGGCATGGAGATCGATCCGTCCGGCTTCGCAGGCGCGGCATTCCGCGCGCTGTGGGCGGAGGAACGCAACCTGGCCGACCGCGCGACGCTCGCCGCGCTGCTGGACGCCTGCGGGCATCCGGTCGAAGCGGTGCTCGCCGCCGCGGCAACCGAGGTGGTGGAGGAGCGTTACGTCGCCAACACCCGGGCGGCGATCGCGGCCGACCTTCCCGGTCTTCCCGGTTACGTGCTGGCCGGAGAACCGTTCTGGGGCCAGGACCGGATCGAGCAGCTGCACGTGGCACTGGCCGGCGGGCGTGCGCCTTACGGCGCCGGCTGAGCGGGCCGCCGCCGCGCCCGGTTCCGGTGCGGCGGAATCCTCCGTACACTAATCGCCCATTCCGCATCGAACGCGTTACCGGAGCACACCCATGAGCGAGATCCCAGGCGATCTGAAGTTCCTCAAGTCCCACGAGTGGGCCCGTGTCGAAGGCAATGGCCGCGTCACCGTCGGCATCTCCGACCACGCGCAGGGCCTGCTGGGCGACCTGGTCTACGTCGAGCTTCCCAACGTCGGCGACAGCGTCGAGGCCGGCAACGCGGTGGCGGTGGTCGAGTCGGTCAAGGCCGCCTCCGACGTCTACGCGCCGGTGGGTGGCACCGTCGTCGAGGTCAACAGCGCGCTGGCCGACAAGCCGGAGACGATCAACGAGGACGCCTACGGCGAAGGCTGGCTGTTCGTGCTGGAGATCGGCGATGCCGACCAGCTCGCCGAACTGCTCGGCCCGGACGATTACGCCGAGCTGATCGAGAACGGCGACGACTGACCGGTCGCCACCGGCAGCCGCCGCAGAACGCCCGCCATCCGGCGGGCTTTTTTTTTTGCGCGGCGAACCCGGGCGCGCGGAGGTGGCCGACGCCTTGGTCGAAGGCAGGAGTCGCGTCCTGTGCAGGCGTTCGGCAGCGAGAGGTATTCCGGAGCGCATCGTGCCGTCCGATGTCGCCGTCGGGTGTGCCTCGTGCGTCGCCGATCGCCTCCGGCGCGCGCCTGCAGGTGCGTCGTTCTGGTCGAGCGACGGCGCAGGCGGGCAAATTTTTTTGCGCAAATCGACTTGTGCGACGCGATACGGCGTGCGTGCGGCAAAAAAAAATGCACCCGCGTCCGCAGCGCGTGATCGCTGCGTGGACGACGTCGGAGTGCTGTCGCCTGGTGATATTTTCATCACCATATTTTTTTCCTGTTTCAGGAAACGGCTTGTTTTTGGCTGCGGTTCGCAACGCCACGCGATGAGCGCATGCAGCGTGCCGATACGCGGGGTCGGCGCATCTGGCTGGTACCGGTCCGATCCGGGTGAACCACCGCAAAAAAAAACTGCGACGGGTGTTGACAGTGAAAAAAACCGTGATTAGGTTTCGCCCAGCAGACGCTGCCTGCCGAAGCGAGTGAGTCGAATCAACACCACAACGCGAAGCACAACTCGGTCATCCACCAGGAACCTCACGACGGTGGAACAGGCCCGCTTCCCCCAGAGAAAAGCAGCGACCCCCGAATCCAACGCCTGCAGTCACCGCGACTGCAGGCGCACCCGTATCCGGATCGACGCGCGTATCGCGCCGACGGACTCACCGCGGCAGGTCATGCCGCGGTTTTGTGCGACTGGGCAGTACACCCCATAAAGTTCACTGACGAGGAGCCACCCATGGCAACGAAGAAAGCTGCTGCGAAGAAAAAGCCCGCCGCCAAGAAAGCGGTGAAGAAGGTCGCCAAGAAGGCCACCGCCAAGAAGGCGGTGAAGAAGGTCGCCAAGAAGGCGACTGCCAAGAAGGCCGCCCCGAAGAAGGCAGTGAAGAAGACTGCGAAGAAGGCGACCGCCAAGAAGGCAGTGAAGAAGACTGCGAAGAAGGCGACTGCCAAGAAGGCCGTCAAGAAGACCGCCAAGAAGGCGACCGCCAAGAAGGCAGTGAAGAAGACTGCGAAGAAGGCGACTGCCAAGAAGGCCGTCAAGAAGACCGCCAAGAAGGCTGCTGCCAAGAAGCCGGCCGCCAAGAAGGCCACCGCGAAGAAGGCCACCGCGAAGAAGGCCGCCAAGAAGCCTGCCGCGAAGAAGAAGGTCGCCAAGAAGAAGCCGGCTCCGGTCGCTCTGCCGGCGACCCCGGCGCCGCTGATCTGATCCAGCCCCGATAGCCGTACCCGAATGGCTCCCTCCCCGACGCCCAGCGGGGAGGGAGCTTTTTTGTTGGGCCGCGGTTACCCTGCGCGGCAACGGAAGCGAGGGAGACGGGCGTGCGGTTGATCAGATGGCTGCTGGCCGTGGTGCTGCTGCTGGGTGTGGTGTTTCTCGGCGGCGCGTTCCTGCTGCCGTCCACGACGGTGGTCGAGCGCAGCCGGACCGTCGCCCTGTCGCCGTCCGACAGTTTCGCGCTGCTCGATTCGTTCGAGCATTTCACCGCATGGTCGCCGTGGACCGCGTTCGACCCGCAGGCCCGCTATGTTCGCTCCGGACCGGCCAGTGGCGTCGGTGCCCGCCTGGCCTGGAGCGGCAACCAGGCGCTGGGAAGCGGCAGCCAGGAGATCGTCGCGCATGACCGCGCAGCCGGCACGATCGACGTCGCGCTGGACTTTGGCGGGCATCCGGCGCGCACGCGCTACCTGATCGCGCCTGCCGCCGACGGCAGCCTCCTGACCTGGCGTCTGGAAATGGACCATGGCTACGACCCCTTTGCGCGCTGGGTCGGCCTGCTGATGGACCGCATGATGGGGCCGGACCTCGAGCGCGGCCTGGCCATGATCGATCAGGTGGAGCCCTCGCCGGCGCGTTGAGCACGCACTGCGTGGCAGGCTGTCCTTGATCGGCCAACCGGGATGCGGGGCTGGCCGCAACTCGGCAATCGGCCGCGCCGGCGCACGCGCCATTCGGCTGCTCTCGCGACACGTCCCGGTGTCGTGCGTGCGCAGACGCATCGCTGCTCGTCGTGCCCTGGATCTTCGTGGTCTGACCGCCGTCCCTCGGCGCTGCGCGCGCACGGAGACGCCGCAGGGTGCTGGATCGGCCTTCGTCGTGGCCTGCTCCCACCTGCTGCTCTCCCTTCGTGCAGGAGCGCGCACGTCGTTCATCAGGGTGGCCCTGGCCGATCATGGCCGGCGGCCTGGCATCGCTGGTCTTAGCCGGATGAGTGCGCCGTGCCGATCCGCCGCAACGATCCGCGGGCATGCAGCATGGCGCCACGCCGTGGATCGGTCTGCCGCGCAATGCCGATGCGCAGGTGCGCGCGGACGCTGACGCTGACGCCCACCGGAGGGCATGAGGCGATGGCGGGGACGCAGCAAACGGAAACGGCCCCGAGGCGATCGGGGCCGTCATGCTGTGACAGGAGCCATCCTGCGCGCATCGCGCGCCGGGACTTCAGTGCGGCGAGGCGGTGGCGCTGCTCGACGAGGCGCCGCGCGCTGCCGGCGCGCTGTCGGCGTCGGCAGGCGTGTTTTCGGCCATCAGCGTGTCGGCGCCGAAGTCGAAGTCGACATCGAGCCAGCGATGCGCCGGCAGGCCGACCGCCTGGTCGATGATCGTCGGCAGCAGGCCCGAGGGCAGGGGGCTCTCGCTGTTCCAGAGGATCGCGATGCCCAGATCGCGGCCGGGCAGCAGCGCGGTCAGTCCACGATAGCCCTGGACCGCGCCGGCGTGGAACACGACCTCCTCGCCGGCATAGTCGAACACCCGCCAGCCCAGCGCATAGCTGGCCGCGTTGACGCGGTCGCGGCGCCAGCCCGAGCGCATCTCGCCCGGCGTGGACACCACCGGTGCGTGCAGCGTGGCCAGCAGCGGGGCGGAGAGCACGTCGGGACGATGGCCGGTATGGGCCAGCAGCCACTGCGCCATGTCGCTGGCGCTGGCATTGACGCCGGCCGCCGGCGGCAGCCGGTAGTAGGTGGGCTTGGGCGACAGCGACACCCAGCCGTTGCGGCTGCGCACGTGCGGACGCGCCCAGCTGGCGCTGGACTCGATGCCGGCCAGGCCCAGGCTGGCGTCGTGCATGCCCAGCGGTTCGAACAGGCGGCGCTGCACGGCCTGCTCGTAGAAGTTGCCCGACGCGGCGAAGACCACGTCGCCGACCAGGCTGAAGGCGACGTTCTGGTAGGCGTAGCAGTCGCCCGGGGCGCAGGCCAGTGGCGCCGAGCCGAGCTTCTGCGCGACCTGGTAGTACTCGGCGTTGGCCTCGATGTCGCGGTCGTAGGCGTTGTGCGCCTTCAGGCCGACGCTGTGGCTGAGCAGGTCGGCCACGGTGACCTGGCGGGTGTAGTCGGCGTTGCCCAGGTGGAAGCCGGGCACGTAGTCGGCGACCTTGCTGTCCCAGCGCAGGCTGCCGTCGTTGACCAGCAGGCCGGCCATGGTGCCGGCGAAGGCCTTGGACAGCGAGGCCAGGCGGAACACGGTGTGCGCGTCGACCTGCTGCGGGCGGACCACGTCGGTCACGCCGTAGCCGCGTGCGCTGAGGATGCGGCCGTCGTGGACGATCGCGACCGCCAGGCCCGGCACGCGCTGGCCGTAGGTGAGCTGTTCGGCCATCGCCTCGAAACGGGCGATGTCGAAGCCTTCCGCCAGCGGCTTGACCTCGGCCGCCGGATACTGGCGATAGGCCTGCGGCTGGATCGGCGGAGGCAGTGCGCCGGCATCCAGCGTCGGCGTCTGCGCGGTGGAGGGCAGGGCCGTGCCAAGCAGCAGGCCGAGCGAGCAGGCGATCAGCGTACGAGTGCCGAGCGACCGGAGGGAGGACGACCTTCCTGGCCGACGTGCGTGCGCGTCTTTCATGGGATTTGTGCCTGTAAGCTACCGCTTCGGGCGATTCTAGCCCCGCTTTTCGCAAATGCACAAACAGGGAGAAGATGAATGGGCAGTTTGTTGATCCTGTTGGTAATTCTCGGCCTCGCGCTCGCTGTGGCGCTGTGGGGTGTGGGGATCTACAACGGCCTGGTCACGGCCCGCAACAGGTTCAGGAACGCCTTCGCCCAGATCGACGTGCAGCTGCAGCGCCGCTTCGACCTGATCCCCAACCTGGTCGAGACCGCCAAGGCCTACATGGCCCACGAGCGGGAGACGCTGGAAGCCGTGGTCGCGGCGCGCTCGGCGGCGCAGTCGGGCCTGGCCGCGGCCAAGGCCAACCCCGGCGACGAAGCGGCGATGGCGCAGCTGGCTGCCAGCCAGGGCCAGCTCAACGGCGTGCTCGGCCGGCTGATGGCCGTCGCCGAGGCCTATCCGGACCTGAAGGCCAACCAGACCATGATGCAGTTGTCCGAGGAGCTGACCAGCACCGAGAACCGGGTGGCGTTCGCACGGCAGGCCTACAACGACGCGGTGATGGGCTACAACAACCGGCGCGAGACCTTCCCGTCCAGCCTGGTGGCCGGCGCGTTCAATTTCGCCCCGGCCGCGCTGCTCGACATCCCCGCCGACCGGCCGCAGGTGCGCGAGGCGCCGAAGGTCAGCTTCTGATGCGGACCGGCCGCGCCTGGCGCGGTGCCCCGTCCATCCCCGGCGGATCCACGCGGACGGCAGACACCCGCCGCGGGCATGGGGACGGACGATGAACTTCTTCGAACACCAGGCCGCGGCCCGGCGCGGTGCCGGCCGCCTGATCGTCCTGTTCGCCCTGGCCGTGCTCGGCATCGTGCTGGCCGTGGATGCGGCGGTGCTGCTGACCACGGGAAGCTGGAAGGCGGTGCTCGCCGCGACCGTGGCGACGCTGGCGGTGGTCGGCTTCGGCTCGCTCTACCGGATCGCCTCGCTGCGCGGTGGAGGCGCGGCCGTGGCCGCGCAGATGGGCGGGACCTGGGTGCCCGAGGACACGCACGACCCGGCGCTGCGCCGGCTGCGCAACGTGGTCGAGGAGATCGCGATCGCGTCCGGCGTGCCGGTGCCGCGGCTGTTCGTGCTCGAGCAGGAAAGCGGCATCAACGCCTTCGCCGCAGGCTATTCGCCCTCCGACGCGGCCGTGGCCGTGACCCGCGGCGCGCTGGACCGGCTCAACCGCGACGAGCTGCAGGGCGTGATCGCGCACGAGTTCAGCCATGTGCTCAACGGCGACATGCGGCTGAACATCCGTCTGATGGGCGTGTTGTTCGGGATCATGATGATCAGCCTGATCGGCCAGCGCATCCTGCTGTACGGGCGCGGCGGTGGACGCAGCAGCCGCAACGTCAGTGTGGTGCTGATCGCCGCGCTGGTCGCCGTGGTGGTGGGCGGCATCGGCACGTTCTTCGGGCGGATGATCAAGGCCGGCGTCAGCAGGCAGCGCGAGTACCTGGCCGATGCGTCTGCAGTGCAGTTCACCCGCCAGACCGCCGGCCTGGCCGGTGCGCTGAAGAAGATCGGCGGCCTGCCTGCGGGTGCGCAGCTCAACGAACGCCCGGACGCCGAGGAAGTCAGCCACATGCTGTTCGGCCAGGGGATGGCGCTGTCCGGATGGTTCGCCACGCATCCGCCGCTCATCGACCGGATCCGGCGTCTGGATCCGGCGTTCAACGAGGCCGCGCTGCAGACGCTGAAGGCGCGATGGCTGCGCGAACCGCCCGACGGGCTGCGCGAGGACGTGGCGCTGGGGTTCGCGTCGGCGTCCGACCTGCCGGCCCCCGCCGCGGGCGCGACGCCGCCGGCGTTGCCCGCGCGTGATGCGAACCTGCCGCTGACCCCGCCGATGGTGGCCGCCCAGGTCGCCTTGCCGGCCGACGACGACTACCGGCATGCGCACGACCTGGTCGAAGGTCTGCCGGATGCCCTGCGCGATCTGGCACGCCGGCGCGATGCGGTGATGCCGCTGCTGGCCGGTCTGCTGCTGGATGCGGATCCCGCGCTGGCCGCGCGCCAGCGCACCGAAATCGCCGCCCGCTGCGGCGAGCCGCTGGCCGCGCAGGCGGTGGAGCTGCGCCAGGCGTACCTGGCGCAGCTGCATCCGATGCAGCGCCTGCCGCTGGTGCAGATGGCCTTCCCGACCTTGCGCCAGCGTCCGCGCCCGGAGCTGGAGCGCTTTCTCGGTGCGATCGACGCGATGGTGCACAGCGACGGCGCGGTGTCGGTGTTCGAATACTGCGTGTCGCAATTGCTGCAGGTGCAGGTGCGCGAGGCGCTCGACCCGAGCCGCTATGCACGTTTCGGCCGGCGCAAGCCGGGCGGCGTGAAGCAGGAGTTCGCCACGCTGCTGGCGGTGCTGGCGCAGGCCGGGCATCCGGGCAGGCCGCAGGACGCGCAGCGCGCGTACCTGGCCGGCCTGCAGCGGGTGCTGCCGCGTGATCATGTGCCGTATGCGCCGCCCGCCGAGGGCGTACGTGCGCTCGACGCCGTCTGGGAGCCGCTGGATGCGCTCGAGCCGCTGGCCAAGCAGGTGCTGGTCGAGGCGCTGACCGATGCGGTCTCGCATGATCGCAGGGTCGCCGTGTCCGAAGCGGAGTTGCTGCGTACCGTCTGCGCGGTACTGCACTGCCCGTTGCCGGAAGAGCAGCGGTATTCGGAATTCTTAGACGTTCTGATCCAGGATGATCATTAAAAATAGGAACTCAAGCATTCTGTTTGAGTCGCGCCTGAACGTTGCAATTAGGGGTTCACGGATCCGTAGCCGCGCCGGGTACGGTCGACGTCGGATTTGGTGTTGCAATCAGTAAGTTCGATATATGGAACTCACGGGGGGGTAATAGGTCACGAATCAATTAATGCAATGTCAGTGAACTTGTTCCTTGCCAGCTTGTTTATAGGTCCGGCGGGTTTGGCCTAGGTTTGGGGGCTGGGGGTGGTGGATCTGCTGGATTTACGGAAATAAATATCTATGTCGTTGACCGCCATGAAGAATAACTCCATTTTTTTCATTTCTTTAGCCCTTGCTGCTCTAGGTATATTTTCTTTATTTGGCGTTAGGCCTTATTTGATGGAATTGTACCTCACTGGTCCAAGGGAGGTCGATTTTGTCAATGGGTATATTTACCCCTACGATGCCCATGGAGTTACTGTTTATTTTTCGTTGAGACAGGTTCTGTTTATAAATACTTCAATGGTGTTTGGGGTTTTATCCCTTGTTTCTTCCGGGGTCCTTTTAAGTAAATGTCCCCCCCCATCCAAGGGGTTCTGAATATAGGTAATTTTTATCAATAATCTGTTGGGATTTAGTTGTCGTGCGACAATATGGTTGCGGAAATTTTCTTCGTTAACTCAGATTACTCAAGAACAGATAGTCTGGATCCTGAAAGAGGTTGAGGCCGGAGCCAAGGTTGCCGAGACCTGTCGCAAGCACGGGATCAGCGGTCGACGGTCTAGGTCCGGAAATCAAGTGCGCCTTCATGAAGGTGTCGCAACTGCGACAACTGAAAGAAGTTGAAGCAGAGCTGGCGCGGATGAAGCGCATGCGTGCCGAACTGGCGCTGGAGCACCATGAGATTAAAGACGTGCTGTCGAGAAACGGTTGAGCCAGGCTCGGCGACTGGAGCTCAGTCTGGCGATGCGACGCGGGCATGGACTTGGCGCCCGACGGGCCTATCAGGCCTTGAGATTGTCACGTTCGGCGCGACACTATCGTCCGCACCCGCGCGGCGACACACAGTTGATCGAGGCGATGGAGCCGCATATCAAGCACAATCCCGGACATGGCTTCGGGCTGCTCGTAGACTGTGCGTTGCGCGCGCAGGGTTGGGGCAAGACACATGCATGACGTGTCTACAGAACTTGCCTCGTCGCAGCAAGCGATGTCTGCCTGACCGAATCGGTGAGCCGCTGGAGATTCCCAAGCTCGCCAACCACACCTGGCCGTCTGATTTCGTGATGGACGCTCTGTGGTCCGGTCGCAGGTTACGGACGCTCAACGTCAACGATGACTTCAATCGTGAGTCGCTTCGGATCGAGATCGACACCAGCCTGTTTTCGGCACGGATGATCCCGGCGCTTGACGAGTTGTTGGAGCTGCGTTGTGCGCCCAAGCGGTTGCGCTTGGACGACGGCCCGGAATTCATCAGCGCCGCGCTGGCGCAATCGGCACAGCGGTACGGCGTCAGTCTGATCCACATCCAGCCGCGGAAGCCGACCCGGAACGCCTACATCGAACGTTTCAACCACACTTCCATACGAGGTGCTGGACCGTTTCGTCTTCACGATACTTGACGAGGCACGTTGCATGGCCGAAGGCTGGCGACACTGCTACAACCATCAACGGCCACATCGATCACTGGGCGGGCTGTCGCCCGTCCATTTCGCATTGGCACAATCCCGATCTCTAACTGACTCGAAGAAACTATGCCGCTTCAATGGCGCTAGATCAGCCCGGCTGCCGTGCCGGTCCGGCCGCGATGTCCATACCCATATCGAGCGGCGGCGTTGTTGCGAGCGGTTGCGCGCGGCGCGGCGGCCTGCTGGGGAAGGCGTGGCGCAGGATCCGCCAGCTGACCTGGCCGAACTGCCGGAACAGCGAGCCGGTGTTGTAGTGCTGGCCATAGCGGGCGCAGATCTCGCGCACCTCCACCGCCATGTCGGCGTACCGGTTGGCCGGCACGTCCGGAAAGAAGTGATGCTCGATCTGGTGGCTGAGGTCGCCGGTCAGCACGTCGATCGCCTTGCCGCCGCTGATGTTGGACGAGCCGCGCAGCTGGCGCAGGTACCAGTGGCCACGGGTCTCGTTGCGCAGCACCTCCTTCGGGAAGGTCTGCGCATCGGCGGTGAAGTGGCCGCAGAAGATCACCACGTAGGTCCAGATGCTGCGCATCACGTTCGCGGCGAGGTTGCCCAGCAGCACCGGCAGGAAGAACGGACCGGCCAGCAACGGGAACAGCACGTAGTCCTTCAGCACCTGGCGGCCGGCCTTGCGCGCCACCGGACGGGTCTGCGTCCACAGCTTTTTCAGCGACATCTTGCCGGCGAAGAAGCGGCCGATGCGCAGGTCCTGGATCGCCACGCCCCATTCGAACAGCAGGCAGAACACCACCGCGACCGGCGGCTGCAGCAGGTGGAAGGGCTTCCACTTCTGCTCGGGGAACAGGCGCAGCAGCCCGTAGCCGATGTCGTCGTCCATGCCCCGCACGTTGGTGTAGGTGTGGTGGCGGAAGTTGTGGGTCTTCCTCCAGTACTCGCTGGTGGCGACGATGTCCCACTCGTAGGTGCGGCCCTGCAGCTGCGGGTCGCCCATCCAGTCGTACTGGCCGTGGATCACGTTGTGGCCGACGGTCATGTTCTCCAGGATCTTGGCCAGGCCGAGCAGCAGCACGCCGGCGATCCACGCCGGAACCAGGATGGCGTGGATGAAGGCGCCGGCGAACAGCAGCCCGCGGCCGCCCACCTCCAGCCAGCGCACCGCCGAGATCGCACGGCGGATGTAGCGCGCGTCGCGCGCGCCCAGCGTGGCCAGGGTACGGGTGCGCAGCGCGTCCAGTTCCTCGCCGAAGCGGCGTTCCTCGTCGGGTCCGAGGTCGCGGTGGCGGGCGGTGATCGAAGCCATGTCAGAGATCCAGGACCAGGTCGGAGACCGCGCTGCTGACGCACAGCTTGAGCGCGGCGGTCGGTTCGTCGTGCAGCGCGCCGGTGGACAGGTCGCGGGTGCGTCCGCTGGCCTTGCCGCAGGCGCAGGTGTTGCACAGGCCCATGCGGCAGCCATGTGCGGGCTTGAGGCCCTGCGCTTCGAGTGCCTCGAGCAGGTTCACGCCGCGGGGCAGGGTCAGGTGCCGGCCGCTGCCGGCCAGCGTCACCTGCACGCTGCCGTCGGTGCGGTCGTCGCGCGCCGGTGGAGTGAAGGCTTCGCTCATGAAACGCGCGACCTGTCCGTCCAGCAGCGTCGCCGCGGCGGCGGTGAAGCCCGACGGGCCGCAGGCATAGGCGCAGTGCGTCTGCAGCGGGCCGAGGGCGGCCAGCTGCGCGGCATCGATGCGGCCGTCGGCCTCGTCGTCCGCGGTGGCGGCCTCGCCGGTCAGGACGAAGCGCACCGTGAAGCCGGCATGCTGCGCGGCCAGTGCGCGCAGCTCGGCGACGAAGCACAGCTCCTCGCGCCTGCGCGCCCAGTACAGCAGGGTGACCGGTGCGGACATGCCCTGGGCGGCACGCGCGCGGATCAGCGCCATCAGCGGCGTGATCCCGCTGCCGGCCGCCAGGAACAGGCAGGGCGTCGACGCGGACGGCAGCAGCATCGCACCGAAGGCCGGACCGATGTCCAGCAGGTCGCCGACCTGCGTGCGCTCGGCCAGATGGGTGCTCAGCCTGCCACCGGCGATGCGCCTGACCGTGATCGACACGCGGCCGGCCCGGTCGGTGGCGCTCGGGCTGTAGCTGCGGCGCACCAGCGCACCGTCGATCTCGGCACCGACCAGCACGTGCTGGCCCGCCTGGACGCCCTGCCAGTGGCGGTTGGGCTGCAGCACCAGGGTGACCGCATCCGCCGAGGCGGGGTGCTTTTCCACCACCCGGGCCAGCGGCCGGTCCCAGCGCCAGAGCGGATGCACGCGCGAGGCCCAGTAATCGAACACGACCGGGGTGACCAACGGGCCGATCAGGCGGCGCAGGCGGCCGGGACGGGAGGCGGGCGGGGCGGGGAGGGCGCTCATCGGTGCCGACTATACAGGCGCATAAACAGGTGTGTATACAACTGTATATTTTGATCGCCGCTATCATTAAGCCGGATCCTCCGAAGCGAACCCCTGCCTTGCAGCCCCTAGCCGACCTCCAGCCCAGTGCCGACGCGACGGAAACCCCCGTCCGCAAGGCCTCGATCTCGCGCGAGGACCTGCTGCTGGCCGCCCTGCGGCTGCTCGGCCCGCACCGCAGCGTGTCCTCGCTGAGCCTGCGCGAGGTCGCCCGCGAGGCCGGCATCGCGCCGAACAGCTTCTACCGCCAGTTCCGCGACATGGACGAGCTGGCCATCGCCCTGATCGACCTGGCCGGCAGTTCGCTGCGGCGGATCATCGGCCAGGCCCGCCAGCGTGCGGCCAGCAGCGAGCGCAGCGTGATCCGCCTGTCGGTGGAGACGTTCATGGAGCAGCTGCGCGCGGACCACAAGATGCTGCACGTGCTGCTGCGCGAGGGCGCGGTCGGTTCGGACGCGTTCAAGCAGGCGGTCGAACGCGAGCTGACCTATTTCGAGGATGAGCTGAAGGTCGACCTGGTGCGCCTGGCCGCGGCCGCCAACGCGCCGCTGTACGAGCCGGCGCTGGTGTCCAAGGCGATCACGCGCACGGTGTTCTCGATGGGCGCCGCGGCGATGGACCTGCCGCCGGAGAAGGATCCGGAACTGATCGAGCAGATCTCGCAGATGCTGCGGATGATCATCACCGGCTCGCGCGCGCTGGCGCGTCATCCCGTCGTCGACTGATCCGGGCGTCGCGCGCGGCTCCGTGTCGCGGGAATCGGTGCGACTGCGGCGCTGGCTGCGGTTCCCGGGTGCGGCATGGGCGCGATCTGCGGCCGGACGTTCCAGTAACGACGCTGCGGGCGGGAGCGGGGCCTGCCGCTGCCACGTCTCCACCTGCACCACGACGGGATCCCGTACGCACCGCGACCGCGGGTCCGCAGAACGCAGTCAATCGCGTCCACATCCCGGGACCCGCTCCAGAACCTCTCCGGCAAGCCGGGCCGGCATGCTGATGCACGAGGCGATCCCACCGATCGCCGGCACCGGCGCCCGCTCGGTCAGTGATCGCTCTCCACCGGTGACGGCCCCGCGGGGACCGGCGCCTGCTGCCCGCGCCGGATGCGCACCGGGATGCTCTTGCCGGCCGGGACGTGGCTGTCGATCGCATGGTGGGCGTTGGCCAGCAGTGGGTTGCACTCGGGGTAGTAGCCGGCGATGCAGCCGGGCGGCAGGTCCATGCGGGTCACGCGCAGGCCGCCGACCGCGCGTTCGACACCGTCGTCGTAGTCGCCGACCAGATCGACCAGCTCGCCTTCCGTCAGGCCCAGCCGGCGCATGTCCTCGTCGCACAGCATGACCACCCGGCGCGTGCCGTCGATGCCACGGAAGCGGTCGCGGTAGCCGTAGATGGTGGTGTTGAACTGGTCGTTGCTGCGTACGGTCACCAGGCGCAGCCGTTCGGGCGCCTCGTCGATGCCACTCGCATCCAGCGTGGTCGGCACCATGAACCCGGCCTTGCCGCTGTCGGTCTCCCAGCGGCGTTCGCGTGCGGCCACCGGGCGCGGGAAGCCGCCGGGCGTCTTCAGGCGCGCGTTGAAATCGCGGAATTGATCGGGATAGGTCGCCTCGATCGCGTCGCGCACGCGCGCATAGTCGTCGACCCAGGCCTGCCAGGGAATGTTGGGGTTGTCGGGGAGCGTGGCGCGGGCGATGCCGGCGACGATGGCCGGCTCGGACAGCAGCGTATCGGCGGCCGGATCATGCGTGCCGAACGAGGCATGGATGCAGGTGGTCGAGTCTTCGGTGGTCACGGTCTGGTCGCCGCTGGCCTGCGTGTCGCGCTCCAGCCGGCCCAGGCAGGGCAGCAGCAGCGTCACCTCGCCGCAGACCAGATGACTGCGGTTGAGCTTGGTCGCCACCTGCACGCTCAGGCGCAGCCGGCGCCAGGCGTTCTCCAGCCGCGCGGTCTCCGGCGCGGCGCGGACGAAATTGCCGCCCAGGCCGATGAACGCGCGCACCGAGCCGTCGAGCACGCCGGCCACGGTGCCGACGGTGTCCAGCCCCTTGGTGCGTGGCGGCAGGAAGGCGTACTGCTGCGCCAGCCGGTCCAGCGGAACCAGCTCGGGCTTCTCGCTGATGCCGACGGTGCGCTGGCCCTGCACGTTGGAGTGGCCGCGCACCGGGCAGATGCCGGCGCCGGGCCGGCCGATGTTGCCGCGCATCAGCAGCAGGTTGCACAGCATGCGCACGCTGTCCACGCCGTGGCGGTGCTGGGTGATGCCCATGCCGTAGACGAGGATGGTCGATTCGGCGCGTGCATAGACCTCGGCGGCGGCGACGATGTCGGCGCGCGCCATTCCGGACACGCGCTCGATGTCGCCCCACGCGGTGTCGCGTACCGAGGCGGCGAAGGCGTCGAAGCCGCTGGTATGGGTCTGGATGAACGCGATGTCCAGCACCCGCGGCGCGCCGGCGCGCTGGGCCGCCTCGTCCAGTTCCAGCAGTGCCTTGCACATTCCCTGGACCACGGCGATGTCACCACCGGCGCGCATCTGGTAGTACGCGCTGCCGATCCGGGTCGAGCCGCCGGTCAGCATCTGTCCGGGCTCCTGCGGATTGGTGAAGCGTTCCCAGCCGCGTTCGCGCAGGGGATTGAAGACCAGGATCGGCACCTCGCGCCGGCTGGCCTCCTGCAGCTGGTGCAGCATGCGCGGGCTGTTGGTGCCCACGTTCTGGCCGAAGGCGAGGATGCAGTCCGTCTTCTCGAAGTCCTCCAGCAGCACCGTGCCGACCGGCACGCCGATGCTGCGCGGCAGCCCCACCGAGGTGCTCTCGTGGCACATATTGGAGCTGTCGGGCAGGTTGTTGGTGCCGTACAGGCGTGCCAGCAATGCGTACATGTACGAGGTTTCCAGCGAGGCGCGGCCGGAGGCATAGAACACCGCGCTGTCCGGCTCCAGTGCCCGCAGCTCGCGCCCGATCAGGGCGAACGCCTCGTCCCAGCCGATCGGCACGTAACAGTCGCTGCCGTGGTCGTAGCGCATCGGCTCGGTCAGCCGGCCCTGGCGTTCCAGGTCGTGGTCGGCCCACTGCAGCAGGTCGGACACCGTGTGCCCGGCGAAGAAGCCGGCATCGACGCGGTTGCGGTCCAGTTCCCAGAACGTGGCCTTGGCGCCGTTCTCGCAAAACTCGAACCGGTGCGGGTCGCGCGGCTTGGCCCAGGCGCAGCTGACGCACATGAAGCCGTCCGCCTTGTTCTGCCGCCCCAGCTGCTCCATCGCCTCGGCGGTGGGGACGCTGGGATGGCCGCCGAAGCGCAGCAGCGAATGCACCGACCCCCAGCCGCCTGCGGGATGGTCGTACTCCTTGAACCGTGGTTTGGCGGACATGGCGATGCCTCGGTGCGGGAATGCCCCATGGATAGCGCAACGGCGGTCCAGCGAAGGTGAACCGGCAGCCGCATCGCTGCCGGGCGTGACATGGCGCCCGCATGCGGTGAAGGCGCTGGCGATGTTGCAGTGCATCGGATACCGTGCGCGCGTGGCGGCCGGGCTGGTGCCGCATGACGCTTCCCACAGGCCGTTCCCCCGATGTCCGATCCCGCGCCCTCCGGCCCACGACCCGGCGATTTCCGGCAGACGCTCGCATCGCTGGGCGTGGATTCGCCCGCGCTGTGGTGGTCGCTGCTGTACTTCTTCTGCCTGCTGACCGGCTATTACGTGCTGCGTCCGGTCCGCGACGCGATGGGCGCGTCGGCCGACGTGGCGGCGGTGTTTCCGCAGGCGGCCATCGCCTGGACCCAGGCGCGTGGCATCGCCTTGGGCGAGTTCACCCTGCAAGCGCTGTTCACCGGCACCTTCATCTGCATGGTGCTGCTGCAGCCGGCATATGGGGCGCTGGTATCGCGCTTTCCCCGGCGTGTGTTCCTGCCGGTGCTGTATCTGGCGTTCATCGCCTGCCTGGGCTTTTTCTACTGGGCGTTCACCCATGCGCTGCCGGGCCGCGGCGCCGCGTTCTTCATCTGGGTGGCGGTGTTCAACCTGTTCGCGGTGAGCGTGTTCTGGAGCTACATGGCCGACGTCTTCGACAACGAGGGCGCGAAGAAGGTCTATGGCTACATCGGCGCCGGCGGCACCATCGGCGCGCTGACCGGGCCGACCATCACCGGGCTGCTGGTCGAGCGCATCGGCGTGGCCAACCTGCTGCTGGTCTCGGCCGGCTTCCTGCTGGTCTGCGTGCTGTGCATCGTGCAGCTGCGCCGGTTCGCGATGGCGCGCGAGCGCGCGCACCGCGAGCGCAGCGGCGAGGAGGCGATGGGCGGTTCGGTGCTGGCCGGCCTGCGCCTGGTCTGGAAGGACCCGTTGCTGCGCGCGCTGGCCGCGCTGATGTTCTTCGCGGTCGGCGTCGGCACCCTGCTGTACAACGAGCAGGCGGCCATCGCCCGGCGCCTGCTCGACGATGCGACCCGCACCGCCTACTACGCCAACCTCGATCTGGCGATCAACCTGCTGACCATCGTCGTGCAGCTGTTCCTGACCCGCTGGCTGCTGCGCCGCTACGGCATCGCACCGCTGCTGCTGGTGCCGGCCGGCCTGATCCTGCTGGGCTTTTCGATCCTGGCCGCTTCGCCGCTGCCGGCCCTGATCTGGGTGGTGCAGGTGATGACGCGTTCCTGCGAGTTCTCGCTGGCCAAGCCGGCGCGCGAAACCATCTACACCCGGGTCGACCGCGAGGCCCGCTACAAGGCCAAGGCGGTGATCGACACCATGGTCTACCGCGGTGGCGACCTCAGCTTCGTGTGGCTGCACAAGGCCCTGTCGGGTTTCGGTTCGCACATCGTGTTCCTGGTCGGCATCGGCGTGGCCGGCGGCATGGCCGCCAGCATCTGGCGGGTGATCCGCGCGCAGCGCGCATTGTCGGACGGCCCGGCGGCCACGGAATCGCCAGTTGCCAGCGGCCACCGCTGAGCCGCCGCATGCCGGTGGTCGCCATGACTTCCGGCCGATGGGCGCCGTCCGCGCCGGTGCCACCATCGCGCCGTTCCCACCAGGGCAGGTGCAGGGCATGGCGACACGACGCGATTTCATCCTCGGCGGTGCCGCGCTCGCCGCCGCGCTGGCCATTCCCGGTCGGTTGCGGGCAGCGCCCCGGCCGCTGACGATCCTGGTCCTTGGCGGCAGCGGATTCCTCGGGCCGCACTTCGTCGATGCCGCGCTGGCGGCCGGGCACCGTCTCACCCTGTTCAACCGCGGCAAGCGCAATCCGACGCGCTTCGACGGCCAGCAGTACAGCGGCCTCGAGCAGCTGCGTGGCGACCGCCGCAGCGATCTGTCCGCGCTGGAGGGCGATCGGCGTTGGGACGCGGTGCTCGACACATCCGCCTATTTCCCGGCCGATGTGCGGCGCAGCGCCGGCCTGCTGGCGTCACGGGTCGGCCGCTACATGCTGATTTCCTCGATCTCGGCCTACGCCGACCACGCCACGCCCGGTGCCGACGAGACCGCGCCGGTGGCGGTGCTGGCCGGTGCCGAAACGGCCACCGAAATCACCGGCGAAAACTATGGCCCGTTGAAGGCCCTGTGCGAGCAGGCCGCCGAACAGGCGCTGCCCGGGCGCAGCATCGTGGTCCGCCCCGGCCTGATCGTGGGTCCTGGCGACACCACCGACCGCTTCACCTACTGGCCGGTGCGCGCCGCGCGGGGAGGTGAGGTGCTCGCTCCCGGCGCGCCGGATGATCCGATCCAGTGCATCGACGTCCGCGACCTGGCCGCCTTTCTGCTACGTCTGATCGAACAGGACGTGGCCGGCACCTTCAACGCCGACGCGCCGCCGGGCACGCTGACGATGGGCGGGCTGCTCGACGCCAGCCTGCAGGCGGCCGGCGAGGCCAGCGGCCTGCGCTGCATCCGCGCGCCCTGCCTGCCGCCGGACACGCCGGTGACCTGGGTGCCCGCGGACTTCCTCAAGGCGCAGGGCGTGTCGCCGTGGAGCGACCTGCCGGTGTGGATGCCGGCGGCGGGCGAGAACGCCGGCTGGGGCCGGCGCAGTACCGCCCGCGCGCAGGCGGCCGGCCTGCGGTGTCGCCCGTTGCACGACACCGCGCGCGACACGCTGACCTGGTGGAACGCGCTGCCGGAGGCACGTCGTGCGACGCTCCAGGCGGGGCTGTCCGAAGCCCGGGAGCGCGGTGTCCTCCAGGCCTGGCATGCACGGCAGACAGCAGGCGGAAACGGCTGAGCGGGCTGCCTTGCCTGTCGCGTGAACCGCCGGGGTGCACCGGCGCTGGGTGCCGGCGCAGCCGGTACGTTCCCGACGCGGTCCCGCCAGGCGCACGCCGTGTTCCGTCACCGCTTGCATCCGTGCGGTGACGCGGCAGGCCAGCGCATGCGTTCCAGCGGACATGCCGTTGGTCGGCATGCCGGGATGGACGTGTACGCAGTGCCGTCGCAGGCTCTAAGCTTGGCGATCCAACACCGTGCCCGTCGGCCGCAAGGAGATGCGATGACCGTGCTTGCCCTGTCCCTGGCCGTGGCCGTCGGCCTGCTGCATGTCTGGATCCTGGTGCTGGAGATGTTCCTGTGGACCCGACCGGCCGGGTTGCGCGCGTTCCGCAATACCCCCGAACGCGCCCGCGCCACGCGTGTGCTCGCCGCCAACCAGGGCCTGTACAACGGATTTCTCGCTGCCGGCCTGTTCTGGGGTGCGGCGACCCAGCAGTGGCCGGTGCTGCTGTTCTTCCTCGGCTGCGTGGTCGTCGCGGGCTGCTACGGCGCGTGGAGCGTCAACCTGCGGATCTTCTTCATCCAGGCGCTGCCGGCCCTGCTGGCGATCGTCGCGGTGGAACTGGCGATGCGGGGCGGTGCTTGAGCGAGGCCACGGCCGGCGCGGCGGCGCTGGACGATGCGGCGCTGCTCGCGCCGCGCAGCGACATCGCACAGCTTTCCAGCGAGTTCCGCGAGCAGGGGCGCGTGGTGGTCCGCGACCTGTTCGTGCCCGCATTCGCCGATGCGCTGCACCGGACCCTGAGCGGATGGATGCGCTGGAGCCTGGTGACCCGCGCGGGCGGACAGCATCGGCGATTCGATGCAGCGGCTTTCGACCAGTTGCCGCCCGAGGGACGGCAGGCATTGGACGCGCTGGTGTTCGCCGAGGCCCGCGGCGGATTCCAGTATCTCTACGAACGCCAGCCGCTGTACGACCCCGACCAGGTCGAGGACGACCACGGGGCCGCCGATCCCGTGCTGGCGCGCATGCGTGGCCTGCTCCGGCAGGGGCCGCTCATCGCGCTGGCACGCCAGATCACCGGCCTGCCGCACATCGCCCATGGCGATGGGCAACTGACCCGCTACCGGCGTGGCCACTTCCTGACCCTGCACGACGACGCGGCCGAGGGAAAACACCGGCTCGCCGCGTATGTGCTCGGCATGACCCGCGACTGGAACGCCGACGCCGGTGGACAGCTGCAGTTCCTGGCCGCTGACGGACGGGTCGAACACAGCCTCGTCCCGGCCTTCAACACCCTGACCCTGTTCCGCGTGCCGCAGCCGCACCTGGTGACCGCGGTCGCCCCGTTCGTCGAGCATGCACGGCTTTCGGTCACTGGCTGGCTGCGGGGTCCTGGCTGAGTTTCAGCACAGGGCGAGCACGCGGGCGCGGCGTGCCCTAGTATCGGATCCGGGAGGCCACGCAAGTCCGAGTAGGGGAATGCTCGTGGACGATCGGGTCGAGACGCTGGTTTCGGCGGCAGCCGCGGCTGTCGCCGGAGGACGCTGGAGTGAGGCCGAGCACCTGTGGGGACAGGTGCGGGCACGGGAACCGGACAACACGCAGGCGCTCTACAGCCTGGGTGTGCACGCCTATCGACGCGGCGATCATGCCGCTGCGCTTGAGTTGCTGCATGCGGCGCGGCGAGGAGCGCCCAGCGATCCGATGCTGCTGCTGACAATCGGTGTCGTACATCGTGACCGTGGCGAGGATGCACTTGAGTGGGAGGCGATCATGGCGGCGCTGGCGGCCGATCCGTACTTCCTGCCGGCGCTGCTGGCCAAGGCGGAATGCCTGGAACGGGTGCGCGGCAGCGCGGTGGCTGCCTCGGTGTTCCGCGATGCGCTTCGGGTGGCACCTGCCGAGCCGCACTGGCCGCCGGCGCTGCGGCGCCGGCTGGCGCACGCGTCCGATGTGGTGCGACGTGACACGGATGACCTGTTCGACTATCTGCACGGGCGCCTGGCGAATGAGAGGACTGGCGTCGAGGCTGCGCTCGATGGTCGCTGGGCCGAGGCGGTGTCGATCCTCTCCGGCAGGAGCCGACCCTACCGCTCCGAGTGCAACCAGTTGCACATACCACGATTGCCAGCGCTGACGTTCTACGACCCGGCGCTGTTTCCCTGGATTCCCTCGCTGGAGGCCAGGACCACCGATATCCGGGCCGAACTGGCGTGCCTGGTCGCCGAGCGCTTCGACGCGTTCGTACCCTACATCGCCTATCGGCCGGGCGATCCGGTCAACCAGTGGACGGCGCTGAACCATTCGCGGAACTGGAGCTCGTTCCATCTGTGGGCGCACGGTGAGCCGGTCCAGGACAATCTGGCTCGCTGCCCGGCCACGGCCGAGGCGCTGGCGGGTCTGGACGCGGTCCGCATCGCGGGGCTGTGCCCGAATGCCATGTTCTCTGCGCTGGCGCCGCGCACGCATATCCCGCCGCACACCGGCGAGACCAATGCGCGCCTGGTTGCGCACCTTCCGCTGGTGGTGCCGAACGGCTGTACGCTGCGTGTCGGGAATGACAGGCGCAGCTGGCAGGAAGGTCGGGTGATGGTGTTCGACGATACGATCGAACACGAGGCGCGCAATGACAGCGACGCACTGCGCGTGGTGCTGATCTTCGATGTGTGGAATCCATTGCTGTCGCTGGAAGAGCGGGCGATGGTCGAGACGCTTGCCAGCGCGATGCGCGAGTATCGCGAGGGACGTGAATCAGGCGACGGACGATGACGTCCGATGCGGGCGCGGGCTGGATCAGGAGGGGACGATGAATTCGAAGCGATGGTGGATCGTATCGATGGCGGCATCGATGGCGTGGCTGCCGGCGGCTGCCGCGACGCACCCGTGCGCGGCGACGCTGCTGCCGGCCGAGCGCCTGGCCTGCTATGACGCGGCGTTTCCGCCGACCGGCGATGTGCAGGCCGCGGCGAGGGAGCAGGCCGCCCGGGCATTCGGGCAGAAGGAGCCCGGCCCGGCGCTGCGCAATCCCGGGCAGCCTGCGGCCGATGTCGATCCCGACCGGATCGAAGCGCGGGTCGCGCGGGTCGACCATGGTCCTGGTGGACGGTTGGTGGAACTGGCGAATGGACAGTCCTGGCGGGTGCTCGATGGAAGCAGCCAGGGCCACCTGGCCGAAGGCGATCTCATCACCGTCCGCAAGGCTGCACTTGGCGGTTACCAACTGGTGACTGCGGCGGGAGTCGGCCTGCGCGTCAGGCGTGTGCACTGATGGGCGTGCCGAACCACGCGCTCGACGCACGCCAGGCCGGGCGCTTTCGGGCAGCGATGCACCTGCTGCAGGCCGGACAGGCCGCGCGTGCGCTCGACGAGGCCGAGCGTCTGGTCCGGGAGGCGCCGGATGCGGCCGATGCGCAGCAGCTGCTCGGCATGGTGCTGTCCGATAATGGTCAACCCGAGCGTGCGGAGCAGGCGTTCCGGCGTGCGCTGTCGCTGGCGCCGGAAAGTCAGGTGATCGCCGCTAATGTGTCCGCGTGGCTGATCCGGCAGGGGCGCGGCGGGGAGGCGCTGGAGGTGCTCGCCGCCGTTCCTGCATCGGCCCAGGCCGCGCTGCAGTATGGTCTGGCGGCGCTGCAGCTCGGCGACCACGCCCGCGCGCGGACGGCCTTCGAGCGCGCCATCGGGTTCCAGCCTGATCTCGCCGTAGCCTGGCACGGGCTGGGCAGCGCGTTGCGGGCGCTGGGTGACCTGGAGGCTGCCGAGGCGGCGTTCCGCCGTCTCACCCAGCTGCAGCCGGACCAGCCCTCGGCCTGGATCAACCTGGGCGCGGTCCTGCGCCTGCTCGGGCGGATCGCCGAAGCGTTGGTCTGCATGCGCCGTGCGGCGGACCTGGGCCATACAGGGCCGGAGCTGCTCGATGCGATCAACGGCCTGCTGCTCGATGCCGGCCGGCCGGCTGAAGCGCTCGATGGCGCACGTGCTCTGGTCGATGCGGCACCGGCCTATGTCCCCGGGCTGGTGACGCTGACGCATCTGTTGTGGGAGCACGGAGACGCGTTGGGTGAATGCGGCGATCCGCTCGCGATGTTCGTACGGAGTGTCGCAGCGCATCCGCAGCATCGCGAAATGGCGCATGGGCTGGTACGCATGTTGCTGGAAACCAGGCGGCCGCAACAGGCGCTGACCGCACTGGCATCGATGCGCGCCACCTTTGCCGGCGATCCCGTGCTCGACTGGTTCGCGGCCGAAGCGCTGGACGCGCTGGGCAGGCACAACGAAGCCGGCCGCGTGTACGCGCATGTGCATCGCCTCCTGGAAGGCAGCAGCGCGTTCCTCAATGCGCGCACGCGGCATGCATTCCGTATCGGAGACCACGCGCAGGCGCAGGTCCATGCTACCCGTGCCGTCGGTCTGGCCCCTGGCGACCAGGAGGCCTGGGCCAATCTGGGCACCGCATGGCGCCTGCTGGGCGACGCGCGCGAGGACTGGCTGCTGGACTACGACAACCTGATCGGTGAACTCGATATCGAGCCACCACCGGGGACCACCTCGATGGCCGATTTCCTCGCCGAACTTGCAGGAACGCTCGAGTGCCTGCACTTCGCCGCGCGCGAGCCGATCAGCCAGAGTGTGCGACAGGGCACACAGACGACGGGCAGGCTGTTCGGA
The DNA here is from genome assembly GCF_014851915.1 of Xanthomonas sp. XNM01. Taxonomy (GTDB): domain Bacteria; phylum Pseudomonadota; class Gammaproteobacteria; order Xanthomonadales; family Xanthomonadaceae; genus Pseudoxanthomonas. The sequence continues at coordinate 214,988 of NZ_JACVAP010000001.1, forward strand.
CGCGACGACCGCCCGCTGGCAGACGCCGAGCAGGCGCTGCGGACGGCGGTGGAAGGGTGGCTGGCGCGGATGCCGGTCGATGCCTCGCATCCGTTCCGGGCCCGGCGACAGGACGGCATCCGGTTCGTCGGCTCCTGGTCGGTACGCCTGACCTCGTCGGGCCGTCACTCGAGCCATATCCACAACGAGGGCTGGTTGAGCTCGGCGTTCTACGTATCACTGCCGCAGTCGGTCAGGGTGCCGGCGCCGGGAAGCCAGGCCGGCTGGATCCAGTTCGGCCAGCCGCTGGAAGACCTGGGGCTGGACCTCACGCCGAGGCGGGTGTTGCGGCCCGTTCCCGGGCGCCTGGTCGTGTTCCCCTCCTACATGTGGCATGGCACGGTTCCCTTCGAGGATGCGGAGCCACGCCTGACCATCGCGTTCGACATGCAGCCCGCGGTCCACAGTGGACGCGGGTGACGTCATGCCGTTCGCGGCCCATCGTGTCATCAGCCAACCGACGAGGAGATCGATGATGTTCCGTATGTCCTGTACCGCCGTCCTGCTTTTTCTCGCCATTGCCCCGGTATCGGCGCAGTCATCCGGTCAGCAGCCGGCGCCAACCGTCAGCGACGCTGCCGCCGTGGAGCCCGCGGCGGAAGCCCCGAAGGAGGACGGCAATGAAAAAGTGTGCAAGGCCACGGAAGTAACCGGTAGCCGCTTCCGGAAGCGGGTCTGCCATACCCGCGAGCAGTGGCGGGAGATCGAGCTGGCAACCGAGCGGCAGATGCGTGAATTCGATCGCCAGCCGGTGGGCGAACGGCAGCAGTAGGCCGGTCGTCGTCGTCCGCCGGCGCATGTGCTGCGGGAACGTGCGCCGTCGATGCGTCTTGCGATGCGGAACCGATGGTCCCGACTGGACACCGGAGAACACCGGCACCGAATCACGCGATGAAAAAAAGACGGCGGCAGGAGTTCCTGCCGCCGTCGTCCGTCAAGCATCCATCAGAAGCGGAAGCTCACGCTCGAGAAGATGTAACGACCGGCCTGGTCGTAGCCACCCACCGAGTTGCCGTTCAGCACGAGGCTGCCACCCACCATCGGCGGCTCGCGATCGAACACGTTGTTGACGCCGAAGGTCAGCGTCGCGAAGCTGCCCAGGCTGACCGAGCTGGTCAGGTCCAGATAGTTCTGCGCCCCGATGCCGTTGCCCTCCAGCAGCTTGTCCGTGGTCAGACCTTCGCCGGTGAGCTCATCCTTGTAGTCCAGTTCGCCGATGTAGCGCCAGCGCAGGCCGACGCTGTAGCGGTCGAACGAGTAACGCAGGTTGGCGAAGTGGCGCCACTCGGGCGTGTTGCACGCCGGGTTGATCAGACCGGCGCAGTCGTACGACACCGTGCTGGCGCCCACGATCGGCTCGTAGTAGTCCTTCAGCACGTAGCTGCCGGCGAACGAGGCAGTGAAGCGACCCGGGCCGGCCTCCCAGGCGTACGAGGCGGTCAGGTCGACGCCGGTACGCTCGAAGATGCCATTGTTGCCCGTCGGGTTGATGACCATGCCGGCGGTCGCGATGTCCTGCGAGGTGCCCGACCACAGGTCGCCGGTCAGCGGGTCGCGGCGGATCGCGTCGCACATCAGCTCCGAGGCCATGCAGGCGTTGATGATCGTCGCCGCGGGGACCTCGGTGATCGCGTTCTCGATGCGGATGTTGAAGTAGTCGATCGCCAGGTTCAGGTTGCGGATCGGCTCGGCGGCCAGGCCGACGGTCCAGGTGCTGGCCTTTTCCGGCTGGAGATTGGCGTCGCCACCGAGGAAGCGGTTGTACTGGTCGGCCGGGCTCTTGGGAATGTTGCCGTACTGCGCCGCGGTCACGCCGGTGCGGGCGCATTCGGCGAGGCTGGCGACGGGGTTGGCACCAGCGCACGGGTCGTCACCGCCCCACAGGCCCATCGTCTGTGGCGTGTAGAGGTCGTTCAGGCCCGGGGCACGGATGGCGCGGTTCCAGCTGCCGCGGAACAGATAGTTCTCGGCGAACTGGGCGCTGAGACCGAACTTGAAGGTGTCGGTCTTGCCAGAGGTGCTGTAGTCCGACGAACGGTAGCCCAGTTCCACGCCCGCGCGGTCGAGTACGCCCAGGTCGGTCACCAGCGGCAGTGCCGCTTCGAGGAAGTACTCGGTGACGCTGACGCTGGCGTCGAGGTTGGTGTCGGCGCCGCCGGCACCGGCGAAGTTGCCAGCCAGCGAATCGCTGTCCGACTGGCGGGTGAAGCTGTTGGTGCGGCGCTCGTAACCGAGCACCAGGCCGGCGTTCTCGCCATTGGCCCACGGCAGGCTGAAGCCGAGGTCACCGGTGACATAGGCGTTGACCGCCGAATAGTCGGTGTTGCGGATCTGGAAGCTGGTGCCCGCCAGCGCAGCGGCCGCTTCCGGCGAGACGTTGTCGTTCCAGATGTCGTACGGCAGGCATCCGGCGAAGGAGCCGGCCGGGCATCCCATGGCCGCCTCGTTGATGCGGCTGAACAGGAAGTCGTTGTGGCCGGTGTTGACCCAGTTGGTGCGACCGGTGGTGTAGGACGCGTCGTAGGACCAGGCATCGTTGATCGCGCCCTGGAGGCCGGCGACGATCCGGTAGGTCTCGGTTTCCGAATCCTGGATGCGCGGGCCGCCCTCGACGTTGCGCTTGTACATCGCGATGCGCACGGTGTCGGTGGTGACTCCGGCGTCGGCGCAGAGGCTGCCGATGTAGTCGGTGTCGCAGGCCACGGTGATGGCGGAACCGAAGGTGCCCGACTCGGCGATCTGCATCGAGCTCTTGCGGTTGACGAACATCGCCTCCGCATAGGGCTTGAAGTGTTCGTTGATCTCGTAGTTGGCCATGAAGCCGGCGGTGAAGCGGGTATCGGGCCGCTGGTAGTAGTTGACCGGCGCGTAGTTGTAGACGTTCTGCCCGCGTGAGAACGTGCCGTTCCCGTTGGAGACCATCCAGACACTGCCGGGCAGCAGGAAGTTGCCCGGATCGGCCGTGCCCGAACCGCCGCATGCAGTACCGGCGGCGCTCAGGGCGCACGAGGAGTAGTCGCGGTCGCCTTGCATCAGCGCATCGTTCTCGCGCCAGGTCGCCCAGGCGACCGCATGACCGTTTCCGCCGAAGCTTCCGCCGATCGCCACGTCGACGTTCTTCGAAATGCCGTCAAAGCCGGAGTCGCCGCTCGGGTACGTGAAGTCCCGCTGGTCCATCAGGCCCTGGATGTAGGAGTTGTCGTTCTTGTGCTGATAGGCCGAATAGCCGAGGTTGACGCTGACGCCTTCGAACTCGTCGTCGAGAACGAAGTTCACCACGCCGGCAACCGCATCGGCGCCGTAGACCGCCGAGGCGCCGCCGGTCAGCACGTCGACGCGCTTGACCATCGCGGCCGGGATGATCGACAGGTCGGTGGTTTCGAACGCACCGGACGGCATGCGGCGCCCATTGACCAGGGTCAGCGTGCGTTCTGCACCGAGGCCACGCAGCGACGCGGTGGCGTAGCCGGTGGACGGGTTGTTCTGGAAGTTGTCGAAGCTCAGGTCGAGCTGTGGGTACTGGTTGACCAGGTCCTCGACCGTGGTCGCGCCAGTCAGCTTGAACTCTTCCGCGCTGATCTCGGTCACCGGGCTGGTGGCCGTCATCGTCTGGCTCTTGATGCGGGTACCGGTGACGCTGATGGTGTCGAGCTGGGTAACGCCCGCACTGTCCTGTGCGAGGGCGATGCCGGTTCCGGCGAGGGTGGTGGTGCTGACGGCAAGCGACAGGACGATCGCATCACGCAGTTTGCTGGTACGACACTTCATCTGGCTCTCTCCAAAGGGGTGGAAGTGCTTGTTCGTGTCCAGTGGGGCCTTGTCAGCCTGTGGGGGCGTGGGGCCTTCGAGTGGCGGACGGATCGATACTAACCACAGAAACTTGATTATTAAAGAAGCGTGAATGGGGTGCGTCAAAATGGTGAAGTGCATGACTTCATGCACTGTCCTGGTGCGCCGTAAAGTTTCATCTGTTACCGAGATTGGTAACTCTTGGAGTGCTCTGAGTGCCTTGCCCGCGACGTGGCCGGCCATCGCGTAACCGGCAGGTGCCGATACGAGGCGGTGCCCGCAAGGCCTTGTCCTGCCGGTCTCAACGCGGACGGGGGCGCCCAACGTCTGTGGATCGGGCAGTCGGGATCGTCCCGGCGCCCCGCGCGCCGGCAGCGGGCGGTCGCGCCAGCTGGATGGATCCCGGGCGCCGGACACGATGACGGCGGGCCTGGGCCCGCCGTCGGTTGGTGTCAGCAGCGTTCTGGAGCGGTCAGGCCACTTCGCGTTCCTGCGCCGGGCTGGCGGCCTCGGTCTGCGGCGGGGTCTTGTCGTAGTAACTGGCGGCGCGCAGTTCGTGCGCGTCGAAGTCGTCGACGGTGATGGTTTCCAGCGTGATCTGGCGCAGCTCTTCGAGCAGCGCACGCTCTTCGAGGGTGATCACGCCTTCGCGCACGGCTTCCTCCAGCTGTGCACCGAACTCCAGCGCCTCGATGCCCTTGGTCTTGAGCGCCTTGAGGAACTTGCGCTCGACCGGCTCGGCTTGCACGGCCTTGGCCAGATAGCTGTCGATGCGGCCGCCGGGGTTGTTCTCGCACGGGGTGAGGAACACGCCGGTGCCGAGGCGGTCGCGGGCCTCGTTCGGGGTCATCAGCAGCGAAGCGACGCGGTGGTTGAGACGGTCGCCCGGCGCTTCGGCGCGACGACCGAACGGGAACACCAGCACCCACAGCGCCCAGCCCACCGGGCGGATCGGGAAGTTGCGCAGCGCATCGCTGAGCGCGGTCTCGATCACGTGGAAGCTGTTGTACATGCTCCAGGCCAGCAGCGGCTTGTCCGCTTCCGGCGCACCTTCGTCGTGGTGGCGCTTGAGCACCGCGCCGGCCATGTACAGGTGGCTGAGCACGTCGCCCAGGCGGCCCGACAGCGATTCCTTGAACTTCAGCTTGCCGCCCAGCAGCAGCATCGACACGTCGGCCATCAGCGCCAGATTGGCTGCGTAGCGGTCGAGCTTGCGGAAGAACGGGCGGGTGTAGTCGTCCCCCGGAGCGCTGCCGACCTTCGCCCCGGTGATCGCGAACCACAGCGAGCGCACCGCATTGGAGATGCCGAAGCCGATGTGGCCGAACAGGCTGCGGTCGAACTCGTCCAGGCCGGCCTTGCGGTCCGGGTCCTGCGCGGCCTTCATTTCCTTCATCACCCACGGATGGCACAGGATCGCGCCCTGGCCGAAGATCAGCAGGCTGCGGGTCATGATGTTGGCGCCCTCGACGGTCACGCCGATCGGCGCGGCCTGCCAAGAGCGGCCGGCGAAGTTGCGCGGGCCCAGGATGATGCCCTTGCCGCCGATCACGTCCATCACGTCGGTGATGACCTCGCGACCCATCGTGGTGCAGTGGTACTTGGCGATCGCCGACGGCACCGACGGCACGTCGCCGCGGTCCACCGCGGCCGCGGTGGCCTGGGCCAGCGCGCTCGCCGTGTAGGCCTTGCCGCCGATCCGGGCCAGCGCTTCCTCGACGCCTTCGAAGCGGCCGATCGACAGGCCGAACTGCTTGCGGATGCGCGCGTAGGCGCCGGTCACGCGCGCGCCGATCTTGGCGCCGCCCGAAGCGGTGGACGGCAGGGTGATCGAGCGGCCCACGGCCAGGCACTCGTTGAGCATGTTCCAACCCTTGCCGGCCTTCTCGGCGCCGCCGATCAGCTGGCTCAGCGGGATGAACACGTCCTTGCCGCGGATCGGGCCGTTCTGGAACGGCGAGTTCAGCGGGAAGTGGCGGCGGCCGATCTCCACGCCGGGCGTCTCGCGCGGCAGCAGCGCCAGGGTGATGCCGATGTCCTTGGTGTCGCCGATCAGGCCGTCCGGGTCGTACATGCGGAAGGCGAGGCCGACCAAGGTCGCGACCGGCGCCAAGGTGATGTAGCGCTTGTCGAAGGTCAGGCGCACGCCGAGCACGTTGGCGCCGTTCCACTCGCCCTTGCAGACGATGCCGAAGTCCGGGATCGAGGTCGCATCCGAGCCGGCGAACGGACCGGTCAGGCCGAAGCAGGGCACTTCCTGGCCGACCGCCAGGCGCGGCAGGTAGTAGTCCTTCTGCTCCTGGGTGCCGTAGTGGTTGAGCAGCTCGCCCGGGCCCAGCGAGTTGGGCACGCCGACGGTGGAGCTGACCACGCTGGAGACCGAGGCGATCTTCTGGATCACCTTGTGGTGGGCCAGCGCGGAGAAGCCCAGGCCGCCGTACTGCTTGGGAATGATCATGCCGAAGAAGCGGTTCTTCTTGATGAAGTCCCACAGCTCCGGCGGCAGGTCGGCGTGGACGTGGGTGATCTCCCAGTCGTTGATCATCCGGCACAGCTCTTCGGTCGGGCCGTCGAGGAAGGCCTGCTCCTCGGCGCTGAGCTGCGGCTTGGGATAGTTCAGCAGCTTGTTCCAGTCCGGATCGCCGGTGAACAGCTCGCCCTCGAAGCCGACCGAGCCGGTTTCCAGCGCGATGCGTTCGGTCTGCGACAGCGGCGGCAGGATCTTCCGGAACACGCCGATCAGCGGCGCGGTGATCAGCGGCTTGCGGATCGCCGGGATCAGCAGCGGCACCGCGATCAGTGCGGTGACGACCGCGACCACGCCCGTGGCGACCGGATGCGCGCCCAGCAGCAGGCAGGCGACCAGGGCACAGGCGACCAGGGCGGTCCAGGTGGCAAGGCGCAGCCGGTGATAGGCGGCGAACAGACTGACCAGCAGGAAGGCCAGGATGGGTGCGGCGATGCTCATTGGATGACTCCGGTAACGGGCTGTGCGGCCCGGTGCGCGGCGGAGGTCCCGGCCCCCTCGGTCCGGGAGAGCTCCGCCATGTATTCCAGCACGGTGGCGGTAAACGCGGTGTTGTCGTCGCCGGCGACCATGTGGGTGGCCTGCGGCAATTGCACATGGCGCGCGTGTGGCGCCAGGGCGAGGAAGTCGTCGATGGTGTGCGCCGACACCAGATCGCTGCGGCCGCCGCTGACCAGCAGCAGCGGGCACCGCACGGCACGCGCGGCCTCCGCGATGGCGTCCTGGTGGCGATCGCTGTCGCGCGCCAGTTCGTCGACCAGGCGCGGATCCCAGTGCCAGTGCCAGCGGCCGCCGGCGTCCTCGCGCAGCAGTTCGCGCAGCGCCTCGGGCGATTTGCGGCCGCGGCGCTGCGGCAGATAGGCGGCGATGGCGTCGGCAGCGGCGTCCAGCGACGCGAAGCCGTCCGGGAAGGCGGTCATGAAGCCGAGGATGCGCTCCAGCCCGGCGCTTTCCCAGCGCGGCGTGATGTCCACCAGCACCATCGCCCGGAACAGGCCCGGCCAGCGCGCTTCGGCCAGCAGACCGAACAGCCCGCCCATCGAGGCGGCCACCAGCACCGGCGGCTGCGGCAGTTCGCCGGCCAGCACGATGAGGTCGTCGGTGAACTGCCCGCCGCTGTAGGCCAGTCCGTCCGGATTGCGGCCGGATCCGCCGTGCCCACGTGCGTCATAGGTGAGGCAGGGGTGCCCGTGCGCGGCGAGGACGTCGGCGCTGGAGGACCAGGCACGACGTGTCTGGCCGAACCCGTGCGCGAACACCAGCGTGGTGTCGGCCTGTTGCGCATCGCGCTGCCACAGGCTCGCCGCCAACGGCATGTCGGCACCCTGCAGCTGCAGTTCGCGCACAAGCGGCATCGCGTTCTCCGGAAAGTCCGTACCTGATGGTATGGATCGCCGGCGGGAGAAGTCAATACGACTGCGTATGGCCTGTCCCGCGACATGCCGCCGAGCCAGCGGTGGCGCGGTTTCCGCGGCAACCAACGTACTGCAACGAACTGCGGCGTATGGTTAAATCCGGCCATGACCACGACGCCCGTTCCCGACCAGACCCCGTCCTCTCCCCGCAGCGGCCGCCTCAGCGCCAATGACTGGGCGCAGGCCGCCCTCGACGTGATCGCCGAACAGGGCGTCGCGGCGGTGGCGGTCGAACCACTGGCACGCCGTCTCGGCGTGACCAAAGGCAGCTTCTACTGGCACTTTCCATCGCGCGATGCGCTGCTGCAGGCGGCGCTGGAGCGCTGGGAGGACGTCGAGCAGCAGCAGGTGTTCGGCAGCCTGGAGGAGGTGCCCGATCCGCGCGAGCGGTTGCGCGCGCTGTTCCAGCTGGTCGGCCACGAAACCAAGCCGCATGCGATCTACAGCGAACTGCTCAAGGCGCTGGACCATCCGGCCGTGCAGCCGGTCGTCGAGCGCGTCTCGCACCGCCGGCAGGAGTACCTGACCGCCTCGTTCCGCCAGGCCGGGCTGGGGCGCAACGAGTCCCAGCACCGCGCGCGGCTGACCTACGCCGCGTACGTGGGCTTCCTGCAGCTGCGCGCGCAGCAGCCGAAGATGACGCACGAGGAATTCGAGGAGTACCTCGAGCACGTGATCAACACGCTGATCCCGGTGTAGACGCCGACGCACCGGAGCCACGCCGGGTGCCGCCGGCCCGCGACCCGCCGGCGAGCGGTCGCCGGCAGGCCGCCTCTCACGGCGACGTCACTGCGCGAAGGCGGGACGGGTCAGGTTCTCGGGCGCATCTCCGGTGCACAGCACCTCGTCCTCGATGCGGATGCCGCCGTAGGGGCGGAACGCGTCGATGCGCGCCCAGTCGATGCTGTCGGCGTGGCCGTTCCGCTTCACTTCGTCCAGCAGCATGTCGATGAAGTACACGCCCGGTTCGATCGTGACCACCATGCCGGGCTCGAGCACGCGGGTCATGCGCAGGTAGGGGTGGCCGTCCGGGCGCGGAATGGTGCCGCCGCGGTCGCTGGCGGCGAAGCCGGCCACATCGTGCACCTGCAGGCCGATCGGGTGTCCCAGGCCGTGCGGGAAGAACGCGGCGCTGACGCCGGTGGCGACCGCGGCTTCGGCCGACGCCTTCAGCACGCCGAACTGCTTCAGCACGCCCATCAGCGCCAGATGCGCATCGAGGTGCAGTTGCCGGTAGTCCGCGCCCGGACGCACGCTGGCGCACATCGCGCGCTGGGCCGCATCCACCGCATCGATCATCGCCTGGAACTCGCTGTTGCGTTCGGCGGCGTAGGTGCGGGTGATGTCGCTGGCGTAGCCGTGGTGGCTGGCGCCGGCGTCGATCAGGAAGCTCAACGGCGTCTCCGGCGCCTGCCGGTCCAGCTCGGTGTAGTGCAGCACCGCGTTGTGCTGGTTGAGCGCGACGATGTTGCCGTAGGGTACTTCGGTCGCGTCCTGGCCGACTGCGCTGCAGTAGGCCATGTGGATCTCGAACTCGCTGGCGCCGGAACGGAACGCACGCTCGGCGGCGAGATGGCCGGCGGCGGCCTTGTGCTGTGCCACCCGCATCAGCGCGACCTCGTACGGCGTCTTGTACGAGCGCTGGTAGTGCAGGTAGTCGAGCGCGGCCTGCGGATTGTTCGGCGCGTAGTCGCCCAGCGTGCTCTGCGCCTCGCCCAGGATCGCGCAACGCGCGACCGGACCGGGCAGCAGCGCCAGCGCCTCGTCCGGGGTACGGATCACGTGCACGTCCATGTGCTCGACCCACCAGCCGTTCGGCGCCTCCGGCACCACGTGCCAGTAGTCGAACGGCTGCAGGTAGATCACCTTCGGGCGCTGGCCGGGCGTGTACACCAGCCAGCTGTCGGTGACGCGGGTCAGCGGCAACCAGTGCTTGAAGTGCGGATTGGCCGCGAACGGATAGTCGCGGTCGTCGAACAGCTGGTAATGGCGGCTGCCACTGGGAATCAGCAGATGGTCGTGGCCACTGCGCGCCAGCGCCTCGTCGGCGCGGGCGCACAGGACGGACAGATGCTGCGGATAGAGGGCGGAAGGATCGGCGGCGTTCATCGGCATCGATGCCTGCATGGAAACCGCTAGTGTGCCCCATCCACCCGCCGCGGCGCCGCGCGTGGGCGGCATCCGTTCAGTGCGCGGCCGTCTGTCCCGCTTCGACCCAGGCACGGATGCGCATGCGTTCGCTGTCGGCGATGGACAGGAAGCGGAATCCGCACCAGCTCTGCCCGGGCGTGTTGGCTGCGCCCAGCCAGAGCAGGTGCACGCCCGCCGACAACGGCGGCCCACCGTCGTCGAGCTGGAAACGGAACTGGTACAGCGCATCCTCGTGCAGTTCGGTGCCGGCCAGCAGCAGCATGCCGCTCTCCGACAGGTTGCCGAGGTGGCCGACGACCGTGTCGGTCATCGTGTCGAGCACCGGCGTGCTCTGGGCGACGTTGCGGCGCGGTGCGCGTCGCGACTCGTTGATCATGCGCCTGCGCCTCCCAGCGCGGGTTCGGACGTGCGTCCGGCCAGACCACGCAGTGCGCGCAACGTGGCATGCCAGGCCCGGTCGATCAGGCGCCCCTTGTCCTCGGTCACGATCCGCGCCTGGCCATGGGCCATCAGGCGCGACAGCGCATCGAGCGAATGCTCGCCCACCTTCTGGCCGCGTGCGTTGACGAACAGCGCGTTGTCGGTGACCGGGCTGTACCAGGACAGGCGCTGGCGGCGCACGTCGCCCTGCTGGTTGAGCACGAACTCGAACCAGGTGCCGAACGGCAGCGTGCGCAGGTGTTCGTAGCTGGCCTGTTCCTGCGCGTTGCGCGGCGGCGGGGCCGGCTTCTTCGCCTCGCCCTGGTCGCCGAGGCGGGCGCGTGCCTTGAGCTTGGCGGTGAGCTCGGTGCGCGAGGTGGTCTCGTCGTCGTCGCTGCGCGAGAGCCGTCGCGCGATCGCGCTTGCCTCGTCTTCGTGGTAACCGACCTGGCGCAGTGCGGTATCGATCTGGCCGGCGAGCACGCCGTCCGGCGTCGCCTGCGGATCGCAGGTGGTCGCCACGATGCGCGCGGTGGCGGCGTCGCGCTCGCGCCATTCGGCCGAGTTCTCGCCATGGCGCAGCGCGGTCAGGGTCAGTACGTCGGCCCACGCCTGTTGCAGCAGCGCCTGCACGAACTGCGGCGGTCTGCGGCCTTCCAGGTGCGAGGCGATGGTGCGTGCGGCGCCCTGTTTGGCGGTCTCCAGCCGGTCGCGACCACGCGCGGCCTCGATCTGCCGCCGCTCGCTGACCTCGGCCTTGCGCGCCTGTGCGCGGTGGTGCTCCTGCACCTCCTGGTTGGCGCGCTCGAACACGGTTTCGTCGCCGTCGTACTCGTCGACCACGCGGCCGACCGCCTGTTCAAGCTTGAGCACCAGCTGCGGATCGGCGTCGTCGTCGGCCAGCCAGGTCGCACCGGACTCGGCGACCGCGTTGAGCAGTTCCCGTGCCGGATGCTGGTCGCGCACGAAGAAGCTGCTGTCCTGCACCGCCGCGCGTGCGACCGGTACCTGCAGGCGTTCCAGCAGGTCCTGCGCCGGCGTGTTGGCGCGTACCTCGCGGCCGACCTCGCGATAGAGCATGCCGAGCAGGTCGAAGGTGTCCGCATGCTCGGGCGACAGCCCGGCCTTGGGGCCGTGCGCGCGCCGCATGCGTTCGAGCATGGTGCGGCGCAGGTCGTCCATCGTCCGGTGGCCGCTGCCCGGCTCGCGTGCCGGCGGCATCGCCTGCAGCGCGCCGAGCGTGTCCACCACCGCCTTGAGCGGCATGGTGAGGCCCGAGGCGGGCGCGGTGCCCTCGGCCGCGGTCTGGCCGCGATGCCCGGCGAGCAGATCGCGCAGGGCCGAGTACACGGCCTGCTCGGGAATGGCGGGCGATGTGGCCGATGCGGTGTCGGCGCCTCCGCTGGCCGCTTCGGCACGGGTGCCGACCAGGCCGTTGAGCAGGGCGCCACTCCAGGCCGAGCGATGGCCCTGGCCCTGCCAGCCGGTCAGCGGCTTCTGGCTGGCGGCGCCGGCCGATCCCGTGACCGGCGGGCGGGGCCGATGCTGGCCCTGCGTGCGTGGCCGGTAGGGCAGGTAGACCAGCCCGGGCAGCACGCCTTCATGGGCCAGGTGTACGTTCATGCGCTCGACCAGTTCGCCGTAGCGCTCCATCACCTGCAGCTCGAAGGCGCGATAGAGCTGCAACTGCGCGTCCAGGTTCAGCTGCAGCGTCTCGCCGGCATCGCGCATGATCCTGCACAGGGTGTAGGGGCCGAGCGGGAGCGTGGCCGCGTCGAAGGCGGGTCGCGCGGCGAGCACGCCGAAACGCTGGCCGAGCAGCAGCAGCGAGGTGCCGCCGCGCTGGGTCTCGCGCCGCGCGATCTCGCGCAGCACGATGTCGCGGTCCAGGTCGGTGTCCTCGACCAGGGTCAGGCGCTGGTACTCGAGCGGGCCGAGTGGCGGGGCGGGATCGTCGACCTCGACCGGCGGCGGTTCGCGCAGGCCTGCAAGCGCTGCTTCGACGCCGGCCATGAAGCGCGGCGCCAGCGCCGGTCCGTGCTGTTCCAGCAGCCTGAGCTGGGCGAACCAGTCGGCCTGCTGCTGGTTGTTGCGGGACTGTTCGGCCAGTTTGAACAGCTGCCGCTCGAAGCTGTTCAACGTCAGGGTCAGTGCGGTCCCCAGGCTGGATCCGACCAGCGCATTGAGTCCCTGCAGGATCTGCCGCACGCGGGCGGGCAGGACCGCCAACGCAAGCGTCGGCAGCGCGGCACCCGTGGCGGTGGGCGGGCTGGTGGCGGACATCCAGTGTCTTGCATCCGGTTTTTGTGACGTATTTAGCACGTTTGGCCAGGCCGGCCAAACGGCCCGGAGGCGGACGCGGGAGCGCCGGGCGGTCAGTCCAGGAACAGCTCGATCACGTCGTTGGCGAAGCGCCGGCCGAGCTCGGCCGGCATCACGTGCGTGGCCGAAACGGCCAGCCATCCACGTTCCGCGGCCATCGCCAGTCCGTCGGCGATGGTGGCGCGCGGCAGACCGGTGCGGACCTCGAAATCGGCCAAGGCGAAGCCCTCGTGCAGGCGCAATGCATTGAGCATGTACTCGAACGGCCGCCGGCCGGCGTCGATGCGGTCGTCGCCGCCGATCGAGGCGGGCGTGCCGGCGCTGTCCATCCAGGTCGTCGGGTGCTTGTGCTTCCAGCGGCGCAGGATCTCCTGGCTGGCGCCCAGGGTGATCTTGCCGTGCGCGCCGGCGCCGATGCCCAGGTAGTCGCCGTAGCGCCAGTAGTTGAGGTTGTGCGCGCACTGGCGGCCCGGGCGGGCGTAGGCGCTGGTCTCATAATGCGCGTAGCCGGCCTGTGCGAGCAGCGCCTGGCAGCGTTCCTGGATGTCCCAGGCGCGGTCGTCGTCGGGCAGGTCGCGCGGCGGACGCGCGTGGAAGACGGTGTTCGGCTCCAGCGTCAGCTGGTAATGGCTGATGTGCGCCGGCTGCAGCGCGAACGCGCGCTCCAGGTCGGCCTCGGCCATCGCCAGGTCCTGGCCGGGCAGGGCGTACATCAGGTCCAGGTTGAGGTTGTCGTAGCCGGCGTCCTGGGCCAGCTTGACCGCACGTTCGGCCTCGCCGCTGTCGTGGATCCGGCCCAGCCGCTGCAGGCAGCCGTCATCGAAGCTCTGGATGCCGAAGCTGATCCGGTTCACGCCGGCGGCACGGTAGCCGTCGAAACGGCCGTGCTCGGCGGTGCCGGGGTTCGCTTCCAGCGTGATCTCCGCATCGGGCGCGAAGCGCAGCCGTGCGCTCGCGGCCTGCAGGATCCGGTCGATCGCCTCGGGCGGGAACAGGCTGGGCGTGCCGCCGCCGAAGAACACGCTGTGCACGGTGCGGCCCCAGACCAGCGGCAGGTCGTGCTCCAGGTCGCGCACCAGCGCGTCGACATACGCCTCGAACGGCAGCGCGCCCCTGGCTCCGTGCGAATTGAAATCGCAGTACGGGCATTTGCGCACGCACCAGGGCAGGTGCACGTACAGCGACAGTGGTGGCGGGATCAGGCTGGGCATCGCGATGACGGGGTCGGTGGGCAGGCCGGACCGGGGCGCCCGTGCGTGGCCGTGGCGGGTGTCGGTGGCTCAGGCCAGCGTGTGCAGGCGCTGCGCCAGCTGCTCCAGCGCACGGGCACGGTGGCTGAGCCGGTTCTTGGTGGCAGCGTCCATCTCGGCCGCGGTCAGGCCGTACGCGGGATCGAGGAACACCGGGTTGTAGCCGAAGCCGCCGGTGCCGCGTGGTGCGAAGGTGATTTCGCCTTCCCAGCGGCCTTCCGCGATCAGCGGCTGCGGATCCTCCGGGTGGCGCAGCAGCACGATCACCGCGTAGAAGCGGGCGCCGCGCTGGCCGGCGGGGATGTCGCGCATCGCTTCGAGCAGCTTGGCGTTGTTGGCCGCGGCATCGGTCGGCGTGCCGGCATAGCGCGCGCTGTACAGGCCGGGCGCGCCGCCGAGCGCGTCGACGATCAGGCCGGAGTCGTCTGCCAGTGCCGGCAGGCCGGTGACGGCGCTGGCGTGGCGGGCCTTGATCAATGCGTTCTCGACGAAGGTCAGGCCGGTCTCGGGCACGTCCTGCACACCGAGCTCGCTCTGGGCGACGATCCTCAGCGGCAGCTGCGCAAGCATCGCGCGCAGTTCATCGAGCTTGCCGGCATTGCCGCTGGCCAGGACCAGGGTGCGCGTGGTGGCGTTGGACATCACTTCAGCTCCAGCAGATCCCACAGGTTGCCGTACAGGTCGCGGAACACCGCGACGATGGCGTAGGGCTCGTCGCGCGGCGCTTCGAGGAATTCCACGCCGTTGGCGAGCATCGCCGTGTGATCGCGATGGAAATCGCCGGTATGCAGGAAGAAGCCGACCCGGCCGCCGGTCTGGTTGCCGATGCTGGCGCGCTGCGCGTCGTTGGCCGCCTTGGCCAGCAGCAGCGCGGGCGCGCCGTCGGCGGCCGGCGCGACCACGACCCAGCGCTTGCCGTTGCCGCGGTCAGTGTCCTCGATCAGGACGAAGCCCAGCGCCTGCGTGTACCAGGCGATGGCTTCGTCGTAATCGGCCACGACCAGCGTGACCAGGGCGATCTGCCGGCTCACGGCTGCGCCAGTGCCGCCTGCTGCGCGTCGAACAGCGTGCGGATGCCGCTTTCGGCCAGTGCCAGCAGCGCGTCGAGTTCATCGCGGCGGAAGGCGTGGCCCTCGGCGGTGCCCTGCAGCTCGATGAAGCCGCCGCCGTCGTTCATCACCACGTTCATGTCGGTGTCGCAGTCGCTGTCCTCGGCATAGTCCAGGTCCAGCACCGGCACGCCCTTGTAGATGCCGACAGAGACCGCGGCGACAGCGCCGAACACCGGATTGCGCTTGATCTCGCCGCGCTTGAGCAGCCAGTTCGCCGCATCGACCAGGGCCACGTAGGCGCCGGTGATCGCGGCGGTGCGGGTGCCGCCGTCGGCCTGCAGCACGTCGCAGTCCAGGGTGATGGTGCGTTCGCCGAGCGCGCCACGGTCGACGCACGCACGCAGGGTGCGGCCGATCAGGCGCTGGATCTCCAGCGTGCGGCCGCCCTGCTTGCCGCGTGACGCTTCGCGGTCGGAACGGGTGTGGGTGGAGCGCGGCAGCATGCCGTACTCGGCGGTGACCCAGCCTTCGCCCTTGCCGCGCAGGAAACCCGGCACGCGGTTTTCGACGCTGGCGGTGCACAGCACACGGGTCTCGCCGAAGCTGACCAGCACCGAGCCTTCGGCGTGGCGGGTGAAGGCGCGTTCGATGCGCACGGCGCGCAGCTGATCGGGGGTGCGGCCGCTGGGACGGGTGATGCTCATGGGTGCTGTACCGGAAAGGCGGGGGAGGGTGCCGGAATGGCAGGCACGTGCGCTGGCCGCGGCAGGCGGCGAGGGGCGTGCGGGGTGCCCTCGAAAGGCCGGCTAGATTACCATTCGCGCCTTACTCCCGACCGGATGTCGGCATGATCCGTAGCATGACCGCCTTCGCCAGCGGCGAACGCGTCACTCCCTGGGGCACGCTCGGCTGCGAGCTGCGTTCGGTCAACCACCGCTTCCTCGAGCTGGGCCTGCGCCTGGCAGACGACCTGCGCGCGCTCGAACCGCTGCTGCGCGAGCGCGTCTCTGCGCGCATCCAGCGTGGCAAGCTCGATCTGGTGCTGCGCCTGCGTGCGCCGGACAGCGCGGCCGGCGTCACCGTCAACCAGGCGCTGCTCGATGAGCTGAGCGAGCTTGCGCTGAAGCTGGATCCGCGCTTCCCGCGGCTGCAGGTCGAGTTCACCCAGCTGCTGCAGGTGCCGGGCGTGCTGCAGGCGCCGGTCGCCGATGCCGAGGCGCTGCAGGCCCAGGCGCTGGCGCTGCTGGACGAGGTGCTCGACGAGTTCGTCGCCGCGCGCGGTCGCGAAGGTGGCAAGCTGGCCGCCGCGATCGCCGAGCGCGTCGATGGCGTCGAGCGCATCGCCGGCGAGGTCCGTACCCTGATCCCGGCGATCCGCGACGGTCAGCGCGCCAAGCTGGCCGCGCGTCTGGCCGACCTGCCGCATCCGGTCGATCCGGGCCGCGCCGAGCAGGAGCTGGTGCTGTGGCTGCAGAAGCTGGACGTGGACGAGGAGCTGGACCGGCTGTCCAGCCACATCGTCGAGATCCGCCGCATCCTCGGCCAGGCCCAGCCGGCCGGGCGGCGCCTGGATTTCCTGCTGCAGGAATTCAACCGCGAGGCCAACACGCTGGGCTCGAAGTCGGTCGACGCGCGCACCTCCAATGCCGCGGTCGAGCTGAAGGTGTTGATCGACCAGATCCGCGAACAGGTGCAGAACATCGAATGAACATGCGCGGCACGCTTTTCATCGTCGCGGCGCCGTCGGGCGCCGGCAAGAGCAGCATCGTCAACGCGGTGCTCAAGCGCGACCCGCAGGTGGCGCTGTCGATCTCGTTCACCTCGCGCGCGCCGCGCCCGGGCGAGCGCCATGCCGAGCATTACCACTTCGTCAGCGAGGCCGAGTTCCTGCGCATGATCGATGCAGGCGACTTCTTCGAGTACGCCCGCGTGCACGGCGACTGGAAGGGCACCGCGCGGCAGTCGGTGGAGCCGCAGCTGGCCGCCGGCCGCGATGTGCTGCTGGAGATCGACTGGCAGGGCGCCGCCCAGGTCCGGGCCAAGGTGCCGGACGCGGTCAGCATCTTCATCCTGCCACCGTCGCGCGAGGCGCTGGAGCAGCGCATGCAGGCGCGCGGGCAGGACAGCGCCGAGGTCATCGCCAGGCGTCTGGCCGCCGCGCGCGAGGAGATGTCCAACTACCCGGCGTTCGACTACGTGATCGTCAACGAGGTGTTCGACACCGCGGTCGACGAGATGTGCGCGATCTTCGTCGCCAGCCGCCTGCGCCGCGGCCAGCAGGAACAGCGCCACGCCGGCCTGGTGAAGGCGCTGCTTGCCGGCTGAGTGCGGCCGCCGGCAGCTAAGCGATTGATCCCAAAGGGCTGTTCAGCCGGGTTGCTTGCTGCTGCGGCACGGGGCAGGTACACTCCGCGCCCATTCCCCTCCGAACGCGTGGCGACCTGGTCGCCCTGGAATCCATATGGCCCGTATTACCGTTGAAGATTGCCTGGAAGTGGTCAACAACCGCTTCGAACTGGTCATGATGGCGTCCAAGCGCGCCCGCCAGCTCGCCAATGGCGTGAACGCCACGCTGGACAACAGCGAGAGCGAGGACAAGCCGACCGTCCTGGCCCTGCGCGAGATCGCCGCCCGCACCATCGACAATGCCCTGATCGACGAAGTCGAGAAGGCCGAGCGCGAGCGCGCCGAGCGCGAGGCGCTGGAATGGGCGGCCGCCGAGGTCGTCGCCGACGACGACCTGTCCAAGGGCGACGACTGATCGCCAGCCCGGTTCCGGCCGGCACTGCAGCATCCGACGGCCCGCCCAGTGCGGGCCGTTCGCGTTTGAGCGGGCACGCGACGTGCACGGTGGTTGCACGGCCGCGGGCTATGCTGCGCCGATGCTGACGGCTGGCCTGCAGTGAACATCCAGGAGCGCGTGCGACGGCTGCGGGCCCACGTGGTCGCGCTGCCCTGGCCGCAGTGGCTGCGCACGCGTGGCATCTGGCTGCTGTGCGGGGTATTGGTGACGCTGCTGGTGCTGTTGGCAGTCCGTCGCCCGCTGGCCGAACTGGTCTGGCCGGACAGCCGCATCCAGCTGCTGCTGGACGAGGGCGAGCGGGCGCTTGCTGCCGGCCGCCTGGACGTGGCCGACGGCAATGGCGCCAGGCAGAAGTTCGAGGCCGCCCAGGCGCTCGACAACGATCGCAGCGAAGCCCGCGACGGATTGTCGCGGGTGGCCGCCGCCGCGCTGGCCGGGGCCGAGCGTGGGCTGGAGGCCGGCCGTCTGGACGAGGCGCGCCGACAACTGCGGCTGGCCCGCGAGCTCGAGCTGCCACGCGACCGGATCGAGCCGGTCGAGCGTCGTCTGCACCGGCTGGCGCGTGCGCGGATCGATCCGGCAGACGCGATGCGGCGCGCCGACGCTGCGCTCGCCGCAGGCGACCCGGATACGGCATTGCCGCTGTATGCCGAGGTGCTCGAGGTCGAACCGCACGCGATCGCAGCGCTCGAGGGCAGGGAGGATGCGCTGAGCCTGCAGCTGGAGCGGGTCGATGCCGCGTTGCGGGTCGGCCAGCTGGACGATGCGGTGCGCTGGCTGCAGGCCGTGCGCCGGCAGGACCCCGGCCATGTCGGCCTGCCGGACGCGCAGGCCCGGTTCGCCCAGGCGCTCGAGCAGGCATTGCGCGCGGCCGGCGACGCGCTGCGGCAGGGACACGCCGAGGTCGCCGCCCGCCAGTACTTGGCGCTGCAGGTGGTGGCGCCCGACGAGGCCGGCGTGCGACAGGGCGCGCAGCGGACCGCGGTCGTGCTGGTTGCCGACGCGCTGGGGCAGGTGCAGGCCTCGCGCTTCGAGCAGGCCGAGCAGACGCTGCAGCTGGCAAACGCGCTGGCGCCGGGCACCGAGGGCGTCGCGCGGGTCGGACATGCGCTCGAGGAGGCGCGCAGGCTGCAGGGCGCCGCTGCGCCGACGGCGCTGGACGGGCCGGCGCGTGCGCGGTTGCGCGGCGCGCTGGACGCATTCGCCCGGGCAATGGCGCGCGACGCGCTGGTGACGCCTCCGGGAGACAGCGGCTACGACCACCTGAAGACGGCACAGGCGCTGGCGCCGGCCGACGCGGAGGTGCGCGCGGCGGCGCTGGCGCTGAAGGCCGCGGCGCGCGGCTGCGTGGAGACGGCGCTGCGCGACAACCGGCTGCGGCATGCGCAGGCGTGCCTGGATGCGTGGCGGCTGGCGGCCCCCACCGATCCGGCGCTGCTGCAGGCACGCTCGCGCATCGCCCAGCGCTGGCTGGCGATCGGCGAGGAGCGGCTGCGTGCCGGCGAGATCGAGGTGGCCCGGCAGACCCTGGACGCGGCCCGGGCGATGGACCCGCACGCGCAGGGCCTGGAGCCGTTCGCCGAACGCATCGCGCGGGCGCACAGCGGCGTGCGCTGATCGGGCGGCGTCAGCCGCGACGCCGCTTCATTCCAGGAACACGCGCTGGACGACCGCACGGGCCGCATCGAGCGAGAAATGGCGCGCCACGTTGTCCAGACCCGCCCGGGCCTGCCGCTCCCACCGTCCACGGTCGCCGTACAGCGCGACGACCGCGGCCGCGAATCCCTCGGCGCTGTCGGCCACCACCACGTCCACGCCATCGCGCAGGTGCATGCCCTCCACCGCGCAGGTGGTGGCAACCACCGGCTGGCCGTGCGCCATGCTCAGGTTGACCTTGCCCTTGACCCCGGCACCGAAGCGCAGCGGGGCGACGGCGATCCGGGCGCCGTCCATGTAGGGCGTCAGGTCCGGGACGTGGCCATGCACGACGATGCCGGGCTCGGCGGAGAGGGCGCGGACCGCCTCCGGTGGTTCGGCGCCGATGCAGTGGAAGCGCACGCCGGGCAACTGCGCGTGGACGTGCGGGAAAACCTCGCGTGCGAACCACAGCACCGCATCGACGTTGGGCGGATGCCGGAATCCACCCACGAACACCAGGTCGTGACGCGCCTCGAACGCACCGCCGCTGCCCGCGATCTCGTGCAGGTTCGACAGCACCTCCACCCTGAGTGCGGGCGCATCCATGCCCAGCTGCGTACGCTCGTCGTCGCTGACCACCAGGGTCAGGTCGGCCGCGGCCATCGCCGCCAGTTCGCGCTCGCGGGTTGCATCGGCCGCGCGCAGGGCCGCCGCGTCGCCCGCGAGGCGGGCGCCACGCTGTTCGCGCAGGTAGTGCAGGTCCACACTGTCGAGCACCAGGCGCGCCTGCGGGGCGAGGCGGCGCAGCAACGGCTGATAGACACCGGCGACATGGTGGCGGCTGAGCACGATCACATCGAAACGCGCCGCATGCCGCTTGAGCCAGTCGGCCGCGCTGGTGGCGAACGGCGCGTACCAGGTCTCCACGCCGAGCGCCTGCAGCGCACGCGTGGCATCGCCGGCATGGGCGAGGTCGGTCGGCAGGAAGGCGACCTGCGCGCCGGCACCGGTGAGCATCCGCAGCAGGTTGACCTGGCGCAGCGAGGCCGAGTCGCGGTCCGGGCGCGGGATGGATTCGTCGATCAGCAGGATCCGGCGCCGCCCCGCGCCGAGCGAGGCCGGGTCGGGAATCGTGGCCGGCGACGGGTGGCGCCG
Organism: Xanthomonas sp. XNM01; assembly: GCF_014851915.1. Lineage (GTDB taxonomy): Bacteria > Pseudomonadota > Gammaproteobacteria > Xanthomonadales > Xanthomonadaceae > Pseudoxanthomonas. Next base: position 235,549 of record NZ_JACVAP010000001.1, read on the forward strand.
CAGCGCTTCTGCCCGGTGCGCTGCGAACACGCCGCGGTTGCGTACCTGGTAGGCCTTGATGCCGCTGCCCGGGTCGGTGCCGGCGGTCGTGCCTTCGTCATGGACCACGCGGCTGCCGGGTTGGTACAGCACGCGGTGCCCGGCCGCCCGGACCGCGAATGCCAGGTCGGTGTCCTCGTAATACGCAGGGGCGTAGCGCGCGTCGAAACCGCCGACCCGCGCGAACAGTGCGCGCGGGATCGCCAGCGCGGCACCCGAGCAGTAATCGGCGTCGCGCAGGAACGCGTAGCGCGGATCGTCGGGCGACTCGAAGCGGCCGTAGCTCCAGGCGCTGCCGTCGTTGAAGACCACGCCGCCGGCTTCCTGAAGGCGGCCATCGGGATACAGCAGCTGGGCGCCGACCAGGCCGGCACCGGGAACGGTGTCGAAGGTGTCGAGCAGCGCATCGAGCCAGCCGGGCTGGGGGAGCGTGTCGTTGTTGAGGAACACCAGGATGTCGCCGCGCGCCAGCGACGCGCCATCGTTGCAGGCGGCGATGAAGCCGCCGTTGGCGGAGCGGCGGTGGTAGCGCAGACCGCCGATCGCCGTCATCCAGTCGGCGGTCGCGTCGCTGCCGCCGTCGTCGACGACGATCACCTCGCACCGCGCTGCAGGCGCATGGGCGGCCAGTACGCGCAGGCAGGCCAGGGTCGCCTCGCAGTGGTTGTAGACCGGGATCACGATGCTTGCCCGTGCTGCGTCATCGCTCAGCTGGGCTGGCAGTGCGAACGCGGCGAACGGCGTCGCCCGGGGCAGGAACAGCGCGCTGCGCGGCAGGGTCGGCGGCGGTCGCAGCTGCAGCAGGGCCCGCTGCCAGGTCGCGCGCCAGCCCCGCGCGCGCAGGCTGGACAGGCCGCGACGGAGGAGGCTGCGGATGCGCGCCAGCCAGAAACGGGCGTCGGCCAGCGGTGATGGGGCATGCATCCGGGGTCACAACTCCGACTGAAGGGGAAACCGGCCGCGACGCTGGCAGCGACAGGGCTGCGCTAGACTCGGCCGACCGCCCATTCTTGCATTGCCGTGCCACGACGTTACGAACCGGAACACAACGACGACCTCGACGACGAGGTCGCAACCCCCGGCTGGCGACGCTGGCTGTGGACGGGCGCGCTGGCGGTGGGCGGCATGGCGGCGGGATTCCTGATCCCGTACATGCTCTACCTCAACCATGAGGTCAGCGAGCGCTTCGGCGCGCTGCAGTGGCAGATCCCGACCCGTGTCTACGCGCGCCCGCTGCAGCTGGCGCCGGGTGTGGCGATGGATGCCCGCACGTTGAAGACCGAGCTGGACGCGGCGGGCTATCTGGAGGACGAGGCCGGGCAGCGCCAGGGCAGCTATCACGCCGATGGTGGCCGCTTCACGATTTCCAGCCGCGGCTACGTGGACGTGGATGGCCAGGTGCCGGCGCGGCGGATCGAGGTGAGCCTCTCCGGCGGCCGGGTCGCGGGCCTGCGCGACGCGGAGAGCCGCAAGGCAATCAAGGCGGCACGGCTGGATCCGGCCCGCATCGCCACCCTCTACGGCCAGCGCCAGGAAGAGCGCCGGCTGGTGCGCGTCGAGGAAGTGCCGGAGCTTCTTGTCACCGGCCTGCAGGCGGTGGAGGACGGCGATTTCGCCCACCACCACGGCATCGACATCCAGGGCATCGCGCGCGCGATGTGGGTCAACCTGCGCGCCGGCGAGGCGCGCCAGGGCGCCAGCACGCTGACCCAGCAGCTGGCCCGCAGCGGCCTGCTCGGCATCGGCAAGGAACAGACCTTCAGCCGCAAGTTCAACGAGGTGCTGTACGCGCTGATCCTGGAGATCCGCTACGACAAGCCGACGATCCTGGAGACCTACCTCAACCAGGTCTACCTGGGGCAGCGCGGCGGCCAGGCGATCCACGGCGTGGCTTCCGGTGCGGAGTTCTGGTTCGGGCGCGACCTGGACACGTTGAGCACCGAGCAGGTCGCGCTGCTGATCGGCCTGGTCAAGGGGCCGTCCTACTACGATCCGCGCCGGCATCCGGAGCGGGCGCTGGAGCGCCGCAACATCGCGCTGATGGTGCTGCACGGCAATGGCCTGATCGACGCGGCCGAGTACGAGCGCGCGCGCAACGCGCCGCTGGGCGTGACCAGGCAGCCGGGCGTGGCCGCGGCCAACCGCTTCCCGGCCTACATCGACCTGGTCCGCCGGCAGCTGGCCAACGACTACCCGGAAAGTGCGCTGCAGGGCGCCGGCCTGAGCGTGCTGACCGGCATGTCGCCTTCCGCCCAGGCCTATGCCGAGGGCGCGGTGGTGCGCACCATCGAAACCCTGCAGACCGGCAAGCGGCCGCCGCTGCAGGCCGGCGTGGTGGTCACCGATACCCATGCCGGCGACGTGGTGGCCGTGGTCGGCGGGCGCGATGTGACCGTGCACGGCTTCAACCGCGCGGTCGAGGCCGAGCGCCCGGTCGGCTCGCTGCTCAAGCCGTTCGTCTACCTGCTGGCGCTGGCCCAGCCGCAGCGCTGGTCGCTGGCGAGCTTCGTCGAGGACACCCCGGTCACGGTGCAGCTCAGCCGCGGCAAGACCTGGTCGCCCGGCAATGCCGACAACCGCAGCCACGGCACGGTGCGGATGGTCGATGCCCTGGCCCATTCCTACAACCAGGCCACGGTGCGGATCGGCATGCAGGTCGGGCCGGAGCGCCTGGCGCAGCTGGTGCGGGTGCTGGCCGGCCTGCAGGCCGAGCCGAATCCGGCGCTGATCCTGGGCTCGACCGACCAGAGCCCGTATGCGATGGCGCAGCTGTACCAGTACCTTGCGTCCGGCGGCGAGATCCAGCCGCTGCGCAGCGTGCGTGGCGTGCTCGATCCCGAAGGCCGCCTGCTCAAGCGCTACGACACCACCCCGCCACCCGCGCAGGAGGGCGACATGATCGCCGCCAACCTGATCAGCGTGGCCCTGCAGCAGACCGTCACCAGCGGCACCGCCGCCCAGCTGCAGCGCGACGGCCTGGGTCGGCTGTCGGCCGCCGGCAAGACCGGCACCAGCAACGACAGCCGCGACAGCTGGTATGCCGGCTACACCGGCGACCATCTGGCGGTGATCTGGATGGGCAACGACCAGAACGAGCAGACCGGCCTGTATGGCGGCACCGGTGCGATGCGGGTCTGGTCCGGCCTGTTCTCGCGCTTGCCGAGCGCGCCGCTGCGGGTGCCGGAGAAGGGGCTGGACTGGCAGTGGGTGGAAGCGCAGGGCACCTATCTCACCGATGCCGACTGCCCGGGCGCGCGCCGCTTCGCATTCGTCGCCGGCAACGCACCGCCCTACGCGCCCTGCACGCCGCCGGCACCGCCCGAAGGCGAGGATGCCGGGCAGGGCGAGGGTTTCTGGCAGCGGCTGTTCGGACGCGGACGCGATGCTGCGCAGGATGCTCCGCCGCCGGCTCCGCAACCGACTGGTCCATAATGCCGCCATGACGCCGTTCTCCCGTTCCCTTTCCCTCGTCCTCATCGTGGCGTGCCTGGGGCTGGCCGCCTGCCAGACCCCCGTGCCGCCGGCCCCGACCAAGCCGCACGTCAGCCCGCAGCAGCGGCTGGCCGCGGTCGCCGCCGCCGCCGGCGTGGACGACACCGAGCTCGATGTGCAGCCGCTGCGCGACCCGCAGGTCGAGGATCTGCGCGCGCGTGCGCAGCAGGCCCAGGCCGCCGGCGATTACGCCAGGGCCGCGGCCGATCTCGACCTGGCCATCGGCCATGTCGCCGACGACCCGGCCGTGCTGCAGGAGCGGGCCGAGGTGGCGCTGGCCCTGGGCGACTACGCCAAGGCCGAGACGCTGGCGCGGAAGGCGTTCGACCTGGGCTCCAGGGTCGGCCCGTTGTGCCGCCGCCACTGGGCGACGATCGAGCAGTCGCGGCTGGCCCGCGAGCAGCCCGAGAACGCCGCCTCGGCGCAGGCGCAGATCGCCTCCTGCACCGTGCCCGGCCTGATCCGCATGTAAGTGCCCGCGGCGGGCGTCGCTCCCGGGCGATGCAGCCGCAGGCGCGTGCCGTGTCATGTCCCGCCTCGCCCAAGCCAGCCGCGATGCCCTCAGCGAGGGCGGGATGCTCGCGTCCCGGCTCGACGGCTTCGTCCCGCGGCCGGCGCAGCAGCGGCTGACCGCGGCGATCGCCGAGGCGGTCGAGCACGCCGACGTGCTGCTGGCCGAAGCCGGCACCGGTACCGGCAAGACCTACGCCTACCTGGTGCCGGCCCTGCTGTCGGGCCAGAAGACGATCATCTCCACCGGCACCCGCGCGCTGCAGGACCAGCTGTACCACCGCGACCTGCCGCGGGTGCGCGAGGCGCTGGGCGTGGGGTTGCGCAGCGCGCTGCTGAAAGGCCGTGCGAACTATCTGTGCCACTACCGGCTGGAACAGGCGAAGGGGGTCGAGGCGACGCTGCCGTCGCAGCGCGGCGAGGCGCGTTTTTCCAGCACCGAGCAGGCCAGCCAGTTCCAGCGCATCATCGCCTGGAGCGGGCGCACCCGCTTCGGCGACATGGCCGAGCTGGACGGCATTCCCGACGATTCGCCGCTGCTGCCGCTGGTCACCTCCACCGTCGACAACTGCCTGGGCGGCGAGTGCCCGTTCTTCGGCGAGTGCTTCGTCGTGCAGGCCCGCCAGCGCGCACAGGGCGCCGACCTGGTGGTGGTCAACCACCACCTGCTGCTGGCCGACCTGGCGCTGAAACAGGAAGGCTTCGGCGAGATCCTGCCCGGCGCGCAGGCCTTCATCATCGACGAGGCCCACCAGCTGCCCGAGCTGGCCGCGACCTTCTTCGGCGAAGCCTTCGGCATGCGCCAGCTGCAGGAACTGGGTCGCGACTGCCTGTCCGAATGCCGGCAGACCACCGGCGCGCTGGCGCTGCTGCAGCCGCCGGTGCGCGCGCTGGATCAGGTGCTGCGCGAGCTGCGCGAGGCGATGGAGGCGCTGCCGCCGCGTGGGACCCGCTACCGCGCGCTGACCCTGCCGGCGGTGCACGACGGCTTCGAGGCGCTGGCCGCGGCGCTGGCGACGCTGCAGGACGCGCTGCAGCCACTGGTCGAGGCGTCGCCCGGCTTCGAGGTCTGCATGGTGCGCGCCCGCGACCTGCGCGAGCGGCTGGAGCGCTGGCTGGATGGCGAGGTCGCCAGCACCCTGTTCGACGATGTGCTGCCGGACGATGCTGGGCTGTTCGCTGCGCCTGCCGGCGATGCCGCGGCGCCGACCGATGCCGCAGCGCCGGTGCGCGAGGGCGAAGTGCTCTGGTACGAACTCAGCCCGCGTGGTTTCCGCTGCCAGCGCACGCCGCTGGATGTGTCGGCGCCGCTGCGCGCGCACCGCGAGGCCTCGCGCGCGGCCTGGGTGTTCACCTCGGCCACGCTGGCGATCAAGGGCGGTTTCAGCCATGTCGCGCAGCGGCTGGGCCTTGTCGATCCGGACACCCTGCTCGAGCCCAGCCCGTTCGACTGGCCGCAGCAGGCGCTGTGCTATCTGCCACCGCGGCTGCCCGATCCGAACAGCCGCGAGTTCAGCACGGCGATGCTGGACGCGGTGCGGCCGGTGCTGGAGGCCTCCAACGGCCGCGCCTTCCTGCTGTTCGCCTCGCACCGTGCACTGCGCGAGGCGGCTGCGGCGCTGCGCGGTGGTCCGTGGCCGCTGTTCGTGCAGGGCGAGGCGCCGCGTGCGACCCTGCTGCAGCGCTTCCGCGCGTCCGGCAACGGCGTGCTGCTCGGCGCGGCCAGTTTCCGCGAAGGCGTGGACGTGGCCGGCGATGCGCTCAGCGTGGTGGTGATCGACAAGCTGCCGTTCGCCGCGCCGGACGATCCGGTGTTCGAGGCGCGGCTGGAGGCGATCCGCCGCCAGGGCGGCAATCCGTTCCGCGACGAGCAGTTGCCGCAGGCGGTGATCGCACTGAAGCAGGCGGTTGGCCGGCTGATCCGCAGCGAACGCGACCGCGGCGTGCTGGTGCTGTGCGACCCGCGCCTGACCGGCAAGCCCTACGGCCGCACCTTCATGGACTCGCTGCCGCCGTTCGCCCGCACCCGCGAGCTGGCGGACGTGCAGGCCTTCTTTGCGGGACAATCCGCCATCGTTGAAGAGGATGTCCCCGGATGAAGCTGCTCGCCTTCGAAACCGCCACCGAGGCCTGTTCGGTCGCGCTGTACCTGGATGGCGAGGTCCACGAGCGCTTCGAGCTGGCGCCGCGCCGCCATGCCGAGCTGTCGCTGCCCTGGGCCGAGGCGCTGCTGGCCGAGGTCGGGATCGCGCGGACGCAACTGGATGCGATCGCGGTCGGGCGTGGCCCCGGCGCATTCACCGGCGTGCGTCTGGCGATCGCGCTGGCGCAGGGCATCGCACTGGCGCTGGACCGGCCGGTGGTGCCGGTGTCGACGCTGGCGGTGCTGGCGGCCGCTGCGGCGCAGGACGGCCCGGCGCGGATCCTCGGCGCGATCGATGCGCGGATGGGCGAGGTCTATGTCGGCGCGTTCCTGCGCGATGGCGATGCGTTGACCGCGCTCGGCGCCGAACGCGTGCTGGCCCCCGATGCGGTCGAGCCGCTGGAGGCCGTGCAGGGCGGCTGGCAGGGCGTGGGCACCGGTTTCGGCGCCGCCGACGGCCTGCTGCTGCAGCGCCTGCAACCGGCGCTGGTGCGGGCCGATGCGACCGCGTTGCCGCGCGCCGGCGTGCTCGCCCGGCTGGCGGCAGCGGCCTTCGCCCGTGGCGAGGCGGTCGCTCCCGAACGGGCCGAACCGGCGTACCTGCGCGACAACGTCGCCCTGACCCTGGTCGAACAGCAGGCGCTGCGCGATTCGAAGCGCTGAGTGCCAGGGCGCCATCCGCCATGGCGCCGTCGCGGCACCGCATCCGCTCCGGTGCGGGCACGTTCGGCGATCGGTTCGGCTGCCGCGGTCGGCGTGAGCGGTTGATCGCCGCGCCTCTGGATCGCCACGGGCCCACCCGGAAGGCACGGCCTGCCCGGGAACTCCCGCGCTTACTCCCGCTGGGGGAACGTCCTCGCACCGGTGACCTTGCCTGCGCAGGCATGAACGGCGAACCCGCACACCGCACCACGGACCGGCGATGGCAGCGAGTGCCTCGCCCGCGTCCCATCGTCGACATCGCCGCACCGCGGACGCCGCCGATGCCGGGGACGTCTCCGGTCGGGGCGTTCGTCGCATCCGCTTGCCGCCGCCGGCGCCGCGCCGCAGGATCGGCGGCATGGACCGACACGGTTACCAGGCATTGCTGGCGCAGGCGCGGCGCGTGAGCCGCAACGTCGACGATGCACACGATCTCGTCCAGGACACGCTGCTGGTGGCGCTCGACCAGGGGCGCGAGGATCCGGCGTGGCTGGCCGGCGTGCTGCGGCGGCAGGCGGCGCTGCGGATCCGCGGCGAGGTCAGGCGCCGGCGTCGCGAACACGCCGTTGCCGTGGCCGATTCCGTGCCGCCCGCGGCGGACGACAACGAGGCATCCGGGCCGCCCAGCGAGCTGATCCAGCGTCTGCCACCGGCGGCGCGGCGGGTGGCGGTGCTGGCCCTGCATGGGCTGGGTGCCGAGGAGATCCGCTGGATCCTGCGGATCTCGCCGACCGCGTTCCGGCAGCGGCTGACCGGCATCCGACGCGCGCTGGGGGCACTGCCGCCGGCGCAGCGCGCACACGCGGTGGCCCTGGCCCGGCTGCGCGACCCGCAGCGCAGCGTCGATCTGCAGTTCGGCCTGGTCCGGCGCGCGCTGAAGGCGGCGTTGCGCGGGCAGGCGATGGGCACGCACGATCCCGATGGCCATCTGCTGGTCGTGCGCGGTGCTCACACTGCGTCGGCCGGCGGCAACTAGAAGGACGTGCCGGCCCGTCCGCCGGCGCCCGGGCCGATGGCCCGGCCATCCGTTCCACCCGAGGAGTCCGTCCATGCTGACAGGTTGCAAACTCGAGACCGTCGTCTTCTTCGTCGCCAGCCTTGCCCGCAGTGTCCCCTTCTACCGCGACACCCTCGGCCTGGAGGTGCAGGCCGTGGATGGCCACGACGGCCCGTTCGCCACGGCCCAGGCCGGGCCGGTGGCGCTGGTGTTCATCGAACGGGCCGCGCGGGCCGGCGAGAGCCCGGTCGTGGTGTTCAGTCTGGAGGGCGGCATCGACGACTGCGCCGACGCGCTTGCCGCCAAGGGCGTCGAGATCGTCGTCCCGGTCAGCGAGGCGCCCGACGGTGGCCTGACCCTGGATTTCCTCGACCCGGACGGCGCCGTGCTGAGCCTGTACCAGCCGGCGGACGCCCCGCGCCGACGCTGAGCCGGCATGATCGGCCGCCCCGGCCGCGTGCCGCGGGCGGCCGGAACCGCCGCATGGATCGCCGGCCGATGCCTACCTGGCCAGATACGGCGCGACGATGCCGCGCCACAGGGCGTAGCCGTCGGCGTTGAGGTGCAGCTGGTCCTCCAGGAACAGCTCGGCGCGCGGCTGGCCGTTGCCGTCGAGCATCGGCGTGTAGATGTCGATGAAGTCGACCCCGTGCCAGCGTGCGGCCTCGGCACGGATCTGCGCATTGGCCGCGTGCGCCGCCGGCATCAGCCCGGCCCGCGCCGGGCTCGGCTTGATCGCGATGTAGGCGATCCGCACGCCGGGCAGGCCGCGGCGCACCCGTTCGACGAAGGCGGCGAAGTCGGCGCGCAGCTGCTGCGGGGTCCGGCCGCTGTTGAGGTCGTTGTCACCGGCATAGAGCACGATCAGGCGTGGTGCGTACGGGATCACGATGCGGTCGGCATACCAGGTGCTGTCACGGATCTCCGAACCGCCGAAGCCGCGGTTGATCACCGCGGTGTCCGGGAAGTCGGCGGCCAGCGTGTCCCACATCCGGATCGACGAGCTGCCGACGAACAGCACCGCGCCGCGCGGCGGCGGTTGGGCGGCGTCTTCGGCAGCGAAGCGGCGCATGTCCTGTTCCCAGTCGGGCGAGGACACCACGCCGGCGGGCGGGACCGGCGGCGCCGGCGCATCGGGCGGGGGCGTCGCGGCGAGCGGGGCGGCGACGCAGGCCAGCAGGCCAAGCAGCCCGCAGCGGAGGCGGAAAGAACGGAGACCGGGCATGACGCCCCTTCTGTTGCGGAACGGCAGGGCAGGGTGGCCCAGCCGGACGTGAAGGCGCAATCGCGTCATCGGATGCGGCAGGGGCGGGGTTCAGCGGGCGGGTGTGGCAAAATTGTCGCTTCGTACCCGGTTCCAGACCCCGCCATGTCCCCGTGCCCAGCCCGGCCCTGCGTCGCAGCGGTCCCGTTCCGCCATTCCGCCTGCGCGGCGGGGATCTGATCGATCTCCATGGCCGACGAAACCGGACACCTGCCACGCCGTCCCGGACGGATCCTCAAGGCGACGCAGTGGTCGCTGCAGGGGCTGCACGCGGCCTGGCTGCATGAATCCTCGTTCCGCCTCGAGGTGTACCTGTTCGTGGTGCTGGCCCCGCTGGGGCTGTGGCTCGGGCAGGGCGGCGTCGAGCGCGCGCTGCTGGTCGGCTCGCTGCTGCTGGTGCTGGCGGTGGAACTGCTGAATTCGGCGATCGAGGCGGTGATCGAGCGCTATGGCCCCGAACACCACGAGCTGGCCGGGCGTGCCAAGGACATGGGCTCGGCCGCGGTGTTCGTGATGATGGTCAACGTGGTGATGTGCTGGGGCCTGATTCTCGGCCCGCGGCTGCTCTGACTCTTGTTTGTGAAGGATTGAAGCGATGAATCTGGAATTCCTGGCCGACCCGAACGTCTGGCTGACCCTGGTCACACTGAGCGCGCTCGAGATCGTGCTGGGCATCGACAACCTGGTGTTCATCTCGATCGCGGTCGGCCGCCTGCCCGAGCACCAGCGTGCGTTCGCCCGCAAGTTCGGCATCGCGGTGGCCTGCATCACCCGCATCGCGCTGCTGGTGTCGCTGGCGTTCCTGGCGCGGATGGAACGCGACCTGTTCCACCTGTTCGGGATGGGCATCTCGATCCGCGACCTGATCCTGATCATGGGCGGCGCATTCCTGCTGATCAAGGGCGCGATGGAGATCCGCGAGCTGATCACCGGCGGCCACGATGACGACCCGCGCACCACCAAGAGCTCGCAGGTGTTCTGGGTGGTGATCGCGCAGATCGCGGTGATCGACATCGTGTTCTCGCTGGACTCGGTGATCACCGCGGTCGGCATGGCCGACCACATCCCGGTGATGGTCGCGGCGATCCTGCTGGCGGTGGCGGTGATGCTGCTGGCGGCCAACCCGCTGGGCCGCTTCATCGACAACAACCCGACCATCAAGATGCTGGCTCTGGCCTTCATCCTGCTGATCGGCACCGTGCTGATCCTGGACGGCTTCGACGTGCATGTGCCCAAGCCGTACATCTATTTCGCGATGGCGTTCTCGGTCATGGTCGAGGTGTTCAACCTGCTGATGCGCCGCGCCGCCGCGCGCAAGCACGTGGAAGGCGCGGGCGAGTGGTGAACCCGGCCGCGGACGCCGCCTTCATCGCGTCCGCACCGGCATGGGGCCGGGTCCCGGAGGACGGGGCCCGGTGCGATCGCAACCAGGCCGGCGCGCGCGCCGGCCGTTTCGTGGGAAGCGCTGCACGATGATCCTGCACCAGATCGATCCGATCGCACTGTCGCTGGGGCCGGTGCAGGTGCACTGGTACGGCCTGATGTATCTGCTGGCCTTCCTGGCCGCCTGGTGGCTGGGCCAGCGCCGGATCCGCCAGGGCCGGCTGCCGGGGGTGAACGCCGAGGCGTTCTCCGACCTGCTGTTCTACGGGATGATCGGCGTGGTGGTCGGCGGCCGCCTGGGCTCGATCCTGTTCTACGACCTGGACACCTACCTGCGGCATCCGCTGCAGGTGTTCATGGTCTGGAAGGGCGGCATGAGCTTCCACGGCGGCCTGCTCGGCGTGCTCGCCGCAGCCTGGTGGTGGTCGCGCAAGCATGGGCACCATTTCTTCGACACGATGGATTTCGTGGCACCGCTGGTGCCGCCGGGACTGGGCTTCGGCCGCCTGGGCAACTACATCGGCGGCGAATTGTGGGGCAAGTACACGCAGGCCGGCTGGGGCGTGGTGTTCCCGACCGGCGTGCCCGAGCCGTTCGCCAGCATGGACCCGGCGACGCTGAAGGCGCAATTCGACGCCGGCGCGCTGGACACATTCGCCCGCCATCCGTCGCAGCTCTACCAGGCCGCGCTGGAAGGCCTGGCGATGTTCGTGGTGCTGTGGCTGTTCTCGCGCACGCCGCGTGCCCGCTACGCGGTGTCTGGCATGTTCGCGCTGCTGTACGGCGTGTTCCGCTTCATCGTCGAGTTCGTACGCGTGCCCGATGCGCAGCTGGGCTATCTGGCGTTCGGCTGGCTGACCATGGGCCAGGTGCTGAGCCTGCCGCTGATCGCACTCGGCCTGTTCCTGCTGTGGCGCTCGCGCAGCGCTCCGGTGCTGCAGCCGCAGCCGCTGGCGGAGGGCAGGGCATGAAGCAGTACCTGGACCTGCTGCGGCACGTGCTCGAGCATGGCGCCGAGAAATCCGACCGCACCGGCACCGGCACGCGCAGCGTGTTCGGCTGGCAGATGCGCTTCGACCTCAATGCCGGCTTCCCGCTGGTCACGACGAAGAAGCTGCACCTGCGCTCGATCATCCACGAGCTGCTGTGGTTCCTGCAGGGCGATACCAACATCGGCTACCTGAAGGACAACAAGGTCGGCATCTGGGACGAATGGGCCGATGCCAACGGCGACCTCGGCCCGGTCTACGGCAAGCAGTGGCGCAGCTGGGAAGGCGCCGACGGCCAGACCATCGACCAGATGCAGTGGCTGGTGGACGAGATCAGGCGCAATCCCGATTCGCGCCGGCTGGTGATCAGCGCCTGGAACGTGGCGCAGCTGCCGCAGATGGCGCTGATGCCCTGCCACAGCCTGTTCCAGTTCTACGTGGTCGATGGAAAGCTCAGCTGCCAGCTGTACCAGCGCAGCGGCGACATCTTCCTCGGCGTGCCGTTCAACATCGCCAGCTATGCGCTGCTGACCCACATGGTCGCGCAGGCGACGGGGCTGGGCGTGGGCGACTTCGTGCACACGCTGGGCGATGCGCACCTGTATTCGAACCACTACGAACAGGCGCGCGAGCAGCTCGCGCGCGAGCCGAGGCCGCTGCCGCGGCTGGCGCTGAATCCCGAAGTGACCGACCTGTTCGGCTTCCGCTTCGAGGACATCGTGATCGAGGGGTACGACCCGCACCCGGCGATCAAGGCGCCGGTGGCGGTGTGATGATCCGCCGCGCGCTGGTGGCTGCCGCGTTGATGATGCCGGGCGCGGTGGCCGCCATGGCGCCGGACAGGGACGCCGGTGCGCTCGCTGCGGAGCTGTACGACCAGGCCTTCGCCCGGGCGCTGCACCGGCAGTTCGTCGTCGACGTCGCCGATCAGCTGGAGGCGCAGACGCGGCATCAGGTCGAGGTGGCGCTGGGAAGCCAGGCGCGGATCCAGGCCTGCGAGGGACTGGAACAGGCCCTCGAAGCGCTGGTGCAGGACGGGATCCGGCCTGCGCTGGAGCAGGCGCATGCGCACCCGGCGACGCGCGACGCGATGATCGCGTTCCTGGCCGGGAGCGTGCCGGTTGCGCGGCTCCGTGCGCTGCTCGTACAGGCGCGCGTCGGCACCGGGCAGGATCTGCTGTGGCTGCAGGTGTTCCAGGACGAGGCGACGCGGCAGCGCTTCGATGAGACCATCGCTGCCTCGCCCCTGAACATGCGGACCAACGAGGAAGCGCATGCGCGTCTCCTGACGGCCTCGGTTCCGCTGGCGCCTACCGTCCAGCGATGCGTCGACGCGGGGGCGCAATGAGGTCGCCGCGTCTGGTGCTGGTTGCCGCGCTCGACCGCAACCGCGGGATCGGGCGCGGCAATGCGATGCCCTGGCACCTGCCCGACGATTTCCGGCATTTCAAAGCGCTGACCCTCGGCCACCCGATCCTGATGGGCCGGCGCACCGCCGAGTCGCTGGGCCGCGCGCTGCCGGGCCGCCTGAATCTGGTGCTGACCCGCAGCGGCCAGGTGCCGTTCGATGGCATGCAGGCGGTGGCCTCGCTGGAGGCCGCGATCGCTGCCGCCACGGCGCAGGGCGGCGAGACGTTGTGCGTGATCGGTGGCGGCGAGGTCTACGCGCTGACGCTGCCGCTGGCCGACGTGCTGCAGCTGACCCACGTCGACACCGTGGTCGAGCGCGCCGACGCGTTCTTCCCGGAATGGGATCCGGCGCAGTGGCGTGCCGTGTCGCGCGAGACGCACCCGGCCGATGCGCGGCATGCGCATGCGTTCGAGTTCGTCGAGTACCGGCGGGTCTGATCGATCCTGCCGCGACGCGACGCGACGCGACGCGACGCGACGGACCACGCTGCGCGGCCGGCGTCGCTCAGTGCTGGACGGGGCGGAGCTGCGGCCGGTAGTGGCCGATGATCGTGTGATCGAACAGCAGATCTTCTTCGCGGGTGCCGCGGGCGATGTTGTGCAGGATCAGCGGTGTACCGGCCGCGCTGCGCCGGTCGGAGACGATGCCGATGTGCAGCGGGCCGCTGCGCAGGCGCCAGGCGACGATGTCGCCCGGTTTGAAATCGGCGGCGACCGTGCCGCTGCGCAGCTTCCAGCCCTGGCGTTCGAACCAGCGCATCTGGTTGGGCACGCGCCGGTGGTCGATGTTGCGGTCCGGCGCGCTGGCGCCCCAGTCGCGTGGATACGCGCTGAAATGCGCGCGCATGTCCTCGTGGATCGTGCGCTGCAGGTCCACGCCCTGCACGCGCAGGGCGCGTACGACCACGTCGGTGCAGACGCCGCGGTCATCGGGCACATCGCCGTCCGGATACGCCAGGCGGACATAGGCCGGGTCGTAGCGCACCGTGACGCCCACCTGGCTGCGCGCGGCCTCGACCAGCGCCGGCGCCGCGGATGCCGACAGCGCCGCCGCGGCCAGCAGCAATGCCAGGAGCGGACGCAGCCGCCGCGCCGCGCGCTTCAATCGTGCCCCGGGCGTGCCGGCAGGCCGGACACGTCGCGGCCCGGCGACTGCACCAGCTGCAGGTCCTCGCTGTCCAGCCGCAGCGCGGTGAGCTTGCCGCCCCAGACCGCGCCTGTATCGATCGCGTGCACGCCCTGGGTGATGGTCAGGCCGAGCGTGGACCAGTGGCCGCAGACGATCTTCAGGTCGCGTTCGACCCGTCCGGGCGCCTCGAACCACGGGTACAGGCCGGGCGCCTGGGTGCCGGGCGTGCCCTTCTCTTCGATCGCGATGCGTCCGCGCGGCGTGCAGTAGCGCGCGCGGGTGAACCAGTTGATCGTCGCGCGCCAGCGGTCATGGCCGCGCAGGCCCGGCGACCAGTTGGGCTTGTCGCCGTACATCGAGCGCAGCAGGCCGCGATAGCCGTCGCCGCGCAGCTGCTGCTCGACCTCGCCGGCGTACTTCTCCGCCTGCTGGGTGGTCCACTGCGGGGCGAGACCGGCGTGGATCATCATCCAGCCCAGATCGCGGTCGACATGCGCCAGCTTCTGCCGGCGCAGCCAGCCCAGCAGCTCGTCGCGGTCGTCGGCGAACACCACCCGCTGCAGGTCCGGGTTGACCTTGCGGCGCTCGGCCGGCGCGCGCTCGCCGATCGCTAGCAGCGACAGGTCGTGGTTGCCCAGCACCACCACGCTGCAGTCGCGCAGCGAGTGGACCAGGCGCAGCGTCTCCAGCGACTGGCCGCCACGGTTGACCAGGTCGCCGCAGAACCACAGCCGGTCCTGCGCAGGATCGAAGCGGATCTTCTCGAGCAGGCGCTGGGTCGCGTCGTAGCATCCCTGCAAGTCGCCGATGGCCCATGTACTCATCCGGCGGCCCTCAATGCAGCGTCCGCGGGACGGTCAGCAGGAACGGCGCGACCTGCGCGTCGAACCGCGTGCCGTCGGCGGCGAGCATGTGGTAACGGCCGTGCATCGCGCCGTCGCCGGTCTCCAGCACCACGCCGGAGGTGTATTCGTAGTCCTCGCCCGGATCCAGCCACGGCTGTTCGCCGACCACGCCATCGCCGTGCACTTCCTCGGTGCGGCCATTGCCGTCGGTGATGATCCAGTGCCGTGCCAGCAGCTGCGCGGCGACGCGTCCGCGGTTGTGGATGCGGATCGTATAGGCGAACACGAAGCGGTCCTGCTCCGGTTCGGACTGGTTTTCCAGAAAGCGCGGCGTGACGTGCACGTCGATCGCGTAAGGGGCGGGGGCCTCGTCCATGGCGACAGTGTAAGCAAAAGGTGGGAAAGACTGGTGTGCGCGCGCTTCACGTTGCTGCGCGGATGTCGCCGCCGTCGCAGGAGCGGCGGCCGCGCCGCGTCACGCCTGCGGCGCGTTGGCCAGGGCGACGAAGCCGGCGACCTCGATCTGTTCGGCGCGCGCATCCGGGCTGACCCCGGCGGCCTCGAACTGGGCCGGGCCGCACACGCCGTTCAACGCATTGCGCAGCGTCTTGCGGCGCTGGCCGAACGCGGCGCGCACCACATCGGCGAAGCGGCGGCGATCGACGATGCCGACCGTGGCCGGATCGCCCGGGATCAGCCGCACCACGGCCGAATCCACCTTCGGTGCAGGCCGGAACGCGCCCGGCGGCACCACGAACAGCGGCTGCACCTGGCAGTAGGCCTGCAGCATCACGCTCAGGCGGCCATAGACCTTGCTGCCCGGGCCGGCGCCCATCCGGTCGACCACTTCCTTCTGCAGCATGAAGACCATGTCGCGGATCGCCGCGGCGTGCTCCAGCGCATGGAACAGGATCGGCGAGGAGATGTTGTAGGGCAGGTTGCCGGCCAGCTTGATCGGCGTGCCGGCGGCGAGTCCGGAGAAGTCGACCTGCAGGACGTCGCGGTGGATGATGGTCAGCTCGCCGACGCCCTCGGCCATCCGGGTCAGCGGCGCGATCAGGTCGCGGTCGAACTCGATCACGGTCAGGGCGCCGTGCCTGCGCAGCAGCGGCAGGCTGATCGCGCCCTGGCCGGGGCCGATCTCGACCAGCCGGTCGCCGGGTTTCGGGTCCACCGCCTGGACGATGCGCTCGATGTAGACGCGTTCGTGCAGGAAGTTCTGGCCCAGGGATTTCTTGGCCTGATGATGCGTGCTCATGCGCCATTATCGCCGGATCGGGCACGCCGTGCCGACCGCGCGGCCTGCCCGTGGGGCTGCATCGAACGGCCCGCCGGCGACGGGATCAGTCCATCCCCAGCTTCTTGAGCTTGTAGCGCAGCGCCCGGAAGGTGATGCCGAGCTGGGCCGCGGTCCGGGTCTTGTTCCAGCGGTTCTCCTCCAGCGCCTTCTGGATCGCGGCCCGCTCGAGCTGCTCGATGTAGGACGGCAGCGCGCCGCCGGCCGGGTCGATGTCGATCACCGCCTCGCCGCCGGCGGTGTGCAGCACCGGCGCGCCGGCATGCGTGACCGGCGGGGCGGCCGGGCTGCGCACCAGCGTCTGCGGCAGGTGCAGGTCGGAGGCGTCGATGCGCTCGTCCTCGGACAGCGCCAGCGCACGTTCGAGGATGTTCTCCAGCTCGCGCACGTTGCCCGGAAAGGCATAGTCGGCCAGGGTGGCGAGCGCCGATGCGGTCAGTTCCGGCGCGGGGCGGCCCTGCGCCTGGGACAGCCGCGCCAGGATGGCGCCGGCCAGCTGCGGCAGGTCGCCGGTGCGCTCGCGCAGCGGCGGCACGCGCAGCTCGATCACGTTGATGCGGTAGTACAGGTCGTGGCGGAAGCGGCCGTCGGCGACCAGCTGGCCCAGGTCCTTGTGGGTGGCCGACAGGATCCGCACGTCCACCGCCACCTCGCCGGGCGCGCCGACCGGCCGGACCGATTTCTCCTGGATCGCACGCAGCAGCTTGACCTGCATCGGCAGCGGCAGTTCGGCGACCTCGTCCAGGAACAGGGTGCCGCCGCTGGCGGCCTGGAACAGGCCGGGCTTGTCGGCATGGGCGCCGGTGAAGCTGCCCTTGCGGTGGCCGAAGAACTCGCTCTCCATCAGCTCGGCGGGGATCGCGCCGCAGTTGACCGGCACGAACGGCCCGGACGCGCGCGCGCCCTGCTCGTGGATGGTGCGCGCGACCAGCTCCTTGCCCACGCCGGACTCGCCCAGGATGTAGACCGGGGCCTGGCTGCGCGCGACCTTGCCGATCGTGGCGCGCAGGGTCGCCATCGCCGGCGAATCGCCGAGCAGCCGGCTGGCCTGTTCCGGCGGCGGGCCGGCCGGTTTCGGGCGCTCGCTGTTGTTGAGCTCCAGCGCGTGCTTGACCAGGCCGCGCAGCACGCTCAGGTCGACCGGCTTGCTGACGAAGTCGAAGGCGCCGGCCTTCAGTGCCTCCACCGCCAGGTCCATGCTGCCGAAGGCGGTGATCATCGCCACCGGCGTGCGCGGGTACTGGCGCGCGATCTCGCCGACCAGCTCGATGCCGTTGCCGTCGGGCAGGCGCATGTCGGTGAAGCACAGGTCGTACGGCGTGCGCGCCAGCTGCTCGCGCGCCTCGGCGAGGTTGGCCGCGGTATCCACGCGCAGCCCCATCCGGCCGAGGGTCAGCACGAGCAGCTCGCGGATGTCGCGCTCGTCGTCGACGATCAGTGCACTACGGTTCGCATTCATGAAACGAACGATAAACGGTGTCGATGAAAGGGCCAAGTCGGTGGCCCGCCGGTTCCGCTCAGACCGGCAGCATCCCGTGAGGCCCCGGCATCGACACGCGGAAGCAGGCGCCACCGCCGGGGACCGGCACGTACTCGAGCCGGGCCTGGTTGGCCCGGCACAGCTCGCGGGCGATGTACAGGCCCAGGCCGGTGCCGTGCTCGGAGGTGGTGAAGAACGGCCGGAACAGCTGCGCCACCACCGCGTCGGGAATGCCCGGGCCACGGTCGAGGACGTCGACCATCGCGTTGCGCTCGGTCTGGAACACCCGCAGCCGGACCCGGGCCGGCTCGTCGAGGATGCGTCCGTACTTCAGCGCGTTGTGGACCAGCGCGGTCAGGATCTGCTGCAGGTGGCGCGGGTCGACCAGGGCCTGGATCGGCTGCCCAGGCACCGCCGCCTCCAGGCTGTCGGTCTCGATCGACAGGGTCAGCCGGTAATCGTCGACGAAGCGCCGCACGAAGGCGCACAGGTCGGTGTTCTCGGGGTTGGCCCGCTCGCGCCGGGCCAGGCCGAGCACGCTCTCGACGATGCCGTTGGTGCGCTGGCACTGCTGGTGGATGATCTGCAGCAGGCGCCGGTCGGCGTCGTCCAGCCCGCGCGATTCCTCCAGCAGCTGCACCGCATAGTTGATCGCCGCCAGCGGGTTGCGGATCTCGTGGGCCAGGCTGGCCGAGAACCGGCCGAGCGCGGCCAGGGTCAGCGACTCGGCGCGGCGCGAGACCACGGTGGCGTCGTCCAGGAACACCAGGGTCAGGTCGCTGTCGGCCAGCAGCCGGGCGAAGCGGGGCTGCACCTCGGGCTGGTCGGGCAGCAGCTGCAGCGGGCTGTCGTCGATCTCCCAGCCGTTGCGCCAGCGCGCCAGTCGCCGCCCCAGCTCGGGCGCCACGCCGTGCAGCGGCACGCTGCCGGCCGCGCCATCGCCCAGCAGCAGCGAGGCGGCCTCGTTGGCCAGGGTGATGCGGCCCTCCACGTCGACCACCAGTACCCCGGTGCGCATGCGTCGGATGATCAGCTCGTTGATCTCGACCAGGTTGGCGACCTCGGCGCTGCGCCGGTCGGCCAGCCGCTGGCTGCTGCGCGCCCGCAGTCCGATCTGGTGCGCCAGCCAGGCCAGGGCCAGGTAGCTGATGACGAACATGCACAGCTCGGCCAGCGAGCGCGGCTGCTGGCCGAATTCCAGCACGGACCACACGTACTCCAGGCCCATCGACACGCTCGCCAGGCCGGCCACCACCAGCGCGTAACGCAGCGGCAGCAGCATCGCGGCGGCGGCGACGTTGAACAGCAGCATCATCGCGATGCCGGACGCCACGCCGGGCAGGGCATGGGTGGCCAGGGTGGCGGCGATGATGTCGATGCAGGTGCCGCCGAACACGATCGGCACCAGCCAGCGCTCGCTGCGGCCGAGCACCAGCAGGCCCAGCGCGGCGACCAGGTAGGCCACCGCGACGGTGCCGCCGAGCACGGGGCTGCGGGCCTCGGCGACCAGGTCCGTCAGCGGGCTGTAGACCAGCGCGGCGACCAGCCCGGCCTCCAGCACCCGGTACAGGGCGAAGAAGTAGAGCTCGCGCTTGGGGATGGATTCGATGCGGTCGATCAGCGAAGCGTGGCGCACGTCCGGCTTCCGGTCGCAGGGCCGGCCAAGTATAGGCGCGGCCGGTCGCCAGGCCCCCGTCCGGTGGGCGTTTTGCACCGCCCCCCGCTTGTCGGCGAGAATATCGGCCCCGCCCCGCCTGCCCGCGGCCGTCCCAGGACGGATCCACGGCCTGCCCGGCGGCCGTTCCCCACATACTGGTGAAGCATGAATTTCCACGAATACCAGGCAAAACAGCTGCTTGCCGAGTACGGCATTCCCGTTCCGGCCGGCAAGGTCGCCGCCACCCCGGACGAGGCGGTCGCTGTCGCCCAGTCGCTGGGCCAGGGCCCCTGGATGGTCAAGGCGCAGATCCACGCGGGCGGCCGCGGCAAGGCCGGCGGCGTCAAGTTCTGCAAGACCGTCGACGACGTGAAGGCCGCTGCGGCCAAGATGCTCGGCACCAAGATGGCCACCTACCAGACCGCCGGCGTCGAGCTGCCGATCAACCTGGTGCTGGTGACCACCGCCGGCGAGATCGTCAAGGAACTGTACCTGTCGGTCCTGGTCGACCGTGGCACCCGTACCATCAGCTTCATCGCCTCGTCCGAAGGCGGCATGGAGATCGAGCAGGTCGCCGCCGAAACCCCGGACAAGATCCACACCCTGAACGTGGACTTCGTCGAGGGCGTGCAGGGTTACCACGGCCGCGACATCGGCTTCAAGATGGGCCTGACCGCCAAGCAGGCCGGCCAGTTCGCCAGCATCATGGTGAACCTGTACCGGATCTTCAACGAGAAGGATCTGGCGCTGGTCGAGATCAACCCGCTGGCGATCCTGGACGACGGCAACCTGTACGCGCTGGACGGCAAGTTCAACAGCGACGACAACGCGAGCTTCCGCCACAAGGCGCTGGTCGCGATGCGCGACAAGTCGCAGGAAGACGAGACCGAAGTGACCGCTTCGGAGCTGGACATCAACTACGTGACCATGGACGGCAACATCGGCTGCATGGTCAACGGCGCCGGTCTGGCCATGGCCACAATGGACGTGATCAAGCTCAACGGCGGCGAGCCGGCGAACTTCCTGGACGTCGGCGGCGGTGCGAACAAGCAGCGCGTCATCGAGGCGTTCAAGCTGATCCTGTCCTCGGACAAGGTCGAAGGCATCTTCGTCAACATCTTCGGCGGCATCGTCCGCTGCGACATGATCGCCGAGGGCATCATCGCCGCGGTCAAGGAAGTGGGCGTCAAGGTGCCGGTCGTGGTGCGCCTGGAAGGCACCAACGTGGAAGAAGGCAAGCAGCTGCTGCGCGACAGCGGCATGGCCATCATCCCGGCCGACAACATCAACGACGGCGCCAAGAAGGTCGTTGAAGCCGTCAAGGCCGCCGCCTGATTCCTTCGGGTTTCGGGGCAGCCAGCGCTCTTTCCAGCCCCCTTGAGTCAAGGGGGCGACGCGGCCGCAAAGCGGCGGCGTGGGGGTTCTGGAGGCAGCGTCCGGGCATGTCCGCGCAGCGGGCATGCCGATGTCCCCGAAGCCTGAAAACCACCAGTATTCCGAGGAATTGAACGCATGAGCGTTTTGATCAACAAGAACACGAAGGTGATCGTGCAGGGCTTCACCGGCCAGCAGGGCACCTTCCACGCCACCCAGATGATCGAGTACGGCACCCAGGTCGTCGGCGGCGTCACCCCGGGCAAGGGCGGCACCACCCACATCGACCTGCCGGTGTTCAACACCGTGGCCGATGCCGTGCAGAGCACCGGCGCCGACGCGTCGGTCATCTACGTGCCGCCGCCGTTCGCGGCCGACGCGATCCTGGAAGCCGCTGCAGCCGGCATCAAGGTCATCGTCTGCATCACCGAAGGCATCCCGGTGCTGGACATGCTGCGCGTGGACAACGTGCTGAAGAAGTCGCACCCGGACACCGTGCTGGTCGGCCCGAACTGCCCCGGCGTGATCACCCCAGGCGAGTGCAAGATCGGCATCATGCCGGGCCACATCCACAAGCCGGGCAAGATCGGCATCGTGTCGCGTTCGGGCACGCTGACCTATGAAGCGGTCAAGCAGACCACCGAAGTCGGCCTGGGCCAGTCCACCTGCATCGGCATCGGTGGTGACCCGATCAACGGCCTGAACTTCGTCGACTGCCTCAAGCTGTTCAACGAAGACCCGCAGACCGAAGGCATCATCATGGTCGGCGAGATCGGCGGCGACGCCGAGGAAGCCGGCGCCGAGTACATCAAGAACCACGTGAAGAAGCCGGTCGTCGGTTTCATCGCCGGTGCGTCGGCTCCGGCCGGCAAGCGCATGGGCCACGCCGGTGCGATCGCCTCGGGCGGCAAGGGCACTGCCGAAGGCAAGTTCGCCGCGATGGAAGCGGCCGGTGTCGTCACCGTCCGCTCGCCGGGCGACCTGGGCGCCGCCATCGCCAAGCTGGTGAAGTAAACCAACCGCGACGACCTCCGGGTCGCGTGGTCCGGGAAAGGCCGCCTTCGGGCGGCCTTTTTCGTTGAGGCCGGTGGGCATCGCGACGCCAGCCCCGCACGACACGCCGTCGACCAGCGCAGGGACACGCGCGGACGTCGCCGTCATGCGCATCTGGAATAATGCGCAGCTGTGGGACCGACGAGGTCCGTGATGCGGTCGCCTGCGATCGCGGCGCATCCCATAGTCCGTCAGGCCGCGCAGCGGCATCAGTGAAAGGTCGACCGTCATGTCCAAGCAGCTCCGCATCGCCCTGGCCCAGTTCGACTTCCCGGTGGGCGCGGTGGCGCGCAACGCCGAGCGCATCGCGGCGCTGATCGCCGAGGCGCGCGACGAGTTCGAGGCCGACGTGGTGGTGTTCCCGGAACTGGCGATCAGCGGCTATCCGCCGGAAGACCTGCTGATGCGGCCCTCGTTCCTGGCCGAGTGCGACGCGGCCCTGAAGCGGGTGGCCGAGGCCGCGACGGGCATCGTCGCCGTGGTCGGCTGGCCGGAGTCGGCCGGTGCGGTGCTGTACAACGCGGCCAGCGTGCTGCGCGACGGCCGCATCGAGGCCACCTACCGCAAGCGCGAGCTGCCCAACTACGCGGTGTTCGACGAGCGCCGCTACTTCGTGGTCGATCCCGACGGCGGCCCGTGCGTGTTCGAGGTCGAGGGCGTCCAGGTCGGCGTGGTGATCTGCGAGGACCTGTGGTTCTCCGAACCGCTGGCCGGCACCGTCGCCGCCGGCGCGCAGCTGGTGGTGGTGCCCAATGCCTCGCCGTACGAGCGTGGGAAGCACGCGCAGCGCGACGCGCTGCTGGCCGAGCGCACCCGTGAATCGGGCGTCGCGCTGGCCTATCTCAACGTCGTCGGCGGACAGGATGCGCTGGTGTTCGACGGCGCCTCGGTCGTGGCCGACGCCGACGGTACCGTGCACCCGGCCGCGGCCGCGTTCACCGAGCAGTGGCTGGTGGTCGACCACGACGTGGACGCGCGCCGCTTCACCCCGGTGCAGTGGATGGACGACGGCGACGAGAGCATGGATGCGCTGGCCTGGCGCTCGGTCACCCGCGGCATCCAGGATTACTGCGCGAAGAACGGCTTCCGCAAGGTCTGGGTCGGCCTGTCCGGCGGCATCGACTCGGCCCTGGTGCTGGCGCTGGCGGTCGACGCGCTGGGCGCGGACAACGTCACCGCGGTGCGGTTGCCGTCGCGCTACACCGCCGATCTTTCCAACGACCTGGCCGCCGAGCAGTGCGCGGTGCTGGGCGTGCGCATGGAGACGGTGCCGATCGAGCCGGCGTTCAAGGGCTTTCTCGAAGGCCTGGCGCCGCTGTTCGAAGGGCAGGCGCCGGACGTCACCGAAGAGAACCTGCAGTCGCGCTGCCGCGGCGCGATCCTGATGGCGCTGGCCAACAGGTTCGGCGGGCTGCTGCTGACCACCGGCAACAAGAGCGAGTACGCGGTCGGCTACGCGACCATCTACGGCGACATGTGCGGCGGCTACGCGCCGCTGAAGGACCTGTACAAAACGGAGGTGTTCGGGCTGTCCAAGTGGCGCAACACGGTCGGCGGCGCGCCGGTGATCCCGCCGGCGGTGATCGCCCGCCCGCCGTCGGCCGAACTGCGCGACAACCAGCTCGACCAGGATTCGCTGCCGCCCTACGACGTGCTCGACGGCATCCTCTACCGGTTCGTCGACAACGAGCAGTCGCGCGACGAGATCGTCGCCGCCGGCTATGCGGCCGAGGTGGTCGACCGGGTGCTGCGCCTGGTCTGGACCAGCGAGTGGAAGCGCCACCAGGCCGCGCCGGGGCCGAAGGTGTCGCGGCGCGCATTCGGGCGCGAGCGGCGCTATCCGATCAGCAACGGCTTTCGCGGCTGAGCCAAGGGCGCCGCGTACAGTCCGACGCCTGCGCGGTGCTTCACGGGCGCGATGGCATGATCCGGACTGGAGTTCCATCCATCCGGGTGGGCCCGCCAGCATCGGCAGCCCTGTGCCAGGGAGGCTGACGACGATGTGCGGAATGCCCGCGTGCCCACCTGCTGCATCGCGGCAGCAGCGTGCGTCGTCCACGGCTTGCCGCCGGATGCTTGCGGTTCTGCTGCCTGCGCTGCCGCTGCTGGCGTCCTGCCAGACGGCCGAGCCGCTGGGGCGTGTGGTCACCCCTGCCCAGGTGCTTCCGACCGATCCGCCGTTGAATCCCGATCCGAAGCACGTCATCCGCCTGTACGGGCGCGCACCGGCGTCGCTGGATTTCCGCTTCCGTGTGGTGTTCACCACGACCAACCAGGAAGGCGACTGCTGGAATCACGCCGGCTTCTGGGACGGTGGGGGGGCGCTGGGATGGGCATACGAGTTCCATCCCGTGCGCAACGGTGATGCGTGGGAAGCCGATTTTGTCGTGGATCGCTACCTGCCGGGGGAGTGCGGATGGGATATCAGTGCCTCGGCCCACATCATTGTGCAGCCCAAAGAGGCCGGCGACGCTTCAGCCTTTGTGCGTGAGATGGATGCTGTTGTCGCCGATGGGCGTGACTTCGATGAGCGTGCGCCTCGTTGTCGATCAGAGTATCCGCGTTGTTCCGAGTCCAGAATGCGGATTCTTTCGAACGCTGATCCTGACGTTCCTGTGCAGGTGCGTTGCAGGCGTCTTTCCCTTGGTCAGCGCATAGGGAACTCAAGCTTCAGGTGCAATCATATGCCGCAGCACAAAACGATGCATTGGATTATCTCGGGCACAGAGAGTGTTCGAATCGATATCTATGATATTGAAATCGAAGAGCCGATGAGTTGATGGATTTTATTTTCTTGGGGAAAACTCATGGGAGGAGGTGGGCTGCCCTCTGCTCCTCAAGAGTGGATGCGAGATGTTGACTGCTGGCAGGAGCTTGACGCAGCGCGCTTCTCGCGGTGTGGCTATTTGAACGCGTCCAGCAGGCGCTGTTGCCCGGCGATGCCTGGCATCCGCAGTTTGGGCATGCGCTGGACTTCGCGCGTGAGGTCCGCGACACCTATGCGACACAGGGGTATCGCATCGAGGTGGTCGGACACGGTACCGGTGGCGCGCACGCGCAGGTGATCGCGCAGACCTTCGGCTGGGGCGGGCGCTCGTTCGATGCGCCAGGTGCGGCCAACATCATCGACTCCAACGGTTATCGCGGCTGGCTGGCGGAGAACGGGGTGACGCCGGCCGGCATGGCCGGGTTCCGGCCGGACCCGCTGGACAGCGGATTCCTGAACTACAAGGTCAACAACAGCGCGATCTCGCAGAAGAGTGGTCCGCATCTGGGCGATGCCCAGTCGATTTCCAGCCTGGAAGGGCGGACCACACCTGAGTCGCGTGCGCGTTATGTGGCCGGGCTGGCAGGTGGCGCCGTCGACGGCACGCCGCTGCTCGGTGAGACGCTGCGGGCAGCAAAGGCGGGAAGGGTGCTCCAGGCCGTCGAGGGTCCGGCACCGCTGGTCCATCACGGACTGGACGCTGCTGACCGGCACGACAAGGACCGGATCGTGTCGGTGTTCGAGGAGGCGGTGCGGCGGCAGGAGCGTGACGATGCGCGGCCGCTGCCGATGTTCGGCGAGCATGGTCGGCGCGAGGCACCTCCTCCGCTGGCGCAGCAGCCACCGGAGGCCGGCCGGGCACCGGATGCCGATGCATCGCAGTGCGAGCGCGACGCCGTGCGTTCCCTGCTGGAGGGCGGGCCGGAGAGTGGTGTGCAGCGCCTGCTGGATGCGGCCCGGCAGGGTGATGCCGGTGCCGTCGACCGGGCGCTGCGTGAGATGACTGGCGGCGCGGCCGGGCAGGCCTGGCTGCAGTCAGGCCTAGACAGGTTGCCGGATGAGCCGCAGCGCGAGGGGCCGGCCAGCGGACAGGAGCGGCAGGCGCAGCAGCATGCCGTGCTGGAACGTGCCGATCCGGCGCAGCTGCGCTAGGTGCCGCAGCGCTGCTGCAACGGTCCGGCCGCGTGCCTGGCCGTCTGCGGGAATCCGCGCACGGTGTGTGCGGCCGCGTCTCCAGCCGCTGGCGCTTGAAGGATGCGTTTCAGCCGTTGTGCCGCAGGGGGCAGTCATGGCGCCGTTGTGTCATGAACGAAAAACCCCGCAACACGGCGTGATGCGGGGTCTTTGCGGTGACGCTGTGCGGCGCCGAGGCGCCAATGCAACTCAGCGGCTGATCGTGGCGTTGCGCTCGCCGGTCGGGGACTTCTCGCCCGCGAACGGGTTCAGGCGACGGATCGCCCAGGGATACTTCGGCCAGTCGCCCGACAGATAGGGGTGCTGCGGGTCGTTGAGCTTGAGCACGCGCTCTGCATCGGCGGCCAGGGTCTCGTTGCCGATCTGCTTGTAGGACTCGGCCAGCGCGGCCACCGCATCGCTCTGGTACAGGCTCTGCGGATAGGTTTCCAGCACGTACTGGGCGCGGCCGACGGCCGACAGCCAGGCGCCGCGGCGCATGTAGTACAGCGCGTTGTCCATCTCGTGGCGGGCGAAGATGTTGCGCAGGGCCAGCATGCGCTCGCGTGCGTCGACCGCGTAACGGCTGTTCGGGTAGCGCTGCACCACGCGGGTGAAATCGTCGTAGGCCTGCTGCGGCGAGGACAGGTCGCGGCGGCTGGGGTCCAGCGACCAGACCCGCTTCATGAAGACCGCATCGCGGTTGGAATTGGACAGGCCGCGCAGGTAGTAGAAGTAGGCGATGTTGCGATGGGTCGGGTAGGTGCGGATGAAGCGGTCGATGGTCGACACCGCCTCGTCGTGCTTGCCCGACTTGTACTGGGCGTAGGCGGTTTCCATCAGCGCCTGCTCGGTATGCGGGCCGAACGGATACTGCGCCACCAGGCGCCGGAAGGTCAGTTCGGCCCCGCTCCAGTTGCCGCGGGTCATCTGCTCGTGGCCCTTGTCGTACAGCTGCTGGACCGGCATGCCTTCCTCGGCATCCTTCTTGCTGTTGCGTCCGCAGCCCGTGGCGAGGACCACGACGGCAAGCAGCAGGGCGGCCAGGCGCAGGGGCGAGGAGAGGGCGGAGCGGGAGCGGTGGGCCATCTTGGTGACTGCGGCGGCGGAAACGGAATGGCCGATGATAGCCTAGTGTCCTGTCCGGCGACTGACTGTTGCCGCCGGAATCCCCGCCGTCGCGCGTTTCCCCGAATCTCCCAGATGCCGCAGACCCCCTCCCGAGAAGCCCTCGTCCCCGACGAGGCCGCCGGCCGCCGTTTCGACGCGGTGCTGGCCGAGCTGTTCCCCGAATACTCCCGCTCCCGCCTGGCGGCCTGGATCAAGTCGGGCGACGTCCTGCTCGACGGCCAGACCGTCCGCCCGCGCGACCCGCTCAGGGGCGGCGAGCGGGTGACCCTGGCGGCGGTCCAGGAGATCCAGACCGAAGCAGCGCCGGAGGACATCCCGCTGGACATCCTGTACGAGGACGACGATGTCTTCGTGCTGGACAAGCCGGCCGGCCTGGTGGTCCATCCCGGCGCCGGCAACCACACCGGCACGCTGGTCAACGCGCTGCTGTTCCGCGACCCGGAGCTGGCCGCGCTGCCGCGCGCCGGCATCGTCCACCGCCTGGACAAGGACACCAGCGGCGTGATGGTCGTGGCCCGCACCCTGCCGGCGCATACCGGCCTGGTGGCGCAGCTGTCGGCGCGCGAGGTCCATCGCCAGTACCTGGCCGTCGTGGTCGGCGCGCTGGTGTCCGGCGGCACCGCCAATGCGCCGATCGACCGGCATCCGCGCGACCGCCTGCGCATGGCGGTGCGCGACGATGGCAAGGATGCCGTGACCCACTACCGGCTGCGCGAGCGCTTCCGTGCGCACACCGCACTCGAATGCAGGCTGGAAACCGGCCGCACCCACCAGATCCGCGTGCACATGCAGCACCAGCGGCACCCGATCGTCGGCGACCCGCTGTACGGTGGCCCGCTGAAGCTGCCCAAGGGCGCAAGCGAGACGCTGACCACCACCCTGCGCGGGTTCGGCCGGCAGGCGCTGCACGCCGAGACGCTGGAGTTCGCGCACCCGGTCGGCGGTCAGCCGGTGCGGGCCTCGGCGCCGGTGCCGGCCGACATGATCGACCTGCTGCGCGCGCTGCGCGAGGACACCCGCGACTGGGAAGAGAACCAGCGGCGCTGAGTGGCCGTTGCTTCTCCGCGTCCGCGGCCCCATCCCGCCGCCTGCCTTCGAGCGTCCGCCATGTCCGCCTCCCGCATCGCCTGCCTGCCCGCCGCCTGGCCTGCGCCGCCAGGCGTGGTCGCATTCACCACCCTGCGCCATGGCGCGGGCGTGTCGCAGCCGCCGCGGGACAGCTTCAATCTGGGCGGACGCTGCGGCGACGCGCCGGACGCGGTGCGCGCCAACCGCCAGGCGCTGCAGCGCGACCTCGGCCTGCCGTCCGCGCCGCACTGGCTGCGCCAGGTGCACGGCACCGGGGTGCTGCGGGTCGATGGCCCTCCTGCCGGCGACGACGAGGAGCCCGAAGCGGACGCGGCGGTGACCTCCACGGCCGGGACGGTGCTGGCGATCCTCACGGCCGACTGCCTGCCCGTGGTGTTGGCCGCGGCCGACGGCAGCGAGGTCGGCGCGGCCCATGCCGGCTGGCGTGGGCTGGCGGCCGGCATGCTGGAGGCCACGGTCGCGGCGATGCGCACACCGCCAGTACAGCTGCTGGCCTGGCTGGGCCCCGCTGCAGGTCCGCAGGCCTACGAAATCGGCGAGGAGGTGCATGCGGCCTTCGTCGACCGCGATCCCGATGCGGCAGCGGCGTTCGTCGCCACCCGGCCCGGGCACTGGCGGGTGGATCTGTATGCGCTGGCGCGCCGGCGCCTGGTCGCGGCCGGGCTGGTGCCGTCGGCGATCCACGGCGGCGACCTATGCACGATCAGCGACCCGTCGCGTTTCTTCTCGCATCGCCGCGATCAGGTCACCGGTCGCATCGCGACACTGGCCTGGATCGAGCCCGCACCATCGGCTCGCCAGCGCGCGACCCGTCATCCGTCGTGATCAGGAAGCCGTAGTCGCCTCGCCAGGATACGTCGCCAGGTAGCGGTTCAGGCCCTGCGACCGCAGCAGCCGGGCGGCGGCGCGCCAGTCGACGGGGCGGCCCGACTTCAGCGCTTCCAGGATCGCCACCACCGACAGCTCGACCTCGGGCAGGCCTGCGGCGTCGGCCAGCGTGCGCCGCTGCTCGATCGCCTCGAACAGCACCGCGTTGGCCTCGGCATAGCCGAGCGGCGCGGTGTCGCCATGCGCCTGCTTCCACGCGGGGCTGGCGAGCACCGCTTCCACGTGCGACTGGATCAGCCAGGTCGCGCGCCCGACCAGTTTCAGGTTGCCCGGCTGCACGCTGGTCATCGTGTTGCCGACCACGCGTCCCAGCCCGGCCATCACGCCGGTGGAGTGCGCGTTGAGCAGCATCTTCAATGCGATGGTCTGGTTCAGTGCGAACGCATCGCGCTGCGGGATCGTCAGTGCGACCACCGGCACCGGCCGCGGCAGCGCGGCCAGCGCCTGCAGCAGCGCCGGCTGCACCGGGCGCGCCGACACCGACACCAGCACCAGCGAGGTGTCGGCGGCGGCGAAGGTCTGCAGCCACTCCAGGTGGCGGGCGTCGGGCGTTTCGTCGCCGAGCACGATCAGCGCGCCATGGTCGCCGGCCTGGGGGCCGGAGCGCGCGAGGTTCGGTGCGGAGAACGACAGGTCGTAACGCGCCTGCTGCTCGCTGCCGGCGTCGCGCAGGCTGCGCAGCGCAGCCTCGCGCAGGTAGGGGTCGGTGACTTCCTGCTCGAACGGGGCCAGATAGCGTTCGCGCGACAGCCCATGAAAGGGCCGCTGCAGCAGGGCCTGCCAGGCCTGCTGCGGCGACCCGGCCGGCGTCCAGACCTGGATCCAGGAGCGGCGTTCGGGGGCGTCGACCGGGTCCAGCGGCGCCAGACGGAAGGTCGGCGCGCGCTCGGTGACGTCGACGAACACCGGCATCAGCGCGCGCGTAGCCAGATAGGTGGCGTGGCGGCCGTTCCCGTACGCTGCGGTTTCGCGGTCGGTCCAGGCGGCCAGCCGCGGCGCGGTCGCCGCGACGCTGCGCTGGATGTCGGCGAAGCCGCGCAGGCGCTCGCCGATGCCGGCATCGGCGAAGCCCAGCGCGGCCAGCTCGTCGGCCGGCAGCAGCTCCTGCAGCAGGCGCCGGGCGGCGTCCTCCAGCACCACGCCGAGCACGTACAGGCTGGTGGTGGTGGCCTGCATCCGGGTCGAGCCGGTGATCGCCTGCGGGCCGGTCGGCAGCGCGATCTTGGCGATGCGCGCATCGTCCAGCACCCGGCGGCTGCGCTCGAACGGGCGCAGCACGTCGTCGGGGTTGTTGTAGACGAACCAGGTGCGGCCGGCGCCGCCCTGGTCGGCCGCGGCCAGCGCGGTGCCGATCACCGCCGAGGTCTCGCCGCCTTCGGTGACCGCGAACACCAGGTCCTGCGGACCGATGCCGTTGTCCTCCAGCTGCAGCCTGCCGATCGAAGGCAGGTCCTCGAAGCCTTCCAGCGAGCTGATCAGGGCGCGGTCGCCGCCGGTGATCTCGCCGCGCACGCGTTCGCCCAGGTCCGGGTGGCGCGCGGCGATCGCCGGCCATGACGGGGACTGCGCCGCGCGCTGCCAGAACGGGCGCCACAGGCCGCTTTCGATGGTCTCGGCCAGGCGCCCTGTCGAGCCGGTGCCGTAGAAGTACAGCCGGTGGCCGTCGCGCAGCGCGCCGGTCATCGCCTGCGACGCCTGTTCCAGCGCGGCCAGCCGCTGCGGGTCGTCGGCGACCTGCTGCAGGGCCAGGGCGATGTCCTCGTCCACCGACAGCAGCGCGGCCAGACCGGCGGCGGTGTCGCCGGCGATGCGCTGGCTCAGGTCGAAGGTGCGCGGGTGGCGCTGCTCGGTCAGCAGCGTATGCAGCTGGAACTGCTGCTTGCCTCCCACGAAATCCTGCGACTGGGCCGAGGGGGTGACGCCGAGGCGACCGGCGTCGGCGGACGCTGCGGGGGCCAGGACACCGGCCATGACAAGGAAGGACATGCTGCGCATCAATCGGCTCGCCGTTCTGGGCATCGGGGGTACCTGGCCAGGAAGGAAAACGCGCGGAATGCCGTCTCCACCCGGCATGCCGCCAGCCTGCTATCGTCGATGACAACGATAGCAAAGCCCGTCGGAGCGACCATGCCCGAACTTCATCGTCCGGTCCATTGCCATCCGTGCGGCGCGGCACCGGTCGCGAGCCCGGTGGTCCTGGCCTCGCTGTCGCTGCTGCTGGCGCTCGGTCTGTCGCTGCCGGTGGCCGCGAAGACGCCGCCCGCCCCGCCGCTGTCCACCGAGGCCCTGTCCGCGCCACGGCTGGGGATCGAGATCCTGCTGACCGAGCGCATCGACCTGCTGCGCGGCAGGCGCGTCGGCCTGGTCACCAATGCCACCGGCGTCGACCGTCAGCTGCGCAGCACGGTCGACCTGCTGGCCGCGCACCCGCAGGTGGAACTGGTCGCCCTGTTCGGGCCGGAGCACGGCGTACGCGGCGACGTGCAAGCGGGCGACCACGTCGCCGACATCCGCGATGCGGCCACCGGCCTGCCGGTGCACAGCCTGTACGGCGAGCATCGCGCGCCGACGCCGGCGATGCTGGCCGGCATCGAGGTACTCGTATTCGACATCCAGGACGTCGGCACGCGCTTCTACACCTACCCGTACACGCTGGCCGGGGTGATGCGCGCGGCCGCGGCCGCGGGGATTCCGGTCGTGGTGCCGGACCGTCCGGATCCCATCGGCGGCGTGCTGGTCGAAGGGCCGGTGCTGGACCCGGCGCTCGCATCCTTCGTCGGGATGTTCCCGATCCCGCTGCGGCATGGCATGACCATCGGCGAGCTGGCACGGCTGTTCAACGCCGAGTACGGCATCGGCGCGGAGCTGCACGTGGTGCCCATGCAGGGCTGGGCGCGTGGCGACGAGCCGCTGCGAACCGCGCTGCCCTGGGTGCCGCCGTCACCGAACATGCCCACGCCGGACACCGCCCTTGTCTACCCCGGCACCGGCCTGCTCGAAGGCACGAATGTGTCGGAAGGGCGCGGCACCACGCGTCCGTTCGAGATCGTCGGTGCGCCGTTCGTCGATGCGCCGGCGCTGGCCGCGCGCCTGAACGCGCAGGCCCTGCCGGGCGTGCTGTTCCGCCCGGTCTGGTTCACCCCCAGCTTCTCCAAGCATGCCGGCCAGCCCAGCGCCGGGGTGCAGCTGCATGTGACCGACCGCACCGCGTTCCGGCCCGTGCGCACCGGCATCGCCGTGCTCAAGGCGCTGCATGACCAGCATCCGGAGGCCTTCGCCTTCCTGCCGGGCGATCCTCCGTTCTTCGACCGGCTCGCCGGCATCGGCTGGCTGCGCGATGCGATCGACCGCGGGATGCCGCTGGACGCGATCGAGGCGCGCTGGCAGCCCGGACTCGAAGCGTTCGCGCCGGTACGGCGCCGTTACCTGCTGTACCCGGAGCCCGTGCCGCCGCGGTGAGCGCCCTGCGGCGCGCGACCGGCGTCAGACCGCTTCCAGCGCGTCCAGGTAATCGCGGCGCCAGGCATGGATGTCGTGGCGCTGCAGGTACTCCATCATCGTGTGCCAGCGCTCGCGGCGGCGTGCCAGCGGCATCGTCGCCGCAGTGGCGATCGCATCTGCCACGCCGTCCAGGTCGTGCGGGTTGACCTGCAGCGCCTCCTTCAGCTCGTGGGCCGCGCCGGCCAGCAGCGACAGCACCAGCACGCCGGGGTTCTCCGGATCCTGCGAGGCCACGTACTCCTTGGCGACGAGGTTCATGCCGTCGCGCAGCGGGGTGACCAGGCCGACCCGCGCGCAGCGGTAGAAGCCGGTCAGGGTGGCGTGCGGGAAGTTGCGGTTGACGTAGCGCAGCGGCGTCCATTCCGGCTCGGCGTGCGCGCCGTTGATGTGGCCGGCGATCTGTTCCAGTTCGCCGCGCAGGCGCTGGTACTCGTTGACGTCGCCGCGCGACACCGGCGCGATCTGCAGATAGGTCAGGCTGCCCTTCTGGTCCGGATGCCGTTCCAGGTAACGCTCGAAACCGTGGAAGCGCTCGGGCAGTCCCTTGGAGTAGTCGAGCCGGTCCACGCCGATCGCCAGCTGGCGCCGCTCCAGGCTGGCGCGCAGGTCGCGCAGCGCCGGCTTGTTGACCGCGGCGGCGGCCTGGCGGGCGATGTGCGCGGTGTCGATGCTGATCGGGAACGTGCCGGTGCGGAATGCGCGTCCACCCGGCGCTTCGAGCAGGTTGGGCGCGAGGATGCGGCCGCCGCCGTACAGGCGCACGTAGGACTGGAAGCGGTCGTTGTCGCGCTGGGTCTGGAAGCCGATCAGGTCGTAGGCGTACAGCGTGGAGAACAGCCGCTGGTGGTCGGGCATCGCCATCAGCAGATCGGCCGACGGCACCGGCACGTGCAGGAAGAAGCCGATCTTGCAGCCGACGCCGCGCTCGCGCAGCAGCGCCGCCAGCGGGATCAGGTGGTAATCGTGGATCCAGACGGTGTCGTCGTCGCGCAGCATCGGCGCGAGCCGGTCGGCGAACAGCGCGTTGACCCGGCGGTAGCCTTCGCGGGTGGCGCGGTCGTAGTCGACCAGGTCCAGCCGGAAGTGCAGCAGCGGCCACAGCGCGCGGTTGGAGAAACCGTTGTAGTAGGCGTCGATGTCGGCCTTGTTGAGGTCGACCGTGGCGTAGCGGATGTCGCCATCCTGCTGCTCGTGCAGTTCGCCGCTGTTGCCGCGCACGGTCTTGCCGCTCCAGCCGAACCACAATCCGCCGCGCTCGCGCAGCGCGCCCTGCAGGGCGACCGCAAGACCGCCGGCGCGGTTCTCACCGGGCAGGGCGACGCGGTTGGAGACGACGACCAGGCGGCTCATGACGCCTCCTGCCAGGACCGCGACAGCCGCATCGCGGCGATGATCAGGCCCACGTGCGAGTAGGTCTGCGGGAAGTTGCCCCAGCCTTCGCCATCCTCGAACGCCATGTCCTCCGACAGCAGGCCCAGGTGGTTGCGGTGCGAGAGCACGCGCTCGAACAGTTCGCGCGCCTCGTCGATCCGGCCGATCGCGGCCAGCGCGTCGATGTACCAGAATGTGCAGATGGTGAAGCTGGTTTCCGGCGCGCCGAAGTCGTCCGGCGCGATGTAGCGGTAGATTCCGTCGCCATGGCGCAGGTCGCGGCCGATCGCCTCGACCGTGGCCACGTAGCGCGGATCGTCGGCGGCAACGAAGCCGATGTCGACCAGCAGCAGCAGCGAGGCATCCAGGTAGTCGCTCTGGAACGACGCGCTGAAATGGCCGGCTTCCTCGCGCCAGGCGCGCTCCAGCGTGGTCGCGCGGATGGTGTCGGCGCGGCCGCGCCAGTACTCGGCGCGTTCGTGCAGCTGCAGGCGCTGGGCGATCTTGGCCAGGCGGTCGCAGGCGGCCCAGCACATCGCCGCGGTGTAGGTGTGGACCTCGGCGCGGCCGCGGAACTCCCACAGGCCGGCGTCGGGCACGTCGTGCAGGGCGAAGGCGCGCTCGCCCAGCGGCTCGAGCCGGGCGAAGGTACCCGCATCGCCGGGATCGACCAGGCGCTGGTCGAAGAACAGCTGGGTCGAGGCCAGCACGACCGAGCCGTAGACGTCGTGCTGCTTCTGGATCCAGGCCAGGTTGCCGCGCCGCACCGGGCCCATGCCGCGGTAGCCGGCCAGCGAATCGACCTCGTGCTCGTCCAGCCTGTCCTCGAAGCCGATGCCGTACAGCGGCTGCAGGCTGCCATCGCTGGTGGCGATGTTGAAGATGTAGCGCAGGAACTCCTCCATGCTGCGGGTCGCGCCCAGGCGGTTGAGCGCGCGCACCACGAAGGCCGCATCGCGCAGCCAGCAGTAGCGGTAGTCCCAGTTGCGGATCGAGCCGGGGGCCTCGGGAATCGAGGAGGTCATCGCGGCGATGATCGCGCCGCTGTCCTCGTACTGGCACAGCTTGAGCGTGATCGCGCTGCGGATCACCGCTTCCTGCCACTCCAGCGGCACCGACAGGTAGCGGACCCATTCGCGCCAGTAGTCGGTGGTCCGGTTCAGCGCTTCTTCGACATACCCGGAGATCGAGCGCTGCAGCGATTCGTCCGGACCCAGGATCAGGTGCAGCGGATGGCTGAGCACGAACGGCAGGCCGTCGCGGATGAAGCGGACCGGTACGTCGGTGGTCAGGCGCAGGGTGAAGTCGGGCAGCAGCCAGCGCATGTGGTTGCTGCCCCAGGTGTGCTCGGGCACGCGTGCGCCCCAGTCGGCCAGCGGCCGCGCCAGCACGCGGATGCGCGGATTGCCCGACAGCGGCGTGATCCGGCGGATGATCGAGACCGGCCGGTAGAAGCGGCCGTTGTTGCGCCAGCGCGGGGCGAAATCCAGGATTTCCACCGAGGCGCCATGCGCATCGTGCAGCACGGTACGCAGCACGGCGGTGTTGGGGATGTAGGCCTGCTCGCTGCGGGCGAAGTCTTCCAGCTCGATCGCGAAATCGCCACCTTCATGCTCGCGCGGCGAGAGCAGGGCGCAGAACGCGGGGTCGCCGTCGAAGGCCGGCAGGCAGCCCCAGACCACGCGACCGTGTTCGTTCACCAGCGCGCCGAAACTGCCGTTGCCGATCACGCCAAGCTGCAGGTTGGCTTCGTGTACTTGCATTCCAGTCCCCATCGGATCGGGGCGGCGGCGCGGGATGCGCTACCGCGTGGTGGTCTCCAGTGCCGCGGCGTTCGTCGCCAGCCAGGCGTGCACGGCGGCGGTGCCCGGCAGTCCGTAGGTCGCCGCGCTTCCGGCGCGGTCGCCGACCAGCACCGCCCAGCCGCCGAGGCGCTGGGCGGCGGCGAAGCCGAACTCGTCGGTCAGGTCGTCGCCGATGAACACCGGCGTGCGTCCGGCAAAGGCCGGCTGCCGCATCATCCGGGCGACCGCGCCGCCCTTGTCGGTGCCTTCAGGCACGAATTCGACGACATGGTTGCCCGGCTGAAGGCGATAGCCCGGCAGCGCCGGCAGCCAGGCGAGCGCGAAGGCCTGCACGGTTTCGCCGGCCTCCGGTGCCGCGCGCCAGTGCAGGGCGATGCTCACGCCCTTGTCCTCGACCAGCACGCCGGGATGGGCTGCCGCCAT
Organism: Xanthomonas sp. XNM01; assembly: GCF_014851915.1. Lineage (GTDB taxonomy): Bacteria > Pseudomonadota > Gammaproteobacteria > Xanthomonadales > Xanthomonadaceae > Pseudoxanthomonas. Next base: position 271,461 of record NZ_JACVAP010000001.1, read on the forward strand.
CCTGGCGGCGTCGTGATGCAGCGCGTGCAGGAACGCCGAGGTGTCATCGGGCAGCGCGTCGCGGGCGTCGGCGCTGCTGCGGAACTCGTGCCCGTGCAGGCCGGCGGATGGCAGGCGCAGCGGAGCGAACAGCGTGTCCAGCTGCGCCAGCGGGCGGCCGCTGACCAGGGCCACCGCGCCATGCAGGCGGTCGCTGATGCGGCCGATCGCGTCCAGCACGCCGGGCAGGACGTGGACGCTGGACGGATCGTCGCTGAAGTCGATCAGGGTGCCGTCGACATCGAGGAACAACGCGCAGGCGTCGTCCAGCAACGGCGGCGATGGTCGTGGGGGGGGTGCATCGGCCATGCCGCCCATTGTGCCGGGACGGATGTGATGTTCAGGTTATGCGGCTGGCCAGGATCGTCGCCGAACGACGGCAATCGGAGTGCAACGACGCGATTCGTGCGTACCTGCGCAGGTCGGCGTCGGCTGTCGGTGAATGATCGGCCGCCATGCTGTGCCAGCGGCCGTGTCGGGCAGGTGAGGTCCGGGACCGGCGCTCGCGGATGGGCAGCTGGCCTGCGCGTCGGCCTGATCGCGGTCGGGGCCGGTGCCCCATCCCGACCAGCGGCTCATGGCGGATCGGGTGGGGACATGCCAACGGCATCATGACCCCGCCGCCATCGGCGGCGGGGCCGGCGTGCTCAGAAGCTGTAGCGGACGCGGCTGTAGTAGTACGCGCCGTTGCTGCCGATCGGCGACAGCACGTCGTAGGGCAGGTTGCCGAAGTAGTGGATGTCCTCGTTGGAGAGGTCGGCGTACTCGTCGGTCAGGTTCTGCCCGCCCAGGGCCACGCTCCAGCGCTCGTTGAAGCGGTACTCGACCTCTGCGTCGAGCTGCCACTTGGCGCTGTAGACCTGTTCGGGCTCGAAGCCGCCGCCGAAGTTGAAGATGCGCCTGGCGCTGCCATGCCGCTGCACGCGGGTCAGCAGGTTCCAGTGGTCGTTGCTCCAGGTGGCGCTGAACTGGGCGCGGGTGCGCGGTGCGGCGTCGGTCAGGGTGTTGCTCTCCTCGACGCCGAACAGCAAGTAGGACGGATCCAGCGCGGTCAGCTGCGCCGGCGTGGCGACGATGTTCTCCAGCTCGGTCTTGGCGTAGCTCCAGGTGCCGGTCAGCAGCAGACGGCCGCCGGCCAGTTCATCGCGCCAGTTGGCCACCAGCTCGGCGCCGCGGGTGCGGGTGTCGGCGGCGTTGACGAAGAACTGCGCGCTCTCGATGGTGGCTACGTCGAAATTGGCGTCGACGAAACCGGTCAGCGCGTCGCCGGTGATCGCCTCGGACAGCGCGACGCGGTCGTCGATCTCGATCTGGAACAGGTCGAACGACAGGTCGAAGTGCTCGCCGATGCGGCTGGTGAAGCCCAGGCTGAGGTTGAGCGACGTCTCCGGCTTCAGCTCGGTCGCGCCGAGCGCACGCGCGATCGGGTTGTTCACCGACAGCAGGCGGCCCTGCACGATCTGGCCGGCGGCGTTGTAGCCGGTGCTGGTGGATTCGTAGCCGATCTGGGCCAGCGAGGGCGCACGGAAGTTGTTGGACACCGCGCCGCGCAGCGCGAACGCCGGGGCGAACTCGTAGCGGGCGGCCAGCTTGCCGGTGAACTCGCCACCGAAATCCTCGTCATGCTCATAGCGTGCGCTGAGGTCGGTGCTGAACTTCTCGCCGAAACGGCTGGACAGGCCGGCGTAGAGGCTGGCGACATCGCGATCGAGGTCGGCCTCGTCCTGCGGGGTCAGGCCGCCACCGGCCTGCGAGCCGGCCGGGCGGTCGGTGAAGGGGCCGACCGCGTAGCTGGCCGGGTCGCCGGCACCGGTTTCGTAGTGTTCGGTGCGGAACTCGGCACCGACCGCGACGGTATGGAAGTTGGCGCCGGCGTCGAACCCGCGGCTCAGGTCGATGTTGGCCAAGGTCTGGTCGAAGGCGTAGTCGCCGGTACGGAAGCGGGTCGGGCTGGACGGGCCGAGCGAGGCGTTGATCGAGTCGACCAGGCGATAGGTGAATTCATTGCGCCCGTGGTTGAGGCTGGCGTCGTAGTCCCACTCGCCCAGGCGGCCGCGCACGCCGGCCACGGCCGACACGTCGAGGTTCTCGCCGAGCGAGACCGGGCGGAAGCCGTTCGGATAGACCTGCGGCCAGTTGGCCGCGCCGTCCGGATAGCGGAAGTAGTTGGCGCCGCGCGTGTCGCGCTGGTTCCAGGTGCCGAAGGCGTAGGCGGTGGCGTCCTCGCCCAGCGGCAGCTCGGCGTTCAACCAAGCGTTGATGTCCTTGGACTGGCCATCGCCCAGGTGGTAATTGCGCTGGCCCTGCACGGCCAGGTTGGCGGGGGTCTGGTCCCACGGCGGCACCTGGTCGAAGCCGGCGCGGTTGGTCGCGTTGCGGTGCTTGTACTCCAGGCCGACGCGCAGGAAGCCGCCCTCTCCCAGGCCGGTGCCGACCTTGCCGCTGAGGAAGGTGGTCTGGCCGTCGGTCAGGGTGCGGTCGATCGGCTCGACGTCGGTGTGGTGCGCGCCGTAGCTGGCTTCAAGCTCGCCGCCTTCGGCGCGGCTGTCGAGGATCACGTTGATCACGCCGGCCACGGCATCGGAGCCGTACTGGGCGCCGGCGCCGTCGCGCAGCACCTCGATGCGCTGGATCGCGCTGACCGGGATCGCGTTGAAATCCACCGGCGTGGTGCCGCGGCCGATCTTGCTGCCGGTGCTGACCAGGGCGCTGGTGTGGCGGCGCTTGCCGTTGACCAGCACGAGGACCTGGTCGGGCGAGAGGCCGCGCAGCTGCGCGGCACGCACGTGGTCGGCGCCGCCGGAGTTGGACTGGCGCGGGAAGTTGAACGAGGGCAGCAGGGTCTGCAGTGCGCTGCCCAGTTCGCCGTTGAGCACGCCCGCCTTGCGGATGTCCTCAGCGGTCAGCACGTCGACCGGCGAGGTCGACTCGAGCACGGTGCGGTCGCTGGCGCGCGTGCCGGTGACGATGACCTGGTCGAGGGTGGTGGTGGCCTGCGCAAAGGCGGTGGAGGGCAGGGCGAGCGCCAGGGCGATGGCGAGGGGCGTGCGGGGCAGCAGCTGCATGGGGACTTCCGGTGCGGGGGCGGGGGTCCGGATGGCTCTTCATATTCATCCGGATGGAGCGATATGATAGCGGCCCCGCCGCGCCTGCGGCATCCCCTCCGGCACCCCGACCGGGCATCAGCTCATTGCCTTTGGTTATTTGCCCGGATTTCCTCACGCCCCACACGCTGCCCCGCCCTGGAGTCCCGCCGATGTCCCTGCGTCTGCCTGCCCTCGTCCTGCTGCTTGCCGGTCTGTCCGGCCTCGGCGCCTGCGCCACCACCGCACCCGCCGCCGCCCCGCAGGCGACCACGTCCAGCTTCCACGGCGATGCCGCCCGCCCGGCCGCGGCCCAGGGCTGGGTGCGCAGCGAGCTGTACTTCGGTGTAGGCCGCGAGGATGGGCCGTCGGAACGGGCGCAGACCGACGCCATCGGCGAGGAGCGCTGGCGCGCCTTCCTGGACAAGGAGGTCACCGCGCGCTTCCCGGACGGGCTGACCGTGTTCGACGCCTACGGCCAATGGCTGTTCCGCGGCGCGCCCGAGCCGAACCGGCTGCGCTCCAAAGTGCTGGTGATCCTGCACGAGGACACCCCGCAGCGCCGCGCCGACATCGAGGCGATCCGCCTGGCCTGGAAGGAGGCCACCGGCCACCAGTCGGTGCTGTGGGCGCGGCAGCCGGTCGAGGTCTCGTTCTGAGCCCCGACGGCCGGCACTTCCGCCGTTCGCTGCATTGCATCATCGTGACATCCCCGTGACCCCCACCACCGAGGCCCCACCGCCATGAGCCGACCGATCCGCGTCCGCCTGCCGCGCCGTTCCGTTCTCGCCACCGCACTGCTTGCCGCCGCCGTCACCCCGTCGCTGTCGTTCGCACAGGACGCCGCCACCCTGGACGCGGTGCAGGTCACCGCGCAGCGCAAGGTCGAGAACATCCGCGACGTGCCGGTCTCGCTGACCAGCATCGATGCCGAGAAGCTGGACGTGTACGGCTCTGGCGGCGCCGACATCCGCTTCCTGTCCGCGCGCGTGCCCAGCCTGAACATCGAGTCGTCCTACGGCCGCGCGTTCCCGCGCTTCTACATCCGCGGCCTGGGCAACACCGACTTCGACCTCAACGCCTCGCAGCCGGTGTCGCTGGTGTACGACGACGTGGTCCAGGAAAGCCCGCTGCTGAAGGGCTTCCCGCTGTTCGATCTGGAACGTGTTGAAGTGCTGCGCGGCCCGCAGGGCACGCTGTTCGGCCGCAACACCCCGGCTGGTGTGGTCAAGTTCGATTCGGTGCGGCCGTCGCAGGAATTCGGCGGCTATGCGCAGATCGGCTACGGCAGCGACGACCTGACCACCTTCGAAGGCGCGGTCGGCGGTGCGTTGAGCGCGCGCTGGTCGGCCCGCGTGTCCGCGCTGTACCAGCGCCGCGACGACTGGGTCGACAACACCTACGCGGCCGGCAGCAGCGACGGGTTCGAGGGTTACGACGAGTCCGCCGCGCGCCTGCAGTTCCTGTACGAGGGCGACGATTTCGAGGCGCTGCTGAACCTGCACAAGCGCCACCTCAACGGCACCGCGCGGCTGTTCCGGGCCAACATCATCCAGCCCGGGACCAACGACTTCGTGCCCGGCTTCGACAAGGACAAGGTGGCCGTCGACGGCCAGAACTTCTCCTGGCTCGACACCTGGGGCGCGAGCGCGCGCCTGCGCTGGGATTTCGGCGACCTGAGCCTGCACTCGATCACCGGCTACGAGACCGCCGAATCGCTGAACCGCGGCGACATCGATGGTGGCTACGGTGCGGTGTTCCTGCCCGTTTCCGGCCCAGGGGTGATTCCGTTCGCCTCCGAGTCGGCCGACGGCCTGCCCGACCACAAGCAGATCAGCCAGGAATTCCGCCTGGAATCGGCGCTGGACGGCCCGTTCAACTGGCAGGCCGGCCTGTTCTGGTACCGCGAAGAAATCACCATCGACAGCTTCAACTACGACTCGCTGGCGCCCGGCAATCCGCTGGCCGGCCGCGCCGTGCAGCAGCAGGAGAACACCGCCTGGGCGGTGTTCGGTTCCGGCGAGTACGCGGTCAGCGACAAGCTGAAGCTGCGCGCCGGCCTGCGCTACACGCAGGACAAGAAGGATTTCTCGGCCAGCGTGCTGGAGGCCGCGCCGTTCGGTGCGCCGGTCGGCGGGCCTTACCTGGTGTCCACCGACGTCGACGACGTCAGCTGGGACCTGAGCGCGGTCTATGCGCTCAGCGACACGGTCAACCTGTATGGCCGCGTGGCGAAGGGTTTCCGTGCGCCGTCGGTGCAGGGCCGGCTGCTGTTCGCCGATCCGACCGCGCCCAACGGCGGCGTGTCCACCGCCGATTCGGAAGAGGTGATCTCCTATGAGGTCGGCGTCAAGGCCGACCTGTGGGACCGCCGCGCACGCCTGGGCTTCAACGTGTTCCGCTACACCGTCGACGACCAGCAGATCATCGCGGTCGGTGGCAGCAGCAACATCGCGACCCTGCTCAATGCCGACCGCAGCGTCGGCCAGGGCTTCGAACTGGACCTGGAGGCCTACCTGACCGACAACCTGCTGGTCACCCTGGGCAGCAGCTACAACGACACCGAGATCCAGGACGGTACGCTGGCGGTGGCGCCGTGCGCGGCCTGCACCGTGACCGATCCGCGCGATGGTTCGGGCCGTGCGCTGATCGACGGCAACCCGCTGCCGCAGGCGCCGGAGTGGGTGCACAACCTGAGCGCGCGCTATGCGTTCACGCTGGGCGAGGGCAGCGAACTGTACGTGCTGACCGACTGGGCCTACCGCAGCGAGGTCAACTTCTTCCTGTACGAATCGGCCGAGTTCCGTGGCAGGTCCACGCTGGAAGGCGGCCTGCGGGTCGGCTATTCGTGGGGCCATGGCGATCGCGAGGTCGCGCTGTTCGGTCGCAACATCACCGACCAGACCCGCATCGTCGGCGCGATCGACTTCAACAACCTCACCGGCTTCATCAACGAGCCGCGCACCTGGGGCGTGGAGTTCCGCACCCGCTTCTGAGCGTGGTGTCCTCGCGGGAGCGGGCTTTGCTTGCACCCCCTTTTCGGGGGGCCGCGACCACCACGCCCGACGATGCATTGATGCATCCGATGGCGGAGGATTGCCGGCTTGCCCGCTCCCGCAGCCGCCATGCGGGCCACGCGGTCGGCGCAGCCGCCAGTCAACATCGGCGGTTCGCCGGCCGCTGATCGATGACGGTCGCGGCTGCGGCCGCTCCTACCCCCTTCTTCTGGAAATCCGATGTCGCAGGTCCCGCAGCAGCGCCGTCCGTCCTGGTTCGTCCCGGGCGATCTGAACGGTTTCTTCGGCCTCGTGGTCGACAACCTGTCGATCCTCGGCTTCATCGCCGCCGCACTGATCGGGATCTTCCAGTTCCCGGCCGATGTGGTGTTCCAGAAGATGTTTCCCGGCACCGCGCTGGGCGTGCTGGTCGGCAACCTGATCTACACGGTGATGGCGCGCCGGCTGGCGCAGCGCAGCGGGCGCGACGATGTCACCGCGATGCCGCTGGGCCTGGATGCGCCGACCAGCATCGGCATGGCGCTGCTGGTGCTGGGCCCGGCCTTCATCGCCTACAGGCAGGCCGGCCTGGACGAACAGGCGGCCGCGCTGGCGACCTGGCAGCTGGGCATGGCGGCGCTGGTGGTGATGGGCCTGCTGAAGCTGGTGCTGTCCTTCGCCGGCGACTGGATCACCCGGGTGCTGCCGCGTGCGGCGCTGCTGGGCTCCATCGGGGGCGCGGCGCTGGCGCTGCTGGGCTTCCTGCCGCTGATCGAGACGCTGCGCAATCCGGTGGTCGGCCTGGCCACGTTCGGTGTGCTGCTGTACGTGCTGGTCGGCAAGGGCCGGCTGCCGCTGCGTCTGCCGGGCGTGTTCGTCGCCTTCCTGATCGGCACCGCGCTGTACTACGGGCTGGGCCTGGCCGGGCTGGGCCTGCCGGGCTTCACCGTGCCGGAGGCGCAGCCGCTGCGCTTCGTGCTGCCGTTGCCGACGCTGGGCTTCGTCGACGGCCTGGCCGACACCGTGCCGTATCTGCCGCTGCTGCTGCCGTTCGGCCTGCTGATGGTGGTCGGCGGCATCAACGTGGCCGAGAGCGCGCGTGCCGCCGGCGACGACTACCGCACCCGCGACGTGCTGCTGGCCGAAGCGGTGTCGACGCTGGTCGCCGGCGTCTGCGGCGGCGTCGCCCAGACCACGCCGTACATCGGCCAGCCGGCCTACAAGCACATGGGTGCGCGCAGCGGCTACACGCTGCTGACCGGCCTGTTCATCGGCCTGGGCGGCATCTTCGGCTACGTGTCGGGTCTGGTGCAGTGGCTGCCGGTGGCGGTGCTGGCGCCGATCATCGTCTACGTCGGCATGGACATCACCCTGCAGGCCTTCCACGAAACGCCGCGCAGGCATGCGCCGGCGGTGGCGCTGGCGTTCCTGCCGGCCGTGGCCTACCTGCTGGTGATCAAGCTGGGAAATCCGGCGCTGGTCGCGCCGGAGACGTTCGCCGCGCTGTACAACGGCATCGACAGCCACGGGCTGCCGGACCTGGCGACGATCTTCACCCTGGGCAACGGCTTCATCATCACCGCGATGCTGTGGAGCGCGGCGCTGGTCGATCTGATCGAGCAGCGGCCGCGCCGCGCCGCGGGCGTGCTGCTGATCGCCGGCGTGCTGACCCTGTTCGGCTTCATCCATTCGGTCGATCCGCGTGGCGGCATCTATCTGCCGTGGACGCTGGAGGGCCTGCGTGCGGTGATCGCGTGGCAGTTCGCGGCGGCGTATGCGGTGCTGGCGGTGCTGCTGGGGCTGTTGTCGCTGCAGCGGGCGGAGGAGCCGGTCGTGCGGGGATGATGCGGGCTGTGCGGTCGTTGCTGCGGCGATGTGTGCGCTGCGGCTGATAGGGTGCATGCGGCAGCCGGTCCGGTTCTGGGCCGGCTGTTCCGTTGTTCGGTGTGCGGTATGTCCGATGTGTGGAGGGTGGGTGGTTGCCGGGACTGACGCGGGGGTCTGAGGGCGAGGGCAACGGCAACGGCCAAAGCCAGGCCACGGATTGAGGGCGACAGCTTCCGCGCTGGTGCGCGGCTTACTTTTGTCCTGTCAAAGGCAAGCAGAACCGCCGTCGCCTGCCCCGAAAAGGGGGTCCGTAGAACGCGATCCGGTCGGCTGCGCCGACCGGTTCCCTGCGCTTCTCGCGTCGATGGAGGATTCATCCCCTTTTCGGGACGGCCCACAACTCGCTGCGCTCAGACACGTGGGCCTCTTCGCCCCCATCGCCGCTGCGATGCTCGGCTCGCTTTACGGCTCGGGTGGGTCGACATCTGAAGCCAGAGCCAGAGCCAGAGCCAGAGCCAAAACCAAAGCCAAAGCCAAAGCCGAAGGCAAGGGGCAAAGGCAGAAGGAAAAGGCAAAGCAAGCGTGCCCCAAAAAAAGCCGAAGAGAATCACAGCAACAGCAACCGCAACAGCAACAACGAAGAAAAGTGTTGAGAGCGAAATGCGCAGTCATCCATCAGTGCTGGAGCAACTGCGGGGTCGATGGCGACAGGGTAGTTGGGGGGGCATCGTTGAAACGCCTCACCGGAGGCATGGATGCGCGTGCCTGCGTCGAATGACGGATGAAGCCAGTGGCCGCGCCGCGGAACCTGCGTGGGATGGGATGGTCAGACCTCGCATGTCCGTTGAACGTGTGGGGTGAACATGCAGACGCCGAAGACCAGGCAGGCGCGCTGGCCGTGGGTGCTGGTGGTGGTTGCGATCGCAGGTGCCGGCTGGTGGCTACTGCGGCCGCAGGAGGCGCCACGGCAGGAGGCGATCGCGGCATTGCCGTCTACGCAGGATGCGGGGTCTTCGCCGGTGGCGGCGGGCGATCCGAGCGTGCCGGACGATCCGCCGGGCATCCAGCATCCCATCGAGCCGGACGCCGCGGCCGCCGACGCCGCGATTCCCGCACTGGCCGACAGCGACGCGACGGCGTGGGAAGCGCTCTCCGACCTGGTGGCCGATCCGTCGGTGCTGGGCATCGTGCTGCGCGAGCACCTGGTGCAGCGGCTGGTGGTGATGGTCGACAATCTGACCGAACCGCGCGTCACCCCGCAGACGCTGGCGTTGCGGGTGGTGCCGGGGCCGTTCGCCACCCTCGACGAAGGCGAGGTGCAGGTCGTCGATGTCGCGGGAAATGCCGGGCGTTACGCGCCGTATGTGGCCGCGTTCACCCAGGCCGATGCGGCCCGGATGTCTGCGCTGTATCGCCGCTTCTATCCGCTGTTCCAGCAGTCCTATGCGGAGCTGGGGCGGCCGGATGCCTACTTCAACGACCGGCTCGTGCAGGTGATCGACCATCTGCTGCAGGCGCCCGAGCCCGCAGGGCCGCTGGAGGTGGCGCCGGACCCGTTCGGCAAGCTGCGTTTCGTCGATCCGTCGCTGGAATCGCTGTCGGTCGGACACAAGGCGCTGCTGCGGCTTTCGCCCGAGCAGCGTGCCGCGGTGAAACAGCAGCTGCGTGCTCTGCGCGCCGCGCTGGCGCAGGGCTGACCGCTGGCGGGTCCCGCTGTCGCGCCGTTGCCGGTCAGGAATCGACCAGCGCCACCAGCGACAGCTGCCGCCCGTCTTCGGCTTCCACGTGCAGCACATGCGGGCCGCGCCGGTAGCGGAGCCAGGCCGGCAGGCGCTGCCTGCCATGCTCATCGAGGCCGTCGTCGCGGGCGTTGGGCGCTCCGAGCACGCTGGCCGCCAGCGCAAGATCGCTGCCGGCCGCGAGCGGGCCGATCAGCGGGCCGGAGAATGCCGCATACGGTGCGCTCGGCCGCAGGTGGAACGATGCCTGTGCGAGCGCTCCGTCGCCGATGACCAGCTGCACGCCCTCGGCATGCCAGGCGAGGTAATGCCGCTCGCCGCGCGGCAAGGTGCTTCTGGCAGGCGCGCCTGGCAGCGCTTCGATGACGGCCTGCACCTGCGGGCTGGTGTGCGGGTGGCCGATGGCCGCTTCGCACAGTGCGAACAGCGGATGCGGACGGGCGTCGTTGGTGGACATGGATCGTCGGGAAGGTGCGGCGAGTGGAAGAACGTCATCATGCGACAGCTTTGATGCATGGCGATGCAGGCAATGCCGACCTTTCCTGGTGCGCGGCCCCACTCGCGTCGCCGGTGCTCAGCCGCCGACGGTGGGGTCGGCCGGCGCATCTGCCAGCAGGAAGTCCAGCTTGCGATCGCGCGGGAGCTGCTTGATCGTCCATTCGGCGCGCGAGGCGCTGGCCCGGTCCGGATAGACACGGCTGCCGAGCAGTTGCAGCGGTGGGTTGGCGCGGGTGTAGCGTGCGCCGGTGCCGCGTTCGTGCGCGCGGTAGCGCGCGTCCAGGTCGTTGGTGATGCCGGCGTAATAGCTGCCGTTGCGGCACAGCAGCAGGTACAGATACCAGGGCGAGGGCGCATCCATGGCGTCATTGTGGCGCGGACAGGCGGGCGTGGTCACCCCGGCACGACCGCGGCGATGGTAGACAGCAGCATCCGTCATGCCGTCGAGGAGTTCCGATGCCGCACCGCCTGTCCGTCACCGCCGCCGCCGCCGCCGTGCTGGCTGTCCTGTCCGCGCCGGTGGCCGCGCAGACCACGCCCGCGCCGTATGTCGACGTGACCACCAGCCACGTGCCGCATGGCCCGGCGATGCATGCCGTCGATGCGGTGATGATCGACGTGGACGGCGATGGCGACCTCGACGTGGTGGTCGCGGTCGAGCACGGGCCGAATGCGCTGTATCTCAATGAGGGCGGCGGCCGCCTGCGCTGGCAGCCGGGCGTGTTCGACGCCACGCCGCGCGACAACGAGCATGTGCGTGCCGCCGACTTCAATGGCGACGGCCACATGGACGTGGTGTTCGTGACCGAGGCCGACGAAGTGCACGCGCTGTACTTCGGCGATGGCAAGGGCGGCTTCACCGACATGAGCGCGCGCCTGCCCGGTGGCAGCCAGGGCAATGGCCTGGCGGTGGGCGACGTCGACGGCGACGGCCTGCCGGACATCGTGGTCGGCAGCACGCCCGAGGGCAAGGACGGCCCGGCGCGCAACCTGCTGTGGCTCAACGACCCGCAGCGGCCAGGCCACTTCATCGATGCCAGCGACACCCATCTGCCGCGCACCGACGACCACACCCAGGGCATCGCGCTGGCCGACATCGATGGCGACGGCGACCTGGACATGGTGATCGCCAACCAGTCGCCGCCGAACCGGCTGCTGATCAACGACGGCCGGGGCCGCTTCCGCGATGCCAGCGAGCGGCTGGACTTGGCTACCCCGCTGGAAACGCGCGAGGTGCACGTGTTCGACGCCGATGGCGACGGGCACCTGGACATCCTGTTCTTCAACCTGACCAGCAACAACGGCGACTGGGACAAGGATCCGCAGACGCGCCTGCTGCGCAACGACGGCCAGGGCCGCTTCCGCGACGAGACCGCCACGCGCCTGCCGGCGCATCGCTTCTCCAGCTGGGGTGGCAGCATCGTCGACTTCGATGGCGACGGCGCGCCCGACATCCTGGTCAGTGCGATCCAGGTGCCCGGCTTCGTGCCGCTGCAGGTACGCGCCTGGCGCAACGACGGGCAGGGCCGGTTCGAGGACGTGACCCTGCAGGTGGTGCCGCGCGACACCGTCGGCCGCAGCTGGAGCATGGCCCAGGGCGACCTGGACGGCGACGGCCGGGCCGATGTCTTCATCGGTGGCTGGCGCTCGCAGGCGCGGCTGCTGCTGACCGACCGCACGGCGCTGGAGCGCCAGCGCCCGGCGCCGACACCGCACGTGCTGGCCGAGTAGGGCGCCGTGGTGTGCCGCCAGGCGGGCCATGCGGCGGCAGGGCAGGGCAGCGCAGAAGCAGGGCAGGCGCTATCCTGTCGCCCGCCCACTCCCGCGTGCCGCATGTTTCCAACCGTGTTCCAGCAGGTGCTGCGTGCGCCGTTCTTCAACCTGCCGGACACGTTGCGTGCGCTGCATTCGATCCGTGGTCAGGGCGCGTATGCCGGCCGGGTCGACGTGGAGCGCGGTCGCAACCCGCTGGCACGGCTGTGCGGCTGGGTCGCCCGGTTGCCGCCGGCGATGCGCGATGCACCGTTGACGGTGCGTTTCAGCGCCGACGAGAAGCGCGAGACCTGGCAGCGCAGCTTCGACGGCCACCCGATGACCAGCCGCCTGCGCTGCCGCGACAAGCACCTGTGCGAACGCCTGGGGCCGCTGTTCTTCCGTTTCATGCTGCACACCGCCGACGGCGCGATCTACTGGAACGTCGCCCGCGTGCGCCTGCTCGGGATCCTGCCGTTGCCGGCGCGTCTGTTCGCCGGCGTGCAGTGCCGGGAATACGAGGAGGACGGACGCTACCGGTTCGAGGTGCGTGCGGCGCTGCCCGTGGCCGGGTGCGTGATCCGCTACGCGGGCTGGCTCGAGCCTGCCGGCCATGCGCCGGACTGAGCCATCGGCCGACGCCGGCGCCATCGTCGTGTTCGATGGCGTCTGCGTGCTGTGCAATGGCTGGGTCGATTTCCTGCTCCGCCGCGACCGGCGCGGCCGGTTCCGCTTCGCCGCGATGCAGTCGCCGGCCGGGCGCCGGCTGCTGGCCGGCCATGGACTCGACCCGGACGATCCCGCCTCGTTCCTGCTGCTCGACGCACAGGGGGCGCACACCGACAGCGAGGCGATCCTGCGCCTGCTGGTGCGGCTGGGCGGCCCCTGGAAGGCCGCGGCGGCGGGATGGCTGCTGCCGCGCGCCTGGCGCGATGCGCTGTACCGGCAGGTGGCGCGCAACCGGTACCGCTGGTTCGGCCGGCGGCCAGCCTGCAGGCTGCCGGACCCGGCGCACGCGGACCGGTTCATCGACGACTGAGCGCCAGGGAACGTCGAGTCCCTCGATGAGAATGCGATCAGTTCTCATCAATCGTTATACTGTCCGGCCTGTCCCCGCAGATGCGCGGCGCTCCCCCGGCGCGGCGCCCGTGCCATGCCATCCAATGCCATCGTCCTGACCGAACTGCTGATCCGCGAGCGTCCCGCCCTGCTGCGCCTGGTGCGCGGCATCCTCGGCGGCGACGCCGGCGCCGAGGACGTGATCCAGTCGATCTGGCTGCGCGTGCGCGGTGTCGCCGGCGAGCAGGGCATCGACAACCCCCGCGCCTATCTGTACCGGCTGGCCAGCAACCTGGCCACCGACCACGGCCGCGAGAAGACCCGCCGCAGCCGCCTGCTGGCCGAGCACTACCTGTGGGGGCCCGACGAGGTGCTGTCGACCGAAGAGCAGGTGATGGCGCGCGACGAACTGGAGCGCGTGCTCGACGCGGCCGGCCACCTGCCCGAGCCGACCCGCACCATGTTCCGGCTCAATCGCCTGCAGGGCCTGACCCAGCCCGAGGTCGCCCGGCGCATGGGCGTGTCGGTCACCACGGTGGAGAACCATCTGCGGCAGGCGCTGCAGCGCCTGGCATGGGCGCGCGCGCCGCGATGAGCGCGATCGGGTTGGGGATGGCCGGTCCTCGTTCGTCACCTGCATAGTCGCGCCTTCCCGTTCGCTCCATCGACGCCCGCCAGCCTGATGCGCCCGCACCCCGACCTCGACATGGACGACCACGCCGGCCAGGCGCGCGACTGGGTGCTGGCGCTCGCCTCGGGAACGCTGGACGACGCCGGCATGCAGGCATTCGAACGCTGGCTGGCGCAGCCCGGGCATCGCCTGGCGTTCGAACGCGAGCGCGTGCTCTGGCGCAGCCTGGGTCCGGCGCCGGCAGCGGGGCGCCCGCGGCGACGCAGGCGGACCGCCCTGCTGGCCGCCGCCGCGGTGGCCGTGCTCGCCTGCGTGGCGGCCATGCCCGGACTGCTGCTGCAGCTGCGCGCCGACCACCGCAGCGGCAACACGATCGCGCATCTGCAACTGCCCGACGGCAGCCGCGCGGTGCTGGATGCCGACAGCGCGATCGCGCTGCATTTCGACGCAGGCCAACGTCGGGTGGAGCTGCTGCGCGGGCGCGCCTGGTTCGAGGTCGTGCCCGGGCAGGCGGCGCCGTTCCGGGTGAGCGTCGGCGACGGTGTGGTCGAGGACATCGCGACCGCGTTCGTCGTCGCCCGCGCCGCTGGCCGGGTCGAGACGGCGGTCGAGCATGGCCGGATCCGCGCCGCGTCCACACCGGGCCGGCCCTGGACCTATCTGGCGACCGGGCAGGGCGCCGGCTGGCACGACGGCGGAGCGCTGCAGCGGCTGCCCGACCGCCGCGCCGAGGACATCGCCGCCTGGCGGCACGGGGAACTGCTGCTCGATGCGGTGCCGGTGGACGAGGCGATCGCCCGGCTGCAGCCCTATCGCGCCGGGCGCATCGTCGTGCAGGGCGATCTTTCGGCGCTGCCCAGCGTCAATGCCGCGCTGCGGACCGACCATCCGGAAGCCGCACTGGACGCGCTGGCCGCCGGCAGCGGCCTGGTGGTCACGCGGCTGCCGTTCGGCGTGGCCCTCGTGCGCCGCCAGCCCGCGGACTGAGCGCGACCGCACATCCGGTCTTGGGGAACGCGCATCGCTGTACGTCTCATCGGCGACCGTACCCGCCCTTCGCCACGTAGGTCGAACCTCCGCCGCTGCATCGCGGCTTCGACAACAGGAACTGCCATGTCCCCCTTCTTCCGCGCCGGCCCGCGCCTGCGCCCGTCCCGCCTGCATGCGGCACTGCTGGCCACCGGCCTGCTCGCGCTCGCTCCCGCCGTTCCAGCCCTGGCCCAGGAGCCGGGCGCGCGCGTCGCCGCGCAGCGCTTCGACATCCCGGCCCAGCCGCTGGCCGACGCGCTGCGCCAGTACATGCGCCAGTCCGGCGTGCAGGTGGCCTACGCCGCCGACCTGGCCAGGGACCAGCGCTCGGCACCGGTGTCGGGCGAGTTCGATACCCGGACCGCGCTGACCCGGCTGCTGCAGGGCAGCGGCCTGGTGGCACGCCCGACCGGTCCCACCGCGATGACGCTGGAGCGCGCTGCGGGCGATGACGCCGGCCTGATCGTCACCGATGCGCTGAGCGTGGCGGGCGAACGCCGGACGGCGTCCGGTGGCGCGGTCGGGATGGACGCCGCGCTCGATGTCTATCGGAGCGCCGGCTCCAGCGCCTACATCCCGCAGGAGACCATCGAGCGCTTCCGCGGCACCTCCACCGCCGACATCGTCAAGGGCGTGGCCGGCGTCACCGCCGGCGATCCGCGCACCGCCAACGCGCTGGACGTGAACATCCGCGGCATCCAGGGCCAGAGCCGGGTGCCGGTGATCATCGACGGCGGCCAGTCGACGATGGACACCTACCGCGGCTACGCGGGCCAGTCGCAGCGCAGCTATCTCGACCCGGACCTGATCTCGAGCATCGCGATCAGCAAGGGCCCGAGCCTGGCGGTGAACGCCTCCGGCGGCATCGGCGGCGTGGTGACGATGGAAACGCTGAAGGTCGACGACGTGCTGCGCGACGGCCAGACCAGCGGCTTCCGCCTGCGCGCCGGCCTGTCCGACGGCACCGCGCGTGGGCTGCCTGCCTACAGCGACCTGCCGCGCACCGACCGCGACAACCTCACCCACCCGGGCGGCCAGTTCGGCAATCTCGCGCTCGCCCATCGCGGCGAGCGCTTCGATGGCCTGCTCGCCTATGCCTGGCGCAACACCGGCAACTACTTCTCCGGCAAGCGCGGCCATGAGGACTTCCCGCAGGGCCGGCGCGTGCTGGCCACGCTGAATCCGCCGAACACCGAGGTCACCAACACCTCGTCCGAATCCGAATCGGTGCTGCTCAAGGGCACCTGGCGCATCGACGACAAGCAGACGCTGGAAGCCGGCTACCGCCGCTACGACGGGACGGCCGGCGAGATCATGGCCTCGCAGATCATCCGGGTGAACCGCGATGTCGTGCCGCAATGGGATCCGGGCCGTGTGGATCTGGATGCCTACACCGTGCGCTACCGCTTCAATCCCGACAGCGACCTGCTCGACCTGAAGGCCAATGCCAGCTACACCGATTCGGTCAGCCTGATGTACAACGGCCTGACCGGCATCACTCCGTGGTACTTCGACCGGCGCACCGAGTGGTACGACGGCCCGACCTTCAACACCGATCCGGGCTACAAGGCCGCCTACCGCAACGAGCTGGCGCAGCAGCGGCTCGGCCTGGACGTGGGCAACACCTCGCAGCTGTTCACCGGTGCCGGCGTGCTCACCTTCGACTACGGCCTGTCCTTCAGCGACGAGGACGTGGCGCCCGGCCCGCACTCGCCGCGCAAGCACGACGACCTGGTCAACAACCGTTTCCTGCGCGATGCCGAACGGCAGGAGTACAGCGCGGTGTTCTCCGCGAAGTGGGCGCCGGACGAACACTGGGAACTGCTGCTCGGCGGCCGCTACAACCGGGTCAAGGTGCGCGACCGCAACCGCCTGGCGACCGTGGCCGAAGAAAGCGTGATCGGCCAGTACCGCTACACCGAGCTGCTCAATGGCGATCCGACCCTGCCGTCGTGGCGGGCCACCCGCATCGCGCTGCTGAACTGGTATCCGGATGCGAACGGGCAGTTCACCCAGGCCTCGCTGCTGGCCTCCCCGTACAAGCAGGGCACGGTGGCCGACCTGGGCGGCTGGAACTTCTACGACGCCGATGCGGCGGAAGACCTGATCGTGCCGACCGCCTGGACCTGGTCCGACCCGATCCGGCGCAGCGACAGCGCGTTCATGCCCACCGCCAGCGTCGCTTACCGGTTCAACCACGACACCCTGGTGTACGTGAAGTACGCCGAAGGCGCGAAGCTGCCCAGCCTGTTCGAGACCACGCTGGGCCTGTTCACCGCCGCGCGCCCGACCGACGGCCTCAAGCCCGAACGCGCCGGCACCTGGGAAGCGGGCGCCAGCACGGTGCAGCGCGACCTGTTCGCCGCCGGCGACAGCGCGGCGCTGAAGCTGGCCTACTTCAACACCCGCGTCGACGACCTGATCACCCGCGACTACCGCACGCTGTCGGCCGGCCTGATCCGCAATGTCGACCGGTTCAAGGTGTCCGGCCTCGAGCTGCAGGCCAGCTACGACAGTGAGCACGTGTTCGGCGACCTGTCGGCGCACTACTACTTCGAGGCCAGGACCTGCGCACCGGACATCGCCGCCGAGCGCCGCGCCTACGGCATCGCGCGCAACATCGAGGCGCTGAAGCACACGCCGGACTGCGTCGATGGCGGTTTCGAGGGCGCGTACACCAATACCCAGAACCCGCCGCGCTTCAACGCCAACCTGACCCTGGGCACGCACCTGTTCGACCGGCGCTTCACTATCGGCGCGCGCGCCGTGCACAACTCCGGTCCGATCAGCGAACTGGACGACCGCTGGAACGTGGGCCTGTCGGCGATCCAGCAGCTGTACCGTCCGGCGACCGTGTACGACCTATTCGCGACCTGGCGGGTCAGCGGACAGCTGTCGGTGGACCTCAACGTCGACAACGTCCGCGACCAGTACTACCTGGACCCGCTGGCGCTGGGCGTGATGCCCGCGCCGGGCCGGATCGTGCGGATGGCGGTGACCTGGCGCCATTGAGGATGACGCAGGCGACCGACGTCCTGGCGTCGGTCGCCGTCAGGCGCCGGGCTTGCTTGCCCCGTCCGTGCGGCCGTGTCGGTGACGCCCGCGCGCTTGAAGGATGACCGTCGGTGCTGGTTGTTGCGTGGCGCGTGGATCGCGTTCTGCTGCAACGGGGAGCGGCCGTTCCTCCGATGCGTCGCGGCCCCGGGGCGCATCCGGCCGGTTCCGGCGGCAGGGGAGGCCAGGCCGATCACACTGGCGCTGATTCAAAATGAGAATCATTTTCATTAGAATGCGGTGGCGTGGTGCGCGGATCGCCGCCACCTTCATCCCCAGGAGAGTCCGTTCGTGTTCATCCCTCACCGCAAGGCGCTCATCCCGAGCCGCCTGTCCTTCAGCGTGGGCGCCCTGTGCGCCGCGCTGGCCGCGAGCCCCGCATCGGCCCAGCAGCAGGCCGGCGATGCCAGCACGCTGAGCACCGTCGAAGTCACCGCCGACGCGCTCGACCGCGACGATGCCCGCCAGAAGACCGTGTCCACCGCGACCAAGGTGGCGATGGACCCGCGTGACGTGCCGCAGACCATCAACACGCTGGACATGAGCAAGTCCAAGGTCTACGGCCTCAACGATCTCAGCGTGCTGCTGGACGGCACGCCGGGCGTGGACACCGCCTACGACACCCGTGGCGACGGCATCACCATCCGCGGTTTCGCCGCCGACTCCAACGACATCTACCGCGACGGGATCCGCAACGCCGGCCAGATCCGGCGCAGCACCGCCAACGTCGAGCGCATCGAGATCGTCAAGGGCCCGGCCTCGGTGCTGTATGGGCGCGGGCTCGGCGGCGGCGTGGTCAACCTGATCAGCAAGCAGGCCAGCTTCGATGCGGTCAGCAGCGTCAACCTGCGTGCCGGCTCCTGGGACAACCGCGGCGCGACCGTCGACGTGAACCAGGTGCTCAGTCCGACCATCGCGGTGCGCCTGACCGCCGATTACGAGGAAGCCGACAGCTTCCGCCGCGGCATCGCCAACCGCAACCGCATGGTCTCGCCGAGCCTGCTGTTCGACAACGGCAGCGGCCTGACCTGGCTCGGCCAGGTGACCTACGACAACGTCTGGCGGCGCCCCGACCGCGCACCCGCGTTCGATGCGCTGCCTGCCGGCGTGTCGATCCGCACTGCCTACGCGCACCCGGACGACTTCATCGAGGACGAGATGACCAGCGTGCGTTCGGTGCTGGGCTACCAGTTCAACGAGGACTGGTCGGTGAAGTGGACCTCGGCATGGAACGAGTCCAGCCAGGACTTCGATCATCTCTACGCCGGCAGTTACTGCCGGCCCGACGGCACCCTGCTCAGCAACGGCCGCCGCTGCACGACGCCGGGCCTGATGACCTTCACCCGCGCCTGGCAGGAAACCACCAACACCACCCTGAGCAGCACGGTGGACGTGGCCGGCCGCCTGGTCACCGGTGTGGTCACCCACGATCTGCTGGTCGGCGTCGAGTACAGCCGCGAGGAGCGCAATCCCGACCTGTCCACCTCGGCCCAGACCTCCGACCCGGGCCTGCTCTATCCCTACGGCATCGATCCCTACAACCCGGTGTGGACCGAGCCGAAGACGCCGCGCGGTACCGCACGCACCTCCAACCGCCACCGCGCCGATGCACAGGCGCTGTACCTGCAGGACCTGATCGGCCTGTCCGAGCAGTGGAAGGTGCTGGCCGGCCTGCGCCTGGACCGGTTCGACTTCCGCACGCTCAACCGCATCAGCGGCCTGCAGCGCAGCTACGACGGCACCACCGTCAGCCCGCGCGTGGGCGTGATCTGGCAGCCCTCGCAGGCGCACAGCGTGTACGCCTCGTACAGCAAGAACTTCGCGCCGTACGGCGGTCGTGGCCTGATGAGCGTGGATGTCTCCAGCACCGCCGTGTACGACGAGGAGCCGCAGTACTCGCGCCAGTACGAGACCGGCGTCAAGAGCGACTGGCTGGACGGGCGCCTGTCCACCCAGTTCTCGGTCTACGAGCTGGAGCTGTACAACATCCGCTACCGCCCCGACCCGGAGAACGACCCGTTCACCTGGGCGGTGCGTGGCAGCGAGCGCTCGCGCGGCGTCGAGGCCAGCGTGACCGGCAGGCTGGTCGAGCACCTATACGTGCGTGGCGGCCTGGGCCTGCTCGAGGCCAAGGTAGTCGAGGACAAGAGCACGCCCGCCAATGAAGGCCTGTACAAGCAGGGCGTGGCACGCCGCACCGGCAACCTGTTCCTGCGCTACGCGCCGGAAGGCCCGTGGTACGGCGAAGTCGGCGTGACCTACCGGGGGCCGATCTACAACAACGCCGCCAACACCAGCGAGCGTGCCGGCTACACCCGCTGGGACGCCTCGGTCGGCTGGCGCGCGATGCCGTGGACCGTCACCCTGGCGGTCACCAACCTCACGGACACCGAGTACTGGCGTTCGACCAGCATGCCCGGCGCGCCGCGCGGCGTCCTGCTGAGCGCCAACTACGTGTTCTGACCGCAGGACGCGACACGACGGCCACGTGCAGGCACGTGGCCGTCGTCGTTGGACGGGGTGCGGCCGGGAGAGCATGGCTGTGGACGGCGTGCGCAGGCAGCTGCGATCCCCCTGCCCAGCGGTGCGGACGGATGGCATGTCGGCCAGGCGCTGCAGCATCCGGCGTCGCCTGTCGTGTCCGGGCGTGGACGCCGCACTGCCTTCCACGACGGTAGCGGAACACCCGCGGATCTGGATCTGCGCGTGGCTGGCACCCGCCTGCGCCAGCGGCAACAGGGCGATGGATGGCGGCTGCCCTTGTCATCGAACGTCCTTGTCGCGTGCATGCAGCGGAAAGACGGAATGGGGTGGGCTCACAGCGTCTGCAGGAACTCGGTGATCGCCTCCAGCTCCGTGCGGTGCAGGTCCAGCGGCTGCAGCAACGGGTCGGTCTTCGGGAACAGCGGGTCGTCCACTTCGTGGGCGCGCGGCTTCGGGCGCGGCATGCCGACGTTGTAGAGATTGACCACCCCACGCAGGTCCATGAAGCCGCCGGTGTGCATCCACGGGCCGGTGTTGCGGACATTGCGCAGCGATGGCGTACGGAAGCGGCCGACGTCCGCGGGATCCCCGGTGACCTTGTAGCGGCCCAGGTCCTCGCGCGCACGGCCGTAGAAGTGCAGGCCGAGATTGTGGAAGCCGTTGTCGGTCAGCGCGGCGCCACTGTGGCAGTTCATGCAGCCGGCATGCGTGCGGAACAGGTGCAGGCCCCACAGCTGGCGGTCGCTGAGCAGGTCGCGCCTGCCTTCCAGAAAACGGTCGAAGCGGTTGAAACGTGGCACCAGCGTGCGCTGGAACGCGGCCAGCGCCTGGCCGACCCGCTGCGAGGTGATCCGGCGGTCGCCGAAGACCCGGGCGAACTCGGCGGGATAGTCGTCGCTGCGGTTGAGCCGGCGTTCCAGCTGCTTCAGCGTGAACGCCATCTCGCGCATGTCCTCGATCGGGTGCAGCGCCTGCTCCTCCAGCGTGGCCGCGCGGCCATCCCAGAACAGCGGCGACGCATACGCGCTCATCCCCACACTCATCGCATTGCGGGTGCCGGGTGCGCGGTCGTGGCCGAACGGCACGCTGCGTCCATCGCCCCAGCCCAGCTGGCGGTCGTGGCAGTTCGCACAGGCGATCTGGCCGGACGCAGACAGCCGTGGATCCTCGAACAACCTGCGGCCCAGCGCGATCTTCTCCGGTGTGCCCGGATTGTCCGCCGGCTCCGGCGGCTTTTCGGGCAGGGGTGCGAGCTCGCTCCAGACGGCACCTTCGGAAATGTGCGGCCTGGGCCACTCGGAGATCGGCAGCGCATAGATCCTGCGCAGGCAGGCCTGGTCGATCGATGGCGCGCTGACCGCGATGCGTGCCCGGCAGGCGGCGATCTGCGCGTCTTCGGCGGTCTCCGCAGGCACGGCCCCCGGCGCCGCCCCCAACGAGGCGGCGCCCAGGACCGGCAGCAGGGCGAGCAGCGGGAGCCAGCCGTAGCGCAGCAGGCGGGCGGCAGCCATGCCGGCTGCATGCGCCGTCGATGCGGCGCCGGGCGTGGTCCGGGCGGGTGCTGCGCACGCCGATGACGCCGGCGTGCGCTTGCCATGGGGTGGACTCCTGCGGGCCATCTCAGAAGCGGTATCCCATTTCCAGCCAGTAGCTGCGGCCGGGCTCGTAGTACGTGGCCGACGTGCCGGTACCCTGGATCCTGTTGCTGCGGTTGGTCAGGTTGGTCGCTTCCACGCGGATGTAGGTCTGCTGGTCACGTGGAAGATCCAGCGTGTACTCCAGCACCCCGTCCCAGGTCAGGCTCCTGGGGTTGTCGCGGTCCGCATAGACATCGATGGTCACGCCCTCGTGCTCCTCGGCGCCATCGAGCACGACATCCCGATACCCTGCCCGGTAGCGCAGGAAGTTGCTCCACATCAGCTCGCCACGCCCGACGGCGATGCGCGTCTGCGTCGAGAGCCGGGCAGTCCACGGGCGGTTGTAGTCGCCTGCGGGAAGATCGTAAAGCCAGGCCAGATGCCCTCGATACTTCACCAGTTCATTGCCGAGATCCTCGTCCCAGCTGGACTCGTACGTGGTGTAGTTGCGGCGCACATCGGTGTAATCGAATGCGAACTGCATCTGGGTGACGGAGCTCCGCCAGCGCAACGGTTCCTGCAGCCCGATGGTCAGCGTGTACACGTCGCTGCTGCTGCGGCCAGTGTTCACGTACTCGTAGACACGGGTGGAGTACACGCCGTCAGCGTCCTGGCTTGGGACCTGCTGGCGCAGAACCTCGTCGCGGTTCTCGCGATTGACGTACTTGAGGGTGAAGTCGAGGCCGGCCCAGCGCTGGTCGAGGCCGACCGTCCATTCGTCGGTGTGCGGGATGTCCACGTCCCTGATGCGGTTGGTCGATGCGCTGATGACGCCTTCCACGGTGTCCCACGAGACGTCGCTGCCGGTTCTGTCCTTGGTGACACGCAACCGCTCGCGTCCTTCGCGCAGGAGATAGCTGAAGAAGTTGCGCGCGTAGTAGCGGTTGACGCCGGCGGTCAGTACCGAATCGTCCTTTCCAAGGATGTTCCACGACACCGCCAGTCGCGGCGAGACCGTCGTCTCCCCCCAGATGTCGTCGCCATCCAGGCGCAGGCCCGGACGGACGCTCCAGTCGCCTGCACGGATGTCGTCCTGGACCCATGTGCTCCATTCATCGCCGCGCACGCTGAACTCGCCGGCACGATAGAAGAACAGCCGGCTGAAGTACTGGCCAAGCCCCGTGGCCAGGACCGGCGAGAGCGAGCAGCTTTCGCTGTCGACGCTCCCGTCCGTGAGCGTGCAACTCGTCGTCGGGGTGGGCTGCTGATAGTTGTAGTGGTCGCTGACCCGCGCGTAGTTGGCCTTGCGGCTCTGCCACGCCAGGCCGAACTGGAGGTTGTGACGCGTGCCGCCCCACTCGAGTGTGTCGCGGTCCGCGGTCGCACGCAGGCCGAGCTTGCGGTCGTGCTGATCGACATCGCCCCAGCTTCCTTCGATGCTGCTGGCTGTGCTGCCGGTGCCGATACCCCAGTCGAACTGCTCGGATTTCCTCCAGTTCCTGAAGTATTCGGCCTCGCCGCGCCGTGAACTTTCCACATTGCTGTAGCTCACGGTGTTGCGGAAGGTCCAGGCGCCGCGCTCGAACGCGGCCCGCAGGCCGACCACCGGTCCTCCCGATTTCAGGTCGTACCAGGCGTTCTCGTTGTTCTGGATGAAGTAGCGGTCGTCGGTGGGGGCGTAGGTGATGTTCGCCCCGAGTTCGAACGATTCGCCGGCCCAGTCGATGGCCAGGCTGGCGGAGGTGTTCTCACGCGTCTGGATCTTCTGGTTCTGTCCGGTGTCGCTGACATTGCCGGCGGTGTAGCCGCGGAGTGGAATCTCCGAGCGCGTACGGGCCACGCTGGCGATCATGCCGATGCCGCCGCTGGTGCGTCCCTCCAGGCGGGCACCAAGCCGGGACTTGTCGTACCGCGGCTGATACGCATAGGTGGCCGATTCCTCGAAACTGCGTTCCTGCCCCTCGGGGACGATGATCTCGTCCCAAGCCGAGCGCGCGATGCGGAACGAGATCTTGCCTCCGAACGCGTCGCCGGCCTTGCGGCTCTTCGCATCCACCACACCGCCGCTGAAGCCGCCATACGAGGCAGGCACGTTGCTGTCGTAGACGGTCAGGCTCTCCAGCAGGTCGGTATCCAGCGCAATGCCCTGGGACTGGCTTGGGACATCGGAAAAGTGGCTCGGAATCACGGTCCCCCTTCTGTAGATGCTGTTGCCGGGGTCGATGTCGTTGTTGAAGCCGACGCCGTCGAGCAGGAACAGGTTCTGGTAGAACGGGGCGCCATTGATGCTGAAATCGGTCGGCCTGATCTCGCCCATGTTGCGTGAGGTCTGCGCGGTGTCCGCGAACTGGACCGCCGGATTGATCCGCAGCAGGGTGGCGATGTCGCCGTTGCCCTTGTTCGTCTGCTCGATGTAGTCCTGCTCCAGGACGATGCCTTCCGAGTAGGGAAACGTGCGCTGTCCTCCGATCTTCAGTGGGCTCAGCGCGATCACGCCTTCCTCGGCGACCGGCGGCCTCTCCAGCCCGTAGCTGCCATCGGCGCGTTCGACCAGACGCAGGCCGGAGCCTGCGAGCAGGTGTTCCAGTCCGTCGCGGTTGCCATGGCGGCCGCGCAGCGCCGGTGCGCGCAGGCCGCTGGTCAGGGCAGGGTCGAAGGACAGCGCGATGCCGCGCTGGCTGGCGAAGGTGCCGAGCGAGCGGCCGAGCGGGCCGGCAGGCAGCTGGATCTCGGTCGCGGACGATGCGGCCGTCGTATCGGCGAGGGCCGGCAGCGGGGCGGCGGCCAGGGCGAGGGCCAGCAGGCTGGCGCGGACAGGGGGCTGGAGTCGGGGCATCGGGGTCTTGGGTGGAAGGGGTTCATCTGCCTTGCCACGCGAGATCGGAAAAAGTGTCACCGCCCCGCGACCGGCCATCGCCGGCCATGGCGTCACACCGCCTCGCCCTGCCTGGCTGGACGCGAACGGGGTGGTGGGCGTCAGGATCCTGCGGCCCGCGCATGCACCGTGGTCCACCAGCCGCCGGCGCGCTGCTCGATGGCGATGGGGTAAGTGGCCATCAGCATCGCCAGGCTGCGGTCGATGTCGTCCAGGGGAAACGCGCCGGAGACGCGCAGCCGGGCGACGGCGGGTGTGCAGCGCAGGACGCCGGGCCGGTAGCGGCCCAGTTCGGCCAGCACCGCCGACAGCGGCCAGGCGTCGACGGCGAGCATGCCGCCGGTCCAGGCGGTGGCCGCGGGATCGAGCGCGTGTACGTCCGCACTGGCGCTGCTGGCGGAGAACGCCAGTTGCTGGCCGGCATCGACGCGGATCGCCGTGCTCGGCTGTCCGGCCGGTTCGGTCCGGACCGCCCCCTCCAGCACCGCCAGCACGGTGCGGTCGGCGTCGACCCGGACGTTGAAGCGCGTGCCGAGCGCCTGCATCCGGCCGTGCGGGCTGACCACCCGGAACGGCCGTGCGGGGCGCTGCGGATCGGGGGCGGTGTCGATCAGGATCTGGCCCTCGCGCAGGCGCAGCAGGCGCTGCCGCGGGCTGAAGGCCGCATCCAGTGCGGTGGCGGTATCCAGCTCGACCTGGCTGCCGTCGTCCAGTCGCAGCGGCCGGCGCTCGCCGGTGGCGGTGCGCCACTGCGCGTCCCAGTGCGCACGCTCCCACAGCGACCACAGCAGCCAGCCACCGGGTGCGAGGGCGAAGGCGCCGGCCAAGCTGCGCATCGCCGCGCGGCGCGACGGCGAGGCCGGCCGGCCGAGTACCGGCCCTGCGATCGCGGCCGGGACGCTGGCCAGCAGCCCACGCAGGCGCTCGGCACGTTCCCAGGCGCGCGCGTGCTCGGGGTCCTGCGCGCGCCAGCGGGCGCAGGCGGCATGGTCGGCATCGCTGGCGTCGTGCCCGCCCAGCCGGACCAGCCAGTCCGCGGCCTGTTCCAGCGCGTGCGGATCCAGCGGGCGGTCACCGGCCGGTTCAGGGCGCATGCGCGAGGCAGCCGACGAAGGCGCGCTTCATGTGCCGCTTGACCGTACTCAGCGAGATGCCCAGCTGGCCGGCGATCTGCGCGTAGCCCAGGCCATCGAACTGGGACAGCAGGAACACCGTGCGTGCCTGCGATGGCAGCCCGTCGAGCATCGCGTCGATCAGCTGCAGCGCCTCGCGCACGATCGCCTGCTGTTCCAGCGAGGGCAGGACCGGTTCGGGGGCGGCGGCCAGGCTGTCCAGGTAGGCGCGCTCCAGCGACTGTCGGCGGAACCAGTGGGCCATCAGGCCCTTGGCCACCGTGGTCAGGAACGCGCGTGGCTCGTGCAGGCCGGCGAGGTCGCGGGCCATGATCCGGGCGAAGGTGTCCTGGGCCAGGTCGGCGGCGGTCTCGCGGCAGCCCACCCGTCCGCTCAGCCAGCGCTGCAGCCAGGGCTGGTGGTCCCGGTAAAGCGTGTCCAGCAGAGGGTGCGAAGCCTGCATCGGCGAACAATCATGCCGGGCGCCCGGCTCTGGTGAATGATAATTGTTCTCAATTATGCGCCTGCCGGCGGACCATGCCAAGCGAGTCGTCGGCGCCATCGCGTCACGCCGCGGTGCATTGTCGAACCCGCACCGCACGCGTTGCCCAGCGCGGACTGCCCGGCCGCCCGGGCCGGCAGCGGCGCGCGCGGGATGCGGCGTCGAACGCACGCGCCTGTCTTGAATCGATTGGACGTGGCCGCATCTGTGCAGCATCGGTCGCCATCGCGGCCCACATCTTTCGAAGAGGAGTCTCCACGATGCGGATGGACAAGCTCACCTCGCGCTTCCAGCAGGCACTGGCCGACGCGCAGTCGCTGGCCGTGGGCCGCGACCACACCATCATCGAGCCGGCGCATGTGTTCGCCGCGCTGCTCGACCAGCAGGGCGGCAGCACCCGGCCCCTGCTGGCCCAGGCCGGGGTCAACGTGCCGCTGCTGCGCGAGCGTCTGGGCGAAACCCTGGAGGCGCTGCCCAAGGTCACCGGCCAGGCCGGCAACGTGTCGGTGGGCAACGACCTGTCGCGGCTGCTGAACCAGACCGACAAGCTGGCCCAGCAGCATGGCGACGCCTTCATCGCCAGCGAGTGGTTCGTGCTGGCCGCGGCCGACGACGGCGGCCCGCTGGGCATGGCGCTGCGCGCGGCCGGTGCCGACAAGAAGAAGCTGGAAGCGGCGATCGACAAGGTCCGCGGCGGCGAGACCGTGCAGAGCGAGAACGCCGAGGAACAGCGGCAGGCGCTGGAGAAGTACACGATCGACCTGACCGCGCGCGCCGAGAGCGGCAAGCTCGACCCGGTGATCGGCCGCGACGAGGAGATCCGCCGCGCGATCCAGGTGCTGCAGCGCCGGACCAAGAACAATCCGGTGCTGATCGGTGAGCCGGGCGTGGGCAAGACCGCGATCGTCGAGGGTCTGGCCCAGCGCATCGTCAACGACGAGGTGCCCGAAGGCCTGCGCGGCAAGCGCGTGCTGTCGCTGGACATGGGCGCGCTGATCGCCGGCGCCAAGTTCCGCGGCGAGTTCGAGGAGCGCCTCAAGGGCGTGCTCAACGACCTGGCCAAGAACGAAGGCCAGATCATCCTGTTCATCGATGAGCTGCACACGATGGTCGGCGCGGGCAAGGCCGACGGCGCGATGGACGCCGGCAACATGCTCAAGCCGGCGCTGGCGCGCGGCGAGCTGCACTGCATCGGCGCGACCACGCTGGACGAGTACCGCCAGTACATCGAGAAGGACGCCGCGCTGGAGCGCCGCTTCCAGAAGGTGTTCGTCGGCGAGCCCAGTGTCGAGGACACCATCGCGATCCTGCGCGGGCTCAAGGAGCGCTACGCGGTGCACCACGGCGTGGAGATCACCGATCCGGCGATCGTCGCCGCGGCCACGCTGTCCAACCGTTACATCACCGACCGCCAGCTGCCGGACAAGGCCATCGACCTGATGGACGAGGCGGCCAGCCGCATCCGCATGGAGATCGACTCCAAGCCGGAGGAACTGGACCGGCTCGAGCGTCGCCTGATCCAGCTCAAGATCCAGCGCGAGATGCTGAAGAAGGAGAAGGACGAGGCGAGCCGCCAGCGCCTTGCCGACCTGGAACGCGACATCGACGCGCTGGAGCGCGAGTTCTCCGACCTGGACGAGGTCTGGAAGTCGGAGAAGGCCGCGCTGCAGGGTGCGACCAGGATCAAGGAGCAGATCGAGCAGGCCAAGCTCGACCTGGAGGCCGCGCAGCGGCGCCAGGACTACACGAAGATGAGCGAGATCCAGTACGGCCTGCTGCCGCAGCTGGACAAGCAGCTGGCCGCCGCCAGCGAGGTCGACCAGCACGCGTTCCGGCTGGTCCAGGACCGGGTCACCGACGAGGAGATCGCCGAGGTGGTCTCGCGCTGGACCGGCATTCCGGTCAACCGGATGCTGGAAGGCGAGCGCGACAAGCTGCTGCGCATGGAGGCCGATCTCGGCCGCCGCGTGGTCGGCCAGTCCGAGGCGATCAAGGTCGTCTCCGACGCGGTGCGCCGCTCGCGCGCCGGCCTGTCCGATCCCAACCGGCCGATCGGCTCGTTCCTGTTCCTCGGCCCGACCGGCGTCGGCAAGACAGAGCTGTGCAAGTCGCTGGCCGAGTTCCTGTTCGACAGCAGCGAGGCGATGGTGCGCATCGATATGAGCGAGTTCATGGAGAAGCATTCCGTGGCCCGCCTGATCGGCGCGCCTCCGGGCTACGTCGGCTACGAGGAAGGCGGCTACCTGACCGAGGCCGTGCGCCGCCGTCCGTACTCGCTGATCCTGCTGGACGAGGTCGAGAAGGCGCATCCGGATGTGTTCAACATCCTGCTGCAGGTGCTCGACGACGGCCGCCTGACCGATGGCCAGGGCCGCACCGTGGACTTCCGCAACACCGTCATCGTGATGACCTCCAACCTGGGCTCGCACCAGATCCAGGAGCTGTCCGGCGACGGCAGCGCCGAGGCCTACACGCAGATGAAGGCGGCGGTGATGGGCGTGGTCCAGGCGCATTTCCGCCCGGAGTTCATCAACCGGCTCGACGACATCGTCGTGTTCCATCCGCTGGACAAGGCGCAGATCACCTCGATCGCACGGATCCAGCTGCGCGGGCTGGAAAAGCGGCTGGGCGAGCGCGGCCTGAAGCTGGAGCTGGGCGCGCGCGCGCTGGAGCTGCTGGGCAACGTCGGCTTCGATCCCGTCTATGGCGCGCGTCCGCTGAAGCGCGCGATCCAGGCGCAGATCGAGAACCCGCTGGCGCAGAAGATCCTCGGCGGCGAGTTCACTGCCGGCGACACGATCAAGGTCGAGGCCGAAGGCGGGCATCTGGTGTTCGCGCGCGGCTGATCACCCTGGTGGCCGCTTCCTGCGGTGCGCACGAGGTGGCCGCAGCGTCCGCGTACCAATCCTGATGCCGTGTCGGGGCAGTGGCGGGCCGGCGATGCGGAACCGGCGCCGGAACAGGATTCCGGCATCGACAGCCGTCCAGCGCGGCGGCAGACGGATCGCACACGGGCCGGTATCGGTGCCGTCAGAGACACGGGAGACCGTTCTGGTCTCCCGCTTCTTTGGGGCCGGGAGACATGGGGTCTTGCCTTCCGTGCACGCACAAGACGGTTCTGCGGCCGCGTCCCGTGTCGATGGCATCGCAGGTTCGATGTGACTCCGGTGCGCGCGGGAGTCCGCGTCCGGCGTCCTTGCCCCGCAAACGGTATCGCGTTCCCGTGGCGGATGACGGGATGGAAGGCGGGGAGCGCCGCACCCGAGGCGGGCCGCTGCAGGAGCCGCATCCAGCAGCTCCCGCAGCGTCGCCGCGGCTCAGTACCCCAGCCGCACCACGCTCTCCGCCGCGCCTTTTTCGGCTTCGCGTGCGTTCTTGACCGACACGTAGACCGTACCGCTGGCCGCATCCAGCGCCAGGCTGTTCGGATGCGCGGCCATCGCGATGGTCTCCAGCAGCGCCTTGCTGGTGCTGTCGAACACGCTGACCGAGCCGCCGCCGCGGTTGGTGACGTACAGGCGCGCGCGCGGCGCGTCGAACAGCACCGCGATGGGGCCTTCGCCGGTGGCCAGGCTGTCGCTGACCGTGCCGGTTTCCGGGTCGATGATCGCCAGGCGATTGCCCGGATGCTGCGACTGGTAGCCGGGCTGGCGCTCGGCCAGCATCTTGCGCACCTGTTCCAGCCCCTGGTCGGTGGCGAACAGGCGCTTGCCCGCCGCGTCCCAGGCCAGGTTCAGCGGCTGCTCGACGCCGGTGGTCAGGCGCTTGCCGATCTCCAGCGTGCCGGTGTCGACGCTGATCGCCTCGCCGGCGAAGTTGGACACGAACACGCGCTTGCCTTCGGCATCCAGCGCAATGCCGGTGGCGACCGGACCGAAGCCCTCGATGGTCTTCTCGAGGCTGAAGTCCGCGGTGTCGACGACGAACAGCACGCTGCCCTCGAAGCCCAGGCCGGGTGCGAACAGGCGGTGGTTGTCGCGGTCCAGCACCAGCTCGCGCAGGTGGTGGGCGGCGCTGGCCTTGCCGTCCTCGCCGACGGTCTTCTCTTCCAGCTGCAGCGTGTCGAGCAGCTGGTTGCTGGCGGTATCGATCACCGAGATCGACGCGTCCATGCCATGCCCAACGTACAGGCGGTCGGCCGCGTCGTCCAGCACCACACCGAAGCCCTTGTGCGGCAGCCCGATCTCCTGCTGCACGGCCAGCGTGGCCGGATCCAGGCGCAGGATCTTCGACGCTGCGGCGGTATCGCCGAAGCCCCCCGACGAGGCGACGAACACCGCGTTCTGGCGTGCGCTGTAGGCCAGTTCGTACAGGCCGGGCGCGACCTCGGCGCGGGTGATCGTGGCGGGAACGTAGGCCGCTGGCGGTGCGGCGTCGGCCGGGGGTTCGGTGGATGGGCCGGCACAACCGGCGAGGCCGGCCAGGGTCAGCAGCGTGGCCGCGACGGCGGAAAGGGAATGGTGCATGGATGACGCCCTCGAAGGATCGGGTTGCTCGGTCGGGTGCCGTGGAAGGCGGCCCGGTGGTCCGGCTGGCGTCATGCGATCCGGCACGCCCGTGCGGGGCGGCGGCGGTGTGCTGGCTGTGCGGGGAGTGTACCCGCCTGCAGCGGGACGCGGCGGGCGATGGCGCATGCCTGCGCAGGAGCGCCGGCAACGATGCCGCGTGAATGTGTGACATCGCGGGCGATTCGGTATTCCCGCTGAGGGGTATCGCGCCGGGGCTTGCTAAGCTCCGCGACGGATTTTTTCAGAGCAAGGGACATGCACCGTATGCGACGTCGCGTTTCCGCCTGTGTGCTGGCCATGTCGATGGCGGCGCTCCCCGCCCTGGCGCAGACGCCGCAGGGCCAGGCGCAACTGCCGCCTCCGGGTACCCTCAGCGCCAACATGCCGCCCGGGGTGGAGATCCACATGGGCATCTTCGTCAGCGACTCGACCCAGGAATTCAGCCGCGAGCAGGGCTCGACCGCGGTGGAGGCCCGGCTGCGCGCACGCAGGGCCTGCGCCGAACTCGCCCCCGACTGCGAGGAAGTGCTCAACTTCCCGATGCGCGACCACTGCCTGGCGGTGGCGGTGAACCCGACCATCGGCAAGGGCGCGCGCGCGTTGTTCGCCAATGCCGCGCAGAAGGATGCGCCGCAGGCCGGCACCCTGCGCGAGCAGACCGTGGCCCAGTGCCAGCAGGGCGGCGGTACCTGCCAGGTGTTCTTTGACTACTGTTTCTGAGCGCCTGATGGCGCGGCTGCTGGCCGTGGCCCTGCTGCTGGCGCCTGCGCTGTCGACCGCGCAGCCGATGGCGCAGCAGATGCAGCGGCAGGCCCAGTTCCAGCAGCAGAACCACTACTGGCACCAGTACTACCAGAACCAGCAGCAGGCCTCGGCATCCGAGCTCGCTGCGCAGCGCGAGGCGGCCGCACGCCTGGCCGCGCAGGACGCGGCGGTGCGTGCCGATGCCGAGCGCGACTGGTGGGGCGCGGTGGCGGTCGACGTCGACAGCGGGCAGTGGTTCACCCAGCTGCACGCGCACGACGAAGCGCAGGCGCAGCGCGCCGCGATGGAAGCATGCACCGGCAACTGCTTTCCGGTGCTGAGCTTCGCCAATACCTGCATCGCGCCTGCCTACAGCGGCCAGGGCGGCATGTTCCTGGCCGATGGCGGCAGCAAGAAGGCCGCTGGCGAGGCCGCGGTGGCGGCCTGCAGGGCCGCCGGTGGCGAGGGCTGCAGCGCCGAGCCGGGGCAGAGCTACTGCACCGGC
This sequence comes from Xanthomonas sp. XNM01, assembly GCF_014851915.1. Taxonomy (GTDB): domain Bacteria; phylum Pseudomonadota; class Gammaproteobacteria; order Xanthomonadales; family Xanthomonadaceae; genus Pseudoxanthomonas. The sequence goes on from NZ_JACVAP010000001.1 coordinate 303,475, forward strand.
TGGAAGCATGCGTACTCGATGCTGGAGCGCTTCAACTACCGCACCTCGCTGGTCGTCCTGAGCCGGGTCAAGGCGCCACGGCTGGCGTGGTTTCCCGGCAGCGCGACGTTCCTTGCGGCTCCGCCGGGGCAGCGCGGTGCGGGCGAGCGCCAGGCGCTGGGCACCGACGGCGCGCGCCCGGTCGGCATGGCGCGCGCGTCGTTCGCCTTCGCCTCCAGTGCCGACGGCGAGGCCACCGGCCTGCAGATGGCGCCGACCGCGAAGGTCGCCGCCGACGCGGCCCTGAAGGAGTGCGGGAAGGCCGACTGCACGCTGGTGCTGGAGTGGGGTGCCGGCGCTTGCGCGACCGTGGTGCGTGGCTACACCCCGGGCAGGCCCGCCTTCCATTTCGGTGCCGAAGCCGATACCGAGGCCGCGTCCGAAGAGGCCGCGGTGCTCGAATGCATGGACAGCGACTACGATCGCTGCCCCGTGATGCTCAGGAAGTGTTTCTGACGCCGCCGGTCCGGGGCGCCCCTCTTTTCTCTGAAGGACCAGTCATGACGCGATATCCGATTCTCGCCGCCGGCCTGCTGTTGGGCCTGTCCGTTGCCGTTCCGGCGGCCGCCCAGTCCGCAGGCTCCATGATGGAGGGCCTGCCGCCGCCGGGCACCATGTCCAGGAGCCTGCCCGAGGGCATGGAGCTCTACATGAGCCTGTGGGTCAGCGACAGCGCGCAGGAAGTCACCAACGGCGTCGGCGGCACCGCGGTCGAAGCCAAGGTCCGGACCCGCATGGACTGCCAGAAGAAGGCCCAGGACTGCGCCGAGCTGGTGACGATGCCGGTCCGCAACCACTGCATGGCCATCGCCGGCGACCGCGGCGCGACGCCGGGCAAGCGCGCCATCTTCGCCGCCACCGGCGAAGCCGGCAAACAGGCCGACGGCGTACTGGGCCAGAAGGTGCTGGCCGAGTGCAAGGCGTCCGGCGCCCAGCAATGCGAGGTGCAGATTGAATACTGTTTCTAAGGCCGCGCTGGCTGTCGCCGCCGCCGCACTGCTGCTTGCCGGTGGCAGCGCGCCGGCGCAGAACGGCGCGCAGGCGCGCATGCAGGCGCACGCGGCGCAGATGAACTTCCTCGGCTGGCAGCAGAGCCAGCAGGCGGCGAACTACATCAGCGCCGAGGAGGCCGCCGCGCAGCAGGCCGCCGCGGCCGCTGCCCGGGCCGCCGCGCAGCGCGTCCGCGACGACGCCAAGCGCGACTGGTGGGGCGGCGTGGTGGTCAACACCGACGATGGCAGCTGGAACGTGCGCCTCAACATGCACAGCCACGAAGAAGCCCTGCGCCTGGCCCTGGAAGAATGCAAGGGCACCTGCTGGCCGGTGCTGAGCTTCGCCAACAGCTGCGTCGCGCCGGCCTACAGCCAGCAGGGCGGCATGTACTTCAACAACGGCGAGAGCAAGGACAAGGCGCGCGATGCGGCGCTGGCCACCTGCACGACCGCCGGCGGCGAGCAGTGCCACAGTCCGGCCGAGCAGAGCTTCTGCACCGGCTGGAAGTTCGCCTACTCGGCGATCGACCGGCTCTCGTACCGGCTGGAGCTGATCGCGATCAACCGGGTGGCCAAGCCGAAGCTGGACTTCTTCCCGGGCGCGGCGGAGTTCGTCGCCAAGCCGCCGGCGGCCCGCGGCACCAGCACCGCGATGCCGACCAACGCGGTGCACGGCGACCGCGGCAAGGTCGCGCGCTTCTGGACCGCGGTCGCGGTCGAGCGCGAGGGCGACGCCATCGGCATGCACCTGGGCGTGAACGAGACCGATGCCAGCGATACCGCGCGCAGCAAGTGCGGACAGCGCAGCTGCGAGGTGGTGCTGGCGTGGCCGGCCGGCGAATGCGGCGCGCTGGTGCAGCTGCGCGGCGCGGACCGGCGCACCGTGACCTACACCGCGACCGGCAAGACCGCCGACGAGGCCGAGGAAACGGCGGTGACCGAGTGCATCGAGAACGGCGAGAAGATCTGCCCGGTGATGTTCAAGCAGTGCGCGTGAGCACCAGCGGCTGAGCGGCGGGCGTCACCGGCCGCCGGCAGTGGGCCGGCGCCGCTGGTGCACGGGAGCAGGGGCCGGGTCGGCTCCTGAAGCGTCAGTGCGGGCGAGCGTGTCGATCGGTGCGCCGGGGGCGCTTCCGTGTGCATGACCGGCGCGCGCGTCCTCTCGTCCCGTCCGCATCGTGGCGTGCGCCGCGGCGAGGCTGCCGTGCGTCCTGCCGGCCGGGTCCGTCCCCGTGCGGGATCGCAATGCCGTGTCGCGTTCGCGGCGGCGACGGTGCAGCGAACGCCGCGTGGGTCAGGGGCGGGCATCCTGCAGCGGCAGCCACAGCTCGGCCTGCAGGCCCTGGAGGCCGCCGCTGGCGTCGCGGCGGTTGCGCAGCTGCAGGCGGCCGCCATGCGCACGCACGATACCGTCGGCGATGCTCAGCCCCAGGCCGATGCCGCCGGTATGGCGGTTGCGCGAACGCTCCAGCCGCACGAACGGCTGCAGCACCTGTTCCAGCGCGTCGTCGGGGATGCCGGGGCCGTCGTCGTCGATGCGCAGCCGCACGCCGCGACCATCGGCGTCCAGCGACAGCGCCACGCGCGCGCGCTGCCCGTAGCGGACCGCGTTCTCCAGCAGGTTGCCGATCGCGCGCCGCAGGCTGCCGGCATAGCCGCGCACCAGCAGCCCGGTCTGGCCGGCGATCGCGACCTCGGCGCCGGTCTCGCGCAGGTCTTCGGCCAGGGCGTCCAGCAGGGTGTCCAGGTCGACCTGCTGCATCGGCGCGTCCTCGTGCCGGCCTGCGTAGTAGTCCAGGATCGAGTCGACCAGCTCCTGCATGTGCGCCAGGTCGGCGCGCAGGCGTTCGCGGGCGAGCGGATCCTCCAGCAGTTCCACCCGCAGCCGCAGCCGGGTGATCGGCGAACGCAGGTCGTGCGACACCGCGGCAAGCAGCTGCTCGCGGGCCTGCAGGGATTCCAGCACGCGTGCCTGCATGCGGTTGAACGCCTCGGCGGCCTGGCGCACCTCGCGTGGGCCGGTCACCGGCAACGGCGGGCTGTTGACGTCGTCGCCCAGCGCCTGCGCGGCCTGCGCCAGCCGGGTCAGCGGCCGCGTGATCCAGTGCACCGCCGCCCACGCCAGCAGCACGATCACCAGTGCGCGCACACCGTAGATGCGCAGCAGGTAGTCGCCGAACGCGTAGGTCGGGCGCAGCTCCAGGCCTGCCTGGCCGGCGCGCACGTCGAAGCGCAGCCAGTCGCCGTCGCGCGTCTGCACGTCCAGCACCAGCCGCCCCTCCGGCGCATGGCTGCCGAACACGGCGGCGTTCGCGTGCGGATGCCCGTGGTCGTCGTAGAGCGTGGCATGGCGCAGATGCAGCGGTCGCGGCCCGTCCAGGCGCAGGGCGACCGCCTCGCGCAGCAGGCGCTCGAGCTCGCGGTCGCGCGGCTCCAGTGCGGCCGGCGCTTCCGGCGCGATGGCGGAGATGCGCAGCGCGTCGTCCTGGAACGCGTCGATCGCCTGCCGGCGCGGCACCTGCGCCGATTCCAGCAGGCGCAGTGCGTGCGCCACCTCGCTGGCCGCCAGCCGGGTCGGGATCTCCATGACCCGCTCGTAGCGGGCATCGAACCAGATCGTGCCGGTCAGCAGCTGCGCCAGCAGCATGCCGCCGAGCAGCAGCACCACCAGGCGCCCGTACAGCGTGCGCGGCCAGGTCAGGCGCCGCGCGGGCGCGTCAGTCGTGGCCATCGACGTCGGCCGAGAGCTGGTAGCCCTCGTTGCGCAGCGTGCGGATCAGCACCGGCCGGCGCGGATCCGCCTCCAGCCGGTTGCGCAGGCGGCTGACGCAGACATCGATGGCGCGGTCCTCGGGCCCGCGCTCGCGGCCGTAGACCTCCTCCTGCAGCAGGTCGCGGCCCAGCGGCTGGTGCGGGTGGCGCAGCAGCACCCGCAGCAGCCGGTAGTCGGCGCCGCCGAGGCTGACCACGCGCCCGTCCGGCGCCTGCACCTGGCGGTCGCGCGTATCCAGCTGCCAGCCGGCGAAGCGCAGCCAGCGCGGCTCGCGCGGGCCAGTGCCGGCCGTGACCGCCGCGCTGCGGCGCAGGACCGCGCGGATCCGGGCCAGCAGCTCGCGCGGATCGAACGGCTTGGCCATGTAGTCGTCCGCGCCCATCTCCAGGCCGACCACGCGGTCCACCGCCTGTCCGCGCGCGGTCAGCATGATCACCGGCAGGTCGCTGCGGCTGCGCAGCGCGCGGCACAGGGCGAGGCCATCGTCGCCGGGCAGCATCAGGTCCAGCACCACCACGTCGACCGGCTCGCGCTCGAGCGCGGCCCACATCGCATCGCCGTCGCCGGCCAGCGAGGTCGGCAGTCCCGCCTGGCCGAGGTAATGGGCCAGCAGGCTGCGGATCTCCGGGTCGTCGTCGACGATCAGGACGTGCGGCGTGGTGATGGGAGGAGTGGCCATGGGCGCGTCATCTTACCGGGCGGCGCCGCGCTCCCGGATGCGCGATGCGTCCGCTCATCGACGCACCGCGCTGCGACGGCCGGGCGGCCGCCGATGCCCGGTGCGGCGGCGATGTGCGCTCGCGCGGCGGTTGCGGATGGAGCGGCGCCGTCTCCGCGCCGCGGGCGGGCGCGGGAAGGCCGGGACACGATGGCGGTGCGCGGGCCACCGTGTCCGGCATGGCTCAGAACCGGGCGCGCAGGGTCAGGGTGGTGTTGCGCGGCTCGGCGTAGATCAGCCCGTCGTAGAACCCGTACTGCGCGTAGTGGGTCTTGTCGGTGACGTTGCTGACGTTGAGGGCCAGCTCGAGCCGTTCGCTCAGGGCATAGCGCGCCATCAGGTTGAGCCGGGTGTGGCCGCCGACGAGCAGGTTGGCGGCATCCCATGCCGCCGGGTCGTTCGGGTTGAGCGATCCGCCCGGCAGCGGCCGGCCCGGATAGGTGCTCCACTCGGTCCGGCTCTGCACGCTCACGCCGCCGCCGAGGGTCAGGTGGTCGAACGCGCCGGGCAGGGTGTAGGCGGTGTTGAGCCGCAGCTGGTGGCGCGGGTCGCGCTGGTAGCCCAGCCCGTCCACGTCCAGCCAGGTGTAGCCGCCGCTGATGTTCCAGCGCGGGGTGATGCTGCCGTTGACCTCGAGTTCGGCGCCGCGCGACTTCACGCCGTCGACCGCGCGGTAGATGGTCAGGCCGGTGTCCGGATGCAGCCGGTTGGTGCTTTCGGCCAGACCGTCCTGCAGGTTGCGGTACAGCGCGAAGGAGGCGTTGACGCGGCCGTCGGCGAACTCGCCCTTGATGCCGATCTCCGCGCTCTGGCCGGTCAGCGGATCCAGGCGCCGGTCGCTGGCGTCGCGCACGTCGCCCTGCGGGGTGAACACGTCGGTGTAGCTCGCATACAGCGAGTAGTGCGCCGACAGCGTGTAGACGATGCCGGCGTACGGGGTGAGCACGTCGCGCTCGCGGGTGACCGCGCCGCGGCTGCGCGCATTGGTCGCGGTGTAGGTGTCGCGCCAGGTTTCGTAGCGGCTCAGGCGCGCGCCGATGATCAGGTCCAGCGGGTCGGCCAGGTCGAAGCGGCCGGCCAGGTAGCCGCCATGCACACGGGTGGTGTCGATGGTGCGCGCGCTGGTGCGGAAGGTGCGCAGCTCCGGTGCGCTGCCGTCCCAGCCGCGCCAGTCGCCGATCACGATCGCGCCGGCGCGGAACTGGCAGGCGTTGGCGGTGTAGGTGGCGGCGCTGCCCATCACGCAGTTGCCCAGCGCACGGTTGAAGGTGTAGCTGGTGGCGCGGTCCTCGTAACCGTTGAAGCCGAGCATCAGCTCGTGGCTGCGGCCGCCGAGCTGCAGCGGGCCGCGCAGGCTGACGTCGAGGTTGTCGCGGGTGCCGTCGCCCTCGCTGTGGAAGGCGTTGAGGTGGGCGCCGCTGCCGTCCTGGTTCCAGAAGCCGCCGAAGCGGCTGCCGGACAGGTTGTTGGGCTTGGCGATGCCGTAGTTGCCGTAGGCATCGGACTCGGTGCGCGAAGCGCCGGCACGCAGCGTCCAGCCGTTCTCCCAGGCATGTTCGAGCGCGGCGAACACGGTGGAGGCCTCGCGCTTGGCCACGCTCCAGTCGGCGACCGGGTTGGTGCTGCGCGGCAGGTTGGCCAGGCTGCCATCGGCGAACCAGATCGGCACGTTGGCGCCCCAGGACGCGCCGCCGATGCGGGTGGCCTCGTACTGGTAGCCGGCATTGACCAGGGTGCTGGCACCGAGATCGGCTTCGAGGTTGAGCAGGGCCGCGCGGCGGTCGCTGGTCTCGCGGTCGCGGAAGCTGTCGCCGGACTCGCCGCTGGCGACCACGCGTGCGCGCACCGAGCCGCTGGCGGTGACCGGCACGCTGAGGTCGCCGCTCAGGCGCTGCGTGTCCCAGCTGCCGGCGCTCAGCGCCACGCTGCCGCCGAACTCCTTCGTCGGCCGCTTGCGCTGCAGGTAGACGGTCGCCGACGGATCGCCGGTGCCGCCGAGCAGACCGTTGGCGCCGCGCACGATCTGCACGTTTTCGTACAGGTCCAGGTTGAATGCCTGGCCGGCACCGGTGAAACCGCTGGTGCCGTCGACCTGCATGCCGTCGATCCGGTAGTTGCCGATGGCGAAGCCGCGGGCGCGGTAGCTGGTGCGTCCGCCCAGGTCGGAGGACGCGGAGGTGATGCCCGGCGCGGCGGCCAGCACGTCGTCCAGGGTCTGGATCTGCTGGTCGTCCAGCTGCTGTCGGGTCAGCACCGACACCGTCTGCGGCGTCTGCCGCAGGCTCAGCGACAGGCCGGTGGCGGCGCGGCTGGCGGGCACGGTGTAGCTGTTCTGGCGTTCGCCATGGACCTCGAGCGCGTCCAGGTCGGTCGGCGAGCGCGCATCCAGCGCCTCGGCATGGACCTGGCCGGTGAGCGCCACCGCGATGGCGAGGCCCAGCCAGGACGGCCGGGGCAGGGAGGACGAGGGGGAGGACATGGCGCGCCTTTGGCAATGAGAGTTATTCGCAACGGCGCGCATTCTATTTTTCCGGCACGGTCCGTCACGAAACCGCAGGTGTCGGTATGTAACGGAGTGTTGTTCCCTCATGCCGGCGCGTGGCGACCGTCATTCCCGCAGGTCATGAGGACCCGATGGCATGTCCGCGTAAGGTGGCCGCTCCATCCCGAGACGGAGTCCGACGACGTGGCCGAACCGACCTGGAAACCCGAGACCATCGCCGTGCATGGCGGCTATCGCCCCGATCCGACCACGCGCGCGGTCGCGGTGCCGATCTACCAGACCGTGGCCTACGCCTTCGACGACACCCAGCACGGCGCGGACCTGTTCGACCTGAAGGTGCAGGGCAACATCTACAGCCGGATCATGAATCCGACCAACGACGTGCTCGAGCAGCGCGTGGCCGCGCTGGAAGGCGGCATCGGCGCGCTGGCGCTGGCGTCGGGCCAGGCCGCGGTGACCTACGCGATCCAGACCATCGCCGAGGCCGGCGACAACATCGTCTCCTCCAGCGCGCTGTACGGCGGCACCTACAACCTGTTCGCGCATACGCTGCCGCAGTTCGGCATCCAGACCCGCTTCGCCGACTACCGCGACCCCGATGCCTTCGCCGCGCTGATCGATGAACGCACCAAGGCCGTGTTCGTCGAGTCGATCGGCAACCCGCGCGGCAACATCACCGACATCCGCCGCGTCGCCGACATCGCCCACGCGCATGGCGTGCCGCTGATCGTCGACAACACGGTGGCCACCCCGTACCTGCTGCGTCCGTTCGACCACGGCGCCGACATCGTCGTGCACTCGCTGACCAAGTACCTGGGCGGGCACGGCAACAGCATCGGTGGCGCGATCGTCGACTCCGGCCGCTTCCCGTGGGCGCAGCACAAGGCGCGGTTCCCGCGGCTCAACGAGCCCGATGTCAGCTACCACGGCGTGGTCTACACCGAGGCGCTGGGCGAGGCGGCCTACATCGGACGCGCGCGGGTGGTGCCGCTGCGCAACACCGGTGCGGCGCTGTCGCCGTTCAACGCCTTCCTGATCCTGCAGGGCATCGAAACCCTGGCGCTGCGGCTGGACCGGATCAACGCCAACACGCTGGCCATCGCCAGCTGGCTGCAGCAGCACCCGAAGGTGGCCTGGGTGAACTACGCGGCGCTGCCGGACCACCCCGAACACGCGCTGGCCCAGCGCTACCTGCGCGGGCACGGCTCGGGCGTGCTGACCTTCGGCCTGCCCGGCGGGCGCGCCGCCGGCGCGCGCTTCCTCGACGCGCTGCAGCTGTTCACCCGCCTGGTCAACATCGGCGACGCCAAGTCGCTGGCCACGCATCCGGCCTCGACCACGCACCGCCAGCTCTCACCCGAGGAACTGGCCGCCACCGGCGTCAGCGAGGACACGGTGCGGCTGTCGGTCGGCATCGAGCACATCGACGACCTGATCGCCGATCTGGAACAGGCACTGGCCGGCGCCTGAGCGGGCGATGACAGCCGCCGGCGCGTGGCCGGGTCCACCACGCGCAGGCGGCTCGACCGCCATCGCAGTTACGCGGGTGTCCGGTCATCCGCGGCCGCTGCCGGTGCGAGGTGTCCGGACCTGCGTATCGGCGCGCAGGCCGTGGCGCCACCAGCGTGGCGATCGGCGGACCCTGCCGGCTCCACGCGGCGCCGGAGCGTGCCGGACGCCGGTGGCAGCCGGTGCGCGGGCGAGGCGGCGCCCCTTCGAGGTCAGGCCTTGCGGCCGAAGCCGAACAGGTCCTTCAGCGGGTGCGGGCGGCGTTCGATCGTCGCCCGCAGCAGCTGCGCGCCGATCGCCGAGTAGGTGATGCCGTTGCCGCCATAGGCCATCGCGAACAGCACCCGCGGTCCCCACTGCGGGTGCGCACCGAACCACGGCAGGCCGTCGGCGGTTTCGGCGAAGGTGCCGGCCCAGGCGAAGTCCGGTTCCAGCGGCAGCTCCGGGAACAGCCCGTTCGCCCGGCGGGCCAGCGTCTTCGCCTTGTCCATCACCTTGCGGTCGCGGCGTGCGGGGATGTCGATCGCGTCGTCCTCGCCACCGACCAGCAGCCGGCCTTCGTCGGTGCTGCGGATGTACAGGTACGGGCGCGCGGTTTCCCACAGCAGCGTGCGCGTCATCCAGGCGGGCATCGCGTCGTGCAGCGGCCGGGTCACGAAGGCGTAGCTGCTGCGGTTGCGCGCGACCGGCCTGGCCAGCCAGCGCTGGGTCTCGTAGCCGCAGGCCATGACCACATGGCGGGCGCGGATCCGGGTGCCGCCGGCCAGGCGCACCTGCACATCGCGCGTGCGCGGTTCCAGATACTCGACTTCGACGTGGTCGGCCACCTGGCTGCCACCGCGGTGCAGTTGCAGCGCCAGCTGCTGGGCCAGCCGGTAGGGATCGACCCGCGCGCCGAGCCGGCTCAGCAGCGCGGCCGGCGCATGGAAGCCGAAGCGCGTCTGGAGCTCGGCCGCGTCGAGCAGGTCGACCTCGATCCCGTGCCTGCGCCGCATCGCGCCCTCGCGGCGCAGGCGGCCCACATGCCAGCGGCGGCTGGCGTAGTACAGGCTGGAGCACGACCGGTGGCCGACCTTCCGGCCCAGTGCGCCGATGCGCTCGTGCAGCCACGGCAGGGCGTCGGCGCAGGCGCGGTAGGCCAGGACCGCGGCGTCCTCGCCGTGGCGCCTGGCCAGCTCGGTCATGTGGGTGTCGATCTCGTACTGCAGCAGCGCGGTGCTGGCGGCGGTGCTGCCCCAGCCGATGTCGCGCTGCTCCACCAGCAGCACGTCGTGACCATGCCGGGCCAGTTCGTCGGCGATGAGGGTGCCGGTGATGCCTCCGCCGACGACGAGCACGTCGCAGGTGCGGTCCGAGGTCAGGGGCGGCAGCGGCGGCAGCAGGCCGTCGCACAACGCCCAGTAGGGGTATCCGCTCTTGAGATCCATGGCGGGGGAAGGTGCCGGTGCACGGGCGAGGCCGCCGTGAAGACCTTCCGGCCGCGGTCAGACCGGCGGGATCGCGAAGTCCTTGCCCGGGTAGCGGAACGCCGGCGCCGACATGACCATCTCGGCCAGCGAATAGGCCAGCTCGCGCTCGGCCATCACCGCGCCGTCGGCGCCGTGCGACAGCAGGTGCCGCACTTCGGCATCGCTGTGCGCCCGCGCCAGCACCGTCAGCGACGGGTTGAGCGCGCGCAGCTTGGCGATCGCCTCGCCGGCTTCCAGCGGCTGCGGGATCGCCAGTACCGCGATGCTCGCCGATTCGGGCTGCGCCTCGATCAGCACCTTGTCCGAGGCCGCGTTGCCGCGGATGCCGGCGATGCCGGCCGCGTGCGCGCGCTCGATGTGTTCCTTGGTGCTGTCGATCACCACCACCTGCAGGCCGCGCTCGCGCAGCACGCCGGCCAGCTCGCTGCCGACCCGGCCGTAGCCGACGATGATCGCGTGGTTGCCCGGCACCAGCGCCGGGCCCGGCGGCGGCTCCGGCTCGGCGGCCACCGGATGCGCGGCCTCCTGCCTGGCCTGCCAGCGGTCCAGCCAGCCGAACAGGAACGGGTTGGCGATGATCGAGATCAGCGCGCCGGCCAGGATCAGGTCGCGTCCTTCCGGCGGCAGGATCAGCAGGTCCACGCCCAGGCCGGCCAGGATGAAGGAGAACTCGCCGATCTGCGCCAGGCTCATCGAGATCGTCAGCGCGGTGCCGGTGGCATGCCGGAACGCGCGCACGATGAAGAACGCGGCCACCGACTTGCCCAGCACGATGATCAGCACCGTCACCAGCACCTGCCACGGGTGGGTCAGCAGGATGTGCGGATCGAACAGCATGCCGACCGAGACGAAGAACAGCACCGCGAACGCGTCGCGCAGCGGCAGCGAATCGTTGGCCGCCTTGTGGCTGAGCTCGGATTCGTTGAGCAGCATGCCGGCGAAGAACGCGCCCAGCGCGAACGAGACGCCGAACAGCGCGGCCGAGCCGAATGCCACGCCCAGCGCGATCGCCAGCACCGACAGCGTGAACAGCTCGCGCGACCCCATGCCGGCGACCTTCTCCAGCGTCCACGGGATCACCCGGCGGCCGACGATCAGCATCACCGCCACGAACAGGCTCACCTGCAGCAGGGTCCAGCCCAGCGTGGCGAGGATGCCGGCCAGGCTGCTGTCGCCGGTGCTGCCATCGGCCGCGCCGTCGCCCAGCACCGAGGCCAGCGCCGGCAGCAGCACCAGCGCCAGCACCATCACCAGGTCCTCGACGATCAGCCAGCCGACCGCGATCTTGCCGCGCTGGGTGTCGAGCAGGCGCCGCTCCTCCATCGCCCGCAGCAGCACCACGGTACTTGCCACCGACAGCGCCAGGCCGAACACGAAGCCATGCAGCATCGGCCAGTCCATCGCCCAGGCCAGGCCCATGCCCATCAGCGTGGCCACGGTGATCTGGGTGATCGCGCCGGGGATGGCGATCGCCTTGACCTTGAGCAGGTCCTCCAGCGAGAAGTGCAGGCCGACGCCGAACATCAGCAGCATCACGCCGATCTCGGCCAGCTGGTTGGCCAGTTCCTGGTCGGCGACGAAGCCGGGCGTGAACGGGCCGACGCAGATGCCTGCAAGCAGATAGCCCACCAGCGGCGACAGACGCAGCTTGTTGGCCAGGGCACCCAGCACGAAGGCCAGGGCCAGGCCGACTGCGACGATGTCGATCAGGCTGGTGTCATGATGCATCTGCGATCGCGGTTCCCTTGCGTGAAGACGGCAGTTTCGCCGATCGGGCGTGCCGGCGGCAAACCCGATCCGGCCCGATGCGCCGCGCACGGGCGCCTGCGCGGCGTGGCTGTCCCGTGCTGTCGCAGGGACATCCCGCCGCTGGCAGGGCGGATGGAAAGACACCCCGCAGCGCGGGGTGTCCGGGAGGTCGGCGTGACGGCGGCCGCGCTTACCAGGTGTAGGCGATGCGGCCGTACACGTAGGCGCCGTTGAAGCCGGCCGGCGAGTAGTTGCTGTACGGGAACACGCCGAACGTGGAGTTGCTCAGGTTGACGGTGCGGTCCGGATACTCGTCCAGCACGTTGTCCGCGCCCAGGGTCAGCTTCCAGTTCTCGCTCGGCTTGAAGCTGGCCGAGGCGTCCAGCACCCACTGCGCGGCGTAGGTCTGGTCGCGGTCGGCCCCGGCCGAGTTGCGCACGGTGAAGTCGCCGTAGCGGGTCGCCGCCAGCGCCAGTTCCCAGCGGTCCGCACGCCAGGTGCCGCTCAGCACGCCCTTGTTCTTGGGATAGCTGTCCTCGATCCGGCCCAGCTCGTCGCGGCCGATCAGCGACGCGCTGATGCCCAGCCCGGCGAACGCCGCCGGCGAACGGATGAAGTCCTTCACCTCGGTGTCGTTGTAGCTGTAGCTGGCGGTCAGCTCCAGCGCGCTGGCCGCGAACGGGATGTTGTAGCTGGCCACCGCGTCGACGCCGCGGGTGCGGGTGTCCACGCCATTGGTGAAGTACGAGAACGCGGTGACCTGGTTCAGCCCCAGCCCCTGCAGCAGCGCCTGCGCGGCCGGCGTGCTGGTGATGTTGGAGGACAGCACGATGCGGTCGTCGATCTCGATCTGGTAGGCGTCGATCGTCAGGTACAGGCGATCGGTCGGCTGCAGCACCAGGCCGAGGCTGTAGGAGGTCGAGGTCTCGGCCTGCAGCGGGGCCGAGCCCAGCGCCTGGGCGGCGTCGCTGGCGGCCGGGAAGGTGCCGCGCTCGAAGAACACGCCGTTGATGATCGTGCTGGTCACCGCCTGGTAGCTCTGCTGGGCCAGCGACGGCGCGCGGAAGCCGGTGGAGGCGGTCGCGCGCAGGGCGACCGCGTCGCTGAACGCGTAGCGCGCCGACAGCTTGCCCGAGCCCTCGCTGCCGAAGTCCGAGTAGTCCTCGTAGCGGCCGGTGATACCGGCGGAGAAGCGCTCGGTCAGATCCGCTTCCAGCCCGGCGTAGACCGCGACATTGTGGCGGTCGGCGTTGACCGCGTTGGCCGGCGTGAAGCCGGCGAAGCCCTGCGCGCCGCTGCCGGCGTAGGAGTTCGGCTCGCCCGGCGCCTGGTTCCACTTCTCCTCGCGGTACTCGGCACCGAAGGACAGGGTGACCGGATAGGCCAGGCCCCAGTCCAGCGGCTGGGTGAAATCGGCGTTGAGGATGTTCTGGGTGTACTCCAGCGAGCCGTCGTGGAACGCGCGCGGGCTGGTCGCGCCCAGGCTGTAGTTGATCGAGTTGCGGGTGTGGAAATCGATCTTGTTGTAGCCGTAGTTGTAGCTGATGTCCCAGCCCAGGCCGCCGTCGGTGCCGCCGCGCACGCCGGCCACCAGCGAGCGGTCCTTGGAGTACTGGTGGATCTCGGGCACGAAGCCGTCCGGATAGACCTGCGCCAGCAGCGCGCCCTGGCCGCTGTGGTTGCGCGAGCGGTAGAACGCGAACGAGGCGATGTCGCGGTTGCTGGCCAGCGCCGTCGCGTAGCCGGTGACCGCGTCGGAGAACTGGAACTCGCCGTTGGCCGAGACCGCGGTGGCGTCCACGCGCGGGTCGCCGATGATGAAGGTCTTCTCGCCAACGCCCGGGAAATTGCCGGTGTTGGGCGTGGTGCCCGCATAGGGGCCGCTGCGGTTGGTCTCGTCCTGCTGGCTGATCTGGCCGGCCACATGCAGCGTGCCGCGACCGTTGCCGAAGCCGATGCCGGCGTCGCCGGACAGCTGGCTCTTGGCGCCGTCGCCGGCCGAATAGCGGCCGTGGTCGACGGCCAGGCTGCCGCCGCTGCCGGCGCCCTTCAGCACGATGTTGACCACGCCGGCGATCGCGTCGGAGCCGTACTGGGCCGAGGCGCCGTCGCGCAGCACTTCCACCCGCTCGATCGCCGCGATCGGAATCGCGTTGATGTCCACCGCCGAGCTGCCGCGGCCGATGGTGCCGTTGACGTTGATCTGGGCCGAGGTGTGGCGGCGCTTGCCGTTGACCAGCACCAGCACCTGGTCCGGGGACAGGCCGCGCAGCTGCGCCGGGCGGATGCCGCTGGTGCCGTCGGTCATCGCCGGGCGCGGGAAGTTCAGCGAGGGCAGGGCGCGCGCCAGCGCGGTGGCCAGTTCGTTGGTGCCGGTGGAGAGCAGGTTCTCCGCGGTGATGATGTCGATCGGCGACTGCGACTCGGCCACGGTGCGGTCGGACACGTGGGTACCGGTGACGATGACGGTATCGAGCGTGCGGGTCTCGTTCGAGGCCGCCTGCTGGGCGGCGGCCGGGGCGGCCAGCGACGCCAGGATGGCGGCGGCGAGGAGGGAACGGGTCATGCGGATCTCCATGGAACGGGGGACGTCCGGGCGCGGCGGGCCGGACGGACAGGCTGCCGACGGTCTGCCTGCAGCGGAAGCTTGGGCCGCGGCGTCGTGGGCACCCTGTCAATTATTCGTTAACCGCTACAATGGCGTCGCAGGACGCCTCCGCATCTGCATATTCCCGAACGTCATAAGCCCGGTCCCGATGATCTCCCTGCGCAATTTCGCCCTCCGCCGCGGCGAGCGGCTCCTGCTGTCCAACGTCGACCTGGCCCTGCATGCCGGTTACCGGGTGGGCGTGGTCGGCCGCAACGGCACCGGCAAGTCCAGCCTGTTCGCCGCGATCAAGGGCGAACTGGAAGCCGACAAGGGCGATGTCGACCTGCCGGGCAAGGTCCGGATCGCCAGCGTCGCCCAGGAAACCCCGTCGCTGCCGGATCCGGCGCTGAGCTTCGTGCTGGGCGGCGACACTCAGGTGGCCGCGGTGCTGGCCGCCGAAGCCGACGCCACAGCCCGCGAGGACTGGGAGGCCGTGGCCGAGGCGCACACGAAGATGGCCGAGATGGGCGCGTACGACGCCGAAGCCCGCGCCGGCAAGCTGCTGCACGGCCTGGGCTTCCCGGCCGAGACGCACCAGCGCGCGGTGTCCTCGTTCTCCGGTGGCTGGCGCGTGCGCCTGAACCTGGCCCGCGCGCTGATGATGCCGTCGGACCTGCTGCTGCTCGACGAACCGACCAACCACCTCGACCTGGACGCGGTCTACTGGCTGGAGCAGTGGCTGCTGAAGTACCCGGGCACCCTGCTGCTGATCTCGCACGACCGCGAGTTCCTGGACAACGTCGCCACTCACACCCTGCACCTGCACGGCGGCGGCGCCAAGCTGTACGTGGGCGGCTACACCGACTTCGAGCGCCAGCGCGCCGAGCAGCTGCGCCAGCAGCAGATCGCGCACGAGAAGGAACAGGCCGAGCGCGCCCACCTGCAGAGCTTCATCGACCGCTTCAAGGCGCAGGCCTCCAAGGCCTCGCAGGCGCAGAGCCGCATGAAGCGCCTGGCCAAGATGACCGGCACCGAGGCGGTGCGCGCCGAGCGCGAGTTCCGGATCCAGTTCGCCGAACCGCCCAAGCTGCCGTTCTCGCTGATCCGGCTCAACCACGTGCAGGCCGGCTATGCGCCGGATGCGGTGATCCTGGACGAGGTCGGCTTCGGCCTGGAGGCCGGCGACCGGATCGGCCTGCTCGGCCCCAACGGCGCCGGCAAGACCACGCTGGTGCGCACGCTGGTCGGCGACCTGGCGCCGGTGGCCGGCGAACGCAGCGCGCATCCGGACCTGCGGATCGGCTACTTCGCCCAGCACACGGTCGAATCGCTGCACGAAGGCCAGTCGCCGATCGACCACTTCCGCGAGATCTCGCCGGACGCGCCGACCCAGGCGTTCCGCGACTTCCTCGGCAAGTGGAACTTCGCCGGCGACCGCGCCTTCGAGGTGGTCGATGGTTTCTCCGGCGGCGAGCGCGCGCGCCTGGCGCTGGCGCTGATCGCCTGGCAGCAGCCGAACGTGCTGCTGCTGGACGAGCCGACCAACCACCTCGATCTGGAAATGCGCGAGGCGCTGGCCGAGGCGCTGAGCGATTTCGAGGGCGCGATCGTGATGGTCTCGCACGACCGCCACCTGATCGGCCTGGTCTGCGACACGTTCTGGCGCGTGGCCGACGGCGTGGTCGAACCGTTCTCCGGCGACCTCGACGACTACGCGGCCTGGCTGCGCACGCGGCCGACCGCGCAGGGCGCCAAGAAGATGCCGACGGCGGTGGTGCCGAAGGTGGAGGCCCAGCCGCTGCCGCCGGCACCGGCGAAGAAGCCGGCCAATCCGCACAAGCTGGCGGCCGCGGAAAAGCGCGTGGAAGAACTGGGCGCGGCGCTGGCCGAGCTGGACCGGCAGCTGGCGGACCCGAAGAATTACGGCGACAGCGGCCGCATGGCCACCCTCACCCGGGACCGGGAGGCCACCGCCGAGCAGCTGACCAACGCCGAGCAGGCCTGGATGGAATTGCTGGAAAGCGCCTGATCGCCGCTGTTTCAGCTTCCAGATGTGTCTGACGAGTCCGGCTGCTCAACCTTCGCCACAACGCTCCACCAGCCAGCTGCGGAAACTGCGCATCGCTGCGGTTTCCGCCCGTGAGCGCAGCCGCGTGAGCCAGTAGCGGCCGACATCGACCTGGGCGTCGAACGGGCGCAGCAGGCGGCCGCTGGCCAGGTCGCGCTCGAACATCGCCAGCGGCAGCAGCGCCACGCCGACCCCCGCCGCGGCGGCATCGGCCAGGGCAAGCGATGAGTCGAACACATGGCCACGCGCGTTCAAGGCGGGAATGCCGGCCGCCGCGGACCAGCGCACCCATTCGTCCTGCCGGAACGAGCGCAGCAGCACCGCACCGGTGAGGTCGCGCGGATGCTGCAGGCGTGCGGCAAGCGCGGGCGCGCAGGCGGGCGAGAGCGGTGCGGCTGCCAGCTCGGTCGCCTCCAGCCCGGCCCATTGGCCATCGCCGAAGCGGATGGCCAGCTCCATGCCATCGCCGGCCTGCTCGATGCGGTTGTTGTGGGTCTGCACGCGCAGATCGATGCCCGGGTGCGACTGCGCGAAATCCTGCAGCCGCGGCAGCAGGAAACCCGTGGCGAAGGTGCCGACCACGCCGACCGTGAGCGCTTCGCGGAAACGCCCGCCTTCCACGCGATCCAGCGCCGCGCTGATGCGGTCGAAGGCCGCGCTCAGCTCCGGCGCCAGCGCTGCGCCTTCCTCGGTCAGGGCCACACCGCGCGGCAGGCGGTGGAACAGGGTCAGACCCAGGCGCTCCTCCAGCTGGCGGATCTGGTGGCTCAGCGCGGCCTGGCTGACATGCAGCTCCAGCGCCGCGCGGGTCAGGTTCTGGTGGCGCGCGGCGGCCTCGAAGGCACGCAGGGCATTGAGCGGGAGCTGGGTGCGAAGCATGTCGAACCATAAGTTCTTCTCATGGCTCGGATCAAATCTCCGCGATGGTGGCGGGCGTCGCTGCTTGGGAGCATGTGGCTCCCCGGAAGACTGAAAAGGACTGCATATGCCAGCACGGCGTCTTGGAAGGTGGATGGCGATGCTCGTGGCCAGCTGCGTGTCGGCCTGCGGCGTGGTACCGGCCGACGCGGCCCAGCCGTTGCCGCAGTTGAAGGCCTATACGGTCGATCCCGAATGGCTGACCCCGGTGGCGCCGGTGCGGATCAGCGACCATGTCTGGCAGATCGGCACCCACAGCCTGACCGCGCTGCTGGTCAGGACCGACGAAGGCGCGGTGCTGATCGATGGCGGCATGCCGCAGAGCGCCCGTCTGCTGCTGGACAACATGGCGCGCGTGGGCGTGCGCCCGCAGGACCTGCGCCTGATCCTGCACAGCCACGCCCATGCCGATCACGCCGGGCCGCTGGCCGAGCTGCGTCGCGCCACCGGCGCGCGCCTGGTCAGCAACGCCGAATCGGCCGTGCTGCTGCAGCGCGGGGGCAGTGATGATCTGCACTACGGTGATCGCTTCCTGTTTCCGCCGGTATCAGTGGATCGCCTGGTGCAGGACGGCGAGACCGTGATGCTGGGCGACATGGTCTTCACCGTGCATTTCACCCCCGGGCACACGCCGGGCAGCATGAGCTGGACATGGACGGACACGCATCAGGGCCGGCCATTGCGGATGGCCTATGTCGACAGCCTCGGCGCGCCGGGCTACCAACTGCAAGGAAATCCCCGTGTACCGAACCTGCTGCAGATGTTCCGTACCAGTTTCGCCACCGTGCGCGCCTTGCCCTGCGACCTGCTGCTGACGCCGCACGCGGACAACAGCGGCTGGGATTACGCCGATGCCGCGCATCCGCAGCCCAGGCCCACCTCATGCGTGGCCTACGCCGATGCCGCCGAGCGCGCGCTGGAGACGCAGTTGCGTGCCGGGCAGAAGGCCGCGCCTTGATCGACCATCACGCTGCGACGCCGACCAATCGGAAATGCAGCACATCTTGGGAGGATGCAGTGAAACGACGTGACTTCATGCGGATCGGTGGCCTGGCGCTTGCGGCGCTTGGTCATGGCGCTGCCTGGTCAAGATCGCTGTCCGCGCAAGGCCGGTTCGACCAGGCCGGCCTGCGCCATGGACTGAAGCAGATCGAGGCACAAAGCCAGGGACGCCTGGGTGTGACCCTGCTGGACACCGGCAGCGGGCAACGCGCGGGCTGGCGCCAGGACGAACGCTTCCCGATGTGCAGCACCTTCAAGGCGGTGCTGTCGGCGACGGTGCTGGGGCACGCTGCGCGCGGTGCGCTGTCGCTGGACCAGCGCGTGCCCGTGCGTGCCGGCGACCTGCTGGCGCATGCGCCGGTGACGCGGCGCCATGCCGGCAAGGACATGACCGTGCGCGACCTGTGCCACGCCACGATGACCACCAGCGACAACACCGCCGCCAACCTGCTCCTCGGCGTGCTGGGAGGGCCGCCGGCGGTGACCGCGTTCCTGCGTGCGCATGGCGACCCGGTGACCCGCAACGACCGCACCGAGCCGGAGATGAACCGGTTCGCACCCGGCGACGCGCGCGATACCACCAGCCCCGCGGCGATGGCCGACAGCCTGCAGCGCTTCGTGCTCGGCGACGCGCTGCCTCCGGCAGCGCGCCAGCAGCTCGCGGACTGGATGATCGACAACCAGACCGGCGATGCCTGCCTGCGCGCCGGGCTGGGCCCGCGCTGGCGGGTGGGCGACAAGACCGGCAGCAACGGCGTGGACACCCGCAACGACATCGCGGTGCTGTGGCCGCTGGACGGTGGCGCACCGTGGGTGCTGACCGCCTACCTGCAGGGTGCGGGCGGCGACAGCGCGCAGCGCGATGCGGTGCTGGCCCGGGTGGGCGCGCTGGCCGAGCGGATGATCGGCTGAGCGCGCCCGCCGCATCGGCCGCCGCGCACGCCCGTGCAGCACCGGACCCGGTTCCAGGCACTGCCGCGCGCGCCAGCTGGCATGCGGGCAAGCGGCCGGTTCGCGGCTCAGCGCACCGCGTCGAGGAAGTGGCGGTGGCGCTGGTACTGGTCGAGCACGTCGTGGATCAGCTCCTCGCGACGCCAGCCCATCACGTCGTAGTCCTGGCCGCCCTCGCGCAGGTAGACCTCGGCGCGGTAGTAGCTGTCGTCGTCGCGCTTGCGCCGGCGCGGGTCGTCGAGCATGAAGCTCGGCGGCGCATAGGGCTTGGGATGCACGGCGTAGAAGAAATCCATTTCCTCGCCATGGCCGACCTGCAGCCAGACCCGGCCGTCCTCGCCGCCTTCGACCTCGACCTCCAGCCCCTGCCGGCGCAGCTCGATCGCGACATCCTCCAGCGCCGGCCGCACCTGCTGCTCCAGGTAGGCCAGCACTTCGGTGCGCAGCGGGTGGTGGGCCAGCGCACGCAGCCGCAGGCGCCAGTCGCCGGCGCCCGGCGGGAGCATCCGCGCCTGGCGCAGCAGCGAGCGTTTCACCGCGTCCAGCCGCATCGCCTTCAGCAGGCCCCAGCACATCAGGATCATGATGAAGGTGAAGGGCAGGGCACTGGCGATGGTCGCTGCCTGCAGCGCGGCCAGGCCACCGGCCAGCAGCAGCGCGATCGCGACCGCACCGGTCAGCAGCGCCCAGAACACGCGCTGCCAGGTCGGCGACTCCTCGCCGTCCTTCGAGGTCAGCATGTCCACCACCAGCGCGCCGGAGTCGGCCGAGGTGACGAAGAAGATCGCGACCAGCGCGGTGGCCACGATCGAGGTCACCGCCGACAGCGGCAGGTGTTCGAGGAAGTGGAACAGCGCGACCGAACTGTCCTCGGCCACCGCCGTGACCATGTCCTGCGCGCCCTGGATCATCACCATGTGCAGCGCGGTGTTGCCGTAGATGGTCATCCACAGGAAGGTGAAGCCCAGCGGCACCAGCAGCACGCCGACCACGAATTCGCGCACCGTGCGGCCGCGCGAGATCCGGGCGATGAACATGCCCACGAACGGCGACCAGGCGATCCACCAGCCCCAGTAGAACAGGGTCCAGCCGCCGATCCAGCCCGAGGGCTCGTAGGCGTACAGGTTGAAGGTCATCGAGAACAGGTTGGACACGTACATGCCCGTGTTCTGCACGAAGGCCTGCAGCAGGTAGACCGTGGGTCCGGACAGCAGCACGAAGGCCAGCAGCGCCACCGCGATGATCATGTTGAGCTCGGACAGGCGGCGCACGCCGCGGTCCAGGCCGCTGATCACCGAGCCGGTGGCGATGACGGTGATGCCGACGATCAGCGCGACCTGGGTGCCGACCCCGACCTGGACGCCGAACAGATAGTTCAGGCCGGCGTTGACCTGCATCACGCCCAGGCCCAGCGAGGTGGCCAGGCCGAAGATCGTGCCCAGCGCGGCGAAGGTGTCCACCGTGTGCCCGATCGGGCCGTGGATGCGCTCGCCGATCAGCGGATACAGGGCCGAGCGGATCCGCAGCGGCAGGTTGTGCCGGTAGGCGAAGTAGGCCAGCGACAGCGCCACCACCGCATAGATCGCCCAGGCGTGGATGCCCCAGTGGAAGAAGGTGATGCGCATCGCCTGGCGCGCGGCGGCCACGGTCTCGGCATCGCCGGCCGGCGGGTCGGCGTAGTGCATGATCGGCTCGGCCACGCCGAAGAACATCAGGCCGATGCCCATGCCCGCGGCGAACAGCATCGCGAACCAGGTCGCGTAGCTGTAGTCGGGCTGGCTGTGGTCCGGGCCGAGCTTGAGCTGGCCGAAGCCGCTGGCGGCGATGCCGACCACGAACACCAGGAAACCGGCGACGGCCAGCACGGTGAACCAGCCGGCGTCGTTGGCGACCCACAGCTTGGCCGCGCCGAACCAGCTTTCGGCCTGGCCGGGGGCGACGAACGAGATCGCGACCATCGCCAGCGCGATCGCGGCGGTGGGGTAGAAGACCTGCGGCATGATGCTGGCGCGGGGCGGTCTGGAGTCGGGAACGGAGTCCGACATGGGGGTGTCCTCCATGGAGCGGGATGTGGCAGTTGCGTGCGGGCTTTATCCGCCGAACGCCGGACGATGGCGTGAAGCCGCCCGCCGCAGCGGGTGGCACGCGTCAGAAATAGAAGCCGATGTTGACGTTCAGCCGCGAGTGCCAGCGCTGCGCGCCCGGGGCGTCGATGCCGATCCCGTCGCCGCCGGCGAACCACATGTTGCGGCCGGCGATCCAGTCCACGTAGGTCAGCATCGGACCTTTGCCGACGCTGCAGCCGGTGACGTTCTGGATCGACTTGCCCAGCGTGGGCGCATCGTCCACCGGCAGCGTCGCGCTGAGGTTGTTGTAGCAGGTGATGCCGTCGAACCAGCCGGTGCGCGGCGCGGCCCAGGCCACGTTGAGGCTCGGGACGTCGGCTTCGGCGGCGATCTCGAATGGCGCCTGGAAAGCGGACATCGCGATCCGGTCGCCCGGCACCGCATAGCGGTAGCGCGCCCACTGCAGCTGCCAGGTCAGCGCGTCGCGTCGCCACTGCACGTGCGCGGCCATGCCGGTGTGCGCGTGGTGTCGGCGGCTGCGCACATCCTGCACGTGCCCGGCGAACCCGGACACGCCCCAGGCGAGCGCATCGCCCGCGGCGGTCGTCGTGCTGCGCTCGTAGTGCGCGTGCAGCCGCCCGCGTTCGCGGTAGGGCAGGGTGTCGGTGGTGGCCACGTCGAACGAGTAGCGGTCGTAGTTCCAGCCGGTGCCGTACTCGTCGCCGGCGAAATACGCCAGCTGCCAGGCATGTTCGCCTGCGCTGCCGTGCCAGGCCACGCCGAGGTCGTAATCGTCCTCGATGCCGAGGTAGTAGCCGGAGCCGAACCAGAAGCTGTGCGAGACGGTCGGTAGCAGGCCGAACGGCACCTGCTGGATGCCCACGCGCAGGCCGCTGTCCTCATCCAGCGCCCAGTCGGCCCAGGCGTGGTGCACGGCATGGAAGCCGTCGTACCAGCGGTACTGCAGCGAGAACGAGGCCGGGCCGGCGGCGCCCGTCGCATCGATGCGGACCAGCTCGGGGCGCAGGTCGGTGCCGGTGCCGTCATCGCGCCAGCCGTGGTTGAAGCGGAGCGCGCCGCCAAGATCGAGGTGGTTGGCGCCATCGGCACTGGCGCGCGTATCGCCGGCGAACAGTACGCCGGCACCCAGAACAGTCAGAAACACGGGGGTCTTCACGCCCGGTCTTTCCTCCCCCGGTCAGCGCCGGTATCAGCAAGACAAGCGTGCGATTGTAGGCATGTCGCGCTACGCGCCTCAAATTGCGAGCGTGGCGAAGCTGCGCTATCCGCATGCGCGTGGCGCGCGCGGAAAGCACGGCTGTGGCGCACTGTGGCAGTGCACGCACCGGCGGATGCGAACAGCCTCGGAGCGCGCGCAGGGTGCATGGCGATGGGTGCCCGGAGGGTGTCCGCCGGCATGCGCCCCGGACGCCGATGCCCATCGGCCCGGGCCGGCGTGGCGACCGCCACGCGGATCAGGAGTTGAATCCGGCCGCGGCAGCCCCAGAATAGGCGCCTGCAATCCACCCTCATCGTGTCCGTCATGCCGATCTATGCTTTCCAGTGCGCCGAGTGCGGCCACAGTTTCGACCGCCTGCAGAAGCTGTCCGATGCCGACCCCGACACCTGCCCGTCCTGCGAGACCCAGGGCAATGTGCGGCGCCAGCTGACCGCGCCGTCGTTCCGCCTGGCCGGTGGCGGCTGGTACGAAACCGACTTCAAGAAGGACGGCGACAAGAAGCGCAACCTGGCCGATGGCGGCGAAGGCGCAGCCAAGTCCAGCGCACCGGCGCCGGCGGCTACGGACAACAAGCCGAGCACGCCGAGCACACCCGGCACGCCCGCAGCCGGGACCTGATCGCCGCGCCCGATCGCTTCTGGTGCGGCGCCGGCCGGCATTCGCGCGTTGCCGGAGGCCGCGCGCATGCGGCAACGCCGCTGCGTACGGCACCGGCTGACCGGCCGCCGGGGTTGCCCCGCATGTGAAGGACCGCGTACGGTCGGGGCATGAACCTTCTTCGACCCACCGCCCTGTCCCTCGCTCTCGTCCTCGGCGCCTGCTCGCCGACCGAGCCCGCCGCCACCACCGCGCCGAGCGGCGCCGATGCCGATGCCGCCGCGCCGGCACAGGCTGCCGACGCCTTCCTGGCGGCCATCGCCGCGCACTGCGGCAAGGCCTATGCCGGACGCATCGTCGCCAACACGCCGGCCAGCGATGCGCCCGATCCGTTCGAGGGCAAGGCGCTGGTGATGCATGTGCGTGGCTGCGACCAGCCCACCCAGGAATTGCGCGTGCCGTTCCACGTCGGCGACGACCATTCGCGGACCTGGGTGCTGACCCGCACCGCCGACGGCCTGCGCCTGAAGCACGACCACCGGCACGAGGACGGCAGCGACGACGCCGTCACCATGTACGGCGGCGACACCGTCGCCGACGGCACCGCGCAGCGCCAGGCATTCCCGGTCGATGCCGAATCGATCGCCATGTTCGAGCGCGAGGGCCTCAACGCTTCGGTCAGCAACACCTGGGCGATGGAGATCGGCCCGGGCGACCGCTTCCTCTACGAGCTGAGCCGCCCGGAAGGCCGGATGTTCCAGGTCGAATTCGACCTGTCCACGCCGGTCGAGACCCCGCCGGCCCCGTGGGGCTTCGGTCAGGGCTGAGGGGCGATGCGTCGCGCCGGAGGTCCGGCGCGACGTCGTACCGGTCCGCCGCTCAGCGTGAACCGAACCGGGCGCGGCAGCCGCGGTCGACCCAGATCGCGTTGCCGTCCCAGTTCCAGTTGCCGCCTTCCTCGCAGCGGGTCCGCGACAGGTTCTCGATCACGACCGGCCGGCCCTGGCGGCGATCCCAGGCGCAGCTGCGCCGGCGGTTGTCGTCGCTGTTGCAGGTGACCGTGTAGCCGCTGTTGCCGATGCCGCCGTGGCCGGGCCGGCCACGGCCTTCGACGAACTCCGCGCGGCAGCCCTGGTCGACCCAGACGCTGTCGCCGCGCTGGCCCCAGGTGCGACCCTCGACGCAGGCGCTGCCGGAGAGCTGGCGGGCCAGTTCGGCGCGACCACGGAACCCGGTGCGGCATTCGCTCAGCCGGCGGTCGCGGCTCTCGCAGCGCACGACCTGGCCGTTGCCGCCGCCCCAGCCACCCCCGCCCCAGCCGCCACCGCGACCTTCGGCGAAGCGGCCGCGGCACCCGCCCTCGACCCACATCGCACCGCCGCCGCCGCCGAAGTTCTGGCCCTCGATGCAGCGCGTGCCGGAGATGTTCTCGATCAGGACCGGACGGCCGTTGAACGGCGTACGGCAGTCGCGCCGGCGCCGGTCGTCGCTGGAGCAGATCAGGGTCTGGCCCCCCGGGCCGGCGCCGGACCAGCCCTGGCCGGGCCGACCGCCGCCACCGCGGAGGGAGGTCGCGATGTCCTGGCGGATCCGGTTGAAGCCCCAGCCGGAGTCGATCTGGTCCAGGTAGAACTCCAGCTGGTCGTCCGGGATCGCGCGGCCGCGCGACTGGTCGGCGTACTCGCGTTCGATCACCCGCACCCGGTCCGGCACGGACAGCTGGCGCAGGTTCTCCGGCGCATAGGCCTGGACGGACTGGGCGAGGACAGGGGCGGACAGCAGCGACAGGCACAGCACGAGCAATGCGGCGGATGCGGCACGGAACATGGGTCTCTCCCCTTGACACCGGCTGGCGTTGAGCGGATTCAGCCATCCGCCGGCTTAATCCTGCCCCACCGGGCCGGGCCGCGTCAGGATTTGCCGGCACGGGGGGCTGGGCCGCAAAATGCCGGGTTTCGCGGCGCGTTCGCGCCCGGCTTCCGGAGCCTTCCATGCGTACCCATTTCTGCGGCCTGGTCGATGAGACCCTGATCGGCCAGACCGTCACCCTCGCCGGCTGGACCGACGTCGCCCGCAACCTCGGCGGTGTCTGCTTCATCGACCTGCGCGACCACGAAGGCATCGTCCAGGTGACGGTCGAGCCGGAGAACGCGGAGGTGTTCGCCGTCGCCGCCAGCCTCGGCTACGAGGACGTGCTGCAGGTCGAGGGCGTGGTGCGTGCGCGCCATGCGGTCAACGACAAGATCCGTACCGGCAAGGTCGAGGTGATCGCCACCCGCATTACCGTCCTCAACAAGGCCGAGCCGCTGCCGTTCCACGCCCACGAGAACCCGGGCGAAGAGACGCGCCTGAAGTACCGCTACCTGGACCTGCGCCGTCCGGAGATGCAGCGCATGCAGCGCACCCGGATCAAGCTGGTGCAGGCGCTGCGCCGCCACCTGGACGCCAAGGGCTTCCAGGACATCGAGACCCCGATCCTGACCAAGGCCACCCCGGAAGGCGCGCGCGACTTCCTGGTGCCGGCGCGCATGCATCCGGGCGAGTTCTACGCGCTGCCGCAGAGCCCGCAGCTGTTCAAGCAGATCCTGATGGTGGCCGGCTTCGACCGTTACTACCAGATCGCGCGCTGCTTCCGCGACGAGGCCCTGCGTGCCGACCGCCAGCTGGAATTCACCCAGCTGGACATGGAGTTCGCCTTCGTGCGCGAGCGCGACGTGCAGGACTTCGTCGAGGCGATGATCCGCGCGATCTTCAAGGAAGTGGTCGACGTCGAACTGGCGGCCGAATTCCCGCGCATGACCTGGGCCGAGGCGATGCGCCGCTACGGCTCGGACAAGCCGGACCTGCGCATCGCGCTGGAGCTGGTCGACGTGGCCGAGCTGGTCAAGGACAGCGGCTTCGCCGTGTTCACCGGCCCGGCCAACGATGCCGACGGCCGCGTCGCCGCGCTGCGCATCCCCGGCGGTGCGTCGCTGTCGCGCAAGCAGATCGACGAGTACGCCGCGCACGCCGCCAAGTACGGCAGCAAGGGCCTGGCCTACATCAAGATCGACGAGGCCGGCGCGGTCAGCTCGCCGATCCAGAAGTTCTTCAGCGAAGAACAGTTCGCCGCGCTCATCGCCCACGTCGGCGCCGGCAACGGCGACATCGTGTTCTTCGGCGCCGGCGGCTACAACAAGGTGTCCGACTTCATGGGCGCGGTGCGGTTGAAGGCCGGCAAGGACTTCGGTCTGGTCGCCGACGGCTGGGCGCCGCTGTGGGTCACCGACTTCCCGATGTTCGAGTACGACGACGAGGCGCAGCGCTACGTCGCCCTGCATCACCCGTTCACCGCGCCGGCGGTGGACGACATCGCCGACCTGCGCGCGAACGCGAAGACCGCGGTGTCGCGCGGCTACGACATGGTGTTGAACGGCAACGAGATCGGCGGTGGTTCGATCCGTATCCACCGCCCGGACATGCAGAGCGCGGTGTTCGAGCTGCTCGGCATCGGCGCCGAGGAGGCCGAGGCCAAGTTCGGCTTCCTGCTCGACGCGCTGCGCTACGGCGCGCCGCCGCACGGCGGCATCGCGTTCGGCATCGACCGCATCGCCGCGCTGATGGCCGGTACCGAGTCGATCCGCGACGTGATCCCGTTCCCGAAGACCACCGGCGCGCAGTGCCTGATGACCGGCGCGCCGTCGCCGATCCCGGACGAGCAGCTGGCGGAAATCCACGTCCAGGTCCGCCCGCAGCCGCAGAAGGGCTGATCGGTGGCCTGCTCCCCGCCATCGCCGGCAGGGGGCGAAGACGCTTCGCCGCAACAGCGGTGAAGCCCCGCGATGCCGCCAGACGGCATCGCGGGCCCCGTTCGCATCAGATCCACATCCCCCCGCGGCTGTCGCCGCGCCCCCCTGGCTCAAGGGCCTTCTTCCAGACGGAGTATTGAGATGACCGAGTTCGCGTTCTCGCTGCAGTGGGAAAAGCTGGGCAACGAAGGGTCCGAGGCGGGACTGGTGACCGAGCGCGCGCGCGTGTTCGGCGGCTGGCTGGTGCGGGTCGGCAGCTCGCCGGCGGCGATGGCGGTGACCTTCGTCGCCGATGGCCAGGGCCGCTGGGACGGTGAGGACTTCGGCGAGGACGACTACGAGGAAGAGGAGTACGACGAGGACGAGGAAGACGAGGACGGCGACGAAGAGGAAGACGAGGACGAGGACGGCGACGAGGAAGAAGAGGACGACGCCGAAGACGACCAGGACGCGCGCTGAGCATGCGCATCCGGCGCGCCACCGTGGCCGACGCGACGACGCTGTCGACCCTGGCGGCGCGCACCTTCATCGAGACCTTCGGTCATCTGTATCCGCCGGACGATCTCGACGCCTTCCTGGCCGAGTCCTATGCGGTCGCGCGCCAGGAAGTGATCCTCGGCCACCCCGATTACGCGGTGTGGCTGCTGGAGGATGACGGCGTGGGCGTCGGCCATGCCGCCGCGGGCCCCTGCGGCCTGCCGCATCCGGATGTGGCCGCCGGCGATGGCGAACTCAAGCGCCTGTACGTGCTGGCCTCGCACCAGAACGGCGGCTGGGGCGGTCGTCTGTTCGCCGAGGCGATGGCCTGGCTGGAGCGCGACGGCCCACGTCGGCTCTGGATCGGCGTGTGGTCGGAGAACCACGGCGCGCAGCGGTTCTATGCGCGGCATGGCTTCCACCAGGTCGGTACCTATGAGTTCCCGGTCGGACGCGTGCGCGACCTGGAATTCATCCTGCGTCGCGACGCGGTCGATGCGTTGCATCCGCCGGCCTGAGTCCTGGCGGCGGGCGCATGCCTGCATCCGGCCGCGGTTGCATCATGGTGCGGCCCGTTGAGCCCGCTGCTTTGGCTGAAGCCTTCCAGCATGACGGAGCGCAGCGGGGGGACCCCGCAGGCCGTGCGCACCGTGTCCGATCACGTGAGTCCTGGCGTCCGGCGTTGCCTCCGGTGCAGGTCCGGCTGGATCTGATCCTCCGCCGTCCCTGAAGGCGGGCGCAGCGGGAGGCCGTCACGGCGTCGAGCCCGCGCGGACAGGTGGTGCGTGTCAGGCCGCGCCGGTGCTCCCGCGGCCGTGGCGGCCTCGACCTCGACTCCACGCGCGGTCAGCCTGCGCGTCAGTGCGCGGCGCGAATGCGCTCGCCGCACCAGCAGCCCCGGCGACGCCGCGCCCGGGGCTGCTCACTCCTTCGTGCGCGGTGTTGCTTCCACCAGCGGCACCCGTGAGCCGTCGAGCAGGCCGCGGCTGAGTGCGTCGCCCTCGATGAACAGCAGTTCGCCCGATTCACCGTTCTTGATGCTGCTGTCGATCGCGATCACGCGGCCGTCGTGGAAGCGGCTGACGTGCGGCATCGAGGTATGGCCGACGACGATCCGGGCCACGCCGAGCTGCGCGGCCAGGGCGTCGACCTGGGCGGTGTCCATGCGCCCGTCGAAATAGCCGCGGTACCAGATCGGGCTGGTCTTGCCGTCGTACAGCGGTGCCACGGCGGGATCGGCCTTGAGCTGCGCACGCGGCGTGCCCAGCGAGGCGCGGTAGCCGGCATTGGTGGTCTCCGCATCCAGCGCCAGCCGCACCGCCTCGGGTGCGATGCCGCCGTGCAGGAACAGGGTGTCGCCGATGCGCAGCAGCGCCGGCCGGGTGCGCAGCCACTGGCCGATCACCGAGTCGGGGCCGTACAGCGCCGGGTACGTGGTCTGCAGCAGTTCGGCGCTGCGCAGGTACTTCGGGTGCACGTAGCGCAGGTCGTCGTACAGCACCATCGTCTCGTGGTTGCCGAGCACGAAGTGCACCGCGCCGCCGGCCTGCGCCGCCTGCTGCTGCAGCGCGTACAGCAGCCAGAACGCCTCGGTGACGCGCTCGCCGCGGTCGAAGATGTCGCCGGCCACCACCAGGGTGTCGCGGCCCAGCGCCCAGCGGTCGTCGGCATCGATCACGCCGTTGGCGCGCAGCAGCCGCACCATCAGGTCGTACTGGCCGTGGATGTCGGACAAAGCGACGATGCGGCCGCTGGTCGGCGCGGCCGTGGCGGCTGCCGCTTCGGCCGGCGCGACGATGTCCAGCGCATGCGGATAGCCGCAGACCGCCGGGACCGGGGCATGCTCGTCGTTGCCGGCTGCGACCTCGCGCCGGATGACGGTGTCGTCGCAGACCCAGGCCGCCTGCAGTGCGCCGGACTGGCGGAACACGTACGGGCCGTCCGCTGCCACGGATGCCGGTCCGGCGGCGGGCAGCGCCGGGGATACGGCCAGGAGAAGCGCGGCCGGCAGCAGATCGCGGAGCAGCGCACGGAAACGGGAGAGACGGCGACGGCGCATGCGGGCCTGGCTGGAAGCGGAACGTGGCCGTGGACCATACGGAGCGCGCGTCGTTGCTGACAAGCCGCGGACACGATGTGAGAACCGGTCTGTGCGCCCTGCCGGGCGGGAACGCGTCGCAGCGCATCGACCGCTGGCAGGGCACGCGCACCGCGACGATGGCGATCCACCTGCATGCGTTGCCTGCTGCAGAGTGCGGGGTGCCAAGCGCCTTCCGCCAGCGACAGGTCGGGATGAGCCGCCGTGCGGCGCCGGTCGGCGCCGCACGGAATCCCGCCTGGCGCAATGCGCCGCGCCTGCCGCCGGAAGACGCCGGCGGCGGGCGCGCAGGCCGGGATCAGTCGGCCAGCACCAGGGTCACGTCGATGTTGCCGCGCGTGGCGTTGGAGTACGGGCAGACGATGTGGGCGGCATCCACCAGGGCCTGCAGCTGCTCGCGCGGCACGCCCGGGGCGGCGATGGTCAGCTCGGCCTGGATGCCGAAGCCGGTCGGGATCGGGCCGATGCCGACCTTGCCGGTCACGCGGGTGTCGGCGGGCAGGGCGACCTTTTCCTTGCCGGCGACGAACTTCAGCGCTCCGAGGAAGCAGGCCGAATAGCCGGCGGCGAACAGCTGTTCGGGGTTGGTGCCGTCGCCGCCGGCGCCGCCGAGCTCGCGCGGGGTGGACAGCTTGACGTCCAGGGCGCCGTCGGAGGACGCGGCCTGGCCTTCGCGGCCGCCGGTTGCGGAGGCGGTGGCGGTGTAGAGGATCTTCTCGATGGACATGGCAATGCTCCTTGGCTGTCGGTGGGCAGGACCGGTGTGGTCCGGTGAGAGGTACTTTGCCTGCATCGACGGTACGATTGGGTGCGCATCGTCCTGATAACTTGATCTGGAGTACGAGATGGTGGATCGCCTGGCCGTGCTGCTCGACCGCTTCCCGGTCAATGCCCGGATGTTCCATGCCGGCGCGCTGTGCGGGGTCACGACGCTGGCTGGCGACGACGACCTGGGGCAACTGCACCTGGTCCGGCGTGGCCCGCTGGAGGTGTCCCACGGCGACCGGACCCTGCGGATCGATGCGCCCAGCCTGCTGCTGTATCCGCGGCCCACCCCGCACCGCTTCGTCAGCGACCCGGTGCGGGGCGCGGACATGGCCTGCGCAAATCTGCATTTCGAAGGCGGCGCACGCAATCCGGTCCGGGCCGCGTTGCCGGAGGTGGTGTGCCTGCCGCTCGAGGGCGTCCACGGCGCGGCCGAGGTGCTGGCACTGCTGTTCGAGGAGGCGTTCGGCCAGCGCTGCGGGCGCGCCGCCCTGGTCGACCGCCTGTTCGAGGTGGTGATGATCCAGGTGCTGCGCCAGCTGATGGAAACCGGCGGGCTGCGCGGCGGTCTGCTGGCCGGCCTGTCGCATCCGCGCCTGCGCAACGCGATCGTGGCGATGCACGAGGCGCCTGCCCGGGACTGGACGCTGGACGAACTTGCCGGCGTGGCCGGAATGTCGCGCAGCGTGTTCGCCGGCCAGTTCCGGGAGGCGATCGGCCTCACCCCCGGCCAGTACCTGCAGGGCTGGCGTGTCGGACTGGCGCAGCAGGCGCTTAAGCGCGGTCGTCCATTGAAGGTGGTGGCCGGCGAGGTCGGCTATGGCAGCGAGGCGGCGTTGTCGCGCGCGTTCAAGGCCCATGTCGGGCTGTCGCCGCGTGCCTGGCGGCTGCAGGACGGCAAGGACTGAG
Source organism: Xanthomonas sp. XNM01 (assembly GCF_014851915.1). Classification (GTDB taxonomy): domain Bacteria; phylum Pseudomonadota; class Gammaproteobacteria; order Xanthomonadales; family Xanthomonadaceae; genus Pseudoxanthomonas. The sequence goes on from NZ_JACVAP010000001.1 coordinate 334,696, forward strand.
CCGCGCGCACGACACGATGCGCCGCTCGTCCGTCCGCGGCGCCCGGCTGGGCATGACGCGGGACCGGTCGCAGCCGTGCACGCGCAGGCTGCAGCGCGGCGATCGCGGCATGGCACCGCGTGTCAGCGCGCCGGGCGTACCGGACGATGCAGTGGCGACGCCTGCGTGGGCGATGCCACGCGGACGGCCCGTGCCGCGCGGGCCGGAGATGACGGCGGCGAAGTGAACGGATCCCCGTCGGGTACCTGCGACCCGCCCGGCCGGTCTTGGCGGCCATGCCGGCATCGCCGAGACTGGCTGCATGCGCGATGAAACGTCCCAGCGGGTCCTGCTCGTCCACGGCATCTGGAATGCGAAGTCCTGGCTGTCGCCGCTGGCCCGGCGGCTGCGGCAGGACGGATTCGAGGTCGATACGTTCGGCTACGCCAGCATCCTCGGCGGCACCGAACCGGCGATCGCCGCGCTGACCAGGCGCCTGCGCGACGGGCCGCCGGTGCATCTGGTCGGGCACAGCCTGGGCGGCCTGGTCGGGCTGGAAACGCTGCGCCGCACACCGGGCTTGCCGGTGCGGCGTCTGGTCTGCCTGGGCTCGCCGCTGCGCGGCAGCCTGGCCGCGCGTGCGCTCGGCCGGCGCGGCTGGTCGGCGGCAGTGCTCGGGCGCAGCGGCACCCTGCTGCAGTCCGGCTGCGCGGCGTGGGAAGGCGGGGTGGAGGTGGGCATGGTCGCCGGCGACGTACCGCGCGGCCTCGGCCGGCTGCTGGCGCGCTTCGACGGCCCGTCCGACGGCACGGTCGGGGTCGAGGAAACCCGGCTGCCGGGGCTGGCCGCGCACTGCACCGTCCATTCCAGCCATACCGGTCTGGTGTTCTCGGCCGACGCGGCCCGCCAGGCGGCGGCCTTCCTGCGCACCGGCACGTTCCTGCCCTGACCTGATCCAGATCGGCAGCCGGCGCCGCGCGGCCCGGTATAATCGCCGGCCTCATTCGCAGCTCAACGTGACGCACCATGGGTAGAGGCCCGTCGATCGAAGCCCGCAAGAACGCCACCGATGCCAAGCGCGGGAAGATCTTCACCAAGCTGATCCGCGAGATCGGCGTGGCGGCGCGCGCCGGTGGCGGCGATGCGGCCAACAACCCGCGCCTGCGTGCGGCGATGGACAAGGCGCTGACCGCCAACATGTCCAAGGACGTGATCGAGCGCGCCATCAAGAAGGCCACCGGCGAGCTGGAAGGCGTCGAGTACGAGGAGATCCGCTACGAGGGCTACGCGCCCGGCGGCGTCGCGGTGATCGTCGACTGCCTGACCGACAACCGCGTGCGCACCGTGGCCGATGTGCGCCACGCCTTCAGCAAGTGCGGCGGCAACATGGGCACCGAAGGCTCGGTGGCCTTCATGTTCAAGCGCCTGGGCGTGCTCAGCTACGCGGCCGGCGCCGACGAGGACGCGGTGACCGAGGCGGCGATCGAGGCCGGTGCCGACGACGTGGCCGTCTACGACGACGGCGCGATCGACGTGCTGACCGCGCCCGAGCAGTACCAGGCGGTCAAGGACGCGATGGAAGCCGCCGGCCTGGTGCCGGACCTGGCCGAGATCGGCTTCCGTGCCGACAACGACATCGCCGTCGCCGGCGAGACCGCGCAGCAGGTGACCAAACTGCTGGGCATGCTCGAGGACCTGGACGACGTCCAGAACGTCTACTCCAACGCCGACCTCGGCGAGGACGGCTGAGCGCGCGAGCGCCGGCTGCAGCATGATGCCCGCTGGAACCCGGCACGGAGTGCGTGGATGAACGTGGGACGCGTGCCCGTCGTCGTGCGTGGCGAGACGGTGCGGATCCTGGGCATCGACCCGGGCTCGCAGCGTACCGGCGTGGGCATCATCGATGTCCTGCCCGACGGACGCGCGCGGCACGTGCATCACCAGCCGCTGGTGCTGCTGGGCGAGGGCGACTTCGCCGACCGCCTCAAGCGGCTGCTGCACGGGCTGGGCGCGCTGATCGAGGAACACCGGCCGCAGGAAGTCGCCATCGAGCAGGTGTTCGTCGGCAAGAGCGCGCCGTCCGCGCTGAAGCTGGGCCAGGCCCGCGGCGCGGCGATCAGCGCGGTGGTGCTGCGCGACCTGCCGGTGGCCGAGTACGCAGCGAGCGAGGTCAAGCTGGCCGTGGTCGGACGCGGTTCGGCCGAGAAGCAGCAGGTGCAGCACATGGTCGGGATGATGCTCGGCCTCAGTGGCAAGCTGCAGGCCGATGCCGCCGATGCGCTGGCCGTGGCCCTGACCCATGCGCATGTGCGCGCCACGGCGCGCCGGCTGGGCGTCAGCGCCGCGATGGCCTGGAGCCGCAAGTGAGCACGGCCTTGCACCGTGGTGAGGGACGGGTGGACCGCGTTGTGGTTCGGCGCGCTGCCCGGTTCCCGTTCGTCGTTTCCCATTTCCGCGCCCGGAGGGTGCACCCATGATCGGACGCCTGCGTGGTCTCCTGGCGATGAAGCAGCCGCCGTGGCTGGTGGTCGACGTCAATGGCGTCGGCTACGAGTTGGAGGCGCCGATGAGCACCTTCTACGACCTGCCCGAGCTCGGCCGCGAGGTCAGCCTGTTCGTGCATTACGCGCAGAAGGAGGACAGCGTCTCGCTGTACGGCTTCCTGCGCGAGTCCGAGCGGCGCCTGTTCCGCGACGTGCAGAAGGTCAGCGGCATCGGCGCGAAGATCGCGCTGGCGGTGCTGTCCGGGGTCAGCGTCGAGGAGTTCGCGCGGCTGGTGCAGACCGGCGACGTGACCGCGCTGACCCGGATCCCCGGGATCGGCAAGAAGACCGCCGAGCGCATGGTGGTCGAACTGCGCGACCGCGCCGCCGACCTGGCCGGTGCCGGCGCGACCGGGATCGGCGCCGCGCCGGGCGATCCGCTGGGCGATGCCACCACCGCGCTGCAGCAGCTGGGCTACAAGCCGGCCGAGGCCGCGAAGATGGCCCGCGACGCCATGGCCTCCGGCGACGACACCGCCACCATCATCCGCAAGGCGCTGCAGTCCGCGCTGCGCTGACGCCGGCTCCACACCCACCTCTCCAGGCTGCCCCCAATGGCCACCCCGCATTCCCCGACGCCGGCTTCCGGTGCGCACGGTCCGTCCTCCCATGGCAGCGGCGCCGGGCATCTCGCGCTGGTGGTGGGGGCGATCGGCGTGGTCTTCGGCGACATCGGCACCAGTCCGCTGTACACGCTGAAGGAGGCGTTCTCGCCGCACTACGGCCTGGACAGCGACCACGACACGGTGCTGGGCGTGCTGTCGCTGGCGTTCTGGGCGCTGATGATCGTGGTCACGCTGAAGTACGTGACCATCATCATGCGCGCCGACAACGAGGGCGAGGGCGGGATCATGGCGCTGATGGCGCTGGCCCAGCGCACCCTGAAGAACGGGTCGCGCTCGGCCTACGTGGTCGGCATCCTCGGCATCTTCGGCGCCTCGCTGTTCTTCGGCGACGGCGTGATCACCCCGGCGATCTCGGTGCTCGGCGCGATCGAGGGCCTGGAGATCGCCGCCCCCGGGCTGCACAACTTCATCGTGCCGATCACCCTGGTGGTGCTGGCGATCGTGTTCGCCGCGCAGCGCTTCGGCACCGAGAAGGTCGGCAAGGTGTTCGGCCCGATCACCTGCCTGTGGTTCCTGGCGCTGGCGGCGATCGGCATCTGGAACATCGTGCAGGCGCCGGAGGTGCTGAAGGCCTTCAACCCGTGGTGGGCCGCGCTGTTCTTCATGGAGCACAGCTGGCACGGGGTGTTCATCCTCGGCGCGGTGGTGCTGGCGGTGACCGGCGGCGAAGCGCTGTACGCGGACATGGGCCACTTCGGCGCGCCGCCGATCCGCCATGCCTGGTACTTCTTCGTGCTGCCGTGCCTGGTGCTCAACTACCTGGGGCAGGGCGCGCTGGTGCTCGAGCATCCGGAGCTGGTCAAGAACCCGTTCTACGAATCGGTGCCCGGCTGGGCGCTGTACCCGATGATCATCCTGGCCACGCTGGCGGCGGTGATCGCCTCGCAGGCGGTGATCACCGGCGCGTTCTCGGTCTCGCGTGCGGCGATGCAGCTTGGCTACATCCCGCGCATGCGGATCAAGCACACCTCGCGCGACACCATCGGCCAGATCTACATCCCCGGCATCAACTGGCTGCTGGCGGTGATGGTGATCGGCCTGGTGCTGACCTTCCGCAGCTCCAGCAACCTGGCCGTGGCCTACGGCATCTCGGTGTCGGCGACGATGCTGATCGACACCCTGCTGCTGGCGCTGGTCGCGCGCGCGCTGTGGCCGAAGTCGCGCGGGCTGGTCCTGCCGCTGTGCGTGGTGTTCTTCGTGATCGACCTGGGCTTCGTCGTCGCCAACGGCGCCAAGCTGCTGCAGGGCGCGTGGTTCCCGGTGGTGCTGGGCATCGTGCTGTTCACCCTGATGCGCACCTGGCGCCGCGGCCGTGAGCTGCTGCGCGAGGAGATCCGCAAGGACGGCATCCGCGTCGACACCTTCCTGCCCGGGCTGATGCTGGCGCCGCCGGCGCGCGTGCCGGGCACCGCGGTGTTCCTGACCGCCGACACCACGGTGGTGCCGCACGCGCTGCTGCACAACCTCAAGCACAACAAGGTACTGCACGAGCAGAACGTGTTCCTGACCGTGGAGACGCTGCCGGTGCCGCATGCGCCGGCCGACAAGCGCCTGCAGCTGGACGAGATAGGCGACGACTTCTACCGGATCATCGTGCGTTTCGGCTTCATGGAAACGCCCGATGTGCCGCTGGCGATGATGCGCGCCTGCGACCAGGGTGGCGTGTCGTTCGATCCGATGGACACCACGTACTTCGCCAGCCGCGAGACCATCGTCGCCAACGCCCGGCGCGGCATGCCGATCTGGCGCGACAAGCTGTTCGCGGTGATGCACCGCAATGCGGCGCCGGCCACGGGCTTCTTCCGGATCCCCGGCAACCGCCTGGTGGAGCTGGGATCGCAGGTGGAAATCTGAGGTCCGGGCCGCCGCCGGTGCCGGCGACCCGCCTGCCGGCGCTGGACGTGCTGCGCGGCATCGCGATCCTCGGCACGCTGGGGACCAACATCTGGATCTTCATGTATCCCGGTGGGCTGCTGCAGTACATCCAGGATGGCTGGGGTGGGGCGGCGCAGGCCGGCTGGGGTGTGCTGGCATTGCAGCAGCTCACCCAGGGCAAGTTCCTCGGCCTGCTGGCGATCCTGTTCGGCATCGGCATCGCGCTCCAGCAGCGCACCGCGCTGACGGCAGGCCGGCGCTGGCCGGGCAGCTATCCACTGCGCGCGGCGCTGCTGTTCGTCGATGGCGTGCTGCACTACCTGTTCGTGGTCGAGTTCGACGTGCTGATGGGCTATGCGCTGACCTCGATCGTGGTCGCGGCGATCCTGTGTTGCGGTGCGCGTGGACGCATGGCCTGGCTGGTCGCGGCCGCACTTGCGCATCTGGCGCTGCTGGCCCTGGCGGTGCTCGCCACGGCGTTCGACCCGACGGCTGGTGGTGGCCCGGCCGCGATGACGCAGGTCGTTACCGCCGGCTGGTGGGACATGGTCGGGCTGCGGATCGAGCACGTGGTGCTGTTCCGCATCGAGATGCTGTTCATCGGCGCGCTGAGCGTCGCCCTGTTCCTGGCCGGTGCACTGCTGCTCGACGCCGGCGTATTCGATGCGCATGGCGCGCGCCTGCGGCGCGTGCTGATGATCGCCGGCCTCGGCATCGCCTGGCCGCTGGACATGGCCTGCGGCGTGTTCGGCGGCGACGCGGGCATCCTCGCCGCGCGCTACGGCAGTGCGCCGGTGGTCGCGCTGGGCCTGCTGGCACTGGTGGCCGAATGCTACGTGCGGCGCCCGCAGTCCGGCCCCATCGGCCGGCGACTGTCCGAGGTCGGCCGGGTCGCGCTGAGCGGTTACGTGCTGCAGAACCTGATCGCATCGGCGCTGTGCTACGACTGGGGTCTGGGACTGGCCCGCTCGGTCGATGCCGCCTGGCGTCCGCCGGCGACCGTGGCGATCTATCTGTGCGTCGCCGCCGGCGTCCTGCTCTTCGCCCATCTGTGGCTGCGGCGCTTCGCACGTGGTCCGCTGGAGTGGATCTGGCACGCGCTGTACCGGCGCCTGTCCTCCGTGTGAAAAGCGTCGTGCATGCTGGCTGGCGATAATGCCCGCATGATCGATCACCGTCGGCATCCCGCCGCTGGTCCACATCGCGTGAGGCGTGCAGCGGGCATGGCCGCTGGACTGCGCAGCGACGCGCGCGCGCGCATCGGCCCGCCGCCACGCCGGCCGCCGGCGATCCGCGTCCCAGCCTGCCGGTGCGTCGCGGTGCCGACGTACCCGCCGCACGGCGGGCCAGGCGATCGGTCCCACGTCGTAGTACAGAGAGGCATTCGGGCATGGCTGGACTGGAATGGAAACTCTATGGACGTGCCCCGACGCTGGACACGTTCTGGGACGAGCGGCTCAACCTGGCCCGGCACCCGGCCGATGCCGCCGCGATCGCGGCAGCCGAGGCCAGGCTCGGCGTGCGCCTGCCGGACTGGCTGCGCACGCTCTACGCGCGCTACGACGGCGGCGCGGTACGGATGGCGCGCTGCGCGTCGCCGGAGCACCCGGGCGACTGGCTGGAGGCATGGTGGCTGCTGCCGCGGGCACGGTTGCTGGGCACGGCCGACCTGTTCTCCTTCGCGCAGGTGCGTGCACGCGAGGATTTTCGTGATGACGCCTACGCAGGGCTGGCCGCAGATGGCGACGACAGCCGCCTGGTCGTGATCGCCACGGACGACCGCGTGCCCGGGCGCGCGCTGTGCCTGGACTACGTGGCATCCGCGGACGTGCCGACCCTGGTCTACGTCGATGCCGGCAGCAACCGCCGGTTGCTGGTGTTCGCCGACATCGACGCGCTGCTGGCGGCGATGGTCGACGTGCAGTACTGGTCGCCTGCGCTGCAGGCCCGGCATGACGACGACGCACGCATCCGCTGGCTTCCCGAACCGCCCTCGCTGCAGAACTTCTGGATGCCGGGCGAGGACGGCGATGCCGCCGTCGCAGCGGCCAGCGATGCGCTGATCGCAGCCGCCGAGGCGCGTCTGGGCGTGACCCTGCCTGCGCTGCTCAAGCGCCTGTACCGGGAGCGCAACGGCGGCGATACGGCCTGGTGCTGGGTGCCGCGGGTCCGGTTCCCGTCGGACCGCTATGTCGACTGGGAATGCGTGCTGATCGACGGCTGGCTGGTGTCGCTGGATGCGATCGGCAGCGTCGCCGACTTCGCACGCGCCTTCGAGGACGAGGACGACTTCGCCGCCGCCGCGCAGCTGCATGCCGGCCTGGACCAGGTCGTCGTGCTGTCCTCGCACAACGTGGACTGCCTGCTGTGCCTGGACTACCGCGCGCGCGGCCCGCACGCCGAGCCCGAGGTGGTCTTCTTCGAACGCTGGGAAGGCCTGGTGCCGGAGTGGCGCGCGCCGGATTTCGACACCTTCTTCGCCGAGCTGCGCCGGGCCGGGATGGAACTGGGCTAGGCGGGCAACGCCGGGGGCGCATCGCACACCGCCGCCTGGCAGCGCCACGTGGCGCACGGATCGGCGGGGCAGCGGCTCGTTCCAGCTGGCAGGCACCGGAAGATCGGCGTGATCCATTGCTGCAGAGGGGTACAGCGACGCCACGCGCGGCATGGCCCGCGCGTGCACGCGGTCGCGCCTGTCCTCCCCGCACGACTTGGCGTGATGCAGCAGCGATCCCCCGTGCCGGCGGAACATCGGAAAAAATCGACGCTGTGCCGCTCCGACACGGCATGCGAAGATGACGGCATGAACGACCCACGCATCGTCGGTGGCGGCGCGAGCCGAGAAGACGAGGCCGCCGACGCCTCGATCCGTCCCCAGCGCCTGGCCGACTACCTCGGCCAGCAGCCGGTGCGCGAGCAGATGGACATCTACATCCAGGCCGCGAAGGCGCGTGGCGAGGCGATGGACCATGTGCTGATCTTCGGCCCGCCCGGGCTGGGCAAGACCACGCTCAGCCACGTGATCGCCAACGAGCTGGGCGTCAGCCTGCGAACGACCTCGGGCCCGGTGATCGAGAAGGCCGGCGACCTCGCCGCGCTGCTGACCAACCTGCAGCCGCACGACGTGCTCTTCATCGACGAGATCCACCGCATGTCGCCGGTGGTCGAGGAAGTGCTGTACCCGGCGATGGAAGATTTCCAGATCGACATCATGATCGGCGAGGGCCCCGCTGCGCGCTCGATCAAGCTCGACCTGCCGCCGTTCACCCTGATCGGTGCGACCACCCGCGCCGGCCTGCTGACCGCGCCGCTGCGCGACCGCTTCGGCATCGTCCAGCGGCTGGAGTTCTACAGCGCCGAGGAACTGACCCGGATCGTGCGCCGCTCGGCGCAGATCCTCGGCATCGCTTGCGAGGCCGAAGGCGCCGGCGAGATCGCGCGGCGTTCGCGCGGCACGCCGCGCATCGCCAACCGCCTGCTGCGGCGGGTGCGCGACTATGCCCAGGTCAAGGCCGGCGGGCACATCGATGCGGCGGTGGCCGATGCGGCGATGAAGATGCTCAAGGTCGATCCGGAAGGTTTCGACGAGCTGGACCGTCGCATGCTGCGCACGATCATCGACCACTTCGATGGCGGTCCGGTCGGCGTCGAGTCGCTGGCCGCCTCGCTGTCGGAGGAGCGCGGCACGCTCGAGGACGTGATCGAGCCCTACCTGATCCAGCAGGGATTCCTGGTGCGCAGCGCGCGCGGTCGCATGGCCACGCAGAAGGCCTACCAGCATCTGGGTCTGAAAGCGCCATCGCGCCAGGCCGGCGACCTGTTCTGACGCTGGTGCGACCGCGAGTCCGCGGGTCTGGCAACGGCGGGTGCCCCGCGGCCTGATGATGCGACGCCGCTGAGGCCGGTCGCGGGCACACCCGCTCCGGCTGGGTGGACGGTGTCGACGTCCGTGGGCGCGCGCCGGCTTTCCGCAGACATCCGTCCTGGCGGCGCCCTTCACGCCCGATGGTGCCTGGAGAAAGCGGGACGTACGGCGGTCGTACCCCGCGGGCGTCTCTGCACATGACGGATGTGCTTGTCGGCGGATGCAGACGGATTTTCGCTGCCGCATGCGCCCGTCTCGATGGGCCATCCGTGGACGACGAGGGCTACGCCCGGGGGTGCGGCTAACGTGCAGCGCGTCCCGCTGCCATGCGGGCGCAGGTGGCGACGGCCGCTTCGAGGCTGGACGGATCGGCCAGACCCTGGCCGGCCAGATCCAGCGCAGTGCCATGGTCGACCGCCACGCGCGGGTAGGGCAGGCCCAGGGTCAGGTTCACCGCACGCTCGAAGCCGCTGTACTTGAGCACCGGCAGCCCCTGGTCGTGGTACATCGCCAGGACCGCATCGAATCCACGCAGCTTCTGCGGCAGGAAGGCGGTGTCGGCCGGCAGCGGACCAGCCAGGCGCATGCCGTCAGCGCGCAGCGCGTCCAGCACCGGAGCGATCACGTCCAGTTCCTCGCGCCCCAGGTGGCCATCCTCGCCGGCGTGCGGGTTCAGGCCGAGCACGGCGATCAGGGGCTGGGCGATGCCGAAATCCTCGCGCAGCGCCTTCCAGGTGATCTGCAGGCAGCGCCGCAGCAGCGGCGCATCGATCGCATCGGCGACCGCGCGCAGCGGCAGGTGGGTGGTGGCCAGGGCGACGCGGACGATGTCGTTGGCCAGCATCATCACCACGTCGCGGCCGGCATGCTCGGCCAGCAGCTCCGTGGTGCCGGTGTAGGCGATGCCGCCATCGTTGATCGTCGCCTTGTGCACCGGGCCGGTGACCATGCCGGCGAACTCCCCGGACAGGCAGGCCGCGGCCGCGCCGAGCAACGCGCCGGTCACCGCACCGGCGTTGCGCGGGTCGGGTCGGCCGAAGGCGACGGCATTGTCGTTGGGGAACATCCGCAACGGCAGATCGCCCGGCTGGCGGGCGATCTGGTCTTCATGCAGCAGGGTGAGCGGCAGCCCGAGCGCCTCGGCTGCGGACTGCAGGGTCAGCGGATCGCCGAAGGCGACCAGGTGACAGTCCTCGCGCAGCGTCTGCGCGAGGCGCACGCAGAGTTCGGGGCCGACCCCGGCCGGTTCGCCTGGAACCAGCGCGAGGCGCGGCGGCATCTCAGCCGCCGCTGGCCGGCGTGGCCTGCTCGGTGGTGTTGCCGTCCACGTCCTCGCCACGATCGCCGGTGCGGAAGACGACGTAGGCTTCGCCACGCATTTCCTGCAGGTAGCGGTCGTACTCTTCTTCCATCTTGCGCCGACCGATGGTGTCCCGGACCTGGGCGCGCTGGTTGGCGTCGGTGACGTCGGTTTCGCGCTGGGCGACACGCTGGATCACGTGCCAGCCGGCGTCGGAACGGAACGGCTGCGAGATGCCGCCATCGTTCAGCGCGGTGACCTGCTGGCCGAAATCCGGACCGTAGGCATCGGCCGGGAACCAGCCCAGATCGCCGCCCTGGCCGCGCGAGCTGGTGTCTTCGGAAGATTCGCGGGCGACTTCCTGGAAGTCGGCGCCGCCGACCACGCGGGCGCGCAGCGTTTCGATCTTGGCGCGCGCCGCCGCTTCGTCCTGGCGGTCGTTGATGCGGACCAGGATGTGGCGGACGTGGTACTCGGACAGGGTACGGGCGGGACCGGCGTCGGCCGCGTCGCGGGTCCCGACCAGCTTCAGCAGCTGGAACCCGCTGGGGCCGCGGATCGGGCCGATGACCTCGCCGTTCGGCATGCCGGAGATCACCTGGGCGAAGGCCGAGGGGATCTCGTCCAGGCTGCGCCAGCCCAGATCGCCGCCTTCCAGCGCGTTGGGGCTGTCCGAATAGCGGACCGCAGCGGCCTGGAAATCCAGCTCGCCCTTGTCGATCACGCTCTTGATGCCGTCGATCTTGCGCTGGCCGGTCGCGATCTGGTCGGCGGTGGCGCCTTCCGGCAGCGCGACCAGGATGTGCGCCAGGTGGTACTGCTTGCCGCCGGCGGCCTGCTGCGCGAGCGCGGCATCGACCTCGCCCTCGCTGACATTGACCCGGTTGGCGTGGCTCTGGCGCAGGCGCTGGACGGTGATCTCGTCGCGGATCGAATGGCGGAATTCCTCCATCGACAGGCCGTCCTGGGCCAGGCGCTGGCGAAGACCGTCGACGCTCAGCCCGTTCTGCTGCGCGATGCCGGCGATGGCCTGGTTGATCTCCTGGTCGCCGATGCGGATGCCGTTGCCCTGGGCCTTAGCGACCTGCAGCTTGACCAGCACCAGGCGCTCGAGCACCTGACGCTCCAGCACCGCCTGCGGCGGCAGCTGGTTCTCGCGGCCGGCGTACTGGGAGACCACGTTGCGGACCGCCAGATCCAGCTCGCTCTGCAGCACGACGTCCTCGTCGACGATCGCGGCGATGCGCTCGATCGGCTGCAGCTGCTGGGCAGGAGAGGCGAACGGGAGGGACAGCAGCGCGGACGCCGCCAGAAGGATCGCAGGAAGGCGTTGGCTCATGGAATCAGGTTCGGATCGTAATCGTCCGCAGACGGCGTGGTGTTGCTGGGCGGGACCAGATAGAGGTCGTCGCGGTGGTAACCGAGGATAGCACGGCGCAAAGTACGCTCCGTGTCCTGGCCGGCCGACCCTAGGCCCTTCAGAACGAACTCGACCTGAATGGCGTTGTCCAGCTCGCCCTCGCGATTGCGCACGTAGCGGCGTGCCATCGCGCGGACCGCCAGGCAGCAGCTGTCCCACTGCACGCCGGCGATCGCTTCCAGCAGCTTGTCGTCCTGGATCGAGTGGTAATAGCGCCCCACGACGCTCCAGGTCTGGTTGATCGGATACAGGAACGAGAAGTCGGCCTGTTCGAGCAGGTCGCGCCGGTAGCGGTAGGCGATGTTGACCACGCCGTCCTGCGGCATCAGGTAGCGGGCGCGGATGCTGGCCAGGTCCTCGCGCCGGAACTTCGGGTCCCACTGGTAGGACGCGCCCAGCGTCCAGCGGTCGTTGATCACGTAGTTGCCGTCGGCGACCCAGGCCGACTTGCCTTTCTCGACCGGCGTTTCGCCCGGCGCGACCACCCGCGAGTCCTCGAAATAGCGGATCTGGCCGATGCTGGCCGACAGCTTCTCGCGGCCGTCGGCCTGGCGGATCAGGCGGGTGCTCAGCGCCAGGGTCAGCTGGTTGGCATCGGTCTGGCGGTCGGCACCGGAATAGCGGTTGTCGCGGAACAGCTGGCCCCAGCTGAAAGTGAAGGGGCGGGTGTCGAACAGCGGCAGGTCGTCCTGGTCGCGGTAGGGCGCGTTGAGGTAGAACAGGCGCGGTTCGAGCGTATGCAGGTAGGCCTGGTCGCCGATCTCGGTCTCGCGGTCGAAGTACACGCCTGCATCGAACGAGGTCACCGGCAGGCTGCGGGTCGGCGACCTGTCGCCACTGAACTGCTGGGCCAGGTCGTTCTCGAGCTGGTAGGCGGTATAGCGCCAGGCCAGGGTCGGTGTCAGGTACCAGGCCGGACCACCCAGGCGCATCGAGACGTAGGGCTTGAGGTCGAGACGGCTGCCGCCGGCCTTCTCCGTGTGGGTGAAGTGCACCGCCTCGGCCCACAGGCCGGCATCGAACCAGCGGCCGAACGGCTGCTCCCAGTTCAGGTAGACACGTGGCAGGCGGCTGTAGGGCAGATTGTCGTCGGTCAGCGTGTAGTCGGTGAGCTGGAAATGCTCGGCCATCGCGCCGGCGTTCCAGTACTGGCCGGTGCCGAACACGCCGGCCGTGCTCTGCAGGTAGGACATCGACGACACACCCGACAGGCGGTTGCTGAAATCCTCGACGAAGCGGTCGTCGCTGACCCAGCCCAGGTTCGCGCGCGCCTGCCAGTGGCTGTCGATGTTGTGGTAGCCGTTGAACAGGAACCGGCCACGATCCTTGCCCTCGCGCAGGTCGTCGTTGGGCAGCCAGCCGACATCGACCTGGCCGCGGCCGCCCTCGTACAGGTAGCGGAACTCGGTATCGAGCATCACGCCGCGCTTGGACATGATCCGCGGCTTGAGGGTCATGTCGTAGTTCGGCGCCAGATTCAGGTAGATCGGCTGGCGGTAATCGAAGCCGTTGCGTCCGGACATGCTGACCGACGGGTACAGCAGGCCGGTCTGGCGGCGGTCGTCGACCGGGAACTTGAACCACGGCACGTACAGCACCGGGAAACGGCCCAGCCGCAGCACCGCGTTGCGGGCCACGCCGAAGCCGTCGTCGCTGTCGACGTCGATCCGCTGCGCACGCAGCTCCCAGGCCTTCTGCGACGGGTCGCAGGTGGTGTAGGTCGAGTGCTGCATCTGGCCCAGCGGCCCGTCCAGCCTGATCGAGTCGGCGCCGCCGTTGCCGCGCCGGTCGACCAGCTGGTACTGGATGTTGGTGATCGTATGGGTATCCGCTTCCTGGTTGCCTTCGGCGCGCTCGGCGACGATGCGCAGGCCCGAATCCTGGTAGCGGACGTTGCCCTCGGCCACGTAGTTGCCGGTCTCGGTATCGAAGCGCAGTTCGTCGGTGCCGAGGAACTGGTCGCCGCGGACCAGGGCGACGTTGCCGCTGTACTCGGGGTTGGTCTCGGTGCCGACCAGCTGATCGCCTTCGATGTCGGTCGGCTGGGTGGTGCGGTCCGGGGCGCCGGGCGCGGCGCTGGGCGGGGCGCCGTCGAAGGCCGGGAGCGCGTCGCCGACGGGGCACAGGCCCCAGTTCAGCGGTTTTTCGTCGGCCATGGCCGGCAGGCACACGGCAATGGCCAGCGACAGGGGAAGCAGGCGCAGGGGAGCACGCACGTTGGGAGACATCCGGGTCAAAAACGTCCGTAGCTTGCCGGATCAAGGTGCATGCGGGCAATGAAAGCCGCCGATCCGTTCACCCGGCCTTGGGTCGGCGGGGCGGGACGCCAGCACAGGCCGTGCTCAGCGGCGCAGGACCCCGACATGGGCGACGCTGCATTCGGCCAGCGCATCCAGGTTGTAGCCGCCCTCGAGCATGGACAGCAGGCGGCCGGATGCATGGCGCAGGGCGATGGCGCGCAGCTCTGTGGTCAGCCAAGCGAAGTCGTCGGCGTCCAGCATCAGGTCGGCCAGCGGGTCGGACAGGTGCGCATCGAAGCCGGCCGAGACCAGCACCAGCTGCGGCCGGAAGGCGTCCAGCTCGGGCAGAAGGTCGTCCAGCCAGGTATTGCGGAACCGGAACCCGCCGCTGCCGGGCGGCAGCAGGGCGTTGTGGATGTTGCCCACCCCGTGCTCGTGCAGGCTGCCGGTATGCGGATACAGCCCGGACTGGTGGCTGCTGAAGTAGGCCACCCTGGGGTCGCGCTGGAAGATGGCCTGGGTGCCGTTGCCATGGTGGACGTCGAAATCCACGATCGCCACCCGTTCCAGGCCATGCCGGTCGCGGGCATGGGCCGCGGCGACCGCAATGTTGTTGAACAGGCAGAAGCCCATCGCCGTGTCCGGCGTGGCGTGGTGGCCGGGCGGGCGCACCGCGCAGAACGCGGTCTCGTCCTCACCAGCCATCAGTGCGTCGACCGCGGCCAGCCCGGCCCCGGCCGCCCGCAGCGCGGCCTGGCCGGAGCCCGGACCGATCGCGGTGTCCTGGTCGAGCTGGCGCAGCACGCCGCCGTCCGGGGCCAGCACCTCGTCGAGCAGGCCGGCGGTATGCACCCGCAGCAGGTCGCCGCGCGGCGCCAGCGGCGCCTCGCGCCAGCCCAGGTCGCCATAGGCGTCACGCAGCGCATCGAGCACCGCACGCAGACGTGCGGGACGTTCGGCGTGCTGGTTGCCGGGGTCGTGGACCAGGCAGGAAGGGTGTGTATAGGCGAGCATGGCGCGGAGCGTGGGCGCGGGGAGTGTCCGCCACGCTAGCGCGCCGGCGGATCGGGCGCCATCGGCATTTGGTCTGGGCCGCGGCGCGAGACGAGGCCGATGCCGGCTGGCAGCTGTTGGGCGGTGTTTGTGGGGACGTACCCGCGGAAGGCGGCTGCGGACGATGCGGCTCAGCGTGCCGGTTCGGGCAATGAGGTGGGTGCGGACTCCCGCGCCGGCGGCGCCTGCCGAGCGTCCGTGCGCTGCCCTTCATCGCGCTGCAGCTGCTCCTGTCCGGCCCGCAGCCAGGCCTGTCCTGCCTCGCTGTCCAGATGCTTCGCGGTGACCTGCCTGATCGCCGCATCGTCGCCCTGCATCGCCGCATGCAGCAGCCGTTCGACCAGGGCGGTGTTGTCCAGCACCTCGGTCGGGCCAACCGGCCGCCACTCCAGACGTGCGGCCATCGCCTCGTTGCGCGGCATCGCATCGCGGCAGTCGAGTCTGCACAGCGCCGGCGGCGCCAGCTCTTCGACGCGTCCACGCGTCTGCTCCTGGTCGTAGACGTTGGTGCGGTAGAAGAACCGATGATCCTCGGAGCGATGGTTCACGAACAGAGCGGGATCGGTCGGCACCTCGCGTTCCTTCAGGAGATCCTCGCCGCTGAGGGAGTTGATGTAGCGGATCATCAGGTTGCCGCTGAGGATCGCCACGCCATTCTGCGAATAGCCACCGCCGATGCCGCTGTGGACGCCACCGACACCGACGTTCAATGCGCGTCCATCCGCGGACAGTCCCGGGTCGGCGATCGGGGTGCTCTGGAACAGGTTGCGACGTTCGTCGTTGGCGGTGATCTGGAAGGCGGACATCACCGATGAGGCGAGGCGCCGGTCATGGTCACGGGGCGCACCGGTGCCGACCGGGTCGAACAGGCCCGCCGCCTGGATCACCGTGCCCGGTTCGCGCAGCGGCGGCTGGGTGAACGTGATCGGCGGTTCGACCAGGCCGTTGCGGTCGCGGTTGACCTTCGCTCCCTCAGGGTTCTGGATGCCCCGCTCCTCGACCATGCGGGTGAAGCCGGCGGCCTGTTCCGCACCGCGGCTGAAGCCGATCGCGGCCAGGCGGATGTCGGCGTCGGGGTTCTCCCGGATCCAGCGACTGGCCTGAGTCACGAACTGGAGGTACATCTCTTCCACGCGCGCCTCGTACGAGTGGCCGGAGACCAGGTCACGGACTCCAGCGAGGCCGCCCTGGGTGCCGGGACCTTCGACATACCCTCCTCCGATGTGATCGATACCCTTTTTGCTCAGGTCTTCGATCTGTTGATAGATCTGAGCGACGTTCGTGTGATTCTCGGGCGCATCCCGGTACATGCTGTTGCCTGTGCCATCGAACGCGGCCACGAACAGTCGCTCATCCGGGCGGGAACTGTCGACGAGGACCGGGGTATGGAACGCAGCGAGCTGCTCGCTCGCTCGTGTATACGTGGCCTGCTGCTCGGCAGTGAACGGGTCGGTCGCCACGCCATCGGGATGCTTTCCACTGCCCATCTTCCACCTCCATGTCGGTGCGCTCAGTACGTCTGGCTCCAAGCCAGAATGAGGTCGTCACGATGGCTGCTATGAGGATTCCCGGGAATCTGCGGTTCCTTCGTCGGGATGAATGCACGCATATAGACATTGATCGTCCGGTCGTTGACCTCCAGCACGATGCCAGGGTTGAGGATCGATACACCCTCCGGAATGTCCTCGCGCGGAACCCTGTGCAGGATCAGGCGGTCCTTGAAGATCGTGCCGATGTCGACTTCGGCCTCGTGCTGCACGCCGTCACGCGAGCGCCAGCGGACCGTGGCGGGTGGCGGAAATTCAAGGATGCCGAGATAACCTGCGTCAAGATTTCCGGGGTATTTCGCTCCTATCGATTCGGACGAAATCTGCAGCTCGTCATCCGGTTCGGACCTGGAGTAGCCTCCGTAGCGGATCGTGCATCCATACGTCGAATAACAGAACGCCCCGAAGTTGTGCTGCACGAACTTCAGTGGCCAGTCGGCCACCGTATTGTCGGCCGGTCGCGAGCGGCCGGCCGCTGGATCCTGTGTAGTCGTCGCCATGCCCTGGCACCCCGTCATCGAAATCGCGGCGGTCATCGTGGCCACCATCCATCTGCTCAGCCCTGTGCGTGCTGTCGGGCGTCGTCGATCATCCATATCGATTGTCCTCACCGTGCCGGGTCACCCTACATCGGAGGACGAGCTGCGGTGTGAATGTCGATTGGATAATGTGAATTCAGTGCGTTCTGCTCCAGGCCAGAATGAGGTCGTCACGATGGCTGCTATGAGTGTTCCCGGGAATCTGCGGTTCTTTTGTGGGATGAATGCACGCATGTAGACATTGATCGTACGGTCGTTGACCTCCAGCACGATGTCCGGGTTGAGGATCGACACACCCTCCGGAATGTCCTCGCGTGGAACCCTGTGCAGGATCAGGTGGTCCTTGAAGATCGCGCCGATGTCGACCTCGGTCTCGTGCTGCACACCGTCGCGCGAGCGCCAGCGGACCGTGGCGGGTGGCGGAAAACCGAGAACGCCGAGATAGCCTGCGTCGAGATTTCCCGGGTATTTCGCTCCTATCGATTCGGACGAAATCTGCAGCTCCTCATCCGGTTCGGACCTGGAATAGCCTCCGTAGCGGATCGTGCATCCATATGTCGAATAACAGAACGCCCCGAAGTTGTGCTGCACGAACTTCGGTGGCCAGTCGGCCACGGTGTTGTCGGCCGGTCGCGAGTCGGCGGCAGGCTGCATGTGGAGGGTCTTTGGCGGGATGGCGCCACATCCGGCCAGCAGCATCGCCGCGGCGATGGCCACACAGGTCCGGAAGCTGTGGCGTATGGCGGCGGCATGTCGATCGTCCATCGTTGCGCTCCGTTGCGATGCTGGTAATGCCAGCGCATGCGTGCTTTCAGGATGGTGATGCCCGGTCCTCGTCCGCTACTCCGGTCATCGTCCGACGTTGCCACGCGCGTCTGCACAGCCCGCTCGCGCCGATCCGTGGACGCTGCACCTCGGGCGGAGCACCGCATCAGGGACGGCTGCGGTGCCCTTGGCGCTGGAGCGCGGTCAGGCCTTGCGGCGTTCGTGCCGCCACAGCACTTCACCGTGGCCGTCGGCGCGGGCCAGCACCCGGGCCAGGACGAACAGCAGGTCGGACAGCCGGTTCAGGTACTGCAGCGCTTCACCGCGCACCGGCTCGACGCGCGCCAGTGCGACGGTTTCGCGTTCGGCGCGGCGCACGATGGTGCGGGCCAGATGGCAGCGGGCCGCGGCCTCGCCACCGGCCGGCAGGATGAAATCCTTCAGAGGTGGCAGGTCGGCGTTGTGCAGGTCCAGGTGGTGTTCCAGCGCGTCGACGTCGTCGCTGGAGATTGCGGCGTGGCCGGGGATGCACAGCTCGCCGCCGAGGTCGAACAGCTGGTGCTGGACCGCGGTCAGCAGGTCGCGGACCGGCGCCGGCACCGAGGGTGCGGCCAGGACCACGCCGATCGCGGAGTTGGCCTCGTCGACCGTGCCGTAGGCGGCCACGCGCAGGGCGTCCTTGCCGGTGCGGCTGCCATCGCCGAGCCCCGTGCTGCCATCGTCGCCGGTGCGGGTGTAGATCTTCGAGAGGCGGTTGCCCATGGCGTCGCTCCGCGCTGGGCGCTCAGTGTGCGGTGCGGTCGCCGCCGTGCAGCAGCGGCGCCATGCGTTCGGCGGCTACCTGCAGCAGCGCGGCCACGGTCACGTAGCCGGCCGCGGTGACCAGGTAGGGCGGCAGCCAGTCGGTGTAGTTCTTCCACCAGCCGCCCGCGGTCGGCTGGGTGACGCTGTCGCTGATCCAGTAGAAGCTGCCCTGGGCGATGAAATGGCAGGCCACCACCGACACCGTCAGCGCGGCGGCCAGCCGACCCAGCGCTTCCCAGCTGGCGCCGTGGTAATGGCGCCGCAGCCAGGCGCCGCCCAGCCACAGCACGCCGTAGGCCGCGGCCAGGCACCAGTAGGCCGGCGAGACGCAGTAGTGGCTCCAGAAGTCGATGCCCTGGCTGGTGATCGCATACCAGTCCACCGCCACCGCCAGCGCCAACAGCAGCGGGAACGCCCAGCGCCCCCAGCCGCGCAGCTGGAAGCCGGCGACGAAGAACGCCGCCCACGACGCGTCCGGGATCGAGAAGTGATCGAACAGGTGCACGCGGGTGGCGCAGATCAGCAGCATCAGCACCAGCAGCAGGAAGACGCGTTGGGTGGTGGCGGTCATGGCGGCCATCGCAGGAAGCAGGGTGCGGCCATTCTAGGCGTTCATGGTCCGGACCGCAGGAGGGAGGGCGCGGGTCGGGCGGCGGCGAGGTTCCGCGACCGCACGCGCTCGCTCGCGGGAGGTCGGGCTTGCCGGTCCGTGGCATGTCCAGCGACGCGGCCCGGCGGGATGGCGGCGCACGGAACCGCAGGGCGGGCGCGTATCATGGCGCGATGATCCGACAACACGACGTGCTCATCGTCGGCGGCGGCCTGGTCGGCGCCAGCCTGGCGATCGCCCTGGACGCGCTGGACCTGGACGTGGCCCTGGTCGAGGCGACGCCGCCCGGCGAGCTGCCGGCCGTGTTCGACCAGCGCAACCTCAGCCTGGCCGCGGCCTCGATCAACGCACTCGACGCATTGGGCGTGACCGCGCTGCTGCGCGCGCCGACCGGACCGATCCAGCGCATCCACGTCAGCCGCGCCGGCGATTTCGGCAGCGTGCGGCTGGAGGCGTCCGACTACGGACGCGAGGCCTTCGGCCGGGTGGTGGTCGCACGCGATTTCGGCGAGGCGCTGGAAGCGCGGCTGGCGCAGCTGCCGCGACTGGCCCGCTACCGCCCGGCCCGCTTCACCGGGCTGGGTGAGCAGAGCGATGGTGCGCGCGAGGTGCTGCTCGACACCGTCGAGGGACCGCTGCGACTGCGCAGCCGCCTGCTGGTCGCGGCCGATGGCACCCGCAGCGCCCTGCGCGACGCGCTGGACATCGGCGCGCGCAGCCATGATTACGGCCAGACCCTGTTCGTCGCGCGTGTGCGCGGCGAACGCGCGCCGGATGGCACCGCCTGGGAGCGCTTCACCGACAGCGGCCCGACCGCGCTGCTGCCGCGTGGCGACCGCCATTACGGCGTCGTGCATGGCGTGCCGACCGAGCAGGCCGCACAGGTGGCCGCGCTCGATGAAGCCGGCTGGCTGGCCCGCCTGCAGCAGGTGTTCGGCTGGCGCGCCGGCCGCTTCCTCGCCTCGGGCGAGCGCAGCGCGTATCCACTGGCGTCCTGCATCGCCGACGCGACCATCGCGCCGCGCGCGGTGCTGCTGGGCAATGCGGCGCAGACGATCCATCCGGTCGGTGCGCAGGGCTTCAACCTGGGCCTGCGCGATGCGCTGACCCTGGCCGAGCTGCTGCGCGGACACGCGGCCGATCCTGGCGACACTGCGCTGCTGCAGCGCCATGCCGAGCGCCGCCGCGAAGACCGCGAGCGCACGCTGGCCTTTTCCGATGGCCTGGCAAGGATCACCGGCAATCGGTCGCCGCTGCTGCGGCCGCTGCGCAGCCTGGGCCTGGTCGCGGCCGACCGCGCCGGCTGGGTGCAGTCGATGCTGGTCGGCGGCGCGATGGGTTTCCGCGGCGACGTGCCGGAGCTGTGCCGATGAGCCGCCAGCGTCTGGACGCGGTGATCGTCGGCGGTGGTGTGGTCGGCGCGGCCACCGCGCTCGGCCTGGCCCGCGCCGGTCTGCAGGTCGCGCTGGTCGAAGCACGCGCGCCGCGCGCGTGGTCGCTGCAGCAGCCGGACCTGCGCGTGTACGCGCTGGCGCCGGACAACGCGGCGCTGCTGCAGGCACTGGGCGTGTGGCCGGCGATCCTGTCCGCACGCGCGCAGCCGTACCGGCGGATGCGGGTCTGGGATGCCGCCTGCGACCGCGCCGAGGGCGAGCTGGTGTTCGACGCCGACCGTTTCGGCCGCGGCGAACTGGGCTGGATCGTCGAGAACGACCTGCTGGTCGACCGGCTGTGGGCCGCGCTGCCGGGCGCTGGCGTGCAGCTGCATTGCCCGGCGACGGTCGAGGCGCTGGAACAGGACGCCGGCGGCGTGCGCCTGCGCCTGGACGATGGGCGCCGGCTGGAAGCGCGCGTCGCGGTCGCGGCTGATGGCGGCGCCTCGGCGCTGCGCCGATTGGCCGGGTTCGACCTGGATGCGCAGGCCTATGGGCAGCGCGGCGTGGTCGCCTTCGTCCAGACCGGCGCCCCGCATGCCGACACCGCGTGGCAGCGTTTCCTGCCGACCGGGCCGCTGGCCGTGCTGCCGTTCACCGAAGCCCGCAGCTCGATCGTCTGGACCCTGCCGGAGGACGAGGCCCAGCGCATCGCCGCGCTGGACGACGACGCGTTCGCGCGCGAGCTGACCAATGCGTTCGCCGCGCGGCTGGGACCGATCCGGCCGCTGTCGCCGCGGGTCGGTTTTCCGCTGCGGCTGCAGTTCGCCCACGGCTTCGTGCGTGGCCGGGTGCTGCTGGTCGGCGATGCGGCGCATGTGGTGCATCCGCTGGCCGGGCAGGGCGTGAATCTGGGGCTGCGCGACGTGGCCGCCCTGTTGGAGCAGGTCCGCGATGCGCAGGCGCGTCGCGCCGACTGGACCGCGCCGCACCGGCTGCGGCGCTGGGCGCAGGCCCGGCGCAGCGATGCGGTGGTGTCGGGTCGCGCCTTCGATGGGATCAACCGGCTGTACTCGAACGCGGCGCTGCCGGCGACCCTGCTGCGCGGCCCGCTGCTCGGCCTTGCAGGCCGGCTGCCGCCGCTGGCGCGCGCGCTGTGGGGGCATGCGGCCGGGGTGTGAGGCTGGACGCGGCCGGTCGGAGCCGGCTTTCCCAGGGGCGCATCCCTCGGGCGCAGCGTGGGGCGTCGGCCCACCGCTGTCGCGGTGCAGGCGATTCAGCGTCGTTGCGTCGTGTGGGATGCCGATGCCATCGCAGTCGGCAGGACCAGCGTGATGCGTCGCACCAGAGGCCGGTCGCGGCGTGATGCCAGGGGCATCACGGGCGGACGCCCTCCACGCCGCACCTCAGCGGATCCAGCCGGACAGTTCCTCGCGGCTCAGACGGCCGTCGTTGTCGGCATCCACCGCGCGGAACTCGGCCGACAAGGTCGGATGATCGGCGACCTCGGTGCGGCTCAGGTAACCGTCGCCGTTCGCGTCCAGCGCGTCGAAGTCGATCCGGTACTCGCCCTGCACGCTGTCGGGCTCGAACGAACGCACGATGTACTTCTGGTCGTGGCCGGCGTCGATCACCTGCATCCCGGTCTGGCGCTGGATCGGCTGGCTGGACGGCGCTGGATCCAGCGCCGGCGGCAGCGGCAGGGTGCTGGCCTGGGCCAGCGCGGCGTCGCCGGCCACCAACAGCAGGACGCCGGTCAGCAGGCAGGGCAGAGCGGTCGGTCGCATGCATTCACCATCATGAAAACGTGACGCCAGCGTAGGGGCGCTGCGGTGAAGAGTGCTTGAACCGCCGCTTTCGGCGTCGTGCGTGGCGTGGTGGATGGATGGCGGGCGGCGTCGGAGCGCAGATGCGTCACCGCCAGCCGGGAAGCTCCGTGCTCGTGCGCCGGACGCGCGTGCGCCGGGTGGACGCCGCTGTCCTCGACCACGACTGCAGGCCGAGTCCCAGCGGTTGTCGTGATCCAGGTTGCTCGAGCCTTCCGGGTACACGGAGTCAGGCGCGTCTCGTTCGATCATGCTCATCGCCACGAAGGGCGCGCAGTCGCGGCGCAACGTTGAAGAGCGCACGCGATCGCATCCCCGATGCCCCGCCTGTTCCCGCTTCGGTGGCCGATCTGCGGCTCTGGCGAGGTCCCGACGTCGCGTACCTTCGGAAGCTGCAGCCCGCGTGCTCGCGTTGGATGAAGAAACGACGTGGCCGAGCCAGCCGGCGCGCACCGCGTCGCGCATCCGCGGGCGTAGCGGCGTGAACGCATGCCGCCGCATCACTTCACGACTGGTGGCGGCATCTCATTCCGCGTGCCGACACCGCGGCGGACCGCGTCGGATCAGGGCAGGAACGGAAACACCACCTTCAGCAGTCCGCGCAGCGCGGATTCGGCGCTACCGGCCACCGCCCGGGCGCCGAGGCCGTTGAGCGCGGCACGCACGTCGGTCCAGCCGATCGCGGTCACGTCCTTGCGCAGCAGCTCGGCCAGTTCCTGCGAGGCCGGCGCCAGCGGCTTCAGCGATGCGATCACCGCCTGCGTATCGGGCTGCAGGAAGCCGCCGCGCTCGGCCAGGGCGACCAGCGTGTCGAAATGCACCGCCAGCACTTCGCGGTTGCGCTCGTACACCGGCAGGGCGCCGACATCGAGGATGGCCTGTTCGAACTGCTGGCGGTCGTCGGGATGCTCGATCCGCACGGCGAGGAAGCCCTCCTTGCGGCTGCGCTCGCTGACGTGGCGGGTGCCGGCGCGCAGGTTCTCGGCGGACAGGACGTAGGCGAGGATCCGCTGCAGCGCGACGTCGGCCGGTTCGGCCACCAGCTGCCGCCAGCGCGCATAGCCATCGCGGCGCAACGCGCGCAGCCTGGCCGGGGTCACCCGCAGGCGTGCGGCGGCGGCATGGTTGGTCGAGCCGCGGTCGATCGCGCCGTCGCGTTCGAGCAGCACGAACACCAGCAGCTCCAGGTCGCGCTTGCTCAGCGAGCCGAAGCCCTGCAGCTGGGTCTGGCGCAGGAATTCGCTGGCGAAGGCCGCGGGGTCGTTCAGTTCGATGGTCTGCATGAGGAGTCTCTTTCCCTGGACGACAGCATGCGCCCATGCGGTT
The DNA here is from genome assembly GCF_014851915.1 of Xanthomonas sp. XNM01. Taxonomy (GTDB): domain Bacteria; phylum Pseudomonadota; class Gammaproteobacteria; order Xanthomonadales; family Xanthomonadaceae; genus Pseudoxanthomonas. The sequence goes on from NZ_JACVAP010000001.1 coordinate 358,387, forward strand.
GCACGGGACGAGACGGAGCGGCGCCTAAGGTGTGATCGGCCGCCCGTATTCGCGTCCGGGACGGTCGCTGCGGAAGGATTCGATCGCGCCGCGGTCCTGCAGGGGCACGTAGACCGTGCGTCCGTCGGCGCCTCCGAAGGCGACGTTGGTCGGCCTGGTACCGCGCAGGCGCACCTCGCGCAGCAGCGCGCCGCGCGGCGACACGACGGCGACCGTGCCGGCACCGTAGCGGGCGATGTACAGGGCGCCGCCGGCATCGCAGCGCATCCCGTCCAGGCCGTGATCGTCGAAGGCGATCAGCAGGCGCTTGCCGGAAAGGCCGCCGTCGGCGCCGATGTCGTAGGCCCAGATGCGGCGCTGCACGCTCTCGTTGACGTAGAGATGGCGTCCGTCCGGGCTGACCTCGATGCCGTTGGTCGTGCCCATGCCGGTTTCCAGCAGGTGGGCGGCGCCATCGCGGTCGATCCGCCACAACTGGCCGCTGTCGCTGGACCAGTCCGGGTCGCTGGCGTAGAGCGTGCCGTCCGGGGCCAGGGCGATGTCGTTGGGCTGGTGCGCGCCAGGCAACCGCGCGTGATGGCTTACCAGGCGCGTGGCCGGGTCGATCCGCAGCACCGCGTGGCCGGTGTAATCGGCCACGTAAAGGGTGCCGTCGGTTGCGACGCGGATGCCGTTGCCGGTGCTGCCCTCCGGCAGCGCCACGAACAGGCGGGCCCGGCCGCTACCGTCGGTGGCGAAGTCGACCGCGCCGATCGTGCCTTCGCGTTCGATGTTGACCGCGTACAGCACGCCGCCGGGGCCGGTGGCCGGTCCTTCGATGCCGGGGGTGAACACGCCGTCGCCGACGACGTCGCGGGCGACGAACACCGCCTCGCCGTCGTTGTCGGCAAGAGCCGGCGTCGGCGCCAGCATCGCGGCGATCAGGCACAGGTGGGCAGGGCGGATGGCAGCGTCCTCGCGGAGCGTGATCGCCGGCCAGTGTGCCAGAGCGTGGCGGCCGCATCGCGGCCCGCTATGCGCTGGCGGCATGGATCGATGACGCAATGCGGGATTGTCCGCACCGGGCATGCGGGCTAAGGTCGGCGGCGGTCCGTTTCCGTCGGGAGGTCGCAGATGGCACCGTTGCACACGTTGACACGACGCCATGTGCTGGCCGGCCTGGCCGGCGCCGCGGCAGGTCTGGCCCTGCCGGTGCGCGGCGCAGGGCCGCAATCCAGACGCGCCCGCGACAGCATCGGCGTAGCCCTGGTCGGCCTCGGCGGGTATGCCGGCGGACGGCTGGCGCCCGGCCTGCAGCTGACCCGGCACTGTCACCTGGCCGGCATCGTCACCGGGACGCCGTCCAAGATCCCCGAGTGGCAGCAGCGCTATGGCATCGCCGACCGGCACGTGTACGACTACGACGGCTTCGACCGGATCGCCGACGATCCGGCGATCGACGTCGTCTACATCGCCACCCCGAACGACCTGCACATGCCGCTCGCCCTGCGGGCCGCCGCCGCGGGCAAGCATGTCTGGGTAGAGAAGCCGATGGCGATGGATGCCGCGGAGGCCCAGCGGATGATCGACGCCTGCGCGCGCAACAAGGTGCAGCTGGCGGTCGGCTACCGGCTGCAGCACGAGCCGAACACGCAGCGGCTGATGGCGATGGCCAGGGAGCGACCGTTCGGCGCGATCCGGCGGGTGACGGCCGATGCCGGATTCGATGCGTTCGACGATGTGGGCGCGGAGCGGCCATGGCGGATGGTCGCCAGGCACGGCGGTGGCGCGATGTACGACATGGGCGTGTATGCGCTGCAGGGCGCGCGCTACACCACCGGACTGGAGCCGGTGGCGGTCAGCGCGCAGCGCTGGACGCGGCGGCCGCAGCTGTTCGACGAGGTCGACGAGGGCATGCGCTTCACCCTGGAATTCCCCGACGGCAGCACCGCGGCCTGCTCGACCAGTTTCGGCGCCAACCTCAACACCCTGCGCGCGGACTGCGCGGATGGCTGGTACGAACTTTCGCCGTTCCAGACCTACGACGGCATCCGTGGGCGGGCCAGCGATGGCCGCGTCTTCGATGCGGTGGTCGAGCACCAGCAGGCGCTGCAGATGGACAACGATGCGCTGGCGATCCTGCGCGGCACGCCGCCACGGGTGCCGGGCGAGGAAGGCCTGCGTGACATGCGCGTGGTCGACGCGGTGTTCGCCTCGGAGCGCGACGGCGGGCGCCGGATCGCGCTGTAGGCGAGGTGCTGCCGGGACCATCGTCCTTGCATCGGAGATCGGCCTCGCGTGGCATGTATCGATTGCGGAGCCGGATGGCGGTCGCGGCTGCGGCCGCGCCTGCAGAAGCCGCGTGCCGACGAGACGCCGCACCTGTGCAGGGGGCCGCTCTGCTTGTCCCCTTTTCGGAGGCCGACCGCCGTGCATGGGCCGCAACTGCGCCGGACACCGGCATGGCGATCGCATTTGCGGCCGCTCCCGGGCCGGAGTCACGCCTTGCGCCACCGCGCTTCCCATCGCGCGCCGTGATGGCGGTAACCGAACCCTGGCATCGAGGCTCTTCGACGGAGCCCGGGTGGTGGCGGTCGATTGCGGCTGGCGCAGACGACTGCCGACGTTCCGGCATGGGCCGGGGCGGGAACGCGCGCGCCCTGATGCCCCGAGCTGCGACGTGTCTTACAGGTCCGGCGACGCCAGCACCGTGATCTCCTCACGGTCGTGGTAGAGCTGGCGCGCGCGCACGGTCAGCCTGCGGCCGGCCTCGCGTTCGAACAGGTCCAGGCACAGCCGGGTTTCCTGCCAGCGCTTCTTCATCGGCAGCTTCAGGTTGAAGATCGCATGCCGGCACCAGCCTTCGCGGAACCATTCGGCCATGCGCGAGGCCACCCGCACCGGTTGTTCGACCATGTCGCAGACCATCCAGTCCAGCGGGCTGGCGGGCCTCCAGCGGAAGCCGTCGGCGCGCAGGTGTTCGACCAGGCCGGTGTCGAGCACGTGCTGGCGCAGCGGGCCGTTGTCGATCGAGGACACGCGCAGGTGCTGGCGGGTCAGCACCCAGGTCCAGCCGCCGGGCGCGGCACCGAGGTCGGCGGCGGTCATGCCGGCGCGCATCAGGCGCTCGCGTTCGCCGGGCTCCAGCATCGTCATCAGCGCCTCTTCCAACTTCAGCGCCGAGCGCGACGGCGCCTCGGGCAGCAGCTTCAGGCGCGGGATGCCCTGCGGCAGCGGTGAGGCGTCGTGGGTGTCGGCCAGCGCCAGCAGCGCATGGTCGCCATCGAGGAAGCAGATGTGCAGGCGCGGCAGACGCGCGTCCTGGGCCAGATGTCCGGCCTTGCGCAGCGCGGGCCGCAGCGCGTTGCCGAAGCTGCGGGCCAGCCCGGACAGCGGCTTGCCGGCATCCGAATCGGGATGCTCGACCCAGACATCGGACACGCGCAGGCCGGCCGGCAACGCGGCCAGCAGCGGGGTGATGCGGTCCTTGGGATCCAGCCCCTGCAGCTCGGCCAGCAGCTGCAGCTTCTGCCGGGCGAACACCAGGTCGCGGAACGCCAGCGAACGCGCCAGCGCCGCGCCGTCGGCCGCATCGCCGCACAGGAACAGCACGTGGCCGTCATCGCGCCGGGTGCGCGCATAGCCGGCGACGCCCGCCAGCGCGGCGCGTTCGGTCAGTTCGGCGGCCAGCTCCGGTTCGAAACCGGCGCGGCAGTAGCACAGCAGTCCATGGGCGGGCGACATGCGGATCCTCGTTGCGTTGCGCGCGTGCGTCGGGCGCTCAGTAGTGGTCGCCGGCGCCTTCGCCGTAGGCGCGCAGCACCGTGCGGGCCTGCTCGCGCTGGATGTCGCGGACGACCTCGATGTTGCGCTTGCGCAGCTCGCCGACCCAGTCCGCCGGCAGCGGGCCTTCGTCGAAGCTGGTCAGCTCCATCACGTCCTCGGCGCGGGCGCCGATCAGCAGCCGGTCGATGCCGGCCCAGATGGTCGCGCCGAAGCACTGGCAGCATGGCTGCGACGAGGTCGCCAGGGTAATCGGCGACAGCTGCTCGTTCAGGCGCGGGGTCTGCAGGCGCTGCTGGGCCAGCATGTAGGCCATGTTCTCGGCATGCGCCAGCGAGGTGTTCTGCGGCACCACGCGGTTGACGCCGGCGGCGATCACGCGATGGTCCGGGCCGAACACCACCGCACCGAACGGGCCGCCGCTGCGCGCCTCGACGTTGCGCCGCGACAGTTCGATCGCCAGCGCGACCTTGGCGTCGTCGTCGGGAAAGACCGCGGACGGATCCAGTGCGTCGTGGATCCAGGCGGGCAGGGTGAGGTGGACTTGCGCGTAGAGCATTGCGATCGTGGACCGGTGGGGCGAAAGACGGCGCGCAGTGTACGCGCTGCCGATGCACGCTGCCGTGCCGGCAGCGCGGCAGCGTCTTTCGAAGGCCGCTCAGGCAGATGGCTCCGGTCGCGTGGATGCGGTGCGGGCGGCGCCGGGGGGGGGGGCTCGCCATGCTCACGGGCGAGATACAGGGGTCGCCGCGCATGAAGCGCGCCGGCTCAGGGCGCGGCGTGCCGGGCGCGCAGCAGCTCCAGATAGGCCTCGGCCGTCCCCATCGCCATGTCGCGCCGACGGGCATCGAGTCCGGCCGCATCCTCGACAGGCGCCAGCACGAGCGTGCCTGTCTCGCCGGTCACGGTCTGCGTGCCATAGCGTTGCGGCAGTCCCTGCGCCAGCAGGACCCGGTCGGTCAGCATCGCGAACTGCTGGCGCGACATGCGGCGCTCGCGCATCAGCGGTTCGGCCAGCGCCAGGGCCCGCTGCTGCAGGGCCGGGTCGTCATCGGCGTGCTGCACGAGCAGGAAGAAGGTGGACACGCCGTCCCGGCCGACCATCTCGGGGCCGGGAAAACCGACGGTGTCGAGGATCTGCGCGACGCGCGCGTGGTTGTCCGCATCGGCACGGGCGACGGCTTCCTGCAATGCAGGATCGGGGGTGCCGGCGCGGACGCTCTGCGCGTAGGCATGACGGGCGTCCTGGTCGGCGGCCACCATCCTGCCCAGTTCCCGGCGCAGTTCGGTGTGGGTCAGGGGCGTGTATGGCGCTGCCAGCGAGCGTGGCGGATCGAGCTCGGCCAGCGACCTGCCGGCATCGATCCCGGCCTGGAGCGTGTCGATCACGTCGTCCATGGATGGCAGGCCGTAGAAATCGCGGTAGAACAGATGGCCCCTGACTGGAACCGCCGGCACCACGCGTCCGTGCTCGAGCGCGAACAGCGTGCCGAACTGCTGGGTTCCGCGGTGATCGCGCTCGATCCTGTCGTTGAGGTGGGCCACGGCCAGCGCATCCACATCGATGCCTACGCGGCTGGAAACCAGGTCGATGACCTCCTGCTGGTAGCCGTAGTCGGCGGAGGCGCGCGAGCAGGTCGCCGGCCGCGTCGATCGCGGCGGCGCCGGCGACCGGCGCAGTCGGCCAGCCGGTGTCGGTGAGAAGCCGCCGGAACTCAGCCAGGTCGCCGTCCGAGAGTGGCGCCTGTGCCCGGCCGTGCAACCGCAGCCAGGCGTCCGCGATGTCCTGGCGGAAGACCGTGCCGCTGGCGATGCGCGGCACGCTGGAGGCGACGTCGGGAGAGCCCGCCGCCGGCATGGGCAGCAGACCGGTGGCGATGGCGACCAGCAGTGAAAGCGCGGCGGGCAATCGGTTCATGGCGATCCTGCATCCTTGCAAGAGCCGGTCGGAATGCCCGACCGGCAGGGGGCGGCGCTACTGCGACCAGGTGTCGCGCAGGGTCACGCTGCGGTTGAACACCGGCGTTGCGGCGCTGTGGTCGTAGCGGTCGGCGACGAAGTAGCCGGTGCGCTCGAACTGGAATGCCTGTTCCGGCGCGGCCTGGGCGGCGGCCGGCTCGATCCAGCCACGCACGCTGCGCTTCGAGTCCGGATTCAGGTGGTCGCGGTAGGTCTTGCCGTCGGACTCGTCGTCCGGCTTCTCCACCGAGAACAGGCGGTCGTACAGGCGGATCTCGGCGGCCACGGCGTGCACGGCGCTGACCCAGTGGATCGTGCCCTTGACCTTGCGGTTGGCGCCTTCCATGCCCGGACGCGATTCCGGATCCAGCCAGCCGCGCAGCTCGACGATCTCGCCGGCGTCGTTCTTCACCACCTCGTCGACGCGGGCGATGCCGGCACCGCGCAGGCGCACTTCGCCGCCCGGCACCAGCCGCTTCCAGCCCTTCGGCGGGACTTCGGCGAAATCCTCGCGCTCGATCCACAGCTCGCGTGCGAACGGCACCTGGCGCTCGCCGAAGCTGGCGTCCTTCGGATGGTTGGAGAAGGTCAGCTGTTCCTCATGGCCTTCCGGCAGGTTGGTCAGCACCAGCTTGATCGGGTCGATGACGGCCATGCGGCGCGCCGCGGCGCCGTCCAGGTCCTCGCGCAGGCAGCCTTCCAGCACCGAGAAATCGATCACCGAGTTCTGCTTGCTGATGCCGACGCGGTCGACCAGCAGGCGCAGCGCGGCCGGCGTGTAGCCACGGCGGCGCAGGCCCTGCAGGGTGTACATGCGCGGGTCGTCCCAGCCGTCGACCAGCTTCTCGGCCACCAGCTGGGTCAGCTTGCGCTTGCTCATCACCGTGTAGTTGATGTTCAGGCGCGAGAACTCGATCTGGCGCGGCTTGGCCGCTTCCAGCGGCAGCCCCTTGGCCTGCAGCGACTGCAGCAGCTCCGGGTGGCCGGCCAGATCGACGTTGTCCACGCACCAGTCGTACAGCGGACGGTGGTCCTCGAACTCCAGCGTGCACAGCGAGTGGGTGATGCCCTCGATCGCGTCGCCCAGCGCGTGGGCGAAGTCGTACATCGGGTAGATCGGCCAGTCGTTGCCGGTGTTCTGGTGCTCGACGTGCTTGATCCGGTACAGGGCCGGGTCGCGCAGGTTGATGTTGCCGCTGGCCATGTCGATCTTGGCGCGCACGGTGCGCGCGCCGTCCGGGAACTCGCCGGCGCGCATGCGCGCGAACAGGTCCAGGTTCTCCTCGACGCTGCGCTCGCGGAACGGCGAGTTGCGGCCCGGCTCGGTCAGGCTGCCGCGGTAGGCGCGGACCTGCTCGGCGTCCAGGTCGCAGACGAAGGCCTTGCCGTCGGCGATCAGCTTGCGCGCGGCCTGGTAATAGACCTCGAAGTAGTCCGAGGCATGGCGCAGGCTGGCCCAGTCGAAGCCCAGCCAGCGCACGTCGTCCTGGATCGCGCGCACGAATTCGGGGTCTTCCTTGGCCGGATTGGTATCGTCGAAGCGCAGGTTGCAGCGGCCGCCGAACTCGCCGGCGATGCCGAAGTCCAGACAGATCGCCTTGGCGTGGCCGATGTGCAGGTAGCCGTTGGGCTCGGGCGGGAAGCGGGTGCGGATGGCCTGGTGCTTGCCGCTGGCGAGGTCGTCGCGGACGATCTGGCGGATGAAATCCTTCTTCTCCGCAGGAGCGGTGTCCGGGGTCGGACCGGGGACGACGGGGGAGGCGGGCTCGGACATGTGGGCGGCAGCTTGGACAAAGGCGGAAGTCTAGCCGGTCCAGGCACCGGGCGCCGGCCCGGCGGCGTTCATCCGGGCAGGAAGGCGCGGCGTATGCTGGCTGCGCTCCCACCCGCCAAGGACCGCCATGCAGGTCGCCTACCGCGCCAACAACCTGATCGACGCCCATCTGGCCCGGCACGTGCTCGAGGACGCTGGCATTCCGGCCTTCGTGTTCGGCGAGAACCTGCTGGGCGCGGGCGGCGAGCTGCCGCTGTTCGGGGTGCTGCGGGTATGCGTGCCCGACAGCGCGCTGGACGAAGCGGACGCAGCGTTGCGTGCGGCGGGCTTGGGCGAAGAGGGCGACGCCCCCATCGAAGCGGACGACCCCGGCATGCTGCCGGCCTGAGGACACGACCATGCTGGGTATCGGTGCCTGGAAACAACGTCTGCCGCGCGCGGAGGATGCGCTGCCTGGCCGCGACACGCCGATGCCGCTGCGCGACGTGCACCACGTGCATGGCCGACCGCTGCGGATCGATGCGCCCGGACTGGAGACGCTGGACGTCGGCATGGGCTGCTTCTGGGGCGCCGAACGCAAATTCTGGAGCCTGGACGGCGTGGTCACCACCGCGGTCGGTTACGCCGGTGGATCGACTCCGAACCCGACCTACGAGGAAGTGTGTTCCGGCCTGACCGGGCACACCGAGGTGGTGCGCGTCGTCTACGACCCGGCCACGGTCGGCATCGAGCGGCTGCTGCAGGTGTTCTGGGAGAACCACGACCCGACCCAGGGCATGCGCCAGGGCAACGACGTCGGCACCCAGTACCGCTCGGCGATCTACAGCGCCACGCCGCAGCAGCATGCGGCCGCGCTGGCCAGCCGCGACGCGTTCCAGAAAGGACTGGACGCCGCCGGCTTCGGCGCGATCACCACGGAGATCCTGTCGCCGCCGCCGGCGTTCTACTTCGCCGAGGACGCGCACCAGCAGTACCTGTCCAAGCATCCGAACGGCTACTGCGGGCTGGGCGGCACCGGCGTCAGCTGCCCGGTCGGGCTGGCGTCGCCGATAGGGGGCTGACGGCAGGGGCGGTTCCGGTCGCGAGCGGAGTCGATCCGCCGCGGCATGCCGCGCTGGATGCGGGCAACCGACCGCGAACGGGACGGAGGCTGGGGCTGTTCGCCCGTCTGGCCAGCGCCCCATGCTCAAGCCGGCGGCAGCTGCCGACGCGCCGTGCGCAGCGGGCGTCGGCACTGCTTCCGGAGCGATGCTTAGCCTTCGGCAGTCGCCAGCCCGGGACGCGTGCGCTCGCATGCCGCGTCGCTCTCCCCGGCCTTGACCCAGTCGATCCGCTGGTGGTCCAGATCCAGCACCGGCAGTTCACGGCACCAGCGGCGTGCGTGCTCCGGCCCACGGTCGTACCAGCGTGTCGAGATCGTTTCGGCTCTTGGCGGACGACCGGGCGTGTGGCGCCAGACCAGCAGCCCATCGCCCTGCGGCTGGTCCGCGTCCTGGCAGTCTTGGTCCGGTTCCAGCCGCAGGCGCCCATCAGCGCCGTCGATGATGCGCGGCGTCTCGACGATGCGACCGTCGCGGTATTCGGGCAACACATAGCAGCTGCGCAGGCGGCCATTGCGGCGCACATCGAGGAACCAGCTCCCGCGGGTCTCGACTTCCTGCAGGCGGCCATCGACCCAGCGCCAGACGCTGACGCCGTGCGAGGCGGCGCCGCCGCGCGAGAAGGTGTGGATCAGCTGGCGGGCGGGGTCGAACTCCGGCGAAGTCACCGCGCCCAACAGGTCGCTGATGTCCTCGAACAGTCCGGTCCGCGGATCCTGGCGCCAGTACTGGTAGGGGATGTTCGGCCCGGCGGGCAGGAACTGGGCCAGCATCAGGTCGGCATGCCCGTCGAAATCCAGGTCGACCACTTCCGGCAGATATGGATCGCAGCTGCCCTGCGACTCCGCCGGCAGTACCTGCACGCGGTGGCCGTCGCGATGGATGCCGATGGCGACCACGCCGGGCGTGTTCATGCAGGCATCGTCCTGTGCGGGCAGCGGGCCATCGAGGAACACGCTGAGCTGCCAGGGCCGGCGCGGGCCGTCTGCACGCAGGTCCACCGGCAGCCGGCGCCGGCCATCCGGGCTGAGCCAGTCGCCCCGCCAGCCATCGGCCGTGCGCCGCAGCGTCCAGCGACCGCTGGCGACGCCATCGACGGTTTCATCGATCAGCGCCTGGCCCTGCGCGTTCACGCGGCCGTCCAGCCGCAGGCGCGGTACGCCCCCGGTCTGGCAGTCGCGCGCATGGCAGTAGAAGCCGTCGATGCGTCCATCGACGATGCGGAAGCTGTCGAGCAGGATCGGCTGGGTGCCGATCGTGCCGTGCAGGCTGCCGCTCTCGACCATCACCTCGATGCTGCCCGGCGGCCCGGCCGGCGTCACCGGCGATGCAGGTGCGACAAGCGGCAGCAGCAGTGCCAGCAGCAGGGCGGGGAGCCGGGAGGGGATGCGGACGTCCTGGGCGCGGCGTGCGGCGTCAACGTGGATCGACGAAGGTGACGGTGGTGCGGGCGGCGATGCGTGGGCTGTGGACGCCGCCGGTGATCGACGCGGCCCGTTGGGAGCGGGGCATCGCCGGTACCGGACCGGCCTGGCAGAGCGGCGCACGACTCAGTCGTCGCCGCAGGGGGTGAGCATACGTGCAACGCCCTCGGGTGCGAGCTCGAACACGCAGCGCACCTCGATGCCGGATTCGTAGGTGCGGTGTCCGGCAAGTGCCAGCCGCAGGTGCGGACCGGCGCTGCTCCAGTGCGTGCTGTCGATGTGATGCAGGCCGGCCGCCACCAGCATGCGGCTGGACGCGACCTGCCAGCCGGGAACGCCGGCGGCATCGTCCGGCTGCAGCCATTGCACGTGGACTTCGCTGGACACATGTTCGTAGCCGCGATCGACGACGATCGCCCTGACGGCTCCGGGCGTATCGCCGGGCCAGCGTGCGCTGGATACCGTGGTGACACCGGCATCGATCGTCGGTGCGGCATCGCCGGCGAGCGCGGCCGGGCGTGGCGCCAGCAGCGCGAGCAGTATCGGCAGCAGGGTGCGCAGTGTCGGGCTGCGGCGGGTCGCGGCGGGCTTCATCGGCCGGGCGCCTCCGGCGTCGCATACAGCGTCGCCAGCGAGTCGCCGCGCGGGGTGACCAGATCGTCCAGCTGCCAGCAGCGCGCCGCGTCGCGCACCAGCACTAGGCGGACCTCGTGCGGCGTGCGCGGGCCCTGATCATCCAGCGCGAACGGATAGCGCATCGCCACGCTGACGCCATGGCCGTCGTCGGCGATCAGCGTGAACGACGGCGGGGCGGCCATCTCCCCGTCCTGCGCGCCCAGCCACGGGTCATGGTCCAGGTGGCCGACCTCGCCGTTTGCGTAGGCCCATTCGCGCTGCAGCAACTGCGCGAACCGCGGCGTGAGCCGGGACAGGTCTCCGATGCGCGCCGCGGAGTGGAAATCGGCGTGGTCACGATGGAACGCCTGCGCCCAGGCCTCCGCCGACGGGCACCGGCCGTGGGCGCCCGGGGAGAACGACAGGGCAAGCAGGGCGGGGGCGAGCAGACGGGACAGCGTGTTCATCGGGGTGTCGTTCCTTCGACTTCGATGCGGCGTGCGGCCGTGGCGGCTCAGAGCCGGCTGACCGAGCAGACGTAGATCACTTCGCAGGCGCCGGCGCCGCTGTCGTCGCGGCGGGTGGAACTGCGCCAGCGCCAGCCATCCTGCGCCTGGATCTCGACCAGCCAGCCATCGATCCGCACCCGGTCGTCCTGCGCGACGGCCTGCAGCGCCTCGGCGACGGCCAGGTCGGACGGAATCATGTGCATGTTGGCGCTGGAGCGGACGATCTCCGCCAGCGGCAGCGGCAGCGGCGGCTGGTCGCTCCAGCGGTAGCTGTAGAAGCGGCCGCCCTGGCGGATGTCGAGCTGGTCCAGGACCTCGTCGCGGGTCATGCCGTTCCAGCCCAGGGCCAGATCGAGCGGCGAGTAATCGGCCTCGCGGCCCTGGTGGTAGTCCCGACGCGACAGCACCCGCGCATCGACGCTGAACCCGGCCAGCGGCTTCGCGCTGGCATCGGCCAACGCGAAGCCGCCCAGGCCGGGCGGCACCGGCGTCTGCAGCGGCTCGGCGCCCGCGCGCACGACCGGCGGCGGCGGGCAACCGGCGGTTCCCGCCCCCAGCCCCGACGGCAGCGACACGCCGCGCGGCGAGGAGGGCGAGAACCACCAGCCGGCCAGCCCCAGCAGCAGGGCGGCCAGCAGCAGCCGGTTGAGGGTCACGCCAGGCGCGTGGCGATGTCGGCGCGCAGCGCCTGCAGATCCTTGTCGAACGCGGCGATGCCGTCGCGCAGCTTTTCGGTGGCCATCGCGTCGGCCGCCAGATCGGCGGCGAACGAGGCCTCGGTCACCGGCGCGATGGTGCGCTGCTCGCGCGCCACCGGCGCCAGCTTCCGTTCGACGGTGCCGCTGTCGGCATCGAGCTGCTCGAGCAGGTCCGGCGAGATGGTCAGGCGGTCGCAGCCGGCCAGGGCCAGCACCTGCTCGGTCGAGCGGAACGAGGCGCCCATCACCACCGTGGCCGCACCGCGGCGCTTGAACTCGTCGTAGACGCCGCGCACGAACACCACGCCCGGATCCTCGTCGATGCTCGCCGGCACCTGGCCCTGGGCCTTGTACCAGTCCAAGATGCGGCCGACGAACGGCGAGATCAGGAACGCGCCGGCCTCGGCGCAGGCGATGGCCTGGCTCTGGTTGAAGATCAGGGTCAGGTTGCAGTCGATGCCCTCGGCCTGCAGCGCCCGCGCGGCCTCGACGCCCTCCCAGGTCGCGGCGATCTTGATCAGCACGCGGTCCTTCGGGACCCCGCGCTCGGCATACATGGCGATGAACTTGTGCGCCTTGGCGACGGTGGCGGCGGTGTCGTGGGCCAGGTCGGCATCGACCTCGGTCGAGATCCGGCCCGGGATCAGCGCGCTCAGGCGCGCGCCCACGCCCACGGTCAGGCGGTCGGCCACTTCGTCGACCACGGCCTTGTCCGCCTGCGGCCGGGTCCGGGCCCAGGCCAGCTCCTGGTCGATCAGGTCGGCGTAGACCGGCAGGTCCAGCGCCTTCTTCACCAGGGTCGGATTGGTCGTGCAGTCCACCGGCTTCAGGCGCCGGATCGCGTCGTAGTCGCCGGTATCGGCCACCACGACCGACAGGTCGCGCAGTTGCTGGAGCTTGGAAGCGGTGGAGGCGGCGGTCATCGTGGTCGGGTCCATGGCGTTGGGTGGGCCGCCATCCTACCGCGCGCGTTGTGCCTTGGCCGTACACCGTGGCGGCGATGCTGCGCGTGATCGGCAGGCCGGCCTGTCGCGCGGCCCGCCGGCAGCTGTCTCCATGCTGTCGCGCATGGTGTCCGGGCGACAATGACAGCGCTGCCGACAGCGCCGCCGGATCATGGTAATTTCACCGGTTTTCCGGGGAGCCCTCATGACCGACCACCTGCGCCGCACCAAGATCCTTGCCACCCTCGGGCCGGCCACCGACGCACCGGGCGTGCTCGATGCGCTGTTCCGTGCCGGCGTCAACGTGGTCCGCCTGAACTTCTCCCACGGCGACCCGTCCGGCCAGGCCAAGCGCGCCGCGGACGTCCGTGCCGCCGCGCAGCGGGTCGGCGCCGAGGTCGGCATCCTGGCCGACCTGCCGGGCCCGAAGATCCGCATCGAGCGTTTCGCCGAGGGCAAGATCAAGCTGAAGGCGGGCGACCGCTTCGACCTGGTCGCCTCGCCCGACGCGCCGGCCGGCGACACCACCCAGGTCGGCGTCAGCTACCTCGGCCTGCCGGGCGACGTGAAGGCCGGCGACGTGCTGCTGCTGGACGATGGCCTGATGCAGCTCAAGGTCGAGGACGTGCAGGGCGAGCGCATCGTCAACACCGTGCTCAACGACGGCGTGCTGTCCGACCGCAAGGGTCTGAACAAGCAGGGCGGCGGCCTGTCGCTGGGTGCGCTGACCGAGCGCGACAAGGAGCTGATCGGCATCGTCGCCAAGATCGGCGTGGACTTCATCGCCGTCTCGTTCTGCCGCAACGCGCAGGACATGAACGACGCCCGCGAGATCGCCCGTTCGCACGGCTGCGATGCCGCGCTGGTGTCCAAGATCGAACGCACCGAGGCGATCGACAACCTGGTCGAGATCGTCGAGGCCTCCGACGTGGTCATGGTCGCCCGTGGCGACCTGGGCGTGGAGATCGGCGACGCCGAGCTGCCGGGCCTGCAGAAGAAGATCATTCGCGAGTCGCTGGCGCAGAACAAGGTGGTGATCACCGCCACCCAGATGCTGCAGTCGATGGTCGAAAGCCCGATCCCGACGCGCGCCGAGGTGCTGGACGTGGCCAACTCGGTCATCGACGGCACCGACGCGGTGATGCTGTCGGCCGAGACGGCAGCCGGCGCGTATCCGGTCAAGGCGGTCGAGGCGATGGCCCGCATCTGCCTGGGCGCCGAGCGCCAGTTCCAGACCGACACCGACTTCGGCAAGGCCGCCCGTGGGCTGGAGCGCGCCGACCAGGCGATCGCGATGGGCACCATGTTCCTGTCCCAGCACATCGGCGTGCGCGCGATCGTGGCGATGACCGAGTCCGGTGGCACCGCCCGTTACCTGTCGCGGTTCCGCGCCAAGGCACCGATCTACGCGATCACCCGCCACGACGGCGCGCGCCGACAGATGGCCCTGATGCGCGACGTGTTCCCGATCAACTTCGACAGCCGCGGCCTGACCCCGCGCGAAGCCGCCCGCGGCAGTATCCGGGTGCTGGTCGATGCCGGTATGCTGTCCGGCGGCGATCGTGTCGTGTTCACCAGCGGCGAGCACATGGAGACGCACGGCGCCACCAACACGCTGCGCCTGCTCGAGGTGGGCCCCGACGGACGCGCGTCCGGCCTGGGCGAGCTCTGACGGTCCCGCCGGAGCCCGGATCCACCCGCCGCAGGCCTTGGCCTGCCATGGGATGGAGCCGTGCTCTGGAGTCTGACGGACCAGGAAATTCCGGGGAGTGAGGACCTCCTCCCCGAACGTCCCAACCCGCATTGCCTGGATCGCCTGATCCAGGCAGCGCCGGTACGCGAACTCATCGCCTGCGAAGACATCCGCGACCAGCGCGGAGTGCTGCTGTGGGCGCGCGGGCAGGCGGTCGATTCCGGCATCCGCGAACGCCTGATCGCGCGGCGCCTGCTGCGCCCGCTCGAATCCTCCCTGACGTTCCGCGACACGCTCGGCGCGATGGAGGTGCTGGCGTGCGCGCGCCGGGTGCTGGACGAGCATCCGGCCGTGGCCCGCCTGCTCGGCCCCGATTCCCAGCAGGTGCTGGCGATCCTGGGCCAGGCGCGGCTGCTGAAGGGGCCTGGCATGCTGCTGACCGCGCTTGCGCAGGAGCGTCCGGCCGCGCTGGCGCACGCCGCACTGGTCGCGATGATCAACATCTGGCTGGCGATCGGCCTGGGACGCGGCGAAGGCGGGCTGCTCGATGCCGCCGAGTCGGGCCTGATGCACGACCTGGGCGAGTTCTACCTCGCCCCCGAGGTACTGCACCCGCCGGCCGGGCGCATGTCGTTCGACGCCTGGCGCGCGCTGTCGGTGCATCCGGTGGTCGGCTGCGCACTGGTGCGCGAAGCCGGCGGCGTCTATGACGAGGCGCTGGCGGTGGCCATCCGCGAGCATCACGAACGGGTCGATGGTTCCGGCTATCCGGCCGCCAGCGGCGCGATCTCGCCGCTCGGCCGGCTGCTGCTGTGCGCTGAGGTGCTGGCCACGCTGCTGGCCGGCAGCGATCACGTGCTGGTGCGGGCGCGGATCGCGCTGCAGATGATTCCCGGCCAGTTTCCACGCGAGGTGGTCGGCCTGGTCGCTGCGCGGCTGCGACTGCTGCCCCACGATCCGCCGGGCGAGGTCGATCCCGCAGCGCTGCAGATCACCGTGTCGGACGTCCTGTACCGGCTCGAACGAGTGTCCGCGGCGGCCGACGCATTGAGTGCCGGCGATCTGGAGCCGTCCGACAGGCAACTGCTCGGGCGTCTGAGCGAACAGGTCGCGCGCTACACCATGGCGATGCACGACTGCGGCGCGCATGCGCTGGTCGGCAAACACGACTGGCTGCAGGCCGACCCGCAGGCCGCGGACGAGGTGTTCCGGGTCGCGCGCGAGATGGCATGGCAGCTGCCAGGGCTGCATCGGCATGTGGAGTTGATGGTGCGCTCGCGCGCGACGCAGCCCGGGCGCTGGCAGCCCCTGCTCGATGCGTTCGATGCTGGCGCCGGAGCCGGCTGAAGCGGCGACTTCGCGCGGTGACGCGCGTTGCGATGACCGCGCCGGACGCCGGTATTTCAAGTCTGGATTGAACCGGCCGCAGCCATTCCCTGACGGAATGGTCATGCGCGGGACGGCTATACTTCACGTTTCCCCCGCCGCTGCCATCAGGACTTCCATGAGCATCGAACAGCTTGCAGACACCGCCCAGGCCATGGTCGCGCCGGGCAAGGGCATCATCGCGATCGACGAGTCCACCAGCACGATCGGCAAGCGCTTCGCCGGCGTCGGCATCGAGAACACCGAAGAGAACCGTCGCGCCTACCGCGAGCTGCTGCTGACCACGCCGAAGCTGGGCGACTACATCTCCGGCGCGATCCTGTTCGACGAGACCATCCGCCAGTCGACCAGGTCGGGCATCGCATTCCCGAAGTACATGGCCGAGCACGGCATCATCCCGGGCATCAAGGTCGACAAGGGCGCGCAGGCGCTGGCCGGCTTCCCCGGCGAGCTGGTGACCGAAGGCCTGGATGGCCTGCGTGCGCGGCTGGAGGAGTATTACAAGCTGGGCGCGCGCTTCGCCAAGTGGCGTGCGGTGATCAACATCGGCGAGGACATCCCGACCGGTACCTGCCTGGAGGTCAATGCCCACGCGCTGGCCCGCTATGCGGCGCTGTGCCAGGAGCAGGGCCTGGTGCCGATGGTCGAGCCGGAAGTGATCATGGACGGCGAGCACGACATCGAGACCTGCTACGAGGTCACCGAGGCGACGCTGCGCGCGCTGTTCGGCTCGCTGTACGAGCAGAACGTGCTGCTGGAAGGCACCATCCTGAAGGCCTCGATGGTCATCTCCGGCAAGGGCTGCGAGGAGCAGGCCGACGTGCAGGAAGTGGCCGAGTCGACCCTGATGTGCCTGAAGAGCACCGTGCCGGCGATCCTGCCGGGCATCGTGTTCCTGTCCGGCGGGCAGAGCGACGAGCAGTCGACCGCGCACCTGGACGCGATGAACCGCCTGGGCCCCAATCCGTGGCCGCTGAGCTTCTCCTATGGCCGCGCGATGCAGGCCGCCGCGCTGCAGCTGTGGTCGAAGGACCCGGCCGGCAACTTCGCCAAGGCCCAGCAGATCGTCTACGAGCGCGCCAAGGCGAACGGCCTGGCCGCCCTCGGCAAGTGGGAAGGCTGATCCACCTGCGCTGATCGATGCAGCCGCGGGCGTGACCGCGGCGATACGACGCCGGCCCCGTGCCGGCGTTCGTCTGTCCGGCCTCCAGGCTGGACGCCACTGCGCGGCGGCAGGGGTCATCCGCCGACACGGCTGCGCGCTGCGCAGCGCATCACCCGCAACCAGGAGCATCATCGATGAGGATCATCCGCGGCGGCCTGTTCGCCATCGCCATCTCGCTGCCGGCGCTGTCGGCCTTTGCCGCCCCGTCGACGGCCGCTGCATCGCAGGAGCGCGTCTATTTCGTCGGTCACCGCGTCAGCGTCGAAGGCTACGGCGGCACGACGCTGCGCAGCTTCATCGGCCTCACCCTGGACCGGCACCGCGACGGCAGCCAGGCGCTGCTGACCCGCGTGCTGTGGGGAGGGCAGTCCGGTAGCGGCCGGTCCGTCGGCCTGCTGCAGCTCGATCCCGAGGATCCGCAGCTGAGCGACTACCTGGATGTGATGAGGAGCGGCTTCCGCATCGACATCGATGCCAAGGGGGCGATCAGCGGCATGGCCGCGGCCGACCAGGGGGCCTGGGAGGCGGTGATCAAGGATGAGCCGCGGATGGCGAAGATGTTGATGCCGCAGGACCAGCTCCTGGGCATGCGGCCGATGGCGCTGCCCGCCTGCCTGCAAGTGGGGCAGACGATCGTGACCAGCGACGACAGCCCGCAGTTCGGTCCGGTCGCGCGGCATGCGCAGGTCCGGCAGCTGGACGATACGCACGCGCTGCTGGATCTGGAGCTGAAGGGCGAGCGGATCAGCGGATACGGCCGCCAGGTGGTCAGCCGCGCCGATGGCATGCCGCTGGAAGCCTGGCTGCATCTGGAAATGCCGGAGCACGATGACGGCACGCCGGCGACCCACACGCTCATCTACCTGGTCGACATCGCAGTCGCGCGCGATCCGGTGGCGATGCTGGAGGACGATGGCCTGTTCTCCCGCGAGGACCATGTTGCCGGGCTGCTGGCGGAGGCGCCGTTCTCGGTGCCGTCCGACGACCCTGCGATGTTCGCGCTGGAGGCGGTGGCCGACGGACAGCTGCAGGCGTGGATGCCCGATCCTGCCCTGCTCGAACGCTTCGATCGCAGCGCCGGCTTCGTCGCCGAGCAGGAAGGCGATGCGTACCGCCCGCTGCTGCACCTCGGTGGCCAGCTCGCGCCCAAGCGACGCTACGCCCCGGAGTCCGACGCGAGGCCGGCCTGGCAGATCGTGCGCCTGCGCGGTGTCGAGCTGCTCGATGCCGATGGCAGGCCGATCCCGGGACTGGATGCGCTGCCCACCGTGCGCGACTGGACCCTGGTCGACACCTTCGGCGTGCAGGAGCCGGAGGCCGGTTTTCCGTTCCGGCTGCCGATCGGCGCGACCGTGGCCCAGGTCGAGGCCGTGGAGCGCATCGTGCTGGACGCGCAGGTCGAAACATATCGCTGGGATGGCGTCGAGCAGGTCGATGCCGGCGCACAGCCGAAGCACACCGACGTCCTGCTCGAATGGGGCGCACCGCACCGGGTGACCGTCGTGATCGCCGACGACGCGGACGGCCAGGCAGGCACCTGGGCCGGCGTGGTGCCCTACGATGCCGCCGGGCGCCAGATCGCGTCGACGCAGGTGGATCATCGTCCGCCGCAGGTCGGTGCCGGCGCCGATGGCACCCCCCCGGTGCTGGACTGGCAGCGCCGGCGCGCACCGATGCGTCTTGAACTGGCCGCGGCCGCGCCGATCGCCAGCGTGCGGCTGCAGCGCTACCGTTGGGAGTGGCAGGACCGTGCCCTGGTGTTCCGCAATGCCGGCGGCGTGGCGCAGGGCGGGCCGCTGGTCGGCAGCATGCAGATCGACGAGCCCGATCCGCGCGATCTGCCGCCGTCCCCGCTGCGTGGCGAGGCGCTGCTGGACGGGCTGCGTGCCGACGGCAGCGGCTATCCGTACTGGTCGCTGCGGCTGCACGCGCCGTCGGAGCTGGTGGTCTGGGCATCGCGGCTGTGCCGGGTGGAGTCGGCCGCCGGCGGGCGACTGCAGGGGCGTGCATCGATCGAAATGCGCGCGCCGGGGCTCGGCTACGGTGGTGCCTGGGCGCTGGAACCGGGTGCGGCCGCCAACGAACGTGGCACCTGGCATCTGCTGCCGGACGATGCGTTGCTGGCCGACGATGCGCTGCCTGCGCGCTGGCCGGTCCGGGCCGAGTGCCCGGCATCGGTGGAACGTGTGCGCGAGCCGGTGGCGGGCTCGGCGTGCTTCGCCGCCGAAGGCGATGGCTGGCTGCGGCTGCAGGCGGCCTGCCGCACGCGCGTGCTGCAGCACGACGACCTGCTGATCGGCCGCGACGCCGACGGCGTGCGTCTGGCATCGATTCCGGCCGATGCGCGCGAAGACCGCGTGCGCTTCTGGGGCGAGGTGGCCGAGATCGACTACATGCTGACCGGCGAGCGCCAGGTGCAGCGCACGATCGAGCTGCCGCAGGCGGAATGAAGCTGGCGTGGCCGGCCGCACCGCGCAGGCGGGTGGCCGGCCAGGACCGCCGTCACTCGTCGCGCATCGAACCGCCCGGCAGG
Source organism: Xanthomonas sp. XNM01 (assembly GCF_014851915.1). Classification (GTDB taxonomy): domain Bacteria; phylum Pseudomonadota; class Gammaproteobacteria; order Xanthomonadales; family Xanthomonadaceae; genus Pseudoxanthomonas. Next base: position 377,949 of record NZ_JACVAP010000001.1, read on the forward strand.
AACGACCAGGTCCGGGTCACGTGCAGCACGTCGATGTTGTCCGAGGTGTCGGGCAGGGGCGGGAACGGAGCGGCCAGCTGCACGATCCGCAGCGCGCCCTCGTCGAGCAGCGGCGTGCCGGACGAGCGCAGGATGCGGGCGCTTTCGACGCTGCCGTCGCGACGCACGCCGACGCTGATCACCACCTGGCCGCCGAGCCGGCGCCTGCGAGCCTCGTCGGGATAGTTCAGGTTGCCGATCCGCTCGGCCCGGTCGACCCAGCCGCGCAGGTAGTTGGCGTAGGCGTACTCGCGGGTGCTGGCCGACACGAACTTGCGGGTCGGGCGCTTGGCGTACAGCTCCGAACGCAGGTAGACCTCGGCCGCCAGCCGCGCCATTTCCGCGTCGCGCTGGGCGCGGGCGCCGACCGCGCGCGGTGCCGGTTGCGGATCGGGCTCGCGCGGCTGTGCCTGGGCCACCGGCTCCTCGCCACGCCGGCTCGCCACCACCCGCGCCTGCGGTGCGGGGGCCTCGGGGGCCTGCTGCTGGACGGCCGGCACCGGCATCTGCCCGGGATCGGTCATCGGCGCGATACCGGCCTGCAGCTCGCGCGGGCGCTGCGCCTGCTCATGCTCGCCGCCGCCACGGTTGTTGGCCTGGGCCAGGAAGTCGGCCTGCTCGGGCGTCAGCGCGGTCCGGGTCTGGCTGAAGATCACGTCCAGCGTCGGCACCAGCGGCGCATCGTCGTCGAACGCGAATCCCAGCCCCAGCACGAGGATGCCGTGGACCAGCAGCGACAAGGCGAGGGTGGCGTTCAGCCGCTGCTGCTCGCCGATCCTCGGGGCGGTGACGGCCGGGGTCCCGCTCATCAGGCCGGATCGGCCTCGAGCGCGTCGAACAGCGTGCCGGCGATGTTCAGGCCGAACTGGGCATCGAGTTCGCGCACGCAGGTCGGACTGGTGACGTTGACCTCGGTCAGATAGTCGCCGATCACGTCCAGGCCGACGAAACGCATGCCGCGGCGCCTCATCTCCGGACCGACCTGGGCGGCGATCCAGCGGTCGCGCTCGCTCAGCGGGCGGCCTTCGCCGCGGCCGCCGGCGGCGAGGTTGCCGCGGAACTCGTCGCCCTGCGGAATCCGCGCCAGGCAGTAGTCGACCGGCTCGCCGTCGACCAGCAGGATGCGCTTGTCGCCGTCGACGATCTCCGGCAGGTAGCGCTGGGCCAGCGCCAGCCGGCGGCCGCCATCGGTCAGCGTTTCCAGAATCACGTTCAGGTTCGGGTCGCCGGCCTGGCTGAGGAAGATCGAGCGCCCGCCCATGCCGTCCAGCGGCTTCAGCACGACCCGGCCCTGTTCGGCCGCGAACGCCTTCAGCTCGGCCGGGGCGCGGCTGATCCGGGTCGGCGGGCAGCACTGCGGGAACAGCAGCGCCGCCAACTTCTCGTTGAAGTCGCGCAGGCCCTGCGGGTCGTTGACCACGCGCGCGCCGGCCGCCTTGGCGATGTCGAGGATGTGGGTGTCGTACAGGTACTCGCCATCGAACGGCGGGTCCTTGCGCATCAGCACCAGCTGGCCGGGGCCGAAGGCCAGGTCGGCGTACTCGCCAAGGGTGTACCAGCCGGACGGGTCGTCGCGGACCTGCAGCGGCGCGACCCGCGCCAGGGCGCGGCCGTCCTTCAGCGACAGGCCGCCGGGGCGCACGTAGTGCAGCCGGTGGCCGCGGCGCTGCGCCTCGAGCAGCATCGCGAAGGTGGTGTCCTTGACGATCTTGATCGACCCGATCGGGTCCATCACCACGATGACGTCCAATGGCATGACGGCGCTGGCGGAAGGGGGGGAGGCCGCAGATGGTAGCCGATCGTCCGGTGCGCCCGCCGGGCAGGCGCATGCGCGCAACTGAGACGGGAGTCGCACTGGCGTCGCCGGGAGCGGCGGGCGCCGCGGTGCCGGTCTTGACAGTCCTCGGCCGGACTGGGATATAGGTGGCTTCGCAGCGGTGCCGGAAGGCATGAGCGCCGCGCATGGGGGAATGAGGGTAATGACTGACAACACGGCCCCTGCGGGGGCACTCGGCGGTTTGCGGGTCATGGTGATCGACGATTCCAAGACCATCCGCCGGACGGCCGAGACGCTGCTCAAGCGCGAAGGCTGCGAGGTGGTCACCGCCAGCGACGGGTTCGAGGCGCTGGCCAAGATCGCCGACCAGCAGCCGCAGATCATCTTCGTCGACATCATGATGCCGCGGCTGGACGGCTATCAGACCTGTGCGCTGATCAAGGCCAACCAGAAGTTCAAGTCGACGCCGGTGATCATGCTGTCCTCCAAGGACGGCCTGTTCGACAAGGCCCGTGGCCGCATCGTCGGTTCCGAGCAGTACCTGACCAAGCCTTTCACCCGCGAAGAACTGCTGGGCGCAATCCGCACGTACGTCAACGCCTGACCGGGGGGCAGGCAACAACATGGCTCGAATCCTGCTGATCGAAGACTCGCCGACAGATCGGGCGGTCTTCACCCAGTGGCTGCAGCGCGGCGGGCACCAGGTGATCCTGGCGACCAATGCCGAGGACGGCATCGCCATCGCCCGCAAGGAGCGTCCGGACCTGGTCCTGATGGACGTGGTGCTGCCCGGCATGAGCGGCTTCCAGGCCACCCGCGCGCTGACCCGCGACGAGGCCACCAGCGACATCCCGGTGCTGATCGTCAGCACCAAGAGCATGGAGACCGACCGCGCCTGGGGTATGCGCCAGGGGGCGGTCGACTATGTGGTCAAGCCACCGCGCGAGGATGAGCTGATGCACCGGATCAACCAGCTGGTGTCGCGCTGATGCGGACGCCGTTCGACATCCTGTCCGACTACGAACGCCGCAGCCTGGCCCACGTGGTGCAGCTGCCGGCGCGCGAGCTCGGGCCGGACACCTGGCGTGGCGTGGGGTTTCGCGTCGGGCGCAGGCGCCTGGTCTCGCAGTTCGGCGAGGTGGTGGAGATCCTGCCGATGCCGCCGGTCACCCCGGTTCCGGGCGCGCAGCCCTGGCTGCTGGGCATCGGCAACCTGCGCGGCAACCTGTTCCCGGTCGTCGACCTCAAGCTGTTCCTCGAAGGCGAGCGCACCGTGCTCCAGGAAGGGCAGCGCGTGCTGGTGATGCGCCAGCAGGGCGGCGATGTCGCGCTGACGATCGACGAACTGTTCGGCCAGCGCAGCTTCGACGACGCTCAGGCGATCGACCACGCGCCGCTGGCGCAGGGCCGCTACGCGCACTTCGTCGATCGCGCCTTCCGCAGCGACGACATCGACTGGGCCGTGTTCTCACTGTCGCGGCTGGCCCGCACTCCCGAATTCAGGCAGGCCGCCGCCTGAGCGGCGTTCTGCATCCAGATCGAGGCTGACCCATGAGTACTGCAGCGGATTCCCCCAAGACCAGCCGCATCGGAGGCGTGAGCACCGGCTTCTGGCTGGTCGTGCTCGCCGTGTCGGTGATCGTGTTCGGCGCCAACACCGGCGTCGCCACCTGGCAGGGCAACCGCCTGGCCGGCGCGGGCACCGGCGCGGCCGACCTGCAGGTGCTGTCGCAGCAGCTGGCCAACCAGGGCCGCGACGCGGTCTCGGGCAACGCCGCGGCGTTCAAGGAATTCGGCGCGACTAAGGGCCGGATCGACACCACCGTCGCCGACCTGCAGTCGCGCTTCTCGGCCGAGCCCGGCGTGTCCGGGCCGCTGCAGACCCTGGGCACGACCTGGGCGCCGCTGGCGCAGAGCGCCGAGCAGATTTCGGCCAGCGAACCGGCGGTGCTGGCGCTGGCCGGCAACGCCGACCGCTTCGTCGGCCGCGTGCCGCAGCTGCAGGCGCAGCTCAACGAGGTCGTGCGGGCGATGACCGCCGGCGGCCTGCCCGCCTCGCAGGTGTTCAGCGCGCTGCAGCAGGTCGTGCTCGCCGGCACCATGTCGCGCCGCGTGACCGAGATCCGGGCCGGTGGCCCGGGTGCCGCGGGCGCCGGCGACGCGCTGGTGCGCGACGCGCTGGTGTTCGGGCAGGTGCTCGACGGCCTGCGCGACGGCAATACCGACCTCGGCATCGCGCCGCTGCGCAACCCCGCCGCGCTCGCCGCCCTGGAGCAGTCGCAGGCGCAGTGGGAGGAGATGCGCCGCGACCTGGATGCGATCCTGGGCAGCTCCGGCAATCTGTTCGCCGCGCAGGCCGCGGCGGCCAGCCTGACCGCCGGTTCGGGCGCGATGCTGCGCGACAGCAAGCGGCTGTTCGAGGCGTTCTCCGCGTTCGGTTCGATCCGCGACACGCGCCTGTTCCCGAACATGTGGCTGGGCATCGCCTCCGGTGTGCTGGCCCTGATCGCCCTGGCCGGCTTCATCTGGAGCTCGGTGCGCGGCCGCCAGCGCGAGCAGGAAGTGCGCTACCAGGCGCAGGTCGAGTTCAACAGCCGCAACCAGCAGGCGATCATGCGGCTGCTGGACGAAATCAGCTCGCTCGGTGAGGGCGACCTGACGGTGAAGGCCTCGGTGACCGAAGACATGACCGGCGCGATCGCGGACGCGATCAACTACGCGGTCGACGAGCTGCGCAACCTGGTGACCACCATCAACGACACCTCGGTGCAGGTCGCGGCGTCCTCGCAGGAAACCCAGGCCACCGCGCTGCAGCTGGCCGAGGCGGCCAACCACCAGGCCGAGCAGATCGGTGCGGCCTCCGAGCGCATCACCGAAATCGCATCGAGCATCGAGCAGGTGTCGCGCAACTCCACCGAGTCGGCCGAAGTGGCGCAGCGCTCGGTGTTCATCGCGGCCGAGGGCGCCGGCGTGGTCCGCGAGACCATCCAGGGCATGGACCAGATCCGCGACCAGATCCAGGAAACCTCCAAGCGCATCAAGCGCCTGGGCGAGTCCTCGCAGGAGATCGGCTCGATCGTGGAACTGATCAACGACATTTCCGAGCAGACCAACATCCTGGCGCTCAACGCCGCGGTGCAGGCGGCGGCGGCCGGCGAAACCGGTCGTGGCTTCGCGGTCGTGGCCGACGAAGTGCAGCGCCTGGCCGAACGCACCTCGGGTGCGACCCGGCGCATCGAAAGCCTGGTCCAGGCCATTCAGGCCGACACCAACGAGGCGGTCAGCTCGATGGAGCAGACCACCGCCGAGGTGGTGTCCGGTGCGCGCCTGGCCGAGGACGCCGGCACCGCGCTGACCGAGATCGAGCGCGTGTCCAACGACCTCAACGACCTCATCAAGCGCATTTCCGGTGCTGCGCAGCAGCAGGCCGGCGCCGCCTCGGACATCACCCGCACGATGGACGTGGTCCGCCAGATCACCGGCCAGACCTCGCGTGGCGCGGGGCATACCGCCGAGTCGATCGGACACCTGGCACAGCTGGCGGCCGACCTGCGCCGCTCCGTCGCCGACTTCAAGCTGCCGGCCTGAGGGGGCATGCGATGGGGGATGGCAGCATGACGAACTCGCACGATCTGTCCGTGGCGCGATGCCTCCGGCACGAGCGGAGGTGGGAATGAACGCATTGCGTGACGCGATGAGCCATGCCGTGCTCGGCTGGGTCAAGCCCGAGCTGGACGAGACCCTGCGCCAGGCGCGGACCGAGGTCGAGGCGTTCGTCGACTATCCGGCAGACACCAGCCGCATGCGCTTCTGCGCCGGCTATCTGCACCAGGTGCAGGGCACGCTGCGGATGGTCGAGCTGTACGCGCCGGCCATGGTCGCCGAGGAGATGGAACTGCTGGCGCAGGCGCTGCAGGAAGGCGCGGTGACCGACCGCGACGAAGCCTGCGCGACGCTGATGCGCGGCACCGTGCTGCTGCCCGATTACCTGGAGCGGCTGCAGAACGGCCACCGCGACATCCCGATCGTGCTGCTGCCGCTGCTCAACGAGATCCGCGCGGCGCGCGGCGCCGCCGGCCTGAGCGAGAGCGTGCTGTTCGCCCCGGACCTGAGCCGGCCGCTGCCCGAGCAGGTCGCCGAGGCCTCGGCGCTGCCGGCGCCGCAGCGGCTGGATCGCGCGGCCGATGCGCTGGAAACGTTCGAATCGGCGCTGCTGTCCTGGCCGGCAGGCGGTGCGCCCGAGCAGCCCGAAGCGCTGGCTTCCGCGGCAGACGCGCTGCTGGAGCATGCCGAGCAGGAATCGACCCGGCGCATGCTGTGGGTGCTGTCCTCGGTCGCCACTGCGCTGCGCGATGGCGCGCTGGAGGCCGACGAGCGTCTGCACGCGGCGTTCGCCGGCATCGCGCGCGCGATGCATCAGATCCGCGACGCCGGCTCCGGTGCCGCCCAGGGCGTCGCCAGCCAGGAACCGACCCGGCAGCTGCTCTATCTGGTCGCCCAGTCGAGCGCCCGGCATCCGGCGATCGATGCGCTGCGCCAGGCCTTCGAGCTCGATGCGCATGCGCCGAGCCAGGCCGAGATCGACCACGCCCGCGGCAGTCTTGCCGGCCGCAACCGCTCGCTGCTCGATACCGTCGGCGGCGTGGTCAAGGAAGAACTCCTGCGGGTCAAGGATGCGCTGGACCTGCACCTGCGGATGGGTGGTGATGCCGCGGCCCTGCAGCCGCAGGCCGCCGAGCTGTCCAAGGTCGCCGACACGCTCGGCATGCTCGGCCTGGGCGTCGCGCGCGACGTCGTGCTGCAGCAGCGCGACACGCTCGACGCGATCGCGCAGGGCCAGCAGCCCGCCAGCGAAAGCGCGCTGCTCGACATCGCCGGCGCGCTGCTTTACGTGGACGCCTCGCTGGACGACCAGGTCGCCCGCCTCGGCGCACCCGAGCAGGATGGGGCGGAAGACACCGCCGCGGTCGAAGCGCGCCGCACCATCGAGGTGCTGGCGCATGAGGCGATCGCGAATTTCGCCGCCGCGCGCGAGCAGTTCGTCGCGTTCATCGAGACCAACTGGGACCATGCGCGGCTGCACGACGTGCCGCGTCTGCTCGACGAAGTGGCCGGCGCGCTGCGGATCCTCGATCTGCCGCAGCCGGCCGAGTATCTGGCCGCCGTGCGGCGCTATGTGGCGACCGAGCTGATCGGGCGCCTGCGCGTGCCCAGCGGCCGCCAGCTCGACACCCTGGCCGATGCGATGGCCAGCCTCGAGTACTACCTGGAAGCCCTGCGCGACCGCCGGCCCAACCGCGACGAGATCCTGGAGATCGCGCACAGCAGCCTGGAGGCGCTCGGCTACTGGCCGCCGGTGGACGAGTCCGCCGTTGCCGACGTGGCGCCTGTCGAGCCGGCGTTCGCCGCGCAGCCGTCCGCATCCGGACTGGACGCCGCCGTGGCGCCGGTCGTGTCCGCCGCCGCCCCCGGCATGCCGACGGACAGCGCGTTCATCGCGCCCAGCGAGCACCTGACCGTATCCGCGGAACCCCCGGCCTTCGGCTGGGACACGGTCGAGATCGAGACGCCGCAGACCTTCGCCAGCGTCGAGGAAGACGACAGCTGGACCCTGCAGCCGGTGGCACTGGATGGCCCCGAGCGCGAGCCGATCGCGCTGCCCGCGCTGGATATCGAGCTCGCTCCGGTGACGCCGGTGACGCCGGCGATCCCGGCGGTCGTCGATACCCTGCATTACACCTTCGACCCGGTCGATGCCGAGCAGTCCGGGCCCACCATCGAGACCACGGCGACGTGGGACCCGCCGGCGTTCGATCCGGTGGCCGCCGAGTACGACGCCGAACCGGCAACGCCGGTTGCAGGCTGGCCGGACACGATCGCTCCGGTCGCGCTCGAATCCGGGCTGGAACCGACCCCGGCGCTGGAGCAGGATGCGCCGGCCTTCGGGTCCATACCGCCGGAAGAGGCCGTCGCCTCCGCGGCGCCGTCGCTGGACAGCGACCCCGGCATCGCCGCGTCGGTCGACGTCGACGATGTCGCCGGCACGGTGCAGCCTGCGCCGAAGCCGTTCGAAGCCGCGTCGTCGGGCCAGTGGCTCGACCTGACCATCCGCATGCAGCCGGCATCGCGGCCGGCGCGCGTATTCGAAAGCCACGACAGCCATGTCGAGGTCGACGCCGATTCGAGTTCGCTGGTGGCCAGCATCGCGCCGGCGGCCGACGTGCTCCCCGAGGCTGGCTTCGAGTCCGCCGCTGCCGTCGACGACGATGCCGGCAGCGACGCCACGATCGAATCGGTGGATCCGACGCTGCTGCCGCCTGCGCGAGCCGATGCGCAGGCGCCTGCGCACACCGAGGACGCCGAGGACGCCGATGCCGGCGCCCTGCTGGCCGAGATCGATTCGGCTGCATCGCAGCTGCCGGTGTCCGGCACGGTCGAGTCGGTGCAGGTGCCCGGATTCGACCAATCCGTCGAGGCTGTCCAGCCGGCGCATCCGGTTGCCGGAGGCTTCGACCAGAGCGGGGAGATGGACGCCGAGATCCGAGAGGTCTTCCTCGAGGAGTTCGACGAGGAACTGGCCAACCTGGCGCGGCTGATGCCGGCATGGCGTGCGCTGCCGAACGACATGGAGCGGCTGCGTCCGATCCGGCGCGTGTTCCACACGCTCAAGGGCAGCGGCCGCCTGGTCGGCGCGCGCGCGCTGGGCGAGTTCAGCTGGAAGATCGAGAGCATGCTCAACCGCGTGCTCGACGGGACCCGCCCGGCGAGCCCGGCGGTACTGGACCTGGTCCAGAAGGCCTGCGACGTGCTGCCGCAGTTCAATGCGGCGCTGCGTGGGCAGGACGCGCTGGTGGCGGACATCGCCGCGCTGGAAGCCGTGGCCGACCGCGTCGCCGCGGGCGAGGACGTCTTCGCCGACGCCCCGGCCGACGCGCCTGCCGCCAGTCCCGACGAACCGGCCGCAACGCTCGACGCCACGGCGGCGTCCGCACCGGCGGCGGATGACGCCGGAACCGCGGCGTCGGTCGACAGCGTGCTGCGCGAAATCCTCGAAGCCGAGGTCGCCGCGCACCTGGAAACCGTCGACGCCTGGGTGGCCGAGGCGGGCGAGGCGCCGATTCTGGTCAGCGACGCCCTGCTGCGCGCGATGCACACGATGAACGGCGCGTTCGCGATGACCGACGTGCCCGAGATCACGCTGGTCACCGATCCGGCCGAAACCTACATCAAGCGCTCGCTGGCGACCGCGCAGGCACCGGCAGCCGATGGCGTGGCCGCACTGGGCGATACGGCCGAGGCGATCCGCGCCTGCATCGCCGCGCTGCGCGAACCGGCGCCGCGCATCGCGCGCCGGCCGGAACTGGTGGCACGCCTGCATGCGCTCGCCGCCACGCTGCCGGACGTGCGCTGGCCGCGCGATCTGCACGAAGAGGACATCGATCTGCTCGACGGCGGGGACGAAGTCCTGCATGCCGCGGACGATCTCAGCGCCTATCTCTCGGTCGACGCGCTCGCCGCGGCGCCGGGTGGGCTGTCGATCCCGGCAGGCGCGCTGGATGCACCGCAGCCGGCCGGGGATACCGTGCCGCTGTCCACGGGCGATGCCTGGCATCGCGACGAGGATCGTACCGACACCGACACCGACACCGACACCGACACCGGCGAAGCGATGCAGGATCGTCCGGACGATGCGGTGCAGGCCGATGCCACCGAGCCGTCGTCGCCGTTCGCGATGTCGGACGAGGCGGATGCGACCGCGGTCGACGGCTGGAGCGCCGATCTGGACGATGCGTGGCAGGAACGCGCCGTCGAAGCCGAGGTATACAGCCCCGCCTGGGATCTGGATCCGGCGCCGACGAACGAGGCGAGGCTGGCCGACGCGGTGACGACGCCGGAGCAGGACGAGCCGGCGCTGCAGGACGCCGAGGCTGATCCGGCGCCGACGCTGGAGCCGGCGCCTGCCGATGCGGAACCAACCGTCGGCAGCGACTGGGCCGCCGAACTGGATGGCACGCCGGAGACCGTCGGCGCGGCCCCGGACATGCCGGTCGATGCGTGGCGCCAGGAACCGCAGTCTGCCGATGCACAGGCTGACGATGCGCCGCTGGCACCGCTGGACGCCGTTGAACCGGCGCAGGCATCCGATGATGCCGGGCTTTCGCTGGCCGCACCGGACCAGGACGTCGCCGCGACGTCGCCCGCCAGCGACTGGGGTTCCGAACTCGACGCCGCGCCCGCGGCGCCGCCCGCCGTCGACGTGGTCGACCTGGAGACTGATGACGCCGCCGTTGGCGAACCTGTCGATGCCGTCCCGGCAGACGCCGCGACCGGCGTGGACAGCGTGCTGCATGACGACGTCGCGCTGCCGCCCGTAGCGGACGATGCCGATGCCCTCGACCTGGAGGTCGCCGAGGCGACCGCCGACCTGTCGGAGCCGGTGGCGGAGTCCGATGGCGTGTTCGAGTGGAACGACGATCTGGATGACGCGCCGGGCGCCGAGCCCGAGTCGCCGTCGGCGGCCGCCACCGCAGACACGATCGACGACATCGCCATCGATGACGCCGCGTTGCAGGTCTCCGCAGCGTCCGCCCAGGCCCAGGGCGACGATGCGCAGGAGCACGTCGCTGCGCAGGATGCATCGACGCCGCCTGTCGCCGATGGAGCGGTCGAGGCCACCGTGCCGTCGCCGGTGGTGGCCGCGCCCGTACGCGACACCGCCGACCAGATGCTGGACTTCAGCGAGCTGGACCGCGAGCTGGTCGACATCTTCGTCGAGGAAGGTGGCGACCTGCTCGATCACATCGACCATCAGCTGCACGCGCTGCGCGAAGATCCCGCGGCCCGCGAGCCGGTGGTGGAGCTGCAGCGCGACCTGCACACGCTCAAGGGCGGTGCGCGCATGGCCGGCATCGCCACGCTCGGCGACCTGGGTCACGTGATCGAGTCGCTGCTCGAAGCGATCGCGGGCAACCGGACCGAACTGCAGCGCGATGACATCGTGCTGCTCGAGCGCGGGTTCGACACCCTGCACGAACTGCTGGTCAAGACCCGTGCGCATCGCACGACCGAGATGCCGGCGGCGCTGATCGCCGCGTTCGAAGCGCGCATCCGCGGCGAGTCGCCGACGCTGGACCTGGCTGCATCCGCCGCGGCGCCCGACGGCGTCCCGGTTCCGGCGACCGACACGGTGGAGACCGCATCCCCGGTCGCCACGCAGCCGCCTGTGGCGGCGACGATCGAGTCGCCCGCGTCTGCGCCCGCACCGGCAGTGGTCGAGACGGCCATCTCCACGCTGGCGCCGCTGTCCGCACCGATCGAGGACGACCTTGCCCAGGTCGCCCATGACGAGGCCGCGTCGCGTTCGCCGCAGGAGCAGGTGCGCGTGCGCGCGGATCTGCTCGACAACCTGGTCAACCACGCCGGCGAGGTCGCGATCTACCGGTCGCGCCTGGAACAGCAGCTCGGTGCGTTCCGCAGCGCGATGGGCGAGCTTGACCGCACCAACGCGCGTCTGCGCGACCAGCTGCGCCGCCTGGATCTGGAAACCGAGGCGCAGATCGTCGCCCGTTACCAGCGCGAACAGGACAGCGCGGAAGCCGCGTTCGATCCGCTCGAACTCGACCGCTTCTCGACGCTGCAGCAGCTCAGCCGCGCATTGAACGAGTCGGCGGCCGACTTGACCGGCCTGCAGGGCGTCCTCGACGACCTGTCGCGCCAGTACGACGTGCTGCTGCAGCAGCAGTCGCGGGTCAGTTCCGACCTGCAGGACGGGCTGATGAGCGCGCGCATGGTGCCGTTCGACAGCATCGTGCCGCGGTTGCGCCGGGTGGTGCGCCAGGCCGGCCACGACACCGGCAAGCAGGTCCAGCTCAAGCTCGACGGCACCCACGGCGAACTCGACCGCAACGTGCTCGACCGCATGGCGGCGCCGCTGGAACACATGCTGCGCAACTCGGTCGCGCACGGCCTGGAGCTGGCCGACGAGCGCCGCGCCAACGGCAAGGACGAGGAAGGCACGATCACGATCGCGCTGCGCCATGAAGGCTCGGAAATCGTGCTGCAGGTGGCCGACGACGGCCGCGGCCTGGACCGCGCCGCGATCCGTCGCCGCGCCGAGCAGCGTGGCCTGGTCCGCGCCGACGCGGTGCTCACCGATGCCGAACTGGACTCGGTGATCTTCGAGTCCGGCTTCAGCACCTCCGAACAGGTCAGCCAGCTGGCGGGCCGCGGCGTCGGCATGGACGTGGTCCGCAACGAAGTGCGCCAGCTGGGCGGCTCGGTCGAGATCGCATCCATGCCGGGCAGGGGGGCCGTGTTCACGCTGCGCCTGCCGCAGACGCTGGCAGTCACCCAGGCGGTGTTCGTGCAGATCGGCGAAACCACCTACGCGGTGCCGGTCGCCTCGGTCAGCGGTATCGGCCGCATCGCGCGCGAGCGCTTCGACAGCCGCTCCGGTGGCTACCGCTACGCGGGCGAGGAGTACGCGCTGCACGACCTCGGCGTACTGGTCGGCCAGGCATCGGCCAAGGCCGAAGGCCAGGAGCAGATGCCGCTGCTGCTGGTGCGCGCCGGCGACCTGCGTGCGGCGGTGGCGATCGACCAGGTGCTGGGCAACCGCGAAATCGTGGTCAAGCCGGTCGGCCTGCAGATCTCGTCGGTGCCGGGCATCTACGGCGCGACCATCACCGGCGATGGCCGGGTGATCGTGATCCTCGACGTCGCACCGCTGGTGCGCCGCCACCTCGCGCAGCCGGCCCGGCCGGTGGTCGAGTCGGCGCCGTCGCCGCAGCGGCACGTGCCGCTGGTGATGGTGGTCGACGATTCGCTGACCATGCGCAAGGTCACCGGCCGCGTGCTCGAACGCCACAACTTCGAGGTGGTCGTGGCGCGCGATGGCGTCGAGGCACTGGAGAAGCTCGAGGAGCGCGTGCCCGACCTGATGCTGCTGGACATCGAGATGCCGCGCATGGACGGCTACGAGCTGGCCACCGCGATGCGTGCCGACGACCGCTACCGCGGCGTGCCGATCGTGATGATCACGTCGCGTACCGGCGAGAAGCATCGCCAGCGCGCGTTCGAGATCGGCGTGCAGCGTTACCTGGGCAAGCCGTACCAGGAGCTGGACCTGATGCGCAACGTCTACGACCTGCTGGGGATCGCCCGTGTCCGCGAGTGAAGCACGCAAGCCGGTGGCACTGCTGGCGCGGCCCGGCCAGGCGCGGGAACGGCTGCGCCTTGCGCTGGACGCGGTCGGGGCGGACGTCGTGCTCGAGGAGGATCCGTGCGCGATCGACGCCGCGCTCCTCGCCGGTGCCGCACCGCAGGCGGCGCTGATCGCGCTGGAGCCGGCGGTCGAGGACGCGCTGATCGCGCTGGAACCCGCGCTGGAGGCCCCCGGGCTGCTGGTGATCTTCGACGAGGCGGATCTGGCGGCCCGGCGCGAGGGCTGGGAGGCGCAGCGCTGGATCCGTCATCTGGCGGCCAAGCTGTACGGCCACGACAACGTGCTGCCGCCCGGACACGAGCAGGACGTCCAGCTCGAACCGGGACGGCCGCCGACACCGCAGCAGGCGCATGCCGACGCGGTCCTCGAGCCGCACCTGGTCGAGGCCGCCGCGCTGGCGGCCGATCTGCCCGAAGACCGCCCGGGCGAGACTGCGGGCGCGTTGCCTGCCACCGCCTGGGCCCTGGTCGACGACGCGCCGGCCGTGGTGGCCGAGCGCCCGCGCGCGGTGCCGCCGCCGTTGCCCGTGTTCTCCCATCTCGAGCTGGTCGCGCTGGAAGAGCCGGCCGCACAGACCGGGGCGGGTGAGCCTGCTGCCGCGGCGCCGGGCGCGATCCTGGTCATCGCCGGCATCGGCGGCCCGGATGCGGTGCGCCGCTTCCTGGTGGCGCTGCCGGCTGGTTTCCAGCGGCCGGTGCTGATCCAGCTGCGTCTGGATGGCGGCCGCTACGACAACCTGGTCAAGCAGATGGCGCGCGTGTCGGAGATCCCGGTGGCGATGGCGATGCCGGGCGATCCGGTCAGCGCCGGCGCGGTGCATGTGCTGCCCGACGGTGTCGGTGTCGCCGCGGCCGGCGATGGACTGCGCTTCATCGATACGCCGGCCGGCGACGAGCCGATCCTGGCGCTGCCGCCTGCCGAAAGCGCGGTGCTGCTGCTCAGCGGCGCCGGCGCGCACCGCGTCGATGCCGCACTGGCGTTGGCGACCCGCGGCGCGCTGGTCGCCGGGCAGGCGCTGGATGGCTGCTACGACGCCGAGGCGGTGAGGCTGCTCGCTGCAGGGGGCATGGACCTGGCGACACCCGCACAGCTGGCCGAGCAGGTCTCGGCGCGCTGGCCCTGAGATCGCTGGTCGAGCAAGGAACAAGCATGGGATACAACACCGAGGAAGTGCGCGGCGTCCTGATCCAGAGCGGTCAGGAACGGCTGCTGCTGCCCAACGCGACCGTCGCCGAGGTGCTGGCCAAGGTGCCGGTCGAACCGATTGCCGACGCACCGGACTGGCTGGCCGGGCAGATCGCCTGGCATGGCTGGAACGTGCCGCTGGTGTCGTTCTCCAGGCTGGCCGACCTGGGCGTGGACCCGCCGACGCGCAACAACCGCGTGGTGGTGCTCAAAGGCCTGGGCAACGACGAGACCCTGCCGTACTTCGCGCTGCAGACCTCGCTGTTCCCGCAGCTGGTTTCGGTGCCGCGCGACGGACTGCTGGCCGATGCGGCCGAAGAGGACCTGCCGCGCGGCATCCAGATGCGCGTGCTGCTCGGCGAGCAGAGCGCGCTGCTTCCCGACCTGGAAGGCGTGGAGCGGATGATCGGCGAGGCGCTGGCCGACAAGGCCTGAGCCACCGGCTGGCGCGTCGGCGCCTGCCTGGTCGCGGACGACGCGCGGGGGATGGCCGCGGCCATCCTGCATGCGGCAGGCGATGCGACGCGTCACCCGCCGGACGCGGCGCGCAGCAGGGCCTGCACGCCGATCACGCCGCCGATGAGGCACGCGATGGTCGAGCTGCGCCGGAAACGTACGCCATTGTTGCCGGCCGATCCGGCGAGCGGTGCGCGCTGCCCGACCCCGGTCATCGGCACCTGATCGACCGCCACGCGCAACGCCGGCAGCGTCCGCATCGCCATCGGGCGGGCCACCACGACCCGGCATCGCTCGGCGCGCGTGCATCACGTGGATGGCGCGTCGCGGCAGGCGACCGTGCGTGTGCGTCCGTTGCCTTCAGAGATCGCCGAACCGCGCCTGCAGCGCGGCGATCGCAGCCAGGCCGGCCGTCTCGGTGCGCAGGATGCGCGGGCCCAGCGCCAGGCCTTCGAAGCCTGCGGCCTGCAGCGTGTCGCGGTCGCGCGGCGACCAGCCGCCTTCCGGGCCGATGGCCACCCAGACCGTCGATGCGGCATCGCCATCCAGCGAACGCAGCGTGTGCCGGCCGCCGGGGTCCAGAGTCAGGCGCAGGCCGGTGCTGGCCGCAGCGGCGGTGGCCAGCGGGGCGGGGGCTGCCAGCGCAGGGACCGACGCGCGTCCGGACTGTTCGCAGGCCGATTCGATCACGCTGCGCCAGTGCGCCATCCGCTTGTCGGTGCGTTCGGCGTCGAGCTTGACCTCGGTCCGTTCGGCCACCACCGGCACGACGGCCGCCACACCCAGTTCGGTCGCCTTCTGCAGGATCAGGTCCATCTTCTCGCCGCGGGCAATGCCTTGCAGCAGGGTGATGCGCAGCGGCGATTCGTTGTCCACCGCACTGGCCGACAGCACGTCCACCAGCACCTCGCGCTTGCCGGCCACGGCCACCCGCGCCGCATAGTCGTGGCCGTCACCGTTGAACAGCACGCAGGGATCGCCCTCGCGCAGGCGCAGCACCCGCACCAGGTGGTTGGCGGCGCGCTCGGGCAGGGCGATACGGTTGCCTGCCTGCAGGGGCAGATCGATGCAGCAGCGGGTCAGGCGCATGTGGTGGTGCCCCCGGGCACGCAGCAGGTGGTGGATGCAGCAGTGGGAGTGCGGTACGGACGCGCATGGTGCGGCGGCCGGATGCGCAGCGTCCCCGCCGCCGGCCGGTCTGCTAGGATGCGCCGCTGATGAGTACGCTCGTGCATCCCGCCATGATATCGGCCGCAACGCGGTCGCGCCGCGGGGCGTTGCGATGAGCAGGCGCCTGCCCGTGATCCACGGCACCAGCGAGCACGATGCCGGGCCTTACCGGCTTCAGCAGCTCGATCTGGAGTTCTCCAACGGCGAGCGCCGCCGTTTCGAACGGATGCTGGGTCGCGGCCATGGCGCGGTCGTCGTCGTACCGATGCTGGACGAGGACACCGTGCTGCTGGTGCGCGAGTACGCGGCCGGCGTGCACCGCTACGAACTGGGCCTGGTCAAGGGCAGGATCGACGCGGGCGAGACGCCGGAACAGGCGGCCGACCGCGAACTCAAGGAAGAGGCCGGCTTCGGTGCGCGACGGATCGACGTGCTGCGCCAGCTTACCCTCGCGCCGACCTACATGGGCCACGTGTCGTGGCTGGTGGTCGCGCGCGGGCTCTATCCCGAACGGCTTCCCGGCGACGAACCGGAGGAGCTCGAGGTCATTCCCTGGAAACTGCAGGACCTGGACACACTGATGTTGCGTGAAGATTTTTCCGAGGGACGTTCGCTGGCCGCGCTGTTCATCGCCCGCGAATGGTTGTCCGCCCGATGATCCGGATCACCGGTGACCTGCGCGAAACCGTCATCGCCATCGCCCGTGAAGCCGGCGCGGCGATCATGGACGTCTACAACGGCAGCTTCGACGTCGCCCACAAGGCCGATGCCAGCCCGCTGACCGCCGCCGACCTGGCCGCCCACCGGGTGATCGTCGAGGCGCTGGAGCGGCTGACGCCCGACCTGCCGGTCCTGTCCGAGGAGTCGGCGCATGTCCCGTGGGAGACGCGCCGGCACTGGTCGGCCTACTGGCTGGTCGATCCGCTGGATGGCACCCGCGAATTCATCCGGCGCAATGGCGAGTTCAGCGTCAACATCGCGCTGATCGACCAGGGCGCGCCGGCGCTCGGCGTGGTCCAGGCGCCGGTCAGCGGGCTGGTCTGGCACGCGGTACGCGGCGAGCACGCCTATCGTCGGGACGGCTACCGCGACGACCCGCTGCGCGTACGCGCGCCGGCGACCGCGCCGTTGCGGGTCGCCGCCAGCCGTTCGCATCGCGACGCGCGCACCACGCAGGTGCTCGAGCGGATGGGGGCGATCGACGAAGTCGCGCTCGGTTCCTCGCTGAAGTTCTGCCGGATCGCCGAAGGCGGGCTGGACGTCTACCCCCGCTTCGGACCGACCTCGGAGTGGGACACGGCGGCCGCCCAGTGCGTGCTGCAGGCCGCCGGCGGTGCGGTGCTGTCGGCCGATACCGGCAAGGCCTTCCGCTACAACCGCCGCGAATCGCTGCTCAACGGCGACTTCATCGCGCTCGGAGACACCGAGCTGCCGTGGCGCGCCTGGCTGGACGGCACCTCATCGTCGGAGCAATGAGTGCGCGTCCCGTTCCTGACCGGAGTGGATGCATGAGCGACGATCCGCGTTCCATCGACCGGCTGCTGGCGATCATGGCGCGGCTGCGTGATCGCGTGCATGGCTGCCCGTGGGACATCGAGCAGGATTTTTCCAGCATCGCGCCCTATACGATCGAGGAGGCCTACGAGGTCGCCGATGCGATTGACCGCCATGATCTGGCTGCACTGAAGGATGAGCTCGGCGACCTGCTGCTGCAGGTCGTCTTCCATGCGCAGATGGCCGACGAGCAGGGTGCGTTCGGATTCGGCGACGTGGTCGCCGCGATCAGCGACAAGATGCTGCGCCGGCATCCGCACGTGTTCGGCCAGGCGCAGGTCGCCGACGCGGATGCGCAGACCCTGAACTGGGAGGCGATCAAACGGGCCGAGCGCGCTGCCGCCGGCGACACCGACACGTCGGCGCTGGCCGGCATCGGCCGCGGCATGCCCGAGTGGCAACGTGCGGTGAAGCTGCAGTCGCGCGCCGCGCGGACCGGCTTCGACTGGCCGGACCCGGCGCCGGTGATCGCCAAGCTGCAGGAAGAGATCGAGGAAGTCCGGGCCGAGTTCGCGCGCGGCGCGGTGGCCGACAACCACGCGCGCCTGCAGGACGAGATCGGCGACGTGCTGTTCGTCTGCGCCAACCTCGCCCGGCACGCGAAGGTCGATGTCGGGGCGGCGCTGCGCCAGGCCAACCTCAAGTTCGAGCGCCGTTTCCGCGCGATGGAACAGCAGGCCCTGGACGAGGGCACGCCGCTGTCGTCGCTGACGCTGGAGCAGCAGGAAGCCTGCTGGAACCGGGTCAAGCGGCGCGAGCGCGGCGAAGACGCGTGACCACGTTCCTGCTGTTCGCGCTTACGGCGCTTGCCGAGATCGGTGGCTGCTGGCTGGTCTGGTCGTGGCTGCGCAATGCCGGCAGCGCCTGGCTGCTGCTGCCGGCGGTCGCCTGCCTGGCGCTGTTCGCCTGGCTGCTGACCCTGCACCCGACCGCGACCGGCCGGGTCTACGCGGCCTACGGCGGGGTCTACGTGGCGCTGGCGATCATCTGGCTGTGGGCGGTCGACGGCGTGCGTCCCAGCCGCTGGGATCTTTTCGGCGCGGGTCTGTGCCTGGCCGGCATGGCGGTGATCATGTTCGCGCCACGGCAGGCCTGACCGGCGCGTCGCGACCGCGGACCGCGGTCCGGCGCCAGTGCATCGCGCACTGGCGTTCCAGCCAGTTCCTGAAGCGGGCAGGATGCGTGCTGCGCTGCACCCGCATGCACGCGGCCCGATTGTTATCGTGCGTACGGGCCGGACCGGGAGCGCACGATGCGACGCTTCGCCAGTTTCAGCGAGTTCTATCCGTTCTACCTGCAGGAACACGCCAACCGCACCTCGCGGCGGCTGCACTTCATCGGCAGTTGCGGCGTGCTGGCGCTGGTCGGTGTCGCCGCGTTCACCTGCAGGCCCTGGTGGCTGCTGGCGGCGCTGGTCTGCGGGTACGGTTTCGCCTGGGTCGGGCACTTCTTCTTCGAGAAGAACCGCCCGGCGACCTTCCGCCATCCGTTTTACTCGTTCGCCGGCGACTGGGTGATGTTCAAGGACATCCTGAGCGGCCGGATCCGCTTCTGAGCGCGCCGGACGCGCTCACGCCCCCCCGTCGTAGAACATCAGGAAGGCCGCGCCGACGATCAGCGCGAACGCCGCGTAATGGTTCCACTTCAGCGGCTGGCCCAGATACCAGGCTGAGAAGCCCGCGAACACGACCAGGGTCAGGATCTCCTGGATGGTCTTGAGCTGGACCACCGAGTACACCGAACTGCCCATCCGGTTGGCCGGCACCATCAGGCTGTACTCGAAGAAGGCGATGCACCAGCTGACCACGATCGCGGCCAGCAGGGGCGCGCTCTTGTACTTCAGGTGCCCGTACCAGGCGAAGGTCATGAACACGTTGCTGGCCAGCAGCAGGCCGACTGGAATCAGGTAGGACGACAGCGGCAGGGAGGTCGGCATGGCGGCAGGGGCGAGGGGAGACCGGCGCAGCATACGGCAGCGCGGCCGAGGTCCCATCGTGTGTCGATCATCGCCCCGG
Source organism: Xanthomonas sp. XNM01 (assembly GCF_014851915.1). Taxonomy (GTDB): domain Bacteria; phylum Pseudomonadota; class Gammaproteobacteria; order Xanthomonadales; family Xanthomonadaceae; genus Pseudoxanthomonas. Next base: position 397,369 of record NZ_JACVAP010000001.1, read on the forward strand.
GCGCAGTGCCTCCGCAGGCCTCCCGCGCCCGGCAGCCATGGGCCACGGAGCGCGCCGTGGTGGATCGGAAACGCGCGGATGCGCTCCGGCGCATGGAGGCGGCCCACGTTCCCGTGCACGCGTCGGCGCAGGCTTCTGGCATCTGCATCGACGCACCTTCGTCGAAGTGAGCCGATGCCGGCGCTGGTCGAACGCAGGAAACCATGCCCACGCGCGGGATGGGGCCGCCCCTAGCATGGGCGGCTATCCGTTGCCTCAGGCCTGCCGCAATGCCAGCGCCGGTGGCGTGCGCAGGATCGGGCGCGTGCCCCACCAGCCGGCCAGTAGACTCAACACCACGCCGATCGCCGCGCCGCCGAGCAGCGGCGCCCACGGTGGCGCCAGCGCCAGTTCGAAGGCCTGCTGCGACACGGTCACCCCGATCACCGCGGCCGCACCGCCGGCCAGCACCGCGGCCAGCAGGCCGAGCGCACCGAACTCGACCAGCACGGCATTGCGCAGCTGGTCGCGGCGCGCGCCCAGCGTGCGCAGCACCGCGCTGTCGTAGCGGCGCTCGCCGGCGGTGGCCTGCAGCGCGGCCAGCAGCACCAGCACGCCGGCGGCCAGGCTGAAGCCCATCACCACCTGCACCGCCTGCGCGACCCGCTCGATCACCTCGCGTACCCGTTCCAGCACCGCATCGATGTCCAGCACCGATACGTTCGGGAACGCGCGGGCGATGCCGGCCAGGCGGCCGGTCTCGCCGGAGGGCAGATGGAAGCTGGAGATCAGGTTGTACGGCGCATCGCCAACCGCGCCGGCGTTGACCAGCAGGAAGAAGTTGACCTGGAACGAATCCCAGTCGGCCTTGCGGATGCTGGTGACGGTGAAGCTGCGCTCCTGTTCGCCCATCAGCACGCTGACGCTGTCGCCGAGCGCCAGCCCGTAGCGCTGCGCCCAGCCCTCCTCGATGGAGGCTTCCGCCGCGGTGCTGCCTGCGTCCCAGAAGCGCCCTTCGACCAGCGTGTTGGCCGGAGGGAAGGTGCTGCGCCATGAGAAGTTGACCGGCCGGTTCGCGTCGTCTTCGTCGTCGCCCGGATCGCGCTGCAGCCGCTGCGGCGGCTGGCCGTTGATCGCGACCAGGCGGCCGGTGCTGAACGGCTGCAGGTCCGGCTCGGCCACGCCGGCCTCGCGCAGCAGCCGCTCGACGTCCTCGGTCTGTTCCCGCTGGATGTTGAGCAGGAAGTAGTTCGGCGTGTCCTCGGGCAGGCGGTCGCGCCACTGGCCGAGCAGGCCCGGGCCGATCACCGCCAACAGCAGCAGCGCGCACAGCGACAGCGACAACCCCACCAGCTGCACGACGGCCAGGCCGCGGCGGCGGGTGAGGGCGGCCAGGCCGAGTTTCCACGGCCCGTGCAGGCGGCCCTGGATCCGGCGCAGCAGCCACAGCGCGGTCGCACCAGCTGCGCCGGCCAGCAGCGCCAGCACGGCCAGGCCGCCGAGCACCCAGGCGGCGAGCAGGGCGTCGCCGGTCGCGTACACCGCCAGCGCGACGGTCGCCGCAAGGGCGGCCAGATACACCAGCAGCGAGGCCGGCGGCAGCGTGCCGAAACTGCGGTTGAGCACCCGCATCGGGGGTACCCCGCGCAGCCGCAGCAGCGGCGGCAGGCCGAAGCCGAGCAGCAGCACCAGGCCGATGCCGGCACCGCTGAGCACGGGGCCGGCCTGCGGCAGCGGCAGGCGTGCCGGCACCAGGCTGCCGAGGATCTCGACCAGGACGGTCTGCGCCAGCATGCCGAGGCCGATGCCGAGCGCGCAGGCCGGGATCGCCAGCAGCAGCAACTGCAGGGCGAGTGCGGACAGGATGTCGCGCTGGCGCGCGCCCAGGCAGCGCAGCACGGCGACGCTGTCGATCCGGCGCAGGGCGAAGCGGTTCGCGGCCAGCGCGGTGGCCACGCCGGCCAGCAGCACCGCCAGCAGCGCAGACAGCGACAGGAAGCGGCCAGCCCGGTCGAAGGTGTCGCGCAGACCCTGCTGCGCGTCTTCCAGCCCGACCAGGCGCAGGCCGTTCAGACGCGGCTGCAGCCATTCGCGCAGCGCGGCGATGTCGTCGGCCTCGCCAACGAACATCCGCCGGTACGAGGCCCGGCTGCCCGGGCCGAGGAAACCGCCGGCGTCGATGTCGGCGCGGTTGACCATCAGCGGCGGCGCCATCTGCAGCAGCTCACCGGAGGCGTCGGGTTCGGACACCAGCATCCGCGTGATCCGTACCTCGCCTGCGCCGAACTCCAGCCTGTCGCCGATGCCGAGCCCGAGCGCGTCCAGCAGCCGCGCATCGGCATAGGCCTCGCCGGGCGCGGGCGCGCCGGCGCTTTCCTGCTGCAGGCCGGCACGGTCGCGGGCGACGGTCAGCGTGCCGCGCAGCGGATAGCCCTCGCCAACGCCGCGCACACTGGCCATCTGGCTGGCCTCGCCATGGAAGAGCACGCTGGGGAAGCCGACCATGTAGGTGCCGCGCAGGCCGCGCCGCGCGGCTTCGTCGGCGAATTCCTGCGGGATCTCCTCGCGGCCGCGTACGCCGAGGTCGCCGCCGATCACCTCGGCCGCGCTGCTGGTCAGCGCCAGCATCACCCGGTCGACCAGGGTGCCGACCGCGGTCATCACCGCCACGCCCAGCACCAGCGCGGCGAACACGGTCAGAAGGTCGCCGGCGAGGAACTCGCGCCGCAGCGAGCGCGTTGCATGGCGCAACGGATTCATGCGGCGCCGTCCACGCGGTGCAGGCGGCCGCCGTCCAGGCGGTACACGTGCCGGCAGCGGCGGGCCAGTACCGGGTCGTGGGTCACCAGCACCAGGGTGGTGCCGGTCTGCCGGTTCAGGTCGAACAACAGCGCGCTGATGTGCTGGCCGGTGGTCTGGTCGAGGTTGCCGGTGGGTTCGTCGGCGAACAGGATCCGCGGCCGCGCGACGAAGGCGCGGGCCAGCGCGACGCGCTGCTGCTCGCCGCCGGACATCTGCCGCGGATAGTGGCGGCCCCGGTGGCCGAGCCCGACCGCTTCCAGCACCTCGCGCACGCGCTGCGGATCGTCCTGTCCGGCCAGTTCCAGCGGCAGTGCGACGTTCTCCTCCGCGGTGAGCGAGGGCAGCAGATGGAAGCTCTGGAACACGAAGCCGACCAGACGCGCACGCAGTGCGGCGCGGGCCTCCTCGTCCAGCCCGCCCAGGCGTTCGCCGGCAAGCGTGATCTCGCCCTCGCTGGCCAGATCCAGTCCGGCCAGCAGGCCGAGCAGGGTGGTCTTGCCGGAGCCGGATGCACCGATGATGGCGATGCTGTCGCCTTCATCGACCGTCAAGTCGACCCCGTCGAGAATGCGGACGGTCCCCTCCGGGCCGGTGACCGATTTGCCGATACCGCGTACGTCGATCGCGTGGACGGTACTGCTGGTGCGGGGGGGCAGACTGTCGATGGGACGCTCCGGGAGATGCGGATGGACAAGGCGCGCGTGCTGCGCTGGTGGATGCTTGCATGGTTGCTGCTGGTACCGGCGCTGGCCTGTGCCAAAGGTCCGGTGCTCGTCGTCGGAGACAGCCTCAGTGCAGCCCACAACATACCGGTGCAGTCCGGCTGGGTCAGCCTGATGGAGCAGCGGATCAGGCGCGAGATCAAACCGCCGCCTGCCGTGGTCAATGCCAGCATCAGCGGCGAGACCACCTCCGGCGCGTTGACCCGCCTGCCGGGCCTGCTGCAGAAGCACCGGCCATCGGTGGTGGTGATCGAACTGGGCGGCAACGACGCGCTGCGCGGACTCACTCCGGTACAGCTGCGCGGCAATCTGGAGAAGATGATCGTGCTCAGCCGTGACGCCGGGGCGAAGGTGCTGTTGCTGGGCATCGACGTACCGCCCAACTATGGGCCGGCCTACCGCGAGCGGCTGCGCCGCAGCTACAGCGAGCTGTCGAGCCAGTACGGCACCGGACTGGTGCCGTTCCTGCTGGAGGGCGTGGCGCTGCAGCCCGGACTGATGCAGTCCGATGGTCTGCACCCGACTGCCGCTGCCCAGCCCAAGGTGCTGGAGACGGTCTGGCCGGCCCTCGAACCGCTGCTTTGACACATGCCACGGGTCTGATTCTCAAGGGGTTTTTCCGGTGCGTGCTGGGTCGTGTTCTCCTTCACGCCGCATCCACCGGCTCTCCTGCATGTTTCACAAAGCTGAAGACATGGAGGCGACATGCGTCAGGGTAAAGAAACGTCCGGTCTGGTCCTGGTCGTCGAGGACAACCGCAACATCTCAGAGATGATTGGCGAGTACCTGGAAGGCCGTGGATTCGAGGTCGATTACGCCTCGGACGGACTCGACGGATACCGTCTGGCTGCCGAGAACAGCTACGACGCGGTGATCTTGGACCTGATGCTGCCGCGGCTGGATGGCATCGAAGTCTGCCGCCGCCTGCGCAGCGACGCCCGCAAGTCCACGCCGGTCCTGATGCTGACCGCGCGCGACACGCTGGACGACAAGCTCACCGGCCTCGGCCACGGCGCCGACGACTACCTGACCAAGCCGTTCGCGATCCAGGAGCTGGAGGCGCGGCTGCGCGCCCTGATCCGTCGCGAGCGCCGCCAGGTGGGCTCGGAAGTGCTGACCGTCGCCGATCTGGTTCTTGACCCGGTCAGCATGCGGGTCACCCGTGGCGGCAGCGAACTGCAGCTCTCGCCGATCGGCCTGAAGCTGCTGACGATCCTGATGCGCGAGTCGCCGCGCGTGGTCAGCCGCCAGGAAATCGAGCGCGAGATCTGGGGCAACAGCCTGCCGGACTCGGACACGCTGCGCAGCCACCTCTACAACCTGCGCAAGGTGATCGACAAGCCGTTCGACCGCCCGCTGCTGCACACCGTGCAGAGCGCCGGCTATCGCGTGGCCGACATCGCGCAGCCCGTCGCGTCCTGAGGCGCGCACATTGAACCAGGGGGAAGCGGACATGCGCCGGGAGCCGGCGCACGGGCATGACGGGCGGGTCCTCACGGATCCACGATCCCGCCTCGCCTAGACTTCGCGCTCCCGCCACGTCCCCGCCCCGATGCCGCACGGTCTGCCCCGCAAGATCCGGATCGCTTTCATCCTGCAAATGGTGATTGCGAGTTTCGCGATCCTTGTCGCGTTCTACATCGTGGCGATGCTGTTCAAGTACAGCTTCATCCAGACCACGCTGAAGGACGAGGCTGCCCATTACTGGGAGCTGCACGACGCGTCCAGCGTGCAGCCGCCACCGAACACGCACACCCTGCGCGGCTACCTGGTGGAGGCCGGGTATTCCGATCTTTCGCTGCCGCAGAACCTGCGCGGGCTGGCTCCCGGTTTCCACGACCTTGCCTCGGACGATCAGCTCGTGTGGGTCGACCGGCAGCCCACCGGCACGCTGTATCTGGTGTTCCTGCGCTCGCAGGCGGTGCAGGCGGCGCTGTGGTTCGCGGTGGTGCCGGCGATGCTGACGCTGTTCGCGATCTACGGTGCGACCTGGCTGACCTATCGCTCCTCGAAACGGCTGGTCTCGCCGGTGGCGTGGCTGGCCCGGCAGGTGTCGCGCTGGGACCCCCGCCAGCCCGACGTCCGTGCGCTGGCTCCCGACCGGCTTCCCGCCGATGTCCAGGGCGAAGCGCGCCAGCTGGCCGGCGCGCTGCATGCGCTCGGCGAGCGGGTCGAGGCCCAGGTCGCACGAGAGCGCAACTTCACCCGCGACGCCAGCCACGAACTGCGCACGCCGCTGACCGTGATCCGTGTCGCCAGCGACATGGCCCTGTCCGATCCCGACCTGGAAGCCCGCACCGCGCGCAGCCTGCAGCGGATCCAGCGTGCGGGGCGCGACATGGAGGCGGTGGTCGATGCGTTCCTGATCCTGGCCCGCGAATCCGACGTCGAGCCGCAGCGCGAATGGTTCAACGTCTGCGACGTGGTCGAGGAGGAGGCCGCCAACGCGCGCATCCTGCTCGGCGACAAGCCGGTGATGCTGCGGGTGGAGTGCGACGGGCAGCCGCGGCTGTACGCGCCGCCTCGGGTACTGCACGTGGTGATCGGCAACCTGCTGCGCAACGCATGCAGCTACACCGACCGGGGCGAAGTGGTCGTGCGCGTGGAGAAGGAAGGCGTCTGCGTGTCCGATACCGGCATCGGCATGTCCAGCGAGGCGCTGTCGCGCGCGTTCGAACCGTTCTACCGCGCCAACCCGGACAACCCGCAGGGCACGGGGCTGGGCCTGTCGATCGTGCGACGGCTGTGCGAGCGCTTCGACTGGACGATCGGCCTGGAAAGCGCGCTGGATACAGGTACCACGGCCAGGATCGGCTTCCGGCGCGCGGATGCGCCGGCGTCGGCGCCCGCGCCCGCGTCGACCGGCTAGCTGTGTAAAGCCACCACGTTGTTCACCGGGATCGTGATTCTGGAGATTGGCGGCCTGTAGTCGAGGCTGGCATGCGGACGGTGCCAGTTGTAGACGTGCAGCCACGTTGTCAGTTCTGCGGCTCGCTGATCGGAAGTGTCGTAGACGCGGGCGTAGGCCCACTCGCGCATGCTGGTCTGGATGAAGCGTTCGGCCTTGCCGTTGGTGCGCGGCGTATAGGGCCGCGTGCGGCGATGCTTCAGGCCAAGCCGCCGCATCGCGCGGGCGAACAGAGCCGATCGATAGCAGGCGCCGTTGTCGGTCAGCACCTGGCGGAAGGACACGCCCAGCGTCCGGTAGTAGCGCAGGGCGGCGATCAGCGCATGCACGGCACTGATCGCGCGCTCGTCCTTGTGAATGCAGGAAAAGCCGATGCGCGAGTGGTCATCGATCGCGATATGGACATAGTCCCAGCCTGCGCCATCGCTGGCCTGGGTGCGATCACCGGTAACCCGGTGGCCGGGTCGCCAGAAGCGGCCCAGCTTCTTGATGTCCAGATGCAGCATGTCGCCGGGGTTGGGGTGCTCGTAGCGATTCTGCGCACGGGGCGGCTCCAACGACGAAAGCCGGTTCAGGCCGGCGCGCCGAACGATCCGGGCTACGGTGCTGTGGCCCAGTTCCAGCATCGCCGATCTGCCGATAGGTCTGGCGCTGCCGCCGTCGTTCCAGGACCTGCTCGACGACTGATCCGACTGTGGCGTTGGAAGAGGACTCGGGACGAGAACTGCGATCGGCCAGTCCGGCCAGGCCTTCGCAGCGAAAGCGCTCCAGCCACTTGTAGGCGGTTCGGGCGCTGACGCCACTGGCCTGTGCGGCTTCCTCCACCCGGAGTCCTTCGTCCAGGATCCTGCGCACGAGCAGCGCTCGACCGTGGGGTGTCAATCGGGCATGTTTATGCAGGTTCATCCGGGGCTCCTGGGGGCTGGTTGGCTTCGCAACCTCCATCTTCCAGAGATGCCCCGGATGAACAACCTACTGAGAGATCACAGCTAGCTCCCGCGTCTTCTGGCTGGTCGTGTCAACGGCGCTGCGCCGCGTGCGTTAATGATGGCGTTCACCCATCCGTCGCGAGCCGCATGAGCCAGTCCCCACGTCAGAACACCACCGGCAAGCGCCGGCTGCTGTCCCGCATCGTCACCGTCGTCGTCGTGCTGGCCATACTCGGTGGCGGCCTGTGGTACTGGCAGCAGCGCAAGGCGGCCGGCAGCGAGGGCGCTTACCGGACCACCCCGGTCGAACGCGGCAACATCCGGGTCGCGATCTCCTCCACCGGTACGCTGAGCGCGACCTCGACCGTCACCGTGGGCAGCCAGATCTCCGGCCAGGTGCTGGAGATCCTGGTCGACTACAACTCGACGGTGACCAAGGGGCAGGTGCTGGCGCGGATCGACCCGAAGACCTACGAGGCGCAGATCGAGCAGGGCAACGCGCAGATCGCCAGCGCCCGGGCCTCGCTCAACCAGGCCAGGGCCACCCAGCGCAATGCCGAACTCGATTACCGGCGCAAGAGCGAGCTGGTCGGGCAGCAGCTGGTCGCCCGCAGCGACGTCGACCTGGCGCGTGCGGCGCTGGACCAGGCCAATGCGCAGGTCGCATCGGCCGAGGCCCAGATCCGCCAGCAGAGCGCCTCGACCGAGACCACCCGGGTCAACCTGGACCGGACCGTGATCCGCTCGCCGGTCGATGGCGTGGTCCTGACCCGCAGCATCGAGCCGGGCCAGACCGTGGCAGCCAGCCTGCAGGCGCCGGAACTGTTCACAATCGCCGAAGACCTCGGAAAGATGAAGATCGAACTGGCGGTGGACGAGGCCGACATCGGCCAGGTCAAGCCGGGGCAGGGCGTCTCCTTCACGGTCGATGCCTTCCCCGACCGCCAGTTCCGCGGCAGCGTCGAACAGGTGCGTCTGGCTGCGACCACGACCAACAACGTGGTTACCTATCCGGTGGTGGTCACCGTCGACAACAGCGACGGCACGCTGCTGCCGGGACTGACGGTCAATGCGGAAATCGAGGTCAGCCGGCGCGACGACGTGCTCAAGGTCGCCAATGCCGCGTTGCGCTACAAGCCCACCGGACAGGCCGCGCAGGCCGGCCCTGCGGCTGGTCCCGGCGCAGGCCCGCGTGGCGGCGGCATGCTCGACGACCTGCAGGCGTTCGCCGCCACGCTGGACCTGACGCCGGCGCAGCAGGCGGCGTTCGATGCCGACGCCAAGGCCTCGCGTGAACGCCAGGAGGCAGCGCGCAAGGCGATGGAAGGTGCGGTCCAGGGCGCGGCGCGTGCCGCGGGCGGTGGGGCCGGTCCGGGCGGGATGCCTCCGGGCGTCACTGTCGTCCGTGCCGGGCAGGGCGGGGGCATGGACGGCCAGATCCGCCAGCGCATGCTCGAGCGCTTCCAGGAGAACTTCGCCGGCTTCCGCGCCAGCCTTGACGACGCGAAGCGGCAGGCCTTCGACCGCCAGCTCGGCAGCCTGATGAGCGCGCGCCGCGCCACCGTGTACCGGCTGCAGGACGGAAGCCCCGTCGCTGTGCAGGTACGGCTGGGCGCCAGCGACGGCTCCAGCACCGAGGTGTCGGGCCTGAAGGACGGCGACGTGCTGGTGGTCGGCGAGCGGGCCGCGCAGTGAGCGCGGCCGGGGCAGACGCAGTGACGCCGGTGATCCGCACCATCGACCTGGGCAAGATCTATTCGGCGGGCACCGAAGCGGAGGTCGTGGCGCTGAAGGGCGTGGATCTCAGCATCGCCGCCGGCGAGTTCATCGCGATCATGGGGCCGTCCGGGTCGGGCAAGTCGACCCTGATGAACCTGATCGGGTGCCTGGATACGCCCAGCCATGGGCAGTACCTGTGCAACGGCGTCGACGTGGCCACGCTCGATGCCGAGGCGCTGGCGGTCCTGCGCCGCGACACCATCGGCTTCGTGTTCCAAGGCTTCAACCTGCTGCCGCGGATGAGCGCGCTGGACAACGTGGCGATGCCGCTGGGCTACACCGGCGTGCCGCCGCAGCAGCGCCGGGAACGTGCGCGCGCGGCGCTGGAGTCGGTTGGTCTGGGCGCGCGGGTCGACCACCGGCCCAGCGAGCTGTCCGGCGGCCAGCAGCAGCGTGTGGCGATCGCGCGCGCGCTGATCAACCGCCCGCCGGTGCTGCTGGCCGACGAGCCGACCGGTGCGCTCGACAGCCGCACCGGCGAGGAGATCCTGGCCCTGTTCAAGCAATTGCGCACCGATGGCCACACCGTGGTCCTGATCACCCATGACGCCGAAGTGGCCATGCATGCCGACCGCATCTGCGTGATGCGTGACGGCGAATTGCACGAGGCCACGCACGAGGAGCTGGCCCGATGAGTTTTCTGGACATCCTGCGCACGGCGATGTTCGCCCTGCGCGGCAACTGGATGCGCAGTGCGCTGACCTCGCTGGGCGTGATCATCGGCATTGCCGCGGTGATCGTGATGGTGTCGGTCGGGCAGGGCACGCAGGCCGAGATCGAGCGCCAGCTCTCCGGCCTGGGCGCGCAGAAGCTCGACATCGGCCCGAGCATGAGCCGCGGCATGGGCGGCGTGCGCCAGGCCGCGGGCAGCTTCTTCACCCTGACCGAGGGCGACGTCGACGCGATCCGCGACGAGATCCCGGAGGTGCAGTACGTATCCGGCTCGCTGCGCGGCAGCAGCCAGGTGGTGTACGCGGAGACCAACTGGTCCAGCAGCTGGCAGGGCATCCAGCCGGACTTCCTCCAGATCAACGGCTGGCAGATCGCCGCCGGCGAGGCGTTCCAGCCGCAGCACTACAGCGGCGACAAGGTGGTGATCCTGGGCGAGACCACGCGCCGCGAGCTGTTCGGCGGCGAGAGCGGCATCGGCGAGACCGTGCGCATCGGTCGTACCAATTTCACCGTGGTCGGCACACTGGCGCCGAAGGGCATGAGCGGCTTCGGCCGCGACCAGGACGACATCATGATGGTGCCGCTGGATACCGCGCGCCGGCGCCTGCTCGGCGCGATCGGACTGCCGCCTTCGACGGTGATGGACATCTCGCTGACCGTCGCCGACGCCCGCGACCTGACCTACGTGCAGGGCGAGGTCGAATCGCTGCTGCGCCAGCGGCACCGCATCGATCCCGGCGCCAACGACGACTTCCAGGTCCGCAACGTTTCGCAGATCGTCGCCACCCGCAACCAGACCACGCAGCAGATGTCCTGGCTGCTCGGTGCCGTGGCGACGATCTCGCTGATCGTCGGCGGCATCGGCATCATGAACATCATGCTGGTCTCGGTGACCGAGCGGATCCGCGAGATCGGCCTGCGTCTGGCGGTGGGTGCGGGCCCGTCGGATGTGCGCCGGCAGTTCCTCGCCGAGGCGATGCTGCTGTCGCTGGGGGGCGGCCTGCTCGGCATCCTGTTCGGCATCGCCGGTGCATTGCTGGTCGGCCAGTACAACACCGAACTGCCGATCCAGCTCAACGGCAAGGTGATCGCCCTGGCCGCGGGCTTCTCGGTCGCCACCGGCCTCTTCTTCGGCTACTACCCGGCACGCAAGGCGTCGCAGCTGGATCCGATCGAAGCGTTGCGGCAGCAGTGATCAGCGCAGGGGGATCACATCGAAGGCAATGCTGATCCGGGGCGTGTCCCGATGCTGATATGGCGTGGTGTGGTGAAGGAAGTACGACGGGAACAGGACAAGCAGACCGGGTTCGGGGGTGATGCAGCGGGTGTTCCAGCCATCGCCCGCCAAGCCTGTTTCGGCGGGGGGATATCCGAAAACGAGCGCCCCGTCGCGTGCATCGCTCCGGCCCGGGTCCAGATAGATCACGCCGCTCAGCCATCCGGACGGGTGGATGTGGGGTGATTGGTGGCCCCCGGCATGAAGGGCCGTGATCCATGCCTGGAGCGTCCAGCGCCTTGGAAGGGTGGCGAGCCATGGATGGTTTCGAGGGGGCATTGCCTGACTGCCAAGGCGCCGCATGTGCGCGCCAATGGCCTGCACCAGCACCTGTTGAAGCGGAGCGAGCACCGGGCTTCTGTCGAACTCCAGCATGGCCGATTGCTGCCCGCCCACGGTCGAGCGGCCCGCGGGTTCCCAGATCAGGCCAGGATGATCGCGAGCGGCCTGTGCCAGGGCGGTGAGCTCCAGCATGTCGGAGGCCGAACAAACATGCATCAGCTCGTCATAGGCCATGAGGTGACATTCCGATGCACGATCTCCCAGCGCGTGTGACGTCATGTACAGCCCCGCCAGTGCAGTCTGGTCTGAGGGGGCCCGCCTCAACGCCTCGGCGTACCTGAGGCGGGCCTCTGCGGGCCTTCCGGCGACAAGCAGCGCAAGGGCGTGGTCGTTCGATGCATCCGCGCCTGTTGCGCCCGCCCCCACCAGTGCTTCGAAGACCTGTAGAGCTTCGTCGGTTCTGCCCAGTGCGCGCAGTGCGTTCGCAATCCCCCTACGGACCTCGACCGCGCCTGGAGATAGATGATCCGCCTCGACATACTGCTCGAGTGCCTGCTGATGGAACCCCTGGCGGGAGCTCACGAGGGCTGCGTTCGCCCGAGCATCATGATGCGTCGGTTCAAGCAGAATGACGCGGGAAAAATCGGTATGCGCCTCCGCGAGCCGGTCGACCCTAAAAAGCGTCTCCGCTCGCTGGATGAGCACGTCCACATCGTCCGGGTCATCGACAATCAGGCGGTCGAGGTCTTCCAGCGCGTCAGTGAATCTGCCCACTGCACTGCGTACGATCGCGCGCAGTAACGTCGCATTGCTGTCGCCTTGGGCCTGTGAAAGGTATTCGTCCAACAGTGCTAGGGCCTTGTCCGCTCGCCCGGTAGTTGCCAGCAGCGCTGCATGCCGTATCGGCGCGGCGTCATCGCTGCGAGCGAGGCTTCGAAGCCTGGATTCTTCCGCCTCGATCGCTGCTGGACCGCTCCTGGCGATGGCCTTCGCGTGCTGGATGATGCCTGCAACCCGATTGGACATGGCGGATCTCAAACGGCCAGGATTCGGAAAACGGATTCCAGCGTCGACGCGGTGCGCCTGATATCGAAACACCGGGACGAACGGCGCTGCGCATCCAGACGGAGACGGATGGCATTCAAGCTGGAAGGGGCGTTGCCCAGTGCCACCGCAGTGCGAACATAATCTTCAGCATCGGAACAGACAAGTTCGGACAGGCCCAGATCCAGATTCAGGCTGGCGCTCATTCTGGACAAAGGCGTACTCCCTTGCACCGAGAGGAGAGGAAGGCCTGCCGACAGCACGGAAACCGCAGTTGCACCCGCGTTGTACCTGAAAGCGTCAAGGAAAAGATCGCAGCTGGCGGCCCGATCCTGTTGGGCATCGAACGGGAGCCGGTCAAGAAGGTGGAGACGCACCGGGTCTCCGCCGTGTTCGGCCCATGCACGAAGAAAGCCGGCCCTCGCATGGGGCTCGAGAAGGAGCGCGAGAACGCTGTTCTCCACACCATCCAAGATCGATACCCAGGCGCTGAGCAGGGGATGATCGATCTTGTAGGCGTTGTTGAAGCTAGCGAAGACAATGGCGTCATCCGGGAAGCCGAATCTGTTCCTGTCAGGAACGGGCTGCGAAGGGGTGGCGAGGGGAAGCAGTGGGCAATCCAGCTGGATGATCCGATCCGAGTACGGCCAGTCGATCATGGTGGAGGCATTCCGATCCAGCAGGATTCCGTCCAGCCATGGGGCATTCTGGCCATGGATGAAGCCCAGCCAGCCGAGCTGGAGGGGGGCTGGCCTCCCTGCGAGCACCTTGGGACGCGCGCCCGCGGTGTAGCCGCCCAGATCGACCAGAACATCCAGGTCCGCCGAGGCGATGATGCGGGTCGCCTCCGGGTCGTTCGCCGTCGAAAGGTCGACGAAGACATCGAAGCCGGCCTTGATCTCCATGCCGACCTCGTCGGCGTGATCGAGCAGCCCATAGCCATAAACCTCGAACGCCGTACGGTCGTGGGCGCGGAACAGGCTCCTCACCAGCTGACCCACTGCATGTTCGCCGAAATCCGCGGAGAGATAGCCGACGCGGATTCTGCTACGTGATTCGCGCCTGCGCGGGGGCACGGCGGGTACGGCGCTCTCGATGAGCGCCGCGTGGCGTTGCAGGAGATGATGCTTGTGGCGCTCCGTGAGTCCGGATGATGCAAGCGCGAACGGATCCGGCAGATCCCCTTCGGTTGGCGGGCCTTCCTGCAGGCGAACCAGCAACCGCTCCAGTGTTGTTGCCTGATCCGTCAAAAGGCAGCTCACTGCCTGGGCGTGGGCAAGCCTGACGCGTGCATCGACCCTGCGCGGATGGAGGGCGCACATGCGTTCAAAACAGGCAAGGGCCAAGGGCTGGTCGCCAAGCTGGGTCGCGCACTGGCCGATGTTGGTGATCTCGCCCGGGTGTTTCGCCTCGACCATCCGATAGCAGTCGATGGCCTCACGCCAGCGCCCCTGCGCCTGGCAGGCCTCGCCCAGATAATGCCAGGCCTCCAGACAACGGTCGTCGATCGAAAGACACTGCCTCAGTGCGTGCTCCGCTCGGGACAGGTCATGAATCCTGAGCAGGGACGTCCCTCTGACAAGCCAGGGGGCCACCTCATCCGGTAGATGCGTGATGGCCAGCCCTGCGGCGTGGGCGGCCTCGACAAGATTACCCGTCGCCCGCAGACACACGGCCAGCGCCAGGGCAGTGTCCGCCGGCGCGCCGCTCAACGAGACCGCGTGTCGAAGCACCGGTACCGCATCGGCGTGGCGCCCGAGCTGCATCAGCAGTGCCGCGTAGTCACGATGAAGTACCGGATCGTCGGGGGAGGTCAGCATCGCACGCTCGTAAAGGCCTGCCGCCTCGGACAGGTCGCCGCGGACGTGCGCGAGGTGTGCGGCCGCCGCGTCACCCACGGCGCGCGACCAGCGTCCAGCCCATGCAGCGATCCGGGCGTTCGAACAGTGGCGACGCCTCCGTGCTGAAACCGGCATCCCGGAGCACGGCCCGGAGTTCATCCATTTGTGCTGTCGACAACGCGGCCCGAGTCATCTGCCGGAGTCTGAGTTCCTCGTCTTCCAGTGATTTCCTGCGCGCGAGCAGCTGCTCCTGCGCCTCCTGCCAGTGGCCACGTTCCGCATGCATCAGGGCTGTACGTACCGCCCGGATCACCGTCTCGAACATCCGCTTGGAGCTGGCGGTGCTGGCACGCTCGATCAGATCGCTTCCGGCGGCGTTGAACCGGCGACGCACGGCTTCCTGTTCGGGCGTCGGCATCGGGCTCGTGCGGGTGCCGATGACCCTGGCCATTTCCAGCGCCAGTTCCCAGAGCGGCGTCTGGCGTAGCAGATAGTCCGTGCTTTCCAGCTGCCGCTCGCTCGTTTCGGCCACGATCGAATCCCGGGTGTGCATCATCAGGGCGATCCTGCTTCGCACGGCGGCGACACGGAACGCTTCCCTGATGGCGGCGGTCTGCTCTGCATACTCGAAACCGAACTGGGAGACCAGCAGATGGACGCTTCCGTCGGCGAACGGAAGGCACTCGGCAGGCGTAGATGGGTGAAACGTGATGCCGTCATACTGCGATTCAAGTGACGTCATGCGTGCGGGCGGATCAATGTCGGCCAGGTCGACCCCGTGGATTTCCGCATGTATCCCCCTCCGCTCGCATTCCGCCTTGCAGAGCAGCGCCAGCGGGCCGTTGCCGGTGCCGATATCCACCACCCTGTCACCGTGTTCCAGTGTGGCGAACTGTGCGCGCCAGAAGTCCGCGATCGCGCCAGCATAATTACCATCGAGGCCGGTCGCACACGAATGCAGTACGCCGCTGCGCCAGAGGCCACTCCACGGGGAGGAAGCGTCAGACGAATGGGCAGGAGCCATGGGCTCAGTTCCCGGAAGACTGCGTGGCCGGCCTGCACCACGCATTCAAGGCGACCACGATGCGAGGGCGCTCTCCATCGTAGGGATAGATCTCATGAACCAGATAGGAAGGAAACACGATCAATTGCCCCGGCTTGTGATTCAGAAGCCATGCTCCTTCGCGATAAGGATGCTGCATGTTTTCGTTGGCTGGATCCCGGTACATGCCCAGTCCCTGGCGTGGGTCGTGGAAACGGACGGCGCCACCTTGGGAGGATCTTGGGTCGCCTGGGTCCACGCAGTAGATGGCCGACCAGCTGGCATTGGGATGATTGTGCGAGGTCTGAAATCCCCCGGTGCGCGTGACATGGAACCAGGAGTGCATGTCCAGCGCGAAGCGCGCCATCTGCTGCTCATCGTACTGGTTGATGCCCTGGATGAAGTTCAGAAGCGTGGCCTGGATGAAGCCGAACAGGTGGCGGATGGCAGCTTCCGGGCGGGCATGCAGGAAGAAATTGCTTTCGAAGATGCCGAACTGCGTATCCCGGGCGGTCGCGTCGCGGTGCAGGTCTCCCTGGCTTTCCATGCCAAGGAAAAGTGCGGCGAGCTGCGCGTTGAGTGTGGATGCGCCGGGCATGTGTGCCTGCATCATCGGTACCGCATAGAGCGGAAACACGGTGGCCTGGATCTGGTCCGAATGGGTCATTGCTGGATCTGCCGACGAAGCATCAATGATCAGCATCTGCCGATGCCGTCTGTCAAGCATGCCAGAGACGGGCTCTGGTCGAGAGTTGATAGCCGCTTCTCCGCCACGCATCTACCCGATGCCCCCCCAAAAAAAGACGGCCCGCACTGGGCGGGCCGTCTTCCATCATTCACCGAGTGATCAGAAATTCTGCTCGTACCGGATGTAAGGCGTGCGGCCCCAGATGTTGTACAGCGTGTTGTCGTAGTACGGGAAGCCATTCAGCGAATCGTTGAACGGCGGATCCTTGTCACCGATGTTGCGGACGCCCAGAGTGATCTTGCCGTTCCACGGGGCGTTGTAGCTGAGCTGCGCGTCGAAGGTGGTCCACGACGGCAGGCTCTCGTCGGTACCCGCTTCGCCGCTGTCGCCGATGTAATTGGCGATCAGCGCGGCGCTCCAGTCACTCAGTCCCCAACTCAGGTAGAGCTGGCCGCGGTCTTCCGGATAGCCCGCGGTACCCGCGCGTTCGATCAGGCCCGAGGCGATCGGAGTGAAGTCGTACTCAAGCTGGTGCGACCAGGTCAGGCGGGCGCCGAAGTTGCCGGCGGTGGTGTCGATCGAATAGCTGCCTTCGAAGTCGATACCACGAGCGGTCTGCAGCGCGCCGTTGTCGGTCGGCAACAGGATCAGGTCGGGACTGCCTGGCAGCACGGCACCATTGGGTGCGGTGATCGGATTGCCGCGGATCACGCCGTAACCAGGAACACCCTGGTCGCCGTACTGGAAAGCCAGCGCGCGCGGCACGGTCGAGATCACGTTTTCGAGCTCGATGTCGTAGTAATCCAGCGCCAGCGAGATGCTGGAAGTCGGACTCCAGACGACGCCAACACCCCAGTTCTTGGACTCTTCAGGACGCAGGAACTGGTTGGAGACGACGCTCCAGGTGTACTGGCCGCTCGTGGTGCACGGGTTGACCGGGTACGGCTGATAGCTCGCGTTGCCGGGGGTCGCCTGGACAGCCTGCAGGGCCGCACATGCCAGCGCGTCGCCACCGGCGAGGCCAGCGGTCGGGACCGGCGGACTGTTCAGGTTGGTGCTCGATGCCGCGCCATACATGTCCATCAGGGTCGGCGCGCGGAAGCCCTTGCCCCACGAACCGCGAACCAGCAGCTCATCGGTCGGACGGAACTCCAGGGCGACGCGCGGCGAGAACTTGCTGCCGACGTCGTTGTAGGAGTCGTAGCGGCCGGCTGCGGTCAGGCTCAGGGAGTCCAGCAGCGGGAACAGAGCTTCGAAATAGCCTGCGTAGTAGGCGCGCTCGCCGTTGCCACCTGCACCCGCGGAGCCGAATACGTTGCCGGCCGCGCTCTGTGCGTCGTAAACCTGCTCCAGCCGGTCGTCCCGGTACTCGAAACCGGTCACGAAGCTGACGGCGCCTGCCGGCATGTTGAACAGGTCGAACGCGATGTTGCCATCGGCGCTGACGGTGCGCTGCGCCGATTCGACGTAGACGGTATGGCCAACCCTCGGCGCAGCCGCGAGCACGCTGGGGTGGGTGGGGTCGAACGGGTTGTACTGGCCGGAATCGATCAGCTGCTGCAGCGTGCTGCCGATGCCGTAGTTGTAGTTCACGCTGCTCTGCGCGACGCGACCGTGGCCGACGCCCAGTTCCCAGTCAGCGCCGCCGAACCAGTCGTTGCTGCCCTGCAGGCCGAACGACACATCGCGATAGGTGTCCTTGCGGACTGCATCACGCGTACCCAGCGGAGTGAAGCGGTAGTACAGCGTACCGGCTTCGCCGAACGGGTTGAACGGGTTGTCCGCAGCGATGGTCGGCAGAAAGCCCGGACCACGGCCACCATTGTCGACCGGGGCGGACGCGTAGATGCCCAGGCTCTCGGTGTCGGACACGATGCCCCGGAAGAAGAACGAGGTGTTGTCGGTCAGCTGGTAGCTGCCGTTCACCAGCAGCGAGTCGCGAGACAGCGAGGCCTCGTTGGCCGAGGTGGCGCCATGATCGAAGCCGCAGAAGCCGTCTTCAGTGTAGTAACTGTTCTGGAACCGGTCGCAGTTGGCGACGGATTCAAGGCCGTTCGAGCCAAGGAAGTTGGCGCTGGCATTGTAGGGGCTCAGGCCCCACGTCAGCCCCGCACCAACGATCTTGTCCTTGATGGCGCGGTTGTACATCAGGTCGCGTTCCTGATGATCGATCACGAACGTCACGTTGCCGCGATCGGAGCTGATGCCGCCGGCAATGCTGGCGGTCCGGCCGGTCGGGCCGGTCTTCGGATCTTCGTAGCTGCCGGTAACGGTGAGGCCTTCGTAGTTCTTGCGCAGGATGACGTTGACCACGCCGCCGATCGCGTCCGAACCGTACACCGCGCCGGCGCCTTCACGCAGGATCTCGATACGCTCGACCGCCGCGGTCGGGATCAGGTTGATGTTGGCTGCGCCGCCGTCGAGGGTCGGCGAGTTGGTCATGCGACGGCCGTCCAGCAGGACCAGCGTGTAGTTGGCGCCCAGGCCGCGCAGGCTGATCGTCGCAGCGGAGCCGGTTGCCGAGCCCGACGACTCGCGATCGGAACCGAAGGAGTTGTAGACCGTGTTGCGCAGGAAATCGGCGACGGAAATCTCACCCGCTGCTTCGATGTCCTGGCGGGAGATGACGGTTACCGGGCTCGGGCCTTCGATCTCGGCGCGCTTCAGGCGCGAACCGGTGACTTCGACGCGATCCAGGGTCTGCGTGCCTTCACTGTCCTGCGCGAACGCAACACCGCTCGTCGCGGCACTGGCAATCAGCGCAAGCGAGATCGCTTCACGCAGCTTGTGGGACTTGTATGCCATTCGAACTCTCTCCGAAATGAAAATCCTGAGGGACCATACGGCGTCCCCTCGTGGTTTTGCCCGCATTCCTCAAGAAAGAGTCAAGGAAGACAGGGTGCCCCGATAGTAGCTCGGGCCATCCGGAAATTAAAGTGGCGTTAAAATTCAGGGAAGAATGTGTGCACGGCACGCAGCAGCGACCGGCCCGGGCGAACCGGACAAGTCAGGGGCGTGGGCAGCACACGAGCAACTGGGGGCTCAAAGCCCCTGCTCGTACCGGACGTACGGGATCGTGCCTTCGTCGGTGCTCTCGTTCGTCGGTGCGAACGGGTTCTTGCCGCGGGTGACGACGTTCTCGGCGCCGACCGTGAGCTGGCCGCTCCACGGAGTGCGCCAGGTCAGGCCCAGGCCCAGCCCTTCCCATTTGCCGGGCTGGCCCTGCACGTCGACCACGCGGCCGACGATGCTTGCGCTGAAAGCGCCATAGCCGCCTTCCACGGACAGGCTCTTGCTGTCCCAGCGGTCGGCAAGGCCGGGAGCCGCCTCGGCGACGGGCACGAGGCGGGCACGTGCGTAGGTGCCTGCGATCGAGACGAAGCCCTCGGCACCGAGTTCCTTCTGGCCGAAGACCTGCAGGTCGTTCTGTTCGATCCTGCCGGCAGCCAGGGGCGAGCTGCCATCGGCCGCCAGCCACGCCGGCAGCCGGGTATCGCGGGTGACGCCGGTCGCCAGGCCGAACCGGCCACCCGGGCGATTGATGCCGGCGGTCGCGCTCAGGCGGTGGCCGTTGGCTGCATCGCGCTCATCGCTGCCGAGGCTGGCGAGCAGGCACTTGCTGGCCAGGCTGTTGATGCTGGCGCCACTGGTGCTGCTGCAGAGCAGGCCCAGCGAATCGCCGGTCCCCAGCCCGAACGCGGCATCCAGAGAACTGCTGCCGAAGTTCCAGCGGGCGGCCGGACCGGTCTGGCCGGTGGGCTCGAGCAGCAGCACGGCCTCGACCTTGCCGCTGCCCTTGTTCCAGACGGGCAGCACGGTCTGCTTGCCGCTGGACGCACTGGTCCGCGCTGGTGCCTGCGCATGCACGGCCGACGCCGCGAACAGGGTCGCGGTCAGGACGGTGGCGAGCAATGACAGGCGGCGCAGGATCATGTGCTTTCTCGGACCTTGCAGGACGAGACGAGTTCCCGGACGGACAGGAATTCGATCCTAGGCGATTTACGTTTAGTTAACAAGCGCCGCCCTCCCCGGAACAGCGGCCGGCTACTGCAGCCGGTCAGGCGCCGGCGCGTTCGCCGGCGGCTGCTGGAACAGTACGCCGATCTCGGTCAATGGGAAGTGATACCGGCGGCCGCAGAAGCCGCACTGGATCTCGGCCTGGCCGGTCTCCGCCGCTGCCGCGCGGGCTTCGTCCTCGCCCAGCGACTGCAGCATGGCCGACACACGCTCGCGTGAGCAGGAACAACCGAACGCCAGCGCCGTGCCGGCCAGCAGTTCCGGCGCTTCCTCATGGAACAGACGGTGCAGCAGGGTCGGGCCGTCGGCTGCGAGCAGTTCGTCCTGGCCGAGGGTGGCGAACAGGGCACCGGCGCGATCCCAGCCGTCTTGGTCGCCTTCGTCGCCGGGCAGCTTCTGCAGCATCAGGCCGCAGGCGCGCTCGCCGTCCGCGGCCAGCAGCAGGCGCGTGGGCAACTGCTCGGACTGGCGGAAGTAATCCTCCAGGACGCCGCTGAGCGAAGGCGAGGACAGCTCGACAAGGCTCTGGTAACGCAACGGTTCGCGCGGGTCCAGGCCCGGATTCTCGATGGTGATGGCCAGCAGTGGGGACGCGAGCTGATCCAGCGCTTCCGGTGCGTCGTGGCCACCATCCTCCAGCTGCACGATGCCGCGGATCTGGCCGGCGGCGGTGCATTCGGCAAACAGCAGTCGGACCGCGGACTCCGCGCGCAGCTGCAGCGACAGGCGTCCCTCGACCTTGACGTGCGAGGTCAGCATCGCGGTGGCCGCGCAGGCCTCGCCCAGCAGGCGGCGTGCGACGGGGGGGTAATCGGCATGGGCCAGCAGCGCATGCCAGCTGTCCTGCAGGCGGACATGGACGCCGCGGACGCCGGCGTGCGGCAGCAGGAAGCGGATCAGGTGGTCTTGTTCGGCGGACACGTGGCACCTCGAGACGGGACGGCGGGGGCGCAGCGTGAGGAGGGAGTGTGCGCGCGTGGTGATGCGGCCATTATCATTCGGCATCGCAGCGACAGATAGGGGCGGAATGGGCGCGATCAAGGGCGAACGGCGGCGTGGCCGCCGCATCTGGCGGTTGGTGCTGTGGGCGCCGGTGGCCTTTGTGGTGATCACCGTGCTGCAGGTGGCGGCGCTGCGTTTCATCGATCCGCCAACGTCGGCGTTCATGATCGGCCGGCAGATGCAGGCCTGGGGCGAGGGCGAGTGGCGCTTCCGCGTCGCCTACGACTGGCGCGACCTGGATGCGATCTCCCGGCACATGCCACTGGCGGTGATCGCGGCCGAGGACCAACGGTTCGCGGAACATTCCGGCTTCGACATGGAGGCGATCGAAAAGGCGCTCGACCACAACGCGCGCGGCAAGCGCGTCCGCGGCGGCAGCACGATCAGCCAGCAGGTGGCCAAGAACCTCTTCCTCTGGCAGGGGCGCAGCTGGCTGCGCAAGGGACTGGAGGCCTGGTACACGGTGCTGATCGAAGCGATGTGGCCAAAGCAGCGCATCGTCGAGGTCTACGTGAACGTGGCCGAGTTCGGCGACGGCATCTACGGGGCGCAGGCTGCCGCACGCAGCTACTGGCGCAAGGATGCCGCGGCGCTGTCGGCCGGCGAGGCCGCGCGGCTGGCGGCGGTGCTGCCATCGCCCAAGCGCTACAGCGCGGCGCGGCCGGGGCCGTACGTGCAGCGGCGCGCGGCGTGGATCCAGCGGCAGATGCGGCAGATCGGCGGCGAATCCTACCTGCGTGAGCTCGAGTGATGCGCCCGCATGCGGTGCGCGCCGTGGACGATGCCCCACGCTGGTCGATTACGAGCCGGCTGTCCGGGATCGCGCCATGAGCAACGCTGCGAACGAGATGCTGACGGTGGTGGTGGCGGCCTGCAACGAGGCCGACGCCCTGCCGCTGCTGCACCCGCGCATCCAGCAGGCGCTGGACCGGTGCGACGTGCAGGCGCGCATCCTGTATGTCGATGACGGCAGCCAGGACCGCACCTGGCAGGTCCTGCAGGAACTCGCCGCGGGCGACGCACGCGTCGCCCTGCTGCGGCTGTCGCGCAACTTCGGCAAGGAGGCGGCGCTGACCGCGGGCCTGGACCGGGTCGAGCAGGGGGCGGCGATGCTGCTCGATGCCGACGGCCAGGACCCGCCGGAACTGATCCCCGAGTTCGTCGCGCGCTGGCGCGAAGGCTATGACGACATCTATGGCACCCGCGTGGCCCGCGATGGCGAATCGTGGGTGCGCCGCAGCGCCGCGTCGCTGTTCTACCGGGTGATCGGCCAGCTGTCGCGCACGCCGATTCCCGCCGACACGGGCGACTACCGGCTGCTGTCGGCGCGTGCGCTGGCCGCGCTCTCGCAGCTGCGCGAGCGCCATCGGTTCATGAAGGGCCTGTTCGGCTGGGTCGGTTTCCGCCGCATCGCCCTGCCGTATCGCCGCTCGCCCCGGCTGGCCGGCGACAGCAAGTTCAACCTGTGGCGCCTGTGGAACTTCGCGATCGAGGGCATCACCGGTTTCTCCACCGCGCCGCTGCGGCTGGCGACCTACGTCGGCCTGCTGACCGCGATGGTGGCCTTCGTCGGCGGCGTCGGCATCGTCGGCAAGACGCTGCTGTGGGGCGACCGCGTCGCCGGCTGGCCGACGATGATGGTCGCGATCCTGTTCCTGGGCGGCGTGCAGCTGATCGCGCTGGGCATGATCGGCGAGTACCTGGGGCGCCTGTACGAGGAAGCCAAGCAGCGGCCGCTGTACCTCGTCGACACCTGGCATGCGGCCGCGGGAGTATCCTGCCCGCAGGATCCTGCAGACGGAGGCACCGATGCATACGGTACGTCAACTGCTGGCCGACAAGCCGGCTGAAGTCTTCTCGATCGCGCCGGAAGCGCCGGTGATCGAGGCGATCCGGACCATGGCGATCCATTCCATCGGCGCGGTGCTGGTGCTCGAGGACGGACGCCTGGCCGGGATCCTCTCCGAGCGCGACTACGCGCGCAAGATCGTCCTGCAGGGCCGCTCCTCGTCCGATACACCGGTCAGCGCGATCATGACCGCGCAGGTGATCACGGTGGATCCCGATGCATCGGTGGACGCCTGCATGCGGCTGATGACCCGGCACCGCATCCGCCATCTTCCGGTGGTCGATGCGCAGGGCGTGGTGGGCGTGATCTCGATCGGCGACCTGGTCGGCGCGGTGATCGCCGGGCAGCAGGTCGAGCTCGAGCAGCTGCAGCGCTACATCGCAGGCTGACTGCCAGCCCGACGACCCGTCTGCACTGGAGTGGGGCGAGGCGGGTGTCCGTGCCTGCGCTCACGGCCGAAACAGGCGAGGTCTACGGGTCGCGCGATGCGTTCCATCGCGGCTGCGCATCATGTTCGGCCAAGGGCCAGTCGGCGTGGTCCGCGGTCCGGTCAGCGTGCGTACGCGCCACCGCAGTCGCTGTCCTTGCCCGGGCCGGTTTCGAAGGTGGCCAGCAGTGCCGCGGGCGGGGTGATGCTGCCCAGGGCGAGTGCGACCGCGCCGCGCAGGCCGAGCGCGGCGAAATCCGGCCGGAATGCCGGATCCTTGAAGGTGCCGGCCACGCGCAGCGGCGAACGCAGCGACAGGATGCTGCGGTCCTTGGGCCGCGGCCGCAGCAGCAGGTCCAGCTCTTCATCCTTCAGGCTCACCGTGCCTTCGCCGACGATGATCGTGTCGGTGCTGTCGAAAGCGAGGGCGCGCGTCTGCATCAGGCCGTCCTGCACCGAGAAGTCGGCGAACGCACAGCGGATCGGCACCTGCCGGTCCTTGGTGATCAGGAAGCGCAGCGACTCGGCGACATCCAGGCCGGCCAGCTCCATGATCAGGTTGCTGATCCGGCCAGGTCCCATGCCGACCGCGACATCGCCGTCGGCACTGCCGAAGATCGCGGCGATGGAGTCGCCGCGTCCTTCGATGCGGATGTCGCCACCGATCCGGCCGACCGCATCGCGGGCCAGCTCGCCGGTCGGGAACAGCTTCGGCAGGTCGAGCCCGCGCAGGGCGATCTGCGCCGAGGTGGCGATCGGCTGGTCGCGCGCGTTCATCCTGATCGTCGCGCGGATGTCGCCGCCGGCAACGCCGAAATTGAGCGGATCCAGGCGCAGCAGGCCGTCTTCCAGCAGCAGGTGCGCGTCCATGTCGTCCAGTGGCCAGCCAGGCGCGTTGATCCGCTGCGCGCGCCAGCGCACGTCGGCGTCCATCGCGCGCAGCTTGTCCAGGTCGTAAGGCGTGTCTGGCAGCAGGCGCGGGCTGGCGGCGCGTTCGGCCGCCTGCGCCTGCTGCCGGGTATTGGCGGTTTCGCCGTCGCCGGTCCTCGGCGGCGCGCCGACGAAGCCTGCGAGGTCGTCGAAATCGAGGCGACGCGAAGTCAGCTCGGCCTTGAAGTGGGGGCGGTCGCCGGACACGTCGACCTGCACGTCGCCGGCCAGATCGCTGTCGCCCACCCGGCCGTTGAAGCCGGTGTAGCGCCAGCGGTCGCCGGTGCGGCCGAGGCGGCCGTCGAGCGCATAGGGCGGCGATGGCGGCAGCGCCAGGCCGAGCAGCGGGTAGAGGTCCTCGAGGTCCTGGCCACTGAGCGCCATCTGCAGATCGAACTGGCGGAACTGGAACGGATGGGTCAGGGTGCCGCTCGCGCGCGCCCGCGTGGCGCCGGCGCTGGCCTTCAGGTCGATCCGGTAAGGCGTCTGCGTATCGACGAGATCCAGCGGCGAAGCGACATGGCCGTCGAGCTTGAAGGCAGCGCCGCGCCACCGGCCGGTGCCATCGACCGCGACCGGCGACCCCTCGGCTTTCCCGGGGGCGACGCTCTGCAGCGCGATGTCGATGTCGGTCTTCTCCGGGGCGTCGACGAAGCGCAGGCGACCGTTCTCCAGCCACAGGCGATCCAGTCTCCAGCGCGGTGGGCCATCGTCGGGCTCCTGCGTCGTGCCGAATCCTTCGAACGTCCAGTTGCCCGGCTCACCGTCCGTGCCCGTTTCGAGCCGGATGTCGGCCCGGCGCGCGCGCAGGTCGCGCACGTGCAGGCGGAAGGCGAGCAGCGGCAGGGCGGCGACGTCGACTTCCAGGCGTTCGACCGTCGCCATCTCGGCCTGTTGCGACCAGGCCGGATTTGCGAGACGCAGGCCATCGGCGCTGACGGTGATCGTCCTGCCGAGATCGACGTCCAGATCGCCGTCGATGTGGAAGGCGCGGCCGGTGGCCGAACTCACGGCGCGCTCGGCCGGACCCTTGAACCAGTTCCAGTCCCAGAGCGCGATCAGCAGCAACAGCAGTGCCGCGCACAGGGCGACGATCTCGAGCGTCCGGCGTCCGGGGCGCCAGCGACGACGGGCAGGAGCGGCTTCGGTGTCGGGCGTGGACGTCGACATGCAGCCAAGTATCGGCAGGCCGCGTGGAGGTCGTGCGAACGACGCGTCGCGTCGTTCAGTCGTGCTCAACCGTGCAGGCGCGGCGCCAGGACCTGGGCGCTGACCGCGACGAAATGGCACACGCTGCCGCCGATCACGAACAGGTGCCAGATCGCGTGCGAGTAGCGGATCGACTCGCGGTGGTAGAAGAACGTGCCCAGCGTGTAGAAGATGCCGCCGGAGAACAGCCAGCCCAGGGTCCAGCCGTCGAGCGAATCCAGCATCGGCTCCAGCGCGACGATCACCAGCCAGCCCATCGCGATGTAGATCGCGGTCGACAGGCGCGGGAAGCGGCCGGTGTAGAACAGTTTGAAGATCACCCCGGCTACCGCCAGGGTCCAGATCGCCGCGAACAGTCCCCAGCCCCAAGGGCCGCGCAGGCCGATCAGGGTGAACGGCGTGTAGGTGCCGGCGATCAGCAGGTAGATCGCGCAGTGGTCGAAGACCTTGAGCCGGCCCTTGGCGACCGGATGCTGGATCGCGTGGTACAGGGTCGAGGCGGTGTACAGCAGCAGCAGGGCCACGCCGAACACGATGGCGCCCGCCAGCTGCCAGCCATCGCCGTAGATCGCGGCGAGCGTGATGAGCACCGCGCCGCCGCCGAGCGCGGCCGCCGCGCCGAGCCCATGGGTCAGTGCGTTGGCGATCTCGTCACGGATGTGGTGCGCGACGTTGTCCGCGGGGGTCGGTCCGGCCTGCATGCCGGGCACGTTACTGCAAGCTGGGCGCATTCGCATCCATACGGCGTCGGTGCATTCAGGATGGCGCCGGTCGTGGGACAGGCGCCGTCCCGATCAGTCCACGGCCACGCTGTAGGCGTGCTCGCGGGTGGCCGAGAAGCGCACGTCCGGCGCGCGTTCCTGGGCCAGCTGCAGGTTGACCCGGGTCGGCGCCAGATAGACCAGCTCGCCGGCCGCGTCGATCGCCAGATTGGTGGCGTTCTTCTCGCGGAACTCCTCGAGCTTCTTCGCATCGCCGCAGTGCACCCAGCGGGCCGTGGCCACGCTGACCGGCTCGAAGGTGGCGTCCACGCCGTACTCGTCCTTGAGCCGGTAGGCGACGACGTCGAACTGCAGCACGCCGACCGCGCCCAGGATCAGGTCGTTGCTCATCAGCGGGCGGAAGAACTGGGTGGCGCCCTCCTCGGACAGCTGGGCCAAGCCCTTCTGCAACTGCTTGAGCTTGAGTGGATCGCGCAGGCGTGCACGGCGGAACAGTTCCGGCGCGAAGTTCGGGATGCCGGTGAACGACAGCGCCTCGCCCTCGGTGAAGGTGTCGCCGATCGAGATCGTGCCGTGGTTGTGGATGCCGATCACGTCGCCCGGCCAGGCTTCGGCCGCGATCTCGCGGTCGGAGGCCATGAAGGTCAGTGCGTTGGCCAGCTTGTGCTCCTTGCCGCTGCGCACGTGGAAGGCCTTCATGCCGGCGACGAAGCGGCCCGAGCATACGCGCATGAACGCGACGCGGTCGCGGTGCTGCGGGTCCATGTTGGCCTGGATCTTGAACACGAAGCCGGTCAGCTTGTTCTCGACCGGCGCCACGTCGCGGCCGGTGGTGGCGCGGGTCTGCGGCGACGGCGCGTGCTCGACGAAGAAGTCCAGCAGCGGCTGCACGCCGAAGTTGTTGACGCCCGAGCCGAAGAAGACCGGCGTCTGCCTGCCGGCGCGGTAGGCGTCCAGGTCGAACGGATGGCTGGCGCCCTGTACGAGTTCCAGTTCGTCGCGCAGGTCGGCCAGCATCTGCGCACCGATCTTCTCGGCCAGGCCGGGCGAATCCAGCGACGGGAAGATGGTCGAGTCCTGGCGGGTGAAGTTGCGGCCCTGCTCGTACAGGTGGACCTCGCCGCTGATCAGGTGGACCACGCCCTTCAGGCGCTGGCCCATGCCGATCGGCCAGGTCACCGGCGCGCACTGGATGCCGAGCACGGTCTCCACTTCATCCAGCAGCTCGATCGGGTCCTTGCCCTCGCGGTCGAGCTTGTTGATGAAGGTCATGATCGGCGTGTCGCGCAGCCGGCAGACCTCCATCAGCTTGATCGTGCGCTCCTCCACGCCCTTGGCCACGTCGATGACCATCAGCGCCGAGTCCACCGCGGTCAGCACGCGGTAGGTGTCCTCGCCGAAGTCGGCGTGGCCCGGCGTGTCGAGCAGGTTGACGATCTTGCCCTCGTACGGGAACTGCATCACCGACGAGGTCACCGAGATGCCGCGCTCCTTCTCCAGCGCCATCCAGTCGGACGTCGCGTGGCGGGCCGCCTTGCGGCCCTTGACCGAGCCGGCCATCTGGATCGCGCCTCCGAACAGCAGCAGCTTTTCGGTCAGCGTGGTCTTGCCGGCGTCGGGGTGTGAAATGATCGCGAAGGTGCGACGGCGCGCGGCTTCGGTGGAGACTTCGGACATGGGGGAGCTGCGCCGCGCGGCGCTGTTGGCAGATGGAGGCCGCGAAGTATACCGGGAGCGGCCGGGATGGCCGGCCGCGCCCGGTGCGGCGTCAGTTCTGCAGCCAGGGGTGCGCGCGGGCACGTAGCCGTGCCAGCGACAGCCACCACGGAAGCACCGCGAGCAGGCCGCCGGCCAGCCAGGCGGTCAGCAGCCAGGCGGGCGGCGTTCCGCGGACGGTCGGCAGCATGCTGGCGAATATGGACAGGGTGACGGCGATCATCGTCGTCACCAGCAGCGGGCGCAGCCGTGGCGCGCTGACGCTCAGCAGCGCGCAGCCGCCGATCAGGAGCAGGCTGCACAGGCTGGTGGTCAGCAGCATCGGGTAGTAAGCCGGCGCGGCGCCCACCGCCAGCGCGAATCCCGTCATCACCAGCAGGCCGCCAGCGGCGCGGCCGAGCAGCTGGCGCAGCAGCACCTGCATCAACGCCGGTGCCGCCGGTGACGGCAGGCCCGGGGTCAGCGCCAGTTCGTGCAGCCCCATCGCCGGGCGGCGGAACAGCGTTTCCAGGCGCAGCAGCGGTGCTAGCGCGGTGGCCAGGACCATCACCGGCGCGAACACCAGTCCGATGTGCTGCGCGCCGTTGGTGGCGTCGTCGTTGCCGTTGCCCAGCAGCAGCCAGAATGCGGCCACCGCGACGGTTGGTCCGTGCGTCGCCAGCAGGCTGCGCGGTGAGGCCAGTCCGAAGCCGGGGCCGAGCGCGACCGCCAGCGCCCGCATCGGCGCAGCGGTGAGACCGCTGAGGTTCTGCTTTCCGCCGAACAGCGGCATGCCGGTCGAGGTTCCGCCGGGGGGCGTGGCGAGGCTGCCCAGCGACTGGCCGACTGTCAGGGCCAGCGGCGTCGACCAGGGGCCGGCGGGGGCGCCACGGCGCAGCGCCATCCACCAGAAGAACGCGCTGAGCGCGACCACGACGATGCCGGCGGCGGCCATGCCCGGCGGCGTGACCAGCTTGTCGGCAAGCTGCCAGACCGGGGCCGGCAGCCAGCGCAGCACGGCGCTCAACACGATCGACGGCCAGATGAGCCAGGGCGGCATGCTGACCCAGAACAGCCCAAGCGCCGTCGCCAGCCACAGCACCGCCAGGGTCTGCGGCAGCGCGCTGCCGAGACTGGTGTGGACCAACGTCGGCGCTGCGACCGTCAACAGCAGGGTGCCGAGCGCCAGCATCGTCATCTGCCGGCCGAGGCCGGGCAGGCGCAACTGGCGCGCCTGCCACAGCAGCGCGGCGAGGCGGCCGGTGCCGAGCAGCGACCAGAGCAGGGTGCAGATCGCGGCCACGGCCAGTCCGAGCGTGATCGGTGTCGACGGGTCGGCCGGTCCGATGCCTGCGATCACGAACGGAACGCTGCCGAACGTGCCGACCAGCAACAGGACATTGGTCCAGCCGCCGCACTGCAGCGGCAGTCGAAGAAGCGCAGGCAGGCGGATCATCCGGCCACCTCCACGAACAGGTCCTCCAGGCCCAGCCGGTCGACGCGCACGCCTTCGACCTGCAGCAGCGACTGCCAGCCGTCGGCGCCGGCGATGACCAGGCCGATCGCACCGTCGCCGAGCTCGCGCCGCGACAGCTCGCCCGGCAGGCGTGCCGGCAGGCGCGACGCGGCATCGGCGGGTATCTGCACCCGGACCACGCTGTCCTTGACCGTGTCCAGCGCCTGGTCGAGCAAGACCCGGCCGTCATGCAGGAAGGCCACGCGCGAGGCGATCCGTTCCAGGTCGCTGACGATGTGGCTGGAGAACAGCACGGTGGTGCCGCTGTCGGCGGCCTGCGAGACGATCTCGCGCAGCAGTTCGCGGCGAGCGACCGGATCCAGTGCCGAGGCCGGCTCGTCCAGCACCAGCAGGGTTGGCCGCGGCGCGAGCGCACGGACCACCGCCAGGCGCTGCGCCTCGCCGGGCGAGAGCTTGCCGATGGCGCGGTCGGGCGTCAGCGCGAAGCGCTCGAGCAGGGCCGCGGCATGGGCCGGGTCCCAGTGCGGATACAACTGGGACAGGTAATCGAACAGCTGCCCGATCCGCATCCAGCCGAAGGCCTGCGGCTGCTGCGGCACGTAGCCCAGTTGCTGCTTGCGGGCATCGTCCAGTTGCAGCGCCGGCGCGCCCATCACGCGCGCCTGGCCGGACTGTGGTCGCAGCAGGCCGACCAGGCAGCCGATCAGGCTGCTCTTGCCGGCACCGTTGCGGCCGATCAGGCCGAGCACCTCGCCGGCGGGCAGGTCCAGGTCCACGCCGCGCAGCACCGCGCGCTGGCCGTAGGCCAGGTGCAGATCCTGCGCCTGCAATGGCATGGCCTGGCCGGGAAGGGTGGCCGGTGCGGCAAAGGCAATCGCATTCATGGGGTCTTCTCCTCGATCAGGTGACGGAGCCGCGCGAGCACACGGTCGGCAGGGAGCTCAAGTTCGCGGCAATGGCGGGCGGCCTCGCGCAGCACCGGGTCCAGCAGGCCCATGCGGGCATCGACGTCGCCGCCATCCGTGGCGCGGGCGGCTACGCTCATGCCCCTGCCACGCAGGCGTACCAGCACGCCTTCGGTTTCCAGCTGGCTGTAGGCGCGCGACACCGTCATCGGGTTGATCGCATGGGCGGCGGCCACATCGCGGACCGATGGCAGCGCGTCGCCCGGGCGCAGCTGGCCGGCGCTGGTCAGGCGGCGGATCTGCTCGACGATCTGGCGGTAGATCGGGTCGGGCAGAGTGGGGTCGATGTGCAGCAGGCTTGCATCCATGTGTATCAATACATCAATACACTCACCGATTGTCAAGCGCGCTGTGTCTGCCGTTGTGCCGCCGGCCATGGACGTGGAGACGGAAGGAGCGCGATGCGGATGCGCGCTTGGCGGATCCGCTTCCCGGACGTGCCGCCGCGCACCGGGTCGGGATGCTGGCGATCGTGCGGGATGGCCGCGCGGGTCACGGGCCCAACCAGGCGGGGGGCGATGTGTTCACCCGCGGTCCCGGCACGCGGGGGCTGATACGACACACCCCGCATCGGCCGGTGATCGCACGAAGCGATGCGGGTGCGCTCGTCCCGGCACCCCCGGATGAGGAGGCGGTTCCGCGGGCAGGAGGGGGACATCGACCGGGCCGGCGATCCTTGAGGCAGGTACTCCTGCACTGCGTGGCACGGGTCGCCCGGGTCAGCGCCCTCGGGCAGGAGCCGGCGAGGTCTCGTCGCGGGCGAACTTCAACTCGCCCAGCGCGCCGAACATGCGGAACGGAATCGCCTCCAGGCGCATGCCCCGGTTGACCTGCACCACGAAGTGCAGATGCGGCGCGGTGCTGAACCCGGTGTTGCCCGACAGCGCGATGCGCTGGCCCTGGCGGACCTGCTGGCCGACCCGCACCTGCACGCCGTTGGACTGCAGGTGCGCATACAGGGCCATGCTGCCGTCGTCGTGCAGGATCCGCACGAAGTTGGCGCGGCCGCCATAGCGCTCGCGGTCGAGGCCGGCCTTGGAAAAGTCGGACTCGACCTGGAGCACGATGCCGCCGCGCGATGCGAGGATCGGCGTTCCCTCCGGCACCGCGAAATCCACCGCGTAGCGGTTCTGCGCATCGGAGTGGCTGAAGCTGCCGCCGAAACCCTGGTCGACGCGGATCCGTGCGTACTCGAACGGCAGCCGGTACTCGAAATCCAGCGGGCGCGCCTCGGGGCTGCCGGGCAGGTTGTCGAGCAGGACGTTGAAGTTGCTCGCCAGGCGCGGATCGAGCGGATAGATGCGCGCGACCACGCCGCTGCCATTGGCCGGCACCGTGGTCCGCGCCGGCAGCGCCGGCACCGCCTTGACGTTGTCCGAGCGGCTGAAGGACAGCTGCACCTGGACCGGCCCCGGCATCGTGTTGTCGGCCCAGGCCTCGTAGTGGCTGCCGCGGTCCTGCAGGCGCAGGGTCACCGGGTTGGTGGTGCCCCGCTTGTAGGACAGGGTCTCGACCGGCTCGGCGATCTCGCCCGGCGGCGGGCGGTCGCCATAGTGGGTCACGCCCTGCGCGTCGCGCCAGCGCCACATCCTGGCGGCGTCCGCCTGCAGCGATGGCAGCAGCGCCGCGGCCAGCAGCAGGCAGAGCAGTGCGCGCGATCCGGTCATCGGGTACAGGACGCCGACAGGTCCAGCGCGCGCGCCACGTCGCCGAGGTCGAACGCGGCGACTGCATGGTCGTCATGCAGCGCGAACAGCGCGCCGTGCGGGAAGCGCGCGGTCGCCGTCGCATGCAGCGCGATGCCGTCGGTGAATCCCACCCGCTGCCCGCTGAAGCTGCCGGCCGGCGCCAGGGTGCGCCGGTCGAACAGCCGGAACAGGGTCGGCCGCAGCTGGTCGGCCGCGATCCAGTAGCCGTCGTCGACATCGCACTCCCACAGCGCGACGCCCTCGGCATCGCCCTGGAAGCGGGGCAGGCTGCGTCCGCGGAAGCGTCCGTCCAGCCCGTATTCGCGCAGCGTCGAACCGACCCGCTGGTCCTCCTCGGCGATCAGCAGACGGCCATGAGCCGGATCGCCGGCGATCGACTCGACCATCCGCAGCGCGCCGGCGTCGCCGGTATCGCCGAACGCACCGAGGAAGGTGACCTCCACCGCGCCGTCGTCCTCGTCACTGATGCGGAAGCGCTTGACCCGCTCGGCCAGCTGCTCGCGTGGCGGCAGGGTGCCGGCGCGGAAGTCGGCCATGAAGCTGTCGGTGACGTAGGCCACCAGCTCGCCGGGCGCGGTCTCCTCGATCCAGATGCCGTACGGCACCTTCAGTTCCGACGCGCCGAACTGCGCGCGCGGAACGAATCCCGGCAGCTCGAACACCTGGACGCGTGGACGGTCGCGCTCGACCACGAACAACAGGTCGCCGAAGACGGCCAGGCCGTTGGGCCGCCTGAACTGCCCGGCGTCCTCGCCCGGCTCCCCGAACATGCGCAGGTGCCGGCCGCTGTCGGCGTCGAACACGTGGAGGCGATCGCCGTGCTTGGCGCTGGCCAGCAGCTGCAGGCCGCCGTCCTCGTCCGGCCACACCGCGAGCGAGTCGAGTTCCTCTCCGGCGAGCGGATCGGACATCCACGCCTCGTCGATCACCGGCGTATCGGCGTGCAGGGCCGCGGCCGGCGGCGGTGGCGTCGGACGTGGGCTGCTGCAGGCGGCGACCAGCAGGCAGCAACTGGCGAGAAGGGCGGTGGTGAGCGGGCGCATCCGGCCGATTATCCGGAGACGCGACGACCGCCGGAAGAGGGAATGGGCTATTCATCTCTCCATCCGAATAAAGCGATTGACAGGCTGCCCGGGCGGTGGCACGCTGCGTCCACCATCGAGACCGGCGGAGGGACAGGCCCTTTGATGCCGGGGCAGCCCGCGGACGCGCAAGCGACCGCGTAGGTGCCAAATCCTGCGGTGACCTCCGCGTCCGCCGAAAGATGGTTCGTCCCGTGCCTTCCGCACGACGAACGCGAGCTCCGCGAAGGCTCGATGGTTGCCAGATCCTCCCGGACAGCGCCATGAGCCTCGTGAATACAGCCGCCATTTCCCTCGACGTTACACACGACCAGCAGGCCCCGGACTGTCGGACCACTGCTGATGCGGTCCGCGGCGAACTCCGCGTCTGCCTGCCGCTGCGCCACGCCGGCTCCCACGAGGTGCTGCTGCGCTACGAACTGCGCGGGCCGTCTACGGCGCCGGTGGTGTTCGTCGCCGGTGGCATCTCCGCGCACCGGCACGTGTCGGCCGGTGCCACCTTCGCCGAGCCGGGCTGGGCCAATGCGCTGGTCGCCGACGGACGCACGCTGGACCCTGCGGCGCAGCGGATCCTGGCGTTCGACTACGTCGGCGCCGACGGCCGTCTCGATGTGCCGATCGATACCGCCGACCAGGCCGATGCGGTCGCGCTGCTGCTGGACGCGCTGGGCATCGACCAGCTGCGCGCCTTCGTCGGTTACTCGTATGGCGCGATGGTCGGCCTGCAGTTCGCCGCCCGGCATCCGCAGCGGCTGGCACAGCTGGTGGCGGTCAGCGGCGCGCACCGCCCGCATCCGTATGCCTCGGCCTGGCGCGCGTTGCAGCGCCGCGCGGTCGCGCTGGGCCAGCTGCAGTGCGCCGATGCGCAGGGCCTGGCGCTGGCCCGCCAGTTCGCGATGCTCAGCTACCGCACGCCGGAAGAGTTCGGCGAGCGCTTCGATACCGCGCCGGAGATCGTCAACGGGCGCGTGCGCTGCGCGGCCGAGGACTATCTGGACGCTGCTGGCGCACAGTACGTCGCCCGCACCCCGCTCACCGCCTACCTGCGCCTGTCGGAATCGATCGACCTGCACCGGGTCGAGCCGGAGGCGGTGCAGGTGCCGGTCACCGTCGTGGCGGTGGAAGGCGACCGCCTGGTGCCGCTGGGTGATTCGGTGAACCTGGTCGAGGGCCTGGCCGGCCGCGGCCAGCTGCGCGTGCTGCGCTCGCCGTACGGCCATGACGCCTTCCTGAAAGAAACCGACCGCATCGACCTCATTCTCGCCGCCGTGCTGCGCGGCAACGGAGCCGCCGCATGAGCACCACCGAATCCAACGCCGCCCCGGGCGCCTGTCGTCCCGCCACCTCCGCCGTGCGTGCCGGCATCGACCGCGATACCGCGCATGGCGCGGTGGTCCCGCCGATCGTGCTGTCGAGCAATTTCAGCTTCGATGGCTTCGGCAACAAGCGGCAGTACGACTACACCCGCAGCGGCAACCCGACCCGCGACCTGCTCGGCGAGGCGCTGGCGGAACTGGAGGGCGGCGCCGGCGGCGTGGTCACCTCGACCGGCATGGGCGCGATCAACCTGGTGCTCAACGCGCTGCTGCAGCCGGGCGACCGGCTGGTGGTGCCGCACGACGCCTACGGCGGCAGCTGGCGGCTGTTCAACGCGCTGGCGGCCAAGGGCCATTTCGAACTGATCACCGCCGACCTGACCGACCCGCGCTCGCTGGCCGATGCGCTGGGGCAGTCGCCGAAGCTGGTGCTGGTGGAAACCCCGTCCAACCCGCTGCTGCGCATCACCGACCTGCGCTTCGTGATCGACGCCGCGCACCGGGCCGGCGCGCTGGTGGTGGTGGACAACACGTTCCTGTCGCCTGCGCTGCAGAAGCCGATCGCGTTCGGTGCAGACCTGGTGATCCACTCGACCACCAAGTACGTCAACGGCCACAGCGACGTGGTCGGCGGCGCGGTGGTCGCCCGCGACGCGGAGCTTCACCAGCAGTTGACCTGGTGGGCCAATGCACTGGGCCTGACAGGCTCGCCGTTCGATTCGTTCCTGACCCTGCGCGGGCTGCGCACGCTGGATGCGCGCATCCGCGTGCATCAGGAGAACGCCACCGCGGTCGCCGCCCTGCTCGACGGCCACGCAGCGGTGGAGAAGGTCTACTTCCCCGGCCTGGCCTCGCATCCGGGCCATGTCGTCGCCGCACGGCAGCAGAGCGGTTTCGGCGCGATGCTGAGTTTCGAGCTGCGCGGCGGCGAGCCCGCGGTGCGCGCCTTCGTCGATGCACTGCGGTACTTCACCCTGGCCGAATCGCTCGGCGGCGTGGAGAGCCTGGTCGCGCACCCGGCGTCGATGACGCATGCGGCGATGACCCCCGAGGCGCGTGCCAAGGCCGGCATCGGCGATGGCCTGCTGCGGCTGTCGATCGGCATCGAGGCGGGCGAGGACCTGCTGGCCGACCTCCGCAACGCGCTGGCCGCCGCCGAGCAGGCCGCCAGCGCGGCCGAGCGCAAACGGGTGGATGCGTGAGCGCGACCGCCGAGCCGCGTGCGCAGGCCGCCCGCCGCGGCCCGCGCGCCGCTCCCGGCGTGCGGCGGCTGGCATTGCTGGGCACCGGCACCGTCGGCAGCGCCTTCATCGCGCGTTACCGCAGGCTGATCGACAAGGGCCTCGCCCTGCCGCAGGTGGCCTGGATGGCCAACTCGCGCGCGACCCGGACCTGCGCCGGCACCGACCTGCTGGAGGCGCTGCAGCAGCTGAACATCGCGGCCCGGCGCGAACGCGCGGTGCAGGGCTGGGCCGAGGCCGAGGCCCTGCAGGCGGGCGACATCGTGGTCGACGCCACCGCCAGCGAACTGGTCGCCGACTGGCATGCCGAATGGCTGGCGCGTGGCGTCAGCGTGGTCACCGCCAACAAGCTCGGCCAGGGCGCCCTGCTCGGACGCGCGCAGGCGATCGGCGATGCGCAGTGCGACACCGGTGCGCACTACGGCGACAGCGCCACGGTCGGTGCCGGTCTGCCGCTGCTGCGCAGCGTGCGCGGGCTGGTCGCCGGGGGCGATCACATCCATGCGATCGAAGGCGTGCTGTCCGGCTCGCTGGCGTGGCTGTTCCACCGCTTCGATGGGGCCCGCCCGTTCTCAGCGCTGGCCCGCGACGCGGCGGCGGCCGGCTACACGGAACCGGATCCGCGCATCGACCTGTCCGGCGAGGACGTGCGGCGCAAGTTGCTGATCCTGGCCCGGGCGGCTGGCGTGCCGCTGCATGCCGACCAGGTGCAGATGGATTCGCTGGTGCCGGCGGCCCTGGCGGCCGTGCCGCTGGACGCGCTCGACGCCCGTCTGGACCTGCTGGACGCGCCGCTGGCAGAACGGCTGCAGGCCGCGCATGCGCAGGGCCACTGCCTGCGGTTCGTCGGCCGCTTCGATGCGGCCGGTGCCAGCGTGGGCCTGCGTGCGTTGCCGGTCGACCATCCGCTGGCCGGTGGCGGCGGCACCGACAACCGCGTGGCGATCAGCAGCGATCGTTACGACGTGCAGCCGCTGCTGATCCAGGGGCCGGGCGCCGGCGCCGACGTCACCGCCGCGGCGCTGCTCGACGACGTGCTGAGGATCAGCGTCGGCTGATGCGGTGATCGCGTGCCGGCCGCGCCGGCGTGCGGCGCCGGCCGGGGTCAGCCGCGCGGCTCGAGCGCCTCCAGCAGGGCCTGATGGAAGCGCGCCGGGTCCTCGACCTGCGGCGAGTGGCCGAGCCCGGCGAACTCCACCAGGCGCGCACCGGGGATCGCCGCCGCGGCGCGCCGACCCAGTGCCGGGTAGTCGCCGAGACGTTTGGCCAGCGCCGGTGGCGCCAGATCCTTGCCGATCGCGGTGCGGTCCTTCTGCCCGATCAGCAGGGTCGTCGGCACCGCCAGCTGCGGGAACTCGTGGACGACCGGCTGGTTGAACACCATGTCCGAGGTCAGCGCCTGGCTCCACGCCACCGCGCGTCCGCCATCGCCTGCGTACATGCCGGCGAGCATGTCGACCCAGCGCTGGTACTCCGGCTTCCACTGGCCGCCGTAATAGACGTCCAGCTGGTACTTGCGGATCGATTCGGCGGTGGTGGCCTGCTCGCGCGCGAACCACGCATCGACGCTGCGCCACGGCACGCCCTCGGCCTTCCAGTCCTCCAGGCCGATCGGGTTGACCAGCGACAGGCTGGCGGTGGACTGCGGATACATCAGCGCGTAGCGCGCGGCGAGCATGCCGCCCATCGAGTGGCCGACCACGTGGACCTTGCCGCCATCGATGCCCAGATGCGCGAGCAGGGCATGCGTGTTGGCCGCCAGCTGCCCGAACGAATACTGGTAGCGCTCGGGCTTGCTCGACTTGCAGAAGCCGATCTGGTCGGGTGCGACGACGCGGTAGCCGGCGGCGGTCAGCGCGTGGATCGTCCGCTCCCACGTGGCCGCGCAGAAGTTCTTGCCGTGCAGGAGCACCACGATGCCGGCCATCGCGGGGCCATCCGGCGGGACGTCCAGATAGGCCATCTCCAGTGGCTGCTGCTGCGATGCGAAGGCGAACGTCCGTACCGGTGCCGGGTAGTCGAAACCTTCAAGCCGCGGGCCGTAGGCCGGCGCGGCGAGGGCGCCACCGGAGCACAGGGCGAGAACGAGGGGCAACAGGCGCATGCGCGCGCTCCTTGCAGGTGCGGGGGAGCGCTGGATCCTAGCCGATCGGCCGTGAGTCGATGGTCGGGCCCTCGAGCAGCAGCAGTCCTTCGTCGATGATCCAGCACGGATCGCCGTCGCGGTGCAGCAGTTCCGCAGGCGCGACGGCGCCGGGGCGGGGCCGGTAGGCGGCCCAGCTGTTGCGACCGGCCGCCTTGACCGCATACAGCGCGCGGTCGGCCAGGGTCACCATCTGTTCCCAGCCCAGCAGGTCGGGCGAGTCGGCGAACAGCGGATGCTCGACCAGTCCGATCGAGACGGTGAGCCGATGCGCCTGCGCGGCGCCCAGGTCGAAGCGGTGGCTGCGCACGCGCTCGCAGATCCGTTCCCCAAGCAGGGGCAACTGCCCGCGTGGCTGCGGGCGGAACACCAGCAGGAACTCCTCGCCGCCCCAGCGGCAGACGTAGTCGCCGCCGCGGACCATCTCCGACAGCACCTGCGCCAGCTGCTCCAGCACGCGGTCGCCGGCGGCATGGCCGTGGACATCGTTGATCTGCTTGAAGTGGTCGACGTCGAGCAGCGCGAACACGGCGGCTTCCTCGCCACGGACGAAGCCGGGCTCGCGCTCGTAGAACGCCAGGTCCGAGGGAATCTGCCGGGCCAGATAGCGCCGGTTGCGCAGGCCGGTGAGCGGATCGGTGAAGCTGATCGCCTCCAGCCGGGCGTTGGCCGCCTGCAGGTCGCGGGTGCGCTCCTGCACCAGGTGCTCCAGGGCCGCGCGCTGGCGTGCATAGCGTCCGCGCAGCCAGCGGTAGCCCAGATACGGCAGGCCGGCCAGCAGCAGGCACAGGGAGATCCGGAACAGCAGGGTTTCGTGCAGGCGCGGCGCGATCCGCACGCCGAGCTGGGCGATGCCGCCCCCCGAATGCTGCCGGCGCAGGTCGGCCACCTCGAAGAGGTACTGACCCGGCGGCAGGTTGGTGTAGGTCGCCGTGCGCGCGCCCTGGTCGTCCGGCTCGCGCCAGTGCGCGTCGTAGCCGCGCAGGCGGTAGCGCAGCAGCGGCGGGCGCATCGGCTGGAAGGTCGGCGTGGTGAACTCGAACTTCAGGTCGCGCTCGTCGGCGCCGAGCGCCACGCTGCCATCCTGCGGGATCCGCCACTGGCCCTGGACCTGCAGTCGCTCGACCAGCACGTCGGCCGGTTCGCGCGCGAACGGCGCCGCGCCGGTGTCGACCACCAGCGCGCCGTCGCGCGAGGGCAGCCACAGCATGCGGCCGAGCAGCAGGCCGCGGCTGCTGCCGGCGCCATTGCAGCACTTGCCGCGCTGGCCGCCGGGGCGGTCCATGCCGGAGTTGATCACCGCTTCGGCATCGATCCGGTGGTTGGGATCGGCGGCTGCGCGCAGCAGGTCCGGCATCGGGATGCGGTACACGCCGCGCATGCCCGCCACCCACAGGTGGCCGGCGCTTTCGCCGATGAAGAACGGCTGGTTGGCCGGCACGCCGCGTTCGATCCCCAGTCGCGTCCAGGTCCGGCCGTCGTACAGGCGCAGTTCCTCGCCGACCGCGGCACCGATCAGCCAGCGGCCGTCGGGCAGTTCGTGGATCGCGCCGATCATCGCGCTCTCGCCCAGGCCGGTCAGCGCGCCGGTCGCGAGGATGCGCCCATCGCGCCACTCGTACAGCCCGTTCTGTGTGCCGAGCAGGATCCTGCCATCGCGCAGCTCATGCACGATGCGCACGCGCGGATCGCCCAGTCCCTCGGCCTCGCCGTAGTGCCGCAGCGCCTCGCCATCCTGCAGGAACAGGCCCTGCGAGGTGCCGAACCAGAGCCGCCCGGCACGGTCGCGCACGATGCTGTTCACCTGCGCGCCGT
Organism: Xanthomonas sp. XNM01; assembly: GCF_014851915.1. Taxonomy (GTDB): domain Bacteria; phylum Pseudomonadota; class Gammaproteobacteria; order Xanthomonadales; family Xanthomonadaceae; genus Pseudoxanthomonas. The sequence continues at coordinate 436,932 of NZ_JACVAP010000001.1, forward strand.
GCATCGACGCCAGCAGCGGCGGCGTCTGCAGGCGGCCCTCCTGGTACAGCGCCGCGCCGTTGCGGGTGCCGATCCACAGCCGCCCGGCCTCGGCCAGCAGCGAGTAGGCCTCCGGGTGCGGCAGCAGCGCACCGTCGATGCGCCTGCGGTACTGGCCGCTGGCCGGATCGACGCTGCCCACGCCGTCGCCGCCGCCCAGCCACAGCTGCCCGTCGGGCGCCTGCGCGACCGACCACAGCAGCAGGTTCTCCAGGCCTTCGCGCTCGCCGATCCGGCGGGTCCAGCCGCTCCAGACGCGGGTCACGCCCTGGACCATGCTGCCGATCCACAGGCTGCCGTCGCGGTCTTCGTGCAGGGCGCGCGGCGCGATCCCGCCCGGGGTGCCCTCGATCCGCTCGCGCGGCTGGCCGTCGGCGATGCGGTGCAGCGCATGCGGCGTGGCCACCCAGAGATTGCCGGCGCGATCGGCGTGCAGGGCCTCGACCGGCGTGCCGCCCAGACCATCGTCGCCGGCATCGCGCACCCAGCGCCCGCCTTCGAGCCGGAGCAGGCCCAGCGAGGTCCCGGCCCACAGCTGGCCGTGGGCATGGGCGAGCGCGACCACGCGCGCGTCGTGCGCGTCGTCGGGCAGCGCCAGGGGCTGCGTGCCGCCGCTTCCGATCCGGAACACCTGGCCCTGGCTGCCCACCCACAGCCCGTCGTCCCGCTGCAGCAGGCTCAGCGCCGGGCCGGTCAGCGGGTGGCGCAGGGTCAGTCGCCCGTCGGTGGCGGCATAGACGCCTTCCGGCGTGCCGACCAGCATCCCGTCGGTGGTCGCGGCGAATGCCCAGACCGAGGATGGCAAGGCGGCACCACCGGCCGTGTCGAACGTGCGCAGGCGGCCATTGGCGTGCACCGCCAGCCCTTGACTGGTGCCGATCCAGGTCCTGCCTGCGGCATCGGCCTGCAGCGCCTGCACCGGCCCTGCCAGGACCGCGGCGTCGCGCTGCGAGTAGCGGATGAAGCGCACGCCGTCGAAGCGGGCCAGGCCGCCCTGCGTGCCGAACCACAGGTAGCCGCGGCTGTCCTGGGTGATGGCCAGCACGCTGGTCTGCGGCAGGCCGTCGTTCATGTCCCAGCTGTCGCTGACGTAATCGCGGAAGGGCTTGCCGGGGTCCAGCGCCCACGCCTGCGGAAGCCCGACGCACAGCATCAGCCCGGCCAGCAGCCCGTGGACGGGCAGGCGCAGCCAGGCGACGAGGCGGCGACAAGACGTGCCGCGCATGACGGTGCGATGGTCGATCGGGTCCCCCTTCCGGCGCTGGTACGCCGGAACTCCCTGTCCCATGGCCCTAGCGGCACGGGTGCGGCCCTACTTTAAGGGGGCGCTTCCAGCGGAGAAGTAGGGAATCTCCCGACATGACGGCCGCTGTCGTGGCGGTGACGGGGCGGTGTCGTGTCGGCTGCCGCGCGGCAGGCCAGACTGGCGACCGGCAACGCCGCCTGCGGACCGGAGACGGATGTGACGATGCACGTCGATGGCGCTGCACTGCGCACGCTGCGTGAACGCCGCGGCTGGTCGCAGCAGCAGCGGTCCGAGGTCGCTGGTGTCAGTGTGCGGACGGTGCGGCGCCTGGAGAGCGGGGGGGGGGGGGCGGCCGGCGAAATCAGGATGGGGCTTGCCGCCGCGCTCGACATCCGACCGGAGGCGCTGGCGGCCGTTGCGACGGCCGCGGTGGTACCGGCACCGGCAACACGCGCGGGGCGCATGGATCCCGATCGCGCCTTGAAGCTGATCTGGACCGTGCTTGCCGTGATCGGCTTCCTGCTGGTGGCCGGCTGTCAGGTGGGAAGGACGCGGCCATCCGCGACGACCGCATCAGCGCGCGCGGGCCCGCGGCAGCGGAGTGAGTCAGGGGACGCGCGGCGGCACCCATCCGGCCGGCCGCGCAGGTCTCAGCACTCGATGACGTTGACCGCCAGTCCGCCGCGGCTGGTTTCCTTGTACTTGTCCTGCATGTCGCGGCCGGTGTCGCGCATGGTCTTGATGACCTTGTCCAGGCTGACCTTGTGCTGGCCGTCGCCGCGGAAGGCCATGCGCGAGGCGTTGATCGCCTTCACCGCGCCCATCGCGTTGCGCTCGATGCAGGGGATCTGGACCAGGCCGCCGATCGGGTCGCAGGTCAGGCCGAGGTTGTGCTCCATGCCGATCTCGGCCGCGTTCTCGATCTGGCTGGGCGTGCCGCCCAGCGCGGCGGTCAGGCCGGCGGCGGCCATCGAGCAGGCCACGCCGACTTCGCCCTGGCAGCCGACCTCGGCGCCGGAGATCGAGGCGTTCTGCTTGTACAGGATGCCGATGGCGGCGGCGGTCAACAGGAAGTCGAACACGCCCTGCTCGGTGCTGCCGGGGCAGAAACGGTCGTAGTAGTGCAGCACCGCCGGCAGGATCCCGGCCGCGCCATTGGTCGGCGCGGTGACCACGCGGCCGCCGGCGGCGTTCTCCTCGTTCACCGCCAGCGCGTACAGGTTGACCCAGTCCAGCGTGGTCAGCGGGTCGCGCATCGCCGCCTCGGGCTTGGACGACAGTTCCTGGTACAGCCCGGGCGCGCGGCGGGTCACGCGCAGGCCGCCGGGCAGGCTGCCTTCCTGGCGGATCCCGCGGGCCACGCAGGCCTGCATGGCGGCCCACAGTTCACGCAGGCCGGCCTTGATCTCCTCGGCGTCGCGCCAGCTCTGCTCGTTGGCGAACATCAGCTGGGCGATCGACAGGCCCGACTCCTGGCAGCGCATCAGCAGCTGGTCGCCGCTGTCGAACGGATGCGGCAGCGGCGTCTGGTCGGGGACGATGCGGTCGTCGGCGGCCTCGTCGGCATTGACCACGAAGCCACCGCCGACCGAGTAGTAGTCGCGCGCGGCGATCACGGTGCCGTCGGCGGTGAAGGCCGAGAAGCGCATGCCGTTGGTGTGGAACGGCAGCTTCTGGCGCTTGTTCATCAGCAGGTCGCGCTTCTCGTCGAAGGCGATGCTGTGCTGGCCCATCAGAGTGATCCGCTTCTCGCCGCGGATCCGCTCGAGCGTGGCCGGGATGATGTCCGGATCGATCAGGTTCGGGCGGTGGCCTTCCAGGCCCAGCAGCACGGCCTTGTCGGTGCCGTGGCCGCGGCCGGTCAGGGCCAGCGAGCCGAACACCTCGGCGCGGATCCGGGCGACGTCGGGCAGCTGGCCCGGGTCGAGCAGCCAGCGGTGGACGAAGCGCTCGGCGGCGCGCATCGGCCCGACGGTATGCGAGGAGCTCGGCCCGATGCCGATCTTGAACAGGTCGAAGGTGCTGACGGACATGGGCTGGGACTGCGTGCGGGGCGGCGGCTGCGGCAATCGCGCATTGTATTGGTTGCCGCAGAAACCGGCATGACGCGCTGCCGCGCATCGGCTACCGTACGGCGTCCCGACCGCCGTGAACCGCCGATGCCGTCCCTCGTCCTCTACCAGCGCGACGACTGCCACCTGTGCGACCAGGCGCTGGAGGTGCTGGCCGCGGCGCGTGTGCCCGAGTTCGACAGCGTGTTCATCGACGAGGACCCGGCACTGGAAGCCGCCTACGGGATCCGCGTGCCGGTGCTGCGCGATGCCGGTGACGGGCGCGAACTGGACTGGCCGTTCGAGGTCGACGGCGTCCGCGCCTGGCTGCGATGAACGTGTTGCTGGCGCCGCTGCTGGGGCTGGGCATGCTGGTGGGTGGCGGCACCGATGGCGCCCGCGGCGATGCCGATCTGGCCAAGGGCCGGCAGCAGACCGACGCCTGGACCGGCCTCACTGTCGGTGAGGTCCTGGCCGAGGATCAGGTGCAGCGCGTGATCCTGCTCAAGGCCGTGACCAGTGCCATGGCCGGACTGGACCTGGCCAACCTGCGTCGCCTGCTGCGCGAGGCCGCACCGCTGCGGTTCACCGCTGGCGAGCCGGGCTGGCCGTGGCGCAGCCCGGATCGTGACGCGACCTGGGAGGCGGTGCTGATCGCCCACGATGGCCGTGTGTTCGCCTTGGTCGTCGACGGCGACCGGGCCTGCCTGCGCGACCAGGACGGGCGCGCGGGATGCTTCCCGCGTCCGCCACGGCTGCCGGACTGAGGCGCGGCCGCCTGGCCGGGCAACGGGTCGAACGGCTGCCGCGCGCGCCCGGACTGCCTGCGACCCGTCCGGGCATCCCTGCGCCGCCGCCATGCGCCGGCTGGCGGCATGGCGGACCGGGAAGCGACGCTCAGCCGGCCGGCTTCAGCAGCACGCGGGTGCTGATGTTCACCTCGTTGGGGATGGTCTTGGTGTCCGCCCAGTCGCCGCCGCCGACGCCGAAGTCCAGCCGCTTGACCACCGCCTTGCCGGCCAGCACCGGCTGCGCGCCGGGCGTCCAGGTGAAGGTCAGCGTGACCGGCTTGCTGACCCCGCGCAGTTCCAGCGTGCCATCGGCGGCGTACTCGCCGTTGCCCAGGTCGCGGAAACCGCTCGCGGTGTAGCGCGCGGTGGCGAAGCGTCCGACGTCGAAGAAATCGGCGGTCTTCAGGGTCGAGTCGCGGTCGTTGTTGCCGGTCACCGCGCCTGCCAGTGGGATGCTGACATCGAGCTTGCCGGCCGCGGGGTTGGATGGATCGAAGCTGACCTTGCTGTCGAAGCCCGGGAAGCGGCCGGTGAACAGCTCGCCGTCGTAGCGGGTGGCGAAGGCCAGCGCCGAGCCGGACGCCTGCACGTAGTCGGCGGCCGAAGCCAGCGGGGCGGCCAGCAGCGCGACCAGCGAGGCGGCGACGGCGGCGGGGGAGGCGAACCTGGACATGGGGATCACGTTTCCTTGGAAGAGGCGGCCAGCCAGCCGCGGGGGAGCATGCGCGCGAGCGTGGCGTCGCGCTGGAAGAAGTGGTGGTAGAGCGCAGCGCCCGCATGGGCCAGTACGACCGCGACCAGCAGCCAGAACAGCCATTCGTGCGCCCCGCGCGAGACCTGCGCCAGCGCCTCGTCCGGTGCGGCCAGCTTGGGCACCTCGGCCAGGCCGAACCAGCGGAACGGGCGCAGCCCGCTGGTCGAGTCGTACAGCCAGCCCGACAGCGGCATCGCCAGGATCAGCAGGTAGATCAGGCCGTGGGTGAGCGAGGCCACGCGCGCCTGCCAGGTCGGCGTGCCCGGTACCGGCGCCGGCGCGCCGGCGTACAGGCGCCAGCCGATCCGGACCAGCACCAGCGCCAGCACGGTCAGCCCGACCGACTTGTGCATCGTGTACACCCAGAAGTACTTCGGCGTGCGCGGCAGCTCGCCCATCACCAGGCCGACCACGCCCAGCGACAGGATCAGCAGCGCGATCAGCCAGTGCAGCAGCTGGCTGACGCCGCCCCAGCGGTCGGCGGTGTTCTTCAGGGTCATGGCGTGTGCTCCGGCACTGGCTGCGGTGGATCGGGAAGGGCGGGGCACGGCGTCGTGGCATCGGGCGGTGCATCGTCGCCCGCGTCGATGGCATCGCCGCTGCGGCGGACGGCTTCGGCCTCGATCCTCAGCTGCACGGTGTCGCCGATCATCGACGGCCAGGCATCGATGCCGAACGCGCTGCGGCTCAGCTCAGCGGTAGCCGAGAAACCGACCGTGCGCCGGAACGGCGGCAGCGGATGACGTTTGACGGCGTTGAGCCGGACCTGCAGGGCGACGTCGCGGGTCACGCCGCGCAGGCTCAGCCGGCCATGCACGGTGGCGTTGTGCGCATCCACCGGCTCGATCCGGGTGGAGACGAAGTGCGCCTGCGGATGCTGTTCGGCATCGAGCAGGTTGCGCGCCAGGGTGGCCCGGTTCCATTTCTCGTCGCCCAGATCCAGCCGCTGCAGCGGCACGCGCACGTCCAGCCGCGCGCTGGACCAGTCGTCCGGATCGAATTCCAGCACACCTTCGCTGCCGGATACCGCGCCGAGCGCCTGCGAGAAGCCGGCATGCTCGACCGCGAACACCACCCGGGTGTGGACCGGGTCGAGTTCGTAGCGCGCCGGTGCGGCGGAGGCCGCCGTGGCCGCGAGCGCCAGCACCATGGCCGGCACCAGTCTGTATTGAAGGTATCGCCACGGTGTCTGGGGTGTCATGGGCGGCATTCTAGGCACAGCCGCAGGCATCGACGCGGCTTGCGCCTGCAACGAACCGTTGCGACGATTCAGCCTGGGGCGATTCAGGACGGAACCGATGAGGAGCGCGATCGCGCGGATGCTGGGAGTGCTGGTGGCCCTGCTGCTGGCCGGTGGGGCGATGGCCAGCGTGCCCGAGATGCCGCGGTTCCGGGTGCTCGGCCCCGCCCAGGGCCTGCCGGCGACGACGGTGCCGGCCCTGGCGCGCGACCACGACGGCTATGTCTGGGCCGCGACCTGGGATGGTCTGGCGCGCTACGACGGCGTCGGATTCCGGGTCTGGCAGCACGATCCGCAGGATCCCGCCTCGCTGCTGGGCAACGTCCTGCAGGTGCTGCACATCGATGCGCGCAACCGGATCTGGGTGGCGGCCGAAGGCGGCGGGCTGAGCGTGATGGACGGGGACCGCAAGGGGTTCCGGCATTTCCGCGCGGTCGATCATCCCGAACTGGAGAGCGACGAGGTGTTCGCCATCGCCGACCGCGGCGACGAGATCTGGTTCGGCACCTTCGGTGGCGGCCTCTACCGGATCGATGCGGAAGAGCGCGTCCATCGCGTCCGCGCCGACGAGCCCGAGGCGGATGCGGCGCTGGACCGCGCGATCCTTGCGCTGGTCTTCGACAGCAAGGGCCAGGCGGTGGTAGGTACCTTCAACGGCCTGCTGGTCGAGCGGAATGGCCGGCTGCAATCCCTGGCGCTGCCCGGCCCCCCGGGCCTTGCAAGAATCGTTTCTCTCTGGCGCGAAGGCGACAGCACCTGGATCGGCTCGACCAGTGGACTGCACCGCCTGGGCGATGACGGCCGCTGGCTGACGCCCGACTGGGCATTGTTCTTCAGGGGCTCCAACACGGTGGCAGGGATGGCCGGCGATGGCGATGCCTACTGGATGGCGACGCGTATCGGCCTCTGGCGCGTGGCGGGCGGGCAGGCGCCGGTGGCCGTGCTGCACGACGCCAAGGCGGTCGGCACCACCAATGTCGTCCAGGCCGTGTTGCTGCAGGAGGACGGCAGCCTCTGGGTCGGTCTGCCCTCCAAGGGTCTGGGCTATCTGCGCTCGGACTGGCAGCGCGCGGCCGTGCTCGGTGCGGCCCAGGGCCTGCGGGGGGGGCTGTACCGTGGGATGGGTGTCTCCGGTCAGGATCACGTGTGGCTGGCCAGCAGCGATGGCGTCATCGAGCGTGTGGACACCCGCACCGCGGAGGTGCGGTCCTTCCCCTTCGATCGGCCTCCCCAGGAAAAGTACCGTTGGCACGCGCTGATGGAAGACCGGCAACAGCGCCTCTGGGCAGGCAGCAACGATGGCCTGTATCTGTTCGATCGGGACGGACGGGTGCTGATGCAGGTGGGCAGGGGCTCGGTCGCGGGTGCGTTGTCGCGCACCGGCGTCATCGAGCGATTGCTGCAGGCGTCGGACGGGACGATCTGGATCACGCTCACTGGCTATGGGCTGCAGCGCCGTTCGCCCGAAGACGGGCGGTGGATCGACGATCTGACCATCGACAGCGGGCACGGACTCGCCAATGCGGACCTCACCCGGGTGGTGCTGGGGCCCGACGGACACCCCTGGATCGCCTCCCGCAGCGGCCTGCAGCGCTGGGACGCAACGGCCGGCCGGATGCTGTCGCTGTCCGAGTTCGGCGACCAGACCGTACTGGACATCGCCTTCGATGGCCCCCGCTGGCTGTGGCTGCATCGGCTGGGCGGCCTGGAAGCCTGGGAGCTGCGCGGGGATCGCTGGCAGCAGGCCCTGACGCTCGGCCCGGGCGATGGCATCCCCGCGATCGAATCGACCGGATTGGCGGTCGACGCGCAGCACAGGGTCTGGCTGGCCACCCGCCGCGGCCTGTTCCGGATCGAGGCGCCACGCGGCGGCGACAAGGCCCAAGTGCGGTCCTTCGGCGTGCGCGAGGGGCTGCCCAGCCAGGAGTTCGTCGATCGCGCGCTGGTGATCACGCCATCGGGGGTGCTGGTGGCCAGCACCAACGATGCGAACGTGCTGCTGCTCGACACGCACCGCCCCGATCCGATCCGTCGCGAGCCGCCGCTGGTGGTCGACATGGTGCATGTGCGGCGCGGCGAGACCCAGGTCGACCTGCCGGTCACCGGCGGTTTCTCGCTGCTGGCCGATGACCACGACCTGCACGTGACGGCGCGGCTGCTGGACTTCGAGGATCCCGACACCAACCGCTATCGCTTCAAGCTGCTGGGCTTCGACCAGGACTGGGTGGATGCCGAGAACCACGGCGAGCGTACGTTCTCGCAGCTGCCGCCGGGTGACTACCGGCTGCTGATGCAGGCCATGGCCGCCGGTCATGCGTGGTCGCCGGCCCAGGCGCTGGAGTTCACTGTGCCGCCGCCATGGTGGCGCACCGGCTGGGGACTGGCGCTGTTCGCGCTGGTTGCGCTGCTGGCCCTGGTCTGGGGGGCGTATGCGTACCGGCGCCGGGTGCGGCGCCGCAGCCAGTGGCAGCTGGCGATCCACAAGCGCGAGGTGGCCGAACAGGCCTCGCTGGCCAAGAGCCGTTTCCTGGCCACCCTGGGCCATGAGGTGCGCACGCCGATGACCGGCGTGCTCGGCATGAGCGAACTGCTGCTGGAGACGCGCCTGGATCCACGCCAGCGCGGCTACGTCGATGCGATCCGACGCGCCGGCGAGCATCTGATGCGGCTGGTCAACGATGCGCTCGACCTGGCCCGGATCGAGGCCGGCAAGCTGGAGCTGGACCTGCAGGATTTCGACCTGCGCGCGCTGGTCCACGACGTGGCCACGCTGATGGCGCCGGTCGCCGAACAGCGCGGGCTGGTGTTCGGCCTGGAGATCGACGCGGACGCGCCGCAGTCGGTGCATGGCGACCCGGTCCGCATCCGCCAGATCCTGCTCAATCTGCTCGGCAATGCGGTCAAGTTCACCGACCAGGGCGACGTGTCGCTGCGGGTCGGGCAGGCGCAGGACGGCGTCGTGCAGTTCGTGGTCCGTGATACCGGCCCGGGCCTGAGCGAGGAACAGCGGCTGCGGCTGTTCCGCCGGTTCGAGCAGGCCGACGGCGCACGCACCACCACCCGCTACGGCGGCAGTGGCCTGGGCCTGGCGATCTGCCAGGAACTGGCGGTGGCGATGGGCGGCCACATCGTGGTCGACAGCGCGCCCGGGCAGGGTGCGACCTTCACCGTCGGCCTGCCGCTGCCGGCCGGCGCCGCGATCCAGGAGGCGTCTCGCCAGTCCCTGCAGCGCCGCCGGCTCCGGCAGCTGGATCTGCTGCTGGTCGAGGACGACCCGACCGTGGCCGAGGTGATCGCCAGCCTGCTGCGCGGGCAGGGTCACCGGGTCGCGCATGCCGCGCACAGCCTGGCGGCACTGGGTGATGTCGCGGTGGCCCGGTTCGACCTGGCCCTGCTCGATCTGGACCTGCCCGGCATGGATGGCCTGTCGCTGGCCCGGCAGCTGCGGATGCAGGGCTTCGCCCAGCCGCTGGTCGCGGTGACCGCGCGTGCCGATGCCGATGCCGAGCAGCAGGCACGGGCGGCCGGCTTCGACGGGTTCCTGCGCAAGCCGGTGACGGGCGAGATGCTGGCCAACGCCATCGACGCGGTGCTGCCGGAAACCGCGGAGCCGTGACCGCACCACGGCTGGAGCGGGCCGGCCCGCGTCCGGGGCGTGGCTGGTGTCGCAGGCTGCCGTTGCTGGTGTGCGCGCTGGTGGCGTCCGTCGCCGCACCGGCGGCGGAGACGATGCCGCCGCTGCTGGGCGGTCTGCTCACGCAGTCGCGCGTGCTCTACCCGCTGCAGGTGGGGCGCTGGCAGGCGGCGGACGAGCAGCGCTACACACCACAGGCGGCAGGCGTATCGGTCCGCTATTACGACAACCGCAAAGGGCCCTGGCTGGATGTCTACGTCTACCCGGTCGGCCCGCTCGACGCAGATGGGCTGGCGCGCATCGCGCAGGACGAGCGGGAGGGCATCGGCCAGGCAGCGGTCGCTGGCGGGCGAGCGGTCGAGCTCGGCACGCTGTCGCCTGTCGCGCTTGACGCGCGCGGCGATGCCTGGCAGCTCGACCTGCGCTATCCCGATGACCGGACCGCGTCGGCGATGGTGCTGTTCGCGCAGCAACTCTATCTGGTGAAGATCCGTGCCAGCGCCTCGGGCACCGGCATGTCCACCGACCACCTGCTCGGCCAGGTGCGCGCGTTCGCCGCCGGTCTGGCGGCGCGGCTGCGGATCGCGCACACCGGAGGATGCTGGCTGGGCGAGCGGATCGCCTATGCGGACGCGCCCGGACACGATCCGGCCGCGCTGGCCACCGCGACTTCGCGCGATGGTCGCGTGCAGGCGCAGCTGCATCCGGACCGGATCCTGGTCGATGCGTCGCTGCAGGACGACGCGGCGGCATTGGCCGCCGCGCTCAACGAGGCGGTCTATCCGGGCTGCGTCGCGCCGGAGGCGATCGACCTGGCCGTGCCGCCGCAGATGCGCGAAATCCGCATCGAGTATCCGCCGGTGGAGCCAGCCGGTCGCGGCGGCCCGATGCCACGCCGGTCGCGTGGCGGCGTCCGTTCCCGCATCGGCTGATCCGGCCCGCGACCGGCCTGCGCGGTCAGCGTGCGCTGTGCCGGTGCACGGCTTCGACCAGCGCGGCGACGTGGTCGGGATTCATGTCCGGCGACATGCCGTGGCCGAGGTTGAACACGTGGCCGTCGCGCGAGCCGCCGTTGCCCTCGGCATAGCTGTCGAGCACGCGTGCGGCCTCGCGGGCGATCGCCTCGGGGCTGCCGTACAACGTCGCCGGATCCAGGTTGCCCTGCAGCGCGACGCGACCGCCGGTGCGGCGCGCGGCCTCGGACAGCTCGACCAGCCAGTCCACGCCGACCGCATCGGTGCCGGTGTCGGCCAGCGCTTCCAGGTGCGCGGCATTGCCCTTGCCGAACAGGATCAGCGGGGTGCGTGCATCGCCTTCGCCGCGGTCCAGTTCGCGCGCGATCCGCTGCATGTACGGCAGCGAGAACGTGCGGTACATCGCCGGCGACAGCACGCCGCCCCAGGTGTCGAATACCTGCAGCGCCTGTGCGCCGGCCGCGCGCTGCGCGGCCAGGTAGGCGATCACGGTATCGGTGACGACCGACAGCAGGGCGTGCAGCACCTCGGGCGCATTCAGCGCCATCGCCTTGATCCGCGCATAGTCCTTGCTGCCACCGCCTTCGACCATGTAGCAGGCCAGCGTCCACGGGCTGCCGGTGAAGCCGATCAGGGGCACCTTGCCGTCGAGTTCGCGGCGGATCACGCGCACCGCGTCCATCACGTAGCGCAGTTCGGTTTCCATGTCCGGGCGGACCAGGCGCGCGACGTCGTCGGCGCTGCGCACGGTGCGCTCGAACTTCGGGCCTTCGCCCTCGGCGAAGTACAGGCCCAGGCCCATCGCATCGGGCACGGTCAGGATGTCGGAGAACAGGATCGCCGCGTCCAGGTCGTAGCGGCGCAGCGGCTGCAGGGTGACCTCGCAGGCCAGCTCGGGGCTCTTGGCCATCGCCAGGAAACTGCCGGCGGCGGCGCGGCTGGCGCGATACTCCGGCAGGTAACGGCCGGCCTGGCGCATCAGCCAGATGGGGGTGCGGTCCACGGGCTGGCGGCGCAGTGCGCGCAGCAGGCGGTCGTTGGCGAGGGGAGTCGTCGGCGTCGAGGACACGGTGCCTACCTGGAGAAGTGGATCGGGAATGCGGATGGCGGGCGTCAGCCCGCGTCGCCGGCGTCGTCGGCCGGAACCGCGGCGAAGCCGCGCTTGAGATGGGTGTCGCGCGCCTTGTCGAACGCGGCCACCGCCTCGGTCTGCAGCAGGTACAGATCGCGGCGCAGCTGCTGCCGCCCGCCGACCTGGCCGCTTTCGCGCAGCAGTTCCCAGCCGCCGAACAGGTCGGGCTGCAGGGTCAGTCGCAGGTAACGGGGCGCTTCGCCGGGGGGCGGGCTTTGCTGCAGGAAAATGCGCATGCCCGCAATTGTAGCCGGCTGCGCGGGATGCGGCCCGTGGGCAGTTCGCCCCAGCTGCCGCCGCGACGTCCAGCGCCTGGCAGCGGCGGCCGCATGCAGGGCCCGCTCAGCCGCGGGCGAGGATCCCCAGCACTGCCGCTTCGTCCACGTCCGGCACCACCTCGGCGCGTCCGATGCCGCGCCACAGCACCAGCCGCAGCCGGCCGGCCAGGTTCTTCTTGTCCAGACGCATGCGTTCGAGCAGGGCCTGGGGCGCGAGCCCGGCCGGAATGCGCGTCGGCAACTCGAACGCCGCCAGCAGCGCTTCCAGCCGGTCCGCATCCTCGTCCGGCGCCATGCCCAGCGCCGCGGACATGCGGGCGGCCAGCACCATGCCGACCGCGACCGCTTCGCCGTGGTTGAGCGCCTCGCCGTCGGCGCTGGCGAAGCCCTGTTCGGCTTCGATCGCATGCCCGAAGGTGTGGCCCAGGTTCAGCAGCGCGCGTTCGCCCTTCTCCAGCGGGTCGCGCGCGACGATCGCCGCCTTGTGCGCGCAGCTGCGCGCGATCGCCTCGGCCAGGGCCCGGTCGTCGCCGGCGAGCAGCGCGTGGCGCTCGGCCTCCAGCCACTGGAAGAACAGCGGATCGCCGAGCGCGCCGTACTTGATGACTTCGGCCAGGCCGGCACGCAGCTCGCGCGGGGGCAGGGTGCGCAGGGCCGAGGTGTCGGCGATCACCGCACGCGGCGGGTGGAACGCGCCGACCAGGTTCTTGCCCTGCGGAATGTCCACCGCGGTCTTGCCGCCGACCGAGGAGTCGACCATCGCCAGCAGGGTGGTCGGCAGCTGCACGCAGTCCACGCCGCGCATCCAGCAGGCGGCGGCGAAGCCGGCCAGGTCGCCGACCACGCCGCCGCCGAGCGCGTAGACCGTGGCATCGCGGGTCGCGCCGAGCGCGGCCAGCGCCTCGATCACGCCGCCGAAACTGGCCAGGGTCTTGGAGGCTTCGCCTGCCGGCAGCACGTGGGTGGCGAGCTTGAGCTGCGGATGCGCGCTGCGCAGCGCCGACTCCACCGCCACCGCGTACAGCGGCGCGACGTGGCTGTCGCTGACCAGCAGCGCATGGCGCCCGCGCGCATGTCGTGCCGGGCCATCGCCCTGCAGCAGTCCCGGGCCGATGTCGATCAGATAGGGGGTGTCGCCGTCCACACGGACGGTGCGGGTCTCGCTCATGCGTTGATTCCGGTGATGTGCCAGTGCTGCGCCAGGCGCACGCCGAGGCGGCCGGCGGCTTCGCTGGCGGTGAGGCCGTCGGTGTCCATGACCAGATCGGCGACCTCGCGGTACAGCGGCGCGCGGTGCGCGGCCAGGTCGCGCAGCACCTGCTCGCGGTCGCCCTGCTGCAGCAGCGGGCGCGAGCGGTCGCGTGCCAGCCGGCGCAGCTGGGCCTCGATGCCGGCGGTCAGGTAGACGACGAAGCCGCGCTCGCGCATGACCTGCCGGTTCCCGGCATCGAGCACCGCGCCGCCGCCGGTGGCGACCAGCTGACCCTGTCTTGCGAGCAGCTCGACCAGCGCCTGTCGCTCGCGCTCGCGGAAGCCGGCTTCGCCGACGTGCTCGAAGATCACCGAGATCGGCGCACCGTACTGCTGTTCGATGTGGTGGTCGGCATCGACGAACTGCAGGCCGAAGCGGTCGGCGACACGGCGGCCGATGGAAGTCTTGCCGGCGCCCATCGGGCCAACCAGCACCAGATTGGGGGCGGGGTCCATCGCGCGATGCTAGCACGCAGCCGCGCGGCCCCGACCGTCGCAGAAGCGTGTTGCGAGGGCTTTCGCGGCACTCGACGCGCGGCGTTCGTTGCCCGCGAAAGCATCGCGACGGACCCGCACGTGATCGAGGCCCGCGGCGTTCCCGACCTCGTGCAGGCCGCGACGTATGACCGCTTGCGATCGCATGCACGCGCCGCGGGCCGTTGGCGGCTGGTGCGTTCCCGGTGTGGGCCCGCGTACACCCGCTGGTTCCCAGCGTGCGGCATCCGCCGTTCCTGCCACTCGGTCACCGCAGACCCGCGGGGCGCGAGGTCAGCTGCCGGTATCCGGCTCGATGGCGTGATCGCCGCGCGTCGTACCGGTGCTGCCCGCGGTATCGCCGCCGAGGCGGACCTCGCACACGCGGCGCGCCGCATCGAGGCGGACCACGCTGTCGGCGCGCTCCGGCAGGCAGGCGATGGCCTGCCGGCTGATCCGCTCGTAATGCTGGATGAAGCGCGCCAGCTGCTTGCGGTCCATCGACGTGCGCCGGGGCTCGAGTGCCTGCAACGCCTGCTCCTGCTGCCAGCGCCAGGCGTGGACGGTCTCGAAATCCGGCGGCTGCAGGAACACCAGATGGTCGATGCGCCGCCACAGTGCCGGGTAGTCGCGGGCCAGCGCGGCGTTGCACCAGTGGCGCCAGCGGCCATCGGGGTCTTCGTCGCGCTCCAGGGCATTCAGTGGCGTGGCCAGCGTGGCGACCTCCTGGGCCGGCGTGCCGATGCACCAGCCCTCGAATACCAGCAGGTCCAGGCCGGCCGGAACCTGCTGCCAGTGCGCGGCCGGCAGGCGATCGTCGCCGAGCTTGTCGAAGCGTGGCAGCCGCGCCGGTCCGCCCGCCGCCAGCGCATCGAACAAGGTCAGCGCCAGCGCCACGTCGTGGGTGCCGGGCGGGCCGCGCGTGGCCAGCAGCGGATGGACCTCGCGGGCGAGACGCTGGCGTTCGGCGCGGGTCAGGTAGACATCGTCGATCGACAGGGATGCCGCGTTCAGTCCGCGGGCACCGGCGGCAGCCACCAGTTGCGCTGCCAGGGTCGATTTGCCGCTGCCCTGCAGGCCGCTGATTCCCAGCACGCGCGGCGACGCGCCAGGCCGGTGACGGGCCATCGTCCGTGCCAGCAGTGCCTGGACCAGATCGGCGGGATACCCGTGCTGCGGCGAGGTGTGCATCGCGCGACAATAGCGGCCTTCTTCCGTCCGTGGAACGCACATGACCGACCTGTACGCCGAGGCGCTGGCGACCTTCGCCACGCTGTTTGAGGAAGCCTCCGCGGGGATCGACCCGGATCCGAACGCGATGACCGTCGCGACCGCCACAGCCGGCGGCGTTCCCTCGGCCCGGACGGTGCTGTTGAAGTCGTTCGATGCGCGCGGCTTCGTGTTCTACACCCACCTGGCCAGCCAGAAGGGCCGTGAGCTGGCGGAGAACCCGCATGCGGCGCTGCTGTTCCTGTGGCGCCGGCTGCGCGAGGCCGGTATCCAGGTGCGGGTCGAAGGCGCGGTCGAACAGGTCGATGCGGCCGAGGCCGACGCGTACTTCGCCAGCCGCCCGCGGATGAGCCAGATCGGTGCCTGGGCGTCGGCGCAGTCGACCCGGCTGGCATCGCGCGACGCCTTCGAGCAGCGCATCGCCGAGGTCGAGGCCGAATATGCCGGCCGCGACGTGCCACGTCCGCCGGGCTGGAGCGGCTACCGCGTGGTGCCGGCCGCGTTCGAGTTCTGGTACGGCGCGGGCTTCCGCCTGCACGAGCGCTGGCGCTACGAGCGCGATGCCGGCGGCACCTGGGTGAAGTGGATGCTGTATCCGTGACCCTGGCCTGGCGCATCGCGACGGCGACCCGGGCCGACCTCGACGCCCGGGCCACGCTGCGCGCTGCGCTCTGGCCGGATGCCACCGCCGCGGCGCATCGTGCCGAGCTCGATGCGCCCGATGGCGACGACGCTGTCGCCTTTCTCGCATTCGACGACACCGGCGCCGCGATCGGCCTGGCAGAGGCGACACTGCGGCACGGCTACGTCAACGGCACCGGCAGCTCGCCGGTCGGCTTTCTCGAGGGCTGGTACGTGGAGCCGGCCTGGCGCGGGCACGGGGTCGGCCGTGCGCTGGTCCAGGCGGTCGTGGACTGGTCGCGCGCGCGGGGCTGCAGCGAGCTCGCCTCGGACACCGCGCTGGACAACACCGGCAGCCAGGCCGCGCATGTGGCCTGCGGCTTCGAGGAAACCGAGCGCGTGGTCTACTTCCGTCGTCGCCTGGAGACCTGAGCATGGGCCCGCGCCGCATCGTCTGCCTGACCGAGGAACCGACCGAGACCCTGTATGCGCTCGGCGAACAGGACCGCATCGTCGGCATCTCCGGCTTCACTGTGCGGCCGCCGCAGGTGCGTCGCGAGAAGCCCAAGGTCAGCGCCTTCACCAGCGCCAAGATCGACGCGATCCTGGCGCTGCGCCCGGACATGGCGATCGGTTTCTCCGACATCCAGGCCGACATCGCCGCCGGGCTGGTCAGGCGTGGTGTCGAGGTCTGGATCGCCAACCATCGCAGCGTCGACGGCATCCTCGACTACATCCGCCGCCTCGGCGCGCTGGTCGGCGTGGCCGCGCGTGCCGAGGCGTATGCCGACAGCCTGCAGCGCAACCTCGACGCGATCGCCGCCGACGCGGCGACACTGGCCCGGCGACCCCGGGTGTACTTCGAGGAATGGGACACGCCGATCATCACCGGCATCCAGTGGGTGGCCGAGCTGGTGCGGATCGCCGGTGGCGACGATGTATTCCCCGAACTGTCGGCCGAACCCCTGGCGAAGGCGCGGATCCTGGCCGATGGCGACCCGGTGATCGCGCGCGCGCCGGACATCATCCTCGGCTCGTGGTGCGGCAAGAAGTTCCGCCCGGAGCAGGTGGCCGCACGGCCGGGCTGGGATGCGATCCCTGCGGTGCGCGATGGCGAGCTGCACGAGATCAAGTCGCCGTTGATCCTGCAGCCGGGGCCGGCGGCGTTGACCGATGGCGTGGCGGCGATCGCCGCCATCGTGCAGGAGTGGGCGCAGCGGCAGCCTCGCTGATCGATTGCGCCTTTCGTACCTGCGCCTTTTCCAGCTGCAGCCGTTGCGGCGGTTCTTCGCACGGAATATCGACAGGCACTGGCGGTGCCATTGTCGTGGGTGATGCCATCCTTTCCGCTTTCCGCTTTCCGCTTTCCGCTTTCCGCTTTCCGCCTTCCGCCTTCCGCCTTCGACTTTCGGCTGTTGCTGTTGCTGTTGCTGTTGCTTGCGCCTGGGCTCTTGTTCCGCTGTTTGCTCCTGACCCTCAGTGCCGTGAAGCGAGCCGAGCATCGCAGCGATGGCGGGGGCGAAGAGACCCACGTGTCTGAGCGCAGCGAGTTGTGGGCCGGCCCCGCCAGCGCGAGAGAGGCCCCCCTTTTCGGGGAGCGCAGGCACCGGCGTGGCACAGCCGCGCCGGCTCGCGGACCGGCTGTGCTTTCTTTTGGTTACTTTTCTTTGCACAAGCAAAGAAAAGTGACTCGCTCCCGCCCGCGCAGCGGGTAGAGCGAAAGCTCTGCTGTTGCTTCAGCTTCTGCCTCGCCTGTGACTGGCTGAACGGCAACGGCAACGGCAACGGCAACGGCCGAGGCCAGGCTTCAGGGCAACGGCTTCCGCGCTGTTGCGCGGCTTACTTTTGTCTTGGCAAAAGTAAGCAAAACCGCCGTCGCCGGACGCGATCCGATCCGGCTTCGCCGAATCGGTTCCCTGCGCTTCTCGCGTCGCTGGGGGACGGCCCACAACTCGCTGCGCTCAGACACGTGGGCCTCTTCGCCCCCATCGCCGCTGCGATGCTCGGCCCGCTTTACGGCTCGGGTAGATCAACAGCCAAAGCCAAGGTCAAAGCCAAAGCACAGGCAGAGCAGGATCGCAGCAACAGCAACAGCAACAGCAACAGCAACAGCAACGCGCCGCCCGCTGGTGCGAGAAGGCCGGCTCAGCCGCGCTCGAGCGCCGAGGCCGTGTCCGCCAGCGCCGGCGCCAGCCAGCAATGCGAGCCCACCGGGGTGAAACCTTCCGCCTGCAGTCGCCGCCGGTACCAGCGGGCCGGCCGTGCCTGGAAATCCACCGTGTCGCCTTCGAACTCGTCCTCGGCGGCGAAGGTCTCCAGGAAGGCGACGCCACCGCACAGCTCGGCCAGTCCACGCAGGCCGCGTCCGAGTTCGCGCGAGGGCAGATAGTGCAGCACGTCGGCACAGACCAGCAGGTCGACCGGGGCGCTGGGGCGCAGGTACTCGAAATCGCCGAAGCGGGCGTAGTGCAGGTTGCGGCGCGCACCATGGCGGGCGATCGCGTATTCGCTGCTGTCGAAGCCCATGTACTGCAGTTTCGGCCGCAGCTTCAGCAGTGGTGCGCGCCAGGCACCCTCGCCACAACCGATGTCCAGCACCGTGCGGACCGGGCGTTCCAGATGGTGCTCGGCCACCGATACCGCCAATGCGACCTTGCGTGCCAGCCGCTGCGGATCGTGCAGGGCCTGGTCGCGGTACCAGTGGTCGAAATAGTCGCGGTCGTAGGTCTTCATCGGCATGACGCGGGGTGTGGAGCGGGGCGCCATGCTCACATTCCGGGGCGCTGTGCGCCAGCGGTTGGACACGCGTAGCGGCCATGGCAGAAAATCCGGGAACGCCTCGCCAGCCGTGGAGCACGCCGCGCATGTATCTCTGGGTCAAGACCTTCCACCTGTTGTTCGTCATCGCCTGGATGGCGGCGGTGTTCTACCTGCCGCGGATCCTGGTCAACGTCGTCGAGGCCGGCGCGCATCCGGAGGTGCGGGCACGCCTGCTGCTGATGGGACGGCGTCTGTATGGCTTCGGCCACATGATGCTCGGGCTGGCGGTGCTGCTCGGGTTGGCGCTGTGGCTGCATTTCGGCATGGGCCAGGGCGCGGGCTGGGTCCACGCCAAGCTGACCCTGGTGGCGCTGATGCTCGCCCACTACATCGTGGCCGGGCGCTGGCTGAAAGGCATCGACAAGGGCCGCACGCTGCCGTCGGCGCGTGCGCTGCGCTTCTTCAACGAGATCCCGGTGCTGCTGCTGGTTGGCGTGATCTGGCTGGTGCTGGCCAAGCCGTTCTGAGTGCGTCCCCGTCCGCGCAGCGGGCTGCTGCCGCGCGACGGGCTGGAGGGATGCGGGCGTGGTGCCGTTCTTCAGTCTGCCCGTCGCCCTGCGCGGGTGGGCCCAGAGTCACGCGGCCGCTGATCCGTTGCGGATCCTGCGTCCATTTCACTGCTTCGCGCCGGGTTGCGCGGCGCCTGCGATACCGCGTCCGCAGGCAGGTGGCGATGGTCACGCCGTGAGCCACCGCGCCGATCAGGATCGCAGTGATCCAGCCTGATCCCGGGATGTTCTGTCCTGACGGGCGCGAGCGCGACCCGCGGATCAACGTGCGTGCTGGATGCTGCGTCAGGGTATCGGCATCGCGGCGCAGGGCGGATCGGCGGATGCAGGCAGGCCAGCTGCGCGATGACGCGGACGCGGCGTCTGTTGCTGCCTTCCATGCCGCGCCTGCGGCCTGGCCGGATTCGGAGCCGGAGCTGTCCGGCTGCAACGCTGGGCCGGGCAGAGACGCGAACCGGAGCGCTGGCCCCTGCCAACAGCGGGGACTGACGGAGCGCACCTGCTGCAGCCCGTGCTTTCCGTCCTGTCGCCGCGGCTGCAGCGCGGTGGCGCTTCGAACCCCCCCAGGCCACAGACCAAGGCGTGCCTGCAGCAGGGCATGCGGTGACGGCGGTGCGCCGTCATCGCATCCCGACGTCGCTCAGCGCTTCATGAACTCCGTTGGCTTTGGCAGCTCGACCGGCACGCCGTTGGCGTCGCAGGTACCGGCTTCGCACAGGGTCTGCCGCAGGCGGGGCGTGGACTGGACGATGAAATGGTAGATCGCGTTCTGCTCGACCGTGCCACGGATCGCACTGCTGCCCGGGCCGCGCGCCCAGATGCCGACGTCCTCGCCGCCATGCGACTCCGAACCCATCGGCACCAGCGCCTCCTGCAGGTAGTCCGGATGCTCGGTGTCGATGTCGGTCAGGTTCGGGCGGCCGTCGGCCGGCTCGATGTTGCTGGGGCTGTGCAGGAAGCGCTTCGGGCCGGCCGGCTGGCGGTTGCTCGCGCCGGTGTGGCCGGGGCCGTTGGCGTAGCTCAGCGTGGTGTAGGGCAGGCCGCTGGCGTCGCGGGCGTAGCTGTTGGGGTCGCCGTCCTCGCCGCTGCCGCCGCGGACCTTGCCCAGGATCGCGTTGCCGCGCACCGGGTAGCCGACGAAGTTCAGCGTGTGCGAGTGGTCGGCGGTGACCACGATCAGGGTGTCGTCGGCCGAGGTCGCGTCGATCGCGGCCTGGACCGCATCGGACATCGTCACGGTCTCGTCCAGCGCACGGTAGGCGTTGCCGTAGTGGTTGGCGTGGTCGATGCGCGCGCCTTCGATCATCAGCACGTAGCCGTTCGGTTCGCGCGACAGGCGCGCGATCGCGGTGCGGGTCAGCTCGGCCAGGCTCGGTTCGGCGGCGGTGTCGCGCTCGTGCTCGAACTGCATGTGGTCCGGCTCGAACAGGCCGAAGATCGCCGGCGCGTCGGCCGCGGCCTGCAGCTGCTCGCGGTTCCACACGTAGGCGCCCTGCGGATGCAGGGCTTTCCATTCGGCGATCAGGTCGCGGCCGTCCAGGCGCTGGCCGACCTTGTCGTCGTACTCGGGATCGCGCTGCTCGACGGTGGTGAACTCGCCACGACCACCGCCCAGCATCACCAGCGGGCCGCGGCCGTAGTCGGCGGTGACCAGCTGGCTGGCGATGTCGCGGCAGCCCTGCGCCACTGCTTCCGGCGGCAGGTCGGTGTCGTTCTCCCAGTTGCGGTTGGGCACGTGGGTGTAGGTCGCCGCCGGGGTGGCGTGGGTCAGGCGCGCGGTGCTGACGATGCCGGTGGCCATGCCGGCGCGGTCGGCCAGCTGCAGCCAGGTCAGGCGGTGCTTGCCCAGGCTGTCGGCGCAGTCCAGGCGGTTGCCGGCGGACACGCCGATCGCGCCCATGTGGGTCTTCACGCCGGTGGTGATCGCGCTCATCGTGCCGGCCGAGTCGGGCGTCTGTGCGTCGGTGTTGTAGGTCTTGCTGAATGCGGTCTGCGGGAAATGCTCCCAGCTCAGCAGGTTCTCCTCGCCGGGGTTGCCGCTGCGCTGGCCCTGCAGGATGCGGGCGGCGGCGACCGTGGTCAGGCTCATGCCGTCGCCGAGGAACAGGATCACGTTCTTCGCCTTGCCGTCCATCGCGCCGTTGGCGGCGGCGCGCGCCGCGCCGCTGCGGTACCACCATTCGGGGGTTTCGCCGGCCGGGTGGGCCACGGCCGGCACCTCGACGGCGATGCCGGCGGCGACGGGACGGGCAGGGGTGGCGGAGCAGCCGACCAGGGTGGTCAGGGCCGCGCACAGCGCGGTCAGGGGCAGGGCGGAGTTGAAACGGCGCATCGGGCTTCCAGCTGGTGATCCGGGCCGCAGGCGGTCATGCAGCGGCGGTGCGGCCATCGCCGCGCTCGCCTGCAGCGCGGGGCATGCGGGAGGGGCGTGAAGTATGACGGTTCACGGGTGTCGTATCGATGACACACCGGCGTTCCACCAGCGCCGTCGCCAGCATCGCCCGGCTGGGCTATCGTGCGCCGTTACCCGGTTCAGGTGGTTGCGGATGAAGCTCGTGTCGGCCTGGTTGGCCATTCCGTTCTGGCAGCGCGTGCTCGCCGGTTTCGTGCTGGGCGCGCTGGCGGGCTGGGCGATGGGGCCGGCGGCGCAGACCTGGTTCGGGCCGCTGGGCACGCTGTACGTGACCCTGATCAAGATGATCGCGGTGCCGCTGGTGCTGTTCGCGGTGATCAACGCGGTCGCCTCGCTGCATGGCCAGCAGTCGGTGGCGGCGCTGGGCGGGCGCACCTTCCTGTGGTTCGCGGCCACCGCGGCGCTGGCGGTGGGCGTGGGCCTGTCGGTCGGCCTGGTGCTCAAGCCCGGGCACGGCATCAGCGGGCTGGAGATGGCGGCGGACTTCGTCCCGCGCGAGGTGCCAGGCCCGGTCCAGGTGCTGCTGGACGTGGTGCCTGCCAATCCGTTCGCTGCCCTGGCCGATGGCAGGATCCTGCAGGTGATCTTCTTCGCCGGCCTGGTCGGCTTCGCCCTGGTCAAGCTGGGTGAGCGTGCGGCCAGGCTGCGCGCGCTGGCCACCGAGGCCAGCGACACGATGATCCAGGTCACCCGCTTCGTGCTGGAGATGACCCCGCTGGGCACCTTCGGCCTGATCGCCGGCCTGGTCGGCAGCTACGGCTTCGAGAAGCTGCTGCCGCTGGGCACCTTCGTGTTCGCGCTGTACCTGGCCTGCGCACTGCAGATCGTGGTGGTCTACGGCGGCCTGCTGCTGGCGCACGGCCTCAATCCGCTGAAGTTCTTCCGCGGCGCCGCGGCCGGCATGCAGGTCGCGTTCGTCAGTTCGTCCAGCTTCGCCTCGATGCCGGTGGCGATCCGCAGCGTCACCCACAACCTGGGCGTGGACCGGAACTACGCCGCGTTCGCGGTGCCGCTGGGCGCCAGCATCAAGATGGACGGCTGCGGGGCGATCTTCCCGGCCCTGACCAGCGTGTTCGTCGCCCAGTACTTCGGCCTGGACCTGTCGGTCGACCAGTACTTCGTGATCCTGCTGGCCTCGGTGCTGGGCAGCTTCGGCACCGCCGGCGTACCGGGCACGGCGGTGGTGATGGTGACCGTGGTGCTGAGCGCGGCCGGCCTGCCGCTGGAAGGCATCGGCCTGCTGGTGGCGATCGACCGCGTGCTCGACATGATGCGCACCATGACCAACGTGACCGGGCAGATGCTGGTGCCGGTGCTGGTCGCCAAGGAGACCGGCCTGCTCGACACGCAGGTCTACCAGCGCGCCTCCAGCAACGTCGGCATCGACGACGGGACGGCGGACAGCGCCTCCCCCGGCAAGGATACCGTCGCCTGAGCGGCCGCTGCGCCGCTCATTCCGACGCCGGCCGACGCGCCGCCCACCAGGCGAAGGCGGCGGCGGTGAAGAACATCAGCAGGCTGTAGACCGCCGCGGGCACCGACATCGCCGCGTTGCCCAGCACGTTGAGCGCGATGAAGATCGCCAGCGTGCCGTTGTGGATGCCGATCTCCATCGCGATCGCCACCGCCTGCCGGCGTGGAAGCCGCAGTGCCAGCGGAGCGGCATAGCCGGCGCCCATGCTGACCAGGTTGAACAGCAGGCAGGCCAGCCCGACCACCGCCAGGTGCGATGCCAGCGTGCGCCATTCCTGCGCGACCGCGGCCACGATCAGCAGCGCCAGCACCAGCACCGACAGCAGCCGCAGCGGCTTCTCGGCGCGCGCGGCGAAGCCCGGTGCACGGGCGCGCACCAGCATGCCTAGCGCCACCGGCAGCACGATGATCACTGCCACCTCGATCACCTTGCGGGTCGGTGGCGGCACGTACTGGCCGGCGCCGAGGAAATGCTCGAGCGCCAGGTTCAGGATCAGGGGCAGGGTCAGCAGGCACAGCGCGCTGTTGATCGCGGTCAGGGTGATGTTGAGCGCCACGTCGCCACGCGCGAGATGGCTGTAGATGTTGGCGGTGGCGCCGCCGGGCGAGGCCGCCAGCAGCATCAGGCCCACGGCCAGTTCGGCCGGAAGGCGGAACGCCAGGGCCAGCGCGAACGCCGCCCAGGGCAGCACCAGGATCTGCAGACCCAGGCCCGTCAGCACCGCGCGCGGGTAGCGCGCGACGCGGCGGAAGTCTTCGGTGGTCAGGCCCAGCCCGAGCCCGAACATGATCACGCCCAGCGCCAGCGGCAGCAGCGCGTTGGTCAGCAACGAAGCCTGCATCGGCGGTTCCCCTCCCGCATCGGGTAGCGGCGACCATGCCGCAGCGGCAGGGGATGGTCACGCTGCTGCGCGGCATGGCGCGTGCCACGGCCCGGCACCCGGAAACGACAAGGCCGCCCGAAGGCGGCCCTGGATGCGTCGTTGGCGGGGTGGATCAGATGTCGATCCGGCGCGCCTGCATGAAGCGGGTGCCCCAGTAGCCGCCGGTCATGCTGTCCACACGCACGTCCTTGCCGCGGCTGGGCGCGTGCAGGAACTGGCCCTCGCCGACATAGATGCCGACGTGGTTGATGCGGCCGCGCATGCCGAAGAACACCAGGTCGCCGGGGCTCAGCGCGTTGCGGTCCTTGATCAGCTCGCCCTCGCCGATGCCGGCGATCTCGCGCGAGACGCGCGGCAACTCCACGCCGAGCACGTTGCGGAACACGTAGCCGACCAGGCCGCTGCAGTCGAAGCCGGTGTCCGGCGAGGTGCCGCCCCAGCGGTAGGGAGTGCCGACCAGCGACATGGCGCCCTTGAGTACCTGCTGCACGCGGTTGTCGGTGACCGCCTGCGAAGCCGCTGCACCCTGCTGGGCGCGGCCCTCGGCGCCCTGGCCGAGTTCGTAGGCGTTGATCAGGCGGCTGATGTCGCCGGCGAACATGGCCGAGCGGTCCAGCAGCGGGAGGGCGTCGTTGCCGGCCAGGTGCGGCAGCAGTGCGGCCAGGGTGGCCGTCGCGGCGGCGTCGGCCTTGCGACGCAGGGGGGAGCCGGTGGCAGCGGCCGGCTGCGGTGCCGCAGCGCTGGCGTGGGAGGTCGGGGTGGCCGGAGCGGCGGATGCCGCCGTGGCGGTGGTGGGCGGGGCCAGCGGGAGATCGATGCTGGGGGCCGGTTGCTGCTGCAGTTCGATCGCCTCGGGAACAACCGGAGCGGGTTCCGGTGCGGCCAGCGCAGGCAGTGCGCAGGAGACCAGCAGCGGCAGAAGCAGGAAGCGTTTTGCCCGATGGAGGCGGGGCGGGGCGATGGCAGGCAGGCCTGGCGTCAGGTCGTCGGTCGTCACGCGGCGGTCACACAGGAAAAAGCGATGGGCGATGATGCCCCGTCCCGGTGACCACCATGTTCAAAAAAAGTTAATTTTTGGTAAATCCCGATGTGACCGCTGTCCGCTTTCAGAGCAGAACACGTTTCGCGCCACTGTAGTGGTCGCGCCAGTAATGGCCGTCCAGCCGGTCCAGGCGGACGCTGCCGCCGGTGCTGGGGGCATGCACGAAGCGGCCCTCGCCGACATAGATGCCCACGTGGTACACCACGCCGCGGTCGGCGAAGAACACCAGGTCGCCGGCCGCCAGCCGCTCGGGCGCGATCTTTGGTCCCTGCGCCTTGGCCAGGTCACCGGAACTGCGCGGCAGGCGCAGGTCGAGCATGTCCCGGAACACGTAGTTGACCAGGCCGCTGCAGTCGAAGCCGGTATCGGGCGTGTTGCCGCCGTAGCGGTAGGGCGTGCCGACCAGACTGATCGCACGCAGGGTCACCGCATTGGCGGCGGCCGGATCGGCCGGGGTGACCGTCGGCCAGTCGCGGGTCGAGCCGGCGGCCGGTGGCGTGGAGCGCACCGCCTCGCGGCCGCAGGCGGCAAGCAGAGGCAGCAGCAGCGCTGCGACGAGCAGGCGCGAAACTGGCATGGGCGCGGGCGAGCCGGGATAATGCGGGGTCATCGTCACGGCGGCCATCATCGCCGTAGTACCCTGCGGCAGACAAGCCGCCCACCCGCTGCCGCGTCAGGCAGCCAGACCGAGTTGCGCATGAAGATCGAAAAAGACCGCGTCGTCCGCTTCCACTACACCGTTTCCGAGGTCGGCCAGGAGCCGATCGAAAGCTCGAAGGACCGTGATCCGCTGGCGATCCTGATCGGCCACGGCAACATCATCCCGGGGCTGGAAAACGCGATGCAGGACAAGCAGGCCGGCGACAGCTTCGGCGTCGACGTGTCGGCCGCCGATGCCTACGGCGAGCGCCGCGAGGGCATGACCCAGCGCATCCCGAAGAAGCACTTCGGCGAGACCCGCCTGCAGCCGGGCATGCAGGTCGTGCTGCAGACCAACTTCGGCCCGCGCGCGGTCACCGTGCAGAAGGTCGGCCACAGCGTGGTCGACGTCGACCTGAACCACCCGATGGCCGGCAAGGACCTGCACTTCGACGTGGAGATCATCGAAGTGCGTGAAGCCGCGGCCGAGGAAGTCGAGCACGGCCACGTGCACGGCGACGGTGGTCACCACCACTGAGTCTCGCCGGGCGTGATGCCTGCAGTGGAAGCCCGCCGGAAGGCGGGCTTTCGCGTTTTCGGGGCCTCCGGCGGGCCCGCGCAGGCGGACCCGCGCCCAGGGCCTGGTCGGGCCGGTCGGTGGGGCCGGCGGCCGCCGGCTGTCGCCATGGACATGCCGAGTGTGTGGTTCTCCGGTGCGCGCGCCACGCGGGGCGCTCGCCGTGCCGCGACCCTCGGGATGAGACGGCTGGATCCGCGCGACGGCGGGACCGACGGTGACGGGTCACGGTGCTGGCGGCAGGCGGGCGTTGGCGCGACGGTCGCGTCTCGCCGGCCTGCGCGTCCCGATTCCGGGCGCCGACCCGCGTCCAGTCGTGGCGCGGTGCGAATGCCTGCGACGCTCGGCGTCACGGGACGATGGACGGCGGGCCTGGCCGGTGCGAGCGGCGCGGATGTCCGCTGGTGCGGTTCCTGGCGTCCGTCAGGCGGGGACGGCGGCCAGCCGCTCCCAGGCACTACGCACCGGAGCGAAGCTGCGGCGGTGGTGCGCGCAGGGGCCATGCTGATCGAGCGCCGCCAGGTGTGCGGGGGTGGGATAGCCCTTGTGCGCGTCGAAGCCGTAATGCGGATGCACCGCGTGCAGCTCGGCCATGTAGCGGTCGCGGGCGACCTTGGCCAGGATCGAGGCGGCCATGATCGCCGGCACCAGCGCATCGCCACCGACCACGGCTTCGGCGGCGCAGGCCAGTCCGCGCGGCACCGCGTTGCCATCGATCCGGACCAGCTCGGCGCGCGGCTGCAGCGCCGCGATCGAGCGGCGCATGCCTTCCAGCGTGGCCTGCAGGATGTTGAGCCGGTCGATCTCGTCCACCGCCACCAGTTCGATGTGCCAGGCCAGCGCACGTTCGCGGATGAGCGGATACAGCGCCTCGCGTCGGGCCTCGGTCAGACGCTTGGAATCGTCCAGGCCGTCGATCGGCCGGGCCGGGTCCAGGATCACCGCGGCCACTGCGACCGGCCCGGCCAGCGGGCCGCGGCCGGCCTCGTCGACGCCGGCGGTCAGCAGGCGGTCGCGGGCCAGCGGGAACAGGTCGATGCCGGCCCCGCCACTGCGACCGCGTCGGGCGCGTGCGTTCATGACGCGGCCGGACCCAGGCCGGGCAGCCCGGCGATGGCATCGGCGGCGCGCGCGGAGGCGTCCTGGCGCAGCAGCGCGTGCAGTTCCTCGAAGCGCGGCTGCAGCGCCTCGACCGCCGCACGGTCGCCGAACCAGCGCAGCACCGCGGCGGCCAGGCGCTCGGGCGTGCAGGCGTCCTGGATCAGCTCGGGCACCAGTTCCTCGCCGGCGAGCACGTTGGGCAGCGAGTAGCGCTGCACCTTGAGCAGCTTCAGCGCCCGCACGATCCGGTAGGTGAGTGGCGAGATCCGGTAACCCACCACCATCGGCCGCTTGGACAGCATCGTCTCCAGGGTGGCGGTACCGGAGGCCAGCAGGACCACGTCTGCGGCGGCGAGCGCATCGCGCGCCTGCCCATCGAGCAGGTGCGAGTGCATCGCCGGCAGCGCCGAGCGCGACAGCTGCGCCTGCAGCAGGGCACGGCAGGCCGCATTGGCGGCCGGGACCACGACCTGCAGTGCGGGCAGGGTCTCGGAGACCTGCCAGGCGGCTTCGAAGAAGGTTTCGCCGAGCTTGTCGATCTCGCCCAGCCGGCTGCCCGGCAGCACCGCCAGCACCGGCGCGGCGTCGCTCAGGCCCAGGCGCGCGCGCGCGGCGGCGCGATCGGGATGCATCGGCATCGCATCGGCCATCGGGTGGCCGACGAAGCGGGCGTCGATGCCGTGCCGTGCATAGATCGGCGGCTCCATCGGGAACAGGCACAGCACGCGGTCGGCACTTTCGCCGATCTTCTCCGCGCGCTTCTCGCGCCAGGCCCAGACCGACGGGCTGACGTAGTGCACGGTGCGGATGCCGCGCTGCTTGAACCAGCGCTCGACGCCGAGGTTGAAGTCCGGCGCGTCGATGCCGATCACCACGTCCGGGCGCCAAGCCAGGCCGCGCTCGCGGAACTCGCGACGCAGCTTCAGCAGGCGCGGCAGGTGCCGCAGCACCTCGACCAGGCCCATCACCGACAGCTCGCTGGCGTCGTGCCAGGTTTCGCAACCGGCATTGCGCATCGCGTCGCCGCCGATGCCGGCGAACCGCGCATCGGGAAAACGGGTGCGCAGCTCGGCGATCAGGCCCGCACCGAGCGCGTCGCCTGAGGCTTCGCCGGCGACGAGCAGGATCCTGGGCGAACCGTCGACGTGGCCCGGGTGCAGCACCGCGCTCACCGCAGCAGGGGCCTTTCGCCGCCGTCGAGGAAGTCGACCAGCAGCTGCACGTCGGCGCTGCCCTTGGCCTGCTCGACCAGCTGTGCCTTGGCCTCGGCCAGCGGCAGGCCGGCGACGAACAGGGTGCGGTAGGCGCGCTTGATCAGGGTGATGCGCTCGGCATCGAAGCCGCGGCGCTTCAGGCCTTCGCTGTTGATGCCGCGCGGCCGGCCCAGCGAATTGCCACCGACCATGGTGTAGGGCGGCACGTCGCCGTTGGCCAGCGCGCCCATCGCCAGGAACGCATGCGCGCCGATCCGGCAGAACTGGTGCGCGCCGGCGAAGCCGCTGATGATCACGTAGTCGCCCACGGTGACGTGGCCGGCCAGGGTGGTGTTGTTGGAGAACACGCAGTGGTCGCCGACGATGCAGTCGTGCGCCACGTGGGTGTAGGCCAGCATCCAGTTGCCGTTGCCGATGCGGGTGATGCCGCCGCCGTTGCCGGTGCCGCGGTTGAGGGTGACGAACTCGCGGAACACGTTGTCGTCGCCGATCACCAGCTCGGTGCGCTCGCCGGCGTACTTCTTGTCCTGCGGCTCGCCGCCGACGGCGACATGGCCGATGAACCGGTTGCCGCGGCCGATCCTGGTCGGGCCTTGGAAACTGCAGTGCGGGCCGATCTCGCAGTCGTCGCCGATCTCCACGTCCGGGCCGATCAGGGTGAACGCGCCCACGCGCACGCCGCTGCCGAGGCGCGCGCCGGGATCGATCACGGCGGTGGGGTGGATCAACGGGGCGGTGTCGCTCATCGCGGCCTCCTTCCTGTTACTCGCGGGTACCGGCGCACAGCACTTCGGCGCAGGCGACGATCTCGCCGGCCACCTTGGCCTCGCCGTAGTAGACGGCCATGTTGCGGATCACGCGCTTGACCTGCACGTGCAGCTCCAGCACGTCGCCCGGGACGACCTGCTTGCTGAAGCGCGCGTTGTCCACCTTGACCATGTAGAACAGCTTGGACTGCGCGTCGCGACCCAGGCTCAGCTGGGTCAGCACGCCGCCGGCCTGGGCCAGCGCCTCGATGATCAGCACGCCGGGCATGATCGGCTGGGTCGGGAAATGCCCCTGGAAGAACGGCTCGTTGATGGTGACGTTCTTGTGCGCGACGATGCGCTTGCCTTCGATGTCCAGCTCCACCACGCGGTCCACCAGCAGGAACGGGTAGCGGTGGGGAATCAGGGTCTGGATGGTGGTGACGTCGATGGGCAACTGCACGGTATCGTTCATTCGGATCTGTCCTGGTGGGAGGCGTTGACGCGGCGCGCCAGCGCATCCAGCTGCTTGAACCGGGCGGCATTCCTGCGCCAGGTCCGGTTGTCGGTGAGGGGCGTTCCGGACGAGTACTCGCCCGGCGTGTGGATGGAGTGGGTGACCAGCGACATCGCGGTGATCATCACCTTGTCGCAGATCTCCAGATGGCCGAGCACGCCGGCCGCGCCGCCGATCAGGCAGTAGCGGCCGATCTTCGCGCTGCCGGCGGCGGCCGAGCAGCCGGCCATCGCGGTATGGGCGCCGATGCGCACGTTGTGGCCGATCTGGACCAGGTTGTCGATGCGGACGTCCTCCTCGAGGACGGTGTCGTCGAGCGCGCCGCGGTCGATGCAGCTGTTGGCGCCGATCTCGCAGTCGTCGCCGACCACCACGCCACCGAGCTGGGGCACGTTGACCCACTGGCCGGCGTCCATCGCCAGGCCGAAACCGGCGGCGCCGAGCACCGCGCCTGGCAGGATCCGCACCCGCTTGCCCAGGCGCACGCGCGCGACCAGGGTGACGCGGGCCTGCAGCTCGCACCCGGCATCGAGCGCGCAGTCCTCGCCGATCGTGCAGTGCGGGCCGACCACGCAGCCGGCGCCGATGCGGCTGCGCGCACCGATGCTGACGAACGGGCCGATGTGCGCGTCCGGCGAGACCTCGGCGGACGGATCGATCGCGGCGCTGGGGTGGATGCCGGGCGCACGTGCCGGCACACGCTCGAACAGCGCGCCGATGCGGGCGAAAGCCACGTACGGATCGCGTGCGATCAGTGCGGTGCCGCGCACGGACGCGGCGTCATCCGCGCGCACCACGACCACGCCGGCCTGGGTCGCGTCGAGCTGCGAGCGATAGCGCGGGTTGGCCAGGAATGCGAGCTGGGCCGGACCTGCGTTGGCCAGCGTGGCGACGCCCGCAACCGGCGTGTCGCCATCGCCCTGCAGCTGCAGGGAAAAGCGTTCGGCGAGGGTGCGGGCAGTGAAGGTCGGGGCATGCATGGGGTGCATTCTAGGCGCTGCCCCAGGCCCCGGGTAGGGCAGATCAGGAGGACACGTGTGCAGTGAGCGCGCCGTAGTGCGGGCGTCCGCGGTGTTTCGCCCGCCGATGCTGTCGTTGCGACACCCGGTCGTATCGCTCAGCGGTTGGCCAGCAATACGAGCAGGGCGCCGGTGCCGCCCTGCGTGGCTGGCGCGGAATGGAATGCCAGCACGTCCCCGCGCTGGCGCAGCACGCGGTCGACCAGATTCTTCAGCACCGGCACGCCGGTTTCCGCGCCCGCGCCCTTGCCGTGGATGATGCGCACGCAGCCGATGCCGGCGTCCACCGCTTCGGCGATGAAACGCGCCAGCAGCAGCTCGGCCTGCAGTGCGCTGGCGCCATGCAGGTCCAGCTCGTCGAGCGCGGAGAACTGGCCGCGCCGCAGCCGCTGCCAGGCCTGGGCGGACAGGCGGTCGCGACGGAAACTGCTGATGTCGCCGCGTTGCAGGACGTCGCCGTCCGCGCCGGCGAGCGGGGTGCCGGCAGGGGCCTGGACCACGCTGTCGCGACGCAGCGCCGGACGCGGGCGCGGGCGTGCCGGCGGCGCCTCGGCATCGGTGCGCAGCGGCGCCACCTTGCCGATCGCGTCACGGAACAGCGCGGCGTCGTCGTCGTCGATCATGCGCACAGGGTAGCGTCCGCGTGCAGCGGCGCAACCGGCACTGGACGCATCCGGTATCATGCCCGGGTTTTCGAGGAAGCCCATGCGCGTACTGGTCAGCAACGACGACGGCGTGGATGCCCCCGGCATCCGCATCCTGGCGGAGCATCTGCGTGATGCCGGTCACGAGGTCTATGTGGTCGCGCCCGATCGCGACCGCTCGGGCGCCAGCAATTCGCTGACCCTGGATCTGCCGATCCGGGTCAAGCGGATCGATCACTACACCTGCTCGGTGGCCGGCACGCCGACCGACTGCGTGCACCTGGCGCTGACCGGCATGTTCGAGTTCGATCCGGACATCGTGGTCTCCGGCATCAACAACACCGCCAATCTCGGCGACGACGTGATCTATTCGGGCACGGTGTCGGCGGCGATGGAGGGGCGCTTTCTCGGGCTGCCCGCGGTGGCGGTGTCGCTGGCCACGCGCAATCACGACGCGCAGCATTACGAGACCGCCGCGCGTGCCGCGGTGGAGATCGTCGCGCGGCTCAAGGCCGATCCGCTGCCGGCCGACACGATCCTGAACGTCAACGTGCCCGACCTGGCCTGGGGCGATGTCCTCGGCTTCGAGGTGACCCGGCTCGGCAACCGCCATCGGTCCGAACCCTGCATCCCGCAGTCCGACCCGCGCGGCCGCACCGTCTACTGGATCGGCCCGGCCGGCCCGGAGCAGGACGCCGGCCCCGGCACCGACTTCCATGCCGTGCGCACCGGGCACATCGCGATCACCCCGATCCACGTCGACCTGACCCGCTACCAGGCGTTGGAGAAGGTCGCCGGCTGGGTCGGCGGGCTGAGCGCCGCACTGGCCCGGGACGGAGGCGGGGCGTGACGCCGCGGCTGCGGCTGCAGCCGGCGGCGATGGGTGTCGGGATGACCTCGCAGCGCGTCCGCGACCGCCTGGTCGAGCGCCTGCGCGAAGCCGGCATCGCCGACGAGCGCGTGCTGGCGGTGATGGGCGCGGTGCCGCGGCATCTGTTCGTCGACGAGGCGCTGGCGATGCGCGCCTACGAGGACACCGCGCTGCCGATCGGCTTCGGCCAGACCATCTCCCAGCCCTGGGTGGTGGCGCGCATGACCGAGGTGCTGCTGCAGAACGCGCCGTCGAAGGTGCTGGAGATCGGCACCGGCTCGGGCTACCAGGGCGCGGTGCTGGCGGCGCTGGGGCTGGAGGTCTACACGGTCGAGCGCATCGGCGATCTGCTGCGGCAGGCGCGCAAGCGCTTCCGCACGCTGGGCATGAACGTGCGCAGCAAGCACGACGATGGCCGCGTCGGCTGGGCCGAGCACGGTCCGTTCGACGGCATCCTGGTCACTGCCGCCGCGGCCGCGTTGGTGCCGGCCCTGGTCGAGCAGCTGCGCCCCGGTGGCCAGTTGATCGCGCCGGTCGGCGGCAGCCAGCAGCAGAGCCTGATCCGGCTCGTTCGCCGCGAGGATGGCGGCGTCGACGAGACGCACCTGGCGCCCGTCACCTTCGTCCCGCTCCTGTCCGGAATGATCGATTGAACCAGAAGATGTCCGAGCCGACTTCCCGTTCCGCCGCGCCCGAGGCGGTCCCGCTGGGCGACCAGATCGCGCAGGTCATCGACCAGCTGCCCGAGGACCACCTGACCCTGGGCGAACTGCTGGACGCGTTCGGTGACGAGGGCCTGCTGCTGCTGACCATCATGCTGACCCTGGTCTTCATGATTCCGGTCTCCATCCCCGGCGTGAGCACGGTGTTCGGCGCGGCGATCCTGCTGGTCGGCATCAGCCGCCTGTCCGGCCGCCCGCTGTGGCTGCCGCGCCGGCTCAAGGAGCGCCCGCTGCCGGCGGCCAAGCTGCGTCCGGGCCTGGCCGGCGGCATGACCTGGGTGCGCCGGCTCGAGAAGGTCGCCCGTCCGTACCGGCTGCGCGTGCTGGTCGACGGCCGCCTGCAGGACATCATCAACAACCTGTGCTTCATCCTGGCCGCGCTGCTGCTGATGGCGCCTTTCGGCTTCATTCCGTTCAGCAATACGATCCCGGGACTGGCGCTGCTGCTGTACGCGATCGGCCTGATCCAGCGCGACGGCGGCGCGGTGCTGCTCGGTCACCTGGCCAACATCGGCACGATGGTCTACTTCAGCATCCTGATCGGCGGTGGTGGCGTGGCCGTGCACGGCCTGCTGCAGCGGATCGGCGGTTGATGGCGCTCCGCGCGGATGCCGGGTTGGCATCCGTTCGGACGCGACGTCGCACACTCGGGCTGCACACGATGCGCCCACCCGCCCTGGATCGGGGCGGGCCATGGATACGAGGAGCGGGAATGACGGAGACGAGGCGGATCGGGCCGGCGGGCCTGGCACTGGTGGGATTGCTGGCGCTGGTGCTGGCCGCCTGCAGCAGTACGGTGACCCGGACTCCGGCTGCCAGCGGCGCATCGCCATCGGCCGGATCCGGCAATGCCGGCAGCGTGGTCGTCCAGCGCGGCGATACCCTGTATTCGATCGCGCGCCGGCACGGGCAGCAGGTGGCCGATGTCGCCCGCTGGAACCGGCTGCAACCGCCTTACACCATCTATCCCGGGCAGCGGCTGACGCTGTCCGGCAGCGGCCAGGCCGCGACCGCGGCGCGGCCCGCGCCGACCGCCGGCAGTACACCTGCAGCCCGGCCGGCCGCGCCCGCAGCCACTCCGCCCAGGCCTGCGACGCCGGCTCCCGCGCCCGCGCCTGCGAGCAGCGGTTTCGCCTGGCGCTGGCCGGCGGAAGGCGTGCTGATCAACGGCTTCGTCGCCGGCGACAACACGCGGCAGGGCATCGACATCGGTGGCAACAGCGGGCAGGCGGTCAACGCCGCTGCCGATGGCGTCGTCGTCTACTCGGGGGCCGGTCTGGTCGGCTACGGCGAGCTGATCATCGTCAAGCACAACGAGCAGTGGCTGTCGGCGTACGGGCACAACCGCAAGCGTTTGGTCAACGAGGGCCAGAACGTGAAGGCGGGCCAGCAGATCGCGGAGATGGGGCGGACCGGAGCTGCCCGCGACATGCTGCACTTCGAGATCCGCCATAACGGCAAGCCGGTGGATCCTCTGCCTTACCTGCCCAAGCGCTGATCCAGCCGCGCTGCCGCTTGCCAGCGGATGCTTCGCCTGGCGCAGCGCCCCGGGGCCGTCGGCGCCCGATGCGGTGGATCGTCGCCGGCGGCGCCGACCCGGTCGCCACGACGGACGTGAGCTTCCTCGCCTTGCCTGCCGAGGCGCCGATCTGGCCATGTGGCCGTTCACCGGCGTGTTCCCATCCAATCGCTGTGCCTGACGTGCCAGCCACGCCGGCCTGCGATGCCGCCCGGTGGCGCCGCTGCGCGGGTGGGCGCCGATGGCTCCCGATCGCGGGGCCGCCGGAGAAGAGTGCCGTGGAGGCCGATGAACCTCCGCTCCGGCGCATGCTCGGTTCGACCGGGCGTGTGCGGGGAGTGCAGTGCGTGACCGCAAGATCGCCGGTGTTGCCGATCGCATGCTGGGCGCTGCCGGGCCATGCGGCTGCACTGATTCCGCCGGAGGCGGCGCGAGCCGTCTTCGATGAGGCACGTGCCGTTTGCACACGCGACGACAGCCAGCTGTTGGGGCGCTTCCCTGTGTGTGCCGATCATGCTGGCGGACCCGGGCAGCCGCGTGCTCGTGGCCAGCGTCGCCGATGCCGGATTGCCGGTGGAGCGCGACGGCGTGCTCGTCGGCCGGCTGTCCGGCGAGCAGATGATGGCCAACACCGCATTCGGACTGGTCCGGTACGCGCTGGGGCAGCTCATGTGGCCGCTGCCGGAGGATCCGGGCTTCAGTGTGCTGCCGCCGACGTCCTGCGCTCGGTCCATCGGCCCGCGACATCACGGGGCGGCAGGGAATCCACACGACGCGACGAGCGTGACCGCCGGGGCGGATCACCTGCGGGCAGTGTCCCTGAAGGGGCGAGCGCTGCCGCGGGCGTCAGCCGTCCGGGGTTTCCAGCAGGAGGATCACCAGCGCACGCCGGCCTTCGCCGGCCAGCACGTTGAAGGTGCGCGCGGCGGCTGCGTTGTCCATCACCTCGATGCCGATGCCGCGGCTCAGGCAGGCGGCCATGACGGCGGGGGCAGGAAAGACCTGGCGGTCGCCGGTGCCGAGCACGATCAGCTCCGGACCCAGCGCGAGCAGGGGTGCCAGATGGTCGGGGGCGAGGGTGCTGGCCGACGATGGCCCATCCCAGTCCTCGATCAACTGGTTGGGCGAGACGGCGAAGCTGCGTTGAAGCACCCGGTCGTTGACCCGTGCCTGGCGCCCGTCGGCACCGCGGAGCACGTAGCTGTAATCGGGGCGTTCCTCGCTCAACTGCACGACGGCATCCTGCGCTTCAGGCCCGCGGCAGCACGATCTGGCGCTTGTCGCGGCCGGGGCGGTACAGGGTCGCGGTGTGGCCGATGCGCTGGACCAGGGCCGCGTCGCTGCCGGAGGCCAGCTCGGCGATCATCGCGTCGCGGGCTTCGCGGTCCTCGGCACCGACCTTCACCTTGACCAGCTCGTGGCGCTCCAGCAGCTGGTCCAGCTCGGCCAGCAGCGACGGCGTGATGCCCTTGCCGCCGACCTGCATCAGCGCCTTCAGATCGTGGGCCTGGCCGCGCAGGAAGCGGTTCTGGGCAGAGGTCAGGACAACGGGCATCGGGTGCGGGCCGGGTGAAATGGCGGATCAGGGTATCATGGCCGGCCATCTCCCCGCCGCGGGTCGCGCCCGCGGGAACCCCCATGGCCTCCCGCAGCAAGAGCAGCCACCGCTGGCTCCGCGAACACTTCGCCGATCCCTATGTGAAGAAGGCCCAGGCCGAGGGCCTGCGCTCGCGCGCGGCCTACAAGCTGGAGGAGCTGATCGAGCGCGACCGCCTGCTCAAGCCGGGCATGGCCGTGGTCGACCTCGGCGCTGCCCCGGGAGGCTGGTCGCAGTACGTCCGCCAGGCCCTGGGCGACAGCGGCCGGGTCATCGCCCTGGACATCCTGGAGATGCCGCCGCTGGCTGGGGTGGACTTCCTTCATGGGGATTTCAGGGAGGATGCCGTCCTATCGGAGCTGGAAGCCCGTCTGGACGGCCAGCAGGTCGACCTTGTGCTTTCGGACATGGCACCCAATATGAGTGGCGTGGACGCGGTCGACCAGCCGCGTGCGATGCATCTGGCGGAGCTGGCGATGGAGTTCGCCGACGCCCATCTGCGCCCCGGTGGCGCCTTCCTGATCAAGCTGTTCCAGGGAGTGGGCTTCGACGATTACGTGCGCGAGCTGCGCCGGCGCTACGAGCGGGTGGTCATCCGCAAGCCGGCGGCGTCGCGCAAGCGCTCGCCCGAGGTCTATGCCCTGGGGCAGGGCAAGCGTGCCCAGATCAAGTAAGCTCGACCCGTCCGGCCAGGCCGGGACACCATAGAAAAGAAGAGGAAGCACCGGAGCGATGAGGATGAACGACTTGACCAAGAATCTGCTGCTCTGGGTGGTGGTCGCCGTCGTACTGATGGTCGTGTTCCAGAGCTTCTCGCCGCGCGGCGCGACGACCTCGACCGGCGAAGCGCCGACCTACACGCGCTTCCTGCAGGATGTCGAATCCGGTCGCATCCGTTCGGTGGTGATCACCGACGAGAGCACGCTGACCAGCAACGTCATCCGCTATCGCCGCAGCGACGGCACCGAAGGCCAGGTGGTCGGTCCGATCGACCTCAAGCTGACCGACCAGCTGCTGGGCAAGAACATCGAAGTCACCCGCGAGCCGCCCAAAACCGGCCCGGGCTTCTGGGGCATCGTCCTGAACTTCCTGCCGGTGCTGCTGCTGATCGGCTTCTGGATCTTCATGATGCGGCAGATGCAGGGCGGCGGTGGCGGCGCGAAGGGCGCGATGTCCTTCGGCAAGTCGCGCGCCAAGCTGCAGGGCGAGGACCAGGTGAAAGTCACCTTCGCCGACGTCGCCGGCTGCGACGAGGCCAAGGAGGAAGTCGGCGAGCTGGTCGAGTTCCTGCGCGATCCTTCCAAGTTCCAGAAGCTGGGCGGCAAGATTCCGCGCGGCGTGCTGATGGTCGGCCAGCCCGGCACCGGCAAGACGCTGCTGGCCAAGGCCATCGCCGGCGAGGCCAAGGTCCCGTTCTTCTCGATCTCCGGTTCGGACTTCGTCGAGATGTTCGTCGGCGTCGGCGCCAGCCGCGTGCGCGACATGTTCGAGCAGGCCAAGAAGCACGCGCCGTGCATCATCTTCATCGACGAGATCGACGCCGTCGGCCGCCATCGCGGTGCCGGCCTGGGCGGCGGTCATGACGAGCGCGAGCAGACCCTGAACCAGCTGCTGGTCGAGATGGACGGCTTCGAGGGGGGCGAGGGCGTGATCGTCATCGCCGCCACCAACCGTCCCGACGTGCTCGACCCGGCGCTGCTGCGTCCGGGCCGCTTCGACCGCCAGGTCGTGGTCGGCCTGCCCGACGTGAAGGGCCGCGAGCAGATCCTGCGTGTGCACATGCGCAAGCTGCCGCTGGCCGACGACGTGGAGCCGATGGTGATCGCGCGCGGTACCCCGGGCTTCTCGGGCGCCGACCTGGCCAACCTCTGCAACGAGGCGGCCCTGTTCGCCGCGCGCGGCAACGAGAAGGAGGTCCGCATGGACCACTTCGACCGGGCCCGCGACAAGATCCTGATGGGCGCCGAGCGCCGCTCGATGGCGATGAGCGAGGACGAGAAGACACTGACCGCCTACCACGAGGCCGGCCACGCCATCGTCGGCCGCCTCGTCCCCGAGCACGACCCGGTCTACAAGGTCACGATCATTCCGCGCGGCCGCGCGCTGGGCGTGACGATGTACCTGCCCGAAGGCGACCGGTACTCGATGAACCGCGTGGCGATCGAGTCGCAGCTGTGCTCGCTGTATGGCGGCCGCGTCGCAGAGGAGCTGATCTTCGGCGAGGACAAGGTCACCACCGGCGCCTCCAACGACATCGAGCGCGCCACCAAGATGGCGCGCAACATGGTCACCAAGTGGGGCCTGAGCGACGAGATGGGGCCGATCGCCTATGGCGAGGAAGAGGACGAGGTGTTCCTCGGCCGCTCGGTCACCCAGCACAAGAACGTATCCGACGCGACCGCCCGCCGGATCGACGAGGTGGTGCGCTCGATCCTGGACAAGGCCTACGCCAGGACCAAGGCCTTGCTGACCGAGAACAGCGACAAGCTGCATGCGATGTCGCAGCTGCTGCTGCAGTACGAGACCATCGACGCGCCGCAGATCGACGCGATCATGGAAGGCCGCGAGCCGCCGCCGCCGATGGGCTGGAACAAGTCCGGCAAGGGCGGTGACCAGAGTGGAGGTGGCGACCCGCGCCCGCTGCCGCCGGTCGGTGGCCCCGCCACCCAGAGCTGACCGCTCGGCTGGCTGCAGGCATGCCCGACCATGAGCACCAGGCGCCACCCCGTGGCGCCGGCTATTACGTCCGCAATCCGTGGCGCAACCGCGCCACGGCTGGTTTCGCGGCCGCATCCTCGCTGCTGACCTTCACTGCGCTGTTCTACGCATTCGGTGCGCTGCCGCTGCTGCTGGTGGTGCCCTGCGTGCTGCTGGCCGTCGCCGCGTTCGGCTTCGGCCTGTACGCACGCCATCGCGCCGCACGCCAGGATGCAGCGCTGTTCCGCGAACTGGGTCGCTAGCAGCACCGCGTCGCGCCGTCGCGACGCTTCCAGACCGCCGTGCACGCGGCAGGGGAGTGAGAGCATGTTCGACCTGTCGCCGCAGCTGGACTGCAACGGCCGCCGCCTGGTGCTGGATCGCCCCCGGGTGATGGGCATCGTCAACGTCACCCCCGATTCGTTCTCCGACGGCGGCGCGCACGATACGGTCGCCGCCGCGGTGGCCCATGGCCTGCGGCTGGTCGCCGAAGGGGCGGACATCCTCGACATCGGTGGCGAATCGACCCGTCCCGGTGCCGAAGCGGTGCCGCTGGACGAGGAGCTGCGGCGGGTGCTGCCGGTGATCGAGGCCCTTGCAGGGCAGATCGCGGTGCCGATCAGCATCGATACCTGCAAGCCCGAGGTCATGCGCGCCGCGGTGCAGGCCGGTGCCGGCATGGTCAACGACATCCAGGCGCTGCGCGCGCCCGGCGCGCTGGAGGCGGTGGCCGATCTGCGCGTGCCGGTGGTGCTGATGCACATGCAGGGCGAGCCCGGCTCGATGCAGGCCGCGCCACAGTACGACGACGTGGTCGCCGAGGTGCACCGGTTCCTGGCCGAGCGGATCTTCGCGGCGGAACTGGCCGGGATCGAAAAGAAGCGGATCGTGGTCGATCCCGGTTTCGGCTTCGGCAAGTCCACCGGGCACAACATGACCCTGCTGGCCGGCCTGGAACGTATCGGCGAGCTCGGCGTGCCGGTGCTCGCCGGTCTGTCGCGCAAGCGCAGCCTGGGCGAGCTGACCGGACGCGAGGTGCCGGCCGAGCGCGTCGCGGCGTCGGTGGCCGCGCATCTGGTCGCCGTGCAGCGCGGTGCGCGGATCGTGCGCGTGCACGACGTGGCCGCTACCGTCGATGCGATGAAGGTCTGGGCGGCCATCGAGGCGGTACCCGCTCCGCGGCGCGATGCGGCGCCCGCGATCCGCTGGCCGGACGAGACCTGAGGCGTCCGCCCGGCCTGTTGGGCGGCATGAGCGTCCAGCCTCCGCAACGAGGCGGCCCGGCATCGGTTTTTCTTCACCCGTCGTCGCGTTTGCCGCCGATCCGGCGGGCGTCGCGTGCCGGACAAGGTTCGCGCACAGGCGCATGAGCGCGCCCGCGTGCCCGTGCCCGCAAGCTGTTGCGTCAGGTGCACGCAGCGGCCTCGCGCTGTCGTCATGTATGACGGCGGTAAAGGCCGCATCGATGTGTGCCGTGGCTGTTCACCATGGCGGGCGCTGCGTTCGCGCGACACCTGCGGCAGGTTGGGCAATGTCCGCCACGAGGTCCGCGACGGGCAGTGCCCTTGATGCTTTGGCCGCCGAGGCGGCCATCGCATCAGGATCCCGGCGCGACGAGGCATCGCGTACGGGCGCGGCCCGATGCGCGGCGTGGCGCGGCCTGCGCCACTGCGATGCGGGGAGCGAGCCCCGCCTGCGTCGGCTGCGGCGGCGCACATCGCAATGGCCGGAGCGATGCCCCACACTGTGCGCCTTTCATCTCCGGCGGGACTCCCATGCAGGCATGGCAGCGGCGCAAGAACATCGATCTGATCACCGTGCACGAGGAGGGGCGGCGGCTGGTGCCGACCCTCAGCTGGCCGCATCTGGTGGCGCTGGGTATCGGCGCGATCGTGGGTACCGGCATCTACACGCTGATCGGCGTCGGCGCCAATCTGGCCGGCCCGGCCGTCCTGCTGTCCTTCATCATCGCCGGCGTGGTCTGCGCCTGTGCGGCGCTGGCCTACGCCGAGATGTCGACGATGATGCCGGCCGCCGGCAGCGCCTACACCTACAGCTACGCGGTGCTCGGTGAGGGCGTCGCCTGGATCGTCGGCTGGAGCCTGATCCTCGAGTATTCGCTGGTGGTCAGCGCGGTGGCGGTGGGCTGGTCCGGCTCGGTGGTGGAGTTCCTGGCCGGCATCGGCCTGCAGCTGCCGCAGGCGATCGCGGTGGGCCCGCATGCCGGCGGCGTGATCAACCTGCCGGCGGTGCTGAT
This sequence comes from Xanthomonas sp. XNM01, assembly GCF_014851915.1. Taxonomy (GTDB): domain Bacteria; phylum Pseudomonadota; class Gammaproteobacteria; order Xanthomonadales; family Xanthomonadaceae; genus Pseudoxanthomonas. The sequence continues at coordinate 477,908 of NZ_JACVAP010000001.1, forward strand.
CACCTTCGTCGTGGCCGGGCTGCTGGTGGTCGGGACGAGGGAGAGCGCAACGCTCAACGCGGTGCTGGTGGTGGTCAAGGTGGTGGCGCTGGCGGTGTTCGTGGCCATCGCGCTCCCGCATTTCGATGCGGCCAACCTCGATCCGTTCATGCCCTACGGCTTCGCCAAGAGCATGGATGCCGGAGGTGCCGAGCGCGGCGTGATGGCTGCGGCGGCGATCATCTTCTTCGCGTTCTACGGTTTCGATGCGATCTCCACCGCCGCCGAGGAAACGAAGAACCCCAAGCGCGACCTGTCGATCGGCATCATCGGCTCGATGGTCGGCTGCACCGTGATCTATCTGCTGGTCGCGCTGGCCGCGGTCGGCGCGATGAGCTACATGGTGTTCGCGCAGAGCCCGGCGCCGCTGGCGCTGATCATGCGCGAACTGGGACAGGGCACCGCCGCCGGCATCGTCTCCGGCGCGGCGGTGGTCGCGCTGCCGACCGTGCTGCTGGCGTTCTTCTACGGGCAGAGCCGCATCTTCTTCGTGATGTCGCGCGATGGGCTGCTGCCGCGCGGCCTGTCCAAGGTCAATCCGCGCAGCGGGACGCCGGTGGCGATCACCCTGTTCACCGCGGTGCTGGTCGCTGCGCTGGCGGGCGTGGCGCGGCTGGACGAGATCGCCGCGCTCGCCAACGCCGGCACCCTGGCCGCGTTCACCGCGGTGTCGGTGTGCCTGCTGGTGCTGCGCCGGCGCGACCCGCAGCGCCCGCGCGTGTTCCGCACGCCGCTGGCCTGGGTCGTGGGGCCGGTGGCGATCCTCGGCTGCACCTACCTGTTCCTGAGTCTGCCGCAGAAGACCCAGCTGTGGTTCCTGGCCTGGAACGTGCTCGGCGTGCTGGTGTACCTGGTCTATTCGCGCCGCAACAGCGTGCTCGGGCGCGGCAGGGACGCGTGACCGCACAGGCCATCCGGACACGCTGATGGCGATCGACCTCCGGCCGCCGGTCATCGCGGTGATGGGCCCGACCGCGTCGGGCAAGACCGCGTTCGCCATCGCGCTGGCGCAGCGGTTCGGCGGCGAGATCGTCAGCGTCGATTCGGCGCTGGTCTATCGCGGGCTGGACATCGGCGCGGCCAAGCCGGACCTGGCCGAGCGCGCCGGCGTGCCGCACCACCTGCTGGACCTGCGCGCGCCCTGGCAGCCGTACTCGGCGGCGGAGTTCGCCGCCGATGCGCGCGCTGCGATCGACGACATCCTCGCCCGTGGCCGCCTGCCGATCCTGGCCGGCGGTACCGGACTGTATTTCCAGGCGCTGCTGCGCGGGCTGTCGCCGATGCCGGCGGCCGATCCGGCATTGCGCGAGGTGCTGGCCGCGGAGGCCGCGGCGCGCGGCTGGCCGGCGATGCACGCCGAGCTGGCCGGAATCGATCCGGCTGCCGCCACCCGTATCGGCCCGAACGATCCGCAGCGGATCCAGCGGGCGCTGGAGGTGTACCGGCTCAGCGGCGAGACGATCAGTGCCTGGCAGCGTCGGCCGCCACCGCCGCGTCCGCCATGGCGGGTCCTGCCGCTGGTACTGGCCCCGCGCGAGCGCGCGGTGCTGCACGAGCGGATCGCCCGCCGCTTCGACCTGATGCTCGCCGCGGGCTTCCTCGACGAGGTCCGCCGCCTGCGCGCGCTGCCCGGCCTTCAGGCGGTGGCGCGGCCGCTGGACCTGCCGGCGCTGCGTGCGGTCGGCTACCGCCAGGCCTGGGAACACCTGGACGGCGCCTTCGACGCCGCGCAGCTGCGCGACCGCGGCATCTTCGCCACCCGCCAGCTGGCCAAGCGCCAGATCACCTGGCTGCGCGGCGAACTCGATGCGCGCTGGTTCGACCCGGTGCACGACGCGGACCGGCTGCGGGATGCGGTCGGGGCCTTCCTGCCGGCGGGCCGGGCCGGCCTTGTGTAACATGCTCCCAACGGGCGGGGAACGGCCCGGATGGACCAATAACAATAAGCGGGGAAACCACATGTCCAAGGGGCAATCGCTGCAGGATCCTTTTCTGAACGCACTGCGTCGCGAGCGCGTGCCGGTGTCGGTCTACCTGGTCAACGGGATCAAGCTGCAGGGCACGATCGAATCGTTCGACCAGTTCGTGGTGCTGCTGCGCAGCACCGTCAGCCAGATGGTCTACAAGCACGCCATTTCCACGGTGGTACCGTCGCGCAACGTCAAGGTGGGTCCGGGAGGCGGCTACGTGCAGCAGCCCGGCGAGGCCGGCCACGACGACGACGGGCAAGACGAAGCGGAGTCCTGATTGTTCGAACGTTCGCGCAAGGGTGAACATGCCCTGCTGATCCAGCCCTACTCGGGCGGTGCACTGGCCGAGGATGTGCTGGAGGAGTTCGCCGACCTGGCCCGCTCCGCCGGTGCCACCATCGCGGCGACATTGACCGCGCGGATCGACAAGCCCAACCCGGCGCTGCTGATCGGCACCGGCAAGCTGGAAGAAGTGCGGGCCGCGGCCGACGCTACCGGCGCCGACCTGATCCTGGTCAACCATCCACTCAGCCCCGGCCAGGAACGCAACCTGGAGCGCGAGCTGCAGCGCCGGGTGGTCGACCGCACCGGCCTGATCCTGGACATCTTCGCCCAGCGCGCCCGCAGCCACGACGGCAAGCTGCAGGTCGAACTGGCCCAGCTCAAGCACATGGCCACGCGCCTGGTGCGTGGCTGGACCCACCTGGAACGCCAGCGCGGCGGCGCCATCGGCCTGCGCGGCCCCGGCGAAACCCAGCTGGAAACCGACCGCCGTCTGTTGCAGAAGCGTCTTGAGCAGCTGCAGCGCCGGCTGGACAAGGTCGAGGTGCAGCGCACCCAGATGCGCCGCGCCCGCGTGCGCAGCGAGCTGCCGCGCGTGGCCCTGGTCGGCTACACCAATGCCGGCAAATCGACCCTGTTCAATGCGCTGACCGGCGCAGACGCCTACGCGGCCGACCAGCTGTTCGCCACGCTGGACCCGACCGTGCGCCGGATCACCCTGCCGGGCGGTGGCGTGGTTCTGGCCGATACGGTCGGCTTCGTCCGCGACCTGCCGCACGAACTGGTTGCCGCGTTCCGCTCGACCCTGAGCGAGGCGCGCGAGGCCGACCTGCTGCTGCATGTGATCGATGCCGCCGATCCGCAGCGCGAGGACCGCATCGCCCAGGTGGACGAGGTGCTGACCGAGATCGGCGCCGGCGACCTGCCGCAGCTGCTGGTGTTCAACAAGATCGACCGGATCGAGGGCGCCGAACCGCGCCACGACCACAGCGAGGCGGCGGCCGACGAGCCCGGCCACCACGAGCGGGTCTGGCTGTCGGCCCGCGACGGCCGCGGCCTGGAACTGCTGCAGGCCGCGCTGGCCCGGCGGCTGGATTTCCAGCGAGCCTTCGGCGAACTGCGCCTGCCGCCGGGTGCCGGCCGCCTGCGCGCGCGCCTGCACGAGGCCGGCGCCGTCCAGTCCGAGACCGCGGACGAGGAGGGCTGGCTGCTGCAGATCGACATGCCGCTGGGCGAGGCCGAGCGGATCGCCGCCGGTCCCGGCGGGGTGTATCTGCAGGACCTGCTGCCGCCGGTCGAGCCGGACGAGTGGGCCTGACCGGCCCGGGCACCCGGCGGCGGGGCTGCGCCGTTCCTGCGCACGGCCGCGGCCACTGAGCCGGGCCGGGCGCGCATCGCCGCATTCGGGGGCTGCCTGGCGCCGCCCGGCAGTGCCGCCGGCCTGCGCCGCGGGATCGGAGAGCGGTCATTTGGCAGGTGCGTGGCCGATGTCGCCGATGTCGATGCCGGCCCGCCCCTTGTCGGGGCGGCAGGGCGTCCCCATCAGTTAGAATCGGGCTTCTGCCGCCGCATGCAGCGTTTTGCTGCGTCCGGCCGGACCCGCAACCACGGAGTGTGCATGGCCTGGAATACCCCCGGGAAGGGTGGGGACTCCCCCGACAACAATGGACGCAACCCCTGGCCGCCGCGGCGGCCCTCGTCTGGCGGCAACAACAACGGGCTGGGTGACGCGTTCGAGAACCTGCGCCGCCAGTTCGGCGGTGGCAACGGTGGCGGGATCTTCCGCTGGGTGCTGCTGGGCGTGGCCCTGCTGGTCCTGCTGAGCAGCTTCCAGCTGATCGGCGAACAGCAGCGTGGCGTGGTCCTGCGCTTCGGCGAGTTCGCCCGCGTGATGCAGCCCGGTCCGAACCTGAAGTTCCCGTGGCCGATCGAGCGCGTGGTCAAGGTCAATGCGACCCAGATCAAGACCTTCAGCAACACCGTGCTGGTCCTGACCCGCGACGAGAACATCGTCAACGTGACGCTGAACGTGCAGTACCGGGTCGGCGACCCGCGCCTGTACCTGTTCGGTTCGCGCGATGCCGATCGCGTGCTCGAGCAGGTCGCGCAGAGCGTGATCCGCGAACAGGTCGGCCGCGCCAACCTCGATACCGTGCTCGGTGCGCGTGGGCCCCTGTCGGTCAGCGCCTCCGAGCAGCTGCAGGCTTCGCTGGACGCCTATCGCACCGGCCTGGTCGTGACCGAGGTCAACCTGCAGGACGCGCGTCCGCCGGAGGAGGTCAAGCCGGCCTTCGACGAGGTCAACAGCGCCCAGCAGATCAAGGACCAGCTGATCAACGAGGCCCGTGCCTACGCCGCCAAGGTGGTGCCGGAGTCGCGAGGCGAGGCCGCACGCCGCCGCACCGTGGCCGAGGGCTACAAGGCCGCCAAGGTCGCCCAGGCAGAGGGTGATGTCGCCCGCTTCAGCCTGCTGCGCGACGAGCACCGCAACGCGCCGGAAGTCACCCGCAAGCGCCTGTGGCTGGAGACGGTGCAGGACGTGCTGGCCCGCAACCGCAAGGTGGTCGGCGGCGACGAGCGCCAGCTGATCTACGTGCCGATGGGATCGTCCGGCGGTGCCAGTGCGCCGTTGCCAGCACCGCCGACCGGGGCCGCCATCGCGCCCGAGACGGTGCTGCCGGCGATCGAGAATGCGAGCGAGCCGGTGCGCGCCACCGGCCGCACCGGGCGTGAGGAGGTGTCCCGATGAAGTACCCGGCAATCGTTGCAGCGGCCGTGGCCGTGCTGCTGGGCCTGCTCGGCTCGGTCTACGTGGTGCGCGAGGACCAGGTCGGCCTGGTCCTGAACCTGGGTCGCGTGGCCCGGACCGACATCGGCCCCGGCCTGCATTTCAAGGTGCCGCTGGTCGAGACCGCGCGCGTGTTCGACCGCCGTTTCAGCCTGGTCGATTTCTCGCCGGAGCGTTACCTGACCTCCGAGCGCAAGGACGTCAGCGTCGACTTCGTGGCCATCGGCTACATCGACGACGTGCGGGCGTTCTACCGTGCCACCGGTGGCGACGAGACCGCCGCCAGCGACCGCCTGGCGCCGATCATCAAGGACTCGCTGCGCAACGAGATCAACGCCCGTACCCTGACCCAGCTGGTGTCGGGCGACCGCGCCGAAGTCATCGCCACGCAGCTGGAGGGCATCAACCGCGGTGCCGCCACGCTGGGCATGCGCATCGTCGACATCCGGCTCAAGCAGATCGACCTGCCCACCGACAGCGACGTGATCAAGCAGGTCTACGACCGCATGCGCGCCGAGCGCAAGCAGGTCGCCAGCGCCCTGCGCGCAGAAGGCGAGGAGCAGGCACGGACCGTGCGTGCCCAGGCCGACCGCGACCAGGCGGTGATCGTGGCCGAGGCCGAGCGCGATGCGCAGCGCCTGCGCGGTGAAGGCGATGCCGAGGCTGCGCGCCTGTACGGGCAGTCGGCCAGCGCCGACCCGGCGTTCTACGCGTTCTATCGCAGCCTGGAGGCCTATCGCAGTTCGTTCGCCGATGGCCAGGGCGTGATCGTGCTCGACAAGGACGACCCGTTCCTGCAGTACCTCAAGAGCGATCGCTGATGCCGGGCGAGCTGGTCTCGGCGCTGTGCCTGGTGGCGGTGATCGAGGGGCTGGTCCTGTTCGCGCTGCCGGGGCTGTGGCGGCAGACGATGCAGCAGCTCGGCACGCTGCCCTCGCAGCGGCTGCGCCAGTTCGGCGGCCTGGTGATGGTCGCCGGTCTGGCCCTGCTGTGGTGGGTGCGGATGGGCTGAGTCCATCGACGCCCTGCACGCTGTCCATGAGAGCCCCGTCGGCTGCTGCCGGTGGGGCTTTTTTTTGGCTGCGCGGGTGGGAGGGCTGTCGCGGCTGTGGCCGCTCCTACAGAGATGGGGCAGGTCGTTGCAGGAGGCCGCTTGAGGCCGACCGCCATGCGTGGCGAGGCGTTGGTGGTGTCGGTAGATGGCTGTCGTGGCTGGGGCCGCTCCTACGGGAGCGGTGCGGGTCGTTGCAGGAGGCCGCCTAAGGCCGACCGCCACTCGACTCAGGTCCAGTCGATCTCCCCGCGGATCACGGTGACCACCTGGCCGCCCGACCAGACCTCGCCATCGGCGTCGACCCGCATGTCCAGACGCGCGTCGTGGCCGACTTCGCGGCCCTGGCTGACCCGGTAGCGTCCGTCCGCGCCTGGGAGGGCATCGCGCAGCTGCAGCCAGGCGGCGAGCACCGCGTTGGCCGCGCCGGAGGCCGCGTCCTCGAACACCGCCGGGCCACCGACCAGGGCGCGTGCGGCCACCTGGTAATCGCTGCCGTGGCAGCGCGCCCAGGCCAGCACGCCCATGCTGTCGGTGCCGCGGGCCAGCGTGCAGATGGCATCCCAGTCCGGCTGCGCGGCGCGCAGGCTGGCTTCGTCGCGGGCCTCGGCCACCCACCAGCGCCGGCCGCCATCCATCAGCGCCGGAGGCAGCGCGCCCATCGGCAGCCAGTCCAGGGCCTCGGCCATCCGGCTGCCGCGGGCATCGGCGGTCTCGACCAGTCGCGCGCGCGGGGTGCGGATGGCGATGCTGCGGCGTCCGTCGGCGACATCCACACGCAGCGGCAGGAGGCCGGCGATGCCCTCCTGCACCAGCAGGCCGTCGCGCGGTGTGGCCAGGCCCGCGTCCAGCACCGCATGCGCGGTGCCGACGCTGGGGTGGCCCGCGAACGGCACCTCGCGCTTGGGGCTGAACATGCGGATCGCGTGGGTCGCTTCCGGGCGCGTGGCCGGGAAGACGAAGGTGGTCTCCGGCAGCCGCGTCCAGCGGGCGATGGCCTGCATCGCCGCATCGTCGAGGCCGCGGGCATCGAGCACCACGGCCAGCGGATTGCCGGCGCCGGGGCGGTCGGCGAACACGTCCACCTGGACGAAGGGGCGTGGAGACATGGGGGCGATCCTGCGCGGGAAAGCGCGGAGCTTAGCAACCACACCGCACCTGGATCATGCGCGGTCGATGACAGCGGCGCGTCCGCTGGCCGGCGCCCGGAACCGGCCGTCAGCGGGCACCCGGCCGGCGCCGTCGATGAACGGTCGGGCCTGCGCGCCCGACCGGTCCGCAAGCGTGGCAGCGCGGCCGGGACGGCGGGTGATTTCCGCTAGAATCGACCGTTCATGCCCGATGGTCGGGTGGTCCCCAGGCAGACATGTCCGCAGCTTCGTCCGTGCAAGCGCCCGCCTCCGGCGGGTGGATCGTCCTCAAGTTCGGTGGCACCTCGGTGTCGCGTCGTCATCGCTGGGACACGATCGGCAAACTGGCGAACAAACGTGCGGACGAAACCGGTGCGCGGGTGCTGGTGGTGGTGTCGGCGCTGTCGGGCGTCACCAACGAACTGACCGCGATCGCCGATGGCACGGACGACAGCGCCCGGCGCGTGGCCGCGCTCGAGCAGCGCCACCGCGACTTCCTGGCCGAGCTCGACCTGGATGCCGATGCGGTGCTGGGCGAACGCCTGGCGGCGCTGCGCGGCCTGCTGACCGACCCGCGCGCGGCGACGCGCCCGCTGGACTGGCAGGCGGAAGTGCTGGGGCAGGGCGAGCTGCTGTCGTCCACCATCGGTGCGGCCTACCTGCACGCGAGCGGCCTGGACATCGGCTGGATCGATTCGCGCGACTGGATCTGCGCGATGCCGCCGCAGGACGACCAGAGCCCGTGGTCGCAGCGGCTGTCGGTGAACTGCCAGTGGCAGTCCGATGCCGCGTGGCGGGCACGCTTCGACGCGCAGCCGAGCCGGTTCCTGATCGGCCAGGGCTTCATCGCGCGTCATGCCGACGGCGGCACCGCGATCCTCGGCCGCGGTGGCTCCGATACCTCGGCCGCGTACTTCGGTGCGCTGCTCGGTGCGGCGCGCGTGGAGATCTGGACCGACGTGCCAGGCATGTTCAGCGCCAACCCGCGCGAGGTGCCGGATGCGCGCCTGCTGACCCGGCTCGGTTACGCCGAGGCGCAGGAAATCGCCACCACCGGCGCCAAGGTGCTGCACCCGCGCTCGATCAAGCCCTGCCGCGACGCCGGCGTGCCGATGGCGATCCTCGATACCGAGCGGCCCGACCTGCCCGGCACCTCGATCGACCGCAGCGCGGCCACCGTGCCCGGCGTCAAGGCGCTCAGCCGACGCAACGGCGTGGTGCTGGTGTCGGTGGAGGACATCGGCATGTGGCAGCAGGTCGGCTACCTGGCCGAGGTGTTCGCGCTGTTCCGCAAGCACGGCCTGTCCGTCGACATGATCGGTACCTCGCAGACCAATGTGACCGTGTCGCTGGACCCCAGCGAGAACCTGCTCAACGACGACGTGCTGTCGGCGCTGGCCGCCGACCTGGAGAAGATCGGCCGGGTCAAGGTGATCGTGCAGTGCGCGGCCATCACCCTGGTCGGCCGCGGCATGCGCTCGCTGCTGCACCGGCTGTCGGACGTGTGGGCCGCGTTCGGCCACGAGCGCGTGCACATGATCTCGCAGTCGTCCAACGACCTGAACCTGACCTTCGTCATCGATGAAGCCGACGCGGACGGCCTGCTGCCGACGCTGCACGCCGCGCTGATCGACGGTGGCGCGATGCCGGTGCTGGAGAACGAGGTGTTCGGTCCGCGCTGGCGCGACATCAACGGCAGCGTGCGTCCGCGGCAGCAGCCGTGGTGGCAGCAGCCGGCCGAGCGCGCGCGCCTGCTGGCCAGCGCGGGGACCGGCACGCCGCGCTACGTCTACCACCTGCCGACCGTGCGCGAGCGTGCACGCTCGCTGGCCGCCATCCCGGCGGTCGACCGGCGCTACTACGCGATCAAGGCCAACCCGCACGCGGCGCTCCTGCGCACGATGGTCGAGGAAGGCTTCGGCCTGGAGTGCGTGTCGCTGGGCGAGCTGCGCCACGTGTTCGCGTCCGTGCCGGGCATGGATCCGGCGCGGGTGCTGTTCACCCCCAGCTTCGCGCCGCGCAACGAGTACGCCGAGGCGTTCGCGCTGGGCGTCACCGTCACCGTCGACAACGTCGAGGCCCTGCGGCGCTGGCCGGAGATCTTCCGCGGTCGCCAGATCTGGGTGCGGATCGACCTGGGCCACGGCGATGGCCACCACGAGAAGGTCAACACCGGCGGCAAGGCGTCCAAGTTCGGCCTGTCGGTCGCGCGCGTGGACGAATTCGTCGATGCCGCGCGCGCGCTGGACGTCGCCATCGTCGGCCTGCACGCGCACCTGGGCAGCGGCGTGGAAACCGCCGGCCACTGGCGCCTGATGTGCGACGAACTGGCCGGCTTCGCCCGCCGCATCGGCAGCGTCGGCATCATCGACATCGGTGGCGGCCTGCCGATCCCGTATACCGCCGACGACGAACCGTTCGACCTCGAGGCCTGGGCCGCCGGCCTCGCCGACGTGCGCGCGGTGCACCCGGCGTTCCAGCTGGCGATCGAGCCTGGCCGCTTCCTGGTGGCCGAATCCGGCGTGCTGCTCTGCAACGCCAGCCAGGTGGTCGAGAAGGACGGTGTGCTGCGCGTCGGCCTGGATGCCGGCATGCATACGCTGATCCGCCCGGCGCTGTACGACGCCTGGCACGACATCGCCAACCTCAGCCGTCTCGACGAGGCCGCCGATGGCGTATTCGACGTGGTCGGCCCGATCTGCGAATCCAGCGACGTGTTCGGCAAGCGCCGGCGCCTGCCGGCCACGACCACTCCCGACGACGTGATCCTGATCGCCGATGCCGGCGCGTACGGCTACTCGATGGCCAACACCTACAACCACCGCGCGCTGCCGGCCGAGGATGTGCTCGATGCCGCCGCGGATTGAGTTCGCGCTGGTGGCAGGCAGCCTCGCCGTCGTCCTGGCGATGGTCGGGCTGTGGCTGATGGTGCGCAGGGAGTTCGGCGAGATGCTGGGGCTGGTCGCGCCTGCGGCGGGTATCGCCGCGGCGCTGTCGGCGCTGTGGACCGGGGGCTGGCGCCTGTTCGTCGGCTGTCGCCGGCGCTACTGGCCGACGATCGGCCTGGCGTTCTTCACCGTGCTGGTGGCGATGGCGCTGTTCGTGCTGGCGGTCGCGCTGCAGGCGTGGTTCCAGTTGCCCGAGGGGCCGGTTTCCGGCCGGCTGCTGCGTGCGCTCGACAACGGCGCGCTCCTGGGCTTCTTCGCGCTGGTGATCGGCGGAGTGCCCGCGTGGCTGCTGATGCTGCCGGTCTCCACCCGGTACCTGCGCCTCCAGCGTCTGCGGCTGGAGCCCGCCCGATGAGCGCATCGGGCCGCTCGCCGGCTGTCCGTTCTTCCTGCCGTCGCCACCGCGCCCGGCTCAATCCTGTTCGTGCGGAGTCCTGAGTGCATGTTCAAGCGTGACGCCATCACCACCTTCCGTTTCGTGCGCTGCACGTTCGACCCGCAGGACGGCGTGGCGCGTCTGGTCTATGCCTTCGACGACGGCCCCGAGCTGGTCGAGACGGTCACCATTCCCGGCGCGCCGTTCGTGCTGGACGGCGCGCGCGCCGTCGCGGTGCAGCGTGCGCTGCGCCTGCTGCATCTGATCGCCGGCGTCAGCTACTACAAGGCCGCGGTGCCGCCGACCATCGTCATCGAGGGCGAGGGCATCGACGCGGCCACCGCCGCGCTGGCCGAGCAGGTCTACCTCAACGGCCTGGGCGAGTTCGCCTACCGCAACGGACTGGACCTGCACGGCCGGATCCGCTTTCCGGTCGCCGACGTGATGCCTGGCGAAGGCGATGGCGCGCCGGTGCTGGGCCTGGATGCACGCGCGCTGGTCGCCATCGGTGGCGGCAAGGATTCGCTGGTCAGCATCGAGGCCCTGCGCGCCGCGGGCGTCGAGCAGACCGTCACCTGGATCGGCGGTTCGCAGCTGATCCGCACCTGCGCCGAGCGCACCGGCCTGGCGACGCTCAACATCGGCCGCGCGCTGGCGCCGGAGCTGTTCGAGATCAACCGCCAGGGCGCGTACAACGGCCACATCCCGGTGACCGCGGTGAACTCGGCCATCCTGGTGCTGGCCGCGGTGCTGACCAATGCCGGCCAGGTGGTGTTCTCCAACGAGCGTTCGGCCAGCTACGGCAGCATCATCCCAGGCACCGGCGAGGTGAACCACCAGTGGTCGAAGGGCTGGGCGTTCGAGCAGGCCTTCGGCGCGCATGTCGAGCGCAGCGTCGCCGCCGACCTGCACTACTACTCGCTGCTGCGCCCGCTGTCGGAGCTGGCGGTGGCGCGGCAGTTCGCGCGCACCGATCATTACGACGCGCATTTCTCCAGCTGCAACCGCAACTTCCACATCCTCGGCGAGAAACCGGCGCAGCGCTGGTGCGGGCTGTGCCCGAAGTGCCACTTCGTGTTCTTGGCGCTGGCGCCGTTCATGCCCAAGCCGCGGCTGGTGCGCATCTTCGGCCGCAACCTGCTGGACGACATCGCGCTGGCGCCGGGCTTCGATGCCTTGCTGGAGTTCCAGGATCACAAGCCGTTCGAATGCGTTGGCGAAGGCCGGGAATCGCGTACCGCCATGGCGCTGCTGGCCGCGCGTGCCGACTGGCGCGAGGACGCGCTGGTGGCGCGCTTCGTGCGCGAGATCCAGCCGCAGCTGGACCCGGCCGAACTGGCGCTGGAGCCGCTGCTGGAGATCGTCGGCGAGCATCGCGTCCCGGCCGCGGTCTGGGAGCGGATCGGTGCGCGTTTCGCAGCTTGATGGCCTGCGGGTCGCACTGTGGGGCTGGGGCCGCGAGGGCCGCGCCGCCTGGCGTGCGATCCGCGCGCAGCTGCCGCAGCTGCCGCTGACCCTGTTCTGCAACGCGAGCGAGGCCGCCGATGCGGCCGCGCTCGGCGATGCCTGGCTGAGCACGCGCGAGCAGGTCGATGCGCAGGCGCTGTCGGGGTTCGACGTGGTGATCAAGTCGCCCGGCATCAGTCCGTACTCGCCCGAGGCGCTGGCCGCCGCGCAGGCCGGCACGCGTTTCATCGGCGGCACCACGCTGTGGTTCGCCGAGCATCCGCACGCGCGCACCGTCTGCGTCACCGGCACCAAGGGCAAGAGCACCACCACCGCCTTGCTCGCGCATCTGCTGCGCGCGGGCGGGCACCGCACCGCACTGGCCGGCAACATCGGCCTGCCGCTGCTGGAGCTGGACCAGCTGCCCCCGGCCGAGCTGCATGCGATCGAACTGTCCAGCTACCAGACCGGCGATGTCGCCGCCTCCGGCGTGCATCCGCACGTGGCTGTGGTGCTGAACCTGTTCCCCGAGCATCTGGACTGGCACGGCAGCGAGCAGCGCTACATCGAGGACAAGCTCAAGCTGGTCACCGCCGCCGCGCCGCGCATCGCCGTGCTCAATGCCGACGACCCGCACCTGGCGCAGCTGCAGCTGCCGCACAGCACGGTGATCTGGTTCAACCGGTCCGAGGGCTGGCACATGCGCGGCGAGGTCGTGCACCGCGGCGAGCTGGCCGTGTTCGACACCCGCGACACGCCGCTGCCCGGCCGCCACAACCGCGGCAACCTGTGCGCGGTGCTGGCTGCGATCGAGGCGCTGGGCCTGGATGCGGTGTCGCTGGCACCGGCCGTGCAGAGCTTCCGGCCGCTGCCCAACCGCCTGCAGCGCATCGGCACGCGCGATGGCGTCACCTGGGTCAACGACTCGATCAGTACCACGCCCCACGCCAGCCTCGCCGCGCTGGACTGCTTCGCCGGGCGCCGCATCGCACTGCTGGTCGGCGGTCACGACCGCGGCCTGGACTGGAGCGACTTCGTCCTGCACATGACCCACGACACGCCGCCGCTGGAGATCGTGACGATGGGCGCCAACGGCCCGCGCATCCATGCGCTGCTGCAGCCGCTGGCCGAGGCCGGCCGCTTCGGCCTGCACGCCGCCGCCGATCTGCCGCAGGCGATGCGGCTGGCCCGCGATGCGCTGGGCGAGGAGGGCGGCATCGTCCTGCTGTCGCCCGGCGCCCCCAGCTTCGGCGCCTACCGCGACTACGTCGAACGCGGCCGCCACTTCGCCAGCCTGGCCGGCTTCGACCCCGACGCGATCAGCGCGATCCCCGGCCTGGGCGTCGCCTGACCCCGTAGGAAGGGCCACAGCCCCGACCACCCTCCCACCGCCGCGGCGGATGCATGAGGGCAGGTGCGGCCACTGCATGCTCCAACATGGCGGTCGGCCTCGAGCGGCCTCCTACGGATTAGGCCAAGCACGTGGTCGGCCACGGCCATCCGTGGTCACGGCAACCGTGCGGCTCCACGTCCGCCGTAGGAGGGGCCACAGTCCCGACCACCCTCCCACCGCCGCGGCGGATGCATGAAGGCAGGTGCGGCCACTGCATGCTCCGACATGGTCGGCCTCGAGCGGCCTCCTACGGATTAGGCTAAGTACGTGGTCGGCCACGGCCACCGGCGGTCACGGCAACCGTGCGACGCCACATCCGCCGTAGGAGGGGCCACAGCCCCGACCACTCTCCCACCGCCACGGCGGATGCATGAAGGCAGGTACGGTCGCTGCGTGCCCCGACATGGCGGTCGGCCTCGAGCGGCCTCCTACGGATTAGGCTCAGCACGCGGTCAGCCACGGCCGATCGCGGTCACGGTAACCGTGCGACGGCACGCTGCCGTAGGAGGGGCCGCAGCCCCGACCACCCTCCCGCCGCCGCGGCGGATGCATGAAGGCAGGTGCGGCCACTGCATGCCCCGACATGGCGGTCGGCCTCGAGCGGCCTCCTACGGATTAGGCTCCGCACGCGGTCGGCCGCGGCCACCCGCGGTCACGGCAACCGTGCGACGCCACGTCCGCTGTAGGAGGGGCCGCAGCCCCGACCACCCTCCCGCCGCCGCGGCGAGCACCCCACCACCACGGGCGGCATACGTGAGCCAGGCGAGGCGGCCGTCCTCCAACCGTCGTCTCGACTTCGCATCAGTCCCCGATGCAGCTCCACCATCGCAGGCGATCCGGTCCGACATCGATCCGGGATCGATCCGGCGTGATGCCGCGCCATGACCGCCCACCCGCTAGACTCCGCCCATCCACCGACGGAGTCATGCCATGCGCCTGCCGATCCTCGCTGCCCTCTCCAGCGCCATCCTCGCCACGATGGCGTTTTCTGCCAGCGCCGCCATGCGCACCCAGCCGGTCGAATGGAGCAACGGCGCCGAGCGTTTCAGTGGCGTGCTGGTCTACGACGACAGCAGCGACGACGCGCGTCCTGGCCTGGTGATGGTGCCGAACTGGAAGGGCGTCAGCCCGGCATCGGTCGAAACCGCCAAGCGCCTGGCCGGCGACGATTACGTGGTGCTGGTGGCCGATGTCTACGGCAAGGATGTGCGGCCGAAGACCGATGCCGAGGCCGGGCCGGTGGCGAGCAGGCTGCGTGGCGACCGCCCGCTGCTGCGCACGCGCACCGCGCAGGCGCTGGAGGTGCTCAAGCAGCAGGCCGGCAGCGCGCCGCTGGATGCGTCGAAGCTCGGCGCGGTCGGCTACTGCTTCGGCGGCACCGCGGTGCTGGAACTGGCGCGCGCCGGTGCACCGCTGGCCGGCGTGGTCAGCCTGCATGGCGCGCTCGGCACCGACCTGCCGGCCGGGCAGGGTGCGGTGAAGGCACCGCTGCTGGTACTCAACGGTGCAGCCGACACCTATGTGAGCGCCGAGGAGATCGCCGGCTTCGGGAAGGAGATGGATGCGGCAGGTGCCGACTGGCAGTTCGTCAACTTCAGCGGCGCGGTGCACTGCTTCGCCGAAGCCGATGCCAACAGCGGCCCGGGCTGCCAGTACGACCCGCGCGCGGCTGCGCGTGCCTACCGCATGCTCGACGGCTTCTTCGACGAGCGCTTCGATGACTGAGGCGCGCATGCGGCATCGCACCCGCCCACGCGCCTGTCTGGCACGTGGCCTCACCGCTGTGTTCCTGCTGCTCGCCGGCAGCCCGGTCGCCTTCGCGCAGCCGCAGTCCGATGCCGGCACCGGCGGCACCCGCGCCGCGCATGGCGCGTGGTCGCTGCTGTGCGGGCCGCCGGTCGGCAGGGCGTCCGACGACTGCGCGCTGGTGCAGGAAACACGGCTGGCCGAACGGCCCGACGTGACCATCAGCGCGATCGTGATGAAGATGCAGCGCCCCGCCGACATGCGCGTGCTGCGGCTGCGTACGCCGCTGGGCGTGCTGCTCGACAGCGGAGTGGAACTGGAAATCGACGGCCGCGCGGTCGGGCAGTTGCCGTTCAACCGCTGCTACAGCGAGGGCTGCTACGTGGAAGTGCCGCTGGATCCGGAGCTGCTGGCCGACCTGCGTGCCGGCAGCCAGGTGCGGCTGGGCATGCGCGAGTTCGAGGCGCCGGCTCGCGTGTACCTGCCGCTGGACCTGTCCGGATTCGGCGAAGGTTACGACGCCTTGCCCTGAGCGGGCTGCACGCCGCGCGTGGTGCTCATGCGCCGCGCCGCAGAAGGCGCTCAGGCTGCAGGTGCCACCGCAGCCTGCGCCGCCGCGATCGCCCCGGCAATCGCCGCCCGCGACTGCGGGCTGTTGCGCCAGCAGGTGGTGCCGAGCATCGCCGCGACCTGGCCGGTGATGTCCTCCACGCTCGCGTCGGCCAGTTGCGCCAGCGAGCGGTAGCCGATCTGCTCCAGCCGCGCGATCACCGTCGGGCCCACGCCTCTGGTGGCGAGCAGCGCGTCGCGCTCGGCCGCACTGAAGCCTTCGGCCATCAGTGCGTGCGTTCCACCGCGTAGCGGGCCAGGCCACGCAGCGCGGCGGTGGCCTCGTTGTCCGGCAACGCGTCCAGCGCGGCTTCGGCCGCTGCGGCGAACTCGAATGCGCGCGCGCGGCTGTACTCGATGCCGCCGCTGGCCCGTATGGCGGCCATCGCTTCGGGCAGCGCGTCGCTGTCGCCCTGCTCGACGATGGCGCGCAGGCGCTCGCGGGTCGCGCCCTCGGCATGGGCGATGGCGTGGATCAGCGGCAGCGTGGCCTTGCCCTCGGCCAGGTCGTCGCCCAGGTTCTTGCCCAGGTCGGCAGCGTCGGCGGTGTAGTCCAGCACGTCGTCGGCGATCTGGAACGCGTAGCCCAGCGCCATGCCGTAGTCGTACAGCGCCTGCTGGGTGGCTTCGTCCGCGCCGGAGGCCAGCGCGCCCAGGCGGGTACCGGCGGCGAACAGCACCGCGGTCTTGCGCTCGATCACGCGCAGGTAGGCGGCCTCGTCGGTGTCCGGATTGCGTACGTGCAGCAGCTGCAGCACCTCGCCCTCGGCGATGCGGTTGGTAGTGTCGGCCAGGATCCGCATCACCGGCATCCGGTCCAGTTCCACCATCAGCTGGAAGCTGCGCGAGTACAGGAAATCGCCGACCAGCACGCTGGCCGCATTGCCCCAGATCGCGTTGGCCGTGCTGCGGCCGCGGCGCAGGTCGGACTCGTCCACCACGTCGTCGTGCAGCAGGGTGGAGGTGTGGATGAACTCGATGATCGCCGCCAGCTGGTGGTGGTCGGCGCCCGGGGTGCCGCAGGCGCGGCCGGCCAGCAGCACCAGCATCGGCCGCAGCCGCTTGCCGCCGGCCGAGACGATGTGCTCGGCGATCTGGTTGATCAGGACCACGTCCGAGGCCAGCCGGGTGCGGATCAGGGTATCGACCGCGGCCATGTCGGCGGCCGCCAGGGCCTGGATCTGCGGGAGCGTGGCGTGGGGACGGGCGGACTGATCGATTGCCATGGGAAAGCCTTGGGACGACGGGGAATTATAGGCCGGACGGGCTGACTTCTGACCCCGTTAATGGCGATGGACCGATGGCGGGGCCGGCCCCGGTATACTTCACTGCCCTTGCCCGGACCCGCCGGGCGACGAGAACGGAACCCCAAAGCTATGGCACGCGGCATCAACAAGGTCATCCTGGTCGGCAACCTCGGCAACGATCCCGACGTCAAGTACACCCAGGGCGGCATGGCGGTGACCCGTGTCAGCCTGGCCACCACCAGCGTCCGCAAGGACCGCGATGGCAACAACCAGGAACGCACCGAATGGCACCGCGTGGTGTTCTTCGGCAAGCTCGGCGAGATCGCCGGCGAGTACCTGCGCAAGGGCTCGCAGGTCTACGTCGAAGGCGAGATCCGCTACGACAAGTTCACCGGCCAGGACGGCGTGGAGAAGTACACCACCGACATCGTCGCCAACGAGATGCAGATGCTCGGCGGCCGCGCCGGCGGCGGCGAGGGCGGCGGCGGCTTCGAGCGCAGCGAGCGCCCGCAGCGATCGGCGGCCCCGCGTCGCGAGTACGGCGGTGGTGGCCAGGGCGGCCAGCAGTCCCGCGGCGGCAACGACTACGGCCAGGGCGGCGGCCAGCAGCGCAACGCGCCGGCCCAGCAGTCGGCTCCGCCGATGGACGACTTCGCGGACGACGACATCCCGTTCTGAGGCGGGTGCTGTCTGATGGAATGAAAAAGCCCGCGTCGAGCGGGCTTTTTCGTGGGCGGGATGCTGGGCGCTGTCTCCCGGGGGCTGTCCTGGCGCCTTGTCGGCAACAGTGTTTCCCGGCCCGGACCGGGTCTTCCTTCCAGGCGCCGGCGGCGTCGTGCCGCAGGCGCTGGCTAACCCAGCAGGATCGCCGCCCAGACCGCGGTCACCATCAGCAGGGCCGTGGTCTGTGCGGCGCTGCCCATGTCCTTGGCGTTCTTGGACAGCGGGTGGCGTTCCAGCGAGATGCGATCGACCACCGCTTCGATGGCGGAGTTGAGCAGTTCGGTCAGCAGGCTGATGAAACAGACCGCCAGCATCAAGGCACGCTCGACCGGGCTCACGTCGAGCACGCAGGCCACGACGATCAGCACGGCATGCAGGGCCAGCAGCTGTCGGAACGCGGCCTCGCCACGCACGGTGGCGAGGAAGCCGTCGCGCGAGTAACGCAGGGTGTGCAGGATGCGGCTGAAGCCGGTCTTGCCGTGCTGGTACTTGCCGGTGACGGCGGGGCGGGGCGATGACATGCACTCTCCTGGACGGCGCGGACAGCGCGCAGGATGGGGGCGGGCCTGTCAGAAAGTCGTCAGGCGCGGCGCCGTTGCATGGCGATCGCGCGTGGTGCCGGTGATCGTCGCGTCAGCGTGTGCGTGTGCGGGTGCGCCGATCCGCTGCGCACGATGAGACAGGCACTCCTGTGCAACGCGAACACCGGGTGTGGTCTTTACGGCGCGTCGCGCATGTCCAGGCTGAAACGGCAGCCCTGGTCCGAGCTGTCGACCGTCATGCGCCAGCCCAGATGCTCGACGATGCGCTGCACGATGGACAGGCCGAGGCCTTCGCCGCTCTGGCGGGCGCTGGGTGCGAAGCGTTGGAACTGCTGCGGGTCGATGCTGGGCGGCAGGCCCGGGCCGGTGTCGGCGATGACCAGCGTGGTGCCGTGCAGAGCGATGCGCACTTCGCCGGCATCCGTGTACTGGCAGGCATTGCGCAGCAGATTCCAGACCACGCTGCGCGCCAGTTCGGCGTTGGTGTGGACGTGGGCGTCCTGCGGTGCGTCCAGCACCAGCGCTACCGGCTTTCGTGCCAGCCAGGGCTGGCAGCGCGCCATGCACTCTTCGATCAATGGGCGCAGCGGCACCACGCTGCGGGCCAGGTTGTGCGGGTCGCGCGAGAGCAGCAGCAGGCAGGCCAGCTGGCGCTGCATCTCCTCGGTGGTACGCACGATGCGGTCGGCGCTGGCCACCAGATGGCTGTCGGGCGGCAGCTGGTGGACGATGGTCTCCGCCGCGCCGGCGATGATGGCAAGCGGGGTGCGCAGTTCGTGGCTGGCATCGCCCACGAAGCAGCGCTCACGCTGCAGGAACTGCTCGGTCTCGTCGCTGTGCTGCGCGAAGGCGCGCGCCAGCACGCCGATCTCGTCGCGCGCGTCCTGGAAGGGGAAGGGCTTCTGCCTGCGCTGCACCGCGTCCGCCAGGCGGGTGATGGGGGCGATGACCCGCTCGGCCGTCAAACGCCCGATCCAGAACGCGCAGAGGATGCACAGCAGGATGACCACCACCGCGTAGGCGTCGATCACGTGCTCCAGGTAGGCGTAATACGCGCCGTCCTGCAGCAGGTAATAGCGCTTCCCCGTGATGTCGAACACCATCAGGTGCCAGACGTCGGCCTCCTCCACGCTGTGGTAGCCCGGGGCGTACCTGCGCAGGTCCTCGGGCACGCTGCGCGCGTCGTAGAGACGGCTGCCTTCGGGCATGGCCGGCGTGACACCCGCGGCGATCTCGCCCTCCACCCGGCGCATCTCGCTGTGCAGGGTTTCGGAAATGACATAGGCGCGCAGCTCGTCGTAGTCGAGCTGTTCGGCCAGGACCACGAACCCCATCACCGCGACCATCAGCATCACGAACGACACCGTGATGCGCGTCCGCAGCGACATCGGGCTGAAAGCGGATTTCATGATGGTGGCCCTGCCGCCCCGGTGGTCAGGCCGACGCGGCCCTGCGCGCATCATGCAGGCGCCAGCCGACGCCGTGCACGGTTTCGATGAGGGCGGTGTCGAACCGCTTGTCGACCAGCTGGCGCAGCTCGTGGATGTGGGTGCGCAGCGCGCCGCTGTCGGGCGGGTCGTCGCCCCAGAGCAGGTACTCCATCTCCTGCTTGCGCACGACCTCCGGCGCGGCGCGCACCAGACACAGCAGCAGCTTGTGGGTGCTGGGGGTCAGGTCGATGGCCTGGCCCTGCCGGCAGGCCCGTGGTGCGCGGGTATCCACCTGCAGGTCGTCCCAGCCCAGGGTGCCCTGCACCTGGCGGCCCTGGGCGCGGCGCACCAGCGCCTTGATGCGCGCGTCCAGTTCCTTGAGCGAGAAGGGCTTGACCAGGTAGTCGTCCGCGCCGAGCGCCAGGCCCTGCACGCGGTCGTCGACCGGGTCGCGCGCGGTCAGCATCAGCACCGGTACCGGATTCTGGAACTCCTGGCGCAGCATCCGGCACAGGGCCATGCCGTCCAGCCGCGGCAGCATCAGGTCGAGCAGGATGGCGTCGTAGTCGTTCTGTGTGGCCAGGCGCAGGCCGCTGGCGCCATCGCGTGCATCGTCCAGCACGTAGCCCAGCGGTTCGAAGAAGGCGTAGAGGTTGGCCACCAGCTCCGGGTTGTCTTCGATGATGAGCAGGCGGGTCATGGTGGGCGGCATTCTAACAACATCCTGACAGGCGGTTTTCAAGACTGCGCGCGCTTTTTCACCGGGATTTGCGCGTGTTTCGACGATTGAGGTCTTTGCAGTTGCACCCCGTGCAGCTGACGTGGGCGGCTGCCTTCTTCTTCGCCACCATCGGCAATGTGGTGCTGTGGAGGACGCTGTGGTCGACGGTGGAGATCGACAGCCTGCGCAGCCTGCTGTTCTTCGTCAGCCTGCCGGTGTTCTTCTTCTGCCTGTTCAACCTGGCGCTGTCGCCTCTGCTGGCCCTGCCGTACGTACGCAAGCCGGTGCTCGCGTTGCTGGTGGTCGTCAGCGCCGGCTGCAGCTACTTCATGCTCCATTACAACGTGCTCATCGACCGCAGCATGGTGCAGAACTTCTTCGAGACCAACCAGGCCGAGCTCAGCTCGTACGTTTCCCTGCCGCTGCTGCTCAACATCCTGGTGCTCGGCGTGCTGCCGGCCGCACTGAGCGCCTGCCTGACCACACGCGCCGCCGGGCGCCCGCTGCGCAGCCTGCTGTGGTGGCTGGGCAACCTGCTGGCGACCTTGGCCGTGCTGGCCGTGGTCACCCTGCCGTTCTACAAGGACTACGCCTCGCTGCTGCGCAACAACCGCGAGATCCGCGACCAGGTGCTGCCGTTCAATTTCGTGCGCAACACCAATGGTTACCTGAAGCGCAAATACAGCGCGACCTCGCAGCCGCTGCGTACGGTGGCCGAGGACGCCACCCGGCCACAGAAGCCCAACGGTGCGCGGACCAGGCTGGTGATCGTCGTGGTGGGCGAAACCGCACGCGCCCGCAACTTCCAGCTCAATGGTTACGGGCGGGCGACCAATCCGGTGCTGTCGCAGCGTGACGACATCATCAGCTTCAGACACATGTCGTCCTGCGGGACGGCCACCGCCATTTCCGTGCCCTGCATGTTCTCGCGCATGGTCCGTCCGCAGTACGACGACGTGCGCGCGGCCACCGAGGAGAACCTGCTCGACATCCTGCAGCGCACGGGCGTCCACCTGCTCTGGCGCAACAACAACAACGGCGGCTGCAAGGGCGTCTGCGCCCGCGTACCGACCGACGACATGCCGGCGACGAAGGTCCCAGGCCTGTGCGTCAACAAGGACGGCACCTGTCTGGACGACGTGCTGCTGCACCGGCTGCGCGAGCGCATCGACGCGATGCCGGGCGATGCGCTGGTCGTGCTGCACCAGATGGGCAGCCACGGGCCGACCTACTTCGAACGCTATCCGGCGGACAGCCGCGCTTTCGCCCCCACCTGCGACAGCAACCAGATCCAGAAGTGCAGCAACGCCGCGCTGACCAACACCTACGACAACACGCTGGTCTACACCGACCGCATGCTGGGCAGGACCATCGACCTGCTGCAGGACTACGCGGAGCAGCGCGACGTGGCGATGCTCTACGTGTCCGACCACGGCGAATCGCTGGGCGAACGCGGCATGTACCTGCACGGCACCCCGTACATCATCGCGCCCGACGAGCAGACCCGGGTGCCGATGGTGATGTGGTTCTCGCCGGAGTTCGCCCGCAACGCGCAGCTCAACCTGGATTGCCTGCGCTACCGCGCCGACAACCGCGAGTACAGCCACGACAACGTCTACCACTCCATGCTCGGCCTGTTCGATGTGCGCAGCAGCGTGTACGAGCGGGAGCTGGATGTGTTCGCGGCGTGCCGAAGGGGGTGAGTCCGGCGACTGCGCCGCGGCGGTACCGCCTTGCGTGCCTTGGCACCGGTGCGCTGGATCAGAACCAGTCGCCCAGCGCGTCCGGGTAGTCCGCCGGCAGCAGGTGGCCACCGGCGAACCGGACGTGGCGCTTGTCCTCAGTCGGCAACGCGTCGAACAGGGCGCGGTTCTGCGCCGCGCTGGCGTATTCGTCGTCGTCCGCACTGAGCAGCCAGACCTTTTTTCCGACCAGGCCAGCCGCCGCATTGCGCGGCGAAGCGATGGCGACCTTGTCGTCCAGGTGCGGCGGCACGATGGCCAGCACCGCGTCGACGCGGTCGTCCATGCCGCCCAGCAGCAGGGCCATCTGCGCGCCCATGCTGTAGCCGGCGACGTTGATGCGGCCGCTGTCCAGCTGCGGCTGGGTCTGCACCCAGTCCAGCAGCAGCCGGTAGTCGCGCACGCTGTCGACGATCATCCGCTCGTAGGGTTCGCGCTTTCCCCACAGATGCAGGTCTTCCATCACCTGCAGCACGGTGTGGTCCAGATCCTTGCGCACGCCATGGTTGCGCGCGTCCACCGCCAGCACCGCGTAGCCGCGCTGCAGCGCCAGCTCGGTGATGCGGTGCGTGTTCTCCCGCGTGGCGCCGCCCTTGTGCTCGCCGTGCCACCAGCGGTAGTGGCTGCGCCCCAGTGCATGCAGGCCGATCAGCACCGGGTAGGGCGCGTCGGCCCGTGCCGGATCGCCGGGATAGAGCAGGCGTCCGGACAGCGGGCTGCCATCCAGGCCCGGCAGTTGCAGTTCGATGCCGTGCACGGTGCCGCTGCCGTCCAGCGGCGTCAGCTGCGCCTGCAGCATGGCCGGCCTCTCGTACGCGTAGCCGGCGCGCATCTGTTCGGGCGTGATGGCGTAGGGCTTGAGCGCGAACAGCCACCACCAGAGCACCCCCAGCAATGTCGCCAGACCCACGAGGCCTGCCAGGACCTTCATCACGGCACGTCGGCTGATGCGCATTCGAACCTCTCTCGGGTTTTCGTCGCGGTGCGGTGCCGGCGACGAGGGGTGGTAGGGACGTGGACCGGCAACGCATGACGGCGTGCGGACTGCCATGCCGAAGCGGTTGCGTGCGGGAACACATCCAGCCTGGGGTGCGGCCTTCAAGAAAAGCTCAAACGCGATCGGGTGCAGGCGACGGCGTGGCCCGCGCGCATCCGATCGCCGGTGTCCGGCGGCGGACGCAACAGTGTGTTGGTGTCCCGCAGGCTGCCGGAGGTGTGCGGGTCAGCATCGCGCGATGCCAGGAGAGTGCAGGCGCGTGACGCAGATGCATCCGCCGTGTCCAGGCGATGCTGCCGGTGGCGAAGGCCGACGCGGCCAGCGGCTGTCGGTGTGCGGCGCTGGCCGTTTCGCGCGTACGTGGGCAGCCGGACGTAGCTGCGCGGTGGAGGCGGACGAAGCGCGCACGCACGGAAGCCTTCATGGCAGGGCGTCCGGTCTGCATGAGTCCGGATGATCGCCGGGACCACGCCAGGCCTCCCGCCGCGTCCCGACACCATCGGCGCAACGTCTGGCGGGTGGCAGCCGTCGGCGGTGCGCACGCTGTGTAGCGGACGGCGCCGAGCCGGGAGGCCGCGAATGGAGCGCTTGCGCCCTGGCGGTATCGACGGCGGGGGATCGACCGCGGTGGGGCCGTCGGCGCCGTGGCACGGTCGGGACAGGAGGTGAGCGTCGCATCGCCGGCTCGCGCCTGCGATCGCCCGCGTGCCCACGTTGATCACGTCACGCTGTCGCGTCCCGCCGCAGCCGCAGCGTGGCCGTCGTGCCGCGTTCCGGATCGGACTGGATGTCCAGCGACCAGCCGAGGTGTTCGCAGACCCGGGCGATCAGTTCCAGGCCGATGCCGTCGCTGGTGGGCTCGCCGGTGCGGGCCAGGCGCGAATAGATCGCGCTGATCTGCTCGGGCGTCATGCCGTGGCCGGGGTCGCGGATGACGACGGTGGCGTCCGACTGCAGGACCACGTCGATGCGGCCGTCGTCGCTGTGCTCGATGGCGTTGCGCAGCAGGTTGCCCACGGTGGCGCGGACCACGCCGGGCGGGGCGATGATGGTGCAGGGCGCGGGTGCTTCCAGCGCGATCTGCAGGGCCTTGTCGCGGGTGAGGTGGCGATGGTCGTCGATGATGGCCGGCAGCAGGCCGGCCAGTTCGATCGGCTGGTTGGCCTGGGCCAGCCGTGCCGGATCCTTGGCCAGGGCCAGCAGCAGGGCGACCATCTGGTTCATGTCGGCCGCGGTGCGCTGGATGCGGCCCAGCTGGTGGGCGGTGGCGGCAGGGACGTCGGCGGACGCCAGGGCCAGTTCGGCGGCACCGGTCATCACCGCCAGCGGCGTGCGCAGTTCGTGGCTGGCGGTGTTGATGAAGGTGCGCTCGCGCTCGACGAAATGCTCGTTGCGCTGCAGGTAGTCGTTGAGCGCGCCGGCGATCACCAGCAGCTCCGAACTGGCCGGAGCGCCCGGCACGATCCGCTGGCCGCTGCGGTCGGGGCTGAGCATGGCGATGTCGGCGGCCATCGTGGTGAGCGGGCGCAGTGCACGGCCCAGGCCCAGCGCCATCAGGCCACCCATCAGCGTGACCAGGGCGACGGCCGAGCCGAGGATGAACAGGGTGAGGCGGTCTTCCTCGCGTTCCATTTCGGTGATGTCGAGGGTCAGCACATGGCGGATGCCGTCGACATGCTTGATCAGCACCAGGATCTCGGTGCCGTCGGGCATCTCGACCTCGTCGTGGATGCCGTCGGGCAGGGTGTCGACGATCGCAGGCGGTGGCGTGCCGCTGCCGTCGATGTACAGGCGCAGGCTGTCCGAGTCGCTCCAGCGGTAGGCCGGGTCGCTGGCGCGGCGCTCCATGTGCCGTTCGAACTCGGTCTGCAGCAGCGAGTCCCAGAGCAGGCGCTCGGCGTACTCGTTGACCAGGAAGCCGTGCAGCGACACGCCGGCGGCCAGCAGCAGCGCGTAGGCGCCCAGCCAGTACAGGATGCGGGTGCGCAGGCTGTGCGCGGTCTTCATGCGGCGGGCCGCGGGTCGGTGGGCACGGCCAGCCGGTAGCCGAAGCGCGGCAGGGTCTGGATCAGCTTGGTCTCGAACGGGCCGTCGACGCTGCGGCGCAGCTCGTAGACGTGCGAGCGCAGCATGTCGCCATCGGGCGGCGCATCGCCCCACAGCGCGTGTTCGAGCTGCTGGCGCTCGACCGCTGCGGGGCTGGCCTGCATCAGCAGTTCCAGCAGCTTGCGTCCGGCCGGGTACAGGTGCAGCGGCTGGCCGGCGCGGCTGGCTTCCAGGGTGTCCAGATCCAGTCGCAGGTCGTGCACCTGCAGCGTGCGCGGCGTCCGCCGTCCTCGCGCACGGACCAGCAGCGCCTCCAGCCGGACCTCGAGCTCGGGCAGGGCGAAGGGCTTGGTCAGGTAGTCGTCCGCGCCGGCGCGGAAGCCGGCGATCTTGTCCGGCAGCTCGTCGCGGGCGGTCAGCATGATCACCGGCGTGTCGACCGCATGCTCGCGCAGCCGCTTGAGCAGCGCGCAGCCATCCAGCCGCGGCAGCATCCAGTCCAGGATGATCGCGTCGTAGGACTGGGTCACCGCCAGGTGCAGCCCGACGATGCCATCGGGCGCGGCATCCATCTCGTGGCCGCGTGCCTCGAAGTACTCGAACAGGTTGCCGACCAGGTTGCGGTTGTCCTCGACCACCAGCAGGCGCATCGGCATCTCCAGGCAGGGCGACGGCATGGGCGCATGATACGGCGCGCGTCGCCGGCGCTCCGACATCTCTCCGACACGTTTCCGATCCGCTTCCGACATGCCCGCGCCGATGCTGCGCGCCGCCGCGGCCTGCGCGGGAGAGTGGAGTGGATGCATGCGCATGGACCTGGCCGGGCCGATCGGCCGGCTGAAGCCGGTGCTCGGGATGTTCGTGCTGGGGCTGGGCGTGCTGGGCGTCTCGCGCCTGGCGCTGTCGCTGTGGAAGCACGCCGACGTGTCCGAGGCCGACGGCTGGGGACGGGTGCTTGCGCAGGGGCTGCGGGTGGACATCGCCAGCCTGTGCCTGCTGTACGTCCCGGTCGCGCTGGTGCTGCTGCTGGCGCCGGCGCGGCTGCGCGCCCGGGCGTGGTTCCGGCGCGCGGCGCTGCTGTGGCTGGCCGCGGCGATGACCGTGCTGCTGTGGCTGGAGCTGGCCACGCCGGGCTTCATGCAGGAGTACGGCCTGCGTCCGAACCGGGTGTTCGTCGAGTACCTGGTCTACCCCAGGGAAGTCCTGTCGATGCTGGTCGGCGGGCGGCCGCTGGAATGCGCGCTGGTGCTGCTGCTGACGATGGCCGGCGCCTGGGCCAGCCTGTGGCTGGCAGCGCGCTGGTGGAATGCGCCGCATGCCGGGCGCGATGGCGTGGTGGTCCGCTGCGCGCTGGCGGTGCTGGTGCTGGCCGTCGGCGTGCTCGGGGTGCGCTCCACGCTGGGCCACCGGCCGATGAATCCGGCGATGCTGGCCTTCAGCAGTAATCCCACGGTCAACGCGCTGCCGCTGAACTCGTTCTATTCGCTGGCGCATGCGCTGCGCGACTGGCTGCAGCACGAGGAAACCGCGCAGGCGCTGTACGGTGCGCTGCCGGAGGCCGAGGTGGTTGCGGCGATGCGCGTCGACAGCGGGCTCGCGACGGGCGCGTTCACCGATCCGGCACTGCCCACGCTGGCCGCGCGCACGCCGATCTGGCAGGGACGTCCGCGCAACCTGGTGATCGTGCTGGAAGAGAGCCTGGGCGCGCAGTTCATCGGCAGCCTGGGCGGACGGCCGCTGTCGCCGCACTACGACCGGCTGAGCGCACAGGGCTGGGCATTCACCCGCCTGTATGCGACGGGCACGCGCTCGGTGCGGGGCATCGAGGCGGTGGTGTCGGGCTTCCCGCCGACGCCGGCGCAGGCGGTGGTCAAACGGCCCGACAGCCAGCAGGGGTTCTTCACCCTGGCCGACGTGCTGGCCCGCAACGGTTACGACACGACGTTCTACTACGGCGGCGAAAGCCACTTCGACAACATGCGCGGGTTCTTCCTGGGCAATGGCTTCAAGCGGGTGATCGAGCGGCGCGACCATCGCAACCCGGCCTTCGTCGGCTCCTGGGGCGTCTCGGACGAGGATCTGTTCGCGCGCGCGGACGAGGAATTCAGCAGCCTGCATGCGGCCGGCACGCCGTTCTTCGGCTTCGTGTTCACTTCCAGCAACCACGACCCGTTCGAGTTTCCAGAAGGCCGCATCGAGCCCTACGAACAGCCGCTGGCCACCCGCGACAACGCGGCGAAGTACGCCGACCACGCGCTGGGCGGGTTCTTCGAGCGGGCGATGGCCTCTGACTACTGGAAGGACACGGTGTTCCTGGTGGTCGCCGACCACGACTCGCGGGTGTTCGGGCGCGACCTGGTGCCGGTGGACAACTTCCATATCCCGGGCCTGATCCTGGGCGGCGGCATCGCGCCGCGGACCGATGCGCGCATCGCCAGCCAGATCGACCTGGGCCCCACGCTGCTGTCGCTGGTCGGCATCGATGACCCGACGCCGATGACCGGCCGCGACCTGTCCGATCCGGCGATGACCCTGCCCGGTCGCGCAGTGATGCAGTACGACCGCAACTTCGCCTGGCTCCAGGACGAGGACGTGGTGGTGCTGCAGCCGCAGAAAGCGCCCGCGCAGTTCCGTTACGACCGCGCCGGTGGACGCCTGCTGCCTGCACCGGTGTCGCCGCCGCTGGTGCGGCAGGCGCAGATGCAGGCGCTGTGGGGATCGCTGGCCTACGCCCGTGGCTGGCACCGGCTGGTGCCGCGCACCGGCGCCGTGGCGTCAACCGGCGATGCGGTGCGAGCCGAGGCCGGCGTCGCCCTGCGGCCGTGAGGATCGCGGCCGTGCCAGCCACTGCACGGCCAGCACACTGCCGAGCACCAGTGCCAGACCGGCCAGCGCCGTGCCGGTCATCGCCTGGCCGAGCACGCTCCAGCCCAGCAGCACCGCGGTCAGCGGGCTGAGCAGTCCCAGCGATGCGACCGCCACCGGCGGCAGGCGGGCGACACCGCGGAACCACAGCGCGTAGGCCAGCAGCGCACCGGCCAGTGACAGGTAGGCGTAGGCGCCCAGCTGGGACAGCGTCAGCACCGGCAGGCGTTCGCCGCTCAGCCAGACCGCCGGCAGCAGCAGGGCGCCGCCGAGCAGCAACTGCCAGCCGGTCGATGCCAGCACGGGCATGTCCAGCCGCCAGCGGTGCGCGAGCCAGGTGCCGGCGGCCATGCATGCCGCGCCCACCAGCGCGGCGGCGATGCCGACCGGTTCCCAGACCGTCTGTGGCGAAACCAGCAGGATCGCCATGCCGGCCACGCCGCTTGCCGATGCGATCACCGCCGCGGCGGCCGGACGCCGGTGGTCCACGACCCACGCCAGCAGCAGCACCAGCAGCGGCTGGATGGCGCCCAGCACCGCCGCCAGACCGCCGGGCAGGCGGTAGGCCGCCACGAACAGCAGGGCCTGGAACACACCGATGTTCAGCACCGCCAGCACCAGCAGACGCCAGCGGTCGGCGGCGCGCGGCAGGGACCGGGTCCAGGCCAGCAGCAGGAGCCCGGCCGGCAGTACGCGCAGCACTGCAGCGGTCAGGGGCAGGCCCGGCGGCAATCCGTGCGAGGTGACCAGATAGGTCGATCCCCAGATCGCCGGTGCCAGCGCGGTCAGCAGTACGTCGCGCCAGCGCGCGGACCGTGTCATGGGCCGATGCGCCGGTACGAGGCGGGCGAGAAGCGCAGGCCGAGCGCGACCAGCACCAGCGCGCCCGCCAGCATCACGACCCAGGCCTGGGTCAGGCTCGCGAACCGGTCGCGGAGCACGCCGGCCAGCAGCGGCATCGCACTGGCGATGATGTAGCCGCCGCCCTGCACGAAGGCGACCAGCAGGCCGGCCTGCGCCGGGTCGTCGATATGGTCGAGCGCGACGATCAGCGACAGCGGGAACAGCGCCCCGATGCCGACGCCGAGCAGCAGGCAGGCCGGCAGTGCCAGCGCTGCAGGCGCCGTGATCAGGCACAGCAGGCCGGCAATCAGCAGGAGCAGCACCGCAACGAGCGGCCCACGCCGGTCGGGGAAGCGGCCGATCCAGGCGGAGACCGCCAGACCGGCGGCGACTTCGGCCAGCGTGAGGCCGCCGAGCAGGAAGCCGGCCGCCGCCGGTGACCAGCCCAGTCCCGTGTAGAACGGAGGCAGCCAGGCCAGTACCAGCGTGTACGCGCCGGTGCCGATGCCGAAGAAGACCAGCAGCGCCCATGCGCGCCGGTTGCGTCGGAACGCGCGCGGCGCCGCTGCCGTGGCCACCGCGTCTGCGGGCGTGCCGTTGGCCGTCCGCGCGCGTGCGGCCAGCCGCCACAGCAGCAGTGCCAGCAGTGCCGTCAGCGCCCAGGCCGCCAGCGCGGCCGGCCAGCCCCAGTGGGTGGCGAGGCCGGAGGCCGACATCGCCGCGATGGCCGCGCCTCCCATGATGCCGGTGGTGTAGAGCGCGAAGACGCTGCCGGCACGCGCGCCGAAGCGGGATTTGATGAAGGACGGCAGCAGTGTCTGCACCAGCGCGATGCCGATGCCCGCAGCCACTGCGGTGAGCAGCAGGCCATCGATGCCATGGACCGCAAGCCGGGCCACGCATGCGGCGAGTACCAGTGCGATACCCAGGCCGACACCGCGCCGCTCGCCCAGCCGGTCGGCGATCCAGCGCCCGCCCAGCGCACAGGCGCCCATCACGAACACCGGCAGGGCGGTTAGCAGGCTGGACAGCGTGTGCGAGGCACCGGTGTCGGCTTCGATCATGTCCAGCAGCGGGCCGATGGCGGCCAGGGCAGGACGCAGATTCAGCGCGACGGCGACGATCGCGATGGTCATCAGCCAGGGGCGGACATGCGCCATGTTTGCCTCGATGCAATATATCTTGATATCGAAATATATTCCTGCAGAATCATGGAAACAAGGCATCATGAGTGGGACGATGTCGAGCGATCAGGGAATGGAGGAGTGATGGTGGACCGAGCCGAACGCGCCAGGGCGCAATGGCAGCGCGAACGTCCGGACCTCGATGCGTCGGTCATGGCACTGGTCGGGCGCGTGATGGAAGCGGCGCACGTGCTGGATCGCGACTGGTTTTCGCCTTTGGCCGCACGCTTCGAACTGCATCGCGGCGAGTTCGACGTGCTGGCCACGCTGCGACGCAGCGGTGCGCCGTATGCGCTGACGCCGACCGGCCTGTACGAGAGCCTGATGCTGTCGTCTGGCGCGATGACCAGCCGCCTCGACCGGCTCGAACGCAAGGGCCTGATCGAGCGCATGCCCTCGCCCGAGGACCGGCGCAGCATCCTGGTCAGGCTCACGCCCGCCGGCCTGGCCCTGATCGACAGCGTGCTGCCACTGCACGTCGCCAACGAGCAGCAGGCAGTGGCCGCGCTCACGCGCAAGGAGCAGGCACAGCTCGATGCGCTGCTGGCCAAGTTGCTGACCGGGCTGCATGAGACGCCAGGAGACTGAGCCGGCGAGCAGGCGAGGTCGCGCTTGGCGTCGCCGGTGCGGTGCAAGGGCGGTTGCGCTCCTTCGGATCCGCGTTGCGGAGGGCGCCGACACACGCCGGCGCCAGCGTGCACCGGTGGCGCGGCGGCCGTGGCGATCCGTCCCGGTTCCCGCGACGCCGGCCGCGTATCGCCCGGGCGGAGGCAGCCCGGCGGCAGACGGTGCTCGCCGTCCTTTCCGATCGGCCGTCACCGCGCCGGGCCGCGCGACGCGCGGCTCGTCACCATGGGCGTGAGGCACACGCAGAAGGCCCGCATCGCTGCGGGCCTTCCGGACTTCTTTGGAGGGCATCGCCGGGGCGATGCGGCGATCAGCGCACGCCGTGCATCCAGCGGCGCACCAGCGGGGTCAGCACGAAGTAGGCCACGCCCGAGCCCACGCCGATCCACAGCATGATCTGGAACAGGTCGGCGTACTTCGCCGCGGCCACGGCCATGTCGATGGCCTCGCCCTCGGCGACCTCCAGCGAGGTCAGCTTGCCGAACTGCGCGGCCAGCACCTCCGAGTAGGCGGTGGCCAGCCAGAACGCGCCCATCATCAGGCCGACCACGCGCGCCACCGACAGCTGGGTGACCGCCGACAGGCCGATCGGCGACAGGCACATCTCGCCCAGTTCAAGCAGGAAATAGGCCAGCACCAGCCACCACACGCTGGCCAGCACGCCGCCGCCCGCGGTCTGCGCGGCCATCAGCAGCGGCACGAAGGCCAGGCCGGCGAAGATCAGGCCGATCGCCATCTTGGCCGGCTTGCTCGGGTTGAGCCCGCGCCTGTCCAGCCACGGCCACAGCCAGGAGAACACCGGCGCCAGCACCACGATGAAGAACGCGCCCAGGAAGGTCAGCGAGCCGGCGGTCTGCGGCACCAGCACCACGTCGTGCACCAGCGCGATGGCCAGCGCCAGCACCAGCGCCGCCGCCATCGTCCGGGCCAGGCCGGTGTTGCCGCGGTCGCTGGCGCGCAGTGCGATCACCATCAGTACCGGGCTGGCGCCCAGCGCGAAGATCGCCCACGGCACGCCCGGGGTGTAGCCGCCCGGCGTCAGGCCGAACAGGTCCTTGGTCAGCAGGCGGTCGGTGAAGGTGACCCACGAGCCGTAGGTCTGCTCGTACAGGGTGAAGAAGATCAGCACGCCGACGATCAGCACGACCAGCGCCAGCATCTGCTGCCGCTCGACCCGGTTGCAGTGCTTGACCAGGAACCACACGAACCAGGCCAGCAGGGCGATGGCGATCAGGTGCATCGCGCCATGCACGGTCCAGGTGCGCTGGATCAGCTGCCACACCACCAGCGCGCCGCCGAAGCTGCCCAGGTAGATCCACCATTCGCGGCTGAGCGGGCCGACCTTCTGCGCCAGCTTGGCCGGGTCGTTCGGCTCGGCGTGGCCGTACAGGTACTTCTGGCCCCACAGGAACACGATCAGGCCGGCGACCATGCCGATGCCGGCGGCGCCGAAGCCGTACTTCCAGCCGTAGGTCTCGCCGAGGAAGGCGCAGACCAGGCTGGCGAACAGCGCACCGACGTTGATGCCGGCATAGAACAGGGTGAAGCCCGAATCGCGGCGCGGATCCTCCGGCGCGTACAGCTTGCCGACGATGGTCGAGATGTTCGGCTTCAGGAAACCCACGCCCATGATGATCAGCGCCAGCGACAGGTAGAACACCTGCAGCGCGGCCTCGTCGCGGACCACCACGCCATCGACGATGCGCGCCTGTTCGCCCTCGAACGCCATGCCCAGATGCCCCAGCACCAGCAGCACAGCGCCCAGCACCACCGCCTTGCGCATGCCCAGGTAGCGGTCGGCCAGCAGGCCGCCGAGCACCGGGACCGCATAGACCAGGCCGCCATAGGCACCGAGCAGGTCGTAGCCGGCGTCGTCGCCGAACAGGTGGTACTTGAGGATGTACAGCAGCAGCAGCGCCTTCATGCCGTAGAAGGAGAAGCGCTCCCACATCTCGGTGAAGAAGCAGACGAACACGCCCTTGGGATGGCCGAGGAAGTCGTCGCTGGTGGCGGGGTAGGTCGGGGAAGTGGCGCCCAAGACTGCGCTCCGGAAAACGGTCAGCGGGCGAGTATAGACGCGCGTGGAACCCGGGGCCGCGGCTGCCATCGGCCATGCCCGCGCCGGGTGGCGCGCTGGCGTGCCGTGCACACGCGGCAGGCGCTGCGGACCGAAGCGCACCCGGCAAAGCGGGACGCGGCCACCCATCAGGCGCCACGCCAGCCACGTGCCGACCCCATGTCCGCCTGCGGCATGCCCGTCCGCAGCACGCACGATGCTGCGCTGCGCAACAGTCCGCCACCCGTGCATCGCCGCAGCGTTGCGCCGCGTCGCCGTGCCGCCGGCATGACCATCCGCCTTTGCGCCCGCCCCGCCGCCCGACCTACCATCCGGGGTTTGACCTTGCCGGAGACCCGGATGAAGCCCGTTCATTCCCTGCTGCTGCTCGGCCTGCTGGCCGCCGCGCCGGACCTCGCCACCGCCCAGGCGCGCGGCCTCGACGTGCGCGATCTGCAGGCGCTGGACCGCGTGTCCTCGCCGACCCTGTCGCCCGATGGCAGCCTGGTGGTGTTCGCCAAGCGCGAGATCGGCAAGGACCTGGGCAAGGCCAGCACCGGCCTGTGGATCCGCAACCTGCGCACCCGCGACATGGCTGGCCCGAAGCGGCTGACCCCGGTCGGCTGGAGCGTGAACTCGCCGAGCTTCTCGGCCGATGGCAGGACGGTCTACTTCCTCAGCAGCCAGGGTGGCAGCCAGCAGCTGTACGCGATCGCCGCCACCGGCGGTACGCCGCGGCAGGTCAGCCGCTATCCGCTGGATGTGGGCAGCTACAAGCTCAACCCGGACGACAGCCGCGTCGCGCTGAGCTTCGAGGTGTTCACCGACTGCGCGGCCGACCTGGCCTGCACGGTCGAGCGACTTGAACAGCGCGAGCAGTCCAAGGCCAGCGGCGTGGTCTACGACCAGCTGTTCGTCCGCCATTGGGACACCTGGGCCGACGGCCGCTACAACCAGCTGTTCGTCGCCGACCTGGATGCGAAGGGCGCCGGTGCGGTCAGCGCGGTCGGCCCGGTGGTCGGCGGCGTGCCCGGCAACGTGCCGTCGAAGCCGTTCGGTGGCGACGACGAGTACACCTGGGCGCCGGACGGCCAGTCGCTGGTGTTCTCCGCGCGCCTGGCGACCCGCGACGAGCCTTGGTCGACCAACTTCGACCTGTACCTGTACAAGCCCGGGCAGCCGCTGCAGAACCTGACCTTCGACGACCGCACCGCCGGTGCCGGCCCGTCGCCCAGCCCGGAGGGCAAGAACCGCGCCTGGGACACCGGCCCGGTGTTCAGCGCCGACGGCAGGACCCTGTACTACCGCGCGATGAAGCGTCCGGGCTTCGAGGCCGACCGCTTCGGCCTGATGGCGCGCGACATGGTCACCGGCGCGACCCGCGAGATCGCGCCGGACTGGGACCGCAGCGCCGACGGCATCGTGTTGTCGGCCGATGGCCGCACGATCTACACCACCGCGCAGGACACCGGCCAGCATCCGCTGTTCGCGGTGGACATCGCCGACGGCAAGGTGACCCGCGTGGTCGGGGACGGCTCGGTGACCTCCTTCGACGTGGCCGGCGACACCGTGGCGATGACCCGCAACACGCTGCGCACGAACGACGTGCTGGTGGTGGCCTCGCTGCGCGAGCACGCCGAGACCTCCGCACAGCGCGCCGATGGCCAGCACGTGGCCGGCGCGCTGCGCGCGATCACGCCCGAGGCCGGCGACCTGCTCGGGGACGTGCGCTTCGGCGAGTTCGAACAGTTCACCTTCGCCGGCTGGAATGGCGAGACCGTGCACGGCTACGTGGTCAAGCCGTGGAACTACGAGGAAGGCAGGCAGTATCCGGTCGCGTTCCTGATCCACGGCGGCCCGCAGGGCAGCTTCGGCAACGGCTGGAGCTACCGCTGGAATCCGCAGACCTATGCGGGCCAGGGCTACGCGGTGGTGATGATCGACTTCCACGGTTCCACCGGCTACGGCCAGGCCTTCACCGATGCGATCAGCGGCGACTGGGGCGGCAAGCCGCTCGAGGACCTGCAGAAGGGCTGGGCCGCGGCGCAGCAGAAGTATCCGTTCCTGGACGGCGACAGGGCCTGCGCGCTGGGCGCCAGCTACGGCGGCTACATGATCAACTGGATCGCCGGCAACTGGTTCGACGAAGCCGGCAACGCGCCGTTCAAGTGCCTGGTCAACCACGACGGCGTGTTCGACACCCGCTCGATGGGCTACGTGACCGAGGAGCTGTGGTTCACCGAGTGGGAGAACCGCGGCACGCCGTTCCAGAATCCGGAAGGCTACGAGAAGTTCAACCCGGTCAACCACGTCGCCAAGTGGCGCGTGCCGATGCTGGTGGTGCAGGGCGAGAAGGACTACCGCGTGCCGGTGGACCAGGGCCTGTCCACGTTCACCGCGCTGCAGCGCAAGGGCATCGAATCGAAGCTGCTGTACTTCCCCGACGAGAACCACTGGGTGCTCAAGCCGCACAACAGCGTGCTCTGGCACGACACGGTCAACGCCTGGCTCAAGCAGCACATCGGCCAGTAACGGCGACACCATGCAGTCCGGGGCCGGCCCAGCGCCGGCCCCGTCGTTTCAAGCCCCTGGAGAACACCCCTCGATGGCGATCGAATCCACCGCTCCCGCCGATCCGGCCCTGATCAGCAACGACATCGTGCTGTTCGGCCTGATCGCCGCCACCCTCGGCCTGATCTTCTGGCTGTCCAGCGGCCCCACGCCGTTCTGGAAGAAGGTCTTCACCTGGGTGCCGGCGCTGCTGCTGTGCTACTTCGTGCCGGCGTTCTACAACACCGTCGGCCTGATCGACGGCGAGAACAACAGCCTCTACAACCCCATCGCCAGCCGCATCCTGCTGCCGGCGGCGCTGGTGCTGCTGACGTTGTCGGTGGACCTGAAGGGCATCCTCAAGCTCGGCCCGCGCCTGCTGTTCGTGTTCATCGCCGGCACGGTGGGCGTGGTGCTCGGCGCGATCGTCTCGTTCCAGATCATGGAATGGGTGCACCCGCCGGCGGTGGCCGGCGACACCTGGAAGGGCATGGCCGCGCTGTCGGGCAGCTGGATCGGCGGCGGCGCCAACATGGTCGCCATCCGCGAGGTCTACGGTGTCGACGCGACCCTGTTCGGCCAGTTCGCGGTGGTCGACGTGGCCTTCGCCAGCCTGTGGATGGCCACGCTGCTGTTCCTGGCCAACCGCTCGGCGCAGATCGATGCGCGCAGCGGCGCCGACACCCGGGCGCTGGACGAGATGAAGGAGCGCATCGCCGCCTACGAGGCGGCCAATGCGCGCATTCCCACGCTGACCGACCTGATGGTCATCATCGGCCTGGCGTTCGGCGTGGTCGCCGCCGCCCACGCCATCGCCGCGCCGCTGGCCGCCTGGTTCGGCGCCAACGTGGCCAATGCCGCGCAGTTCAGCCTGGACTCGGCGTTCGTCTGGGTGGTGGTGCTGTCGACCGCTGCCGGCCTGGGCTTGAGCTTCACCCGCGTGCGCAAGCTGGAAAGCGCGGGTGCCTCGAAGCTGGGCACGGTGTTCCTGTACTTCCTGATCGCCTGCATCGGCATGCAGATGGACTTCATGAAGCTGGCCAGCCGGCCGGAGCTGCTGGCCATCGGCGGCATCTGGATGGCGGTGCACGTGCTGGTGATCTGGGCGGCGGCGAAGATGGTCAAGGCGCCGATGTTCTATTTCGGCGTCGGCTCGATGGGCAACATCGGTGCGGCCGCCTCGGCGCCGGTGATCGCCGCCGCCTTCCATCCCAGCCTGGCGCCGGTGGGCGTGCTGCTGGGCACGGTCGGCTATGCGACCGGCACCCTGATCGCCTACGGTATCGGCCAGATCCTGAGGGTGATGGCCGGGCAGTAGGCCGGCCGACCGCGGCGCGCCGGCCCGATGCGGCGGCGCGTGGCGGGGATGCACGTTCCAGCATGTTCGTTGTGTTGTGTCCCCGCCACCGACCGAGCCCCACATGGCCGCACCTGCCGTAGAACCGTCCGCCGCACTGATCGACAACGACATCGTCCTGTTCGGCCTGATCGCCGCCACCCTGGCGGCGATCTTCTGGACCGCCGCGCGCCCTTCGGGTCCGTGGAAGCGCTTCTACGGCGTGGTCCCGCCGCTGCTGCTGTGCTATTTCATCCCCGGCCTCTACAACACGGCCGGGCTGATCGACGGGGCCTCCAGCGCGCTGTACAACCCGGTCGCCAGCCGCGTGCTGCTGCCGGCCGCGCTGGTGCTGCTGACCCTGACCATCGACCTGCGCGGCGTGCTGCGGCTGGGGCCGAAACTGCTGGCGATGTACGCCGGCGCCTCGCTGTCGGTGATGGCCGGCGCCTTCGTCGCGTTCTGGGCGATGCGCCTGATCCATCCGGAAACCGTGGCCGGCGACACCTGGGCCGGCATGGCCGCGCTGGCCGGCAGCTGGATCGGCGGCGGCGCCAACATGGTGGCGATGAAGGAGATCTTCGCGGTCGACGAGACCACCTTCGGCCAGTTCGTCGTGGTCGATGTCGGTGTCGGCTATGTGTGGATGGCGGTGCTGATCTTCCTGGCCGGGCGCGCGGCGGCGATCGATGCGCGCAGCGGCGCCGACACCCGGGCGATCGAGGAACTGCGCGCGCGGCTCGCCAGCTACCAGGCCCAGCACGAGCGGGTGACCAGCCTGACCGATCTGATCCTGATCGTCGGCCTGGCCTTCGGCGTGGTCGGCCTGGCGCATGCGCTGGCCGGACCGGCCTCGGCCTGGTTCGGCGCCAATGTCGACTGGGCGCGGCGGGTCAGCCTGCACGAACCCTTCGTCTGGGTGGTGGTGCTGTCGACGCTGGCCGGCCTGGCCCTGAGCTTCACCCGCGCCCGCACGCTGGACGGGGCGGGCGCCTCGAAGATCGGCACCCTGCTGCTCTACATCCTGATCGCCTGCATCGGCATGCAGATGGACATCCTCGCGCTGGCCGACCGGCCCTGGCTGCTGCTGCTCGGCCTGATCTGGATCGGCGTGCACATCGTGCTGCTGTGGGGGCTGGGCCGGCTGCTAAAAGTGCCGTTCTTCTATCTGGCGATGGGCTCGCAGAGCAACATCGGCGGGCCGGCCTCGGCGCCGGTGGTGGCCTCGGTGTTCCATCCGGCGCTGGCGCCGGTCGGCGCGCTGCTCGGCGCGCTCGGCTACGCGACCGGGACGGTGGCCGCGTATCTGGTGGGGATCGGTCTGCGGGCGATGGCGACCTAATAGCCACATCGACGCGACGGCGCAATCGGGGGATTCCCGACGCCGCATGCCGGAAACACGGCTGTAATGTGAATGGAATCACGTGCTTGCCGCGACATCGGTCGGGGCAGGCCGCATAATTCGCGCCCTCGGATCGGCGCGCATGCCATCCAACGCATGGAGTCGGGTGTGCAGCGCGATACGGTGCAGAAGGTGGTCAACGCGATGGGCGACGTGCAGCGCGAGCGCGCGCTGGTCGACCAGCAGGCCGTGGCCGCCGAATTCGCCCGCGCGGTCGAGCGCACGCCGGGCATCTCCATGCTGCTGCTGACCACGGCCGATGGCCGCGCGCTGGCCGACTGGTCGACCCTGAGCGCCGATCCGCGCCGCCTGTCGGCGATGACCAATTCCTTCCTGACGCTGGGCGAGACCGTGGCCAAGGAGCTCGGTCTGGCCTCGGCCGATTACGCGACCATCGCCACCCGGCAGGGCAACATGGTCCTGATCCGGATCGAGCACGCCCGGCCGCTGACGCTGGCGGCGATGGCGACCTTCGATACCAACGCCGCGGTGCTGCTGTTCGCCGCGCGCGACTGCGCCGCGCGCATCAAGGCGCTGCTGCCGGCCTGACGCCGGAACGCGCTGGTACGCAGGTGCGGCGCGGTACCCACTTCTTTTCAACCATAAGCAGGAAACGCAGGGCCATGGCAAAGCTGGATCTGGACGGACTGAAAGACATCGCCGGTTTCGTCGGCGCGGCGCTGGTCGACGGCGACAGCGGCATGGCGATGGCCATCACCGCCGGCGGTGTGCTGAACCTGGAAGTGGCCGCGGCCGGCAACTCCGACGTGCTGCGCGCCAAGCGCCGCGTTGCCCAGCAGCTGGGCCTGGACGACCGCATCGAGGACGTCCTGATCACGCTGGGCAAGCAGTACCACCTGATCCGCCCGCTGGAAAGCAACGAGCTGCTGTTCCTGTACGTGGTGCTGGATCGCGCGCGCGCCAACCTGGCGATGGCCCGCCACGAGCTGAAGTCGTTCGAGAAGACGCTGGACTTCAGCTGATCGCTGCTGCGCCCCGGCATCCGCAGGATGCCGGGCGCACTCCGCCTCCCCCCATCCGGTGACCGGAGGCCGCGACTGCGGCCTCCGACGCCCCTGCATGCATTCCGATGACCCGCCTGCCTCCGACCCGCGTGCGTATCGCCACCGCCGGCCTCGACCTGCTGTCCGCCACCCGGGTCAAGGTGGCGTGTTCGCTGCTGATGGCCGAACGCCTGGATGTCGAGCTGGTCGAATGGGATGCCACGCCGGTGTCGGCGCTGATCGCCCATGACGCGCAGCTCGCCGGCCGGTCGGCGATGGCCTGGGCCGAGCGCGAGGGGATCGCGGTGCTGGCGATCAGCCGCCAGCCCGCCGTAAGCGCGGTGCAGGTGCTGTCGCATGGCGCCACCGTGCGCGAGATCGCCGATGCGCTCAGGCCGCTGCTGCAGTCGGCCCCGCAACCGGCGCGCACCGCCCTCGAGGAGGGCCTGCGCCTGCCACCGCTGCTCGACCGCATGCGCCTGGACCGCCGTCACCCGCTGCCGGTGCTGATGGAAAACGGCCTGCTGCGCGTGGTGGTCGATGCCCGCAACGGCACGCTGCACATGCTGCGCCGCATGCCGCTCGAGCAACTGCTCGATGCGGCGGCGGATGCCAGCTGGTATGCGACCGAGCTGACGCTGGCAGAATGGGAGACCCGTTACCGCCCCGATGTCACCGTGTCGCATGTGATCGAAAGCCTGTGGTGGCAGCTCGCGGCACGCGAGCAGTGCGCCGTGCCCGGCCATGCCGAGGGGGCGCTGGCGCTGTCGGCCTGGCCGGACCTGGACCCGCTCACCGCCGATCCGCAGTGGCTGCTGGTGCTGGCCCATCTGCAGCAGAAGGCCTGGCTGCCCGGGGCGCTGTCCACCACGACCGGCATGCCGCTGGAGCTGGTGCGCAGGGTGATGGCGGTGCTGCGGTTCAGCGGGCTGTCGGTGGACGAGGTCGGCGCGGC
Organism: Xanthomonas sp. XNM01; assembly: GCF_014851915.1. Lineage (GTDB taxonomy): Bacteria > Pseudomonadota > Gammaproteobacteria > Xanthomonadales > Xanthomonadaceae > Pseudoxanthomonas. Next base: position 517,956 of record NZ_JACVAP010000001.1, read on the forward strand.
ACGCGTGCGTTCGCGCAGCCAGACGCCGGCGCAGGCGGGTTCCTTCCTGCGCGTCGCCAAGCGTTTCGGGATGAAGCTGCTGGGGTTGCAGCATGGATAACTACAGCAACAAGCTGGTGTTCGTCGGCAACATGGGCGCGGGCAAGTCGACCGCGATCCGTGCGATTTCCGACATCGAGCCGGTCAGCACCGACATGCCGATCAGCGCCGATGCCGACGCGATGGACGGCAAGACGCTGACCACGGTCGCGCTGGACTACAGCTCGGTCGAGCTGGAGGGCGGCGAGCTGCTGCACGTGTACGGCGTCCCCGGCCAGCGCTATCTCGACTTCATGTGGCCGATGGTCTGCGAAGGCGCGATGGGCATCGTGGTGCTGGTCAATGCCTGCGAGGGCATGGCCATCGACGGCGTCGCCGACCTGCTGCTGGAGTTCGGCCGGCTCGCACCAGATGCCAGCTTCGTGGTCGGCGTGACCCGCACCGACCTGGCGCCCACGTTCGAGCTGCTGCGCTTCCGCGATGGCCTGAAGGCGCGCGGCTTCACCGTGCCGGTGCTGAAGGTCGACGCGCGGCAGACGCTGCAGGTCGAGTTTCTGGTCAAGGCGCTGCTGTCGTGCCAGCACGCCGGCGCGCAGCTGCAGCAGGGTACTGTCCGCTGAGGGCGCGTCGCGTCGGGCGCGTCCACGTCCATGCCGGGCAGAAGGCGGATTCCTTCGGATGCCCGGCCGCCTCCGGGCGCTGAGTCGTTCGTCCGCTGCGGCCGTGCGCAACTGCCGGGCCGGCCATGCAGCGATGCCGACATCCGTGCCGTCGCGGAGCGGCGGTAGCCGCTGGGTGCCGGCAAAGGCATCAGCGGCCTGGTCCACCTGGTCCTGATCGACCGCTCTGCTTTCCGTGTATGGACGTTCTGGCGCGGGCAGGTCGGCGACGGTGCAGGTCCGATTCCTGCACCGTGCGGCCCCTCCGGCACGCGAGGCTCAGCGCGTCCATGCCTCGAAGTGCGTGGCCGCATGCGCGTCCCGGGTGGTGACGAGGTAATCGAACCCTTCCAGAAGGAAACGCGAGCCGGCCGGCAGCGTGGCGCGCTGCTTCACGGTGAGCCGGTAGCGGAGGTTGGTCAGCGGGATCAGGACGTAGCCGGTGGCGCCGATGCGTCCTTCGTCGATCCCGGCCGCTGCCAGCAGCGGGGCGATGCTCGTGTCCTTGTGAGGCACGACGACCGTTGCGTGCTCCTGCGTGGGATCGAGGCTGCGCATCTGTCCGGCCATCGGCATGAAGGCCACGTGCAGCGATGTCATGCCGTTGGCCGCGGCGAGACCGGGCAGCAGCGAGCCCAGGTCGTAGATCCCGGTCGCTGTCGTGCCGCGTCCCAGGTGGTTGGCGCCCATCTTGAGCAGCACGCGCGGCGCCGGACCGGCGGCCCTGTATGCATCGAGGAAGTATCTGCGCATCAGCGCCCCGCGCGCCTCGTTCGACGCACCGGAAGCGCCGGCGACGTTGAACCGGTAGATGCCGGCGCTCTCGGACAGGGCATCGATCACCGCGCCCGCCGCCGCGTCGTCGTGGTAGCGTGCCGACAGCGCCTGGAAGTCCGCCGGGGTCGCCGTCGGCAGCCACACGTCGCCAAGGGCCACCGGGGCCTGCGGCGCCGACGCGGGTGCGTCGCCGACGTCCTGGGCCAGGAGCGCGGCAGCGCCGACGAATTCCTGGTCGATGCCCCAGAGCCGCGGTGCACCATCCACATCGGGGAAGCCGGCGGCCAGGCGTGCGTCCTCGACGTAGCTGGTGAACGGCATCGACAGACGTGTCCCGGCCAGGCCGCGCGCGACGGCGTCGAGGCCGCCATCGCCCGGTGCCGACTGCAGGCGCCGGGCCAGCCAGCGCGCCGAGAACGGACCGATCTCGACGGCGTGGTGGAGCCGCGGATCGATGCGGCGCAGGTCGCGGGCCAGGGCCAGCCCAAACTCCGGCACGTCGGCGAAGCCGTGGCTCTCGCCCACGGCGACGAACTGCGCATTCGCCAGCTCCGCCCGCAGGCGCTCGCCGCCTGTGTCCGACAGTCCGTCAGGCGAGAAGGCGATGGGCAGGACCTCGACCGGGAAGGCGGACGTGGTGTCGCTCGCAGCGAGCGGGAACGTGCAGGCCAGCAGCAGGGGGGCAAGGAGAGCGAAGGTACGACGGATCCGGTTCATCGAGCGGTTCGTCCGAGGCATGGAAAGAAAAACACCCCGCGGCGCCTGTGGCGCGCGCGGGGCGCAAGGGGTACTGCAGTGGATCAGGAGCTCAGCAGCAGCGGAAGCCGCTCCTGCCGCCGAAGCGGGCTTCCTGGCGTTCGCGGAAGAACGTCTTGTAGTCCATCGGTTCGCGGTCCGGGTGCTTTTCCAGCATGTGCCGGACGTAGTTGTCGTAGTCCGGGATGCCGCAGCAGAGCCGGGCGGTCTGGACCAGCCTCCGCCACACACGCTTGTGTGTGGCGAAGTGGTCGAGCGGAACGAGCTGGTTGCCCATGTCGTCCGCCCCCGCCTTACAGCCAGGCCTTCTGCTGCTCGTCGCTCAGTGCGACGAACGGCGTTTCGCGGTCGGTCCGTGCCGGGCTACGACGCGCCTTGGCGATCGCGCGGACCGCATAGACCAGCACCGCCGCGACCACGATCAGGAACAGTACCGTCAGGCCGGTGTTGACGTAGCTGTTGATCACGACCTGCTTCATCTGGGCCATGGTCTTGGCCGCGCCGAGCAGTTCGCCGTTGGCGATCGCGGCCTGGTAGTGCCTGGCCTGGGCGATGAAGCCCACCGCCGGCTTGGGATCGAAGATCTTGATCAGGCCGGCGTAGGTGGTGCAGATCAGCAGCCAGATGGTCGGCACGATGGTGACCCAGGCGTAGCGGTCCTTCTTCATCTTGAACAGGACCACGGTGCACAGCATCAGGGCGATGCCGGCCAGCATCTGGTTGGCGATGCCGAACAGTGGCCACAGCGTGTTGATGCCGCCCAGCGGATCGACCACGCCCTGGTACAGGAAGTAGCCCCACAGCGCGACGCAGCCTGCGGTACCGATGACGTTGGCGCTCCACGAGTCGGTCTTGCGCAGCACCGGGATGAAGTTGCCCAGCAGGTCCTGCAGCATGAAGCGACCGGCGCGGGTACCGGCATCCACCGCGGTGAGGATGAACAGCGCTTCGAACAGGATCGCGAAGTGGTACCAGAACGCCATCATGCTGTCGCCGCCCGGCAGGGCGTCGTGCAGGATCACCGCGATACCGACCGCCAGCGTCGGCGCGCCACCGGCACGCGAGATGATGGTGTGTTCGCCGATCTGCTGCGCCTTGAGTTCCAGCGCCTCGGGCGTGATCACGAAGCCCATGTTGCTGACCGCGGCGGCGGCGCTGTGCACGTCGGTGCCGAGCACGGCGGCGGGGCTGTTCATCGCGAAGTAGATGCCCGGATCCAGGATCGAGGCCGCGACCAGCGCCATGATCGCCACGAACGACTCCATCAGCATGCCGCCGTAACCGATGTAGCGGGTGTGGGTCTCGTTGGCCAGCAGCTTGGGCGAGGTGCCCGAGCTGATCAGCGCATGGAAGCCCGAGACCGCGCCGCAGGCGATGGTGATGAACAGGAACGGGAACAGGTTGCCCTTCCAGACCGGGCCGTCGCCGGTGGAGGCGAACTCGGTCAGCGCCGGCATCTTCAGCGAGGTCACTTCCGGGCTGGCGATGACGATGCCGATGGCCAGGGCGACGATCACGCCGATCTTGAGGAAGGTCGAAAGATAGTCGCGCGGAGCGAGCAGCAGCCACACCGGCAGGACCGCGGCGACGAACCCGTAGCCGATCAGCATCCAGGTGATCTGGGTGCCGGTGAAGGTGAAGGCCGGGCCCCAGGTCGGATGTGCGCCGACCTTGCCGCCGAACCAGATCGCGGCCAGCAGCAGGATGATGCCGACGATCGAGATCTCGCCGATCTTTCCTGGCCGGATGTAGCGCATGTAGATGCCCATGAAGATCGCGATGGGCATCGTCGCGATCACCGTGAACATGCCCCACGGGCTTTCGGCCAGCGCCTTCACCACGATCATCGCCAGCACCGCGAGGATGATGATCATGATCAGGAACGCGCCGAACAGGGCGATGGTGCCGGCGACCGGCCCCATTTCCTCGCGGACCAGGTCGCCCAGCGAGCGGCCGTCGCGGCGGCTGGAGATGAACAGGACCATGAAGTCCTGCACCGCGCCCGCCAGCACCACGCCGGCGATCAGCCACAGCATGCCCGGGAGGTAGCCGAGCTGGGCGGCCAGGACCGGGCCGACCAGCGGACCGGCGCCGGCGATCGCGGCGAAGTGGTGTCCGAACAGGACGTGCTTGTTGGTCGGGACGAAGTCCAGACCGTCGTTGTGGATGTGCGCGGGCGTGGCGCGCCGCGGATCCAGGCCGAGCACGTTCCTGGCGATGTAGAGGCTGTAGTAGCGATAGGCGACCAGATAGATCGACACCGCCGCCACGACGATCCACAACGCGCTGATCTGTTCACCTTGGCGCAGTGCCACGGTGCCCAGACAGAACGCGCCGAGCAGCGCGAGGGCTGCCCAGCCGACTTGAGATAGAGCTTTCATGGGGACCTCCCGGGTGGGTTCGCCAAGGGTCGTCCCATGCGCGTGCGAGGTCAATGTACGCAGCGGCCGTGGCGCTAACACTTTGGTCGTATGTGCGACCGCAGCATTCCACGCACGCCCTGTCACATTCCCGTGAGCGGGCTCAGAGCCAGCGCGCGCGCTTGAACGCCCGGTACAGGCCCACGCAGACGCCGCCGACCAGCACGATCAGCACCGGGTAGGCCCAGACCGGCGCCAGTTCGGGCATGTGTTCGAAGTTCATCCCGTACCAGCTGGTGACCAGGGTCGGCGCCGCCAGCAGCGCCGCCCAGGCCCCCAGCCGCTTGACCGTCTCGCCCTGGGCCAGGGTCACCAGCGACAGGTTCACACTCAGCGCGGTACCGAGCATGTCGCGCAGGGTGTCGATGGCGTCGTTGATCCGCAGCACGTGGTCGTGCACGTCGCGCAGGTACACCCGCACGCCCTCCGGAATCAGCTGGCCCTGCAGCGCCTGGCTGCGCATCAGCGTCGCCAGCACGTCCTGCAGCGGCGACACCGCCACCCGCATGTAGGTCAGGTCGCGCTTGAGGTCGTACAGGCGCACCACGATCGCGCGGCGGTAGGTGTCGGAAAAGATGTCCCGCTCGAGCGTGCGCAGGGTGTCGCGGTGTTCGTCCACGATCGGCGCGTAGTTGTCGACGATGAAGTCCAGCACCGCGTACAGCGCCATCGCCGGACCCGCGCGCAGCAGTTCGGGCTCGCGCTCCATGCGTGCGCGGACCGGCGCGTACGACAGCGAGCCGCCATGGCGCACGGTCAACAGGAAGCGGGTGCCGAGGAAGGCATGGGTTTCGCCGTAGTGGATCTGGCCGTCGAGCATCTGCGCGGTGTGCACGGCGACGAACAGCGTGTCGCCGTAGGCCTCGACCTTGGGACGCTGGTGCGCGTTGCGCGCATCCTCGACCGCCAGATCGTGCAGGCCCAGTTCTTCCTGCAGCAGAGCCAGGATCGGGTTGGCCGGCTCGTACAGGCCGACCCAGGCGAAGCCGGGCGCGTTCTCGGCCAGCTTCTCGCTGAGCTGCTCGAGAGTCAGGTTTTCGCGTTTGCCGCGGTCGTCGTACCACGCGCAGGCGACGACGCAGGAAGGATTGGCGGGGACGGCCGGTGCATTCATCCGCCGCATCCTGCGCCGGATCGCCCGCGCGCGGCAAGCGGCGCTGCACCGCACCGGCGGCCAGGTGCGCTGCCGCGAGTGCGGACCGATGGCGCCGCGTCGCGATACCGCGGTGGAGTCGCTGCCGGCCGCCGGAGGAACCGCTCAGTCCACCACGCGCGCGCTGTCCGGAACGCGCTCGCGTGGCAGCCGGGTGCCGCACCAGGGGCAGAAGTCGATGCAGGCCAGCTCCGGCCCGGCCAGCCAGTAGACCAGCTGCTCCGGCCCCAGCCGTTCCACGCTGACCACCAGCGGCGGTGCGGGATCGTCGGCGGCGCGGAACATCGCCTGGCAGCAGTACTGGCGCGCGCGGGCCAGGTAGGCCACGTCGAGCGGGGCGAACTCGGTCGATCGCCAGCGCCCGCAGGCCGCACAACCCTGGACGTGGTGGATCGCGGCGCGGACGCGTGGATCAGGGAACGCGTCCTCGTCGATCTCGATGCAGTCTTCGAATGCCAGCTCGAAGATGCCGGTCCCTTCCTGCGCGCGTGCGGCCAGCAGGTGGCCACGTGCCGCCGTGCAGTGGGAATCCGGCGGCGACGGATGGCCGCTGCCGCCTGCGGTCACGTGCGACGACGGCCGAAGGCGAGGGCCAGTGCGGCGTGCAGCGGCAACAGCAGCGCGATCCACGGCAGGTTGTACTGCGGCTGCAGCGACAGCCATTGCAGGATCCAGCCCAGCGTGGCGATGCCGGCCACCACCCACAGCGCGATCCGGAACAGGCGGCCGGGCTGGCGCCCCCGCAGCAGCGCGATCGCGCCCGGCAGCAACAGCAGGCACAGCGGATCGAGCAGGCTCAGGTTGCGGTTGGCCCAGCCGGCCTCGTGCGCGGTGAACCCCCACAGGTACACCAGTACGGCGCCGCCGAGCCCGCACAGCAGCCACAGCGGCAGCGCGGCCGCGGCCACCGCACGCGGCGCGCGGCGCGCACCGACCAGGACCAGGGTGGCGCCCGCCAGGCCGGCAACCAGCCACGGCCACCAGCGGCGCGGTTGTTCGGACGGTTCGGCGGCGATGCGATGCGGCAGGAGTTCCTGCTCGGCCTGGACCAGCGGCCGGCCCTCGCTGTTGCGCGCCTCGCGCAGGCTGTCGGCCAGACGCATCGGCACGAAGGCTTCGTCCCAGCGCGACAGCGGCCGGTCGGCATAGGGCCCCAGGCCCAGATCGAAGCCCAACCACATCCAGGTCGCCGGCCGTGCCAGGCGGACCGCCTCGCTGCGGTAGGTGTTGCCGCGCGAGCGCCCGGCCAGCTGCGATTTCAATGCGCCGCCCATCGCCGCGTCGAGCGCGTCGCGCACCTGCGTGGCGCAGTTGGCGGTGAAGTACTCGTAGCGGTAGCGCGCGTTCTCGGGCCTGGCCCGTTCGGCCAGCGCGTCGGCCAGCGCCTGCGCCTGTGCGGTGGGCAGGTCCAGCCACTGCACGCTGACGCCACGGCCGGCATCGCGGTACTGGGCCAAATCCTGCTCGACCGGCAGCGCCACCAGGTAGTACTGCATGTCGCCGGCGACGAAGCGGCCGATGAAGTCCTCTTCGGTCGGGTCGAAATAGCCGAAGTTGTAGGACAGCGCGGTCCCGGTGTCCGGGTCGGCCACGACGATCGCGTCATGGCCGAAGCGCTCGAAGAACACCTCGCCCGGCTGCATCGTCAGCACCCCGATCCGCGGTGCGGCCGAGGCCGCGACCGCGTACAGCAGGGCGAACAGGAGCAGCAGCCAGCGCGATCCGCGCGCGCCGCGCGCCGCGCGGATCGCCGGCATCAATGCGCGTCCTGTGGATCGTGCGCGAGCACGCCGACCTGGAAGGCGATCACCCGGCGCGCGTCGGCCCGGATCACCCGGAACGCGAAGCGGCCCAGGGTCAGCTCCTCGCCGGTCTCGGGCAGGTGGCCGATCGCCTCGGTGACCAGGCCGCCGATGGTGTCGTACTCGTCGTCGGCGAAATCGGCGCCGAAGCGCTGGTTGAAGTCGCCGATCGGGGTCAGCGCGTCGACCACGAACTGGCCGTCGGCCTGGGCCGCGATCAGCGCGCTGTCGTCCTCGGCCTCGTCGTGCTCGTCGTCGATCTCGCCGACGATCTGCTCCAGCACGTCCTCGATGGTGACCAGGCCGGCGACGCCGCCGTACTCGTCCACGACGATCGCCATGTGGTTGCGCGAGAGCCGGAACTCCTTGAGCAGGACGTTGAGCTTCTTCGACTCCGGGATCAGCACCGCCGGGCGCAGCAGCGCGTGCACGTCGCCTGGCCCGTTGTCGGCGACAACGCCGCGCAGCAGATCCTTGGCCAGCAGGATGCCCAGGATCTCGTCGCGGTCCTCGCCGTGCACCGGGAAGCGCGAGTGGCCGGACTCGACCACCTGTTTCATCAGGTCGATGAAGCGCGCGTCGGCCGGCAGCGACACCATCTGCGAGCGCGAGACCATGACATCGCCCACGGTGAGCTCGGACACGGAGAGCGCGCCCTCCATCATCCGCAGCGTATCGGTGTCGATCAGGCCATCGCCCTGCGCATCGCGCATGATCGCGAGCAGGTCTTCGCGCGTGTCGGGCTCGCCGGAAAAGGCGGAACTGATCCGCTCCAGCCACGTGCGCCGGCGTTCGTGCGACTCCGGCGCGGAGGTACTACTGTCGTCTTCTGACATCCGTCTGTGGAAATGCGACCGGATCCCGGTCGTTGCCGGCAGTCTAGCGCGGTTGCCGCGCCGGGGGCGAGGCCGGGGCGTCCGGCTGGCCGGATGCGGCCTCGTCCGCCGCCTCGGGCGGTTCCAGCCCGTAGCTGCAGCCGGCCAGGGTCTTGCCGGGGTGGGAGTCGACGTTGGACACGTTGATCACCGCCGATTCCAGCCAGCCGGGCGTTCCATCCGGGCCGTCCACCTCGTCGGCGCGCACTTCCAGCCCGAACAGGGCCTTCTGCGGCGTATCCACGCCGGTTTCGAGCTTCAGCGCACGCGCCAGCGGCCGCGGGTCGGCCAGGTCCAGCACCGCCAGCACCGCGTCGCCGGCGAAGGCGATATGGTCGGTCTGCACGCCGTGCACGGTGATCGGCTGGTTGAGCCGGTACTCGAGCATGAACGGGTTGGCCTGCGGCTGCGGGCGCCAGCCCAGGGCGACGGCCTGCAGCGGGTCCTGCAGGACCGGGGTGAAGCGCATGAAGCTGGCGTAGCCCAGCCGGCATTCGATCAGCGCGGCCAGGTCGATCGCGGCGGGAGCGGGAGCGGCCTGTGCCGGCAGGGCGGCGGCGCAGAGCACGAGCACGGCGGCAGGCAGACGGCGCATCGGTTCAGCGCTCCCCGGCATAGGGGTCGTCGAGGCCGAGGTCGGCCAGGATCTCGCGTTCGAGCTGCTCCATCGCCTCGGCTTCCTTGTCGTCCTCGTGGTCCCAGCCCAGCAGGTGCAGCACGCCATGCACGGTCAGGTGCGCGTAGTGCGCGGCCAGTGCCTTGTCCTGCTCGGCCGCCTCGCGTGCCACCACAGGCGCGCAGATCACCAGGTCGCCGAGCAGCGGAAACTTCACGCCCTTGGGCAGGCCTTCCGGCAGTTCGGCCGGGAAGCTGAGCACGTTGGTCGCGTAGTCCTTGCCACGGTAATGGTGGTTCAGCGACCGCCCCTCCTTGGTGTCGACCAGGCGGATCGCCAGATCGGCCTCGCGGATGCGGCCCTTCAGCGCGGCCGCGACCCACTTGCGGAAGCTGACCGCGGCCGGCAGACCGGCGCGGGGCAGGGCGTAACTGACGGCGACATCGAGACGGACGGGGCCCTTGGTCATGGCGGCTTCCGGTGTTCAGGCAACAGAGGCGCACAGTATCGCTCCGCAGCCATCCCATCGCGACACCGGGCCATGCCCGGCATCGCCGGGCGGGCATCACGCCAGCGCGGGTCAGCCCTGTTCCTGCCGGGCCTGCTGCTCGCGCCGCTCGTAGGCGCTGACGATCTTCGCCACCAGCGGATGGCGGACCACGTCGCGGGCCTCGAAGAAGGTGAAGCTGACCCCGTCGACCCCGTTCAGTACCTCGATCGCGTCGCGCAGGCCGGACTTGATGTGCCTGGGCAGGTCGGTCTGGGTCAGGTCGCCGGTGACCACCGCGGTGGAGCCGAAGCCCAGCCGGGTCAGGAACATCTTCATCTGCTCGATGGTGGTGTTCTGCGCCTCGTCCAGGATCACGTACGCATCGTTGAGCGTGCGCCCGCGCATGTAGGCCAGCGGCGCGATCTCGATGACGTTCTTTTCCAGCAGCTTGACCACCTTCTCCACACCGAGCATCTCGTACAGGGCGTCGTACAGGGGGCGCAGGTAGGGATCGACCTTCTGGGTCAGGTCGCCGGGCAGGAAGCCGAGTTTCTCGCCGGCCTCCACCGCCGGGCGCACCAGGATCAGCCGCTGCACCCGCGACTCGTTCAGTGCCTCGACCGCGCTGGCCACCGCCAGGAAGGTCTTGCCGGTGCCGGCCGGACCGATGCCGAAATTGATGTCGTGGGTGGCGATCTGGTGCAGGTAGCGCGCCTGGTTCTCGCCGCGGCCGCGGATGGTGCCGCGACGGACCTTGATCGCCACGTCCTGGGCCGCGTACTCGCGGTGCGCGCTGCGCTCGACATTGGCATCGCCCAGGCGCAGGTGGATGGCGTGGCTGTCGAAGGTGGTGTCGGTGGTCTCGGCGTACAGCGCGTGCAGCAGGCGCTCGGCCTGCTCGGCGGCCTCGCGCGGGCCGGTCACCCGGAACACGTGGCCGCGGTTGGCGATCTCCACGCCCAGGCGCAGTTCGATCTGGCGCAGATGCGCATCGAACGGGCCGGCGAGGTTGGCGAGCCGTTCGGTGTCGGCCGGCTCGAGGGTGAAGTCTCGGTAGGGGAGTGCGCTCATGCGCCAATTCTAGTCGCCCGGAGTGAAGGCGGCTGCAGTGCGCGACGCCGGCCTGCGGCCCGCGGCAGGGCGCGGAGCGGGCGGTGTTCAGCGTTTGCTGCGGCAGGGGACTTCCCGGAACTCGTCGAAGCAGCGGCGGTTGTCGCGGATGCAGTTAGGGCAGTCGCGCCCGTGCGGCCGGGCGGTCGCCGGATCCAGGTCGTCGCGGCGGATGCCGCGGCTGTCGAAGACCTGCATGCGGTCGGCCGCGTACTGGCTGCTGATGATCCTGAACGAGGCGCGGTCGAGCGGCTCGATGCGGATGAAATGCTGGTCGTACACGCAGCGGTCGTCCACCAGCCAGCCGCGCTCGTGGCGGAGGCTGCCGGCATCGCAGACATCGTCGATGACGCGCAGTCCGTAGCGGTGGTCGGTGGGCGTGCCGATCGGCGAGAGCAGGCTGTAGCCGTACCTGGCGTCGCTGGCATGGGACGCGCTCAGCGGGCGGAAGCTGGCGCGGTCCGCCTCCTCGATCCTGGCCAGGTTGACCGGGCTGTAGACGCAGTGGCGGTCGGTGTACCAGCCATGGGCATCGGTCGCCAGCGATTCGATGGCGCACAACGGGCGCGGGGTGGCGCCGGAATAGGCGCGATGCCGGTCGATGCCGAACCGGCCCATGCGCCGGAACGAGGCCACGTCCGCACCGGGAACCAGGAGGGTCTGCGCGTAGACGTTGCGCCCGTCGTGCGCGTACTCGCTGCCATCGATGCGCTGCAGCGTCGCCGGTGCCGCGCCGGCGATGGGGCGGCCGCGGAAGTAGGCGCGGCTGCGATCGGCGGCGTACTCGCGGTCGATCCTGCGAAAGCTCGCCGGATCGGCGCCGTCGATCTTCTCGACGTTGAACCAGCCGGCCTGCCGGTAATAGACCGCATCCTTCTCGACGACGTAGTCGCCGCAGCCGCCGAGCAGCACCACGGCCAGCAGCATGAAGATCCGGCGAAGCAGCGTCATTCCCTGATTCCTGCGCGACGGCGGCCGCGGTCTGGCTGCCTTGCTCCGATCCTGCCCGAGCCGTGCTGTGGGGTCCATCCGATGGCGTCAGCACCGGTGTGGACGCTGTCCGTTCGATCCAGTGACTTGGCTGCGTCACTGGGGCCGGCAGAGAGCCGGCATTCGTGACACGGTGCATCCGGATCCGGGGCATGTCTGCTCCGCGGCGCGGGCCGTCACGCGATGTGCGGCCGGCCCCGCGCGCAGGCTCAGTCTTCGCTGGTCCTGATCCGTCCGCGCAGCGAGTTGGTCAGCGCCTCGGTGATCACCACGTCGACGAACTGGCCGATCAGGCGCGGGTGGCCGGGGAAGTTCACCGAGCGCATGTTCTCGGTCTTGCCGGTCAGCTCGTTCGGGTTCTTCTTCGACGGGCCCTCCACCAGCACCGACTGCACGCTGCCGACCATCCGCTGCGAGATGCCGGCCGCGTATTCGTTGATGTGCGTCTGCAGGCGCGACAGACGCGCGTGCTTTTCCGCGTCGCCGATCGTGTCTTCCAGGTCGGCGGCCGGCGTGCCGGGGCGACGCGAATAGATGAAGGAGAACGACTGGTCGAAGCCCACGTCCTCGATCAGCTTCATCGTCTTCTCGAAGTCGGCCTCGGTCTCGCCGGGGAAGCCGACGATGAAGTCCGAGCTGATCGAGATGTCCGGGCGCACCGCGCGCAGCTTGCGGATCTTGGATTTGAACTCCAGCGCGGTGTAGCCGCGCTTCATCGCCGACAGCACGCGGTCGCTGCCCGCCTGCACCGGCAGGTGCAGGAAGCTGGCCAGTTGCGGCACGTCGCGGTAGGCGTCCACCAGCGAATCGCTGAACTCCAGCGGGTGCGAGGTGGTGAATCGGATCCGGCCGACGCCGTCGATCTGGGCGATGGTGCGGATCAGCATGCCCAGGTCGGCGGTCTCGCCGTCCTCGCCGTACGGGCCGCGGTAGGCGTTGACGTTCTGGCCGAGCAGGTTGATCTCGCGCACGCCCTGCGCGGCGAGCTGGGCGACCTCGACCAGCACGTCCTCGAACGGGCGGCTGACCTCGGTGCCACGGGTGTAGGGCACCACGCAGAACGAGCAGTACTTCGAGCAGCCTTCCATGATCGACACGAACGCCGACGGGCCTTCGGCGCGGGGCTCGGGCAGGCGGTCGAACTTCTCGATCTCCGGGAAGCTGATGTCGACCTGCGGCCGGTTCTGCTCGCGCCGGGCGCGGATCAGCTCGGGCAGGCGGTGCAGGGTCTGCGGGCCGAACACCAGGTCCACGTACGGGGCGCGCTTGACGATGGCCTCGCCCTCCTGCGAAGCGACGCAGCCGCCGACGCCGATGATGACGTCGCGGCCACCGTTCTTCAGCGCCTTCCAGCGGCCGAGCTGGCTGAACACCTTCTCCTGCGCCTTCTCGCGGATCGAGCAGGTGTTGACCAGGACGACGTCGGCGTCCTCCGGGTCGTCGGTCAGCTCCAGGCCCTCGTGCTCGGCCAGTACGTCGGCCATCTTGGCCGAGTCGTACTCGTTCATCTGGCACCCGTGGGTCTTGATGTAGAGCTTGCCGCGGACGCTGCCTTCCGGCAGGCGGCGGGCCTGCCCGGGCAGCGGCAGCAGGGTGGTCTGGGAAGCGATGGCGGCGTCCGGAGCGGTCTCCGGCGTGGCGGTCATCCCGGTCATGGTGGTTAGTCCAGGCGGGCAAGGGGCGCGTAGTCTAGCGTCCGGCTTCCCGTCCGTGGAGCTTTTCCGCTTGTCGGACAATGGCTTGGCAAGGCCGCACGACTCTGGGACACTCCGCGCCATGAAGGGGATGCCGGGGATACTGCTCTTGTCGCTGCTGCTGGCGGGCGCCGCCGTGCCGGCAGCCGCCAGCACGCTGTATCGCTGCGTGGACGAACAGGGCGTCGCCAATTACGTCAACCGCCGCATCGCCGGCGCCGACTGTGCGGTGTTCAGCCGCTACACGCCGGACCGCCGGCAGTCGCCGGCACCGCGGGCCACTCCTGCGGCCGTGACCGCGGCCACGCCGGCCGAGCAGCCGGCCAGCCAGATGCGGGTCTCGCCCGCGCCACTGCCGCCGGGCCCGCTGAAGTCGCCCTCCAACGCGCCGCAACGTCGCGTCACCGGCCAGGTCTATGCCTACACCCGAGATGGCGTACGCCACTTCAGCAGCCGCCCGCCCGCAGGGCTGGCCAGCGGCGAGGTCCGCACGATCGCCTACAGCTTCATCGAGACCTGCTACGCCTGCGGGGTGCGGCCGGGCGTGAGCTTCGCGACGGTCCACCTCAATACCGACGCGTACCGCAACGAGATCGCCGCGGCGGCCCGCGAGTTCGGGGTGGAGGAGGCGGTGGTGCGGGCCATCATCCATGCCGAGTCCGCGTTCAACCCGACCGCGCTGTCGCATGCCGGCGCCCAGGGGCTGATGCAGCTGATGCCGCCGACCGCGCGCCGCTTCGGCGTCACCGACAGTTATGACGCAACGCAAAACATCCGCGGCGGCGTGCAGTACCTGGCCTGGCTGCTGCGTCGTTTCAACGGCGACCTGACCCTGGCGGCTGCCGGCTACAACGCCGGCGAAGGCGCGGTCGACCGGCACAAGGGCGTGCCCCCGTACAGCGAGACCCAGCGTTACGTGCAGCGGGTCGGGGTGCTGGCCGAACGCTATCGGGGCGTTCTTGCATCGGCGCACTGAGCATGCTGCGGAGGCCTTGCAAGGCTTGCAGCATGGTCAATTTGTGCCATTGTCCGCTGAACGAAGCTTCCCTTACACTTCTTTGGTCTTATGCGGCCGGGGACGACCGCAGGCAGCCAACGCTACCAATCTGAAGATTCTCGGAGTGCCGGATGGCAAACGATGAGGTCAAAGCGCCCGTGAACACGGGACGCCGCCGGTTCCTGACCGCGACCACAGTAGTGGTCGGGGCCGTAGGTGCCGGATTTGCCGCTGTTCCTTTCATCAAGTCTTGGAATCCCAGCGCACGGGCCAAGCTGGCCGGCGCGCCGGTGACGGCCGACATCAGTGCCCTGCAGGAAGGCCAGCGCCTGATCCTGGAGTGGCGTGGTCAGCCGATCTGGATCGTCAAGCGCTCCAAGGCGATCCTCGACGCACTGCCGACGCTGGACAGCCACCTGCGCGACCCCAAGTCGGAGAACGCGGACCAGCAGCCCGCCTACGTGCAGCAGGCCAACCCCGAGCTGCGCTCGATCAAGCCCGACATCTCGGTGCTGGTCGGCCTGTGCACGCATCTGGGCTGCTCGCCGGAAATGGCCGCGGAGATCAAGCCCGAGCCCTACGACCCGGAATGGAAGGGCGGGTACTTCTGCCCGTGCCACAAGTCGCGCTTCGACATGGCCGGGCGGGTGTTCCAGGGCGTGCCGGCGCCGACCAATCTGGTCGTGCCGCCGCACTACTACCAGGATGACAACACCATCGTCATCGGTGTCGATCCGCAGGGGGCTGCGTAAGCCATGGCGAACAACATCCTCATCAAGACCGCCAACGGCGTGATGGACTGGGTCAACGCTCGTGCACCGGCGCTCGCGCCGATGTACCGCAAGCACATGACCGAGTACTACGCGCCGAAGAACTTCAACATCTGGTACATCTTCGGCGTGCTGTCGATGGTGGTGCTGGTCAACCAGATCCTGACCGGCATCTTCCTGACGATGCACTTCAAACCGAGCGCGGCGGAAGCCTTCGCCTCGGTCGAGTACATCATGCGCGACGTGGAGTGGGGCTGGCTGATCCGGTACATGCACAGCACCGGCGCCTCGCTGTTCTTCATCGTGGTCTACATCCACATGTTCCGCGGCCTGATGTACGGCTCGTACCAGAAGCCACGCGAGCTGGTGTGGATCCTGGGCATGCTGATCTATCTGGTGCTGATGGCCGAGGCCTTCCTGGGCTACGTGCTGCCGTGGGGCCAGATGTCGTTCTGGGGCGCCAAGGTGATCATCTCGCTGTTCGGCGCGATCCCGGTGATCGGCAACGGCCTGACCGAGTGGATCATGGGCGACTACCTGCCCAGCGACGCCACCCTCAACCGCTTCTTCGCCCTGCACGTGATCGCGCTGCCGCTGGTGCTGCTGCTGCTGGTCGTGCTGCACCTGGGCGCGCTGCACGAGGTGGGTTCGAACAACCCGGACGGCGTGGAGATCAAGAAGGGCCCGAAGGGCAACCGCTGGTCGCCGACCGCCCCGGCCGATGGCGTGCCGTTCCACCCGTACTACACGGTCAAGGATGCGTTCTACGTCTGCTTCCTGCTGATCATCGGCGCCTTCATCATCTTCTTCGCGCCTGCGTTCGGCGGCTGGTTCCTCGAGCACGACAACTTCACCGAGGCCAACAAGCTGGTCACTCCCGAGCACATCAAGCCGGTGTGGTACTACACGCCGTACTACGCGATGCTGCGCGTGGTCCCCGACAAGCTCGGTGGCGTGCTGGTGATGTTCGGTGCGATCGCGATCCTGTTCCTGGTGCCGTGGCTGGACCGCGCCAAGGTCAAGTCGTACCGCTACCGCGGGCTGATGTCGAAGCTGCTGCTGGGCGTGTTCGCGGTGGCCTTCATCTGGCTGGGCAAGATCGGCGCCGGCCCGGGTACGGACCCGGTCGAGACCATCGTCGGCCGCTTCCTGACGCTCTACTACTTCCTTTTCTTCCTGACCATGCCGCTGTGGACCAAGCTGGACAGGACCAAGCCGGTGCCGGAACGGGTGACCACGCATGACTAAGAAATGGATTGCCCTGCTAGCCGCAGCTGCGACCGGGCTCCTGTTCTCCGCTGCCGCCCTGGCCGCGGCCGGCGGGCCGACCCAGCAGGCTGGCAACGACCTGTCCGACCGGGCCTCGCTGCAGCGCGGCGCCCAGCTGTACATGAACTACTGTTCCGGCTGCCACTCGGTGAAGTACCTGCGTTACTCGCGGATGGCCGAGGACCTGGGCCTGACCGAAGACGAGGTGATGACCAACCTCAACTTCACCGGTGCCAAGTTCGGCGAGCAGATCCACGTGGCGATGACGCCGGCCGAGGGCGAGAAATGGTTCGGCAAGATGCCGCCGGACCTGAGCCTGATCTCGCGCGTGCGCGGCAGCGACTGGGTCTATACCTACCTCAAGTCGTTCTACCTGGACGAGTCGCGGCCTCTGGGCTGGAACAACACCCTGTTCCCGAACGCCTCGATGCCCAACCCGCTGTGGGAGCTGCAGGGCCTGCAGCATGCCGAGTTCGGTGAGCCGGACGCGGCCACCGGCGAGCGCCATCCGGAGCGCCTGAAGGTGACCCAGGCCGGCCGTCTTTCGGCGGTCGAGTTCGATCAGGTCGCGCGCGACATCACCAACTTCCTCGAGTACGCCGGCGAGCCGGCCGCGCTCAAGCGCCAGGCGCTGGGCGTGTGGGTGATCCTGTTCCTGATCGGCCTGACCTTCCTGGCCTGGCTGCTCAAGCAGGAATACTGGAAGGACGTGCATTAAGAAGGGCCCCTGAGGCCGCGCTCCGCGAGGGGCGTGGCCTTTGTCGTTTGTGGGCGGCTGAACTATTGGCTTTTCGTTCGCGGAAATGCACACTCGGAACGTATGACGACCGCAGGCGAGGGGCCGGCGGCGTCGGGTGCGGCCGGCGGATTCCGGTCGTCGGAGGCCTAGATGGCAGCGAGTGTGCGCATGCGCAATACCTTGACGTTGTTCTCCTCGGTCGATGACGTGCTGTGTCATCGGGTCAGGCTGGTGCTGGCCGCCAAGGGCGTCACCTACGACCTGGTGCCGGTGGATCCGCAGAGTCCGCCCGAGGACCTGATGCATCTCAATCCGTACCACTCGGTGCCGACCCTGGTCGAGCGCGAGCTGGTGCTGTACGCCGCGTCGGTGGTCAGCGAGTACCTGGACGAGCGGTATCCGCATCCGCCGCTGATGCCGGTCGATCCGCTCTCCCGCGCGCGTCTGCGTCTGGCGATGCTGCGGATCGAGCACGACTGGGTGCCCCAGGTGCAGGCGATCCAGCTGGGCAACAAGCAGCAGGCCGAGGCCGGCCGCAAGCGGCTCAAGGAACTGCTGACCGAGTCGCTGCCGCTGTTCAAGGCAAGCAAGTTCTTCCTCAATCCGGAAATGAGCCTGGCCGACTGCGCGATGGCGCCGATCATCTGGCGGCTGCATGCGCTGGACGTGCCGCTGCCCAAGGACAGCAAGGCCATCGAGGACTACGGCAACCGGATCTTCCGCAATCCTGGTTTCATGCGCAGCCTGACCGACCAGGAAAAGCGGCTGCGCGACCTGCCGCCGCTCTGACGGCATCGCTTCAGGACCGGCTCCGGGTCCACGCCGTACACTGTGCGCATGACTGACCAGACCCCGCCGATGACGAGTTACCGCCCGTACCTGCTACGGGCGCTTGCCGAATGGATCAACGACAACGGCATGACGCCGCACATCCTGGTTGACGCGACGGTCGCCGGGGTGCAGGTGCCGGTCAGCGCCATCCATGAAGGGCGGGTCGTGCTGAACATCGCCGACCGTGCGGTGGTCGGGCTGCATATCGACAATGCCTGGATCGGCTTCACCGCACGTTTCGGTGGCGTAAGTCAACCGGTGAACGTGCCGGTCGGTGCGGTGCTGGCCGTGTATGCGCGCGAGACCGGGCAGGGCATGGTGCTGCCCGATGAGGGCATCCCGACCGGGACCCCGGGCGACGATCCGGATTCGCCCCCATCGGGTTCGCCGCCCGAGCAGCCGAGCGATCCGGGTGCAGGCAAGCGACCGCACCTGCGCGTGGTCAAGTAGCCGTACGACATCTGCGCATGGTCGCGATGATGGCGATCTCCTGACGTTCCGAAGACAGCCCCGGCATGCTGCGCGTGCCGGGGCTGTCCGTCGTACGACAGTCGTATTCCACTTCGCGGCCTGCGTGGCCGTGCGACGCGGGCAGCAAGAGTGTTCATCCGGCACGGAGTGTGGATGGGATGCCTGCATGCCTGACGCCGCGTGCATGCGATTCGAGGATCGGCCGCGCGCGGCAAGGCGGCCGGCTGGTCCCGTGCGCTTGGATTGAAATGGCGCACAGGCGCCGCGCGGAACTACTCGCGTCGTTCGAGCGGGATGATGCGTGCGCCCGAGGAGGGGCCGACGAAGCCGACGAGCTCGCCGCCACGCAGCACCAGCCGCCCGCTGTGGCGCTCGATGCCATCGCGGGAATAATCGAAACGGAAGCTGCGTTCCAGGCCCAGCCAGCCATCCTCGCGGCGGTACAGGCGCAACCCGCTCGCCTGCACGCTCTGGTCCAGCAGCTGCACGTCAGCGGCCACACAGGCATTGCGACCGAGCACTTCGGCACGCTCGGCCGCCGCGCGCGCGGCGTTCCAGAACGCGAAGGCGGCCGCACCGGCAATCATCAGCAGGATCAGACTGGGCATGCGCGCAGTCTAGGCGTCCGGTTGCGCGTGGGATAGAGGTTGCGGCGTTGGGTGGCGGCCGTCGGTGTCGCCCAGTCGTGGCTGGCCGCGGCGCATCTCCGCGCTGGTCGTTGCGGTCGTGTCAGGTGGCGGCTGGCGTGGTGCTGAGCGAGGCGCCGGAAGATGTCGGCCGCGCGCTGCGACCGGCGGGCCAGGCTGATCGCGCGTGGCACGACGCAGGCGCTGCAATGTCGGGGCCCGGTGCGGGCGGCTTCAGGGGCTCGAATGGCGAAGACCGATGCCGGGTCGGGGCCGGAGTTGCCAGCGGCTTACCGGGGGCGGATGGATCCAGGGACGTCGCTCGCTGTCGGAGCTGGTGCCGGCAGCGTCGTCGGCTCCGGCGCCGCCGGTGCGGAGGCCGGAGCGGCATGCTCGGCTGACGTTGTTGGCTCCGGCGTCGACGGCGGGATGTCCAGCAGTTTGAGCAGGGCCGCCCAGTCGCGGCGGTTGAAGCTGCAGCCCGCCGCGTTGCCGGGCCGGCATTCCGTCGTATCGAGGTCCTCCATGCCGCTGCCGTCCGGATACCCCGTCGTGGCGCCAGGAAGCGCGAAGACCTCCGGTTGCAGGCGGCCGCTGCGGTCCAGCGGCAGCTTGCGCATGGTGACGGCGTTGAGCACGTTGCCGCCGATCAGGTACAGCAGACGGTCGCCGCCTGGATTGGCCGCGACGACGATGTCGCAGTGCGATTGCCATGCTGCCGGCGACTGCCCGTCCAGCGCGGCGCGCAGGCCGCTGCCGCCTCGCACGGGACCAGCGCCACGCAGGTGGCAGAGCAGGTCGCCGGGCGCGGCTTTCTCCTGGGCCGGATCGGCAAAGCGGTAAGGTCCCGTGGGCGGCGTGCGGTACGCGCGGGCGATGTAGTCCATGTGGCGCGCCGAGCGGGTGAACGTGGTCAGGCCGGCATCACGCATCACCCAGGACACGAACGCCGCCGACCATGGGGTATCGATCAGGAACGCCCGGCAGTCGCTGTCGGTGGCGCGCTCGCCGTGCGGGGCCAGGCAGCTGGCGGCTCCCGGCGTCCCCTCGCTGGCCATCGGTTGCAGGGTGCCGCTGTCGCGCCAGTACATCGCCACGCGCTGCCAGGCCGGCTGGTCGCCGGCGTCGAGCCGGACGCGCTCGGCCTCGGTGACGCCCAGGCTGGCCAGGCGGCCGTCCGCATCGATGAAGGGACGGCGCCAGAGCAGATGCTCGCGACACGCACTGCGCACGATCGCCGCTGCCTGCGCGCTGACCCCATGGCGGGGTGGCAGGTCGCAGACTTCGTGGGCATGTCCGAGATCGGGGATTGCGGCGAGGGCCAGCACGAACAGACATGCAGTACGAACAGGACGCATGGATCTTCCACCGTGGGGCTGTCCGGAGCTTAGCGACGGGCGGTGGAAGCAGCGTGATCCGTGCTGGGGCCACGTGCTGGACAGCCCGCAGTCGAGCGCGCGCCAGCGCCCCGGCGTTGCGTGCGCGCTTCAGGCGTTCGGCCGCTTGAGCGAGTGGGGGCGCATCGACGACGTCCGGCAGACGTGGTGGCCTACCGTGTACGACGGCTTCGACCTTGCAGATCAGCGACACGCCCGCAGCAGTCGTGGAGCGGTCAGACGGCGCGGGCAGCGCGCGTTGAAGGCGGTCTGGCGGTGACCCGCCTCATCGCATTGCCGCGCCGGTCGGACCGGTGCGGCGGCAACGACGTGGCTGCGGTCAGGCCGGTGGCGGTCCCAGTTTCATCGACAGATCGATGGCCTGGACGTGCTTGGTCAGGCCGCCGATCGACACGTAATCGACTCCGTCCTCCGCGATCGCGCGCAGGCCTTCCAGCCCCACGCTGCCGGAGACTTCGAGCGGGATGCGACCCTGCCACGGGGCCGCGCGGGCGATCGCCACCGCCTGACGGCGGTCGTCGGCGGAGAAATCGTCGATCAGGATCCGGTCACAGCCGGCCTCCAGCGCCTCGCGCAGCTGATCGAGCGTTTCGACCTCGACCACCAGCGGCAACCCGGGCTGCGCGGTGCGTGCGGCGGCGATGGCCGCGGCGACCGAGCCGGCCACGCGGATGTGGTTTTCCTTGAGCATCACCGTGTCGTACAGGCCGATCCGGTGGTTGTGGCCGCCGCCGGCCAGCACCGCGTACTTCTGCGCCAGGCGCAGGCCGGGCAGGGTCTTGCGGGTGTCGAGGATGCGTGTGCCGGTGCCTTCAACGGCGGCGACATGGCGGGCCGTCGCCGTCGCGGTCGCCGACAGCGTCTGCAGGAAATTCAGGCCGGTGCGCTCGGCACTGACCAGGGCGCGGCTGCGGCCACGCAGCAGCGCCAGCACGGTGCCGGCGCGGACGTGGTCGCCCTCATTGACCTGCCAGTCGATGATCACGTCGGGATCCAGTGCGCGATGGCAGGCATCGAACCACGGGCGTCCGGCGATCACCGCATCCTGCTTGCACAGCAGGTAGGCCCGCTCGGGGACGTCGGGCAGCAGGGCGGCGGTGACGTCGCCGCTGCCGAGGTCCTCGGCCAGGGCACGGCGGACGTCGGCCTCGACCTGGTGTGGATCCGGGACGGGCAGGGCGGCCGGCGACACGGGTCAGGCGGGCGGGAAGTCGGCGATCTGGGCGGTGGCGATCGCCTCCTCGACCAGCAGCACCGGGATGCCGTCGTCGACCCGGTAGACCTGGCGACGGTCGCGGGTGACCAGCGCTTCGCGCAGCGCATCGCGCTGTGGCTGGCCGTCGCCACGCAGGACCTGGCCGGCGGCGATGGCGCGGTTCAGCGCCTCCAGGCCACGGGAATCCAGCAGCGCCAGCGGTTGGCGGGTGTCGGGCGAGCACAGCAGGTCGAGCAGCTTGCGGTCCATGGGTCCGGTCGTATCGCGGGTCAAGGCGGCTAGAATACGGCCTTGTCACCGAGGACGGCCATGCCAGCCCAGCCCAACACGCCCGCGAATCCCCTGATCGGTCTGGTCATGGGCTCACGTTCCGACTGGGACACCATGCAGCACGCCGCGCAGAAGCTCGATGCGCTGGGCGTGCCCTACGAGGTCCGCGTGGTCTCGGCGCACCGCACCCCGGATGTGCTGTTCGACTATGCCGCCACGGCGCAGTCGCGCGGCCTGCGCGCGATCATCGCCGGTGCCGGCGGTGCGGCCCACCTGCCGGGCATGCTGGCCTCCAAGACCGCGGTGCCGGTGCTGGGCGTGCCGGTGCAGAGCAAGGCGCTGAACGGCATGGACTCGCTGCTGTCGATCGTGCAGATGCCGGCCGGCATTCCGGTGGCCACCTTCGCGATCGGCAATGCCGGCGCGGCCAACGCCGGCCTGTTCGCCGGCGCGCTGCTGGCCGCCGACCATCCGGCCATCGCCTCCGCACTGGATGCGTTCCGCCAGCGCCAGACCGACGACGTGATGGCGCACGACGATCCGCGTCAGTAAGCAGGGGATGACGGTGAACGCGACGACACGCCCCACGGTGGGGATCCTTGGCGGTGGCCAGCTGGCGCGCATGCTCGCGCTGTCCGGCGTGCCGCTCGGTCTGCGCTTCCTGGTGCTGGATCCGGCCGAAGACGCCTGCGCCGGCGATGCCGCGCCGTTGCTGCGTGGTGGTTTCGACGAAGCCGACGCCCTGGCGCGCTTCGCCGAAGCGGTCGACGTGGCCACCTTCGATTTCGAGAACGTGCCTGCGGCCAGTGCCGCGCAGCTGTCGGCGCGCGTGCCTGTGTATCCGAACCCGGATGCGCTGGCCGTGGCCCAGGACCGGCTGGCCGAGAAGACGCTGTTCCGCGAACTCGGCATTCCGGTGCCGGCGTTCGCCGCGATCGATGACCGCGCCGGGCTGGACGCCGCGCTGGATGCGGTCGGCGTGCCCTGCATCGTCAAGACCCGCCGGCTGGGTTACGACGGCAAGGGCCAGTTCCGGATCCGCTCGCGCGCCGATGCCGATGCGGCCTGGGAGGCACTTGGTGCGCAGGCGGCCACGGTCGGCCTGATCGCCGAGGCCTTCGTGCCGTTCGATCGCGAAGTCAGCGTGGTTGCCGTGCGCGGCCGCGATGGTGAGTTCCGTGCCTGGCCGCTGACCCAGAACTGGCATGTCGACGGCGTGCTGTCGGCCAGCCTGGCGCCCGCACCGGCCGATGCAGCGCTGCAGGAGCGGGCGATCGTGCATGCGCGGGCGTTGGCGGAGCGTCTGGATTACGTCGGCGTGTTCGCGCTGGAGCTGTTTTGCCGCGGCGAAGAACTGCTGGCCAACGAGATGGCGCCGCGCGTGCACAACTCCGGCCACTGGACCATCGAGGGTGCCGAAACCTCGCAGTTCGAGAACCATCTGCGCGCCGTGCTCGGCCTACCGCTGGGCAGCACCGCGATGCGCGGCCACGCCTGCATGCTGAACTGGATCGGCGCGATGCCCGATGCCGCGCCGATGCTGGCCGAAGCCGGCGGGCACTGGCACGACTACGGCAAGCAGCCGCGCGACGGCCGCAAGGTCGGCCATGCCACGCTGCGCGCCGATACGCCGCAGGCGCTGGCCGATGCGCTGGAACGGGTTGGCGCTGCGCTGGGGCGCCAGGATCAGGTGGCACCACCGGCGGCGGTGCTGCGCGGCGCATGAGTGACCGACGGGGCGCGTGCGCCCCGTCGCTATCGTCATAGAAGGTGAGGCCTGACCTGGGATCGGGTCAGCGCAGACGCTTGTTGGCGGCGTTCCAGTCGACCACGGCCCACCAGGCTTTCAGGTAGTCGCCGCGGGCGTTCTGCCGGTCCAGATAGTACGCGTGTTCCCACAGGTCGCAGGCCAGCACCGGCACGTCGCTTCCGGTCAATGGCGTGCCCGCGTTCGGGGTGACGACCAGGCCCAGGCTGCCGTCGGCGCGCTGCACCAGCCAGATCCAGCCGGAGCCGGTCAGGCCGAGCGCCATCCGCTCGAACTCCTCGCGGAAGCGCGGGAGGTCGCCGAACTGCCCGACGATCAACGTGGCGATCCGTCCGCTGGGATCGCCACCGCCGCGCGGCATCATGCAGTTCCAGTAGAAGGCATGGTTCCAGGCCTGCGCCGCCTCCTCGAACAGCCGGCCGCTGGCACGGCGCACGATCTCCTCGAGCGGCAGCTCGTCCAGGCCCGAGCCCGGCAGCAGGCGGTTGAGCGCCTCCACGTGCCCGCCATGGTGCCCGCGGTAGTGCAGTTCCACGGTCGCGCGCGACAGGTGCGGTTCCAGCGCAGCAGGGGAGTACGGCAGGTCGGGCAGTGCGATCGGCATGGATTCCTCGGACGGGCGTCGGCGCGGCGACGCACAGGGCTTACAATTGCGGTTTCAGTGTAGCCGACGACGTGCCCTGGCCCGTCGTCCAGGAGAGTGGCGATGGCGGTGATGGAGCGGATCCAGGCCGAAGTGGAACAGCATGCGATCGTGCTGTTCATGAAGGGGACGCCGGCGTATCCGATGTGCGGCTTCTCCGGGCGTGCGGTGCAGGCGCTGCAGGCCGCCGGCGCGGCCCAGCTGCACACGATCAACGTGCTCGAGGAGCCGGAAATCCGCGCCAACCTCGCGCGCTATTCGAACTGGCCTACCTTCCCCCAGCTGTTCCTCCATGGCGAGCTGATCGGCGGCTGCGAGATCACGCTCGAGCTGCTCGAGTCCGGCGAACTGCAGCGCATGGTGAGCGAGGCGCAGTCGCAATGAACCTGCTCGATCTGCCGGTTGCGGCGCCGCGCCCGCTGGCCGGGCGCGTGATCCTGGTCACCGGCGCCTACGGTGGGTTGGGCGGCGCGGCCGCCCGCGCCTGTGCCGAGTCCGGCGCGACCCTGGTGCTGCTCGGGCGCAAACTGCCCAAGCTCAATCGCGTCTATGACGCGGTTGCGCAGGCCGGCGGGGCCGAGCCGCTGCTGTACCCGCTCGATCTCGAGGGCGCCTCGCCGGACGATTACGCGGAGCTGGCTGATCGTCTCGGTACAGAGCTCGGGCGACTTGACGGCATCCTGCACTGTGCGGCGGAGTTCCGGGGGCTGACGCCGCTGGAGCACGTCGATCCGGCCGCGTTCGCGCGCGCCATCCATGTGAACCTGACCGCGCCCTGGTGGCTGGTCCAGGCCTGCCTGCCGCTGCTGCGGCAGGCCGACGATGCCGCCGTGGTGCTGGCGGTCGACGATCCGGTCCGGGTGGGGCAGGCGTACTGGGGCGGTTATGGCGTGGCCCAGCATGGCCTGTGCGCCCTGGTCGGCATGCTGGCGGCGGAGCTGGCCGGCGGCCAGGTCCGCGTGAGCGGGCTGCGGCCCGGGCCGATGCGCACGCCGCTGCGGGCCAAGGCCTACGCCGACGACCAGGACCGCGAGGCGCGTGCGCCGGCCGATTACGCTGCCGCCTGTGTCACCCTGCTGTCATCTTCGGGCGCCGAGCACCGCGGCACCATCTGGCAGCCCGTGCCGTGACCATCCTCTCGGCGGCCCTGCTGCTGTTCCTGATCCTGGATCCGCTCGGCAACGTGCCGGTCTTCCTCAGCGTGCTCAAGCCGCTGCCGCCCAAGCGGCAACGGATCGTCATCGCCCGCGAGCTGCTGATCGCGCTGGGCGTGCTGATGGCCTTCCTGTGGGGGGGCAAGTTCGCGCTGGAACTGATGCACCTGCGCCAGGAGTCGGTGGCGATCGCCGGCGGCATCGTCCTGTTCCTGATCGGCATCCGGATGATCTTTCCCCGTCCCGAGGGGCTGATGGGCGAAATCCCGGATGGCGAGCCCTTCATCGTTCCGCTTGCGATCCCGCTGGTGGCCGGCCCGTCCGGCATGGCCGCAGTGATGCTGATGGGCAGCAACGAGCCCGATCGCCTGGGCGAGTGGAGCCTGGCGCTGCTGCTTGCCTGGGGAGCGACCGCGGCGATCCTGATGGCTTCGCCGCTGCTCTACCGGCTGCTGGGCCGGCGTGCGCTGACCGCCGTGGAGCGGCTCATGGGCATGCTGCTGGTCGCGATCTCGGTGCAGATGCTGCTGGACGGCCTGTCGACCTACCTGGCCGGGATGGCCCGCTGACCGGCAACAGTCTCGACGTTGCTGCGTCGCAATAATTATTTGTCATGTGTCGGTCACACACCGACACTAACATGTTAACCTGATGTTAACCCCTGTGATCGGTTCCCGCAGGGCAGCCATTCGTTTGCCGCCCGTTCAGGGCATGTCGCATTCAACGCCATCCTTACAGCCACGAGGCTTATTGTCATGACCGATTCCCGTCGACTCCGGATGTCCAAACTCACCCTGGGTTTGGTCGCCGCACTCGCCGCCGCCCCCGCCTTCGCCCAGAGCACGTCTGCCGGCGTCGGCGGTACTGTCCTCTCCAACAGCGGCCAGCCCGTTGTCGGCGCCGAAGTCGTCATCACGCACACCGAGTCGGGCACGGTCAGCCGCGCCACCACCGATGCTGCCGGCCGTTACAACGCGCGCGGCCTGCGCGTCGGCGGTCCGTACACCATCACCATCACCAAGCCGGGTGAGGGCACCAAGACCGAGGAAGGCGTTTACCTGACCTTGGCGCAGACGGCCACCGTCAATGCGGCGCTCACGGGCGACATCGCCACGCTTGAGACGGTGACCGCGGTCGGCTTTGCCGGCGGCTCGGAGGTGTTCAGCGCGACCAAGATGGGTGCGGGCACCAGCGTCGACCGCCAGACCATCGAGGCGCTGCCCTCTGCTGGCGGCAACATCCAGGATTACATCCGTCTCGATCCGCGCATCGCGCAGACCAACAAGGCCGAGGGCACCATTTCCGCCGGCGGTCAGAATCCGCGCTACAACGCGATCCGCGTCGACGGTGTTTCGGTCAGCGATACCTTCGGCTTGGAAGCCAACAACCTGCCGACCCAGCGTCAGCCGGTGGCGATGGAGGCTCTGGAGGCGATCAATGTCGACCTGTCCAGCTACGATGTGACGATCACCGGTGCCACCGGCGCCGTCGTGGACGTGGTGACCAAGTCGGGCACCAACGAGTTCCATGGTTCGGTCTACGGCATGTACCGTGACGGCGACTGGTTCGGTGACGACCCGACCGGCAAGGTGTTCAACGGATTCGAGAAGGAGCAGACCTACGGTGTGACCTTCGGTGGCCCGCTGGTGAAGGACAAGCTGTTCTTCTTCGCCAACTACGAAAAGCAGGAATGGAAGGCCCCCGGCGCGAGCCTGGCCGACAGTGCGCTGGGTACAGGCGCCATCAGTCAGGCCCAGGTCGATGAGGCGATCCGCCTTGCGCAGAGCGAGCATGGCATCGACATCGGCGGCACCGGCAATGTCGATGGCAGCACGACCCTGGAGGAGTACGCGTTCAAGGTTGACTGGAACATCACCGACAACCACCGCGCCAGCCTGCGTTACAGCAAGGTCGAGCAGAGCCAGCTGCGTACGCCGAACACCAGCGGCACGATCATCAGCCTGAGTTCGTCGTACTACCAGCAGGAAAAGACCATCGAGAACTATGTCGCGCAGCTGTTCAGCGACTGGTCCGACATCTTCTCCACCGAGCTGAAAGCGTCGTATCGCGATTACGCCTCGACTCGCGTCACCCCGTACGACCTGGCCAACGTTCGCATCTATTTCGACGGCACCGTCGATGCGCCGACCGGTGCGTACATCCAGTTCGGTCCGGACATCAGCACGCCGATGAACGCGCTGGCGACCAAGACCAAGACCGCCTACGGTGCCGGCGTGCTGACGCTGGGCAACCATGACATCAAGTTCGGTGCCGATTACAGCACCAACGAGGTGTACAACATGTTCAACCAGTATCTGTACGGTGCGTACAGCTTCTACGGGCTGGACAATTTCGCCAACGGCTACTGGAGCAACTACCAGCTCAACATGCCGCGCGTTGGTCTCGAGTACAACGACATCGCCGGCAACTTCGAGTACCAGGAGCTGGGTTTCTTCATCCAGGACACGTGGTACGTCAACAACAACCTGACGCTGAACTTCGGCCTGCGCGCCGACAAGCCTGACGTCAAGGGTGCGCCGGTGTTCAACGCCACCGCGCAGCAGGCGTTCGGTTTCGACAACAGCAACGTGCTGGGCAAGGACGAGTACCTGATCCAGCCGCGCTTCGGCTTCAACTACACCTTCGACAGCGACCGCCCGACCCAGCTGCGCGGTGGTATCGGCCTGTTCCGCGGCGTTTCCCCGCAGGTGTGGATCAGCAACGCGTTCAGCAACACCGGCGCGGCACTGTCTGCCTATGGTCAGTACGGTATCGAGGATGACGTCAATCCGGGCAACTACCCGTACGAGCCGATCGGTAGTGGCCAGGTGCGCCCGGGTGGCAGCACCAACAATGGTGCGATGACGGTCAACATGGTCAGCCCGGATTTCGAGCAGCCTTCGATCTGGAAGGCGAACCTGGCGTTCGATCATGAGCTGCCCTGGTACGGCATCGTCGCATCGGCGGAACTGTTGCTGACCAAGAACAAGACCGGTCTGGTCTACAAGCACCTGAACATCGGCGAGTCGCTGGTCACCGGTCAGGATGGCCGCGAGATCTACTACAACCCGAACCGTGTCGGCCGCAGCTGGACCACCGCGACCAACCGTTACAACCGCGACACCCGCTTTGAGCAGGTGTATCTGCTCGACAACGAGGATGGCGGCAAGAGCCAGCAGTTCACCGTTGCGTTGCAGCGGCCGTGGATGGAGGGCAGTGACTGGTCGTGGAATGTCGGCTACACCTACACCAACGCCGATCAGATCAGCGACATGACGTCCTCGACGGCCAACTCGACCTGGCGCTACAACTACAACTTCCAAGCGAACGCGGCCGAGATCGGAACCTCCCGTTACGAGATCAAGGACCGTCTGACCGCGAGCCTGAACTGGCGCCATGCGTTCTTCGGTGATTACAAGACCTCCGTTGGCGTGTTCTATGAAGGCCGTACTGGTCGTCCGTACAGCTTCGTGTTCCGCAACGATGCCAACGGCGACAGCTACAGCTTCAACGACCTGTTCTACGTGCCTAGCGGCCCGGGCGACGTGCTGTTCGGTTCGCTGAGCAGCGCGGGCGTGTTCACCGCCGATCCGGCGATGGAGCAGGCCTTCTTCGATTACCTCGAGCGCAATCCGGAGCTGGGTCGCTATGCAGGTGGCGTGACCCCGCGCAACGGCGCGCGCGGCGAGTGGATCAACAGCTTCGACGTGCGCATCAGCCAGGAGCTGCCCGGCTTCTTCAAGGGGCACAAGTCGGAAATCTGGCTGGACGTCATGAACGTGGGTAACCTCATCAACAAGGATTGGGGCCATATCTACGACTACGGCTTCTTCGCCAACAAGGGCATCGCCTCGGCTGTGGGCATGTACCAGGGCAAGTACGTCTACTCGTTCAACGAGGCGAGCATCGACAGGCCTGCCGTGCAGAACACCCGCGACAGCATCGACCAGGGTGTCTCCCAGTGGTCGCTGCAGCTGGGCTTCCGCTACAAGTTCTGATGCCGGTCAGGATCAGTACGTGACATGAGCGACGGCCGGGGAAACCCGGCCGTTTCTTTTTGTGGGGCGGTGCACCCGGCATGGGGCTGGGGTACAGTCGCCGACCGGCACGACACGCAGGATGAGAAGACATGAGCGAGAAGGTTTCCAGCACGCTGCCGGTACAGGACGCACGCATCTACCCGCGTGGCGGCCTGGACGTGCTGTCGAGGAAGGAAGTGGCGCGGCTGCGCGATGCGTCCAGCGGTGGCATGCATGAGCTGCTGCGCCGCTGCGCGCTGGCGGTGCTGACCAGCGGCAGCGCCAGCGACGATCCGCGCGCGGCGCGCGACCTGTACCCGGACTTCGACATCCAGGTCACCCAGCAGGACCGCGGCGTCCGCATCGATCTGGTCAACGCGCCGGCGATGGCCTTCGTCGAGGGCGAGATCATCCGCGGCGTGGCCGAGCTGCTGTTCGCCACCGTGCGCGACCTGGCCTGGACCGCGATCGAGCTGGGCGAGGACGGCGCGACCGACCTGTCCACCTCGCCGGGCGTCACCGATGCGGTGTTCGGCCTGCTGCGCAACGCGCGCGCGCTGCACCCGGCCGACCCGAACCTGGTGGTGTGCTGGGGCGGGCATTCGATCTCGCGCGACGAGTACATCTACACCAAGCAGGTCGGCTACGAGCTGGGACTGCGCGGGCTGGACATCTGCACCGGCTGCGGCCCGGGCGCGATGAAGGGCCCGATGAAGGGCGCCACCATCGCCCACGCCAAGCAGCGCAAGCGCACCAACCGCTACATCGGCATCACCGAGCCGGGGATCATCGCCGCCGAGTCGCCGAACCCGATCGTCAACGAGCTGGTGATCATGCCGGACATCGAGAAGCGCCTGGAGGCCTTCGTCCGCATGGCCCACGGCATCATCGTGTTCCCGGGCGGCGTCGGTACCGCGGAGGAGATCCTGTACCTGCTGGGCATCCTGCTGCGCGAGGAGAACGCCGAGCTGCCGTTCCCGCTGATCCTGACCGGCCCGACCATCGCCGCGCCGTACTTCGAGCAGATCGACCGTTTCCTGAAGCTGACCCTGGGCGAGGCGGCGACCTCGCGCTACGAGATCGTCATCGGCGACCCGGTGGCGGTGGCCAAGAAGATGGTGGCCGGCATCAAGCGGGTGCGCGAGTCGCGCATCGCGCACAAGGATTCGTTCTACTTCAACTGGTCGCTGGACATTCCGCTGGCCTTCCAGCAGCCCTTCGTGCCGACCCACGAGGCGATGGCCGCGCTGGACCTGCACCATGGCAGGCCGGCGTCGGCACTGGCGGCCGACCTGCGCAGGGCGTTCTCCGGCATCGTCGCGGGCAACGTCAAGGAAGACGGCATGCGCCGGATCGAGCAGCATGGTCCGTTCGAGATCCATGGCGCACCGGACATGATGCAGGCGCTGGACGAGCTGCTGCGGGGCTTCGTCGCCCAGCGCCGGATGAAGATCGCCGGCGAGTACCGGCCCTGCTATCGCGTGGTCGCATAACGGGATCGGCGCGCGGCGGCGGGCACGGCCCCGCGCCAGGGCAGGGCCAGCCGGCAGGGGGAGCGGCGGTGGTCCGCCCCTCCGTCCCGTTCGACCGTTCATCCCGTCGCCGCTTGCGCGCCGGGACGGCGGGGCTAGGCTTCCGGTCGAGCCTAGGGGAACGCCCGCATGCCGTCACGCCGCCGCCAACGTGGATTCACCCTCATCGAGCTGATGGTGACGGTCGCTGTTGCCGCGCTGCTGCTGAGCCTGGGTCTGCCCAGCTTCCAGCAGGCGATGCGTTCCAATCGCGTCGCCACCACCAGCAACGAGCTGATGGCGTCGCTGGCGCTGGCCCGTGCGGAGGCACTGAAGGGGCTGGGTCCGGCGGGCATCTGCCGGACCGAGGATGGCGAGACCTGCGCCGACGGCACCGACTGGTCGGTCGGCTGGCTGGTCTGGCGGCAGGAGCGGAGCGCCGACGGCGTCACGCTGGTGCCGGTGCGCTACGTCCAGAGCGTGGGCCGCATGTCGGTCACCGGCCCCGTGGGTGGTCTGGATTTCACCGTGCAGGGGCGTTCGGCCGACGGCGATCAGAGCATCGACATCGCACCGAATGATGCCGAAGCGCCAGCACGCTGCCTGTCGGTCAACGTGACCGGGCAGGCCCGGCTGTCGAAGGAGGCCTGCGCATGAGTGGCCGACGCTTCAGTGGGCGTGTTCACCAGCAGGGCGTCAGCCTGGTCGAGGTCATGATCGCGATCCTGGTGATGGGCGTCGGCATGCTGGGGTTCGCGCTGCTGCAGACGATGAACGTGCGCTTCACCCAGAGCGCGAACCACCGCACCCAGGCCACCAACCTCGCGTACGACATGCTGGACCAGATGCGGGTCAACCGCCTGGCCGCGGCGCAGTACGCCGGGAACTACACGGCGTCGACCGACCTCGACGACTGCGAGCCGGATGATGCCGTCGGTGCGACCGCGTTCGCCAGCGTGTGGCAGTGTCGGCTGGGCGCGGCCCTGGGCGGCGGCGCCAGCGCCACGGTGTCCTACGACGACGGCGAGGCGACGGTGGCGATCACATGGGGCGACGAGCGCTGGAACGACGAGGACGGAGATGGTGCAGTGAGCGCGGCAGAGAAGAACCAGACCTTCGAGGTCGGGAGTCGCCTGTGAAGCGTTCGATGCCCCAGGCGATGCGAGGGCTCTCGCTGGTCGAACTGATGGTCGCGCTGGTCATCGGCACCATCCTCGTCCTTGGCATGGTCCAGGTGTTCGCCGCATCCCGGGCGGCCTACCAGCTGTCCGAGGGCATGGGCCGGGTCCAGGAGAACGGCCGCTTTGCAATGGACTTCCTGCAGCGCGACATCCGCATGGCCGGCCACTTCGGCTGCGTGAACGACCAGGCCAGGCTGCTTGGCAACAATGCCTTCAGGTCGCATTTCGACGCCGACGGCGTGCTGGATTTCGCGCGGTCGATCGAGGGCTACGACGATGCCTCGCCGACCGGCCTGACGCTGTCGCCGACACGTGTGGCGGGTACGGACAGTCTCGTGCTGCGCTTTCTGCGTGGGAATGGCGTGCCGGTCACGGCCATCGACGCCGCAACGCTCAGCGTGGAAATCGACCCGGACAAGTGGGGGGCGCTGACCGATGGCGGCGTCGCCTCGCCGCAGTTGTTCGGCATCGCAGACTGCACCTACGCGGATGTTTTCGCGGCGGACAGCACGAACTCGGGCGCGGGGCAGGTGGTGGCGCCGGCCGCGGTCGACGATCTCGCGCTTTATGGCACAAATCCCGGTGGCGGTCCGGCGCTGCTGTACCGCGCCGAGGCACTGGTCTACTACATCGGGATCGGTGCGGGGGGGCAGCCATCGCTGTGGCGTGCGCGGATTGCCGCCGATGGCTCGACCAGCAGCGAGGAGCTGGTCGAGGGCATCGAGAACATGCAGCTGCGTTATGGCATGGACCAGAACGCGGCATCGGACCCGACCGGCTTCATCGCGGAGCAGGGCGATGCCGGTGATGTGGGGACGACCGCCGCGGATTGGCGCCGGGTCGGCCAGGTGCAGGTGGCGCTGCTGGCGGTCAGTCCGAATCCGGCGACCGCCGTTGCGGCCGAAGCCGCTCCGCGGCTGTTCGGCGAGGCGCAGACGGTGCCGTCCGACGGCCGGTACCGCGCCGTGTACGAAACCTCGATCGCGCTGCGCAACCGTCTCTATGGCAACTGAGCGATGACCATGCCCACGCCAAGAAACACCCTGTCCACGGCCCGGCGGCAGCGCGGGGCGGCGCTGTATGTCGCGCTGATCATGATCGTGCTGCTGGCGTTGATCGGCATCGTCGGCATGCAGGTGGCGGGACTGCAGGAGCGGATGGCCGCCAACTACCGCAATACCAATCTGGCCTTCCAGGCAGCCGAAGCCGATGTGCGTGGTCGCGAGTGTTTCGTCGAGGGGCTGGTGAACCGGACCGGCACCTGTGCCGACCAGACCGTCGATGTGGAGCAGACCTGCGATGACGGGTTCGATCCGACCACGTGGGCCAATGCGTTGTCGACTGATGTGCCCCAGGTCAACCGTGTGCGGGTCCGCGCGATCGGCGCCTGCATCTCCGGCAACAGCAGCCTTGCGCAGGGCAGGGCACCGGCGAGCGAAGACCCCAACCCGGTTTTCCAGATCACCATTTACGCGACCAACGAGGCGGCGAACGCCAACGCGGCGGTCGACACCATCTTCAGGCCCTGAGGCATCCCCATGGCGACCCGTCGCATCAAGCTGCTCGCCCTCGCCGTACTCGCGGCCGCCGGCGGTCTCGGCTACCACCTGCTCACGGCGACGGCGCAGACCGCACCGCCGGAACTGGCGCAGGCGCCGCTGAACGTGACGCGTACCATCCCGACATCCTTCATCATGGCGCTCGATGATTCCGGTTCGATGATCTGGGAGACGCTGAACAATACGCGTGACGGCGTTTACGTCTGGAGGGACAACAGGTTCTACAACACCTCCGGAACGGCACACGGTTACTCCGATACGAACAACGACGCCTTCCGCTTCTATTACAGTTTCCCGGTTGGTAACCGCGGCGACAACAAGTCCGCCTTCCCGCCGATCAATGCCTTCGGTTTCGCGCGCTCGCCCGACATCAACAGCGCGTATTTCGACCCTAGGTTGAGTTATGAGCCGTGGAAGAACGGCGACGGCTCGGACTATCTGGCGCGGATCGATCCGGCATCGGCTCCCATCGACCCGCGCCCGACGGGTTCGAACAACAAGATGACCGGTACGCTGAACCTGACCGCCGACATCGAACGCAACGACAACGACTACTGGCGTTTCCAGGTGCACTCCGGGATGGTGCTGCCGGTGGGCACGGTGGTACGGGGTACCTGCAACAGCACGCCCGGCCTCCCCGGCGGGACGAACAACAACTGGCGCACGCTCACAGCATCGACCCGCATCGACCAGTCTTGCAGGCTTGCGTTCCGTTACTACCCGGCGACGTTCTTCCTGCGCGACAGGGCATCGCTGCCCGCGACTTACGGTTACACGGCCGATCCGGTCGAAGTGACCAATCCTGCGGGAGGCGCCCCCGGTACGCTGTACAAGTACGAGATCAAGCTGGCGAACTTCGGCGGCAACCAGGCCGCCTACGATTCGGCCATGCAGAATTTCGCGAACTGGTTCAGCTATTACCGCACCCGGCGCGAGGGTCTGATCGGTTCGGTGACCAATGCGCTCAACAGCGTGTCGCGGATGCGGGTCGGCTGGTTCCGGATCAACAACCGCAACGAAGTGGCGATGCGCGACATGTCCGATGCGGCGCAGCGCACGGTCCTGTTCTCCGAAATCCACCAGATGCGTGCAAGCGACTCCACGCCGAACCGGCGCGCCGTCCAGCACATGGGCCAACAGTTCAAGCGCACCAACGCGGGGGCGCCGGTCCAGTATTCGTGCCAGAAGAATGCGGGCATGCTGTTCACCGACGGCTACATCAACGACGACGCCAGCCCCAGTGTCGGTGGCAATCTGGACGGAACACGCATGCCTACCGCGCCATTCGCCGACAGCGTCAGCAACACGATGGCCGACATCGTCGTGCCGTACTACCTGGACAGCCTGCGGCCCGATCTTGAGAGCAACAGCGTGCCGGTGCCGGCGCAGTGCTCGAGCGACAATCCGGATCCGCGTCTGGATTGCCAGACCAACCTGCACATGAACTTCTACGGCATCACGCTGGGTACCCGAGGCCGCCTGTTCGACGTGAGCTACGTGGCGGACGCGAACAACCCGTCCATCGTCACGCCGGATCCGTTCGTCTCGCCCCCGACTTGGCACACCGATCGGGAGAACCTCACGCCGAACGCCGTCGACGAAATGTGGCATGCCACGCTGAATGCGCGTGGCGCGATGATCAACGCCCGTTCGCCGGCCGCGGTCACCGAGGCGATGAAGCGGATCCTGGCCTCGGTCGGTGAGGGCACCACGCCCTCCGGCAGCATCGCGCTGACCGGCGCGCGTATCGGTGCGGGTTCGCTCAGCGTCGTGCCGTCCTACACCGCGGAGGCGCAGGGCGACTCGCCTCCGACCGACTGGTATGGCGAACTGGTCGCGAGCCGGGCGTCGTCCAATGCCCTGAGCGGTCAGGTCACCCTGACCGAGGCGTGGCGTGCCAATGCGCAGTTGCCGGCGCATGCGAGCCGGAACATCCTGTTCGGACGGACGGGCAGTTCGGTGCGGCCAACCGTGGCCGAGTTCACCGCCAGCAATCTCCAGGCAGCGGGCATCGGCCTGGAGGACCTGTGTGCCGGCCCGCTCGCCCCGTCCCGCTGCGCATCGAGCATCAATGGCCTTGGAGTGTCGCTGGACGATGCAGTGAGCTACCTGCGCGGCAACAGGGCGCTGGAGGGCAGCAGGCTGCGTTCGAGAACGAAGCTGCTGGGCGACATCGTCAATTCCACGCCCGTGGTGACCGCGGGGGCGGTGATCCAGGAATCGCCTGTCGTCCGGACGGTCGATGATTACGGATACCGCGCACTCGGTGGGGACCTGGCGTCGAGCTATGCGACCTATCTCGCCAACAAGCGGACGTCCGGACGGCAGATGGTGTACGTCGGTGCCAACGACGGCATGCTGCATGCGTTCGATGGCGCGACGGGTGCCGAGGTCTTCGCCTACATGCCGGCCACGGCCTTGGGGCATCTGGGCAATCTCCTGTTCCGCTACGATCCCGCCGATGGCGCAGCCCAGCGCTTCGAGCACCGTTACTACGTCGATGGGCCGGTCACGATCTCCGATGCCTTCATCGGCGGAGAGTGGCGCACGGTGATGGTGGGAACCGCCGGCGCCGGTGGACGCAGCGTGTTCGCCCTGGATGTCACCGACCCCGAGGACGTCGAGGTGCTCTGGGAGATCAACGACCTGATCACCGGCGCCGATTCCATCTCCGGCAACATCGGCCATGTCCTGGGCAAGCCGATCATCGTGCCTGTTGGAACCGGTGCCGACACATCCTGGAAGGTGGTCTTCGGAAACGGCTACAACAGCCGCTCGCATGACGCCGCCCTGTTCGTGGTAAATCTCGAGGACGGCACGGCGACGACCATCGTGGCGAGCGAGACCTCCAGCGATGCGTCCGCGCATAACGGCCTGGGCAACATCGTCGTCGTGGACCGTCAGCGTCGCAATGCGGCAGGCAACGCCTGGACCATGGGCAGCGACGGGCGTGCCGATACGGTCTATGCAGGAGATCGCAACGGGGCGCTGTGGAAGTTCGACCTGAACACGGAAACGGTGGCGTTCGACGGGGTGCCGTTGTTCGTCGCCGCGTCGGGTAGCGGCGATAATGCCGTGCGCCAGCCAATCATGGGAGGGCTGGATGCCGCCGCCGGCCCGGGCACCGCCACGATGGTGTATTTCGGCACGGGCAGCTACTCGTTCGTCGGCGATGACGCCAACAACGCGCAGCAGACGTTCTACGCGATCATCGACCGGGGCGCGCCGGTCGCTGGGCGCGCCGACCTGCTCGAACAGACCGTCGGCAGCGACTCGGCCGGCTATCGTGCGAGCAGCACCAATTCGATCTCCGCGTTGAACGATGGCTGGTACATCGATCTTCCTTCGGGAGAGCGTTTCGTCGGCAATCCCCGTGTGGAGAGCGGCATCGTGTTCTTCCCCGCCTATCAGCCGGGCACGCAGGGGGGCGACATCTGCGGCCTGGGCGGCGAGAACTGGCTCTATGGACTCAATGCCTTGACCGGTGGGGCCGCGCTGACGAATGTCAGGGTCGGCTCCCCAAGCGGCAGTTCGCCCGACAGCACGACGGGCGCGATCAAGCTCGATACCTCGGGTACCGCACCTGTAACGGACGTGGCAGCCATGACCACGCCCCGGGTGTCGCCGCTGGCGAGCGGAACCGATCCCGACGATCTCGAGGACGCGCTGGCCGCCCGGTGCTCCATGGTGATCCAAGCCCCCGGATCGGAGCCCTTGTATCTGCCCCGACCATGTGGACGCCAGTCCTGGCGACAGGTGCAATGACCATGCGCGCGCTCCATCCAATCGTCCGCACCCGGGAATCAGGAATGAAATCCACTCATGGCTTCACGCTCATCGAGCTGATGATCGTGGTGGCGGTGGTCGCCATCCTGGCCGCCATCGCCTATCCGTCCTACCAGGAGCAGGTGCGCAAGTCGCGCCGGGCGCAGGCCAAGGCGGACCTGATCGAGTACGCGCAGGCGGCCGAACGCTACTTCACGGTCAACAACACCTACGTGGACTTCGAGCTGCCGACGGACAAGTCGCCACGGGAGGGGACTGCCAGCCACTATGGGCTGACGCCAGCCGGCAAGTTCGACACCGCGGACACCTTCACCATCACCGCCACGCCGCAGGGGGGGCAGACGGCCGACCGCTGCGGCAACCTGACCATCACCAATACCGGCCGCAAGGGCAAGACCGGCAGCGCGGATCTGTCCGAATGCTGGTGATCGTGGAAATTTTTCACTGAGGCTTGCCATCCCCGAAGAAATGCTCATACAATGCGCACCCCGCCCGAATAGCTCAGCCGGTTAGAGCACTTGACTGTTAATCAGGGGGTCGTTGGTTCGAGTCCAACTTCGGGCGCCAGATTCAAAGCAGAAGGCCGCGAGCAATCGCGGCCTTCTGCTTTTTCCGGAATGGGGCGGATCGTCGGGTCAGGCGCAGGGCGTCGGTGTCCGCGGACGTGCGCTGCGCACTCTGCCGACGTTGTTGACCACCACCTCGCCGCGCACGCTGCCGGCGATGCAGATCCTGACCGTCAGGTTGGTCCCGCCGCTGCGTCCGTCCGGCTGGAAACGGATCCGGGGCCTGCCGGCCGAGGACTGGATCCTGACCGATGCATGGGTCGGGCGATGCTGCTCCGCCAGGACGTCGCCCGGCGTGCGTGGCTGACTGCCGCCGGTGGGGTCGCGGTACATCAGCCAGCCCTGACTCCAGTCCGCGTCCGTGCGGCAGCGGCCGTCGCCGCGGGAGGGGCAGACCGTCACCGGCGTCCGGCGCATGATCGCGGTGTTGCGGGCCTGGGCGAACTGGGCGCTGACCAGATGCAGGGCCGTCGCCGTGCGCTGGCGCTCGATGACGTCCCGGAACCCTGGCAGCGCCAGCCCGAGCAGCAGGGCCAGCACCGCCAGGGCGATCAGCAATTCGACCAGGGTGAATCCCGGCGCATCCTTGCGCATGTGCGAATCCTTTCGCACGGGAAGTAGGGTCAGGATGCGCGTCCGGCACGGGCCGCGCGATCGGCGGGCCTCCCGGTGCCGTGTAGGAAAGCGCCCGCTGACCGGGTCAGGCAGGCGCCACGGCCGCCGTGAGATGCCGACACGGTCTGGATGCGTGCCCTGTCTATACTGGGCGGTCCCCCGATGCGGTGCCGCGCATGAGCGAGCAGTTCGAGCTGGTGTCCCCGTATTCGCCCGCAGGCGACCAGCCACAGGCGATCGAAAAGCTGGTGGCCGGCTTCGAGGCCGGCCTGGCCAGGCAGGTGATGCTGGGCGTCACCGGCTCCGGCAAGACCTACACGGTGGCCAACGTGGTCCAGCAGGTGCAGAAGCCGACCCTGGTGATGGCGCCGAACAAGACCCTGGCGGCGCAGCTGTATGGCGAATTCAAGGCGTTCTTCCCGAACAACGCGGTCGAGTACTTCGTCAGCTACTACGACTACTACCAGCCGGAGGCCTACGTTCCGTCCAGCGACACCTTCATCGAGAAGGACAGCTCGATCAACGACCACATCGAGCAGATGCGGCTGGCGGCGACCAAGGCGCTGCTGTCGCGGCGCGACGTGCTGGTGGTGGCGACGGTGTCGGCCATCTACGGCCTCGGTGCGCCCGAAGATTACCTCTCGCTGCGCCTGATCCTGTCGCGCGGCGAGCGCATCGACCAGCGCGAGCTGCTGCGCCACCTGACCCAGCTGCAGTACACGCGCAACGAGTACGAGCTGCAGCGCGGCACCTTCCGCGTGCGCGGCGAGGTGGTGGACGTGCATCCGGCCGAAAGCGACGACGAGGCGGTGCGGATCGAGCTGTTCGATGGCGAGATCGAGAACATCGCCGTGTTCGATCCGCTGACCGGCGAGGTGCTGCGC
Organism: Xanthomonas sp. XNM01; assembly: GCF_014851915.1. GTDB lineage: Bacteria > Pseudomonadota > Gammaproteobacteria > Xanthomonadales > Xanthomonadaceae > Pseudoxanthomonas. The sequence continues at coordinate 557,609 of NZ_JACVAP010000001.1, forward strand.
CGGATCCCGCGCTACACGATCTACCCGAAGACCCACTACGCGACCACGCGCGAGCGCGTGCTCGGCGCGGTCGAGACGATCAAGGCCGAGCTGAAGGACCGTCTGGAGCAGCTGTATTCGCAGAACAAGCTGGTCGAGGCGCAGCGTCTGGCGCAGCGCACCCAGTTCGATCTGGAGATGATGGCCGAGGTGGGCTTCTGTTCGGGCATCGAGAACTACTCGCGCCACCTGACCGGGCACGCGCCGGGCTCGCCGCCGCCGACCCTGTTCGACTACCTGCCGGCCGACGCGCTGCTGGTGATCGACGAATCGCATGTGACCATTCCGCAGATCGGCGCGATGTACAAGGGCGACCGCTCGCGCAAGGAGACGCTGGTCGAGTTCGGCTTCCGCCTGCCGTCCGCGCTGGACAACCGGCCGTTGAAGTTCGAGGAGTGGGAGGAGCGTGCGCCGCGTGCGATCTACGTGTCGGCCACGCCTGGTCCGTACGAACTGCGCGAGGCCGGCGACGAAATCACCGAGCTGGTCGTGCGTCCGACCGGCCTGGTCGATCCGCGCATCGAGATCCGCCCGGTCGCGACCCAGGTCGACGACCTGATGGGCGAGATCAACAAGCGCGTGGCGCTGGGCGACCGCGTGCTGGTCACCACGCTGACCAAGCGCATGGCCGAGAACCTCACCGACTACCTGTCCGAACACGGCATCCGCGTGCGCTACCTGCATTCGGACGTGGACACGGTCGAGCGAGTGGAGATCATCCGCGATCTGCGTCTGGGCAAGTTCGACGTGCTGGTCGGCATCAACCTGCTGCGCGAGGGCCTGGACATGCCCGAGGTGTCGCTGGTGGCGATCCTCGACGCCGACAAGGAAGGCTTCCTGCGCTCGACCGGCTCGCTGATCCAGACCATCGGCCGCGCCGCGCGCAACCTGCGCGGCACCGCGATCCTGTACGCGGACAGCATCACGAAGTCGATGAAGGCGGCGATCGACGAAACCGACCGCCGCCGCGAGAAGCAGGAGGAGTACAACGCCGCGCACGGCATCGTGCCCAAGGCGATCGTGCGCGAGATCATGGACGTGATGGAGGGCGCGCGTGCCGAGCCGGCCGAGGGCAAAGGCAAGGGCGGCAAGAAGGGCGTGCGCAAGGTCGCCGAGGAGCGCCAGGATTACGCGACGATGGACCCGGCCAAGGCCGCGGTCCGGCTCAAGGAACTGGAGCAGCGCATGTACCAGCACGCCCGCGACCTGGAGTTCGAGGATGCCGCCCGCCTGCGCGACGAGATCCGCAAGCTCAAGGACGCCGTCCGCTGAGCTGTCCCGTGGAGGGGGAGGCCGGCGGCCATGAACTATTTCGCGTGGGGGAGTTGCCGGACGGGCGGGGACGGGTTAAGATTCGCGCCCTTGCTGAGGCGCAGTCCTCGCAACGATGGGCGGTTAGCTCAGCGGTAGAGCACTACCTTGACATGGTAGGGGTCACAGGTTCGAACCCTGTACCGCCCACCACTCCAACGCCTGAAACCGGGCAGCGGGGTGGCACGATGGAAGGCCGGCCCATGCGCCGGCCTTTTTCGTTTGTGCGGTCTGTCGTCGTCAGGGCGGCGTCCTGATGCCTATCTCACTGCCCGCACGCGGCGTTGACCAGTCGAGGCGTCCCCGTGCCCAGCGTCACGCGCGTGAGGTGACGGCACCCGGTTTCGCCTTGATTCCAGACGGGCGCAATGGTTTGCTTGCACACGACTCCCGATACTCCCCGGTCGCCGCTCGACGGATGCGGCGCTGGAGACGCGCGACCCGCTGGGATGGGGCCGTCGGGCGAGGGATACGGATGGCATCGCGAGGAACGGCGTGACCGAGGACATCACCAGGCTCCTGCACTCCTGGCGCAGCGGCGACGCCGATGCCGGCGAGCTGCTGTTCGACGAAGTCTACGGGGCGCTGCGCGGCATGGCGGTGGCCCGCCTGGGAAGTGGCCGTGACGATGTGACCCTGCGCCCGACCTCGCTGGTGCACGAGGCACTGCTGCGGATGATGGGGCGCGAGGTGGGGTTCGCCGATCGCGCGCATTTCTTCGCACTGGCCGCGCTGAAGATGCGCGCGGTCCTGGTCGACCACGCGCGCGCCAACCTGGCCGCCAAGCGGGGCGGAGGGGCGATCAACCTGACCCTGTCGCATGTCGATGCGCTCGACGGGCGGGTGGTCGACGATGTCGGTGATTGCGATGTGCTTGCGCTGCACCAGGCGCTGGTCCGGCTGAGCGAGCACGATCACCGCGCCGGACGGGCCGTGGAGATGGCGTATTTCGGCGGCATGTCGCACGAGGAGATCGCACTGGTGCTGGAGGTCTCGGTCCCCACCGTCGATCGCGACCTGCGCTTCGCCAAGGCCTGGCTCAACCGGCAGTTGGCCTGATCCATGCGGCGGATGCACATCTCGGGGGAGAGACGATGGAAGGGGAACGCTGGCACCAGTTGCGCGCGTTGTTCGATGCGGTGTGCGACCTGCCGCCGGATACGTGGCGTGGGGAACTCGAACGGCTGACCGCCGACCCTCAGCTGGTCCGCGACACGCTGGACCTGCTCGAGGCGCAGACCGCGGTCCTGCAGCGGGCGCGGACGCCGCTCGACGGCATGCTGGCGCGGATGGCTGCACCCGAACTGGAGCCAGGCGATCTGCTCGGTCCCTGGCGGCTGACCGAGCGCGTGGCGTCCGGCGGCATGGGCGTGGTCTACGCCGCCCAGCGTGACGACGGGCTGTATGAGCGCAAGGTGGCCGTCAAGCTGCTGCGCGGGCTTTCGGATCCCCAGACCACGCAGCGACTGGCCGTCGAGCGGCGGATCCTGGCCAGCCTGCAGCACCCCAACATCGCCCGGCTGTACGACGGCGGGACCACCGCCGCCGGGCTGCCCTATCTGGTGATGGAGTTCGTGGACGGCCAGCCACTGGATACGTGGTGCCGTGCGCGGCAGCTCGACCTGCGCCAGCGTCTGGCCCTGTTCGTGAAGGTCTGCCGGGCCGTGCAGGCGGCTCATGCGCATCTGGTGGTCCACTGCGATCTCAAGCCCGGCAACATCCTGGTCCGCGCCGAGGATGGCGAGCCGATGCTGCTGGATTTCGGCATCTCGCGCCTGCTCGACGACGGCAGCGACGGCGAGCACGGCCTGTTCTGCACGCCGGCCTATGCCGCGCCGGAGACGCTGGCCGGTGGCACGGTCGGCGTCGCCGGCGACGTCTTCAGCCTGGGGGTGATCCTGGTCGAGCTGCTGGCCGACCGGCGCGTCGAGCGTGGCCTGGCCGACAGTGCCCGGCCGGTCGTGGCGCCGAGCGACTGGGTGTCCGCCGGCTGCGCCTGGCGCAGGAGACTGCGTGGCGACCTGGATGCGATCGCACGCCGCGCCTGCTCGCCGCTGCCGACCGGCCGCTATGGTTCGGTCGAGGCGCTGGCCGATGATGTGCAGCGCTACCTCGATCATCGTGCCGTCGCGGCGCGGCAGGGGGCCAGGCTCTATCGGATCGGGCGCGTGCTGCGCAGGCACTGGCAGGCCGCGAGCGCCGCCGGGCTGGTGCTGATGCTGTGTGGCGGCTTCGTCTGGCGCTTGGGCGAGGAGCGCAGCCAGGCCCGGCATGAAGCGCAGGTGGCCGAGCAGGTCGGCCAGTTCCTGCTGGCGGCGTTCGATGCGGCCGACCCGCGCAAGCGTGGCAAGGGCGAGGTCGAGGCGACGGCGCGTGAGGTGCTCGACGCTGGCGCGGCCAGGATCGCGACCGAGCTGGCAGACTCGCCCGGCATGCGCGCCCGCGTCCAGCATGTGATCGGTCAGGCGTACATGAACATCGGCCAGCGGCAGCGTGCTGAAGACCTGCTGCGCGTTGCGGCCGATTCATTGCTGTCGCCCGAGGTCGACCGGCCACTCGAGGCAGTGGACGCCCTGAACGAGCTGCGCACCTTGCTGGCCAACGGGAGCCATGGCGAGGAGGCCGAGCAGGTGGCGCGACGTGCGCTGGGCGTGGTCGAGCGGCAGCCGCCGGGCGAGCAGGCGATGGTCATGCGCGCGCGCGCGTTCAACTCGCTGGGCCTGGCGCTCATGGAGCAGGAGCGCTTCCAGCCAGCGCTGGAAGCGTTCGAGGAGTCACTGCGGCTGCGCGAGGGAACATCCGACTGGGGGCGGCGACAGGCCGTCGTGCTGAACAATATCGGCCTGCTTTATCGCCGCTGGGACCGGCTGGAGCAGTCGCAGGAGGTCCTGGAGCGCGCGTTGGCGTTGAAGGTGGAGCTGCATGGCCTGGCGTCCTATGAGGTCTGGACCACGCGGCACGTGTTGTCGCTGACCGTATCCGGGCAGGGGCGCCTGCGCGATGCCGAAGCGTTGCAGAAGCAGAACCTGGCGCTGGCACTGGACCTGTTCGGCGAGGACAGCGACAACACCGCCACGGTCTACAACGAACTGGCCGGCATCAACCAGGACCTGGGCGACTATCACGCCGCATCGGCCTACTACGCGCGCGCACTGGAAATCCAGGCGCGCGCGCTGGGCGAGGACAGCGTCGATTACGCGGTGACACTGAACAATTCCGCCGGCCTGGAGGAGTGGCGTGGCGACGCGGAGCGTGCGATCTCGATGTACCGGCGCTCGTTCGGCATACGCACCGCCAGACTGGGGCCCGATGCCGGCCCGAGTCTGCGTGCAGGCGCCAACCTCGGGCGCGCGCTAATGCGGGCAGGCCGTCTGGAGGAGGCCAGGCCGTTGCTCGCGCATGCCGCGGAGGTCTGGTCCACGCGTCTGGAGCCCGATGCATCGGACATGCTGATCACGCGGATGGGGCAGGCCGAGTGGGAGATGCGCTCGGCGCGCTTCAGCCAGGCGCAGGCCGCGCTGGATGCACTGCAGCCCTTGCTGGAGGGCAAGCCGCCGCAGCTGCGGATGCGTCACCAGGCGCTGCTTGCCGAGCTGCTGCAGCGGCAGGGGCGCAGCCCCGAGGCTGCCGACGCCTGGCAGCGGACCATGTCGATGGCCGAGGCGCAGTTCGGTGTCGACACGATTTCCACGGCACGACATCGCATGCCGCTGGCCGAGGCGCTGTTCGATGCGGGGCGCCCGGACGAGGCCCGCGAGCAGTTGCAGCTTGCAGCGCCACCACTGCGTGAGCAGTTGGTTCCGGGTGCCGAGTTGCTGACGCGGATGCAGCAACTGGAGGCGCGGCTCCGCACGGGCTGAGGCAATGCGGGGGTCTGGCGTCCGCTGGCGCCGTGGTGCTTCCTGTCGGTCTGTGTCCGGCAGTGCATCCGGTGTGCGAGTCCCGCACCTCGGCTGGACAGCGCCGGTTTCTGCGCACGGCGCCAGTGCCTGGAGTGGATCCGCGCGTTTTCGCCGTTGGGTTGCTGGCGAACTCCCGTGTCGGAGATCTGCAGCGGAGCGTCCATTGGCGCCGGTGTCACGCAATCATGTCGGCGTGGCGATGCTCCGCCATCCGTCCGATGTTGACGACCGTGCCAATGAGGCGCCTGCCGCGGCGCCGCGTTGTCTGCGGCGTTCAGGCGTGCCGGCGCAACGGTCGATGGTACTCAGGCATAGCGACCAGGTCGCAGTGAAACCAGGGCGGCCCTGGCCTCCAGCCGCGCCGGAAGCGGTCCAGGCGCGGCGATGTCGGGGCGGTGCAGCAGCGGCTCGCCGGGATCAGACTTCCAGCGATGCCAGGTCGCCCTTGGTCTCCAGCCACTGCTTGCGGTCGCTCGCGCGCTTCTTCGCCAGCAGCATGTCCATCAGTGCCTGGGTCTGCTCGCCGTCGTCGACGGTCAGCTGGACCAGGCGGCGGGTATCGGGATGGATCGCCGATTCGCGCAGCTGCTCGGGATTCATCTCGCCCAGGCCCTTGAAGCGGGTCACGTTGACCTGGCCCTTGAGCTTCTCGCGCGCGATCTTCTCCAGCAGCAGGCGCTTTTCCTCTTCGTCCAGCGCGTAGAACACCTGCTTGCCCACGTCCACGCGGAACAGCGGCGGCATCGCCACGAACACGTGGCCGGCCGCGACCAGCGCCGGGAAGTGGCGCAGGAACAGCGCGCTGAGCAGGGTGGCGATGTGCAGGCCGTCGGAGTCGGCATCGGCCAGGATCACGACCTTGCCGTAGCGCAGGCCGGTGATGTCGTCCTTGCCCGGGTCACAGCCGATGGCGATGGCCAGGTTGTGCACTTCCTCGGAGGCCAGCACGGTGGTGCTGGCGACTTCCCAGGTGTTCAGGATCTTGCCGCGCAGCGGCAGGATCGCCTGGAAATCCTTGTCGCGGGCCTGCTTGGCGCTGCCGCCGGCCGAGTCGCCCTCGACCAGGAAAAGCTCGGTGCGCGATAGGTCCTGGCTGATGCAGTCGGCCAGCTTGCCGGGCAGGGCAGGGCCCTGGGTGACCTTCTTGCGGACGACCTGCTTTTCGGTCTTCAGGCGCGCGCTGGCGCGGTCGATCGCGATCTGCGCGATCTTCTCGCCCAGGTCCACGTGCTGGTTCAGCCACAGGCTGAAGGCGTCGTGCGCGGCGCCTTCGATGAAGCCGGCGGCCTGGCGCGAGGACAGGCGTTCCTTGGTCTGGCCGCTGAACTGCGGGTCGGTCATCTTCAGCGACAGCACGAAGGCGACGCGGTCCCACACGTCTTCCGGCGCCAGCTTGACGCCGCGCGGCAGCAGGTTGCGGAAGTCGCAGAACTCGCGCAGCGCATCGGTCAGTCCCGAGCGCAGGCCGTTGACGTGGGTGCCGTGCTGGGCGGTGGGAATCAGGTTGACGTAGCTCTCCTGCACCAGTTCGCCTTCGGCGATCCAGGACACGGCCCAGTCGACGACCTCGGTGTCCTTCTTCAGCGTGCCGACGAACAGTTCCGGCGGCAGCAGCTCACGCCCGGCCAGTTCGCCGCGCAGGTAGTCGCGCAGGCCGTCCTCGAAGTACCAGGTGTCGCGCTCGCCGGTGGCCTCGTCGACCAGGGTCACGTTCAGGCCGGGGCAGAGCACGGCCTTGGCCCGCAGCAGGTGGCGCAGCGCCCGCGCATTGATCTTCGGCGTGTCGAAATACTTCGGATCCGGCCAGAAGCGCACCTTGGTGCCGGTGTTCTTCTTGCCGACCGAGCCGATGACTTCCAGCGGAGTGGCGCGATCGCCGTCGCGGAAGGTGATCAGGTGTTCGCTGCCTTCGCGCTTGATCCGTACCTCGACCAGATTCGACAGCGCATTGACCACGCTGACGCCCACGCCATGCAGGCCGCCGCTGAAGGTGTAGTTCTTGTTGCTGAACTTGCCGCCGGCATGCAGCCGGGTCAGGATCAGTTCCACGCCCGGGATCTTCTCCTCGGGATGGATGTCCACCGGCATGCCGCGGCCGTCGTCGGAGACCTCGCAGCTGCCGTCCTTGAACAGCGTCACCTCGATCGCCTTGGCGTGGCCGGCCAGCGCCTCGTCGACCGCGTTGTCGATCACTTCCTGGGCCAGATGGTTGGGCCGGGCCGTATCGGTGTACATGCCGGGCCGGCGCTTGACCGGGTCAAGGCCGGAGAGGACTTCGATGTCGGCGGCGTTGTAACGGCTGCTCATGGATCTGTCTGGATAGCTCGCGGAACGACGCGGGAGTGTGCCGCCTGGAGCGCTTTTTTGCACGTTGCCGGTGTTCAGGGCCGCGCAGGCTGGCGGGGCGTATAACGGACGCTGGAAGGGTGGGCGTGCCGCCCCCGTTCCGACCGCCGGACCCGATGTGGAGGATGACCATGAACCGACGCCTGATCTGGATCGCCGCGACCGCCGCTGTGGGTGTGCTGGCCGCGATGCCGCTGCTGGCCCAGAACCGCCAGGGACAGCCCCAGCAGTCTGCCGGCCAGGGCCAGAAGCTCGACGAGCACAAGGCCCAGGAGCAGCGCGAGCGCGATGCTGATGCCGAGCGCGCCAAGCGCCGCGAGGCCGCGCGTGCCGGTCGCGATGGCCGCGACAAGTCGCAGCCCAAGCAGGAAGAAGAGGAGCGGGACCCGCGCTGAGCGGGCCCGCGACGGCCGCCGGACCCGCTGTCCGGCGGTCACCGGAACGGGTCGTATCGCGACCGTGGCTTGGGCAATCCGGGCGCAGCCGCTAGACTATGGCTTTCCGGGAGACCGTTCCCATGACCCCCCTGATTTTCGTTACCGGCGGCGTCGTGTCCTCGCTTGGCAAGGGCATCGCGGCCGCTTCGCTTGCGTCCATCCTCGAAGCCCGTGGCCTGAAGGTCACGATGATGAAGCTGGACCCGTACATCAACGTGGACCCGGGCACGATGAGTCCGTTCCAGCACGGCGAGGTCTACGTCACCGACGACGGTGCCGAGACCGACCTGGACCTGGGCCACTACGAGCGCTTCGTCCGTACCCGCCTGAGCCGGAAGAATTCGGTCACCACCGGCCGGATCTACGAGAGCGTGATCCGCCAGGAGCGCCGCGGCGACTACCTGGGTGCCACCGTCCAGGTGATTCCGCACATCACCGACGAGATCAAGCGCAGCATCGACGAGGCCACCGCCGGTTACGACGTCGGCCTGGTCGAGATCGGCGGCACCGTCGGCGACATCGAGTCGCTGCCGTTCCTGGAGGCGATCCGCCAGGTCCGCGCCGAGCGCGGCCCGGAGAAGGCGCTGTTCATGCATCTGACGCTGGTGCCGTACATCGCGGCCGCCGGCGAGCTGAAGACCAAGCCGACCCAGCATTCGGTCAAGGAGCTGCGTTCGATCGGCATCCAGCCCGACGTGCTGCTGTGCCGTGGCGAGCATCCGCTGCCGGACGGCGAGGTCCGCAAGATCGCGCTGTTCACCAACGTGCCCGAGCGCGCGGTGATTTCGGTGCAGGACGTGGACGTGCTGTACAAGCTGCCGCTGCAGCTGCATGCACAGGGGCTGGATACGCTGGTCGTCGATCGCCTGCGCCTGCCGGCGGGCAATGCGCCCGACCTGCACGAGTGGGAGGCGGCGGTCGACGCGACCCTGCACCCGGTCGACGAGGTCACCATCGCCGTGGTCGGCAAGTACGTCGACCACAAGGACGCGTACAAGTCGGTCGGCGAGGCGCTCAAGCATGGCGGTCTGCGCCAGCGCACCAAGGTCAACCTGAAGTGGCTCGAATCGCAGGACATCGAGCAGGGCGCCGAGGCGCTGCTGGGCGATGTCGACGGCATCCTGGTGCCGGGCGGTTTCGGCGACCGCGGGTTCGAGGGCAAGGTCCAGACCGCGCGTTTCGCCCGCGAGCACGGCGTGCCGTACTTCGGCATCTGCTATGGCATGCAGGCGGCGGTGGTCGACTATGCGCGCCATGTGGCCGGCCTGGACGGCGCCAACAGCACCGAGAACGACAAGCAGTGCCCGCACCCGGTGATCGGCCTGATCACCGAATGGCGCACCAGCACGGGCGAAGTCGAGAAGCGCGACGAGAAGTCCGACCTGGGCGGCACGATGCGCCTGGGACTGCAGGAGCAGCGGCTGAAGCCGGGCACGCTGGCGCGTGAACTGTACGGGAAGGATGTGGTGGCCGAGCGCCACCGCCACCGCTACGAGTTCAACAACCGCTACCGCACCCAGCTTGAGGACGCCGGTCTGGTGATCGCGGCCAAGTCGATGGACGACACGCTGGTGGAAATGGTCGAACTGCCGCGCGACGCGCATCCGTGGTTCCTGGCCTGCCAGGCGCACCCGGAATTCCTGTCCACGCCGCGCGATGGTCATCCGCTGTTCGTCGGCTTCATCCGCGCCGCGCGGGAGCGCAAGGCCAACGACGGCCAGGTCGGCGGCAAGCTGCTGAAGGAAGCACGCGCGTGAGCCCCGCCGCCTCGCAGGTCCCGGAGGCGGTTGCGCCAGGCGCTGCTTGAAAGGCGGGCGATGCCGGAGCGGTTGGAAACACCGCAGGCTGCCCGCACGTTCGTCCCACCCGCTCCGATGGAGCGGGACTCAATGACAACAGGTGACGTGATGAAGCTCTGTGGATTCGAAGTCGGGCTGGACCAGCCGCTGTTCCTGATCGCCGGCCCGTGCGTGATCGAGTCGATGCAGCTGCAGCTCGACGTCGCCGGCCAGCTGAAGGAGATCACCGGCCGGCTCGGGATCAACTTCATCTTCAAGTCCAGCTTCGACAAGGCCAACCGCACCTCGGGCACCAGCTTCCGCGGGCCGGGTCTGGAAGAGGGCTTGAAGGTGCTGGACGCGGTGAAGAAGCAGATCGGCGTGCCGGTGCTGACCGACGTGCACGAATACACGCCGATGAACGAGGTCGCCGCCGTCGTCGACGTGCTGCAGACCCCGGCCTTCCTCGTACGCCAGACCGACTTCATCAGGAACGTCTGCTCGGCCGGCAAGCCGGTCAACATCAAGAAGGGCCAGTTCCTGTCGCCGTGGGACATGAAGCCTGTGGTCGACAAGGCGAAGTCGACCGGCAACGAGCAGATCATGGTCTGCGAGCGCGGTGCGAGCTTCGGCTACAACAACCTGGTCAGCGACATGCGCTCGCTGTCGGTGATGCGCGAGACCGGCTGCCCTGTGGTGTTCGACGCGACGCATTCGGTGCAATTGCCGGGCGGGCAGGGCGGCAGTTCCGGCGGCCAGCGCGAGTTCGTGCCGGTGCTGGCGCGCGCAGCGGTGGCGGTGGGCGTGGCCGGCGTGTTCGCCGAGACCCACCCGGATCCGTCCAAGGCGCTGTCCGACGGCCCCAATGCCTGGCCGCTGGCGAAGATGGAGGCGCTGCTGGAAACGCTGCTGCAGCTCGATTCGATCACCAAGAAGAACGGTTTCCTGGAACAGGCGCTGTAATCCGCCGACGCAGGCAACGGTGTACCGGAAGGGCCGCTCGATGAGCGGCCCTTTCCGTATCTGCCGTCGCCTGGACTGACGGCGGCGAATGCCGCTGCTGCTGGTGATCGCCTGCATCGCAGATGTCGTCGGGACATCCGGGACAGTCCCGGCGGCGTGTGGCAGGCGTTGCTTTCAGCGGCAACCACGGCGGGTGCACGGAACACGAACGCGCGGGTACGAACCCGCGGCAGCGCGCCCCGCTTCCGTTAAACTCCGGTCCGACCTCATTCAACCCGGACAGGCATCCACGCCCATGACCAGCATCGCCAAGATCCACGCCCGCGAGATCCTCGATTCCCGCGGCAATCCCACCCTGGAAGCCGAAGTCACCCTGGCCGACGGTTCGTTCGGCCGCGCCGCGGTGCCGTCCGGCGCCTCGACCGGCACCAAGGAAGCCGTGGAGCTGCGCGACGGCGACAAGACCCGTTACCTGGGCAAGGGCGTGAAGAACGCGGTCGGCAACGTCAACGGCGCGATCGCGCAGGCGCTGGCCGGCTTCGATGCGGCCGACCAGCAGGGCCTGGACCGCCGCCTGATCGATCTGGACGGCACCGAGAACAAGGGCCGCCTGGGCGCGAACGCGCTGCTGGGCGTTTCGCTGGCCACCGCGCACGCCGTGGCCGCGTCGAAGAAGCAGCCGCTGTGGCAGTACCTGTCCACGATCACCGAAGGCGACGTGGCCCTGCCGGTGCCGATGATGAACATCATCAATGGCGGCGCGCATGCCGACAACAACGTCGATTTCCAGGAGTTCATGGTGCTGCCGGTCGGCGCGTCCTCGTTCTCCGAGGCGCTGCGTGCCGGCACCGAGATTTTCCATTCGCTGAAGTCGGTGCTGAAAGGCCACGGCCTGAGCACGGCGGTCGGCGACGAGGGCGGCTTCGCTCCGGACTTCCGCAGCAATGTGGAAGCGCTGGATACCATCCTCGAGGCGATCGGCAAGGCCGGCTACACCGCGGGCGAGGACGTGCTGCTGGGCCTGGACGTGGCCTCCAGCGAGTTCTTCGACAACGGCAAGTACCACCTGGTCGGCGAGAACAAGCGCCTGACCAGCGAGCAGTTCGTCGACTTCCTGGCCGACTGGGCCGCGCAGTACCCGATCATCACCATCGAGGACGGCCTGGCCGAGGACGACTGGGCCGGCTGGAAGCTGCTGACCGACCGCATCGGCAAGAAGGTCCAGCTGGTCGGCGACGACCTGTTCGTGACCAACCCGAAGATCCTGAAGGAAGGCATCGATTCGGGTACCGCCAACGCGATCCTGATCAAGGTCAACCAGATCGGCACGCTGACCGAGACGCTGGAGGCCATCGCGCTGGCGCACACCGCCGGCTACGCCTCGATCGTGTCGCACCGTTCGGGCGAGACCGAGGACACCACGATCTCCGACATCGCCGTGGCCACCACCGCGACCCAGATCAAGACCGGCTCGCTGTGCCGCAGCGACCGCGTGGCCAAGTACAACCAGCTGCTGCGCATCGAGGAAGCGCTGGGTGCCAAGGCGCGCTATGCCGGCCGCGACGCGTTCGTGTCGCTGAAGCGCTGACCCGGGAACCGTCATGCGCGCATTGCGCTGGGTGCTGCTGGGGCTGGTGCTGCTGCTGGGATGGTTGCAGTACCGGCTCTGGTTCGGCACGGGCAGCGTGGGTGACGTGACGGTGCTGGAGGCGCAGGTCGAGCATCAGCGCCGCGAGAACGGCGGTCTGGGCGAACGCAACGACGCTCTGGCCGCCGAGGTCCGGGATCTGAAGGAAGGCGTGGCGGCCGCGGAAGAGCGCGCGCGCAGCGAGCTGGGCATGATCAAGCCCGGCGAGACCTTCTATCGCGTGGTCGAGGACGCGCCGCGGCGCGGTGCGGCTCCTCCGCCCCTGCCGCCCCCGGCGGACGACTCCCAGCCGCAACCGTTGCCGGAGGATCCGTGATGGCCGCGATCTGGGCCGTGGTACCGGCTGCCGGGCGCGGCACGCGCTTCGGTGGCGACATTCCCAAGCAGTATCTCGATGTCGGCGGCCGCAGTGTGCTCGAGTACACGCTCGAGGCGCTACTCGCGCATGCTTCCGTTGCCGGTGTGATGGTGGCGGTTTCGGCGGATGACCGGTTGTGGCCGGGCTGGACGGAGTTCGCCGGCAAGCCTGTCCTGGCCTGCGTCGGCGGCGACAACCGTGCCGCTTCGGTGCTGGCGGCGCTCGATGCGCTGCCGGAAAGCGTGCGGGGCGATGATTTCGTGCTGGTCCACGATGCCGCGCGCCCGAATCTGGCGCTCGACGATCTGGACCGCCTGCTCGAACGCGGGCGCGCCGATCCGGTCGGCGCGATCCTCGCCGCACCGGTGCGCGATACGCTCAAGCGGGCCGGCGACGATGGTGGCATCGATGGTACCGAGCCGCGCGAGCGCCTGTGGCGTGCGCTGACGCCGCAACTGTTCCGCCGCCTGCAGCTGAGCCGTGCGCTGCAGGGGGCGGCCGAGGCCGGACTCGAGGTCACCGACGAAGCGATGGCGATGGAGCGGCAGGGCCTGCGTCCGCTGCTGGTCGAAGGCGCCGAATCCAATTTCAAGATCACCACGCCGGCGGACCTGGCCAGGTTCGCGTTCGAGCGTTCGCAACGCTGAGCCACGCCATGCGACAGGAGGTCGCGATGCCGATCCGGTGGGTCCGTGGCGTGCTGCTGACGCCGCCGGATGCGCATTTTTCCAGACGCACGCTGCTGGCGTTCGTGTTGTCGCTCGGCGGTTCGCTGCTGCTGGTTGCCCTGGTGCTTGGGGCACTGGGCCTGGCCGGGATCACGATCGACGATACCGGCCTGCCTGAGCGGGAGGCCGGCGTCGGGGACTTCCTAGGCATGGTGCTGCTGGCGCCGCTGATCGAGACGCTGGTGCTGATCGCCTTCCTCGCTTTGCTGCCGGCGCGCATCGGAATCGTGCCGAGGGCCGCCATCTCCGCACTGCTGTGGGGTGGGCTGCATGCGCTGGCCGCGCCGTTCTGGTTCTTCGGTGTGGTCTGGTCGTTCTTCGTCTTCAGTTGCGGCTGGCTGGCATGGCGTCCAGAATCCTTCGCCCACGGATTCGCAGCCGCGGCGATACCGCATGCGCTGCAGAATCTGACCGTGTTCCTGGTGCTCGCCGTCGCCGATTGAGGCCGGACGCGTTCCGGGGACCGGGTCCGTATCACCGGCCGAAACGAGAGGATCGCCATGACCCATTCCCAGCCCGTCCCCTTCCGTATCGGCCAGGGCTACGACGTCCATGTCTTCGGCGACGGCGACCACGTGATGCTCGGCGGCGTGCGCGTCCCCCACGAGCGTGGCGTGGTCGCGCACAGCGATGGCGACGTGGCCCTGCATGCCCTGTGCGACGCCATCCTCGGCGCGCTGGCGCTGGGTGACATCGGCGTGCATTTCCCGCCCGGCGACGCGCGCTGGCGCGGCGCGGACAGCGCCGAACTGCTGCGCCACTGCGTCGGGCTGGCCGCCGAGCGCGGCTGGAGGATGGGCAATGCCGACATCACCATCGTCTGCGAACGACCCAAGGTCGGTCCGCATGCGCAGGCGATGCGTGCGCGGATCGCCGAGGTCTGCGCGGTCGACATCGATGCAGTGAGCGTGAAGGCCACCACCAGCGAGAAGCTGGGGTTCACCGGACGTGGCGAAGGCATCGCCGCACAGGCCGTGACCCTGCTGGTGCGCCGATGAGCGCCACGTTCGCGGCCTTCGGCGACGCGGTGCTGAGCGCGAAGATCCGCAGCGTGCCGGAAGACTTCCGGGTCGAGGAACTGGACGGTTTCGAGGCCAGCGGTGATGGCGAGCACCTGCTGCTGACCGTCGAGAAGCGCGGCATGAACACGGCGTTCGCGGTACGCGGGATCGCACAGTGGGCCGGTGTGCCGGAGCATGCGGTCGGCTATGCCGGCCTGAAGGACCGGCATGCGGTGACGGTGCAGCGTTTCAGCGTGCATCTGCCTGGACGGGAGGCGCCCGACGAGGCGCTGCTCGAGCGCGACGGCCTTCGGGTGCTGGCCCGGACCCGCCACCGGCGCAAGCTGCCGCGTGGGGCGCTGGCCGGCAACCGGTTCGTGCTGCTGCTGCGCGATGTCGTCGGCGACCGGAGCGCTGCCGAGGCCCGCCTGGCGTCGATCGCCGCGCGCGGAGTACCCAATGCCTTCGGCGAGCAGCGCTTCGGCCGCGAGGCCGGCAATGTGGCCAAGGCGCTGGGCATGTTCGCCGGGCGTCGCGTCGGCCGCGAGCAGCGCTCGATGCTGCTGTCGGCGGCGCGCTCGGAGCTGTTCAACCGGGTGCTGGCCGCGCGGGTGGCCGATGGCAGCTGGGAGCGCGGGCTCGACGGCGAGGTCTGGGCGCTGGCAGGCAGCCGCAGCGTGTTCGGCCCCGAGCCATGGAGCGAGGCACTGGCCGAGCGCCTGGCGCGGTTCGACATCCATCCCAGCGGACCGCTGTGGGGCAGGGGCGAGCTGCGCTGCCAGGCCGCCTGCGCCGCATTGGAGGCGGCGGTGCTGGCCGACCACATTGCGGTCGCGCTGCGCGACGGACTCGAACGTGCCGGCTTGGAGCAGGAGCGGCGGGCGCTGCGCCTGCAGGTGCAGGACCTGGCATGGACGTGGTCGGCGGACGACCAGCTGCAGCTGACGTTCGCATTGCCGCCCGGCAGCTATGCCACCGTGGTGCTGGCGCAGCTGGGAGCGTGCGTGGACGCTTCGTCGCACGCGGGTGAGGAGCATGCCGGCGCGGCCCAGGCGGGCGACGTACCGGGCAGCTGAGGCGGCCGGGGAGCTTTCCTGGCATGGCCTGATCGATACCGGAGCGCGGACTGGCGCCATGGGGAGCGGCTCTGCCCGGCCCCTGCCGGGCTGGGAAGGCTGGTCGGGGTACTGCGTCGGGCTCGTGCGCCTGTGGATCCGTGTTGCGGGCCGCTACTGCAGACTCTCCCGATGATTCCGAGCGTCGCCGAGCACCTGCGCGTTGTTGCGCTTGTCCGATGCCGTGCGGCAGAAGGCGTGGCGCAACCGGACGCAGGGCGCCTCAGGCAACGCGGCGGCAGTGCGCCCTGTTCGTGCACCCTGGTTCCGTGCGAGGGGCCAGGCGATCTGGAATCGCGCTTCGCGTGCGACGTGCGGGTCACGGATGGCCGCCTGGGCCAGATGCCTGCGGATCTGGATCTGGTGATACGTAGCCCCGTTCCGCGGATCCGGCGCGATGGAGGCCGCTCAACGCAACGGGGCGCCCGAAGGCGCCCCGTCGTGATGCCATCCCGATGTCCGGTGGCTCAGAAGCCGCCGCCGAAGGTGAACTGCAGGCGCTCGATCTCGTCGCCTTCCTTCTTCTTGAACGGGAACGCGTAGCTGATCGAGATCGGACCGACCGGGGCACGCCACAGCAGGGCGACACCGGCCGATGCACGCAGCTCGCCGGTATCGAAGTCGTCGATGCCGTTGTACACGTTGCCGAAGTCGACGAAGGCCGAGACGCGGGCAGCCTTGCTGTCGAACAGGCGCGGGAACACCATTTCGACCTGGCCGACCGTCTTCAACGAGCCACCGAGCGCCTGGCCGCGATAGCCGGCGATCACTTCCGAGCGCGGGCCCAGGGTGTTGTCGCGGAAGCCGCGCACCGAACGGGTGCCACCGGCGTAGAAGTTCTCGTAGAACGGCAGGCCGCTGGCGGTGACGGTCTTCCTGTAGTCCGGGGACGTCGTCGTGCAGGGGTCGCTGGCGCCGGGATTCGGATTGGCGGTGGTCGGCTGGGTCCAGCAGATGTTGCGGGTGATGTCGTCGCCGTAGCTGTCGCCGTAGCCGATGTCCAGGCCCGTGCGCAGCACGAATGCCGGGCTCAGCTGCCAGTACCTGGAGAACTCGTAGTTGATCTTGTAGTACTCGGCGGTGGAGCCGGGCAGGGTGGCCTCGAGGCCGACGCGCTGGTAGGTGCCGCGGGTCGGCATGAAGTAGTCGTTGCGGGTGTCGCGCGACCAGCCCAGCTCGGTGCGCCAGGCATGGAAGGTGCGGCGGTCGATCGCCTCGATGTAATCGATGATCGACTGCGGCGTGTAGCCGCTGTAGGTCTGGATCTGGTTGCTGTCGATGCCGAACAGCAGCGACACCGAGCTGTACTCGGTGATCGGCAGGCCCAGGATGGTCTGCGCGGCGGCGTTGGTGCTGTTGTACTGGGCGGTGTTGAAGTCCGAGTAGTCCAGCTCGCGCCACCACAGGTTGTAGCCGAGCGACAGGCCTTCGTCGGTGAAGAACGGATTGACGTAGGAGAACGAGTAGCGCTGCAGGTAATCGCTGCGCTGCGCCTCGACCGACACCCGGTTGCCGCCGCCCAGGAAGTTGTTCTGCGACAGCTGGATCGAGGTGGTCATGCCGGCCAGCTGCGAGTAGCCGAGGCCGAACACGAAGCTGCCCGAGGTGGTTTCCTTGACGTTGTAGACGACGTCGACCTGGTCGGGGCTGCCCGGCACGGCCGGGGTCTGCACCTCGACGGTCTCGAAGTAGCCCAGCCGCTGCAGGCGGATCTTGGAGCGGTCGATCGCCGCCTGCGAGTACCAAGCGTTCTCGAACTGGCGCATCTCGCGGCGCAGCACCTCGTCGGAGGTACGGGTATTGCCCTTGAAGGTGATGCGGCGCACGTTGACGCGCGGACCCGGCACCACCTGCAGGTTGACGGCCACGGTGCGGTCGGCGCGGTTGCTGGTCGGGATCGGATTGACCCGCGCGAACGCGTAGCCGATGTTGCTCAGCGTGTTGGTGATGGCATCCGAGGTCATCTCCAGCAGCACGCGCGAGAACGTGTCGCCGGCCTTCGGGATCACCAGCCGCTCGATCTGCTCCTGCGGCAGGATCGTGTCGCCGGTGACCTTGATCTCCGAGATCGTGTACTGCTCGCCTTCGGTGACGCTGGCGGTCAGGTACATGTCCCGCTTGTCGGGGCTGATCGAGACCTGGGTCGAGTCGATGTTGAAATCGATGTAGCCGCGGTCCAGGTACCAGGAGTTGAGCTTCTCCATGTCGCCGGAGAGCTTTTCCTTGGAGTACTGGTCGTCGCGCCTGTACCACGACAGCCAGGTGCTCTCGCGCGATTCCCAGGTATCGAGGATCTCCTCGTTGCCGAAGGTCTCGGTGCCGATCAGGTTGACGTGGCGGATCTTGGCCGCCTTGCCTTCCTTGATGTCGATGGTCACGTCGACGCGGTTGCGATCCAGGCGGCTCACGGTCGGCGTGATCTGGACGTTGTACTTGCCGCGGTTGTTGTACTGCCGGGTCAGTTCCTGGGTGACGCGGTCCAGGCTCAGCCGGTCGAAGGTCTCGCCCTCGGCCAGGCCGATGTCGGTCAGGCCGCGCAGCAGGTCGTCGGACTTGATGTCCTTGTTGCCGTTGACGGTGAGCTTGTTGATCGCCGGACGCTCGGTCACGGTGATCACCAGGATGTCGCCCTGGCGGTCCAGGCGCACGTCCTCGAAGAAGCCGGTGCGGTACAGCGCACGGATCGTCTCGCCGGCATCGGCCTGGTTCAGCGTCTCCCCACGCTCGACCGGCAGATAGGTGAACACGGTACCGGCCGCGATGCGCTGCAGTCCGTCGATGCGGATGTCGCTGACGGTGAAGGGCTCGCTCGTCTGGGCCAGCGCCGGCAGGCTCAGCGAGGCGGCAAGGGCGACGGCCAGCAGCCGGCGAACGGGGAGTCTCGTCATGTCACGTCCGGGAGAAGGAATGCGTTGCAGCGCGGTGCGCCGGATGGCGGAGGGGGAAAGCTCGGTCGGCGTCATTTCGGCACCAGGCCCAGGATGTCGTTGTAGAAGGCCAGCCCCATCAACCCGGCCAGCAGGGCCAGTCCGACGTACTGTCCGGCAGCCATGGCGCGTTCGCTCAAGGGGCTGCCCTTGATCAACTCGATAAGGTAATACAGCAGGTGACCGCCGTCCAAGATCGGGATCGGCAGCAGGTTGATGATGGCCAGGCTCAGCGAGAGCAGGGCCAGGAAGTACAGGAACCAGTCCGCGCCGCGCTTGGCCGAGGCGTTGGCCGCGCGGGCGATCGTCACCGGGCCGGACAGGTTGGCGATTGAGGCTTCGCCAGTGATCATCCGCCGCATCATGCCCAGCGAGTCGCCGGCCAGATTGACGGTCTCGCGCAGGGCGGCCGGGATCGCCGCCAGCGGGCCGAAGCGCTGCGTGGCGTCGTAGGCCGGAGCGGTGCCGCCGCCGACATGCACGCCGAGCTGCCAGCGATCCTCGCTGCCCGGCGCGGTGCCACGGCGGGGCAGCAGCTCGAAGGCCAGGCGCTCACCATCGCGTTCGACCTCGACCATGCCGGCGCCGCCGCGCTCGCCCAGTGCCTGGACCTGTGCCGGCACCTCGTCGGCGCCCACGACCGCCGTGCCATCGATGGCCAGGATGCGGTCCCCGGCCAGCAGGGTTCCGTCGGCCGGGCCGCCTTCGACGACGCTGTCGATCAGGGCCGGCGCCAGCATGAACTGCCAGGTCAAACCGACCTGGTGCGCGATGCGGCGCTCGTCGATCTGCTCCGGCAGCTGCGACAGCGCCAGCGTGCGCACCAGGCGCCGCCCGTCGATCCGTTCCACCGCGACCTCGATGTCGCGCCGGTCCAGCGCGGGCGCGGCCATCGCCATGCTCGCTTCGGTCCAGGTCGCGACCGGGCGTCCGGCCACGTCGATCAGGCGATCGCCCGGCTGCAGACCGGCGTCGGCGGCGATGCCGGCGGTGCGGCCCACCACCGGCGCGTAGTCCTGGCGGCCGACCATGAACATCACCCACAGCAGGGCGACGCACAGCAACAGGTTGGCGGCCGGCCCGGCCGCGACGATCGCGATCCGCGACCACACGCCCTGCCGGTTGAACGCATGCGCCTGGCGCGCGGCCGGGACGTCGGTTTCCCGCTCGTCCAGCATCTTCACGTAACCGCCGAGCGGGATCGCGGCGATGGCGAACTCGGTGCCATGGCGGTTGCGGCGCATCCACAGCGGACGTCCGAAACCGACCGAGAAGCGCAGCACGTCGACGCCGCAGCGGCGCGCGACCCAGTAGTGGCCGAACTCGTGGAAGGTGACGAGCAGCCCGAGGCTGACCACCATCCACCAGACGGAGCCCAGGAAGTCAGCCATGCGTCCGCCCCGGCGCATCGGCGACGCTGCTGTGGTGGCGCGGGGTGGTGTCGATCATGGTCCGGGTCAGGCGGCGGGCATCCGCGTCGGCCGCCAGAAGATGCTCCAGCGAGGCGGCAGGCGTGGCGGGCAGCGCGGTGAGGGCCTCCTCGACCAGCGCGGGAATGGCTAGGAAACCGATCCGGCCCTGAAGAAAGGCTGAAACGGCCTCCTCGTTGGCCGCATTGAGCGTGGCCGGGGCGGTGCCGCCGGCCGCCATCGCCTGCATCGCCAGGCGCAGGCAGGGAAAGGCGTCCAGGTCGGGCGCCTCGAAGTCGAGTCGCCCATGGGCCAGCAGGTCGAGTCCGCCGACGCCCGATGCCAGTCGCTCGGGCCAGCCCAGGCCGACCGCCAGCGCGGTGCGCATGTCGGGCAGGCCGAGCTGGGCCAGGGTCGAGCCGTCCACGTACTCGACCAGCGCGTGCACCAGGCTCTGCGGATGGACCAGCACGCCGATCCGCTCGGCCGGCAGGCCGAACAGGTGATGGGCTTCGATCACCTCCAGGCCCTTGTTCATCAGCGTGGCCGAATCGACCGAGATCTTCGGGCCCATCGACCACTTCGGGTGCGCGACGGCCTGGGCGGGCGTCACCATGGCGAGCTGGTCGCGGTTCCAGCCACGGAACGGCCCACCGGAGGCCGTCAGCACGATCCGGGCCACGCCCTCCGCCTCGGCCCGGCACGAGCGCAGGCACTGGAACACCGCGCTGTGCTCGCTGTCGATCGGCACGATCTCGCAGCCGGCATCGCGGCTGGCGGCCATCAGCAGCTCGCCGGCCAGGACCAGCGATTCCTTGTTGGCCAGCAGCAGGCGCTTGCCCGCGCGCGCCGCGGCCAGGGTCGAGGACAGCCCGGCGGCACCGACCACGGCCGCCACGACGGTGTCGCACTCCGGCCCTGCGGCCAGCGCGTCCAGGGCTGCCGCACCCGCATGGGGCTGCGTGTCCAGCCCGGCCTGGCGCAGCGCGTCGGCGAGCTGCGGGTAGCCGGCCTCGTCGGCGATCACGGCGTGGTCCGGGCGGTGGACGCGGCACAGGGCGACCAGCGCATCGACATTGCGGCCCGCGGCCAGCACGCTGGCGCGCATCCGCTGCGGATGCCGCGCGATCACGTCCAGCGCCGAGGTGCCGATCGAGCCGGTGGCGCCGAAGACGGCGACCTGACGGAAGTCCCCTGTGCCGGCCATGTCAGAACCCGAAGATGTCCTTGCCGATCGCGAACACGGGCAGGGCGGCCAGCACGCCGTCGATGCGGTCGAGCACGCCACCGTGGCCGGGGATCAGGTGGCCGGAATCCTTCACGCCGGCCTGCCGCTTGAGCAGGCTTTCGATGAGGTCGCCGACGATGGAGGCGGCGACCGCGACCGCAGCGACCAGCGCCACCGCCGGCAGCTGCGCGGCGCCGGCCCCGGCCAGCAGGCCGAAGCAGAGTGCGACGACCACGCCCGCCAGCAGGCCGCCCGCAGCGCCTTCGACGGTCTTATTCGGGCTGATCGACACCGCCAGCTTGCGTCTGCCGAACATGCGGCCTGCGAAGTAGGCGCCGGAGTCTGCCGCCCACACCAGGGCCAGCGCGACCAGCAGCCAGCGGTGATCGACCGAGCCGGCCGCGTCGCCGAGCGTGTCGAAGTTGCCCGAATGGATCAGGCACAGCGCGCACCAGGCCGGGATCGCGGCCAGCGTGCCGGCGGCCAGCTTGAGCGGGCGCGACCATGGGCGGTCCGGCGCACTGACCTGCGGTCGCCACAGCCACAGCAGGGAGGCGAGCCAGCCGATCGCGCCAGCGAGGGTCACCAGCTGGAACAGCACCGGCGAGAAGCCGCCGCTGCCGCGCGAAGCCCACACCAGCAGCACCATCACCACCAGGTTCAGCAGGACCAGGATCGTGCGCGACAGGCTGTCCTCGACGCCGGCCAGCTTCAGCCATTCCCACAGACCGGCCAGCATCACCATGGCGGCCACCGCGGCCATCCACGGCGTGGGCAGCAGCAGGATCGCCAGGATCGCGGTGGGGGCCATCAACAGGGCGGCGATCACACGGGTACGGGTCATGCGGCGCCTCCCTGGGCGACCTGCGCGCTGGTCAGGCCGAAGCGACGCTCGCGCGAGGCATAGGCGTCGAGCGCCTGCTGCAGCAGCGCCGCGTCCATCTCCGGCCACAGCCGATCGGTGAACCAAAGTTCGGTGTAGGCCAGCTGCCACAGCAGGAAGTTGCTGATGCGCTGGTCGCCACCGGTACGGATGAACAGGTCGGGCGGGGGCAGGTCGGCCAGCGCCATGCGTGCGCCGACCGCCGCCTCGTCGATCTGGTCCGGCAGCAGCCGGCCTTCGGCGACGTCATGGGCCAGCGCGCGTGCGGCCGCGGCGATGTCCTGCCGGCCGCCGTAGCTGGCGGCCACGACCAGCTGCAGCCGGGTGTTGTGCAGGGTCTGCGATTCGGCCGCCTGCATCCGCTCGCGGATCGCTGCGGAGAAGCGCGCGCGCTCGCCGATGAATCGCACGCGCACGCCGCGCCGGTCGAGCTCGTCGACCTCGCGTTCGAGCGCATTGAGGAACAGCTTCATCAGCGCGCCGACTTCCTCCTCCGGACGCCCCCAGTTCTCGCTGGAGAACGCGAACAGGGTCAGCACGGCCACGCCGCGCTCCAGGCAGAAGTCGATCGCCGCATTGACCGCGCGGGCGCCGGCGCGATGGCCGATCACGCGCGGACGATGGCGCTGCTGGGCCCAGCGCCCGTTGCCGTCCATGATGATGGCGAGGTGTCGCGGAACCAGCGTGCCGGCAGGGGCGGTCATGACAGTCATGCGGAGAGGCAGACCGCCTCAGACCGCCATCAGTTCCTGTTCCTTCGCCTTGACCACGTCATCGACATCCTTGATGGCCTTGTCGGTGAGCTTCTGGATGTCGTCCTCGCCGCGACGCACGTCGTCCTCGGTGACGGTCTTGTCCTTCAGCAGGTCCTTGACCTTCTGGTTGGCGTCGCGGCGGATGTTGCGGATCGCGACCTTGGCGTCCTCGCCCTCGCCGTGCACCGACTTGGCCAGCTCCTTGCGGCGCTCCTCGGTCAGCGGCGGCAGGTTCAGGCGGATCACGGTGCCGACCACGGTCGGGGTCAGGCCCAGGTCGGACGCGTAGATCGAACGCTCCACGTCCTTGATCATGCCCTTGTCGAACAGGGTGATGACCAGCGAGCGGCCTTCGGACACGCTGATGCTGGCGACCTGGTTGAGCGGCGTGTCGGTGCCGTAGGCCTTGACCTTGATGCCGTCCAGCAGCGCCGGCGAGGCGCGGCCGGTGCGGATCGAGGTGAGCGAGTGGCGCAGAGCATCGATGCTCTTGGCCATGCGTGCCTGCGCGTCGTTCTTGATCTCGTTGATCATCGCCGTATCCATCCTGAAACCTGAATGGGCCGATTATACGGGGGATGGCGCGGCGACGGGCAGCCGGGCGAGGTGCGCGCCGGCGGCCCGTTCACATGCCGCACGGCGCCGCGGGCATGTCAGCGGCGGCCGCGGACCAGGGTGCCGATCTTGTCGCCGCGCAGGATCCGCATCAGGTTGCCCGGCACCGACAGGTCGTAGACCCGCAGCGGGATGCCGTTGTCGCGGCACAGGGCGAAGGCGGCGGTATCCATCACCTGCAGGTTGCGGGCGATCACGTCCTCGTGGTCGAGCTCGTCGTAGCGCACCGCGTCCGGATGCTTCTTGGGGTCCTTGTCGTAGACCCCGTCGACCTTGGTCGCCTTCAGCAGCAGGTCGGCATTGATCTCGATCGCGCGCAGGGCGGCGGCCGAGTCGGTGGTGAAGAACGGGTTGCCGGTGCCGGCGGCGAAGATCGCGATGCGGCCCTTCTCGAGATGGCGCACGGCGCGGCGGCGGATGTAGTCCTCGCAGACGTCGTTGATCTTCAGCGCGCTCATCACCCGGACCTTTCCGCCGAGCTTCTCCAGCGCGTCCTGCATCGCCAGTGCGTTGATCACAGTGGCCAGCATGCCCATCTGGTCGCCGGTGACCCGGTCCATGCCGCCGGCAGCCAAGCCGGCGCCGCGGAAGATGTTGCCGCCGCCGATCACCAGGCCGACCTCGGCACCGGCATCGCGCACCTCGATGATCTCGCGCGCGATGCGCCCGATCACGTTGGGGTCGATGCCGTAGTCCTCCGATCCCATCAGCGCCTCCCCGGAAAGCTTCAGCAGGATGCGGCGATAGGCGAGACTGGACATGGTGCGGGGGTTCCGTGGGGCGACGCGCGCAATTCTAGCCGAAGCGATGGCCGGCAGGCGCTGTCAGGCTCGTGGTGCTTCCGCGCGGAGGCGTGCAGGGAGCGCATCCGGGCTGCGACCCTTCATGCCGCAAGGAGAAGGCGTGAACATGTTCGAGACAGTCGTTGCCGCGCTGGTGATCGGCCCGCCGGCCGCACCGTCCGGCAGTGCCGGCGGTGAGCGAAGGATCGAGAACGGGTGCTTTCTCGACTCGGGCATGTACCGGGTGATCCAGCGGATCCGGATCCTGTCGGGAACCGAATGGGTGCTGGTCAGCGGGTGCACTGGCTCACGTTCGAGTGTCCCCTGCCGGTGATCGAGGAGTAAGCGGTGCGGGCCGCCGCGATGGCGGCCCGTCCTTCGCCGGCCGATGTCAGCCCTGGCCGACCGCCACGCGGTTGCGGCCTTCGCGCTTGGCGCCGTAGAGCGCATCGTCCGCGGCCTGCAGCAGGCTGCGGGCGTCGCGATGCGGCGTGCGCGCATCGTGGGTGGCGATGCCGGCGGAGAAGGTGATGTGCAGCGGCGCGCCATCGACGCTGGCCATCGGCATCTGCGAGGTGCGCTCGAGGATGCGCTCGAGGATGCGGGTGGCCGCGCGCTCGTCGGAATCGACCAGCACGATCAGGAACTCCTCGCCGCCGTAGCGTGCGATCAGGTCCGACGCGCGCAGCATGCCCTGCAGTGACTGCGCGAACTGCCGCAGCACCTGGTCGCCGACCAGATGGCCGTGGCGGTCGTTGATGTGCTTGAAATCGTCCAGGTCGACGAAGGCGATCGACAGCGGTACCTCCCGCGCCATCGCATCGGCGAATGCGCGTTCGAGCACCTCTTCCATCTGCAGCCGGTTGTAGACCCCGGTCAGCGGGTCGCGCCTGGACTGTTCGGTCAGGTGCCGCATCCGCTCTTCGGACTGGTCGGCCTCGTGCCGGGCCTGGCCGGCGGCCTGGATCTCGCGCAGGTTGCGCACGATCAGCAGTTCGCGGGCCTGCTCGATCAGGGACTCCAGGTGTTCGGGGCGATTGATCCGCACCTCGAACAGGCTGCTGATCTCGGGCAGCGTGGCGCTGAGTTCGGCCAGGATCTCGGCCAGTTCGACCGACTCGCCCACGCAGGCGCGCACGGCGTCCTGGGCGGCAGCGCGGGCGGGATCGGGATCGTCCACCGCCAGCCACAGGTCGGCGATCGCGCCGGAGGCGGCGACGCAGGCATTGAAGGCGCTGCCTGCCTGCCGGCCGGGCGCGGTTTCGCTGTTGCCGATCGCATCCTGCAGATAGTCGGGCAGGTTCCACAGACCGGCGAGCCAGGCGCCGACCTCGGCATGGTCGCCACCGAGTTCGGCGCGCTCCAGGGCGAGCAGGGCATCGTTGCCGGTGCTGCGGCTGCGCAGCACCAGATAGCGGTCCGGCAGTGCCTTGAGC
Organism: Xanthomonas sp. XNM01; assembly: GCF_014851915.1. Lineage (GTDB taxonomy): Bacteria > Pseudomonadota > Gammaproteobacteria > Xanthomonadales > Xanthomonadaceae > Pseudoxanthomonas. The sequence continues at coordinate 583,270 of NZ_JACVAP010000001.1, forward strand.
AGCGCCAGCGCGCCGATGTCCTGGAGCAGGCCGGCCAGCATCAGTTCCTCGGCACCGGACACGCCGGCGTGGCGGCCGAGCAGGCGCGCGGTGAGCGCGGCGAGCACGCTGCGGCGCCAGATCGCGTCCTGTTCCGCGGCGGTGCCGTTGACGCCGCGCAGGCCATGCGCCAGCGAGAACCCCAGGGCGAGACTGAGCGTGGCGTTGAGGCCGAGCAGGGTCATCGCCTGGCTCAGCGTCTCGACCTTGCGACGGCCGGCGTAGAGCGGTGAGTTGGCCACGCGCAGGATGCGCGCGCTCAGCGCCGGATCGAGTGCGATGACGTCGGCGGTGACGCCCAGGTCGACGTTCGGATCCTGGGCCAGCTCGATGATGCGCAGCGCCACGCCCGGCGGAGAAGGCAGGGTCCGGCAGTGCAGCAGGATGGATTCCAGGTCCGGGCGCATCAGGTGCGGCAAGGCTCGAAGTGTCGCTCGTCGCAGTATGCCGGCAATCGCCGTCTTCGGTAAGCGTTCGGGCGGATCGGCAGGGCAAAAAAAAACCGCGGCGGGCCGCGGCTTTTTCCTCGGGGATCAGTTCCCGATCAGACCTGCATCGCCTTGGCGACTTCGGCGGCGTAATCCTCGACCACCTTCTCGATGCCTTCGCCGACCACCAGACGCTGGAAGCCGATCACGTCGGCGCCGGCGGCCTTGACCACCTGCTCGACCGACTTGTCGCTGTCCAGCACGTACGGCTGGCCGTACAGGGTGACCTCGTTGACGATCTTGTTGATCTTGCCCGAGATGATCTTCTCGAGGATCTCGGCCGGCTTGGCCTTGTCCTTTTCGGACATCTTGGCCAGCTCGATTTCCTTTTCCTTGGCGACGAACTCGGCCGGCACGTCGGCGGCCTTGTTGTGCGGCGGGTTCATGGCGGCCACGTGCATGGCCAGGCCGCGCGCCAGCTCGGCGTCGCCGCCGGCCAGCTCGATCAGCACGCCGATCTTGCCGCCGTGGACGTAGGCGGCCACGTTGTTGGCGCTGTCGATGCTGACCAGGCGACGGATCTGGATGTTCTCGCCCAGCTTGGCGATGGCGGCGGCGCGGGCTTCCTCGACGGTCTCGCCGGTCGGCAGCTTGGCGCCCTTCAGGGCTTCGGCGTCGGCGGCACCGGCGGCCAGGGCGGCAGCGGCGACGGCATCGGTGAAGGCCAGGAAGTTCACGTCCTTGGCGACGAAGTCGGTCTCGGAGTTGACCTCGACCAGCACGGCCTTGCCGCCGTTCTGGGCGACGGCGATGCGGCCTTCGGCGGCGACGCGGTCAGCCTTCTTGTCGGCCTTGGCCAGGCCGGACTTGCGCAGCCACTCGGCCGCGGCGTCGATGTTGCCGCCGTTCTCGGTCAGCGCCTTCTTGCACTCCATCATGCCGGCGCCGGTGCGCTCGCGCAGTTCCTTGACCAGGGAAGCAGTGATTTCCACGGGATTACCTCAGTGTGTGATGGGCATGGCACCGCCCGGTAGGGCGGGAAACGGCATGGACCGGCATGGCCTGCTGGCGGCGCGGTCGACCGTGTGAAGCGGTGGTGCCGGAGGGTTCCGGCACCTGGAGGTGGCCGCGCACTGTGGCGCGGCCACGTGACCGACCGATTACTCGGCGGCGGTCTCGCCTTCCTCGGCCTTCTTGGCCGGGCCCTTGCGGGCCGGACGACGACCCTTGTCGCCTTCGCCTTCGGAGAACTCGGCTTCGGTGACGGTGGCCGAGCTCGGTGCGGCGGCCTTGCCTTCCAGCACGGCGTCGGCGGCGGCGCGGGCGTACAGCTGCACGGCGCGGATGGCGTCGTCGTTGCCCGGGATGGCGTAGTCGACCAGGGCCGGATCGTAGTTGGTGTCGACGACCGCGATCACCGGGATGCCGAGCTTCTTGGCTTCCTTGATGGCGATGTCTTCATGGCCGATGTCGATGACGAACAGGGCGTCCGGCAGGCGGTTCATGTCCTTGATGCCGCCCAGTGAGGCTTCCAGCTTGTCGCGCTCGCGGCGCAGGCCCAGCACTTCGTGCTTGACCAGCTTCTCGAAGGTGCCGTCGGTCTCGGCCGCTTCCAGCTCCTTCAGGCGCGCCACCGACTGCTTCACGGTACGGAAGTTGGTCAGGGTGCCGCCCAGCCAGCGCTGGGTCATGTACGGCTGGCCGCAGCGGATGGCTTCTTCCTTCATCGACTCGCGCGCGCTGCGCTTGGTGCCGAGGAACAGGATGGTGCCGCGCTTCTGGGCGATGGCCGAGATGAAGTTCATCGCGTCGGTGAAGAGCGGAACGGTCTTCTCGAGGTTGATGATGTGGATCTTGCCGCGGGCGCCGAAGATGTACGGAGCCATCTTCGGGTTCCAGTAACGGGTCTGGTGGCCGAAGTGGACGCCGGCTTCCAGCATCTGGCGCATGGTGACTTGAGGCATTGCGGTGACTCCAGTGAATGGAACCGGTCGCGCGCGATGGCCATCTGATAAGGCTCGCGCATCGGTGCGCATCGTCGGGATGCGCGTGGTTCCGGGGTTGGGCTTCCCCGTCGCTTCTCGTGTCCGAACCCCTTGCGGAGCACCCCGGCACGGATGTGGGCGACAGGTGTGGATTCGCCGGTGACGTCCGGCGTGGACGTATTCATGCGCACGGGGGCGCAGGAAATCCGCGCAAGTGTAATCAGTGCGCGGGGATCGCCGCAAGTGTGGCCGTTTCCAGCGTCTGCGGGCGGCCCTGGTTGATCTGCGCCTCGAACCGTCCCCCGGCATAGCCCGATGCATGTGCCGGCAGGGGCCAGCGGCGGGTGGTGCCTGCGAGCACGTACCCGGCCAGACCGGGCTGCAGCAGGTGACGCTGGCCCTGTGGATCGATCCAGGCCAGCTCGGTGATGCGGGCGTGGATGCCGCCGGCATTGTGCAGGACTAGGGCTGGATGGGTCGTGTCGCCCCGTGTCTCCACGCGCAGGTGTGGCGGGGCCTGCGGCACGGCAGGGGAAATGAAGACGGCGGAGGAGTGGCGCAGGCGCGTCGCGCCCGGCGTCTGCGGGTCGGCCTGCTGGTCCAGGATCAGCCTGAACGCGGCTTCGCCTCCGGGTGCGGGGCGCGTGCGCACCAGGCGCAGCCGCTGGCGCCCGCCGGCCGGGATAGTGAAGCGGGCGGGGCTGGGTATCAGTGTCCCGGTGGGGGCCAGCTGCTCGCCGTCGATGCGCTGGCTCCAGTCGTAGAGCGAGGCCTGTGCGGCCCAGGGGCGATCCCCCGGATTGCTGACCCAGACCTCGGCCGCCTCCTGGTCGGCGGGAATTTCCAGCAGGGCCGGCTCGACATGGATGTCGGGTGCGGCGCCCGCAAGGGCCGCCGCAAGCAACGGGACAAGGCCGGCAAGCATCACCAGGTCCGGGTGACCACCTGCGCGCTGTCATCGTCCGTGGCGACAGGGCGGGGCGGGCTCAGCCCGCTGATCCGGTTTGGGGTCTCGGCATCGCCGTCCGCCTGCAGGGCGGGTTGCAGACAGCCTTCTGCATTGGCCCGGGCGGTGCAGTCAGGCAGCACCCGCAGCTGGATGCCCATGTCCGCTCCCGCGCGCGCATCGGCGGCCGGGGTCGGCGCGGCCACCGGCAGCAGCAGGGCAGCCAGCGCGGCGGCCGCGGCGAGCACGCGGGCAGGCGGAAATGTGGAAGTACGCATGACCATGTCGCTCGATAGCGGCCGCTGCGGCGCAGGCTTGAGCCAGGTGCGTCACCCCGGGTCAGTAGGTGATGGTGACCGTGACGGTGTCGCTGTAGGTGCCCGGCGCGGTGCCGGTGGCGGTCGTGGGCGGTGCACGGCCATAGATCGTGAGGGTCTGGGCCGCGCCGGTGCCGGTGCCTGGCAACGTGGTGCTGGAAAGCGTGTTTCCCCAGCGGGTGCTGCGCGCGGCGTCCCTGTAGAGCTCGTAGGGAATGTAATAGGTGGTGCTGCCGATGGTCCGGCTCATGCGCCGGTTGCCATTGGAATCGGCATTCAGGCCATTGTTAAGGCCAACCTGCCACGGGGTCCGGTTCACGCAGGTCAGGCTGAGCGTGGTCTGGCGGTCGATGTTGCTGGCGATCCGGCCGACGTTGGTGCCGAAGTCCAGCATGTTGGTGACGTAGGTGCTCGCGTTGCAGCTGGCGGCGACGTTGCCGGTGACGGTGAGCTCGCCCGCAGTGGCGTTGAGGCCGGAGTTGGCGATACCCCCACCGGTGGGCGTGGTGCAACTGCTGACGACCGGGCCGATGCCGAGCAGGGTCGGCTCGGACACGGCCGCCTGCAGGGCAATGGGCAGGCGGCTGGTGAAGTTTCCGAACGCGAGCGGTTGCCCGGCGGGGTAGCTGCCATACAGGGTGAAACTGGTGCTGCCCGAGGCGCTGCCGAGGAGCGAGGGGTACTCGAACACGATCTGCTGCCAGGCCGGGGACGTGGTGCTGGTGGTGCCGAACACCGCCGTGCGCCCGGCATTGCTGTAGATCTGGTAGTTCAGCCCTTCGCCCGTCGTATTGGCCAGGCGCCGCCAGCCGGTCAGGCTCCCGCCCGTGCCGGTGCCCAGGCCCAGGCAGACGGCCACCCGCACGGTACTGATGACCTGCAGCCCGCTGGTGGTGCAGGACACGGTCACATTGGTGGTGGTGGTCAGCGCGCCGGTGCCGAGCGGGCCGAAGGCGAGCGTGGGCGTGCCGGAAACCGAGCAGGTGGTCGCCGCCTGCGCACGGCCGTTCCAGCCGAGCAGTGTCAGCAGGAGCAGCAGGAGCGGCAGTCCCCATCTCATCGAGGGACCCGGTCCGGCGGCATCACCGGCAGCGGCCGGCACTGCAGGGCGGGCAGCTGGCGCTGCCCGTCGGGCGGCAAGTCGAACCGCGCCTCGCAGCTGCCCTCCTGGCTGCGCACACGCAGCACGTTGTGCGCATCGAGGTCCTCGATCCAGGCCATGCCGTCGTAGCCGACCACGGAGGCCGGGTGTCCCTCGCGTTCGATGCGCGCGCCCACGGGCAGCGGCCGCCCGTGAACATCCTGCAGCAGCACGGTGACCGCGCGGATCCTGCGCAGGCCGAACTCCACGCCGATGCCGGCGCCCTGCCTGGGCGTCGCGAGCGCCTCCAGGCGCTCGGCGCGGACATCCGGAGGCAGGTCCATCGCGTCGATGGACAGGCGGTTGCGCTGCCAGGACAGCAGCGGCGTCACCAGCAGCAGACCGTCGTCGTCGGTGCGGCCGATCGGGCGGTTCTCCAGCATCACCGGGACGTCCGGCCAGCCGGTGGATACCACGGCGAAGGCGTCCGGCACCTCGCGCGCAGCGAACATCCGGCCCTTCATCCACACCAGGCTGCCGGCTGCGCTGGCGTAGCCGAACGTGCTGCCGCCCTGCGAGGAGGCGCCGGCCGAGTAGCGGCCGCGCTGGTTCAGCACGCCGATCTCGGCCAGGCCACCGATGCCGTCGTCGCCGCTGCGCGCCTGCAGTCGCCAGCCCGCGCCGCTGCCGCTGCCGTCGCCGGGAACCGGCTTCATCACGTCGGCGGTGGCCACGGTGCGGCCGCCGCTGTGCTGGACCGTGGCGCTGGCCTGGCGGGTATTGCCGAGGGAGATGCTGAGCGAGGCGTAGGCGCTGATGTCGTCGCGGTCGTCGAGATCCTGGTTCACCGAGACGTAGGCGGACCAGCGCTGACGGAACGTCCGCGACCAGAACACGCTGAGATAGCGGCTCCGGTCCATGTCCAGGTAGTCCAGGCGCAGATAGCTCGCGCTCAATGCGCCGAAGCGCTCCAGATTCAGGCCGACGGTGGCCTGGTCGCTGATCGACGGTGCGTATCCGCCCTGCAGGCTGCCCAGGTCCCGGTAGTGGCCGTGCGTGCGGCGGGTGGCGAGGTTGACGTTGATGCGCCGGTTGTTCCAGTTCCAGCCCGCCGCGTACTGGCCGCCGCGCAGTCCGTCGCCGGCGCGGCTGGCGATGTAGGACGCGCTGAGTACGCCCATGCCGCCCAGCAGCCAGAGCCCGCCGGCGCCGAGGTTGGCGATGCCGCCCCCGGCCTCGGCATGGGATTCCAGCGTCATGCCGTTGCTGACGCCGTGTCGCAGCGTGGCGCTGGCGACGGTGTCGTCCTCGTACTCGAACGAGCGCACCCCGAACCCGCGCCGCATGCGACCGGCGGCGACCGACCAGTCCGTCAGCCCCGCGGCCAGCAGCTGATGGGTGCCGTAGAACGAGAAGTCCAGCGTCTGCATCCGTCCGAAGGCATCGGTGATCACCACCTGGGCGGTGCCGTTGCCGGTGATGCCCGGCTGGGTCGCCAGTTGGAACGGGCCGACGGGGACCTCGCCCTGGTACTGGCGCAGCCCGTCCACGTACAGCTCCACGCTGGAGGGCACCACCGCCTGGCCGAGGAAGGAGGGCGTGGGCGTCAGCACGCGGTAGGGCTGCAGCCCGTAGTTGCGGCCCACGCGCAGGCCACCCATGCGCACCGGGCGGGTCCAGTCCAGGAAGCCGCTCTGCATGTCGCCGACCGTCAGGGTGACCGCACTGTCCGGGAAATCCAGGTCCCAGCGGGTGTCCAGGCGCACTGATTCGTGCTGCCAGCCATCGCCGGGCTGCTGCCAGGCGCGCAGGACCAGGTCGCTACTGAAGCTGCCGGGCCCCAGTCCGAATGCGCGTGCGCCGGTGGTCAGCGCCACATTGCCCTGGCCATCGCTGATGCTGGTGTACAGGTCGTAGTTGATCGCCAGGCCGGGCGAAGCGCTGGCGACCGGGCGGTCGAAACCGGCGGCGCCGAGGCGGGTGGTCGGCAGCTGCAACTGCTCCAGCGGCACGTCGAGGGCGATCATCTGCATGCCCGCGTCGTAGTGCACGACCAGCCCCGCGATGGCCTCCAGCGTGACGGGCGCCTCGCCACGGACCGGAAAGCCGAGCTGGCGCAGGGTCGCGGCGGGGGCCTGCAGGCGGCCTCCCTGCTCGAGAAACGGCAGCAGGCCCCGCGGGGCCTGGTTCAGCGTGACGTCCAGATAGATCGTCTGGGGCGAGGTCAGCGGGGTGGGGGCGGCAAGCATTCCCTCGGCGGAGACATCGAGCGCACCGGCCTCCAGCGACCGTCCCGCCGCCGGCGAGCCCGCGATGCCGGCTGTAAACAGTGCCAGCACGCACGCCTCAGCGAGTCGCAGGCGCCGCGGGCAGTGGCGTCTGCTCCGGTTCACCATTGATCCTCGCGCTGAACCTGCCGTCCTGGAAGCGGCTGGCCGGATGCTCCAGCGGCCACCGCATGGTCATGCCGGGGAGCACGTAGCCGACCAGGCCTGCCCGGACGATGAGCGGCCGCTCTGGATCGCCCTGTGCCAGGTCGGCGATCTGCGCGTGGCCATCGCCGGCGTTGCTGACTTCGATCTGGGCGTTGCCGTCGTCGCCAGGCACGAGCCGCCATTGCAGGTCGGGCTGCCCGGCAGGCCCCTCCGGCAGCACGAACACCGGCACCGAATAGCGCAGCACGAACTGCATGCCGCTGCGGTCAGGATCGAACGCCGGCACCTCGTCCACGATCACCCGGTAGTACTGCTGCGTCGGGGGTGCCCCGGCTCCGGCCCGCATGATGCGTACCAGCTGCCGCTGTCCGGCGCCCAGCTGCTGCATCGGCGGGCTGATCAGCAGATCCTGGGTCGGCTGCAGCTCGTCGCGTCCGTCGACCTGCGTCCAGCGGAACAGGCGCACCTGCACCTGGACAGGATCGGTGCCTGAATTGCTCAGCCACAGGGCCTCGGCGTCCTGGCCGGCCTGCAGTTCGAGGGTGGTGGGGGCGACCTGCAGGCTGGCCGTCATTGCCGCCCCCGACGCAAGTCCGCAAACGACCAGCGCCAGGGTGCGAAACCACGGGCGACACCGCGATGCACGCGTCATCGCGACCTCAGTACACGATGGTGGCGGTGACCGTGTCCTGGTAGTTACCCGGCGTCGCGTTGTTGCTGGCCGGGCTGGCGACGCGGCCATAGACCTGGAATACCTGATTCTGGCCGCTGCCGGTGCCGGCGACCGTATTGGTATTGGGTGTGGCGCCCCAGACCGCGGTACGGCCCGCATCCTGGTACAGCTGGTAAGCGACGAAATTGTTGGTGGTGACCGCCGGATTGACGTGGCGCATGCGGCGGGTCGTCACGTCACCCGGGGATCCGGGATTGGAGCCCGAATTGAGCTGGATCGAATAAGGCGTGGTGACGCTGCAGTTGGCCGTGACCGTGCCCTGCGCCAACAGTTCGGTGGTCGAACTCGCCAGCGCGCTGCCGAAATCCACGTCGGTGGCCGAGGCGGCGGTAATGGTGCAGGCCTGGGTAATGATCAGCCGCACGTTGAATGTGACCTGGTCGGCGGCCGATGCGCTGGCGCTGGCGGCGACAAGTCCGCACGCGGCGAGAAACTGAAGGGTTTTGAATCGTGAAGGCATGGATGGTCTCCCGGACAGCAGTGAGTTTCTGTCGTGGCGCAGCGCCACTCGCGGAGTAATGCATCGGTCGTGCCAAGGCGGATACTACAGAAGTATCTGATGTGGATACTGCGTGGTTTTATCACGCCGGATAATCGAAGTGTGATTTCGATCGGATAATCGCGGCGCGCTGACGGGGTGCCGTCGGCGGGATCCTGGCGCGGCGCCGGCCGGTTGACGCGACGCAGCAGCCGCTGGCGCGTTCAGAATCGGGCCCGGATCGGCGATAATCGGCCCATGAGCATGCACCTGAAGACCCCCCAAGAGATCGAGCAGATGCGCATCGCCGGCCGCCTGGCCGCCGAGGTGCTGGATGTCGTCGCGGCCCACGTGAAGCCTGGCGTGACCACCGAGGAGCTGGACCGCATCTGCCACGATCACATCGTCAACGTGCAGGGTGCGGTACCGGCCAACGTCGGTTACCGCGGCTTCCCCAAGACCGTCTGCGCGTCGGTGAACAACGTGATCTGCCATGGCATCCCGAGCGAGGCCAAGGTCCTGAAGGACGGCGACATCGTCAACATCGATGTCACCGTCATCAAGGATGGCTGGCACGGCGACACCAGCCGCATGTACTTCGTCGGGACGCCGTCGGTGATGGCGCGTCGCCTGGTCGAAGTGACCCACGAGGCGATGTGGCGCGGCATCCGTGCGGTGAAGCCGGGCGCGACGCTGGGCGACATCGGCCACGCGATCCAGCAGTACGCCGAATCCGAACGCTTCAGCGTGGTGCGCGAGTACTGCGGCCACGGCATCGGCAAGGTCTACCACGACGAGCCGCAGGTGCTGCATTACGGCAAGCCGGGGCAGGGCCTGGTGCTCAAGCCGGGCATGACCTTCACCATCGAGCCGATGATCAACGAAGGCACCCGCTACACTCGCGTGCTGCCGGACGGCTGGACCGTGGTCACCAAGGACCGCAAGCTGTCGGCGCAGTGGGAGCACATGGTCGCGGTCACCGAGGATGGCGTCGATGTGCTGACCCTGGCCGCCGGCCAGCAGATGCCGTTCTGAGCCTGCCCGCATGACGCCAGCGACCGGGACCGCCATTGCCACCGACCCGCAGGCGGTCGATCGGTCGATCGAGGCCGATCCCCACTGGGCCGCTTCCGCACGCGACGTGCTGGCCCAGGCCGACGCACGCTTCGCCCGGCGTTTCGACCAGGGCGTGGACATCGACCGCCTGCTGGCGCTGCGCGCCCGGGCGGTCGACGAGGTCCTGCGCCAGGCGTGGGCGCGGTGCCTGCCGGCCGATGCGCCGCTGGCCCTGTTCGCGGTCGGCGGCTACGGCCGTGGCGAACTGTTTCCGCGCTCGGATGTCGACCTGCTGGTGCTGGCCGATGCCGACGCGCAGCAGGCGCACCAGCCGGCGCTGGCCCGGTTCTTCGCGCTGCTCTGGGATACCGGGCTGCCGATCGGCCAGGCCGTGCGCTCGGCCGCGCAGTGCACCACCGCGGCCGGCGAAGACCAGACCATCATGACCGCGCTGATCGAGGCGCGGCCGGTGATCGCCGATGCGGCGGCGGTGGCGCGGCTGGTCGAGGCGATCGCGCCGGACCGGATCTGGGCCCCGCGCGCGTTCTTCCTGGCCAAGCGCGAGGAACTGCTGGCGCGCCACCAGCGTCATGGCGACACTTCCGACAACCTCGAGCCCAACATCAAGGAAGGCCCGGGCGGTCTGCGCGACCTGCATACGCTGGGCTGGATGGCGCTGCGCGCATTCGGCGTGCGCGACATGGAGGCGGTGGTCGGCCTGGGCCATCTGGGCGCCGACGAAGCCGCGGCGCTGACCCGCGAGCGGCGCGCGCTGGCGCGACTGCGCACCGGCCTGCACCTGGTCGCCGCGCGACCGGAGGAGCGGCTGCGCTTCGATTACCAGAAGACCCTGGCGCAGCGCCTGGGCTTCGACGACGACGCCGGCTATCTGGGCGTCGAGAGGATGATGCAGGGCTTCTATCGCAGTGCGGCGATCATCCGCCGCATCAGCGACCGGCTGCTGCAGCGGTTCGAGGAAACCTTCGACGGCGAAGCGGTGCCGGCGGCGCTCAATCCGGATTTCGAACTGCGTCGCGGCTACCTGGCGGCGACCGCGCATTACTGGCCCGAAGGCGACCTGCGCGAGGTGCTGGCGCTGTTCGCGACCTGGGCCGCGCACCCGCAGACGCGCGGGCTGCACTCGCTCACCGCGCGCGCGCTGGCCGAATCGCTGCCGCGCCTGCCGCCCTATACCAGTGCCGCGCCAGCCGCGCGCGAGCGCTTCATGGCGCTGCTGCGTGGCCCGCGGCCGGTCGAGACGCTCACCCGGATGGCCCGGCTGGGCCTGCTCGGCCAGTACGTACCCGCCTTCGCGCAGGTATCCGGGCGGATGCAGTTCGACCTGTTCCACGTCTATACCGTCGACCAGCACACCCTGATGGTGCTGCAGAACATCGCCGGCTTCGCCTCGGGGCGCGCCAGCGAGCGCTTCTCGATCGCGCACGAGGTCTGGCCGCGGTTGCGGCGGCCCGAGCTGCTGCTGCTGGCAGGCCTGTTCCACGACATCGCCAAGGGCCGCGGCGGCGACCACTCCGAACTCGGCGCGGTCGATGCCCGCGCGTTCTGCGTCGCCCACGGGCTGGGCGAGAACGACACCGCGCTGGTCGCCTGGCTGGTCGAGCAGCATCTGCGCATGTCGGTCACCGCGCAGAAGCAGGACATTGCCGACCCGGACGTGATCCGCGGCTTCGCCACCCTGGTCGGTGAGCGCGAGCGGCTGGACTATCTGTATCTGCTGACCTGCGCCGACATCGCCGGCACCAGTCCCAAACTGTGGAACGCATGGAAGGACCGGCTGCTGGCCGACCTGTACGTCGCCACCCGCCGCGTACTGCGCGAGGGCATGGAGGCGATGGTCGACGCCGACGCGCGCGTGGCCGAGGCCCGCGAGTCCACGCGTGCGCTGCTGCACGAGCAGGGCCATGACGATGCGACGATCGACCGCCAGTTCGCGCAGATGCCGGACGAGAGCTTCCTGCGTTTCCGCCCCGAGCAGCTGGCCTGGCAGGCGGCGGCGCTGGTGGAGGTCAACATGGGCGACACGCAGGCCTGCGTGCGGCCGATCGGCGAGCGCGGCGATGCGCTGGAGGTCTTCGTCCACTCGCCCGACCGCGACGGCCTGTTCGCCGCGATCATGGCCACGCTCGACCGGCATGGGTATGGCGTGCACCAGGCGCGCGTGCTGATGGGCCCCAACGGCACCGTGTTCGATACCTTCGAGGTGCTGCCCACCAACGATTTCTGCAACCGCGACCCGGCCCAGCTCGAGCGGGCGCTGCGCGATGCGCTGGCCGGCCCGCTGGACCGGGTGCGGGCGCCGCGCCGTGCCGCGCCGCGGCTGCTGCGGCATTTCCGCTTCGCCCCGCGGATCGAATTCAGCACCACCGCGGACGGGCGCCGCAGCCTGCTCGGGCTGACCTGCACCGACCGCCCCGGCCTGCTGGCCGACGTGGCGCTGGCGCTGCGCAGCTGCCACCTGCGGGTGCACGACGCGCGCATCGCCACGTTCGGCGAACGTGCCGAAGACCTGTTCCAGATCACCGACGAGCACGACCAGCCGCTGGACGAAGCCGCCCAGCAGGCGCTGCGCACCGAACTGCGTGCGCGGCTGGACCCCGAATCCCCCCAAGCCCCCGGAACCCCACGCTGATGGCCCCGACGTCGAAGAAGACCGCCCGCAAGACCGCGCCGAAGAAGCCCGCCGCCGGCACAGCCGCCCCCGGCGTTGCCGAGCTGAAGTTCTCGATCGAGAGCGCCTTCGAGCGCCGCAGTGCGCTGACCCTGGACGAGATCGACGGCTCCACCCGGCCGCTGGTCGAGCGTGTCGTCGATGGACTGGAGTCGGGCGAGTTCCGTGTCGCCGAGCCGGACGGCACCGGCGGCTGGCAGGTCAACGAATGGTTGAAGAAGGCGGTGCTGCTGTACTTCCGGGTCAACGACATGACCGTGATGGAAGGTGCGCCCGGTCCGTTCTGGGACAAGGTGCCGCTGCGCTTCGACGGCTACGGCGAGGCCGAGTTCCGCAAGCTCGGCGTGCGCGTCGTGCCCGGCACCGTCGCCCGTCGTGGCAGCCATTTCGGCAAGGACGTGGTGCTGATGCCGAGCTTCGTCAACATCGGCGCGCACGTGGGCGAGGGCACGATGGTCGACACCTGGGCCACGGTCGGTTCCTGCGCGCAGGTCGGCAAGCACTGCCACATCTCCGGCGGCGCCGGCATCGGCGGCGTGCTCGAACCGCTGCAGGCCAGCCCGACGATCGTCGAGGACCACTGTTTCATCGGCGCACGTTCGGAAGTGGTCGAAGGGGTGGTCGTCGGGCATCACAGCGTGATCGGCATGGGCGTGTTCATCGGCCAGTCGACCCGCATCTACAACCGCGCCACCGGCGAGATCTCCTACGGCTACGTGCCGCCGGGCAGCGTGGTCGTGTCCGGCTCGCTGCCGGCGGCCGACGGCACCCATTCGCTGTACTGCGCGGTGATCGTCAAGCAGGTCGATGCGAAGACCCGCGCCAAGACCAGCATCAACGAGCTGCTGCGCGGCTGATCGGACGCATCCGGTGGCGGCCTCATGTCGCTGCCGGATGCGCGGACCCCCGGTCATGAAGGCCGGAGCAGGCGCGCTGGCGCCCGCGTCGTCGCGCCATGGATGGCCGCTACTGGACAGGACACACACCGCAATGACTGCCACCCTCTACGGGCTGAAGAACTGCGACACCTGCAAGAAGGCCATCAAGTGGCTGGACCGCTTCGAGGTGGCGCACCGCTTCGTCGACTACCGCGACAACAAACCCGCCCCGGAAACCCTGGTCGACTGGGCCGGCAAGGTCGGCGGCTTCGATGCGCTGGTCAACAAATCCTCGACCACCTGGCGCCAGCTGCCGGACAGCCGCAAGACGCCGGGCAGCGATGCCGAGTGGAAGCTGCTGTTGCGCGAGCACCCGCAGCTGGTACGGCGTCCGGTGGTGGTGCTGGACGATGGCAGCGTCAGCCAGGGGTTTTCCGACAACGGCTTCAAGAAGCTGTTCGGCATCGGATGAACGTTCGTCCGTACCGGTCCGGGGACTGGCCCGCACTCTGCGCCATCCATGACCTGGCCCGGATGGAGGAACTGCAGGCGGCCGGACTGGCCGACGCCTTCCTGCCGCTGGAGGTCGCGGCCGGGCGTGAGGACCTGTTCGCCTACACCGTCATGGTGGCCGAACGCGAAGATTCCGTGCTGGGTTTCGTGGCGTTCGACCGCGACGAACTGGGCTGGCTGTACGTGGATCCTGCCTGTCGGCACCGTGGTGTCGGCAGGGCGCTGGTGGCGGCCGCGCAGCAGGCGAGTGCCGGCGGGCTTTCGCTGGAACTGCTGATCGGCAACGCGGCGGCGCTGGCGTTCTATCGGCGCTGCGGCTTCCTGGCGACAGGGACGCGGTCCGGGCGCATGCCGGGCAATGAATCCTTCGCGGTGGGCGTGCAGGTCATGCAGTGGACCGCTGCAGGCGATGCAACGTCGCCAATGCTCCCGAGTGCCGACATCGATGTGGACGTGAACGCATGAGCGACATCCTCGATCTGACCTGCGAGCTGATCGCGCGCCCGTCGGTGACGCCGGACGATGCCGGCTGCCAGCAGTTGATCGCCGAGCGCCTCGGGCGGGCGGGCTTCACCTGCGAACACCTGCGCCTGGGCGAGGTCGACAACCTGTGGGCCACGCACGGCAGCGGCGAACCGGTGCTGGTGCTGCTCGGCCATACCGACGTGGTGCCGACCGGCCCGCGCGAGGCCTGGAGCAGCGATCCGTTCGAGCCGACCCTCCGCGACGGCATGCTGTACGGCCGCGGTGCGGCCGACATGAAGAGCGGCGTGGCCGGCTTCGTGATCGCCGCCGAGCGCTTCGTCGCCGCGCATCCGCAGCACACCGGCACGCTGGCGCTGCTGCTGACCTCGGACGAGGAGGGCGATGCGATCGATGGCGTGCGCCATGTCGCGCGCCTGTTCGCCGAACGCGGCCAGCGCATCGACTGGTGCATCACCGGCGAGCCGTCCTCGACCGCGCGCCTCGGCGACCTGCTGCGGGTCGGCCGCCGTGGCAGCCTCTCGGGCACGCTGACGGTCAAGGGTGTGCAGGGACATGTGGCGTATCCGGACAAGGCGCGCAACCCGATCCACCTGGCCGCACCGGCGCTGGCCGAGCTGACCGCGCGGGTCTGGGATGCCGGCTACGAGAGTTTCCCGCCGACCAGCCTGCAGATCAGCAACATCCACGCCGGCACCGGCGCCAACAACGTCATTCCCGGCGAGCTGCAGGTGGCGTTCAACCTGCGCTACACGCCGCTATGGGACGCGTCGAAACTGGAGGCGGAGATCGCCGCGCTGCTCGACCGGCACGGGCTGGGGTACACGCTGTCCTGGCATCGCAGCGGCGAGCCGTTCTACACGCCTGAAGGGCGCCTGCGCAGCGTCGCCCGCGAGGTACTGGGGCAGTTCGCCGGCGCGCCGCCGGAAGAGAGCACCGGCGGCGGCACGTCCGATGCGCGCTTCATCGCACCGCTGGGCGCGCAGTGCATCGAGGTCGGCCCAGTCAATGCGTCCATCCACCAGGTCGATGAGCACGTGCGCGTGGCCGATCTGGAGGCGCTGCCGGATCTGTACCAGGCGTTGATCGCACGTCTTCTGGCGGATTGAACCGTCGTTGCAAGGGCATCGGGCGCATGTGCCCGGTGCCGTGCACGCGGATCGACGATGTGGCCTCTGGAGCCGTGCGTGGCGCGGGCCGGAAGGTCCGGGCGGGGCAGGTGGCTTTCGACCTCAATGCGGCCCGTGCTGTTCGTTCGGCCGGGCCCTGCGGTCGCGGATCACGGCGCTGAGCGCGATGGTCAGGCCAAGCACGGTGGCGATCAGGAACAGCACGACGGCCAGGGCCGGGTAGCCGAACAGCGTGGCGGCCGTCTCCACCCGCATCAGCATCGCCGAGGACATCAGCAGCGCGGCGGTGACGACCGCGGCGGCGATGCGATTGGCGATCTTCTGCATGTTCTCCAGCACGCGCGAGTTCTCGAGCCCGGCCAGGCGCACCTGGAAGCGGTTCTCGGCCAGCAGCGACAGCGTGTCCGACAGCTTGCGCGGCGCATCGCGCAGCAGGCCCTGCACCTCGAGCAGCTCACCGGCCATGTTGGCCGAGGAGAACGAACGCCGCAGCTGCGCGCGCATGATCGCGTTGAGATGCGATTCGACCAGCTCGCGCGGATCCATGTCCGGATCCAGCGCGCCGGCCACGCGCTCAAGGTTCAGCAGGGTCTTGCCGAGCAGGCTGATCTCGGCCGGGACGCGCAGGCCGTGCTCGGCCGAGCAGCCGACCAGTTCCAGCAGCAGACGACCTTCGGAAGTACGGCGGCGGCCGGTCGCGTAACGGGCCACCAGCTGGCCGGTGTCGCGGTTGAAGGCGGCATCGTCGAACTGCTCCAGGCGGGTGCCGATGGTGACCAGTTCGCGCGCCACGTCCTCTCCGCGCGCGTCCACCGCGGCGAACAGCAGCTTCAGCAGACGCTCGCGCATCCGCGGCGGCACCTGCGCGACCATGCCCAGGTCGATCAGCGCCAGCCGGCCGTCCTTGCACAGCAGGACGTTGCCCGGATGCGGGTCGGCATGGATGTCGCCGTGCACGAAGACCTGGTCCAGGTAGGCCCGCATCAGGTCCGCGGCCGGTGCGACCAGGTCCAGCTCGGTGCGCTGCAGGCCGGAAATCGTCGTGACCTTGCTGCCGTGGACCAGTTCCATCACCAGCACGCGCGAGGTGCACAGCCCCCAGATCGGCGCGGGCACGTGCAGGTGGCGGTAGCCGGCCAGGCGTTCGCGGAAGCGCTCCAGGTTCTCGGCCTCGCGGCGGTAGTCCAGTTCCAGCAGCAGGATCTTGCGGAATTCGGCGATCCAGTCGGCGAAGTGCAGGCGTCGCCCGGTTTCGGTCAGCGCATCGGCGGTACCGGCCAGCTCGGCCAGCACCGCCAGGTCCAGCCGGATCGCACCGTCCATGCCGGGGCGCTGCACCTTGACCGCCACTTCGCGGCCGTCGCGCAGGATCGCGCGGTGCACCTGCGCCAGCGAGGCGGCGGCCAACGGTTCGGGATCGAAGAATGCGAACAGCCGGCCGGGACGCACGCCCAGCTCGTCCTCGATGATCCGCTCGATCAACGCCGTCTCCACTGGCGAGACCTCGTCCTGGATCCTGTCCAGCGCGTCGATGTAGGCCGGCGGGATCAGGTCCGGGCGGGTGGACAGCGACTGGCCGAGTTTGACGAACACCGGCCCCAGCGACTCGAGGTCGGCGGCGAACGCGCGCGCCTCGGCGATGTCGGAGGCATCGGCGATGGTCGGTTCCACCGGCGGCGCGCTGGCCCAGTCCATGCCGGTCAGCACGCGCCGGTGCCGGGCCAGGCGGGACACGACCTGGGCATGGCGGGCCAGGCGTTGGGTGGCATGGGTCACGTCGGTCTCCCCGTGGCGGATGCCGCGGCGGCGGCACGGTCGCAGGAAGTATTCGGTGACCGACGTGAGTGCTCCGTCAGCTGGGCGGGCGGTCAGCTGCTGAAGTTGAAGACCACCGGCTTGATCGCCTCGCGCCAGTACTCGGGTTCGGCCAGATAGAAGCCCTGCGCCTGCGCCATCGCGAACCAGCGTGCGGCTTCGTCGCCGTCCGCGACCTCGCCTCTCGCCTGGCGGCCGAGCAGCAGGCCGGCGAAGTACTGGCCGAACACGTTGCCCTGCGCGGCCGCACGCCGATAGCAGTCCAGCGCCGCCTCGCGGTCGCGCTCGACCAGCACGCCGCCCTCGTACATCGCACCCAGATCGACCAGCGCCTCGGCGTCGCCACGTGCCGCGCCTGCGCGGATCGCATCCAGCGGATTGGCCACGCCTTCCGGCGGCGCGAGGCGGTCGCCGGCCATGCGGTACAGGTGGCGCAGGTAGACCGCGCGGCGCAACGCCCAGCGCAGGGTCATGTCGGTATCGCCCTGCTGCTGGTACAGCGTCCGCAGTCCGCTCCAGGCATAGGGCGAGCCGTGATAGGCCGCCCGCGCATGCCAGACGCGGGCCTTGCGCAGGTTCGGGCGGATCGTCGGCGTGGCGGTGTCGTCGCCGTCGAGGCGGCCGCTGGCGTGGATCGTGCCGAGCCGGTACTCGGCGCTCGTGCTCCAGTGCCCGTCACCGCCGGCCAGCATCGCGCTGCGTTCGTACCAGCGCAGCGCACGCCAGTCGCCGCGGCCGCGGAACGCTTCGCCGACCTGGTAGGCGGAGGCGGCATCGTCCTCGAAGCGGCTTTCCAGTTCGGCGCGCGTGTCGGCCGTCAGCGTCGACCGCGGCAGGCTGCTGCAGCCTGCCAGCGCCAGGCAGCCCAGGGCGAGAAGGACGAGCGGCCAACGCATGGCCCGACCGGTGTCGTGCATCTGGAGATCCATTCCGGAGAGGGCCGACATTATGCGGATCCGGTCATGGTCCGGACAGCGGCCCGGTTTCCGCTGCAACGGTTGCGCGGGCCCGGCAGGCCGCGCTAGTGTCGGCCCCATGCAGCCCGTTTCCGCCACCCGCAACGCCAATTCCAACCGCAATTCCAATGCGGCGAATAATCGTGCGCGGCCGATGCGGGACTGCAACCAGGCGTAAGACAGAACCAACGCCCGGCCACCAGAAAACCCGCATCGGCCGATGCGGGTTTTTTTGTGCCCGGGTGCCGCGACACCACCCGGGCTGGCCGGGAAGCGCGACCGAATCCGTGACATCCATCATCATCAGGAGCTTCCCCATGTGTTCGATCTTCGGCATCTTCGGCCTGCAACCGGGCGACGACCTGCAGGCACTGCGGCGGCAGTCGCTGGACCTGTCGCAGCGCCAGCGCCACCGCGGCCCGGACTGGAGCGGCGTGTACGTCGATGACGGCGCGATCCTGGTGCACGAGCGCCTGGCGATCGTCGACCCGGCCGGTGGCTCGCAGCCGCTGCTGTCCGACGACGGTCAGCTCGCGCTGGCGGTCAATGGCGAGATCTACAACCACGTCGCGTTGAAGGGCGAGCTGCAGCAGCCGTACGCGTTCCAGACCGCGTCGGACTGCGAGGTGATCAACGCGCTGTACCGCGAGGACGCGCCGGCCTCGTTCCTCAACCGCCTCAACGGCATCTTCGCGTTCGCGTTGTGGGACAAGGCCAGGGGCCGCGCGATCATCGCCCGCGATCCGATCGGCGTGGTGCCGCTGTACTGGGGCCATGACAGGGAAGGCCGCCTGCGCGTGGCCTCGGAAATGAAGCCGCTGGTCGACGACTGCGCCGACGTCGCGCAGTTCCCGCCGGGCCACTGGTACGACAGCGCGACCGGCCGGCTGACGAAGTACTACGAGCGCCCGTGGCGCGACTACGACGCGGTCGAGGGTGTGGCCGTGTCGCCGCAGGAGCTGCGCGAGGCGTTCGAGGCTGCCGTGCACCGCCAGCTGATGACCGACGTGCCGTACGGCGTGCTGCTGTCAGGCGGCCTGGATTCGTCGCTGGTGGCCGCGGTCGCCGCGCGCTACGCCCGCCACCGTATCGAGGATGGCGACAGGACCGAGGCCTGGTGGCCGCGCCTGCATTCGTTCGCGATCGGCCTGAAGGGCTCGCCGGACCTGGCCGCGGCCGAGGTCGCGGCCGAGGCGCTGGGCACCGTGCACCACGGCTTCGAGTACAGTTTCGAGGAAGGCCTGGACGCGCTGCCGGAGGTGATCCGCCACATCGAGACCTACGACGTCACCACGATCCGCGCGTCCACGCCGATGTTCCTGCTGGCGCGCCGGATCAAGGCGATGGGCGTGAAGATGGTGCTGTCCGGCGAGGGCAGCGACGAGATCTTCGGCGGCTACCTGTACTTCCACAAGGCGCCGAACGCGCGCGAGTTCCACGAGGAGCTGATCCGCAAGCTCGATGCGCTGAACAACTTCGACTGCCTGCGTGCGAACAAGTCGATGATGGCCTGGGGCGTGGAGCCGCGCGTGCCGTTCCTGGACCGCGAGTTCCTCGACGTGGCGATGCGCATGGACGCCAGCCACAAGATGGTGCGCAAGGGCAGCGCCGACGCGCAGCGGATGGAGAAGGGCGTGCTGCGCCAGGCCTTCGACGGCTACCTGCCGAAGGAGATCCTGTGGCGGCAGAAGGAGCAGTTCAGCGATGGTGTCGGCTACGGCTGGATCGACGGGTTGAAGGCGCATGCCGAAGCGCAGGTCAGCGATCGCGAACTGGCTGCGGCCGGCAAGCGCTTCCCGGTGAACCCGCCGCAGACCAAGGAAGCCTACTTCTACCGCAGCGTGTTCGAACGCTTCTATCCGACCCCGGCCGCGGCCGAGACCGTGCCGGGCGGCAAGTCGATCGCCTGCTCGTCGCCGGCGGCGATCGCCTGGGACGCCAGCTTCGCCAACGCGGCCGACCCGTCCGGCCGCGCGGTGGCCGGCGTGCATGAGCAGGCGCTGGCCTGATCGCGCCAGTAGCGGTGCGGCCTGCGCGGGCCTGGAACTGAAGCGGGCGTCGTCGTGTCACCGACCACGACGTCCGCTTCTGCCGGATGCGAAGCCGCGATCATGTCTTCACCGGAACTGCCCGCGTTGCCGATGCCTGCCATGCGCCGGTCTGCGGTGCCGGCCTTGTGCGTTCGACCGGCTTTCCGGCCCGCACCGCAGATCCGTGTCGTGCCTGTGACGCCGGCGTGCTGGCCCCGATCATGCGCTGCGTTCCTCCAGCATCGCACCCGCTGTGAAGAGGGACCGGCGTGAGGGCTCGACCGGTCGATGCTCGGCGGTCTTGCCTCCGCTGATCACGCCCCGGTGTCGATGGCGGAGCGGGTCCGACAGGGGGATCTTCGAGCGGAGCACGCTGCGTCGCGCAGCGTGCGATGGGTTCACTGCCGCGTCGCCGGCACCAGCGTCAGTTCGTGATGCGACGGCCCGGGCAGGAACCCGCTCGGACGGCCCTGCGCCCAGTCGTCGTGGCCGGCGCCCCAGAACGGCGACAACGGATGCCCGCTCTGGCCGCCGGGCATGTGGATGATGCCGTCGGCTTCGTGGCCGGGCGCCACCACCATCCGTTGCGATGCGCCGAAGGCGGGACCCTGCACGCGCGGCATGCTGCCGTCGCCGGGCAGCGCTTCGGCCGGCATGCACAGGCGCGTGGCGACCGGGCCGGGCAGGGCGCCAGCCAGCGGGTGGCAGATCTTCGTCGTGTTGCGCTCGCCCCAGCTGCGCTCGGACAGCGGCCCGCGGCCACCGAGTTCGTCGCGGACCTCGCGTGCGGCATCCTCGAGCAGCGCGGCCCAGCCGCTGGCCTCGGTGCAGGCGGCAGGCTCCGCCTTCGCGATGACCTCGCAGCCATAGCGGCGCGGCAACAGGTGCGCCGGGCGTTGCTGCAGCAGCGGCCAGACCACGCCTTCGAGCTGGGACAGGTCGGGCATCGCGAACGCCTCGCCCAGCGCGGCACGCGCGGGTGCGGTCAGCCCGTCTGCGATGCGCGCGTGCACCGCCAGGCGCCAGGCGCGGACGAGGCGATAGCCGGTGCTGTCCACGCTGGCGTGGCCGTCCCAGTCGCTGCCGGCCTCGGCCAGCGCCTTCAGCGCCGAGTCGGCCGGCGCGCTGCCGGCCTCGTCGCCGAGCAGGTCCCACCAGCGCTGCAGCATCAGCGCACGGTCGTCGAGCTGGATCGCCAGCAGGTCCTTTTCATCGAAGCGCTCCCGCGCGAACAGCGCATCGCGGATCTGCCGGGCGCGCGCGCCGAACGCATAGCCGCCATCGCCGACCCGGGCCAGCGCCTCGCCGTCGAGCACGCGGGCGTTGGCGGTCCACAGGCGGTGGTGTTCGGGATCGGCGAGCACCGGCGAGATCCCGGTCGAGATCGGCCAGGCCGCACAGCGCGACGCGGGCGCCGTGCCATCGACCGCGTCGGCGCGCAGGCGGTCATCACAACCGGACGCACGCACCGGCAGCGGCCCGATGATGCGCCAGGCGATGCGGCCGTTGCGGTCGGCGAGCATCAGGTTCTGGGCAGGGGTGGCGGCATGCGCGGCCACGGCCAGCGCGCTGTCGAGGTCGCCTGCCACGGCCATGTCGGCCAGGCCGAAGTTCAGCGCCCCGGGCTGGTGCGCGACCCAGCGCAGCGCCAGTGCGGGGCGGCCACCCTCGGCAGGGTGCAGGATCGGGCCATGGACGGTGTCCTCGACGCGCAGGCGCTGCGGCTCGCCGCCGGCCACGTCGATGATCTCGTCGTGCACGGTGACGGCGTCGCACCCCGATGCCGGTGGCGCATCGCCATTGCACGGGTGGACCGCGAACCAGTCGGCGGTGTCGGCATAGCTGTTGGTGAAGCCCCAGGCGACATGGCCGTTGCTGCCGACGATCACTGCCGGCAGGCCGGGCAGGCTGAAGCCGGACACGTCGACCTGGCCGCCCGGCGCGCGTGGATCGGGATAGCGCAGCCGGACCCGGAACCAGATGTTCGGTGCGCGCAGCCCCAGGTGCATGTCGTCGGCGACGATCGCGCGGCCGTCGGCGGTCAGCCCACCGGCCACGGCCCAGTTGTTGCTGCCGGGGCGGAGGTCGGTGGCGCGCCCGGTGTGATCGCTCCAGTGCGACGACGGCGGAAGGCCTGATCGCTCCCACGGCAACACAGCCGGAGCGCCGGCAACCAAGGAGTCGGGGCGCCATCGGGTACCGGCCGCGTACTCCTCGCGGTGCTCGGCCCGACCTTCCGGCATCGGCAGCAGGCGCAGGTCGACCTCGGCCGCCGTCGGCAGTCCGGCGTTGCCGCGCGCCTGCCCGAACAGCGGCGCGTCCCACTCGCTGCCGTCGCGGGCCAGCAGGGCGCGCAGCGCCGGTGGCAGTTCCGCATCGAGGCGTGCCCGGGCCAGTTCGGCGGTGTTGTCGGCGTCCTGCAGGTCGAAGTACATCGCGTAGCCGGCCAGCGCCGAATCGGTGACCTCCCAGCGTCGCGGTGTCTGGCGCAGCAGCAGATAGGCCCAGGGGCGGACCGGCATGGCATCGAGCCCGGCGTTGACGCCATCGGCATAGGCCTGCAGCGCTGGCAGCTGCTCACCTGCGAACTGCGCATGCGAGGCCTCGGCGCGCGCGCGCATGCGATGCACGCGGTGCTTGCGGTCGACCTCCAGTGCCATCGGCCCGAACAGGCCGGCCAGTTCGCCGGCAGGGGCGCGGCGCAGCAGGTCCATCTCGAAGAAGCGCTCCTGCGCGTGCACGTAGCCGAGCGCGCGCGCCGCATCGGCCTGGCTGGCGGCGTCGATGGTCACCACGCCCAGCGCATCGCGCTGGATCGCGACCGGCGCGGCCAGTCCGGGCAGGGGCAGTTCCCCGTCCAGCGTCGGCAGGCTGCCGCGCAGCAGCCACCAGGCGGTGACGGTGGCCGCGACGGCCAGCAGCGCGACCAGCAGGGCCAGGCGCCCGATCCACTTCAGCATGCGCGTCCTCTCCGTGGCGTGCCGGGAGCGCCGGCGCGGCCCGATTATTCCATGCCCGCGTGGCCGGCCGATGGCAGCTGGACATGCGGAATGAAACGCGACTGATTCCGATTGAAACACCGCCCGCCGGGATCGGGCACCATGCGCGCCTGGCAAGGAGACTCCGCATGAAAGGCCATCCCGAGGTCATCGACACCCTGAAGGAACTGCTGCGTGGCGAGCTGGCCGCGCGCGACCAGTACTTCCTGCATTCCCGCCGCTACGAGGACCAGGGCCTGATGGCGCTGTACGAGCGCATCAGCCACGAGATGCAGGAAGAAACCGAGCATGCCGACGCGATCCTGCGCCGGATCCTGTTCCTGGAAGGCGACCCGGACATGCGCCCGCATGCCTTCGAGGGCGGCAGGACCGTGCTCGAGATGCTCGAAGCCGACCTGAAGGTCGAGTACAAGGTGCGCGCCGACCTGGCCGCGGCGATGAAGCTGTGCGAGCAGCACCAGGACTACGTCAGCCGCGACATGCTGCTGGCCCAGTTGAAGGACACCGAGGAAGACCACGCCTGGTGGCTGGAGCAGCAGCTCGGCCTGATCAAGCGGATCGGCCTGGAGAACTACCAGCTGTCGAAGATCGCCACCGGCGGCGCGCCCGCGCACGGCTGAGCGGCGACCGTCCGCGACCGGGATCGAGCATGCAGGCCCGCGCCAGTGGCGCGGGCTTTCTGTTGAAGGTCGTGCAGAAGGTCACCGGAGGTCGGGCGCCATGCCCGAAAGCAGTGCCCGCGACGGAGCACGGCCGCGGAGGGAAGCGCTCTTTTGCAGGAGGCCGCTCGAGGCCGACCGCGATGCGCGGGGACACATAGGCCGCAAGCGGCCGATGGCGGTCGCGGCCCCCGGAAAGGGGGGCAAGCACAGCCCGCTCCTACAGGCGTTGCAGGCGGTAGACCGCGGTATGCAGCGACTCGACGCCACCCTCGCGGAAGCGCGGCTCGTCGGCGAGGATGTCGCGCCGTTCCAGCAGGGCGATGTCCCAGTCGTCCGCGAACAGGGTACGCACCTCCGCTTCGTCGACGGAGAACGGTGGGCCGTCCATCTGCGTCTGCGGGTATTCGAGCGTGATCAGCAGCGCCTGGCAGCCGCGCTGCAGCCGGCCGTAGACCTCGGCCGCATAGCGTCGACGCAGGTCCGGCGGCAGGGCGATCAGCGCGGCGCGATCGTAGACGGCCTCCACGCCGGCGAGGGTGGCATCGGCCAGCGCAAACACATCGCCGCGGACCAGATCGATCGGGCCGGCGCGATGATGGACGCCATCCGCCTCGTTGGCGACCGCAGGCGTCAATCCCGCCTCGGCGAAGAACGCCTCCACCGCCAGCGGCGACAGCTCGGCGCCGAGCACGGCATGGCCCTGCGCTGCCAGCCAGTGCATGTCCAGCGACTTGCCGGCCAGCGGCACGAACACGCGACTGCCGGGTGGCAGCGCGAGCGCCGGCCAGTGCTTCTGCAGCAGCGGCATCACTTTCGCGTTGTGGAAGGCGGTACGTCCTTCCTGCCAGCGCTGGTGCCAGAATTCCGGGTCCATCGTGCGTGGCCTCCGAAGTGAGCGCGCGCCGCCGTCGATGACGGTTGGCGCGCTGGATCCAGGCGTCGACGCCGGCCGGGTGGCGTGCCCGGCCGATGCCGACGCGGCGGCGCCTCAGCCGACCTGCAGCCCGTCGACCTTCTGCCAGCCGCGCGGCAGCAGCCCGCCGCGGGTGGCGCGTGCGCCCAGATAGGTGTCCAGGTCCTTGAACGACAGCGACATCGTACGCTGGCCGCTGAACACCTGCAGGGTCGTGCCCGGCGCGACCGCGACCACCGCGACCACGCGCTCGGTGCCGAGCTTGGCCTTCGGGATGTCGATCAGCTTGTTGCCCTTGCCCTTGTCCAGTTCCGGCAGCTCGCTGGCCGGGATCGCCAGCAGGTGGCCGGCGCTGGTGACGGCGACGATGCGGTCGGTCTCGACATTGGCCACCGGCGCCGGCTGCAGCACCTGCGCGTTCGGGGTCAGGTTGAGCATCGCCTTGCCGGCCTTGTTGCGGCCGGTCAGGTTCTCGAAACGGGTCACGAAGCCGTAGCCGTGCGAGGACACCAGCACGAAGCGGGTGTCGTTGTCGCCGCTGGCCAGGGTCTGGAACGAGGCGCCCGGCGCCGGCGAGAAGCGGCCGGTCAGCGGTTCGCCGTTGCCGCGCGCCGACGGCAGCGTGTGCACCAGGGTCGAATAACTGCGGCCCTGCGAGTCGAGGAAGGCGACCTGCTGGGTGCTGCGCGCGCGCGCGGCGGCGAGCAGGCGGTCGCCGTCGCGGTAGGACAGGCCGGCCGCGTCGACATCGTGGCCCTTGGCCGCGCGGATCCAGCCCTTCTCCGACAGCACCACCGTCATCGGCTCGCTGGGGACCAGCTCGCTCTCGTCGATGGCCTGGGCGGCACCGCGCTGGACCAGCGGCGACATGCGCGCGTCGCCGAATTTCTTCGCGTCGGCCAGCAGCTCGTCCTTGACCAGTTTCTTCAGCTTGGCCGGGCTGGCGAGGATGCCGAGGATGCGTTCCAGCTCCTTGGCCAGCTCGTCCTGCTCGCCGCGGATCTTCATTTCCTCCAGCCGCGCCAGCTGGCGCAGGCGGGTCTCGAGGATGTAGTCGGCCTGTTCTTCGGTGAGCTTGAAGCGCGCGATCAGCGCGGCCTTCGGCTCGTCCTCGGTGCGGATGATGCGGATCACCTCGTCCAGGTTGAGGAAGGCCTTCAGCAGGCCATCCAGCAGGTGCAGGCGGCGCTCGATCTTTTCCTGGCGGTGCTTCAGGCGCTTGGTGACGGTGTTGCCGCGGAAGGTCAGCCATTCCGTCAGCAGCAACTTCAGGTTCTTGACCTGCGGCTTGCCGTCCAGCCCGATCACGTTGAGGTTGACCCGATAGCTCTTCTCCAGGTCGGTGGTCGCGAACAGATGCCCCATCAGCTGTTCGGCATCGACGCGGTTGGAGCGCGGCACCAGCACCACCCTCACCGGATTGGCGTGGTCGGACTCGTCGCGGATGTCCTCCAGCCACGGCAGCTTCTTGGCCCGCATCTGCGCGGCGATCTGCTCGATCACCTTCGACGGCGAGACCTGGTGGGGCAGGGCGGTGACCACGAAGTTGCCGCCGGCTTCCTTCTGCCAGGTGGCGCGCGCCCGCACGCTGCCGTTGCCGGTCTCGTACAGGGTGCGCAGGTCGCTGGCGCCGGTGATGATCTCGGCGCTGGTCGGATAGTCCGGGCCGCGCACGTGCTCGCACAGGTCGGCGACGCTGGCGTCCGGATCGTCGATCAGGCGCACGCAGGCGCTGACCACTTCGGTGAGGTTGTGCGGCGGCACGTCGGTGGCCATGCCGACCGCGATGCCGGTGGTGCCGTTGAGCAGCAGGTGCGGCAGCCGCGCCGGCATCCAGCTGGGTTCTTCCAGGGTGCCGTCGAAGTTCGGGGTCCAGTCGACCGTGCCCTGGCCAAGCTCGCCCAGCAGCACCTCGGCGATCGGGGTGAGCTTGGACTCGGTGTAGCGCATCGCCGCGAACGACTTCGGGTCGTCGGTCGAGCCGAAGTTGCCCTGGCCCTCGATCAGCGGGTAGCGGTAGGAGAACGGCTGGGCCATCAGCACCAGCGCCTCGTAGCAGGCCGAGTCGCCGTGCGGGTGGTACTTGCCGATCACGTCGCCGACGGTGCGCGCGGATTTCTTCGGCTTGGCGGTCGCGCCCAGGCCCAGCTCGCTCATCGAATAGATGATGCGCCGCTGCACCGGCTTGAGCCCGTCGCCGAGGAACGGCAGGGCGCGGTCCAGCACCACGTACATCGAGTAGTCCAGGTAGGCGCGCTCGGCGTATTCGCGCAGCGGGATCTGCTCGAAGCCGTGGAAGGTCGGGCGGAGGGTTTCGGTCATGGGCGAAGCGGCGATCCGGAAAACAGGACCGCGATTCTACCCGGACATGGTCTCCCGCCATGCGACGCCGTTGCGCCGGATTCCGCTGCCGGACGGCGCCTGCGACCGCGCCGGCCGCCGCGTCACGCGGCCCGCGGCGGGCCGGCCTCCCGGCGGGTCTGGAACACCGAGACCGCTTCCTCCAGCTGACCGGCCAGGACCTCCAGCGCACCGGCCGCGGAGGATGCCTCCCGCACCAGGGCCGCGTTCTGGTGGGTGGCCTCGTCCATCCGCGCGATGGTCAGGTTGATCTGTTCCAGGCGCCCGGCCTGCTCGGTGCTGGCCGCGGCGATCTCGTTGACCAGCGCGGAGGTACGGGTGGCCGAGGCGTTGAGGCGCCCGATGGCCTGCTCGGAGCGGCGGCTGATCGCCAGGCCGTTCTCCACCCGCTGGCCGGACTCCTCGATCAGGCCCCGGATCTCGCGGGCCGCGGTGGCCGAGCGCTGGGCCAGGCCGCGCACTTCGTTGGCGACCACCGCGAAGCCCCGGCCTTCCTCGCCGGCGCGCGCCGATTCGACCGCGGCGTTGAGCGCCAGGATGTTGGTCTGGAAGGCGATGCCGTCGATCACCGCGATGATCTCGCCGATCCGCGAGGAGGACTGGTCGATCTGCGCCATCACCTGCACCACTTCGCCGATCGCCGCGGAGGTCTCGCGGACCGCGTCGCCGGCCTGGCGCGAGGCGTCGTCGGCCTGGTGCGCGCGCTCGGCGTTGGCGCGCACGGTGGCGGTGAGCTCCTCCATCGAAGCCGCCGCCGCTTCCAGGTCGCCTGTCTGGCGTTCGCTGCGCCCGGACAGGTCGGCGTTGCCCGAGGCGATGCTGCCGGCGGCATCGGCGATCGACGCGGCGGCCAGCTGGATCCGGTCGACGATGCCGGTCAGGCGCGTCACGGTGGCGTTGGCATCGTCGCGCATGCGCGCGAACACGCCGTTGAACTCGCCGTCCATCTGCCCGGTGAGGTCGCCGTCGGCGATGGCCTGGAACAGCTGCGACAGCGTGGACAGGTTGCCGTCGGCGGTGCGCATCAGCCGGTTCAGGCCGGCGATCATCGCGCGGAAATCGTGTTCGTAGCGCTGCTCGTCGCCGCGCTGGGCGAAGTCGCCGTCGGCGGCGGCATCGGCCAGGCGCCGGATCTCGGCGTTGATCGCGCCCAGGTTGGCCTTGACCGTGTCCATGGTCCGGGTGAGCACCGCCTTGCCGCCGGGCAGGCGGTCCATGTCCTCGGACAGGTCGCCGATGGCGTAGCGCTGCATGACCTCCATCTGCCGCATCATCAGGGCGATGTGCGAGGCGACCAGCGCGTTGGTGTCGCGCACCATCCGCCCGTAGTCGCCGGGAAACGCGGACTGGTCGATGCGGAAGCCGATGTCGCCGTCGTCGTGGCGGCGCGCCATCTCCGCCTGCGCCTGGATCACCGCCTTGAGCTGCACCTGCATGCGCGCCATCGCGCCGAGCAGCTGGCCGACTTCGTCGTTGCGGCCCTGCGCGATCGTGCCGTCGAGGCGGCCGTCGGCGATGTCGCCGGCCACCGCGATGGCCGAGGCCAGCGGCCTGACCAGCAGCCAGCGCACCAGCAGGAACAGGCTCAGGCTGAGCAGGCCGACCGAGGCCACGCCGGCCAGCACGATGATCCACAGCATCTGCCGGGCCTGCTGCATGAACTGCGCCGACAGCCGCGCCTGCGGGACCGCGACGCCGAGGCTGAAGCGTTCCTCCGCCTTGCCCGCCTGCAGCGGCACGTAAACCCGCACGTAGCCATCGGCATCGGGCTGCAGCTGTTCATGGCTGCGGCCCTCGGCGATGGCGGCGAGCATCGCGCGGCTGGCCGGATCGGTGCGGTGGCTGCCGAGCCGGGTGGCATCGCGCGAGGCCAGCACCATGCCACCGGGCGAGATCAGTTCGAGATAGCCCGCGTCCATCGGCTGCACCTGCGACAGCCGCTGCTGCAGCCCGGACAGCGCCAGATCGGTCAGGACGACGCCGAGGTACTGGTCGTCCAGCATGATCGGCGTGGACAGCGTGGTCATCAGCACGCTCTCGTCGCGGCCTTCGGTGACGTCGGCGTAGGGTTCCAGCAGCACCGGCCGGCGCAACTGCCGCGGCAGGGCGTGCCAGGCGTCGTCCGCGCCGGGCGTGGCGCCGTCGTACAGCAGCGCGCCATCGTCGTCCCAGGTCCAGTAGCTGAGCAGGCGCTCGGGATTGCGTCCGTCGAACGCACCGGCTTCCCACAGCACGCCGGTGCCGACCCAGGTCGGGTTGGCCAGCAGCTGCTGGCGGAACACCGCGTCGACGCTCTCGCGTTCCAGGCCATGCAGCGCCCGTGTGGCCAGCAGCGTGTTGACCAGGGTGTCGTTGGCCTTGAACGTGCTTTCCAGTTCGGCGCCGATGCGCGCGGACTGGTAGTGGGCGATGCTCTCGATGGTCGCGCGCGAGGACGCGACCAGCGCGCGCTTGCTGATCCACTGGCTCAGCGCGGCGGTCAGGCCGAAGCAGAGCAGGGCCAGCAGGCCGGTGCCGAGCATGAGGCGATGGGCGATGCTGCCGTGTCTGCCGGCGGGGGTGGTGCGGATCGACGCCATCGCTGCTCCATGCTCCTGATGCAATGCCAACCGGCCGTTGTCGGCACGGGCGGTGACATCTTGAGTCGGGCCTTGCGGGCGCCGCTGCGGACCGGGCGGCAGGGCCGCCGCGTGGTCGCCGGCGCAGGATCGAGGAAGCGCAGAAAACAGAAAACCCCGCCGGAGCGGGGTTTTCTGTCGGGCCTTGCGGCCGGTGTCCTGGTGCCCAGGAGAGGACTCGAACCTCCACGGTTTTACCCGCTAGTACCTGAAACTAGTGCGTCTACCAATTCCGCCACCTGGGCAGGTGGGCGCGCAGTATACAACGTGAAATCCGATTCGTGCAGTGGGTCGGACACATTCGTGTCGCATCCGTTCGCCGGGGCCCGTCGCGATGGCGTCGCGCGCTGCTTCCGCATGCGTGTGCGAACCGGGTGGCGAGTGCGCGGGATGCACGGCAGGCGTACCGGACGCGTGCATCGCCGTGGCCCGCCTGTCCGGCCGGTGGCCATCGCTGCACGGCGCGCGTGATGGGATGCGTGTCGGTGCGCACATCGGCCACGCCGGGCCCAGATGCAGAAAACCCCGCCGGAGCGGGGTTTTCTGTCGGGCCTCGCGGCCTTGTCTTGGTGCCCAGGAGAGGACTCGAACCTCCACGGTTTTACCCGCTAGTACCTGAAACTAGTGCGTCTACCAATTCCGCCACCTGGGCAGGTGAGGCGCGCATTCTGGAGATCGTCCGCGGTCTTGTCAACACCCGCGCACGCCGATCCTGCACGCGGTGCAGAACAGGGCGGGGTGTACCATCCCGGCATGAAGAAAACAGGCAAGCGCGGCGGCAACGCCGGAGCAGGAACCCGCGGGACCGGAGCGGGCAGTGACAGGACCGGCAAGGCCGCCAAGGCTGGCCGCACGGCGCAGGGCGGGGGAAAGAAGCTCCCACCCTGGATGCCCGAGCCGCCGCCGGTGGTGCGGGCCCCGCGCCCGCGCAGCGCGCCGGCGCCACGCGGTGGATTCCAGGATCCGCACGCGGCACGCGAGGCCGAGCGTTATGCCCAGCCCATCGCCAGCCGCGAGGCGATCCTGGCGTTGCTCGAAGCGGCCGACGGCCCGCAGACGGCCGAGGAGCTGGCCCGTGCGCTGTCGCTGACCGCGCCGGACCGCTTCGACGCGCTCGGCAAGCGCCTGGGCGCGATGGTCCGCGACGGCCAGTTGGTGCAGAACCGCCGTGGTGGCTTCGCTCCCGTGCAGCAGACCGACCTGATCCCCGGCGTGGTGATCGCCAACCCGGACGGGTTCGGCTTCCTGCGCCCGGACGCCGGTGGTGGCGACGACCTGTTCCTGCCGCCTTATGAAATGCGCAAGGTCATGCATGGCGACCGGGTGCTGGCCAACGTCACCGGCATCGACCGCCGCGGCCGCCGCGAGGGCAGCATCGCGCGCGTGCTGGAGCGGCGCCTGACCCGGCTGATCGGCCGCTTCGGCAGCGAGGCGGGCATCAGCTTCGTCGTACCCGACGACAAGCGCGTGCAGCGCAACGTGCAGGTACCGCCGGACGGTACCGGCGGCGCCCGCGACGGCCAGCTGGTGGTCTGCGAACTGGTGCAGGCGCCGGATGCGCGGCGCCCGCCGATCGGTCGCATCGTGGCGGTGCTGGGCGACAGGCTGACGCCGTCGCTGGTGGTCGAGGCCGCCATCCACGGGCACGACCTGCCGCACGAGTTCCCGCCGGAGGTGCTGGCCGAGGCAATGGCCGTGCCGCTGACGATCGAGGAAGACACGATCGGCGAGCGCGTGGATCTGCGTGCGCTGCCGCTGGTCACCATCGACGGCGAGGACGCCAAGGACTTCGACGACGCGGTCTACTGCGAACCCAACCGGAACGGCTTCCGGCTGGTGGTGGCGATCGCCGACGTCTCCCATTACGTGCGCCCCGGCGCGCCGCTGGACGACGAGGCGCAGAAGCGCGCGACCTCGGTCTACTTCCCCGGCTTCGTCGTGCCGATGCTGCCGGAGACGCTGTCCAACGGCATCTGCTCGCTGAACCCGAAGGTCGACCGCTTCTGCTTCGTCTGCGACATGCAGGTCGACCGCGACGGCCAGGTCACCCGCTCGAAGTTCTACGAGGCGGTGATGAACTCGCACGCGCGCCTGACCTACACCCAGGTGTGGAAGGCGGTGGGCGAGGACGATGAAGAGGCCCGCACCCAGATCGGCGCGCTGCTGCCGCAGGTCGAGCGCCTGCACCAGCTGTACCAGGTGCTGGCCAAGGCCCGCCAGCAGCGCGGCGCGATCGAATTCGAGTCCTCCGAGGTACGTTTCGTCATCGGCCGCGAAGGCGAGGTCGTGCAGGCCGGCATGCTGGCCCGCAACGATGCGCACAAGCTGATCGAGGAATGCATGATCGCCGCCAACGTCGAGGCCGCCCGCTACCTGCTGGGCAAGCAGGTGCCGGCCCCGTACCGCGTGCACGAGCGGCCGCCGGAGGCCAAGTACGCCGACCTGCTGGAGTTCCTGCAGGAGTTCGGCCTGCGCATGCCGCCGTGGTCGAAGGTCGAACCGCGCGATTTCACCCAGCTGCTGAAGAAGGTGCGCGACCGGCCCGACGCGGCGCTGCTGGAGTCGGTGCTGCTGCGCAGCCAGAGCCTGGCGGTGTACTCGCCGGACAACAACGGCCACTTCGGCCTGGCGCTGGAGGCCTACGCCCACTTCACCTCGCCGATCCGGCGTTATCCGGACCTGCTGGTGCACCGGGCGATCAAGCACGCGCTGAGCGGCGCGCGCGCGACCAGCTACCGGTACCCGCCGGGCGAGATGGCGGCACTGGCGCTGCAGTGCTCCGAGCGCGAGCGGCGCGCCGACGAGGCCGAGCGCGAGGTCGACGAGCGCTACCGCGCGGCGTGGATGGAGAAGCACGTCGGCAGCCAGTTCGACGGCGTGATCAGCGGCGTTACCAGTTTCGGCCTGTTCGTCGAGCTGAACGACTCCAAGGTCACCGGCCTGGTCCACGTGACCCAGCTGCCGCACGACTATTACCACTTCGACCCGGTGCGCAAGACCCTGGCCGGCGAGCGCCGCGGGCGCGAGTTCCGGCTCGGCGACCCGCTGCGGATCCTGGTGCTGAAGGCCAGCGTCGAGGACCGGCGCATCGACTTCCGCCTGGCCGAGGAGGCCGAGCCGAAGGCGCCGCCGCCGCGTGGGCAGCCGGCCAGACGCACCAAGAAGAAGTACTGAGGCATCCAGCGATGACGACCGGGGCAGCGGTGATGGCGAAGACGGGCGAGTACAGCGGCGGCTGCCAGTGCGGCGCCGTCCGCTTCCGCGTACGTGGCCGCCTGCACGATGCCTCGATCTGCCACTGCCGGATGTGCCAGAAGGCCTTCGGTGCGTACTACGCGCCGCTGGTGTCGGTGCGTGGCGCGCAGTTCGCCTGGACCCGCGGCGAGCCGAAGCGTTTCGCTTCGTCCAACCTGGTCAGGCGCGGCTTCTGCGCCGACTGCGGCACGCCGCTGACCTACGAGGCGCCCGATGGCATCGCGGTGGCGGCAGGCGCCTTCGACGATCCGGCGCTGCTGCCGCCGGTGATCCAGTACGGGATCGAACGCCGGATGCCGTTCGCCGGCGCGCTCGACGCGCTGCCGGCGCGACGCACCGAGGACGACCTGGAGGCGGCGGCGTTTCTTGCCGACGTGGTCTCCTTCCAGCATCCGGACCACGATACCGACGACTGGCCGCCGCGGCCCTGAGCACCCGCCGCGCGGCCTGCGCGGCACGCTGCATGAACGTCTTCACGTGCCGGCAGGCAGGCTTCACGCGCGTGGCGCTGGCTGCGCTGGGCGCCAGCGCCTACCATTCTCTCTTTCCCTCTCTTCGATCCCGCCAATGAGCAAGCAGAACCAGTGGGTGGTCGGCGTCAACGCCGTCGCCTCCGCCATCGAGCACGATGCCGAACACGTGCGCGAGGTGCTGGTCGAATCCGGCGGGCGCAATCCGCGCCTCACCGAGATCGAGGAGCAGGCCCGGCGCGTGGGCATCGAGGTGCGCAAGGTCGCCACCCAGGCGCTGGACGGGATCGGCGGCAATCTGCGCCACCAGGGCGTCGCCGCCCGCTATGCAGCGGTGAAGACCTGGGACGAGAGCGAGCTGGCGGGCCTGATCGAGGCGGCCGAAGGCCGTGCGCTGCTGCTGGTGCTCGACGGCGTGCAGGATCCGCACAACCTCGGTGCCTGCCTGCGCAGCGCCGCCGCCGCCGGCGCGACCGCGGTGGTGATCCCCAAGGACAAGTCGGCGCCGGTGAATGCCACGGTGCGCAAGACCTCGGCCGGTGCGGCCGACCGGCTGCCGGTGGTGTCGGTGACCAACCTGTCGCGCTGCCTGCGCGACCTGCAGAAGCTGGGCGTGTGGATCTATGGCCTGGCGGGCGAGTCCGAGCCGTCGCTGTATTCGCTGGACCTGCGCGGCAACGTCGCGCTGGTGCTCGGCGGCGAGGCCGAGGGCCTGCGCCGGCTCACCCGCGAGCACTGCGATGCGCTGGTCAGCATCCCGATGCCGGGCGACATCGAAAGCCTGAACGTGTCGGTGGCTGCCGGTGTCTGCCTGTTCGAGGCGGTGCGCCAGCGCGTCTGATCCGGCTGCGGCACGGGCCGAAGCGGGCGTGGGGCCGGATGGGGCGAGCCCGCCGGCGTTTGTGGAGCATGGCATGCGGGGATGGCGACGACAGGCGGGTGCGGCGCTGCTGTGCCTGCTGTGGCTGACGACGTGGGCGGCAACGGCCGCGGCCGCGCAGCGCGCCACTGCCGCGGTCGCGCCGCCGCTGCGCGACTACGCGGTCGACGCGTGGAGCTCGCGCAACGGCCTGCCGCACAACTCGCTGCGCGACATCGCCCAGACCCCCGACGGCTACCTGTGGTTCGCGACCTGGGAAGGCGTGGTGCGCTACAACGGCACCGACTTCACCGTCATCGACCGCGGCAGCCGCCCCGGCCTGCGCGACAACGGCATCGGCGCGCTGTACGTCGATCCGGAAGGCACGCTGTGGCTGACCGACTCGCGCGGCAACCTGGGCCGGCATGGCGACGATGGCGGCTGGCGGTACTGGGAGCGCAGCGGCGAGTGGCCGCAGGCGCTGATCCACGACATGGAAATGGACAGCCGCGGCAGCCTGTGGCTGCTGTTCGAAGGCCATGGCCTGGGCCGGGTCGACCCTGACGGCAGCTTCCACTACCTGGCGCCGCCGCCCGAGCTGCCGGTCGCGGCCAGCTTCCCGCGGATGGCGATCGATGCGCAGGACCGGATCTGGGTCGGCACCCTCGACGGCCTGGTCGTGCGCGAGCCCGATGGCCGCTGGCGGCGTGCGCCGGCGGCGCTGGACCTGCCGAAGGGCCTGGTCTGGCCGTACCGCGCCCCCGATGGCGCGATCTGGGTCACCGCCTCGCAGCGCGTGTACCGGATCGAGGACGGCGCCGTCGTCCAGCAGCATGCGCTGCCCGGCGTCGGCACGTTCACCGCCATGCTCCAGGACCGCAACGGCGGCCTGTGGCTGGGCACCGAGAACCACGGCCTGCTGCGGATCGGCCCCTACGGGCTGGAGCGCATGGCGCCCGGCGAGGTGCTGCCGAACGGACGCGTCGCCAGCCTGCTGGAGGATGCCGAGGGCAGCATCTGGATCGGCGCCAACGGCGGCCTGTTCCGCCTGCGCGAGACGCTGTTCAACGGCTACACCCGGCGCGATGGCTTGCGCGGCGACTACGTGCGCGCGCTGATCGAGGACCGGCAGGGCGTGCTCTGGGTCGGTGGCGGCGGTGGCCTGGACCGGATGGGGACGGATGGCCGTTTCCACCCCGCGCCGGTCCGCGGCGCGACCGGCGAGGCGCTGTCGGTGCTGAGCCTGGCCGAGGACCGCAGCGGCGACCTGTGGGTCGGCACCTTCGTCGATGGCGTGTTCCGGCTGCGCGACGGCCGGCGCGTCGCCCACTACGGGCCGGCGCAGGGCATGGTCAGCGGGCATGTGCGTGCGATCAGCGTGGCCCGGGACGGCACGGTCTGGGTCGGCAGCCGCACCGGGCTGCTGCGGGTGGAGGGTGCGGTGATGCGCGCGCCGCCGCCGGTGCCGGGCCTGCCGCGCGGCCTGATCACCGCGCTGGCCAGCGTCGGCGACACCCTGTGGATCGGCTCGGTCGAAGGCGCCCACCTGCTGCGCGACGGTCAGGTCGAGCACCTGGACCTGGAGGCGCTGGGCGGCACGCGCTCGGTGTTCGGATTCCAGCCGATCGGCGACGCGGTCTGGATCTCCACCGACCGCGGCCTGTTCCGCTGGCGCGACGGGCAGGTCGATCGGGTCGGCCTGGAGCAGGGCGTGCCGGTGGACGCGGTGTTCCAGCTCGTGCCGGACCGTGTCGGCAACGCCTGGATCAGCAGCAACCGTGGCGTCCTGCGCAGCACGATGCAGGCGCTCAACGCCGCGGCCGACGGCCGCGTGCTGCCGATCGCGATGGACCGCTATACCGAGATCGACGGTCTGGTCAGCTCGCAGGGCAACGGCAGTTCCGCGCCGTCGACGATCCTGCGCCGCGACGGCAGCGTGTGGCTGGCCACCGCCGGTGGCGTGGCCAGCGTCGATCCCGCGCGGATGCAGCGCTACCTGAGCCGGCCGGCGCCGCCTGCCGTGGTCGAAGGCGTGCAGGTCGACGGCCAGGCCGTGGCCTGGCAGGACGGCGCGGTCATTCCCGGCGGGCAGCGCCTGACCGTGTCCTACGCCGGCCTGAGCTACCTGTTCTCCGAACGCATCCGCTACCGCACGCGCCTGCTCGGGCTGGACAGCCAGTGGATCGACCGCGGCCAGCAGCGCAGCGTGGAGTTCCTGAGCCTGCCGCCGGGCAACTACACGCTGCAGATCGCCGCCGCCCATCCCGATGGCGAGTGGAGCCGCGAGGCCGCGGCCTGGACCTTCACCGTGCAGCCGCTGTGGTGGCAGCGCGCCAGCGTCCGGCTGGCGGCCACCCTCGCGGCGTTGCTCGGGCTGATCGCGCTGTACCGCTACCTGATCCACCGCTACCGCAACCGCAACCTGGAGCTGGAACGGCAGGTGCACGAGCGCACCCGCGACCTGCGCCAGCAGACCGAGCGCCTGCTGGTGGCCGACCGCGAGCGCAACGAACTGCTCGACCAGCTGCGCAGCCAGGCCGAGATCTCCGAACGGCAGGCGCGCGAGGACGCGCTGACCGGGCTGGCCAACCGCCGGCATTTCGACGAGGTGCTGGCGCGCGAACTGGCGGTGGCGCGGCGTGGCGGGCGGCCGCTGTGCCTGGCGATGATCGACATCGACCATTTCAAGCGGATCAACGACACCTGGTCGCACAGCACCGGCGACCAGGTGCTGCGCGAGGTGGGGCGTGTACTGGCCGCCGATTGCCGCAGCTCCGACCTGCTGGCGCGGCTGGGCGGCGAGGAGTTCGCGCTGCTGATGGTCGACACCCGGCTGGAAGCGGCGGTCGCGGCCTGCGAGCGCCTGCGCGGCCGGTTCCGCGCGCACGGCGACTGGGCCGGGGTCGAGGGTCTGCAGGTGACCTTCAGCGCGGGCGTGGTCGCCTGTTCGGCCGACGACACCCCGGCCTCGCTGTTCCGTCGCGTGGACGAGGCGCTGTACCGGGCCAAGCGCGAGGGACGCGACCGGATCAGGACCGACTGAAGTCTGGTCCGCCCGGCCTGGCGATCCGCGCCGGGCAGGTGGGCATCGCATGTCCCACCGGCGGACGCCGCCGGATGCCGATGCGGCCAACGGGTGGCGCCGATGCGATCGGCGTCGCCGTGCACGCAGGCCGGCGGACATCCCGGCGCTGCGACGACCGGCGTGCTGCGTCGCGCGGTGGAGCGCATTGCGACAGCACGGCGGCGACATCATCACCAGCTGTCTGGCGATGGTGGGCGCTGCGTCACGCACCGCGGCCCTGCGCGGGCGTCCGTGCCGAAGGCCCCGTCGCCGCCGCGGGCTCCTTCTGGATCAGCCCTGGATCGGCGA
Source organism: Xanthomonas sp. XNM01 (assembly GCF_014851915.1). GTDB lineage: Bacteria > Pseudomonadota > Gammaproteobacteria > Xanthomonadales > Xanthomonadaceae > Pseudoxanthomonas. The sequence continues at coordinate 620,772 of NZ_JACVAP010000001.1, forward strand.
CGGCCAGGCGTTGGCGATGCGGCAGAACACCCTGGCGGTCTGTTCGGCGTCGTAGACGGCCGAGTGCGCGTCGTCGGCGTTCCACTCCAGGCCCGCGGCCACGGCCGCGCGTGCGAGCACGGTCTGGCCGTAGGCGATGCCGGCCATGGTCACCGTGTCGAACACGCTGAACGGGTGGAAGGGATTGCGCTTGTGGCCGCTGCGGGCGACCGCGGCGTTGACGAAGTTCAGGTCGAAATGCGCGTTGTGGCCGACCAGGATCGCGCGCTGGCAGCCGTGCCGGCGGACTGCGGCGCGCACGTGGTTGAACACGTGGCCGAGCGCGTCGCGTTCGGGTTTGGCCAGCCGGAACGGGTGGTCCAGGTCGATGCCGGTGATCTCCAGCGACTTCGGGTCGATCTCGGTGCCCGGCGCGGGGATCAGGTGCGCGCTGGCGGTTTCGCCGGGCACGAACAGGCCCTCGGCATCGAGCTCGATCGGGACCGCGGCGATTTCCAGCAGCGCGTGCCGGTTCCAGTCGAAGCCGCCGGTCTCCACGTCGACCACGACGGGCAGAAACCCGCGGAAACGGCGTGCGAGCGGGCTCGGCGTGATCGGGGCGGAAGGCGTGGCGTCGTCGGTCTGCGTCATCGCGCAAGGGTAGCAGAGCGGCGCCGGCCGCCCGCCTGGAGCGCGTGCGGATGCGGTGGTCAAGCCTGCGGGTGCGTGCCCAGCAGCGTGCCTTCGGCGTGCATCCGGCGCAGCAGCGCCAGCCCCTGCGCGATGAAGGCGGCGTCCGCGGCGACGCCAGCCTCGGCCGCGAGCGCCTCCAGCTGGGCGCGGCCGCTCAGGTCGGCACCGGCCAGCCGCTCCAGCAGCCGGTAGGCCAGCGGCGACAACGCGGCGAAGCGCGCACGTCCATCCTGGTCGCGGCGCACCAGCAGCAGGGTCGGTTCGGGCGGCGGCCGCGTCGGCCGATGCTGCGGGCCGATCCGGTGCACCGGCCACTGGTAGGCCAGGGCGCGCACGTAGGGCGACACCAGCGGCACTCCCTCCAGCAGGTCGCCGTCGGCGACGTGCGCCGGCAGCGGCGCATCGTCGATCTGCACCGCCAGTTCGATCCATTCGTAGTGCGCCAGCTCGGCCAGCCACGGCGGGTCGCCGGCCGCAGCGTCGCGCTCCTCCAGATACCGGATGAACTCGCGCGGAAGTTCGGGAAACAGCGGCGTCCGGCTGCGATGCCGCGCATAGAACGCCGCCACCAGCGCGTTCCAGCCAGGCTCGCCCAGGACCGTGCGGATGACCGGGAAGTTGCCCGACAGCAGGCCGATGATGTTGTTGAGGAACAGCCTGCGGTACAGCGCCATGCGGCGCGCTTCGACGCCTGGCGGGGCCGGATGCGCGTCCGGGTCGCGCAGGTGGGCCGCGAACGCGCGCTGCTGCTCGTGCAGGTCAGCCGACATGCGGCACCGCCTGCGCTGCCGGCATGGCCGCTGCCGCCTGCTGCTGGATGCGGCGGATCCGCGCCACCTCGTCCAGCAGGACCGGCAGTGGCGGCAGGTTGAAGTCGCGCTCGAGCAGGGTCGGGCGCACGCCGTGCAGGCGATAGGCTTCCCCGAGCAGCGCCCAGACCGGGTCGATCACCGGCGCGCCGTGGGTATCGACCTTCAGGTCCGCGGCCTCGTCGTCATGCCCGGCGACGTGGTAGCAGACCACCCGCGCCGAAGGCATGCGCGCGAGGAAGGCCGATGCGTCGTAGCCGTGGTTGACCGCGTTGACATGGACGTTGTTGACGTCGAGCAGCAGGTCGCAGTCGGCCTGCTCCAGCACCGCGACGACGAAGTCGGCCTCGTCCATCGCCTGCCACGGTGCCGCGTAGTAGGAGACGTTCTCCACCGCGATGCGGCGGCCCAGCACGTCCTGCACGCGGCGGATCCGCGCCGCGACATGGGCGACCGCGGCCTCGGTGAAGGGCAGCGGCATCAGGTCGTACAGATGCCCGTCGTCGCTGCACCAGCTCAGGTGCTCGCTGTACAGCGCCACCCTGTGCCGGTCGAGGAAACGGCGGGTGCGCTGCAGGAAGGGCTCGTCCAGCGGCGCGGGCCCGCCCAGCGACAGCGACAGCCCATGGCAGGTCAGCGGATGCCGCGCGGTCAACGCATCGAGCGCCTCGCCGAGCCGGCCGCCGACGCCGATCCAGTTGTCGGGCGCGCACTCGAGGAAGTCGAACGCCCCGGCCGGCGCCGCCTGCAGCGGATCGAGCAGGGCACGGCGCAGGCCGAGACCGGCGCTGGCATCAGGAAGCGGCATCGCAACGCACTCGGAAAGGGCGTCCGTGTGCGGACGCCGGCTCCCGTTGGAGGGCAGGGGGGACAGGGCGGTTCAGCGTGCGCCGCCGCAGCCGCCTTCGCCGCACTTGCCCTCACCGCATTTGCCTTCGCCGGCCTGCTTCTCGGCCTTGTTCTCGACCGTCTTGGCGGCATGGTGGGCGCGGTGTTCGGCCTCGTCGATGAAGCCGTCCTGGTTGGTGTCGATGGTCGCGAACTGTCCGGTCCGGTCCGGGTGCGCGGCGGCGAACTCGGCCTGCGAGATGCGGCCATCCTGGTCGGTATCGGCCTTCTGCATGCCGCAGCGGCCTTCGCCGCACTTGCCTTCCTGGCCCTTGATGTCGGCCGCGGCCAGCATGTAGCCCTGCGCCAGCGGCTGCATGGCGAACGAGGCGCCGGCCAGGGACAGGCCGGCCAGGGCGGTGCCGAGGGCGATCGCGACGGGTTTCTGGGTGGACATGTCGAGCACTCCGAAGGGGCGCGGGAGACGGCGCGCGTGGCCGCCGTGGGGAGCGCAAGTCTACTCCCGCGGCGTTAGTCCTTCGTGCAACGAGCGCCACCGTGGCCGCCGTCGCGGGGCGGCCGCAGGGCCGGCGCGGTGCGCGCCGGCCGCGCCGGGTCAGATCACGCCGGTGGTGGTGCTGGTGTCGTCCTGCTTCTCGCGCGGCGGCAGCGGCTGCTCGCCGTGGACCAGGAACCAGACGTTCTCGGCGATGTTGGTCGCGTGGTCGCCGATCCGCTCCAGGTTCTTGGCCATGAACAGCAGGTGCGTGCACGGGGTGATGTTGCGCGGGTCTTCCATCATGTAGGTCAGCAGCTCGCGGAACAGCGCGGTGTACTGGCGGTCCAGCTCGGCATCGCTGTCGCGCACGCGCAGGGCGCGGGCCTCGTCGTTGACGCGGTAGGCCTCCAGCGCCTCGCGCACCTGGCGCACGGCCAGCTGGCCGAGCGCGCGCAGGCCGTTGATCTGCGGCAGCGGCGGCGCGGCGTTCAGCGCGATCGAGCGCTTGGCCACGTTGGCGGCGTAGTCGCCGATGCGCTCGATGTCGGCGGGGATGCGCAGGCCGGCCAGGATCTCGCGCAAGTCGCGCGCCATCGGGCCGCGCAGCGCCAGCAGCATCACGTCGTGGCTGATCCGGCGCTCGGCCGCGTCGATCGATTCGTCGTTGGCCACGATCCGGCGCGCGGCGCTGTCGTCGCGGCGTTCGACCACGTCCAGCGCGGCCTCGAGCTGGGCGACGGCGGTCTCGCCCATGCGGACGACTTCGGCGACCAGGCGCTGCTGTTCGTCGTCGTAGCTCTTGACGATGTGGTCATGGGAATGGGAGCTGGTCATGGCGATGTCCGGAGCGTGGAAGGTGGGCGGCAGCGCCGCCGAGGCGGATGGAGCGGAGCGGTCAGCCGAAGCGGCCGGTGATGTAATCCTCGGTCTGCTGCCTGGACGGCTTGGAGAAGATCGTCTCGGTGCGGTCGTGTTCGATCAGGTCGCCCAGGTACATGAAGGCGGTGAAATCGGACACGCGCGCGGCCTGCTGCATGTTGTGGGTCACGATCACGATCGTGTAATCGTTCTTCAGCTCCTCGACCAGCTGCTCGATGCGGCTGGTGGAGATCGGGTCCAGCGCCGAGGTCGGCTCGTCCAGCAGCAGCACGTCCGGGCGCAGGGCCACGGCGCGGGCGATGCACAGACGCTGCTGCTGGCCGCCGGACAGGCCCAGCGCGCTCTGGCCCAGCTTGTCCTTGACCTCGTCCCACAGCGCCGCCTGGCGCAGCGCCTGTTCCACGCGCACGTTCATGTCGGCGCGCGAAAGCTTCTCGTGGTGGCGGATGCCGTAGGCCACGTTCTCGAAGATGGTCATCGGGAACGGCACCGGTTTCTGGAACACCATGCCGACCTTGCTGCGCAGCCGGTTCATCGGGTACTTCGGCGACAGGATGTTCTCGCCGTCCAGCAGCACCTCGCCGCGCGCTTCCAGCTTCGGATACAGCGCGTAGATGCGATTGAAGATGCGCAGCAGGGTGGACTTGCCGCAGCCGGAGGGCCCGATCAGCGCTGTCACGCGCTTCTCCGGGATCTCCAGGTGGATGTCCTTCAGCGCATGGAACCTGTCGTAGTAGAAGTCCAGGCCGCGCGCGGCCAGCTTGATCGGGGCCGGAGCGGCTGCGGCGGTCCCCTGGTGGGCGACGGCGATGCGCTGCATCGGGACGGCGGCGGAGTGCAGGTCGTTCATGGACGGATCCCGGGAAAAGTCAGTCATGGGTGATCTTGTTGCGCAGCAGGAGCGCGCGGGCGGCCAGGCTGATCAGCAGCACGAACACGGTCAGCACCAGGGCGCCGGCCCAGGCCAGCACCTGCCACGATTCGAACGGGCTTCCGGCGAACTGGTTCATCACCACCGGCACGCTGGCCATCGGCTGGAACACGTTGGCGCTCCAGTACTGGTTGCCGAACGCGGTGAACAGCAGCGGCGCGGTCTCGCCGGAGATGCGGGCCAGGGCCAGCAGCACGCCGGTGACGATGCCGGCCGAGGCGCTGCGGTACAGCACCTGCACGGTGACCTTCCACTGCGGGATGCCCAGCGACAGCGCGGCCTCGCGCATCTGCGCAGGCACCAGCCGCAGCATCTCGTCGGTGGTGCGGACCACCACCGGCAGCACGATGAAGGCCAGCGCCAGCGCACCGGCGAAGGCCGAGAAGCTGCCGCCGGTCTGCATCACGTAGGCGGTATAGACGAACAGGCCGAGCACGATCGACGGTGCCGACAGCAGGATGTCGTTGACGAAGCGGACCACGGTGCCGGCCTTGCGCGCATTGCCGTACTCGGCCAGCCAGGTGCCGGCGGCCACGCCCAGCGGCGTGCCGATGGCGATCGCCATCGCGCACATCACCGCGCTGCCGAAGAAGGCGTTGGCCAGGCCGCCTTCCTGCATCGGCGGCGGGGTGATCTTCGTGAACAGGTCCCAGTTGACGCCGGCGATGCCCTTGGAGGCCAGCGTCCACAGGATCCAGCCGAGGAAGAACAGGCCGAACACGGCGGTCGTGCAGGACAGGACCAGCGCCACCACGTTGGTGATGCGGCGGCGGGTATAGAGCGCGTTGCTGGCGGCGGACATCAGTTGCCCTCCTTGCGCGAAAGCTGCAGCAGCATGAAGCGGGCGATGGCCAGCACCAGGAAGGTCACGATGAACAGCACGAAGCCGAGCAGCAGCAGGGCCGAGCGGTAGGTTTCGGTGGCCTCGCCGAAATCGTTGGCGATCAGCGCGGCGATGGTGGTGCTGGGCTCGAGCAGCGACGGGCTGAAGCGCACCGCGTTGCCGATCACGAAGGCCACCGCCATGGTTTCGCCGAGGGCGCGGCCCAGGCCGAGGAAGATGCCGCCGATGACGGCCGAACGGGTGTACGGCAGGACGATGTCCCAGCTCACTTCCCACTTGGTCGAGCCCAGCGCGTACGCCGATTCCTTCAGCCGGGTCGGCACGGTCAGGAACACCTCGCGCATGATCGAGGACACGAACGGGATCACCATGATCGCCAGCACGAAACCGGCGGTGAGCATGCCGATGCCGAGCGGCGGGCCCTGGAACAGCGCGCCGATCACCGGCAGCGGGCCGAGTTTCTCGTTGAGGAACGGGGTGACGTATTCGGTCATCACCGGGACCAGCACGAACAGGCCCCACATGCCGTAGATGATCGAGGGGATGCCGGCCAGCAGTTCGATCGCGGTGCCGACCGGGCCACGCATCCAGCGCGGCGCGACCTCGGTCAGGAAGAAGGCGATGCCGAAGCTGACCGGCACCGCGATCAGCATCGCGATCAGCGCGGTGACCAGGGTGCCGTAGATCGGCACCAGCGCGCCGTACTTGTTCTCGACCGGATTCCACTCGGTGGAATAGAAGAAGCTCAGGCCCTGCGCTTCCAGGGCATGGCGGCCGCCCCACAGCATCGACAGCGCCGCGCCGGCGAGGGCGAAGAGCACGAAGACGACGGTGGCGGCCAGGGCGTACTTGAACAGGCGGTCGGCGCGGGCATCGCGCAGGTCGCGTTCGCTCGGCGCGGAGAGTGACTGGGGGAGGGTGGTCGCGTTCATCGCTGGGTCGCTGCGTGCTGCGGGCGGTGGTGCAGGTCGGGGCCGGCGGCCAGGTCCGGGAGGGAGGACCTGGTCACCGGCCCGACGTGCGCGGGACGGCGTTGACGCGTCGTGCTTACTTGAACTCGGCGGCCCAGTAGGCCTCGATCTGCTGCACCAGCTCCGGCGGCAGCGGCACGTAGTGCAGCTCGTTGGCCTGGGCCTGGCCGCTCTCGAACGCCCACTTGAAGAAGGCCAGCGCGGCCTGGCTGCGCGCGGCGTCCTTGGGCTGCTTGTGCATCAGCATGAAGTTGGTGGCGGTGATCGGCCACGCGTCCGCGCCCGGAGCGTTGGTGACGATCAGGTTGAAGTCCTTGGCGCTGGCCCAGTCGGCGCTGGCCGCGGCGGCCGCGAAGGTCTCGGCGTTGGGCTGCACCCAGTTGCCGGCCGCGTTCTGCAGCGAGGCGTAGGGCATGTCGTTCTGCAGCGCGTAGGCCAGTTCGACGTAGCCGATCGCGCCCTTCATCTGCTTGACGTAGGAGGCCACGCCTTCGTTGCCCTTGCCGCCGACGCCTGCCGGCCACTGCACCGAGGTGCCTTCGCCGACCTTGCCCTTCCACTCCTCGCTGACCTTGGACAGGTAGTTGCTGAAGTTGAAGGTGGTGCCCGAACCGTCGGAACGGTGGACGATGGTGATCTTGGCGTCAGGCAGGGCCACGCCCGGATTGGCGGCGACCAGGGCCGGGTCGTTCCAGGTGGTGATCCTGCCCATGAAGATGTCGGCCAGCTGGGCACCGGTCAGGCGCAGCTTGCCCGGCTCGATACCGTCGATGTTGAACACCGGGACCACGCCGCCGATCGCCGACGGGAACTGGCCCAGACCGGCGGCCGCGAGTTCCTCGCTCGGCAGCGGCTTGTCGGACGAGCCGAAGTCGACCGTGCCGGCCTTGATCTGGGCGATGCCGCCGCCCGAGCCGATCGACTGGTAGTTGACCTTGCTGCCGGTGGCGGCGTTGTAGTCGGCCGACCACTTCGACATCAGCGGGAAGATGAACGAGGCGCCGGCACCGGAGACTTCGGCCGAGACCGGGTTGGCGGCGGCCGGCGCGTCGGTGGACGCACCACCCGCGGCGGGAGCGGTGCCTTCGCCCGAAGGCTGGCAGGCCGCGAGGGCCAGGGCGAGGGCGGACAGGGCGGCGAGGCGGACCGGCTTCAGGTTCATGTCGTCAGGGAGCGCAGAGGGCCGGCCGTGCCGGCGGTGCGCTCATGAAATGATGTTTTTGTTACACCCGTATGACGTGGCCGCAGGTGCCCGCCGGACGGTCGATGCCAGGGACGAAAAAGGGCGCGGACCTTGCGGTCCGCGCCCTCCGAGCGCACAGGGGGAGAGAGGTCCCGGGGGCTCAGTACTTCATGTTCTGGGCCCAGTAGGCCTCGATCTGCTTGACCAGCGCATCCGGCAGCGGGACGTAGTCCAGGGCGGTGGCCTGGGCGTCGCCGTTGGCGTAGATCCACTGGAAGAACTGCTTGGCGTTCCTGGCGCCGGTCTGGTTCTTCGGCTGCTTGTACATCAGGATGAAGTTGGTCGCGGTGATCGGCCACGCCTCGTTGCCCGGGGCGTTGGTCATCACCAGGTAGAAGTCCTTGCTGCCGGCCCAGTCGGCGCTGGCGGCGGCGGCCTGGAAGCTTTCCTGGCTCGGCTGCACGTAGCGACCGGCGGCGTTGCGCAGCTGGGTGTGCGACAGCTTGTTCTGCAGTGCGTAGGACAGCTCGACGTAGCCGATGCCGCCCTTGATCTGCTTGACGTAGGCGGCCACGCCTTCGTTGCCCTTGCCGCCGATGCCGGCCGGCCACTGGACCGAAGTGCCTTCGCCGACCTTGGTCTTCCACTCCGGGCTGACCTTGGACAGGTAGTTGACGAAGTTGAAGGTGGTGCCCGAGCCGTCCGAGCGGTGCACGACGGTGATCTTGGCATTAGGCAGGGTCAGGCCGGGGTTCAGCGCGACCAGCGCCGGGTCGTTCCAGGTGGTGATCTTGCCGAGGAAGATGTTGGCCAGGGTCGCGCCGTCCAGCTTCATCGCGCCCGGGGCGATGCCCTGCACGTTGACGATCGGCACCACGCCGCCGATCACCGACGGGAACTGGGCCAGGCCGTGCTTGGCCAGCTCTTCCGGCTTCAGCGGGGCGTCGGAAGAACCGAAATCGACGGTACCGGCCTTGATCTGGGCGATGCCGCCGCCCGAACCGATCGACTGGTAATTGACCTGCTTGCCGGTGGCGCCCTTGTAGTCGGACGACCACTTGGACATGACCGGGAAGATGAAGGATGCGCCGGCACCGGTGACATCGTTGGCGTGGGCGAGGGAGATCGACGACGTGACCGCGATGAGAGCGGCGGCGACGCGGGTCTTGAACGTGACGTTCACTGGGTGGGCTCCTGGTGGATCGATTGGGTGGTCGAGGACCCTTGAAGGTCCGACCCGGCGCATTCCATAACCGGCCGGTGACCGCTTCGCGTCACATGCATGACGGATGCGTGACATGCACTCGGGGCGTGCGTCTTCGCCGACGCGCGCAGGACGGCGCGACCGTCCCGCCGGATGTCATGGGGCTGTCATCGCGTCAACGCCGGACTGTCATCTGACGGTCGCAAGCTGCGCGCTGTCTTAACGGGCGCTTCACGTTCCGCACCGCGGGAGAGGCCCCCCACGCGCTTCGCCACCACCATCGGAGATCACCCATGCGTTATTCCATTCTGGCCGTCGCGCTCGGTGCGGCCCTGTCCACGACCAGCTTCGGCGCGTTCGCCGCCGACAATGCCGAGCTGGCCGAACTGAAGGCGCAGCTGGCCGCGCTGCAGGCCAAGGTCGTCGAGTTGGAGACGCGCACCGACGCGCAGTCCGACATCAACATCGGCACCCAGCAGAACCTGGAGACGATCGCGGCGACCACGCCGAAGGTCGAGACCAAGGGCGGCATCAAGGTCACCTCGCCGGACAAGAAGTTCGAGGCCTCGCTGGGCGGCCGCATCCACTTCGACGCCTACGCCTTCGACCGCGACCTGGCCGCCACCACCGGCACCAGCGAGTTCCGCCGCGCGCGCCTGACTCTGGCCGGCAAGGCTTACGGCTGGGACTACAAGGTCGAGCAGGACTTCGCCGCCGGCTCCAACCTGGACGGCCTGCGCGACGCCTTCATCGCCACCAGCCTGTGGGGCGGCAAGGTCACCATCGGTCACTTCAAGCCGTACCGCTCGATGGAGGAGCTGACCAGCTCCAACGAGATCCTGATGATGGAGCGTCCCTTCGCCTCGGCGACCGGCCTGTTCAGCGGCCGCCAGTTCCAGCAGGGCGTGGGCTACCTGCGCGCCGGCGACAACTACACCGCCGGGTTCACCGTGTTCAACCTGCGTGGCGCTTCCGGCAGCCGCAACGAAGGCATGGGCGCCTCCGGCCGCGTGACCTTCGCGCCGATCAACACCGACAACCAGACCCTGCACTTCGGCGGCTGGTACAGCCGCGAGGACGCGAACCTGGGCTCGGCCGACCTGGTCGCCACCGCCAACTACGCCGGCCGTCGCGGCCCGGCGCAGGCCATCGCCACCACCACCGGTGCCAGCCGCAACACCGTCGATGCCTACGGCCTGGAAGCGGCCGGCTCGTTCGGCCCGCTGTTCTTCCAGGGCGAGTACGTCAACGCCACCTTCGGCCAGCCGACCCGCGACCAGGACGTGACCACCTGGTACCTGCAGGGCAGCTGGATCCTCAACGGCGGTCACAAGGCCTACAAGCCCGGCACCGGCGTGTTCGCTTCGCCGAAGGTCGGCGACAGCGGCATCTGGGAGCTGACCGCGCGCTACGACTTCATCGAGAACAAGGATCTGGTCAACCGCGAGGCGACCAGCACCATCTTCGGCGTCAACTACTACGTCAATCCGAACCTGCGCTTCATGTTCAACTACACGCAGGGCGAGAACGAGGTGACCGGCGACGAGACCGGCCAGTACGCGCTGCGCACGCAGTTCAGCTGGTAAGCGGCGCGCACCACCCGCGGCGTCGATGCCGACGCCGCGGAAGGTGCACCGGAAGGCAAAGCCCGCGGGTGATCGCGGGCTTTCTGCTTTTCAGCGCGCCCATCCGCGGGTGGAGCGCCGCCTCGTGGACGCAGGCTGTGGACGCAGCGGACGGCGCCTGCCGCGATTCGGTCCGCAACGCCGCCGCCGCTTGCCACGGCTGCCTCCGCAGGCCACCGGTGCGCCGGCCGCGGCCCAACGCACCGGAACCACGCAGGATTCAGCGCGTGGCGGCCGGCGCCTGTTCCGCCACCGCCTGCGCCTGGCGGATCACCCGCAGCAGGTTGCCGCTCCAGATGGCCTCGATCTGCTGCTCGGTGTAGCCCTCCTGCAGCAGGCGCGCGGTGATCTTCGGCAGGTCGCTGATGTCCTCCAGGCCGATCACGCCGCCGCCGCCGTCCCAGTCGGCGCCGAAGCCGACATGCTCCGGGCCGGCCACCTCGAGGATGTGCAGGATGTGGGCGAAGTAGTCGTCCAGCGTCGCCTTGCGCAGCCCATGCTTCGCGTCGAGTTCCGCGCGCAGGCGGTCGAACTCGGGATAGTCCGATTCGCGCATCGCGGCGCGGCCGCCGAAGCGCTCGTACAGCGCACGCAGGTCGGCCTGGTAGGCCGGCGTCGCCCCGGTGTCGATCAGGTAGCTGCCCAGCGAGTTCACCAGGATCACGCCGCCGTGCCCGGCCAGCTTCCGGATCCGCGCATCGTCGATGTTGCGGGGGTGCTCGAAGACCGCGTCGGCGCCGGTATGGCTGAGGATGATCGGCGCGGTCGACAGCTCCAGCAGCTGGTCGAACACGGCATCGGAGGCATGCGACTGGTCGAGCACGATGCCCAGCCGGTTGGCCTCGGCGACCAGCGCACGTCCCTTCGGACTGAGGCCGTTCCATTCGGCCGGCGTGCTGGCCGAGTCGGCGAAGTCGTTGTTCGAGGTGTGGACCAGGCCGAGCACGCGCACGCCGAGCCGGTGGTACAGGCCCAGCAGCGAGGGGTCGGCGCTGAGCGGCGAGGCGTTCTCGATGCCGATGTAGACCACGCGTTTCCCGTCGCGCTTGATCCGCGCCGCATCGTCGGCGCTGACCGCGAGTTCGAACTTGTCCGGATGCGCAGCCAGCAGCTCGCGGATTTCGACCAGGCGGGCCAGGCCGTGGTCGCGCGCGGCGAGGTCGTCGGCCGGCGTGCGTCCACGCTGCCCGGTGTAGATCACCCAGATGCCGCCATCGAGCCCGCCTTCGACCAGGCGCGGGTAATCGACCTGGCTCGCAGCATGGCCGTGGTCGTTGCGCTCGAGGATGTCCCAGCCCTCGCGTCCGAAGAACAACGGCGTGTCGAGGTGGCTGTCCAGGGTGAGGATGCGCTCGTGCAGGGCACGCGCGGCCGCGGGAACCGCGTCGCTGGCGAGCAGGGGAACGGGGAGCAGGCCCAACGCCAGCGTGGTGGCCAGGAGGAGACGGGTCATGTGGCGACGTTCGCATTGGAAGCGGGGCCACATCCTCGCATCATCCGGACATGGCACGGGCATGACGGATCGTCATCGGCAGATGCCGATCAGGACGAAGGTCACGGTTCATCGCCCCATCCGCTGCGCTAGGATGCTGCGCTGCGTGTCGTGGGAAGGCGGCACCGTTCAAGGGGCAGGGCGATCGCGTCCGCCCGTCGTTCCGCAACCCCCGGGATAGCCAGTGAAGACATCGACATCCACCCGCGTCCGCCTGCTGCAGGCGGCCCTGAGCGCCATCGTCCTGCTGCCGGCGCTGGCTTCGGCCCAGCGCACCGAACCGGTCGACCTGGACGTGGTCGCGAAGATCCGCCATGAAGCGTTCAACCGCTCGCAGGCCGCGGCCAGCCTCAAGGAGCTGACCGAAACCGTCGGCCCGCGCCTGACCAACTCGCCGGCCTACGTGCGCTCGACGGTGTGGGCGCAGGACAAGCTGCGCGGCTGGGGGCTTTCCAACGTGCACGACGAGGTCTACGACGAGGCGTTCGGGCGTGGCTGGGAGTTCCGCTCTGCCCGGATCGAGCTGATTTCGCCGCGCGAGCTGCCGATCCACGCGCTGCCCAAGGCCTGGACGCCGGGTACCGACGGTGCGGTGGAGGGCGAGGTGGTGCGGGTGTCGTTCAAGACCATCGCCGACATCGAGAAGCAGCGTGGCACGCTGCGCGGGAAGATCGTGCTGCTCGACGACGCGCGCGCCTACAAACCGTCCGACAAGCCGGACTTCCGGCGCCACGACGAGCGCACTCTCGGCGAACTGCAGACCTTCCCGGTCGCCGCCGACAGCGAGCCGGACGCGCAGGAGAAGCGGCTCGACGAGTACCGCAAGCGGCAGGCGCTGACCAGGGCGCTGAACGCGTTCTTCGAGGAGGAAGGCGTGCTGGCCACGCTGACGATCAGCTCGTGGGACAACGGCATCATCCGCGCCACCGGCGGCGGCTCGCGCAAGGCCGGCGAGCCGGTCGGCGTGACCGAGCTGGTCGTGGCCGCCGAGCACTACAACCAGCTGGTGCGCGCGGTTGAACGCAAGCAGGACGTGCGCCTGCGGGTCAACGTCGATGCGCGCTTCACCAGCGACGCCGACCTGCCGGCGACCAATGTCTTCGCCGAACTGCCGGGCACCAGCAAGGCCAACGAACTGGTGATCATCGGTGCGCACCTGGATTCCTGGCACACCGGCACCGGCGCCAGCGACAACGGTGCCGGCGTGGTGGTGATGATGGAGGCGATGCGGATCCTCAAGACCATCGGGGTCAAGCCGAAGCGCACGATCCGGATCGCGCTGTGGGGCGGCGAGGAGCAGGGTCTGCACGGTTCGGCCGGTTATGTGTCGAAGTACCTGGCCGCGTATCCGGAACCGACCGACCCGGAACAGAAGGCACTGCCGCAGTCGTTCCAGCGCGGCACCGGCCCGCTGCAGCGGATGCGCGGTTACGACCGCTTCTCGACCTACTTCAACTTCGACAACGGCACCGGCCGCATCCGTGGCATCTACGCGCAGGAGAACCACGCCGCGGTGCCGATCTTCAAGGCCTGGCTGGAGCCGTTCAACGACACCGGCGCGACCATCGTCACCACCCGCAACACCGGCAGCACCGACCACATCGCGTTCGACCGCGTCGGCCTGCCCGGTTTCCAGTTCGTGCAGGACCCGGCCGACTACTTCACCCACGTGCACCACACCCATCTGGACACCTACGACCACGTGGTGCCGGAGGACCTGAAGCAGGCCGCGGCGATCATCGCCTCGTTCGCCTACCACGCGGCGATGCGCGAAGAGCGCCTGCCGCGCAAGCCCTTCGTGGAGCGCGACGCACAGTGATGCAAGGCCGCCCGCTCCGTAGCGCGGAGCGGGCGGCGGGTAGTTCATGGGGCGCTTTCGCCAGGCGTGTTTCGAGCCTGGCCTGGCCCGGAAATCGCGGCGTCCGGCACTGCGGCGCATCCGGCCAGCCGTGCGGCCGCGGCCGCCATGCCTCGTATCGCGCATGCCGCGATGGCAGGACGGTGCGCGTGCCCGAGCAGATGTGAACGCCCGCATGGCCTGGCTGCCGTTGCCGCAGGTACGCCGGCGCTGGCTGCGCCGATGTCATCGTGGCCGGCACGCCCTGCGACGCCCGGCGTGCCGTCAGTCCCCGGCCACGCCCGGTGTCTTGTCCTTGAACCGGCACAGGTCGCGGATCACGCACTGCGGGCAGTCCGGCTTGCGCGCCTTGCACACGTAGCGGCCGTGCAGGATCAGCCAGTGATGCGCGTCGCGCATGAACTCGTCCGGGATCACCTGGACCAGGGCGTCCTCGACCACGCGCACGTCCTTGCCCGGGGCCAGACCGGTGCGGTTGGCGACACGGAAGATGTGCGTGTCCACCGCCATCGTCGGTTCGCCGAATGCGGTGTTGAGCACCACGTTGGCGGTCTTGCGGCCGACGCCGGGCAGCGCTTCCAGTGCGGCGCGGTCGCGTGGCACTTCGCCGCCATGCTGGTCGACCAGGATCCTGCACGCGGCGACGACGTTCTTCGCCTTGGCGTTGAACAGGCCGATCGTGGCGATGTAGGTCTTCAGTCCTTCTTCGCCCAGGTCGAGGATCGCCTGCGGGGTGTTCGCCACCGGGAACAGCCGCCGCGTGGCCTTGTTCACGCCCACGTCGGTGGCCTGCGCCGACAGCGTCACGGCGACCAGCAGCTCGAACGGCGAGCCGTACTCCAGCTCGGTCTTCGGGTGCGGATTGAGCTCGCGCAGCCGCTCGAACAGCGTCTGGACCTCGGCTGCATCGAGCAGGCCGGGACGGCGCCGACGCGTGCGCGTGGCGGCTTTCTTCGCGCGCGTGGCGCGCGCAGGTGCTGCGGTCATTGCGATGAACGTTCCTGGGCCCGGGCCTTGGCGCGCGCCAGGGCGGCGGCCACCGCCGGCGGCAGGGCGGGTGAAGGGGGCGGCGGGGCGGCGGTTGCCGGATCCGCCGCGCTGGCGGCGACGGCGGGCGTCCTGCCGAGCCGGCGTGCCTGGCGCTCGCGTTCGATCCGGGCCAGGCGTGCGGCGCGTGCGCGGTAGCGTTCGCGTGCAGCCCAGGCGTCGCGCAGCTGCGCCTGCATCGCGGCCAGCGGTGCATCGCGCGGCTCGGCCGGGTCGCAGGCGTACTCCATCAGGCCGTCGTCGATCGCGGCGTCGATCGCGGCGGCCTGCAGCAGCTCCAGCAGGCGCTGGCGCCGGCTGGCCTGGTCTGCGCTGGCATCGGGCGTGCGCGTCATCGCAGGCGGGCTCAGCGGTTTCGGAACTGCGGCTTGCGCTTGTCGAGGAAGGCGCTGGTGCCTTCGCGCATGTCCTCGCTGGCGAACAGCAGGCCGAACTGCGCGCTCTCGAACTGCAGCGCTTCGTCCAGGCCGCATTCGCCGCCGACGATGACCGTGTCGAGGATGCCGCGCATCGCCAGCGGCGCCGACGCGGCCAGGCGCGTGGCCAGCGCCAGGGTCTCGTGTTCGAGGTCGGCGGCCGGGACCACGCGGTTGACCAGCCCCAGCTGCAATGCCCGCTGCGCGTCGACCGGCTGACCGAGCAGACACAGCTCCAGTGCCGCGGCACGGCCCGCCAGGCGCAGCAGGCGCTGGGTACCGCCGAAGCCGGGGATCAGCCCCAGATTGATCTCGGGTTGGCCGAGCCTGGCGGTATCGGCGGCGATGCGCAGATGGCAGGCCATCGCCAGTTCGAGACCGCCACCGAGTGCGAAACCGTTCACCATTGCGATGACCGGCTTGGGCAGGCGTTCGATCCGGCGCATCAGGCGCTGGCCGAGCAGCGAGAACTCGCGCCCGTCCAGTGCGTTCAGCGTGTTCATCTCGGCGATGTCGGCGCCGGCGACGAAGGCCTTGGCACCGCTGCCGGTCAACACCACCACGTGGATCGACGGATCGGCCGCGGCGGCGCCGAAGGCGGCGTCCAGGGCGTCCAGCGTGGCCCGGTTCAATGCGTTCAGCTTGTCCGGCCGATCGACGGTGAGGAGGCGGACGCCATCGGCGTCGCGGCGGGTGACGAGGGCGGTATCCGGCATGAGGTCTCCTGATCTGCGTGAAGGCCGCGTCAAGCGGAACTTCCGGCGGTCGGAGAGTGTCCTATCCCCCGCGCCGCTTGCTGGCGGGCCGCCAGCGCGGCGGCTATCCTAGCGCGTCCGCTACCCCAGGCATCGCCTGGTACCACCCTTCCGGAGATGAGCTACATGAAGTTGCGTTCGATTGCAGTCGCCACCGCGGCCCTGGTCCTGGCAGGCAGCGCGTTCGCCCAGGACACCACGTCCGAGAAGGGCAAGCTGAGCTACTACTTCGGCTACGACTACGGCAACAACCTTGCCGAGCTGGCCGACCGTGGCGAGCAGCTGGATGTCAATTCGGTGGTCAAGGGCGTCCAGGACGCACTGGCCAAGAAGGAGCCGGCCATCAATGCAGAGCAGCTGCGTCCGGCGCTGGAAGCCTTCCAGAAGCGCGAGCAGGCCCGTGCCGAGCAGGCCAAGGCCCAGTACGAAAAGGTCGCCGGCGAGAACAAGACCCGCAGCACCCAGTTCCTGACCCAGCACAAGGCGCAGGCCGGCGTGCAGACCCTGGCCGGCGGCATCCAGTACCGCGTGCTCGAGGCCGGCAACGGCGCCAAGCCGACCCAGGCCAGCACCGTGGCCCTGGAAGTGGCCGGTCCGTATCCGTTCGGCCAGAAGCCGGAGCAGGCGCGTCCTGCCCAGCAGATCCCGGCGGTGAAGGTCAGCGAAGTCGAGATGGCGGCCATGCGCGACGTGCTGCTGCAGATGCCGGCCGGTTCGAAGTGGGAAGTGGCGCTGCCGCCGGAAAAGGCCTACGGCGCCGACCCGCGCACCCCGTTCCCGCCGAACGTGGCCGTGGTGTTCGAGATCAAGCTGGTCAGCGTCAAGTAAGTCGACGCGTCCCGCATGTCGTCACCGCTGCGCCGGCCTCGTGCCGGCGCAGTCGTTTCCGGCGCCGGGTAGCGCGCTACCCTGTGCCCCGTGTTCCATCGCCGCGCCGCTGTCGGGTCCGCCATTCCAGCCAGTGCTTCCATCGCCAGCCCCTGCATCCGCCTGTGCAGCCTCGATGCCGATCGCCGCTGCAGGGGATGCCTGCGCGGACTGGATGAGATCGCGGTCTGGTCGACGATGGCGGACGCGCAGCGCCGCACGCTGATGGAGACCGTGTTGCCCGAACGCCAGCGCCACCATCACTCCTCGCTGCTGCAGCGCCTCGCCGAAGGCGACGCGTTGCGCCGGGTGCTGCATCCGCTGCCATCGCCGCCGCAGGGGCCGGGCTGGAACCGCAGCGAACTGTCCGACCTGCTGCCGTCGTCCTCGCCGCTGGCCGAGGCCGCGGTGCTGGTCGGCCTGGTGCCGCGCGCAGACGCTGGCACCCAGGTGCTGCTGACCCTGCGCACCGACGGTCTGCGCAACCACGGCGGTCAGGTCAGCTTTCCCGGAGGCCGGATCGAGGCGGACGACGCCGACGTGGTCCAGGCCGCGCTGCGCGAAAGCCGCGAGGAGATCGCGCTGCCCGCGGCCCAGGCCGCGCCGCTGGGCTACCTGGATGCGTTCGTGACCATCAGCGGTTTCCGGGTCACTCCGGTGGTGGCGGTGGTCGATCCCGACTACGTGCCCAGGCCGCATCCGGACGAGGTCGCGGCGGTGTTCGAGGTGCCGTTCGATTACCTGATGGCGCCGGAGCACCTGCGCCAGGTCGAGATCGAGTTCCGCGGCCGCCCGCGCAGCGTGCTCGAATACGATTGGCCGCAGCACCGGATCTGGGGCGCGACCGCCGCGATCCTGTACAACCTCAGACGACGACTGGAGGAGGGAGCATGACCTGGACCACGCTGGTCGACGTACCGACGCTGGCGGCCGCGCTGCACGACCCGCAACTGCGGCTGCTGGATGCGCGCTTCGTGCTCACCGATCCGCAGGCCGGTCACGCCGCCCATGCGCAGTCGCACCTGCCCGGCGCGGCGCATGCCGATCTGGATCGCGACCTTGCCGACCTGTCGCGGACCGGCGAAGGCCGGCACCCGCTGCCCGACCCCACCGCGTTCGCCACGCGCGTCGGCGCATGGGGCATCGGTCCGGAGCACCAGGTCGTGGTCTACGACGCCGGCGACGGCAGCATGGCCGCCGCACGCGCGTGGTGGCTGCTGCGCCTGCTCGGTCACACCCGGGTGGCGGTGCTCGATGGCGGCCTGGCGGCGTGGCGCGCGGCCGGATTGCCCGAGAGCGACGCGCTGCCGGCGCTGCCGCCGTTGCCGCCGTACCCGGGCCGTTTCGACGCCGCGATGATCGCCGGGGCCGACGAGGTGCTGCAGCGCCTGCCGGAGCCGTGCGGCTGGCTGCTCGATGCACGCGGCGGCGAGCGGTTCCGCGGTGAGGTCGAGCCGATCGATCCCGTGGCCGGCCATGTGCCCGGTGCCGGCAACCGGCCGTTCGCGGCCAATCTCGTGGACGGCCGCTTCAAGGCCCCGGCGACGCTGGCGGACGAACTGCGCCCGTTGCTGCACGGGCGCGATCCGCGCGAGGTGGTGCTGATGTGCGGGTCGGGCGTCACCGCCTGCCATCTGCTGCTGGCGTTCGAACATGCCGGCCTGCACGGCGCCCGCGTCTACGCCGGCTCGTGGAGCGGCTGGATCGCCGATCCCGCACGGCCGGTGGCGACCGGCGCCGGCTGAGCGCGACCCGGACGAGCGCAGGGTGCCCCTGCGTCCGGACACGTGGAGGCGAGAGGCAGCGCTGCGCCGGGCGGGCTACTTGCCGAGCCTGGCCAGCAGCGTCCGCAACCCGGCCTGGGTATCGGGCTCGTACCAGCCCTCGACGAAGCGGTCCAGATGCAGGGTGTCCGGATGCAGCGCGTGCACCAGGTCGGCGCGGGCGATGGCGCGGGTCTGCAGCATCGGCGCGCGTGGCAGCTTCAGCAGGCCGTGCAGCCAGGCCAGGGCCTGCGGCAGCAGCTGCGCCGGTTCCACCAGTTCGTCGACCAGGCCGTACTCGAGCGCGCGGCCGGCCGGCACCATCGCGCCACTGACCATCAGCCGCTCGGCGCGATGCTGGCCGACCACGCGTCGCATCAGCCGCTGTGCGCCTTCGGGCACCGGCAGGCCGACCTGGGTCTCGTTGAGGCCGATCGCGTAGGGGCGGGCCGGATCGGGGCCGGTCGCCATCACCCGGTAATCGCAACACAGTGCGAGCACGCAGCCGCCCGCAGGCGCATGCCCGCCGATCGCGGCGACCACCGGCACCCGCGACTCGGCCAGCGCCCGTGCCGCGCCGAAGAAGGCGCCCCAGCTGTCGTGCAGCGCCTTGCGGTCCTCGCCATGCGCCATCAGGTGCGGCACGTCCAGGCCGGCGGAGAAGATACCGTCGCTGCCGGACAGGACCAGACCGTGCGCGTCGTCGCCCACCGCGGTGTCGATCGCGCCGATCAGTTCGCGGCATAGCGCGGTATCGAGCGCGTTGACCGGCGGACGGGCGAGACGGATCTCGCGGATCGGCCCGTGTTCGATGATCTGCAGGCGTGTCGGCATGTGCGGTCCCGATGGCTGGAAGGCTGCCGACATCATAGGCGCAAGCACATGCGGTGCGTTTCCCGGACGTTGCACGTCCCGGAGGATGGCTGGCTCGTCGCACCCGTTGCAGCCGACCGCGCGCACGCGTGGTGATCCAGCAGAACGAAGCCGCACGCGCTCCGTGCCGCATGTGCGGCCCGCGTGCCCGCTGCCGCGCGACCACTGCGATGCCGCGCGCCGTCGTGGTGGCACGCACTGCGCAGCCGACGATGGCGTCGCCGTGACGCGCCGTCGTCGTCGGCCGGATGCACTGCCGGTCGACGCCGATGGCGAAGCGGCGCTGGTGATGCGGAAAATTGAAAGGCCATGCGGCCGCGTGCAGGATGGGGCGAGGAGCCCGCGTCGGTCGATGGCGCGCGCATGACACGGAGCCACACCGCATGAACGACACCCTCTGGAGCGCCGACCCTCCGCACACCATCCTCCTGGCGACCGACCTCGGCGCGCGCAGCGACCGCGCGCTGGATCGCACCGTCTGGCTGGCACGCGCGTGGAACGCGAAGCTGGTGGTGATGACGGTGATCGACGCCAATGCGGTCGAGGCGCGGCGCATCGTGCTGCGCGACCCGCCGGCCTGGTACCGGGAACAGGATCCGCAGGCGCTGGCCGCACGGCATCTGCTGGAGGACGCCTCGGCGCAGGACGTGCCGGTCGAGGTGCGGGTGGAGCAGGGCGAGGCGGTCGAACGGATCCTGGCGGTCGCCGCGCAGATCGACGCCGGCCTGATCGTCACCGGCGTCGCGCGCTACGAGGCGCTGGGCCGGGTCGCGCTCGGGTCCACCGTCGACCGGCTGGTGCGGCGCTCGCCGCGGCCGGTGCTGGTGGTGCGTCAGCGCACCCGCGGCGGCTATCGGCGCATGGTGGCGGCCAGCGACTGGTCCGATTCCTCGCGCGAGGCGCTGCGTGCCGCGACCACGCTCTTTCCCGATCTCGGCGTGGACCTGCTGCATGGTCTGGAGGTACCGCGGCTGGGCATGCTCGATGCGACGCGCGACGCGGTGCTCGACACCGCACTGGCGCAGGCACGCGCCGATGGCGAGGCCTTCATCGCCGGCTGCCACCCGCCCGGTGGTGCCAGCCGGATCACGTTGCTGGTCGAGCGTGGCGACCCGGCCGTGCTGTTGCCGCTGTACGCCGAGCAGTTTCCGGTGGATCTGGCCGTGGTCGGCACGCACGGCCGCAGCGCGTTGTTCGACATCGTGCTGGGCAGCACCGCCCTGCGCCTGCTGGACGTCTCGCCGCTCGACACGCTGGTGGTGCGCGACCCGCGCGCGCGCTCATGAGCCCGGCCGCAAGGCTGCAGCACTTCCTGGCCTCCAGCGGATGACCGGGCGTGGTGCTCGCCATCCGCGCGCATCCTGCGGCGGAAATGGCTGAGGACCAGTCAGCCTGCGGAGGAGTGGGCCTGCCCGCGACCATCGAGCGCCCGTGCGACCGATCCATGACCGGCCCGGCGTGTGCCGACAGGGCGGCTCCCGCCGGTGCGGTGGGTGATCCGGACGACCGGTGGTGGGGAGCGGCTTGCCCGCGCTTCCCGTCCGCTTTGCCGTGGACAGCGCATGACTGCACGGTGCGCGGCAGTCGCCGCCAGGCCAGCGCCTGCGGGGACGTGACCCGTGTCCATGGAGACGGGTCCGCCCGACATCGTCCGTCATCGCGCGCCTGGCGCCACGACGTCGTTGCCAGCGTGGCGTGCGGCGCGTGCCGGTGCTTCAGCTCGACGCGCTGCGGATCGCGTCCGGCAGCGGCGCGCTCCTGCCGGTCTGCGTGTCCATCCAGACCACGACCACGTTGCCGTCCGAATACAGCACGGCGTCGTCCCGCTGGTCGACGATGCGGTGGCCAATGGTCACGCTGCTGTTGCCCAAGCGCTCGACGAACAGTTCGACGACGATGTCGTTCGGCCATACGATCGGGCGCTTGTAGTTGACGTTGGTCGCGGCCACGACCGGGGCGATCCGGTCGTTCATCGACACGCCCGGCACGCCCAGCATCCAGCGCACGCGCGCCTCTTCCAGGTACGAGATGTACTTGGCGTTGTTGACGTGGCCCATGCTGTCCATGTCGCGCCAGCGCACGCTGATCGGGACGCGGGCGAGGATCTTCGGCGTTGCGGCGTCGGTCACTTGGCGGCCTTCTTCTTGGTTGCCGTGGTCTTCTTGGTCGCGGACTTGCGTGGCGGCAGCGCGTCGGGCTTGTTCGCGACCGCGGCCGGCTTGCTGCCCTTGGCCGCCTTGCTGGCCGGCAGCAGCTTGGCGAGGAAGCGACCCGTGTGCGACTGCGGATGCGCGGCCACGTCTTCCGGCGTGCCGGTGACCAGGATCCGGCCGCCCCGGTGGCCACCTTCCGGACCCAGGTCGATGACCCAGTCGGCGGTCTTGATCACATCCAGGTTGTGCTCGATCACGACCACGGTGTTGCCCTCGTCGCGCAGCTTGTGCAGCACGCCGAGCAGGGCTTCGATATCGTGGAAGTGCAGGCCGGTGGTCGGCTCGTCGAGGATGTACAGCGTGCGTCCGGTATCGCGACGCGACAGTTCCTTGGACAGCTTCACGCGCTGCGCTTCGCCGCCGGACAGTGTGGTCGCGCTCTGGCCCAGTTTGACGTAGCTCAGGCCCACATCGACCAGGGTCTCCAGCTTGCGTGCGATCGCCGGCACCGGCTCGAACAGCCGCAGCGCATCCTCGATCGTCATGTCCAGCACGTCGTGGATGCTGTGGCCCTTGTACAGGATGTCCAGCGTCTCGCGGTTGTAGCGCTTGCCGTGGCAGACATCGCAGGGCACGTACACGTCCGGCAGGAAGTGCATCTCGACCTTGATCAGGCCATCGCCCTGGCAGGCTTCGCAGCGGCCGCCGCGCACGTTGAAGCTGAAGCGGCCCGGCGAGTAGCCGCGCGCGC
Source organism: Xanthomonas sp. XNM01 (assembly GCF_014851915.1). Taxonomy (GTDB): domain Bacteria; phylum Pseudomonadota; class Gammaproteobacteria; order Xanthomonadales; family Xanthomonadaceae; genus Pseudoxanthomonas. Next base: position 643,192 of record NZ_JACVAP010000001.1, read on the forward strand.
GCGCTTCGGGCACCTGCGCGTACAGCTCGCGCAACGGGGTGAACAGGCCGGTGTAGGTGGCCGGGTTCGAGCGCGGGGTGCGGCCGATCGGCGACTGGTCGATGTCCACGACCTTGTCGAACAGGTCCAGGCCGTCGACCTTGTCGTGCGGCGCGACCGTGTGCGAGGCGCCGTTGATCTCGTTCGCCGCCAGGGTGAACAGGGTGTCGTTGATCAGGGTCGACTTGCCCGAGCCGGACACGCCGGTGACGCAGGTCAGCAGCCCGGCCGGGATGTCCAGATCGACGCCCTTGAGGTTGTTGCCGCGCGCGCCGCGCAGGTGCAGCGTCATCTTCGGATTCGGTTTGTGCCGCAGCTTCGGGATCTCGATCTGGCGCTTGCCCGACAGGTACTGGCCGGTCAGCGAGCGCGGCGAGGCGAGGATGTCCTTCAGCGTGCCCTGTCCGACGATCTCGCCGCCGTGCACGCCCGCGCCCGGGCCGATGTCCAGCACGTGGTCGGCCAGGCGGATCGCATCCTCGTCGTGCTCGACCACGATCACCGTGTTGCCGAGGTCGCGCAGCCGCGTCAGCGTGCCGAGCAGGCGCTCGTTGTCGCGCTGGTGCAGGCCGATCGACGGCTCGTCCAGCACGTACATCACGCCGACCAGGCCCGCGCCGATCTGCGAGGCCAGGCGGATGCGCTGGGCTTCGCCGCCGGACAGGGTGTCGGCCTTGCGTTCCAGGGTGAGGTAGTCGAGGCCCACGTCGACCAGGAAGCCGAGCCGCTCGTTGATCTCCTTGACGATCTTGCTGGCGATCTCGCCGCGCCAGCCGACGAGGTTGAGGTTGCCGAAGAAGGCCAGGGCTTCGTCCACCGGCAGCACCACCAGCGAGGGCAGGGCGCGGTCGGCGACGAACACGTTGCGGGCCGAGCGGTTCAGGCGCGCGCCGCCGCAGTCAGGGCACGGCCGCTGGCTGATGTACTTGGACAGCTCCTCGCGCACCGCCGGCGACTCGGTCTCGCGGTAGCGGCGCTCGAGGTTGTTGATGATGCCTTCGAAGCGGTGCTTGCGCTGGCTGCGACCACCGGCCTCGGTCAGGTAGGCGAAGCTGATCTGCTCGTCCCCGCTGCCGTACAGCACGGCCTGCTGCACGCGCTCGGGCAGCGAGCTCCAGGGCGCGTCGACGTCGAACTTGTAATGCTTGGCCAGCGAGGCGATCAGCTGGAAGTAATAGGCGTTGCGGCGGTCCCAGCCGCGCACCGCGCCTGCCGCCAGCGACAGCTCCGGATGTGCGACCACGCGCGCCGGGTCGAAGAACTCGGCCACGCCCAGCCCGTCGCAGGTCGGGCAGGCGCCCATCGGCGCGTTGAACGAGAACAGGCGCGGTTCCAGCTCCGGCAGCGCGTAGTCGCAGACCGGGCAGGAGTACTTGGACGAGAACAGCAACGTCGTCGCGTCGGCCGCTCCCGGCGTCCTGCCTCCCGCGGCACTCGCGCTGTCCTGCGCGGCGTCCAGCGACATCACCGCGGCCATGCCGTCACCGAGTTTCAGCGCGGTCTCGAACGATTCGGCCAGGCGCTGCTTGATGTCCTCGCGCGGGCGGAAGCGGTCGATCACCGCCTCGATCGTGTGCTTCTGGCGCAGGGCCAGGGTCGGCACCGCGTCGATCTCGTACAGCTCGCCGTTGACCCGCACGCGCACGAAACCCTGCGCGCGCAGCTGCTCGAACACCTGGGCGTGCTCGCCCTTGCGGTCGCGCACCACCGGCGCCAGCAGCATCCAGCGCTGTTCGGGATCCAGAGCCAGCACCTGGTCGACCATCTGGCCGACGGTCTGCGCCTCCAGCGGATAGCCGTGGTCGGGGCAGCGCGGCGTGCCGACGCGTGCGTACAGCAGGCGCAGGTAGTCGTAGATCTCGGTGATCGTGCCGACGGTCGAACGCGGATTGTGCGAGGTCGACTTCTGCTCGATCGAGATCGCCGGGCTCAGGCCCTCGATGTGGTCGACGTCGGGCTTCTCCATCACGCTGAGGAACTGGCGCGCGTACGCAGACAGCGACTCGACGTAGCGCCGCTGTCCTTCCGCGTAGATGGTGTCGAACGCCAGCGACGACTTGCCGGACCCGGACAGGCCGGTGATCACGATCAGCTTGTCGCGTGGAAGGTCGAGGTCGAGGTTCTTGAGGTTGTGTGTCCGCGCGCCGCGGATCTTGATGCTGTCCATCAGTATGGGGGTCTGCGGAAGCGAATAGGCCAGCCTAGCGATTGCCCGATTTGGGGGCAATGACCCCGGATGCAAGCCGGGCAGGAGGTGACGGCTTCAGCCGTCGGCCGGCACCGGTCAGCGCGCTCCGGGTGGACGCCCGGCCAGGCCGGAGCATCACCGGCACCCGGATTCGACCCGGCTGCAGAAGGCGGCATCGGAGCGGCGCCGGTCCGCACCCGTCGCGGGCAGGTGGCTTCCGGATCGAGCCTCGTCCCCGCTTGGCGTCCGCCGATGTCCGTGCGCAGCGGCTCGGCTGCCCGTCACGTCAGGCGGGTGATCCGGTGACGCGACGGAGTTCTCGCAGCGATGTGATCGGGAGCGTCGGCGCCGGAATTCCGCAGTCGGCTCCGGGCCGGCGGCGCGCCCTGCGGACGCAGGCAGGTGGCAGGGCGTGGCCGCACACTCCGGGCCGGATCTCGGGGTGACTTGACCCGGACGCGCCCTGTGGATAAGATTCCGCTTCTGTCCGTCCCGAAGAGGGCGGCAGCGACCACAATAACAACAGAGGAATGCCTGGTCATGTACGCAGTTCTGGTCACCGGCGGTAAGCAATACCGCGTCGCACAGGGCGAAACCCTGCGCGTTGAGAAGCTCGAGGCCGATGCCGGCAGCGAGATCAAGTTCGACAACGTCCTGCTGCTCGGCGATGCCGACGGCATCAAGGTCGGCGATGCGCTCAAGGGCGCTTCGGTCACCGCCAAGATCGTCGGCCACGGCCGCGCGGACAAGATCCGGATCATCAAGTTCCGCCGCCGCAAGCACCACATGAAGCGGCAGGGTCACCGTCAGTACTACACCGAAATCGAAATCACCGGCATCGCCGGTTAATTGCTAAGGAGAATTCGTCATGGCACATAAAAAGGGCGTAGGCTCCTCGCGCAACGGCCGCGATTCCAACCCGAAGTATCTGGGCGTCAAGATCTTCGGCGGCCAGGTCGTCGAGGCGGGCAACATCATCGTGCGTCAGCGCGGCACCCAGTTCCACCCGGGCGCAGGCGTCGGCCTGGGTCGCGACCACACCCTGTTCGCGCTGGTCGACGGCAAGGTCGAGTTCGGTGTGAAGGGTGCGCAGAAGCGTCGCACCGTCAGCGTGGTCGTCGAGGCCTGATCCTCGCGCCAGCGTTGTACCGGAGAGCCCCGCGCGATGCGGGGCTTTTCGTTTCGGGCGCATCGCTTCGGCGGGTGCGCCCGCCGCCCGCCTTCGTGGCGGCGGCATCCGGTACGGCCTGCGGGCCGCATCGATCGCGGGGTGGGGTGGCGCTGCATCTGGCGCGCCCGTCTCCTATTCTTGGTCCTGGCAGGTGCATCCCGTTCCGTTGCCGCCAGGGTCCGCAGTGTCAGTGGGCGTGCCGCGCCGATGCGCAGGGCTGCCCACCCCAATCGGTTGCATACGACGATGAAGCTCGTTGACGAAGTCGAAATCACGGTGACCGCCGGCAATGGCGGCAACGGTTGCGTCGGATTCCGGCGCGAGAAGTTCATTCCGCTCGGTGGCCCCGATGGCGGCGATGGCGGCAACGGCGGCAGCGTCTGGCTGGTGGCCGACGAGAATCTCAACACGCTGGTCGACTTCCGCCATGAGCGTTCGTTCCGTGCGCAGCGCGGCGAGAACGGCATGGGCCGGCAGATGTACGGCAAGGGTGGCGAGGACAAGGTCATCACCGTGCCGGTGGGCACCGTGGTCACCAATGTCGAGACCGACGAGGTGATCGGCGACCTGATCCGTCACGGCGACCGCCTGCTGGTGGCGCGCGGCGGCAAGGGTGGCCTCGGCAACATGCACTTCAAGAGCTCGGTCAACCGTGCGCCGCGGCAGGCGACGCCGGGCGAGCAGGGCGAGCAGCGCGAACTGCGGATGGAGCTGAAACTGCTGGCCGATGTCGGCCTGCTGGGCTTCCCGAACGCGGGCAAGAGCACCTTCATCCGCGCCGTGTCCGCGGCGACGCCGAAGGTGGCCGACTATCCGTTCACCACGCTGTATCCGAACCTGGGCGTGGTCAGCATCGAGGCGCACCGCAGCTTCGTGATCGCCGACATCCCCGGCCTGATCGAGGGTGCGGCCGATGGTGCGGGCCTGGGTGCGCAGTTCCTGCGCCACCTGCAGCGCACCCGCGTGCTGCTGCACCTGGTCGACATCTCGCCGATGGAAGGTGGTGTGGAGGGCATTTCGCCGGTCGAGCAGGTGCGTGCGATCGAGCGTGAACTCGGCAAGCACGATCCCGAGCTGCTGGCCAAGCCGCGCTGGCTGGTGCTGAACAAGGCCGACCTGATGTTCGAGGACGAGGCGAAGGTGGCGGCCGAACAGATCGTGGCCGAACTGGGCTGGGATCAGCCCTGGTACCTGGTCTCCGCGCTGGGGCGTGAAGGCACCTGGCCGATCATGCGCGAGATCATGACGTTCTTCGACCAGCTCAAGCAGGCCGAGCTCGAGGCGGCGCAGGATGCGGGCTGAGGTGGCGGGCGACGTTGCCGGGGATCCGGGCGGCCGTGCGCACAGGCGCGCGGTCGTGCCCGAGCGCGTGCACCGCGGGCATGCCGGAGCAGTCCGGGCCCGGATGATGCAGACGACGAAAAGCCCGGCCATGGCCGGGCTTTTCAGTCGTGCGATCCGGTGCGCCGGCAGGGCCGGCGCAGCAGCATCAGGCGGCCTTGATGGCCTTGATGCGTGCGGTCAGGCGGCTCTTGTGGCGGGCAGCCTTGTTCTTGTGGATCAGACCACGCGAGCTGAAGCGGTCCAGGATCGGCTGGGCGACGGCGAAGGCCGCCTCGGCGCCAGCGGCGTCGTTGGCGTCCAGGGCCTTGAGGACCTTCTTGACGGCGGTGCGGAGCTGCGAACGCTGGGCAGCGTTGCGGGCGTTGCGCACGACCGTCTGCTTGGCGCGCTTCTTGGCGGACTTGATATTGGCCACGGCGGTGGATTCCTAGAAAAACGTTACGAAAACGGTATGGTGGAGATAAGCGAACGCGAAATTATGGGGGATTCAATGGTTTGCGTCAACCGCCCCTGGGCGGTCCGGCCGGAGGGCATCCGATGAGCGGTCCGCGGCTGCTGCGCTCGGCCTCGATCTTCAGCGCGATGACCTTCCTGTCGCGCATTTCCGGCCTGGTCCGCGACCAGGTCTACGCGCAGGTGTTCGGTGCCAGCGCGGCGATGGATGCGTTCTTCATCGCGTTCCGCATCCCGAACTTCATGCGGCGGCTCTCGGCCGAGGGCTCGTTCTCGATGGCCTTCGTGCCGGTGCTGGCGGAGTACAAGGAAAAGTACGGCCACGCCGAGGTCAAGGCACTGGTCGACCGGGTCGCCGGCGCACTGCTGGCGGCGCTGCTGGTGGTGACCGCGATCGTGCTGCTTGCCGCGCCGTGGATCGCGCGGTCGATCGCGCCGGAGATCGGCGACGAGCACCAGCAACTGCTCACCGAGCTGCTCCGGATCACCTTCCCCTATGCGTTGTTCATCTCGCTGGCCTCACTGGCCGGCGGCATCCTCAACAGCTACCGGCAGTTCGCGATTCCGGCGCTGTCGCCGGTGTTGATGAACCTGTCGATGATCGCCGCCGCGCTCGGCCTGACCGGCGTCATGGATGGTTCTGTGATGGCGCTGGGCTGGGGCGTGTTCGCTGCCGGCGTACTGCAGCTGGGCTTCCATCTGCCATCGCTGGCCCGGCTGGGGCTGCTGCCGCGGCCGCGCTGGGACATCGCCCACGCGGGCGTGCGCCGGATCATGACCCTGATGGTGCCGACGCTGTTCGGTTCGTCGGTGGTCCAGTTCAACCTGCTGTTCAACACCTGGGTCGCGGCCTTCCTGCTGACCGGCAGCGTCAGCTGGCTGTACTACAGCGATCGCCTGCTGGAATTCCCGCTGGGGATGTTCGGCGTGGCGATCGGCACCGTGATCCTGCCGCACCTGTCATCGCGGCATGCCGCCAGCGATCCGGCCGGCTATTCGCGCGGCCTGGACTGGGGCTTCCGCCTGTGCGTGCTGATCGGGGTGCCGGCGATGCTGGGCCTGATCCTGTGCGCGCAGCCGCTGATCGCCACGCTGTTCCAGTACGGCCGGTTCAGCGAGTTCGATGCGCGCATGGCCAGCTGGAGCCTGATCGCGCAGTCCACCGCGGTGCCGGCCTTCCTGCTGGTCAAGGTGCTGGCGCCGGCGTTCTACTCGCGCCAGGACACGCGCACGCCGGTACGCGCGGCGGTGGTGTCGGTGCTGGTGAACGCCCTGGCGACGCTGCTGCTGTTCGTGGCCGCGCTGTATGGCACCGACATCGGGCGCGCGGCGCTCGACAGCCAGGCCGGTTTCCGTGCGGCGCTCGGCAGCGTGCCGGGCATGCATGCGCTGCTGGCGCTGGCGATCGCCATCGCCGGCTGGACCAATGCGCTGCAGCTGGGCTGGTATCTGCGCCGTGCCGGGGTCTATCAGCGGCAGCCGGGCTGGGGGCGCCTGCTGCGCCAGGTGCTGCTGGCCGGCGCCGCACTGGTCGTGGTGGTGCTGGCGCTGCGCGGAGTGTGGCCGGACTGGAGCGCCTGGGCCTGGTGGCAGCGTGGCCTGCGGCTGGGTGCGCTGGTTGGTGCGGGGGCCGCGGCGTACGCGGGGCTGCTATGGCTGCAGGGCCTGCGCCCGCGCGATCTGCGCGCGTGAACGCCTGTCCGGCCGCATCCCCGGCACCGGCACTGCACGCCGGAGACGGGCGGGCTTCCCGGTCGGCGCGGGGTGGGCCGGGCGATGCCCATGGCCGGGCGGTGCGCTGGCGCATGGCAGGGCGGCAAGGCCGGCTATACTCCCCGGTTCTCCCGGGCCCGGCGGAACGTCTCGTCGTGGCCGCCGGTAGCGATCCGAGACGATGAACGACAGGCGAGTGATGACCAGGCTGTTCCGGGATGTCGACGGCGGGCTTCTGTGCCCGGGCGGCAGCGTGGTCTGCATCGGCGCGTTCGACGGCCTGCATCTGGGGCACCGTGCGCTGGCAGGGCAGGCGGTTTCGCGCGCACAGGCGCTGGGCCTGCCGGCGGTGGCGCTGAGTTTCGAGCCGCTGCCGCGCGAGTTCTTCGCCCGCGAAACGCCGCCGCCGCGGCTGACCCTGCCGCGCGGCAAGATCCAGGCGCTGGCCGGGTTGGGCATCGATACGCTGGGCCTGCTGCGGTTCGACGCGGCGCTGGCGGCGATGAGCGCCGGGGACTTCGTTCAGCGCGTGCTGGTCGGGCGGCTGGCGGCGCGCGAGGTCTGGATCGGCCCTGAGTTCCGCTTCGGCCATCGTCGTGGCGGCGACCTGGCCCTGCTGCAGGCGCTGGGCGCCACGCATGGTTTCACCGCCAACGAGATCGCGCCGGTGGCGCTGGCCGGCGAGCGCGTCTCCAGCACCCGGATCCGCGAGGCGCTGCTGGGCGGCGATTTCGATCGCGCCGCCGCTCTGCTTGGACGCCCGTACAGCATTGGTGGGCGCGTGGTGCGCGGGCGCCAGCTCGGCCGCACGCTGGGCTTCCCGACCGCCAACCTGCGCTTCCCGAAGACGCCGGCGCTGGCCGGCATCTACGCCACCCGCGTGCATGGCATCGACGCGCGGCCGTGGCCGTCGGTGTCCAGCTTCGGCACCCGGCCGACCGTGGACGGCGTCGAGCCGCTACTGGAAGCGCATCTGTTCGACTTCGCCGGCGACCTGTACGGGCGCCACATCGAGGTCGAATTCGTCGCGAAACTGCGCGACGAAGAAAAATTCCCCGACCTGCCCAGCCTGACCGCGCAGATGCAGCGCGACGCGGAGCTGGCCCGTCGCATCCTGTCCGCCGATGCGGGAACGCCTGCATCGCTCCGCACACCCGACGCCGTCGCACACCGGTAGAGTCCCGTGACCCAAGATTACAAAGCCACCCTCCATCTGCCGGCGACGGATTTCCCGATGCGCGGCGACCTGCCCAAGCGCGAGCCGGACACCCTGGCGCGCTGGGAAGCCGACGGTTTCTATGCGCAGCTGCGCGCCAACGCCAAGGGCCGGCCGCTGTTCGTGCTGCACGACGGCCCGCCGTATGCGAACGGTGCGATCCATCTTGGCCACGCGGTCAACAAGATCCTCAAGGACATCATCGTCAAGTCGAAGTACCTGGCCGGCTTCGATGCGCCATACGTGCCGGGCTGGGACTGCCACGGCCTGCCGATCGAGATCGCGATCGAGAAGAAGTGGGGCAAGGTCGGGGTCAAGCTCGACGCGACCGAGTTCCGACAGAAGTGCCGCGAGTACGCCGAGGCGCAGATCGAAATCCAGCGCCGCGACTTCAAGCGCCTGGGCGTGATCGGCGACTGGGACAACCCGTACAAGACGCTGAACTTCCGCTTCGAGGCCGACGAGATCCGCGCGCTGTCCAAGGTCGTCGCCAACGGCCACCTGAGCCGTGGCGTGAAGCCGGTGCACTGGTGCTTCGACTGCGGCTCGGCGCTGGCCGAGGCCGAGATCGAGTACCAGGACAAGGAGTCGCCGGCGGTCGATGTGGCCTATGCGGCGCGCGATGCGCGCGACGTGGCCGTCGCGTTCGGCGTCGAGCTGCCGGCCGATGTCGAGGTCGCGGTACCGATCTGGACCACCACGCCGTGGACGCTGCCGGCCTCGCTGGCCGTGTCGCTCGGTGCGGGCATCGAGTACGCGCTGGTCGAAGGCCCGGCGCATGCCGGTCGCCGTCGCTGGCTGGTGCTGGCCGACGCGCTGGCCGAGCGCGCGCTGCAGCGCTACGGCGTGACCGATCTGGTCGTGCATGGCCGCGTGCAGGGCGCGGCGCTGGAAGGCAGGCGCTTCGCCCATCCGTTCTACGATGAGCGCGATATCCCGGTGCTGCTCGGCGATCACGTGTCCGACGAGGACGGCACCGGCGCGGTCCACACCGCTCCCGGCCACGGCCAGGAGGACTACGTGGTCAGCCGCCAGTACGGCCTGATCGACCAGTACAGCGCGGCCCAGCTCAATCCGGTCGATGGCCGCGGCGTGTACCTGCCGTCGACCCCGGCCGCGCACGGCGTTGCGCTGGCCGGCCAGCACATCTGGAAGGCCAACGACGTCATCATCGAGGTGCTGCGCGCCAGTGGCGCACTGCTGGCCGCGAGCAGGCTGACCCACAGCTACCCGCACTGCTGGCGGCACAAGACGCCGATCGCGTTCCGCGCCACGCCGCAGTGGTTCATCTCGATGGAGCAGGCCAACCTGCGCGCCGATGCGCTGAAGGCCATCGAGCAGGTGAAGTGGTACCCGGAATGGGGCCAGGCCCGCATCGCCGGCATGGTCGAGGGCCGCCCGGACTGGACGATCTCGCGCCAGCGCACCTGGGGCGTGCCGATCGCGCTGTTCGTGCACCGCGAAACCGGCGAGCCGCATCCGCGCAGCGTCGAACTGATGCGGCAGGTGGCCGACCGGGTGGAGCAGGGCGGCATCGACGTCTGGTACGCGCTGGATGCGGCCGAGCTGCTCGGCGACGAGGCGGCCGACTACGACAAGATCACCGACATCCTCGATGTCTGGTTCGACTCCGGCGTCACCCACGAGGGCGTGCTGCTGGAGCGTGGCTTCGGCAAGCCGGCCGACCTGTACCTGGAAGGCTCGGACCAGCATCGCGGCTGGTTCCAGTCCTCGCTGCTGACCGGCGTGGCGATCGACAAGGCGGCGCCGTACAGGCAGTGCCTGACCCACGGTTTCACCGTGGACGAGCACGGCCGCAAGATGTCCAAGTCGCTGGGCAACGGCATCGAGCCGCAGGACATCATGAAGACGCTGGGCGCGGACATCCTGCGCCTGTGGATCGCCTCGGCCGACTACAGCAACGAGATGTCGCTGTCGCAGGAGATCCTGAAGCGCAACGCCGACGCCTACCGCCGCATCCGCAACACCGCGCGCTTCCTGCTGGGCAACCTGCACGGCTTCGACCCGGCCGCGCACCTGCGTCCGCTGGAGGACATGGTTGCGCTGGACCGCTGGATCGTGCACCGCGCGTACGAGGTGCAGGAGAAGATCAAGGCCGCCTACGAGCGCTACGACTTCGCCACCATCGTGCAGGCCCTGCTGAACTTCTGCAGCGTCGACCTGGGCTCGCTGTACCTGGACGTGACCAAGGACCGGCTGTACACGATGGCCGAGGACTCGCGCGGCCGCCGCAGTGCGCAGAGCGCGATGTACCACATCGCCGAGGCGTTCGTGCGCTGGATCGCGCCGGTGCTCAGCTTCACCGCCGAGGAGCTGTGGGGCTTCCTGCCCGCCTCGACCGCAACTGGTCCGCGCGTGGGCAACGTGTTGTTCGCCACCTGGTACGAAGGCCTGGCGCCGCTGCCGGCCGGCGCCGACCTGGCCGCGGCCGACGTCGACCGTCTGCTGGCGCTGCGCGAACAGGTCGCCAAGGTGCTGGAACCGATGCGCGCCAATGGCCAGATCGGTGCGGCGCTGGAAGCGGAGATCGAGATCTCGGCCGATGCGGTCACCGCCGCGCGCTGGCAGCCGCTGGCGGAGGAACTGCGATTCCTGTTCATCAGCGGCGACGTCACGGTCAAGCCGGTCGATGCCGACGAAGTGTTCGTGCTGGCCAAGCCGACGACCAAGCCCAAGTGCGTGCGCTGCTGGCACTACCGCGCCGACGTCGGCAGCGTGGCCGCGCATCCGGAGCTGTGCGGACGCTGCGCGAGCAACGTCGACGGCGCGGGCGAGGACCGCCGCTGGTTCTGATCGTGCGGCGCCCTGCGGTCGCGGCCTGTTCCGTGCATGGCGCAGCGGGTGCCGCCTGCCGCTTCGGCAGCGGGCGGCGTACCGCGCAGGCATGCATCTCGCGCCCTCCCGCACACCGGCCGATCCGCTTTCCGGCACGCGCCTTCCACACGGGTGGGGCGATGCTCCGCCACCGCAGCAACGTTCCGCAGCATCAAGGTGATCCGACGTGAGTGAACGCCCCAACCCCAATGCGCTGATCTGGCTGATCCTGTCGGTCGTGGTGATCGGCCTGGATCAGTGGACCAAGGCCTGGGTGCTGTCCAGCCTGCCCGAGTACACCGCGATCCCGGTGATCGAGGGCTTCTGGAACTGGTACCGCACCTACAACACCGGCGCGGCCTTCAGTTTCCTGAGCAATGCAGGCGGCTGGCAGCTGTGGTTCTTCAGCATCCTGGCCTTCGCCATCAGCGGCCTGCTGGCGGTGTGGCTGTCGCGTACCGCGCGTGGTGACTGGCGCCAAGCGCTGCCGTTCTCGCTGGTGATCGGCGGCGCGCTGGGCAACGTCATCGACCGGCTGATCCACGGCCACGTGATCGACTTCATCCAGTGGCACTGGCAGGACCATTACTGGCCGGCGTTCAACCTGGCCGATGCGGCGATCGTCGGCGGTGCCATCGGCATCGCCCTGTTCGGGTTTTTCCCGTCGAAGAAGCAGGACGGCTGATCCGACCGACGGCGCGCCCGCGCTGCCCCTGACGGCACCGGTCGCCTGGCCGGTGCCGCCTCCTGGTGGGACGCTGCATCGCAGCCGTTGCCGCCCCGTTGTTTCCCGCTCCGGTAGACTTGCGCCCCATGGACGTCATCCTCGCCAACCCCCGTGGCTTCTGCGCCGGCGTCGACCGCGCGATCGAGATCGTCAAGCGTGCGATCGAGACGCTGGGCGCGCCGATCTACGTGCGCCACGAAGTCGTGCACAACCGCTTCGTGGTCGACGACCTGAAGGCGCGCGGCGCGATCTTCGTCGAGGAGCTGGACGAGGTGCCTGACAGCGCCACCGTCATCTTCAGTGCGCACGGCGTCGCCAGGGCCGTACGCGAGGAGGCCGACCGGCGCGGGCTGAAGGTGTTCGACGCGACCTGCCCGCTGGTGACCAAGGTCCACTTCGAGGTGGCGCGCCATTGCCGTGCCGGCCGCGATGTGGTCCTGATCGGCCACGCCGGCCATCCGGAGGTCGAGGGCACGATGGGGCAGTGGAGCCGCGAAGGCGGGCTCGGCAACATCTACCTGGTCGAGGATATCGAAGGAGTGGCCCGGCTCGAGGTCTCGCAGCCGGAGAACGTCGCCTACACGACCCAGACCACGCTGTCGGTCGACGACACCCGCGGCATCATCGAGGCGCTGCGCGCGCGGTTCCCGGCGATGCAGGGGCCGAAGAACGACGACATCTGTTATGCCACCCAGAACCGCCAGGATGCCGTGCGCGAGCTGGCCCAGCGCTGCGATCTGGTGCTGGTGGTCGGGTCGCCGAACAGCTCCAACTCCAACCGCCTGTCCGAACTGGCCCGGCGCGAGGGCGTGGAGTCCTACCTGATCGATGGTGCGCACGAGATCGACCCGGCCTGGGTGCAGGGCAAGCGTCACATCGGCCTGACCGCCGGTGCGTCCGCGCCGCAGGTGCTGGTCGATGGCGTGATTGCGCGCCTGCGCGAGCTCGGTGCCGATGGCGTCAGCGAGCTCGACGGCGAGCCCGAATCGATGGTGTTCGCGCTGCCCAAGGAACTGCGTCTGCGTCTGGTCGGTTGAACGGCGCCCTGTCAGGGCCAACGTCCCGTTCCGCACGACGGAACATGCGGCGACGCCTCTCCCCCTGCGCGTTGCGGCCGTGATGATGGCCGCGCATCGCGCATCGCGGATCGCATCAGGCAGCATCGTGGTTGCGCCCCGCGGGCGCCGCGATCATGGGCACTGGCCTGGCTCCTCACGGCCGACCGCTGGTGAGGGCATTGGACGTCCGCCACCCTCGTGCCCCGTTCGCTGACGGGCATCGACCTGATGCGTCGTCATCGCGATGACCACAGGCCGGCTCGCCCGACGACGCGCGCCAGGGCCACCGGCAGCGGCCGGCCCCGTCGAGTCCGCCATTGCCTGCATCAGGCGCTGATCGCCACCTCGCGGGCCTCCGATCTGCGTCGGATCCGGAGCGAGCCCGCCGGCGCCATACGGAGATGGCTGCGCCAACTGCGGATCGCGGCGCGTCGCCAGCCCGCAGCTACGCCATCTTGATCCCGAACTGCCGCATCCGCCGCAGGATCTCGAACAGCAGGGCGCTGCGCGTGCCGCCGGCCTGGCGCGGAGTGGAAACGAACCCGGTCGCGCTGAACAGGATCCGCCCGTTGTCGATGCCGTCGATCACCACCGATGGTGCCGGTGCCTCCAGGATGCCCGGGTGCTCGCGGAACGCCTCGAGCACCAGATCGCGGAACAGGTCGGCATCGGTGCCCAGCGGCATCGGCAGCTGCACCTTCACCAGGCCCTCGGCGTTGGCGTAGGTGCGGTTGCGGACGATCTTGGTGATCAGTTCGGAGTTGGGCACGAGCACGGTGGTGCGGTCGCCGGTCTGGATCTCGGTGGCGCGCACGTTGATCCGGCGGATGTCGCCTTCGGCATCGCCGACCACCACCCAGTCGCCGACCTTGACCGGCCGCTCGGCCAGCAGGATCAGGCCCGAGATGAAGTTCTGCACGATCGCCTGCAGGCCGAAACCGATGCCGACCGACAGCGCGCTGGCGATCCAGGCGATGCGCTCCACGCCGACGCCGATCGCCGCCAGCGCCATGGCCACGGCGACCACCACGCCGGCATAGCCGAACAGCGCCACCATCGATCCCTGCACGCCGGGCTCCAGCCGGGTGGTGGGCAGGTAACGCTGGCCGAACCAGTGCTGCAGCAGGCGGAACACCACGGTGGCGCCGGCGAACACCAGCAGCGCCCGCACGATCACGCCGGGGCTGACCACCAGTTCGCCGATGGTGATGCCGCGCAGCAGGCCGACCACCCGCTCGATCAGGCTGTCGCCGCCGGCGCCGTAGGCCGCCGCCAGCGCGATGATCGCCAGCAGGATCAGGAACACCCGGACCACGCCGGACAGCACCACCGCCGCCTGGTCGACGCGGGAGGCATCCAGCCCGAAGCGCGTGTGCAGGCGCCGCCCGGCCGGGCCTTTCGAGGTCAGCACGCCGGTGATCAGGTCGTCTGCCGCCCGCATCAGCAGATACAGCGCCGACAGCACGGTCACCGTCCACAGCAACTGCCGGATCGCGAATGCGGCGAAGGCGATGAAGCCGGTCAGCAGGGCCAGCACCGACAGCCCGGTCACCGTCCAGCCGAGGGTGACCGCGACGTTGATCCACGGCGTGAAGTGCAGGTCGGGCGCGTCGACGCTGCTCGCGGCAGCCTGCAGCCGCCGGATCCGCCACAGCGCCACCAGCACCACGCCGGCGGCGAGGAGCGTGCCGGCGGTGGTGATTGCCACCGTCAGCGACAGGCTGGCGTTGACCAGGCCGGCGAAGCGTTCGCCAACCGCGAGCAGCGCCATCACGAGCGCCGCGGCCCATGGCAGCGGCCGCAGGGCGCGCGCGGCGTCGTCCGAGATCGCCGGCAGGCGCCAGGACGGCCGCTGCGCGGAGATCAGGACGTTGCCGAGGCTGGTGACGACCGCGGCCAGCACGGTGGCGCCGACGATGCTGCCGGCCAGGGTGGCCACGCGTTCCGGTGGCGCGGTGCCGAGCAGGCTGCGCGCGAGGATGGCGATCCAGACCGTGGCGAACGTGGCGATGCCGACGCTGGCCAGGGCCGCGGCCGAGCGTCGCAGGCGACCGGGCGGCAGCCAGCGGCAGGCCAGCGCCGGCACTGCGCGACGGATCAGCAGCCAGGCGATCAGGGCGATGGCGACCGCGATCGCGGCCAGCACCGACACGTGCGTGGGCGAGGGCGCGGCCGCCTGCCACGCGCCGCGCAGCTCATCGCCGAAACCCCGCAGGCGCGCGCGGTCCTGCGCAGCGTTGCGGGCCAGGTCGCGCCAGAAGCCGGGCAGGTAGGGCGGCGTCCGCCGTTCCCACAAGGCAGCCCGGAACCGTTCCTGGCGGATGCCGGACACCTGGTCCAGCAGCTGTCCGCTCTCGACCTGGACCAGGCGCGCCTGGCGCAGCTCGGCATCCAGCGCGTTGCGCTCGTCCTGCAGGCGCTCGCGCTGGCGCGTGACCTCGCGCGATTCGCCGCCAGCGGCCTGCTCGGGATCGGCGGCCAGTTCGGCCAGGCGGGCATCCAGGCTCTCCAGCTGCGGTGTGCGTGCGGCGATCGCGCGGCGCGCCTGGTCCTGGATGGTGGCGAGCCGGTCGCGCGCGGCGATCAGCGCTGGATCGTCCTCGGCCTTGTCCAGGGTCCTGCCGGCCTCGGCCAGCTGCACGCGCAGCTGCTCGGGTGTGGGCGCGGTGTCCTGTTCCTGCGACCAGGCCGTCAGGGGCAGCAGCAACAGACAGGCGAGCAGCCAGGCAGGGAGGATCCGGCGCATGGAGAACGGGGTAGCCAAGGTGGGCCGTACCTTAGCACCGGCGGTTTCAGGATCCCGTGGTGATTGCGGACTGCGACGAAGCGGAGCGGATGCCGGCCGAAGCGGGGCGACGAACGGTGACCCACGCCCTGCTCGGCGGCGCTGCGCAGCACGTGGCCTCTCGTAGACTAGGACGTTGGCTCACACCCCCCGCAGCCCCTCAAGGTCACACCCGCACATGAGCAAGCCCACCCTCGATTCCCTCGCCGCCGCAAAGGCCAAGCTCGAACAGGAGCTCCGCCAGCTCGAGCAGCAGGAAGCGGAACTGCGCCAGCAGCAGGCCACCGATGCCTTCGCCGACGTCATGAGCCTGCTGGGCCAGTACGGCGAACACTTCAATGCCCGCCAGAAGGCCGAGATCGTGACCGCCGTCGGCGCCGGCAGCCCCGCCCGGGTCAAGGCGCCGGCCGCCGCCAAGCGCGAAGTCGCACCGAAGTACTGGCTGCCGCATACCGGCGAAACCTGGACCGGCCGCGGCCGCACCCCGCGCCCGTTCGCCGCCTGGGAAGGCACGGCCGCCTACAAGGACTGGAAGGCCAAGCATCCGGACGAGAAGTTCCCGAAGTACCCGGGATGAGAAGAAGGCCCCGTCGGGGCCTTTTTCTTGCGGATGTACGCACGGCAGACGCGGCTGCGGCTCGGATGCCGCCTGTGCAATGCGCGGAGCCGCCCTGGGCACGTGGATGCTCCGCGCCAGCCTGGAGACACTGTGTCTCGGCGCCGATCCGCCGGGCTGCTACCCTTCCCGCATGTCCAAGCCCCCGACCTCCCATCCGTCCTCCGGCCTCGACCACGAGGCGGTCACCCGCACCTGGTGGCAGAAGGCCCTGATCCTCGCCGCCGGCGTCGCCGTCGTCGTTTCCCTGATCGGCTCGGCGATCTTCGTCACCGTCTCGCTGATGGGTGCGTTCGGCTGATCACGACCGGCGGCCATCCGGCCGCAGACCGGCCAGCACGCGGCGGCCGAGCCGCGGCCCATAACGAAAAAACGCCCGGACCCCTTGCAGGGCGGGCGTTCCGTCGTGCTCCCGGCGAGGCCGAAGCCGTTCGGGATCAGGTGTTGGTGCCGGAAATAGGAATCGAACCTACGACCTACGCATTACGAATGCGCCGCTCTACCAACTGAGCTATTCCGGCAGAACCGGGCCGCGAACGGACCGGGCCGCAGATTCTAGCTGGTGCCGGCGCTCAGGCCAACACCCCTGACGAGGTCCGGCCAGGATCGGGGGTGCCGGCTCGAAACACGCGCGCCGGGCTGCCTCGGGGATGAGCACGGGAAGCGACGAGCGCGCCGCTTCCCGTGGAGAGGATGAAGCGGTGAAGGAGCGTCGACTTGGGGCGGGGGCCTGCGCGGGCGATCCGCCCGGAGCCGGGCCACGTCGGGTCAACCGTGCACCGCCGCGGGCGTGATGCCCTGCGTATGCGATCCGGCCGCACATGCCGGCGTGGTGCGGATGCGTGTACCGCGGGCGCTGCCGTCATGTACGGCTGCGGTCGGACGGTACTGCAGCGCGCTGGCGCCGTGACGGTCCCGCCCTGGCTGGGCCCAACCGCCGTGGTGGTGGATCAGTGCTCCAGGCCCGGCACGTGGTCGCGCATGTCGGCGGCGAAGCGGTCGGCCGGCATCGGTCGGCCGAGCAGATAGCCCTGCAGGAAGTCGCAGCCCAGTGCGCTCAGATGTCGCTGCTGCCCCGCGGTTTCCACGCCTTCGGCGACCACCTTGAGGTTCAGGGTCTGGCCCAGGGCGATGATCGAGGACACGATCGCCGCATCGTCGCTGTCCACTTCCAGGTCGCGGACGAACTCGCGGTCGATCTTCAGTTCCGCCGCCGGCAGGCGCTTGAGGTAGAGCAGGCTGGAGTAGCCCGTGCCGAAGTCGTCGATCGAGATGCGCACGCCCAGCGCCGACAGCGCGTCCAGGATCACCAGGCTGGCCTCGATGTCGCGCATGGCGATGTTCTCGGTGATCTCCAGGGTCAGCTTTTCGGCCGGAATCCGGTGCCGCTCCAGCGCGCCGGCGACGGTGCCCAGCAGGGTCGGGGCGGTGAACTGGGCCGGCGAGAGGTTCACCGCCATCGTCCAGTCGCCGTGGCCGGCGTCGTGCCAGCGGCGCAGCTGGGCGCAGGCTTCCTCGATGACCCAGTCGCCGATCGGCACGATCAGCCCGCTGCGTTCGGCCAGGCCGATGAAGACGTCCGGCGCCAGCGTACCCAGTTCCGGGTGCTGCCAGCGCAGCAGCGCCTCGGCGCCGATCACCGGATAGTCGGGTGCGACGAACTTGGGCTGGTAGTGCAGGAGCAGCTGGCCGCGCTCGATCGCCTGGCGCAGGTCGTTGAGCAGGGTGAGTTGCTGGCGCGCGGCGGTGTTCATCGACGGCGCGAAGAACATGCTGCCGTTCCGGCCCGCGTTCTTGGCGTGGTACATCGCCGCGTCCGCGTGGGCCATCAGCTCGCGTTCGCTGTCGCCGTCGGCCGGGTAGAGGGCGATGCCGACGCTGACGGTGACGTGCAGGTCCAGCGCGTCGATGCGGTAGGGGCGATCGACCTCGGCGACGATCGTCTCGGCCAGCATCGCCGCGTCCTGCGGCTCGTCGACATGGGCGAGCAGCACGAACTCGTCGCCGCCGAGGCGGGCCAGCGTGTCCTGCGCGCGCAGCCGGCCGCGGATGCGGTTGCCGACCTCGACCAGCAGCGCATCGCCGGTCTGGTGGCCGCAGGCGTCGTTGACCGCCTTGAAGCCGTCCAGGTCCATGAACATCACCGCGAACGGCTGGCGGGTGCGCTGCGAGGAGACGATCGCGTGCTCGATCCGGTTCTGCAGCAGCATCCGGTTGGGCAGGCGGGTCAGCGGATCGTGCAGGGCCGCCTGCATCAGCTCGCGGTTGGCCTCGGCCAGCGAGTCGGCCAGGTGGGCGGTGCGCAGCTGCATCTGCCGGTCCAGCACCGACACCACCAGGGTGATGCCGATGATGGCCACGGTGACCACGATCACCAGCACCGCCAGCCAGTTGGCCGGCAGGCCGCCGTCGCCGGCCGCGCCGCAGATGCTGTCGGGCGCGAAGCGCGCAGCGGCCATGCCGGTGTAATGCATGCCGACGATCGCCAGGCCCATGACCACCGCCGCGGCGATGCGGCCGATCTGGTGGCCACGGTGCTCGCCGCGCAGGCGGAAGGCGATCCACAGCGCCGCGGCCGAGGCTGCGACCGCGATCAGGATCGAGGCGGAGAACCAGGCCGGGTCGTAGGCGATGCCGGGCTGCATCCGCAGCGCGGCCATGCCGGTGTAGTGCATCAGCGCGATGCCGCCGCCCATCAGCAGCGAGCCGGTCGCCCAGTGCCGCCACGGCATGCGCTCGCGTGAGACCAGCCACAAGGCGAACGCCGAGGCGCCGATGGCCAGCAGCATCGAGTACAGCGTGATGGCCAGGTCGTAGCCCAGCGGGATCGGCAGCGAGAACGCCAGCATGCCGACGAAGTGCATCGACCAGATCCCCAGGCCCATCGCGCAGGCGCCGCCGGCCAGCCACCAGCGGGCGGCGGTGCGCCCGGCGGTCGCCACATGGCTGGCCATGTGCAGGGCGGTGTACGAGGCGAGGATCGCGATCAGCAGCGAACACAGGACGAGCAGGTCGTTGTAGCTACCGGACATCGGGGCGGTTCGGGCAGGAGGCCGAGCGGAGATCGGCGCGGGGCGCGCATTCTGAAGCCCCGCGCCGTGGTGCCGGATGAAAATGTTCAGGGTGTGGCGGCCCGGTGAGGGCAGGACCCGTGCCCGCCCTGGCCGGTCTCGGGTCCTGCGACGGGCTTGGGTATCCTGAGCGCCTGTTTCGAAGGAGCCCCACGATGGCCAAGCCCGCCAAGGCACGGACCGCCTACGTCTGCAGCGAATGCGGCGCCGACTACAGCAAGTGGCAGGGCCAGTGCAGCGCCTGCCGGGCCTGGGACACGCTCTCTGAAATCGTGATCGAGCCGGCCGCCGCGACGGCCTCGGCCGGGCCGGCGGTGTCGCGGCGCAGCGGCTGGGCGGGCAAGGTCGACCCGCCGAAGATCACCGCGCTCAAGGACGTGCAGCAGACCGAGCACCTGCGGGTCAGCACCGGCATCGGCGAGTTCGACCGCGTGCTGGGCGGCGGCCTGGTCGAAGGCGCGGTGGTGCTGATCGGCGGCGATCCGGGCATCGGCAAGTCGACCCTGCTGCTGCAGGCGGTGGCGAAGATGGCTGCCGAGCTGCCGGTGCTGTACGTCACCGGCGAGGAATCGCTGGCCCAGGTCGCCGGCCGCGCGGTGCGGCTGGACCTGCCGCTGGACGGCGTCAACGCGCTGGCCGAGACCGGCATCGAGACCATCCTCCAGCACGCCAGCCAGGCGCGCCCGAAGCTGATGGTGGCCGACTCGGTGCAGACCCTGTGGACCGAGTCGCTGACCGCCGCGCCCGGCTCGGTCAGCCAGGTCCGCGAGAGCGCGGCGCGGCTGGTGCGCTATGCCAAGGAAACCGGCACCGCCGTGTTCCTGGTCGGCCACGTGACCAAGGAAGGCGGCATCGCCGGCCCGCGCGTGCTCGAGCACATGGTCGACGCGGTGCTGTACTTCGAAGGCGAGAGCGGCAGCCGCTTCCGCCTGCTGCGTGCGTTCAAGAACCGCTTCGGTGCGGTCAACGAACTGGGCGTGTTCGCGATGGGCGAGAAGGGCCTGAAGGAGGTCTCCAACCCCTCGGCGATCTTCCTGTCCGGCGGCAGCACCTCGCAGCCGGGCAGCTGCGTGATGGTCACCCGCGAGGGCACGCGGCCGCTGCTGGTCGAGGTGCAGGCGCTGGTCGACGCCTCGCCGCTGTCCAACCCGCGCCGGGTCGCGGTGGGCCTGGAAGGCAACCGTCTGGCGATGCTGCTGGCGGTGCTGCACCGCCACGGCGGAGTGATGGTCGGCGACCAGGACGTGTTCGTGAACGTGGTCGGCGGCATCCGTGTGCAGGAGACCGCGGTCGACCTGCCGGTGCTGCTTGCGGTGCTGTCCTCGCTGCGCGACCGGCCGATGGCCGAGAAGACCATCGCGTTCGGCGAGGTCGGCCTGTCCGGCGAGATCCGGCCGGTGCCCAATGGCGAGGACCGGCTGCGCGAGGCGGCCACGCACGGCTTCAAGCGCGCGATCGTGCCGAAGGCGAACGCGCCCAAGACCGGCTCGGTCAAGGGCATGGAAGTGATCGCGGTCGAACGGCTGGGGCAGGCGATCGAAGCCGCCTGACCGGCTGCTGCGGCTCAGTCCGGCAGCAGGGGCCGCGCGTCGCTGCCCGCGTGCAGCGCCGTGCGCGGCGTGCGCGTGCGCTGGTCGGTCCGCGCGCCGTCGGCCTCGTCGCTGGCCAGCAGCAGCAGGCGTCCATCGCGCCGGGTTGCGACCCGGGCCTGCGGCGCGCCGTCGTGGGCGACCACCGCCGCGGCCAGTGCGCTCGCGCCACGCGCGGTCAGCACCAGGCCATCGCCATCGTCGACCAGTCCGCCATCGTCCAGCAGGGCCTGGACCTCGTCGCTCGCCAGGCCGTAGCGCAGATGGCCGTCGGCGCCGGCGTCCATGGTCAGCTGGCGCGGGGCGCCGGATTCGGTGGCGGCGCGGTCGTCCGGTTCGGCGGCCTGGCCGATCGCGGCGGCCGCCTGCGGGTCGCTGGCGGCATCGGCCTGGCGGTCGGTGCCGGGTGCGAGGCCCAGCGCGGTCAGTTCGGTGCCCGGTTCGAAACGCTCGCGCCCGGCCAGGAAATCGCCGTCGGCCAC
Organism: Xanthomonas sp. XNM01; assembly: GCF_014851915.1. Taxonomy (GTDB): domain Bacteria; phylum Pseudomonadota; class Gammaproteobacteria; order Xanthomonadales; family Xanthomonadaceae; genus Pseudoxanthomonas. The sequence goes on from NZ_JACVAP010000001.1 coordinate 664,479, forward strand.
GTCCAGCGTCGAGGTCACCAGCCCGCCGACATCGACCTGGGCGCCGCGGCCGAACAGCACGCCGGCGCCGTTGACCAGATAGACGTGGCCGTTGGCGCTCAGCCGCCCGAAGATGCGCGAGGGGGTACCGCCGACCACCCGGTTCAGCGCGACCGACGACGAGGACGGCTGCTGGAACTGCACCGTCGCCGCGCTGCCGATGTCGAAGCGCTGCCACTCGAGAATGGCGCGGCTGGACGCTTGGGAGACGGTGAGGGTGCGGCCCTCGCTGGCCAGGCTGGCCTTGCCGACCACCACGCGGCCCCCTTCCGGCAGCGCGCCCGGATCGGTCGCTGCCGCCCAGCCCGGCGAGAGGCAGGCCGTCAATGCGGCCAAGCGCAGGGCGTGCAGACCGCGCGGCGCGCGACGCGATGGCGGATGGGAGGCGATGGGCGGCATGGAGGTCGGTCCGGATCGGGGGCGGGCGGCCGTCCGGGCCGCCGAACGCAGGCAGGGCGTGCGACAGCTGCCGATCCTACCGCGGTCCGGCGGCGGGCGCCGCGCTGCGACCCGGCTAGAACCGCTGCCGCAGGTTGAACCACAGCTGCGATCCGCGCCGGGTGCCGTCCTGGTTGGACTCATCGAGCCCGTCGTCGCGCGCGCCGATCGGGAAGGCGAGGGCGAGGCTGGCGCTGAGCCGGCGTGGATGGCTCCAGGCCACGCCGAGCCCCGCGGCCGACAGCGCCTGCCGGTTGCGCTCGACGCCGGACGCGTTCCAGCCGGTCCACGGATCCTGGTGCCTGCGGATCGTGCCGTGGTCGACGAAGGCGAACCCGTCGAACTCGCCCAGGCGCGTCCACGGCAGCAGGCCGTGCAGTTCCAGTTGCAGGACCGCGCCGCTGTCGCCGCTGGCCTCGTTGACCGGATAACCACGTACGCCGAACGGTCCGCCCAGGGTGAACTGCTGCGAGGAATCGAGGTTGCCGCCGGCCCACTGACCGGTGAGGCGGCCGCGCAGGTACCAGGCCGGTGCCAGCCAGCGCTCGTGGCGCAGCTCGACGCTGGCCAGGCTGAAGCCGCCCTGCACGTCGGCGCCGGCGGCGTCGTAGGCCTGGTCCTCGGGCAGCCCGAGGCGGGCATGGCCGCGGCTCAGGTCCACGATCCAGACCGACCAGCCGCCGCCGAGCCAGCCATCGGTCGCGTCGCCGTAGACGCTCAGGGTGAGGTCGTCCACATCGCGTCGGCGGATCGCCATGCCGAGGCTGTCGTCGTTCTGGCGGCGCCTGGCCCAGGCCAGCTCGAATTCCAGATTGAAACCGTCGCTGCGCGCGACCGGATAGGACACGCCCGCCTTGTGCATGCGCGAACTGCCGATCGCATCGAGCAGCGAGAATTCCTTGCCGAGCCGGTAGCGCAGCGCGGTGTAGCCGAGGTTGCCGCGCAGGCCGCGGCTGCCGAGCGGCAGGCTGTAGCTGGCGCCGCGGTAATCCAGATCGTTGCCGCGCATGGCGGTGATGCCGACCTGGTCGCCGTAGCCGGAAGGATTGTTCAGATGGAGCCGGCCGATGCCCTGGGTGCGGCCGGTGTAGCGGCTGCCGTCGTTGCCCAGCGACAGGCTGCCGCTGAGCAGCGGCAGGTCCTCGACCTGCAGCACCAGGTCGCTGCGCCCGGGACCGGTGCCGGCCTGGAGCACGCCGTCGACGCGGATGCCGGGCAGGTCGTTGGCCAGCAGCATGCCGCGCTCGAGCGCGGACAGTTCGTACGGGGCGCCGGGCTGCAGCCGGCCGCGCACGACGGCGGCGATGAAGTCGCCGCGCGCCCGCCCGTCCGCATGGACCTGCAGGTCGCCGAAACGGCCTTCGACGACCCGCACCCGCAGCACGCCGTCGGTGATGTCCTGCTCGGGGATCTGCACGCGGGCGAACCAGCCCAGCGCCCGGTAGTGCGCGACCAGGGTCTGCAGCGCGGCATCGAGTTCGGCGAAGACCAGCGGCCTGCCGCGGTAGCCGTCGAGCCGCCGCTCCAGCGCCTCGGCCGGCACCAGCTGCGCGCCCTCGACCACGAAGCGGTCGATGGTGAATGCCAGGTCGCCATCGTCGGAGGCATCGACGGGCGAGGCGGGCGGTGGCGGAGGCTGGGCCGGGCGCGAGACCGCACGTTCGGCTTCGCGCTGCAACTGCCCGGCATCGGGCGGCACGCCCTGCGCCGGTGCCGGTGCGGCCCAGCACGCGAGCACACCGCACAGCAGGCCGCCCAGCGCCAGCGCGCTAGTCCGGGCGCCCGCGAAGGCATGCGTCGGCGAACCTGTCATCGTGATCGAGCTGCATCCATGGCCGCCATGGCCGGCCTGGTGCAGGCCGGCTGCGGGCCGGATGGCCGCGGGCAGACCGGGATTGTTTCCCGGGCCGCCGCGCGCGGGCAAGCGGGCGGCGGCGTTCCGCGATGCAGGCCACGGTATGGACCGTGGCCTGCGTGGTCCGTGCGCGGGATCAGAAGTCCGCGCGGATCCCCAGCGAGATGCGCCGGCCGGACAGCTCGTACATGGTCGGGAACGACGGATCCATCGTGTAGCCGGTGGTCGCCTCGTCGGTCAGGTTGATGCCCTTCAGGCTGATCTTGACGTTGTCGGTCAGCCGGTAGCCGATCGACACGTCCATCTGGCCGTAGGCGTCGCGGTAGATCGGGTACATGTTGTAACCGATCGACTCGACGTACTCGCCCTTGTGGTTGTACGAGACACGGGCGTCGAAGCGGTCGTTCTCGTAGTAGGCGGTCAGGTTCCAGGTCTTCTCGGCCAGGCCCGGCATCGGGGTCTGGATGCCCAGGTCCGACTCGCCGGCCAGCGAGCTGTCCAGCGCGGTGTAGTTGGCATTGATGCCGAAGCCGTCCAGCACCGGGTGCAGCATGCCCAGCGGCAGCTGCGCGACCAGTTCGACGCCGTCGACCTCGTAGGAGCCGGCCGCGTTCACCGGCTGGTAGACGTCGAAGTCGTAGATGCCGTTGAGGGTGCCGTTGGCGTTGTAGACCGGTACGTCGGCGACCACGCCGGTCAGCGCGTTGATCACCACGCCATCGATCTTCTTGCGGAAGTACGAGGCCGCCAGCAGGCCACCGTTCTCCAGGTACTTCTCCAGGCCCACTTCCCACTGTCTGGCATAGGTCGGCTTCAGCTCGGGGTTGCCGTCGGTGAAGCGGAACGAGCTCCAGCTGGCAGTGCGCTTGTAGGCGATGTCGGTCATCGCCGGCCGCATCAGCGTTTCCGAGGCCGCGGCACGCAGCAGCAGGCCACTGGACAGCTCGGCGGTCATGTTGATGCTGGGCAGCACGTCGCTGTAGCTGCCGTCCCTGGAGACCGGCGTGTCGGTGTAGCCGGTGGTGCCGTCCGGGTTCTGCACCGGGTGGTAGCCGAACGACTCCACCGAGGTGTCCACGTAGCGGGCGCCTGCATTGATCGTGACCGGGACGCTGCCGATGTCGAAGAACAGGTTGCCCATCGCGTACAGGCTGGTGACCTTCTCGTCGACGCGGTAGTACTGGCTGTCGTCGAACGGGGTGAAGAAGCCGGCGTAGCGGAAGGTGTCGCGGGCGTAGTCGTTGGACACCATCTGCCAGTCCAGATCCTTGGCGCTGTAGGCGCCGCCGGGCACGATGTCGCCGATGTGCCGCAGCTGGCTGTCGGCCAGCGTGCGGGTGTTGACCCAGGCGTTGTTGCCGGCCGACGGGCCGCCGATCTTCAGCTCGCCGTAGCTGCGCTCCTTGGACTTGTCGGTGCGGCGCACGCCGAACTGCACGTCCTTCAGCGCCGGCAGGAACGCCAGGTCCAGCATCCGGCGCAGATCCAGCTGTCCGGCGTACTTGTCGTCGGTGATCTTCTCCAGCGTGGTCTCGTAGGCCTCGAAGAGGTAGCTCTGCGGCGAGTGGTACATGTCGAAACCGCCCGGCGTGCTCGGGATGGTCTCGCCGCTGCGGCCGGTCCAGCGGGTGCGCGAGGGCGCGTAGGCCACGTGCTTGAGGTTGGCGTAGTCCAGGCTCTTCTCCGCGCCGGAATACCCCAGCAGCGCGTCGATCTCCCACTGCTCGCCCTTCCAGTCCAGGGTCGCGCTGTACTGGCTGTAATCGGTCTTGTTGATCCGCTCCTTGCTCAGGAACTCGTGCTGGGTGGCGGTGTAGGACACGTCGCGCAGGACCAGGATGCCGTGCTCGGCCAGGGTGGTGTCGTCGTAGGCGTGGATCGTGTCCAGGGTGCTGCGGCTGGATGCCGAATAGGCCGCCGCGTCGTACTCGTCCTCGGTGGTGTCGTAGCCGCCGAGCATCGCGTCGAAGGTCAGGCTGAAGCTGTTGCCCGGCTTGAACTGCAGCGACGCGGTCGCGCCCCACTTGTCCTGCTCGTTGAGGAACACGCGGTCGCCGACCTTGTCCTGGAACACGATCAGGTTGGACTCGGCGGTGTTGCCGCGGTTGGCGATCTGGCGGCCGGTGTCGCGCTCGATCACCGCCTCGGCCTGGGCGCCGCGCACGCCGGAGGCGCCGAGAAAGCGCGACATCGGGCGGAAGTTGATGCCCGAGGTCGCGTCGGTGCGGTTGGTGCGTCTGGCCTGCGAGAACGAGACCAGCGCGCCCCAGTCGCCCCAGGTGTCGGCGGCCAGGAACGAGAACTTCGGGTCGACCTCCTCGGAGATCGAGTTGTGCGCGCCCTCAATCGAGCCGACCAGCTTGCGCTCGCTGTAGTCGAACGGACGCGCGGTGGAGATCTGCACCGAGCCGGCGATGCCGCCCTCCTCGTCGGCCGCGGTCGGCGACTTCTGCACGGTCACCTGCTGGATGATCTCCGAGGCGAAGATGTCGAATTCCACGTCGCGGCCGCCGCTGCCCGATGCGGTGGCCAGGTTGTTGATCGACACGTGGGTGTAGTCGGACGGCAGGCCGCGCACGTTGACCTTGGTGCCCAGGCCCTTGTTGCGCTCGATGGTCACGCCCGGCATGCGCTGCAGCGCCTCGGACAGGTTCTGCTCGGGGAAGTCGGCCACGTCGGTGGCGACGATCGAATCGGAGAAGCCCACGTTCTCGCGCTTGAGGTCGACCGCCTGCTCGAGGCTGCGGCTGTAGCTGCCGACCACCGTGATCGAATCCAGCTGCTGGACCGCATCGGCGCCTGCGCCGGCCTGTGCGGCGGCGTGCAGCGGCAGCGCGACCAGACCACCCACCAGCACGTGGTGGATGATGCGGGCCAGCGGCCGGCGCTGCGGCGTGGAGATGCGGGTCTGGGTGGAACGGTGCATGCGACTTCCCCGGGTACTGATGATGGGTGGTGGTGGATGCGGCACCGCGGCATCTGTCGCCGCCGTGTCGCCGCCCCTCGAAAAGGCCGCCCGAGGCTAGAGAGGATGTGTTGTGGTTTCGTTGCGGCACGGTGTCGGCGCCAAGACAGTGCCGAGCGCTGCGTGCGTCCCCGGAGTGGTCGGCCGTCGCGGCGATGGCCGGCCGCGCGCGCGCGCTCTAAGCTCTGCGCTCGATCAGATGCGTGGGAGAGGGCATGGACGCAGCGGCGCTGGATGCGGCAGGGCGCTACCCGGGGCTGGCCGGACGCCGTGTGTTCGTGACCGGCGGCGCCACCGGTATCGGCGCGGCCGTGGTACGGGCGTTCGCCGGCCAGGGCGCGCAGGTGGCCTTCGTCGATCTGGACGCCACTGCAGCAGCGGCGCTGTGCCGCTCGATCGCCGCCGCCGGCGCGCCGGCGCCGCAGTGGACGTGCGTGGATGTCGCCGATGTGGACGCTCTGCAGGCCGCGATCGCCGCATCATCCGCCGTGGTCGGCGACTTCGACGTACTGGTCAACAACGTCGGCGACGACGACCGCCACACGCTCGACAGCGTCGACCGCGGCTACTGGGACCGGTGCATCGCGGTGAACCAGCGCGCCGCGTTCTTCGCGATCCAGTCGCTGGTGCCCGGCATGCGCAGGCGTGGCGGTGGCGCCATCGTCAACCTCGGCTCGACCGGCTGGAAGAAGCGCAATGCCGGCTATCCGGTCTACGCCGCGGCCAAGGCCTCCGTCGATGGCCTGACCCGCGGCTTGGCGCGCGAACTCGGCGCCGACCGCATCCGCATCAACACCGTGACCCCGGGCTGGGTGATGACCGAGCGCCAGGTCCGCCTGTGGCTGGACGAGGCCGGCGAGCGTGAGCTCGAGCGCACCCAGTGCCTGCCGCTGCGGATCGCGCCGGAGGACGTGGCGGCGATGGTGCTGTTCCTGGCCTCGGACGCGGCGCGCGCCTGCACCGCGCAGGAGTTCGTGGTCGATGCGGGCAGCAGCTGAGGGGCGCCGCGTCGGTCAGCCGCGGGCCAAGACCAGCTCGATCACGAACTTGCTGCCGAAGAAGGCCAGCAACAACAGCATCATCGCGGTCAGGGTCCATTGCACCGCGCGGATGCCGCGCCAGCCATAGCGCCAGCGGCCGAGCAGCAGGCCGCCGAAGGCCAGCCACGACAGCAGGCTGAGCACGGTCTTGTGGACCAGGTGCTGGGAGAAGAAGTCCTCCACGAACAGCGCGCCGGTCAGCAGGGTCAGGGTCAGCAGGCCGAAACCGGCGGTGATCGTGCGGAACAGCAGGGTTTCCAGTTCGGTCAGCGGCGGCAGGGCGCGCAGCCACAGATGGAACTCGCGGCGGCGCAGGGCCCGGTCCTGCAGCCACAGCATCACCGCCAGCAGGGCCGAGATCGCCAGCGTCGCGTAGGCCAGCAGCGCCAGCCAGGCGTGCAGCTGCAGGCGCCAGTCCAGCGGCGCGGACGGAGCGTGGCCATGGCCGTGGTAGCCGGCCAGCAGGGCCGATGCCAGCGGGAAGGCGATGACGCCCAGCGCCGCCATCCGCCCGCGCGCGCCCACCAGCGCGGTCAGCGCCGCCATGCCCAGGCTGACCAGCGACAGGGCCGAGAAGAAATGCATGTCCGGGCCGCCGGCGGTGCGCCAGGCCACGACCAGATGGTAGGCGGCGTGCAGCGCGATCGCCGGCCAGGCCGCCCAGAGCCAGCCGCGGCCGCGCTCGAGCCTATCGCGCGCCACCGCCTGGACCAGCATCAGGGTGGCGACCAGGTAGGCGACGACAGCGATGAGAACGATTGTCATCGAAGCAGTTTCGCACACGACGCGAGCGCTTGGCACGCCGCGTCATGCGCCGGCCGGGGCCATGCCGGGCGACCACGGCCGACCGGCCCGGCCGGGCTATAATCGCCGGCCGTTTTTCCTCCATCCGGTTGCCCGCATGTTCGAATCCCTGACCCAGCGCCTGTCCGGCACGATGGAACGTCTGCGCGGCCGCGGCCGCCTGACCGAGTCCAACATCAGCGAGGCGACCCGCGAGGTGCGCATCGCGCTGCTCGAGGCCGACGTCGCGCTGCCGGTGGTCCAGGCCCTGATCCAGAAGATCAAGGTGCGTGCGGTCGGCCAGGAGGTGCTGAAGTCGCTGACCCCGGGCCAGGCGCTGATCAAGGTCGTGCGCGACGAGCTGACCGCGGTCATGGGCTCGGCCGCCAGCGACCTGAACCTCAACGTGCCGGCCCCGGCCATCGTGCTGATGGCCGGCCTGCAGGGTGCCGGCAAGACGACCACGGTCGGCAAGCTGGCCAAGCACCTGAAGGAAAAGCGCAAGAAGAAGGTGATGGTGGTCAGCGCCGACGTCTACCGGCCGGCCGCGATCGAGCAGCTCAAAACCCTGGCCGAGCAGGTCGGCGTGCTGTTCTTCCCGTCGGAGGCCTCGCAGAAGCCGGTCGACATAGTCAAGGCCGCCATCGCCGATGCGAAGAAGTCCTTCGTCGACGTGCTGCTGGTCGATACCGCCGGCCGCCTCGCCATCGACGAGGCGATGATGGCCGAGATCAAGGCGCTGCACGCCGCGGTCAGCCCGACCGAGACCCTGTTCGTGGTCGACGCGATGACCGGCCAGGATGCGGCGACCACCGCCAAGGCCTTCTCCGAGGCGCTGCCGCTGACCGGCGTGGTCCTGACCAAGACCGACGGCGACGCCCGTGGCGGCGCCGCGCTGTCGGTCCGCTACATCACCGGGAAGCCGATCAAGTTCATCGGCGTGGGCGAAAAGCCCGACGGCCTGGACGTGTTCCACCCCGACCGCGTCGCCGCGCGCATCCTCGACATGGGCGACGTGCTGTCGCTGGTCGAGCAGGTGGAGCAGAACGTCGACCAGGAAAAGGCCGCCAAGCTGGCCGCCAAGGTCGCCAAGGGCAAGAAGTTCGACCTCAACGACATGCGCGACCAGCTTGAGCAAATGCAGAACATGGGCGGCATCTCCGGCCTGATCGACAAGCTGCCCGGCCTGGGCCAGGTGCCCGAGCACCTCAAGCAGCAGGTCTCGCAGAGCAAGGAAGTGCCGCGGATGATGGCGATCATCGGCTCGATGACGCCCAAGGAGCGTCGCAACCCGGACCTGCTCAACGGCTCGCGCCGCGCCCGCATCGCGCGCGGCTCCGGCACCACGCCGGCCGACGTCAACAAGCTCATCAAGCAGTACCAGCAGATGGAAAAGATGATGAGCAAGATGGGCCGCGGCGGCATGAAGGGCATGATGCGCGGGCTGCAGGGCATGATGGGCGGCATGGGCCGCATGCCGTTCCGCTGATCGCCGCATGGGCGCGGGTGCGTACGCCCGCGCCGGCTCGCCCCCCCCCGATTGCCGTCGACGTGGTGGCGTGGGGCGGGTGTTGGCGCTGCCATCGGCGGCGCTGTGTGGACCGAAGGCGCCCTGACTGCGTATCACGGTGAGCGACCCGCTCCTCGGTCGGGGCGGGCGATGCCCAACGCGGGGCTTCGTGGCCGCACCGCGGTGTGTCTGGGCCTCTGCTTGATGACATCCGCGGTCCGGGTCGACACAGGCGTGCGACACCGTTCCTGAACATCCGGCTCAGTAGATGCCACACCGTATCCGGCCGCCGCGGAACGTTCCGGTGACGGGTCTGGCTGGTGGCCATCTTCATGGGCGCGCCGCCGCGCGCTGCCTGCTCAGCAGAACCTGATCCGCTGGCGCGAAACCCGGATCGCCGGCGATGGCATGCAATGGCAGCGGCACCCATCGGCGCAGGCGATGCAGGTGCAGATGGTCTGCTGGAAGTCCACAGGGTGCGGCTGCGTCGGGGCGGCAGGTGTCGGTCCCGCACATGCCGCACGCGTGCCGGGTCGTCTCCCCGTGCGGCCAGCGTGGATGTCGCCGCTGCGGTGGCAGGGGACGGCGGTGCGTGATGCCGCTGATGGCCGCGTGGCAGGCGCGTGGCTGGATGCAGGCCGGCGTCGCGAGCGGTGCACTGCCTGGCGGCCGAGGGGATGGCGAGTTGGAGCGGGACAGGAGCCTGCACCTGCGTCGGACCGCCAGGTGTGTTCGAGCCGGCCGTCCGGCCGCGTATGCTGTGCCCCGTTTTCCAGCATCGGTGCGGCGCGCATGAGCGAGGGTTCCGTTTCTGACCGCATCGCCGGCTTCTGCCAGCGGTTCGGTGTGCAGGTGCCGATCCTGCTGGCGCCGATGGCGGGTGCGTGCCCGGTGCCGCTGTCGGCTGCGGTCGCCGATGCGGGCGGCATGGGCGCGATGGGGGCGGTGCTGTCGCAGCCTGACGAGATCGGTGCCTGGATGCGTGCCTTCCGTGTGTGCTCGACCGGGCCGGCGCAGATCAACCTGTGGGTGCCCGATCCCCCGCCGCAGCGCGATGCGGGCGGCGAAGCGCGGATGCGCGCATTCCTGGAGTGCTGGGGACCGCGGATGCCCGACGATGCAGGCGATGCCGGGCCCGCCGCCTTCGATGCGCAGCTCGATGCGGCGCTGGCCGCCGGGCCGGAGGTGCTCTCCACCATCATGGGCGTGCTCGCGCCGGCGCAGGTGCAGCGCCTGAAGCGGGCCGGCATCGCCTGGTTCGCCTGCGCGACCACGCTGGACGAGGCGCTGCAGGCGCAGGCGGCCGGGGCCGATGCGGTCGTGGCCCAGGGCGCGGAGGCAGGCGGCCATCGCGGCGCGTTCGATGCCGCCTCGGCGGAGCACCAGCTGGTCGGCCTGTTCGCGCTGGTGCCGCGGCTGGCCGACCGCCTGTCGATTCCGGTGATCGCCTCCGGTGGCATCGGCGACGGACGCGGCGTGGCGGCGGCGCTGCTGCTGGGCGCCAGTGCGGTGCAGGTCGGGACGGCCTTCCTGCGGACGCCCGAATGCGCGTTGCCCGCACCATGGGCCGAGGCGCTTGCCGCGTCCGAGCCGGAGCAGGCCTGGGTCACGCGCGGTTTCAGTGGGCGCCTCGGTCGGGCCCTGGCCACTTCCTATGTGCGCGCGCTTGCGGCGCCGGGCGCACCCGCGGTGCAGCCCTATCCGGTGCAGCGTGGCCTGACCGCGCCGATGCGCCGTCAGGCGGTCGCCGACGCGCGGCTCGACGGCATGCAGGCCTGGGCGGGGCAGTCGGCCTGGCTGGCGCAGGCCCGGCCGGCGGCCGAGGTGTTCGCCTCGCTCTGGTCGCGCGCACAGGCCTTGCTGTGACGCATCTGACCTGCAATGGCCGGCCGGCGGACGTGGCCCTGCTCACGTCGGCCCTGGTCAACTACGGCCACTTCACCTCGATGCAGGTGCGCGCCGGTGCGGTCCAGGGGCTGCACCTGCACCTGGAGCGGCTGGCGCAGGGCACCGAGGCGTTGTTCGGCACTGCCCTGGAACCGGACACGGTGCGCGGCTGGATGCGCGACGCGGTGATGTCATCGGGCCTGGTCGACGCCTCGCTGCGGGTGACGGTGTTCTCCCGCCACTTCGATTTCCGCACGCCGCTTGCGGCCGTCGAGGCCGACGTCCTGGTGGCCGTGTCCGCGCCGGTCGATCTGCCGCCGCTGCCGCGTCGCGTACGCAGCACGACCTATGCGCGCGAACTGCCGCAGATCAAGCATGTCGGCACCTTCGGCCTGTTCGAGCAGCGCCGGCAGGCGCTGCTGGCCGGGTTCGACGATGCATTGTTCGTGACCCGCGACGGCCTGGTCAGCGAAGGGACGACTTGGAACCTGGCCCTGCTGCAGGGGAATGACGTGGTCTGGCCGTGCGCGCCGGCCCTGCGCGGGGTCGCCGAACGTCTGCTGCAGGACGCGTTGGGGCCGGCGCGGATCCGCCCGGTGACCCTGCAGGACCTGGGCGACTGCACCGGCGCATTCGCCTGCAACGCGACCGGGATCTGGCCCCTGGCGGCGATCGACGGGCATGTGCTGCCGGAGTCCGGAGCCTTCTGCCAGCGTGCGCGACAGGCGCTGGCGCAAATCGCGGGAGAGCCGCTGGCGGCGGGGCAGGGTGCCGGTCGGACCCGGACTTGGAACGGCGGGGAACCGCCGCTATAATCGCCGGCTTACCTCGCCATCCTGGCGACTGGGCAACACCGAGAAACCACCATGGTCAAGATCCGTCTTACCCGCGGCGGCGCCAAGAAGCGTCCGTTCTACCACATCATCGTCACCGACGTGCGCAGCGCCCGCGACGGCCGCAACATCGAGCGCGTCGGCTACTACAACCCGGTCGCCCAGGGCGCCGAGCAGCGCGTGGTGCTGGACATCGCCCGTGTCGACCATTGGGTCGGCAACGGCGCCCAGCTGACCGACAAGGTCCGCGCGCTGTACAAGGAAGCGACCAAGGCCGTCGCGGCCTGAGTCGACAGGCCGCCGCAGCAGCGGCGGCCGTTTCCGTCATGAACGACACCGGGCGTCCCACTCCACCGCAGAAACGCATTCTGCTGGGCCGGGTGATGGGCGCCTTCGGTGTGCGTGGCGAGGTCAAGCTCGAGTCCTGGACCGAGCCGCGTGCAGGTATTTTCCGCTATCAGCCGTGGATCCTGCGTACGCCGTCCGGCGTCGAGCGCGAGCTGCGCGGTGCGCGTGGCCGCGATACCGGCAAGCATGTCATCGCGACGATTCCCGGCATCGACGACCGCAACGCGGCCGAACTGGCCCGCGGTACCGAGATCCATGTGCCCCGCGAGGCGCTGCCTCCGCCGGCGCCCGGCGAGTACTACTGGGTCGATCTGGAAGGCCTGCGCGTGCGTACCGTCGACGGTGTCGAGCTGGGCACCGTCACGCAGATGCTGTCCACCGGCGCCAACGACGTGATGGTGGTGCAGGGCGAGCGCGAGCGCATGCTGCCGTTCGTACAGCCCGACTACGTGACCGCCGTCGATTTCGAGACCGGCACGATCACGGTCGACTGGGATCCCGAATTCTGAGCGCGGGCCGCACGGTGCGGCCGGCGTGTTCCGAGGTCCACAGATGCGCATCGACATCGTCAGCCTGTTTCCCGAGTTCGTCGCGCAGTGCGCAGGCTTCGGCGTGGTCGGCCGCGCGCACGAGCGGGGTCTGGTCGCGCTGCATGGCTGGAACCCGCGGGACTATGCCGAAGGCAACTACCGCAAGGTCGACGACCGCACTTTCGGTGGCGGCCCGGGCATGGTGCTGCTGGTCGAGCCGCTGCGGCGTTGCCTGCAGGATGTGCGCGCCGCCGATCCGGAGCCCGTTCACCTGGTCTACATGAGCCCGCAGGGTCGGCGCCTGGACCAGGCGAAGGTACGCGAACTGGCGGCCCGGCCGCGGATCGCGCTGCTGTGCGGCCGCTACGAGGGCGTCGACGAGCGGCTGCTGGCGGCCGAGGTCGACGAGGAGATCTCCATCGGCGACTACGTGCTCTCCGGTGGCGAACTGGCGGCGGCGGTCGTCGTCGATGCGATGGTCCGGCTGCAGGACGGCGTGCTGAACGACGCTGGCTCGGCCGAGCAGGACAGCTTCGAGGACGGGCTGCTGGACTGCCCGCACTACAGCCATCCGGTCAGTCATGCCTATGGCGACGTGCCGGCGGTACTGCGCTCGGGCAACCACGCGGCGATCGCGCGCTGGCGCCGGCAGCAGGCGCTGGGCCGGACCTGGCTGCGACGCCCGGACCTGCTCGAGGGTCGGGCGCTGTCGAAGGCAGACCAGGCGCTGCTGGACGCGTTCCGGGCCGGACTGGACGATCGAACCGGGCAGTAGCATCGGCGCCCGCAGTTGCAGTATCATGCCGGATTCCGAGCGGCCGCCCGGCCGTCTCCGGACTCCCAGAACAACAAGACGTGCAGCGCGATCCTGCGACTGCGCCTTCCCGAGTTGTCGTAACGACACGCCCACCCGAACAAGAGTCGGTCACCATGAGCAAGCTGAACAAGTCCATCGTCGCGGAGTTCGAATCCGCCCAGATCACCCGCGAACTGCCGAAGTTCAGCCAGGGCGATACCGTCGTCGTCAACGTGAAGGTGAAGGAAGGCAACCGCGAGCGCGTGCAGGCCTATGAAGGCGTGGTCATCGCGACCAAGAACGCCGGCCTGAACTCCTCGTTCACCGTCCGCAAGATCTCGCACGGCTACGGCGTCGAGCGCGTGTTCCAGACCCACAGCGCCATCATCGACTCGGTCGAAGTGAAGCGCCGCGGCAAGGTCCGCGCCGGCAAGCTGTACTACCTGCGTGGCCTGGAAGGCAAGGCTGCCCGCATCAAGGAAGACCTGGCTGCCGTTGCCAAGGCCAAGGCCGAGAAGGCCGCGGCTGCCGCCGCCGAGTAATTCCGGCGCGCGATCGCGACAAGGACGGCCGCCCTCAGGCGGCCGTTCGCGTGTCCGGAGGCGGGTGCCAGCCCATGCATGCCGGTCGTCGGCGCACGGCACGGATGGCATCGGCCCGGCAAGCTGGCACACTGGCGCCATCGGCCGCACGGAGCAAGACGATGGCGCAACGCGGACTCACCATGCTGCTGGCGGCCTGTTCGCTGGCATGGCTCGCCGGATGCGCGAGCGATCCCGGCGTGACCCTGCTGGACTCGGGCGATTCCTTCTGCGGGCAGCAGTATCGCGCCCAGCGCGAAGGGCCGCCGACGCCGGCGGGGCTGTCGCGGGAGGAACGCGGCCGCTACGAAGAGCGGACGACCGATTACCACGTATCCCAGGGCTGCCAGCGCGACGCGGTCCGCAGCGTGACCGTGCCGCTGCGTGGTTCCCCTGGCCGATAGATCCAATCAGGACGCGATGAACCCGATGATGTGGCGCGCTGTCGCGCGTGGAGTGAACCCTGCCACCGGCGACATGGGGGGCGATGCATTCGGCCTGCCGCTCCGCGTCGTCGGACGCGCGCGCGACGGGGCCGGCTGCAAGGGGCGGTCGCGATGACCGACGTGGCTTCCGTGACGGCGGTGCGCCTCGATCTCTGGCTGTGGGCGGCACGCTTCTTCCGGACGCGCAGCCTCGCCAAGCAGGCGGTGGAGACCGGCAAGGTCGATGTCGCCGGCCAGCGCGCCAAGGCGTCGCGCGGGGTGCGCGTCGGCGAGATGCTGCAGATCACCCGTGGCGAGGAGACCTTCGAGGTGCAGGTGCGCGGGCTTAGCGACGTGCGCGGTCCCGCGCCGGTGGCGCAGGCGCTGTACGAGGAGACCGAGGCCTCCAGGGCGCTGCGCGAACAGCAGCGCCTGCAGCGTGCTGCAGCGCGCGATGGCTATCGGCCGCCCGAGCACAAGCCGGACAAGCGCGCGCGGCGCCTGATCCAGGCGCTGGGCGACTTCGACGCGTCCTGAGCGCTGCCGCCGGCCGTGCGCGTTTCGATCGTCCGCCGCATGGATGCTGCTGCCTGCGCTTGCACGCCACCGGAACGGTGGCACTCCGGGCGCTCGCTGCCCGGGTGTTCGGACTGGATGACCGGCACTGCCTGACTTCCGGCCTGTGCGCGCCCGGCCCCGGCGGTGTACAACCACGGAAGCCACTGCAGAGGAGCGTTTCGATGCCGTTCAATGACAGCGCCGTGCTTGCCGCTGGCGTCCTGCTGGTCGCGTTGAGCGGGTGCGCCAGCACCACGGACGTCGCAGGCGGCCCACGTCCGGCCGATCCCGTCGATTGTCGTGTGGGCGGGGAATCCGGCCCGCGTCAGGCGCATGCACCGGCGACCGCGCGCGACCGTCGCTGCAATCCGCAGCAGGACGTGACCCTCTGGTCCGGTGGCGGCCGCGACGACGGGATCAAGCTGGACCTGAAGAAGGGCGACTGAGCGCTGGTGCGGCGCCAGTGCGGCGCCGCGGATGCGGTCGCCCCGCCCGTTGAACCGGGCGGGAGCGGGAAGCAGATCAGCGCGGGTGCCGGTCCGCATGGTCCAGGTCGAAGCGGTCCAGCTCCATCACCTTGGCCCAGGCCGCGACGAAGTCGCGCACGAACTTTTCCCCGCCGTCTCTGCTGGCGTAGACCTCGGCCAGGGCGCGCAACACCGAATTCGAGCCGAACACCAGGTCGACGCGGCTGCCATGGCCGACCACGCTGTCGCTGTTGCGCGCGCGCCCTTCGAAACGCTCGCGCGCATCGGACGTCGGGCTCCATCGGGTACCCATGTCGAGCAGGTTGACGAAGAAGTCGTTGCTCAGCGTGCCGGGGCGATCAGTGAGCACGCCATCGCTGCTGCCGCCTGCGTTGGCGCCGAGCACGCGCAGGCCGCCGACCAGCACGGTCATCTCGGGTGCGGTCAGGGTCAGCAACTGCGCACGGTCGATGAGCAGGTGCTCGGCCGGAATCGCGGAGCGCCCGCGCAGGTAGTTGCGGAAACCGTCGGCGAACGGCTCCAGCGGGGCGAACGAGGCGACGTCGGTCTGTTCCTGCGTCGCGTCGGTGCGGCCCGGCGAGAACGGCACGTCCACCGTGTGGCCCGCGGCCTTCGCCGCCTGCTCGATCGCCGCGCCGCCGCCGAGCACGATCAGGTCGGCCAGCGAAACCCGCTTTCCTCCGCTGGCGCGGCCGTTGAAGTCGGCCTGCACCTGTTCCAGCGCCGCCAGCACCTTGGCCAGCTGCGGCGGATCGTTCACCGCCCAGTCCTTCTGCGGGGCCAGCCGGATCCGCGCACCGTTCGCGCCGCCGCGCTTGTCGCCGCCGCGGAAGGTCGAGGCCGAGGCCCAGGCCGTGGAAACCAGCTCGGCCACGCTCAGCCCGCTGGCCAGGATCGCCCGCTTCAGCGCCGCGATGTCGTCGCCGTCGACCAGCGGGTGATCGACCGCCGGCACCGGGTCCTGCCAGATCAGCACCTCGGCCGGCACCTCCGGGCCGAGGTAGCGCGCACGCGGGCCCATGTCGCGGTGGGTCAGCTTGAACCAGGCGCGGGCGAAGGCGTCGGCGAACTGGTCGGGGTTCTGCAGGAAGCGGCGCGAGATCTTCTCGTAGGCCGGATCGAAGCGCAGCGACAGGTCGGTGGTGAGCATCGTCGGGCGATGGGTCTTCGACGGATCGTGCGCATCGGGGATGAAGGCCTCGGCGTCCTTGGCCACCCACTGGTGCGCGCCCGCCGGGCTCCTGGTCAGCTCCCATTCGAAGCCGAACAGGTTCTCGAAGAAATTGTTGCTCCACTGCGCCGGCGTTTTCGTCCAGGTCACTTCCAGGCCGCTGGTGATCGTGTCGCCGCCCTTGCCGCTGCCGAAGCGGTTGTGCCAGCCGAGGCCCTGCGCTTCCAGTTCGTCCGCTTCGGGCTCGGCGCCGACGTTGTCGGCCGGCCCGGCGCCGTGGGTCTTGCCGAAGCTGTGGCCACCGGCGATCAGGGCGACGGTCTCCTCGTCGTCCATCGCCATCCGGCCGAAGGTGTCGCGGATGTCGTGCGCGGCCAGCAGCGGATCGGGATTGCCGTCCGGGCCTTCCGGGTTCACGTAGATCAGGCCCATCTGCACCGCGGCCAGCGGGTTCTCCAGCCGGCGCGAATGCACATCGCCATCGGCATCGTCGTCGGACACCAGCACGCCATGGTCGCCCGGCTTCTCCACGCCTTCCGAGCCGTGCGCATAACGCACGTCGCCGCCGAGCCAGGTGGTCTCGCGGCCCCAGTACACGTCCTGGTCCGGCTCCCAGGTGTCCTCTCGGCCACCGGCGAAGCCGAAGGTGCGGAAGCCCATCGTCTCCAGCGCGACGTTGCCGGTGAGGATCATCAGGTCGGCCCAGGAAATCGCCTGGCCGTACTTCTGCTTGATCGGCCACAGCAGGCGGCGTGCCTTGTCCAGGCTGACGTTGTCCGGCCAGCTGTTGAGCGGGGCGAAGCGCTGCTGGCCGCGACCGCCGCCGCCGCGGCCGTCACCGATGCGGTAGGTGCCGGCACTGTGCCAGGCCATGCGCACGAACAGGCCGCCGTAATGGCCGAAGTCGGCCGGCCACCAGTCCTGCGAATCGGTCATCAGCGCGGCCAGATCGCGCTTGAGGCCGGCGTAGTCGAGCTTCGCGAACGCGGCTGCGTAGTCGAAGCCGCCGTCCATCGGGTTGGAGCGCGTCGAATGCTGGTTCAGCAGGTCCAGCCGCAGCTGCTGCGGCCACCAGTCGCGATTGCCGGTACCGCCGCCGGCGGTCTGGTGGACGTTCTGGTGGAACGGGCATTTCGTTTCGGTGCTCATGGTCCTGCTCCCTGTGGGTCGTTGCGCGCAACTGCCTGGACCGGCGCGCCGGGTGGCGGGCCGCTGGAGACATCAGCCGGTGCTGACGTCGATGATGCGCTGGCGTTGATAGACCGGGCCACCATATTTCGCGGATTGTGATTGGTGAAATCGAATGATCCGAATGCATCGATGGGCAATGGCTATCCAATGTCCCGGCGATGCGCGACTGCTGACAGCAGGCTGTCAGCAGCGGCCACGCAGTCTGGGTACTCCCGACCCTTGCCGGAGTGCATCGACGTGCTGACTTTCTATACCCACCCCCTGTCGCGCGCCCGGGTGGCGCGCTGGATGCTCGAGGAGACCGGACTGCCGTACGAAGAGGTCGTACTCGACTTCGATACGACGATGAAGTCGCCGGAGTATCTGGCGATCAACCCGATGGGCAAGGTGCCGGCGATCCGGCATGGCGATGTCGTGGTGACCGAGAACGCGGCGATCTGCGCCTACCTGGCCGAACTCGTTCCGGAGAAGGCGCTGGCGCCGCCGCCGGGTTCGCCGGAGCGCGCGGCCTATTACCGCTGGCTGTTCTTCTTCGCCGGCCCGTTCGAGTCGTGGCTGACCGCACGCCAGGCCGGTGTGTTCGTGGCTGCGCGCAGTGCCGGTTATGGCCGCGGGGATGACGTGCTGGCCACGGTGGAGCAGGCGGTGAGCGGCAGGACGCATCTGGCCGGCGACCGCTTCACCGCGGTCGACCTCTACGTGGCCGCGTACCTGGGCTACCAGATGATGGTGGGCGAACTGGAGCGGCGGCCGGCCCTCGAGGCCTTCGTTGCCGCCCATGCGCAGCGGCCGGCCGCACTGGCCGCCAATGCGCGCGACGACGCACTGGCGGCGCAGCTGCAGATGCCCGGTCACTGAGCAGACGACGCAGGCAGCGGCACGACGACGGCTCCGGCTGACGTCGTGCGCGCGGCACGGTTACTCCGGTTGCGGCGTGGTCGCCGTGCTGGTCGGCAGCACCGGATGCACGATCTGCGGCTGGCGCCCGCTCAGGGTCTGCAGGAAGCGGGTGATCGCCTCGACATCGGCCGCGCCCAGCTCCTGTCCGAGCTGGCTGCTGCCCATGATCGCCACTGCCTGGCGCAGGTCCCGGACCTGGCCGCTGTGGAAGTAGGGCGCCGTCAGCGCGACGTTGCGCAGCGGCGCCGCACGGAACACGTACTCGTCGGTGGCCGTGCGGGTGACTTCGAAGCGGCCCTTGTCGGCCTCGGGCAGGATGTCCGCGCCAGGGCGCTCGACCACGCCGAACGGGTGGTAGGTCTGGCCGCCCAGGTTCACGCCGGCGTGGCAGGCGATGCAGCCCTTGTCGATGAACAGCGCCATGCCACGGCGTTCGTCCGCATCCAGCGTGTCCTCACCGGCGAGGAAGCGGTCGAAGCGCGAGTCGGGCGTGGTCAGCGTCGCCTCGAACGCCTCGATCGCGCGCGCCATGTTGTCGAAGCTCACCGGCTGTGCCTCGCCCGGGAACGCACGCGAAAAGGCCTCCACGTAGCCCGGCATGCTGCGCAGCGTCGCCTCGACGCGTTCGGGCGTGTTGTTCATTTCCACGCTGGCCTGCACCGGGCCTTTCGCCTGCTCCTTCAGGTCGGCGGCGCGACCATCCCAGAACTGCGCGACGTTGAACACCGCGTTGAGCACGGTCGGCGAGTTGCGCGGCCCCTTCTGCCAGCCATGGCCGATCGAGACCGGCACGTTGTCGGCGCCGCCGGTGCCGACGTTGTGGCAGGTGTTGCAGCTGATGATGTGGCTGCGCGACAGGCGCGGATCGAAGAACAGCCAGCGGCCCAGCTCCACCTGCTCGGCGGTGATGGCCTGGCCGCGCACTTCGCTCACTTGCGCGGGAACGGGTTTGAACAGCGCATTGCCCATCTCGCGCAGTTCCTGCGCGGACGGCGTGGCCTGCTGTGCGAGCGCGACGGGCGCTGCGAGTGCGGCGATGCAGGCAAGGGCGAGCGTGCTGCGGAACATGGCGGGCCTCCCGGCTGGCTGGAGAGCCTCTTATCCGCCGCGCCCACCCGCCCGGCATTGATCGGGATCAATTGCACTCTCGCGGTGCGCGCGGTGCGTGCTCTGCTCCGGTGTGGTGCGTGCGATGCGGGCGAGTCTGAAAATCGCGGGAAATCTACGAAAAAAATGCGGTTTGAAATGAAGATCGGGAATCAGCTTGATGCAGACTGGAATGAGTCCATGCCGGCGTACCGGCGACGGTGCGTGTCAGCATGAACGACTGCCGGAAGGGGTCCGGCACAAGGGGAGATCTCACGACCTATGGGGGTAACGATGGCTTTGAACGAAACATATGCGCTGCGGCGCAGTGTCCTGGCGATGGCGCTTGCTTCCGCGATGCTGGCCGGTGGTGCCGCTTCCGCGCAGGAACAGCAGGGCGGGGAGGGCGCGCAGGCCACCACGCTCGATTCGGTCCAGGTGACGGCGCGCAAGCGCGCCGAATCGATCATCGAAGTGCCGATGAACATCACCGCCGTGTCCGCCCAGGAGCTGGAGGACCGCAACATCAGCACGGTGTCGGATCTGTACCGCACCCTGGCCGGTGCGGCCAGCCCCACCGGAGGGTTGATCCTGCGCGGTCTCAGCGGCGGCAACTCGGCGTCGCCCGGCACCACAAGCCAGTTCGTGGACGGCATTCCCTTCGCCTTCGGCGAGGTCTTCGACGTCGAGCAGGTCGAAGTGCTGCGTGGTCCGCAGGGCACCCTGTGGGGATCGAACGCGATCGGCGGCACCGTCCAGGTGGTGACCCGCAAGCCGCAGACCGACAATTTCGAGGTCTTCGCCTCGCTCAGCGGCACGGTCGAGGAGAACAACCCGTCCACCGCCACCCGCACCCAGGCCGGCATCAACGTGCCGCTGCTGCAGGACGTGCTGGCGCTGCGCGTCGCCGCGAGCACGGCCAGGACGCCGGGCAAGATCGTCAACGTCAAGACCGGCAACTACGGCGACGAGCAGGACGATTTCATCCGGACCCAGCTGCAGTGGGAGGTCAGCCCGGATCTGCGCTTCAATCTGGGCCATGTCTACGTGCGCGGTAACGATACGGGGACCCGCTTGGCGGACGCTTCGGTCGCGGGCTTCTACTACGTTCCCGAATTGACCCCGAACCCGGCAACGCCCACCGGATTCGACATCGACTACAGCGTGGTCGACTGCCCCGAGGGCGCCAGCCGCGCGCAGTGCCGCGCGCCCAACAGCCGGGTCAAGGTCGAGGACGACCGCTTCGCGATCTACGAGGCCTTCGATGGCTGGAACCGTTCGGCGACCAACCTGTTCTCGATCAATGTCGAGCACGACGACCTGTTCGGCATCGCCTCGGTGTCCTACGTCGGTTCGTTCCGCAAGAACACCGGCAGCTCGCTCGAGAACTGGACGCGCCTGGACATGGAGGACATGACCGAGACCTGGATGATCAACCAGGATTCGTCGCGCCGCCTGACCCAGGAGCTGCGCTTCCAGAACCTGGAGAACGACAGCGGCCTGAACTGGACCGTCGGCTTCTTCCAGGACAAGACCTGGCTGGGCGGCGAGTTCAACGGCCAGAACCAGTTCCACAACACCGATCCGCAGAGCCTGACCATCTTCTCCGACATGTCCGGCCTGACCGGAAGCAGCTACTGGGGCAGCGCCGGCTGGACCCACATCGGGGAGCTGGGCCAGGCGCTGTACGGCAACCCCGGCATCAACTACAACCTGACCTACAACACCGACACCCAGCGCGAGAGCGCCGCGTTCGGCGAGACCAGCTATCGGTTCGATACCGGCGCGGGGGCGTTCGAGGTGACGGCCGGCATCCGCTTCTACGAGCTGGAGGACACGCTGGACTTCACCAGCACCGGTATCTGGGTCGGTCTGGATCCGCGCTCGGTGGCCGAGGGCGGCCGTGAGTCGGGCAACCGCAAGAAGTTCAGCCTGGCCTACCTGCCCAGCGACAACCTCAACATCTATGCGCTGTACGCGGAAGGCTATCGTCCGGGCGGCAACAACGCGCCGCTGGCCAACAGCTGCGCCGGCGACGAGTACGCCTCGCAGCACAAGAACCGCTACACGTCCGACACGATCGACAACTACGAGCTGGGCGTGAAGGGTGCGTTCTTCGACCGCAGGCTGCGCATCTCGTCGGCGGCGTACAGGATCGACTGGAGCGACGTGCGTGCCAGCGTCTACATGCCGACCTGCGGCTTCAGCTTCATCGCCAACGCGGCCGAGGCCCGCTCGCAGGGCCTGGAGCTGGAAAGCGCGCTGACCCTGGGCAGCAACACCGTGCTGACCTTCAACGCCTCGTACACCAACACCGAGATCCTGACCGACGTGGCGGCGCTGGGTGCGCAGAAGGGCGACGAGTTCCCGCAGGTGCCCAAGTACAACGCCTACCTGGCCGTCGACCATGGCTTCCGCCTGTTCGAGCGCGATGCCTTCGTGCGTGCGGACATCGCGGCCTATGGCGAGTACAAGACCCACTTCAACACCCGCGACGAGGACGTGTCGCCGTCGTACGAGACGTTGAACCTGTCGGGCCGGATCCGCCTGAATCCGGAGTCCACGCTCAGCCTGCACGTCAACAACGTGACCAACGAGCAGTACTACGCCTACCGCAATGCCCGCTCGCGGGGGACCGGGACGCGCAATGCGCTGTATGAACTGTGGGGTGCCGAGCGCAACATCACCCTGCGCTTCGACTACAGCTTCCGCTGATCCCGCGCCACTGCGGAGGCGAAGGGCGGCAGTCGTCGGCTGCTGCCCTCTTTTCCGGGCCGTCCACAGAGGGTGCCGGGAACCGCCGCGGCGCCGTCCCGGCTCAGGCCAGCGCCTTGATCCGGTAAAGCGCCTCCAGCGCCTGCTTCGGGGTCAGCTCGTCCGGATCCAGCGCCGCCAGCGCGTCGAGCGCGGCCGACGGCGGTGCGGCGAACAGGCCGAACTGCTGCGGCGCGTCCAGCGCCTGCGGGGCCATCTGCGCAGCATGGCTCTCGCCGCCGCGCTGTTCCAGTTCCGCCAGGCGCCGGCGCGCTTGCGCCAGCGTGGTCCGCGGCAGGCCGGCCAGGGCGGCGACCTGCAAGCCGAAGCTGCGGTTGGCCGCGCCGTCCTTGACCGCATGCATGAAGACCAGGCTGTCGCCGTGCTCGACCGCGTCCAGATGCACGTTGGCGATGCCGCTGCCACCGCCTTCGACCGACTCGTCGGCCAGCGTGGTCAGCTCGAAGTAATGCGTGGCGAACAGCGTGTAGCAGCGGTTGCTGTGGGCCAGGTGGCGGGCGACCGCATCGGCCAGCGCCAGGCCGTCGTAGGTGGACGTGCCGCGCCCGATCTCGTCCATCAGCACCAGCGACTGCGCGGTGGCGTGGTGCAGGATGTAGCTGGTCTCGGCCATCTCGACCATGAAGGTCGACTGGCCCCTGGCCAGGTCGTCGCCGGCACCGATGCGGGTCAGGATCCGGTCGATCGGGCCGAGCACCGCGCGGCTGGCCGGCACGAAGCTGCCGATGTGGGCCAGCAGCACGATCAGTGCGTTCTGGCGCATGTAGGTCGATTTACCGCCCATGTTCGGGCCGGTGATCACCAGCATGCGGCGCGCGGCGCCGTCGCGGTCGGCGTACAGGTCCAGGTCGTTGGGATGGAACGGTTCCTCGCGCACCGCCTCGACCACCGGGTGGCGGCCGCGTTCGATGCACAGGCAGGGCGTGTCGGTCAGTTCCGGGCGGGCCCAGTCCAGCGCCTGCGCGCGGTCGGCGAAGGCGGCCAGCACGTCCAGTTCGCTGAGCGCGCCGGCGCAGCGCTTGAGCGGTTCGAGCAGGCCGTTGAGCGTGTCCAGCAGCGCCTCGTACAGGAACTTTTCGCGCGACAGCGAGCGCTCGCGCGCGGACAGCACCTTGTCCTCGAAGGCTTTGAGTTCCTCGGTGATGTAGCGCTCGGCATTGGTCAGGGTCTGGCGGCGGGTGTAATGCACCGGCGCCTTGTCGGCCTGGCCCTTGCTGATCTCGATGTAGTAGCCGTGCACGCGGTTGTAACCGACCTTCAGCGTGCCGATGCCGCTGGCCTCGCGCTCGCGCAGTTCCAGGTCGACCAGGAACTGGTCGGCATTGGTCGACAGCCGGCGCAGCTCGTCCAGCTCGGCGTCGTAGCCATCGGCCAGTACGCCGCCGTCGACCAGCTTCAGCGGCGGCTGCGTGGCGATCGCCGAGGCGAGCAGGGCGGCGCAGTCGGTGTGTTCGCCCAGTTCGGCGGCCAGCGCAGCCAGGCGCGGCGAATCCAGCGGTGCCAGCACCTCGCGGATCGGCGGCAGCAGGGCCAGGCCGTCGCGCAGCGTCGACATGTCGCGCGGACGCGCCGAACGTAATGCGATGCGGGTCAGGATGCGTTCGATGTCGCCCAGGCCGCGGAAGCGTTCGCGCAGGTCCGCATCGGCACCGCGGTCGATCAGCGTGGCCACCGCATGGTGGCGCTGTTCGAGCACGCGGCGCTCGCGCAGCGGCCGGTGCAGCCAGCGCCGCAGCAGGCGCCCGCCCATCGGGGTGATCGTCGCGTCCAGCACGCCGAGCAGGGTGTGGCGGGTGTCGCCGTCGACGCGCGAGTCCAGCTCCAGATGCCGGCGCGTGGCGGCGTTCATCGCGATCGCATCGCCGGCGGTCTCCACCGCGATCGAGGTCAGGTGCGGCAGCTGCTGCTTCTGGGTTTCCTCGACGTAGCCGAGCAGGGCGCCGGCGGCGGCCACGGCCAGTGGCTTGTCCTCGATGCCGAAGCCGGTGAGGTCGTGCAGGCCGAAGAAGCGCAGCAGCTGGCGGCGGCCGCTGTCCGGGTCGAACAGCCACGGCGCGCGCCGGCGCACCGCGCCGCGCGCGAGGGTGATCGGCGGCAGGCCTTCCTCGTCGGGCAGCAGCAGCTCGGCCGGTTCCAGCCGGGCCAGTTCGGCTTCCAGCGCATCGTCGCCGTCGACCTGGTTGACCAGGAAGCGGCCACCGGCGAGGTCGGCCCAGGCCAGGCCGTAGCCGCTCTTTCCGCGCGCGACCGCCATCAGCAGGGTGTCGCGGCGCTCGTCCAGCAGGGCCTCGTCGGTGACGGTGCCCGGGGTGACCACGCGCACCACCTTGCGTTCGACCAGGCCCTTGGCCAGCGCCGGGTCGCCGATCTGTTCGCAGATCGCCACCGATTCGCCCAGCGCGACCAGCCGCGCCAGATAGCCTTCGTAGGCATGCACCGGCACGCCGGCCATCGGGATCGGTGCGCCGCCGGAGCTGCCGCGCTGGGTCAGGGTGATGTCCAGCAGCCGCGCGGCCTTGCGTGCGTCGTCGTAGAACAGCTCGTAGAAGTCGCCCATGCGGAAGAACAGCAGCAGGTCCGGGTAGTCGGCCTTGGCTGCGAAGAACTGCTTCATCAGCGGGGTGTGTTCGGCGGTGGCGCTGGTCTTGGACATCGGCATGCGGGCGGTACGGGACCGGCGATTGTAATAGTCTCCGAGCCGGCGCCGTCGGATAGTGCCGGCCACGCACCGGAGCCGGCATGAGCCACCAGCACGACCACGCCCACGATCACGGGCATCCGCACGATCACGCCCATGACCATCACGGGCATGGTCATGCCGGCCACCAGCACGGACTGGGCGGTCACAGCCACGTCCCCACCGACATCCGCTTCGAGCGTCCGCTGTGGTGGGCGTTGGGCCTGACCGCCGCGGTCCTGGTGGCCGAGCTGATCGGCGCGTGGTGGACCAACAGTCTGGCGCTGCTGTCCGACGCGGCGCACATGGCCACCGACACGCTGGCGCTGGCGATCGCGCTGATCGCAGTGCGCCTGGCCAAGCGCCCGGCCGATGCGCGGCGCACGTATGGCTACGTGCGTTTCGAGGCGTTCGGTGCGCTGGTCAACGGCGGCCTGCTGTTCGTGCTGGCGGGCTACATCCTGTGGGAAGCCTGGCACCGCTTCCGCACGCCGCTGCCGGTGGCGAGCACGGGAATGCTGGCGGTGGCCGTGCTCGGCCTGGCCTGCAACCTGGTGGCGATGAAGCTGCTGCATGCCGGAAGCGGCCAGAGCCTGAACATGAAGGGCGCCTACCTCGAGGTCTGGAGCGACATGCTCGGCTCGCTGGCGGTGATCATCGCGGCCATCGTGATCCGCTTCACCGGCTGGCTGTGGGTGGATCCGCTGCTGGCGGTGCTGATCGGCCTGTGGGTGCTGCCGCGCACCGTGCTGCTGTTGCGCGAGGCGATCAACGTGCTGATGGAAGGCGTGCCGCGCGGCATCGATGTCGCGGCGATCAACACCGCGCTGCTGGCGCACCCGCAGGTGACCGGCGTGCACGACCTGCACGTCTGGGCGCTGGCGTCGCGGACCCCGGCGATGACCGCGCATGTGGTGGTCGCCGGCGATGCGGACCCGATCGCGGTGCGGGTGGCGCTGGCGCAACGGCTCGCAGGGCACTTCGGTATCGATCACGTCACCCTGCAGATGGAAGCGGGCGAGGGCGACTGCGTCGCCGGTGGCTGCGGCTCCGCTCCGCACTGAGTCGCGCCTCCATCCCAAAACGCAATGTGACGTATCGCCGCAGTGCAGAATGCGGTGTGACCGCATGCGGTTTAACTTCCCGTTTACGGACCGGACCAGGTCCAGAGGATGCAGCACAGCACGAGATCGACATCGCAGCAGTCAGGACCGGCCAACATCGACACCCTGGGGAGGGAGCAATGGCACGAGGCAACCTGCATCACACCGGATTGGCGATCGCCGTGATCGCCGCACTGTCCACCATGACGGCCACCGCGCATGCGCAGGAACAGGCGGCGGAGGCGGGACGGGAGCAGCCGGTCACGCTGTCTGGACTGACGGTCACCGCACAGAAACGCGAGCAGGCGCTGCAGGAAGTGCCGATCGTGGTCAACGTGCTCGGCGAACAGCTGCTGCAGGACACCGGCGTACGCGACATCAAGGATCTGCAGGTGCTGGTGCCGGGCCTGACCGTGACCAGCACCCAGAGCGCGGCGCAGACCACCGCCCGCATTCGCGGCATCGGCACCGTCGGCGACAACGCCGGCCTGGAATCGTCGGTCGGCGTGGTCATCGACGGCGTGTACCGGCCGCGCAACAGCGTCGGTTTCACCGACCTGGGCGAACTGGAACGGATCGAGGTGCTGAAGGGGCCGCAGGGCACGGTGTTCGGCAAGAACACGTCGGCCGGCGTGATCAACGTGGTCACCCGCCGGCCCAGCTACACGCAGAGCGCCGAGGGCGAGATCACCATCGGCAACTACGGGGCGATGGGCGTGTCCGGCGCCTACAACGATGCGCTCGGTGAACACGCCGCGATCCGCATCTACGCGGCCAAGCGCAAGCGCGACGGCGTCGACGAGGTGCGCACCGGCGCAGGTCCGCGGACCGAAACCGACGACGGCGATCAGAACTTCCATACCCTGCGCGGCCAGCTGCTGTTCGAGCCGACCGAGAACCTGGACATCAACATCGCG
The DNA here is from genome assembly GCF_014851915.1 of Xanthomonas sp. XNM01. Taxonomy (GTDB): domain Bacteria; phylum Pseudomonadota; class Gammaproteobacteria; order Xanthomonadales; family Xanthomonadaceae; genus Pseudoxanthomonas. Next base: position 691,375 of record NZ_JACVAP010000001.1, read on the forward strand.
GCCGACTTCACCAGCCGCGAGGAGAACTGCTGCGCCACCGTGACCACCCACCGCGGCCCCGCGGCGGCGATCATCAATGCGTTGACGCCGGGCGGCGAGGGCGTGATCCCCGTGCCCGACCCGGAGCGCCGCCTGGCCTACAGCAACCGCAGCACCGAGCAGGACATCAAGGACAAGGGCATCTCGGCCGAGGTCAACTGGAACACGCCCTGGGCCAACGAGGCCACCTTCACCTCGATCACGGCCGTCCGCGACTGGCAGGCGATCAACGGGCTGGACTTCGACTACAGCGCCGCCGACATCCTCTACCGCGCGGCCGACGAGGACGAGTCGCTGACCCGGTTCAAGACCTTCACCCAGGAGTTCCGCCTGACCGGGTCCAGCGAGCGCGTGGACTGGATGGTCGGCGTGTTCTATTCGGACGAGCAGCTGGACCGCAACGAAACCTACCGGTACGGCAGCGCCTACGAGCCGTACCTGTCGAGCCTGGTCGGCAGCCAGGTGCTGTCCGGTGTGGCCGCGCAGCTGGCCGGGTTCGGCCTGACCGTGAACCAGGCCAACCCGGCGACCTTCCTGTCGCAGGTCAGCGGGCGCCCGTTCGGCACCAACTTCACCGGCCTGGGCACGCTGGACCGGCACGAGCAGCAGGCGCGCAGCGCGGCGATCTTCACCAACAACACCTTCCGCGTCACCGATGCCTTCGACGTGACCCTGGGCCTGCGCTACACCCGCGAGAAGAAGGACCTGCATTCGGTCTACACCAACCCGAACGGTGGCGCGGCCTGCGCCGCCACCCTGGCCAACCCGGGCGCGCGCGTCGGTGGTGCGCTGGCGCAGCGGATCAACGGGTTCGGCAGCCTGCCGCCGGCGCTGCAACAGCAGCTGCTCGGTGCACTGGTGCCGGCGCTGGCACCGACCATCGCCGGCTACATGTGTCTGCCATGGGCCAACGTGGCGCACAACGGGCGCGACGTCTCGCAGAGCAGGACCGAGAAGGAGTGGTCCGGCACGCTGAAGCTGGCCTACAACTGGTCCGACGACGTGATGACCTATGCGTCGGCGGCGCGCGGCTACAAGGCCGGCGGCTTCAACCTCGATCGCGTGCAGTCGTCCAACGGGCTGTCCAGCGGCACCCAGGGCATCACCCCGGTGGACGACACCTCGTTCGGCGGCGAGTTCGTCGACAGCTACGAGCTGGGCACCAAGACCACGTGGGCCGACGGCAACCTGCTGCTCAACGCCTCGCTCTTCTACCAGAAGTACGAGGACTTCCAGCTCAACAGCTTCCTCGGCACCAGTTTCGTGGTGCGCTCGATCCCCGAAGTGGTGTCCAAGGGCATCGACGCCGAGATCATGTGGCAGACCGGCGTGACCGGGCTGATGCTGCAGGGCGGCTTCACCTACGCACGGACCGAGTATGGCGACGACCTGCTCCCCGATCCGGACCTGGCCCTGCTGCCGGGCAGCCAGATGAGCTTCGCCCCGGAGTGGTCGGGCAACCTGTCGGCGACCTACGAGTGGGACTTCGGCAACAGCCTGATGGGCCGGTTCAACGTCGGCGCCAAGTACATGTCCGACTACAACACCGGCTCGGACCTGGACCCGCAGAAGGCCCAGGACGCCTACACCCTGGTCAATGCCCGGATCGGGTTCGGGGCCCAGGACCAGCGGTGGATGGTCGAATTCTGGGGCCAGAACCTCACCGACGAGACCTACAAGCAGGTCGGCATCGATGCGCCGATCCAGCCGGGCTCGTGGAACGCGTTCCTGGGTGCGCCGCGGACCTACGGGATGACCCTGCGCCTGCGCTACTGAGTAAAACCGCAGCAGTCACGCGACAGGCCCGCCATCGACGGGCCTGTCGCGTTCGGGGCGGGGCGGGCGGCGTCGGGCACCGTACGCGAGACATCGGTCGGCGTTTTGGGCTACAACGCCGATACCCCTCGCAGTGGAAGTCCCGATGTCCGATCCCGAAGACCGCGCGCTGCGCGAGCTGGCCCAGTCGCTGGGCGAGCGCCTGCGCACCTCGCGCGACCGCGTGGTCACCGCCGAAAGCTGCAGTGGCGGATGGATCGCCAAATGCCTCACCGACATCGCCGGCTCCTCGGACTGGTTCGACTGCGGCATGGTCGCCTACAGCTACGAAGCCAAGCAGGCGCTGCTGGGCGTACGCCCGCAGACGCTGGAGCACTATGGCGCGGTCAGTCGCGAGACCGCGATCGAGATGGTGTCCGGTGCGCTGGTCAATTCCGGCGCCAGCGTGGCGGTCGCGGTGACCGGCATCGCCGGGCCGGGCGGCGGCAGTGCGGACAAGCCGGTCGGCACCGTCTGGATCGGCTGGAAGCGTCGCGGCGGGTATGCCCGCGCCGAGGTGTTCCACTTCGATGGCGACCGCGATGCCGTGCGCCGGCAGACCGTCGAACGCGCGCTGCGGGGACTGGAAAGCCTGCTCGCGGCATGATGTGCGGCGTCGCCGCGCGAATGGAGAACACCGATGTGGGAGACGCTGGGCACCGTCCGTGATCTGGGGCGGCTGCAGGAAATCGCCTCCGTCCTGATCCGCCACGGATTCGGCGACCTGGTCCGCCGGATCGGCCTGGCCGGTGCGCTGGAGCGCGCCGGCCGGTTGCTGCACTGGCATGACGGCGAAGGCACCGCGCGGATGGCGCCGGCCGCGCGCGTGCGGCGCGCGCTGGAGGAACTGGGCCCGACCTTCGTCAAGTTCGGCCAGGTGCTGGCCACCCGCGTCGACCTGTTTCCTCCGGAGTGGATCGCCGAGCTGAGCAAGCTGCAGAACGCGGTGCCGGCGCTGCCGTTCGAGTCGATCCGCGGACAGCTGACCGAGGATCTGGGCGCGCCGCCCGAAACCGTCTTTGCCCGCCTGGACGAGATCCCGCTCGCGGCCGCCTCGCTCGCGCAGACCCATCGGGCCTGGCTGGAAGACGGCACCGCGGTGGTGCTCAAGGTGCGCCGTCCGGGTATCCGCGAGGTGATCGAGGCCGACCTGCGGCTGCTGGCGCGGCTGGCCGAGATCGTCGAAGCGCAGGCGCCGGACCTGCGCCGCTACCGGCCGGCGGAGGTGGTGCACGAATTCACCCTGTCGTTGCGGCGCGAGCTGGATTTCGCCGCCGAGTGCCGCAATGCCGAGCGCATCGCGGCCAATTTCGCCGGGCGCGAGGACATCGTGATCCCGAAGGTCCACTGGCAGTGGACCTGCGAACGCCTGAACGTGCAGGCGTTCGTCGTGGGCATCCGCGGTAGCGACCTGCCGGCGGTCGATGCGGCCGGCCTCGATCGCCGCGCGCTGGCCCGGACCGGTGCCGGAATCGTGCTGAAGATGGTGCTGGAGGACGGTTTCTTCCATGCCGATCCGCACCCGGGCAACATCTTCTATCTCAGTGGCGAGCGCATCGGCGTCATCGATTTCGGCATGGTCGGCCGCATCTCCGAGCAGCGCCGCTTCCAGGTCGTGCAACTGCTGCACGGTCTGGTCGAGCAGGACGCCCCAGGCGTCACCGAGATCCTGCTGGAGTGGGGCGAGGGCAGGGGCGAGATCGAGGAGCCGCGGCTGCAGGCCGACATCGGCGCCTTCGTCGACCAGTACCGGGGCGTGCCGCTGAAGGATCTGCGGATGGGCACGATGCTGGGCGACGTGACCACGATCCTGCGCGACCACGGGCTGAGCCTGCCGTCGGATCTGGCGTTGATGATCAAGGCCTTCCTGACCCTGGAAGGCGTCGGCCGGCAGCTCGATCCCGACTTCGACATGGCCAGCGCTGCCCGCCCCTACGTGGAGCGCGCGATGCTGGCGCGCTACTCGCCGCGCGCGCTGCTGCGTCGCGTGCGCGGCAGCACCCTGGATGCACTGGAACTGGCCGGCGACATGCCGCGCGAACTGCGCCGGCTGCTGCGTGCGGCACGGCGCGGACGCCTGCACCTGCAGGTCGAGGTGACCACGCTGAAGGCCTTCGGCGAACAGGTCGACCGCGCTGCCAACCGGCTGACGATGGGCGTGGTGACCGCCGCGCTGGTCATCGGTTCGTCGATCGTGATGCACAGCGCCGGCGGTGGCGTGCCGAGCCGCTGGCTGCTGGTGCTGGGCGTGCTCGGCTTCGTCGGCGCGGCGCTGTGCGGCGTCTGGATCCTGTTCTCGATCTGGCGCAGCGGGCGCGGCTGAGGCAGCGGCGCGTGCGGCAGGTCGCCCGGTGGATCAGACGTCCCGCCGATACTCCAGCAGATCGCCCGGCTGGCACTCCAGCACCTGGCAGATCGCTTCCAGCGTGCCGAAGCGCACGCCCTTGACGTGGCCCTGCTTGAGCAGCGACAGGTTGGTCTCGCTGATGCCGATGCGTTCGGCCAGATCCTTCGACCGCATCTTGCGACGTGCCAGCATCACGTCCAGGTTGACCACGATCGGCATCAGACGATGCTCCGCGCGTCGTCCGCGGTTTCGGCTGCCAGCCGCATGAGGTGCGCCACGCTGTACAGGCACAGGCAGGCGATGAGGAAGAGGTAGGTATCGCCGACATCCACACTGAGGTGGTAGTCGTCGCCACCGACTCCCACTGCAGCGCCTGCAAGCGCGTTGGCGACCAGACGCAGCCCGGCCATCAACGGCAGCGAATGGGCCAGCCACCGGAACGCGTCGGCCACCGGCCTGCCGAGCGCGTCGCCGTCACGCAAGCGTTGCCCCAGCTGGCGGAGGGCCAGCAGCGGCAGCAGGAAGGCCAGCGCGACCAGCAGGCAGGCCGCGGAAAGCAACATCCGCGCATCGTCCGGCAAGGCGGCCGCCTCGTGCGCTGGCATGCCGAACACCGACCAGGCGCTCGTCCTCAACGCCCACATGTCGATCCAGGGACTGGCCGCAGCGAGGCCACCGAGCGCGGCCACACCCGCCACGCCGATGCATGCCAACGACTTCAGGTGCCGGCCATGACGTTGAATCCGGTATTCGATCTTCATTTCATCCAGTCCTTTGGGTGATTGATCATCGTAAAACATAAATTAATTTCGAAAGCAGTCAAGCTGCTTGCCTTGGTTCATTGTTAGCGGTATTACTACTAACCATGGAGATCACCGACACCCAGCAGGCCATCCTGGCCCTGATCGCCGAGCGCATCGACGCCGAAGGCATGCCGCCGTCCCAGGCGGAGATCGCCCGTGCCTTCGGCTTCAAGGGCGTACGCGCCGCGCAGTACCACCTGGAGGCGCTGGAGGCCGCCGGGGCGATCGAGCGTGTGCCTGGTCGTGCCCGCGGCATCCGCGTGCTGGCGCCGCCGCCCGCGGCGCAGGTCGAACTGCCGCTGGCGGCCAATGACGACGCCCTGCGCCTGCCGGTACTGGGGCGCGTGGCCGCCGGCCTGCCGATCGGCGCCGATGCGCCGGCCGACCTGGCCGAACGCTTCCTGGTGCTGGATCGGGTGCTGTTCTCGCCGTCGCCCGATTACCTGCTGAAGGTCGAGGGCGACTCGATGCGCGACGAGGGCATCTTCGATGGCGACTTGATCGGCGTGCACCGCACGCGCGACGCGCGCTCCGGCCAGATCGTGGTCGCCCGCGTGGACGAGGAGATCACCGTCAAGCTGCTGAAGATCGGCAAGGACCGGATCCGGCTGCTGCCGCGCAATCCCGATTACGCACCGATCGAAGTGCTGCCCGACCAGGAGTTCGCGATCGAAGGCCTGTACTGCGGGCTGGTGCGGCCGAATCGCTGATGCCGTCGATGGCGATTCTCCCGTCCCGCGCACGGTGTTTTCCGACAGCCGCGTGCCACGCAGGGCGATGAAACCCGCTTCGCAGACGCACTAGTTTCGCTTCAAGGGTCGGCCGTCGCAGCCTGTGCGACGCGGCCTGCCCACAATCACCCTCACACACTGACACCGAGGATTTCCAGATGGACGAGAACAAGAAGCGCGCCCTCGCGGCGGCCCTGAGCCAGATCGACAAGCAGTTCGGCAAGGGTTCGGTCATGCGCATGGGCGACCGCGTCATCGAGGCCACCGAGGTCGTGCCGACCGGCTCGCTGATGCTGGACATCGCGCTGGGCATCGGCGGTCTGCCGAAGGGCCGCGTGGTCGAGATCTACGGGCCGGAATCCTCCGGCAAGACCACCCTGACCCTGCAGGCCATCGCACAGTGCCAGAAGCTGGGCGGCACCGCCGCCTTCATCGACGCCGAGCATGCGCTGGACCCGGTCTATGCGGCCAAGCTGGGCGTGAACGTCGACGACCTGCTGCTGTCGCAGCCGGATACCGGCGAGCAGGCGCTGGAAATCGCCGACATGCTGGTGCGCTCGGGCTCGGTCGACATCGTCGTCATCGACTCGGTCGCCGCACTGACTCCGAAGGCCGAAATCGAAGGCGAGATGGGCGACCAGCTGCCTGGCCTGCAGGCCCGCCTGATGAGCCAGGCGCTGCGCAAGCTGACCGGCAACATCAAGCGCTCCAATACCCTGGTGATCTTCATCAACCAGCTGCGCATGAAGATCGGCGTGATGATGCCGGGCCAGAGTCCGGAAACCACCACCGGTGGCAACGCACTGAAGTTCTATGCCTCGGTGCGCCTGGACATCCGCCGCATCGGCGCGATCAAGAAGGGCGACGAGATCATCGGCAACCAGACCAAGGTCAAGGTGGTCAAGAACAAGATGGCGCCGCCGTTCAAGCAGATCGTCACCGAGATCCTGTACGGCGAAGGCATCAGCCGCGAAGGCGAACTGATCGACATGGGCGTGGACGCCAAGCTGGTCGACAAGGCTGGTGCCTGGTACAGCTACGGCACCGAGCGGATCGGCCAGGGCAAGGACAACGCCCGTACCTACCTGCGCGAGAATCCGGCGGTGGCCGCCAAGCTCGAGGCGGAGCTGCGCGAGAAGTTCCAGCCGGCCGACGGCGGGCGCGAGGAAGGCGCCGACGAAGGCGACGACGAGTAATCAGGGCCGGCTCCGCCGGAGGTGCTGTCAGTGGCGCGGAAAGCGGGGACGGACCTTGTGCCAGGGAGGCATTGCGCCAGGGAAGGCGCACATCTTTTCGGTAACAGGGCAGGGCGATGAGCACTGACCAGCAGGATCCGCCGGCAGCGGGCCGGCGGCGCAAGCCCGAACAGACCCCGGTGCAGCGAGCCCTGGGGTTGCTGGTGCGGCGCGAGCATTCGCGTCGCGAACTGACCCGCAAACTGACCGCGCGCGGGGTCGAGGCCGAGGCCGCGACGGCCGCGGTCGAGCGACTGGCCGGGGAAGGCTGGCAGGACGACACCCGCTTCGCGGAATCGCTGCTGCGCAGCCGGGCCGGCAGTGGCTATGGTCCGCTGTACATCCGGGCCGAACTGGGCACCCATGGACTGGCCGGGGAACTGGTGGCGGCGACGCTTCAGGGCTACGACGGCGACTGGACCGAGAACGCCCGCGAGCTGCTGCGCCGCCGCTTCGGCGAGGACGGACCGGTCGATCTGGCGCAGCGGCGCAAGGCCGCCGACCTGCTGGCCCGGCGCGGTTTCGACGGCGACAGCATCCGACGGGCGAGCCGCTTCGATCCTGACGACTGAGCAGCGCCGGCCTGATACCCTTTAGCGGTTGCCTTCCCCGCCTCCGGGGCCGCAGCCGCGCCCGATTCCCGGCCGGCCCGCGGCACCCCTGCTGCCAGCCAGAGCCAGATGACCGCTTCCACGTCGACCTACACCACCGCCCGCATCCGCAGCGATTTCCTCGATTTCTTCCGCGACAAGGGCCACACCATCGTGCCGTCGGCGCCGCTGGTGCCGGGCAACGACCCGACCCTGCTGTTCACAAACTCGGGCATGGTCCAGTTCAAGGACGTATTCCTGGGTGCGGAGAAGCGCAGCTACGTGCGCGCGGCCGACGTCCAGCGCTGCCTGCGCGCAGGCGGCAAGCACAACGACCTCGATTCGGTCGGCTACACCGCGCGCCACCACACCTTCTTCGAGATGCTGGGCAACTGGTCGTTCGGCGACTACTTCAAGAAGGATGCCATCGCCTGGGCCTGGGAGCTGCTGACTCAAGTCTGGAAGCTGCCGGCCGAGCGCCTGCTGGTCACCGTCTACCACACCGACGACGAGGCCTACGCGCTGTGGCGCGACATGGTCGGCATTCCGGAAGAGCGCATCGTCCGCATCGGCGACAACAAGGGTGCGCCGTACGCCTCGGACAACTTCTGGCAGATGGCCGACACCGGCCCCTGCGGCCCGTGCACCGAGATCTTCTACGACCACGGCGACCACATCGCCGGCGGCCCCCCGGGTTCGCCGGACGAGGATGGCGACCGCTTCATCGAGATCTGGAATCTCGTGTTCATGCAGTTCGACAAGCAGCCCGACGGTACCCTGGTTCCGCTGCCGGCGCCCTGCGTCGATACCGGCATGGGCCTGGAGCGGCTGGCCGCGATCCTGCAGCACGTGCACACCAACTACGAGATCGACCTGTTCCAGGCCCTGATCCGCAAGGCCAGCGAGCTGACCGGCATGGCCGACCTGGAGAACAAGTCGCTGCGGGTGATCGCCGACCACATCCGTGCCTGCTCGTTCCTGATCGTCGACGGCGTGCTGCCGTCGAACGAGGGCCGTGGCTACGTGCTGCGGCGGATCATCCGCCGCGCGCTGCGCCATGGCTGGATGCTGGGCGTGCGCCAGCCGTTCTTCAGCGCGCTGGTGCCGACCCTGGTCGAACAGATGGGCGAGGCCTACCCGGAACTGCCGGCCGCACAGGACACGGTGACCCGCGCGCTGCGCGCCGAGGAAGAACGCTTCGCCGAGACGCTCGATGCCGGCATGAAGATCTTCGAGGACATCGCCGCCAGGGCCGCCGACAAGGTGATCCCGGGCGTTGACGCGTTCCGCCTGTACGACACCTACGGCTTCCCGCTGGACCTGACCGCCGACATCGCCCGCGAGCGCGGCTTCACCGTCGACAACGCCGGCTTCGATGCGGCGATGGAGCAGCAGCGCGAAACCGCGCGTGCCGCCGGCAAGTTCGGTGGCGGCGTGCAGCTGCCGGCCGATCTGGTCGCCACGCTGTCGCCGACCGCGTTTCTCGGTTACGACGCGCTGCAGGCCGATGGCCTGAAAGTCGTCGCCCTGCTGCGCGATGGCCGTCCGGTGCAGTCGGCCGAGGTTGGCGACGAGCTGATCGTGCTGACCGACCGTACCCCGTTCTACGCCGAGTCCGGCGGCCAGGTCGGCGATACCGGCCAGCTGACCGGCGCCGGCGCGCAGCTGGACGTACGCGACACGCAGAAGTTCGCCGGCCAGTTCCATGGTCACGTCGGCCGCCTCGTGCAGGGCGCGCTGAAGATCGGCGACACCCTGGCCGGCACGGTCGATGCGGCCCGCCGCGGCACCATCGTGCTGAACCACTCGGCCACCCACCTGCTTCACGGCGCGCTGCGTGGCCTGCTCGGCACTCATGTCGCGCAGAAGGGCTCGCTGGTCGCGCCGGAGCGTCTGCGCTTCGACTTCTCGCACTTCCAGCCGATCGCCGCGGGCGAACTGGCCGAGATCGAGCGTCTGGTCAACGACGAGGTGCGTGCCAACCATGCGGTCGTGATCCAGCAGATGGACATGCAGGCCGCGATCGATTCCGGCGCAATGGCGCTGTTCGGCGAGAAGTACGGCGAGCGCGTGCGCGTAGTCACGATGGGCGAGTCCGTCGAACTGTGCGGCGGCACCCATGTGGGCCGCACCGGCGACATTGGCCTGTTCAAGATCGTCTCCGAAGGTGGCGTGTCGGCCGGCGTGCGCCGGATCGAGGCGGTGACCGGGCAGGGGGCGCTGGACCATGTCGCAGCCGAAGGCCGCAGCCTGGACGAGGCGGCCTCCATCCTGGGTGGCAGCCGTGGCGACGTGGTCGACAAGGCGCGTTCGCTGGCCGAGCGGATCCGCCGGCTGGAGCGCGAGGTCGAGTCGTTCAAGGCCAAGGCCGCCAGCAGCGCGGCCTCGGATCTGGCCGCCTCGGCGGTCGAGGTCGGCGGGATCAAGGTGCTGGCCGCCCGCCTGGAAGGCATCGACGCCAAGGGCCTGCGCGAGGCGGTGGACCGGCTCAAGCAGCAGCTGGGCGACACGGTCGTGCTGCTGGCTGGCGCCCAGGACGGCAAGGCGGCCCTGGTCGCCGGGGTGAATGGTTCCGCAACAGGGCGGGTCAAGGCTGGCGAACTTCTGGCCCATGTCGCCGGTCAGATCGGTGGCAAGGGCGGCGGCCGCCCGGACCTCGCCCAGGGTGGTGGCGAGGACGGGCCCGCCCTTGCTCTGGCTCTGCAGCAGGTGCCGGCCTGGGTTGGACAGCGCCTGCACTGAGCTGAACTGTGCGGATGGCGGCCCGGGAGAAGCCCTTGCCGCTGTCCAGTAGGACAAGTAGGATCGCGTTTTTCCCGCGAATCGCCGAGTTGGATGCGCGTTCCCTGTCAACCTCCGGTTGGCGGAACGCAGCCGGCGCAGGTGTGCCGGCTTCATGGAGATTGACCCCAATGTTGATTCTGACCCGTCGCGTAGGTGAGACCCTGATGATCGGAGACTCGGTGACCGTCACCGTGCTCGGCGTCAAGGGCAACCAGGTACGCATCGGCATCACCGCGCCGAAGGATGTGGCGGTGCACCGTGAGGAAATCTATCAGCGCATCCAGCGCGGTGAATCCCCGGGAACGGGTGCCGAGCAGGAAAGCGGCAACTGAGCATCGAAAATGTTTGCCGTATGACGGCCCAGACGGTATCCTTTCACGGCTTCGTCGCCATGTAGGGACGGGTCGAAAACGGAGTGATGCCCGAGAGGCCGAAGGGGCTCCCCTGCTAAGGGAGTATAGGGTCAAAAGCTCTATCGAGGGTTCGAATCCCTCTCACTCCGCCAGTTACGCAAAAGCCCGGCAATGCCGGGCTTTTTCGTATCCGGCATATGGAATCTCACTCGAACGCCCAACTTGGGCTCATCTTCCCTTGGTGTCTTATGGACTTCGAGCAGCAGTCGGCATGCGCGGCGCCGACCGAGGCTGGTGTCGGGGATCTTCGTGAGTGCATGGATCCAAGCTCGACCTGGATTGGTCATCACGAAGCCGCGACACGCCACTGATCGGAAGCAGTTTTTCGCGCGACTCTTTCATCCGATATCCGCGTCGTCGCCTTGATGCCGTGACTTGCTCAAAGCAAGAATGCTTGCCATCCAGTTGGGGCAATGGGTGTGTTGCTCTTTGGTTGGTGCCTAGAAGTGAGGCAGGTAGCGATCGTGCCGGACTGGGTAGTGACTGCATGGTGGGGCCAGCCCCGCAAGCGGCCGGCCCCGGTTCGATCAGCGGATCGTGCAGGCTTCTGCGCGGCAGTTCTCGTAATTCAGGAGGCACCGCTCTTGAGGAATTACACCGTTGGTGAGGCAACGATGAAGTTGTGCGTCGCAGAAGGAGCACTGGCTCTGTTGAGCGGACGCCGCGCCGCAGAGCGCAGCACAGAGGAAGAGCGCGGACTTCAAGGTCTTCTTGAGCATCTCATCATTCCTTTGGTAGCCCGTAATCGGGCCAACTGAGCCTATCAGACGAGCCCGTCAGTTCTGGCGCACGATGCGCGGCCCTTGCGAGCTTGCCGACGGATGCAGCTCTCTGCTGCATTTCGTCGTGTGAGGGGTGTGCTGGCGCCGACCTGCCCGGAGAGCGCGGACAAGAAAAAAGGCCGGCAGTCTGTGACTGCCGGCCTCCGTAAAATGGCGCGCCCGGAGAGATTCGAACTCCCGACCGCCTGGTTCGTAGCCAGGTACTCTATCCAGCTGAGCTACGGGCGCGCTGAAGCAAGGAGCGAGATTATGGGGAGATGGGAAGGCTTCGTCAACAGGTTTGTGAAAAAAAAATTCTTCGACTGCATGTCAGGGCTGCCGCATGCCATCCAGCAATGCGTCGGCAACGGTGGCGGGTGCGCGCATCCACGCGAAATGATCGGCACGTGTGCCCAGTGCATGTGCGTCCAGTCGGAGGATGCCGGGTGTGCCGGTCCCCAGTCGCGCGACCAACCGCTGCAGCGACGATGCCGGTGCCATCCAGTCGTCGGCCAGCACGATGCCCTGCACCGGGACGTTGCAGTGGGCCATGTCCGCGTCCAGATCCTGCGCCATCCCGGATGCGACGTAGCGGTCGGTGAGGCCGACCCGGGCCCAGTCCGCGATCAGGTGCGGCGCCTCGTTGCCACCGAAGCCGAGCCTGCGGCCCGGCAGGACGCCCAGCCGTCGCGCGAGCCATGGCAGGAAGCGGTACACCAGCGGCAGCGCATGGCGCAGTGGGTGAGGGAAGCTGCGCCAGTAGGGCGTGCCGCTGGCGACCAGCCACAGCGCGGCGAAGCGCTGCGGATGCTGGCCGGCCAGGCAGCATGCAAGCTGGCCGCCCAGGCTGTGCCCGCCCAGCACGAGCGGGGCGGCGCCGCCCAGCGCGGCAATCGCGGCCAGGCTGGCGGGCAGGTCCTCGCTCAGCAGGGCGCGATAGCCCCAGTCGGCGCCGCGTCCGGCGCGCAGCGTGCTGCTGCCGCTTCCACGCCATTCGTGCAGGTGGACGTCGACGCCGCGCGCCGCCAGGGCCTCTGCGAACGGCAGGTAATGACGCGCGGCCACGCCCAGTGCGGGCAGCCACAGCAGGCGCAGCCGCGGCGATGTGGCACGCACATGAAGCAGGGTGAAGGCATGGCCGTCGCCGGCCTGCACGGGGTGTGCGGCCGGCGGGGGTGTCATCGCGTGGCGAAGTGGTCGAGCACGACGATGTCGCTGCGCCCGGGCCGATAGCCGCCGAGGAGTGCGGCATGCACGTAGTCGGCCGCCTCCGAGCAGGCCCGGGGCAGGGCGTTGCCGAGGCAGAGGTTGGCGGCGACGGCCGAGGCCAGGGTGCAGCCGGTGCCGTGGGCTTCCCCGCCCAGGCGCGGATGCGCGCTGCGGTGCTCGCCCTGGGCATCGACGAGGATGTCGACCACCTCGCCGGTGCCGGTCAGGTGCCCGCCCTTGAGCAGGACCGCGGGAGCGCCGAGTGCGCGCAGCGCCTGCGCCGCCTCGCGCATGGCATCCAGGCTGTCGATCTTCCGGCCGAGCAGCAGTTCGGCTTCGGGCAGGTTGGGCGTGATCACCGTGGCCAGCGGCAGCAGGCGCGTGCGAAGCGCGTCGAGCGCCTCCTCCTGCAGCAGGCGCGCGCCGCTGGTGGCGACCATCACCGGGTCGACCACCACGTGCACCGGCCGGTGCCGTTGCAGCGCCCGCACCACGGTGTCGATGACCTCGGCGCTGGCGAGCATGCCGAGTTTGACCGCGCCGATCCGGAAATCGTCGAAGCAGGTGTCGATCTGCGCTTCGAGAAACGCGGTGTCGGGCACATGGACGGCGGTGACGCCGCGGGTGTGCTGGGCGGTCAGCGCGGCGAACGCGGACAGGCCGTGCACGCGGTGGGCCGCGAAGGTCTTGAGGTCGGCCTGGATGCCGGCGCCGCCGCCGGAGTCGGAGCCGGCGATGGTCAGGGCGCAGAGAGGGCGTTGATCGGACATGCGGCTATTCTGCCGCAAGCCTCGGTGCGGTGCGCCTGGCCACGCCGGGGTGACGCGGGTGGAAGGATGCCCGGGCCGGTCGCGCCAGCGTGCGGCATTCGGAGGGGGCGCATGCCGGATGTGCCTGGTGCGGACGATGGGTGGCTGTCGCGAGTGGACTGTCTGGTCGGGACTGCAGCGTGACTGCCTGCCATGGACGCGTTGTCTCCTTGCGTGGAAGGAGATTCCGGGTGGCGACGTCGTCCAGTCAGGTGAGACGTGCGGTGACGCAACCGGCATGCCGGGCACGATGCTGCCCTTGATCGGAGGGCGCTGAATCGCCCCGCGAAAGGGCGATCGATGATGAGCGGCCTGGACGCCGCGGTCGCTCCCGGATCGCGATTGCCAGCCGTTTCGGTGCCTCGGTGGATGCACCCGAGACCGCCGCGACAGGCACGTCTCAGGGCGGCGGATCGGAGGGCGGAACAGCGCCTGGTGGCCGCATGCGATGCAGCACGTACTGGCGGTAGGTCACGTATCCGAGGCCGGTGGTGCCGGTCAGCACGGCCGGCACCAGCAGTGCGTGATAGCCGATCGCCCGGAACAGCCACGCGCCTGCCACGCCGCCGGCGAGGAAGCCGCTGATGATCAATCCACTGAGGGTCAGTCGCCGCATCGGCAGCGGCAGGCCGCGCAGCAGGTGGCCCAGGCCGATGCCGAGGTCGGTGAACATGCCGCTCAGGTGCGTGGTGCGCACGATCGCGCCGCTGTAGGTGGTCACCATCGCGTTCTGCAGGCCGCAGGCCATCGCCGCCAGCAGTGCGCCATTGAGCTGCTGGCGCAGGAACAGCGGCACCGAGATCGCCAGCAGCAGCGCCTCCAGCGCCAGCACCACGCCGTAGCGGCGGCCGAGCCGCAGCGCGCCATCCTGGATGATGAAGCCGCTGAGCGTGGCGCCCGCGCAGAATGCGAGAAGAATCGCCCACAGATGGCGCACCGCGCGCCAGTCGCCATCCGCCAGGGCCGCGCCGAGCAGGCTGGTGGTACCGGTGAGGTGGCTGACCGCCAGGTGCTCGAAGCCGAGATAGCCGATCACGTTGACCATGCCCGCGATGCAGGCCAGCGTCACCGCGCCGATCCAGACCCAGCGTGGCAGCTGCATGCCCATGCTCAGTGGGGGAGGGCGTCCGCGAAGCGAGGCCGCAGACGCATCACGACGACGCCTTCAGGCGTACGCCTCGGCCATCGCCGTGGCTTGGGCGGCCCGGCCCGATCAGCTCGACGCCAGCGTGTTCCAGTGCATCGACCACCTTGACCAGCGTGCCGACGACCCCGCGCACGGTGCCATCGCTGGCCTCCATGCGCTGGATGGTCGGCAGCGAAACCCCGGCCATCGCCGCCAGCTGGCGCTGGTCGATGCCGAGCAGGGCGCGCGCGGCGCGGAGTTGGGCGGCCGACAGCATGGGAGTGATCGGAAATCGGAGAGCGCGATTGTCGGCCTGCAGGCGGCAATAGACAAGGTGAATGCGTTGATGGTGATGTCCAGGACATCAATTCAGGGATTGGCAGGCGCCATGCGGCAGTCGACGTGACAGGCGGCACTGCATGGGGCGCGTCCATGCCGATGCAGCGTTCGCGCGACCCGCTCTGCCGCTGGCAGGCGATGTGGCCAGCGCGCGACGAAGGCGCGATGGAGCGCCGGGCACGGATGCGACGCGCATCGGTGATCGACCAGCCAGGCTCGCCTGCAGGTGCGGGGTGTCTGGGCCGGCGTGCCTCGGCGTCCTGCCCTGTCGTCATGCCCGAGGATTGTGGACCTCATGGAGGCGGCCGCGACGCCTGGGAGCGGCGGCATGCGACCGCGACTTCGTTACGTGGCGGCAGATGGCACGACGCGCATGTGGCGGGTCGACGGCGCTCCACGCCGCTGATGTCGACGCCGGTCGCCGTCCAGGGCGTATCGCCCCCTTTGCCCATGCCGGCAATCCGCGCCTGATCGTCCCGACTGCCAGCAGCGCAACGTCGTGCGTGGTGCGTCCCGGCAGCTCGCGTCATTACATGACCGGAGGAGGCGCGCGGCGTTGCCGGCATCTCTGGCACCCCAGCGCGGCGATCGCGTCGCGCCCCCTGACCTGCTGCTGCCAGACACGGACCGCCGCCGCTGGATTGCAACCGCAGCTGCGTCCAGCGGGCGCGGTGCTGCGACGCGTGCGGCCACCGTCACCACGCCCATCTGAAGGCGCATCGGACTGGCGGTTTGAAGACGGAGGCGGAGAGCGTGTGCTCCATCGTGGAGCAGCCCGCCATCGTGCAGCGACCTGTCCGGTCGCTGCGAGGGGAACGGATCGCAGGGGCGCGACCACGCTGCCGAAGAGGCCGAAGCGTGGCCGGTGCACCGGCGCTTCCGGTCGACGGCACGGCGCCCTGGCTGGACGCTGTGCCGCCCACCGCGCGTCAGAGCACTTCGGACGCGAAATCGGCCAGGCGCGAGCGCTCGCCGCGACGCAGGGTGATGTGCGCGCTGTGCGGCCAGTTCTTGAACCGGTCGACCGCGTAGGTCAGGCCCGAGGTCGTTTCGGTCAGGTACGGGGTGTCGATCTGTTCGACGTTGCCCAGGCAGACGATCTTGGTGCCGGGGCCGGCACGGGTGATCAGGGTCTTCATCTGCTTGGGCGTCAGGTTCTGCGCCTCGTCCAGGATCAGGTAGCGGCTGAGGAAGGTGCGGCCGCGCATGAAGTTCATCGAGCGGATCTTGATCCGCGAGGCGAGCAGGTCGTTGGTCGCCTGGCGACCCCAGGCGCCGCCTTCCTGGGTGTGGGTCAGCACTTCCAGGTTGTCGGTCAGCGCGCCCATCCATGGCGTCATCTTTTCCTCCTCGGTGCCGGGCAGGAAGCCGATGTCCTCGCCGACGCTGACCGTGGCGCGGGTCATGATGATCTCGCGGTAGCGCTGCTGGTCCATCGTCTGCGCCAGGCCGGCGGCCAGCGCCAGCAGGGTCTTGCCGGTGCCGGCCGTGCCGAGCAGGGTGACGAAGTCGATGTCCGGGTCCATCAGCGCGTTGAGCGCGAAGTTCTGCTCGCGGTTGCGCGCGCTGATGCCCCAGACCGCGTGCTGGCCGCTGCGGAAGTCGTCGACCAGGGTCAGGGTGGCGCGGCCGTCCTCGACCTTGACCACGCGCAGCTCGACCTCGTCCTCGCCCGGCAGGTACAGGTACTGGTTCGGGTGCCAGTCCTCGTCGTCGCGCAGCTGCACCTCGTAGCTGGTGCGGCCCCGGTCGCTCCAGCTGCGCAGGTCGGCGCCATGCCGCTTCCAGAAGTCCTCGGGCAGCTCGGTCGCGCCGGTGTAGAGCAGGCTGAAATCGTCGAGCGCGCGATCGTTCTCGTAGTCCTCGGACACGATGCCGGCGATCGCCGCCTTGATCCGCAGGTTGATGTCCTTGGAGACGAACACCACCGGCACGTCCGGGGTCTGCTCCTTCAGCGCCAGGATCGCGCCGAGGATCGCGTTGTCCGGGATCACCGCGCCGAAGCTCTTGCCGGCGTCGAAATGGCTGGTCTGGAAGCGCAGCTTGCCGGCGCTGTGCTTTCCGCGCAGCTGCAGGCCCTGCGGGCGCAGCAGCGGGATGCCGTCGGCCATGTTGTCCAGGCCGGAGGCCTGCACCAGCTCGTTGAGGAAGCGGCTGACCTGGCGCGCGTTGCGGCTCGCCTCGGAGGTGCCCTTCTTGCCGTTGTCCAGCTCCTCGATCACCTGCATCGGCAGGTAGACGTCGTGTTCCTCGAACTTGAACAGCGCGGTGGGATCGTGCATCAGCACGTTGGTGTCCAGCACGTAGATGCGCTTGCCTCGGGTCATCGTGGCTTCCTGATGGGGGTGAGACGGACAGAGGGGGTGCAGGGTGCGGCGGAGCGGGCCGCGATCGGGCGGCCTGTGGCGGGGAGGAGCGAAGTGGCCGGCATCCGCGCACGGACGAACCGCCGCGGCCTGCGGGGCAGGGCGGCGGTCGGCGTGGTGGAGGCGGTCGTCACTGGGTGCGGGCGGCGTTCAATGCGTCGAGCACGGCCTGCGCGTGGCCGGGGACCTTCACCTTGCGCCAGCTCTGCGCGACGCGGCCGTGAGGATCGATCAGGAAGGTGCTGCGCTCGATGCCGAGCACCGTGCGCCCGTACATGTTCTTCTCGCGGATCACGTCGAAGGCGCGGCACAGGGCCTCGTCGCCATCGCTGACCAGCGCGAACGCGAACCCCTGCTTGGCGCAGAAGTTGTCGTGCGACTTCACCGAGTCGCGCGACACGCCGAAGACCTCGGCGCCGGCGGCTTGGAACTGCGGCAGCAGCGCGTTGAATTCCAGGCCCTCGGTGGTGCAGCCGGGCGTGGAATCCTTCGGGTAGAAGTACAGCACCAGCCAGTGGCCGGCATGGGCGCGCAGCGTGGTGGTCCGGCCGCCGGACAGCGCCAGCGGCAGGTCGAGCGGGGCAGCGGGCAGGGGAGCGGTCTCAGTCATCGGTCTCGTCGGTCTCGGGATCGGTCGCCGGGCCGACATCCATGCCGTCGTAGGCGGCGACCTCGAAGGTCCTGGCCAGCGCCTCGAAGCTGCGGTTGCGCAGCTCCAGCGACCAGGTGGTGTGGGCCTCGATCCGCTCCACGTGCAGGAAGTACATCGCCTCGTCGCCGGCGTCCAGGGTCACCGCGCTGCCGTCGGACTCGATGGTGAAGATGTCGACCTGGCGGTAGCCGTCCTGCACCAGATGGTCGCCCAGGCGCTTGAGCCTGTGCGGGTCGGGGTCGGCGAAGAAGTAGCCCCAGCGCATGGGGCCGTCGATGTTCCAGTCGGTCTGGTCGCGGATGTCGGCGAACATCTGGTCCACGGAGGACATGTCGATGGCCATCGGTACCTCCGTCTTCAGAACTTCATCGGATCCATGATCGCGTCGAGGTTCAGGTGGTCGCAGAACTCGAGGAAGTCGTCGCGCAGTGCGGCGATGTGCATGTTGGCCGGCACGCCGATGGTGACCTGGGCCGAGAACATCTCCGCACCGGTCTGCATCGCGCGGTAGCGCGTGCTCTGCAGGTTCTCGATGGTGATGCCCTGGCGGTCGAAGAAGTCGGCCAGCTGGAACAGGATGCCCGGCTTGTCGGCGGCGATGACCTCGACGATGTAGGGCAGCAGGTTGGACTGGCTCTGCTTGGCGCCGGTGCGGTACCAGTTCAGCTTCAGGCCGTCCTCGCGCTCAAGCCGGCCCAGCATCGCTTCCAGCTTGGCCACCGCGTCCCAGGACCCCATCGCCAGCGCCGTCATCGACACGTCGCGGCCGACCGTGGCCAGCCGCGAGTCGACCAGATTGCAGCCGCTGTCTGCGATGCGCCGCGTCACCGCCAGCAGCGGCGACTCCGGATGCGTCGTATAGGCGTTGATCAGGAGGTGGTTTTCGTTCGGCGAAGGCCGGGACTGGGCGTCGGTCAAGGGAGCTTCCGGCATTGCGAGAGACTGAATGGCAGGCGGGCAAAGCCCACCGCTGCCGCGCAGCATACTTGCCCGTGCTTTCGGGCCGCAAGTATGATCGGGCGTCCCAGAAACCGGTCCGCGCCAGCCGCGGAGACCGCATAACCAGAGCGATCCGCTTTGCATCCGTCCGGCCTGATCACCGCACTCGCCACGCCGTTCGACGAGGCCGGCGACATCGACCTGAGCGCCTGGCGCCAGCTGCTGGAACGGCAGCTGGCCGCGGGCGTGCAGGGCGTGGTGGTGGCCGGCTCGACCGGCGAGGCGGCGATGCTGGACGACGCCGAGTACGAGCGTCTGCTGCGTGCCGCGGTGGATCTGGTCGCCGGACGCATCCCGGTCTGGGCCGGTACCGGCCTGTCCGGGACCGCACGCACCATCGCCCAGACCCGGCGGGCGGCCGAGGCCGGCGCCGATGCGGCGCTGGTGGTCACCCCGCCTTATGTCCGTCCCACCCAGGACGGCCTGCTGGCCCATTACCGGGCCGTGGCCGACCAGGGCGGGCTGCCGGTCGTGCTGTACAACGTGACCGGCCGGACCAGCTGCGACCTGCTGCCTGCGACCGTGGCGTCCCTGGCCGCGCATCCGCGGATCGTCGGCATCAAGGAGGCCAGCACCGCGCCCGAGCGGATGGCCGCGCTGCTGGCCCTGCGTGGCGAAGGCTTCGCGGTGCTCGGCGGCGATGACGCGACCGCGGCCCGGGCGATGCTGGCCGGCGCCGACGGCCTGGTCTCGGTCGGTGCCAACGCCGCCCCGGCCGCCTATCGCCGCCTCTGCGACCTGGCCCGCGGCGGACAGGCCGAGGCGGTCGCGCACTGGGATGCCGCGCTGGCGCCGTTGCATGCATTCTGCGGCGTCGAGCCCAACCCGATCCCGGTCAAGGCGCTGCTGCAGCAGCAGGGCATCGGCCAGGGGCTGCGCCTGCCGCTGCTGCCGCTGTCGGCCCATCATCATGGCGAGAGCGTGCGCATGTGCGCGCTGGCCGTCGAACTCGAAGCACTCTGCGGCCACGAACGGCTCGCGGCCTGATCCACACACCTACCGAATCCGGAGATTTGCCGATGTCCCTGTCCTCCCGCGCACCCCGCGCCATCGCGACCCTCGTGCTCGCCACCACCGTGGTCGCCGCGCTCGGTGGCTGTTCGTGGTTCCGCAAGGGCCCGAAGGGCGATTACGCGCTCGAGCAGCAGGCGCGCCCGCTGGAAGTGCCGCCGGATCTGAACCTGCCCGACACCACCGGCGCGATGCCGCTGCCGCAGGCCGGCGCCCAGGCGCCGCAGGTCGGCGCGGCGCCGGCTGCATCGCCGAGCGGATTCACCGTGGCCGGCACCCGCGACGCGGTGTTCGCCCAGGTCGGCGAGGCGCTGGAAGCGGTCGACGGCGTGGAGATCGCCAGCCGCGCCCAGCTGCTGGGCAGCTACGACGTGGCCTACGAAGGCAGCAACTTCCTGGTCCGCGTGACCGCCGTCGAGAGTGGCGTCTATGTGGCCGCGGTCGACCCGCGCGGCCTGCCGGCCACCGGCGCCGCACCGGTCAAGCTGATCGCCGCGTTGCAGGCCGCGCTGGCCAGCCGCTGAGGTCGATCCATCGCATGTGTGCTTGAAGAAGGCGCCCGCAGGGGCGCCTTCTTCGTTCGTCCCGACGGACCAGGCGGTTCCGGCAACGCGGCGACACGGGCGGGGCTGGCGGCTGCCGTGCGGCTGGGGCCCCGGCTCCAGCCAGCCTGGACGACCTTCCGGACACGAAAAAGGCGCCGATCGGCGCCTTTCGTTCGTCGGTCGACGCGGGCCCGCGTCAGCGCTGCAGGAAGGGCAGCTTGTCCGGCTTGCCGTCCCACTCGGCGGCGTCCGGCAGCGGCTCCTGGCGCACGGTGATCACCGGCCAGTCCCGCGACAGCTCGGCATTCAACGCGACGAACTGTTCCTGTCCGGCCGGCACGTCGTCCTCGGGGAAGATCGCGTTGGCGGGGCACTCGGGTTCGCACAGGGTGCAGTCGATGCACTCGTCCGGGTCGATCACCAGGAAGTTCGGCCCTTCGTGGAAACAGTCGACCGGGCACACCTCGACACAGTCGGTGTACTTGCACTTGATGCAGTTCTCGGTGACGACGAAGGGCATGGATGGTTCCGTGGGACCGCGACAACAGGGCCGGTATTCTAATCCCTGCGACCGGCGCGCGTCGCTGTTGCGACGCATGCGCAGATTGTCCCAGGGCGACGACGCCGGCCGATGGGACGGCTCCGGTGGTGATGCGGCAAGGCGGCGCGCGGTATCGCCGACGCCATGCGCGTGCGGGCCGCCCGCGCCCGGTGATCGTTGGCATGCGCGGGTACCAGCCGCGGACCGCCGGGCTCAGCCCAGGCCGCGGGCCCGCGCGAGCGCCTGCAGGCCATGGGCGGCCAGGTCCTCGTGGTGCCGCCGGGTCTGGACCTGGCGCCAGGCCAGCGCGTGCGCGTAGCGCCCGAGCAGGGCGTCGCCGCCGAGCAGGTGGACCGTCCCGCGCGCGTCGGACAGCGCATGCGCCAGCTCATGGCCGATCAGCAGCCCGGACAGGTAGGACGGGAGTGCGTCGGCGGCGAAACGGTCGAACAGCGCTGCGGTGCGCACCCCGAACAGCTGATGCGCCAGCCCGTCCTGCGCGTGGCCGCGTTCCAGCCCCGCCTCGAACGCGCCGGCATCGACGCGGCCGTCGTGCGCGGGCATCGTGCGGCCCAGGATGCTGTGGCCGCGCAGCAGCGCATACAGTTCGCCGGTCATCGCGGTGGCGACCTCGACGATGCGGCCATCGCGGACCCGCACCCATTTGCTGTGCGTGCCGGGCAGACAGACCTGGTGTTCGCCACCGTCCAGGTGGGCGAGCAGGCCGGCGATCTGGGTTTCCTCGCCGCGCATGACGTCGCTGGCGGCGCGGCCATGGTCGGCCACGCCCGGTGCGCACCACAGACGGCGTCCGCCGAGCGCGGCATCGGCGGTGTCCACGTCCAGCGGCACCAGCGCGGCGGCCAGTGCGTCCAGGCCGGCCGGGCAGTCCGCGTAGGGAACTTCCTGCCAGCCACCGCGGGCGCCGACCATGCCGCACATCAGCACCAGCGGGTCGTCCCAGTCGTGCAGGTGCGCGGCCAGCACCGCGCCGAAGCGGCCGGCGCAGGCCAGTGCGCCCTCTGCACTGCGGCGCTGGTCGACGATGGTGCCGGCGGCGTCGAGCCGGTACAGGCGCAGGCTGCTGCCGCCCCAGTCGACCGCGATCACGTGAGCTGGACCCGGCTTTCCGGCAGCCCGGCCGGCCCGTCCAGCGGCGCGGCGAACAGGCTGCCGGACTCCGGCGCACGTTCCAGCGCGTCCTGGTCCAGGCCCAGACGCGAGCTGATCACGTACAGCGTGTCCAGCGCCGCTCCGCCGATCGCGCAGCACGACGGCTGCGGCACCGGCACCGGCACGATCCGGTCCACCTGGCCCTGGGGCGTGTAGCGGACCACGCGCGCCGCGCCCCATTGCGCGTTCCACAGGTTGCCGTGCGCATCGATGATCGAGCCGTCCGGTTCGGCGCCTGCAACCTCGGCGAACGGCCGCGGTGCGGACACGGCCGCGCTGCCGGCGTCGTAGTCGCAGCACTGGATCGTCGCCTGCAGCGAATCGCAGAAGTACAGCGTACCTCCATCGGGCGAGAAGCAGATCGAGTTGGGGATGGTCGCGCCCGGCAGCGCCAGCGCGCGCAGTCCATGCCGGGCCGAGTACTGGTAGAAGCGGCCATCCGGCGCCCGCGACGGATGCTCGTTCATGGTCCCGAACACGAAGTTGCCGCCGCGGTCGGCGCGGCCGTCGTTGCTGCGCGTATGCGGGTTTTCCGGTTCGATCCGGGCCAGGTGGCGCAAGGGCAGCGGGACCAGCGGGTCGGCCAGCGCCGCGTCCAGGTCGGCCAGGTGGATGTCCTTGGCCAGTACCACCAGCAGCGCGCCGGTGTCGGTCAGGCCGATGCAGCCGGGGCGGTCCGGCAGCGCCCAGTTGCGGGTGGTGCCGTTGGCCGGGACATGCATCCACAGGCGCAGGCCGGCGATGTCGATCCACAGCAGGGCGGCGCGGCGGTCGCACCAGAGCACGCCCTCGCCATGCGCGCAGCGCGAGGGAACGGAGAGGGCGGCGGTGGGCAGCAGCACGGGCATCGCCTGCGTTTCTACCATTCGGCGACGCTGCCGTCCGCATGCCGCCAGACCGGGTTGCGCCAGTCCGGCGGATTCTCGTTGGCCGCGCGCAGGCGTTCCTCGTCGATCTCCACGCCCAGGCCGGGGCCGGGCAGGGCCGCGATGTCGCCATCGACGCAGGTGAAATCGTCCTTGTTGAGCACGTAGTCGAGCAGGTCGGCGCCCTGGTTGTAGTGGATGCCGATGCTCTGCTCCTGCAACACCGCGTTGTGCGACACGAAGTCCACCTGCAGGCAGGCGGCCAGCGCCACCGGGCCCAGCGGGCAGTGCGGCGCCAGCGCCACGTCGTAGGCTTCGGCCATCGATGCGATCTTCAGGCACTCGGTGATGCCGCCGGCATGCGACAGGTCGGGCTGCAGCATCGACAGGCCGCCGGCGGCCAGCACGTGCTTGAACTCGAAGCGCGAATACATGCGTTCGCCGGCCGCCAGCGGGATCGGGCTGGCCGCGGCCAGGCGCGGGTAGTACTCGGCCTGTTCGGGCAGCACCGGTTCCTCGACGAACAGCGGTTTGAACGGCTCCAGCTCGCGCAGCAGCACCCGCGCCATCGGCGCGCCGACCCGGCCGTGGAAGTCGATGCCGAAGTCCACGCTGTCGCCCAGCGCTTCGCGGATCGCGGCGACCTTGGCCACCGCGGCGTCGACCGCGCGCGGGCTGTCGACCAGGCGCATCTCTTCGGTGCCGTTGAACTTGAAGGTATCGAAGCCCAGCGCCTGGTAGCCGCGGATCTGGGCGACGATCTCGGCCGGCCGGTCGCCGCCGACCCAGCGGTAGGTCTTCATCCGGTCGCGGACCAGGCCGCCGAGCAGCTGGTAGACCGGCACGCCCAGGTCCTTGCCCTTGATGTCCCACAGCGCCTGGTCGATGCCGGCGATGGCGCTCATCAGGATCGCGCCGCCGCGGTAGAAACCGGCGCGGTACAGGGTCTGCCACAGGTCGTTGATCCGGCGCGGATCGCGGCCGACCAGGTAGTCGGCCAGTTCGTGCACGGCCGCTTCGACCGAACGCGCGCGGCCTTCGATCACCGGCTCGCCCCAGCCGGCGATGCCGGCGTCGGTCTCGACCTTGAGGAAGAGCCAGCGCGGCGCGGCGTGGAAGGTGGTCAGGCGGGTGATCTTCATGCGGCGTGGTCCATGAGGGCCTGCCGGAACGCCAGCGCGGCTTCGCGCGTGCGTTCGACCGGCTGGCCGGGTCTGTAGAGTTCGCCGCCGATGCCGGCGCCTGCGGCGCCGCTGGAGAGGTAGTCGGCGAGCGTGACCGGAGTGATGCCACCGACGACGAACACGGGCACCTCCGCCGGCAGGACCGCGCGCAGCGCGCGCAGGTGTCCCGGGCCGTAGCTGGAGGCGGGGAAGAGCTTGAGCATCTGCGCACCGGCATCGAGCGCGTCGAAGGCCTCGCTGGCGGTGGCGAAGCCGGCCACCACCTGCAGGCCGGCCGCGACCGCATGCCGGATCAGCGCCGGGCGTGTGTTCGGGGTGACGATGAAGCGCGCGCCCAGGCCGTGCAGTGCATCGACGTCCTGTTCGCGCAGCACGGTGCCGCCGCCGATCCAGGCGCTGGCGCCGTGGTCGCGGGTGAGCGCGCCGATGCTGGCCTGCCAGTCGGGCGAGTTCAGCGGCACCTCGACCGCGTCGTAACCGGTCTCCAGCAGCGCACGCACGTGGGCGTCGGCATCCGCCGGACCGATGCCGCGCAGGATCGCGATCAGGGGCAGGCGGAAGGGAGGGTGCGGGGCGTCAGTCATGGTAGACCTGCGAGCGGCCGCCATCGATCAGGATGTCGGTCGCGTTGATGAAGCGCGCTTCGTCGCTGGCGAGGAACAGCGCGGTGTGGGCGACCTCGTCGGGCTCGCCGAGGCGGCGGCAGGGCAGCAGCTGCTCCTGCGTGCGGCGGGTGGCGGCCGGGTCGGGCGTGGCATCGAACCAGGCCTGGATCCGCGGCACCATGATCAGCCCCGGCGAAATCGAGTTCACCCGGATGCCCTGCGCCGCGTACTGGATGCCCAGCGAGCGGGTCATGCCGATCAGCGCGTGCTTGGCGACCGGGTAAGGAAAGCTGTCGCGGATGATGCGATGCCCGTGCACCGACGCGATGTTGACGATCGACCCGGCCTGGCGTTCCAGCATCGACGGCAGCACCGCGCGGATCAGGTGCCACGCGCCCTTGAGGTTCAGCGACAGGCAGCGCTCCCAGTCGGCGTCCGACAGCTGCAGCGGGTCGGAGAACACATCGGCACCGGCGTTGTTGACCAGCACGTCGATGCGGCCGTGGCGGTCCAGCACCGCGGCGATCGCATCGGCCACGGCATCGGCGTCGGTGATGTCGACCTGGCGATGGGCGACCCCGTCGGCATCCGTGGCTGCGGCGCGATCCAGACCCACGACCTGCGCACCGTGGGTGGCGAACAGCCGCGCGGTCGCCGCGCCGATGCCGGATGCGGCGCCGGTGACGACGGCGGTCTTGCCTGCCAGCCGCCCGCTCATGGGCGCGCCTGCCTGCCGGTTGCTGTCATGAACTCCTCCCGGAACGCGAAACCATCCGCAGCGCCCCTTCCGGCGGCGCTGCGATGGCGTTGTCGTGGTCCGTCCCCGTCGGAACCGGTGCCGTGCGACAGGGCCAAGCGTGGCCGCTGGAGATATGTTGGACAAATGAAATTTTCGCCATAATCTATTCCGGCAGTGAATGGGTGGAGGGCCCATGAGCAAGCCGATCGGCAGTACGCACTGGATGAATCCGTCGCGTCTGAAAACGCGGCATCTGTTGTTGCTGATGCATCTCGACGAACAGGGCTCGGTGCTGCGCGCCGCCGAAGCCGCGCGCATGACCCAGCCGGCGGCGTCCAAGCTGCTGGCCGAGATGGAAGCGGTGCTGGGCGTGAGCCTGTTCGAGCGTCACGCCCGCGGCGTGCAGCCGACCTGGTACGGGCAGGCGCTGATCCGGCGCGCGCGCTCGGCCCTGCTGGAGATCGGGCGTGCGCAGGAGGAGATCGCGGCGATGCGCGACGGGCGCATGGGCCAGGCCTCGATCGGCACCGTGGTCAATCCGGGCACCAACCTGGTCCCGCAGGCGGTGGCCGCGGTCAAGCGCGAGTTCCCCGACATCCTGGTCCGGATCGAGATGGACTACAGCCGCCCGCTGGTGGCCAAGCTGCTGGACGGCCAGCTCGACCTGGTGGTCGGGCGGATCATGGGGCCGGAGGGCGGCGACGACCTCTCGTTCGAACCGCTCGCCGACGAGCCGCATGCGGTGATCGTGCGCGAAGGCCATCCGCTGAGCCGGCGCGGCCGCGTCTCGCACGAGGATCTGGCCCACTACGGCTGGGTCCTGCCGCCGGGCGAGAGCGTGCTGCGCTCGCGGCTGGAGGCGATGTTCCTCGAGCGCGGCATGGCCCGGCCATTGAACGTGATCGAGACCGCCGCGCTGCCGGTGGTCACCAACCTGCTGCGCAACAGCGACCTGCTGACCGCGCTGCCGGAGGATGCGGTCTCGCCCTACATCCAGGCCCGGCTGCTGACCGTGCTGCCGATCGACCTGGGAGTGCGCATGTCGTCGTTCGGCATCATCGTGCGCCGGCACCAGCGGCTGTCGCCGGGCGCCGAGCGGGTGCTGGCGGCGCTGCGCAGCACTGCGCGACGGCTGTACGGGGCGTCCGCGGCGGGGATCGTGGACGGATACGACTGATTCGCATGGTCTATTTCGCCAGGGAATAGACGAAGACGAAAATATTATTGGTAGGGAATGGGTCGGGCTCCTATGCTCCGGCACATCCACCGGAGCGTCTCGTGTCCGGTCGATGTCCGAGACGGGGCCACACGAAGACCCGCCGGACAAGTGCCTGACCGCGGGCCCGCCCGCACGACAACTCGAACGCACGTACATCTGTCCTGGGAGGGAACAGTCATGTCCAAGCAGCATCGCCAGGCCCCGGCAGGCCGGGGCGTGAGCGCGGCCGATCGCCAGCGCTTCCGCCGCTCCGCCATCGCCGTCAGCATCGCCGCCCTGCTCAGCGCGCCGGCCTTCGCCCAGGACACCGCGTCCGGCAGCGCGGCCAGCGCGGTCGACCTGGACCGCGTCCAGGTCACCGGCACCCGCGGCAGCCTGACCAAGGCGCAGATCATCAAGGAAACCAGCGACCAGATCGTCGATTCGATCGTGGCCGAGGACATCGGCAAGCTGCCGGACAACAACGTCGCCGAAGCGCTGCAGCGCATCACCGGCGTGCAGATCACCCGCAACAAGGGCGAAGGCAGCGACATCATGGTGCGCGGCCTGACCCAGGTCCGCAGCGAACTCAACGGGCGCGACATCTTCACCGCCAACGCCGGCCGTGCGCTGAGCTGGGAAGACGTGCCGGCCGAGCTGCTCGGCGGCGTCGACGTCTACAAGAACCCGAACGCCGAGCTGATCGAAGGCGGCCTGGGCGGCCTGGTCAACCTGCGCACGCGGATGCCGTTCGACCAGGCCGGGCAGAAGATCACCGGCAGCTTCACCGTCAACCGCTGGGACCTGCGCGGCTCCGAGCAGCCCTCGGCCTCGTTCCTGTTCAGCGACCGCTGGCAGACCGGCGCCGGCGAGTTCGGCCTGCTGTTCAACATCGCCCACCAGGAAACCCAGTACCGCGAGGACCGGATCAACTTCGGCTCCTACCTGGCGTTCGACGACGTGCCCGGCTACGAGGGGCGGAACGTGGTCGTGCCGAGCGAGGTCGGCATGTACAGCCACTTCGGCGACCGCGAGCGCGACGGCCAGTACGTGGCCCTGCAGTGGAAGCCCAACGACGACGTCGAGGTCTACGCCACCGCGCTGCGTTCGGACTACAAGTTCCGCAACCGCGAATACAGCGTGCGCACCGGCAACCTCAACAACAACGCCGACGACCTGGTGAACTGGTCGGGCAACGGCTGGGGATTCGTCTCGCCGTCGATCCCGGGCTATGCGGCCTTCACCGATCCGTTCGGTTTCGATGCCAATGGCGAGTTCCAGTACGGCACCTTCAACAACGCGCTGGTCACCACGACCTCGCGCATGGACTGGCGCAACTCGGTCACCAGCGACTACGCCATCGGCCTGAAGTGGCAGGTCAACGAGCGCCTGCACGTATCGACCGACCTGCAGTACATCGACGCGACCACCGAAGGCGTCAACTACTGGGTCGACCTGCTGGCCGGCCAGGTGGATCCGGACGACTGGCGCGGCTGGAACGGCCTGTTCGGCGTGCCGCCGGTGCGCGTGGACACCCGCGGAGGCTATCCGTCGGTGACCGTGCTCGACCCGAGTACCGGGCAGCCCATCCCCGGCTACATGAGCGATATCGCCAACTATTCCGGCTGGTACTCGCACCTGGACAAGCGCGACAACAACGACGGCGACCAGTTCGCCTGGCGTGCCGACCTGCGCCTGGACTTCACCGACAGCGACATCCTGCGCGACCTGCGCGTGGGCGTGCGCATGACCGACCGCGAGGCGATCACGCGCAGCTCGGGCTGGAACTGGCAGAAGATCGCGCCGGCCGGCAGCGACAACGCCTGGGGCAGTTTCGCCGCCGCGCCGTTCGCCGGTTACCCGGATGCCTGCTACCGGCTGTTCCCGTTCTCCGACCACTTCCGCGGCAAGAGCGGTCTGCCGACCGGCTACGTGGCCTGCGACGAGATGGTCGCCGACTACGAGAACACCGTGCGCATGTTCGGCCACGACCCGATCGACTACCGCGCTTCGAGCGACATCCGCCGCTACACCGAGGACACCTACGCGGCGTACGCGATGCTGCGCTTCGGTTCGGATGCGGGCCGCTTCCCGTGGGACGCCAACGCCGGCGTGCGCGTGGTGCGCACCGAGACCACGGTCAACGGCTGGGAGCGGAACGCGGACGTGCCGAGCCTGTCGTTGAGCGAGGTCAGCGTCAAGCACGCCTACACCGACGTGCTGCCGAGCGTGAACTTCCGCATGTTCCTGACCCCGCAGCTGCAGTGGCGCTTCGCGGCCTCGCGCGCGATGTCGCGTCCGGACTTCGACTACCTGGACCCGTACATCCACCTCAACAACACGTTCTTCGACTTCAACACCGGCGGCAAGTCGTACGCGATGCGCGGCAATCCCGAACTGGAGCCGATGTACGCGGATCAGTTCGACACCTCGCTGGAGTGGTACTTCGGCCAGGGCTCGATGCTGTACGGCACCGCGTTCTACAAGAAGGTCGACGGGTTCTACTACTACGACACGGTGTCCAACCAGCAGTACTGGGATCCCGATTACGTGGTCCGCGACGACCAGGGCAACCAGATCGCGCAGGGCGCCCTGCGTCCGTTCGAGCTGCAGACCCGTACCAACGGCGACGACGGCAAGATCAAGGGACTGGAAGTGGGCTACCGCCAGTTCTTCAGCTTCCTGCCTGCGCCGTTCGACGGCCTGGGCTTCGAGGCCAACTACACCTACGTCGACAGCAGCGCGCCGGCGCCGGATGCGATGAGCACCGACGGCATCGAGATCCGCCAGCTGCCGCTGGAAGGCCTGTCCAAGAACAGCTACAACGCCGTGGTGTTCTACGAAAAGGGCCGCGTGTCCTTCCGTGCGGCCTACAACTGGCGCGACACCTGGCTGGTCACCACCCGTCCGCCGAATGCCGGCCACGTGCCGCAGTACCACGACGAGACCGGCCAGCTGGACGCCTCGATCCGCTTCAACCTCAGCGACGTGTGGTCGATCTCGCTGGACGGCACCAACCTGCTGGACGAGACCCGGTTCGACTACTACGGCACCACCAGCCGCCCCAACGGCTGGTACATGAACGATCGCCGCTACGGTCTGTCCATCCGCGCCAATCTCGATCGGTAACGGCGTGCACGCACCCCGCCCGGGACGCACCGCGCGTCCCCGGACGGGCCACCCGGCAAGGGAGGGAAGCTGGTGTCGAAGCTGTACTGGAGGTCCGTCGGCGACGCGGTCGTCGCGGGCCGCACCATCGCGCGTGGCCTGGCCGCATCGCTGCTGATCGCGACCGCCGCGCTGGCGCCGTCCACCGTGCAGGCCGCGCCTGCGGCCGCGGCGGAGGCCTACACCTGGCGCAACGTCGCCATCGGCGGCGGCGGTTTCGTCACCGGCCTGGCCTTCCATCCGCGCGAACGCGGGCTGCTGTATGCACGCACCGACATCGGTGGCGCCTATCGCTGGCAGGCCGACGGACAGCGCTGGATCCCGCTGCTGGACTGGATGGGCCATGAGGACAGTGGCCGCTTCGGCGTCGAGAGCCTGGCCCTGGATCCGTCCGATCCCGATCGCCTCTACATGGCGGTCGGCACCTATCTGCACGCACGCGGCAGCACAGGCTCGATCCTGCGCTCGTCCGACCGCGGGGCCACGTTCCAGCGCAGCGAGCTGCCGTTCAAGCTCGGCGGCAACGCGCTGGGCCGCGCGAACGGCGAGCGCCTGGCGGTGGATCCCAACGACGGCCGCGTGCTGTTCTTCGGCACCCGTGCCGATGGCCTGTGGCGCAGCGACGACGCCGGCGCGCGCTGGTCGGCAGTGCCGGGTTTCCCGGCCGCCGCGCGTGGCGACGCGGCGACCGCGCCGGGCTGGAACGGCGCGCAGGCGATCGGCGTGGTGTTCGTGGTGTTCGACCCGGCCAGCGGCCGCGCCGGCGCCGGCTCGCGCACGCTCTACGCCGGCGTCTCGACCCGCGACACCAGCCTGTACCGCTCCGACGACGGCGGCGCGACCTGGCAGGCCGTGCCGGGGCAGCCGACCGGACTGCGACCGAACCACATGGTCCGCGATGCGCGCGGACATTACCTGATCAGCTACGGCGACGAGCCCGGCCCGAACCACATGGGCGACGGTGCGGTCTGGCGCTACGAACCGGCGGCCGGCCGCTGGACCGACATCACCCCGGCGCCGCAGTCGACCGACCTGCAGGGCGATGGCTTCGGCTGGGGCGCGGTGGCGGTGGACGCGCAGGATCCGGACCGGATCGTGGCGACCACGTTCAACCGCTTTGCCCCGCACGACGAGCTGTTCCGCAGCACCGACGGCGGCCGCAGCTGGACCGCGACCTTCCCGCGCTCGCGCTTCGACCACGGCAATGCGCCGTGGACAGAGGATGCGAAGCCGCACTGGATGGGCGTGGTCGAGATCGACCCGCACGATCCGGACCGTGTGCTGTTCGTCACCGGCTACGGGATCTGGGCCTCGCGCAACCTGCGCGGTTTCGACGGCGGCGCGACGCTGGAGTGGGAGTTTCCGATGCGCGGCTTCGAGGAGACCGTGCCGTTGGCGCTGGTCAGCCCGCCGCAGGGCGCGCACCTGGTCAGCGGCCTGGGCGACATCGACGGCTTCGTCCATGACGATCTCGACATCCCGCAGCAGCGCTTCTCCGGCCCGCGCTTCTCCAACACCGAAAGCCTGGCCTTCGCCGGGCAGGCGCCGCAGATCATGGTGCGCACCGCGCATTTCCATCGCCGGCCCGACGGGGCGATGCGCGCCGCGCAGTCGGCCGACGGCGGCCGCAGCTGGACCGCATTCGCCAGCGAGCCGCCGGACGGCGAGGGCGCCGGCCACATCACCATCGCCGCCGATGGCAGGCGCGTGATCTGGCGCACGAAGAACGGCGGCCACTGGCTCACCGCCGATTTCGGCGGGCGCTGGCAGCAGGTGCGCGGACTGCCGGCCAGCGCCGTGGTCGAGGCCGACCGGGTCGAGGCGGCGGTGTACTACGGGTTCGATCCGGTCGGTGGAAAGCTCTACGTCAGCGGCGATGGCGGGGTCGCGTTCAAGGCCGTCGACGGCGCCGCCGATGCCGGCGTCGGCGACTGGTACCGGGCCGAGATCCGGCCGCACCCGGCGCGGGCGGGCGAGGCCTGGGTGGCCGCATCGTGGCGTGGCCTGCTGCACTGGTCGCCCGGCCGCCTGCAGCGCGTGCCCGGCGTCGACAACGTGTATTCGGTCGGCCTGGGCCGCCCGGCCCGCGACGGCGGCCCGCCGGTGCTGTTCGTGTTCGGCGAGGTCGCCGGCACCCGCGGACTGTATCGTTCGGACGACAACGGCGGCCACTGGCGCAGGATCGACAACGACGCGCAGCGCTTCGGTGGCGTGATCCGCCATGTCACCGGCGATCCACGCATCGTCGGCCGGGTCTACGTCGGCACCGAAGGCCGCGGCATCTGGTACGGAGAATCGGAATGAGAGCACTGCTGCTCCCGCTGCTGCTGGCCTGCGCCGCCGGTGCCGAGGCGGTCGAACTGCCGCGCGTGTTCGGCGAGGGCATGGTCCTTCAGCGCGACCAGCCGCTGCCGGTCTGGGGCCGCGCCGACGCGGGCGTACAGGTGCGGGTCGAGATCGCAGGGCAGGCGGCGACGGCGCGTGCGGACGCGGAGGGGGCCTGGCGGGTCGTGCTGGCACCGCTGCCCGCGGGCGGTCCGCATGTGCTGCGGGTGGATGACGGACGCGCGCCGGTGGCGCTCGGCGACGTACTGGTCGGCGATGTCTGGCTGGCGTCGGGCCAGTCGAACATGGAATGGCCGATCGGGCAGTCCGCCGATGCGGATGCGCAGATCGCCAGCGCCACGGACCCGCGGATCCGTCATTTCAAGATTCCCAAATCCTGGTCCGGCGCGCCGCAGTGGCAGCTGGCGGGTGGCGTGTGGGAGAAGGCCTCGCCGCAGGTGGCCGGGCACTTCTCGGCGGTCGCGCACCAGTTCGCGCGCGAGCTGCGGCGCAGCACCGGCGTGCCGATCGGCATCGTCGACAGCACCTGGGGCGGCAGCAGCATCGAAGCCTGGACCGACGCCGCCACCCAGGGGCTGGACCCGGCCGCGCAGGCCGCACGCGCCGAAGCCCTGCAGCGCAGCGACGCGCAGGCGCTGGCGCAGACCCGGGGCAACCTGGCGCGCTGGCCGGAGCTGCCGGCCGACGACAGCGGCTGGCAGGCGGCGACGCTCGATGAAAGCGACTGGGTACCGATCCAGGTACCGGCGCTGTGGGAGACGGTCGGCTGGAACGGCATGGACGGCGTGGCCTGGTATCGCACCACGTTCACCCTGAGCGCCGCCGAGGCCAAGGCCGGCGTGCTGCTCGGCGTCGGCCGGATCGACGATTCCGATGTCACCTGGGTCAACGGCGTCGAGGTCGGGCAGACCCGGATGGCCTACGACACGCCGCGCCGCTACCCGGTGCCGGCCACAGCGCTGCGCGCCGGCCTGAACCATGTCGCGGTGCGGGTGACCGACACCGGTGGCGGCGGTGGCATCGATGGCAAGGCTGGCGAACTGTTCGTGCAGCCACTCGGTGCGGCGCCGCGGCCACTGGACGGTACGTGGAGGTTCCGGGTGGCGCAGGCGGCGACGGTGGCGCTGGTGGACGACAAGAACCAGCATCCGGCGTTGCTGTACAACGCGATGATCCACCCGCTGCAGGCCTACGGGATCCGCGGCGTGATCTGGTACCAGGGCGAGGCGAACGCCGGCACGGTGGCGCAGGCCACCGCGTATCGCAGTCAGTTCCCTGCGTTGATCCGGCAGTGGCGTGCGCAGTGGCACGCACCGGCGCTGCCGTTCCTGTGGGTGCAGCTGGCCAGTTTCTCCTCGGGCAGCGATGCCGGCGACACCAGCCCGTGGTCGCTGCTGCGGGAGGCGCAGACCGCGACCCTGGCGCTGCCGGCGACGGCGCAGGCGGTCACCCTCGACATCGGCGAGGCGCACGACATCCATCCGCGCAACAAGCGCGAGGTGGGACGCCGGCTGGCGCTGGGTGCGCGCGCGGTCGCCTACGGCGACCCGGTGGACTGGCGCGGGCCGGTCGTCCAGGAGGTTTCCTTCGCCGATCATGCCGCGCAGGTCAGATTCGACAGTGATGATGGGCTGGCGGTGCGCGGTGGCGGCCGCGAGGTGCACGGTTTCGCTGTCGCCGGTGCCGACCGGGTGTTCCATCCGGCGCAGGCGACCCTGGTCGGCGACACCGTCGTGGCCCGCAGCACGGCGGTGCCTGCGCCTGTTGCGGTGCGTTATGCGTGGCGCGACGAGGCAGGTGCCGCCGACCTGGTCGACGAGGCCGGCCTGCCGGCCGGGCCGTTCCGGAGCGATACGTGGTGATCGTCGCGCATCCGCACGACGTGCAGTGCAACGCTGTTGCTCCGGCTCCGGCTCCGGCTCCGGCTCCGGCTCCGGCTCCGGCTCCGGCTCCGGCTGTTGCTGTTGCTCCTACGCATTTGACCCACCCGAGCCTTAAAGCGGGCCGAGCATCGCAGGATGGCAGGGGCGCAGAGCCGCCCTTGTCTGAGCGCAGCGAGTTTGGGCGGCGTCCCCTGTCATCCGAGAAGCGCAGGGAACCGGCGCGCAGCGGCGGCCTGCGTTCTACGACCCCTTTTTCGGGGCAGGCGACGGCGGTTTTGCTTACCTTTGACCAGACAAAAGTAAGCCGCGCAGCAGCGCGGAAGCCGTTGCACTGGAATTTGATTTTGGCTTCTGCTGTTGCTGAAGCAGCTAAGCAAAAGCAACTGCACGAGCTTTCGCTCTCCCGCTGCGCGGGGGGGAGCGAGTCACTTTTCTTTGCTTGTGCAAAGAAAAGTAACCAAAAGAAAGCACAGCCGGACGCGAGCCGGCCGGCTGCGCCGACCGGTTCCCTGCGCTTCTCGCCTGCTGCGGCACGGCGCCCAAACTCGCTTCACTCAGACAAGGGCGCCTCTCCGGCCGCATCAGACTGCGATGCTCGGCTCGCTTTACGGCCGGGCAGGTCAACAGCGGAGCATCGACAGCAACAGCAACAGCAACAGCAACAGCAACAGCAACGGCAACGGCAACGGCAACGGCAACGGCAGGCGGGATGTGACTGCCGGACGAGGGAGGGCATGAGGGAATGGACGTGACGCGAATCGCACGGCTGGCGGTGCTGGCGGGATTGATGGCGCTGGCCGCATGCGGGCCTGCCACGGAGCCTGCATCGACGCCCGCCGCGAACGGGGCGGACCCGACAGCCTCGGCGCCAAAGCCGGCCTCGACGCTGGACAGCCAACCCGGTGAAGAGCGCCCGATCCCGCAGTTCGTCAGCCGCGACGGTCGGCATGCGCTGCTGGTCGATGGGGCCCCGTTCCTGATCCTCGGCGGCCAGGTCCACAACTCCAGCAATTACCCGGAGCCGCTGAAGCAGGTCTGGCCGGCGATCGAGGCGCTGGGCGCCAATACCGTGTCGGTGTCGGTGGCCTGGGAGCAGGTGGAGCCGGAGGAGGGCAGGTTCGACTTCTCCTTCGTCGACACCCTGCTGCAGCAGGCGCGCGACCACGACAAGCGCATCGTGCTGCTGTGGTTCGCGACCTGGAAGAACAACGGGCCGAACTACGCGCCGCGCTGGGTCAAGCTGGACAACACACGCTTCCCACGCGTGGTCACCCGCGACGGGCAGCTGCTGAACTCGCTGTCGCCGCATGCGCCGGCCACCCTGGACGCCGACCGCACCGCCTTCGCCGCGCTGATGCGTCACCTGAAGCAGGCCGATCCGCAGCGCACGGTGATCCTGGTGCAGCCGCAGAACGAGCCGGGCACCTATGGCAGCGTGCGCGATTTCTCGCCGCTCGCCCAGCAGGTGTTCGACGGGCAGGTGCCCGAGGCCCTGCTGAAGCATCTGGGCCGACAGCCCGGCAGCTGGGCGCAGGTGTTCGGCGCCGACGCCGACGAGACCTTCCACGCCTGGCACATCGCGCACTACATCGACCAGGTCGCGGCGGCCGGCAAGGCCGAGTATCCGCTGCCGATGTACGTCAACGCCGCGCTGCGCGGGCCGTTCAATCCGGGCCAGCCGGGCCAGTACGCCAGCGGCGGGCCGACCGACAACATGCTCGATGTGTACAAGGCCGCCGCGCCGCACATCGACCTCCTCGCGCCGGACATCTACATGCCCGAGTACCGCACCTACACCACGGTGCTGGAGCGCTACGCGCGGCCGGACAACGCGCTGTTCGTGGCCGAGACCGGCAACGCGCCCGAGTACGCGCGCTACCTGTTCGCGGCGCTCGGCCACGACGGCATCGGCTGGGTGCCGTTCGGCATGGACTACACGCCCTACGGCAACTATCCGCTGGGGGTGAAGCGGACCACGGCGGAGACCATCGCGCCGTTCGCGCTGGGTTTCGCGCTGGTCAACCAGGGCATGCGCGAGTTCGCGAAGGCGGCCTCCGAGGGGAAACTGCACGGCACCGCCGAACAGCCCGGGCAGGGCACCCAGCTGTTGAAGATCAACGACCGCTGGAACGCCACCATCACCTATGGCGTGCCGCAGTTCTGGTTCCAGGGCCAACCGCCGGGCAATGCCGAGCCGATCGGCGGCGCGCTGATCGCCGAGCTGGGCCCCGATGAGTTCCTGGTCACCGCGCACCACGCGCGGGTGACCCTGCACCCGGCTCATGAGGGTGTCGGCCGGATGATCTACGACCGGGTCGAGGAAGGCCGTTACGTCGATGGGCAGTGGGAGTTCCAGCGCAACTGGAACGGCGACCAGACCGACTACGGACTCAATTTCTCCGACGCCATCCAGCTGCTGCGGGTGACGCTGGCCACGTACTGACGAACGATCCACGGGCCGGCGCTGCCGGCCCCACAGACCGGGGCGCCGCCATCGGTGTCCGCAAGAAGGGAGAGGGCAATGGGGTATCTGAAGAGAGTGACGGTGCCGCTGCTGGTACTGGCCGCGGCCGGTGCGCAGGCGGCAGCGCCGGCAGTGGAGAAGACCGCGCACGGCGTGGTCGTGCGTCCGTCCGACGCGCAGGCCGCCGACGTCCGCGTCGAGGCGGTCGCACCGGGCATCCTGCGCGTCAGCGCCGATCCGGACGGCGATTTCGCACGCACGCCCAGCCTGATGCGTGCCGCGGCCGGCACGCCGCCGGCGGTGAAGGTCGAACAGGGCAGCGGCCAGGTCACGGTCTCCACCCAGGGCATCTCGGCGACCGTCGATGCACGCAGTGGCCGGGTCAGCTTCTTCGATGCCGCCGGCAAGCCGCTGCTCGAGGAGCACGCGCGCAGCTTTGCGCCGGTGACCTTCGAGGGGAAGGACTACTACGGCATCCGCCAGCGCTTCGCCTCGCCCGACGATGAGGCCTTCTACGGCACCGGCCTGCACCAGCAGGGCTGGATGAACCTGAAGGGCCGCGATGTCGAACTGCTCCAGCACAACATCGACAATGCGATTCCGTTCCTGCTGTCCAGCCGCAACTACGGCATCCTCTGGGACAACAACGCGATCACCCGCTACGGCGATCCGCGCGGCCTGCAGCAGCTCGATGCCTCGCTGGACCTGTACGACGCCGACGGCCGCCCCGGCGCGCTGACCGCGCGCTACACGGTGAACGGCAGGCAGACGGTCGAGCGCCGCGAGAGCCAGGTCGACTACCAGTTCATCAGCGGCCTGAAGAAGTTTCCCGAGGCCGGCAAGAACCTGGCCGAGCGCGGCCGCAGCGAGGTGGTGTGGGAAGGTCAGATCGCCGCGCGCAGCGATGGCCGCCATACCTTCTCGCTGTACAACAGCGAGTACGCCAGGCTCTACATCGACGGCAAGCTGGTGCTGGACCGCTGGCGCCAGAACTGGAACCCGTGGCACCACGAGTTCGCGCTGGAGATGAAGGCCGGCCAGCGGCACACGGTGAAGCTGGAGTGGGACCGGATCGAGCCGGCCTACATCGCCCTGCTGCACCGCGATCCGCTGCCCGCCGACGAGGCCCGCGACCTGTCGATCTGGTCCGAGGCCGCGCAGACCATCGACTACTACGTGGTCGCCGGCGACGATGCCGACGCGGTGCTGGCCGGCTACCGCACGCTCACCGGCAAGGCGGTGCTGCTGCCGAAGTGGTCGTACGGCTTCTGGCAGAGCCGCGAGCGCTACAAGACCCAGGCCGAGCTGACCGGCGCGCTGGACGAGTACCGTCGCCGCAAGCTGCCGATCGATGCGATCGTGCTCGACTGGTCGTACTGGCCCGAGGACGCCTGGGGCTCGCACGACTTCGACCCGGTCAACTTCCCCGATCCGGACGGCATGGTGAAGCACGTCCACGACCAGCACGCGCAGATCATGATTTCGGTCTGGCCGAAGTTCTATCCGACCACCGCCAACTACAAGGAGCTGGACGCGGCCGGCTACATGTACCGCCGCAACGTCGAGGTCGGCGAGCTGGACTGGATCGGCAAGGGCTACCTGAACTCCTTCTACGACCCGTACGCGAAGCAGGCCCAGGACATCTTCTGGCGCCAGGTCAACGAGAAGCTCAACAGCAAGGGCTTCGACGCCTGGTGGCTGGACGCGTCCGAGCCGGACCTGCACAGCAACATCGACATCGGTGAGCGCAAGGCGCGGACCACGCCGACCGCGCTGGGCCCGTCGGTGGAGTTCTTCAACTCCTATCCTCTGGTGCATTCGGAAGGCGTCTACCGCGGCTCGCGCGAGGTCGATCCGGACAAGCGCGTGTTCATCCTGTCGCGCGCCTACTTCGCGGGCCAGCAGCGGGCCGGCGCCGCGTTCTGGAGCGGCGACATCGTGCCGCGCTGGGACGACCTGCGCGAGCAGATCTCCGGCTTGGTCAACGCCTCGATGGCCGGCGCGCCGAACGTCAGCTTCGACATCGGCGGCTTCTCGCCGGAGCGGCGCTACGAGGAGAAGGATCCGGCGCACCTGGCCGAATGGCGCGAGCTGAGCCTGCGCTGGTTCCAGTACGGTGCGTTCGTGCCGGTGTTCCGCCTGCACGGCCAGTTTCCGTACCGCGAGATCTGGGAAATCGCGCCGGAAGGCACGCCGCACTACGACAGCTTCGTCCACTACCTGAAGCTGCGCTACGCGCTGCTGCCCTACATCTACACGCTGGCCGGCGACACCTGGCACCGCGACGGCACCATCCTGCGCGCGCTGGCGATGGACTTCCCGGCCGACG
Organism: Xanthomonas sp. XNM01; assembly: GCF_014851915.1. Classification (GTDB taxonomy): domain Bacteria; phylum Pseudomonadota; class Gammaproteobacteria; order Xanthomonadales; family Xanthomonadaceae; genus Pseudoxanthomonas. The sequence goes on from NZ_JACVAP010000001.1 coordinate 730,445, forward strand.
AGAAGGTGCGCGACATCGCCGACCAGTACCTGTTCGGCCCGGCCTTCCTGGTCAACCCGATCACCGAGTTCAAGGCCACCAGCCGCCAGGTCTACCTGCCGGCCGGCACCTCGTGGATCGACTTCGACAGCGGCCGCCGCTTCGAGGGCGGGCAGACCATCACCGCCCAGGCGCCGTTGTCGCGCACGCCCGTGTTCGTCCGCGCCGGCGCGATCGTGCCGCGTACCGTGGTCCAGCAGTACGTGGACGAGCAGCGCGATGCGCCGGTCACCCTCGAGGTCTACACCGGCGCCGACGGCAGCTTCGCCCTGTACGAGGACGACGGCCGCAGCTACGGCTACGAGCGTGGCCAGTCCAGCCGGATTCCGCTGCAGTGGAACGAGGCGAAGGGCGAGCTGACCATCGGCGCCCGCGAGGGCAGCTGGCCGGGCATGCAGTCCACCCGCAGCTTCCGCGTGCGCTGGGTCGACGGCCCGCGCGACGACGCCGGTGCGCTGGAACCCGCCTTCGACCAGACCGTCCAGTACAGCGGCCGCGCGCTGACCGTGCGCCGATCCCGCAGTGCACAATGACAGCGCCGGACTTCGGCCTGCACCATGACTGTCTATCGGTAGACAGTCGTGGGGTTGCAGGCGGGATGGCGAGGATGGCGCACAGCGGTCGCTGGGCCGGGCCGGGACGGCGGTGAGCGCCGGTTTCGATCCACGCCGCCGCGATGCGCTCAAGGCCGCCGCCAGCCTGGCGGTGGCTGGCGGCGCCGGTGCCGCCGGGCTCGGGATGGCGGCCGTACCGGTGCAGCCGGCGGCGGGCCGTACGGACCCCGCCGGTACCGCGCCCCCTGCCGGTCCGGCGCCGTCCGCGCCGGAGATGGCGTCGCGGCTGTGGTATCCGCGCCCGGCCACGCACTGGGTCGAGGCGCTGCCGCTGGGCAATGGCCGGCTTGGCGCGATGGTCTGGGGCGGCGGCAAGCACGAGCGCCTGCAGCTCAACGAGGACACCCTGTATGCGGGCGGCCCCTACCGGGCCGACTCGCCAGACGCGCTGGCCGCGCTGCCCGAGGTCCGCCGGCTGATCTTCGCCGGGCGTTACGCCGAGGCCGAGGCGCTGGCCGACCGCAGGATGATGGCGCGGCCGATCAAGCAGATGCCCTACCAGCCGCTGGCCGATCTGGTGCTGGACGTGCGCAACGTGGCCGAGCTGGACGACTACCGGCGCGAACTCGACCTGGACGGCGCGCTGGCCACCAGCCGCTTCCGCAGCCGCGGCGTGCCGCACGAACGTGACGCCTTCGTTTCGGCGGTCGACCAGTGCCTGGCCGTGCGCCTGCGCACCGGGCAGGCCGGCTTCCTCGGCCTGCGCGTCGGGCTGGACAGCGAACAGCGCGTCGAGGTCGACGCCCGCATGACCGGGCAGGGCGCCGAACTGCTGCTGCGCGGGCGCAACGCCGCCCGCCATGGCACCGACGGCGCGCTGCGCTTCGCCGCGCGCCTGCGGGTGCTGCCCGTCGGCGGCCGGGTTTCGCTGTCGGGCGACCGCATCGATGTGGATGGTGCCGACGAGGTCGTGCTGCTGCTGGTCGCGGCGACCAGCTTCATCCGCCACGACGACGTCTCCGGCGATCCGGAGGCGATCACCCGGCGCCAGCTCGATGCCGCGGCCGGCAAGGCCTGGCAGGCGCTGCTGGACGCGCACCAGGCCGAACACCGTTCGCTGCATCGCCGGGTGACGCTCGACCTGGGCAGCACCCCGGCCGCCGCGCGCCCGACCGACGAACGCGTGGCCCGCTTCGGCGAGGGCCGGGATCCGGCGCTGGCCGCGCTCTACCACCAGTACGGACGCTATCTGCTGATCGCCAGCTCCCGTCCCGGCACCCAGCCGGCCAACCTGCAGGGGATCTGGAACGATCTGATGGATCCCCCGTGGGAGAGCAAGTACACGATCAACATCAACACCGAGATGAACTACTGGCCCAGCGAGGCCAACGCGCTGCCGGAGTGCGTCGAGCCGCTGGAGCGGATGCTGTTCGAACTGGCCGAGACCGGCGCGCACACGGCGAAGACCATGTACGGCGCGCCGGGCTGGGTCACCCACAACAACACCGACCTGTGGCGGCAGAGTTCGCCGCCGGATGGCGCGAAGTGGGCGCTGTGGCCGCTCGGCGGCGTCTGGCTGCTGCAGCAGCTCTGGGACCGCTGGGACTACGGCCGCGACCTGGCCGACCTGCGCCGCGTGTATCCGCTGTTCAAGGGCGCGGCCGAGTTCTTCGTCGCGACCCTGGTCGAGGATCCGGGCACTGGCGCGCTGGTCACCGTGCCGTCGATCTCGCCGGAGAACGAACATCCGCACGGTGCCGCCGTCTGTGCCGGGCCGTCGATGGATGCGCAGCTGCTGCGCGACCTGTTCGGCCAGTGCATCGAGGCCGCCGCGCTGCTGGATGTCGATGCTGAATTTGCGGCACGCCTGCGTGGCCTGCGCGACCGCCTGCCGCCGCATCGCATCGGCGCGGCCGGGCAACTGCAGGAATGGCAGCAGGACTGGGACATGCAGGCACCGGAGATCCACCACCGGCACGTGTCGCACCTGTATGCGCTGCACCCGTCCAGCCAGATCAACGTACGCGATACGCCCGGGCTGGCCGCCGCCGCACGACGCTCGCTGGAGATCCGCGGCGACGAGGCCACCGGCTGGGGCATCGGCTGGCGGCTGAACCTGTGGGCGCGGATGCGCGCCCCGGCGCGGGCGTACAGCGTGCTGGAGAAGCTGCTGAGCCCGTCGCGCAGCTATCCCAACCTGTTCGACGCGCATCCGCCGTTCCAGATCGATGGCAATTTCGGCGGCACCGCCGGCATCACCGAGATGCTGCTGCAGAGCTGGGGCGGCACGATCTTCCTGCTGCCGGCCCTGCCGGCGGCCTGGCCGCAGGGCCGGGTGGCCGGCCTGCGCGTGCGCGGCGCGGCCACGCTGGAGGACATGCACTGGAAGGACGGCCTGCTGGTGCGGGCCACGCTGCGCAGCGTGCGCGGCGGACACTATCGGATCGACTATCGGGAGCAACAGGTGGAGCTGGAACTGGAAGCAGGGCAGATGGCGGCACTGGCATGGCGCGGCGGCAGGCTGGTGCGCGCATGAGCCTGGTGATCGGACTCGACGTCGGCACGCAGAGCGTCAAGCTGGTCGCCTACGACCCGCAGGCGCGCCAGGTGCTGGCCACCATCGGCCAGCCGCTGGAACTGATCAGCGGCGACGACGGCAGCCGCGAACAACACGCATCCTGGTGGACCGACGCGATCGCCAGCTGCTTCGCGCGGCTGGAGCCGACGCTGAAGGCGCGGGTGGGCGCGATCGGCGTGTCCGGGCAGCAGCACGGTTTCGTGCCGCTGGATGCCGACGGCAACGTGCTGGCGCCGGCCAAGCTGTGGTGCGACACCAGCTCCAGCGCGCAGTGCGGGCAGATCATGCAGGCGCTCGGCGGCGCGGAGGCGACGATCGCCGCGGCCGGCAATCCGATCCTGGCCGGCTACACCGCCTCCAAGCTGCCGTGGACCCGCGAGCACCGGCCCGAGGTCTACGCGAAGCTGGCGACGATCGCGCTGCCGCACGACTACATCAACTACTGGCTGACCGGCCAGCTGTGGATGGAACACGGCGACGCCTCGGGCACGGGCTGGCTGGACCTGCGCACCCGCACGTGGTCGCCGGCGCTGCTGCAGGCCACCGATGACGCACGCGACCTCGGCGGCTGTCTGCCGCCGCTGGTCGCCGCCGATGCGCTGTTCCCGCTGTCGTCCGCGCGTGCGGCCGAACTCGGCCTGCCGGCCGGTGTGCAGGTCTCGGCAGGCGGCGGCGACAACATGATGGCCGCCATCGGCACCGGCAATGTCGCGCCGGGCATACTCAGCATGAGCCTGGGCACCTCGGGCACGCTGTTCGCGTATGCCGATCATCCGGTGGTGGACGCTGCCGGTCGCTGGGCGGCGTTCTGCGATTCCACCGGCGGCTGGCTGCCGCTGATCTGCACGATGAACTGCACGGTCGCCACCGAGGCGGTGGCGAAGATGTTCGGCTTCAGCACCCGCGATGGCGATGCGCGCATCGCCGCGACCGCGCCCGGTGCCGACGGCCTGCTGATGCTGCCGTTCCTCAACGGCGAGCGCACCCCGGACCTGCCGCTGGGCAAGGGCGTGCTGGCCGGCATCGAGCCGCGCAACATGAGCGAGGCGCACGTCTACCGCGCGGCGATGGAAGGCGCGACCTACAGCCTGAAGTACGGTTTCGATGCGCTGGTCGATGCCGGCCTGCGCTTCGATGCGATCCGCCTGACCGGCGGCGGCAGCCACAGCGCGCAGTGGCGGCAGATGGTCGCCGACATCTTCGAACTGCCGGTCGGCGTGCCTGAGCAGGCCGAGGGTGCCGCCTTCGGTGCGGCGCTGCAGGCGTTGTGGGCGACCGTGCGTGCCGCCGATCCGTCCGTCGAACTGGCCACGCTGGCCGCCGAGCACGTGCGGCTGGATCCTGCCACCACCGTGCAGCCGGATCCGGCGACCTCGTCCGCCTATCGCGCGCAGTACGCGCGTTTCCTGAGCCATCTGGACGCGGTCCGGCCGCTGTACGCCTGACCGCGGTCCACCCGCGTTCCCCCTCACGTCACCAGAGAGACAGACAGCATGAGCAACGTATTGATTGGCGCCAAAGAGTATTACCCCGGCATCGGCCGGATCGCGTACGAAGGCCTCGGGTCGGACAACCCGCTGGCGTTCAAGCATTACGACGCCAAGAAGATCATCGGCGGCAAGACCATGGCCGAGCACCTGCGCTTCGCGGTGTGCTACTGGCACAGCTTCTGCGGCAACGGCGCCGACCCGTTCGGCCCGGGCACCCGCGCCTATGGCTGGGACGCCGGCACCGGCAGCGCGCTGGAGCGGGCCGAGGCCAAGCTCGATGCGGCCTTCGAGTTCTTCACCAAGCTCGGCGTGCCGTACTGGTGCTTCCACGACGTGGACCTGTCGCCGGACGCCGACGACATCGGCACCTACGAGAAGAACCTCAAGCACATGGTCGCGCTGGCCAAGCAGAAGCAGCAGGCTTCGGGCATGCAGCTGCTGTGGGGCACGGCCAACCTGTTCAGCCACCCGCGCTACATGAACGGCGCCTCGACCAACCCGGACTTCGCGGTGGTCGCGCGCGCCGCGGTGCAGGTCAAGGCGGCGATCGACGCGACGGTGGAGCTGGGCGGCGGCAACTACGTGTTCTGGGGCGGCCGCGAAGGCTACGCGACCCTGCACAACACCCAGATGAAGCGCGAGCAGGACAACATGGCGCGCTTCCTGACCGCCGCGCGCGACTACGCCCGCAGTATCGGCTTCACCGGCAACTTCCTGATCGAGCCCAAGCCGATGGAGCCGATGAAGCACCAGTACGACTTCGACAGCGCCACCTGCGTGGGCTTCCTGCGGTCGCACGGCCTGGACAAGGACTTCAAGCTCAACATCGAGGCCAACCACGCCACGCTGTCGGGCCACACCTTCGAGCACGACCTGCAGGTGGCCTCGGACGCGGGCATGCTGGGCAGCATCGACGCCAACCGCGGCAACGCGCAGAACGGCTGGGACACCGACCAGTTCCCGTCGGACCTGTACGACACGGTGGGCGCGATGCTGGTGGTGCTGCGTCAGGGCGGCCTGCAGCCGGGCGGCCTGAACTTCGACGCCAAGGTGCGTCGCGAGTCCTCGGACCCGCAGGACCTGTTCCTGGCCCACATCGGCGGCATGGACGCGTTCGCGCGCGGCCTGGAAGTGGCGCATGCGCTGCTGGAAAAGTCGCCGTGGGAGCGGTGGCGCGCCGAGCGCTACGCCAGCTTCGACGCCGGCGACGGCAAGGCCTTCGCCGACGGCAAGCTGGGCCTGGCCGACCTGCATGCGATCGCCAGCAAGTCCGGCGAACCGAAGCAGACCTCGGGCCGCCAGGAGCAGTACGAGAACCTGCTCAACCAGTACCTGCTGCGTTGAGGCTGTTCGTCCGGGACATTGTCCCGGACAATGCAGGAAAGCGCGTGCCGGTCCTGCGGGGCCGGCACTGGGGAAGCACGACACCAACCTAAGGTCCCGACATGAGCAGTCCATCCATCGCCGGCGGCAGTGCGGCGCAAGGCGCCGAGAACACCGGCTTCATCATCCTGATCAGCTGCGTCGCCACCATCGGCGGCTTCCTGTTCGGCTTCGACAGTGGCGTCATCAACGGCACCGTCGACGGCCTGCAGCAGGCGTTCAATTCGAGCAAGGCCGCGCTGGGCTTCGAGGTCGCCTCGATGCTGCTGGGCTGCGCGATCGGCGCGTTCTTCGCCGGCCGCCTGGCCGACCGCTGGGGTCGGCGCAGCGTGCTGATCATCTCGGCGGTGATGTTCCTGCTGTCGGCGATCGGCTCGGGTGCGGCGACCAGTTCGCTGGTCTTCATCGCCGCGCGCGTGCTCGGTGGTTTCGCGGTGGGCGCGGCCAGCGTGATGTCGCCGGCCTACATCGCCGAGGTCGCGCCGGCCCGCTACCGCGGCCGCCTGGCCACGGTGCAGCAGATCGCGATCATCTCCGGCCTGTTCGCCGCCTTCCTCAGCAACTACCTGCTGGCCAGGACCGCAGGCGCCTCGACCGAGGAACTGTGGATGGGCGCGCCGGCCTGGCGCTGGATGTTCTGGATGATGGCCTTCCCGTCGGTGCTGTTCCTGGTGCTGCTGCTGGTGATCCCGGAAAGCCCTCGCTACCTGGTGGTCAAGCGTCGCAAGGACGAGGCCCTGGCGGTGCTGAGCCGGCTGTACGGTCCGGCGCAGGCGCAGGTCACGCTGGGCGAGATCGAGGCCTCGCTGTCGGCCGACCAGCACCGTCCGCGTCTGTCCGACCTGATCAACAAGGCCACCGGCAAGATCCGTCCGATCGTCTGGGTCGGCGTCGGCCTGGCCGCGTTCCAGCAGCTGGTCGGCATCAACGTGGTGTTCTACTACGGCGCGGTGCTGTGGCAGGCGGTCGGCTTCTCCGAGAACGACGCGCTGCTGATCAACGTGCTGTCGGGCGGCCTGAGCATCGGCGCCTGCCTGATCACCGTGGTCCTGATCGACAAGGTCGGCCGCAAGCCGCTGCTGTGGGTCGGCTCGGTCGGCATGGCGATCTCGCTGGCGCTGGTGACCTGGGCGTTCGCCAGCGGCTCGCTGGTCGACGGCCACCTGCAGCTGGCCGATGGCATGGGCACCCTGGCGCTGGTCGCGGCCAACGTCTACGTGGTGTTCTTCAACATGTCCTGGGGGCCGGTGATGTGGGTGATGCTGGGCGAGATGTTCCCGAACCAGATCCGCGGCTCCGGCCTGGCGGTGGCCGGTGCGGTGCAGTGGACGTCCAACTTCGCCATCACCATGAGCTTCCCGGTGCTGCTGGCCGGCATCGGCCTGGCCGGCGCCTACAGCATCTACATGGTGGCGGCCTTCATCTCGGTGTTCTTCGTGCTGAAGTTCGTGCACGAGACCAAGGGCAAGGCCCTGGAGCAGATGGAAGGCTGAGCGTGATGCGCCGGGCCGCCCGCCGGGGCGGGCCGGTGGTTCCTGCGGGACCGGCCCGGTGCCGGTCCTGACAGGAGGGCGGGGAGCCCCCGTAGCGATGATTGCAGGCAACAAAAAACCCCGCTTGCGCGGGGTTTTTCTGTTCTCACCGCACCGGATGGCGCTCCCTAGGGGACTCGAACCCCTGTTTTAGCCTTGAGAGGGCCACGTCCTAACCACTAGACGAAGGGAGCGTTGATGGTGGTGCCGGTGTGAGCGCGCTAGTATAGTCGCGGTTTTCCCGGACCGCAATCGGTCCGATGCATTCGTTCACGGAAGTACGCCTATCAATCCGCTCAGCTCCCCGCAGCCCGTCCTTCGCGCCATCCCGCGAGAAGACCATGTCATCTCGCGCAAGGACATCAGCCCGAACGCCCTGCGCGTGCTCTACCGCCTGCGCGAGGCCGGTTTCGGTGCCTACCTGGTCGGAGGCGCGGTCCGCGACCTGCTGCTCGGCAAGCACCCCAAGGACTTCGACGTGGCCACCGACGCCACGCCCGAGCAGGTCAAGCAGCTGTTCCGCAACTGCCGCCTGATCGGCCGCCGCTTCCGGCTGGCGCACGTGGTGTTCGGCCGCGAGATCATCGAGGTCGCCACCTTCCGCGCCAACAGCGACGACGGCAGCGGCGACCGCGAGCTCGAGGATGGCCGCCTGGTCCGCGACAACGTCTACGGCACGATCGAGGACGACGCGGTCCGCCGCGACTTCACCGCCAATGCGCTGTACTACGCGATCGAGGACTTCTCGGTGCGCGACTACACCGGCGGCTACGAGGACGTGCAGGCGCGGGTGATGCGCCTGATCGGCGATCCCGAGACCCGCTACCGCGAGGACCCGGTGCGCATGCTGCGCGCGGTGCGCCTGGCGGCCAAGCTGGACTTCACCATCGAACCGGCCACCGCCGCGCCGATCGGCCCGCTGGCATCGCTGCTGGGCGAGGCCGCCCCGGCACGGCTGTTCGAGGAGATGCTCAAGCTGTTCCTGTCCGGGCATGCGGTCGCCAGCTTCGAAGGCCTGGAGCGGCACGGCCTGCTCGGTGCGCTGCTGCCGGAAACGGCCGCGGCGCTGCGCAGCAACCGCACCGGCGCGCTGCGGCGGATGCTGGTCGCCGGGCTGGCCAGCACCGATGCGCGCGTGGCCAACGACGAGCCGGTGTCGCCGGCGTTCCTGTTCGCGCTGCTGCTGTGGCCGGCCTATTGCCGGGCCCTGGCCGGGCTGCAGGCGCAGGGCATGCAGCCGGAGGAGGCGCAGCGTCGCGCGGCCGACCGGGTGACCATGCACCAGGTGCAGACGATCGCGCTGCCCAAGCGCTTCTCGCTGCCGATGCAGGAGATCTGGCTGCTGCAGGGGCGCTTCGCCTCGCGCCAGCGCAAGCGCGTGTTCCGCCTGCTGGCCCATCCGCGCTTCCGCGCTGCGTTCGATTTCCTGGTGCTGCGGCACACCGCCACCGACGGCCATGGCGCCGACGTCGCTTTCTGGCAGGAGGCCCAGCAGCAGTCCGGCGATGAACTGTCGGCCACGCTGCAGGGTGGGGGCGATGCCGCAGAGGCCGGTGCCGATCCGCTGGATCCGGGCCGCAAGCGTCGCCGTCGCCGCCGTCGCGCCCCTGGCGCCGCCGCCGGCGAATGACCGGCCCCGCAACGGGCGGCGCAGTGCGCGCCTGCGTCGGCCTGGGCGCGAACCTGGGCGATGCGGCTGACAGCGTGCGTGCCGCCGCCGCAGCGCTGGACGCGCTGCCGCGGACGCGGCTGCTGGCGCTCTCGCGGCTGTACCGCACCCCGGCCTGGGGCCGCGAGGACCAGCCCGACTTCATCAACGCCGCCGCCTGCGTGGAAACCACGCTGGCGCCGTCGGCCCTGCTGCAGGCCCTGCTGGAGATCGAACTGGCCTTCGGCCGGCAGCGCGATCCCGGCGACCGCTGGGGGCCGCGCACCCTCGACCTCGACCTGCTGCTGTACGGCGACCAGGTGCTGGACCTGCCGGGGCTCGAGGTCCCGCATCCGCGCCTGCACGAGCGCGCCTTCGCGCTGGTGCCGCTGGCGGAGATCGCCGCCGATGCGGTCGTTCCGGGGCATGGAACGGTGCATGACGTACTCGGGCGCATCGAAACCGGCGCGATCGTGCCGTTAGGGTAGATAATGGCCGGCTTATCGCCCCGGGTAATCAGCTGATGAGCGTGCATGCCGAACAGAAACCGTTGACCGTGCCGGCGCTGGCGCAGGCCAAGCGCGAGGGCCGGCGGCTGGTGATGCTCACCGCGTACGACGCCGGCTTCGCCCGCACCCTGGACCGCAACGGCGTCGACCTGATCCTGGTCGGCGACTCGCTGGGCATGGTGGTGCAGGGCCATGGCTCGACCCTGCCGGTGACCGTGGCCGACATGGCCTACCACACCGCCTGCGTGGCCCGTCCGCTGCAGACCGCGCTGCTGGTCAGCGACCTGCCGTTCCAGGCCGATGCCACGCCCGAGCGCGCGCTGGAAGCCTCGGTCGCGCTGCTGCAGGCCGGCGCGCAGATGGTCAAGATCGAAGGCGCCGGATCCAAGCTCGAGGTGATCCGCTTCTTGACCGGGCGCGACATCCCGGTCTGTTCGCACCTGGGCCTGACCCCGCAGTCGGTGCTCGCCCTGGGCGGTTACCGCGTGCAGGGCCGCGAGGACGCGGCTGCCGAAAAGCTGATCGCCGACGCGAAGGCCGTGGCCGAGGCCGGGGCGACCCTGATCGTGCTCGAGTGCATGCCGAGTGGCCTGGCCCAGCGGATCACCGCCGCGGTGCCGGTGCCGACCATCGGCATCGGTGCCGGCCCGCACTGCGACGGCCAGGTGCTGGTGCTGCACGACCTGCTGGGCCTGGACAGCGGCCATCGCCGTCCCCGCTTCGTCAAGGATTTCCTGGCCGAAGGCGGCTCGGTCGCGGGCGCCGTGCGCGCCTACGCCGACGCCGTGCGCGACGGCAGCTTCCCCGACGCCGACCACGCCTACGCCTGAGCCATCGCCAGGAGCGAGCGCACATGATCGAAACCATCACCGAACTCGATGCCCTGCGCGAACGCGTGCGCGGCTGGAAGCGCGACGGGCTGCGGGTCGGCTTCGTTCCGACCATGGGCAACCTGCACGCCGGCCATTACTCGCTGGTGATGCTGGCCCGCCAGTACGCCGACCGGGTGGTCTCCAGCGTGTTCGTCAACCCGACCCAGTTCGGGCCGAACGAGGACTTCACCCGCTATCCGCGCACGCCCGACGCCGACACCACCGGGCTGGAAGGCGCCGGCTGCGATGTACTGTGGCTGCCGACGGTCGAATCGATGTACCCGTTCGGCATCGAGCTGGCCGCCAACGTGCACGTGCCCGGCGTCAGCAGCGTGCTGGAGGGCGAGTGCCGCCCGGGCCACTTCGACGGCGTGTGCACCGTGGTCAGCCGCCTGTTCAACCAGGTGGTCCCGGATGTCGCCGCGTTCGGCAAGAAGGACTACCAGCAGCTGGCGGTGATCCGGCAGATGGTCCGCGATCTGCATTTCCCGGTGGAGATCCTCGGCGGCGGCATCGTCCGCGAGACCGACGGCCTGGCGATGAGCTCGCGCAACCAGTACCTCGGTGCCGAGGATCGGCCGCGCGCGGCCACCATCCATCGCGTGCTGCGCGCCATGCGCCAGGACCACCAGGACGGCGCCCCGCGTGCGCAGGTCGAATCCGCCGCGGCCGACGCGCTGGCCACGGCCGGCTTCGTCGTCGATTACGCCGCGCTGAGACGGCCGGACCTGAGCGAGCCGGTGGACGGCGAGGCCGGTCCGCGCGTGGCCCTGATCGCCGCACGCCTGGGCACGACCCGGCTGATCGACAACATCGAGTTCTGATCCGTCACGGCGCCACGCCGGCGGACCGCCGGTGCGCCGCGCCATGGACCGGCGCACCCTGCGGCCAGTCGCCGCAGCCCGAACCCGCACGCGCCCGCGCGCGTTGCTACCATCCGCTGCAAGAGTTGAACGCACCATGCACCTGACCCTGCTCAAGACCAAGATCCACCGCGCCACCGTCACCCATTCGGAACTGAACTACGAAGGGTCGGTCGCGATCGACGGGCTGCTGCTCGATGCCACCGGCATCCGCGAGTTCGAGCAGGTGCACGTGTGGGACGTCACCAACGGTGCGCGCTTCACCACCTATGCACTGCGCGCCGACGAGGGCAGCGGCATCATCTCGCTCAACGGCGGCGCCGCGCGCCACGTGCAGGTCGGCGACTTGGTGATCATCGCCGCGTTCGCCTCGATGGACGAGGCCGCCGCCGACGCCTTCCAGCCGACCCTGGTGTACGTGGACGGCGACAACCGCATCACCCATACCAACCACTCGATCCCCAAGCAGGCAGCCTGATGACACAGACCGGTTTCGACACGCTGACGTCCCACGCCGCGCGGTTGCGCGAAACCGGTATTCCCCATCTGCTCGCCAGCGAGCCGGGCCGCGTCGACGCGCACGCGTTGCGGGTCGGCCCGCTGTACGCCAACTTCGCCCGCCAGCGCTATGACGCGCAGGCCTGGCAGGCGCTGCTGGCGCTGGGCGCGCAGCGCGATCTGGCCGGCGCGTTCGCACGGCTGGCCGGCGGCGAGACGGTCAACGTGACCGAGGGCCGCGCCGCGCTGCACACCGCGCTGCGCGGCGAGCTGTCGCAGACCGCGGCCGCACGCGAGGCCTACGCCACCGCCGCACCGGTGCGTGAGCGCATGGCGGCACTGGTCGCCGCGCTGGAAGCCAGCGACGTCACCGACATCGTCAGCGTCGGCATCGGCGGTTCCGACCTGGGCCCGCGCCTGGTCGCCGACGCACTGCGCGGGCCGCTGCCGGGCCGCTTCCGCGTGCACTTCATCTCCAACGTCGATGGCGCCGCCGCGCAGCGCACGCTGGCGCCGCTGGACCCGAAGCGCACCGCGGCGATCTTCATCTCCAAGACCTTCGGCACCCAGGAAACCCTGCTCAACGGCACGATCGTGCGCGACTGGCTGGGTGGCAGCGAACGCATCTATGCGGTCAGCGCCAATCCCGAGCGCGCTGCGGCCAGCTTCGACATCGCCGCCGAGCGCGTGCTGCCGATGTGGGACTGGGTCGGCGGCCGCTATTCGCTGTGGTCGGCGGTCGGCTTTCCGATCGCGCTGGCGATCGGTGTCGAGCGCTTCGAACAGCTGCTGGCCGGTGCCGCGCAGTTCGACCGGCACGCGCTGGAGGCGCCGCTGGAGGCGAACCTGGCGGTGCGCCATGGCCTGACCGCGATCTGGAACCGCAACGCGCTGGGCCTGGCCTCGCATGCGGTGATGACCTACGACCAGCGCCTGGCGCTGCTGCCGGCCTACCTGCAGCAGCTGGTGATGGAGAGCCTGGGCAAGCGCGTGCGCCTGGACGGCAGCGACGTCGGCGTCGATACCGTGCCGGTGTGGTGGGGCGGAGCGGGCACCGACGTGCAGCACAGCTTCTTCCAGGCCCTGCATCAGGGCACCGGCATCGTGCCGGCCGACTTCATCGGCACCGTGCGCAACGACGATCCGTACGCGGACAACCACCAGGCGCTGATGGCCAACCTGCTGGCGCAGACCGAAGCGCTGGCCAACGGCCAGGCCAGCGACGATCCGCACCGTGCGTATCCGGGGGGCCGTCCGAGCACGACGATCCTGCTCGACGCGCTGACCCCGCAGTCGCTGGGTGCGCTGCTGGCGATGTACGAGCACAGCGTCTACGTGCAGTCGGTGGTCTGGGGCATCAACGCCTTCGACCAGTTCGGCGTCGAGCTGGGCAAGCAGGTCGCCAGCCAGCTGCTGCCGGCGCTGCGCGGCGAGTCGCCGGCCAGCGACCCGGTCACCGCCGCGCTGATCGCGCAGCTGCGCACCGGCTGAGCCGCGGCGCGCGGGATGTCGCGCACGCCAGCAGATGGCGCGCGCGGAGCGTCCCGGTGATGTCCGGGCATGCCGGATGGCGCACGTAGTGGCGGGCACACGCGGCGGTACATCGGGCGGATTTCCGTGACGCCCCCGCTCGCTTTTGAAACACCGAACGCCGGGCTTGCCCGGCGTTTTTCGTTGGTGACGATACCGATTCCCCTGGAAACGTGACCGGGCGTAGCGCGCCTGTTTCCGGGGCAAAACGTCACGTGTTGCCGCATGCGCTGGCGCAGGCAGCAGCCACGGCGGTGTCGCGCCAGCAGTCCGGACGCTGCCACGCGGCAGGCGCATCGCGCGAGGCAGGTCAGCCGTGGGGCAGTATTCCGTCGCGACGCCTGTCCGTCCGGGACGCGGCGCCATCGGCGCCACTCAGATCGGTGCGGCGAAGCGCGCGCCCGCCAGGCGAATGCTCCACAGCAGTTCGATCATCGCCAGGTTGTTGAGCAGCGGCTCGCCGGCCAGGATCAGCCAGTAGCCGCTGCCGTCCACCCAGAACGGCACGAACGACCAGTCCGGCAGCAGCAGGTTGGAATCGCCGAAGAACGAGACATGGCGTGCACCCTCCCAGCCGCGCGCACGCTGGCGCTCGGCGAAGCTGGCGTAGTCGGCCGCGGCCGCGCTGAGCGTCTCGGCCAGTTCCTGCGACAGCCCCGACTGGCCCAGGCAGAACCCGCTGTCGGAGGCGAGCACCGCACGGCGTTCGCCGGACAGCGGTGCGATCACGTGCTGGGCGAAATCGTCGAGCCGCACATCCGGTGCAGGCACCTCGCGGCGCAGGGTCTGGATCCACTGCCGCTCGCGCAGCTGTTCGAGCATCCGCCCGGAATGGTCGTGGCGCTGGCGCCAGTCGGCGACCGGCAGCGCGTGCGGGCCGGACAGCAGCGCCTGCATCGCCCGCTGCATCGGCGTCGGCTCGCTGGAGGAGAACGCGTGCAGCGCGCCTTCCGGCGTCGGCAGCAGCCAGGTCTGGTCGTGCGGGGTGTCGCTCATGGATTCCATCCGGCGGTCGCGGAAGCGGGGGCGGCATCGGTCTTCTGGCGGCTGCCGTGCATGCTGTGTCCCTCCAGCCAGGCCGCGACGCGCGCCCAGCGGTCGCCCAATGCGATCTCGTGCCGGCGCAGGTCGCGCGTGGCCAGCATGAAGGCCAGCTTGTCCTGGCAGGAAATGCAGTGGTCGAGGAAGTCGCCCTCGATCTTCGGCGCCAGCATCGGATCGCCGTCGAGCAGCGCGGCGACCACCGTCGCCGCCATGCGCCGGGAATGGTCGGGGCTTGCGCGGCGCATGCGGGCGGGGACATCGGAGGAGGGGTGCGCGAACACGCTCCAGCGGGTGGCCAGCGGCGTGATCGCCGGCAGGCCATGGCCCTGCGCGTTGCGCGCGAACGCATCGGCCATGTACGGATGCAGGCGCGCACCGGCCAGCTGCAGCGCGGCCTGGCGCATCGCGGTTTCCGCGCGTGGCAGGGCGACGAACAGGTCGGCCAGGGCTCCCTGGACCGGCTCCACGTCGCCCAGCTGCAGCGCCGCATGGATCCTGGCCAGATGCGCGCCCGGATCCTGTGGTGCGCGCAGCACCGCACCGGTGCGGGCGCGGAACGCGCGGCGCGCGTTCAACGGGTCCTGTGTGGTCGGCATGGTCAGTCCAGCAGGGTGTCCATCAGGTCGATCATGAAGTCGGCATCCTCCTGCGACATCGCCTCGAAGCCCTGCGGCAGGCCCAGCGCTTCCAGCACGTCAAGGTCGTTGCCGCTGCCCGGCCGGATGCCGAGCAGCGCGGCCTCGAGCGCGGGCAGGTCGCCGGCCACGCGCGGGTGCGCGAGCAGCACGTGGCTGATGTCGCGCAGCTGGCTTTCGACCAGCACCTTCATCCGCTCGCGGGTGATCCGCGCCAGCGCATGGAAGGCGGTGGCGAGGAAGAACCCGGCCTCGACCTGCCCATTGAGGGTCAGCCTGGCCGTGCTCTGGTAGCTGGTGGTCGGCATCCAGCGGATGTCGGCCTCGGCCAGGTCGGCCGGTTCCAGCAGGCGCAGGCCGATCAGCTTGACGTCGCGGTTGTCGGTCAGCGCGATGCGGCAGCCCGGCGCGAGGTCCTCGACGCAGCCCAGCGACGAGCCGGCGGCGGTGGCGATGACCATCTCGTTGGAATGCCCGCGTGGCCGGGCGAACGGCAGATAGCCGCGGTCGCGGATCAGCGCGCTGGCATCGAACGGGTTGGCGTAGATCAGGTCGACGCTGCCGGCCTCGAGCATCGCGGCCTGTTCGTCGGCGCTTGCCGGCATCAGCAGGTGCAGGCGCAGCCCCGAGCGCTGCTGCAGCGCGGTGCTGAGCATGTACCAGCCGGGAAAGTGTTCGGGGGCGAAGTCGGGGGCGACCAGGATGTTCAGGGTCATGCGCCGGCCTCGGCTTCGGCGTCCAGCCATTGCCGGTACAGCGGCAGCAGCGCCTCGATGCGCCGGCGCGAGGGCTTGCGCCGCACCGAGCTGTAGCCGACGACCTTGCCGTCGCGCACGTTCGGCAGCGCGGTCGCGTAGACCCAGTAGCAGGCGCCGTCCCTGCGCAGGTTCTTGACGTAGCCGTTCCACTTGCGCCCGGCCTGCAGCGTCTCCCACAGGTCCTTGAACGCGGCCCTGGGCATGTCCGGATGCCGGAGGATGCTGTGCGGCGCGCCGATCAGCTCTTCGCGGGAGTAGCCGCTGAGCTCGACGAAGGCATCGTTGGCATGGGTGATCACGCCGGCGAGGTCGGTGCGCGACACGATCAGGCGCCCGTCCGGATACGGTACCTCGCGGTCGCACCAGTACACGGTGCGCTGGCGGCCGTCGTGCAGGGCCAGCGTGGCGCTGCGGTGCGCCTCGGCTGGCGGCGTCATGTCGGTGAGTGCGGACATCGGCGCGTTCAGACGATGCGGCTCAGCGCCTGGGAGGCGCGCTTGATGTCCAGGAAGGCCAGGCCGAGTTTCACCTCGGCCTTGGTCAGCACGGTCAGCACCGCCTCGTCGCCGGCGGCGGTCATGATGACGTAACCGTGTTCGCCTTGAATGAGCACGCGCTCCAGCCGGCCGCGCCCGAGTTCGCGCGCGGTGCGCTCGCCCAGCGAGAGCAGGGCGGCGGACATCGCGCCGATCCTGTCCTCGTCCATGCCGGACGGCATCTCCGCGTCGATCAACAGGCCGTCGATCGAGATCAGTGCGGAAGCCTCGATGTCCGCGCTCGAGGCGTTGAGTCCCTGGAGTGCCTGGCGGATCTGCTGGGCGCGTTGTGAGATGGCGATCGGGATGGCGTTCATGGCGCGATTGCAGCACGCCCGATCCGCGCATTGTTTGATCTGGATCAATCGCATCCGGCGCCCGCCGTGCCTGTCCAGCGACGCGCGCCGCGGCCGTCACGCGGCGGCGCGGCGACGGCGTCGGTCTCAGCCGTGGCGCCCCGGAGCGCGGGGCTGGCACAGCCAGGCCAGCAGCGTGCCGGCGACGAACGCCGGTGCGCTCTGACCGGCGATGCCGAGGGTGCTGGCATCCGCTGGCAGCGTGCCGAGCGCCCGCAGCAGGGCGGCGTTGGCGAACATCGCCAGCAGGCCGATCGCCGGCCAGCTCTGCCAGCGCCACAGCGCGGGACGCCACCAGCCCGCGCAGGCGCCGGCGAGAAAGGCTGCCGGCGCGGTGGCGGGCAGGGCGTGGCCGATGATCGCGCCGGGCATCGCGGCCAGTGCCGCGCTGAGCGTCACGAACCATGGGCCGTCGCCGGTCAGCAGCAGGCTGGCCGATTCCAGCAGCCACAGGATCAGGCCGGCGACAGGCGGCATGCCCAGTGCGAACGCGCCGCCGAACAGCAGCGCGGAGCGCCAGCGTGGCGTCGCGCCGGGCAGCGGCGGTGGCACCGGGCGGCCAGGCATCAGGGCTGCAGGTCGACCCAGACCAGGCGGTGGTCGCTGCCTTCGGTGATCGCCGCGTGCGCGGTGTCGGCGGCGGGCCAGAACACGCCGCTGCCGGCCAGGGCGAAGCCGGTGGACGGCAGCACGTAGTCCAGGCGCATCGCGCCGGTGCGCGGTCCGAAGTCGCCGGTCACGTGCGCAGGCGCGCCGCGGCGTTCCATTCCCTTGGCCGCATAGGCGCGCGCGACCTGCTCGCCGCCCACCGAGGTCGGCGTCGGCATCCGCATCACCCGCGGGTGTTCGAGCAGCTCGACGATGGCCTCGTGCCGTCCATCGCCGTCGACCGGGTCGTTGTTGAGGTCGCCGGCGATGACGAAGCGCGCATCGGCCGCCAGGCCGCCGCAGCGTCCGGCGTCGTCGCACAGCCACGGCCTGGCCCCCGGCGAGAGGTACTCGCTCCACAGCCGGATCTCGTCGGCGTTGCGTGCGCCGTTGCGATCCTCCGGGCCGTCGAACACCGGCGGGGTCGGGTGCGAGACCAGGAAATGCAGGGTGCCGTGCGGCGTGGTCACCGGCACGTCCCAGTGCGATTTGGAGGACAGCCGCAGCTGCGCCCAGATCGCGTCCTCGTGCCAGAACCGGCCGGTGGCCGGATCGACCGGGCGCCGCGCGTCGGGCATCGCCGACCAGCGCAGCAGCTGGAAACTGCGCACCGTGGCCGTGTCGATCGGCCAGCGCGAGAGCACCAGCATGCCGTACTGGCCCGGGTGCAGGCCGTAGCCCCAGGCGTCGTTGCCGCGGTCGCGACCTTCGCCGCCGACCGTGCCGTTGCGGTCCAGGTCCAGGCCGCTGGGCACGCCGGTGTTGACCGGTGCGAGATAGCGGTACGGGTAATGCAGAGGCGCGCCGCCGGCCTGCGTGCGTTCCAGGTAGTCGCGCTGGAACAGGTCGGCGGCACGTCCGTCGGCGTCGTAATCGAACTCGTTGAGCAGGACCAGGTCCGGCCGCACCTGCTGCAGCACCGCGGCGATGTTGCGTGCGCCGGCGTCGCCGGCCTGCAGACGCTGGATCAACCCGCCGGCAGCGTCGTCGTACAGCGAGGTGTTGTAGGTGGCGACGCGGATCGTGGTCCGGTCAGAAGCAGCGGCCGACGCCGTCGGGGGCGTGCTGCAGGCGGTGGTCATGGCGGCGATGGCCGCGGCGAACAGGGAAACGAGCAGGCGGATAGGCATCGCATCATTCTGCCATGGCGTCGATGACCGGCCGGCTGCAACGCGCCGCGCTCAGTCGAAACGGCGCCAGTGGCGGCCGTTGAACGCCTCCAGCGGATGGAAGCGGCGCTTGTAGTCCATCTTGCCGTGACCATCGATCCAGTACCCCAGGTACAGGTGCGGCAGGCCCTCGCGCCTGGCCCATTCGATCTGCTGCAGGATGCCCAGCGTGCCCAGCCCGCGCGCGGCCTGGTCCGGATCGAAGAAGGTGTAGACCGCCGACAACCCATGCGGCACACGGTCGGTGACGGCCACGCCCAGCAGCGCGCCGGGCGCGCCATCGGCGGCGGTGGTGCGCATTTCCATGAAGCGCGTGTCCGACCAGCTGCCGACCAGGAACTGGTCGAACTCGGCCGGGCCATGGTCGTCCATGCCGCCGTCGCGGTGGCGCGCCTGCAGGTAGCGGCGATACAGCGCGAAGTGCTCGGCGCTGCGATGCGCCCTCACGATCCGCACCTGCACGTCGGTGTTGCGTGCGGCGCAGCGCCGCTGGCTGCGGTCGGGCCTGAAGTCCTGCACGGGGATGCGCACCGCCACGCAGGCGCGGCACTGCGCGCAGTGCGGCCGGTAGACCAGATCGCCGGAGCGGCGGAAGCCCCAGTCCAGCGCCTGCGCGTACATGGTGGCCAGGCGCGGATCGCGCGGATCGAGCACCAGGTCGCGTGCCTCGCGTTCGGGCCAGTAGCCACACGGATGGCTGCCGGTCTGGAACAGGCGCAGTTCGTCGTTGCCGGAGGTGGAGGAGTCGGTGCCCATCGTCGTGTCGTGACCGCAGGCGCCAGCATAGAACGAGCGCGGTGGTGACGGCGCACCGGCTGCCGCGTTGCCCGGCTGCCCGCTGAACCGGCGCGGCGCGGCGTCAACGGTGTCGACGGGCCGGCGTTTGTCTCCTGCAAGTGGCCGCACCGCGCCACAGCCCATGGAGATGCACCGATGAAGTCACCGACCCTGATCGTCCTGGCCGTGCTGGCCATCGCCTCTGCCGGCACCGTGCTGGCCGCCCCGCAGGACGGGGCCACGCCGGAACGCAGGACCCTCGATGCCAACGGCGATGGCGTCGTCGACCGCGCCGAGGCCGCCGCATCGCCGCGCCTGGCCGCGCGCTTCGACAGCCTCGACCGCAACGGCGACGGCCGCCTGGACAAGGATGAACTGCGGCAGGGACGCGACCGTGGTCACCGCGGCCGCGAGGGCCACGCGCGCCTGCAGGCCCTGGATGCCGACAAGGATGGCCGGATCAGCCGCGCCGAAGCCGCGGCCGATCCCGCATTCGCCGCGCGTTTCGAGCGGATGGACCTGAACGGCGATGGCTTCATCGACCGCGCCGACCGCGAACTGGCAGCGGCCCAGCGTCGCGATGCCTGGTTCAAGGCCGCCGATACCAATGGCGATGGCATGCTGAGCCGGGCCGAGTTCGACGCCGCCGACCGGATGCACGCGGGACGCCATGGACACCGGCATGGCCCGCACGCGACGCGCGGCGACCGGATGGCCACGCTGGACAAGGATGGCGATGGCCGCATCAGCCGCGCCGAGGCGGCCGACAGCCCGCTGGCCGCACGCTTCGACAGCCTGGATGCGAACAAGGACGGCTTCCTGGACCGCGACGAGCTGAAAGCCGCGCGCCCGCAGCGCCGCTGATCGACGCCGGGACTGGAGAGTGGCGGCTGCACCCGCTCCGGTGCAGTCGCCGCCTGCGTTCAACCAGAACCTGTCTGGGTCGCCTGCATGACGCGCATCGCCGCAGGCGCCAGCTCGGTATGCCGCGGATCCTGCGGCGCCGGCCGGGCGCGCGGTTCAGGGCGACGGTGCGGGCGGCGGTGTCGGGATCCGCACGCGGATCTCCTCTTCGCCCTGGTCCTGTTCCTGCACCGGGGGCGTGGCAGGCTGGGCCTGCTGCGGCACCTGTGGCGCAGGCTGCGGATGACGGCCCAGCCAGATGTAGACGGCCACACCGGCGATCACCACCAGCAGGCCGATCCGCAGCCGCCAGGCCCAGCGGTTGCCGCTGGATTCGTACGGCGAGACCAGCGTCTCGGTCGCGGCCGGGCGCTGCCCGGAATAGCTGCGCGTGGTCGCCAGCAGCCCGGCCTCGCGCAGCAGTTCGCGCGCGCGCATCTGGTCTTCGGGATCGCGGATCCACACCGCCGGCTGCTGCTTGGTCGAGACCGGCTCGGCATAGCTGAACTGGCCGCGGCGGCGGCTGTGGTACGAGCGCGGCTGGCTGATGTGGACGCCGATGCCGGCCTCCTCGAGCAGGCGGGCCACGCCCTCGACGGTTTCCAGGCGCTGGCTGGAGAAGATCTGGCGCATCGGTCAGCTCCGGGGGACACGGGCCGGCGCGCGCATCGGCAGATGCGGGCCGGTGATCGGGAACAGGGTGCTCATTCCTTCGCCGGCACCGCGCGTGCGCTGTCGGCGTCGGGCACCACACGGATCAGGCCTTCCTGCGCGGTGCTGGCCACCAGCCGGCCCTGGCGGTCGAAGATCTGGCCGCGGGCCAGGCCGCGTGCGCCCTGGCTGCTGGGGCTGTCGAGCGAGTACAGCAGCCAGTCGTCGGCACGGAACGGGCGGTGGAACCACAGCGCATGGTCGAGCGAGGCCATCTGCACGTTCGGCGTGTAGTAGCTCACCCCGTGCGGGAAGGTGGCGGTGCCCAGCAGGTGGAAATCCGAGGCATAGGCCAGCAGGGCCTGGTGCTGCGCCTGCGGGATCTCGCCGACCGGCTCGCGCAGCCGGAACCAGACCTGCTGGTAGGGCGGGCGCTTGGGCGGGTTGAGCTCGTCGCGCGGATACACGTGGCGGAACTCGAACGGGCCGCCGCGGGCCAGCCAGCGCTGCACCTTGGTCGGCAGCGTGGCCATCACGTCGGCCGGTACCGGCGGCGCCGGCGCGATGTCCTCGGGTCGCGGCACCTCGGGCATCGTCAACTGGTGCTCGGCGGCGGTCTCGTCCTGCTGGAACGAGGCGGCGCAGAAGAAGATCACCTTGCCATGCTGGATCGCGGTGACCCGGCGCACGGAAAAGCTGCCGCCGTCGCGGGTGCGGTCCACGTCGTAGACGATCGGATGCTCGATGTCGCCGGCGCGCAGGAAGTAGGCGTGCAGCGAATGCGCATGGCGGCCGTTCTCGATCGTCGCCTGCGCCGCCGCCAGGGCCTGGCCCAGCACCTGTCCGCCGAACACGTAGCGGGTGCCGATGTCGCGGCTTTCGCCGCGGAACAGGTTGTCCTCCAGCCGCTCCAGCGCCAGCAGGTCGATCAACTCAGAAACAACGGGGCCGAGGGCGGGGGACACGGGCGGACCGGAAGGCTGGGGAAGGGCGCGATTATAGCGGCCTGGCCCGGTGCTCCCCGCGGCATGGTGACGGCCTTCAGTCCGGGATCAGCCGCTGCAGCGGCACACGCTCCAGCACCGCGGGCCAGGGAAAGCGCGGACCGGGATCGCGCTTGCGCGGCACCTGCATGCCGGGGTCGTCGCTGGCCGGCACCTGCTCGCGGTCCAGGTCCTCGTGCCCGGCGATCCAGCGCAGCGCGGGCAGGCGTGCGCACAGCGCCTGCAGCAGCCCGACCAGTGCGTCGATCTGCGCATCCGGATAGGCCTCGTCCATCGCCTGGCAGCGCGAATCCAGCCAGTCCGGCCAGCGTCCGGTGTTGACCAGTTCGATCCCCAGCGAACGGGGGTTCCAGCCGCGCACGTGGTGGGCGACCCGCTCCAGTGGCGCATAGGCTTCGATCCGGCCGTCGCGGTCGACGTAGTAGTGGCCGCTATTGCCGGTGCCGCCTGGATACAGCACACGCTCGCCGTACGCGCGCGCGGTGGCCAGGTCGGGCAGCTCGGTGCAGTGGATCACGACCAGATCGATCTGTGCCGTCGCCCGTGCGTCGAGCAGCGACGCATACGGCAACGGTGCGTCGATGACGGGGGGAAAGGCAGGCAGGACGGACATCCGCGGATGCTAGCATCCGTGCCCATGCACCCACGCCCCGACAGCCCGCTTGGCCAGCTGATGGCCGCGCTTCCCCGTTCCGGCAAGGTCGAATGGATCGGCCTGCGTCCGGCCCGCGACACGCCGATGGTCGAGGTCGATGCGGTCGAGGCCGTCACCGGCGCGGGCCTGGTCGGCGACCGCTACCGCGGCAGCAACGGCAAGCGCGGCGTGACCCTGATCCAGGCCGAGCACCTGCCGGTGATCGCCGCGCTCGCCGGCCATGCGCAGGTCGCGCCGGCGGCGCTGCGGCGCAACCTGGTGGTGTCGGGAATTCCGCTGGTCGCGCTGAAAGGGCGCCGTTTCCGGATCGGCGGGGTGGTGCTGGAAGGCATCGCGCCCTGCGATCCGTGCTCGCGCATGGAGGAGGTGCTGGGCGAGGGCGGCTACAACGCGATGCGCGGCCACGGCGGCCTGTGCGCCCGCATCGTCGCCGGCGGCATGCTGCGCGTGGGCGACGGGGTGGAGGCGGAACGGGCATGACCGCGCGCGGACACTGCATCCTGTCGCACGGATTCGAAAGCGGCCCCGACGCGACCAAGGTCACCGCGCTGGCCGAGGTGGCGCAGCGCCTGGGCTGGACCCACGAGCGCCCGGATTACACCGACCTCGATGCGCGCCACACGGTCAGCCGGGTCGGCGACGTGCCGGCGCGGCTGCAGCGCCTGGTCGACATTGCCACCGCCGCGGCCGCACGCGGGCCGGTGGTGCTGGCCGGCTCCAGCCTGGGCTCGTACATCTCGGCCATCGCCTCGCTGCAGGTGCCGGTCCGTGGCCTGTTCCTGATGGTGCCGCCGATCACGATGGGGCCGATGCCGGCACTGGATGCCGCCGCCGTGCCGACCACGGTCATGCACGCCTGGCACGACGAGATCATCCCGGCCGCCCAGGTCGTCGCCTGGGCGCAGGCGCGTTCGGCCCGGCTGCTGATGGTGGACGACACGCATCGGCTGAACCGCCACGTCGCCGCCAGCGCACAGGCCTTCGCGCAGCTGCTGGAAGCGCTGTAGCGCCATCACCCGCGCCGCAGCCGCGGCAGTGGCGCTGCGCGCGTGCTGTCCACAGGTGACTGCCCGCGTTCAGTCACCGCCGCGCGCGCTGGCGTAGCATGCGCGCCTGACCTTCCGGGAGCATGCGTCCGATGCGCCAGTAATGCCGCCGTCACCGACGGCTCTTGATCTCCGCCGCCGCGATGGCAGGCCGGAGCCCATGGCATTGCACTGGAGCGCAGATGACGCAGCCGCTGCTGACGCTGGAAGGCGTCACCCGGATCCTGCCGGATGGCCGGATCCTGTTTTCCGATCTCGATGAACGCTTCGACCGGCGCGCTACCGGGCTGGTCGGGCGCAACGGCGTGGGCAAGAGCGTGCTCGCGCGGATCCTGGCGGGGCACGAGGCGCCCACGTCCGGACGCTGCCGGCGCGCAGGCACGATCCACTATCTGCCGCAGCAGGTCGCGCCGGCGCCGGGCGACACCGTGGCCGACCTGGCCGGCATCGCACCGGCGCTTGAGGCGCTGGCGCGGATCGAGGCCGGCAGCAGCGATCCGTCCGATTTCGAACGGGTCGGCGAGCGCTGGACGCTTCGTGCCGAACTCGACGCCGCGCTGCAAGCGCAGGGGCTGCCGGCATTCGATCCGGCGACGCCGGCCGACCGCCTCAGTGGCGGGCAGGCGATGCGGGTGGCGCTGGCCGGCGCCTGGTTGTCCGATGCGGACCTGCTGATCCTGGACGAACCGGGCAACCATCTCGATCTGCCGGCGCGGCAGCGGCTGCTCGCACGCCTGCGCGACTGGCCGCGCGGCCTGCTGCTGGTCAGCCACGACCGCGCGCTGCTGCGTGCGATGCAGCGCATCGTCGAACTCACGCCCGAGGGGCTGCGCAGCCATGGTGATGGCTACGATGCGTGGCTGGCCAGCCGCGAACAGGACGCGGCCGCGGCCGGACGCGCGCTGGAGCAGGCGCGTGCGGCCCGCGACCGCGAGCGCCGCGCGCTGGTGGAGCAGCACGAGCGCGAGCAGCGGCGCCAGGCCCGCGGCCGGCGCGAACGCGGCGATGCCAACCAGGCCCCGATCCTGCTCGACCGTCAGCAGCAGCGCAGCGAGCGTTCCGCCGGACGCCGCAGCCTGCTGCGCGAGCGTGTCGGTGCGTCGGCCGAGCAGCGCGTGCGCGAGGCGGCGGCGCGGGTCGACGACGACACGGCGATCGCGATGTTCGCGCCGCTGCCGCCCGCGGCGGCACAGCGCTGCGTGGCCGAACTCGACCAGGTGCGCCTGCCGCATGCGCCGCCCGCGCAGGCGCCGCTGTCGCTGCGGATCGGCGGCACCCGCCGGATCGGTGTGACCGGCGGCAACGGGCTCGGCAAGTCGACCCTGCTGCGGGTGCTGGCCGGGCAATGGCCGCCGGCAAGGGGCGGTTGCCGCAGGCATGGGCCGGTGGCCCTGCTCGACCAGGCGCTGTCGCTGCTGCGGCCTGACGCGACCGTACTGGACCAGCTGATCGAGGCCGCGCCCGATGCCGATGTGGCCGGGCTGCGCACGCGGCTGGCGCTGCTCGGCCTGGATGCGGCGCGGGTCGCGGTGCCGGTCGCGGCGCTCAGCGGCGGCGAACGGCTCAAGGCCGCGCTGGCCTGCGTGCTGTACGCGGCACTGCCGCCGTCGCTGCTGCTGCTGGACGAGCCGGACAATCATCTGGACCTGGCATCGCGCGAGGCGCTGGAGCGGATGCTGTCCGGCTATCCCGGGGCGCTGGTCGTGGTGTCGCATGACCGGGAGTTCCTCGACCGCCTGCGGCTGGACACGCGCCTGGACGTCGCGCCGGAGGGCTGGCAGGTCTCGTCCTGGTAGGGAGCGCCAGCCCGGCGGTGGGATCGCCGTCGTGTCCGCGGGCTGGCAATGCCCGCCGCGATGGCCGACCATGTCCGCCCTTTCCCGCGCCCGTGCCGGTGGCCTTCACGCCGCCGCACGCCGTGCCGTCCCGGTCGCCCCGGGCCACCATCTGCGAGTGCCGCCGCCGTGAAGTTCTTCGTCTCCTGCGCCAAGGGCCTGGAATACCTGCTTGCCGACGAGCTGCAGGCGCTGGGCGTGGCCCGCGCCACCGCCGCCGTGTCCGGCGTCAACGCCGAGGGCGAGCTGGTCGACGCGCAGCGGGCGGTGCTGTGGTCGCGCCTGGCCAGCCGGGTGCTGTGGCCGCTGGGCAGCTTCGACTGTCCTGACGAAACCGCCCTGTATGAAGGCGTGCTGGCGCTGCCGTGGACCGACCACCTCGCGCCCGGCCACACCGTCGCGGTGGACGCGCATGTGTCCGGCGACACCATCACCCATGCGCGTTATGCCGCGCAGCGGATCAAGGACGCGGTGGTCGACCACGTGCGCGCGCAGGGCCAGGAACGGCCGTCGGTTGATGTCGAGGCGCCGGACCTGCGCCTGAACCTGTCGCTGCGCAAGGGCAGGGCGACGATCTCGGTCGATCTGGGCGGCGGCTCGCTGCACCGGCGCGGCTGGCGCGGTGCGCAGCACGATGCGCCGCTGAAGGAACCGCTGGCCGCGGCGGTGCTGCTGCGCGGCCAGTGGCCGACGCTGTACGCCGAGGGCGGTGGCCTGCTCGACCCGATGTGCGGCAGCGGCACGCTGCTGATCGAAGGCGCGCTGATGGCGGCCGACGTCGCGCCCGGCCTCGGCCGGCTCGACATCGCGATCGACGACGAAGGCGGTGCGGCGACGGCCTCCACCGCCGCCAATCCGTGGGGACGCCCGGTCGTGGCGACCCCGTCGCGCTGGCGCGGTTTCGATGTCGCCGCCTGGCAGGACATGGTCACCGACGCGCAGCGGCGCGGCCGCAGCGGCCTGAACGCGCTCAGGCCGGTGTTCTTCGGCAGCGACCTGGACCCGCAGGCGGTCCGCGCGGCCCAGGCCAACGCGGCGGCCGCCGGCGTGGTCACCGCGATCCGCTTCGAGGCCGCCGATATCGCCACGCTGTCCGCACCCGGCCCGGCGCGTGGCCTGGCGGTCTGCAACCCGCCGTACGACCAGCGCCTGGCTGCCGACCCGGCGCTGTACCGGCGCATGGGCGATGCACTGCGGAAGGCGGTGCCGGAATGGCGCGCCAGCCTGCTGTGCGGCGATGCCGAACTGGCCTATGCCACCGGCCTGCGTGCGGCGAAGAAGTACCAGCTGTTCAACGGTGCGCTGGAGTGCGCGTTGATCGTCTGCGATCCGGTCGCGCCGCCGCAGCGGGCGCAGGACAGCACCGCACCGGTGCTGACCGAAGGCGCACAGATGGTCGCCAACCGCCTGCGCAAGAACCTGCAGAAGCTGAAGAAGTGGCGCGCCCGCGAGCAGATCGAGTGCTTCCGCGCCTACGACGCCGACCTGCCCGAATACGCCGCGGCGATCGACGTCTACCAGGAAGCCGAAGGCGCGCGTCGCGTGTTCCTGCACGTGCAGGAGTACGCCGCGCCTGCCGCGATCCCCGAGGCCGACGTGCGCCGCCGCCGCAACGAACTGCTGGCCGCGGCGCGCGAGGTGTTCGCGGTGCCGACCGCACAGATCGCACTGAAGACCCGCGAGCGCGGCAAGGGCGGCAGCAAGTACGGCCGCTTCGACCGCCACGGCGAGGTCTTCCACGTGCGCGAGCACGGCGCGCTGCTCGGCGTGAACCTGTTCGACTATCTCGACACCGGCCTGTTCCTCGACCACCGCCCGCTGCGTGGCCGGATGGCGCGCGAGGCCGCCGGCAAGCGCTTCCTCAACCTGTTCTGCTACACCGGCGTGGCCAGCGTGCAGGCCGCGGTGGCCGGCGCCGCACAGACCACCAGCGTCGATCTGTCTGCGACCTACCTGCAATGGTGCGCCGACAACCTGTCCGCGAACGGTCTGGGCGGCGACCGGCATCGTCTGGTCCAGGCCGATGCGCTGGCCTGGCTGGAAGCCGAGCGCTCGCGCTTCGAGGTGATCTTCTGCGACCCGCCGACGTTCTCGAACTCGGCCCGTGCCGATGATTTCGACGTGCAGCGCGAACACGTGCGCCTGCTGCAGGCCGCGGTGAACCGGCTCACGCCCGACGGCGTGCTGTATTTCTCGAACAACTTCCGCCGCTTCCGCCTGGACGAGGAGGCGATCGCCGCGTTCGCGACCTGCGAGGAGATCAGCCCGGCGACGATCGACCCGGATTTCGAGCGCAACGCACGCATCCATCGTGCCTGGCGGCTGCAGCGCAGGTAACGGCACGCCCTGGTGCCGCGATCGGCGCCTGATCGTGGCGGCCACCCGGCGGGGCATGGCCGACGCCGCGTCTTGCGGTGGGTGCCCCGGTCGGGGCGTACGTTAGCGGGAGCGCGATTGCACGGCTGGCGCCGCACCACGGCGACGGCAGGACGACCAGGTGTCGCAGCGACGGTCCGGCCTTCCGGCATGGGAGCGGATGCGACGCCAAGGGTGCGGCGAGAGACGAACATCTGCGCGCGAGCCGTTCGGCCATCGCCCCCGCGGAGGGACCTCGCGGTGGCGCCCGACCAGCGCGCCACGTCACCGATCAGGCGGCGGGTCCTGCAGGCGCATGCCGAGGCAGGCGCCATGCAGGTGGCCTTCCGCCGTGGCTCAGCGACCGACCAGCAGAGCGAACGCGCCCAGCGGCGAGTTCATCGCGATGGCCAGCGCGTTCGCGCGATCGGCGACCAGGGTGGCGGCCGGCACCGCGGTCTCCGGCGGCTGGGCCTGGTAGCGCAGGTCGTCGGGCAGTACGTTGCGCACCACGTATCCCATCAGCACGTTGACGATCTCGCCCAGGCCGTCCAGCGCCAGCGCGGGATCGCAACGCTCCGGCGGAATGCTCAGGAAGGCGCAGGTCAGCCGGTGCATGGTCGGCTCGTCGCAGGCCAGGCCGATGAACATCGGCTGGTCGCCTTCGATGCGGACGTGCGCGGTGGCATCGAGTCCGGCGAAGCCGGCGTCGCTGTCGATCAGGCCGGCCGCCTGGCAATGGCTGCCGAGCATGCGCGGGAACAACCGCGTGCACAGCCCGATCGCGCCTTCGGCCAGTTCGCCGAGCGCGTGGTCGCCGACCCCGACACTGAGTGCGTGCTGCGCCGCCTCCTGGTCCGCGCGG
Organism: Xanthomonas sp. XNM01; assembly: GCF_014851915.1. GTDB lineage: Bacteria > Pseudomonadota > Gammaproteobacteria > Xanthomonadales > Xanthomonadaceae > Pseudoxanthomonas. Next base: position 759,178 of record NZ_JACVAP010000001.1, read on the forward strand.
TGCGCGGCCAGCTCGGCTTCCAGCCGTGCCGCGTCCACATAGCCCAGCTCCAGCAGGACTTCGCCGAACAGCTTGCGGCCGGCTTTCTGCAGGGCCAGCAGGGTGCCGACCTGCTGCTCGTCCAGCAGGCCCTGTTCCAGCGCGATGTCGCCGAAGCGGCGATCGTCGATGCGCTGGCGTTCGTTGATGTGCCGGGCCTGGGTCTCGGTGAGCAGGCCCTGCTGCACCGCCAGTTCGCCGAGCAGGGGATTGGACGCACGCTGGGTTTCGATCGCGGTCAGCAGCTGCGCCGGGGTGATCACGTCACGTTCGAGCAGGAACTGGCCGAGGAATTTGACTGCCATCGATGTGCTGCCTCTTGCTGTTGCTGTGGGCGCGATCAGGCGATCGCGGCGCGCAGGACCCGGTCCATGGTGGCAGGATCGATCGGCTTCTGCAGATAGGAGCGCGCACCGGCGCGCAGGCATTCCTCGATGTCGTTCTGCGCACCGAGCGAGCTGAGGATCACGATCCGCGCCTGCGGGTCCTGCTCCAGGATCAGCGCAAGCGCGCGCTTGCCGTCGCACTCGGGCATCACCAGGTCCAGCAGCACCAGATCAGGCTCCAGCGCCTGGTAGCGCTCGACGGCCTCCAGGCCGTTGCCGGCCTCGCCGACGACGGAGAAGCCGGCTTCTTCGAGCTGACGGGTGGTCAGCATGCGCAGGGCGCGCGAATCATCGCAGAGCAGAACGGTGGGACGTGCGGACATCGACGCTCCTCGCTGGCAATCGGGCACGGAGTGGCCCTTCGATCGGTAGCGGCCGGGTGGCACGCGACTTGAGCGGCGTCCGGGTGCCGTCGCCGTTCAGGCATCGCCGTGGATGCAGCGGCTGCAGCCGGCGGCCGTGGACCCTGGCGTCCTGCGCGGGAAACGCGATGCCGGCTGCATGCGTGCTGGGCCTGGCACGCGCGAGTGCCCGCGTGCGTGCCCTGCTGGTGGCGGCAGCCGTCCCCGTGGTTGGTCGCGTCGGCAGGTCGACGGGAAGCGGCACGGTGTGACCAGCGCCACGCGTGCAGGCTCACCCGCGGAGCACCTGGGCGCCTGTGGCGCGTCGGGTGCCGCCGCCCCGGCGCGGCACCACGCCAGCCGGTCCGGCGCCGCGGGGGCGCATCCTGCATCCGCGTCCGCCGTGCGGGCGTGTCGCAGCAGCGCCGGCCTGCGCCGGTCGCGACGTGGTCGGCCTCAGCCGCCCAGCAGCACGATCACGCCGTGCAGGATCAGGCCGATCAGGCCGCCGACCAGGGTGCCGTTGAAGCGGATGTACTGCAGGTCGCGGCCGACGCTCAGTTCCAGCTGGTCGACCAGATGGCGTTCGTCCCAGCCCTTGACCGTGTTGGCGATGTGCTCGGTGACGCCACCGCGCAGGCGCGTGGACAGCTTCTCCGCGCCGGCCAGCACGTGCTGGTTGATCGCCTCGCGCAGCTCCGGATCCTCTCCCAGCGCCTGGCCCAGCCGTCCCAGCGAACGTTCCAGATGCACGGCCAGGGCGCCGTCCTCGCGCTCCAGGTCGGCACGCAGCGCGGCGTGGATCTGGTCCCACACGCCCTGCACGTAGTCCTGCACGCTGGGATGGTCGATCAGGCGCTGCTTGAGCGCCTCGACCTGGTCGGCCAGGGCCGGGTCCTCGCGCAGGCGGCGGATGTAGCCGCGCAGCCAGCGTTCGTAGTCGCGGCGCAGGGCGTGGTCGGGCTGCGACAGCACCTCGTCGAGTTCGTCCAGCAGGGCGCGGGCGATGCGCTCGGCCAGGCTGTCGGCGATGCCTTCGACCGGTTTGACCAGACCCAGCGTGCCGACCAGGCGCGGCCATTCGCGCCGCGCATGCTTGACCAGCATCACCGAGGCGCGGCGCTTGACGGTCTCGTTGTCCAGGTAGCGCGCCAGCCGCTGCAGGGCTTCGTCCAGCAGGCGCTGGTGGCGGCCGTCCCTGGTCAGCAGGCCCAGCACCTCGCCGGCGGTGCCGGCGGCGTCCCAGCCGCGCAGGCGGGCGACGACGAAGCCCTGGATCGCCTTGCGCACGGCGGCTTCGTCCAGCAGATCCAGCGCCTGCAGCGCCCAGCCACGCGCCATCTGCGCCAGCCGCTTCGACTGCGCCGGCTCGGCCAGCCACTGGCCCATGCGCGCGGCCGGATCGAACACCTCCAGCTTGGACAGCAGCGCCTTGGGCTCCAGGAACTGGTCGCGCACGAAGGCGGCCAGGCTGTCGGCGATGCGGTCCTTGCTGCGCGGGATGATCGCCGTATGCGGGAACGGCAGGCCCAGCGGATGCCGGAACAGGGCGACCACCGCGAACCAGTCGGCCAAGGCGCCGACGGTGGCCGCCTCGCAGAACGCCGACACCCAGGCCCACACACCCTGGTTGCCCATCGCGTGGCTGAGCAGGAAGCCCGCCAGCATCGCCAGCAGCATCGCCAGCGCGATGGCTTTCATGCGGCGCAGCTGGGCGGCGCGCGGATCGGGGCTCACGGACATCGAGGGCGGCACCGGCGGAACAGGACGGGCGGGGAGTGTAGTGGTGCGGTGCTTACGCCGGCGTGGTGCCGTGCCGGCTCACTGCATGGTCGGCATCGTGAACTCGGCGCCGCGCGCGCCCTCCGGCCAGCGGGCGGTGACCGTGCGCATGCGGGTGTAGAAGCGCACGCCGTCCGGGCCATGCATGTGCAGCGGGCCGAACAGCGAGCGCTTCCAGCCGCCGAAGCAGTGGAAGGCCATCGGCACCGGAATCGGCACGTTGATGCCGACCATGCCGGCCTGCACGCGGTGCGCGAACTCGCGCGCGGCGCCGCCGCTGCGGGTGAAGATCGCGGTGCCGTTGCCGTACTCGTGGCTGTCGACCAGGGACAGCGCTGCGTCGAAGTCCGGCACCCGCACCACGCACAGCACCGGGCCGAAGATCTCCTCGCGGTAGATGCGCATCGCCGGCGTGACCCGGTCGAACAGGCTGCCGCCGAGGAAGAAGCCGGGTCCGGCCGCGGCCGGATGCGCGCGGCCATCGACCACCAGCTGCGCACCTTCGGCGACGCCGGCGTCGATGTAGCCGCGCACGCGCTCGCGGTGCGCGGCGCTGACCAGCGGGCCCATGTCGAGGTCGTCGCTGCCGGGGCCGATCCGCAGGGCTTCGACCTGCGCCGCAAGTGCGGCGACCAGTGCATCGGCGGTGGCATCGCCGACGCAGACCGCGACCGAGATCGCCATGCAGCGCTCGCCGGCCGAGCCGTAGCCGGCGCCGAGCAGGGCCGATGCGGCCGCGCCGATGTCGGCGTCGGGCATCACCACCGCGTGGTTCTTCGCCCCGCCCAGCGCCTGCACACGCTTGCCGGCGGCGCTGCCGCGCGCATGCAGCGCCTCGGCGATCGGGGTAGAGCCGATGAAGCTGACCGCCTGCACGCGCGGATCGTCGACCAGCGCCTCGACCGCGACGCGGTCGCCATGGACCACGTTGAACACGCCGTCGGGCAGGCCGGCCTCCTGCAGCAGGCAGGCCAGCTGCAGCGCGGCGCCCGGTACGCGTTCGGACGGCTTGAGCACGAAGCTGTTGCCGCAGGCCAGCGCCACCGGCGCCATCCATAGCGGGACCATCACCGGGAAATTGAACGGGGTGATGCCGGCGACCACGCCCAGTGGCGCGTGCTGGCTCCAGCTGTCGACGCCACGCCCGACCTCGGTCGAATGCTCGCCCTTGAGCAGGTGCGGAATGCCGCAGGCGAACTCGACCACCTCCAGCCCCCGGGTGACCTCGCCGCGTGCGTCGGACAGGGTCTTGCCGTGTTCGGCGCTGATCGTTGCGGCCAGTGCGTCGGCGTCGCGTTCGATCAGCCCGCGCAGCCTGAACAGCACGCGTGCGCGCTGCAGCGGCGGTGTCGCCGCCCACGCCGGGAAGGCCGCCGCGGCCGCGTCCACCGCGAGATCCACGTCGCCGGCGTCGGCGAGCGGTACCCGCGCACTGACGGCGCCGGTGGCCGGGTCGGTGACCTCGCCGTGGCGGCCGCTGCTGCCGGCGCTGGTCTGGCCGCCGATGTGGTGATGGAGCTGGGTGGTCATGGTGTGTCCCTGGCGTTGGATCCAGCGGGAGTGCGTCCGTGGGGGGGGCGAAGGCGCTGCACGTTCAAAGGCGGGATGAACGCATCACCGGACGCACGCGTGCGAAGGTGGGCACGACGCATGCCGGCGCCGCGCGTCGGCTGCACCATCTTCTGTCGATGCTGCATGTGGCTGCACGTTGCGGTCACGGCGCTCCGTTGTTCAAGGTGCAGTCCGTGCAGGAGCAGGTTCGGAAAGCTCGCCACCGGGGCGATCCGTGCCAGCCGTGGATGCTGGTCCTGCCCGATGGCGGCCGCTGCTTCCGTCGCAGACCCTCGTCTGCAGGCGACTGCGGGCGCTCCGTCTTCAGCAGTGAGACACCGGGCATGGCGATCGCGGCTGCGGCCGCTCCTACAGCGACAGCTGCAGCGCCTCGTTGGCCGGCGTGTAGGGCAGCCCCAGCGCATCGGCGACCGCCCGGTAGGTGACCTTGCCGGCATGGACGTTGAGCCCGTTGCGCAGGTGCACGTCGTCCAGCAGCGCCTGCACCGCGCCCTTGTCTGCCAGCGCCAGCGCGTGAGGCAGGGTGGCGTTGGCCAGGGCGAAGGTGGAGGTGCGGGCGACACCGCCGGGCATGTTGGCCACGCAGTAATGGATGATGCCGTCGACCTCGTAGGTCGGCTCCTGGTGCGTGGTCGGGCGGCTGGTCTCGAAGCAGCCGCCCTGGTCGATCGCCACGTCGACCAGCACCGAGCCGGGACGCAGCAGCGCCAGCTGCGCGCGGGTGACCAGCTTGGGCGCGGCGGCGCCGGGGATCAGCACCGCGCCGATCACCAGATCGGTATAGGGCAGGCGCTCCTCGATCGCGTCGCGGGTGGAATAGATCGTGGTCAGGCGGTCGCCGTAGAGCGCGTCGACCTGGCGCAGCCGCTCCAGCGAGCGGTCCAGCACGGTCACGTGCGCGCCCAGGCCCATCGCCATCCGCGCCGCGTTCAGGCCGACGCTGCCGGCGCCGATCACCATCACCTCGGCCGGCTTCACCCCGGGCACGCCGCCGAGCAGGATGCCCGAACCGCCCTGGGCCTTCTCCAGCGCATGCGCGCCGGCCTGGATCGCCATGCGCCCGGCGACCTCGCTCATCGGCGCCAGCAGCGGCAGGGTGCCGTGGTCGTCGGTCACCGTTTCGAACGCGATCGCGGTGCAGCCGGACGTCACCAGCGCCGCGGCCTGGTCCGGATCGGGCGCCAGATGCAGGTAGGCGTACAGCACCTGGCCCGGGCGCAGCATGGCGCACTCGGCCGGCTGCGGCTCCTTGACCTTGATGATCAGCTCGGCCCGCGCGTAGACCTCGGCCGCGTCGTCGACGATCTGCGCGCCGGCCGATTCGTAGATGTCGTCGCCGATGCCGATGCCGGCGGCGGCACCGCGCTGCAACAGCACCTGGTGGCCGCGCGCGGACAGTTCACGCACGCCCGCGGGCGTCAGGCCGACGCGGTACTCGTGGTTCTTGATCTCTTTCGGAACGCCGATCAGCATGGGGTTCTCCCGTTCGATGCGATGTCGCTGTCTGGATGTGGCTGGGGGGCGCATGCAGCAGGCGCGACCGCGGCCGCCATCGATGCGTCATCGGGCATGGTGGTCGCGGCTGGGGCCGCTCCTACAGACGCTCCAGCACCTCGCGCAGCATGGCGAAGATGCTGTCGATGTGCTGTCGTTCCACGATCAGCGGCGGCGACAGCGCCACCGTGTCGCCGGTCACCCGCACCAGCAGGCCGCGCTGGAACGCGCGTTCCAGCACCTGGTAGCCGCGCGCGCCGGGTGCGCCGTCCTGCGGCGCCAGCTCGACCGCGCCGATCAGGCCGTAGTTGCGGATGTCGACCACATGCGGCAGGCCGCGCAGCGCGTGGATGCCGTCCTGCCAGTACGTCTCCAGTTCCAGCGCCTTGTCGAACAGGCCTTCTTCCTCATAGGTGTCCAGCGTCGCCAGCGCGGCGGCGCAGGCCAGCGGGTGGCCGGTGTAGGTGTAGCCATGGAACAGGTCGATTGCGCCGGCGGGGCCGGTCGTGAAGGCGTCGTGGATCGTGTCGGACACGAACACCGCGCCCATCGGTACGCAGCCGTTGGTCAGGCCCTTGGCCGTGGTCATCATGTCCGGTGTCACCCCGAAGCGCTGCGCGGCGAAGGCGTTGCCGACGCGGCCGAAGCCGGTGATCACCTCGTCGAAGATCAGCAGGATGCCGTGCCGGTCGCAGATCTCGCGGATCCGCTGCAGGTAGCCCGGCGGCGGCAGGATCACGCCGGCCGAACCGGAGATCGGCTCGATGATCACCGCGGCGATGGTGGAGGCATCGTGCAGCTGCACCAGCCGTTCCAGATCCTCGGCCAGTTCGATGCCGTGCTCCGGCAACCCGGTGCTGAAGGCGTTGCGCTGCAGATCCAGCGTGTGGCGCAGGTGGTCCACCGCCGGCAGGCCGGGGCCGAACCACTTGCGGTTGTTGGGCAGGCCACCGACCGAGATGCCGCCGAAGCCGACGCCGTGATAGCCCTTCTCGCGGCCGATCAGGCGCACGCGCTGGCCCTCGCCGCGGGCACGGTGGTAGGCCAGCGCGATCTTCAGCGCGGTGTCGACCGATTCCGATCCGGAGTTGGTGAAGCACACGTGGTCCAGCGGCCGCGGCGCGATCGCCTTCAGCCGCTCGGCCAGGATGAAGGGCAGGGGCGAGCCCATCTGGAAGTTCGGCGCGAAATCGAGCGTGGCGACCTGCTTGGCGATGGCCTCGACGATGCGCGGCCGCGCATGGCCGGCGTTGCAGCACCACAGGCCGGCGGTGGCGTCGAGGATCTGCCGCCCATCCACGTCGCGGTAATGCATGCCTTCGGCGCTGGCCAGCAGGCGCGGCGCCGCCTTGAACTGCCGGTTGGCGGTGAACGGCATCCAGAACGCATCCAGCGAGGCCGGCGCCTCCAGGTTGCGGGCGGCGTCGTAACGGGCCAGGGCGCTGCCCAGGGACGTGTCCTCGTGCATCGTGATCCTCCGCGGACTGTTCGAAAAAATGGACAGCTGCCCGAGTCTACGGCGAAAAAATTGACCGTTCCATGCCCCTGTGTAAAGTATCCGCAACACCCCGGCCCCGGAGCGGCACCCGGCATGGACATCGGCGCACGCCTGCAGCGCGTCCGCACCGCGCATGGCCTGAGCCAGCGCGAACTGGCCCGGCGCGTGGGCGTCACCAACAGCACGGTGTCGCTGATCGAGCAGAACAAGGTCAGCCCGTCGGTCAGCTCGCTGAAGAAGGTGCTGGACGGCATCCCGATCTCGCTGGCCGAGTTCTTCACCCTGGACCTGGACCCCGGCCCGCCGGAGGCGCCGTTCTACGCGCCCGACGAACAGCCGGACGTCGGCAACGACGGCATCCACTATTTCCTGGTCGGCCAGCACCGGCCGCAGCGGCAGATGTGCATCCTGCGCGAGGTGATGCCGCCCGGCAGCGACACCGGCGAGGCGATGCTGGTGCACGAAGGCGAGGAGGGCGGGGTGATCGTCGCCGGCCGGGTCGAGGTCACCGTCGGCGGGCAGGCGCGCGTGCTCGGCCCGGGCGAGGCCTACTATTTCGACAGCAGCGTGCCGCACCGCTTCCGCAACGTCGGCGAGGATGACGCGGTGATCGTCAGCGCGAACACACCGGCGACGTTCTGATGCCCATCACCGCCGCTGGCATCCGCACGCGTCATGGCGCTCATTCACGCCACGCCGCCGGGCGCACCGTCGGTTTTCCCTCAGCGCCGGATGTCTGTGTGAGTCGAGAGCAGCCGACCGCACATGACCCCGAGCGGCATCCGCACCCGGGGTCGACGCGGCTGGGCACGCAGCTCTTTCTTCCCTGCATGGAGAGCGGGACCGAAGGACGGAGGTTGGCGCTCCCGGCGTTTGCAGATCCGTTCGCCGCACCACGATCCTGATGTCCTCATCGAAGATGAATCCCGGAGACCACCGCATGTCCACACCCCGCACCCGCGCCGACTGGCAGGCCATGGCCGACGGCCTCGACATCCGCACCCGCGCCTTCATCGACGGTCGTCACGTCGATGCCGCCGATGGCGCGACCTTCGACTGCATCAGCCCGATCGACGGCCGCGTGCTCGGCCAGGTGTCCGCCTGTGGCAGCGTCGACATCGACCGCGCGGTCGCCGCGGCGCGGCGCAGCTTCGAGGCCGGCGGCTGGTCGCGGGCCAAGCCGGTCAAGCGCAAGAAGACGCTGCAGACGTTGGTCGCATTGATCGAGCGGCACGCCGATGAACTGGCGCTGCTGGAAACGCTGGACATGGGCAAGCCGATCGACGATGCGGTCAATGTCGACCTGGCCGCGACGATCCGCTGCTTCGCGTGGACCGCCGAGGCGCTGGACAAGGTCTATGGCGAGGTTGCGCCGACCGGCAACGACGAACTCGGCCTGATCACCCGCGAGCCGCTGGGCGTGGTCGGTGCGATCGTGCCGTGGAACTTTCCGCTGCTGATGGCGGCGTGGAAGCTGGCCCCGGCGCTGGCGGCCGGCAATTCGGTGGTGCTCAAGCCGTCGGAGAAATCGCCGCTCAGCGTGCTCCGCCTGGCCGAACTGGTCGCCGAGGCCGGCATTCCCGACGGTGTGTTCAACGTGGTGCCCGGGCATGGCCGCGATGCCGGCGAGCCGCTGGCGCTGCACATGGATGTCGACGGGCTGGTGTTCACCGGCTCGACCGCGGTCGGCAAGCGTCTGCTGCAGTACGCCGGGCAGTCGAACATGAAGCGGGTCTACCTGGAATGCGGCGGCAAGAGCCCGAACCTGGTGTTCGCCGACGCGCCCGACCTGGACAAGGCGGCCGAGGCCGCCGCGTCCGGCATCTTCTACAACCAGGGCGAGGTCTGCACCGCCGCGTCGCGGCTGCTGGTCGAGCGCGGCATCAAGGACGCCTTCGTCGCGCGCGTGGTCGAGGCCGGACGGAAGATGCAGCCGCGGCATCCGCTGGAACCCGGCGCGGCGATGGGCGCGCTGGTCGACGAAGGCCAGGCGCAGCGCGTGCTCGACTACATCGGCAAGGGCCGCGACGAAGGCGCGCGGCTGGCGCTGGGCGGCAACCGCGCCGAGCCGGTGGCCGGCGGCTGCTACATCGAACCGACCGTGTTCGACGACGTACGCCCCGACCACACCATCGCCCGCGAGGAGATCTTCGGCCCGGTGCTGGCGGTGATCCCGTTCGACGACGAGGCCCAGGCCCTGCGCATCGCCAACGACACCGAGTACGGTCTGGCCGCCGGCGTGTGGACGGCCAACCTGTCGCGCGCGCATCGCGTCGCCCGCGGCCTGCGTGCCGGCAGCGTCTGGGTCAACTACTGGGACGGCGGCGACATGACCGCGCCGTTCGGCGGCTACAAGCAGTCCGGCAACGGCCGCGACAAATCGCTGCATGCCTTCGACAAGTACACCGAGCTGAAGGCGACGTGGATCAACCTGGGCGATTGACGACGGCGCATCGCGTCGTACACCCGCATGACGCCCGCGGCGTGCGCCGGTGTGCGCGCGGCAGGCGTTGCTGCCGGATCAGGAGGCGGCGGCCTCCGCCTGCCACAGTCGGTACAGCGCTTCGATGTCCGACGCGCACAGCAGCGGCATCGCCTGTTCGATCCGCTCCAGCGGCCAGTCCCACCACGCCATCTGCAGCAGCATCGCGATCTGGTCGTCCTGGAAGCGGGTGCGGATCGGCCGCGCCGGGTTGCCGGCCACGATGGTGTAGGGCGCCACGTCGCGGGTGACCACCGCTCGGCTGGCGATGACCGCGCCGTGGCCGATCCGGATGCCCGGCATGACCATCGCTTCCGCGCCGATCCACACGTCGCTGCCGACCACCGTGTCGCCCGCGGGCTGGAAGGCGTCGATGGCGCCGCCGAAGGCAGGCTCCTCCTGCATGTAGAAGAACGGGAACGTGCTCGCCCAGTCGTGGCGATGGCCTTGGTTGCCGGCCATGATGAAGCTGGCGCCGGTGCCGATCGAACAGAAGCTGCCGATGACCAGCCTGTCGACATCGTCGCGGTCCGGCAGCAGGTAACGGGCGCAGTCGTCGAAACCGTGGCCGTGGTAGTAGCCGGAGTAGTAGCTGTAGCGGCCGACGTGGATGTTGGGATTGGTGACCTGCTCGCTGAGCAGCCGGCCCTTGAACGGGCTCTCGAAATGCTGGTGCATCGGGTGGATCCAGTGCGATGTGCTGGCAGTGTCCCACGCACCGGCACCGCTTGGCTGCAGCGCTGCGGCGTGCCGATGAAGAATACCGCTGCGGAACAGGAAATCCTCTTGTCGCCCGAAGGACGGCACCCAGGCAGAGATCGCGGATCACCGCTGTCGGCCTGCTGCTGGCGTCCGGTGCCGCATGCGCCGACGGTGGCGCCGCCTCGCTGGTGCCCGATGCGCTCGAGCCGGGCACGATGGCCAACCGGACGCTGCAGAACGACGCGATGGTCGGCACGGTGTCCGCGCTCGGGCTGCGCGGCTGCGACGAGCGCCGCGGGCTGGATGCGTTCATGACCCGCCGGCCGACGGCGAACCGGGAGCGCGCGGATGGCAGGAGGTCCGGGGCGTGCGGTGCGACAACGGCCGCTATCCGATCCGCATCGACTTCCGCGAGGAGGTGCCGGCGGCGCACAGTGGAGCATCAGGGACGAGCGCGACGCGGCATCGGCGCCGCCGGCCGCAGGGCGATGATCGGGTCTTGAAGCCAGCAGCGGCCCGCTCGCGCGGCTATATGTGGCCGTGACCGGACGTGGCGCATGCGGGTGCGGCCAGCGCGTCGTTCCGGGGCATCGCGGGGATGACCTGCGTCGGACCGGAAACCTGCCGGCGTCCGTCGGTATCAATCACGTCGACCTCGGGCCGTTGGCGGTACGCCTGCGCTGCAGACGGCGCCGGAGCGACACGCGCGCCGCGATGCCCAGCGCGCCGAACAGCAGCCACAGCAGGGGAAGGGCGACCAGTACCGCGACATAGCCGCAGCTGCCTTCGAAGCAACTGCCGAGCGCGCCTGCCTGCGCGAGCAGCCCGGCGCCGATGCAGGCTGCGACGAAGGCGGCGACCAGGATCGCGAGCGTGATCACGACGTCCCGGAACACGGTCATGGTCGACGCCTGCGGGTGGGTGGCGTGCTGGTGCGGTGTCGCGTGAGACGCAGGTGCAGGCTCGTGCCGGCCCGTCGGCCATTGAGGTGGCGGACGTCCGCGTCCAGCGTTTCACCGGCCATGGTCGGGTCAGCCGCCGCGCTCGCCCTGCTCGCCGGTGCGGAAACGCAGGGTCAGGCCCTTGAGGAAGTTGCGCAGGATCTGGTCGCCGCAGGGGCGGTAGTGCTTGTGGCCCGGCAGCCGGAACAGCGCGGTCATCTCCGGCTTGCTCAGCGGGAAGCCCGCCGCCTCGAAGGTGTCGTGCATGTCCACGTCCTTGAGCTGGAACGCCACGCGCAGCTTCTTCAACACCAGGTTGTTGGTGACGCGCGTCTCCAGCGGTCGCGGCGGCTGGCTGTCGTCGCGGCCGCGGTAGTGGACGATCAGGCCGTCGAGGAAGCGTGCCAGCAGCGCGTCGCTGCAGACCACCGCCCCGTCCTCGCCGTCCTTCTTCAGCAGGGCCGGGATGTCGGCCTTGTCGAGCGGGAACGCCGGATCGGCCAGATGGACGATCTCGACCACCCTGCCATCGCTGAAATCCAGCATGTAGCGGATGCTGCGGAGTACGTCGTTGGTGATCATCGGGCGGTTCCTCGTTCATCGCCCGGGTGTTCAGGCGCGCGCAGTCTAGCGCCTGCGGGCGCACGCCGGCCATGCGCAGGCTGACTGGACCGCCGTGCCGCATCCGGACAGCGGCGCGTCGGCGGGCGCGATGCATGGCACGGGAGTGACGGGCGTTCAGCCTCCCTACGGGGTCGCTCCGTGCATGCCTTCCCGCGGTCATGTCCGAACCGCAAGCAGCGGTCGATGATGCGATGGTGTCCGCGTTCCATGGCCGACGCCACGCATGCCCTGGCGCGTGGCCCGGCCGGTGCCGATCGCCGGCGACCCTGCCCGGTCGAGCGCAGCCGCGCGCGCGTCGCCTTTCCGTCGCCCACGTGGCTGCCGGTCGCAGCCGATGTCGAAGCGCGGCATTCCCATCCGTCGTCAGGGCATACCGTCCATCAGCGAGGTCCAGCATGGCAGCAGCAGAAAGGATCACAGGCCCGGCGTCGTACTTTCCCTCGATCGAGAAGACCTACGGCCAGCCGGTCGAACACTGGTTCGGCATCCTGCGTGCGGCCGGCGAAGGCCGGCACATGGCGCTGGTAGACCTGCTCAAGCGCGAGCACGGGCTGGGCCACGGGCATGCGAATGCGCTGGTGGCCTGGCATCTCGCCGGGAAGTGAGGAGGATCCATGCCGATTCCCTTCAGCATCGAGCGCATCGACGATCTGGTGTTCCGCGTCGTCGATCTCGAGCGCAGCGTGGCGTTCTACCGGCAGGTACTGGGCTGCGAGGTCGTGCGCAGGCGCGATCACCTCGGCCTGGTCCATCTGCGCGCCGGCGTCTCGATGATCGACCTGGTGGCGGTCGATGGGCGCCTCGGCCGGCAGGGCGGCGCAGCACCGGGGCCGCAGGCACGCAACGTCGACCATCTCTGCCTGCGCATCGCGCCGTTCGACGAGGCCGGGCTGGCGGCGCATCTGCACACGCACGGCTGTCCGCCTTCCGGTCCGGCGCAGTGCAATTTCGGTGCGGAAGGCGAGGGGCCGTCGCTCTGCATCCACGATCCGGACGGCAACGTGATCGAGTTGAAGGGGCCGTCCGTGGTGACGGTGGCGATGGACGCACCGGCACCCGGGTGAGTGCCCGGCGCGGCTGGAAGCGCGTGTGCCGCAGCATTGCGGCGCGTCGGTGACCGCCAGCCTGTCAGTCCTGGCGGTCGTCGCGTGGCTGGTCGTCGTCCGGCCGCGCCGGCTCAGGGCCGAAGTGGATCAGGCCCAGCCGGGCGAGATCGTCGGGATACGCATACCAGGCGTCTTCGAAGGCACCCAGCGCCTGCTGCTCGGCCGTGGTCAACGCCGCATGCAGATCGTGCAGCCCGGTGATTTCCGGCGCGTCCTCGAACCGGTCCATCAGTCCACGCATGCCGGCCAGCGCCGCATGGGTCCGGGTGGCACCGATCGCGCCCAGCGCCGACAGCGCCAGCTGGCAGGTCTGGTCGCCCCAGTTGCACAGGAACTGCATGAAGCCGCCGTTGTTGATGTCCGCTTCCATCCGCCACAGCGCGACCAGTTGCTGGTCCTGGGGCGACAGCGCGTCGAGATTCCAGCCGCGCGCCTGCAGGCGCTTGAGGGCGTTGTCGTAGCGTGCATCCCAGACCAGGTCCGGCACGCTCACCCGTGCCAGCGAGGGCCAGCTGATGCACAGGCCATCCGCGCTCGGTTCCCAGCCTGCGCGTCGTGCCGCATCGGCCCCCTGCAGGCGCGGGTTGCGCGACAGGAACTCGCTGAGCCGCTGGCCGTCCGCCAGATGCAGGTGGACGTGGGTGTCGTCGAACTGGACGGAGCGGATGTGCAGCCGGGACACGGGCATGGTGATCGATCGGAGGCACAGGAGCGGCGCGGAGCGCGGTCGATCCTGCCACAGCGATGCGGAGGCAGGGTCCCGCGGGCAACGCGCACGACATCCCATGCATGGGGCGGCGCAGCCGGCCAGGCATGCAACGATGCGGTCGAGTGGCGGCCTCGGCCGCCGCAGGCGTGGCGTCAGGGCAGAGGATCGGGCTCGCTGCAGCGTTGCGGGACGTCCGTTCCGGCGACGAACGCCGATGCCGCAGCCACGAAGCACTGCGGTGCGACGAAGCTGAGCAGGTGCGCACCGCCCTCGACGGTGCTGAACTGCACCGGTCCGGCGCCGGCCAGGGTCCTCGCATGCACCTGCGCACCGGCGTAGGGCGTGTTGGGGTCCAGGGTGCCGTGGAGTACCAGCGTGCGTGGCACCGCCGACGGCGTGCCGCCGAACCAGCGATCGCGCGGATACGCCGGGACAGGCGCATCGACCAGGAAGCCGGGGATCGCGCTGGTGAACAGCGCATCCCGGGCCTCGTCGTCGACGGTGGCCCGGGTCAGGTCCGGGCGTGCGTTGTTTTCCGACGCCGCGATCAGCATCACCAGTGGCAGGGCCGGCGATGACAGCGGATGCCGCGTCATCGGCGCGGTGATGGCGCGCAGGTCGGCGACGGTGGCGCGCAGCAGCGCGTCGTCGCCGTGGCCCAGTGCCTCGACGATGGCCGGGATGCGGGCACGCAGCGACGGGAAGTTCAGCAGGGTGCCGAAGAAGCGGCGCAGATCGCCACCGGGGATCTGCGCGCGCCAGGCGGGCTCCGTGCCGGCGGTGTCCAGCAGGCGCTGGTAGGCGGCCGAGCCGGCATCGCCGAGGAAGGCGCGGCCGACCGCGTCGACCACCGCGGTGCGATGGCTCAGGTCCCACTGCGGTGCGGTTTCCGGCGGCACCAGGCCGTCCAGGATCAGGCCATCCAGCGGCTGTGGCGCCACCTGCAGCATGCGCAGTGCCAGCTGCGTGCCGTAGGACACGGCATACACCAGCACCTCGCCATCGCCGCGCTGCCGGGCGATCAGGGACGACAGGTCCTGCGCAGCCTCGGTGATGGTGAAGGCCGAGGTCCGTGCCTGGTCGGCATGCAGCGCGCCGATGCACGGACCCCATTCATTGCCGGCCAGGGCCACGCCGTCCGCGCTGCCGGGCGATTCCTGCAGCGGGCACAGCCGCTCGGATCCGCCGGTGCCGCGATGGTCGGCGATCACCAGGTCGTGTTGCGGAAACGCGCGCCGCAGGGTCGGCAGCAGCGGGTGGAACGAGGCGCCTGCTTCGCCCGGCCCGCCGGCGACCAGCCAGATCTGGCCGCGACGGCGATCGGGCGTCGCCGCGGGAAAACGGCGGACGAAGACGCTGATCGATACCGCATCCGGGGCCGCGTGACGCAGCGGAAGGGTGGTGGTCAGGCATTGGCTGCCGGCCAGTTCGGGGAACCCGGCCGTGTCGTCGCAGGCGGTGAAACGGTCCGCGGTCGCAGCGCACGCGGCAGCGGGCAGGCAGCACAGCAGGAGCGCAAGACGGATCGCGGATCGGCGCATGGCAGGGACGGTCGTGGAGGGTGGCCGAGCATGCGGCCTGGCGCCGCTGGCCGGCACTCCCGGAAGTCATGCCGGGAGTGCCGGTGCGAAGCAGGCACGCGGGCTCGAGCGGCGGCGATCACTGCAGGACTTCCAGGGCATCGACGATCTCCACCCCCGACATCCGGCCGAGCCAGCTGTCGTACCAGGCCTTGTGCGAATTGCCGACGATGTTCAGCACGCGCACGCCCGGCCGCTCGCGGACGGCGTCGAGGACGTTGCCGACCATGCGCAGGTTGCGCAGCTCCCAGCCGCCGACCCACATCCGTGCATGGTGCGGCGGCGGCGACGCCGCCCGCAGGGTCCGGCCCACGTTCGCGTCGGCCAGGATCCGCTGGGTGTCGGGATGGTTGAGCGCGCGGTACAGCGGCAGCAGGTCATCGCCCCGGGCGAGCATTTCCTCGCGTGCGATGAGGGCGTCGAGCCCGGCGCGGTCGGTGTCCCAGGCGGCCGAGAGCGCCGTGCCGAACGCCTGCCGGTCGGGCCGGCGATAACGGTCGCCGGTGTGGTCGTCCACCGCATGCACCCGTTCCAGACCCAGCCGCGCGGCCAGGCGCGCGCCGATCCGGTAGTTCTCGTTGTTGCGCGACGCGGTCTGCTCCAACAGCTCCACCAGTGCCGTGTCCAGCCCGTCGCCTGGCCGCCGCTCGAGCGGGTCCAGACGCAGCCACTGCACGTAGGCCGAGGCACGGTCGTTGGCCGCCAGGAACAGCGAGGCCAGACGACGGCGATCGGTGGCGCCCGGCGTCTGCGGCCAGTGCGCCAGGGTCGTCTCGATCCGCGCCAGTGCGGTCGGGATGTCCAGCCCGGTCGCCTGCATCGCCGCCTCGTTGCTGGCGCAGTAGTCGGCCTCGTAGAGGGTGGGATGGCGCGACGCGAAGTCGCATTCGGCGCCGGCATGCGCCTCGATCGTGATGACCTGCGGCGCGAACGCGGCCAGCCGGTCGAGCAGCGGTTCCAGCGCGGCCGGGTCGAACTCCTCGAGCTGGCCGAGATGGACCGAACCGAGCGTGAGCATGCGCGTAGGCGGGCTGGTCATGTCCTGGTCGAAGCCGCTCAGGTCCAGCGCCTCGGCGCGGGCCAGGCAGGGTGCGGCGATCGCCAGGCAGGCGGCGAGCACCCGCGAGGTCCAGCGGTGGACGCGTCGGGGAGCGGGTAAGACCAGGGGGGCGGGCATCGGCTGTCCTCGTGTGGGAAGGGCGGGTGCATCGGCGGTCGGTGTCGTCGGTGAGCCGTGCATCGGCTTGGATGCACACGGGGCGCGCATGGTTTGAGCCTGTGCCGGCATGCAGCGATGCGCACGCCGCGTCGCGACCCGCGGAGTCCGCTGCAGGCGCATTCGCCGGACAGGCGCCGCTGGCAGGAACCCCGGGCCATCCGTCGCGCGCGCAGGGTGCTGCGTGGATGCGCAGGCCGGCACGGCTCGCGATGCCGGACGACCGGCAGGCGACGACGCGGTCTGCAACCGCATGGGCGCGCGTCGCATGATGGATGCGAGGCTGGCCGCCGCCTGCGGCCCCGGCGAAGACGGCCTGCGGTGCGCGGTCGGGATCCGTCGTCCGATGGTTTCCGCGGCAACCGCGAAACGTTGCGCCATCGTCCGTTCATCGCGGTGCCATCGCGATTAGAATCGCTGCGTTGTCCTTCCCCGCATTCCGGTATCGCCATGACTTCTGCAGATGTCCTCCACCGCGGCAGCATCGTCGCGCTCGTCACGCCCATGCATGAGGACGGCAGCGTCGACTACGCCACGCTGCGTCGCCTGGTGGACTGGCACGTGGCCGAGGGCACGGACTGCATCGGCGTGGTCGGCACCACCGGCGAGTCGCCGACGGTCGATGTCGAAGAACACTGCGAGATCATCCGCGTCGCGGTCGACCAGGCCGCCGGCCGGGTGCCGGTGATGGCAGGCTGCGGCGGCAATTCCACCGCCGAGGCGATCGCGCTGGCCCGGTTCGCGCGCACGGTCGGTGCCAGCAGCCAGCTGCAGGTGGTGCCTTACTACAACAAGCCCGGTCAGGAAGGGCAGTATCGCCACTTCAAGGCGATCGCCGAGGCCACCGGCGACCTGCCGATCGTGCTCTACAACGTGCCCGGCCGCACCGTCGCCGACATGCAGCACGCCACCGTGCTGCGCCTGGCCCAGGTGCCGGGCATCGCCGGCATCAAGGAGGCCACCGGCAACCTCGAGCGCGCGCAGTGGCTGATCCGCGAGGCGCCGGCAGGGTTTGCGGTGTATTCCGGCGACGACGCCACTGCGGTGGCGTTGATGCTGTGCGGCGGCCACGGCAATGTCAGCGTCACCGCCAATGTCGCGCCGCGGCTGATGCATGCGCTGTGCGTGGCCGCGTTGGCCGGCGACGTGGCGGCCGCGATGCGGATCCAGCTGCAGCTGCTGCCGCTGCACCGTCAGCTGTTCGCCGAGGCCAATCCGATTCCGGTGAAGTGGGCGATGCAGCGCCTCGGCCTGTGCGGCGGCACCCTGCGCCTGCCGATGACCGAACTGGAATCCGGCAACCAGGCGCCGCTGGAGCAGGCGCTGCGCGACGCCGGCCTGCTGACGGCCTGACGTCCGCCGGCGCTGTTGGCCCGCGCCGGCCCCGGCGGGTCAGGTGCGGGCCGGTGCCCACGCCTCGCCGAACAGGCGGGCGAAGTTGCCGCCGAGGATCCTGTCCACGCGCGAGGCCGGATGGCCGCGTCCGCGCAGCAGCTCGCCCAGGCGTTCGAAGCGGTCGGCCCGGTTGAGGTCGGGAATGATGGTGTAGACGTCCGGGCGTTCGTTGGTGGCGCCGATGCCCAGGCGCTTCCGCTCGTTGACCAGGGCGGCGAAGCTGCTGCGGAATGCGTCGTCGAGCACGACCGGCGAGATCGCGCCGTCGGTGCCGATGCCCACGTGCTCCTCGCCGCAGACGTCCAGCGCGTGCTCGATATGGGCGATCACGTCGGCCGCCATCGGCTGGCCGTCCATCCGCAGGAACGGCATCAGGTAGATGCCGGCCACCCCGCCGCGCTCGGCCAGCAGCCGCAGCTCGGCATCGGTCTTGTTGCGTGGCAGGTCGGCAAGCGCGGCGCAGCCGGTGTGGGTGATCGCCACCGGCCCGTTCGCCGCGGCGATCGCCTCCAGCGCGGTGCGCCGGCCACTGTGGGACAGGTCGATCAGCATGCGGCGCCGTTCCAGGCGCTCGATCAGCTCACGACCGAAGCGGCTGAGCCCGGCATCGGCCGGCTCCATGCAGCCATCGCCCACCAGGTTGCGGCGGTTGTAGGTGAGCTGGAACACGCGCACGCCCAGCCGGTGCAGCAGGTCGACGCGGTCCAGGTCCTCGCCCAGGGCGGTCGCGTCCTGGGTGCCGTAGATCAGGCCGAGCCGGCCGCTGCGCGCGGCCGTGTCCAGATCCTGCGGGCTGCGCACCAGCATCAGCAGGTCCGGATGCTGCGCGATGCGCTCGTTCCAGCGGGCGATGGCGGCGATGGTCGCCTCGTAGTCCTTTGCATAGCTGCCCACGCCGCTGATGGTGACGTTGGTGGCGGTCAGGCCGGAGGCGCGGATGTCGGCGAGCATCTGCGCATCCAGTCCTGCATCCGGACCGGCGCCGTAGCGCCCCGGTCCGCCGAGCGCATCGATGCGCAGGCGCGATGGGCGGTCGGCAGCACGCGCGTGCGGTGGCAGCATCTGCAGCAGCGGAGCCGCCCCCAGCAGCCCCAGCGACGCGATGACTCCGCGCCGCGTCCTGTCGATCGTGGTCATGCCATCTCCCCCTGGATGATCGCCGTCGATCATAGGGGACCAGGCGCGGCCGGGCACAGGCCCCCGCGTCATCGCCCGCAGCGCGTGACTCGCATCCGGCCGGCGGTGCCGGAGCGCGCCGCGGAGGCGCGCGTCAACCGCTGGCCGGCATCCGCGAGAAGACCCACAGCAGCACGCTGCCCAGCAGCGCGATGCCGATGATCAGCGACCACATGATGCGCAGCGGGATGCGCTTGTTCTCGCGCCTCTCGCGGGCCGGCTGCGGCCGTTCGGAGGTTGGTGTGGAACTGCCACGTTGCGGTTGCTGGTTCATGCGGGGTCCTGGTCGGAAGCGGTAACGGGAGGCGTCAGCGTGGACCCTGCGGACAGGGCTCGCCTTCGGGTTCGCCGGGCACCAGGCCGGCCGCGGCGAGCATGCAGTCGATGCGGCGGCTGATGTAGGCGGCGTGCTCGGCCGGAGGGTCGGCATTCAATGGCGCGGCTTCCTCGGCGAAACGCGCCAGTACCCGGGCGTGGTCCTGATCGCCGAGCAGCGTCTGGAGGCGCTGTTCCAGCCGGTCCAGCTCGGCATCGATGTCGGATTTGTGCATCTGGTCCATGCACTGGAGACTGCACGCGGAGCCGTCACGGCCACGTGCAGTGGTGACGGACCCCGACGTGGAAGGGCGATGGCCGCGCGCAGACGGATGGCGTGCGCGGGTGAACGGTTCAGAGGCTGCCGCGGGCCGCGGCGCTCGCCTGCCTGCATCCGCTGTCGGAATGCGCGCCGTTTCGGCAGGCGCCGTCGCTGCGGCGGCCGCCGGGCGTTGTGGGTATCGGGAACCAGGGGACGTCGTTCGATGCCGAATCAGGGAAAGGGCCGGAAGGGCGTCAATGCGATCCATCGTGGCCAGCACGTGCTGGTCACCGCCAGCGTGCGGTTCGATGGCTGGTCGGAAGTCACCGAAGTGGTGATCGTCGGCACCGGTCGCTGGCGTCGTCCGCTGGCGGCGACCTGCGAAACGCTGGATGCGGCGATCGAAGCGGGCATGGCGTACACGCTCGCCCGCTTCGACGGCGTGCCGTCTGCGCCGCCAGCGGGTACCGTCGGCTGAGGCGGATGCCGGATCAGGCGATCAGCGGGCGGGTGTCCGCGCGTCGTCGGCCTGGCTCGCGTGGCAGCGCCGCCCAGGCGCGCGCCATCTGCTGCACCGCCTCGACCAGCTGCGCGGCAGGCTTCGCATAGGGGATCCGCAGCCACGTATCGAGTCCGCCTTCCACGCCGAACACCGGCCCGGGCGCGAGGTGGACGCCGCTGCGTTCGAGCATCCGGCACAGCCGGGTCGCGCTGCCGTGCGGCAGCTGCACCCACAGGGTCAGGCCGCCGTCGGGAAGCCGGAAGCGCCACGCCGGCAGGTGGTCCCGCAGCGCCTGCGCCAGCGCATCGCGTTGCGCACGGACCTGGTCGCGGCGGGTGGCGAACACCTCATCGGCGGCCAGCAGTTCGTTCACCACCAGCTGGTCGAACAGCGAGCTGCCCAGGTCCAGCTGCACCCGTGCTGCGACGATGCGCTCGACCAGCGCCATCGGCGCGCGGATCCAGCCCACGCGCAGGCCGCCCCAGCACAGCTTGGAGGCGCTGCCGACGCTGACCGCATCGGGCGCATGCCGGGCGAATGGCGCCGGCATCGGCGCATCGGACAGCGCGGTGGCCTGCAGCGATTCGTCGACGATGGCGAGGGTGCCCGCCGCATGCAGCGCCGCGGCATGGTGCGCACGCGTCGCGTCGTCCATCAGGAAGCCGGTCGGATTCTGGAAGTCGGGAATCAGGTACGCCAGCCGTGGCCGGGTCTGGCGCAGCGTGGCCTCGAAGCCGGCGGTGTCCCAGCCGGTCTCGCCGAGCGGGTCGGCCAGCGGCGTACCGACCAGGCGCGCGCCGCCCAGCCTGAGCGCCTCCATCGCATTGGGATAGCCCGGGGTTTCCACCGCGATCCGGTCGCCCGGCTGCGACAGCGCACGGGCCACGACGGCGATCGCCGACAGCGCGCCGGAGGTGACCACGATCTGGTCGGAGCGGGTGGGCAGGCCGCGGCGGACGTACAGCGCCGCGATGCTGGCCTGCAGCGCCGGCAGGCCGGCCGGCAGATAGCCGTCGCCGGCCAGATAGGCGGGCAGGGCGGCCAGTGCGCGCGCATATGCGGCCGCGGTGCCGGGCGTGGCCGCGCCGGCGGCGCAGGTCAGGTCGATCGCGCCCTCGCCGGACTTCGTCGCGCCCAGGGTGTGGTCGTGCGCGCGCCTGCGTTCCAGCGGCACCATCGCGAAGGTGCCCGCACCCTGGCGCGCACTGGCGAAGCCGGCGGCGACCAGGTCGGCATAGCTGCGGGTCACCGTGTTGCGCGACACGCCGAGCGCGGTACTGACCGCACGTTCGCTCGGCAGGCGCGTGCCATCGGGAATGCGGCCGTCGCCGATCAGCTCCTGCAGCGCCAGGCACAGGCCGCGATAGGCCGGGATGCGGTCGAAGCGGCCGACCAGCGCGGCCAGGCGTTCGGGAGCGATCGAGCGGTTCATGGGGCCACTATCCCACGATTGGCTCTATCGGGAAGGGCCAATCTGCCGCATCGTGGCCGCCATGAACGCCAATGCCCCCGCGCCCGCACTCAGCAACCTCGGCCCGCTCGCGCAGCTGCGTGCCGGCCGCCTGCCCGAACGCCTGCTGCGGCTGCTCGCCGGCCTGTGGATCTACGGGCTGGCGATCGCGCTGATGATCGAGGCGATGGTCGGCGCATCGCCGTGGGACGTGTTCCACCTGGGGGCGACGCGGCACCTGCCGGTGTCGTTCGGCATGGTGATGGTGCTCACCGCGGCCGCGGTGCTGCTGGCCTGGATTCCGCTGCGGCAGATGCCGGGCGTGGGCACGCTGGCCAACACGCTGCTGCTCGGGCCGTTCGCCGATCTGCACATGGCCTGGCTGGCCGCACCGGAGGCGCTGTGGCTGCGCTGGGCGTACATGCTGGCCGGTGTGGCGCTGTGCGCATTCGCCACCGCGCTGTACGTCGGTGCCCAGCTCGGGCCGGGCCCGCGCGACGGCGTGATGACCGGCGTCGCGCGGCGCACCGGCTGGTCGATCCGCCGCGTGCGCACCTGCATCGAAGTGTCGGTGCTGGCGGTCGGCATGCTGCTGGGCGGCAAGGCCGGTCTGGGCACGCTGGTGTTCGCGTTCGGCGTGGGCCCGCTGACCCAGCTGTTCCTGCGCCATCTGGTGGTGCGGCTGCAACCGGCCCGCGACGTCGATGGCGTGCCGCCTCAGTCCAGTGCGCGGTAGCGGAAATCGCGGAAACGCACCCGCCCGCGCCCGGCGCTGTACAGGCCCAGCCGCAGGCTGAGGAAACCGCCGAACACGTTGTGGTGCAGGCCGGAGACCTCCATCCGCGTGTCGTAACGGGTCCAGCTGCGGCCCTCGTCGTGCGAGTAGTGGAAGCCGACCACATGGCGCTCGTTGCGCAGGCGGATCCGCACGCTCGTGGTGCGCATCGGGACACGCATCCACGGGTGCTCGGCCGCGTACTGGAAGGCCTTGAGCGTGTCCGGCGCGAAGCCGAGGCCGACGAAGGCCTTGTGGTCGTAGAACAGCAGCAGCCCGCCCTCGCTGCCGTCGATCAGGTCCAGCGACACCTCGGCCTCGTAGCTGCGATCGCCGACCAGGCAGGTCAGCGGCGAACTGTCGGCCGGCGTGGCGCCGGCAGCGGCCAGTACCAGTCCGGTGCCGTCGAGCGCCGCACGTGCGCGGTCTTGCGGGCCCGGTGCGTGGAAGCTCCACTGGATGCCGAAGCGGTCGCGGGAAAAGTCGTCCGAGAGCGCCTGGCCGGCGGGGCCGGCCTTGCCGCCGCGGGGTTTGCGCAGCGGACGCGAGAGGTCGCCGCCGACCGGGCGGAACCAGCCGTCGTCGGTCCATTCGATCGGCTCGAGCAGGGTCTGCCGGCCGAGCGTGCGGTAGCCGTTCTCGTAGCCGTGATAGACCATCCACCAGTCGCCGCCAGGTCCTTCGACCAGGGTGGCGTGGCCACGCGACCACCACGGCTCGGCCTCGTCCAGGGTGCGCACCAGCGGGTTGTGCGGGCAGTGCTCCCACGGGCCATGGATCGAACGCGCGCGCGCCGCGATCACCATGTGGCCGGTGACCGGCCCCGCGGTGCCGCCGACCGCGGTGACCAGATAGAACCAGTCGCCACGGCGCAGCAGCTTGGGGCCTTCCGGAGCGAAGTTCTCGGTGACCCAGTCGTCCGGGTAGCGCCACGGGGCATACGCCGGCTCCAGCGCGCCATCGGTGGCCAGACCGTCGTCGCTCAGGCGTACGCGGCGGATGCCGTTGACGAACAGGTAGCGCCTGCCGTCCTCGCCGACGATGTGGCCCGGATCGATGCAGCCGCGCAGGCCGAGGTCGACCGGGTCGCTCCAGGGGCCGCGGATGTCGTCGGCCCATATCACGAAGATCGACCAGCCGTCGCCGCCCGGCGGCTCGGCCGGGATGTAGATGTAGTAGCGGTCGCCGTGCCGGCACAGGTCCAGCGCCCACACCGTGCCCAGTGGCGCGTGCAGCGCCGTGGCGATCGGCGCCCAGTTGACCAGGTCGGTCGAATGCCAGATCACGATGCCGGGGTAGGACAGGAACGACGAGAACGTCATGTAGTAGTCGTCGCCGTCCTTGAGGATGGTCGGGTCCGGGCGGTCGCCGGCGACGATCGGATTGAGATAGGTGCCGTCGCCGAGATCGGCGCCGCGCTGGCCTTCGACGCCGCGGCTCCAGCGCGGGGCGGGCGTGGGCGGGCAGGGCGCGCCCAGGGCGGGCGTGGCGAAGGGAGCTGCGGCGGTCGCCGCGACCAACCCCTTGAACAACCTGCGTCGCGACGGTTCGTGCATGGACATGGCTCGGATGGGATGTCGCCGAGGGTAGCCGGACCATCCGCTGCCGGTGTGGCCTATGTGCAATCGCCATAGCTCGATGGCCTGGGCGCATAGCTCTGCCCGCTGCCGTCGGTGCCGCTGCGGCGGGTGATCGCTCCGCGCTGTGCGTGCGGATCGCGCGCGCTGCGGACGCGCCGACAGGGCGGCCCGACGCCGCGCGGCGGTGGATCAGCGCGCGACGTGCGCCGGCAAGGCCCGCCTGTCGTCTGCGGCCGCTTCGGCGACCAGGTGCGGAAAGCTGGTGCCGGTGTACAGGTCGCAGAAGCGCAGGTCGTCGAAGCGGATGTGGTGCAGGTCGCCCCCGGGCCGTGGGACGGTGAAGCGCGCATCCAGTGCGGCCCGGATGTCGCTGCGGATCACCAGGGGATGTCCGCCTTCGGCCAGACGCGCGAGCGGTGGCGGATCGGCCAGCGGCGGACGGCGTTGCGCGTCGATGCGGGCCAGCGATGCGGCCGCACGCTGCATCGCCTCGTGCACGAATGGCTGCCGGCGGTCGGGCAACGTGCCGGGATCCGGCAGCTGCCCGGCGATGTCGGCCAGCGACACGCGTCCGATCACGTTCACCGCCAGCCACGCGTCATGACCGTGCCGTGGCGTGCGCAGTGTCACCGGAATGGTCTGCAGTGCGTCCGCGCCCAGCGCCTGCAGGGCCAGGACGATGTCGCGATGGAACAGCGGCATCCGGGCGCATTGCATCAGCAGGGGCGGGTGCTCGGTGCCGCAGCGGGCCTCGATCCGCTGCGGCGGCGCGGCCAGGGCGAGGCCGTCGCCGCCGCGTGCGCCCCAGTCACCAAGGTCCAGCGTGCGGACGACCTTGGGCAGCAGCAGGTCGTACATGGAGCCTCCGGGGCGTGCGGTGGAAAACGGCGGGGCGATGGTAGCGCGCTTGTTGCCGTGCGGGCTCGCAAGCGCATGCGGCCGTCACTGCACATGCTCCATCGGTCATGGCATCGCCAGCGGGATGGCGATGCCATGACCCAGGTCAAGCCGATGGCGGATGCGGCGCTTAAGCGGGAATCGAAAAGGGTCGATAGATCAGGCGGTGCCGTGGCCGCCTCAGGATCGATGCGGCGGCACTCCCCCTCCCCATGATGTGAGTCCCCATGAACATGCTTCAGCGCCTCGGAGTCGGCCGACGGCTCGCTCTCGGCTTCGGTCTGCTTCTCCTGCTGCTCGGCGCCTCCACCGGCCTGGCGCTGCACCAGCTCGACGGCATCGACGAGCAGATCCAGGAGATGACCGAGGTCCAGAACCGGAAGCTCTACCTGATGGCGCTGATGCGGCGCGACAACTTCCGGGTCGAGGGCGCGGTGCGCGACCTGATCCTGGCGCCCGCCGACGAGCGCAGCCAGGTGCTCGAACGGGTCGACGGCATCCGCCAGAGCTACGCGTCCTCGGCCCAGGCGCTGGCCGCGCTGTCCGCCGATGCGGAAGAAGCCGGTGCGCGTCAGCAGATCGCCGCGACCGAGCAGGCCGCGCGCGAGCAGATCGACGCGGTCATCGGCCTGATCGATGCCGGCCAGGGCGAGGAAGCCGCGCGCATCCTGCTGGGCCCGGGCCGGGCGCTGTTCGAGCAGCGTGCGGCTACGCTGCAGGCCGCGATCGACATCCAGAACGCCCGCCAGGCGGATTCCACCAGCGCGATCAACGCGGCGGTGCGGCTGGCCAACGGCAGCCTGCTCGGGTTCGGGCTGCTCGCGCTGCTGGCCGGCATCGGTGCCGGCTGGGCCATCGCCCGCAGCCTGACCGTGCCGTTGCGACGTGCCACCGAGGTGGCCGATGCGATCGCGCATGGTCGCCTGGACAACCCGATCGGCGCGCAGCCCGGCGACGAGACCGGCCAGCTGCTGACCAGCATGCGCCATATGCAGGAGCAGCTGCAGGCGGTGATCGGCGCGCTGTCGGACATGGCCCACCACCACGACGCCGGCCGGATCAGCTTCCGCATGGACAACGCGCGTTTCCCCGGCGACTACGGCCGCATGGTGCGCGAGAGCAATGCGCTGGTCGCCTCGCATGTCGAGCTGGAGACGCGGCTGGTGGCGCTGATGCAGCGCTACGCGATGGGCGACCTGAGCCAGGACATGGAACGCCTGCCCGGCGAGAAGGCGACGATGACCGAGGCGATGGAGGCCACCAAGCGCAACCTGTCGGCGATCAACGACGAGATCCGGCGCCTGGCGTCGGCCGCGGCCGCCGGCGACTTCTCCCAGCGTGGCGATGCGCAGCGCTACCAGCACGACTTCCGCGCGATGATCGAAGGCCTCAACGGCCTGATGGACACCACCGACGGCAACCTCGGCCAGGTGTCGGCACTGCTGCAGGCCATCGCCCGCGGCGACCTGACCGCACGCATGGAGGGCGATTTCCACGGCGTGTTCGCCCGCATGCGCGACGACGCCAACGCGACCGTCGGCCAGCTGACCGACATCGTCGGCCGCATCCAGCAGGCGTCCACGTCGATCAACGGCGCTGCCGGCGAGATCGCGGCCGGCAACAGCGATCTGTCGCGCCGCACCGAGCAGCAGGCGGCCAATCTGGAGGAAACCGCCGCATCGATGGAGGAACTGACCTCCACCGTGCGCCAGAACGCCGACCACGCCCGCCAGGCCAACCAGCTGGCGATCGGCGCCGCCGACGTGGCCGCCCACGGTGGTCAGGTCGTCGGGCAGGTGGTGGCGACCATGAGCGGGATCGAGCAGGCCTCGCGCAGGATCGCCGAGATCATCTCGGTGATCGACGGGATCTCGTTCCAGACCAACATCCTGGCGCTCAATGCCGCGGTCGAGGCCGCGCGTGCAGGCGAGCAGGGCCGTGGCTTCGCGGTGGTGGCCTCGGAGGTGCGGACGCTGGCCCAGCGCAGCACCGGCGCGGCCAAGGAGATCAAAGCGCTGATCGAGGACTCGGTGGAGAAGGTGGCCGGTGGATCGGCGCTGGTCGCCCAGGCCGGCGCGACGATGGACGAGATCGTCGCCAGCGTGAAGCGGGTGAACGACATCATGGGCGAGATCGCCGCGGCCTCGCAGGAGCAGAGCGCCGGCATCGAACAGGTCAACCAGGCCATCACCCAGATGGACGAGACCACCCAGCAGAACGCGGCCCTGGTCGAGGAGGCGTCGGCCGCCGCCGGCAGCATGGAACAGCAGGCCGCGGGGCTGATCGAGGCGGTGTCGGTGTTCCGGATCGGAGCGGCATCGGCCGGTGCCGCCGCCGGACACGGCCTGCAGCCGCTGCACGCCAGCGCGGCCTGAGGCCGCCGGAGCCGGTGCGCGCGCCGGCTGCCAGCCCTGCTGGATCGGGCGTCCCGATGTCCGGCCCTGCGGCCGGGTGCCGGGACCGCGTCCGCGTCCGGAGATGGGCGTTCGCAATGCGATCTGATCCGCCGGTCTCCGGCGGATCGGCATTACGCGTGCGCGGGCGATCGTGTCTGCAGGCGCGGACGACGGCCTGCCGTTGAGTCCGGCCCTGAGCAGCGGCTTACACGTAGTGCAGCGTCACCAGCACCAGCACCAGGTAGCGCCCGGTCTTGGCGATGGCCACCAGCGGCAGGAACACCCGCAGCGGCTCGCGCATGATGCCGGCGGCCAGGGTCAGCGGATCGCCGATCACAGGCGCCCAGCTCAGCAGCAGCGACCAGCGGCCATACCGCGCGTACCAGCCGCGCGCGCGCTCCAGTGCCGCGGGTTTGACCGGAAACCAGCGGCGGTCGCGGTAATGGACCACGCCGCGGCCCAGGTACCAGTTGACCAGCGATCCGAGCACGTTGCCGACGCTGGCCACCAGCAGCAGCCAGCCCCACGGATGGCCGGCCAGCAACAGCCCCACCAGGACCGCTTCGGATTGCGCCGGAAGCAGAGTCGCGGCCAGGAATGCCGCCATGAACAGGCCGAGGTAGAGCATGGCGGACGTGCGGCAGTTGCAGATGGACCGGCAAGGGTAGCGCGCCGCCCTGCCTGCACGGTCGTGCGTGGCAGTCCGCGCATCCCATGTCGGAGGCGGGCAGCAGACAGAAACCGGCAGGCGCGGGGGCGCGGGGGCCGTCCACGGTGGAGCTGGCGCCGGGCATACGTATGCATGATGATGCACGTTTGTGCATGAAGGTGTAGGATTGCGTTCTTCGCGACCGGCACAGGTGTCCCGATGTCCTCTGCTCCTCACGCCATCCCGCATGCGCCCAGCGTGGTCGTCTTCGACCTCGGCGGGGTGTTGATCGACTGGAATCCCCGCTATCTGTACCGCGATGTCTTCGGCGACGCGGCCGAGATGGAGCATTTCCTGGCCGAAATCTGCAGTCCCGCCTGGAACGCACGGCAGGATGCGGGACGGCCGTGGGACGAGGCCGTCGCCGAACTCAGTGCCAGGCATCCTTCGCACGCGGCGCAGATCGCGATGTACCGCGACCGCTGGGAGCAGACGCTGGGCGATGCGATCGCGCCGACGGTCGAGGTCCTGCATGCGCTGCACGCGCAGGGCGTCGGCCTGTATGCGCTGACCAACTGGTCGCAGGAGACCTTCCCGGTCGCGTTGAAGCGGTTTCCGTTCCTGGCCTGGTTCGACGGCATCCTGGTGTCCGGCGAGGAGGGGCTGATCAAGCCCGATCCGGCGATCTACAGGCGGCTGCTGGAGCGCTTCGCCATCGACCCGCAGGCGGCGGTGTTCATCGACGACTCCCTGCCCAATGTCGAGGCCGCACGGCAGCTGGGCCTGCATGGCATCCACTTCCACGATGCGTCCGCGCTGCGGCGCGCGCTGGTCGCGCTGGGGATGCGGATCGACGTGGAGCCGCAGGCATGAGCACCGCGCCCATCGAGGCGCTGCCGCAGGAGCGGCAGCAGGCGATCCTGGCGCTGCTGCGCGAGCACGGCCGGGTCGTGGCCGCCGATCTGGCCGAGCGCTTCGGTGTGTCGGAGGACTCGATCCGCCGCGACCTGCGCGAACTCGCCGCCCGGGGGCTGTGCCAGCGGGTCTATGGCGGCGCGCTGAAGCCCTCGGCATCGCCGCGGGCGCTGGCGGCACGGCGCGAGCTGGACAGCGACGCCAAGCGCGCCCTGGCCGCTGCGGCGGCCGGCCTGGTCCAGCCGGGGCAGGTGCTGCTGATCGACGCCGGTTCCACCAATGCCTGCATCGCCGCGGCGCTTCCCGAGGGGCGCTCGCTGACCGTGCTGACCAACGCGCCGGACATCGCCGGCCTCCTGCTGGTGCGCGAGGGCATCGAGGTGGTGCTGATCGGCGGCCGGCTCGACCCGCAGACCGGTGCGACGGTCGGCGCGCAGGCGCTCGAGCAGGTGCAGCGCGTGCGTGCCGACCTGTGCTTCCCCGGCGCCTGCGCGATCGATACCGACGGTACGCTTTGGGCCAACAACGCCGAAGAGGCCGTGTTCAAGCGCGCGATGGTCCAGGCCAGCACCGAGACGGTGGTGGTGGCGACCGCCGACAAGCTGGCCGCGCATGCCACCCATCAGGTCGCGGCGGCCGCGGCGGTGAGCCGCCTGGTCACCGGTGCGGACGCGCCGACCGCGTTGCTGCGCCGCCTGCGCGCCTCCGGCATCGAGATCCTCAAGGTGCCGATCGGCCGCTGAGCCGCCCGCGTCATGCCGATGCCCACGCGCTGTCCGCGGTCGCGCGGCATCGCCTTCCTGCCGTCCGTTCCGGACGCCCTCTTCATCCCATCCGGTCGAACCATGTCACGTCCCCACGATGCAGTCCTGCAGCAGCACGCCACGCGTGCGGCCTTCTTCATGCCCGGTTTCGCGATGGCGGCCTGGGCGCCGATCGTGCCGTTCGCCAAGGCGCGGGCCGGGCTCGACGACGGCAGTCTCGGGCTGGTCCTGCTGTGCCTCGGCGCCGGCTCGCTGCTGGCGATGCCGCTGGCCGGCGCGCTGACCGCGCGGCAGGGGTGCCGGCGCGTGCTCATGGTGGCCGCGTTGCTGATCTGCGCGGTGCTGCCGATGCTGGCGGTGGTCTCCAGCCCCATCGCGCTGGGCGTGGCGCTGTTCGTGTTCGGTGCGGGTGTGGGCACGATGGACTGCACGATGAACATGCAGGCCGTGGTGGTCGAGCGCGAGAGCGGGCGCGCGCTGATGTCCGGTTTCCACGCGTTCTACAGCATCGGCGGCTTCGTCGGTGCGGCCGCGCTGACTGCGCTGCTCAGCGTCGGCGCGGCGCCGTGGGTGGCCTGCGCGATCGCGGTGGCGGTGCTGGTCGCGCTGCTGCTCGGTTCGATGCGCTACTGGCGCACCGAGCGGATCGCGCAGGACGCGCCGGCCTTCGCCTGGCCGCGCGGGATCGTGCTGCTGATCGGCGCGATGTGCTTCGTGGTGTTCCTGGCCGAAGGCGCGATGCTGGACTGGGGTGCGGTGTTCCTGGCCGACGCCAAGGGCATGGACGAGGCGCGCGCCGGCATCGGCTACGTGGTGTTCTCGCTGGCGATGACGGTCACCCGTCTGGTCGGCGATGGCATGGTGCAGCGGCTGGGCCGCCTGCCGACCATCATCGCCGGTGCGCTGGTCGCGTTCGGTGGGTTCGTGCTGGCGACCACGTTGGATGCACCGTCGCACGCGCTGGCCGGTTTCGCCCTGATCGGCATCGGCTGCGCCAACATCGTGCCGGCGATGTTCTCGCTGGCCGGCCAGCAGAAGACCATGCCCGAGAGCCTCGCCATCCCCGCGATCACCACGCTCGGCTACGCCGGCGTGCTGGCGGGCCCGGCACTGATCGGCTTCATCGCGCAGGGGACCACGCTGGTCTTCGCGTTCCTGTGCGTGGCCAGTGCGCTGCTGGCGGTGGCGGTGGCCACGCGCTGGCTGCGGGCCGTGTCCGGGGCGGGATCGGCGTAGAGAGCCGCGCGCCGAGGACGCCGGCGCCTTTGGAGACGGCCCTCGGTCGGCAGCGTGTCGCCACCCGCCATGCCCGGCTGGAAGAAGCCGGGAAGCCGGGCCGTTGGCGGCTCACGTCGTGCGCAGTTCGAGCGGCTTCACTTCCACCTTCGGCAGCAGCCGCTTGGTGAAGTAGCTGTCCTTGTAGTAACGGATCTTGCGGCACAGGACCGGGTGCGGCAGGCCTTCGTACAGGACGATCTCCTTCTCCGGTCCCATCGCCTTCAGCTCCTGCGGCAGCATCAGGGCGCGCTTCTCCAGCACCTCGTTGTCCGACACGCTGCGCCCCTGTCCGTGCGAGCGGGTGCGCGCGCGGCGGCGGATGGTGGTGTAGCCGAGCATTTCCGAGTAGTCGTTGGCGTCCTGCTGCTCGCGCGGCGCATAGATGATCTGCAGCGCGTGGTTGGTGATGATGGTGCGCGAGAGTTCCTTGCCGTAGACCGCATCGAGCTGCGCCATCGACTGGATGATCGGCAGCAGACGCAGGTTGTAGCCGGCCATGTAGGCCACCGCCTTGGCGATGATGTCGACCCGGCCGATCGAGGTGAACTCGTCCATCAGCAGCAGGCACTGGTGCTTGAGGCTCTTGTCGTTCTGCGGCAGCGCCTTGGTGTTGACGTTGATCAGCTGGCTGAAGAACAGGTTCACGATCATCCGGCTCTCGGCCAGCTTGTTCGGCTGTATGCCGACGTAGATCGTCATGCGCCGGCGGCGGACATCGTCCAGGCGGAAGTCGTCGGCGCTGGTGACCGCATCGAGGACCGGGTTGAGCCATGGATTGAGCGGCTCGCGGAACGAGCCGATGATCGAGGCGAAGGTCACGTCGGCCTGCGACAGCAGGCCGGTGAACGCGGTACGTGTCTGCGCGCCAAGGAACGGCTGCTCGCACAGTTTCTGCAGGTAGGGCTTGAGTTCGGTGCCGTCGCCCGAGGACACGCGCAGGATCGCACCGAGCGTGGGCTTCTCGGCGGCGGGGTCGGCCTCGTGACGTTCGAACACGTACAGGGCGAACGCCAGGAAGGCGTTGCGTGCCTGGCTGATCCAGAACTTGTCCTTGTCGTCGCCATCCGGATACAGCATGGCGGCGATGCTCTGCAGGTCGGAGATGCGGAACGCCGGATCGGCCGACACGTAGGTCAGCGGATTCCAGCGATGGCTGCGGCGGTCCTCGGCGAAAGGATTGAACAGGTAGATCTCGTGGCCGATCGAGCGGCGCCAGCCGGAGGTCAGGTCGTAATTCTCCTGCTTGATGTCCAGCACCACCGCCGACTCGCGGTAATCAAGCAGGTTCGGGATGACCACGCCGACGCCCTTGCCCGAGCGGGTGGGGGCGGCCAGGATCACGAACTGCTGTCCGGCCAGGCGCAGCAGCTTGCCGTTCATCTGCCCGACGACGATGCCGTCCTCCTTCTGCTTGAGAAAGCCGTTGCCGGCCAGGTCCATCATCCCGGCGAAGCGGGCGCGGCCATGCAGGTTGCCGTAGCTGCGCAGCTTGAACAGCATCACCATCAGCGAGGCCCAGACCAGGAACGCCACGCCGGCGCCGACCGCGCCGGCCGCCTTGATCCGCCCGCCGTACTGCGCGACCTGCGGATGATCCAGATGCCTGAGGTAATCGAGGTAGGTGCCCAGCCCGGCCTGTCCGGTATCCAGCCCGAGAAACATCAGGGCGAGATGGCCGGACAGATAGAGCGCGGCGATGCAGGCCAGCACGGTGATGACGGACGCGATGAGCAGGCGTGTGTTGGTCACGGAACAATCCTTGCGGGTCTACGGTGGAGGCGCCTGCGGCGTGCAGGCATGTCGGCCGACCACTCCGGCCGCCGACGGAGTCGGGCGGTCACTCGGCGGGCGCGGACGACCCGGTGCGTTCGACCAGCACGTACTCCTCGTTCCTGCTCCAGCGCTGCAGTCCGGGTTCGAGCTTGATGCAGGGCTGACCGTCACACGACGTGATGGAGACCTGTTCGAGTGCATCCAGGACCGCGGCGTCCACGCGTGCACGGTCGGCGCGTTCCAGGTTGTGTCTGGCGACATACGCGGTGCCGATCACCACGAGCGCTGCGGCCGCACCGAGGACGACGATCGACTTCCACCCCATGAAGCGCAGGCGCGCCTCGGTCGCGATGCGCTGCTGCTGCAGCTGGTCGGCCATCTGCTGCAGACGCGCCGCGGTATCGGCCAGCGCAGCGGAGGCGGCCGGAATCTCCTGGGCCAATGCATCCCGCACCGCGGCGCTGGTCTGTCGGCTCAGTGCGGCCTGTCCATCGGCGACGTTCGTGCCGACGTCGGCCGCGCTTCGACGAAGCGCATCGACGGCATCGCGCTGGTCGGCGATCGCCTGCTCGCATTGCCGTGTGAGGTGGCCGGCCAGCAATGCCGCGCTGGCCACGAACTCTTCCATTTCCTTTCTTTCCATCGTTCACCTTGATCAATGGTGGAGTCACTTGGCGCGGCAATCTTGCCAGTCCTGCGCGCTGCTGCGCACCCGGATGAACGCGTACATGGTGAATGGATGTGCGTGATCGCGCGCTTCATGCGTGACGCAGCGTGTGATGGCCGGTCCGTGTTGCGCAAACATTCATCTCGCGGGTGACCGTGGTCGCGTTTCTGCACTTTCACCCTGAACGCGCGGTCACGCTTGTGATGCCTGCGTGATGTGACGTCGGTGTGGAGGTCGCAGGCGAGAGACGTCGATGATGGCGGTGAAATGTTTCCATTGACGACACTCATGAATCTTGTACGCATCGCGCATGAAACGTACGGAGCGCGCGGTGTCCGCCACTTCACTTCGATCAGCTGCGCGTGCCGCGTATGGTCGGCGATGAAAATTCAGGAAGCGCATCACGTTTGCGGATGCATCGTGTCGCGAAATCGATCCATTTCCAGAACCCCCGCATTTCATGATGATTTCTTCACCTTCTTGAACTGCTCACGGTGAATGTGAGTGATGTGTGAAGTATCGAATCCGTGAATGCCGCGTGTGTTTTCCGGGACGCTTCGGATGTAACAGTTTTGATGTTGACGCTCTTCTCGAGCGCTGCATATATTCGCTCGCCATGCGGTCATCCACCTTTTGCTGGTCGGTTGGATCCGCGGTCGCAGTTCCTGGTTGGGTGAGTCAGGCGGCACGGGAAAGGACGTAACGCGTATCGGCTCGAAAGCGGTGCGCGCAAGCTCGATCGGATGGGGATCCCATCCTTGCAGTGAAGATGAAATCGGTTGGCGGTGCTGCCTGGACTCAGGCGGTGTGGAGCCTTGTTGTCGATCATTTTCGATGGAGAGCACGTGAGACGTACTGCATTGATCAACAGTCTGCTTCGCCTGGGCGTCGTGGCGCTGGCTGCGGCCGGTGTCGGATGCGCGACGCCCGATGCGCCCGACGTACAGGGCCGCTGGCGTCCGCTGAGTCAGTACGCGGAGGTGCC
This sequence comes from Xanthomonas sp. XNM01, assembly GCF_014851915.1. Taxonomy (GTDB): domain Bacteria; phylum Pseudomonadota; class Gammaproteobacteria; order Xanthomonadales; family Xanthomonadaceae; genus Pseudoxanthomonas. Next base: position 793,429 of record NZ_JACVAP010000001.1, read on the forward strand.
GCAGGCCATTCCGCTGCAGCAGGCATACGTCTACCAGGTGTCTCCAGCCGACGGCACGCTGAAGACGCTGCTCGCGCGCTGGGCGAAGGATGCCAAGGTCACGCTGGCCTACCAGCATCCGAACGACTACACGCTGCATGCGCCGGTCGCCCAGATCCGTACGACCAGCCTGCAGCAGGCGGCCGCCGCGCTCACGTCCGCCTACGCCCAGCAGGGCGTCCGCGTCGACGCGATGCAGTCACGGATCGTCGTCAGCCAGGCACAGTCCGAGGCCCCGCAGGCATCCACCGTCGAGACCGGTACCGCACCGGCCGGCGGCTGAGACGGAGTCCTGCATGTTCGGAAAGAAGACCGCGTCCCCCGACATCGAGCGCGCCGTCGCCCAGGGCGTGAGCTACGAGCTCACGCTTGCCGACCGCTCGCGCCGCAGCGAACGGCGGGCCTGGACCGTCGCCTGGTGCTCGGTCGCGATGTCGCTGATCCTCGCTGGTGGCTACTTCATCTTCCTGCCGCTGAAGGAGAAGGTGCCCTACCTGGTGATGGCCGACCCGTACACGGGTACGGCCACCGTGGCGCGCCTGACCGGCGATTTCCACGAGCGCGACGTGACCACCGAGGAGGCGATCAACAAGAGCAACGTCGCCCAGTTCGTGCTGTCTCGCGAAGCCTATGATTCGGGGCTGATCGGCCAGCGCAACTGGCAGACCACGCTGTCCATGGCCGGCCCCGGAGTGGCGCCGGCGTACATGGCGCTGCATGCCGAATCCAATCCGGAACGGCCGTTCCGGCTTTACGGCGCGACCCGCGCGGTGCGCGTGCGCATCCTGAGCATCGTCCTGGTGGGCGGTGGGGAAGGGCGCCGCCCGACCGGTGCGACGGTGCGCTTCCAGCGCGCCCTCTACGACAAGGGGCGCGGCGCCTCCGAGCCGCTGGACAGCAAGATCGCCACGCTCGAGTTCACCTACAACCCGGACATCGAGATGAGCGAGGAACTGCGGTTGCTCAATCCGCTCGGTTTCCGCGTCGTGAATTACCGGGTCGACAACGATTACGCGACCGCGCCGAGCCCGGAACGCGAGTTCCCGGCCCCGACGACACCGGCGCCTGCTGCACCCGCGCCGTCGGCTCCCGGCCCGGCCGCGCTGCCGCCCGGCACGGTCCCTGCCGCACCTGCTCCGGTCGATCCGGCCGCGGCAGGCGCGATGCCCGCGGACGTGGTGCCGAGCATGCCCCAGCCGGCCGAACAGTCCGAAACCAATTGACGAACAATGGAGCGCACCCGTCCATGAGTCGCCGCACACGCTCGTTCCTGCCGTTCCGGCTCGCCATCCTGGCGCTGGCCTGGTGCGTGGCAGCACCCGCCGTCGCCCAGGTGGTCGAGGAGTACGAGTACAAGCCCGATGCGATCTACCAGGTCCGTACCGGGCTGGGCATCACCACCCAGATCGAGCTGAGTCCGCATGAAGAGGTGCTCGACTACGGCACCGGCTTCAGCGGGGGCTGGGAAATCAGCCGGCGCGAGAACGTGTTCTACGTCAAGCCGCGCAACGTCGACGTCGACACCAACCTCATGGTGCGTACCGCAGCGCATTCCTACATTTTCGAACTTAGGGTCGTCGCCACCGACTGGCGTGCGCTGGACCAGGCCAAGGCGGCCGGCGTGCAGTACAAGGTGCGCTTCACCTATCCCAGCGATACCCGGTTCGCCGGTGCGGTCGAGCAGGAGCCGGCGGCCGAGCTGAGCACCGAGATCCAGCCGGACCGCAGCTACCACTTCGGCTACGACTATTCGCGGCACAAGCGGCAGCCGGAGTGGCTGGTGCCGTCGATGGTGTACGACGACCGGCGCTTCACCTACATCAGGATGGGCGACAGGACGCGCTTCCCCAGCGGCAACTTCCCCGCCGTGTTCGCCCGCGAGAGCGAGAACGGAGACGAGTTCGTCGTCAATTCGACCGTGGAGGGCGACACCATCGTGGTCCACGGCACCTATCCCTATCTGGTGATCCGTCACGGAAAGAACGTGATCGGCCTGCGCAGGAGTCCGGAACTGTGAGCACGACACCTCCCGACCACCGTGACGAACATGGCGTCGAGCGCCCGCACCAGCCGGCCGCCAATCCCTACCAGGGGCGGCAGGCGCCCGATCTGGATGCCGATGCGCCCTACCTGAACTCCGCCGACGTGCAGCGGCTGAACCGCAAGGCGCTGGTCTTCCTCGGCGGCATCGTGGTGCTGCTGGTGGCCATCGTCGCGTGGATCGCCGGTGGCGGGCTGTCCAGCGAGGACGAGCGCCCACGCCAGCAGGCCAGTGAGCAGGTGGTCATTCCCGCCGCGCCGCGCGACCTGCCCGAGCTGCCGCCTGCGCAGCCGGTGCCGCCGCCGATGCCCGAGCTTCCGCCGCTTCCGGTGATCGAGGATCCGGACCCGACCGGCTCGATGATGGGCATGTCCGGCACTGATTTCATGCAGCAGCGGCCGCCGACGCTGCTCGAGCGCCGGCTGGCCGACGTGGGCGGCGGTGGCGGCGACCTGATGGAGAGCATGATGCCCGGCAGCGGTGCCGGCGCCGGTGCCGGCGAGGACATGCAGCGTTCGGTCATGGAGGCGCCGGCCACCGGCGCGACCAGCGCGCAGCCGCTGTACAAGCCCGATACCCTGCTGCTGCGTGGCACCTACATCCGCTGCGTGCTGCAGTCGCGGGTCATCACCGATTTCCCCGGCTACACCTCCTGCGTGGTGACCGAGCCGGTGTACTCGGTGAACGGCCGCCGCCTGCTGCTGCCGCGCGGCTCGCGGGTGCAGGGCACGTATGGCTCGGATTCCATCGTGGGCGACCGCGCGGCGATCGTCTGGGACCGCATCACCACGCCCACCGGCCTGGACATCAACATGCGCAGCCCGGGCGTCGATGCGCTCGGCTCGGCCGGCAACGAGGGCCACTACACCGCGCACTGGGGCCAGCGGATCAGCTCGGCGCTGCTGCTGAGCATGCTCAGCGATGCGTTCAAGTACGCCGGCGCCAAGCATGGTGAGCCGTCGTACGGCTACGGCAGCGGGGTGATCGTGCAGAACCCGTACGAGAGCACCACGGCACGGACGATGGAGCGCATGGCCAACCTGGCCATGGAGCGCAACATGGCGCGTCCGCCGACGGTGACGATCAACCAGGGCACGATGCTCAACGTCTATGTCGCGCGCGACGTGGACTTCTCCGCGGTGGTCCGCTGAGGCGCATGACGATGGACGGCGGCGTCGCGATCCCGGCCAAGGTCTCCAGCGAGTTCCTGGACTACCAGTACCAGGTGCTGGGCATCCACGAGCACATGCAGTCGGCCCATGTGACCGAAATCTGCATCAACCGGCCCGGTGAGCTCTATCTGGAGACGCGCGACGGCTGGGAGCGGCGCGAGGTGCCTTCGCTGACCTTCGAGCGCGCCCGCCAGTTCTGCACGTCGGTGGTCAACGAGAGCAACACCGGCCAGCGCGTGACCGACGCCGATCCGATGGTGTCGCTGACCTTTCCGACCGGGCAGCGTGCCCAGTTCGTGATCCCGCCAGCCTGCGATGCCGGCAAGGTGTCGATCACCATCCGCCTGCCGGCCAGGTTCAGCAAGAGCCTGGAGCAGTACGAGCAGGACGGCTTCTTCGACCAGATCCTGGAGCAGGGCCAGACCGTTCCCGAGCACGACCAGGAGCTGCTCGAGCTGCGTCGCAGCCGCCAGTACGGCGAGTTCTTCAGGAAGGCGGTGCATTACCACAAGAACATCGTCGTCGCAGGCGCCACCGGCAGCGGCAAGACCACCTTCATGAAGTCGCTGGTCAACCACATTTCCGACCAGGAACGGCTGATCACCATCGAGGATGCGCGCGAACTCTTCCTCAGCCAGCCCAACGTGGTCCATCTGCTGTACTCGAAGGGCGGGCAGAGCGCCAGCAACATCACCGCCAAGAGCTGCATGGAGGCCTGCCTGCGCATGAAGCCGGACCGGATCATCCTGGCCGAGCTGCGCGGCGACGAATCGTTCTACTTCATCCGCAACTGCGCCTCCGGTCACCCGGGATCGATCACCAGCTGCCACGCCGGCAGCACCGCGCAGGCCTGGGACCAGCTGGCGCTGATGGTCAAGGCCTCGGCGGAGGGCTCGGGCCTGGAGTTCGCGGTGATCAAGCGGCTGCTGATGCTGACCATCGACATCGTCGTGCACATCAAGGCGCATGCCGGGCGTCGCTACATCACCGGCATCGACTTCGATCCAGCCCGCGCGCTGGCGGCCTGAGGAGCGGATGCGCATGCGGACCCGACATACACGCACCATGACGCGCCCGGTGGCGTTCCACAGGAAAGGAGGCTGACGATGCTGCCTGGCATGGAGCTGATGGGATGCACCGACCTGGCGGTTCCCGCCGAGGTCATGCAGCACGTCGTGCGCGTCGAGTCCTCTTTCAATCCCTATGCGATCGGCGTCGTCGGCGGCCGCCTCGCGCGTCAGCCGCAGAACCTGCCCGAGGCGGTGTCCACCGCACGCATGCTCGAGCAGAACGGCTACAACTTCTCGCTGGGCCTGGCCCAGGTCAATCGCCACAACCTGGCGCGCCACGGCCTGGCCGAGTTCGAGAAGGCCTTCGAAGTCTGCCCGAACCTGAAGGCGGGTTCGCGCATCCTCGCCGAGTGCTACCAGCGCGCCGGCAACGACTGGGGCAAGGCGCTGAGCTGCTACTACTCGGGCAACTTCGAGACCGGCTTCCGCCATGGTTACGTGCAGAAGGTGCAGGCCTCATGGCGCGGCGCGCAGCCGGCCGGCGCTCCGGTCGCACCGATCCAGGTGATCGACCGACAGCGTGGCGCCACCGGCGTGGCGACCACGCCGCGGGTGCCGGCGGCCGTGTCGCGGCGGGTGCTCGAAGCCAGCGGTCCCGCGCCCGCCAGCCGGCGCCAGCCCGTCGCCGCGGCCGCCAGCATCGCCCCGCCAGCTCCCGCGCAGATGCAGGCCGCGTCCCCTGTCGTGGTCGCCGCGTTGCCGGCAGCACCGGGCGCCGCAGTACCGGCGCAGCTGGCGTCGGCCTCGGATGCGCCAGTCACCGTGCAGTTGATGGGCGCGCGGCCGGCGTCCGCCGCACCGGCGGCACCCACGTCCCCTGCAGGTGCGAGGACCGCACCTGCCCAACCGGAACGCGACGCCGCATTCGTGTTCTAGCGTTGTTCCAGCGACACCGGCCACGGACGGCCGCCGGCACCACCGCATCCACTCCATAGACGAGGCTTCAGATGGACAACACCCACGCTTCCCCCAAGCAGGTCATCAACGCCGCCGCGCTGGCGGCCGTGTGCGTCGCGCTGGTCGCGATGCCGGAACTGGCATTCGCCCAGGACGTCAGCGGCGCCAGCACCCGCGTCAACTCGTTCTTCACCAATCTCAACGGCCTGCTCGATGTGGCATCGGTGGCCATCGTCACCATCGCGGTGATCTTCTCGGGCTACCAGATCGCCTTCAACCACAAGCGCATCGGCGACGTGGCGCCGGTCCTGATCGGCGGCTTCCTGATCGGTGCGGCCGCGCAGATCACCAAGATGCTTCTGCCCGAGAGCGTGACGTCCACCAGCATGCTGCTGGAGCAGGTCATGACCCAGATGCCCTATGCATAAGAACGCGCTGTTCCGGGGATGCACGCGGCCGCCCATGTTCATGGGCGTGCCGTACGTGCCCTTCACGTTCGCGGCAGGCGGATGCCTGCTGCTGACGTTCTACGCCAACATGTTCTTCCTGCTGCTGCTGCCCGTCGTGATCTTCGTGATGCGGCAGATGGCCAGGCGCGACGAGATGATCTTCCGCCTGATCGGGCTGCGCCTGATGTTCAGGCTGCGGGTCAGGAACGTTCAGCGTCACGGTGGTATGTGGGTGCTGACACCCAACGACTACCGCAGGCAGTTCCACGACACCACACCGGACCGATAGCCGCATGCTGGCGCCAGACACCTCCATCGCCGAGTTCATTCCCTTCTCGTCGCACGTGTCCCCGCACGTGGTCAAGACGACCGGCGGCGACTTCCTGCTGACCTGGCGTCTGGACGGCCTGCCGTTCGTGGGCAGGGAGGAATGGGAGCTCGAGCACCGGCACAACACGTTCAACCGGATGCTGCAGACGCTGCGCGCGCCGGATTTCGTGAACGTCGCCTTCTGGGTCCACGACATCCGACGCCGCGGCAGCATCCGCGCCAGCGGGCAGTTCAGGCAGGCGTTCAACCAGGACCTGTCCGACGCGTACTTCGAGGCGCTGTCCTCGCAGAAGATCATGCAGAACGAGCTGTATCTGACCATGCTGTACCGCCCGATCGTACTGGGCAAGAAGCTGGTCGAGCGTTCGGCCGACATCGCACGGCTGCAGGTCGAGCAGGACCAGGCGGTGGCCAAGCTGATGGAGCTGGCGGGCAACGTCGAAGCGGTGCTGAAGGACTACGCTCCGGTGCGGCTGGGGATGTACGAAACCGGAAACGGCGTGGTGTTCTCCGAGACGCTGGAGTTCTTCGCCTACGTCGTCAACCGCATCAGCGAGCCGGTGCCGGTGCTGCGCGCGCCGGTCTGCGACTATCTCGCGGTCAGCCGGCACATGTTCTCGACCAAGACCGGCGACTACGTGGTCACCGCGCCGGGCGGCGGCAACCACTTCGGCGCGATCCTCAACATCAAGGAATACACCGACGGCACGTGGCCGGGCATCCTCAACGGGCTGAAGTACCTGGACTTCGAGTACGTCATCACCCATTCCTTCAGTCCGATGGGGCGCCAGGACGCGCTGAAGATCCTGGAGCGCACCAAGGGCATGATGATCTCCTCCGGCGACAAGGCGGTCAGCCAGGTGGTCGAGCTGGACCACGCGATGGACCAGGTGGCGTCCGGCAACTTCGTGATGGGGGAGTACCACTTCATCATGGCGCTGTACGCCGATGACCAGCAGCGCCTGTCGCAGAACATCGCCAGCGCGCGCGCCGAACTTTCCAATGCCGGCTTCGTTTCCGCGAAGGAAGACCTGGCCGTGAGCTCGTCGTTCTACTCGCAGCTGCCGGGGAACTGGAAGTACCGCACGCGCCTGGCGAACGTCAGTTCGCTGAACTTCCTGGGCCTGTCCCCGCTGCACAACTTCGCCACCGGCAAGCGCCACAACAATCCCTGGGGCGAGGCGGTGACCGTGCTGCAGACCACCAACGGGCAGCCTTACTACTTCAACTTCCACGCCACGCATCCGGCCGAGGACTCGCTGGGCGAGAAGGCGATCGCCAACACGATGGTGATCGGCAAGTCCGGCACCGGCAAGACCGCCCTGATCAACTTCCTGCTGAGCCAGGTGCAGAAGTTCGATCCGGTGCCGACCATCTTCTTCTTCGACAAGGACCGTGGCGCCGAGATCTTCGTGCGCGCCTGCGGCGGCAATTACCTGGCGCTGGAGAACGGACAGCCGACCGGATTCAATCCGTTCCAGTGCGAGCGCAGCGATGCGAACGTGCAGTTCCTGGCCGGCCTGATCAAGGTGCTGGCCGGCAAGACGCATTACACCGCGCGCGAGGACGAGGACATCTTCCGCACGGTGGAGAACATGCTCGACATGCCGCCGCACCTGCGTTCGATGACCAATTTCCAGAAGAGCCTGCCCAACATGGGCGACGACGGCCTGTACGCGCGTCTGCGCAAATGGACAGCGGGCAACGCGCTGGGCTGGGTCTTCGACAATCCGGTCGACATCATCGACCTGGAGCGGGCCAGCATCATCGGCTTCGACTACACCGAGGTGATCGACAATGCCGAGGTCCGGGTGCCGGTCATCAACTATCTGCTGCATCGTCTCGAGGAGCTGATCGACGGCAGGCGGCTGATCTACGTGATGGACGAGTTCTGGAAGATCCTCGACGGTGGCGGCGCGCTCAAGGAATTCGCCAAGAACAAGCAGAAGACCATCCGGAAGCAGAACGGCCTGGGCATCTTCGCCACCCAGAGTCCGGAGGATGCGCTGGCGAGCGACATCTCGGCGGCGCTGATCGAACAGACCGCGACCCTGATCCTGCTGCCGAATCCGAACGCCGCGCGCGAGGACTACATCGACGGCCTGAAGCTGACCGATGCCGAGTTCGAGGTGATCCGCAGCCTGGACGAGCGCTCCCGCTGCTTCCTGGTCAAGCAGGGTCACGCCTCGACGGTGTGCCAGCTCAACCTGCGCGGCATGGACGACGCGCTGGCGGTCATCTCGGCCAGCACCGACAACATCGAGATCATGCACCGTATCGTCGAGGAGGAGGCGTCGGCGAGCGGCATCGACAGGGGCGACCTGTCCCCCGAACAGTGGCTGCCGCGGTTCCAGCAGGAACGCAAGGGCTCGCACAGCAGGCGGGAGTCACCGAAGTCGGAGCGCCAGGACCGGGAACGCCCCGGTCGCGGCGTCAGCAACGTGTCGAACTGAGCGTAACGAGGAGGAGCAGATGAACAGCCGAAACTTGCGGAAACATCGCCTGGCAGTCGTGTCGTGCGCGGCAGTGGCGCTCGTCACCGCGCTTCCCGTGCAGGCCGAATGGTATGTGCAGGATCGTGAGGCCAGACGTACCCTGAAATCGATCGAAGGCAGGATCGGCGAAGGTGACGTCAACCGCCGCCTGCGTGAGATCTACGACCAGCAGCGGATCAACCAGTTCAAGGCCGACAGCGAGGGGACCAAGGCCGCCGAGGATCCCAAGCTGACGCTGGACGACGAGAACGCCAGTGCCTCGGTGACGATGGACGAAGACACCCGCTGCCCGACGCCGGGATCGGCTCCCGTCGCCCAGCAGCAGTGGCAGCTGTGCAAGGAGATCCACCAGACCGAGATCGCCCAGTACCAGTACTCGGTGAAGATGTTCGAGCTGACCAGGAAGCGCCAGCAGTACCTGGACCAGCTCAAGCAGCAGCGTGCCGGCTTCGGCGCGCACGAGACCGGCAAACTGCACGACAACACCAACCGCGTGCTGCTGCTGATGTCGCAGATGGAGATCGATCGCCAGCAGCAGCGTACCTACATGGATGCGTACGCCGCGCGCCTCAACTATCTGAACCAGATGAGCAAGACCATGTCCCAGCACGCGCTCGAGGGCAACAAGGGCAGTGGTGGCGGGATCGGCAGCCTGATCACCGGTCTGGTCGGCGGCATCGCGCTGGACGCGGCCCTGGATGCGGCGCAGTCGCGCAGGCACTACAACTTCTGACGAACCGCGGATCCGGTGATCTCCATGCCCTACATGGTGGCTTTCGATGATGGTGCGCTGGAGATGCTGCGCGGCATCCATGCGTTGATCGGCGGTGCGGAACGCTGGGCGTTCTTCACCGCGGTGTTCGAGTGGGTCGGCGAGGAGATCAACATCTTCCGCGACAACCTGATGGGCCGCCTGGGGTCCTGGGTCGGCGGTGTGGCATTCACGCTGCTGACCCTGTGGATCCTGCTGCAGGGGTACCGCATCGTGACCGGCCAGTCGCGCCAGTACATGATGAATCTGGTCGTCGGCTCGCTGAAGTGGGTGCTGCTGATCACCGTGGCCACCACGTTCGCGCTGGGCAGCAGCAACATCCATCGCTTCCTGGCCGACGACCTGCCGCGTTCGGTCAACATCCTGGTCACCGGCAAGGACGAAGGTCCGGAGCGCGCCATCGACGACAGCCTGGTCCAGATGGAGGTCGCGATGACCGCCATCGATGCGCTGTACGTCAACTGGGACGAGACGCTGCAGGACGCGAAGACCCGCAACATGTGGTTCACCGGTGTCGGCGTGGCCGGGCCCTCGATGGTCGGCGGCGCACTGCTGCTCATGTACAAGATGGGCCTGGCGCTGTTCGTCGGTCTCGGACCCTTCTTCATCCTCTGTCTGGGATTCGAACAGACCAAGAACATGTTCCCGAAATGGGTCTGGTACGGGGTGGGAACGATGTTCTCGCTGGCCGTGCTCAGTTTCAGCGTGGCCATGATCACCAAACTGCTCACGGCCGTCGCGGCTTCGTTCGCCGCGCAGTATCTGGCGGCCATGGCGATCGGCGCCTCGCCCAATGGCGTCAACAGCATGGCGATGATGCAGGGCGGCCTCGGCCTGCTGATGACGATGTTCCTGATCACGGTGCCGACGATGGCGGCGTCGTTCTTCCAGGGCACGCTGGGCCACTTCATGCCGCACAGCGCCTTCGGCCGGCAGATGAAGCCGGCCGTGCCGGGGCAGCCCGGTTCCGGCGCGGTACCGGTGGCGCCGGCTCCGGCGACGGCCGGGCGGGAAAGAAGTCCGGCCGACACGAACGTAAGGAGTTTCGGGTGAGGGCTCTATCCAAAGCCGTCGCTTTCCTTTCGATTGCGCTTACGGCTGTAGCAGCTTCCGCGCAGACCGCCTGCCCTTATGGGGCCATACCCGGAAGCGCGCTCTGCTTGCCGGATGAAGAGGTCGAGGCGCCGCCCCAGCGAGCCGCGCGATGGAAAACCACATGGGGCGCATTGGCAGCGGACAAAGGTGGATCCGTTGTTGGAACTTCCACTGCACAGATGTCCAAGCGCTTGGCGGAACGCGCAGCGCTGAAGCGATGTCGCGAGATGGGTGGCAAGAATTGCGAGGTTTCGTTCTCTTACGAGAATCAATGTGTGGCGGTCGCTTTGCTTTCGGGCGAAATGGTATCCGACGCAGTGATGTCCTATGTGAGCGCGGCGACCGTTGATGAGGCAAAAGCCAAATCGCTTCGTAACTGCTCGGAGGGAAACGGTGGTGGGATTTGTGAGGTCGGATACTCGAACTGCACGGCACCCGTTCTCATAAGATGAAACTCAGGTCTCCGGGCGGCGCGTCTGGTCAATCAAGGCGACCCTTGGTCTGCTCGATGAAGTCGCTCATGCGTGGCATCGTGGCGACATGGTCTGAACAGAGGGACGGTTCGCTGCCACGCATGGAGGGCAGATGACGAAGGGCGTTCTTTTTGTATTGCTATGTGTTGCGGCCGGGGTCTCCCAGGCGCAGACGGCCTGTCCGTATGGCGCTGTTCCAGGGAGTGCCCTGTGTCTTCCGGATGAGATGGTTGACGAACAGCCAGTGCAGCAGAATCAGGTACGTTGGAGATCCAACTGGGGAGCGATCGCCTACGATCCCGATGAAGGCGTCGCCGGCACATCGCCAGGTCGGCCGACGAAGTCGGCCGCTAGAAGGGAGGCACTGGGCAAGTGCAGGCAGATGGGGGGGCGGAACTGCGCGATCACCATCATGTACGCCAATCAATGCGCAGTGATCGCCGAGCCGCCGCCGAGCGAGCAGGCGCGGTACACCTCGCATCGCTACGCCGCGACCGCGGACCAGGCTGCCAATCTCGCCTTGACGCAATGCGAGGAAGGAAATCCCGGCAAGCGGTGCAGCGTCATCTATTCGAACTGTGCGCTTTCCGTGCGGGTCAGATAGGAACAGGGACGATGGCACCGTTTTTCCAGCACAGAGTCAGTTTGGTGTGGAGGAGGCGTCGTGGTTCGCCGGTGTCTGCCAGGGCCCGACAGCGGAAGTGCGGAGGTGCGTGATGGGCAAGGTATGGGTGGCGCTCGTTGTTTCCGTGATCACCTGTTTCGCCGCGGAGGCGCCCGCGCAGACAGCGTGTCCGTACGGGGCGATTCCGGGAAGCGCGCTCTGCCTGCCGGATGAGGTCGAGGCCGCCCCGGAAGCCCAGCGCCAGCCACGCTGGAAGTTGACGTGGGGTGCGATGGCGGAGGATCCGGCCACCGGTTACGTCGGCACGACGACCGGCCAGCCTTCGAAACGGGCTGCTCGCCGCGCCGCACTCGCGAACTGCGCGAACATGGGCGGGCGCAACTGCAAATCCGTTCTGGAATACGAAAACCAGTGCGCCGTGGTGGCCGAGGCGATCGACACCTCCAACGGCTCGGGTGCGATCTACCAGGCCGGACCCACGGTCGAAGCAGCAACCGTTGCTGCGCTGCCACTGTGCAAGACGCACAACGCTGGCCGAGACTGCCAGGTCAACTATTCGAACTGCACGGCCCCGGTGCTTGTCAGATGAGCTTCGCATTTCGGGACGAGGTGGGTGCGCAGTCAGGAGGTGGGTGCGCATGCTTGTCCGCTGGGGTGGACTCGTTGACGCAATGCGAGGAAGGGAATCTCGGCAAGCGATGCAGCACCATCTACTTGAACCGTGCGTTTTCCGTTCCGGCCAGAGTAGGAACAGGGACGATGGCGCCGATCTTCCAGCATCGAATCGGACCAGTGTGGCGGATTGCCGCACTGTATGTCTTCATGCCTGACGGTGCGCCACCGCGGGGGAGAATGATGCGCACAAAAGTGTTCGCGGCGTTCGTTGTTTCTGCGATCGCCTGCTTCGCCGCGGGGGCGCCCGCGCAGACAGCGTGTCCGTACGGGGCGATTCCGGGAAGCGCGCTCTGCCTGCCGGATGAGGTCGACGCTGCGCCGGAAGCCCAGCGCCAGCCACGCTGGAAGTTGACGTGGGGTGCACTGGCAGAGGATCCGGCCACCGGTTACGTCGGCACGACGACAGGCCAGCCATCGAAACGGGCTGCGCGGCGTGCTGCGCTCGCGCAGTGCAAGGCAATGGGAGGGCAGCAATGCAGACCGGTTCTGGAGTACGAGCATCAATGCGCAGTGGCGGCTGAGCCGATCGACACGTCCAGCGGCTCGAGTGCGGTCTATCGGGCCGGAGCCACCATCGAGGCTGCGACCCTCGCGGCGTTGCCGCTTTGCAGCGAACACAATGGCGGGCGCGACTGTCAGATCAATTACTCGAACTGCACGGCCCCGGTGCTTGTCAGATGAGAGCAGTTCTTCAGAAAAATGCGGTTGCTTGCCCGGGATGCCGTAGCCCGGCAGGCCCGTGCGGGCGCATCGTCCATGGCAGAACCCCGCGGGCACCGCGGACCGACAGGACATTGCATCCTTGGATGCGAGCCGGGAAGAACGAGGCAGAAGCGCTCTCCTGTCAGGCCGGGCATGGAAGCCAGCCTTTCCCCGCACGGTCGGAACGTTGTCCGGGCACGGTTCTGTTTTCCCGGTGGACGGCCGACCAGCAGGCATGGAGGCAGCGATCAGTGGGCGGTGGCGCAGACCGGACACGCAGTTTCGACACACGGGGACCTGAAAATGCGCTTGCCGGTGGTATCGCCGGCATCTGGGGAAGCGCCCAACCGGAGAAGGAAGGATCATGAAGACCACCATCCGCATCGGTGTCGTCGCGCTCGGCCTGTTCGGGTTCGAACTGGCCGCGCAGAACCCCCGGCTCGATTACCGGCAGCAGGACCCGTTCCTGTTCTGCACCGAAGGGCAGGACGAGCGACTGGACCCTTTGCCGTGCTGGAAGCCGATCCCGCCGTTCACCGGGCAATACATCGAGATGCCGTACTGCCAGCCTTACAGCAAGTACGGCAAGCCGTGGACGTTCCACGACCGGCGTTCGCTGCAGCAGTATCGGCAGGTCTGCCCGCGCGGAATCCAGCCGGGTGCATGGGACGGTCCGGGGCGCCCGGACGTCACTCCCCGGGTGCATTGAGCCCAGGTGCCAGCGGATACGCGTGGACTGGCACGTCACGCGCCGGCCAGACCGGCTGCGACGTCGGCGTCGTTCCTGTTTCTCGTGGCGAATGATGGCTGCTGCCTGACGCCTTCGTCGAACGAGGCAGGCTCCTTAAGCGGATGCATGTCGTCCGGAGCCCGGCGCAGGGGGTGAAGTCACCGGGGATGCAGTCTCTTTCGCGGAGCGACCCGGATTTGTCCTGTCAGATTCCCACGGGTGGGCCCAGAGGCGCCGGGGCGCGTCGCGCGTGATCCTTGCCGGCAAAGCGACGCGGACACACTGCGGCGTATGGATGGGGGCAGGCCTGTCCCGCGCCGCGGTCCCTGAGTCGCCTGTCCTGATGGACAAGGCCCCGTTCCGGTTTGCGCGGTGGCCACCGCTGGTCGCGTCCATCGCCGCCATGCTCGCCGCCGCTAAAGTTTCCTGCCACGCTGGCCGTTGAATGCTGGGAAGCTGGAGGACGTGCGCGTGGCAGTTGGCCTGGCAACGGCGAAGACTTTGGGAGCTGGGCAGGACGCAGGCATGAGCGGCAGTGAGCACATCGCCGACCGGGCCGACGCGTGGATGACGGCGCAGGCGCTGGACGCCAGCGCGTCGCCGGCCTACATCACCGATGCGCGCTGGCGCATCGTCTACGTCAACGCCGGCTTCGTGCAGCTGTGCGGCTACGACCTCGACCAGGCGCGCGGCCGGACGCCGGCGGAACTGCTGGCGCCGGACCTCGATGCCGGGCAGCTGGTGCGGATGCTGGAAGGGTTCGGCCAGGGCAGGGCGTGTCGCCACGACCTGCTGCTGGCGTTGCCGGACCAGCGCATCTGGGTCCAGGCGACCGATACGCCGGTCCATGACGCAGCCGGTACGCTCACCGGCGTGATCGGCGTGCTGACCGACATCACCCGTTCGAAACTGCATGAATCGCTGCAGCGCCGCGTGCTGGAGGCACTGGTCCGGGACCAGCCACTGGAAGCGACGATGACCCTGCTGTGCCAGGAGGTCGAGCGGATGGCGCCCGGCGCGGTGGCGTCGATCCTGAGCGTCGACCGCGACGGCCGCCTGCATCCGCTGGCCGCACCGGCGCTCGATCCGGCCTACACGCGGGCATTGGAAGGCCTGGCCAGCGGCCCTGATGTCGGCGCGTGCGGTGCCGCCGCGGCGCGGGGCGAGCAGGTGCTGAGCATCGACATCGCCAATGATCCGGCCTGGGCGCCGTCCCGCCAGATGGTGCTGGCGCAGGGCCTGCACGCGTGCTGGTCGGCGCCGGTGCACGACAGCATCGGGCGGGTGATCGGCACCTTCGCGCTGTACTTCCGGCAGTCGCGCGGGCCGACCCCGATCGAGGAGTGCCTGGTCGAGGTCGGCACGCACCTGTGCGCGCTGGCGATGGACCGCGAAGAGTCGCGCCAGCACATCCGCCAGCTGGCCTTCTACGACAGCCTGACCGGCCTGCCCAACCGCTCGCTGCTGCTGGCCAAGGCCGACCGTGCGCTGTCCGAGGCCGCGCGCGACCAGCGCCAGGTGGCGGTGCTGTTCGTCGACCTGGACCGCTTCAAGCAGGTCAACGACGTGTTCGGTCACGCCCAGGGCGACGAACTGCTGCGCATCGTCGGCCGGCGCCTGTGCGAGCAGCGCCAGCCCGGGGACATCGTCGGCCGCCTGTCGGGCGACGAGTTCGTGCTGGTGCTGCCGGTCGACGAGCCGGGCCAGATCAGCGCCGCGCTCGACCATCTGCGCCTGCGCCTGGCCGAGTCCTGCCAGATCGGCGGGGTCGGCATGGCGCCCAGCGCCAGCATCGGCATCAGCCTGTTTCCCGGCGACGGCCACGACATCGAGAGCCTGCTGCAGCGTGCGGACATGGCCATGTACCAGGCCAAGAGCGCGCGCCGCGGCGGCGTGAGCTTCTACCGCGCGGACATGAACCGCTGGGTGCAGGAGCGCATGAGCATCGAATCGGCGCTGCGCGCGGCGCTGGCCGAGGGCGGTGCGGGGCTGTGGCTGGCCTACCAGCCGCAGGTGGACCTGGCCGACGCACGCCTGGTCGGCGTGGAGGCGCTGGCGCGCTGGCAGCACGAGGAATGGGGAGAGGTCTCGCCATCGCGCTTCATCGCCCTGGCCGAGGACACCGGCCTGATCCACGAACTCAGCGCCTGGGTGCTGCGCGGCGCCTGCCGCCAGCTGGCGCAATGGCGTCGGCAGGGGCTGCGGGTGCCGTCGGTGTCGGTGAACCTGTCGCCGATGGATTTCCACAATCCCGAGCTGCCCGTCCTGATCGGTGCGGAACTGGCCCGGCACGGGCTGGCGGCCCGGGATCTGGTGGTCGAGATGACCGAGGGCATCCTGCTCGACGGCGATCCGAACACCCAGGCCACGCTGCAGCGCGTGCATGCGCTTGGCATCCGCCTGGCGATGGACGACTTCGGCACCGGCTACTCCAGTCTGGCCTACCTGCGGCGCCTGCCGATCAGCGAGCTCAAGCTCGACAAGAGTTTCATCGACGACCTCGAGCGCGATGCGTCGAGCCGCGCGCTGAGCAAGGCGATCCTGACCATCTGCGAGAGCCTGGACCTGCGGGTGGTGGCCGAGGGCATCGAAGGCGAGCAGCAGTGCGAGATCCTGCGCCGCCAGGGCTATCACGCGGGACAGGGCTACCTGTTCTCGCGGCCGCTGACGCCCGATGCCTTCGCCGACTGGCTGCGTGCGCATGAGGTGGGGCAGGGCGGCGTCGCGCCGGCCTGCGCCGCCGGACCGGATCCGGAAGACGGCGGCTGAGCCGGCCGCTCAGGCCGGTTGCGGCGCCAGCGTCCTGCGCAGGAACCGCCGGGGCCGACCGGCGGGGAAATCCTCCAGCCGCCCGAACTCGACATACCCGTGCGCGCGGTAGAAGTCCGCTGCCTGCCAGGCGAAGGTGTCGAGAAACGCGCTGTGCGCCCCTGCCGCCAGCGCCCGCCGCTCCGCTTCCCGCAGCAACTGCGAGCCCAGGCCCTGGCCGCGGTGGTCGGCGGCGACCCACAGTGCGTCGATCGCCAGCCAGCCCAGATACACGGTGCCGGCCAGGCCGGCGATGCGGCGGCCCTGGGCGTCATGCAACTGCAGGGCGACCGGCTCCGTCGTGATGCCGCCCATCGCCTCGCGGTTGAACGCACGCAGGGCGGTGCAGATCGCGTCGATGTCCGCGTCGGTGGCGGCCGACAGGCGGACCCCGGGTGGAAGGGCGGGGGGCGGATTCATCGCAGCAGCCTGTGGATCGAGAGAAACGCGTCTTCGAGCCGCTGGACCTGGCCGCAGTAGCTCGGATCGTAGCCGGGCAGCAGGCCGAGCTCGCGGCGCAGCCCGTCGCTGGCCAGCAGTTCCAGCAGCGGGCGCAGGCGGCCGCTGTCGAGGGTGGCGCTGCTGCAGACGAAGAAGTAGTGCTCGGTGACCACCGGGATGAAGTCCAGCCCGTACCGGCGCGCCGGCGGCTCCAGCCCGAAGCCGGCATCGGCCAGCCCGCTGGCGACGTAGGCGGCGACCGCGGCGTGGGTCAGCTCCTCCACGTCGCAGCCGTGGATCCGCGACACCTGCAGCGCCTGCCGCGCCAGCATGCATTCCAGCAGCAGGCGTGTGCCGGAGCCGGGCTGGCGGTGGATGAAGCGCACGTCGTCGCGCAGCAGGTCGGCCAGGGTGTGCAGGCGCTTGGGGTTGCCAGGCGGCAGGATCAGGCCCTGGCGGCGCATGGCCAGGTGGACCACGCGGTCGCGCGACAGGTCCAGGCGGCCGAGGTAATGCCGCAGCAGGTCGGCCTCCAGCTCGCCGATCGGCAGGTGCAGCCCGGCGAGGTCGCAGGCATCGTTGCGCAGCGCGGTCAGGGCGTCGTCCGGACTGCGGTACTTCAGGTCCAGCGGCACGTCGGCGTCGGCCATGAAGCGGCGTACCGTTTCCACGCCGAACCCGTGCGAGGCATGCACGCGCAGCGGCGCCACCTCGCGTCGCAGGCTGCGCTGCAGCTCGGCCTCCAGCTCGGTGGCCAGGCTGTCCAGGGTGGGCGACAGGCGTGCGGCGATGCGCTTGTCGGCCCAGACCAGGCGCTCGCCGATCGGCGTGAGCTGGGCGCCGCGGCCGCGCGTGGCGCGCAGCAGCGGCTGGCCGAACTGCCTGCGCGCCTGCTGCAGCACGCCCCAAGCGTAGCGGTAGGAGAGGTCGATCTGGCGGCAGGCGGCGGCCAGCGATCCGGTCGCGTGGACCGCCAGCAGCAGCTCGATCAGCCGCGCCGGCAGGCGGGTGCCGCCCGGCGTCTGCAGTTCCCAGTGCGGGCGGATGTGAACCTTGTACATGGGCTTCCCCGGTCGCCCGATGCTGCATCGCGCGACATGGATGTGGCCGATTCAATCGGCTGTCGATGACAGATTATTAGACCATCGAGTTCTGCGCCATGGCGGGAAGCTGTACTAATCTCGCGCCCTTGCCGGCATGCTCAATATGTTCGTGAAGACATATTGGTGGTGCCGCCGCCGCAGCACGTCGAGGAGGGGGCATGAGCACCACCGGAAATGCAGTCAGTCCGGCCGCCGTGGAAGGCAGCCTGTTGTCCAAGGAGCGGATCGTCGCCAGGCCGGGCTTCAACCGCTGGCTGGTCCCGCCGGCGGCGCTGGCGATCCACCTGTGCATCGGCATGGCCTACGGCTTCAGCGTGTTCTGGCTGCCGCTGTCCAAGGCCGTCGGCATCGATGCGGCGGTCGCCTGCGGCGCCGAGATGTGGTTCTTCCAGCGCATCTTCTCTACCACCTGCGACTGGAACATCAGCGAACTGCAGTGGATGTACACGCTGTTCTTCGTGCTGCTGGGTTGTTCGGCCGCGATCTGGGGCGGCTGGCTGGAACGTGTCGGCCCGCGCAAGGCCGGTTTCGTGGCCGCGCTGTGCTGGTGCGGCGGCCTGCTGATCTCCGCGCTGGGCGTGCATCTGCACCAGATCTGGATGCTGTGGCTGGGCTCGGGCGTGATCGGCGGCATCGGTCTGGGCCTGGGCTACATCTCGCCGGTGTCGACCCTGATCAAGTGGTTTCCCGACCGCCGCGGCATGGCCACCGGCATGGCGATCATGGGCTTCGGCGGCGGTGCGCTGATCGGCAGCCCGCTGGCCGACCTGCTGATGCGCCACTTCGCCACCCCGACCTCGGTCGGCGTGTTCGAGACCTTCCTGGTCATGGCCGGCCTGTATTTCGTGTTCATGATGGCCGGCGCGTTCGGCTACCGGGTGCCGCCGACCGGCTGGAAGCCCAAGGGCTGGACCCCGCCGCCGGCCAGCAACAATGCGATGATCACCCGTGGCCATGTCCATGTGAGCAAGGTCTGGGGCATCCCGCAGTTCTGGCTGGTCTGGGGCGTGCTGTGCCTGAACGTGTCGGCGGGCATCGGTGTGCTGGGCCTGGCCTCGCCGATGCTGCAGGAAATGTTCGGCGGACGCCTGATCGGCGTCGACGTGGGGTTCCGCGACCTCAGCGGCGAGCAGCTGTCGGCCATCGCCGCGATCGCGGCCGGCTTCGTCGGCATGCTGAGCCTGGCCAACATCCTCGGCCGGTTCTTCTGGGCCTCGATGTCGGACAGGTTCGGCCGCAAGATGACCTATTCGATCTTCTTCGTGCTCGGCATCGCGCTGTACGCGATGGCGCCGACGCTGGGCAGCACCGGCTCGATCGCGCTGTTCGTGGCAGCGTTCTGCGTGATCCTGTCGATGTACGGCGGTGGTTTCGCCACCGTGCCGGCCTACCTGGCCGACCTGTTCGGCACCCAGCACGTCGGCGCCATCCACGGCCGCCTGCTGACCGCCTGGGCCACCGCGGGCATCCTCGGCCCGTTCGTGATCGGCTACATGCGCGAGTACCAGCTCGGCCTGGGCATGCCGCCGTCACAGGTCTACAACACCACCATGTACATCCTCGCCGGCATGCTGGTGCTTGGCCTGGTCTGCAACCTGCTGGTGCGTCCGGTCAACCCGAAGCACTTCATGAGCGACACCGAGCTGGCGCGCGAGAAGCAGCTGGCGCATGAGAAGGTCGATGCCAGCGGCGTGTCGCTGGTCTCGCAGGCGGACATGGATCGCATCGGCAACGGCGGCCATCCGCTGCTGGTCGTCCTGGCCTGGCTGGCGGTCGGCATCCCGCTGGCCTGGGGCATGTGGATCACCCTGCAGAAGGCCTTCGTGCTGTTCCACTGATGGTTGACGCGATGGGTACCCCGGCCAAGCCAGCACTGGCGTCCTCCTCCCCCGGCGCCGTCGCGCGCCAGGTCGAACGCAGCCGCGCGGGCATCCGCGTGACGGCAAGCGACCTGGTGGCGGCCGAGGTGCCCGTCGCGTTCGCCTTCAACGGCGAGCCCTTCGTGGTGATGATGGCCACGCCCGAGGACATCGCCGATTTCGCGCTGGGCTTCGCGCTCAGCGAGGGCATCGTCGCCACCGCGGACGAACTGCGCGTGGCCGGTGTGCAGACCCATCTGGAAGGCATCGCGGTGGCGCTGGAAATCCCGCCGGCGCGGGCCGAGGCGCTGCTGCTGCGTCGGCGCAACCTGCAGGGCCGCAGCGGCTGCGGCGTCTGCGGCAGCGAGTCGATCGAGGCGGTGCTGCGCACACCGCCCCCCCTGCCGGAAGGCGGCAGGGATTTCGCTGCCGAGGCCCTGGCCACCGCGATGCGCGCGCTGGCGCAGCGTCAGCCGCTGAACACGATGACCGGCGCGATCCACGCCGCCGGCTGGGCCGATGCCGATGGCCGGCTCCTGCTGGTCCGCGAGGATGTCGGCCGGCACAACGCGCTGGACAAGCTGATCGGCGCGATGCAGCACGCCGGCATCGATCCGGCCACCGGGTTCGCGGTGGTCACCAGCCGCGCCAGCTACGAAATGGCGATGAAGGCCGCGCAGGCGCGGATCGCGTTGCTGGCGGCGATCTCGGCGCCGACCGCGCTGGCGATCGCGCTGGCCGATTCGGCCGGCCTGACCGTGGCCGGCTTCGTCCGTGGCGACGACCACGTGATCTATACCCATCCCTGGCGGCTGCGACAGGCGCAGGTGACGCCGTCGCACGGCGATGCAGGCAGGAGCGATACACCATGAGCAGGCAGCCGATCCGCAGGTACGACGCACCGGCCGGTGGCTGGGGCGCGTTGAAGAGCGTGGCGAAACATCTGACCGAGCAGGGCGTGCCGGTCGCGGGCGCGAAGACGCTGCTGCACGCCAACCAGCCCGACGGCTTCGACTGCCCCGGCTGCGCCTGGCCCGACCGCGACCACACCTCGACCTTCGAATTCTGCGAGAACGGCGCCAAGGCCGTGGCCGCCGAAGCCACCAGGCATCGCGCCGGCCCCGAGCTGTTCGCCAGGTACAGCGTCGCCCAGCTGGCCGGCTACAGCGACTACTGGCTGGAGCAGCAGGGCCGGCTGACCACGCCGATGCGCTACGACGCGGCCACCGACCACTACGTACCGACCAGCTGGGACGAGGCGTTCGCGCTGATCGCCTCGCATCTGAATGCGCTGGCGTCGCCGGACGAGGCGATCTTCTACACCTCCGGCCGCACCTCGAACGAGGCCGCGTTCCTGTACCAGCTGTTCGTGCGCGAGTACGGCACCAACAACTTCCCCGACTGCTCGAACATGTGCCACGAGTCCTCCGGTACCGCGCTGAAGAAGCAGATCGGCGTGGGCAAGGGCACGGTATCGCTGCACGATTTCGAGCAGGCCGATGCGATCCTCATCTTCGGCCAGAACCCGGGCACCAATCACCCGCGCATGCTCGGCGAGCTGCGCGAGGCGGCCAGGCGGGGCTGCAGCATCGTCGCCTTCAATCCGCTGCGCGAGCGCGGGCTGGAGCGCTTCGCCGATCCGCAGGACAAGCTGGAAATGATGACCAACGGGTCGACGCGGATCGCATCCCACTACTTCCAGCTGAAGATCGGCGGCGACCTGGCCGCAGTGAAGGGGATGATCAAGCACGTGCTCGAGCGCGACGTGGAGGTCACCGGCAACGGCGGCGCCTCGCTGCTCGACCACGCCTTCATCGCCGAGCACACCGCGGGCTTCGATGCCTTCGTCGCCGACGTGCAGGCCGAGTCCTGGGACACGATCATCGCCGAGTCCGGGCTGGACGAGGCGCAGATCCGCCGCGCCGGCGAGATCTACCTGAAGGCCGAGCGCGTGATCGCCTGCTGGGGCATGGGCGTGACCCAGCACAAGCACTCGGTGGCCACGATCAACATGATCACCAACCTGCTGCTGCTGCGCGGCAATCTCGGCCGCGAGGGCGCGGGCGCCTGCCCGGTGCGTGGCCACAGCAACGTGCAGGGCGACCGCACGATGATGATCTACGAGAAGCCGCCGGCCGCGTTCCTGGACCGCGTGCAGCAGGTGTTCGGCTTCGACCCGCCACGGCACGAGGGGTACGACACCGTCGCTGCGATCGAGGCGATGATCGATGGCCGGGCGAAGGTGTTCTTCGGCATGGGCGGCAATTTCGCGATCGCCACGCCGGACAGCGAGGCCACCGCGCGCGGCCTGCGCCGCTGCGCGCTGACCGTCAACGTCACCACCAAGCTCAACCGCAGCCATCTGGTCCATGGCACCGATGCGCTGATCCTGCCGTGCCTGGGCCGTACCGAGATCGACGTGCAGGCCGCCGGCCCGCAGGGCGTGACGGTGGAGGACTCGATGAGCATGGTGCACCTGTCATCGGGCATCAATCCGCCGGCCTCGGACACGCTGCTGTCGGAGCCGGCGATCGTCGCCGGCCTGGCCCATGCCACGCTCGGCGCGCGCTCGCAGATCGCCTGGCTGGACGTGGTGCAGGACTACGACCGGATCCGCGACATGATCGCGGCCACCTTCGACGACTTCCACGACTTCAACACCCGCGTGCGCGTGCCCGGCGGCTTCCGCCTGTCCAACACGGCGCGCGACCGGCAGTGGGCCACCGCGTCGGGCAGGGCCAACTTCATCGCCGCCGCGGTGCCGACCGACAACCCGATCCACCTGGCGCGCCGGATGCGCGGCACCCAGCCGGTGTTCAATCTTGCCACCACGCGTTCGCACGACCAGTACAACACCACGGTCTACGGCCTGGACGACCGCTACCGCGGCGTGTTCGGCGAGCGCCGGGTGCTGTTCATCAGTGCGGCCGACATCGCTGCGCTGGGCCTGAAGGCCGGCGACTGGGTGGATCTGGAAAGCCTCAGCGACGATGGCGTACGCCGTCAGGCGCGCCGCTTTCTGCTGGTCGAGTACGACATCCCGGACGGCTGCCTAGCCGCGTACTACCCGGAGACCAATCCGCTGGTGCCGTTGTCCAGCTACGCCGACGAATCGCGCACGCCGACCTCGAAGTCGGTACCGGTGGTGGTGACCCCGCACGTGGCCGAGACCGGGCAGGGCAGCGGTGCGCCGCGCGACATCCGCCTGAACCTGGTCGACTGATGGCCGGCGGCACGATGGAGACGCAGGACGGCCCGCAGCAGCCGGAGCCCGGGCTCGACCCGCTGGAGCAGGCCGTGCTGGGCGAGCTGCTGAAGGAGGCCGACGGCATCTCGCTGCCGCGGCTGACCAAGCGCCTGGGCGTGCGCATGAGCGTGCTGTTGCGCACGCTGGCCTGGCTGGGGGAGGATAGCATCGGCGGCCAGCCCGGCCGCGGCTGGACGCGGGTGGAAGAGCGCGGCGACAGGACCTTCGCCGTGCTGACCGAGGCGGGCCGGCGGGCAGTGGACTAGGCACCAGGCCATCGCGGCACCGCACGATGCCGCGTCACCAGCGGCGGTGTCCGGCGCAACCGGCACAAGGGCTCACTCTTCAGGTGCATCGGGCACGAGCTTGCCGGCGCCGATCACGCCCTCAAGGCCAGCCCCGTATCGAGCCAGGCGATCGCCAGGCCCACTCCTGCAGCGGCGACGATGCGACGCCATGACGCCGCCTCGCAGGAGCGCGCTCGAGCGCGACCACCATCGATCCGCAGCGGCGAGCGCGTCTTGCGCAAGGCAATCACCACCCATGCGGCTTCTGCGCGGAAGAACCGCGGCTCATGCGTGGTCCGTGCCGGATCTCCGCGGCCCGCGACCACCATCGGCCCGTCATCGTCGGTGCCTTTCCTGTGCGCGGCAGGCGCCGTACGCATGGCAACTCCAGAGGTGGGCCATGCCGGCAGACGCAGGATCCGCGGCCAGGATCGGGGTTTGCCTGCAGGGCGCTGCCCATGGGCTGCCACCGGCAGCGCCGCGCCCGCCCGATCTGCCAGAATCGGCCGGTCCTCCTGCAGCCGTCCTGCCCGTGACATGAGCGCCCCCGCGTCGCCCCGCCGGATCCTGTTCGCCAGCCTGATCGGCACCACGATCGAGTTCTTCGATTTCTACATCTACGCCACCGCCGCGGTGCTGGTATTCCCGACGCTGTTCTTCCCGGAGGCCGAGCCGGCGGCGGCGACGCTGCAGTCGCTGGCCACCTTCGCGCTGGCGTTCTTCGCGCGGCCGCTGGGCTCGGCCCTGTTCGGCCACTACGGCGACCGGGTCGGGCGCAAGGCCACGCTGGTGGCCGCGCTGCTGACCATGGGCGTCTCCACCGTGCTGATCGGCCTGCTGCCGACCCACGCGCAGATCGGCGTACTGGCCCCCGCGCTGCTGGCGCTGTGCCGCTTCGGGCAGGGCCTCGGCCTGGGTGGGGAGTGGGGTGGGGCGGTGCTGCTGGCCACCGAGAACGCGCCGCCGGGCAGGCGCGCCTGGTACGGCATGTTCCCGCAGCTGGGCGCGCCACTGGGCTTCCTGTGCTCGACCGGCATCTTCCTGCTGCTGACCCATTTCCTCAGCGACGCGCAGTTCTTCGCCTGGGGCTGGCGCATCCCGTTCCTCGCCAGCGCCGCGCTGGTGCTGGTCGGGCTGTGGGTGCGGCTGCGGATCACCGAGACACCGGCCTTCCAGAAGACCCTGGATCACGGCGAGCGCGAACGCCTGCCGATGGCCACGGTGCTGACGAAACACCCCGGCGCGCTGCTGGCCGGCACGCTGGCCCTGATGGCCACCTTCGTCCTGTTCTACCTGATGACGGTGTTCGCACTGAGCTGGGGGACGGCCGAACTCGGATACGGCCGCGAGCAGTTCCTGCTCCTGCAGATGGTCGGCGTGCTGTGCTTCGCGGCGACGATCCCGCTGTCGGCGCTGTTCGCCGACCGGCACGGGCGCCGCCTGGCGATGATCCTGGCCTCGCTCGGTATCCTGGTGTTCGGCCTGCTGTTCGCGCCGCTGTTCGCCTCGGGCAGTCCGTGGCAGGTGCTGGCCTTCCTGTGCATCGGGCTGGCGCTGATGGGACTGACCTACGGGCCCTGCGGCACGATCCTGGCCGAGATGTTCCCGACGCCGGTGCGCTACACCGGCGCCTCGCTGGCGTTCAACCTGGCCGGCATCCTCGGTGCCTCGCCGGCGCCGTACATCGCGACCAGGCTGGCCGGCAGCCTGGGTCTGTCCTGGGTGGGCTACTACCTGAGCGCGGCGGCTGCGCTGACCCTGCTGGCGCTGCTGATGATTCCGCGGCGGCCGGCGCACTGAGCGACGCATCCCCGTCTGCCGCGCGTGCTCGTACGTGTCGCAGGCGCCATGGGCCTCACCCGTGATGCGGTGTCGTGTCGCGGCGTGGTCGGGAACGGAGAGGCGACATCGCATGCGCAGCCACGGTACGCGCTGCTGCGCGGCGTGGGATCCGCCAGCGACGCCCGCTGCGGCCGCGGAGCGCGCCGCACCGCAGGCATGGCGCTGCCTGGCCGCCTCAGCGGAACAGGCGCCCGAGCGTGCGCCGCAGCCAGCCGCCCTGCTCGTGCTCGCGGGTGAAGCGGTCCAGGTGCCGGCGCACCCGCTCGGAGTAGGCCTTGTCGTCGTTGCGGATGTGGTTGAACAGCCAGCGCGACAGCATGTTCTTGAGTTCGTCGGCCACGTCCTCGCCGGCCTGGAAGCGCATCCGGTATTCGGCGACGCGCCTGGTGAAGATCTCATGCACCCGCTTGTGCGCGTGGCAGAACGGATAGCCGGCTTCCTCCATCAGTTCTTCCTCGAAGGCGAAATGCGACAGCGTGTAGTCGACCATCTCGTCGATGACGTCGCCGACGGCCAGCCGCGACATGCCGCTCTGCGCGGCGTGCAGCTGGTTGATCATGTCGACGATGCGGCGATGCTGGTCGTCGATCACCTCGATCCCGGTGTTCAGATCGTCCTGCCAGATCAGATGTGCCATGGCGCCCTCCTTGATGGGCGCAGGCTAGGCCGCGGCGCGGCGCGCGACCTTGATCGCGATCAAGCGCGTTTGGTGCGCGCTGCGTGCTGGCTTACAGTGCGGAAGCCACGCGATGCGGCGTGCCGGATCGGCCCGCGTCGCCCTCGTCCCGCCCATTCAAGGAGTCCCCGCCGCATGCTGCGTGCCGCCTGCCTGTCCTCTGCGCTGTCCCTGCTGGTCTTTGCCGGCGCCGTCCATGCCACCCCGGAGGTGCGGTTTTCCGGCTACGAAGTCCCCGCCGATGGCGTGGTGGTGGTACCGGTCCGCGCAGGCGATGCGCCGGGTGAGGCGTTCGAGCGGGTCGACGCGGCCGCAGGCGGTGCGTTGCGCCGCGCGGTCGAGGCCACCGGTTTCAAGGCCGGCGAGCACGAACGGTTGAGCCTGGCCGGCATCGGTCCGTATGCGCAGGTGCTGCTGGTCGGCGTGGCCGGCGATACGCTGAGTGCGCGCCAGCTGCAGGACTTCGGCGGCCATGCGGTGCAGGGGCTCAAGGGCGATGCCGGCACTCCGGCGAACGTGCTGTGGAGCGGCAGCGAGCCGCAGGCGGCCGAGCACATCGCGCTTGGTGCGCAGCTGGGCGGCTATCGCTTCGACCGCTATCGCAGTGGCGAGGCGCCGGCCGCACGGACGCTGGTGGCGCGGACCGCCGCCGGCGCGTCGGCAGCGCAGGGCTACGCCAGCCAGTGGCAGCCGCTGGCGTCGGCGGTCGGTTTCGCCCGCGACCTGGTCACCGAGCCGGGCAACGTGGTGTCGCCGGAAGTCTTCGTCGAACGTGCGCGGGCGGCGTTCCGCGGCATGCCGAACGTGCGCGTGGAGGTACTGGACGTGCCGGCGATGGAGAAGCTGGGCATGGGCAGCCTGCTCGCGGTCGGGCAGGGCAGCGTGCGCCCGGCGCGGCTGCTGGTGGTGCGCTACGACGGCGGTGCGGCCGGCGAGGCGCCGCTGGCGTTCGTCGGCAAGGGCATCACCTTCGACAGCGGCGGCCTGTCGATCAAGCCGTCCGACGGCATGTGGCGCATGAAGTACGACATGACCGGCGCGGCGGTCACCACCGGCGCGCTGCTGGCGCTGGCCGGGCGTCGCGCGCCGGTCAATGCGGTGGCGGTGGCGGCGCTGGCCGAGAACATGCCGTCGGGGTCGGCATCGCGTCCGGGCGACGTGGTGCGCACCATGTCCGGCAAGACCTACGAAATCATCAGCGCCGATGCGGAAGGACGCATGGTCCTGGTCGACGCGCTCTGGTACGTGCAGCAGAACCACCAGCCGCGCGCGATCGTGGACGTGGCCACGCTCACCGGGGCGATCGTCACCGCACTGGGCGACGAATACGCCGGCCTGTTCGCCAACGACGAGACGCTGGCCGCACAGCTGGTCCAGTCCGGCACGGCCACCGGCGAGGAGCTGTGGCGGATGCCGATCCATCCCTCGTACGCGAAGGACCTGGAATCGCCGATCGCCGACCTGCGCAACGGCGGTGGCCGCCCGGGCGCGGGGACCGCGGCCTATTTCCTGAGCCAGTGGATCCAGGACGGCACGCCGTGGGCGCACCTGGACATCGCCGGCATGGCCTGGCGCGAAACCGGTGGCACCGCGACCTCGCCGGCGGGTGCGACCGCCTTCGGCGTGCGCCTGCTCGACCAGCTGGTCCGCGACCACTACGAATGAGCGCCGGGGCGGCCCGCCGGTCGGCGGGCCGTCGCGCTTGCTCAGGGCGAGAGCACCACGCGGTTGCGGCCGCCGGCCTTGGCCAGGTAGAGGTTGCGGTCCGCCTCGGTCAGCAGGTGGTGGAGGCTGTCGCCGGGCATCGCCGCGCAGACGCCGATGCTGGCGGTCATCCGCAGCGCCTCGCCACGGATCGGCACCTGCAGCTCCTCGATCCGGCGCCGCAGCTGTTCGAAGTAGACGTGCAGCTCCGTGGCGTCCAGGCCGGGCACCAGCAGGCAGAACTCCTCGCCGCCGAAGCGGCCGATCTGGTCGTCGGCGCGCGCCTGCACGGAGACCTGCGCGGCGACCGCACGCAGCGCATGGTCGCCGGTCTCGTGGCCCCAGCTGTCGTTGATCCGCTTGAAGTGGTCGATGTCCAGCATCGCCACCGCGACATGGTCGTTGCCGTCCAGCAGCTGCGGCACCAGGCGCTCGGCCTGCTCCAGGAAGTGGCGGCGGTTGGGCAGGCCGGTCAGGAAGTCGCGCGTGGCCAGGTCCTGCAGGCTGCCGATCAGCTCGAGCTGGTCGACGTTCTGCGAGACCCGGCAGAAGAACTCCTCGCGCGAGAACGGCTTGCGCAGGAAATCGTTGGCCCCGTTCTTGAGGAAGCGCGCGACCAGGCCCGGGTCGTCGCGTCCGGAGATCCCGATCACCGCGACCCGGTCGCGCGCGCGCATCGCGCGCAGGCGCCGGGTCAGCTCGATGCCCTGCATGCCGGGCATCTCCTGGTCGACCACCGCCAGGCGGATGGTCGGGTCGGCTTCCAGCGCTTCCAGCGCGCTGGTGCCTTCGGCCGCCTGCACCACGCGGTAGCCGAACATCTCCAGCAGGCTGGACGCATAGGCGCGCGCCGAGGGCGAGTCGTCCACGACCAGCGCCGAGATGCGGCGGTTGCGCTCCAGGCGCTGGATCAGCCACAGGATGTAGTCGAGGCTGCCGGGGGTGTTCTTGAGTACGAAGTCGATGATCTGCCGGCGCAGCAGCCGCTCGCGCAGGTCCTCGTCGTAGACGCCGCTGACGATCACCGTCGGCAGCCCGTGGCCCAGGAAGCAGTCGACGATCGCGTCGCGGTCGCCGTCGGACAGCACCAGCCCGGTGAGCACCATGAACCAGTCGTCGTGTTCGGCCAGTGCGCGGCGCGCGTCGGCCAGGCTGGCCGCCACCGTGACCGGCAGCTTCAGGGTCTGCTCGATCGCCTGTGCGACCAGCTGCACGTAGGCGCGCGAGTTCTCCACGAGCAGCACGCGCTGCGGCAGCGTGGAGGCGGGGACCGTCAATGGGAGAGCATGCATGCCGGCGCTGCGAAGGCAAACTGACCAGAGGTTAGCGGCCGGCAGGGCGCGGTCTTTAGATCTCGACCAAGGCGCGGTCCGCCAAGGCGGGTTCACCACAGCGCGTCGCGCAGCTTGTACCAGGCCATCGCCAGCACCAGCAGCGGCGTGCGCAGGGCGCGGCCGCCGGGGAAGGGCGCATGCGGGATCCTGGCGAACAGGTCCAGGCGCTCGGACTGGCCGCGGATCGCATCGGAGATCAGCCGCCCGGCCAGGCCGGTGCTGGCCACGCCATGGCCGGAGAAACCCTGCGCGAAGTACACGTTCGGCGTCAGCCGGCCCCAGTGCGGGGCACGGTTGAGCGAAATGTCGACGTAGCCGCCCCACAGGTACTCGACCGGCACGTCCGCCAGCTGCGGGAACACGGCGCGGATGCGCCGGCGCATCACGCCGCGCAGGTTCGGTGGCGGGAAGCTCGAATAGCTGGCGCGGCCGCCGAACAGCAGGCGGTGGTCGCGGCTGAGGCGGAAGTAGTCCAGCGCCCAGTTCGCGTCGGACACGGCCATGTCGTTGCCGATCAACGCGCGCGCCGCCGCCTCGCCCAGCGGCGCGGTCGCGGCGATGTAGGTGCCGACCGGCATCACGCGCTGCTCCAGTTCGGGCGCGACGCCGCGCAGCCAGGCGTTGCCCGCCAGCACCGCGAAATCGGCCGCCACCTCGCCAGCAGCGGTCTTCAGCACCGGCCGCGTGCCCCGGACCAGCTGTGTGACGCGGGAGTGCTCGAAGATCCGCACGCCGGCCGCCATCGCCGCGCGGGCCAGGCCGAACACGTACTCGAGCGGGTGCAGGTGGCCGCTGGCCGGGTCGAATACCGCGCCGCGATAGCGGTCGCTGGCGAGCACGCCGCGCAGGCGTTCGCGGCCCCACCATTCCAGCGGATAGTCGTAGCGCTGCGCCATGTCGACGATGTCGGCGCGCAGCTCGCGCTCCTGGCGCGGCTTGATCGGCACGTGCGCATAGCCGTCGCGCCAGTCGCAGGCGATGCGGTGGCGGGCGATGCGGTCGCGCAGCAGCCCCATGCCCTCGCGCGACAGGTCGAACAGCCGGCGCGCGGCGTCATCGCCCAGCAGGTGTTCCAGCGTGGACTGCTCGCAGCCGTAGCCGACGATGGCCTGGCCGCCGTTGCGGCCGGAGGCGCCCCAGCCGATCCGCTCGGCTTCCAGTACCACCACGCGGTAGCCGGCCTCGGCCAGGTCCAGCGCGGCGCTCAGCCCGGTGAAGCCGGCGCCGAGGATGCAGACATCGGCGTCGAGGCAGCCGTGCAGCGCCGGCTGTTCCGGCAGTGGCGCGGCGCTGGCCGCATACCAGCTGGGCGGGTAGGCCGGGCTCATCGCATGCCTCCGTGCGCATGCCGGCATGCTCGCGCGAACCACCGCTCGCAGGCGGGACGTGCGGCGGATGCGTCGTCGCGCACGGTCGCCCGATCGGCTCCACGGCCGCCGCCGATCCGGCCCATGGCCGGCCGCGCGCGCGGCACAGGCTCAGACCGTGCGCAGATACCAGGCATAGTCCAGGTCGGTGACTTCGGTCTGGAAATCGCGCATTTCCTTCAGCTTCTGCTGGCCGTAGATGTGGCGGAAGCGCTCGCCGTACCACTGCGCTGCGAAACCGCTGTGCAGGAAGGCGGCGATCGCCTCGGGCCAGGCCGGCGTGCGGGTTTCGACCTGCTCGTAGGCGTTGCCGGTGATCGGCGCGCCCGGGTCGCACCGCTGTTCAATGCCGTCCAGCATGCCGGCCAGCACTGCGGCGGCGACCAGGTAGGGATTGGCGTCGGCACCGGCGATGCGGTGCTCGATCCGCATGTTGGCCGGGTCGCTATGCGGCACGCGCATGGCCACGGTACGGTTGTTGAAGCCCCAGCTGTCGTTGAGCGGCACGAAGGCGTTGGCGACGAAGCGGCGGTAGCTGTTGGCGTGCGGGGCGAACAGCAGCAGGTTGTCCGGTGCGCTGCGCTGCAGGCCGCCGACGGCATGGCGCAGCGCGTCGGCCGGTGCCTCGGGCGTGCCGGCGAACAGGTTGCGGCCCTCGGTGTCGAGCACGCTGACATGCAGGTGCAGGCCGTTGCCGGCCTGGCCGGTCAGCGGCTTGGCCATGAAGCTGGCCAGCGCGCCCTGCTGCTGGGCGATGGCCTTGATGGTGCGCTTGAGCAGCACCGCGTCGTCGCAGGCGGCCAGCGCATCGTCGCGGTGCTTGAGGTTGATCTCGAACTGGCCGGGCGCGTACTCGGCCACGGCCGTGTCGGCGGGGATGCGCTGGGCGGCGCAGGCGGCGGCGACGGCGTCGATGAAGGCCTGGTTGTCGTCCAGGTCGTCCATCGAATAGACCTGTGTGCTCGCGTTGCGGCGGCCGCTGACAGGGTCCAGCAGGGTCTGCGGTCGGCCGTCGGGACCGGGCAGGCGGTCGAACAGGTAGAACTCCAGTTCGACCGCGACCACCGGGGTCAGCCCGCGCACGCGATAACGGTCCAGCACCCGTGCCAGCACCTGGCGCGGGTGCGCGTCGAACAGGGCGCCGTCACCGTCCTCCATCGCCAGCAGCAGCTGTGCGGCCGGCTGCGGCGACCACGGCACCGTCCGCAGCGTGCCGGCGACCGGCCGGCAGATGCGGTCCTCGTCGCCGATGTCGTAGCCCAGCCCGGTCTCCTCGACCGTGTTGCCGGTGATGTCGGCGGCGATCAGCGACATCGGCAGGCAGACGCCGTCGCGGTAGACCTTGGACAGGCTCGCGCCGGTGACGCGCTTGCCGCGCAGCACGCCGTTGGCGTCGGGCAGCAGCAGGTCGACGTGGGCCGGGCCGTCCTCGCCGAAGCCCTGCAGGGTCGCGCGGTCATCGGAAGACAGCAGGGCGGAGTCGGGGCGCATGGCAGGCACCGGGCCGGGGACGCTGGCAGCTTAACAGGGCCTGGTTTCGTCAAGAATACTCAACGCCCGGTCGCGCACCCGATGTTCCATGCCCGTTCCGTCGATGGCGGCGGCGCGGGAAGCCGCCGCCGTGTTGTAAAAATAAAACGCCCGGGGTACCTTGCCCAGACGCCATTGGACGCCTCGCGCATGGCTCTTCCGCCGCTGGTCGGCCTGCCCACCGACCGCAAACAGATCGGTCCGCATCCTTTCCTCGCAGCCGGCGAGAAGTACGTCCGCGCCGCCATCGACGGCGCCGGCGTGACCCCCGTGCTGCTGCCCGCGCTGCTGCCCTCCCTCGACGCCCGGCAATGGCTGACGCGCATCGACGGGCTGATGCTGACTGGCGCCTACAGCAACATCGAGCCGCACCATTACGGCACCGAATCGAGCTGGGAGGGCAACCTGCACGACCCGGCACGCGATGCGACCACGCTGGGCCTGATTCCCGACGCCATCGCGCTCGGCCTGCCGATCCTGGCGATCTGCCGTGGCTTCCAGGAGGTCAACGTCGCGCTCGGCGGCAGCCTGCACCAGAAGCTGCACGAAGTGCCGGGCCTGTCCGACCATCGCGAGCGTCCGGAGGATCCGCTCGAAACGCAGTACGCGCCGGTGCAGGACATCGCCCTGGCCGACGGCGGGCTGCTGGCGGCGATCGCCGGCGGTACGCATGCGAAGGTGAATTCGCTGCACGGGCAGGGTGTGGCCCGGCTCGCGGCCGGTCTGCAGGTGGAGGCCACCGCGCCGGATGGCGTGATCGAGGCGTTCCGCGGCAGCGGCCCCGGTTTCCTGCTCGGCGTGCAGTGGCATCCGGAATGGCAGGTCACCCGCGATCCGTTCTACCTGGGCATCTTCCGCGCCTTCGGCGATGCCTGCCGCCAGTACGCCGCCCGCCGCGGCCATTGACTCCCATCTTCCGGACCTTCCGATGAGTACCCGCCCGAGCCGCCGCAAGCCGACCACCGCCCAGCAGGAGAGCTCGCTGCGGCGCTGGCTGAAGGACCGGCGGATCACCGAGGTCGAGTGCCTGGTGCCGGACATCACCGGCAACGCGCGCGGCAAGATCATCCCGGCCGACAAGTTCTCGCACGACTACGGCACGCGTCTGCCGGAAGGCATCTTCGCAACCACCGTCACCGGCGACTATCCGGACGACTACTACGAACTGGTCTCGCCCTCGGACTCGGACATGCTGCTGCGGCCCGATCCTGAAACGGTGCGGATGGTGCCGTGGGCGGCCGACCCGACCGCGCAGATCATCCACGACTGCCAGACCAAGGATGGCAAGCCGCACGAACTGGCCCCGCGCAGCGTGCTGCGGCGCGTGCTCGAGGCCTACGAGGAACTCGGCCTGCGCCCGGTGGTGGCGCCGGAGCTGGAGTTCTTTCTCGTCCAGAAGAACACCGACCCCGATTTCCCGCTGCTGCCGCCGGCCGGCCGTTCAGGCCGCCCGGAGACCGCGCGCCAGTCGTACTCGATCGACGCGGTCAACGAGTTCGATCCGATCCTGGACCTGATGTACGACTACTGCGACGCGATGGAACTGGACGTGGACACGCTGATCCACGAATCCGGCGCCGCCCAGCTGGAGGTCAACTTCACCCACGCCGGCGCGCTGTCGCTGGCCGACCAGGTGTTCCTGTTCAAGCGCACCATGCGCGAGGCCGCGCTGCGCCACGGCATCTACGCGACCTTCCTGGCCAAGCCGATGGAGAACGAGCCGGGCAGCGCGATGCACATCCACCAGAGCGTGGTCGATGCCAGGGGCAACAACGTGTTCACCGGCAAGGGCAGGGCGCGGCACAGCCCGGTGTTCGGCCATTACCTGGCCGGCCTGCAGAAGTACGTGCCGATGGCGATGGCGTTCTTCGCGCCCAACGTCAATTCCTACCGCCGGCTGATGTTCGGCGAGGTCTCGCCGATCAACGTCGAGTGGGGCTACGACAACCGCACCTGCGGGCTGCGGGTGCCGATGGACACGCCGGAGAACATGCGGGTGGAGAGCCGGTTCGCCGGTTCCGATGCCAATCCCTACCTGGCGATGGCGGCGACCCTGGCCTGCGGCCTGCTCGGCATGCGCGAACGGCTCACGCCGACCGAGCCGCTGTCCGACAGCGCCCAGGACAAGGGCTTCACCCTGGCCCGGTCGCTGGGCGAGGCGCTGGACCAGCTGGAGGGCTGCGCGCCGCTGCAGGAGCTGCTGGGCGAACGCTTCGTGCGCGCCTACATCTCGGTCAAGCGCAAGGAGTACGAGACGTTCTTCCGCGTGATCAGCTCGTGGGAGCGCGAGTTCCTGCTGCTGAACGTGTAGGAGCGGCCCCGGTCGCGACCGCCATCCCGGAGGTGGCGGAGAATCATCGGCAGGGCGATGCCGTGGCACGAATCAGGCAACACGGATTTCCGGAGGAATGATGATCGACCCGATCCAGACGCGGGCCCTGCAGGACCTCGATGCCGCCCATCACCTGCATCCGTTCAATGACAACGCCGCGCTGGCGCAGAAGGGCACCCGCATCCTGACCCGCGGAGAAGGCTGCTACGTCTGGGATGCCGAGGGCAACAAGCTGCTCGACGCCTTCGCCGGCCTGTGGTGCGTCAACATCGGCTACGGCCGGCCCGAGCTGGGTGCGGCGGCGGCGCGGCAGATGACCGAGCTGGCCTACTACAACAGCTTCTTCCAGTGCACGACCGAGCCGACGATCCGGCTGGCCGCCAAGCTGGCCGAGCTGACCCCGGGCGATCTGAACCATGCGTTCTTCGTCAACTCCGGTTCGGAGGCCAACGACACCATCCTGCGCCTGGTCCGGCATTTCTGGGCGGTGCAGGACCAGCCGCAGAAGACCATCTTCATCGGTCGCCACGACGGCTACCACGGCACCACGATGGCCGGCGCCAGCCTTGGCGGCATGAAGGGCATGCACCGGCAGGGCGGCCTGCCGATCCCGGACATCCACCACATCGATCCGCCGTTCTGGTTCGCCGATGGCGGCGAGCTGTCCGAGGACGAGTACGGTCTGGTCGCCGCGCGCCGGCTGGAGGAGAAGATCCTCGCGCTGGGCCCGGAGCGGGTCGCGGCCTTCATCGGCGAGCCGATCATGGGCGCGATCGGCGTCTACATCCCGCCGCGCACCTACTGGCCGGAAATCGAGCGGATCTGCCGCCAGTACGATGTGCTGCTGGTCGCCGACGAGGTGATCTGCGGATTCGGCCGCACCGGCGAGTGGTTCGGTTCGCAGCATTTCGGCATCCAGCCCGATGTGATGACGATCGCCAAGGGCATCACCTCCGGCTACATCCCACTGGGCGCGGCGATGTTCAACGACCGCGTCGCCGGCGTGCTGAAGGCGCAGGGCGGCGAACTGGCGCATGGCGCCACCTACTCGGGCCATCCGGTGTGCGCGGCGGTCGCCCTGGAGAACATCCGGATCCTGCAGGACGAGAAGATCGTCGAGCGCGCCAGGGACGAGGTCGCCCCCTACCTGGCCCAGCGCTGGGCCGAGCTGGGCGAGCACCGGCTGGTCGGCCAGGCCCGGATCACCGGGCTGATGGGCGCGCTGGAACTGGTGCCGGACAAGTCCCGCCGCGCGTTCTTCCCCGAGCGTGGCGCGGTGGGCGCCCGCTGCCGCGACAACGCGCTGCGCAACGGCCTGATCCTGCGCGCCACCTGGGATGCGATGCTGCTGTCGCCGCCGCTGGTGTTGAGCCGGGACCAGGTCGACGAGCTGTTCGACAAGGCCTGGAAGGCGCTGGACGAGACCGCCGCACAGCTGGGCAAATGAGTACGGCGGGGGTACGCTGCCGCGATCGACTTCACACCACCCGAGGATTTTCCACGATGAAGCTGCGGACCCTGAGCCTGGGCATCGCCACCCTCCTGCTTGCCGCCTGTGGCGGCGGTGGCGACGGCGCCGGCGGCGCCGATGCCAAGGTATTGAACGTCTACAACTACTCGGACTACATCGCCGAAGACACGATCCCGAACTTCGAGAAGCAGACCGGGATCAAGGTCACCTATGACGTCTACGACAGCGACGAGATCGTCGAGACCAAGCTGCTGGCCGGTTCCAGCGGTTACGACATCGTGGTGCCGACGCTGAACTTCTTCGGCCGCCAGGTCCAGGCCGGCGTGTTCCTGCCGCTGGACAAGAGCAAGATCCCCAACCTGGCCAACCTCGACCCCAAGGTGATGGAGCGCATCGCCTCGCAGGATCCGGAGAACAGGTACGGCGTGCCGTACATGATGGGCACCACCGGCATCGGCTACAACGTCGACAAGCTGACCGCCGCGTTCGGCAGCACCGAGATCGCCTCCAGCTGGGACCTGATCTTCAAGCCCGAGAACATCGCGAAGATGAAGGACTGCGGTGTGACCCTGCTGGACACGCCGTCCGACA
Source organism: Xanthomonas sp. XNM01 (assembly GCF_014851915.1). Classification (GTDB taxonomy): domain Bacteria; phylum Pseudomonadota; class Gammaproteobacteria; order Xanthomonadales; family Xanthomonadaceae; genus Pseudoxanthomonas. The sequence goes on from NZ_JACVAP010000001.1 coordinate 829,586, forward strand.
TCATCCCGATCGCGCTGCATTACCTGGGCGAGGATCCGCACAGCGCCGACCCGGCCGCGCTGCAGCGGGCCGCCGATCTGATCAAGTCGATCCGCCCGTACGTGCAGAACTTCCACTCGAGCCAGTTCGTCGGTTCGCTGGCCAACGGCAACACCTGCCTGGTGGTCGGCTGGTCCGGCGACATCATCCAGGCCCGCGACCGTGCCGAGGAGGCCGGCAACGGCGTCAACGTCGCCTATTCGATCCCGAAGGAAGGCGCGCCGCAGTGGTTCGACATGCTGGCGATCCCTGCCGATGCCAAGCATCCGGACAACGCCTACGCCTTCATCAACTACCTGCTGGAGCCGAAGGTCGCCGCGGCCAACACCGACTTCATCCAGTACGCCAATCCGGTGAGGGAAGCGACGCCGCTGGTGGACGCGGCGATCCGCGATGACGCCACGATCTACCCGCCGGCGGAGGTCGCCGACAAGCTGTTCACCTACGCGATCAACTCGCCGGAAACCGACAAGCTGTACACGCGCCTGTGGACGGAGATCAAGACCGGCCGTTGAGGCGCGCAGCAGCACCGGCGACAGGCTGTCCCGCCGCCTCCCGACCGGAGGCGGCGCGGGGACCGGAGTGATCCGGTCCCCGGTGTCCGCACCGTCGCGCGCCTGAGGCCGCGCGGTGCGGACGTGCTGTACAGAAGGGGGACGACGGGGAGGGGAACCCGTGGACGCCTGCCCGTACGGTGGCGTCGTTGAACAACCGACATGCCCTTGGGGGCGCTTGGGAGTCGCAACGATGGAACTGCGCTTGAAGGTGGTGCTGATGGCGGCCGTGCTGGCTGCCGGGTGTGGGGGTCCGGGGGGCGACGCGGACGCGCCGGCCGCGGACGGTAGGGCGGGCGGCGGCGTGCTGCACGTCTACAACTGGTCGGACTACATCGCCGAGGACACGGTCCCCGGTTTCGAGAAAGCCACGGGAACCCGGGTCACCTACGGCGTCTTCGACAGCAACGAGGTGCTGGAAGCCAGGCTGCTGGCGGGCGGGAGCGGCTTCGACGTCGTCGTGCCGTCGCTGCAGTTCCTCGGCCGGCAGATCCAGGCCGGCGTGTTCCAGCCGTTGGACAAGACCAGGCTGAAGAACTACGCCAACCTCGACCCGGCGCTGATGGAGCGCATCGCGGTGCAGGACCCGGGTAACCGCCATGCGGTGCCCTACCTGTGGGGGACCACCGGCATCGGCTACAACGTGGACCGGCTGACCGCCGCGTTCGGTAACACCGACATCGCCTCCAGCTGGGACCTGGTGTTCAAGCCGGAGAACATCGCCAGGATGAAGGACTGCGGAGTGATGTTCCTGGACACGCCTTCGGAACTGCTGCCGATCGCGCTGAACTACCTGGGCGAGGATCCCAACAGCACCAACCCGGACGTGATCCAGAAAGGCGCCGACCTGCTCAAGACGGTGCGTCCCTACATCCAGACCTTCCATTCCAGCCAGTACATCGACGCGCTGGCCAACGGCAGCGCCTGCCTGGTGATCGGCTGGTCGGGCGATGTGCTGCAGGCGCGCGACCGCGCCGAGGAGGCCGGCAACGGAGTCAAGGTGGCCTATTCGATTCCGAAGCAGGGCACGGCGATGTTCTTCGACATGCTGGCGATCCCGAAGGACGCCAAGAACCTGGACAACGCCTACGCCTTCATCGACTACCTGCTGCGACCCGAGGTGGCCGCGGCCAACACCAACTACGTGAGCTACCCCAATCCGGTCAAGTCCTCGCTGTCGCTGGTGGACGAGGCCATCCGGGACGATCCGACCATCTATCCACCAGCCGACGTGGCCGCCAAACTGTTCACCCTGGCGGTGGTGCCGCCGGAGGTCGACCGCCAGTACACGCGGCTGTGGACCGAACTGAAGACCGGCCGTTGACGCACCGGCGACACGGGCGCGTGCGAGGGTCGAGGGCATAACGTGCGGGCCGGCGAGGGCCCGCCGACGGGACTGGAGTGGTCATGGCGTCAGGCAACGAGCGGGTCGGGGACAGCGGGGTCGAGGGTTATCTGCGCATCGAGAGCGTGCGCAAGGAATTCGACGGATTCGTCGCGGTCGACGACGTCACGCTGGACATCCGCAAGGGCGAAATCTTCGCGCTGCTGGGCGGGTCGGGCAGCGGCAAGTCCACGCTGCTGCGCTGCCTGGCCGGCTTCGAGACCCCGACAAGGGGCCGGATCATCCTCGACGGCGAGGTCATGAACGAGCTGCCGCCGTACGAGCGGCCGATGAACATGATGTTCCAGTCCTACGCGCTGTTCCCGCACATGACGGTGGAGCAGAACATCGCGTTCGGCCTCAAGCAGGACCGGATGCCGAAGGACGCCATCCGCGCGCGCGTGGCCGAGATGCTGGAACTGGTGCAGCTGGGCAGGCTGGCGACGCGCAAGCCGCACCAGCTTTCTGGTGGCCAGCAGCAGCGCGTGGCGCTGGCGCGCTCGCTGGCCAAGGGGCCGAAGCTGCTGCTGCTGGACGAGCCGATGGGCGCGCTGGACAAGAAGCTGCGTTCGCGGATGCAGCTGGAACTGGTCAACATCATCGAAGGCTCGGGCGTGACCTGCGTGATGGTCACCCACGACCAGGAAGAGGCGATGACCATGGCCACGCGCATCGCGCTGATGGACCAGGGCTGGATCCAGCAGGTCGGCAAGCCCGACGACATCTACGAGCAGCCGGCCAACCGCTTCGCCGCCGAGTTCATCGGTTCGGTCAACCTGGTCGACGGCGTGATCGACGAGGACCTGCCCGAGTACGTGACGCTGAAGACGCCGGCGTTCCCGGCCACGATCTACATCGGCCACGGCATCACCGGCTTCGAAGGCCAGCAGGTGGCGTTCGCGCTGCGCCCGGAGAAGCTGGAGATCGGCAAGGACGAGCCGGCGCAGCCGCACAACAAGGCGCAGGGCACGATCGAGGACATCGCCTATTTCGGCAGCCATTCGGTCTACCACGTGCGTCTGCCCAGCGGGATCAAGCTGATGGCCAACTTCACCAACCGCGAGCGCTGGGCCAGCGAAGGCATGACCTGGGGCGACACCGTGTGGGTCAGCTGGCGCGAGAACGACGGCGTGGTGCTGACCTCATGAGCGCGCGCGGGCTCACACGCTTCCTGCCCGGCGGCCGCTGGCTGGTGATCGCCGGCCCGTTCCTGTGGCTGGCGCTGTTCTTCGCGATCCCGTTCCTGATCGTGCTGAAGATCTCGTTCTCGCGGCTGGCCATCGCGATGCCGCCGTACACGCCCATCCTGGAATACGTCGACAACGCGCTGACGATGCGCCTGAACCTGGGCAACTACGCGGCGATCTTCGCCGACTCGCAGTACGCGCTGGCCTATGCCAGCTCGATCAAGATTGCGGCGATTTCGACCCTGTGCTGCCTGCTGATCGGCTACCCGATGGCCTACGTGATCGCGCGGATGAAGCCGTCCACGCGCAACATCGCACTGATGGCGGTGGTGCTGCCGTCGTGGACCTCGTTCCTGATCCGGGTCTATGCCTGGATCGGCATCCTCGACGCCAACGGCATCCTCAACCGCACCCTGATGTCACTGGGAATCATCGACACGCCGCTGCGCATCCTCTACACCCCGACCGCGGCCTACATCGGCATCGTCTACTGCTACCTGCCGTTCATGGTGCTGCCGCTGTACGCCAACCTGGTCAAGCTCGACAACCGCCTGCTGGAAGCGGCCTACGACCTCGGCGCCAGGCCGTGGCAGGCGTTCCTGCGGATCACCCTGCCGCTGTCGCGCGCGGGCATCATCGCCGGCTGCATGCTGGTGATGATCCCGGCGGTGGGCGAGTTCGTGATCCCAGAGATGCTGGGTGGGCCGGACACGCTGATGATCGGCCGCGTGCTGTGGGGCGAGTTCTTCAACAACCGCGACTGGCCGGCCGCGTCGGCGGTGGCGATCGTGATGCTGTGCCTTCTGCTGGTGCCGATCCTGATCTTCAACCACGTGCAGCAGAAGCAGATGGAGGGGCGGCTGACATGATGAAGCCGGCATTCGGCCAACGCACGCTGAGCTGGGCCGTGCTTGCGCTCGGTTTCGCCTTCCTGTACCTGCCGATCGTGCTGCTGGTGGTGTACTCGTTCAATTCCTCGCGCCTGGCCACGGTCTGGGCCGGCTTCTCGGTGAAGTGGTACGGCGAGCTGCTGCGCGACCGGCAGATGCTGGACGCGGCCTGGGTCAGCCTGCGCATCGCGTTCTGGACCGCGACCGCGGCCACCGTGATCGGCACCCTCGGCGCGATGGTGATGACGCGCTTCCGGCGCTTTCCCGGCAAGACCTTCTTCGGCGCGCTGATCACCGCGCCGCTGGTGATGCCCGAGGTCATCATCGGCCTGTCGATCCTGCTGATGCTGGTCTCGGTCGGCGCCGCGCTGGGCATCCCGTCCAAGGGCATGGTCGCGATCTGGATCGCGCACGTGACCCTGACCGTGTCGTTCGTGACCGTGGTGGTGTCCTCGCGCCTGCAGGAACTGGACAAGTCGCTGGAAGAGGCGGCGATGGACCTGGGCGCGAACCGGCTGAAGGTGTTCTTCCTGATCACCCTGCCGATCATCGCGCCGGCGCTGATGAGCGGCTGGCTGCTGGCGTTCACCCTGTCGCTGGACGACGTTGTCATCGCCAGCTTCGTCGCCGGCCCGGACTCGACCACGCTGCCGATCAAGGTGTTTTCCTCGGTACGGCTGGGCGTGAGCCCGAAGATCAACGCGCTGGCCACGCTGCTGATCATGGCGGTGTCGCTGGCCGCGGTGGTCGGCTGGTGGCTGATGTACCGCGAGGAGAAGCGGCGCCAGCGCGACATGCAGCTGGCGCTGCAGGAGAACGGCTGACGGCGGCAGCGCCGGCCCGGGCGCGGTGACATGACCGCGTGCGGGTGCGAGGGCGTGATTCCTGTGCGGGGCGGGGCGATCCGGTCCGGCACGCGGGGCTCCGGTGCCGCGTGCGTGGGGCGATGCATGCTGCCCCGCGTTGCCGCCGTCCACCCTCGGACGGCCTGCGGCGTCGTTTCAGCATCGCAATGCAATGTGAGCCACGCCTTGCCTTTGTTTCATTTTTGAAACGAATGATGCTGTGGCGGCCGGTTTATTCCATTTGCAGTGGCGGCCATCATCACCGCACCCCAAGACGAGGCATCGCCATGAACACCGCCAGCCGTGAACCCGCCCGCATCCTCCGTCGCGTGGTCGGTCGTGCCGCCTCCGATGGCGCCGGCGTTCGCCTGACCCGCGTGATCGGCGGCCCGGACCTGCCGGATCTGGATCCGTTCCTGCTGCTGGACGAGTTCGGCACCGACAAGGCCGAGGATTACCTCGCCGGCTTCCCGAGCCATCCGCACCGCGGCTTCGAGACCGTCACCTACATGCTCGACGGGCGCATGCGGCACAAGGACAACCACGGCAACGAAGGGCTGCTGACGCCCGGCAGCGTGCAGTGGATGACCGCCGGCCGCGGCCTGATCCACTCGGAGATGCCCGAGCAGGAGGCCGGCCTGATGCGTGGCTTCCAGCTGTGGGTGAACCTGCCGGCGCGCGAGAAGATGACCGACCCGCGCTACCAGGAGTTCGCGCCGGAGAGGATCCCGGTGGTGCATCCGGCCGACGGTGTCGAGGTCAAGGTGATCGCTGGCGAGGTCGACGGCGTCGCCGGGCCGATCGCGCAGCCCGCCACCGATCCGGTCTACCTGGACATCGCCCTGCAGCCGGGCCGACGCTGGGAACACGCGCTGCCGGCGGGGCACAACGCCTTTGCCTATGTGTTCGAAGGCGGGCTGGAGGTCGGGCAGGGCGAGGATGCGCGGGCGCTGCAGCAGCGCGAGCTGGCCGTGCTCGGCGCCGGCGAGCTGCTGCAGCTGCAGGCCGGTGCCGACGGCGCACGCCTGATCCTGGTCGCCGGGCGCCCGCTGCGCGAGCCGGTGATGCGGCACGGCCCGTTCGTGATGAACACCAGGCAGGAACTGATGCAGGCCTTCGTCGATTACCAAGAAGGCCGCTTCTGACGAACGTCGGATGAGTTCGGGGCGCCGCGCATGCGTGGCGCCCCGCGAGCTGCGGCTCAGTCCAGCGCGATGCCCTGGGCCAGTGCCAGCGAACGCTGCAGCGCCTCCGGATCCGGCGCGTCGACCCAGATCTGGGCGTAACGGTCCTTGCCCAGTTCGATAACCGTGACCCGCTTCTCCTCGCCGGTGCTGACGGCGATGTCGGGCTCGTACCAGTACATCTCGTGGCTGCCGATCCGGCCTTCTTCCTGCCGGTTGCGCCGCCGCGGCGAGATCGTCGGCTTGTCGGTGAGCATCACGCCGAACACCTGGCGCCCATCGGTGGCGACCGCGCGGCAGACCAGGAAACCGCTGCCTGGTTGCTGCTCCCAGCTCAGCGGGGCGCCGGCTGGCAGCTCCGGGCAGGTCTGCTGGGCCTGGGCGTTCCAGGCGACGCCGGCCAGAGCCAGCACTGTCCACTGCACGATGCGCATTCGATAACCCCCGTCGGCCCCTTGGATGGGCGAGCTCCTGGTTGGCGTGCGTGGCCGGTGCGGTCGTCGCGATGCACCGGCGCGTCCTGCAGCGGCACGCGTTGCATGTCGGCCGTCGATGGCGTTCCACCACGCAGGCCGTCCCCGCACCGGACCTTACCGGGCGCGATGCTGCGTTGCAACGTGGCGGGCCGGTGGCGACGGCGGCGAGGCTGCGCGCTGGCCGGACGCGCAGGCGCCCGGCGTCAGAAGCTGCGTTCGAAGCGGAAGCGCTGCTGGCGGCCGTCGACCACCGCCTCCACATCGATCCTCAACGTGTCGTGGCGGCTGGTGGCGACGATGCCGACGTGGTCGGTGTAGTCGCCGGTGCGGATGCTGCGCAGGGCGACGTCCTGCATCCGGCCACTGAGGTCGCGCACGCGGGCGCTCACCCGCTCCGCGTTGGCCGGCAGCTCGCCTTCGGAGGTCTGCCGGCGTATCGCGACCACCAGCAACGCGCTGCCGTCGCGGCGCTCCACCGCGTACTCGCGTGCCATCGCGTCTCCCAGCGACAGCGTCGGCAACAGGTTGTAGCGGGCCAGGTGGCCATCGCCGAGTTCGGCCATCGCCGGCTCGGGGGCGAGCACGCGTGCCGCCCGGGGCGCTTCCTGGGCGGTGCAGGCGCCCAGCAGCAGGCAGGCGATGCCGGCCGCGAGCAGGCGCGGCAGCTGGCGGCAACGGCGCGTCGCGGGCACGGTGGACAAGGTCTGCATGGCCGGCCCCTCAGTCGCCGCGCGCCAGGGCCGCGCCGCGCAGGCGGGCGGCATGCACCGCATCGGCGACCAGCGCGCTGAAACCTCCTTGGGCGAAGCTGTCCAGCGCGGCCTGGGTGGTGCCGCCCGGCGAGGTGACGCGCCGCCGCAGCTCTTCGGGGGCGGCACCGTCCTCGACCAGCATGCGGCCGGCGCCGAGCAGGGTCTGCACCACCAGGGTGCGCGCATCGTCGGCGGCCAGTCCCTCGGCGATGGCCGCGCGTTCCATCGCTTCGGCCAGCAGGAACACGTAGGCCGGGCCGCTGCCGGAGACCGCGGTGACCGCATCGATCAGCGATTCCTCATCCACCCAGACCGTGGCGCCGGCACTGCGCAGCAGCGCCTCGGCGGCCGCGCGCTGGCGCGCATCGACGCCTGCGCCGGCGAACAGCCCGGTCACGCCGGCACCGAGCAGGGCGGGCGTATTGGGCATGCAGCGCACCACCGGGAGGTCGTCGCCCAGCCACTGCTGCAGCCGCGCGACCGGCGTGCCGGCGGCGATGGAGACCAGCAGCGGCCGCTGCCGTCGCGCGCTGTCGGCGAGCGGCGCGCAGGCGGCCTGCATGATCTGCGGCTTCACCGCGAGCATCCAGGTGTCGCAGCCGGTCACGGCCTGCCGCGCGTCGTCGAACACCGCGATGCCGAAATCGGCGGCCAGCGCGTCGCGGGTGGCGGCGACCGGGTCGGCCACGCGGATGCGCTCCGGTGCCATGCCCTGGCGGCGCAGCCCGCCGATCAGGCTGCGTGCCATGTTGCCGCCGCCGATGAAGGCGATGCTGCCGTCGGGCAGGCCGTGTGCACTCATGCATCCACTCCGTTGAACGGGATCAGGGGGTTCGCGGCGGGCGCGCGCCGAACAGCGCGGTACCGACCCGCACCATCGTCGCGCCTTCCGACACCGCGACGGGAAAGTCGTCGCTCATGCCCATCGACAGCGTGTCCACGCCGGGGTACCGGGCGGCCAGCGCTTCGAACAGGTCGCGCATCCGGCGGAACGCCGGACGCCGCCGTTCCGGATCGGGATGGGGCACCGGGATGGCCATCAGGCCGCGCAGGCGCAGCGTGGGCTCGGCGACGACGTGCGTGGCGAGGGACGCCACGTCGGCCGGCGTGCAGCCACCCTTGCCGGGTTCGTCCTCCACGTTGACCTGCAGCAGGACGTTCAGCGGTGCGCGTTCGCCGCCGCGGTGACGCGCCAGCGCCGCGATCACGCTGGGCCGGTCCAAGCTCTGCACCCAGTCGAAGGTCGCCGCGGCCAGCGCGGCCTTGTTCGACTGCAGGTGGCCGATCAGGTGCCACTCCAGCCCGGCATCGAGCGTGGCCGGCAGCGCCTGGCGTTTGGCCGCGGCTTCCTGCACGTAGTTCTCGCCGAACGCGCGCTGGCCGGCCGCGGCCAGCCTGGCGACCGCGTCGGCGTCCTGCATCTTGGAAACGGCGAGCAGGTCCGGAACCGGCCGCCGCGCGGCCAGCGCCGCGTCCCGGATCCTGTGGAGCACCTCGTCGAGCCGGTTGTCGGGCATGGTCCGTGCGGTCGCTTGCGTGTACGTGTGGAGCGTTATACTGCCGGCCGGGGACAAATCGCACCAGCTCCGCTGAATTGCGGGCTTTCATGGGGAAACGTAGTCATGGATATCGCCGAACTGCTGGCGTTCTCGGTCAAGAACAAGGCCTCCGACCTGCACCTGTCCGCGGGACTGCCGCCGATGATCCGCGTCGACGGCGACGTGCGCCGCATCAACGTGCCGGCGCTGGACCACAAGCAGGTGCACGCGCTGGTCTACGACATCATGTCGGACAAGCAGCGCCGCGACTACGAAGAATTCCTCGAGGTCGACTTCTCGTTCGAGATCCCGTCGCTGGCGCGTTTCCGCGTCAATGCGTTCAACCAGAACCGTGGTGCCGGTGCGGTGTTCCGCACCATTCCCTCCGACGTGCTGACCCTGGAGGACCTGGGCTGCCCGCCGATCTTCCGCGAGCTGATCAACCAGCCGCAGGGCCTGATCCTGGTGACCGGCCCGACCGGTTCGGGCAAGTCGACCACGCTGGCGGCGATGGTGGATCACATCAACAAGAACGAGTACGGCCACATCCTCACCGTCGAGGATCCGATCGAGTTCGTGCACACCTCGCAGAAGTGCCTGATCAACCAGCGCGAGGTGCACCGCGACACGCACGGCTTCAACGAGGCGCTGCGTTCGGCGCTGCGCGAGGATCCGGACTACGTGCTGGTCGGCGAAATGCGCGACCTGGAAACCATCCGCCTGGCGCTGACCGCCGCGGAAACCGGCCACCTGGTGTTCGGCACCCTGCACACCAGTTCGGCGGCCAAGACCATCGACCGCATCATCGACGTGTTCCCGGCAGGCGAGAAGCCGATGGTGCGTTCGATGCTGTCCGAGTCGCTGCGCGCGGTGATCTCGCAGGCGCTGCTGAAGAAGGTCGGCGGCGGCCGTACCGCGGCGTGGGAGATCATGGTCGGCACCCCGGCCATCCGCAACCTGATCCGCGAGGACAAGGTCGCGCAGATGTACTCGTCGATCCAGACCGGCCAGCAGTACGGCATGATGACCCTGGACCAGCATCTGCAGGATCTGGTCAAGCGCGGTCTGGTCACGCGCCAGCAGGCCAAGGACTACGCCAAGGACAAGCGCCTGTTCGAATGACGACGACAGTCGTGAAGAGCCGGGCGTGAAGGAGCGGGGCGGCGTGCTCCGCCTCCCTGTTGTTCCCTTTTCGCCGTTTGCCGTTTCCCACTTCGCAGGCCAGCCCATGAGCACCATCGATTTCACCTCGTTCCTCAAGCTGATGGCGCACCAGAAGGCGTCGGACCTGTTCATCACCGCCGGCATGCCGCCGGCGATGAAGGTGCACGGCAAGATCAGCCCGATCACGCAGACGCCGCTGACGCCGCAGCAGAGCCGCGACCTGGTGCTGAACGTGATGACGCCGGCGCAGCGCGAGGAGTTCGAGAAGACCCACGAGTGCAACTTCGCGATCGGCGTGGCCGGTGTGGGCCGCTTCCGCGTCAGCTGCTTCTACCAGCGAAACCAGGTCGGCATGGTGCTGCGCCGGATCGAGACCAAGATCCCGACCGTGGACGAGCTGAACCTGCCGCCGGTGATCAAGACGCTGGCGATGACCAAGCGCGGCATCATCATCTTCGTCGGCGCCACCGGCACCGGCAAGTCGACCTCGCTGGCGGCGATGATCGGCTACCGCAACCAGAACTCGACCGGCCACATCATCACGATCGAGGATCCGATCGAGTTCGTGCACAAGCACGAGGGCTGCATCATCACCCAGCGCGAGGTCGGCATCGACACCGACAGCTGGGACGCGGCGCTGAAGAACACCCTGCGCCAGGCGCCGGACGTGATCATGATCGGCGAGGTGCGTACCCGCGAGGGCATGGACCACGCGATCGCCTTCGCCGAAACCGGCCACCTGGTGCTGTGCACGCTGCACGCCAACAACGCCAACCAGGCGATGGACCGCATCATCAACTTCTTCCCCGAGGACCGGCGCAGCCAGCTGCTGATGGATCTGTCGCTCAACCTCAAGGGCGTGGTCGCGCAGCAGCTGATTCCCACGCCGGACGGCAAGGGCCGCCGGGTGGCGATGGAGATCCTGCTGGGCACGCCGCTGGTGCAGGACTACATCCGCGACGGCGAGATCCACAAGCTCAAGGAACTGATGAAGGAATCGGTCAACCTGGGCATGAAGACGTTCGACCAGAGCCTGTTCGAGCTCTACCAGGCCGGCGAGATCAGCTACGAGGACGCGCTGCGCTACGCCGACTCGCAGAACGAGGTCCGCCTGCGGATCAAGCTGTCCCAGGGCGGCGATGCGCGCACCCTGGCCCAGGGCCTGGATGGCGTGGAGATCGCGGAACTGCGCTGATCGCGGCACGTCTGCGCTGGAAGCACGATGGGCGACGAACAGGCGCTGCGCGAGCGCCTTGCGGCGATGGAGACCGCCGCGCTGCTCGAAGCCTGGACGCATGAGGAGCGTCTGCCCTGGGCCGAGGCCCTGCTGGCCGATGCGCTCGCCGGTCGTGGCCTGTCCGAAGATGTCCTGCAGCAGCTGAAGCAGCGTCGCGGCAGCGCCGATGCGCCGGCCCGGCCGGATGATGGCGCAGGGCGGGGCGAGGCGCTGTTCATCTGGGCCGCTGCCGGGATGCTGGCGATGGCCCTGTCCGCCGTCGTGGGCGCTCTGGTCGATCGCGAAGCGGACCTGATGGCGGCGCTGGCGGTGATGCTGGTGCCGGTCGAGAGCGCCGGCCGCGGTCTGTGGCGGCAATGGCGCCGACCGCGCGACGCCGTCCGGACCCTGGCCCTGCTGTACCGGGGCGCGGGCCTGGCGCTGTTCGCACTGCTGCTGGTCGGCACGCGCTGGTCGGCGTGTCGCTTGGACGGATGGACGGATGGACGCGTCCGCCGCCGCGGGGGCGGATCAGGTTTCAGATGCAACAACCACCATCGCTGGTGTCTAATACGCGCCTTCTCCCGCGGGTCCCCCACACGTGAGTCTCCCCGATTCGGATCTCCGGCCCGGGCAGGAAGCCCTGCCCGAAGACGGCACCGTCGTCACCTCCGGTCCGCTGACCCCGCCGCCCGACTCGGCCGGGACCGCGGCCGACGACCGCGCGTTTCACCACTCGGTGGCCGAGGACGTGCAGGGCATGGTGCTGGCCACACTGGTGGCCTCGCTCGGGCTGGCGGTGTTCGCCCAGGGCGGCATCATGATCGGCGGCATGGCGGGCGTGGCGTTCCTGGCGCACTACGCGTTCGGCTGGAATTTCGGTCTGGTGTTCGTGCTGGTCAACCTGCCGTTCTACTGGATCGGTGTGCGGCGCATGGGCTGGGAATTCACCCTGAAGACCTTCGCGGCCGTCGGCGCCTGCGGCCTGCTGACCGATCTGCTGCCGCGCTGGGCAGGCTACGCCTACATGGATACGCTGTACGCGGCGCTGGTCGGTGGCGCGCTGTGCGGCCTGGGCATCCTGTTCTTCATCCGCCACCGCGCCAGCCTGGGCGGCGTCGGCATCCTGGCGGTGTACCTGCAGCGCGAACGCGGCATCAGCGCCGGCAAGGTGCAGCTGGCGTTCGATTCGGTGCTGCTGTGCGTGGCCTGCTTCGTGCTGTCGCCCGCGCACGTGATGTATTCGGCGCTGGGCGCGGTGATGCTGAGCCTGGTGCTGATGTTCAACCATCGCCCGCACCGCTACATGGGCGTCTAGCGCGAGCGGTCGATGCGGTCGACGGCAAGCAGCCGGTACAGGCGCTGCGCGTCGAATGGCGCGTCGACCTTGGCATCGTTGTCGAAGTAGCAGTAGACGTCGCGCCGCTGCCGCCTGGCCGGATCCGTGCCCGATATCCGGCGGGCATCGTCGGGCTCGTGGCCATCGGCCCAGCGCCGGATGCGTGCGGCCCAGCGTTCCAGTGCCGGGTCGGAGTAGCGGCCGGTGTAAAGCCGGGTGTCGCCGTGCAGGCGCAGGTAGAGGAAGTCGGCGGTGACGTCTTCCACATGGGGAAAGCGTCCTGCGCTGTCGGATACCACCAGCGCCACGCCGTGCCGGCGCAGCTGGCCGACGAAGGCCTCGTCCAGAAAGCTGTCGTGGCGGATTTCCAGTGCGTGCCGCAGCGGGCGGTTGGGCTGGCCGGGCAGGGCGGTACGCCCGCGCATGCGGTTGCGTTGCCGACGGCGGCCGAGTGCGAGCGCGGCGTCGGTGTCGCGCGGCAGCAGGGCCAGGAACCGTTCGATCAGCTCTGGTGCGTAGCGCAGGCTGGGGGGCAGCTGCCACAGCAGCGGCCCCAGCGTGTCGCCCAGGCAGAGCACGCCGGACGCGAAGAAGTTGGCCAGCGCCGGAGTGGGCTCGCGCAGGCGCAGGATGTGGGTGATGTAGCGCGGCCCTTTGACGGCGAAACGGAAACCGCCAGGTGTGTGTCGGCGCCATGCACTCCAGCTGGCCGGCGACTGCAGCGAGTAGAACGAGCCGTTGATTTCGATGCTCGCCACGCTGCGCGAGGCGTAGTCAAGTTCGCAACGCTGCGGCAGGCCCTCCGGATAGAAGCGGCCACGCCATGGGGCGTAACGCCAGCCCGAGATGCCGATGCGGATCGCCATGCCTGCGATGCTGGCGCACGCATCGGCCGACGCAGGTGAAAAACCGCGCCCCGACTGTGCGGATCGCCTGCCCTCAGGCGCCCTGCGCCTGCATCCAGGCCGGCTTGTGCGCTGCGGCCCGCGCGAACGCCGGGCAGGATGCGCGATGCGCACCGGGCAGGTAACCCAGGCTCATCAGGAACTCGCCGGTGATCTCGCCGCCGGTGAAGCGGAAGGTCTTCTTGAACAGCTTGACCCATTCCGCCTTGGGCAGTGGATGGTGGGCGTCGAGCCAGGCGGCGAAGCTGCCGTGCTCGCGGCGCAGGCGCTGGATCACCTGCGCGTTGTGGATGGCGGCATCGACCTTGAGCCGGTTCCGGATGATGCCGGCGTCGGCGAGCAGCCGCGCACGTTCGGTCTCTCCGTATGCGGCCACCACGTCCACGTCGAAACCGTCGTAGGCGCGGCGGAAGCCCTCGCGCTTCCTCAGCATCGTCTCCCAGCTCAGCCCGGCCTGGTTGATCTCCAGCACCAGCCGCTCGAACAGCTCGGCCTCGCCGCGCTGCGGGAAGCCGTACTCGTGGTCGTGGTAGGGGCCATGCAGCGGATGGCCCGGTGCGCTGTCGCAATAGCCGGACATGGTTACTCCTGTGCCGACGATGGTGGTACGACGAAATCGCTGTCGGAGAGCGGCGTGATGTGCACCGGTTCGCGATCGCCGATCCGGACGAAGGGCCAGCGCGGTTGCAGCAGCTCGACCTCGCCGGCGCGCAGCTGCGCCTGGGTCTGTTCTCCCCAAGCGCTGAACTGGCCGGCGCCCTGCCAGCGGCCATCCTGCCTGGCGTGCAGGATGCAGGATACGAACTCGCCCTCGCCGAGGCTGCAGAGCAGCACTTCATCGCTGCCGTCGCCATCGAAATCGCGCCGCAGCAGCAGGCAGTCGGCACCCCGCCCGAGGCAGGTCAGCGCGGAGACCTTCCTGGCCAGGACCGCCTCCCACCAGGAGGCATCGGCATCGGCCGAGCCGGCGACCGGCACGATCTGCTGCCGCAGGGTGTCCAGGTCGGGTGCGGGGGACACCTCGTTCAAGTGGTCGCTGCTGCCCCAGCGCGTGGTCCGCGCCAGCATCCGTTCGACGCGCGCGCGCGCCTGCGCGTCGCCGGCCACGGCCGGCAGCATGGCGAGTTCCTGCAGGGCGGCGTGGCCCCGGCGGCCGGCGTCGAAGCGCAGGTAACGCAGGTCGTCCTCGTCGAGCTCCGGTGCCGAGGCAGCGAGTCTGGATGCGGTGCTGCCGGCGCCGATGCGGTGCACGTCGAGCAGCGGCGAGTTGACCAGCGCGGCCAGTGCGATCAGGACCAGCGACATCCCCATGTTGACCGGTCGCAGCGGAGCCAGCCATGCATCGTGCCGGCGCAGTACCGCCAGCGCGTAGCCGAACGCATACAGCGCGGCCACCAGCACGATCAGCGCGGCGAGCACCCGCTGCCCGGTCCAGCCGTACTGGTCGATGCGCAGCCACATCGCGTACAGCGCCAGCAGGCCGTAGGCCGGCAGGGCCAGCAGGCCGGCCTCGACCACCCGGCGCAGCCAGGCCGGATACGGGCGTGGCCCCTCGCCATCCTGGTAGACCGCATTGACGAACAGCACCAGCAGCGCGATCACCGCCACCAGCAGCGTCGCGGCCGAGCGTGTACTCCACAGCGAGTCCAGTCCGGTGAAAGGCAGACTGATCGCGAACAGCAGGGCGATGAAGGCCAGCAACGGCAGCAGGCCCTTGAAGATCGCGAACAGGATCTGCCGGGCGACCTGCACCGGACGCTGCTGGGTGCGGCCGATCAGGATGCCGAGGCCGGCCATGGTGCCGGTGGCCAGATGGACGAACGCCTCGCCGCGGAACAGATCGCGGAAGAACGTGACCTGGACCAGTTCGAACAGCTTGCCCCACAGCCCGAGCACCGCCCAGCAGATGCCGGTGAACAGCAGGGCCAGGGCGAGCGTCAGCGCGTTCTGCCAGGCGTGTTCGAACAGGGCCGGATAGGCGGCCCGCCAGCGTCCGCTGGCCAGCCGGCACTGCAGCCAGGGCAGCACCACGAACAGCAGCACCACGACGCTCTGGATGAACGGGCCCAGCACCGCCGATTCGACCACGTCCGGCGCGCCGCTGGCGCTCCAGCCGGTCCAGGCCGCCAACGGCGCCAGCAGCGCGAGCAGCAGGCCGACGTGCTGCCACAGGCGACGGTCGCGCAGCTCGATCACGCTCATCGTCAGCATGGTCGGCACCGCCAGCACCAGCGTGTACCAGCACACCCGGCCCGGCAGCGAGGCGAACGGCCACCATCCCTGCGCCTGTCCCCATTGGGCCAGATACAGCAGCCCGCCCTGGAGCAGGGCGACCAGGACGATGAAGGCGCGGCTGCGGCGCGCGGGAACGGGATCGTGCTGCATGCGACGTCCTGTCGGAGTGGGCGCACGATTATCGCGTGCAAGTCATGTCAGCGCGCAATGCCGTCGCGGCGATAGAATGGCGGCATGACGCTCGTCGAGGACAACCTGGCCAACCAGCTGCTGATCGCGCTGCCGGCGCTGGCCGATCCCAATTTCTCGCGCACCGTCGCCCTGATCTGCCAGCACGACGCGCAGGGGGCGATGGGCGTGGTGGTCAACCGTCCGTCCGAATACACGCTGGGACAGGTGTTCTCGCAGATGGGCATCGAAAGCGCGGACCAGGTGCTGTGCGCGCAGGTCGTGCTGCATGGTGGCCCGGTGCATCCCGAGCGTGGCTTCGTGCTGCATGACGGCGAGCGCGAGTGGGATTCGACGCTGGCGGTGGCGCAGGGCCTGTACCTGACCACCTCGCGCGACATCCTCGAGGCGATGGCCGCCGGCGATGGACCGGCGCACGCGGTGGTGGCGCTGGGCTGTGCGGGCTGGGGCGAAGGCCAGCTGGAGCACGAGCTGGGCGAGAACACCTGGTTGACCGCGCCGCCGGATACCGAACTGCTGTTCGAACTGCCGCTGGAGCGGCGCTGGCAGACGGCGGCCGGCCGGATCGGCGTGGACCTGTTCCGCATGACCGATTACAGCGGACATGCCTGAGTCCGCCACGCCACCGCGTCCGCCTGCCGATGGCATCGTGCTCGGTTTCGATGTCGGCGCACGCCGGATCGGCGTGGCGCTCGGCAGCCCGCTCGGTGGCGCCCGCGCGCTGGCCGTGGTCGACGTGCATGCCAACGGCCCGGACTGGGCCGCGGTGGACCGGCTGCAGCGCGAGTGGCGCCCGGGCGGTTTCGTGGTCGGCGATCCGATGACGCTGGACGGTGGCGACCAGCCCGCGCGCAAGCGGGCCCGTGCCTTCGCCCAGACCCTGCGCGAGCGCTACCGCCTGCCGGTGGTACTGGTCGACGAACGCTCCAGCTCGGTCGAGGCCGCCCAGCGCTTCGCCCGTGAGCGTGCGGCCGGCACCCGCCGGCGACGCGATGCCGAGGCCCTGGATGCCGTCGCCGCCGCCGTCATCATCGACCGCTGGCTGGCCGCCCCGGAGGACGCCCACGCGCTGTAGCGCCGCATCCGGGTGCCAGGCCAGTCCGTCCGTTCCGTTTCGTCCCGCCTTTCCATGCCCTGTGTCGCCGGCACGCCGGCTCCTACTAGCGACCGACCACCATGACGTCACACCAACTCGATTCCGATGGACGCCTGCGCCACCTGCTGACCCTGGACGGCCTGCCACGCACCACGCTGCTGCAGTTGCTCGACCGCGCGGGCCAGATCCGCGATGCGGCGGTGGGCCGGGTCGGCAAGCGCAGCGTGCTGGCCGGCACCGCGGTGTGCACGCTGTTCTTCGAACCGTCCACCCGCACCCGCAGCTCGTTCCACCTGGCCGCGCAGCGCCTCGGCGCCGACGTGCTGAACTTCGACGCCTCGACCTCGTCCACGCGCAAGGGCGAGACCGCGCGCGACACGCTGAAGAACCTCGAGGCGATGGGCGTGCGTGGCTTCGTGATCCGCCATCCTGACGATGGCGCGGTCAAGCGCCTGGCCGACGTGGCCGGCGAGGGCACGGCGCTGATCAATGCCGGCGACGGCCGCAGTGCGCATCCGACCCAGGGTCTGCTCGACATGCTGACACTGCGCCAGGCCAAGGGCAGCGATTTCTCGAAGCTCAAGGTGCTGATGGTCGGCGACGTCAAGCATTCGCGCGTGGCGCGATCGGACCTGCAGGCGCTGCGTACGCTCGGTGCCGGCGAGATCCGTGTCTGCGGCCCGCAGTCGCTGCTGCCCGACGATGGCACCCTGGACGGCTGCACGGTCGGCGACGATTTCGACGCGATGCTCGACGGCGTCGACGCGGTGATGATGCTGCGCCTGCAGCGCGAGCGGATGGAAGAAGGCCTGGTGCCCTCGCTGGAGCAGTACCACGCCGAGTACGGGCTGACCGCGCAGCGCCTGCTGCGTGCCGGTGCCGATGCGGCCGTGCTGCATCCTGGCCCGATCAACCGCGGCGTGGAGATCACCGACGAGGTCGCCGACGGCCCGCAGTCCTGGGTGCTGCGCCAGGTCGCCAACGGCGTGGCGGTGCGCATGGCCGTGCTGGAGATGCTGCTGGGCTGAGGACCTTGCCGGCGCCGGAACGGCGCGCGGCGAACGGCCTGGCGGCGCATCGCCCGGCCGGTACCGTCCAGGATCAGGGAGATCGCGTCGTGTCCAACCACCGTCTGCTGCTGATTCCCGCGGACCCCGACTTCGTTCCAGGTGCCGAGGCCGCCGAGCAGGCGCGTGCGTTCCTGGCCGGACAGGTGCCCGAGGCCGAGGACGTGGCCGCGTTCTTCACCGACCGCGTGGAGTTCTTCAGCCCCGCGGGAAACTGGTCCGGGGTCGAGTGCCCGCACTGCCGGATCGACATCGAACCGTGGTGGGCCGAAGCCATGGATGCGGCCTACGCGACCGGCTTCACCGACCTGTCGGCGGTGACCGCCTGCTGCGGCATGCAGGTCTCGCTCAACCGCCTGCACTACGTCTGGCCGGCCGGGTTCGCCCGCTTCGGGATCGAGGCGACCAACCCCCGCATCCACGATCTGGAGCCTGCTCACCAGCAGCGCATCGCCGAGCTGCTGGGCAGCGCGGTGACCAGGATCTGGGTTCACGCCTGATGTCGGCACCACATGCAGCGCTTGGCGGGACGCGTCCATGGCACGCCGCCTGATCGCGCCGCAGCGCAGGCTGCGCGGTGTCGCACGCCGCCTGCGTGCGCTCCAGCGCTGGCCGCTGGAAGTGGCGGCCGGGTATCCGGACGACGAGGAGTTGCGTGCGGCGCCGCGCTACTGGAACTGGAAGCTGCCGGTCGACCTCAACCTCGTCGAGAGCCGCTGGACCACCGATGCCATCCGCCGCGCCTGCGCGCAGAGCCTGATCGATGCGTGCGCGGCGTTCATCGCCGCCCGCGGCGCGTCGGACGTGGACTGCCGCGTGACCTGCGTGGTGTGCCTGCCGGACCTGTTCACCAGCGAGCTGTGCCTGTACCGCTCGGAGGACTATTTCCGCTCGCATACCTCCGCGTCGGAGGACCGGCACGGACGCTCCTGGCGGATCGAAGGACGCCGGCTGTCGCAGGAATGGGGGCTGCAGCTGCCCGACGGCCTGGGCGAACTGGGCCTCGGGCTGGACTATGCCGATCCGGACAGCGACTGGCGGCTCGCCGGCGAGCGCTGGTACTTCGGCGAGATTGGCCCGCGGGATGATCGGCCACCGGTAGCCGACCTGCCGGCCGCCTGAGCCGGTTGCCGCCGCCGGCCGCGGCGCTGCGCCAGCGTACGGGGCGTGGTCGGTCGGGCGTTCAACGGAGCGCAAGGGATGTCCGCCGGTCGATTGCCTCCGGCACATGACGCGCATGATGCGATACGTGGACCGATGGTCCACCGCTGGCGCGCATGCTGGCGGTATCGGCGTGCCCGTGCGGGATCGCCGCTAGCACGGTGCGAGGGATGGCCGCGTGCCGCAGTCGCGCAGTCGATTACCATCCGGCGCGTGACGCATGGACCGGAGCAGGTGACACGCGATGCCGTTGGGAGATCTCGCCGGGGATGCGCTGGGTGGCGTGTTCCGTTTCATCGGCCGGCTGCTGGCGGAGCTGGTGCTGGAGTTGCTGGTCAAGGGGGCGGGCCGGACCATGCTGCGCATCCTGCGTCCGCGCTCGGAGCCCGGCGATACCGCGGCGACGCTGGCAGGTCTGCTGTTCTGGGCCGTGCTGGTCGCGCTGGCGGTCCTCATCTACCGGGCGACGATGCCCTGAGGTGAGGCGTCCATCGTGCACGGGTGGCGTCGATGTGGGAGTACAGCGACGGCCAAGCGGGGTCGGAGCACCGCGGCGTCCATCAGCGCCAGCAACGGAGCAGCGCGCAGCGGCACCCCGGCAGCCGCCTCTGATTTCCTCAGCTCCGTTCGCGCATGAACGCGTCCAGCACGGCCAGCTGCTCCTGCGCCTCGGGGTTGCCCGCCGCTGCGGCGGCCTGCACGCGTGCCAGATCCGGGTGCAGCACCACCAGCAGGATGTCCTCGCACTGCGGGCAGGCGTATTCGCTCTGGTCGCGATGCGGCTCCAGCGTCATCGCCCGGCTGTCGCCCTGCCATTCGCAGGCGTCGCAGGTGAGCCGGCGCTCGCGCCATCCGCTATGGAAGTAGTCGTCGATCAGCTGGGGCATGGCGGGGCCTGTGGTGATGCGTGGATGGAGCGGTTCAAGGGACGCGGTCCGCGGGGTGGTTGACGCCGTCGTTGGTCGGTACGCCGGCGATCGCGAACGGATCGATGCCGTCCAGGCAGGCGACGTTGTAGCCGTACTGGTGCGGATTGGACCGGCGCTGGTGATGGGTATGGATGCCGCAGCGCGAGCAGAAGTAGTGCTTCGCGGTCCGCGTGTTGAACTGGTAGAGCGTCAGCTGCGCCTGGCCTTCGACGATGCGGATGCCGTCCAGCGGCACCGAGGCGACGATGGTGCCGCGCCGCCGGCACATCGAGCAGTCGCAGCGGCGCGGGTCGACGATGCCATCGGGCAGGTGCAGTTCCAGCACGACCGCCCCGCAGTGGCAGCTGGCGCGATGCCAGGGTAGGACGGCGACGCCGGCGATGGAGGTGAGCATGGAATCTTTCCCGGGAGCGCGGTGGTCAGGGCAGGTGCCGGGCGAACAGCCAGTCCCACAGCGCCGGATCGGCATAGGCCGGGTCCCAGGCATTGTGGCCGGTGCCCGGCAGTTCGGTGTAGCGCACGTCGGCTCCGCGTTCCCGGAGCGCCGCGTACAGGCGACGCGACTGCGCCACCGGCACGACCGGATCGTCCTCGCCATGGAACAGCCAGACCGGAATCCCGGCCAGGCTTGCCGCGGCCTCGGCGAACGGGTCGTTCCCGTGCAGGCTGGCCGCTGCGACCAGCAGCGTGTCCAGGTCGGGCCGCGTTCCCGGCGGGGTGACGCCGCCACAGATCGGCACCACGGCGGCGAACCGGCGCGGATGGCGCAGGGCGAGCTCGATCGCGCCGTAGCCGCCGCGCGACATGCCGGTCAGATAGGTGCGGCTGCGGTCGCCGCCGAACTCGGCGCTGGCCGCGGCCAGCGTGGCCAGTGCCAGGCCGGCGGTCTGGCCTTCCCATGAGGCGCCCTGCGGCGACTGCGGAAACACGACGATCGCCGGGAAGTCGGCGGCGTGCCGCCGCAGCCAGGGGCCGAGCCCGGAGCGGGTCTGCAGGTCGCCATCGTCGCCGCGTTCGCCCGAGCCGTGCAGGAACAGCACGATCGGCAGCGGGCCTTCGCCGTGTCGTTGCGGCACGAACACCTGGTAGCGATGGCGCTGCCCGGCATGCACCAGTTCGCGATGGACGAATCCGTCGCCGGGTGCGGCGTCCGCTGCGTGGGCCTTCATCATGCCGGCGCCCAACAGGCAGGCGAGCAGTGCCATGACATGCAGGCCGCGGGGCAGCGGCCAGGAGCGGGGCAGGGCCATGTCGGAACTCCGTTCATGCGTGGAATCCCCAGAATGCCAAGGCAGCCGTGTGCACCGCGACCACGCACCAGAACACCGCCTGGTAGCCGGATTTGCGGTTCTTGTGACGCAGCGCGCGCTGCGCGAGCAGGGCGCCGGGCCACCCGCCTGCCAGTTCCAGCAGGTGCAGGTGCGCTTCGGGGATGCGTCGGTGGCCGTGCTGCGCCGCGCGCTTGTCCAGCGCATATGCGATCCAGGCGACACCGCTCAGCAGCAGCGACAGGAACAGGATCTCCACCGGCAGCCGACCGCGCTCGATCGCGATGCCAAGCAGGGTGCCGTAAGCCGCCACGACCATGCCGGTCCACAGCCATCCGGCACCGCCGCGCCCGCGCCGCGAGGGCCCGGACCCGCGCTGCTGCCGTGCAGCGCTCCTGCGTGGCCCCGAGGGGCGACGGCGCGCGTCGCGCGGCTGCACTTCATGCGCGCAGGCGCGCCCGTCGCGCTGCGTGGCGGCAACGAAACGCACCGCCTGGCCGGCCAGCGGCCGCGCGCTTCCGCGCCAGTCGCGGACATGGAAGAACAGCCGCGCGGCATTGCCCGCGGCGACGATGAAGCCGAAGCCGCGCGCATCGTTCCAGTCGACGATCTCGCCGGACTGCTGCCTGGAGTGCGTTCCGTGGCGCGTCACGATGTCAGTGCAGCAGGATCAGCGTGGCCAGGCCGAGGAAGCAGAAGAACCCCATCACGTCGGTCACCGCGGTGACGACCACGGTGCCGGCCACCGCCGGATCGACGTTCATCCGTTTGAGCAGCAGCGGCAGCAGCACGCCGGCCGCCGCGGCCGCGCAGAAGTTGATCACCAGCGCCATCGCGATGACCAGCGACAGCGAGAAGCTGCGGAACCAGACCAGCGCGATCAGGCCGACGATGCCGCCGATCAGCACGCCGTTGATCATCGCCACGCGCAGTTCCTTCCACAGCAGGATCCGCGCATTGCTGGCGCCAACCTGGCCCAGCGCGAGGCCGCGCACCATCAGGGTCAGCACCTGCACCGCGGCGTTGCCGCCGATGCCGGCGACGATCGGCATCAGCACCGCCAGCGCGACCACCTTCTCCAGCGTGGCCTCGAACTGGCCGATCACGCCGGCGGCCATGAACGCGGTGAACAGGTTGATGCCCAGCCAGACAACGCGGCCGCGCACGGCACGCCTGATCGGCGAGAACAGGTCCTCGTCCTCGTCCAGGCCGGCGGCGCCCAGCGCCTGGTGCTCGGCCTGCTCGCGGATGATGTCGACCACGTCGTCGATGGTGATGCGGCCGAGCAGGATGTTGTTGTCGTCCACCACCGGCGCGGAGATCCAGTCGTGATCGGAGAACTGCCGCGCCACTTCCTGCGCGCCTTCGCCGACGTCGATCGCCGGCTGCTCGTCGTCGATCAGCCGGTTGATCGGGGTGGTGTCTTCATGGGTGACCAGCGCGGCCAGCGGCACCCGGCCCAGATACTGGTGGCGGCGGCTGACCACGTACAGGTGGTCGGTGTGCTCGGGCAGTTCCCCGCGCAGGCGCAGGTAGCGCAGCACCACGTCGACGTTGACGTCGGCGCGCACGGTGACCACGTCCGGATTCATCAGGCGGCCGGCGCTGTCCTCGGGATAGGACAGCACCTGTTCCAGGCGCTCGCGGTTCTCGCGGTCCATCGACTTGAGGACCTCGTCGATGACCGTGTCCGGCAGGTCCTCGACCAGATCGGCCAGGTCGTCGATGTCCAGGTCTTCGACCGCGGCGACCAGCTCGTCCGGGTCCATGTCCGCGATCAGGCTCTCGCGCACCTCGTCGCCGACGTGCAGCAGCACCTCGCCGTCGTCCTCGGCATCGACCAGACCCCACACCACCTCGCGCTTGCCCGGCGGCAGCGACTCGAGCAGGTTGCCGATCTCGGCGGGGGACAGCGTGTTGACCAGCCGTCGCACCGGACCGAGGCGTCCGCTGTCCAGTGCATCGGACAGCATGCGCAGCTGACGCGCGGTCTTGTCGTGGCGGACGGCTTCGGCCATGCGCGGCTCCGGTTGGGACGGGCGGGGCCGCGACGACAGCCGCGGCGGATCAGGTGGTCATCCGCGCATTATCCGCCCGGCGCCTGGCAATGGATAGAGCGCGCGTCCTGGAAAGCTCATGGCGCCGACGCGCGGGCGGGGGCATGTCCGGTGCAAGGCGGTGTCGTCATGCCAAGGGCAAGGTGCACGCCCCGCCGACGCATGGCGCTGCTGCCGGTCAGGTGACCTTGGACAGCCAGCGCTCGATGCCGGTGCGGTCGCGGGCGCGCAGCAGTGCCTCCGCGCCGGACCGCAACTGGGCCAGGTCGCAGCTGCGGATCGTGCGACGCAGTTCCAGCAGGGTGGTGGGATGCAGGCTGAACTCCCGCAGGCCCAGGGCCAGCAGCAGCGGTGCCAGCCGTGGATCGGCGGCGATCTCGCCGCAGATGCTGACGGGCACCCCGTGCTCTTCACCGGCGCGGATCACGTGCGCGAGCAGGCGCAGGACGCCCGGATGCAGTGGCGAGTAGAGGTCGCCCAGCGCCTCGTTGTTGCGATCGACCGCCAGCAGGTACTGCACCAGATCGTTGGTGCCGATGGCGAGGAACTCCGCG
Source organism: Xanthomonas sp. XNM01 (assembly GCF_014851915.1). Classification (GTDB taxonomy): domain Bacteria; phylum Pseudomonadota; class Gammaproteobacteria; order Xanthomonadales; family Xanthomonadaceae; genus Pseudoxanthomonas. Next base: position 853,615 of record NZ_JACVAP010000001.1, read on the forward strand.
GCATCGATCAGCCCGTGCACGCCGATCGCCGCGGCCGGGACCTCGATCATGGCGCCCAGCGGCGGCGCCTCGGCCGTCAGTCCATGCTTTCGCAGCGCCAGCACCGCCATGCGCAGGCGCCGGCGCACGATCACCAGTTCCTCGCGGCAGCTGACCATCGGCACCAGCACGCGCACTGGGCCATAGGCCGCCGCACGCACGATGGCCCGCAGCTGGGTGTCGAACACCGCATCGTGCAGCAGCGACAGCCGCAGGCCACGCACGCCCAGCGCCGGGTTGTCCTCGTTGGCCAGCGCCAGCCCGGCGCGGTCGGCCTTGTCGGCGCCCAGGTCCAGGGTGCGGAAGGTGACCGGCCGTCCGCTCATGCACAGCACCGCATCGCGGTAGGCGATGAACTGCTCTTCCTCGTCGGGCAGGCTGTCGCGCTGCAGGAACAGGAACTCGGTGCGGTACAGGCCGATGCCGGCCACGCCCAGCTGGTGGGCACGGCTCATGTCCTCGCGCGATTCGGCATTGGCGTACAGCGCGATGTCCACGCCATCGCGGGTCCTGGTCGGCTTGCTGCGCAGCCGCTCCAGCCCGCGCCGCTCGCGCGCCTCCTGCCGTTCGCGTGCGCGATAGGCGGCCAGATCGTCCGGCCCCGGATCGACGACCACGTCGCCGGTCTCGCCATCGACGATCAGCACGTCGCCGTCGTTGATCTTCTGCAGCACGCCGACCGCGCCGACCACCAGCGGCAGGTGCAGGCTGCGCGCCAGGATCGCGCTGTGCGAGAGCGCGCTGCCGGCGCTGCTGACCACGGCGACCAGCCCCTGGGACTGCAGCTGGGCCAGTTCGGCCGGCGACACCATGTCGCAGACCAGGATCTCGCCGGCGGTGCCGCGCGGCTCGGACGGCCGTGCATGCAGGTGCGCGTTGATCCGGCCGATGATCTGGTCCAGGTCGTCCAGCCGGCTGCGCAGATAGGGGTCGTCCATCCGCTCGAACACCGCGGCCAGCCGGTCGCGCTGCACCCGCAGCGCATACGGTGCCGAGCAGCGGTCGCGGCGGATCAGCTCGTCCAGCGCACGGACCAGTTCGGGGTCGTCCAGCAGCAGGGCATGCAGGTCGATGAATTCGACCGCGTCGCCTGCCAGCGCGCCCTGCAGGCGTTCGCGCAGGCTGCGCATTTCCTCGCGGGCCGATGCGATGGCCCGGGCCAGGCGCGCGGCCTCGGCGTCGACCGCGCCCGCCTCGACATGTTGTTCGCCGATGTCCAGGGCATGCGGCGCGCGCACGCGTGCGCGTCCCAGCGCGATTCCGCGCGATGCCCCGTGAGCGGCGAAACTGCGCCTCATCGTCGTGCCGATCGACCGGTGGGGCAGGGGCCGGCGACCGGGCGCATGCTCAGGCTTCCTCGTCGAAGCGTCGTTCGAACAGGGACACCACGGCCTCCATCGCGATGGCCTCGTCCTCGCCGTCGGTACGCACCGTGATCGGCGTGCCGGGCCCGGCGGCCAGCAGCATCACGCCCATGATGCTCTTGGCGTTGACCTCGCGGCCCTTGGCGGCCAGCGTCACCGCGCAGCGGAACGGCGCCAGCTCCTGGACCAGCTTGGCGGTGGCCCGGGCATGCAGGCCCAGGCGGTTGGACACGGTGAGTTCACGTTCAAGCATCGTCGATGATCGCTCCATTGCGCGCGCCCGCCGCCGCGGTGGCGGGCAGTTCGTCCAGTCCCTGTTCCGGATAGTTCATCACCCGCAGCAGCATCGGCAGGCTCAGCGCCGCGACGCGGCGGACCGGCGTGCCGAGGTGAGCGACCCGGGCGGCGAGGTTGCTGGGACTGGCGCCATACAGGTCGGTCAGCACCAGCACGCCATCGCCTCCGTCGACGCGCCGCAGCGCCGCCGAGGCGGCGGGCAGCAACTGGTCGAGATCGGCGTCGAACGGGACTTCGAACGCTTCCGCGCGCAGCGGCAGGTTGCGCAGCAGCGCGGTCGCGACCGCCAGGACCGAGGCGCCGATGCCGGGGTGGGTGATGAGGAGAATGCCACAGGCCATCCGGGAAAGTTAACAGAGCGCCATGGCTTTCGTCAGCGCCGATTTCCGGGACAGTGTGGCCCTGGAGGAGCACCCGCGGCGGCGGCCGCTCAGTCCTGTTCGCGGTGGTAGGTGGCGACCTCGTCCCAGCCCTGCGAACGGGCATGCGCGGCCAGCCGTTCGGCCAGGTACACCGAGCGGTGCTTGCCGCCGGTGCAGCCGAACGCGACGGTCACGTACGCCCGGGTATCGGTGCGCAGCCGCGGCAGCCAGGTGTCGAGGAAGCCGGCCACCTGGTCGACGTAGGTGGAAACGTCGGGCTGGGCGTCCAGGTAGTCCCGCACCCGCGCATCGCGCCCGGTCAGCGGGCGCAGGTCGGGCTCCCAGTGCGGGTTGGGCAGGACCCGCGCATCGAACACGAAGTCGGCATCGGCCGGCACGCCGCGCCGGTAGGCGAACGATTCGAACAGCAGCGACAGGCCGGTGCCGTGGCTGAGCGCGAACTCGGTGATCACGTGCCGGCGCAGCTGGTGCACGTTGAGCTGGCTGCTGTCGATGACCGCATCGGCCTCCTCGCGCAGCGGCCGGGTGATCTCGCGTTCGCGCGCCAGCGCCTCGGGCAGCGACAGGCCCAGCCGGCTCAGCGGGTGCCGGCGGCGGGTGTCGGCAAAGCGGCGCAGCAGGACTTCGTCGGTCGCTTCGAAGAACAGCAGCTTGGCATCCACGCCCAGCGGTACCGCCGCTTCGCGCCAGGCGGCCAGCTGGCTGAGGTCGCTGTGGCGGCTGCGCACGTCGATGCCCACCGCCATCCGCTCGGGCAGGCCGTCGTCGCGCACAAGGCTGCGCACGAAGGTCGGCAGCAGCTCGATCGGCATGTTGTCGACGCAGTAGTAGTCCAGGTCCTCGAAGGTCTTCAGCGCGACCGATTTGCCCGAGCCGGACAGGCCGCTGATGATCACCAGAGTCGGCTGCACGGTACTCATCCGCCGCGTCGCTCGAGCAGGTTGCTGTGGCGGGCGATGAACATCGCCGCCGGGTCGATGCCCTTGGTGCGCAGGATGTGCAGGCGCGTCGCGGCCTCGCTCAGCACGGCCAGGTTGCGGCCGGGCATGACCGGCAGGGTGATCAGCGGCACGTCCAGGTCCAGCACGTGGCGGGTGCCCGAGTCGCCGGTCAACCGCTCGTAACCGTGCGGATTGGGCTCGGTCATCGGCTTGGTCAGGTGCACGATCAGGCGCAGGTACTTGTTCTTCTTGACCGCGGTGTCGCCGAACATCTCGCGCACGTTGAGCACGCCCAGTCCGCGCACCTCCAGCAGGTCCTGCAGCAGTTCCGGGCAGGTGCCGTCGAGCACGTCGGGGGCGATCTGGGTGAACTCCGGCGCATCGTCGGCGACCAGGCGATGGCCGCGGCTGAGCAGTTCCAGCGCCAGCTCGCTCTTGCCCGAGCCGGCCTCACCTGTGATCAGCACGCCGATCGAGTAGATCTCCATGAACACGCCGTGCAACGTGACCCGCGGCGCCAGCGTGCGCGCCAGATGGTAGGACAGGTGGTTGAGCAGCTCATGGCCGCGCTTGGGCGAGATCCACAGCGGCGTGTTGCTTTCGTCGGCGGCGGCGCGCAGGTCCTCCGGCAGCGACTGGTTCTTGCTGATCACCATCGCCAGCGGGCGGAACTGGATGATCTTCTCGATCGTCTCCCAGCGCAGGCGCGAGTCGAGCGAATCCAGCCAGGCCAGCTCCTCGCTGCCGAGGATCTGGACCTTGTTCGGGTAGACCGCGTTGAGATAGCCGGCCAGCGACGGCCGGCGCGCATTGGTCTGCCCGGATTCGATCTCGCGCGACTCGCCCTTCTGTCCGGCCACCCAGCGCAGGCTCAGCTTCTCCTGCTGCTGGTCGAACAGTTCACGCGCGGTGATGCTGGCATTCCTCATGCGGCCCAGGCCCCTGTCTGGCGAATGACGTGGCATTGTCGCCCAAACCGGCAGGCGATGCGCCAGTGCCGGCGGTCACGCATGCGGCATGCCGGGCCGGCCTGCTGGCCGGTCCGGCATCGGTGATGACGTGGGATGCTGCACGGGTCCCGGCGCCGCGGTGCGGCACCGGGACGGGCGGTGCTCAGGTGAGGTCGGGCACCGCGCGCGGCTGGTGGTTGTGCTGCTTTTCCTTGTGCTTGAGCACCAGGCGGTCGAGCTTGTCGGTCAGCAGGTCGATCGCCGCGTACATGTTCTCGGCGTTCGCGTCGGCGTGCAGGGTCCTGCCGGGAACATTGATGTTGGCCTCGGCGTGGTGATCGGGCTTGCGCAACCCGAGCTGCACGCGGACCTCGATGGACTGGTCGAAATGGCGGTCGAGGCGTTGCAGCTTGCTCTCGACGTACTCTCGCAGGGCCGGAGTGACCTCGAGCTGCTGGCCATACGTTTCGATGCGCATCATGAACCTCCTGGTCGTTGCCGCGGTAAGCGGCTCCGTCCGATGCGGGGCCGGACCTCAGCCGATGCGGACCCGTTCGTGCGAAGCCGAGATGTTCATGGCCTCACGATACTTCGCAACGGTCCGGCGCGCCACAGGAATGCCCGACTGTTTGAGCAGGTCGGCCAGCTTGGCGTCAGAAAGCGGCTTGCGTGGATTCTCGTCGTCGATCAGGCGCCGGATCATCGACTGGATCGCGGTGCTGGACGCCTCGCCTCCGCCATCGGTATCGATGCCCGAGGCGAAGAACGCCTTCAGCGCCAGGGTGCCGCGCGGAGTGCGCACGTATTTGCGGGCGATCGCACGCGACACGGTCGATTCATGCACGCCGATCTCGCCCGCGATCTCGCGCAGGGTCAGCGGCCGCAATGCCTGTTCGCCGAACTCGAGAAACGCCGCCTGCTGGCGCAGCACGCAGCGCATCACCTTGAGCAGGGTCTCGCCGCGGGCTTCCAGGCTCTTGAGCAGCCAGCGCGCCTCCTGCAGGTGCCCGCGCAGGTAACCGGCGTCGTGTTCGCCGCAGCGCCGGATCATCTGCTCGTAGCCGCGATGGATCGACACCCGCGGCATGGCCTGGCCGGACAGGGCGACCTTCCAGACGCCGCGCTGGCGCCAGATCACGCAGTCGGGAATCACGTAGCTGTCGTGGTCCAGCTCGCCCAGGCGCTTGCCCGGGCGCGGATCCAGCGAACGGACCAGCTGCACGGCCTGCTCGACCTCGTCCGGCGTGCAGCGCAGTTCCTGCGCGATGCCCTGGATGCCGCTCCGCGGCAGCCGTTCGAGCGGACCGTCGACGATCCGCAGCGCGACCGCGCGGCCGGGGGTGCAGTCGGGCAGGGGATCGAGCTGCAGGCGCAGGCATTCGCCCAGGCTGCGTGCGGCGATGCCGGGCGGATCGAAGCGCTGCAGCTGGTGCAGCACGGTCTGGATCTCGTCCTCGCCGACTGCGGTCTCCGGCAGCAGCGTCTCGGCGATGGCCGACAACGGTTCGCGCAGGTACCCGTCCTCGTCCAGCGCATCGATCAGCGCCGCGCCGATGCGGCGGTCGCGCGGCGACAGCGGCGAGAGGTGCAGCTGCCACAGCAGGTGGTCGGCGAGGTTCTCCGGTTCGGCCAGCCGCTCGGCGGCGTCCTCGCCGTCGTCGTCGCGGTGGCCGCTGCCGGTGCTTTCCCAGGCGGCCGATTCGTCCGGCGCCCAATCGTCGCCGGCCTCGCCTTCACGGGCGTCGCTGTCGGACGCCTCGGCGGCCTTCTCGGTCCCGTCGGTCTGCGCCGGTGCTTCCGGCTGCGCCTCGTCGGTCCATTCCAGCAGCGGGTTGCTCTCGATCGCCTCGGCGACCTCGGCCTGCAGTTCGAGCGTGGACATCTGCAGCAAGCGGATCGCCTGACGCAGCTGCGGCGTCATGACCAGATGCTGTCCCAGCGATGTCTGCAGCCTTGCCTTCATGCCCGAGCCAAACGTGGAGGAGCGGGGCCGCCGGCCGCGGAATCAGAGACGGAAGGTGTCCCCCAGATAGACCCGGCGCACGTCCGGATCGGCCAGCAGGGCGTCCGGCGCCCCCTGCGCCAGCACGCTGCCCTCGTTGAGGATATACGCCCGGTCGCAGATTCCCAAGGTCTCGCGCACGTTGTGGTCGGTGATCAGCACGCCGATGCCGCGGTTCTTCAGGTGGGTGACGATGCGCTGGATCTCCCCGACCGAAATCGGGTCGACGCCGGCGAAGGGCTCGTCCAGCAGCATCAGGCGCGGCTTGGCCGCCAGCGCCCGGGCGATCTCGCAGCGGCGGCGCTCGCCACCGGACAGGCTTGCACCGAGCTGGTCGGCGACGTGGCCGATCTGCAGCTCGTCGAGCAGGGCCGACAGTTCGGCTTCGATCGCATCCTCGCCCTTGAGGTCCTCGCGCAGCTCCAGCACCAGGCGGATGTTGTCGGCCACGCTGAGCTTGCGGAACACCGACGGCTCCTGTGGCAGGTAGCCCACGCCCAGGCGCGCGCGGGTGTACATCGGCTCGCCGGTGATGTCGCGGCCGTCGAGCACGATGCGACCGGCATCGGCGCCGACCAGGCCGACGATCATGTAGAAGCAGGTGGTCTTGCCGGCGCCGTTGGGGCCGAGCAGGCCGACGACTTCGCCGGCATCGAGCGACAGCCCGAACTCCTTCACCACCTCGCGCTGCTTGTAGCGCTTGCGCAGGCCTTCGGCGACCAGCATCAGCTGCCTCCTGCCGGCTTCTTCGGCTGCAGCACGGTGCGCACGCGGGTACCGTCGCCGCCGCTCTGCATCTGGCCGCTGGCCATGTTGTAGACCATGCGCTGGCCACTGTTGCTGCCGCGCGGTGACTCGACGGTATAGTTGCCGGTCAGGGTCAAGGTTTCCTTGCCAGGCTCGTACACGATACGGTCGGATTTGGCATTCATGGTGCTGCCATCGTCCATTTCCTGCTTCATCGTGGCCTGCTTGCCGGTCAGGATCACCTGCTCGGTCTCACCGTTGCGCTGCACGATCTCGGCGCGTGCAGCACGGATGTCCAGCGTGCCCTGGGTGATCACGACGTTCCCGCTGAGAATGCAGCGCGAGTTGGCGTTGGTCAGCTGGTTGCAGTCGGAACTGTCCGACTCCACGTTCATCGGCTGGTTGCGGTCCGACGACTTGGCCACGGCGGTCGCCGGCAGCAGCGCAGCCAGGACGAGCAGGGTGGCCGCGCGGGCGATGCGGGGATTAACGGCGCGTGGGTTCATAGCGGGTCCTGACCTGCGAGAGGAGCTTGTACTGCTGGGTCTTGAGATTGGCCTCGAAGCCGACGCCGGTCTGCATGATACCGGGGCGGGTGAAGGTCACGCGGTCGTCGGTGCGGGCCAGGTCCTGGCCGGGCAGCAGTTCCAGGCGGCCGGTGCGGAAGGTGGTCGGCGGGCCGGCCTGGCTGTCGCCGGCGACGTTGCCTTCCAGTCGCGCCAGCTCGCCGTCGCCGCTGACCCAGCCACGGTCGGCGGTGACCTGCCAGGGCGTTTCCGGGTCCGGCATCAGGAACACGGGGGTGACGATGTCCAGGCTCTCGTCGCTGCGGCTGCGCTGTAGCTCGGGCGCGCGCAGGCGGACCGACTCGCTGCCGTCCTTGGCCAGTACCACCAGCTCGAAATCGCGCAGCACGTAATCGGAGCGCTGCTCGGAGGCGGTTTCCTGCGGGCTGCGGTCGCGCATCTTCCACGCCGACCAGCCGCTGAACACGGCGGCCAGCAGCAGGGCGATGCCGAGCCATCCACGCCAGCTCATGCGCGGCTTCCGTCGCGCCCGGCGTGGCCGCGCAGGATGGTGTCGACATGGCCGTGCGCGGCCAGCAGCACGTCGCAGACCTCGCGCACCGCGCCTTCGCCGGCGCGGGCGGTGGTCCGCCAGTGCACGATCTCGGCGATCCACGGGTGGGCATTGGCCGGAGCGACCGCCAGGCCGACCTCGCGCAGGCACTCCAGGTCGGGGATGTCATCGCCGACGAAGGCCGTCTGGCTGCGGTCGATGCCGTGGCGGGCGCACAGCGCGTCCATGCACGCCAGCTTGTCCTTGATGCCGATGTGGGTTTCCAGGCCCAGGTCGGTGCCGCGCTTCTGCGCGACCAGGCTCATCCGGGCGGTGATCAGCACGACCTCGAAGCCGAAGCGGCGCAGCAGGGTCAGGCCCTGGCCGTCGAGCACGCTGAAGGACTTGAGTTCGTTGCCTTCGCTGTCGAAGTACAGGCGGCCGTCGGTGAGGGTGCCGTCCACGTCCAGGCACAGCAGGCGGATGCGTGCGGCGCGGGCGCGGATGTCGGCGTCGACGAGGGCGAGGGGATCGTAGGGCATGGGACTGCGGTTAAACCACGCGTGCGCGCAACAGGTCGTGAACATTGAGCGCGCCTACGGCGCGCCCCTCGGGATCGACGACGATCAGGCCGTTGATCTTGTGCCGCTCCATCAGGTGCGCGGCCTCGGTGGCCATCTGCCCGGTATGGATGGTGCGCGGACCACGGGTCATCAGCTCGGCGATGCGCGCCTGGCGCACGTCGATGCCCTGGTCCAGTGCGCGGCGCAGATCGCCGTCGGTGAAGATGCCGAGCAGGTGGTCGTCGGCATCGACGATGGCGGTCATGCCCAGGCGTTTGCGACTCATCTCGACCAGGGCCTCGGCGACGCTGGCCGTTTCGCTCACCTTGGGCATCGCCTCGCCGGCATGCATCACGTCGGTGATGTGCAGCAGCAGGCGGCGGCCCAGGCTGCCGGCCGGGTGCGAGCGGGCGAAATCGTCGGCGGTGAAGCCGCGCGCCTCGAGCAGGGCCACGGCCAGCGCGTCGCCCAGCGCCAGCGTCGCGGTGGTGCTGGAGGTCGGCGCCAGGTGCAGCGGGCAGGCCTCGGCCGGGACGGCGACGTCCAGGTGCACATCGGCCTCGCGGGCCAGGGTGGACTGGGCGCGGCCGGTCATCGCGATCACCGTGTTGCCCTGGCGGCGCAGGGCCGGCAGCAGCATCAGGATCTCGTCCGATTCGCCGGAGTAGGAGATCGCCAGCACCACGTCGGTGTCGGTGATCATGCCCAGGTCGCCGTGGCCCGCCTCGCCGGGATGGACGAAGAAGGCCGGGGTGCCGGTGGAGGCCAGGGTGGCGGCGATCTTGCGGCCGATGTGGCCGGACTTGCCCATGCCGGTGGCCACGACCCGGCCGCGGCAGGCGAGGATGCGCTGGCAGGCCTGGGCGAAGGCGTCGCCGATGCGCTCGCCGACGGCGGTCAGCGCCTGCGCTTCGATCTCGAGAACGCGGCGGCCGCTGGCGACCAGGCCGGCAGCGGCGGGAACGGGGGCGTCGGGAAGGGACATGCGGTTCGGCTCCGGATGCCCGGATTCGCTAGACTATGGGGCTTCATTCTAGGCCAAGTACCCATGGACGCCGACACCATCCGCCGCTTGATCGAAGACGGACTCCCCGGCGCGCAGGCGCAGGTGCAGGGCGAGGACGGCGTGCATTTCGAGGCCACGGTGGTCTGCGAGGCCTTCCGCGGCAAGCTGCCGCTGGCCCGCCACCGCATGGTCTACGCCACCCTCGGCGACCTGATGGGCGGCGCGATCCACGCGCTGGCGCTGAAGACCGTGACCCCCGACGAGGCGCGCTGAGCGCCCGTCCCCGAGCCCCCGACCGGAATCCCGATGCAGAAGATCGTTGTCAGCGGCGGTGCGCCGCTCCAGGGCGAAGTCGCCATTTCCGGCGCCAAGAACGCCGTCCTGCCCATCCTGTGCGCGACCCTGCTGGCCGATGCGCCGGTGGAGATCACCAACGTGCCGCACCTGCACGACGTGGTCACCACGGTGAAGCTGCTGGGCGAGATCGGCGCCGGTGTCAGCATCGACGAGGACACGCTGGCCAGGGGCCGCAGCATCACTATCGACCCGACCACGGTGGACCGCTTCGTCGCCCCGTACGAGCTGGTCAAGACCATGCGCGCCTCGATCCTGGTGCTGGGCCCGCTGGTCGCCCGCCACGGCGCGGCGGTGGTCTCGCTGCCCGGCGGCTGCGCGATCGGGTCGCGGCCGGTCGACCAGCATATCAAGGGGCTGCAGGCGCTGGGTGCGCACATCACCGTCGAGAACGGCTACATCAAGGCGCGCGCTGCACGTCTGAAGGGCGCGCGCTTCGTGTTCGACATGGTCACCGTGACCGGCACCGAGAACGTGATGGCGGCGGCGGTGCTGGCCGAAGGCACCACGGTGCTGGAAAACGCGGCGATGGAGCCGGAAGTCATCGACCTGGCCGAGTGCCTCAATGCGCTGGGCGCGAAAATCGAGGGCGCCGGGACCTCACGCATCGTCATCCACGGCGTCGAGCGGCTGGGCGGCGGGCGTCACGCGGTGGTGCCGGACCGGATCGAGACCGGCACCTTCCTGGTGGCCGCGGCGATGACCGGCGGCCGCATCGTGGCCCGCAACGCCCGTCCCGACACGCTGGAAGCGGTGCTGGACAAGCTCAAGGAAGCTGGCGCGGTCATCGAGACCACCGCCGACACCATCACCCTGGACATGCAGGGGCGCCGGCCGAAGGCGGTGAGCCTGACCACCGCGCCGTACCCGGCATTTCCGACCGACATGCAGGCGCAGTTCATGGCGCTCAACTGCGTGGCCGACGGCGTGGGCGTGATCAGCGAAACGATCTTCGAAAACCGCTTCATGCACGTCAACGAGCTGCTGCGCCTGGGCGCGGACATCCAGGTCGACGGGCACACCGCGATCGTGCGCGGCGCGCAGCGCCTGAGCGGCGCGCCGGTAATGGCGACCGACCTGCGCGCGTCGGCCTCGCTGATCCTGGCCGGCCTGGTCGCGGACGGCGATACCACCATCGACCGCATCTACCACCTGGACCGCGGCTACGAGAACATCGAAGAGAAGCTGGGCGCGCTCGGCGCCCGCATCCGCCGGATCGCCGGCTGATGCTGCTGCGCGGCAGGCTGACACCGAGGCGGAAGATCCTGCTGGCCGCCCTGGCGCTGGCATTGCTGGCGCTGGGCTGGGCCAGCTGGCAGGGCATGGCGATCACCCGGGGCGTCGAGACGAAGGACATGGACTGGAACGCCGACGGCACGGTCTCGCGGACCGAGATCCTGCAGGCGTTCTATGCCGTCACCGCGGCCCGCGAGCGCAGCGGCCAGCGCGAGTGCACCACCTTCGCCTGGTACCGCAGCGGCGAATCGATCCGGGTCGACTGCCAGACCGTGTTCGACGACGGGGCCGGCGCTGCCGAGTAAGGCGGGCGGCGGGGCGATGCGCGTGGCCCGGAGCGGCATCAGGCGTCGGGCGACCGATGCACCTGAAACGACACGGGCCGCTTCGCAGCGGCCCGTTCGCGTTGCAACGGTGCGATGCCGTCAGTTCAACGATTTGAGGGTCAGGTCGATCGTGTCCTGGCCGTTCTCGCGCTGCAGGATGCGCGCCGGCACCGGCATGCCCGCGACCACCCAGGCGATGGTTTCCTTCTTGTCGTCGCGGCGCACCACCTTGGTCGCCTGCTTCTGCTGGCCGGCCACGGTGATCTGCTCCTTACCGGCCACCTCGTAACGCATCGGGCGCGCGCGGCCCTCGTCGACCAGGCGGTAGGCCATCGGCCGGCCCGCCTGCGCGTCGCGGGTGACGGCCAGGTTCATCAGCAGTGCGTCCATGTCGCCGGCCTGCAGCTTGATCGGGCCGCGCCGGTCGTCCTTGACGTCGCCGCTCCAGCTGGCCTGCGCGGTCTTCCAGTCGTAGTTGGCGGTCACCGACTTGCGGCGGATCAGCATCACCGACTGGTCGTTGCTGCTGAGCGGGCGCAGCTGGCCCTCGTGTTCCTCGAACACGGTGTTCTGGCGCAGGTCCGCCACCTGGTTGCGGATCTGCAGGCTGTACTTCCAGTGCGCATTGCCCTCGCGCGCCAGGGTCATGTTGGCATTGGCCTGCATGCCCATGTAGCTGGCCTGGTACTGGGCGTTGAACGGTTCCAGTGCGGCGGCGGGCAGGGCGGCGCCGGCCGTCAGCGCGACGGCGAAAGCGAAACGAAGGGCGGGGCGCGTGGTCATGCTCATGCTCCTTGGTACTCCACAAGACGGAGATCGATCTCGTCCTGGCCGTCCTTGCGTTGCAGGATCCGGACCGGGGTGGGGACGCCATCGGCGACCCAGAGGATGGTTTCGTCGCCATCATCCTCGATGCGGGCGACCTTGAGTGCGGCGTAGCTCATGTCGCCGACGGCGATGGTTTCGGGCGTTTCCGCGACCTGGTAGGCATGGTCGCGGACGCGTCCACCATCGACGAAACGATACTGCAGCGACCGTCCGGGGCGTGCGTCGCGGATCACCGCGAGGTTGATCAGCAGCGCGCTCATGTCGCCGGCCTGCAGCGGGATCGGCTGGCGGCGGTTCTTCTTCAGGTCGCCGTCCCAGTGCGCCTGCATCCGGTCCCAGTCGTAGCTGCCGGTGACCTGGCGCCCCATCAGGATCGCCTTGCGCACCGTGCTCTGGCTCAGCGGGCGGAACAGGCCGTCGTGCTCGTCGAAAACCGTGCTCTGGTGGATGTTGAGCCGGGTCAGGCCGGCCAGGCCGCGGTCGCCGCGGATGGACAGGTCCACCCGCCAGCGCTCGCCATCGCGGACGACCTGCATGGTGGCGTCGCCCGCCTGACGGCCCTTGTAATAGGCGTCATAGGTCGCGACGAACGGCGTCAGTGCCGGCGCGACCCGGGCCGACCCCGTCGCGGCCTCGGCCTCGGTCGGCGGCACGGGTGTCTGCGCCAGTGCCGGGGCAGCGGCGACGCACAGCAGGCACAGCAGGGCGATCGTCGTGGTCGGTCGGCGCATCGGAGTGGGCGGTCGCGTGGGAGGAAGGCGGACCAACATGCCCAGACGTCGGTGTCAGGCGCGTGATGCCGTTCGCAGTTCTCCGGCGCAATCTAGTTGCAGCGGGCTAAACATGCACTGAGTGTCCACCCAGACCTGACCGTCGCGTTCAGCCAGGCGGCCGGCCACCGCCAGCCGCACCACCGCCACCATCAGCGCGTGTTCGCGCGGCAGCAGGCGCGTGGCCAGGGTGTCGGCGGTGTCATCGGCGGTCACCGGCAGGCGCACCTGGGCGATGACCGCGCCGGCGTCCAGTTCCGGCACCACGAAGTGCAGGCTGGCGCCGTGTTCGGCGTCGCCGGCCTCGAGGGCGCGCGCGTGGGTGTGCAGGCCGCGATGCCGCGGCAGCAGCGAGGGATGCACGTTGAGCAGGCGGCCGGCGAAGCGGGCGATGAAGGCCTCGCCGAGGATGCGCATGTAGCCGGCGCAGATCACCCAGTCCGGTCGCGCGGCCGCGACGGCATCGCCCAGGCTGGCCTCGTAGGCGGTGCGGTCGGCGAAGTCCCGTGGCCGGGCGCTCCAGCGCAGCGGCCCGGCAACGCGCGCCAGCGCGGCGGCCTCGGGGCGGTCGGAAAACACGCCGACGATCTCCGCATCGAGGTGGCCGTCGGCGATCGCGTCGAGCAGGGCCTGCAGATTGCTGCCGCGCCCGGATGCGAGCACGGCCAGGCGGGGCAGGCGCGCTCCGCAGGTGGGCGACATGCGGCTGCCGGTCAGCCGATGCGGACGCGTTCTTCGCCGCTGGCGGCGACCACCTGGCCGATGGTCCGGTGCGCCAGGCCCTGCGCGTCCAGCGCCGCGCCCAGCGGGGCCACGGCATCCTGCGGGACCACCAGCACGAAGCCGACGCCGCAGTTGAAGGTGCGCCACATCTCGGCGTCGGCCACCGCGCCTTCGCGCTGCAGCCAGTCGAACACGGGCGGCAGCACGATCGCCGAGGCCTCGATGTCCAGGCCCAGGCCGTCGGGGATGACCCGGATGATGTTCTCGGTCAGGCCGCCGCCGGTGATGTGGGCCATCGCGTGGATCGCCGCGCCATGGGCGCGCAGCAGCGACAGGATCGGCTTCACGTACAACCGCGTCGGGGCCATCAGCGCGTCGACCAGGCGCACGCCCCCGATCTCCAGCTCGGCCGGGCGGCCGGCACGGTCGTAGATGCGGCGGACCAGCGAGTAGCCGTTGGAATGCGGGCCGGAGGAGGCGATGCCGATCAGCACGTCGCCTTCGCGGACCTTCGCGCCGTCGAGGATCTCGGACTTCTCGACCGCGGCCACGCAGAAGCCGGCCAGGTCGTATTCGCCCGGCGGGTACATGTCGGGCATCTCGGCGGTCTCGCCGCCGATCAGGGCGCAGCCGGACTCGGTGCAGCCCTCGGAGATGCCGCCGACCACGGCCGCGGCGGTGTCCACGTCCAGCTTGCCGGTGGCGAAGTAGTCGAGGAAGAACAGCGGCTCGGCGCCCTGCACCAGCACGTCGTTGACGCACATGGCGACCAGGTCGATGCCGATGGTGTCGTGGCGGCCCAGCTGCTGGGCCAGCTTCAGCTTGGTGCCGACGCCGTCGGTGCCCGAAACCAGCACCGGCTCGCGGTACTTGCCGGACAGGTCGAACAGTGCGCCGAAGCCACCCAGCCCGCCCATCACCTCGGGACGGAAGCTGCGCTTGACCAGCGGCTTGATCCGTTCGACCAGCGCATTGCCGGCATCGATGTCCACGCCCGCGTCGCGGTAGGTCAGGGAGGTCGGCGGTATGGTCTGGCTCACGTGGGCGGCTTCTGGTTCGACGAAGCCGGCGATTCTAGCAGCCGGGCCGGTCCTTCACCGCGCCGGATTGGCGCCGGGAGGGCATTCGCGCAACAATCGCGGTCCTGTCCGTCCCACGCCGAAGGATTCGCGCATGCGTGCATGCACCGGTTTCGCCCTGTCCCTGCTGCTCTGGCTGCTTGCCGGCCAAGCGCTGGCGCAGGCCGGCCTGCGCACCGAAGGCGACGTGGTCAGCGTACAGGGCGTCTACGCGGCCGAGGTGCAGGTCAACAGCCAGACCGACCAGGCGCGCGAGGCGGCCTATCCGCGCGCGCTGGCCGCGGTGCTGTCCAAGATTTCCGGCGATGCGGGCGTGGTCAACCGCCCGGGCGTGACCCAGGAGCTCCGCAACGCCAGGCAGTACGTGGACGGGTACGACTACCGCCAGGACCAGGGCACCTCGCCGGGCGGGGCGCCGACGTTCCGGACCATGCTGGTGGTGCGCTTCGTCCCCGAGGACATCGACGTGCTGGTCTCCGCGCTGGGCCTGCCGGTCTGGCCGCAGCCCCGGCCCAAGCCGGTGCTGTGGATGGCGATCGACGACGGCAGCGGCCCGCGCCTGCTCAGCACCGCACACGTGAACGCCGCCCGGCCGCTGCTCGACCGCGCCCAGGAACGTGGCTACCGGCTCGGCCTGCCTGCCGGCAGTGCCGCCGAACAGGCCGCGATCGGCGCGATCTGGCGCAGCGACCCTGCCGCCGTCGCCCGCGCATCGGCCGCCTACAGCCCTCCGATGCAGCTGATCGGCAAGCTGTTCCGCAGCGGCAACGGCTGGACTGCCGAATGGACCTTCGTGGACGCCGGCCGCGTGCTGGCGACGCGTTCGATCTCCGACGGCGACGCGCGGCGGGCCCTGTCCAGCGGTGCCGACGTGGCCGCCGACGCGCTGATCCAGCGCTACGCCAAGGTGCCGCCGTCGCAGCCGGCGGGTACCTACCGGGTCGTGTTCACCGGCGTCCGCAATGCCGACGACTACCTGCGCGTGTCGGGCCTGCTGCAGCGCCTGTCGGTGGTGCGCCGGATCGCGCCGGTGCGGGTCGACGGCGAGCGGATGGAGTTCGATCTGGATCTGCTCACCGGCCTGGCCGGGTTCGAGCGCATGCTCGGCAACGACGTGCCCGTGGTCGTGGTCGAGGGCGCCACCGGGGAGTACCGCATCCGATGAGCGAGGTCGGTTCCGAGGCGGAAATCGCCCGCTTCCTGCGCCAGCTCAAGTGGGGCGCGCTGGCGCTGGCCGTGGCCTGGTTCATCTGGGCGCTGGCGCCGATCCTGACGCCGTTCGTGCTGGCGGCGCTGTTGGGCTGGCTGGGCGATCCCCTGGTCGACCGCCTGCAGCGGCGCGGCCGCTCGCGCACCGTTGCGGTGACCCTGGTGTTCGTCGCCATGTCGCTGCTGCTGGTGCTGTTCCTGCTGATCCTGGTGCCGATGGTCGAGCGCCAGATCGTCACCTTGGTCAATTCGCTGCCCGAGTACCGCGACTGGTTCATGCAGACCGCGCTGCCGTGGATCGAGGCACGGACCGGGTTGGAGCTGATGGGCTGGCTCGACCCGCAGCGGCTGATCGAATGGGTGCGCAGCCACTGGCAGCAGGCCGGCGGCGTTGCGGCGACGTTCTTCGGCTACCTGTCGCGGTCCGGTTTCGCCCTGGTCACCTGGGTGGTCAACCTGGTGCTGCTGCCGATCCTGGCGTTCTACTTCCTGCGCGACTGGGACAAGCTGGTCGAGCGTGTCGCCGGCGTCATCCCGCGCGACCACGTCGGCACGGTCACCCGCCTGGCGCGCGAATCCAGCGACGTGCTCGGCGCGTTCCTGCGCGGGCAGTTCCTGGTGATGCTGGCGCTGGGCGTGATCTACGCGGTCGGCATGTCGCTGGTCGGGCTCAAGCTGGGCCTGCTGATCGGCATCGTCGCCGGCCTGATCAGCTTCATCCCGTACCTGGGGGCGACCACCGGCATCGTGCTGGCGGTCCTGGCCGCGCTGGTGCAGTCGCAGGGCTTCGACTGGCAGCTGCTGATCCTGATCGGCGTGGTCTTCACCGCCGGCCAGCTGCTGGAGAGCTACGTACTGACACCGCGCATCGTCGGCGACAAGATCGGCCTGCATCCGGTGGCGGTGATCTTCGCGGTGATGGCCGGTGGCCAGCTGTTCGGTTTCCTCGGCATGCTGATCGCGCTGCCGGTGGCCGCGGTGGCCAATGTGCTGCTGCGCTTCGTGCAGGAGCGCTACCAGGCCAGCGACCTGTACACCGGCGAACACGTGCCGATCCTGCTGGAAGGCCATGTCGACCGGACTCTGGTCGAGCGCGTGCCGCCGCGGGAGTCGGATCCGTCGTGACCGCCATGGCAGGGCCACCGCCCGGCAGCGGTGCGGTGACGCCGCAGCTGCCGCTGGCGCTCCGCTATCCGGCCGACCAGCGCCTGGACAGTTTCATGCTGCCGCCCGACGGCGCGATCGCGCAGCTGCAGGCGCTGGCGCGCGCGCCGGGCCAGGACTGGCTGTACGTCGTGGGGCCGGCACGTGCCGGCAAGACCCACCTGGCGCTGGCCACCTGTGCCGAGGCCGAGCGGGCCGGGCGGCGTGCCGCCTATCTGCCGCTGCGCGCGGCCGCAGGGCGTCTGCGCGATGCGCTGGAGGCGCTCGAAGGCGCCGACCTGATCGCGCTCGACGGGCTGGAGGCGATCGCCGGCGACCGCGACGACGAAGTCGCGCTGTTCGACTTCCACAACCGCAGCCGCGCCGCCGGCAGCAACGTGCTCTATCTGGACCGCAGCGGTCCGGCCGAACTGGCTCTGACCCTGCCGGACCTGCGCTCGCGGCTGGGCCAGTGCACCCGCATCACCCTGCAGGCGCTGGACGACGATGGCCGGCGGGCGGTACTGCGTGATCGCGCCCAGCGTCGCGGCCTGGTGCTCGAGGACCAGGCCATCGAGTGGCTGCTGACCCGCACCGACCGCGACCTCGGCCAGCTGCTGGCCGCGCTGGAGCGGATCGACCGCGAATCGCTCGCCGCCCAGCGCCGCGTCACCGTCCCGTTCCTGCGGCGCGCACTCGGGACGGGCTGAAGCTCCCGGGTCCATCCGGCGCCCCGCACCGTCGCTGGCTGATCCGCACGCCTACACGGGCTTCGACGCTCGTCGAGGTCGAGTGCCGCGCGGTGCTGGAGGTGCCCGTAACGGCACGGCCCAGCGATCGAGGACGCATCGGGTGCCGCATCGATGCCCATTGCCCGCCCATGTCCCGCTGCATCGCTGCCGATGTGCGATGGCTGCAATCCAGTGCGGGGGGGCGTCGCGCTTGCTGCGCCGTGGCCGGATATCGCGTAACCGATGCGGTGACAGCGACGGATGGTCACGAGTCGCAGAGGCGGAGGTGGGGCAGGATGACGCAACTGCGATGCCCCGCCGCCCGCATTCTGCGACGAGCGACGTTGCCGGACCTGGGACGTGGCGCGATCCGGCCGGCAGCACGCCCCAACCTGGGCCGCGGTGCGGGGGCAGGGTGCACCCGTGCAGCCGCCGGGCTCGCCGAACTGGCCGGCCGATCTCAGGCGTCGGCGCGGTCGGTTTCGGTGAGCGCAGGCCAGACGGGGGCCAGCGACCGGGACAGCTGCTCCAGCCGCTCGGGGGTGCCCACATCGGTCCAGCGGCCGCGGTGATGCTCGCCGGTCGCCCGGCCCTGCGCGATCGCCGCATGCAGCAACGGCGCCAGCCGGAAGCGCGGCGGCAGTTGCTCGACGCCCGGGAGATCGCCGATCACATCCGGCCAGCGTGCGAACAGCGCCGGCCGATAGACTCCGAGGCCGGAAAACGTCAGGCGCGGTGCGCCATCGGGCCGCAGCCCGGCACCGTCGCCGAGCACGAAGTCGCCGTCGGGATGGTGGTCGGGGTTGTCGACCAGCACCAGGTGCGCGTCGCCCTTCGGATCGCGCGGCAGCGCGGTGAAGTCGTAATCGGTCCAGATGTCGCCGTTGACCGCGACGAACGGCGCATCGCCGAGCAGCGGCAGCGCATGCAGCATGCCGCCACCGGTTTCCAGCGGCGTCAGGCCTTCGTAGGAGTAATGGATCCGCATACCCCAGCGGCTGCCGTCGCCCAGCGCTTGCGGGAACTGCGTGGCCAGCCAGGAGGTGTTGATCACGACCTCGCGCACGCCGATGCCGGCCAGTTTTTCCAGATGCCAGGCGATCAGCGGACGCCCCCCGGCCACCAGCAGCGGCTTGGGCGTGAGGTCGGTCAGTGGGCGCATGCGCTCGCCCAGGCCGGCGGCGAAAATCAGGGCGCGCATGTTCAGGCCGCCCGTGCCCGGGTGATGTCCGTCTCGCCGATGCAGCGTTCGAGCAGGGCGATCATCGGGCGGATGTCGGCATAGGCGCTGCCGACCTCGCGCACATAGCGCCAGACCAGCGGCAGCTCGGCCAGATAGGCCGCCTTGCCGTCGCGGTAGGCCAGCCGGCAGAAGATGCCGAGCACCTTGATGTGGCGCTGCAGGCCGGTCAGGTCGAACCAGCGCGCGAAGCGTTCCGGATCGGCGTCGGTCAGTCCCAGCGCCACGGCCTGGCGGCGGTAGTCCTCGCGCCAGGCGGTCACGCGCGCGGCCGGCCAGGCGATGTAGCAGTCGCGCAGCAACGAGGCCAGGTCGTAGGTCAGCGGGCCGCGCATCGCGCCCTGGAAATCGATCACGCCGGGCGAGTTGTCGTCGACCACCAGCAGGTTGCGCGAATGGAAGTCGCGGTGCATGAAGCACTGCGGCTGCGCCTGCGCCGCATCGAGGATCGCGCGGAACGCGACTTCGATCGTCTCCCAGTCGGCACAGTCGCGGGCGGTGCCCAGGTGCCGACCCAGGAACCATTCCGGCATCAGCTCCATTTCCATCACCATCCAGGCCTCGTCGAAGGCCGGCAGGCCGTCCGGCGACACCCGGGCATGCATCGTCAGCATCGTGCGCAGTGCTGCGGCATACAGCGGGTCGGCATCCCCCTGCTGCAGTGCGGGCAGGTACAGCGCGTCGCCCAGGTCCTCCATCAGGATGAAACCCTGCGCATGATCGACCGCGTGCACCTGCGGGGTGTGCAGTCCGGCGCCGGCCAGGCGCGCACCGATGTCCAGCCACGGCACGATGTCCTCCTTGCCGGGCGGGGCATCCATCACGATCCAGCTGCGGCCTGCGCTGGAGGTCCGCCAGTAGCTGCGGAAACTGGCATCGGCCGAGGCCACCTGCAGCTGCAGCGAGGCATCGGAGAGCGCGTCTCGGGTCCAGGCCAGGCGCCGCTCGGCGCGTTCATTCGGTACTGCGTGGGGCATGCGGTGAAGGCGCTCGGCCGGAGGTGGCGCGCACAGGGTAAACGGGAGGCGCGCCGCAGGCGAGGGTGTGTCGTTCAGCGGCGCGTGCGGAACAGACCGGTCAGCGCCAGCACCACCACCGCACCCAGCAGCGCGGCGAAGAAGCCGGCGGGCTGTCCGGCCGCATACCAGCCCATGTAGCGTCCGAACCAGCCGGCGAGCAGGGCGCCGCCGATGCCCAGCAGGATCGTCAGCAGGCAGCCCATCCGGTTGTTGCCCGGATGGATGAAGCGCGCCAGCAGGCCGACCACGAAGCCGACCAGGATGATGTAGAGCCAGCTGTCGCTGCCGAACAGTCCGTTCATTGCGTCCCTCCCTGCGATGGAAGGCAGGCTAGCAGCAATCGCCGCGACGGGCATGCGACGGTGCAGCGTGCTGGAGCCGGGGCGCCGGCGTGTCGCTGGCACCCCGGGCGGCTGCCGCGATCAGCAGCAGCCGTGGTCGCCGTGCTGCTCGCCGCCGGCAACCGCGCCGACCCCGACCGTCTCGCCGCGCAGGCTGGCCTGGCAGTGCGCCGCGATCACGTGCGAGACGCAGGCGGTGACGCGCTTGCCCATCGGGATGTGCAGGAACTCGTTCGGGCCATGCGCGTTCGAATGCGGGCCGAGTACGCCGGTGATCATGAACTGCGCGCCGGGAAACTTCTCGCCGAGCATGCCCATGAACGGGATCGTGCCGCCTTCGCCCATGTACATCGCCGGCTTGCCGAACGCGGCCTGCGAGGCGTCCTCGATCGCGCCGCTCAGCCACGGCGACAGCGCCGGTGCGTTCCAGCCCGTGGAGGACTTCTCCAGCACCAGCTCGACCTGCGCGCCGTACGGCGGATCGGCTTCCAGGGTCTGCTTGAGCAGCGCGCCGGCCTGCTTGCCGTCCAGCGTGGGCGGCAGGCGCAGCGACAGCTTCACCGCGGTGTGCGGGCGCAGCACGTTGCCGGCCGACGACAGCGAGGGCATGCCGTCCACACCGGTCACCGACAGCGCCGGGCGCCAGGTGCGGTTGAGCACCAGCTCGGTGCGGTCGTCCGCCATCGGGGTCATGCCCGGCAGGAACGGGAACTTGCTGAACACCTCGTCGCCCAGCACCTCGGCGACCTTGCCGGCCTGCTGCAGGCGCTCGGCCGGGATCTCGACGTGCAGACCGTCGACGATCACGCGGCCGGTGTCCTCGTCCTCCAGCCGCGACAGCAGGTCGCGCAGCACGCGGAAGCTCGATGGCACGATGCCCGAGGCGTCGCCGGAGTGGACGCCTTCGGACAGCACCTTCACGTCCAGGTTGCCGCCGGCCAGGCCGCGCAGCGAGGTCGTGCACCACAGCTGCTCGTAGTTGCCGCAGCCCGAATCCAGGCACACCACCAGCGACGGCTTGCCGATGCGCGGGGCGAGGTGATCGACATAGGCCGGCAGGTCGTAGCTGCCCGATTCCTCGCAGCCCTCGATCAGCAGCACGCAGCGCGCGTGGGCGATGCCTTGTTCCTGCAGCGCAAGGATCGCCGCCAGCGAGCCGAAGATCGCGTAACCATCGTCGGCGCCGCCGCGGCCGTACAGCCGATCGCCCTTCAGCACCGGCACCCACGGGCCCAGGTCGGCGTCCCAGCCGGTCATCTCCGGCTGCTTGTCCAGATGCCCGTACAGCAGCACGGTGTCCTCGCCGGTGTCGGCGCCGAAGGCGGGGATCTCGACGTAGATCAGCGGCGTGCGGCCCTCCAGCTCGACCACCTCCACCTGCATGCCCGGGATCGCCTGCGCCCGCGCCCAGGTCGCCATCAGGTGCACGGCGGCGTCCATGTGGCCGTTGGCTTTCCAGTCCTTGTCGAACATCGGCGACTTGTTCGGAATGCGGATGTACTCGACCAGCTGGGGAACGATGTCGTCGTCCCACTTGGCGGAGAGGTAACGGTCGAGGCGTGCGTGGTCCATGGATGCTCCAGGCGGATCTTGAAGCGGCCGATTCTACGCCTCCCACAGGGGTAGGATTTTTCCTACACATGAATGCGATGTTCTCCGGCTACGGTTCCGACAGCGGGGCGATACGCTTCCAACCCATGGCGCGGGAGACTGGCGGCGTCGATGGTCCGGCAGGAAGCCGGCATCGATGAAGTCATCAACCACACTACAGGGAGTAGTCGCCATGAATGGATTCAAGGTTCTGCTGAAGTCGCTGCTGCTGTCGTTCGTCCTGCTGGCCGGTTCGGCCTTCGCCATGGACACGGTCGACATCAACACGGCGGATGCCGCGCAACTGGAACGGGCTCTGGTGGGGATCGGAGCGGCCAAGGCCGAAGCGATCGTCGAGTACCGGACGTCCAACGGGCCGTTCAAGAGCGCGGATGAACTGGCACTGGTCAAGGGAATCGGTCTGAAGACCGTCGAACGGAATCGCGAACTGATCGTGGTCGGCACTGCGAAGGAACCGGCACCGCGCGCTGCGCAGCCGGAGGCCGCGCCGGCCAGGCCGGTGGTACGACGCTGAGCGGGGGCTTGCGTCGGCCAGAGTGGGCAGGGATGTCCACCGCACCGGCGGGCAGGGATGAACCTCGGGAGCAGGCGGTTGTGGCGTCGGATACTGCGTAAGGACGCGTGATCCGGCACCTGAAGGCAAGGATGCGTTGAGGGAGGCAGGAGGCCGACACGGATGTGCCCATCGCCCGGTGTTGCACAGGGAGTGCAGCCGGGCGATGTCATGTCCGGATCCCGGACTGCAACAGCTGCGGCACAATGCCGCGATGAGCGAGCTGCCGTTGCCCCGCATCGTCCGTGCCCATGATTGTCGCCGCGAGCGCTGGCGCAATGGCGCCGGCTGGACGCGCGAGATCCTGACCGTTCCCGCATTCTCCGGTGATTCCATGGCAGGCCCCGACTGGGCGGCGAGACTGTCGATCGCCGACATCGAGGTGGATGCCGACTATTCGCTGTTTCCCGGTGTGATGCGCGAACAGGCGCTGCTGTCCGGGGAGGGGCTGCGTCTGCAGGCAGGGGAAGAGGTGCATGAACTTCTGCCCCCGCTGGGCCGCTGGCGCTTTTCGGGTGCGTTGCCGGTGCGTGCGGTCCTGGTGGGCGGGCGCGTGGAGGCCTTCAACCTCATGTGGCGCCCCGGTCTCGTCGATGCACGCCTGCTGCATCGGCCCCTCGTGGGGACGATGCTGTTCTTCTGCCCGCCCGGACTGACCTGGGTCGTCCATGTGGTGGCCGGCAGTGCGCGGCTGGCAGCGGGAGAGGCGTCGCTGGTCCTCGAGCGCGGTGACACCGCGTTGCTCGCGCCATGCGCGGACCGGCGGTTCATGCTGGACGGCGGCGCGGACCTGCTGCTGGTGCGTCTGCAAGCGCAGGATGGAGCATCGGTCGCTGGCCTGGACGAGCGGGCGAACCTTCCCGATGCGGATGTCATTGCGCGCGGCGGCGACGCGGCATGACCGCCGGACCGCACGTCGGTCAGTAGACGTCCCGACGGTACCGGCCCTGCTCACGCAACTGGTCGCGCACGTCCTCGCCGAGGATCCGGGCGAGCGCGGCATCGACCGCCGGCGCCATGCCCGTCGCATTGCCGCACACCAGGATGGCGGCGCCATCGGCGACCCAGTCGCGCAGCGTATCGGCCGCCTGCAGCAGCCGATCCTGTACGTAGGCACGCGCGTCCTGATCGCGCGAGAACGCCAGATCCAGCCGTTCCAGCCAGCCGTCGGTCTGCCAGCCGGTGATTTCCCGGCCGAAGAAGAAGTCGCGGTCGGCATTGCGTTCGCCGAACAGCAGCCAGGTGCGTGTCGCGCCGAGTACGATCCGGGCGCGCAGATGGGCGCGCAGGCCTGCCATGCCGGTACCGTTGCCGATCAGGATCAGCGGTCGTTCGGGCGACGGCGGGTGGAAACCGGGATTGCTGCGGATGCGCAGATCGACGAGCGTGCCGGGCACCGCGTGCCGGCACAGCCAGCCGCTACCCAGGCCAACGCCGCCGTCAGCCGAGTGCATCAGCCGGACCAGAAGGCGCAGTTCGCCATCCTCCGGCACCGAGGCGATCGAGTACTCCCGATGCGGCAGCGGCCGCAGCGTGTCCGCCAGCATCTGCGGTGCCCGTGGCAGGACGGACACGTCATCGGGGAGGTGGCAACACGCGAGCACGGCGTCCAGCCGTTCCCGACGACCAGCGACGACGACCGGCAGGTCGGGCTGGAGGGCGAGCGTGGCCAGCAGCCGCGCGACACGTTCGGGGCTGTTGCGGGGGCCGATCTCGGCGATGTCGCCCGCTTGCCAGATCGGTCGTTCGCTGGCATCCGAGGGAGCCAGGGCGATCTCGAAAGCCGGCCCGCCGGCGCTGCCCGGATTGGCTTCGACGCGGCGTTCGAGCCGCCAGCGGCCATAGACCGGGGGCGCCCAGTCGGGCAGGTGGGCGATGCCACCGATCCGCCCCAGTTCGTACTGCCAGTGACGCAATGCCGCGGCGTCGGCATTGTCGACTTCGACCGGATCGAACACCGGCTGCGCGCCCTGGCTGCGCAGCCAGGCATCGAGCTGGCGGCCGAATCCGCAGAAATCCGCATAGCTGCGATCGCCCAGGGCCAGCAGCGCATAACGGAGAGTGCCCAGGCGTAGCGCCGCGGCTCCGGTGCCCATCGTCGTACGCAGGAAGCGCAGCGCATGGTCCGGTGGGTCGCCTTCGCCGGTGGTGCTGGCGATGAACAGCGCCTGCCGGCTCGATTCCAGCAGGGCGGCATCGACCTGATCGAGCGCCAGCACCCGCGTTGGCGTGCCTGCCGCGCGCAGCATCGCCGCGCTGCGCTCGGCCAGCGCCTGCGCGAAGCCGGTCTGGCTGGCCCAGACCACCAGCATCGGCGCTGCTCCGTCATCGCCCGATGCCATCGGGGCAGGCGCCTTGCAGGTCCGACGGAGGAACACGGTGCAGAAGGCCGCATAGACGAGCAGGGCAGCGAGGGCCAGCCCCCAGCGCGCGGGCAGCGGCGACGCCAGCCACCATGGTCCGGTCTGCAGGGGCAGCAGCGCGGCTGCGGCGAGCAGCAGGGCCGCCAGGACCGCGGTGTTGCCGAGCAGTGCCCAAGACCGCGTGCGCCCGGCTGGCATGACGGCGCGGCTCATCCGACGAGATGCTCCTCGAACGCGGGACTCATCGCTTCGGAGACCTCGGCACCGTCGGACGACACGAAGCGCACCGCCAGACCGGCTGCGCACGCGTGACGCAGGCCGGCTTCCGGCCCCAGCACGGTCATCGCGGTGGCCCAGGCATCGGCACGCATCGCATCGGTGGCCAGCACGGTCACCGACGCAGCGGCATGTGGCACGGGTTGGCCACTGCGTGGATCGATGCTGTGGCTGTAACGCCGGCCGTTCTGCTCGAAGTGGTGCCAGCGGTCGCCGGAGGTGGCCACGGCCAGTCCATCCAGTGACAGCACGCGTGGTGGCGGGGTGGCCCCGGTCGCGACGTCGGGCGGGGTCTCGACCAGCACCCGCCAGGCATCACCGTCGGGCTTGCGGCCATGCGCGCGCAGTTCGCCGCCGACCTCGACCAGCGCGGCGCACACACCGATACCCTGCAGGTATTCGCTGACCAGGTCGACGCCGAAGCCCTTGGCGATGCCCGAGAAGTCCAGTTGCAGGCCACCCGGCTGGTGGAGCGCGCCGTCGCCGTCGCGGCGCCGCAGCTGGTGCCAGCCGCAGCGCGCCCGTGCCGCGGCCAGCCGCGCCTGATCCGGTATCCGCCGCGGCTGCGCGCCGGCGCCGAAGCCCCACAGCTCCACCAGCGGGCCGACGGTCGGGTCGAACGCGCCGTCGCTGGCCTGCGCGACCTCCAGTGCAGCGGTGAGCACCCGCGAGAAGCCGCCCGGCAACGGGTGCCAGCTGTCGGCGGGGGCATCGCGGAAGCGGCTGATGTCCGAATCCGCTTCCCACGTGCTCATCTGCGCGACCACCGTGTCGAGCTGGCGCTGGATGCCATCGTGGAAGGCATGCAGGTCGGCTGTCCTGGACACCGCCAGGCGTACGCTCCAGCGGGTGCCCATGGTCTGGCCGCCCAGCGCGGCCAGCGCCAGGGTGCTGTCGGTAAAGGCGTGCATGCGTCGTGCGCCGATCCGGTTACTGCGGCAGCACTTCCAGCGTGGCCACGTAGCTGAGGCGACGTTGCCCGGCCTGCGGAATGCTGGTCTTCGCGTCCTGGGTGCCGGTTTCCAGCCAGTACATGCCCGGCGCGGCCCAGGTCACGGCGAATTCGCCGTTCGCGTCGCTGGTCGCCTTGATCTCGTCCTGCGCATTGCGATAACGGGTTTCGCCGCGGACGATCTCGAACTCCAGCCCGGCAGCAGGCCTGCCGTCGACCAGCACGCGGAAGCGCGTTTCCTCGCCGGCGAACAGGTCGTTCGGATGGCCGGTGAGCACCAGTTCGATGCCTTCGCCGGTCGGCTTGAGCGCGGTGTCGTTCGGCGCGCCGTTGGTCACGTAGGTCTCGATCCGGCCGATGCTCTGCGACACCTGCAGGTTCTTCGCGTCCTTCGGCACCTCGCCGAACGTGGCGACGCTGCCGCGCCAGCGCTTCGGTGCGCCGTTCTCGTCCCAGGTGGCGAACAGGCCGCTGTTGAGCACCGCCAGGCGATAGGTGCCCTGCTGGGCCAGTTGCAGGTCGAACACGCTGCGGTACTTGCCGGTCGCGCCGTTCTGCGGCTGCACCTGGCTGCCGTCGGGCGCGGTGATCACCACGTTGTCCAGGCGCAGCGGCACGTGGTTGAAATAGAACAGGTCGTTGGACACGGCCGCATCGACGGTGATCCACGGGTCGGCGCCGGCCAGCACGGTCTGCGACGGACGCAGCCAGGCCTTGTGCGCAGGTGCGGCGAAGGGAACGAGCAGGGCAATGGCGGTGGCGAGCAGCAGCGGGCGCTTCATTGGAAATCCTGGTGGCATGGGTGCGGTGGAATGGATGCGGAACGGATCAGGGCTTGACCGCGAGGGTCACGCTGCCCAGCTCGCTGTCGCCCTGGGCCTTGCCGGACTGGGCGGTCTTCGTCGGCCAGCTGAAAGGAATCTTCAGCAGTTCGCGGCCGCCGACCTCGCGCACGGCTTCCACCACCAGCGTGTAGTCGCCTGGCGCCAGGCCCTTGAGTTGTGGTGCGGCTTCGTCGAAACGCAGCACATGCTTCCCGACCGGCTTGGTCGGGCCGGTGACGCCGTCGACCGGCACGCTCAGCGTGCGCCCGGACTTGCGCCACCACTGGCGCAGGTCGGGCAGCCATTTGGTGCCATGGCCTTCGGCGGTGTCCTTCATCTGGTACCAGACCGACAGGTTGGCGGCGACCTTCTGGTCCGCGCCCTCCAGCCAGACCGCCACATACGGGCGGTGGTATTCAGCCACGTTGAGTTTCGGCACCTCGACGTTGATTTCGAGTTCTGCGGCGAAGGCCGGAACGGTCAGCAGGCCGCTGACCGCGAAGAACAGAGGGGTACGCATCGGAAAACCTCGGGTCAGTGGATCAGGATCAGGGCCAGCAGCAGCGGCACCAGCAGGCCCAGCCCGACCAGCGGCCAGGTCATGCGCCGCTGGCGCGCGTGCAGGTGCAGCAGGAACAGCCCGGTGATGCAGAACACCAGGCAGGCGACGGCGAAGATGTCGAGGAACCAGCTCCAGGCCGGCCCCGCGTTGCGGCCCTTGTGCAGGTCGTTGAAGTACGACACCCAGCCCCGGTCGGTGCGTTCGT
The DNA here is from genome assembly GCF_014851915.1 of Xanthomonas sp. XNM01. Classification (GTDB taxonomy): domain Bacteria; phylum Pseudomonadota; class Gammaproteobacteria; order Xanthomonadales; family Xanthomonadaceae; genus Pseudoxanthomonas. Next base: position 881,311 of record NZ_JACVAP010000001.1, read on the forward strand.
ACTCGATCGCGCCGCTTTCGCGGTCGATGCTCAGCCAGGCATCGGCACCGGGCGAGGGCATCGACAGGTAGATCTCTTCCGGCGACCACTCGCCCTGACGCTGGCCGATCGGTGCCTGCAGGGCTTGGCCCAGCCAGTCGGCGACATCTGCAGGGAGCGCGGCGTGGCCTTCGTCGGGACCGGTTTCGAGCGCACCTAGCAACGGGGCGGGCAGGTCGATGGTGAGGTTCCGGACCTGCGGACTGGCCTCGATCTTCGCCGCGTGGTTCAGGGTGATGCCGGTGGCGGCGAACAGCAGCATCCCGACCAGGCAGACCGCGGAGCTGATCCAGTGCCACTGGTGGAGCGTGCGCAGCCAGAAACCGCGGCGCTGCTGCCGGGCCACCGGGTCGGAATGGGGAGTGGTGCTGGACACGGTGCGGCTGGCGGATTGGACGGCCCATTATAACCAATCGATGAGAATGGTTCTCATCGATTGGGGCGATCCGACACCAACGCGCGAAGCGCCGGGCCGTTGACAGGCCCGGCGCCGATTGCGGTCAGAAGCTGACGTTGAGGCTCAGCCAGAGGTTCCGCGACTTGTCCTTGTTGTTGTAGTCGTCCAGATAGGCCGGCGTATAAGCGCCGGTCGTGGCGTTCTGGGTCCAGAGCGTCTGGAACGAAGTGAAATCCTCGTCCAGCAGGTTGTTGATCCGCGCGTTGAACCTGACGTTCTCGCTGAAGGCGTACTGCGCGCCGAGGTGCAGGACGGTGTAGTCCTTGTAATCGCGGCGCTCGCCGTTGAGCACGTCGCGGTAGCGCCTGGAACGCGCCTCGGCGATCAGCTGCAGGCTGAAGCTATCGGTGGCCTGCCAGTTCATCGTGGCGTTCGCCATGTGCTTGGCGGTGTTGGTCAACGGCAGGCCGATCTGCGCACCGCTCAGCTGCTCGCTGTCGGTGTAGGTGTAGTTGGCGCGCAGCGACAGCGCATCGCTGATGCCCCAGCGGCCTGCGATCTCGGCGCCCTGGATGCGGACCTCGTCGATGTTGATGTTCTGCGCGTAGGTCGTGTAGCCCAGCAGCGCGTAGTCGCCCAGGTTGGCGCAGGGGCGCACGCCGCCGGTCTGTGCGCAGCTGAGGTTGGTCTCGCCGCGCGCGATCTTGTCCTCGAAATCGTTGCGGAAGATGGTGACGTTGAAGTTGTGCGCGCCGTCGACCGAGGTCCAGTACAGCGCCAGTTCGCTGTTGACGCTGGTTTCCGGTTGCAGGTCCGGGTTTCCGACGAAGGGCGAGGTGCCCTGCGCGCCGAAACCGGTGATGCCGTCGTACAGATCGGTGGTCTTCGGCGTCTTGTAGCCCGTGCTGACGCCGCCCTTCAGGGTCCAGCCCTGGGCGAGCTCGTAGACCGCGTAGGCGCGTGGGCTGATGTGGCTGCCGAACACGTTGTGGTCGTCGTGGCGCACGCCCAGGGTGATGGTCAGCGCTTCGATCGGGCTCCAGTTGTCCTCGGCGAACACCGACCACATCTTGTGGTCCTGCACGGTCCCGGCGCCTTCGCCGCCGCCTTCCATGCCGAACACGCCGTCCTCGAGCTCACCGTCGATGACCTGGCCGCCGACCACGAAGTGGTGCTGCGCGCCCACCGCGAAGTCGAGCTTGGCATCCAGCGTGTACTGGGTGCTCTCCATCGTGCGCTTCGGCCGCGGCAGGAAGGTATCCACCAGCAACTGCTGGCGCTGCGCGCGGGTGCGGCCGGCATACGGACCGGTGGCGCAGACGGCGGCGTTGTTGCAGTAGATGTCGCGGTGGACCAGACGGTCCTCGACGGTGAACGGCAGGGTGCGGCCGTGATTGCCCGTGTCGATGTGCGCCAGCGAGACGAAGCTGTTGCCGAATGCCCACTCGCCGTGATGGGTCACCGACCACTGGTCGCGGGTGAACTCCTGCTCGGCGGTGTAGCCGACCTGCGGGGCGGCGCGCCAGATGCCGGCCAGCCCGTCCACCGTGCCCAGCGGATAGGCCTCGTTGCCCAGGTTGTTGATGAACGGCGTGTTGTCGTAGGTCTGCTTCGAGGTGTCGTACTCGAAGATGACGCTCTGGTTCTCGGTCGCCTTCCAGCTCAGCGTGACGCCGGCACTCTTGTTGGTGCTGTCGACGGTCTTGCCGCCTGCGCCGAAGCCGAGGCTGCGCTCGAACTGGGTGCCGTCGGGCGCGGTGATGAATTCGTACTCCGGAGTCGATGCATCGCGCTCGTACCACGAGCCGCGCACGCCCAGGCCCAGCGTGTCGGCGATCAGCGGGCCCATCACCGCGAAGTCGAAGGTGCTGTCGCTGCCGAAGTCGCTGTTTTCCTGGATGCTGTGGCCGATGGTGGCCGAACCGGTCCAGCGGTCGGCGACCTTGCGGGTGATGATGTTGATCACGCCGCCGAGCGCGTCGGCACCGTACAGGGTCGAGGCCGGGCCGCGGATCACCTCGATGCGCTCGACCATGTCCAGCGGCGGAATGTGGTTGAACTGGTTGCCGCCGAAGCTGTTGGGGTAGATGTCGCCATGGTTGTTCTGGCGCTTGCCGTCGATCAGGATCAGGGTGTACTCCGAGCCCATGCCGCGCATGCTGATGGTGCGCTGGCCGGTCTTGTCGGAGGTTTCGCCGACATCGACGCCTTCCAGGTCGCGCACCGCATCGATCAGCGAGATGTACGGGCGCTTCTGCAGTTCCTCGCGGGTGACCACGCTGATGCTGGCTGGTGCGTCGGTGATCTTCTGCTCGAAGCCGGCGGCGGTCACCACCACGGTGTCCAGGGTGGTGGCATCGCCAGCGACGGCGACCTCGGCGAAGGCCTGCGGCGCGAACAGCGTGGCGGCCAGGGCCAGGGCGAGATGGTTGCGACGGCTGACGCGCAGGCGCGAGCGGGTGATGCTGTGCATGGGATGGTTCCAGGGTGGCGGTCGTAAGGAGGGCCTGCGGCGTGACCCCGCGCAGGCGTGCGAGGGCGCGGAGGCGGCCCTGCAAGGATCGGGAGGAGGGATCGGCCGCCCGGTACAGGCGGACGCGATCAGGCCTGCGGTGGCGCGCGGCCCTGCTGGCGCCTGTGCGCCGGGGATCCGGACGCCGGTGCGGTGATGTCGGCAAGGATCCGCCCGCGAAGAAGCGGGCGCTGGAACAGGCCAATGCCCGGTCCGGGCAGCACGGTGCCGCCGGTGGCGATGGCAGGTGCAGGCGAGGTCTCGTCCAGACCGACGCAGGCGATTTCGCTGCGACGCGGCTTGGCCGGAGCGTCACGGTGCAGCGGGGACGAGGGCAGTCCGCCGTCGCCGCTGTCGTATCCGTGCCCGGCCGACGCGCCGGGCACGGTGGGCGATGCGGTGGACGCCAGCGCGAGGCAGACAGGCAGCAGCATCAACAGTGCGGCGATCAGCAATGGCGACAGGCGCAGCGTCCATTCCGGACGGAATGCGCGCTGGACGCTGGCGATGGCGCTGCTCGCGGTCACGACCTGTCGCTTCCCTCAGGCGGAAAAGGTCCGCCGAATTCACGCATTTTAAACGATAACCATTATCGTTAGCAAACGCGTCTGCATCTCATGTGTGTGCAGGGAGCGCCCTTCTACAGGGTGATCGGAAGGTCGTGTCCGGAAGCCGGATGGGGAGCCCGGAACGCGCGGAGGGTCTGGTCGGCTGGTCGCCACTCGGAACTCAAGGGCCGCGCCGCGCACAGCGTGGGCACCTGGCCCGACGTCGGGCGGCTTCGCAGTGAGAACCGCCGTCGAACGTGCTGCCCCTAGTCGAGGGCAGGATGCCGGCGCCTTCGCTCAGTCGCGATCGTCGCGGGTCCAGACCCCGCCGTGTTCGAACCTGACGGGGAACTTCGGCACCGGCGAATAGGCCGGCGCGCAGAGGGCACGGCCATCGCGCAGGTCGAAGCGCGCCCCGTGCAGGACGCATTCGATGCTGCCTTCGGCCGGGTCGACGCTGCCGGAGGACAGCTCGAAGTCCTCATGGCTGCAGCGGTCCTCGAGCGCATAGAGTTCGCCATCCAGATTGACGACCAGGATCGGCGTGCCGGTGACTTCGTCGAACACGGTGCGCGTCTCGCCCGGCAGCAGTTCGCCGCTGGGACAGACGAAGGTCCAGGTCCCGCTCATGCGCGACCACCGGACAGCGGCTTTTCCAGGACCTCGAAGCGCAGGTCGTCGCGCTGCGGCAGGCCGTAGCGGGCATCGCCGTAGGGGAAGGGCTTGTGGATGCCGGTCCGGCGGTAGCCGCGTCGTTCGTAGAAGGCGATCAGTTCGTCGCGCACGTCGATCACGGTCATGCGCATCGCCGGCAGTGCCCAGTCTTCGCGTGCGACACGCTCGGCTTCGGCCAGCAGTGCCTTGCCCAGTCCACCGCCCTGCAGCTTGGGTGCGACCGCGAACATGCCGAAGTAGCCCGCGCCGTCCTCGTCGGCGACATGCGCGCAGGCGAGGATGGCGTCGCCATCGACCGCAAGCAGGATCCGGCTGCGCGGGCGTGCGATGTCGTCCATGAGCACCTCGGGCGAGATGCGTTCACCGTCGAGCAGGTCGGCCTCGGTGGTCCAGCCCTGCCGGCTGGCGTCGCCGCGGTAGGCCGAGGTGACCAGCGCGACCAGGGCCGGAATGTCGGCGGCGGTGGCGGTGCGGAACTGCAGGGTGCGGGCGGTGGCGTGCATGGCCTTATTGTAGCGATTGGCACTGTCGCGGCAGCGGTGGCCAGCCTGCGGCAGCCGGAGCTCACCGGGACGCTGGCGTCGGCGGCGTGTGCCACATGCTGGTATGGCCGGCCGCAGGAAGCGGCCGGCACCGCGTGCGGCATCAGCCGAGCAGGGCGCGGACCTTGCGCAGCGCCACCACGAATGCCTCGATTTCCTCGTGCGTGTTGTAGAACGCAAGCGAGGCGCGCAGCGTGGCCGCGACGCCGAAATACTGCAGCAGGGGGTGCGCGCAGTGCTGCCCGGAGCGGACCGCGACACCTTCCAGGTCGAGCAGCGTCGCCAGGTCGTGCGCATGCGCGCCCTCGACCAGGAACGAGATCACCGCGGCCTTGCCCGGTGCCTGGCCGAAGATGCGCAGGCCGTCGACCTTGCCCAGTTCCTCGGTGGCATGCGCCAGCAGGTCGGCTTCGCGCGCGGCGATGTTCGCCATGCCGAGTGTGTCGAGGTAGTCGACCGCCGCACCCAGGCCGACGAAGCCGGCGATGTTCGGCGTGCCGGCCTCGAAACGGTGCGGCGGATCATTGAACACCGTACCGTCGAAACTGACTTCCTTGATCATCTCGCCGCCACCGATGAACGGCGGCATCGCCTGCAGGTGTTCGCGGCGCGCCCACAGCGCGCCGGTGCCGGTCGGGCCGCACATCTTGTGGCCGGTGATGGCGTAGAAGTCGCAGCCGATCGCGGCCACGTCCAGCGGCAGGTGCGGTGCGGCCTGCGAGCCGTCGATCATGGTCACGATGCCGCGGCGGCGCGCCTCGCGGCAGATCTCGCGGACCGGATTGACCGTGCCGAGCACATTGGACACGTGGGTCAGCGCCAGCAGCTTCACGTCGGCGGTCATCGCCGTGCGCAGCGCGTCCAGGTCGAGCGAGCCGTCGGGGAGGATCTCGGCGACCTTGACCGTCGCGCCGGTGCGCTGGGCCACCAGCTGCCACGGCACGATGTTGGCGTGGTGCTCCATCCGCGACACCAGGATGGTGTCGCCGGCCTTCAGCCGCGGCAGCGCCCACGAATAAGCGACCAGGTTGATCGCGAACGTGGTGCCGCTGCACAGCACCAGCTCGTCGGCACGCACATTGAGGAAGCGCGCCAGCCTGCCGCGCGCGCCCTCGTAGGCTTCGGTGGCCTCGGTGCCGAGCGCGTGCACCGCCCGGCTGACGTTGGCGTTCTGGCGGCGGTAGAACGCGTCGGTGGCCGCGATCACCTGGATCGGCTTCTGCCCGGTATTGGCGTTGTCGAAGTACAGCAGCGGTTTGCCGTGCACTTGCCGCATCAGCAGCGGGAAGTCGCTGCGCACGCGCTCCCAGTCGATCGCTTCGGCCCGGATCGGATCCGCCGGCACGCTCACGCGACCCCCGACGCGCTCAGCGCGCGGTCCAGATGCGCGGCCAGGATCGTCGCCAGCGGGCCGTCCAGCGCACCCAGCGGCTCGTGGCAGAACGCGGCGCTGAGCAGGGCCTGGGCACGATCCTTCGGGATGCCGCGCGAGCGCAGGTAGAACAGCGCCTGCTGGTCGAGCTGGCCGACCGTCGCGCCGTGCGCGGCCTGGACCTCGTCGGCGTCGATGACCAGCACCGGCTGGGTGTCGATCTCGGCATTGGCCGACAGCAGCAGATTCTTGTTGGACAGGCGCGCGTCGGTCCCGTCGGCGCCGGCCTGGATGTTGATGCCGCCATGGAACACCACGCGGCTGCGGTCGGCGCCGAGCCCGCGCCAGACCAGTTCGGCGGTGGTGTCGCGCGCGATGTGCTCGATCCCCAGGCGGGTGTCGATGTGGCGGCGGCCGTTGCCCAGCAGCACGCCGTTGGCGGTCAGTGCGGCGTTGTCGCCTTCCAGTCGCACGTTGAGCTCGTGGCGCGTCAATGCAGCGCCCAGTTCCAGGTCCACGCGGCGGTACTGCGCCTCGTCCGCCAGCACCGCATCGGTGCGCAGCAGCGTGGTCTGCCCGTCGGCATCGGCCTGTACGCGTGCGTGGGCCAGCGAGGCGCCAGCGGCCACCTGGATGTGGGTCAGGGCATTGGCCAGGTGTGCGGACGCGCCACCGGCCTGCAGGTGATGTTCGACCAGCTGCAGCGATGCGCCACGGCGCACGTCCACGACATGGCGCAGGTGCCAGGCACTGTCGGCCGCGTCCGGCGCACCGAGGAACACCAGATGCAGCGGCGTCTCCACCACGGTGTCCTCGGCCACGCGGAGCAGGGCGCCCTCGTGGGCCAGCGCGCTGTTCAGGCGCGCGAAGACCTCCTCGGCACGCTCGAACCGGCGCGTGATGAAGCGCGACGCCTCGTCACCGGTGGCCAGCGCCACCGACAGCGGCTGCAGCATCACGCCATCGGGCAGGCCGGTCAGGTCCGACAGCGCGGGCGCATGCAGGCCATTGACGAAGACCAGGCGCGGGGCCGGGATGCCGGCGAGCAGCGCCGGGTCGATCGCCGCCATGTCGGGCGACGGGACCGCGAAGCTGCGTCGTTCCAGCTGGCGCAGCGAGGTGTACTTCCAGGCCTCGGCGCGCGGGCCGGGCAGCCCGTCGCGCACGGCGGCATCGAGCAGCCCGCGGCGCACGTCGTCGCCGTCGAAGCCTGCGGCCAGCGATTGCAGGAGCGTGCTCATCAGACCGCAGCCTCCGGGGCGACGCGGTCCTTCAGCCAGGCGTAGCCGTGCTTCTCCAGCTCCAGCGCAAGCTCCGGGCCGCCGGTCTGGACGATGCGGCCCTCGGCCAGCACGTGGACCACGTCCGGCTTGATGTAGTCGAGCAGGCGCTGGTAGTGGGTGATGACCACGAACGAGCGCTCCGGCGAGCGCAGCGCGTTGACGCCATCGGCCACCACCTTCAGTGCGTCGATGTCCAGGCCCGAGTCGGTCTCGTCCAGGATCGCCAGCTTCGGTTCGAGCACGGCGAGCTGGAAGATCTCGTTGCGCTTCTTCTCGCCGCCGGAGAAGCCTTCGTTGACGCCACGGTGCAGCAGCTCGTCCTTCAGGTGCAGCACGGCCAGCTTCTGCCGGACCAGCTTCAGGAACTGCATCGAGTCCAGTTCTTCCTCGCCGCGTGCCTTGCGCTGCGCGTTCAGCGCCGCACGCAGGAAGTAGGTGTTGTTGACGCCGGCGATCTCGACCGGGTACTGGAACGCCAGGAACAGGCCGGCGGCGGCGCGCTCCTCCGGCTCGAGCTCGAGCAGCGCCTTGCCGTCGAACTCGACGCTGCCGGCGGTGACCTCGTAACCGTCGCGGCCAGCCAGCACGTTGCCCAGGGTGGACTTGCCGGCGCCGTTGGGACCCATGATGGCGTGCACCTGGCCCGGCTTCACGTCCAGCGACAGCCCCTTGAGGATGTCCTTGCCGGCGACGGAGGCGTGGAGGTTGTCGATCTTCAACATGTTGGTGCCTGGGATGTCTGGAATGAGGGATCAGCCCCGCGGGGCGAGATAGGCGTCGCAGAGAAAGCGCGAACGGTCGTTGTTCAGCTGTTCCACGAGGCTGTTGTAGAGCACCGTGCGGCGGGTCCGCGGATCGTCCGCCGGCAGGATCGCGCCCCAGCTGGCGCGCAGCGCCTCGAGGTCGCGGTCGCGCAGGGCGATCCAGCTGCGCTGCGCATCGCGGATCGCGGCGGCGGCGCCGGGCTCGGACGCGTATTCGTCGAGCACCGCGCGGTAGGTGCGGTTGAGTTCGGCATCGGTGTCGGCCGCGGCCTTGACCGGATCGGCGTCGACGTCCGGACCGGTGCAGCCGCCGCCTTCGCAGCAGATGTCGTCGTGGACGAAGTCGGCTGCCGCCAGGGTGGGCGCCGCGGCCGGCAGCAGGACGCAGGCCAGCAGGGCGAGGATGCGCGTGCGTACGCGGTCGGACGTGGTGCTCATCCGACCGAGCCTTCCAGCGAGACCTCCAGCAGTTTCTTGGCCTCGACCGCGAACTCCATCGGCAGCTCGCGGAAGACCTGCTTGCAGAAGCCGTCGACGATCATCGACACCGCGTCCTCCTCGCCGATGCCGCGGGCGCGGCAGTAGAACAGCTGGTCGTCGGAGATCTTGGAGGTGGTCGCCTCGTGCTCGACGGTCGCGCCCGGGTTCTTCACCTCGATGTAGGGGAAGGTGTGGGCGCCGCACTGCTTGCCGATCAGCAGCGAGTCGCACTGGGTGTAGTTGCGCGCCCCGTCGGCACCGCGGTCGACCTTGACCAGGCCGCGGTAGGTGTTCTGTCCGCGCCCGGCGCTGATGCCCTTGCTGACGATCTTCGACTTGGTGCGCTTGCCGATGTGGATCATCTTGGTGCCGGTGTCGGCCTGCTGGCGATGGTGGGTCAGCGCCACCGAGTGGAACTCGCCGCTGGAGTCATCGCCCAGCAGCACGCAGGACGGGTACTTCCAGGTGATCGCCGAGCCGGTCTCGACCTGGGTCCAGATCACCTTGCTGCGGTCGCCGCGGCATTCGGCGCGCTTGGTCACGAAGTTGTAGATGCCGCCGACGCCGTTCTCGTCGCCCGGGTACCAGTTCTGCACCGTGGAGTACTTGATCTCGGCGTCTTCCAGCGCGACCAGCTCGACCACCGCGGCGTGCAGCTGGTTCTCGTCGCGCATCGGCGCGGTGCAGCCTTCCAGGTAGGAGACGTAGGCCTTGTCCTCGCACACGATCAGGGTGCGCTCGAACTGGCCGGTGTGACCGGCGTTGATGCGGAAATAGGTGCTCAGCTCCATCGGGCAGCGCACGCCGGCCGGGATGAACACGAAGCTGCCATCGGAGAACACCGCCGAGTTCAACGCCGCGAAATAGTTGTCGCCGACCGGCACCACGGTGCCCAGGTAGCGCTTGACCAGCTCCGGGTGCTCGGCGATGGCCTCGGACATCGAGCAGAAGATGATGCCCTTCTCGGCCAGTTCCTTGCGGAAGGTGGTGCCGACCGAAACCGAGTCGAACACCGCGTCGACCGCCACGCCGGCCAGCTTGGCGCGCTCGTGCAGCGGTACGCCGAGCTTGTCGTAGGTGTCGAGCAGTTCCTTGGGGACTTCGTCCAGCGACTTGTACTTCGGCCCCTTGGGCGCGGAGTAGTAGCTGAGCGCCTGGAAGTCGATCGGCGCGATCTTCAGCTTGGCCCACTCCGGCATCGGCATCTTCAGCCAGTGGCGGTAGGCGGCCAGGCGCCAGTCGGTCATCCACTCCGGCTCGTTCTTCTTGGCCGACAGGGCACGGATGATGTCCTCGTCCAGGCCCGGCGGCAGCGATTCGGATTCGATCTCGGTGATGAAGCCGGCGTCGTAGCGCCGGCCGAGCCGCTCGATGATCTCGGCGTTCTGGATGGGGGCGTTCACGTCGGTGGTGTCGGTTTCGGTGGCCATCTGGCTGCCTACGGGGATCAGGAGGCGACGCGCACGGCGATCGGGCGCCGGCGCAGGTCGGTGGGGGACGGGGGGCGCAGCATCTGCGACAGGGTGACACCGCGCAGGGCGTCGGCGACCACGTCGTTGATCAGCCGCCAGTTGGCGCGCACGCCGCACTGGTGGGCGATGCCGCAGCTGCTCTCGTGCTGGCTGCACTCGGTCATCGCCAGCGGGCCTTCCATCGCCTCGACGATCTCGATCAGGGTGATCTCGCCGGCGTCGCGGCTGAGCCGGTAGCCGCCATGCACGCCGCGCAGGCCTTCGACCAGGCCGGCCTGGGCCAGCGGCTTGAGCAGCTTGCTGACGGTCGGTTGTTCCAGGCCGGAGTGCTCGGCCAGGTCGGCCGCGCTCAGGACCTGGCCGGCACGCGCGGCGAGCACGGTCAGGACCACGGTGGCGTAATCGGTCAGTTTGGTGACGCGGAGCATTGCGGGGCAAAGACTGGGGGAGGAAAGCGTACCGAAATTGTACGCTTTTGCCCTGGCCGCGCCAACCAGTCCATCCGGCAGGTCATCCCGGGTTGCGGTGGATGAAGAATCGAGCCGCGAATGCGCCGGGGCTTGGGCCTGGGCGGCATTGTGGGCGAGAATCCCGCATTGCCTCCGCACCGGACCCAGCATGGCCCGCAAGATCGTCGCCAGGAAATCGCCCATCCACGGAAACGGCGTGTTCGCCGTCGTCCAGTTGCGCAAGGGCGACAGCGTCGTCGAGTACAAGGGCAAGCGCCGCACCCACGCCGAGGTCGATGCCGATACCACCGGCGATGTCGAGAGCGGTCACACCTTCCTGTTCACGCTCAACGACCAGTACGTGATCGACGCCAATCACCAGGGCAACGACGCGCGCTGGATCAACCACAGCTGCGACCCGAACTGCGAGGCGCTGATCGCCGAGTTCGACGGTGACGACCGCAGCCGGGACCGGGTGCTGATCGAGGCGCTGCGCGACATCGCGCCGGGCGAGGAGCTGACCTACAACTACGGCATCACCCTGGCCGAACGGCATACGCCGCGGCTGAAGAAGATCTGGGAGTGCCGGTGCGGCTCGCCCAACTGCACCGGGACGATGCTGCAGCCCAAGCGCTGAGCCGCTTCGTGGCGCCTCAGTCGAGCGACTGTGGCGCCAGCGCGCCGATGTCCTGGTTGAAGGTCACCACCAGGCGGCCATCGGCGACGCCTGCCGACGCGACCTGGATGCCGCCCAGCAGGGCGGCGATCGCGGGATCGAGCCGGTACACCGGCTCCTGGCGTGCGTAGTCGGCCAGCCAGGCGTTGAGCAGGCTGCGCGTGCTCGGGTCGAGCGTCGCGCTGCCGCTGACCGGCTTGAATGCTTCCAGGCTCGGCTGGTCGAGGAAGAACGCCTGCTGCGCACCGTCGTAGCGCAGCGCGCTGCTGAGGGTGACGTTGCCGACCGGGGTCGGCGTGCCGCCGCCGCTGGCCATCGCCAGGTCGAACGCCAGCCGCAACCGGTTGCCGGGCGGCAGTTCCAGGCGCGGCCTGCTGACCGTCAGCTCGACCAGGCCGCCCAGCGCATCGCGCTGCTGCGGGAACTGTCCCTCGAGGAACTGCTGCGCGTCGGCCGCGCCGATGGAGACGTTGCGGCCGCGCACCTCGGGTGCCGCATGGGCGGTGGCGACCGCCGACAGCGCGGAGAAGGCGAGCAGGCTGGCGGCGAAGAGACGATGCAGAGCGGGCATGGGGCGTGACCGGCGAAAGGACGCGTCACTGTCGGCCGCGCCGGGTGAATCCACCGTTAGCGGAACGCGTGGCGTGGCGACGCGGCCGACGCGAGTCGCTGGACGCAGGTGATGCCGCTGCCGATGTTCAGTCCAGTCGAGGCTGCAGCGATGCCGAGGTGATTTCCCAGCGCTGGCCGTCGATGCCCAGCCGCAGCCGGTACCAGCCATCGATCCGTTGTTCGCCCGCCCGGGTGCGCAGGCGCAGCTCGACCGGGATCTCGACGGCGCGCGGTGGCATCTCCATGTCCAGCGCACGTGGGGTGCGGTTGCGGATCCGCAGATCCTGCAGGTCCGCGCGCGCACGCACGATGGCGTCGTCGGGCGACTGCTCCGGATGCCCGCCGGCCCAGAAGGCATCGGCGGCAGCCGGGTCCATGCCCGGCGCCAGCCTGAGGTAGGCGTGAAGGTGCGAGACGGCTGCCTGGAATGCGGCGCGCTGGCCGTCGCGGTCGCGGTCGCCGTCGTCGGGGGAGGAGCGGGGGGCATGGTCCGCGGTCGCTGGCTGCGCAGTGCCGTCGACGGCCCCGGTGGGGGACGCTGCCGCTGCGGGCTCGCGCTGGCACGAGCAGTGCGCCAGCGGCAGGACCAGAAGGGGAATCAGCCACAGGCGCATGCGCGGCGCTCCTCGTGCGATGGCGCGCAGCATACGGGATGCGTGCCGGCTCAGGAGCCGCCGCGCCGCTCCAGCTCCTCGACCAGGGCCGCCATCGGCGCGCGCATGCCCGCCAGCAGGTCGTCCTGTGCCTCGCGCGGAACCTGCATCAGGCCTTCGAGGATCCGGGCCCCGATCACCAGCGCGGTGCGTTCGTCGCCGGAGAAGCCGCGCAGGCGCTGGTTGCCCTCGACCGAACGCATCCAGTCGTCCTGGCAGGTCTGTTCGAACTCGATGCTGCAGCGGCCGGTGCAGGGCAGGCCGCCGGTTTCGACCGGGGTCACGGTGACCCGGTAACGTTGCTGGCGTCGTTTCATGGGAAGCATCTGGCGCGGAAGTGACGCAAACGATAGGGCCGCCGTCGCGACGCCACGAGTAGGCATGCCATGACGAACTGTTCCATCGCGCCAGCGCGCCGATTCAGCGTGCGGCACGCAGGCGCGGCAGCGGATCGGACGCACCGTTCTGCCCGTAGATGCCGTAGTGCAGGTGCGGTGGCGTGCCACGCGCGTTGCCGGTCGTGCCCACGGTGCCCAGGCGCGTGCCGGGTTCGACGACGTCGCCCACGGCCAGATCTGGTGCCCAGTCGTCCAGGTGCGCGTAGTAGTGGCGCTCGCGCCCGGGGCCGATCACCCAGACCTGTCGTCCGCCCAGGCCGCCGTCGCGCACCGCCACCACCACGCCACGCGTGCTGCTGCGGACCGGGGTACCGCGTGGCGCGAAGATGTCGACGCCTTCGTGGCGCCGGTCGCGACCGCGCGGTGCGCCGAAGGTGTCTGCGATCCGCCCGGCGGCGACGCCGTCAACCGGAACGGCGAGCGTCGGCGGCGCGGGCGTGCGCGCGAGATCCCACAGCGTGCGCGGCGTCTGCAGGAAGGGCTGCCGCCAGGCCCAGGCCAGCACGAGCAGCAGGCAGAACAGCACCAGCAGGCGGAGCACCAGCCGGGCGATCCGCCGGGCGCGACCGCGGCCACGCATCTGCACGCTCATGCGCGCAGCGGTGCCGGCCGGAAACGCAACAGGGCGGCATCGCTGCCGCCCTGTCGGGAAACGCAGGTTGCGCGCTGGCCGATCAGGCCGCGGCGTCCTTCAGCTTCTTCAGCGGACGGACCTTGACCTTGACCGAAGCCGGCTTGGCCGCGAACCACTGCTCTTCCTTGGTGAACGGGTTGATGCCCTTGCGCTTGGCCTTGGCCGGAACCTTGACCGAGGTGACCTTGAACAGGCCCGGCATGGTGAAGCTGCCAGCGCCCTTCTTGCTGATCGCGCCGGACACGGCTTCTTCGACGGCGGCCAGCACGGCCTTGACGTCCTTGGCAACCACGCCGCTGGTTTCGGCCAGGTGCTTGATCAGCGCGGACTTGCCCAGCACTTCCTTGAGGACGGGGGCGGCCTTCTTCGGAGCGGCAGCCTTCTTCACTGCGGCCTTCTTGGCCGCTTTCGGCGCGGCCTTCTTGGCGGCCGGCTTCTTGGTGGTCTTCGCCATAACTTTCCTGTGCGGTACGTTGGAATGGGTGGAGTCTGCGCCGACGCCCGTCGGCAAGCGCAATGTAGGGCAAGTCCGCGGCCCCGCCAAGGGGAAAACAGCGAAAAAGTGCAGGAAATGCCGTGCAGGGAGACCGGAATCGGCTCATTTGCGCCCGTCGCCCGGCTCGCGGGCGCCATGGCGCGCCGGATCCGGCACGATGCCGGCCTCCTTGCGGATGCGCTTGCGCTCGGCCACCTTGTCGCTGGCCTGCTGCTCGCGCGCACCGCGCACCATCTCGGTCAGCCAGCCGACCAGCAGCTCGGTATAGGCCTTCTGCTGCGGTTTCTGCGAGAACGCGTGGTCGGCGCCGGAGATCCTGCGCGTGGTCAGCGAATGCGCGTTGGCGAACGCCGCGGCGTAGTTCTCGGTGACCGGATGCGGCACCACCTCGTCGTGCTCGGCTTCGACCAGCAGCACGTCGCCGCGGAAGCGGCTGCCCGCGGCCAGGGCCAGGTTCTCGTCGATCCCGACCCGGCGCCTGCGGAACGCCGGCAGGTCCGGGTCGTCGTGCAGGCGGCGCTTGGGCAGTTCCCAGCCGACATCCTTGTAGAGGGCGGGCGAGCGCAGTGCCAGCCAGCGCACCGGCCGGCGTTCGGCGAGCAGGCAGGCCAGATAGCCGCCATAGCTGATGCCGACCACGGCGATCGCGCCGGGGTCGACGTTGGGCTGGGCCACGAACCAGTCGTAGGCGGCGAGCAGGTCGTCCAGGTTCTGGCCGCGGCTGACGGTCTCCCACTGCGAGGCGGTGTCCTCGTGTCCGCGCAGGTCGAAGGTCAGGCAGACGCAGCCGATGCCGGCAGCCTGGCGGGCGCGGACCAGATCGTGTTCCTGGCTGCCGCCCCAGCCGTGCACGAACAGCACGCCGGGCAGGGCGGTGGTGGGGGAAAGCAGGGTGCCGCGGACGATGTCCTGGTCGACGGCGATGTCGATCGCTTCAAGCGCTATGTCCATCCGGAATGTCCACGGTCGCGTATTTCATGACCGGGCCTTCTGTCGCATCGGGGTCGTGGAAATGTACGGTCGCGTGCGTCGGCGGAATGTGTGCGGCATCGTGGCTCTCGTGGCAGGCCGCATGCACCTGCTGCGTGCCGGGGAGACGCAGCAGCACTTCCAGCGCCGCGATCTCCGCCGGTGACGCGCCACCCAGGCGCCAGGACTGCTCGAGGATGCCGCAGCGACGGCGCCCGCTTCCGTCGATGCCGCAGACCGCATCGTAGTTGCGGCGCGAGGCGAAGAAGCCGGGGAACGCCTGCTGTACCGCTGCGTCGTAGCGCACCGCATTGCGGACCACGGCATGTTCGTCCTCGCTGCGCGCCAGGGCCTCCAGCGCGGCGAAATCGCCACGGATCACCCGCAGGCTGGAACCGCCATAGACCTCGCAACCGGTACGGTCCACGACCTGGCGCTGGGTGCCCAGGTAGGCCAGGCGTACGCCGGGCAGGCGGATCTCGCCGATGCTGCAGGTCACCGCCGCGTCCAGGTTCATCTCGACCACCACGCCGTGTTCGCGCAGCGTGCCAGGATCGAGCGAGGCGCAGACGCGGCGCAGCGCATCGGCGTCGGCGACCACGTCCTGGCCGTGTCCGCCGCGGGCGTGGGCCTGCTTGATCCGCACCGGCCCGTGCGCCAGCAGGTCCAGGGCCGCGGCCTCGAGCGTGTGGCGGTCGAAGGCGGTCTGACCCGGCAGCACGGCATCGTCCAGCGCGGCGGAGAGGCCGTCGTCCCAGCCGGGCGGCACGTGTGCGGCACGACCTGGCACGGCATGCGAGATCACCTTGGTGGCGACGAAGGCGTGCGGCACGACGCCGCCGAACAGGTCGTCCTCGCCGGCGATCCCGAGGCGCGCCGCATCCTCGGCCAGCAGCGTGTCGGCCGGGATGAAGTAGGGCGGGTCGCGATACCGCACCGCCGGGTCGAACGCGCCGCCGTAGCGCCAGCCGTGCAGGTCGGCAAGGCTGCGTGCGAGCGAGGCCACGGTATCCAGTTCGTGCGGTGCACGCGGCTGGTGGGGATCGTGCAGGGTCACCACGGTGCGCCGGTGGGGGAGCGCGACGAGGGCGGGCACGGGGGCGGCTGCGATCGGTGCCATGGGAGGTCCTCGGGTTCGCCGCAGACGCTGAGGGCTGGGCAGTGAAACGGCTGCGAAGGACCGGAGACCGAATGGGAGCGCTGCGACCGCGTGCACGCGGCCGGCGGACGTGGGTCGCGCTCCACATGCGGGTCAGGGACGGGCCGACTCGTGCGGTCGTGATGACGCGACGACCGGCGGCCGATGGCACCTTGCTGGTGCGTCGCGCACGTCATGTCCCGATCATCCGCTGGCATGTCCTTCCGGACGCCGGGGCCATCGATCCCGTCGCGACCTCCCCGCGCTGGACGTGGCCGGGCGAGGAGATCGGCCTCGACGACGCGGCGGTCGCTACTCCAGCGCACGACCGGACGGGACCGGTCCGGCCGGCATTCACGGCTGGTGGTGGTCGTGGGTCACCGGCGTGGCGCAGTGCGGATGGGTCGGCAGCGGCGTGGCCCCGCGCCGCTGGCCTGACTGATGGGAGGCACGCCGACAGCCGCGGTGCGTGCATCGGTCCGATGCGCGGATCCGAATCAGGCGAGGACAGCGTGGCGGCGACACGTGCTCCCGCACCTGGCAAAGGCAGCAGGCACAGCGGAGCGGTGGCCGTTGCCGCGCCCGGTACCGCCTGTCCGGGCGCTACAGGCGGTACTCGGGTGAGTCGTCAGCGGGCCTGCGCGAACAGCGCGCCGCGCGCGGGCAGGGTGACGTGGCGTCCGTCCTGTGGCGGCACCGGCGCGCCGTGTGCGTCGAGCGTGGCCCAGTCGCCGGCCGGCAGTTCGAGCCGCGACGCCGTCGCCGACAGGTTGAAGGCGGCCAGCAGGCGCTGGCCTTCGGCCTCGCGGACGAAGGCCAGGACCGGCTCGGGCGCATCGAGGAAGCGGATGTCACCGCGAACCAGCGCAGGTTGCATGCGTCGCCACTGCATGAAACGGCGGAAGGCGTTCAGCACGGAGTCCTGTTCACCGTCCTGGCGGGAGACCGCAACTGCGCGGTGCGCGTGGGCGACCGGCAGCCACGGCGTACCGGCGCTGAAACCGGCATCGACGGCGTCGGTCCACGGCATCGGCGTGCGGCAGCCGTCGCGGCCCTTGAAGTTCGGCCAGAACGCGATGCCGTACGGGTCCTGCAGTGCTTCGAACGGCACCTCGGCCTCGGGCAAGCCGAGTTCCTCGCCCTGGTAGATGCAGACCGAACCGCGCAGCGCACCGACCAGCATCGCCAGCTGGCGGGCGTGGTCGGGCGTGGCGGCGCCATCGCTCCAGCGGCTGATCGCGCGCGGCACGTCGTGGTTGGAGATCGCCCAGCACGGCCAGCCTTCAGTCATCGCCGCTTCCAGCCGTTCGACCGTGCCGCGGATGTAGGCCGCGCTGCTGTCTTCGGTCAGCAGTTCGAAGCTGTAACCCATGTGCAGGCGGCCGGCCGAGGTGTACTCGGCGGTGGTGGCCAGCGAATCCTCCGAGGAGATCTCGCCCAGCGCCACCGTGCCCGGGTAGCGGTCGAGCAGGGCGCGCAGGTCGGCCAGGAACGCCAGGTTCTCCGGCTGGGTGTTGTTGTACCAGTGGTACTGGTAGGCGTAGGGATTGTCCGGGCTGAAACCGCGGCCGACGCGTTTGTCCTTCGGCTTGGGCGGGTTGTCGCGCAGCTGCGCGTCGTGGAAACAGAAGTTGATCGCGTCCAGGCGCAGGCCGTCGACGCCGCGGGCCAGCCAGAACTCGACGCTGTCCAGGATCTCCTGGCGCACCGCCGGGTTGTGGAAGTTCAGGTCCGGCTGCGAGGACAGGAAGTTGTGCAGGTAGTACTGCTCGCGGCGCGGCTCCCATTGCCAGGCCACACCGCCGAACAGGGCCATCCAGTTGTTCGGCGGCGTGCCGTCCTCGCCGGGGTCGGCCCAGACGTACCAGTCGGCCTTCGGGTTGTCGCGGCTCTGCCGGCTTTCGCGGAACCAGGCATGGTCGCTGGAGGTGTGGCTGAGCACCTGGTCGATCATCACCTTCAGGCCCAGTGCGTGCGCCCTGGCCAGCAGCCGGTCGAAGTCCTCCAGCGTGCCGAACAGCGGGTCGACCGCGCGGTAGTCGGCGATGTCGTAGCCGAAGTCGGCCATCGGCGACTTGAAGAACGGCGAAATCCAGATCGCATCCACCCCGAGGCTGGCGATGTAGTCGAGCTTCTCGATGATGCCCGGCAGGTCGCCGACACCGTCGCCGCTGGCGTCCAGGAAGCTGCGTGGATAGATCTGATAGATGACGGCGCCGCGCCACCAGGGGGAATCGGACATGAGCCAGGCCGGTTGCATTGCGTGGAGCCGGGGCCGCTGATGGAATGCGGCCCGGGCCGATGGAGGTGGCGCGCACGTCCACCCCGCCGGGGGAGAGGAACCGGCGGAGTGGAACGGCACGCTCAGAAGCGGTAGTTCACGCCCAGCAGGTAGGTGCGGCCCCACTCCAGGTGCTCGAGCGGGCGGTCGCGACTTCCGGCGTAGGTGCGGTAGGCCTCGTTGGTCAGGTTGCTGGCCTGCAGCAGCAGGGTCAGGCCGTTGAGCGCCGAGTCGGTGCCGAAGCTGTAGCTGAGCTGCGCGTCGGTGATGTTCTCGCCGACCACGTAGCGCAGTGCGCGCACGCCGTCGAAGTTGCCGATCTCGCCGATGAAGTCCGAGCGGCGGCGCTGGCTGATGCGGGCCTCGAAGCCGTTGTTCTCGTAGTAGGCGGTCAGGTTGTAGACGCGCCTGGACAGGCCCGGCAGGTCGATCGGGTCGCTGCCGACGCTGTTGGCGCTCTCCGGGTCGAGGATCTTGATGCTGCTGTCGTTGAAGCTGGCGCTGGCGACGATGCCGAACCCGCGCAGCGCCTCGCTCCACAGGTCCAGCGGCAGCGAGGCGGTCAGCTCCAGGCCGCGCAGGGTGCCGCCTTCGCCGTTCTGCGGAGCGGTGAAGTTGCCGATGTCCTGCGCGGGCTGGGTGCCCGGCGGCGGCACGTAGTCGGCGACGAAGGCCGAAAAGTCGTAGTCGTCCCGGGTCTGGGTATAGATGTAGGTGCGCAGGTCCTTGTAGAAGAACGCCGCGGCGATGTACGCGCGGTTGCCGAAGTACTTTTCCCACGACAGGTCGAACGCATAGGCATGCCACGGATCGAGCATCGGGTTGCCGCCGCTGCCACCGGGCCGGCCGGTCGAGGTATCGACGCCGAATTCCAGCGACGAGCGCAGCTGGTCCACGCGCGGCCGCGCGACCTGTTCGGCCAGGCCGACGCGGATGGTGTGTTCGCCGGGCAGCTGGAATGCCAGGTTCATGCTCGGCAGCACATCGGTGTAGGTCTTGCCGGCTTCGAACGGCTGCACGTTGCTGCCTTCGGGCCGGGTGGCATCCCAGTAGCGCGACGCCGAGGACTGGTCCACGTGCTGGATCTGCACGCCGACGTTGCCGGTCACCAGGGCCGCGCCCCACTCGGCATCGATGTTGGCGCGCGCGTAGGCGGTGGTGATCTCCTCGCTGACGGTCCATGCCTTCGGGATCAGGTAGGACAGGTCCTCGACCGGCTCGAAGGTCATGTAACGCGCGACCGCCGCCGGCACGTTCCACGCCGGGATGTAGCCCACGCCGGCGAAGCCCAGGTCGACCAGGCCGTACTGGAGGTCCGACCCGATCGCGGTGTCGCCCTGCGCGCCGAGGTTGATGTTGCCTTCCGGCTGGCGCTTGCTCTTCTGGCGGTCGGCGTAGTTCAGGCCCAGGTCGATGTCGGCCAGCCAGCCGATGGCCTCCGGAGCGGGCAGCGACACGCCCAGGCGGACGCCCTTGAGTTCGTCCTCCACGCTGGGGGTCTTGCCGTATCCGGAACCATAGATGGTGTTGGTCAGGTAGAGGTTGGACGCATCGGAGTAGTCCAGTCCCGGCACCATCTGCGAGAAGCCGTTGTCGCGGATGCTCAGCCCGATCGTGTCCAGCGAGGGATTGGGCAGCCGCTGGGCGTTGTTCTCCAGGCTCACTTCGTCGCGTTTGGCACGCGACCAGCTGACATCGGTGAACACCCGTGCCTGGCCGACGTCGAACTCGTTGCTCCAGCCGAACGCGTCGATCCTGTCCTCGCGGCGGTTGTACATGCCGCGGACCAGCGGATAGACGCCGGTCAGCGTGCCGCCGGCGAAGCTGCCGTTGTCGCTGAGCTGCACGTTGCTGTAGACGCATTCGGGATTGCAGGGGAACGAGCCGTTGTACTGGGTGTTGACCTCCCACTGGTTGGCCGTGTCCTGCTGCTCGGCTTCGGAGTGGAACAGGTCCAGCGTGCTGGTCCAGGCGTTGGACGGGCGGAACTGCAGCGTGGCCATCACGCCGTCGCGCTTGGTGTAGCCGGTGCGGCGCAGCGCCTTCATGCCGTCGGTGGCCCAGGCGCCGGTCGGCAGGCCGGGGCGCGCGTCGGTCTTCCACGGCTCGTACAGCCCGACCTGGTTCTCGTGGATCGGCGTGTCCGAATGCGAGTAACCGATCGAGAAGCCGAAGCGGCGGTCCTCGGACTGGCCGATGTAGCTGGCGCTGAGCCGATGGCCGTAGCCGCTGGTGTCGGCGGCCTTGCCCAGCGAGTTGTGCTGGTAGCGACCGCTCAAGGTCACCACCGTGTCGTCGAAGTTGAGCGGACGGACGGTCTGCATGTCCAGCGTACCCGACAGGCCCTGGCCGATCAGGCGTGCGTCGGGCGTCTTGTACACGGTGACGCCGCTGACCAGCTCGGACGGATACTGGTCGAACTCCACGCTGCGGTTGTCGCCGGTGCTGACCATCTCACGGCCGTTGAGCAGGGTGGTCGCGAAGTCCGGCGACAGGCCGCGCACGCTGATCACCTGGGCGCGGCCGGCCACGCGCTGCGCCGACAGGCCGGGCAGGCGGGCGATCGACTCGCCGATGCTCACGTCGGGCAGCTTGCCGATGTCTTCGGCCGAGATCGCCTCGACGATCGAGCTGGAATCACGCTTGACCGAGATCGCGTCCTCGATGCCGCGACGGATGCCGGTGACCTGGACGGTGTCGAGGTCGACCGCGTCGCCCTGCGTCGCCGGATCCTGCGCGGTGCCGGCCGTCTGTGCATGGGCGCTGGCGGCGGTCAGCACGATGGCGGACGCCAGCGCCGCGCTCAGCAGATTGCGCTTGTGGTTCAACATTGTTCCCTCCCAGGAAATGTTGTTCGTTCGATGTGTGGTGGCAGCCGACGTGCCGGGTCGCGGTGTGGTTCCGCGGCAGCGGGCAGGCGTTGTGGGCGCGTGTCCATGGTAGTGCTCCGCATGCATGCCGGAAGATGGATGCATACGTATTCATGGCGTTTTCAAGTGGTTTCCGGTGCGTGCTTCCTGCGCGGAAACGGTTGCACGGCATCCGCGACGGCACGGCACGACGCTGCCGATGCGGCCGCAACACCGCATCGGCAGCGTCGCGGTCACAGGGGAACGAGGCGGATCGCCTGGCCGCCACCGGCGGCGAGCCACAGGTCCAGCGTGTCGGCGGCGCCGACCTCCCGGGTTTCGCGTGCGAAGGCGAACGGCGCATCACGCCAGTGCGCGCCATCGCCATCGCGATGGATCTCGGCGCGGTAGCGCCGGCCCGGGTCGAGGAAGGACAGCGACGCCCGCACCGTCCGCGCCTGCTCGTCGCCGACCGCGCCGATGAACCATTCGTCGCCGCCCCGCGCCCTGCGCGCGATCACCGCGTAATCGCCGACCTCGCCGGCCAGCATGCGGCTTTCCTCCCAGTCCACCGCGACATCGCGGATGAACTGGAAGGCCTCGGGCTGGGCGGCGTAGTGCTCGGGCAGGTCGGCGACCATCTGGATCGGGCTGTACAGCACCACGTACAGCGCCAGCTGCTTGGCCAGCGTGCTCTGCAGCGGCTGGCCGTTGCGGCCCTTCAGGCTGACGATGCCCGGGGTGAAGTCCATCGGCCCGGACAGCATCCGGGTGAACACCAGCGTCGCCTCGTGGTCGGGTGGATTCGGCGGCTGGCCCCAGGCGTTGTACTCCATGCCGCGCGCGCCCTCGCGCGAGACCCAGTTCGGATACGTGCGGCGCAGGCCGGTGTCCTTGACCGGTTCGTGCGCGTTGACCGCGATCCGCCGTTTGGCGGCCTCCTGCACCACGCGCAGGTGGTGGTTGCTCATCCACTGGCCTTCATGCCATTCGCGCAGCACCGGCCCGTCGCGGCGGTCCTGGCGCTGGATGTCGCCGGCATCGCAGACGTAGCCGGTCTTGATCACGTCCACGCCGTTGCGCGCATACAGGTCCAGCGCGGCCGGCAGCTGGCGCTCGTAGTGGCTGACCGCGCAGGCCGTCTCGTGATGACCGACCAGATGCACGCCCTTGCCGGCGGCGTAGCGGGCCAGGCCGGGCAGGTCGAAATCCGCGGTGGCGCGGGTGAAGTCGAAGTCCCAGCCGTTGGCGAACCAATTGCCGTCCCAGCCCGGGTTCCAGCCCTCCACCAGCACACCGCGGAAGCCGTTGTCGGCGGCGAAGTCGATGTAGCGACGGGTATTGGCCGTGGTGGCGCCGTGCTTCGGGCCGGTCGCCCAGGTCTCGGTTTCCAGGTGCAGCGACCACCACACGCCGACGTACTTGGCCGGGGTGAACCAGCTGACGTCGCCGAGCGCGTTGGGCTCATTGAGGTTGAGGATCAGGTCGGACTCGACCAGGTCGCCGGCGCGCTCGCCGACCTGGACGGTGCGCCAGGGCGTGGTGAACGGGGGGCTGCGGACCACCGCGGCGTCGCCACTGCCGGGCGTCAGCGCCGCGCGCAGCACGTCGCCATCGCCGCGGGCCAGGTTCATGCCGGCGTAGTCAACCAGCGCGGCCTCGTGGATCGACAGGTGCAGTCCGGCATCGGTACGCAGCGTGATCGGCGTCTGCGCGGTGCCGACTTCCTTCAGCGGAGTACGGTGGTACAGGTATTCCTCGCGGTTCCATTCGAACGCCGGCACCCACCAGGCGGTGGCCGGCGTGGACGGCGCGAACTCGGTCAGCTCGGCGCGGATGCGGACCTGCTCCTGCCCCGGCTGCTTCGGGAACTCGTAGCGGAAGCCGATGCCGTCGTCGTAGACCCGGAACACCAGGTCGAAGCGGCGCCCAGCCTGTGCGGTCTCGCGGACCTCGGCCCTCAGCTCGGTGTAGCGGTTGCGGCTGACCCGGCGCTCGCCCCAGGGCTGCTCCCAGGTCTCGTCGACGCTGCGGGTGGACTGCGCAACCACCTCGAGATTGCGTTCCAGCCGCCCGTCGCCGAGCAGGAAGCCGAGCCGGGAGCTGGACAGCACAGGCGTGTCGCCACGATCGACGCGATAGGACAGCCGCCCCTCGTGCTGCGATTCAAGACTGACCCGGAGCACGTTGCCGGGCGAGTCGACGCTGGCCACGGTGTCGGCGCGGGCGGTCAGGCTGACGCTGCCCAGGAGGGACACGCACAGGACGACCGGGGCCAGGCGCCAGCGGTGGAGGGCGGAAAACGCGGATGCGCGCATGGTGGCGGTCACTCCAGGACGTAGACGAGGGCGGTGCGTGGCGGCACGTCGAAGCGGCCGCGGCGGGCGTCGTAACGCGCCTGCTCGCGTGGACGCGTGTCGGCCGCTTCAGGCGCCAGATGCACCGGGTGCAGCACGTAGCGCTTGCCGCGCTCGCCGGGAAGGTCCAGGCGCTGCGGTTGCGGCGATGCATTGAGCAGGTACAGCACTTCGCGGAAGCCGGCGCCGGGATGGCCGCGTCCGTCGAGATGTCCGGCGATCACCAGCGGGTTCTGATCGGGGCCGGTGTTCGGGAAATGCAGGCGCGCGATCACCTCGTCGGCGCTGTCGAGCCGGAACAGGCTCGAGCTGGCGCGGATCCGCAGCAGGTCGCGCAGGCCATCACGGGCCAGTGCGATGTCGGTGGGCGTCGGCCGCAGCGCGGGATCGGCCAGCCGCGGTGCGATCCACGGCCACGCGGCTTCATTGCCGCTGGCGGGCGGCAGGCCGGTGCCGAAGTATGCGTCGCGGTAGGTCCAGTCGATCCGGTTGAACCAGTCGCCGGAGTCGTAGCTGTTGCGGTCCATCGACTTCGAACGCAGCGTGTCGATGCCGGCGTGGAAGTAGGCCACGCCCTGGCTGAAGGCGGTGCTGGCCATGCCCAGCAGCTGCACGCGGGCGCGGTCTTCGCTGCTGGTCTCCAGCGGCAGCTTCCAGGCGTTGAGGTCGTACAGGGTCTCGTTGTCGTGGTTCTCGACGTAGTTCACCGCCTCGCCCGGCGCGGCCGCATAGCCGGCCGGCTGGCCGTTGTAGTCGATCGCGTGCAGCGGGCGTTCGCGACCATCGGCGCTGGTCAGCACGTAGTCGCGCAGGCTGCCGGCCAGGCCGACCCGGACCAGGTCGGCGGCAGCCAGCAACGCCGCGCGGCCCAGCGCGGGATCGGCGTCGGCGTTCGGCGCATACACCAGCCCGTTCAGCCAACCCTGCCGCGACGCTTTCTCGGCCGGGCTGTCGCCGGGCCCGCCGCCGCGCAGCGCATCGCGCGCACGGTCGCTGAAGCTGCCGATCCCGCTGCCGGCCAGCGACAGCTGCGAGGCCTGGACGAAGCGCGCCCCGTCGGCGACCTCGCCGAAGTTCCAGCCTTCGCCGATCAGCTGCACCGGGCGTCCGGCGGCCGCATCGACCCGGCGCTGCAGCGCCTCCATCGCCGCGCGCGGCTGGTGGCCCATCAGGTCGAAGCGGAACGAGTCGATCCGGTAGTGGCGCACCCACAGTTCGGCCGAATCGATCATCAGCCGCGCCATCATCGCGTGCTCGGTCGCGGTGTTCTCGCAGCAGGTGCTCTGTTCGACCCGGCCGGCCGCGTCGAGCCGGTGGTAGTAGCCGGGCACGATCCGGTCCAGCACCGAGCGCGGGTCCTGGCCGGAGACGAAAGTGTGGTTGTAGACCACGTCCATGCCCACGCGCAGGCCCAGCGCATGCAGCGCCATCACCATCGCGCGGAACTCGCGGATCCGCGATGCGCCGTCGGCCGGGTCGCTGGCGTAGCTGCCTTCCGGCGCGTTGAAGTGGTACGGGTCGTAGCCCCAGTTGAAGCAGTCGCCGCTGGCGACCGCCATCACCGCAGTCTGTTGAGCGGGGCTGTCGGCAGGCGCATCGGGAACGTCCGGCACGGCGCAGCCGGCCTCGGGCACGCTGGCGAAATCGTAGACCGGCAGCAGGTGCAGGTCGGTCAGGCCGGCATCGGCCAGCGCCCGCAGATGGGCGATGCCGTCGCTGCGCTGCTCGGCGAAGGCCAGGTAGCGGCCGCGATGCGCTGCGGGCACCGTGGCATCGCCGATCGAGAAGTCGCGCACGTGCAGCTCGTAGATGCGCATGTCGGCCTGGGTGCGCAGCGGTGCCGGCCGCGCCGCGTCCTGCCAGCCGGACGGGGAAAGCGCCGGGTCGTCCAGGTCGGCGATGTAGCTGCGCCGCGAATCCGTGCCCAGGCTGACCGCGTACGGATCGGTCACCCGGTTGCGGACCAGACCGGTGCCGCGCGCATGCACGTCGACCAGCCAGGTGTAGGAGTGGCCGCGCAGGTCGTCGGACACGTGCAGCGACCAGATGCCGGTCGCTGGATCGAAATGCAGCGGCGCGATGCGGCTGGCCGGCGCGCTGTCGTCCGCATGCAGGCACACCGACACCGCCTGCGCGGTCGGGGCCCAGACACTGAAGGTGGTGCCATCGGCGCGGGGCAGGGCGCCGGGCGACGGCGCATCGACGGCCGCGGCGTACAGATCGTCCAGCGCGGCCGCCGGCTGCAATGCGGTGGCATCGCGTACGCGGCCGTCGGCGTCTTCATGCACCAGGACCAGCGCCTGCGTGTGCAGCTCACGCAGGGCGGCATCGTCGAGGTCGACGCGCAACACGGCGCCGTCTCCGGCGTGCGCGAGCCGACGCAGCACATCCGCGGCGATCCCGGCATCGGAAGCAGGCAGCAGCGGATGCACCCCGTCGGCACCGCGGACGCGGGTCCCGACCTCGGCGTGGATGCCGCCGCGTGCGGCGTGGTACAGCCGGTAGCGTTCACCGGCCCGCATGCCGGGCCAGCGCAGCGTGCGCCGGTCCAGCCACAGGCCGCGTGCTTCGATCGGTGCTGCCAAGTCGGCAGCGAGCACGCGTGCCGGGCCGGCATCGCAGTCGGCCAGTGTCGGTGCGGGCACATGCGCGGCCATGGCCTGCGGTGCCTGCGAACACAGGGCCAGCGCCAGCAGTGGCGCGGCGATTCCACGGCGACGGCCACGGCCGTCACGCGTTGCATGTCGCATCATCCCTCCCAGGAATCGCGGTGTGGTACGACGGCGCCGCATCAACCGACGCCGACGCTGCACGATGCCAGCGCCGGCCGCGCGGTGGGCATGAATACGTATGCAGCGCCGTGCCGATCCGGTGCCGCGCCTCTACCATGAGGCCGCGCCCCGCTTTCGCACCGGCGCTCACATCGCATCCGTGATTCCCGGAGGGGGGAACCGCTTGATGGACCGTAAACCGCATCTGTCGTTCTGGCAGATCTGGAACATGTGCTTCGGCTTTCTGGGCATCCAGTTCGGCTTCGCCCTGCAGAACGCCAACGTCAGCCGCATCTTCCAGACCCTGGGCGCCGACATGGACCAGGTCCCCGGCCTGTGGATCGCCGCGCCGCTGACCGGCCTGCTGGTGCAGCCGGTGATCGGCTATCTCTCCGACCGCACCTGGACCGGCCTGGGCCGTCGCCGCCCGTACTTCCTCGCCGGCGCGGTGATGGCCACGCTGGCGCTGTTCGTGATGCCGAATTCGTCTGCGCTGTGGATCGCCGCCGGCACGCTGTGGATCCTGGACGCGTCGATCAACGTGTCGATGGAGCCGTTCCGTGCGTTCGTCGGCGACCAGCTGCCGCGCGAGCAGCGCGCCAGCGGCTACGCGATGCAGAGCTTCTTCATCGGCGTCGGCGCGATCGTCGCCAGCATGCTGCCGTGGCTGCTGGCCCGGGCCGGCGTCGCCAACACCGCCGGCCCGGGCGAAGTGCCGGATACCGTGCGCTACGCGTTCTATCTGGGCGGCGTGGTGCTGTTCACCGCGATCGGCTGGACCGTGCTGCGCACGCGCGAGTACCCGCCCGACGTGCTCGCGCGCTTCGAGGATGCGCAGCCGGTGGCCGCATTGCCGGCCGGCGATGCGCGCGCGCCGGTGCCGGCCGCGCTGCTCTGGCTGCTGCTGGGTGTGGGCTGCGCCGTGCTGATCGCCTGGCGTGGCTGGGACCGCATGCTGTACGTGCTGGCCGGCATGCTGGCCGCCTACGGTGCGCTGCTGCTGGTCGCCCGCGTGCTGCCGCCGGCGGGCATGCTGCCGACCATCGTCGCCGACGTGCGCGCGATGCCGGGCACGATGCGGCGGCTGGCCGTCGTCCAGTTCTTCTCGTGGTTCGCGCTGTTCGCGATGTGGATCTACACCACCGCCGCGGTGGCCGGCGTGCACTTCGGCAGCAGCGACCCCACTTCGGCCGCCTACAACGACGGCGCCAACTGGGTCGGCGTGCTGTTCGCCGTCTACAACGGCTTCGCGGCGCTGGCGGCCGTGGTGATTCCGTGGATGGTGCGGGCGCTGGGCCTGCGCCTGAGCCATACGCTGAACCTGTGGCTGGGGGCGGCCGGCCTGCTGTCGTTCCTGCTGGTGCGCGACCCGCAGTGGCTGCTGCTGTCGATGCTCGGCGTCGGATTCGCCTGGGCCTCGATCCTGTCGCTGCCCTACGCGATGCTGTCCGGCAGCCTGCCGGCGGCGAAGATGGGCATCTACATGGGCATCTTCAACTTCTTCATCGTGATCCCGCAGCTGGTCGCGGCCAGCCTGCTGGGCTTCCTGCTGCGCGCCGCGTTCGGCAACCAGCCGCTGTGGGCGCTGGCGATCGGCGGCGGCAGCCTGCTGCTGGCGGGTGTCTGCGTCCTGCTGGTGCCGCGCGAGACGACGGAGGTGCGCGCATGATGATCCGGACCACGCTCGCCGCGGCACTGCTGGCCATCACCGGCACCGCGGCAGCCACGGAACGCTTCCACGGCACGCTCGAGCCCTTCGCCAGCGAGGCGGTGTACTTCGTCGTCACCGACCGCTTCGTCAACGGCGACCAGTCGAACGACCATCGCGACCAGGGTGGCAGCGACGCGCTGCGTACCTTCGACCGGCCGCTGGCACCCTGCGACGGCGAGGTCGGCAATGTCGGTTATCTGGGCGGCGATTTCCGCGGCCTGCTCGACAACGCCGCCTACATCCGCGACCTGGGCTTCACCGCGGTGTGGCTGACGCCGATCATCGACAACCCCGACCAGGCCTTCACCGGCGGCGATGTCATCACCTGCGACGGCTTCCTGACCGACCGCGGCAAGACCGGCTACCACGGCTACTGGGGCGTGAACTTCTACAGGCTCGACGAACACCTGCCCAGCGCCGGCCTCGATTTCGCCGGGCTGACCGGCGGCCTGCGCGCGCAGGGCCTGAAGACGGTGCTGGACATCGTCGCCAACCACGGTTCGCCGGCCTACACGATGCCGCAGGCGCAGCCGCAGTTCGGCCAGGTGTTCGACGCGGAAGGGCGGCTCGTCGCCGATCACCAGAACCTGCCGCCGGAGCGGCTCGATCCGGCCGGCAACCCGCTGCACGCGTTCTACAACGCAAAACCCGACCTGGCCCAGCTCGGCGATTTCGATGCCGACAACCCGGCGGTGATGGACTACCTGGTCGGCGCCTACCTGCAGTGGATCGGGCAGGGCGTGGATGCGCTGCGGATCGACACGATCCGGCACCAGCCGCTGGACTTCTGGAAGCGCTTCGCCGACCGGATCCGCGCCGAGCGTCCGGGCATGTTCATGTTCGGCGAGGCCTTCGACTACGAGGCGGCCAACATCGCCGCGTTCACGCTGCCGGAAAACGGTGCGATCAGCGTGCTGGACTTCCCGATGAAGCAGGCCATGGACGAGGTCTTCGGCCACGCCGGCAAGGGCTTCGAGCGGCTGGCGCCCGCGCTGCATCTGGTCGATGGTCCGTACGCCAACCCGTACGACCTGGCCACGTTCTACGACAACCACGACATGCCGCGGCTGGCGGCCAGCGATGCCGGCTTCATCGACGCGCACAACTGGCTGTTCACCGCGCGTGGCATTCCGGTGGTCTATTACGGCTCCGAGGTCGGCTTCATGCGTGGTCAGGCCGAGCATGGCGGCAACCGCGCCTACTTCGGCCAGCAGCGGATCGACACGGCGGGCAGCAGCCCCATCCATGCGGCACTCAGGCGCATCGCCACGCTGCGCCGCGAATCGCCGGCACTGCAGCGTGGCCTGCAACTGAATCTGCGGCTGTCCGGCGACCAGGCCGCGTTCTACCGCGTCTACCAGGGCGACGACACCACGCAGACCGCGCTGGTGCTGCTCAACAAGGGCGATCGCGCCTCAACGATCCGCCTGTCGCGCGACCTGCAGCCTGGCGGCTGGCGCGACGGCTTCAGCGGCGAGCGGATCGACATCGGCCGACGCCTGCGGATCGAGGTGCCGGCGCACGGCGTGCGGGTGCTGTTCTTCGACCAGCCGCTGACCGATGCCGCGTTGCGCGCGAAGCTGGCTGCCGGGATGTCGCGCACGCCGGTGCATTGAGTCCGTAGCGCTTCCGGCACAGACGCCGGATGTCGCGCCGACGCGTGCGGCATCGATCCGGACGTCGCAGCTCCGGCTTCCTCTCCCGGATCGCTACGGTGGGAGGCACGCGCCCAGGGGCCCGGGCGTGAGGGCAGGGCGCGAAGAACAGGCGATCTGCCGCCGCCCGAAAGGTCGGACGGGATGGCGGCGAGACTCGCCCACAGTGCAGGCCTGTCTCAGCGCCCTGCAGCATGTCTCGAAACCCCGCTGTCACCGCTGTGCCGCGTGCACCGGCAGCGGCGAAAGAGATGAGGCGAAACGAAGGCTCCGGACGGAACGTTGGTCGTGCGCTGTTGCCGGGCCCCGTCTCAGGCCCCGGTCGAGGCGCGCAGCACCAGTTTTGCCGGCAGCGCCTGGCTGTCGACCGGCTCGCCCTGGATCAGCCGGATCAGGCTGTCGACCAGTACCTGCCCGGCCTGCTTGGTGTCCTGCTGCACGGTCGACAGCGGCGGGTCGACGAAACTGGCCATCGCGATGTCGTCGAAACCAGCGACCGCGACATCCTCGGGCACGCGCAGGCCGTGCTCGCGCAGTGCCTTCAGCGCACCCAGCGCGATCAGGTCGCTGGCCGCGAACACCGCGTCGAACGCCTGGCCCGAGGCCAGCAGCGCGCTGGCGGCCTCGTGGCCGGACTGCTCGGTGGTGATCGCGTCGAACTGCAGCGCCGGGTCGGCGCCGATGCTGGCCGCGGCCAGCGCCGCGGCATGGCCGCGGTAGCGTTCGAGGAATTCGGGGTAATGGTTCGAGGCGTGGCCGAGGAAGGCGATCCGGGTCCGGCCCTGTGCCAGCAGGTGCGCGCTGATGTCGCGCCCGCCCTGGTAGTTGTCGCAGCCGATCGAGACGCCGGGCTGGCCGGGCAGGGCGGCGCCCCAGCGGATGAAGTGCGTGCCCTGGGCGACCAGCTGCTGCAGCTTGGATTCGGCTTCCAGGTAGTCGCCGTAGCCGAGCAGGATGATGCCGTCGGCCTTGTGTGCGTCCTCGTAGTCGGCGTGCCAGTCGTTGGACAGCTGCTGGAACGACACCAGCAGGTCGTAGCCGCGCAGCGCGCAGGCGCGGGTGATCGAGCCGAGCATCGACAGGAAGAACGGGTTGATCAGCGAGTCGTCCGGGGTCGGATCCTCGAAGAACAGCAGCGCCAGCGTGCCGGACTGGCGGCAGCGCAGGCTGGACGCGTTCTTGTCGACCTTGTAGTTGAGCTCGTCGGCGATCGCCAGGATCCGTCGGCGGGTCTCGGGATTGACCGACGGGCTGCCGCGCAGCGCGCGCGACACGGTCGGCTGCGAGACTCCGGCCAGGTGGGCGATGTCCAGCGATGTGGCCTTGCCCTTGGTCATTCCGGTGGCCCTGGCGGGCGGATGGCGTGTTGCCGACGCCGGCATCATGCCATGGCCGTCCGGCCTGCCGGTGGGCGCCGCGCGGGGCTTGCGCTAGAATCGGCCGCGATGCCGTCGGCACTGGGCCGGCGCGCGAACCAGAACGGACAGGGTGGCCCGCGGCAACGCCGGCCGAGCGTGCGACATGAGCACTACCACCGCCCAACGCTGACCCGCCACCCCGGACCCGGAACGACGGCGCCTGGTGGCGCTTTTTTTTGGTCGCCCGGTTCTGGTTCCCATTCCTTCCCGTTTCCTGCCCGCGGCACCGCCGCCGGCCCCTCAGAACGCCATCCAGATGATCACGATCACGCTTCCCGACGGCAGCCGCCGCGAATTCGATGCCCCCGTTTCCGTCATGCAGGTCGCCCAGTCGATCGGTGCCGGCCTGGCCAAGGCCACCATCGCCGGTGCCGTCGACGGCGTGCTGGTCGATGCCAGCGACGTCATCGACCATGACGCCAGCCTGCGCATCATCACCGCCAAGGACGAGGAGGGCGTGGAGATCATCCGCCACTCCTGCGCCCACCTGGTCGGCCATGCGGTCAAGCAGCTCTACCCGGACGTGAAGATGGTGATCGGCCCGGTCATCGCCGAGGGCTTCTATTACGACATCTACTCCGAGCGCCCGTTCACCCCGGACGACATGGCCGCCATCCAGGCGCGCATGGCGGAGCTGATCGCCACCGATTACGACGTGATCAAGAAGATGACGCCGCGCGCCGAGGTGGTCGAGATCTTCAAGGCCCGTGGCGAGGACTACAAGCTGCGCCTGATCGAGGACATGCCCGCGGATGTCACTGCCATGGGCATGTACTACCACCAGGAATACGTGGACATGTGCCGGGGTCCGCACGTGCCGAACACCCGCTTCCTCAAGGCCTTCAAGCTGACCCGCATCTCCGGCGCCTACTGGCGTGGCGATGCCAAGAACGAGCAGCTGCAGCGCGTCTACGGCACCGCCTGGGCCGACAAGAAGCAGCTGGATGCCTACATCCAGCGGATCGAGGAGGCCGAGAAGCGCGACCACCGCCGCATCGGCAAGCAGCAGAACCTGTTCCACCTGCAGGAGGAGGCCCCGGGCCTGGTGTTCTGGCACCCGAAGGGCTGGTCGGTGTGGCAGGTGGTCGAGCAGTACATGCGCCGCGTGTACCGCCAGACCGGCTACGGCGAGGTGCGCTGCCCGCAGATCCTGGACGTGTCGCTGTGGCAGAAGTCCGGCCACTGGGACAACTACAAGGACAACATGTTCTTCACCGAGTCGGAGAAGCGCACCTACGCGGTCAAGCCGATGAACTGCCCGGGCCACGTGCAGATCTTCAACCAGGGCCTGCACAGCTACCGCGACCTGCCGATCCGCTACGGCGAGTTCGGCAGCTGCCACCGCAACGAGCCTTCGGGCGCGCTGCACGGCATCCTGCGCGTGCGCGGCTTCACCCAGGACGACGGCCACGTGTTCTGCACGGAAAGCCAGATCGAGGACGAAGTGCGCGCGTTCCACGAGCAGGCGCTGAAGGTCTATACCGACTTCGGCTTCGAGGAGATCCAGATCAAGATCGCCCTGCGCCCCGACTCGCGTCTGGGCGACGACGCCACCTGGGACAAGGCCGAGGACGCGCTGCGTTCGGCGCTGCGCGCCTCGGGCGTCGAGTGGCAGGAACTGCCGGGCGAGGGCGCCTTCTACGGCCCCAAGATCGAGTACCACCTGAAGGATGCGATCGGCCGCACCTGGCAGCTGGGCACGATGCAGGTCGACTTCATGATGCCCGGCCGCCTGGGTGCCGAGTATGTCGACGAGAACAGCCAGAAGAAGCACCCGGTCATGCTGCACCGCGCCATCGTCGGCTCGATGGAGCGCTTCATCGGCATCCTGATCGAGCACCATGCCGGCCAGTTCCCGGCCTGGCTGGCCCCGGTCCAGGCCGTGGTGATGAACATCACCGACGCCCAGGCCGATGCCGTGGCCGAGGCCCGTAAACTCCTTGCGAATCAAGGCTTCCGGATCGAGGCCGATTTGCGAAACGAGAAGATCGGCTTTAAGATCCGCGAGCATACGCTGCAGCGGGTGCCGTACCTGCTGGTGGTCGGAGACCGCGAGAAGGAAAACGGCGCCGTGGCGGTCCGCACGCGTTCGGGGGAAGATTTGGGCACAATGTCCATCTCCGCCTTCGGCGATCTGCTGCGTTCGCACCAGGCGGCGTGACCCGGCGCACCGACCGGCGCCGTCAGACCCCTCTTTGGAGACTGCAACATCAGCACCCCCGAAAAACAGAATCGCAAGAACAATGAGATCCGCGTGCCGCGTGTGCGCGTGATCGGTTCCGATGGCGAGATGATCGGCGTCCTGTCGCGCGACGAGGCGTTGCGCATGGCCGAGGACGAGGAGCTCGACCTCGTCGAGATCCAGCCGAACGCGGATCCGCCGGTCTGCAAGATCATGGACTTCGGCAAGTTCAAGTTCGAAGCGCAGAAAAAGGCCAACGAGGCCAAGAAGAAGACCAAGCAGGTCGAGATCAAGGAGCTCAAGTTCCGTCCGGTCACGGACGAGGGCGACTACCAGATCAAGTTGCGCAACATGCGCCGCTTCCTGGAAGAGGGCGACAAGGTCAAGGTCAACATCCGTTTCCGTGGCCGCGAGATGAGCCACCAGGAACTCGGCCGCCAGATGGCGGCGCGGATCGAGGGCGACCTGGGCGAGGACATCGTCATCGAATCGCGGCCGCGTCTGGAAGGCCGGCAGATGGTGATGATGATCGCGCCGAAGAAGAAGTGACCGCGGCGGCCTCCGGGCCGCCATGGTGCCGGCCCCGGGCCGGACATGCAGGGGCGCCGCGGCGCCCCT
Organism: Xanthomonas sp. XNM01; assembly: GCF_014851915.1. GTDB lineage: Bacteria > Pseudomonadota > Gammaproteobacteria > Xanthomonadales > Xanthomonadaceae > Pseudoxanthomonas. The sequence continues at coordinate 915,262 of NZ_JACVAP010000001.1, forward strand.
GCCGCTTTCCGGGGGCCGGTTTCGCGCCAGGGAACCGGCTGATTTGCAAGGTAAACTCGGGATCGGCATAATGGCCGGCTCCGGTTCGCCGGAACGACTGTCCGCAGTCGCAGGACCCGCCCGAGATGCGTTTCCGGTCAAGGGCTTACAGCAGGTAAGGGCAAGGATGGAAAGCGCAGCGCAGCTGCCGCCCGTGCCAGTGACATAGACCATCAAGGACATTTGCAATGCCCAAGATCAAGACCAACCGGGCGGCGGCCAAGCGCTTCCGCAAGACCGCGTCCGGCAAGTACAAGGCTGGCCACGCCAACCGTAGCCACATCCTCACCAAGAAGGCGACCAAGCGGAAGCGCAACCTGCGGCAGACGAACCACGTCCGTGCCGAGGACGCTGGCCGTCTGGACCGCATGCTGCCTTACCTCTGAGGAACTGAACCATGGCACGAGTCAAGCGTGGTGTGCAGGCGCGCCGCCGCCACAAGAAAATCCTGAACCTCGCCAAGGGCTACTACAACGCCCGTCGCAAGGTCTTCCGCGTCGCCAAGCAGGCGGTCATCAAGGCGCAGCAGTACGCCTACATCGGCCGCAAGCAGAAGAAGCGCAATTTCCGCTCGCTGTGGATCACCCGCATCAACGCGGCTGCCCGCAGCAACGGCCTGAGCTACAGCCGTTTCATGAACGGCCTGCTGAAGGCCGGCATCACCCTGGATCGCAAGGTGCTGGCGGACATCGCCGTGCATGACGCGGCCGGCTTTACCGCACTGACGGAAAAGGCGAAGGGCGCTCTGGCGGCATAAGTGCGGGTCCCCTGCATCGTCCCGCGCATCGCTGCGCGGGCATGCGGAGGAAACAGCGCTGACATGCATGGGGAAGGGCGCAAGTCCTTCCCCATTCTTTTTTTGCGTCACACGACATTCCCGCCGCAGGGTCATCACGGCGCTGCGGCCGCACCGAACCATCAGGTCCGTATCCCGATGAGCGAAATCGAATCGCTGAAGCGCCAGGCGCTGGACGACATCGCCGCCGCGGCAAGCCCCGACGTGCTGGAGGCCCTGCGCGTGGCCCTGCTGGGCAAGCAGGGCAGCGTCACCGGCCAGCTCAAGCAGCTGGGCGCGCTGCCGCCCGAGCAGCGCAAGCAGGCCGGCGAGGCCATCAACCAGGTCCGCGACGCCGTGTCCCAGGCCCTGGCCGCGCGCAAGGACGTGCTCGACGCCGCGGCGCTGGACCTGCGCCTGGCCGGCGAAGGCATCGATGTGACCCTGCCGGGCCGCGACGCCCGTCGCGGCGGCCTGCATCCGGTTTCGCGCACGCTGGAGCGCATCGCCGAGATCTTCGGTCGCCTCGGTTACGAGCTTGCCGACGGCCCGGAGATCGAAGACGACTGGCACAACTTCGAGGCGTTGAACTTCCCGCCGCATCATCCCGCGCGGGCGATGCACGACACCTTCTACTTCGGCGACGGCCGCCTGCTGCGCACGCACACCTCGGGTGTGCAGGTCCGTTACATGGGGCAGCATCAGCCGCCGCTGCGCATGATCGCCGCCGGCAAGGTCTACCGCTCCGACAGCGACCAGACCCACTCGCCGATGTTCCACCAGGTCGAAGGCCTGCTGGTCGACGAGCACGCCACGTTCGCCGACCTCAAGGGCACGCTGGCCGAGTTCGTCCGCGCGTTCTTCGAGCGCGATTTCGAGATGCGCTTCCGTCCCAGCTACTTCCCGTTCGTCGAGCCGGGCGCCGAGGTCGACATCGCCTGGCAGCAGCCCGACGGCAGCACGCGCTGGCTGGAGGTGCTGGGCTGCGGCATGGTCCACCCGAACGTACTCAAAGCGGTCGGCATCGATCCGGAGCGCTACACCGGCTTCGCCTTCGGCCTGGGCGTGGAGCGCTTCGCGATGCTGCGCTACGGGGTGAACGATCTGCGCGCCTTCTTCGAGAACGACGTGCGCTTCCTGCGCCAGTTCGCCTGACGCCGCCGCACCGCATCCCGGTCATCAACGGCGGGCCATGGCCCGCCCAGCTGGATCCGCACACACCATGAAGTTCTCCGAAAACTGGCTGCGCAGCCACGTGCCCACCCAAGCGAGCCGCGACGAACTGGCCGCCACCCTGACCGCGATCGGCCTGGAGGTCGAAGAGGTCACCGCGCTCGGCGCCGGCCTCGATGGCGTGGTGGTCGCACGCATCCTCAGCGCCGAGAAGCATCCGGAGGCCGACCGCCTGCAGGTCTGCTCGGTCGATGCCGGGCAGGGCGCACCGCTGCAGATCGTCTGCGGTGCGCCGAACGCGCGTGCCGGCCTGGTCGCGCCGCTGGCGATGGTCGGCGCCAATGTGGGGGGCATCGCGATCAAGGCGGCCAAGCTGCGTGGCGTCGAATCCAACGGCATGCTGTGCTCGGCCAAGGAGCTGGGTCTGGATGCGGATGCCTCCGGCCTGCTCGAACTGCCGGCCGACGCGCCGGCCGGCACGCCGCTGGCCGACTATCTGCAGCTGCCCGACGCCAGCATCGAGATCAAGCTGACCCCGAACCGCGCCGACTGCTTCAGCGTGCGCGGCATCGCCTTCGACGTGGCCGCCGCCTGCGCCAGCGACGTCGCACCGCTCGAGGTCGCGCCGGTCGCTGCCGCGTCCAGCCGCGAGCTGGCGGTGCAGCTGCAGGCCGGCGCCGACGCGCCGCGCTACTGCGGTCGCGTGATCGAAGGCCTGGATCCGGCCGCGATCACCCCGGTGTGGATGGCCGAGCGCCTGCGCCGCAGCGGCGTGCGCCCGGTCTCGCTGCTGGTCGACATCACCCAGTACGTGATGCTGGAGCTGGGCCAGCCGATGCACGCCTTCGATCTGGACCTGCTGCAGGGCCCGGTGGGCGTGCGCCACGCCCGCCATGGCGAACGCCTGACTCTGCTCGACGGACGCGAGGTCGCGCTCGATCCCGCGTTCCTGGCGATCACCGATGCCGACCGCGTAGTCGCACTGGCCGGCCTGATGGGCGGCATGGACACCCGCGTCACCGAGGGTACCCGCAGCGTGTTCCTCGAGGCCGCGCATTTCGCCCCGGCTGCGATCATGGGCCGCGGCCGTCGTTTCGGCCTGCATACCGATGCCGGCCATCGTTTCGAGCGCGGCGTCGATCCGCAGCTGCCGCGCACGGCCATCGAGCATGCGACCGCGCTGGTGCTGCAGCTGGCCGGCGGCACGCCCGGCCCGGTGACCGAGGCGGTGCTGCCCGAGCACCTGCCGGCACCGGCGACGATCGTGCTGCGTCGCGCGCGCATCCAGCGCGTGCTCGGCATCGCCATCGACGATGCCGAAGTCGAGCGCATCCTGCGTGCGCTGGGCATGGATGTCGCCGCCTCCGGCGATGGCTGGACCGTGACCGCGCCGACGCGCCGCTTCGATGTTGCGATCGAGGAAGACCTGATCGAGGAACTGGCGCGCATCCACGGCTACGACCGGATCCCGACCACGGTGCCCGGTGGCGCCGCGCGCATCGTCGCGTCCAGCGAAACCCGGGTCGAAGAAGGCGACCTGCGCCGTCAGCTGGTCGCGCGCCACTATCAGGAGGCGATCAGCTTCGCCTTCGTCGAGGAGGCGCTGCTGCAACACTGGCAGTGCACCGACGACACGGTCACGCTGGCCAATCCGCTCAGCGCCGAACTGGCGGTGATGCGTCCGCGCCTGCTGCCGGGTCTGGTCGATGCGCTGGGCCGCAACGCCGCGCGCCAGGCCGGGCGCGTGCGTCTGTTCGAGTTGGGGCGTGTGTTCGCCGCACCGGCACAGGCTGGCGACGCGCCGCTGGAAACGCGCCGCATCGCCGCCGTCGCCTGTGGTGCGGCTGGCGCCGAGCAGTGGGGCGTGGCCACGCGCCGCGTCGATTTCCACGACATCAAGGGCGACCTGGAATCGCTGGCCGCCGCATCGGGGGCACAGCTCGTCTTCCGTGCCTCGACCCAGCCCTTCGGCCATCCAGGCCGCAGCGCCGACGTGTACCGCGTCGACGGTACGGGCCCGGCGCGGCATGTGGGCTGGATCGGCCAGCTGCATCCGCGCCTGCAGGGCGCGCTGGATCTGGATCAGGACGTGTACGCGTTCGAGCTGGATCTGGAGCCGCTGCAGCAGCGTGCGCTGCCGCGCGCCGAGGCACTGTCGCGCTTCCCCGCGGTGCGCCGCGACCTGGCCTTCCTGGTCGCCGAGCAGGTGAGCTGGGCGGCACTGGAAACCAGCATCCGCGCCGCAGCCGGCCCGGTGCTGCGCGACCTCGTGCTGTTCGATCGCTACCAGGGTCAGGGCGTGGAAACAGGGTCCAAGAGTCTGGCTATGGGCTTGATTTTGCAGGACAACGCGCGCACTCTCACGGATCGCGACGCGGACGCCGTGACCGATCAGGTCATCGCTGCACTGGCCAGCGAACACGGTGCCCGCATCCGCGGCTGAGACGAGGGGAACACGATGGCTTTGACCAAGGCGGAAATGTCCGAGCGCCTGTTCGACGAGGTCGGTCTGAACAAGCGCGAGGCAAAGGAATTCGTCGATGCGTTCTTCGATGCACTGCGCGAGGCGCTGCAGGATGGCCGGCAGGTGAAGCTGTCGGGTTTCGGCAATTTCGACCTGCGGCGCAAGAACCAGCGCCCGGGCCGCAATCCGAAGACCGGCGAGGAGATTCCGATTTCGGCGCGTACCGTGGTCACCTTCCGCCCCGGGCAGAAACTGAAGGAGCGGGTCGAGGCATTCACCGGAGCCGAGCCGCATGCTTGATCCCGGCAGCAACCGCGAACTCCCGCCGATCCCGGCCAAGCGCTACTTCACCATCGGCGAGGTCGCCGAGCTGTGCGACGTCAAGCCGCACGTGCTGCGCTACTGGGAGACCGAGTTCCCGAGCCTGGAGCCGGTCAAGCGGCGTGGCAACCGCCGCTACTACCAGCGCCACGACGTGCTGATGGTGCGGCAGATCCGCGGCCTGCTGTACGAGCAGGGCTATACCATCGGCGGCGCCCGCCTGCGCCTGGAGGGCGAGGGGGCGAAGCAGGAGTCGGCGTTGAGTCACCAGATCGTCCGCCAGGTGCGGATGGAGCTGGAGGAAGTGCTGCAGCTGCTGCGGCGCTGAGTGGGGATGCGCTATCAATGGCGCATGCGATCCCGCTATAATCGCCAGCCCGCTTCGGCGGGACAGCTTTCCGGGGTATAGCGCAGCCTGGTAGCGCACTTGTCTGGGGGACAAGTGGTCGTCGGTTCGAATCCGGCTACCCCGACCAAACCGTTTCACGATCAAGCCCGCCGCGTGCGGGCTTTTTCGTGGGCGTCTGCAGCGTGAACAGTGCGCCGGGCTAGGTGTGTAAAGCCACCACGTTGTTCACCGGGATCGTGATTCTGGAGATTGGCGGCCTGTAGTCGAGGCTGGCATGCGGACGGTGCCAGTTGTAGACGTGCAGCCACGTTGTCAGTTCTGCGGCTCGCTGATCGGAAGTGTCGTAGACGCGGGCGTAGGCCCACTCGCGCATGCTGGTCTGGATGAAGCGTTCGGCCTTGCCGTTGGTGCGCGGCGTATAGGGCCGCGTGCGGCAATGCTTCAGGCCAAGCCGCCGCATCGCACGGGCGAACAGAGCCGATCGATAGCAGGCGCCGTTGTCGGTCAGCACTTGGCGGAAGGACACGCCCAGCGTCCGGTAGTAGCGCAGGGCGGCGATCAGCGCATGCACGGCACTGATCGCGCGCTCGTCCTTGTGAATGCAGGAAAAGCCGATGCGCGAGTGGTCATCGATCGCGATATGGACATAATCCCAGCCTGCGCCATCGCTGGCCTGGGTGCGATCACCGGTAACCCGGTGGCCGGGTCGCCAGAAGCGGCCCAGCTTCTTGATGTCCAGATGCAGCATGTCGCCGGGCTTGGGGTGCTCGTAGCGATTCTGCGCACGGGGCGGCTCCAACGACGAAAGCCGGTTCAGGCCGGCGCGCCGAACGATCCGGGCTACGGTGCTGTGGCCCAGTTCCAGCGCATCGCCGATCTGCCGATAGGTCTGGCGCTGCCGCCGTCGTTCCAGGACCTGCTCGACGACTGATCCGACTGTGGCGTTGGGAGAGGACTCGGGACGAGAACTGCGATCGGCCAGTCCGGCCAGGCCTTCGCAGCGAAAGCGCTCCAGCCACTTGTAGGCGGTGCGGGCGCTGACGCCACTGGCCTGTGCGGCTTCCTCCACCCGGAGTCCTTCGTCCAGGATCCTGCGCACGAGCAGCGCTCGACCGTGGGGTGTCAATCGGGCATGTTTATGCAGGTTCATCCGGGGCTCCTGGGGGCTGGTTGGCTTCGCAACCTCCATCTTCCAGAGATGCCCCGGATGAACAACCTACTGAGAGATCACAGCTAGGCCAAAGGGCATGTGTATTCGTGCCGCGCGCCGCCTATGCTCGCGCCTTCATTGGATCTTCACGGGGACGACATGCGGCGCATCGCACTGGTGGTGGGGCTGTGCCTTTCGACGGGACTGGCGCACGCGCAGGAGGCGGCCCCGGTGCCGGTGGAGGGGCCGCCGATCGTCGATGTCGAGGCCGTGCTCGTGACCGGTGTTCAACCCGGTCCCGGCCTGTGGCGCGTCTACAACGGCGAGAACACGCTCTACATCCTCGGCACCCAGTCGCCGCTGCCTCGCGACATGACCTGGGATTCGCGCGAGGTGCGCCAGGTGCTGGCCGAGGCCGGGGTCGTGCTCTATGCGCCCGGCGTCACCATCGATGCCGACGTGGGCTTCTTCCGTGGCATGACCATGCTGCCCTCGGCACTGAAGGCGGCCAGGAATCCCGATGGCAGGACCCTGGACGAGGTACTGCCGGCCGACCTGTACCGGCACTGGAGCAGGCTGAAACAGCGCTACGCCCCGCGCGATCGCGGCATGGAAAAGAAGCGGCCGCTGATCGCCGTGTACGAGCTCTACAAGGAGGCGCTGGACCGCAATGGCCTGCGCCAGGGCGGCGTGGTCGGGCCGGTGATCGAAGCGGCGCTCAAGCAGCGCGACATGAAGAGCACGCCGACGACCTTCAAGATCAGGATCGACGACCCGCGCGCGGCGCTCGCCGAGTTCCGCCAGGAAGCGCTGAAGCCCGAGGACCTGGCCTGCTTCCGTGACACGCTGGACATCATCGAGCAGCAGTTGCCGGCGATTGCGGCCCGCGCCAACGCGTGGGCCACCGGCGACATCGAGGCGCTGCGGGCGATGCCCGATGCGCGCAGCCAGACCATGGCCTGCCTGTCGGCGTGGACCGAAACCGAGGTGGCGCGCCGTCGCGGGCTGGTCGACGTCGACACGAAGGTACGCGCGGCCTGGCTGCAGGCGGCCGATGCGGCGCTGAAGGAGCATCGCGTCGGATTCGCGCTGCTGCCGATCAGCGATCTGCTCGGCGGTGGCGGCTACCTCGCGCAGCTGCAGGCGAAGGGATACGAGGTCGAGTCGCCCTGAGCCGCGCTCAGGCCGAGACGCAGTCGCGCCCGCTGCCCTTGGCCCGGTACAGCGCGGCATCGGCCGCATCGATCCAGTGCGCCGGTTCGAGATGGTCCGGCGCGACCACGGCCAGCCCGATGCTGATCGTGCAGGTGCCGCCGCCCGGGCCGGAGCGCGCCGAGCGCCGGACCTCGGCCAGCACCGACTCGGCCCATGCCTGCGCCTGGACCAGGTCGGCGCCAGCCAGCACCACGCCGAACTCGTCGCCGCCATAGCGGCCTGCCGCATCGCCCGCGCGCAGGTGCGAGCGCACGATCAGCGCGACCTGCTGCAGCAGCGTGTCGCCGGTGGAGTGGCCATGGCGATCGTTGGTGGCCTTGAAGTGATCGATGTCCAGCATCAGCAGCGTCGCGGGCGTTCCCTCGGCCTGGTGCCTGCGCAGCGCGGCGGCGACGTTGTGCTGCCAGTGTCGGCGTGCGTCCAGGCCGGTCAAGCCGTCGATCCTGCTCAGCGCATCGAGCTGCCGGTTCTTCTCGCGGATGCGCTGGACCAGGCGGCTGCTGCCCAGGCTCACCGCGAGGGTGTGGATCAGCAGCATCGGCAGGCTGGCGAGCACCACCGTCATGCTGCTCTCCGGTTCGAACGCGAACCCGGTCGACAGCCCGCCCAGCAGCGCGCCGGCCGCTACCGCTGGCATGGACCACAGCCACAGCCGCGGCATGCCGGTACTGATCTTGTCGACGGTGACCAGAGTCAGCAGCAACACGCTGGGCAGCAGATTGAAGTGCAGCAGCGACACCCACAGCCCGGCCTGCGCCGAATCCAGCAGCAGGTTACGCAGTTCGGCCCGGAACGGGTCGGCATTGCGGCGTGCCAGCCACCATGCCAGATGCGGCCACAGCAGACAGGTGAACACGGCCGCTGCCCAGTGCGCGGTGGAGGCCTGCTGTTCGTACAGGACCGCGGCGATGCACAGCCCGCCCAGGCCCATGCCGAGCATGCGATAGCGATAGATGCGGTCGGGGAAACGGCGCGCGTCGCCAGCCGTCCATCCGCCGGTGGGTGTGGCCTGGTCGGTGCTGTCCCTGGATGTCCTCACGCCGCCCTCCCGCGGTGCGCGGCGTCATCATACTGTGCGCCGGATACCGCGGAGGTGGCGACGCTCAGCTGGCGGCGGAGCGGATCCCGGCAGCCGACAGTGCCGGCCAGCGGCGGAGCACCGCTGCACGGATGCCGGCGGCGTCGATGCCGGCCTCCGCCAGCAGGTCCTCGCGGCTGGCGTGATGCTGGAACGCGTCCGGCAGACCCAGGTGCAGGACCGCGCGCAGCACCTGCTCGGCCTGCAGCAGTTCGGCCACGGCCGAGCCGGCACCACCGGCCACGACGTTGTCCTCGATCGTCACGAAGCCGTCGTGGGTCGCGGCCAGTTCCATCAGCAGCGCGCGGTCCAGCGGTTTGATGAAGCGCATGTTGACCACGGTCAGGCCCAGCTCGCGGCCGACCTGTTCGGCCGCTGCGACCGTGGCGCCGAACGCCAGCAGCGCGATGCGCGCGCCGTCGACGCGCAGCTCGGCCTTGCCGATCGGCAGCGTCTCCAGCGCCTGGTCGATGGCCACGCCGGGGCCGGTGCCGCGCGGATAGCGCACCGCGGCCGGACCTTCATGGCGCAGGCCGGTGGTGAGCATCCGACGGCATTCGTTCTCGTCGGCCGGGGCCATCACCACCATGTGCGGCACGCAGCGCAGGTAGCTCAGGTCCAGGTTGCCGGCATGGGTGGCGCCGTCCGGGCCGACCACGCCGCCGCGGTCGATCGCGAACAGCACGTCGAGCTTCTGCGTGGCTACGTCGTGGACCAGCTGATCGTAGCCGCGCTGCAGGAAGGTCGAGTAGATCGCCACCACGGGCTTGGCGCCCTGGGTGGCCATGCCGGCGGCCAGGGTCACCGCATGCTGTTCGGCGATGGCCACGTCGAAATAGCGGTCCGGGTATTCCTTCGAGTAGCGGACCAGGCCGGAGCCTTCCCGCATCGCCGGGGTGATCGCCAGCAGCTTCGGTTCGGCGGCGGCCATGTCGCACAGCCAGTCGCCGAACACGTCGGTGTAGGTCGGCTTCTTCGCGCCGCCCTTGGCGATCAGGCCCTTGGCCGGGTCGAACGGACCCACCGCGTGGTAGCCGATCTGGTCGCCCTCGGCCAGCTCGTAGCCCTTGCCCTTGGTGGTCATCACGTGCAGCAGCTGCGGACCCTTCAGTGTCTTCAGGGTCTTCATCGCCGCGAGCAGGGCGGGGATGTCGTGTCCGTCGATCGGGCCGGTGTAGTGGAAGCCCATCTCCTCGAACAGGGTGGACGGCACGAACATGCCTTTCCAGTGCTCCTCCCAGCGCTTGACGAAGCGCGCCGGCGGCTTGTTCTTGTCGCCGAGCAGCTTCTTGCCGCTCTCGCGCAGCGCGTTGAGCGTCTGGCTGCCGGTCATGCGGCCCAGCATGCGGGTCAGGCCGCCGACCGCCTCGCTGATCGACATCTGGTTGTCGTTGAGTACCACCAGCAGGTTGGGCTCGGACTCCATGCCGCCGGCGTGGTTGAGCGCCTCGTAGGCCATGCCCGCGGTCATTGCGCCATCGCCGATCACGGCGACCACGCGCCGCGGATCGCCGGCCTGCTGCAGGGCGATGGCCATGCCCAGCGCGGCCGAGATCGAGGTCGAGGAGTGGCCGACCCCGAAGGTGTCGTACGCGCTCTCCTCACGCTTGGGGAACGGCGCCACGCCATCCTTCTGCTTGACCGTATGGATGCGGTCGCGGCGGCCGGTCAGGATCTTGTGCGGATAGGTCTGGTGGCCGACGTCCCAGACCAGCTGGTCGACGGGCGTCTCGTACAGATAGTGAAGGGCGACGGTCAGCTCGATCACGCCCAGGCCTGCACCGAAATGACCGCCGCTCCTGCCGACCGACTCGATCAGATACCCGCGCAGTTCATCGGCGATGGCCGGCAGTTCGGATTCGTCGAAGCGGCGCAGGTCGGCCGGCGAGTCGATGCGCGACAGGCGCGGATAGCGGACGGAATCGATCATTGCGGCATTCGACATGAGGTCGCCCATTGTCCTCCTCGACAGCGTGCAGCGGCAAGCAAGGCGTTCAGCTGCCGCTGACGGGATGCTGCCTGCGCGTGCGGGATCCGCGCGTGAATGGAGGGGGCGCTGCTGCATGCCGCGGCCCTCACCACGCGCGCCCCCATGCCGGGCGCGGCGATGGGGGCAGGGCGCCGGATGCGCTTCTGGCTCGTGGGGTCCCGTGCGTGGGTTCATGCGGAAGGAGGAGCCTTGGCTGCGCGGCGGCGATCGCCGGGAAGGCCGCCGCAGGCCCTGCCGATGGGCGCCGGAGGCGGGCCCACCCGCTGGCATGCCGACGACGTTGCCTGGTGTCCGCCGCCTGGCGGCCGACGATGGTCCGATGCGATGGTCAGTCGAAACGCTGCAGGACCTTGCGTGGGAGCTGGGCCTTCAGGAACGTCATCTGGTCGGTCAGGATGTTGCGGTTGGACAGGATCAGGTGCTCGATCCAGCTGGGCCGGTATGGCACCGCCAGCAACGGCATGTTGGCCTGCTGCGGCGTGCGGCTGCCCTTGCGCGAGTTGCAGTGGAAGCAGGCGCTGACCACGTTTTCCCAGACGTCGCGTCCACCGCGGGACACCGGCAGGACGTGGTCGCGGGTCAATTGTGGTCGTGCGAAATGCTGGCCGCAGTACAGGCACAGGTGCGCGTCGCGGGCGAACAGCGCGGGGTTGGTCAGGCCCGGGGTCGGATCGATCGCCCGCGGGTGTGCATGGCCGCGCGTGGCCACGATCGGATGCAGTTCGATCGTGCTGGTATGGCCGGTGTCGCGGTTGATGCCGCCGCGGATGCGCAGGCAGGGATCGCCGAGAGTCCAGGCGACTGCATCGCGTGCGTAGAGGCAGGTCGCATCCTGCCAGTTGATCCATCCCAGGGCGCGGCCCTGGGCATCGAGCGAGAGCAGGCGGACGGCGGGTCCGCATGTCGACGGCGAAGACGGTACCGTCGCCGGTGGAGGTTCACCGGCGTAGATCAGACCGAGCGTTGCTGTGTCTGTCTCCATCGGGAAAACAGCTTATACCCGATCGGTGACGGTTTGGGTACCGCCGCCGCTCCAGCCGCGCAGCCCTCAGCGCAGCACGCCGTCCAGTCCGGGCGCCGGCGCCAGCGCGCTGCGGTTGTCGACATCGAAACTGCGCTGCTTGGCGTCTTCCGGCGTCGCGTCGACGGCGCCTTCCAGCCGGTAGCCGAGGCTGCGTCGCCCGGCCAGGGCATCGGCAACGGCCATGCGCGCGATCGCCTCAGGCTTGAGTGTCAGGGTCACGACATCGGCTGAGGTCGGCCCGATCGACAGGCCTGGCGCGCCCTGCAGGGTGCCGGCCGGATGCTCGTCGACGCTGATCTGAATGCGCACATTGTCGAAGCGCATCGGGATGCTGCTGTAATTGTTCAGCCGAAGCTGGACCTCCCAGCTCCCGTCGGCCTGCACGGCCAGCTGCTGGATCGCCGCGGCGGGCGGGGACACGCGGCGGACCTTGCCGCTGTTGCAGGCGACCAGGGCGAGCAGGCCGAAACCCAGGACGAGGAACTTCAGGGAACGCTTCATGCCGGCTCCGGAACGTGGTCGAGCGGCAGGATACTACGCAGGTTCCGCGCCGAGACAGCTCGCCCTGCTGCCCGGCTCAGCGCAACGGTGCGGCGATCACCAGCGGTTCGAGATCGTACCCCATCGCCTCGGCCTGCGCCTTGATGTCCTCGAACCGTTCGCGCTGCATGTCCGGCTCGCGCGACAGTATCCAAAGATATTTGCGGCCCGGTTCGCCGATCAGTGCCCACTGGTAGTCCGGGTCCAGCGCGAGGATCCAGTAATCAGCCCAGACCAGCGGAACCCATGACAACCAGTCCGGAGCGAACCGCACCTGCAGGCGGCCGGGATGCCCCTCGACCGCACGGGCCACGCCCTCGGCGACGGCGGTGTCGCCCTCATGCGTACGGCAGGCGTTGCGGACGTCGATCCGGCCGTCTTCGCGCAGCGCGTAGGCAGCGGTGATGTCGCCGGCGCACTTGCGCTGGAACGACACCGGCAGGTGCGCGATTTCGTGCCACTGGCCGGCGTATCGCGTGATGTCGAGCGTTTCGACCGAGCGCACCGGCCCAGAGGCGATGGCGGCGGGAGACAGCAGGGACAACAGGAGCAGGGCGGTCGGTCGCATGGCGGTCTCGCGGTCTCGGCAATGCCGGCCCGATGCTAGCACTGCCGGCCGTTGCCAGATGCGATGCGCTCAGCCGTACCGCGCCACGTGTTCGCGTGTCCCGCCTGGATGCAGAAGTTCGACATCCGTGCTGGTGCCATCGCGGAGATTGCGTGCCTCCGCCAGCAGCCGGGCCAGCGCCAGCGCCTGCGCCGTATCGGCGTACCAGGTAAGTGGACGCCCGTCATACAGCAAGGTGCAGCCGCGGTAGTCGCGCTGCACGGTGATCAGGCAGGACGCCATGGCGTATCTCCGGTGACGGGAGGCGCGGCAGGAACTCCACTGTGCGTGCAGCGACTGCTGCGCGGCCATCGGAACACGGGCATGATCTTCGTAGGAAAACGCAGCGCTGGTCGAATCGGCCCCGCTGTGTCTGGATGCGCGACGCGGAGACCGGCTGCGTGATGTCGCGCGCGACCAGTTCCAATCGCGCGTCGGCGCGATGTAAAGGGGAGCACGCTTCGTCGGCGGTGCGCATCGCCAGGCGGCGAACTCGGGCCGTCTGCCTGCGGCGTGAGGTGACGGACGTGTTCCGAGGAACCGATATGCCCTATACGTGCTTCGGAAGAGCGACGCGGCCCCTATGCTTCAGCCGCCGCCCCAGTCGGCGACGCGAGGGCTATTCAGGCATCGCTGCGGTCAGATGCTGATGACCACCGGGAGCAGGATCGCAAGTCCTGCTCCGGTGACCAGTGCGACGGTGCCAATCACCAGACGTCCCCAGCCCTCAGGCCCCTGACGCTGCCACGTTGGCGGAACCGGTCCGGTCGCGTGACGCCGTTGGGCGGATGTGCGAGGAAGGGCCTGTCGCCGACGAAGGTGCAGACCTGCCCGGCGTGTGCGGGGGTGATGTGCATGCCGTCTGTCCATGGGGGGCATGGTGCCGCCGCATCCGTCACCGGCGGGTGCATCGGGCGTGAGGATCGTGTGCTCGCTCGCGCCGGGAATCGCAAAGACGCAGGTCGCCGTAGCGATGTGAGTCCGTGCGTGATGGTCAAACCAGATTGACCTGCAGTAGGGCAAATCCCACCCATGTCCGGGCACTCGTCCGATGCCGTAAGGCCTTGCCGGAATCCACGCTTCAGTTGCCAGCACCGCGGGCGGCCGCCCAAGCCGATCCCTTTCACCGCGGGCCCCGTGTATCCCCCGCGGGGCGGCTGGCGCCTATCGATCAACGACATGGAGGCGACGCATGAAAGCGAGGTTCGCAAGGATGGCAGGTGTCCTGCTCGTGGGGCTGACACTGACATTCGGCACTGCGGTCGCGCAGAGCTATCCGACGCCGCCTGCCAGCGAATGCACGGCCAACGGTGATCTGGGCACGGTGGAACTACGGGACGGACAGCGGCACTTCCTGTGTGGGGACGGCCAGTCGCAGTTCCTGTACGAGTGCACCTATTCGGGCAACTCCTGCGTGATTCATTGAGGCGTGGCCCGCTACATTGCGTGTGTCCCACTTTGACGTCATCTGATCCCTGCCGAAGCCCTGCCTGCCGGGGCTTCCTATCAATCACCAAGGAAACCGCCGTGATCAGGAAGATGTGTGCTGCGCTGATCCTGGGCATCTCCTGTGCCTCCAGCGCCTTTGCGTTTCCCCCGCAGACCCCATGCAGATTCGATGGGCAGATCGAGGTCCTGCCCAACCAGGATGGCTGGCTTGAACTCTATCGTTGCGAAGCGGGGGAGTGGGTCTTCGTAACGTACTGCTTGCCGTGAGAGTCCTGCGGTTGAGCGCGGCGCGCATCGGCTTCGTCGGGAATCTCCTACAAAGCGACGTGGTACCAGCTGATGGCGTCTTCGGGCGTCAACGTCACACTTTGGTCGCCGGCAACGCGTGCACTGGTCAGGACGACCCCGCAGAAGTGCCCGGGCCCCTCGACGAGCAGGAGAGGGCGTTTTCTCCGATGAGAGTCTCCATGCCGCGATCCACAGGAATCGAGAAGGTGGTCGAACGCGTCATCGCACGCCTGGGCGAGATCGAGCAGATCTACGGCGCTGGCGTGCGCGAGCAGCAGAGCCGCGTGTTCCTCGCGGAACTTCAAGCCGAATGCGATGGCCCCGCCATCCATATGGAAGTGTGCTTCCAGACCGCGTATCGCGCACGTTTCGGTGATTGACGTCCTTGGCCGGCATGGCGATCAAGGGCTCCTGGCGGCATATGGATTGTCCGCTGCATGCCAGCGTCCAGGCGTGGTGGCTTCGCCAGTGCTGAGCCGCGGCCGCTGCACCGGTGTGAGGGTGCCGTCGTCGTCGCAGCCGACGCGGACTGGACGATCGCGAGGTCGGCCCCATCGAACCAGCGGCTGATTCCGGACGCACGACAGATGGTCGGGCCGGCGCGCGAGGTCCCGATCCTCTCGCGCCGCCGGCTTCGCCGGGCGCACGGCTTCGACGTCAGCAGCGGCCAGACGCCTGCAGCAGCGCCCCCCCCCATGCCTCACCCTCAGGGACGCAGATGGCGTTGGAAGACCAGCGGATGCCTGCATGTACGGATGCCTCCGTCGCGTCGAACATCGTCGACGTCTGCGCCGTCCGGCCGAGATGTCAGGTGTGCGCAAGCATCTGCTTGGGGACACCGTAGGGCTCGCCCTCCAGCGTCCGGACGGCACACGCACTGTCGCGCATGGAAACTCCGTTCGGCAGCTCGGGTAGAGCCCGGACGGGGCAGCAGAGAACATGCATACGGACGGCACGCTATGCCACCCAAGGGCAGCTGCGCGCTTGGTGGCGCTCCTGCAGGCGCGAGCACGAGCGCTTCGTGTTCATGCGAAGCGTCAATGATCGGTGGGCTGCAGTGGTGGTCCGGGAGCATCCGACGACGCGCAGGTGCCCGCGCGGCACGTGCGCGGGGCGGGGCAGGAGATCCCGAGGTTCATCCACGCCGTGGCGCTCAATCTGCGGCGCGCACCGAATGGGTGCCCATCAGGCAGCGGCCCGAACGCCGGAAAAAAGAAAAGGGCCTGCATTTCTGCAGGCCCTTCAATTACATGGTGGCCGGGGAGGGAATCGAACCCCCGACACGGGGATTTTCAATCCCCTGCTCTACCAACTGAGCTACCCGGCCATGTCGCTTCCGGCTGGGCCGTTGCGAAGGACGCGAACTATACCGGGGCTTTTCGGATCCGGCAAGCGTGCCGTGCGCTGAATGTGCGATCGGCTTACGCGTCCGGTCCGGGATGTGGCGCGCATGATGGTCGGCATACGGGCTTTCGGTGGAGGTGGTGCGATGGTCAGGGTCTTGTGGGTGACGGCGATGGCGCTGGCGATGACGGCGTGCGCGAGTGTGCCGCGGCAGTCCGATGCGCAACGGCTCGCCCTGTACGAGGCGCATGCCGGGCAGCCGGTCGGCAATTTCAGGTTCTTCGGCAGGCTCAACGGCTGGACGCCGCTGGGAGACTCGGCGCTGGCGGTCTGGACGCGGCCGGGCGAGGCCTGGCTGCTCGACCTGTCGGGGCCGTGCCAGGATCTGGCGTATGCCAGCGCGATCAGCCTCACCAGCCATATGAGCCAGGTGTCGGCGCGGTTCGACGATGTCGTGCCGCTGGGCGGCGGCACCGCATCGCTGCGGATCCCGTGCCGCATCGCGCAGATCCGGCCGCTGGACACCAAAGCGCTGAAGGAGAGCGAGCGGCAGCTGCGCGAGGCGGCGACCGAGCAGCGGCAGGAGCCGGCGCAGGAGCCGTTGCGATAGCGCGTGCGTGGGGTGCCGGATCGCTATGCCGGGCCCGGTGGCGGGCCTGCACGAGCAGGCCCGTCCTGGTCGCGGTCAAGGTCCAGTGCGCGCGGATCTGCGTTCACTGGCCGCCGTAAGGCCGGACGCCGCTGGTACGCGCCAGCGCCATGCCCACGATGCCGGCGTGGATCAGTCCTGCGGCGGGACGTAGCCGGCGACCTTGAGCACGTCGCCGCCGAACAGGAACTTCTCCATCTGTTCTTCCAGGAAGGCGCGATGCTTGGGGTCGCGTGGCGACAGCCGGTTCTCGTTGATCAGCATGGTCTGATGGGCCAGCCACTTGCTCCAGGCTGGCTTGCCGATGCTGTCGTAGACGCGTTTGCCGGCATCGCCGGGCAGCGGGGCGAAATCGAGGCCCTCGGTCTCGATCTGGTCGTACTGGCAGAAAACCGTGCGTGGCATTGCGGGTGTCCATGGTGGCCGCCAGGGGGGGCGGCGTCAGAGCGAGTCGAGCAGTCTGCGGATCGGCGCAGGCAGGCCCAGCGTGGCCAGTTCGGCGCGCGCGACCCAGCGCAGGTCGTCATTGTCGCGCACCGCGTCATGCAGGGCGACCCTGGCCAGCCGCAGCGGCTGCAGGTGCAGGCGGTAGTGGCTGAAGGTGTGGGCGATCGGTGCCAGCGGCTCTGCGCTGTCGTAGTCGCCGCGCAGGTGGGTATCGAACCACAGCCGCATCGCGGCATCGGTTTCGGCCTGCGGCAGGGTCCACAGCGAGGCCCAGATGCCGCTGGGCGGGCGTCGCTGCAGAAGAATGCGCTTCTCCGCGTCGAGCAGCAGCAGTGCGGTGGCCTCGCGTTCCGGCAGTACCTTGCCCGGCTTGGGCGTGGGCAGCGCGTCCACGAGGCCTTCGCGGCGGGCCACGCAGTCGTCCTGCAGCGGGCACAGCATGCAGGCCGGACTGGCACGGGTGCACAGGGTGGCGCCGAAATCCATCTGCGCCTGGGTGTAATCCGCCAGCCGGCCCGCGGGCGGTTCGGCGACATGCTGCTGCGCCAGCGCCCACAACTGTTTTTCCACCGCCGGCAGTCCGGGCCAGCCGGCGATGCCGTGATAGCGGGACAACACCCGCTTGACGTTGCCGTCCATGATCGGGAAGCGGTCGTTCCAGGCCTGCGACAGGATCGCACCGGCGGTGCTGCGGCCGATGCCCGGCAGGGCGATCAATGCATCCAGATCGCGCGGCAGGTCGCCGGCGTGCAACTCGACGCAGCGCTTCGCTGCAGCGTGCAGGTTGCGGGCGCGGGCGTAGTAGCCCAGGCCGGCCCAATGCGCCATCACCGCGTCGGTATCGGCGGCGGCCAGGTCGGGTAGGGTCGGGAAGCGCTCGATGAAGCGCAGGAAGTACGGGATGACCACCGCCACCTGGGTCTGCTGCAGCATGATTTCCGACAGCCACACCCGATAAGGCGTGCGCGGATGCTGCCAGGGCAGGTCGTGGCGGCCGTTGCGGTCGAACCAGGCCAGCAGGCGGGTGGCGAAACGGTCGGACATGGGGTGGTCTGGGCTGGCTGGCGTGTGGCTGGCGTGTGGCTGGCGGGCGGGGACGTCGGTGGAGCCCCGGCTGCGCGGGCATCGGGGGAGCCGGCCTGGTCAGGGGCGTGCGTCGGCGAGGGTGGCAACGGCGCCATGGCGCGGCTGGCCTGCCCTGGGCGGTGCTGGGTTTCGGGTCAGGGCAGGACTGCGAATCACGGCGCGCGGACCGGATGACCCACATGACGCGGTCGCCGGCCGCCGAACGGTCATCGCTCTCCCGGTCGCCGACCGGGCGCGACGCGAGCGGCCGGGCGACCTCACGCGCCGCGCGTCTCAGCTGCCGCCCAGCGCTTCGGGCAGCAGCGCATCGACGAAGGCCTCCGCATCGAACACGCGCAGGTCCTCGGGGCGCTCGCCGATGCCGGCGAAGCGGATCGGAATGCCGAACTCGCGGGCCAGTGCGAACACCACGCCGCCCTTGGCGGTGCCGTCCAGCTTGGTCACGACCAGGCCGGTGACGCCGACCGCCGCGTGGAACTGGCGGAGCTGCGACAGCGCGTTCTGGCCGGTGGTGCCGTCGATCACCATCAGCACCTCGTGCGGAGCGGCCGGGTCGAGCTTGTGCAGCACGCGCTTGATCTTGCCCAGCTCGTTCATCAGGCCGGTCTGGGTGTGCAGCCGGCCGGCGGTGTCGGCGATCAGGATCTCGGTGCCGCGCGCCTTCGCCGCCTGCAGCGCGTCGAACGCGACCGAGGCGGGGTCGGCGTTCTGACCCTGGGCGACCACGGCCACGCCGTTGCGTTCGCCCCAGGCCTGGAGCTGGGCCACGGCGGCGGCGCGGAAGGTGTCGCCTGCGGCCAGCATCAGGCCGCGGCCCTCGTCCTTGAAGCGCCTGGCCAGCTTGCCGATGGTCGTGGTCTTGCCGACGCCGTTGACGCCGACGGTCAGCAGCACGAACGGGCGCACGCCACGGTCGATCTGCAGCGGCACCGCGACCGGCTTCAGCAGGGCGATCAGGTCGGCGCGCAGCGCGGCCAGCAAGGCGTTGGCGTCGCTGAACTCGCGCCCCTTCATGCGCTTGCGCAGGCTGTCGACCAGCGACGTGGTCGCGGCGACGCCGACGTCGGCGGTCAGCAGCGCCGTCTCGATCTCGTCCAGCAGGTCGTCGTCCAGGCGCGGGTTGCGCGAGAACAGGCCGCCGAAGCTGCGGGCGAAGCTGCTGTTGCGCAGGCGCTCGCGCCAGCCCGGTTTGCCCGGTGCCGCCGCGGGCGCGACCATGTCCTGGGTGATCGCCGCATCGGCGGGCGGATCGGCCGTGATCACCGCGGCCGGCGCGACGACCTCGGCGGCCACGATCTCCTGCGTCACCACCTCGGCGGTCACCGTGGTGGCGATCGGCGCGATGACCGCGCCGTCGACCGCCTCGACCGGCACCTGTCCGGCGACCGGCGCGGGTTCGGGCGCGGGCGGTTCGACGGGCGCCGGAGGCGGTGCCGATGGCGCATTGGGGAACGCCGCGGCCAGGTCTTCGGCACTGAATCGGCTGCCGGCGTTGCCGGTGGCGGGGTCGGGTTGCGGCTTCTTGCGGCGGAAAAAACTGACCATCGGGCACGGATATCGGAGAATGCGCACATGCTAGCACCGCCCCCCTCACGCCTTCGTCGTCGTCCCGTGTCGCGGAGGCGACGATGAACCATCGGCCTCGCCGCGGCGTGCCGGGCCCTGCGGTGGCGCCGGGCGCGGTACGCATCGTCGGTGGACGCTGGCGTGGCACCCGTCTGGCCGTGACCGGTGCACCCGGGCTGCGCCCGACCTCCGACCGGGTCCGCGAGACCCTGTTCAACTGGCTGATGCCGGCGCTGCCCGGCGCGCGCGTGCTCGACCTGTTCGCGGGCAGTGGCGCGCTCGGGTTCGAGGCCGTATCGCGGGGAGCTGCCTCGGCGGTGCTGGTCGAGCAGCATCCGACCGCCGCCGCCGCGTTGCGCGAGACGGTCACCCGGCTGGGCGCGCAGGAGCGGATCGAGGTGGTCCAGGGCGACGCGCTGCGCTGGCTGGCGGCCCAGCCCCCGGCCGCGTTCCACATCGCCTTCGTCGATCCGCCGTTCGCCGACGGCCTGTGGCAGGACGCACTGACCGGCCTGCTGCCGCGCCTGGCCGGCGATGCCTGGCTGTATCTGGAAAGCCCACCGGCGCAGGCGCCCGTGCTGCCGCCGGACTGGCCGCTGCATCGCGAACTGGTGACCGCGCAGGCGCGGGCGGCGCTGCATCGTGGCCCCGGGCGACGGGGCGCTGATACACTGGCCGACGCCGATCCGGCGCCCTGAATACGCACAGCCGTGGCCAACAGCCGCACCGCCATCTATCCCGGAACCTTCGACCCGATCACCAACGGTCACATCGACCTGGTGGCACGGGCCGCGCCGCTGTTCGAGCGCGTGATCGTGGGCGTGGCCGAGAGCCAGGTCAAAGGCCCGACGTTGCCGCTGCAACTGCGCGTCGACCTGGCCCGGCAGGCGCTGGCGGCGCATCCGAACGTGGAAGTGTGCGGCTTCGACTCGCTGCTGGCCCACTTCGTGCGCGATGTCGGTGCCGGCGTGCTGCTGCGCGGGCTGCGCGCGGTGTCGGATTTCGAATACGAGTTCCAGATGGCGAGCATGAACCGCCATCTGATCCCGGAGGTCGAGACCCTGTTCCTGACCCCGGCCGAGCAGTACAGCTTCATCTCGTCCTCGCTGGTGCGCGAGATCGCCCGACTGGGAGGCGACATCTCGGGCTTCGTGACACCGGCGGTGGCCGCCGCCCTGCAGGCTGCACGGCAGGGCGACGCTGTTTCCAACAATTAGATCAATCGATGACGGGAGGTTCCTGATGAACAAGTCCACTCGGCTGCTGCTGGCCGCTTGCCTGATCGCCCCGCTGGCCCTGGCCGGCTGCAAGAAGGAAGAGGCGGTGAGCAACGAAGCCACCGAAGCCAAGGTCCTGGCCGCCCCCGGCAAGGACGACGACGCGGGCTGGAAGACCTACCTGCCGGCGGTCGTGCAGGAGAACATGGGCACGATCAGCAACAACCCGTTCCTGTACTACCTGCCGCCGGAGTCCGATCCGGAGTTCCAGGCCAAGTACGAGCGCCAGGTCGAGTCGGCCACCACGGCGATGCAGCGCGGCATCCAGAAGGGCAACCTGCTGGCCTTCGGTTCGCCGGCCTCGGCCAGGATGGCCGAGCTGATCGAAGTGGCGTTCAAGGATGTGCCGGCCGACACGCTGAAGGGCGTGCGCGTGCTGTTCATCGGCGATGCGGCCGACAACGCGCGTGCCCAGGCGGCGATCGCGCCGACCGGCGCCGAGTACGTGTTCGTCGAAGCCAAGTAAGCCTGCGTGCCCGGTCGCTGCGGCGGCCGGGCGCCGGCGGATCCGATCCCCGCACTGGCGGGGATCGGCACCTTCGGGTGGAGCCGCACCCTCGGGGAGCAGCAGCCACGACCCGAGCAGCACCATGTCCCTGAAGATCAACGAAACCTGCGTCAACTGCGATGTGTGCGAGCCGGCCTGTCCGAACCGCGCCATCTCGATGGGTGAAACCATCTACGTGATCGATCCGGCCCGCTGCACCGAATGCGTCGGCCACTTCGACGAGCCACAGTGCGTGGTCGTCTGTCCGGTCGAATGCATCGATCCGGACCCTGCCTTCCCCGAAAGCCAGGACGCGCTGCTGCTCAAGCTGCGCCGGCTCGAGCAGGAACACCCCGAGTTCTATACCCACGAGGATCCCCCATGAGCCTGGCGCTTCGCGCGTGCGCGCTGTTCGCCCTTCTCGTCGTCGTGCCGGCTCCCGCCGCCGACCGAGCGCAGCCACCCGCGAAGCCCGGGGCCGCGGCCATCGCCAGCGCCCACGCGCTGGCGACCGAGGCCGGGTTCGAGATCCTGGACCAGGGCGGCAACGCCTTCGATGCGGCGGTCGCGGTGTCGGCCGCCCTGTCGGTGGTCGAACCGATCAGCTCCGGCCTGGGCGGCGGCGGGTTCTTCCTGCTGCACGACGCCGGCACCGGCCGCGACGTGTTCATCGACGCGCGCGAGACCTCGCCGGCCTCGGCCACCCAGGACCGCTACCGCGACGCGCAGGGGCGGCTGGACAAGGACCGCGCGCAGAACGGCGCCTGGGCCGCGGGCATTCCGGGGCTGCCCGCCGCGCTGGTGCACATGGCCGAGCGCTACGGCCGGCTGCCGCTGTCGACCAGCCTGGCGCCCGCCGTGCGCCTGGCCCGCGACGGATTTCCGGTCTATGCCCGGCTCGAGCGCGGCTACGCGGCGCGCAGCAAGGTGATGGAGCGGTATGCCGGCACCCGCGGCGTGTTCCTGCGCGACGGCAAGCCGCCGGTGCAGGGCCAGATCCTGAAGCAGGCCGACCTGGCCCGCACTCTCGAGGCGCTGGGCGCACAGGGCTTCGACGGCTTCTACCGCGGCCCGGTGGCGAAGAAGCTGCTGGCCGGCGTGCGCGCCGAAGGCGGGCGCTGGACCGCCGAGGAACTGGCCGGTTACACCGTCAGGGAGCGCGAGCCGCTGCGCTTCGACTACCGCGGCTGGGAGATCGTGACCGCGCCGCCGCCGTCCTCGGGTGGCATCGCGCTGGCGCAGATGCTGCAGATCCTGGGCGGCTGGAACCTGTCGGCGCTGGAGCCTGCGCAGCGGGCGCACCTGACCATCGAATCGATGCGCCGCGCGTTCCGCGACCGCACCTTCTATCTGGGCGACCCGGATTTCGTGCACGTGCCGGTCGACGTGCTGAGCAGCCGCTATTACGCGGCCGGCCTGCGCGCGACGATCAACCCGGACAAGGCGACACCCAGCGACGTGTTCTCCGGCCTGCCCACGCCGCTGGAGGACGAGGAGACCACCCACTTCTCGATCATCGACGCCGACGGCAACCGCGTGGCCGGCACGCAGACGGTGAACCTGCTGTTCGGCTCCGGGCTGGTGCCGCCGGGCACCGGCGTGCTGCTGAACAACGAGATGGACGACTTCGCGCTGCTGCCGGGCCAGCCCAACGCCTTCGGCGTGATGGGCTACGAGGCCAACGCGCCCGAGCCGGGCAAGCGCCCGCTCAGCTCGATGACCCCCACCTTCATGGTCTCGCCGGACAAGGTCGCCGTGCTCGGTACCCCGGGCGGCAGCCGCATCATCACGATGGTGCTGCTGGGCGTGCTCGGTTATGCCGACGGGCTGAGCCCGCAGGAAGTCGCCGCGGTGCACCGCTACCACCACCAGTGGATGCCGGACGTGGTCCAGGCCGAGAGCGGCACCTTCGCGCCCGAGGTGGCGTCCGCGCTGCGGGCGAAGGGCCACACCCTGGACCTGCCCGAGGACCGGGTGCAGGGCAGTGCCTCGAGTCATGTCTGGGGCAACCTGCAGACCGTGCAGTGGGACCTGCGCGACAACACGCTCAGCGGCGGTAGCGATCCGCGCAACGACGTCGGCCGTGCCGAGGTGCGCGCCCCGAAGGCGCGCGCGCCGGCCTCTCCCTGAGCGATCGACGGCAGCCAGGGCCCGTGTCGGCCCTGGCAGCTGTCGCGGGTACCGGCGGCGCGGGCGACTTGCGGATTCTTAACCCGCACGCCGCTAGCATCCGCGCATGAAACTCTGGTCACTCCGCGGCAATTCGCAGAAGCTCGACGGCGGCTCCATGTTCGGCAATGCGCCCAAGGCGATGTGGGAGCGCTGGGCGCCGCCCGATCCGCAGAACCGCATCGACCTGGCCTGCCGCGCGCTGCTGGCCAGTCCGCTCAACGGCAAGACCGTGCTGTTCGAGACCGGCATCGGTGCGTTCTTCGAGCCGAAGCTGCGCGAGCGCTACGGGGTGCAGGAAGACCGCCACGTGCTGGTGGAATCGCTGCGTACCGCCGGCTTCGAGCACGAGGACGTCGACGTGGTGGTGCTCAGCCACCTGCATTTCGACCATGCCGGCGGCCTGCTCGCGCCCTGGGCCGAGGGGCGCGCGCCTGAGCTGTTGTTTCCGAATGCGACCTATCTGGTCGGTGCCGCGCACTGGGAGCGCGCGCGCCATCCGCATCCGCGCGACCGGGCCAGCTTCATCCCCGAACTGCCCGGGCTGCTCGAAGCCAGTGGCCGGCTCGAGATCGTCGACGGTCCGCAGTCGACCGCGCTCGGCGACGCGGTGCGTTTCAGCTTCAGCGACGGGCATACGCCGGGACTGATGCTGGCCGAGATCGTCGGCCCCGAACTGGTGGACGGACAGCCGCACGGCGGCGTGGTGTTCTGTGCGGACCTGATTCCCGGACGCTCCTGGGTGCACCTGCCGATCACGATGGGCTACGACCGCAACGCCGAGCTGCTGATCGACGAGAAGCGTGCCTTCCTCGAGGACAAGCTCGCGCGCAACGTGCACCTGTTCTTCACCCACGACCCGGACTGCGCCCTGGCCCAGGTGGTGCGCGACGAGAGGGGGCGTTTCGGCACCGGGCACGAAGTGTCCGAGCTCCAGGCCCGGGCGCTGGCAGCCTGACGACGCGTCGGGCGATGATCATGCATCGGCACCATCCCGATGCCAGGAGCCCTGCATGCGTTCGTCATTCCACCACCGCCGTTCCAGCCGCGCCTGCCTGGCGCTGCCGCTGCTGATGCTGGCCGGCTGCTCGCAGGGAGGTCCGCACGCGCCGGCCGCCGCCCCGGGCAGCGCCGAGCCGGTACGGGCGATCGAGGACGGCGGCATCAGTGGCCCGATCCGGCTGAACCAGCTCGGGTTCCTGCCCGGCGCGCACAAGCTCGCGCTGGTGGAGGGCGCTGGGGAGGGCGCGCGTTTCGAGGTGGTCGACGACGCGGCAGGCGGGAAGGTGGTGCTGCGCGGTGCGCTGGCGCAGGCAGCGTCGTGGCCGCCGGCGGGACGCACGGCGGCGCTGGCCGATCTGGATACGCTGCGCGCGCCCGGTCGGTACCGGATCCGCGTCGACGGGCTGGCGCCGTCCGATCCGTTCCCGGTCGCGACCGACGCGTATGCCGCGCTCGGCGATGCGGCGCTGAAGGCGTTCTACTTCAATCGCGCCAGCACCGCGCTGCCGCAGTCCCTGGCCGGTGCGCATGCGCGCGCGGCCGGCCACCCGGACACCGATGTGCGGATCCATCCGTCGGCCGCTTCGCCGGGGCGTCCTGCAGGCAGCAGGATCAGTGCGCCGAAGGGCTGGTACGACGCAGGCGACTACAACAAGTACGTGGTCAATTCCGGCATCGCGACCTACACGCTGCTGGCCGCCTACGAACATTTCCCAGACTGGTTCGCGCACCGCAGTACCGGCATTCCCGAGAGCGGCAATGCCGCGCCCGACATCCTCGACGAAGCCTGGTGGAATCTGGAATGGCTGCTGGCCATGCAGGACCCCGGCGATGGCGGCGTGTACCACAAGCTCACCGGCAAGCAGTTCGATGGCAGCGTGATGCCGGCGCAGGCGCGCGGCGTGCGCTACGTGGTGCAGAAGAGCACCGCGGCGACGCTGGATTTCGCCGCCCTGATGGCGGTCGCCAGCCGGATCTACGCCGGACAGGAGGCGCAGTTTCCCGGCGCGGCGGCGCGCATGCGCGCCGCCGCGGAGTCCGCCTGGCGCTGGGCGCGGGCCAATCCCGACGTGCTTTACCGGCAGCCGGCCGACGTGCTCACCGGCGAGTACGGCGACGCGCATCTGGCCGACGAGTTCGCGTGGGCGGCGGCCGAGCTGTACCTGCTGACCGGCGACCCGGAGTACTACGCGGTGTTCGCCGGGCAGGGCATCGGTCCTGGCGTCCCGGGCTGGCCCGACGTCGGCGGGCTGGCCTGGATCTCGCTGGCCAGCCACCTGCAGCAGTTGCCATCGGAGGATGCGCGGGTGGAGGTGCAGGCACGCATGCTGACGCTTGCAGACGAACTGGCCGCACGCTGGCGGCAGTCGCCGTGGCGGCTCAGCATGGAGGCCGGCGACTTCCGCTGGGGCAGCAATGCGGTGGCGCTGAACCAGGCGATGATGCTGGTGCAGGGCTATCGGCTGTCCGGGCAGCGCGAGCATCTGGACGCGGCGCAGTCGCTGCTGGACTACGTGCTCGGGCGCAATCCGCTGGGGGTGTCCTTCGTGACCGGCCATGGCCTGCGTACGCCGCAGCACATCCACCATCGGCCATCCGAGGCCGACGGCGTGGACGCACCGGTGCCGGGCCTGCTGGCTGGCGGCCCCAATCCGGGGCAGCAGGACGCGAAGGACTGCCCGGTGCCGTATCCGTCCAGCTTGCCGGCGTTGTCCTGGCTGGATCACCAGTGCAGCTATGCCAGCAACGAGGTGGCGATCAACTGGAACGCACCGCTGGTCTATGTGGCTGCGGCGATCCAGGTGCTGACGCCGGAGACGCCGCAGGGCGACACCACGCGCGCGAAGTGACTTCCGGCACCATGATCCGGTGACCACCGGGCCTGCGCTGGCCGGGTGCCGCCGCGCAGACTGTGTCCATTCCCCACGGACGCCTGCCATGCACCGGATGTCGTTGTTCTCCCGTCTGATCGCCGCCGCGGCGCTGGTGTTCGCAGTGGCCGCCGCCGCCGCCGCGGCGCCCGCCCGCACCGTGCCACTGGAGGTGCCGACCGGGCGCAGCACCACGATGACGGTCTGGGAGCCGGAGGGCCCGGTACGCGGGGTGGTGATGTTCTCCAGCGGGCATGGTGGCTGGCCCGAACACTACGGGCACCTGCTCGATGGCTGGCAGGCCGCCGGCTTCGTGGTGGTCGCGCCGCTGCACGTCGATTCGTTGAAGTACCCGGAACGCGAGCGCTTCTCGATGCAGCAGGGCTTCATCGAACGGCTGGCCGACATGCGTGCCACCAGCGACTACGTGGCGCAGCACTGGCCCGATGCTCCGGTGGCCGCTGCCGGCCACAGCTACGGCACGCTGGTCTCGCTGTGCCTGGGCGGCGCACTGGCCGGAATGATGCCGCTGCGCGATCCGCGGGTCTCGGCGGTGGTGGGCTACTCGTCGCCGGGCAGGATTCCCGGCCTGGTCGATGCGCAGGCCTATGCAGGCGTCGCGGTGCCGGCATTGATCGTCACCGGCGATGCCGACCTGGTGCCCGGCTTCGTCACCGACTGGCACGACCACCTGTATCCCATCGAGACCGCGCCTGCCGGCGACAAGCACGCGCTGGTGCTGAGCGGCGGCACCCACAACCTGATCGCGGGGGAGACCACGACGCACCAGCAGCGCGCCAGCGAGGTCGGCACCGCCTTCCTGAAGGCGCAGCTGTTGCACGACCAGGCGGCCGCGGCGTTGCTGCAGGCGCCGGCCGGCGAGGGCGAGCGCTGGGTGCGGCGCTGAACCGCAGCCGGATACGGATGGAGGCGGCGCCCGCGGATCGCGGGCGGCATCCCGTTCCCGGCCCGGATCAGTGCTCCAGGCGCGTGCCGAAGATGCGGTCGCCCGCGTCGCCGAGGCCCGGCAGGATGTAGCCCTTTTCGTTGAGCCGTTCGTCGACCGCGGCGGTGTAGATCTCCACGTCCGGATGCGCGGCTTCCACGGCGGCCAGGCCTTCCGGCGCGGCGACCAGGAAGATGCCCTTGATCCGGCGCGCGCCGGCGCGCTTGAGCATGTCGATGGTGGCGATCAGGCTGCCGCCGGTGGCCAGCATCGGGTCCAGGATCAGCGCATCGCGCTCTTCCAGGCGGCCGGTCAGGCGCTCGAAGTAGGGCACCGGCTGCAGCGTCTCCTCGTCGCGCTGCAGGCCGACCACGCTGACGCGCGCGGCCGGGATCAGCGCCAGCACGCCCGGCAGCATGCCCAGGCCCGCGCGCAGGATCGGCACCAGGGTGATCTTGGCGCCGGCGATGCGCTGGACCTGGACCTCGCCTGCCCAGCCCTGCATCGTCGCGGTCTCGGTGGCCAGATCGGCGGTGGCCTCGTAGGCCAGCAGCGTGCCCAGTTCGGTGACCAGTTCGCGGAAACCCTTGGTGCTGAGCGCGGCATCGCGCAGCAGGCCGATCTTGTGCTGGACCAGGGGGTGACGGACTTCGACGATCTTCATGCGGGCGACCGGGCAGGGGGAGGCGACAAGTCTGCCCGATGTGACCGTCGGCGGGCGAGGGGATGACGCGGCGATGACCCTGCGATGCGGGCGTCATGCGATCGCCTCGGCGCTGTCACACCTGTGCAGGATCGCTGCAATAGCGTGCCCACCCGTCCTTCATCACTCTCGACGGGAACCCACCGTGTCGCCACAACGCCCCCTCACCGCCGCCATCGGCGTGGCGCTTCTCGCCATGGCCGTCAGCCCGCTGTCGCGCGCCCAGGCCACCGACGCCATCCCCGCGATGGCCGCCGACACGATCACGCTGGACACGCTGGAAGTGCGCGCCCAGCTCGAGTCGCAGATGCGCGCCATCGACTACAAACGCAACGCCGATGCGATCCAGGACACGGTCTCGTCCGACGCCATGGGCCAGTACCCGGACAAGAACGTCGGCGAGTCGCTGTCGCGGCTGCCGGGCGTCAGCGTCACCCGCGACCAGGGCGAAGGCCGCTTCGTGGTCGTGCGCGGCCTGGACGCGGCGCTCAACAGCGTCACCGTCGACGGCATCGCGATCGGCACGCCGGAGGATTCCAGCCGCGCCGCGCCGCTGGACGTGATCCCGTCCGACTCGACCGAGCGCCTGACCGTGGTCAAGTCGCCGACCCCGGACATGCCCGGCGATTCGATCGGCGGCGCGATCAAGGTCGAGTCGGCCAGCGGCTTCGACCGCGCCGGCCGCACGGTCCGCGCCAAGGCCGAGATGAGCCACCAGAGCCTGAGCGGCGAGACCAGCCCGAAGGCCTCGTTCAACTACAGCGACGTGTTCGACGACACCTTCGCCGTGGCGTTCGGCCTGAGCTACCAGGACCGCACCTACGAGTCCGACAATATCGAGGCCGAGTACGACTACCTGGACCAGGACGTGTCCGACGACCTGGTCGCGATCGAGGTCCAGCAGCGCAAGTACTACGTCAACCGCAAGCGGACCGGCGTCAACCTCAACCTGGACTGGCGCCCGGACGACAGCAGCAGCTACTTCCTGCGCACGCTGTATACCGACTTCACCGACGCCGAGACCCGGCAGAACAGCATCATCCCGACCGGCGAGGGCGACATCACCCGGACCGGCCCGGGCATGTACGCGGTCGAAGGCATCGATCCGGGCGACTTCAGCCGCCGCGTACGCTTCCGTACCAAGAAGGAAGACACCTTCACCGTGAGCGCCGGCGGCGAGAACCGCTTCGGCCATGCCGCTGTGGATTACCGCGTCGGTTACACCAAGACCCGCGAGAACGTGGCCGACGAGGTCGAGGCGCGCTTCGAGTACGCCGGCGACGACGATGTGTCGCTGGTGCTCGACCAGACCCGCCCGATCCCGCGCTACACCATCAACGACACGCCCTTGGGCGGCTGGCTGGACAACGACAACTACGCATTCAACCGCTTCGTCGTGGCGCCGACCTGGGTCGACGACGAGGAGCGCAGCCTGGCGGTCAATTTCCGTTACGACGGCGAGACCATCGGCTGGAAGACCGGCCTGCTCGGCCGCTGGCGCGACCGCGACGTGGACATCGACGAGCACGAGCTGCGCCGCGGCCCGGACCTCAACCTGGGCAGCTGGAGCCGCAGTTCGCCGAAGTACACCCACGGCAACATGGGCGACGGCATCAGCTCCAGCGACATGCGCGACTACCTGGCCGGCCACCTGGGCCAGTACAGCGAGCGTCCGCAGGACGTGCTGGAGAACACCGAGATCTCGCTGATCGAGGACTACGTCGCCAGCGAGGACATCCTGGCCGGGTACCTGATGGCCACCGCCAACCTCGGCAACCTGCGCCTGATCGCCGGTGCCCGCGTCGAGCGCACCGAGTTCGAGGCCACCGGCAACACCGTGGACATCGACGAGGACGGCAACGTCGTGTTCGGCCAGCGCCTGGCCTCCAGCAGCTACACCAGCGTGCTGCCCGGCCTGCACCTGCGCTACGACCTGGGCGATGCCTGGGTGCTGCGCGGCGCCTACACCCAGACCATCGGCCGGCCGTCGTTCGGCGACATCTCGCCGCGCACCCGGATCAACCGCGAGGATCGCGAAGTCGAACTGGGCAACCCACAGCTGGATCCGTACGAGTCGAGCAACCTCGACCTGTCGGTCGAGCGCTACCTCGGCGACAGCGGCATCGTCTCGCTGGGCGTGTTCCACAAGGACATCAAGGGCTACATCGCCGAAACCTGGAGCACAAGCCACCCCGGCTACCCGGGCTTCGACGTGGTCCAGCCGGTCAACGGCGACGACGCGAAGGTGTTCGGCGTCGAGCTGAACTGGCAGCAGCATTTCTCCAACGGCCTGCTCGTCGGCGCCAGTGCGACCTGGCTGGACAGCGAGTTCCGCCTGCCGGCCGGCAGCACGATCGAGGACCGCGCAGGCGAGACCTTCAGCCTGCCGCGTTCGTCCGAGCGCCTGTACAGCGCGCACATCGGCTACGAGAAGGGCGCGCTCAGCACCCGCATCGCGGCCGTGCACCGCAGCGAGTACCTGGACGAGATCGGCGACGACCCGAACTTCGACATCTGGGTCGCCGACAACACCCAGCTCGATTTCACCCTGGATTACACCGTCGACGAGCGCTGGGGCTTCTTCCTCGAAGCGTCCAACCTGCTCGACGAGCCGCTGGAGCTGTACCAGGGCTCGCCGGCCAACACGCTGCAGAACGAGCTGTATGGCCGCACCTACGTCGCCGGCGTGAAGCTGCGCTTCTGATGACCGACACCGATGGCCCGCCCCGTGCGGGCCATCGGCATCCGTGAGGATCCACCATGCGCGATACCTGTTTTTCCGTTCCGTCCGTCCTGCGCACGTGCGCGCTGGGCGCCGCCATCGCCATCCTGTGCGGCTGCACGCCGTCCCCGACGCCGAGCGATGCGCCTGCGCCTGCAGCGTCGCCGCAGGCCGGACCTGCCGCGGCCGCCACTGCGGAGGCGAACCGCGACCTGCCGGTCATCACCGAGGCCTTCGTCACCGCGCTGACCCCGGACGACAACATCGACTCGCCCGCCGCGTGGACCGCGCCCGACGGCGCGACCTGGGTGATCGCCACCGCCAAGGCCACCGACAAGCTGGTCGTCTACGACGGACAGACCGGCAGGACCCTGCGCACGGTCGGCGTCGCCGGCAGCGGCCCGGAGCAGTTCGATCGCCCCAACGGCGTGGCCGTGGTCGACGACCTGCTGTTCGTGGTCGAACGCGACAACCACCGTGTGCAGGTGCTGCGCCTGCCGGCGTTCTCGCACGTGGCCAGTTTCGCCGCCGAGGATCTGGTCAAGCCCTACGGGCTGTGGGTGAACAAGGTCGATGGCGGCTACGACCTGTACGTCACCGATTCCTACGACAAGGGCGAGGACGCGCAGGGCAACGACATCCTGCCGCCGCTGGAAGAGTTGAACCGCCGCGTGCACCGCTATGCGCTGAAGGTCGAAGGCGACGGCCTGCAGGTCGCACGCACCGGCCCGTTCGGCGACACGACGGCCGATGGCGCGCTGCGCGTGGTCGAGTCGATCTGGGGCGATCCGGCCAACGACCGCTTGCTGATCGCCGAAGAGGACGAGACCTACGCCAACGAGCTCAAGGTCTACGACCTTGCCGGCCGCTACGCAGGCCGGACCATCGGCCGCGACGTCTTCAAGGCCCAGGCCGAAGGCATCATGCTGAAGACCTGCGCCGATGGCAGCGGCTGGTGGCTGACCACCGAGCAGGGCAAGGGCCAGACCGTGTTCCACCTGTTCGACCGGGCCAGCCTGGCGCACGTGGGAGCGGTGACCGGCAGACAGGTCGCCAACACCGACGGCATCTGGCTGCACGACGTGGCCAGCGAGCGCTTCCCGGACGGCGTGCTGTACGCGGTGCACGACGACCAGGGCATGGTCGCGCTGGACTGGCGCGACATCGCGTCGTCGCTGAAGCTGCCGGCATGCGCACGATGAGCCCGACCTCGATGGACACGCGTCAGATGAAGACGACCTCGCCGCAGCGACGTCTGGCCACCGCCATGCTGGCCTGTCTGTTGCCGCTGGCGCTGCCGGCGGCAGCCGATACGCAGCGCAGGCCCGAGCCGAACACCCAGGTGCCGGCGGGCGCGACCTGGTATGCGCCGACCGGCCAGCCCGACCGCATCGTCGCCTCGCCGCTGCAAGATGGCGCCAGCGGCTTCGCGGTGGCCTGGCGTACCGACGCCGCAGTGCAGGCGCCGCTGCTGGAAGTCGTCGTGGCCGGCGATTCGCCGGACATGGGCACGCCGCGCCGGCTGCCGGCGGCCAGTACGCCGCTGACCACCGAGAACGGGCTGTCGCACCAGCACCAGGTCCGTGTAGATGGCCTGCAGCCGGACACGCTGTACGCCTGGCGCGTGCAGGGCGACCGCACCTGGAGCGCCTGGCACCACACCCGCACCGCGGCCGCGGCCGATGCGCCGCTGACCCTGCTGTACTTCGGCGACACCCAGAACAAGAACCTGAGCCTGAGCACCCGGGTGCTGCGCGAGGGCATGCGGCACGCGCCGGACGCGCGGCTGGCGCTGTTCGCCGGCGACCTGGTCAGCGGTGGCGATGGCGAGGACGACAACGAATGGGGCGAGTGGTTCGCCGCCACCGGCACGCTGCCGACCTCGATGGTGGTCGCGCCGGCGCCGGGCAACCACGAGTACTTCGAGGAGTTCGAGGACACGCCGCAGGAGCGGCGCGTGCTCGGCGCGCACTGGCCGCTGGTGTTCGCACTGCCGGACAACGGCGCGCCCGGCGCGCAGGGCACCAGCTACTGGTTCGACTACCAGGGCGTGCGCATCGCGGTGCTGGACGGCACCTCGGCGCTGGACCTGGGCACGGCGCAGGCGCAGGCGGCTTGGCTGGACAAGGTGCTGGCCGACAATCCGCACCGCTGGAGCATCGCGCTGATCCACCAGCCGATGTTCTCGCCGCGCCAGGACCGCGAGAACACGCTGCTGCGCGAGCACGTGCTGCCGGTGCTGGAGAAGCGCCGCGTCGACCTGGTGCTGCAGGGCCACGACCACGTCTATGGTCGCCGTGGCGGCCCCACGGCCGGCCAGCCGACGCCGCAGTACCTGGTCTCGGTGGCCGGCGCCAAGCAGTACCGGCTGTCGCCGGAGGCGAGGCGCACGATGGCGCCGGTGGCCGAGGACACCCAGCTGTTCCAGGTGATCCGCATCGACGGCGACCGGCTGCGCTACGAATCGCGCACCGCCACCGGGCGCCTTTACGACGCGTTCGAGATCGCGCAGGGCGTCGATGGTACGCGTCGTCTGCTCGAGCAGCGCGATGACCGCATCGAACAGCGCGACTGCACGCGTGCGGCCACGCTGAAGGGACGTGCGGACCGTTGCTGGGAGTAATGATGCGGTCGCCGGGCGGCGCCGTCGCTGCCGCCCCGCGCATGCGGTGCATTCACCCGCGGTTCTCCGCCGGGCCGTGCCGATCCGTCGCCGACGTGCGTGCCGTGCATGTCCGGTCGACCGACCCGGGCCAGTGGGTTCATCCTGATGCCGCTCTTCGATCCTCGGCTTTGGCCAGCTGCCAGCCCGGTGGCGGCCACCATCCATCCGCCGGAGTTCCATCGATGACATCCCGTCGTCTCCTCGTGTCCATTGCGCTGGTCGTTGCCTCGTTCGCCACCGTGGCGTCCGACCACATCGCTCACCCGTTCCTGGCCCGGCAGCCGAAGATCGCACCCGGCGAGGCGGTGCTGACTGTCGAGATCCCGGCCGGCAGTTTCACCAAGTACGAGATCGGCGAGGACGGTCTGGTCTACGTGGACTGCTTCCAGTCGATGCCGGTGGCGTATCCGGCCAATTACGGCTCGATGCCGCGCACCCTGGCCGGCGACGGCGATCCGCTGGACGCGCTGGTGCTGACCCGCGCGCCGCTGCATCCGGGCGTGCTGATCGCCTTCCGTCCGATCGGCGTGCTGCGCATGGTCGACAAGGGCGAGCACGACGAGAAGATCATCGGTGTGCCCACCGACAAGGTCGACCCGACCTATGCCGGCATCCGCGACCTGACCGACCTGCCGGAGATCGAGCGCCAGCGCATCGAGGCATTCTTCCGCGTCTACAAGGACCTGCCGGCCGGCCGCAACACCGTCGAGCTCAACGGCTGGGGCGACGCGGCCGAGGCGAAGGCGCTGATCGGCGCCTCGCTGAAGCGGTTCGAGGCGACGCCGCGCGCCGACTGAGATGCTGCCGCGCGTGGATCCGCGACATGAAAACGCCCGGTGCAGCCGATGCACCGGGCGCCTGTTCGTTGCCGCGGCTGCGGCTGGCGGGAACGGATCCGTCCCCGCCCGGGACCGACCTCAGGCCGCCTGCGTCTGCGCGCGGCGCGGACCTTCGCGCAGCGCTCTGCCGACCATGCCGACCAGCAGGTCCAGTTCGGCGTCGTCCATCAGGAAGTGCGGGGTGAAGCGCAGCGAGTTCTCGCCGCCGTGGATCACGTTGACGCCATGCATGCGCAGCCATTCCTCGGTCGAGCCGGCGCCGTAGCACTTGAACTGCGACGAGAGCTCGCACGAGAACAGCAGGCCGGTGCCCTGGACCTTGGTGATCAGGCCACCGAGCTCGGCCTTGAGCGCTTCCAGCCTGCGCAGGGCGTCCGCACCGCGCGCGCGGATGTTGTCCCGGACCTGCGGGGTCAGCAGTCCGAGGGTGGCGCAGGCCACGTCCAGGCCGCGCGGGTTGGCGGTCATGGTGTTGCCGTAGATGCCCTTGCGATAGAGGCCTGCCGCGTGGGCGTCGACCGCCAGCACCGACAGCGGGAACTGGGCGGCGTTGAGCGCCTTGGAGTAGGTCTCCATGTCCGGCGCCTCGACGCCTTCGAAGCCGGGGTAGTCGACCAGCGACAGGGTGCCGTGCACGCGCAGGCCGGCCTGGATCGAATCGACCAGCAGCAGGCTGCCGTGCTCGCGGGTCAGCCGGCGCGCCAGGCGGTAGAACGACGCCGGGACCGAGCGGCCGGGATCGCCTTCGCCCATCACCGGTTCCAGGAACACCGCTTCGATGAACCAGCCGTTGCGGCCGGCCTCGGCGAAGGCCTGCTCCAGAGCGGCCTCGTCGTAGGGCGGCACCGCGATCACCGAGGCCTCGTCGCGGTAGCTGGCCAGGTGCTGGATGTAGGTCTTGCGGGTGGAGTCCGAATACAGGCCCGGCCGGTCGGTGCGGCCGTGGAAGCTGCCCTTGACCACCAGGCGCTTGATCGTGGCGCCGGCGTGGCGCGCGCCCGGGTCGGTCTGCAGCTTGGCGTTGACGTCGACGATGCGCGCGGCCAGGCCGACCGCCTCGGAGCCCGAGTTGAGACACATGAAGCTCTCGAACGGGCAGCCACCGCGGCTGTGGCCGATCTCGGCACGCAGCGCGTCGACGAAGCGGCGCTGCGACAGGCTCGGCGTCATCACGTTGGCCATCACCTGCGGCCTGGCCATCGCGTCGAGCACCGCGGCCGGCGCATGGCCGAAGCCGAGCATGCCGTAGCCGCCGGCGTCGTAGAGCACCGCGCCCTTCAGGGTGACCACCCACGGGCCGCGTGCGGCCAGCGCCACGTACGGGGTCACGCAGTCGTCGGCGTAGAAGTTGACGAAGCCTTCCTGCAGCGCGGCGATCTGCGCCTGTTCGTCCAGTTCCAGCAGTTCGCCCAGGTGCGGCTGCACGCGGGCGTACTCGGCGGCGGCCGCCTCGATCGCCTCGCCCAGCGCGGGGTGGCCGGCAGCCAGGCGGACGACGCTCGCATCGTCCAGGCCGGTGGTCAGACGCTGCCCGCCATGGGCGCGCAACGGGGCGAGGGGGGCCAGGACGGTCATGCGGTTCTCCGGGGTCAAGAGGGGCTGGGTGCAGCAGGCCTTCATTTTTAGCAGGAGGGGATCGTCGATTGGCAGAGGCGATCTGATCGGAAATCATGCTAGTTTCGGCGGATCGACGAATCTATCCCGGCGAAATGAAACTTACCCCCTCCGACGACCAGCTGCTGTCCCTGCTGCGCGAGGACGCCCGTGCCTCCACCGCGCAGATCGCGCGCCGCCTGGGCCTGTCGCGGACCACGGTGCAGAGCCGGATCGAGCGGCTCGAACAGCAGGGAGTGATCCGTGGCTACACCGTGCGCGTGGACGACGGCCTGGAGCAGGCGCGGATCCGCGCGCACATCATGATCACCGTGTCGCCCAAGAAGATGGCCGCGGTGGTCAAGACCCTGCAGGCCATTCCCGAAGTGCGCACGCTGCAGTCGGTCAGCGGCCCGTACGACCTGGTCGCACTGGGGGTGGTCGGCGACGTCAACCAGATGGATGTGCTGACCGACCGGATCGGCGAGATCGACGGGGTCGAGCGGACCTCCACGGCGATCGTGCTGTCGACCAAGTTCGAGCGCTGATCCGACCAGGAACTGGCCAGGAGCGTGCGCGGCGGTCGCCTCCGATGCCACGCGGACCACCGGCGAAGAGGCCTCCTGCTACCAGGCCCCGCCCGCAGCGGCGCTACAATCGCCGCCCCCGTGTCGCCGGTCGTCCCGTCTTGAAGAAGTCCGATTTCCACTATGAACTGCCCGAGGACCTGATCGCGCAGGCGCCGCTGGCCGAGCGGTCCGCCAGCCGTCTGCTGGTGGTACCGCCGGTACCGGACGCGCTGCAGGACCGGCAGGTGCGCGACCTCGATGCGCTGCTGCAGCCCGGCGACCTGCTGGTGTTCAACGACACCCGGGTGATCCCGGCGCGGCTGTTCGGGCAGAAGGAGACAGGCGGCCGGGTCGAGATCCTGATCGAACGGCTGCTGCCGGGGAACCAGGCCCGTGCCCAGGTCGGTGCCAGCAAGTCGCCCAAGCCGGGCAGCCGGATCGCGCTGGATGCCGGCGGCCAGGCCGAGGTGCTCGGCCGCGATGGCGAGTTCTACCTGCTGCGCTTCGATGTCGGCGCGCCGCTGGAGACCTGGCTGCTGAAGGCCGGGCGCCTGCCGCTGCCGCCGTACATCCGCCGCGAGGCCGGGCAGGACGACGATGCGCGCTACCAGACCGTGTTCGCGAAGCGGGTGGGGGCCGTCGCCGCGCCGACCGCCGGCCTGCATTTCGACGAGGCGTTGCTGGAACGGCTGCGCGCGAAGGGCGTGGCGTTCGGCCATATCACCCTGCATGTCGGTGCCGGCACCTTCCAGCCGGTGCGCGCGGACGATGTGCGCGACCACCACATGCACAGCGAGTGGCTCAACGTCGGCGCCGAACTGATTGCGCAGATCCGGCGCACGCGTGCGGCCGGCGGGCGCGTGGTCGCGGTCGGCACCACCGTCGTGCGCGCGCTGGAGAGTGCGATGGTCGATGGTGAACTGCATCCGTTCGCCGGCGAAACCCGTATCTTCATCTTCCCCGGCTACCGGATCCGCAGCGTCGATGCGCTGGTGACCAACTTCCACCTGCCGGAAAGCACGCTACTGATGCTGGTATCGGCGTTCGCCGGCAAGGACCGCGTGTTCGAGGCCTATGCGCATGCGGTGCGCGAGCGCTACCGCTTCTTCAGCTACGGCGACGCGATGCTGTTGTTCCCGCAGGCGACTGGCTGAGGCGATTCGCCCCCGGTGGCGATGGCGGCGTGTCGCCGTGGAGCTCGCAGGAGCGCGTGACGTGCCATCGCGGCGATGTGCCACCGACCGGAACGCCGATGCGTGCCCGCCGGTCCGTTGCGTGTCCACGGATGGCGGTACACGCCGCTGGCGGATGTGGCGGCCAGTGCCAGCAGGCAGATCGGCCTCGGATCATCGTCGCCGCACCGCACCCGCGTTCCCGCCGCTGGTTGCTCGGGCGCCGGCTCGGGAGGATGAGGCTTCCGCCGTGACGACCGGCTTGCTGCGATGGCGCGCGGCGACGGACTCCGCGCGTTCCCGTTGCCGGCATGGCGCCGGCAACGGGGTGTACGGGCTCAATCAGGCAGCCACTGCGACAGCCAGAACGCGGCGTGCCGCTCGTCCAGCATCCAGTCGCGCTGCACCACCTCGCGCAGCGCCTCGCCGGCCCTGGCGGCGGCATCCAGGTCCTGCGTGTGCATGCGGATCGCATCGACCCAGTCGCGGAAGCGCGGCTTGACCCGGGTGACCGGAAGACTGCCCTGGTAGGGCTCGATGTCGCTGCAGACGACCGGGTAACCGCACGCGCCGTATTCGAGCAGACGCAGGTTGCTCTTGCAGCGGTTGAACAGGTTGTCCTCCAGCGGCGCCAGCGCCAGATCCAGATCCAGTCCCGCGAGTCTGGCCGGGTACTCTTCGATCGACACGCCCTCGTGGAACTCGCGCACGTACGGCCGGATGTTGTCCGGGCACATGCCGAAGAAGACCCAGTCGACCTCGTCGGCCAGCGCCTTGACCACGTCGGCGATCAGTTCCAGGTCGCCACGATGGCCGGCACCACCGCCCCAGCCCACGCGCGGCCGCGGTCCGTCACGCCGTCCGCCGCGGATCTGGCTCCACCAGCGCGGCGGCAGGTGGTTCTCGACCACCCGGATATCGTCGTGCATGCCGGCGAACGCCTCGGCCAGCGGCGCGGTCGAAACCACGAAGCGGTCGACCAGCTTCAGCGACTCGCGCATGGTCCGCAGGATGTCCTTGGGCATCACGCCCTTGTGCGCGCTCTTGAGCGGGATGTTGGGCAGGTAGTCGTCCAGTTCGGCGACCTTGAAGGCGCGACTGAACCGGCCGAGGCGCTTCACCGGCTCCAGCCTGTCCTTGAACATCTGCCGCTGCAGCACGATCACGTCCGGGCTCAGCCGCTCGATGTCCACCGGCGTCTGGTAGCGGTCGGTACAGTGCGCGTCGGCGAGGCCGGCTTCGTTCATCGCACGCGTCGGCTCGATGATCCGGTAGTGGCCGCAGCCGAACTTGTCGGCCGCCAGCGTCAGCGCGACCGGCCGGGGCCGCCAGCGCAGCGGCCGCCAGTTGATGGCGTTGCGCGTGTCGACCTGGTAGCCGACCCCGAACAGGGTCAGGCTCTGGTTGTAGGCCGGGTCGCGCGCGAGCAGCGGCAGCCAGCGCTCGAGCATCGCATCGCGCTCCTGCTCCAGCTGCACCTGGTCGGCATGGGGCCGGTCCAGCACCACGTCGTGCATCAGCACGGCGTGCGGCGTCCACACCACCAGGTAGCCGGCGCTGCGCACCTTCAGGCAGAGGTCGACCCCGCCGAACGCGAGCGGGAACGCGGCCTCGTCCAGGCCGGTGCCCACGCTGTCGAAGACCTCGCGGCGGATCATCAGGCAGGCCGACGAGACGGCGCTGTAGTCCTGGTCGACCTGCAGCCGGAACATGTACCCGGGGTCGTCGTGCTTGAGGCCGATGAACGGCGTGGCCGCCACGTCGCGCAGGCCGAGCACCAGGCCGGCGTGCTGGACGCGACCGTCGTTGTGCAGCAGCTTGGCGCCGACGATGCCCACCTCCGGGCGCTGGGCATGGTTGAGCATGGCGTCCAGCCAGTCGTCCTTGACCACCGCCGTGTTGGGGTCGAGCAGCAACAGGTAGTCGCCGCGTGCCTGGGCCGCACCGAAGTTGAGCATCGCCGCCTGGTTGTGCGGGCCGCCATGGCGCAGCACCCGCATCTGCGGACTGTCCATCGCCTCGATGCCCGCAAGCCAGGTGCGGGCGTCCTCGTCGGTGCTGCCGTTGTCGATGATCAGCACTTCGTAGTTGCGGTAGGCGGTCTTCTCCAGCAGCGTTTCCAGGCAGCGGCGCAGCGGAGCCAGCTGGTTGCGGGTCGGCACGAGGATCGAGACGCCCGGTGTCGCCGGGTGGCCGTAGTCGATCCGGTAGCAGCCCGGCAGGGTGGTGCCGACCTGCGCCTGCTCATAGCCCCGGTTCCGCAGGTGACGCTGCAGCGCGTCGATCTCGACCTGCAGGGTGCGGCTTTCCGGAGCCGCGGCCAGCAGCAGCGGCTCGTCCACATGGCCCAGGCCATCCAGGCCGCCGGTATCGATCAGGCGCAGCAGCAGTTCGTACTCGGGCGATTCGGCGAAGGCCGGATCGAAGCCGCCGGCCTCCACCACCACATCGCGCCGGTAGAGCCAGTGGCGGGCCATGCTCGAGGGCATCGACAGCAGCAGGTCGAGGTTGAAGCCGGGCCGCAGCATCGCCGACAGCTGGCCCTTGCCGTCGGTCATGATCTCGTCGGCGTAGATCGCGCGCATGCCGGGCGCGCCGATCAGTTCCTGGGCCACGATGCCCAGGCCGCTTGCGGTGAAGCGGTCGCCCGCCTGGACCAGTACGAACCAGTCGAAATCGCCAGCGGCCAGCAGGCCGTTGATCGTGCCCGGCACCCCTTCGACGCCGATGGCGACATGACGTGGCGTGGCAGCGTGCGCGGGTTCGGCCTCGGCCAGTGCGGTGACGGCGAACACCTGCAGATGCGGCTGCAGCGCGCTGTCCTGCACCAGGCTGTCGAAGGTGCGCTCGAGCCCTGTCCGGTCGCCGTCCGCGTCGAGCACGATGACGGCGATGGTCGGGGGCGGGGTGGCGGAAAAATGCGCGGAGATCAATGCGCCCTGCGCCGGGCTCGGGACCCGGCGCTCGAGCCAGGCATCGAGCGTGACCCGCGGCTGCGCCTCGTCGGCGAGGTTGCCGAAGCCCATCGACCTGGCGGTCTCGCTGCGCGCCTGCAGCAGGCGCGCGCTGCCGGTGCCCGGGTGGCGCGCATAGAGCGTGCGGTACAGCTCAGGGAAGTTCTTGCGCTCGCGGCCGGACAGATGGTCGTCGCCGGCGCCGGCCACGCGCGTGTGGACCTCCACGGTGGTCCGGGCGACGTGGAAGAACGGGAAGCGCGCGGCGAGCCGCAGCAGCAGGTCCCAGTCCTCGAAGGCCGCCAGCGAGGTGTCGAACGCGCCGACCTCGCGCAGCATGCTGCGCGGGTGCGCCCAGGTGTTGACGGGAATGTAGTTGCGCGCGAACAGGCGGTCGCGGTCGTAGCGCTCGTGCCGGAACGGCACGCTGCGCCCCTGTTCGATGCGCTGTCCGTCGATCAGGCTTTCGGCGACGTACTCGGCCTCGGTGTAGACGAAGGTATCCGGACGCGCTTCCAGCGCCTCGGCCAGGACTTCCAGATGGTCGGGCAGGAAGATGTCGTCGTCGTCGAGGTAGGCGACGAAGCGGCCGGTCGCCAGGCGCAGGCCGGCGTTGCGTGCCGCCGAAGGCCCCTGCGTCGTCGGCTGCCGGATGTAGTGCACCGGGAAGTCGCACCCCGCCAGCAGCGCTTCGACCGGGCTGCCGGCGTCGTTGATCAGGACCACCTCGAAGTCGCGCAGGGTCTGCGCGCCGACGCTGGCCAGTGCGTCGGCGAGCAGGGCGGGGCGGTTGTAGGTGGTCAGGATGATCGAGAACAGCGGGCCGTCGCCGGGCGTCGCCGCGGTCGTGACCGTCATGTCCCCGGTCGGGACGTGCTTCAACGCGTCCAGCCGGGCGAGCATCTGGACGGCGCGCTGGCCAAGCGGCGTATCGCGCTCGGCTGGATATTGCGCGAGGCGTCCGCGCAGCAGTGCGGCCACGTCCTGCTCGCGCCCGCGCAGCAGATGCTGGTTGCCGCGCCGGAACACACCCTCGAGGATGCGCAGATGGTTGTCGAGCGGCGCGTTGGAGGCGTAGAAACCGGTCGAGATCTGGCTGCCATGCACCCGGTAGCCCAGGCTGGGCTGGCGCAGGAACACGAAATCCGGCGCCACTTCGGCGACACGCACGGTGAGGTCCCAGTCGCCGGCCGGCATGTCGTCGTGGATGCGTCCATCGGGCAGGCGCACACGGTCGAGCGCATCGCGGCGCAGGATCATCGCCGACGGCGTCACGTAGTCGTCGAACGCGAGCAGGTCGGCGACTTCGTTGCGCTGGCCGCAGTACGACGCCTTGCGGTGGCCGGGATGGTCGGCGTAGCGGATCAGCGCGCCGTCGCCGTCGATCCAGTTGCACTGCGTGTAGCCCAGCGCGGCCTGCGGATGGGCGTCCATGCAGGCCACGAGCGAGGCCAGGTGGCCTGGATACATGATGTCGTCCGATCCCAGCACGACCACGTAGCGGCCGCTGCCCGAATCGACGCAGCGGTTGTAGTTGGCGTACATGCCGCGGTTGACGACGTTGCGCTCCAGGGTGAAGCGCGGATCGCCGGCGAAGGCGGCCAGGACCTCGAGGCTGGCGTCGGTGGAGCAGTCGTCGCGGACGATCAGCTCCAGGCTGAC
This sequence comes from Xanthomonas sp. XNM01, assembly GCF_014851915.1. GTDB lineage: Bacteria > Pseudomonadota > Gammaproteobacteria > Xanthomonadales > Xanthomonadaceae > Pseudoxanthomonas. Next base: position 957,447 of record NZ_JACVAP010000001.1, read on the forward strand.
GCCCTGCTGCGCCAGCACCGAGCGCACGGTCTCGCCGATGTGGGCGGCGTTGTTGTAGGACATCACCGCGACGGTGACGTCGACCGGCCCGGTCGCCTGCACGGGCAGCGCGGCGTCGTGCCGGCCTGCGGGCGAGGCCGATGCGCCATCGATGTTCCGCGCCAGCCACTGCGTCAGCGCGACCGCAGGCACCTCGGTGTCCCAGTGGAACTTGGGCAGCTGCGGATGCGCGATTCCCTGCACCGGGAAGAACACCAGGCGGACGCCGATGGCGGCGGCCAGTGCGTGGTAGAACCAGTAGATCATCTCCGGAACGTCGATCGCCAGCACCACGACCGTGCTGCCCGGACGCATCCACAGCAGGTTGGCCAGCGCGGCGCCGGACGGGGAGATCGCCAGGTCCAGCCCGGAGAAGTAGTTCACCTGGGCGGCGAAGTCGAGCGACGCCGGCTGGATGCAGTCGTGGTCGTGCTGCTGCAGCAGGGCGATCAGCGCCTCCTGGTTGGCGACCGCCCGGCCGTTGCCCCCGGGCGGACGGATCAGGTAGGCCGACCGCGCCTGCACGGCGACCGTCGGCACGCGCTCGCGCACGGCGCCGGCCAGCCAGCGCATCGCTTCGGGACAGATGCGGTAGTCGCTGCCGTCGAACACATGGCCGTCGCGCGGCTCCCAGATCTCGGCGGCGTCGGAAAAGTAGAACAGCCGGCCGACGTCGACCGCCTCTCCGCGCTCCACGAACACGATGCGGTCGGACGGCCAGAACAACTCCAGCGATGCGACTACCGTGGCCGGCAGCCCGGCCTCGACCAGCAGCACGGTGTCGTCGGGCAGCCGCGCCCGGCCGATCCAGCGCATGCTCGCCAGCTTTTCGATCAGCCAGTGGGCATAGTTGCGGTTCTCCCACGAGAACAGCGAGACCGCGTTGGCCACCGATCGCGCCTGACCACGGCCGGAGAAGCAGCGGCTGCGCAGCGGGTCGACTGCATCGAGCCGGTACTTGATGTACCAGTCGGTATTGATCCGGTGGTGGTTGCGGTAGACGGCGTCGCTGACGATCTCGCCGGCCTGCCGGTCGAGGACGGCGCCGATGCCGGCGACCACGCGCGCATTCTCGAACTCCGCCGAATACTGGGGACAGGCGAGCGGTCGCGCCTCGCGCACGTGGTGCGGGATCGCGAAATCCACCATCTCCAGTGGCGCCGGCTGCCAGTCGTGCTCGGCGGCCAGCAGGCGCCGGCGACGCGCCCCGGTCGCATTCTCGATGGCGACCAGGCGCCCGGCGAATACGTTCGGCTCGGGCTGCGCCGGTGTCGGGGCGGCCTCGCCATGCGCGGTGGCGGCCTGCGCGGCGCGCAGCTGGATCTTGCGGTCGACCAGGTGCTGCAGGCAGACCTCGAGCCTGGCCATGGCCGGGTACTCGCCTGCGGGGAGGCGCTGTGCGTGATCGGTGCTGCTCGTCATCTCACTTTCCAGTCACGACGGTGCGGAACTCGTTGTAGTCGCGGTAGTAGTCACTCTCCAGGTAGTGCTCCGATGCCAGCACCATGCACACCGAGCCACTGGAGAAGTTGTCGATCTCGCGCCAGATCATCGGCGGGATGTAGAGCCCGTAGTACGAGCGGTTCATGTGGTACTTGAACTTGGTGCGGCCGTCATCGAGGGTGATGTCGAAGCTGCCGGACATCGCGATCAGCAGCTGGTGCAGATCCTTGTGCGCGTGGCCGCCGCGGTGCGAGCCGCCGGGGACGTCGTACAGGTAGTAGACGCGCCGGATGTCGAACGGGATGTGCCGGTCCGCCTCGATGAAGGTGAGGTTGCCGCGCGGATCTTCCACCTTGGGAAGGTCGATGATCTTGCAGTGTTGCAATGACATGGTGGCTTCCTCGCGCGGTTCAGGGGTGGAAGGCGTTGCAGGCGTCGATGACCCGCTGCTGGTCGGACAGTCCGGGGTGAAGCGGCAGGCTCAGCGCCGTGCCCGCCATCGATTCGGCGAGCGGCAGTGGCGGCCAGTGCCCGGCGGCGTAGGCCGGTTGCCGGTGGATCGGCACCGGGTAATGGATCAGGGTCTCGACGCCGGCCGCACGCAGGTGCGCCTGCAGGGCGTCGCGCGCGCTGCAATGGACGACATACAGGTGCCAGGCGTGGCGCTCGTCCGCAGCAGGGATCTGTGGCAGCGACAGGCAGGGATTGTCGATGCCGGCGTCGTAGCGTCGCGCGAGCGCGTCGCGCTCGGCGACGTCCGCGGCCAGGTGGTGCAGCTTGATGCGCAGGAAGGCCGCCTGCAGTTCGTCCAGCCGCGAGTTCACGCCCTGCCGGTCGTGGTGGTACTTGCGGCTGGAGCCATAGTTGCGGAGCGAGGCCACGCAGGCCGCGATCCCGGGATCGGTCGTCACCACGGCACCGGCATCGCCGAGCGCGCCGAGGTTCTTGCCCGGGAAGAAGCTGAAGCCTGCGGCATCGCCGAAGCTGCCCGCGCTGCGACCGGCGCGCATCGCGCCATGGGCCTGCGCCGCATCCTCGATCAGGAAGAGTCCGTGCGCATCGGCGAGCGTGCGCAGTGCCGCCATGTCGGCCAGCCGCCCGTACAGATGGACCGGCATCAGGGCTCGGGTGCGGGAGGTCATCGCGGCTGCGGCGGCGGCCGGCGACAGGTTGCCGCTGGCGTCGGGCTCCGCGAGCACCGGCACCAGGCCGGCCTGGGACACCGCCAGCGCCGTGGCGATGAAGGTGTTGGCAGGCAGGATCACCTCGTCGCCGGAGCTCAGCCGTCCCAGCTCGATGCCTGCGCGCAGGACGAGGGTGAGCGCGTCCAGACCGTTGCCCACGCCGACGCAGTGGGGCACGCCGCAGAACGCGGCGAACTCGGCCTCGAACGCGGCCAGTTCCTGGCCCTGGACGTACCAGCCGCTGGCCATCACGCGGCGCAGTGCGTCGACGAACTCGCGCTCGAAGCGCAGGTTCAGGGATTTCAGGTCGAGGAAAGGCACATTCACGGCTGCGACTCCGTGTCCAGCCAGCGGACGAAACGGGCGGGGTTGCCGACGACCAGGGCGCGCGGGGCCACGTCGCGGGTGACAACGGCGCCCGCACCGACCATCGCCCCTGCACCGATGCGCAGGCCGGGCAGGATCACCGCGCCGCCGCCGATCGACGCACCGGCCTCCACGATGGTCTGCGGAAACGCGGCAGGGTGCTGGCGCGAGCGCGGGTAGCGATCGTTGGTGAAGGTGACATTCGGGCCGATGAAGACGTCGTCGGCGATGCGCAGGCCGTCCCATAGCTGCACGCCGTTCTTGACCGTCACCCGGTCGCCGACGACGACATCGTTCTCGATGAAGCACTGCGCGCAGATGTTGCAGTCCGCGCCGACGCGTGCCCCGGCCAGGACCACGACGTACTGCCAGATGCGGGTACGCTCGCCGATCGAGAGCGACTGCACGTCCGCGGCGGGGTGGATGGCGGGCTGGGAACTGCTCATGGCGGCCTCAGGCTCCGAGCGCGTACTTGATGTGGTCGACGACGCGCTGGCCCGCATTGCCGTCGAAGTCGGCGAAGAACATCGGGATCGCGGCCATGCGCTGTGCCTTTTCCGTCTCCGGGCGATGGCCCAGGCTGTCCAGGAACCGGGCGATGTCCGTGTCGCTGGTGGCGGTGTCGTAGTAGCGGGCCACCGCCGCGCCTTCGTCGTTCAGTCCCAGCCCATGCGGGTTGCGCAGGTAGAGGACCGGCTTGCCGGTCACGAAGTACTCCATCAGGAAGGAGCCTGCGTCGGTCAGCATGGCCGAACTGGCGGCGAACGCGTGGCGGTGGTCCGGGCGTTCGTCGATGACCACGCCCATGCGCAGCAGTTCCTCACGAAAGGCGGCGACGCCGGCCTCGTCGAAGATCGACAGGTTGAGCAGCTTCTTCCACAGCAGCGGATGCGGCCGGAACAGCAGGACCAGTTCCGGACGCCGTGCGAACGCGCGGAAGATCGGCATGGCGAGCTGGTCGAAACTGGACCACAGGTCCCCATCGAACGAGAAGTGCGCGTTCCAGAGCACGGCGCGACGGTCACCGATCTGCGCGCGCAGTTCGGGATCGACCGGGAACCGGTCCAGGTCGACCAGACCGTCCATGCGCGGATGCCCGGACACGACCACATGACGATCGCCGGTCGGGCAATGCCGGCTGTACATGCCGCGCGCGCTCTGCGAGCGGACGAACACGGCCGAGCCGTGCATCGCGACGGGCTGGCCGTACTGGTGGGTCAGATTGATGTCGCCGCCACCGACCTCCAGGCCGTAGGGGACATAGCCGGTGAACGGCACGTGCCTGCGAAGCTCCGGGAATCGCCAGGCGGGCGGCCGGGTCTCGTCGTAGGGCGAGGTGAACAGGGCCGCGTCCAGTCCCGCGGTGCGCAGGTCGATCTCGTCCCAGGCGCGCCACGGCAGGCCGAGTTCGTCGAGGTGCCGTGCCGCATCCTCACGGTTCCAGCGGTAGTCCGGGTGCAGGAAGGGCACCATGATCACGCTGGGCTCGATGCCGTCATCGCGCTGCATCGCGTCCCAGACGCTGCGCACGTTGCCCCAGGATTCGGGCAGCTGGTAGAGAATGGCGACGCGTCGCCTGCGGCCGCCCGGGCTGCTGTCGACGTGTGTACTGGTATCCGGCGTTGCTGCGGTCATGCCTGCGACGTTCCTTGATTGGCGTCGGCATTGCCGACGCGCGCCCGTACGCCGATCGCGTGCAGCGCGGCTGTTGCCAGGGACGTGTTGGAGTCGGCCACTGCCGGCAGGTGGTGCAGGGCAGGCGTTTCAAGTGTCGCCAGTTCCGTGCAGCCGAGGATCACGCCATCGGCCCCCGTCGCGGCCAGACGCGAGAAAAGCCGCTCGACGCGATCGAGCAGGAGGGCATCGATCCGGCCCCGCACCTTGACCGATTCGATCGCGGCTGCGACCAGATCGACCTCGTCGTCCAGCAGCGGTAGTGGTTCGATGTCCGCGGCGGCAAGGGCATCCTGGTACAGGCCGTGCCGATAGAGAGAGACCGACGCCAGAACCGCGGCCCGGCGTGCACCGCGGGCTCCGAGTGCGGACACGGTGGCGGCGACGATGCTGGGGACGGCGACCGGTGCGCTCTCCGCCCAGCGCTGGTAAAGGATATGAGCGGTGTTGCACGGCACGACCACGGCGGTCGCGCCCTGGGCGGCCAGTTCGGCGATCGTGGCGGCGATGAACGGCGACGGATCGCGCTCGCCCAGTTCCAGGTGCCGGCCGCGGCTCGGAAGCTTGGTGTTGATGTCGCACAGCACGCGCGGGTAGTGCCAGTCCTTGCCCGCCTCGACCTGGGCGTACAACGCCTTGAGGAAGTCGAGCGTCGCCCACGGCGCAACGCCGACCACGCCGAGGCTTCCCTCGTGCGATGGCCAGGTCACCTCTGGATCGACCGGCTGGATACTGGGCATCAGCCGCGCTTCCGGAACAGATACAGGCGCAGCCGCGTCTCGGGATACTTGTTGAGCGCATGTCCCTCCGGAAACATGTTCTCGTCACGTAACAGATCGAAGCCACTGCCGGCGATGGCGTCCACGTACGCGTCGCGTGTGCGGTACGTCGCCGAGTAGCGCTCGCCGAGATGTTCGGAAAAGCGGTCGTCGATCTCATGACGACCCGCAACGCCGGTACCGTCGCGCACCATCAGCAATCCCCCGTCGCGGACGAATCGGTGCAGCCGCGACAGGAGCCTCTCCGCCTGCGCGTCGTTGAGATAGACGAACAGGCCCGAAATGTAGACCAAGTCGAACTGCTCGTGCGTATCGAAGTCCTCGGCCGAAGCGACCTGGAAAGCGACCTGATGCATGCCACGCCGGGTTGCTTCCGCCTGGCCGATGTCGGCCAGTCCCTGTGCGTACTCGACCGCCAGGACGCGGCCGGCGCCGCGCTCGCCGAAACGGAACGACCACTGTCCGACCCCTGCACCCAGGTCGAGGATGGACAGACCATGCAGGTCCGGCAGCCAGTCGAAGACCTTGGCGGTCTCGTCGTCGATCTTCAGCTTGAGGTTGTCGCTGTCCTGCTCGAGGTTGGCGACCGATTCGAATGCCACCTTGTGCAGCATGGTGGCGCGGCCGTCCCAGAAGCGCTTGACCTTGTCCTGGTCGATCATGTGGTTCCACTCTCCGCTTCGCGCGCGGCGCGGTAGCGCCACAGGGTGTCGTTGAGGATCGGCCTCGACGCGCTGATGCCCGGATCCATGACCCGGCTGTCGCAGAGGAAGTCCAGATTGAGCTGCGTGTACTCGTTGACTGCCCGGTTCGGAATCGGCAGCAGCCGCACGCCCAGCGGCTTGCGCAGGCGCACCGCCAGGGCGGCGATGTCCAGGACCAGCCCGGTCATGTCCTCGGTGAACATCGTGGCGGGCACCGGCACCATGTCGATGCCGCAGCCGCACACGGTGGACAGCAGGGCCAGCTTCTCCAGGCTCAGTGCGCGCAGGTTGTTGGCGTCGGTCAGCCCGTTGTCTTCCAGCACCGAGTACATCACGCCGTTGAAGCCCACGGTGCGCACGTCGGCGCGCAGCGCAGCCTGCTTGAGCGCGTCCGTCAGCACGCTGGTGACGAAGACGCTGCCATGGGCGCCGACGGGCGAGGGCCCCAGCAGTTCGACCAGCTTGGCGACCGAGGTCTCGCCATCGGGGAACGGCGCGAACGAACCGTCCAGCCCGCGGTAGGCGATGCCGCTGTCGGCCGCGATCGCACGGCCCAGCGCATCGACGCGGCCCATGTCGGCGGCCAGCGCTTCGACCAGCGCATCCTGGAACACGCTCATCGGCCAGTGGTGCTGCCTGGCCTCGCGGGCCAGCGCCAGCGCGGTCGCCGTGGTCTCCATCGCGATGCTGAAGGCCAGGTCCTGGCCCTCATGCCGCGAGAACGGGAAGAACGGGGTGCCGGGCGGGCAGGCGGCGGAGATGCCGACGCGGAAGTTGTCGATGCCGTTGTTGCTGCGACGTGACAGCCTGAGCACGAAGCGGCTGGCTTCTTCGGCCGCCTGCATCGCGATGGTGTCCGCATCGGCCACGATCAGGTTCAGGAACAGTCGGGCGTCGCGCAGGATCAGCGCCTGCGCTTCTTCCAGCAGCGCGCCGCGGCCACGCTCGGCGAACAGGTCCAGCGGCAGGCAGTACCAGCGCGCGCCGGCGGCATCGGCGAGCCCGCGCACGCTGTCGATCATCGAGCGCAGCGCGCCCGGCGCGGCCTCGGCATCGAATGCCGGCGGCGGCAGGGTCAGGCGCCGGGTCCGCGGGGTCAGTCCGGCCTCGCTGCAGCGCGTATCGGAGATTTCGCGGAACCGTTCCAGCGCGGCGGACAGTTCGCTGGTGGCGCGGCTGTAGACCGGAACACCGATGGTGAACGAGCGGATCATGGCGCGCGGCTGGCCTGCAGCAGTTCCAGGTAGTCGACCGGGGTATTGATCTCGAAGAAGAGCTCGCCGCCCAGCATCTCGACCGCCACCGGCGCCTGGTCGCACGGCAGCAACTGGCCGGCGAACAGGTTCGAATGTTCGATGCAGCGTCGCTGCCATGTGCGCAGCAGCCCGGCATCGCTGACCTTGAAGATCCCGACCGATTCGGGGTGGGACATGCTGCGCACCGGGCCCTGGTAGGTCTCGACCACCTGCCGGCGCTCGTCCACCACGCAGTGGATGGCCGACAGCGCGCGCTTCTCCCGGTCCGAGACCAGCACCAGGTCCGGTGCGGCGTGATCCAGGCGCTGGACCAGCTCGGGACCGATGAAGATGTCGCCGGACACCACGTAGGCCGGGCGGCTGTCCAGCGCCAGGCCCAGGCTCATCGCGTTGTTGGTCAGGGCCCAGTCCGGGTTGTGCACGTAGTCCAGCTGCGGGTAGGCCTGCATGATCTGGATCGCCCGGAAGCCCACGACCACGGTGATGTGCTTGCGGGCGAAGGCCTCGATCGCATGCTCGAGGATCGTCCGGCCGGTTCGCGGGTGGCGGATCATCGCCTTGCTGATGCCGTCAAGCTGCAGGCTGCGTCCGGCCGCCAGGATGATGACGTGGTCGACAGCGCTCATCGCAGCGACTCCAGCGCGATCGCGCAGGCGGGCAGGCCGCCGTCGGGGAAGGCGTGCTTGACCGTCTTGTACGGATACGGCTGCCCGGCCAGTGCGCGTTCGGTGACCTGCTGCCAGTCGAAGGCATGGTTCGGGCGCAGGCTCCATACCTCCACATCCGAGTACGCATAGCGCACCGCCGGGATCCGGCGCAGCCCGAGCGTACGGGCGGCCTCCATCCGGTGCTGGCCGTCGAGGACCAGGTCGTGGTCGGCATCCAGCGCCACCGGCTTGGTCCACAGGCCCTCGTCCACGATCTTGCGGGTCAGCCACTCCACCCGTCGTTTGCTGAAGCCTTCGATGTGGCGCAGCCGTTCGACCGGCACGAACTCGATGACGAGGGACGAGGTTGCGGACATGGCGTGGCTCAGGCGTGCACGGAGGAGGGGCGGTGGCCGGCCAGGGCGGTGTACTGCCTGGCGATCCGCTCGTAGTCGGCGACGGTGTTGAACGAATGGGCGAAACAGTCGTCGATCTGCAGGACGCGGCAAGGCAGTTGCGGCAGATGGTCGCGCCACGGCACGAGGTAGTACTGGGCGATGCTGACCGCCATTGCCTGCCGCCTGGTTTCGCGGTCGGCGGCGACCTGGCCGGGACCGACGCCCAGGATGCCGACCATCTTCGGCCAGCCGGCGTAGGCGGCGTCGTACGCCGGACGGTACTCGACCGCATCGATCCAGCCATCGGTGCCGGCATGGACGATTCCGCCGGTCAGGTTCTCGGCGTAACGGCCCCTGCAGAGCCAGAACGCGTCCGGCCCTGCCGCCTGCGCGAAGACCCGGTCCCAGGCGGACGCATCCAGGAGCAGGTCGGTCTCGACGACGATGTAGCCGCGCTCCGGGTGGCGCAAGGCAGCGACGCCGGTCTCGACCGACAGAATGTTGACGTCCTCTTCGTAGCGCAGGTTGTGGGCGGTGCCGACCCGGTCGCCGTATCGCGAGGCCAGGTGGTCGCGGACCGCGTCGGCGCCGAACCCGGTGACCGCCACGATCTCGCCGTCGCTGCGCGCGAGGATGGCGTCCAGCAGATGATCGATCACCTTGCGGTCGCCGACCTCGAGCATGCATTTCGGGGCATCGAGGGTCAGCGGATGCATCCGGGTGCCGCGTCCCGCACACAACAGCACGACCGCCCGCGGCCTGTCCGCGGCCACCGTGCCACGCGCGTCCGCCGCCTGGCCGGAGGGCGCCGGGATGTCGGCCGGAATCGCTGTGGTCATGCGGTAAGTCCTTGGCGGTCCTGGGGTACGGGACGGTCGGGAAGGGCGGGGCCGCCTTATTGTTGGCGAACCTGCTCCGTCCGGGTGGGTTTCTGAATGCTTTCTCTTCGATGGCATCCACCGGTTCCCCGTCGCGATGCAGGAATCATGCCGTGGCGATGGCGGATTGTTGACGGGCGCGCCGCCGCGCTGGGCACGACCGGGGTGGATCCGGGACAATGGCGGTCATCCATCCGTTTCCGCTCCCCATGTCCAGGCTGTCCTTCGCTCTCCAGACCACCGACGGCCGCGCCCGCCGCGGCCGGCTCACCTTTCCCCGTGGCACGGTGGAGACCCCGGCGTTCATGCCGGTCGGCACCTATGGCTCGGTCAAGGGCGTGCTGCCCGAGCAGATCCGCGAGCTGGGCGCCGAGATCATTCTCGGCAACACCTTCCATCTGTATCTGCGGCCCGGCCTGGACGTGATCGGCGACCACGGCGGCCTGCACGGCTTCTGCAAGTGGAACGGGCCGATCCTGACCGACTCCGGCGGCTTCCAGGTGTTCTCGCTGGCGCACCGGCGCAAGATCACCGAGCAGGGCGTGACCTTCGCCGCGCCGACCGACGGCTCCAAGGTGTTCCTCGGCCCGGAGGAGAGCATGAACATCCAGCGCGTGCTCGATTCGGACATCGTGATGATCTTCGACGAGTGCACCCCGTACCCCGCCACGGAGGACGTGGCCCGGCGCTCGATGGAGCTGAGCCTGCGCTGGGCCCAGCGCTCGCGCAACGCGCATGACGCGCTGGGCAACGACGCGGCGCTGTTCGGCATCGTCCAGGGCGGCGTCCACCACGACCTGCGCACCCGCTCGGCCGAGGGCCTGCAGGGCATCGGTTTCGATGGCTACGCGATCGGCGGCCTGGCGGTGGGCGAGCCCGAGCACGAGCGCAACGCGATGCTCGAGCACCTGCACCCGCTGCTGCCGGCCGACCGGCCGCGCTACCTGATGGGCGTCGGCCGCCCGGAAGACTTGGTCGAGGGCGTGGCCCGCGGCGTGGACATGTTCGACTGCGTGATGCCGACCCGCAACGCGCGCAACGGCCATTACTTCACCTCGACCGGCACGATCCGCATCCGCAACGCGAAGTACGAGCGCGACATGGACCCGATCGAGCCGGGCTGCGGCTGCTACAGCTGCCGGACCGGCTACAGCCGGTCCTACCTGCGCCACCTGGACCGCTGCAACGAGATGCTGGCGCCGATGCTCGGCACCCTGCACAACCTCTGGTACTACCAGAAGCTGATGGCCGACATGCGCGCGGCCATCGCCGAGGGCCGGTTCCAGGCCTTCCGGCGCGACTTCTACGCCGCCCGCGGCGCTCCCGTTCCGGCGCAGTGACCTGCGCCGGCCGCTCTGGCGGAAGGTGCCGGAGCGGTCGGATTCCACCCGATCCGGGCAGGCCGGCGCATGGCGCGACCACCGTTCCGGAACCGGCCGTGGTCCCTGCGGTCCAAGCACGGGCAGGGGAGGCGGGCGATGCCGGCCACAGCCGCCGGCGCAGGGGCCAGACCCTTGTGCCCGGGGGGCTCAGCCCCTATGGCATAATCCCCGGCTATTTTCCGCAGACTTGGACGACCCGATGAGCTTCCTCGCCTTCCTGACCCCGACCGCCGTTGTCGCCGCCGCCCCGGCGCCGCAGGGCGGCTTCGGCATGCTGCTGTTCCCGATCATCCTGATCGCGGTCATGTATTTCCTGATGATCCGCCCGCAGATGAAGCGCCAGAAGGAGCACAAGTCGATGCTGGACAAGCTGTCCCGCGGCGACGAAGTGCTGACCTCCGGCGGCGTGGCCGGCGTGGTCACCGACATCGGCGACAACTTCGTGACCATCGAAGTGGCCGACAACGTGCGCATCCGCGTGCAGAAGGGCGCCGTCGGCAACGTGCTGCCCAAGGGCTCGCTGAAGTCTTCCTGATCCTTCCGTTCCACTGCTGAGCGTGGTCCCGCGCGGCGGGGCCGCGCGGGGTTCCGCAATGCTTGAATTTCCCCGCTGGAAATACCTCGTCATCCTGCTCGTGCTGGCGGTCAGCGTGCTGTACGCGCTGCCCAACATCTACCAGAACGACTACGCGGTGCAGATCACCGCCAACCGTGGTGGCACGCTGGATGAGGCATTGCGCAGCCGCGTCGACGCCGACCTGCGTGCGGCCGGCGTGACGCCGAAGTCGGTCGCCATCGAGGGCGACAGCCTGATGGTGCGCCTGTCCGATCCGGATGCGCAGACCCGCGCCTCGGACGAGCTGCGCAACGACATCGGTGAGGACTACACGGTCGCGCTGAACCTGGCCTCCAACGTCCCCGACTGGCTCGAGAAGCTCGGCGGCAGCCCGATGGTGCTGGGCCTGGACCTGCAGGGCGGCGTGCACTTCGTGCTCCAGGTCGACCAGCAGGCCGCGCTTGAGAAGCGCGTGGACGCCTACGTCGAGGACGTGCGCGTGACCCTGCGCGACAACCGCATCCGCTACGTGTCGGTGGACCGCCGTCCCGACCACAGCGTCGCGGTGACCCTGGCCTCCGATGCCGATCCGGCGCGTGCGCGCCAGCTGCTGGCGACCGCGATGCCGACCCTGACCATCGACGGGCAGGGCAACCGCCTGAGCGTGCGGATCCCGGACACCGAGCTGACCCAGATCGCCGGTTCGGCGATCGAGCAGAACATCACCACGCTGCGCAACCGCGTCAACGAACTCGGCGTGGCCGAGCCGATCATCCAGCGCCAGGGCAGCGACCGCATCGTGGTCCAGCTGCCGGGCGTGCAGGACACCGCCGCCGCCAAGCGCATGATCGGCGCCACCGCCACGCTGGAGTACCGCGCGGTCGTGGACGGCAACGCGCGCGACGCCGTGGCGTCCGGCCGCGTGCCGCCCGAGGCCAAGGTCTATTACCGCCGCGACTCGAACGAGCCGGTGCTGCTGAACAAGCGGGTGATCGTCACCGGCGACCAGATGGTCGCGGCGACCACCAGCATCGACCAGAACGGCCAGCCGGCGGTCAGCGTGACGCTGAACAACGTCGGCGGCGACCGCATGTTCGAGTTCACCAGCATGAACGTGAACAAGCCGATGGCCGTGGTCTACACCGAGCGCATCCCGCAGGTGACCGAGGTCAACGGCGAGGAAGTGCGCAGCTTCCGGGTCAAGGAAGAGGTGATCTCGGTCGCCAACATCAATGGCGTGTTCGGCAAGCAGTTCCAGACCACCGGCCTGGAAAAGGGAGAGGCCGACAGCCTGGCCCGCCTGCTGCGCGCCGGCTCGCTGGCCGCACCGATGGACTTCGTCGAAGAGCGCATCGTCGGCCCCAGCCTTGGCGCCGAGAACGTCGAGCGCGGCGTCACCGCGGTGCTGTACGCGTTCCTGTTCACCCTGCTGTTCTTCGGCGTCTACTACCGCATGTTCGGCGTGATCACCGGCCTGGCGCTGCTGTTCAACCTGCTGATCGTGGTGGCCGTGATGTCGCTGTTCGGCGCGACGATGACCCTGCCGGGCTTCGCCGGCCTGGCGCTGTCGATCGGCCTGTCGGTCGACGCCAACGTGCTGATCAACGAGCGCATCCGCGAGGAGCTGCGCCTGGGCGTGCCACCCAAGGCGGCCATCGCCGGCGGTTACGAGAAAGCATCGGGCACCATCCTGGACGCCAACCTGACCGGCATCCTGGCCGGCCTGGCGCTGTATGCGTTCGGTACCGGTCCGCTGAAGGGCTTCGCGATGACGATGATCATCGGCATCGTGGCCTCGATGTTCACCGCGATCACCGTGTCGCGCGCGCTGGCGGTGCTGCTGTACGCGCGCCGCAAGAAGCTCAAGTCCCTGGCCATCTGACGGGAGAACCTGCACATGAAGATTTTCCCGTTGACCCTGATCCCCAACGACACCCGCATCGACTTCATGCGGATCCGCTGGCCGGCCATCATTGTTGCAGCGTTGCTGTTTCTCGCCTCGATCGGCGGCATGGTCTTCAACTCCATGACCAAGGGCAGTGCGTTCAACTACGCGCTGGACTTCACCGGCGGCACCGTGGTCGAGGTGCGTTTCGACCGCAATGTCGATGTCGAGCGGGTCCGTGAGCAGCTCGGCCAGGCCGGCTACGACGGCGCCCAGGTGCAGAGCTTCGGCAGCGGCAGCGACGTGCTGGTGCGCCTGCAGCCGCGCGACGGCCAGACCAGCACCGACGCCAACAACCGCACCGCCCAGGACGTGCTGGCGGCGGTGAGCTCGCCGGACAACAGGGCCACGCTGATGCGGACCGAGTTCGTCGGTCCGCAGGTCGGCAAGGAGCTGGCGATGAACGGCCTGTACGCGGCGATCTTCGTCCTGGTCGGCTTCCTGATCTACATCGGCTTCCGCTTCGAGCTGAAGTTCGCGATCGTGGCCAGCATCACGACCCTGTTCGACGTGCTGGTCGTGGCCGGCTACTTCGCCTGGAGCGGCCGCGAGTTCGATCTGACCGTGCTGGCCGGCCTGCTGGCGGTGATGGGCTTCTCGATCAACGACACCATCGTGGTGTTCGACCGCGTCCGCGAGAACTTCCGCAGCCTGCGGGTGGAGCCGAACGAGGTGTTCAACCGCTCGATCAACCAGACCCTGTCGCGCACGATCATCACTTCGGTCGTGTTCTTCCTGTCGGTGCTCGCCCTGTACCTGTACGGCGGCGGCTCGCTGGAAGGCCTGGCCCTGAGCCAGATGATCGGTGCGGTGATCGGTACGCTGTCCTCGATCTTCATCGCGTGCCCGCTGTTGACCATCGGCTTCCTGAAGGTCACCAAGCAGGACCTGCTGCCGAAGGCCAAGGACGAGGCGGAGCTGGCGCGTCGCCCCTGATCGGCAACGCGTTCACCCCGTCATGGACGGCCGCCTTCGGGCGGCCGTTCTGTTTTCCGGCGTCGTTGATGCCAGGCAGATGCCTATCGGTCCGCGATCGCTGCGCTGCCAGGCATGCCAAGGTAAAGAGCGGAGACACTGCGGCGCTCCCGGCTGGCGCTGCCGGATCTGCTCGGCTGTCGTGCCGAGCGGCATTGGGTGTGCCTCCGTTGCGCGCCAACAGGCGATACCTGCCGTCCTCGCAGGGCCGTGCGTAACGATTCGGGCCTGCGAAAAGAGCGCGGGCGAGGCGGATCGGCGGCGCACTTCGCCGTGATCGCGATGGCGGGGCTGATCGACGGCGCAGCTCAAACCCCGGAAGAGGTGTCGCGCCTGGTGCGGCAACACGGACATTTGTCGTCGCTCGCCCGGCCTGCGTCGCGCGCGAACAATGCGCATCCGGCATGTGGCACGCGCCCTGGTCGAACCACGCGCCACTGTCTGGCACATCCGGCCGGCAGTGCGGGTGAGAGTGGCGCGTTGCCGGTTGGTCGCTACGCCCACCGCGGGAGTGCCCGGCGGCGGCGCGTTGCCGATGCGAAGGCGTCATGCTGGAAGCGGCCGCGTCGCGCGGTCGACATCGCTGGCCAGCGTCGGCACCGGCAATGCGCTGCACGCTCCGCAAGGCGCCTGGCCTGCCGGCTCGGCGCGCTGCGACGTGGCGGCCGGGCAGAGGCCCGGCGGGAACTCAGGCGAACGCGGCGGCGTAGCCGGTATTGACGATCAACTGCTGCAGCTCGCCGGCGACCTTGATGTTGCCGGCGATCATCTGCAGGGTCTCCGGGCCGCGCTCGTCCATGCGCGGCGGGGTGGCGCCGCGGAAATCGCAGACGCGGCCACCGGCCTCGCGCACCAGCAGTACACCGGCCGCCACGTCCCAGGCCTTCACGCCGGCCTCGAAGTAGGCATCCAGACGGCCGCAGGCCACGTAGGCCAGGTCCAGCGCGGCCGAGCCGGTACGACGCACGTCTTCGGCATGGGCGAGCAGGGCGTCGACGGTCTTGAGCTGGGCACTGGCGCGGGCGCGCTCGCGCGGGGGGAAGCCGGTGCCGATCACCGTGCCACCCAGGTCCTTGCGGTCGGCCACGCGGATCTTCTTGTCGTTGAGCACGGCGCCCGAGCCGCGGCTGGCGGTGAACAGCTCGTTGCGCAGCGGGTCGAAGATCACCGCGTCGGTCGGCTCGCCGTTCTCGACCAGGGCGATCGACACGCAGTAGTGCGGAAAGCCGCGCAGGTAGTTGCTGGTGCCGTCGAGCGGGTCGATCACCCACTGGAAGCGGCTCTGCCTGCCCGGCAGGTGGCCGCTTTCCTCGCCGAGCACGCCGTAGTCGGGATAGGCCCGGCGCAGCTCCTTGACGATCACCTTCTCGGCGTCCGCGTCCACCTCGCTGGCATAGTCCATGCGCTGTTTCTGGACGACGTTCAGCGCATCCAGGCGGTTGATGTTGCGCAACAGGACGTTGCCGCCGAGACGGGCGGCCTTGACCATGACGGTGACGGCGGGTTTCTGCATGGCGAAGGCTCCCGGAAGGGCGAGGGTGGGTGGGCGAAGGAAAAGAGCGGTCCGGCGCATTGGCCGGTCGGGCAGTTTACCATCTGCGCCATGTCCGAATCCGCATCTTCCGTCATCCCCGTCCTGTCCGATCGCATCCGCATCGTCCTGGTCGGGACCCAGCACCCCGGCAACATCGGCGCCGCCGCGCGTGCGATGAAGACCATGGGCCTGTCGCGCCTGGTCCTGGTCGCCCCCGAAACGCCGCTCAACGACGAGGCCTATCGTCGCGCCGCCGGGGCCGAAGACCTGCTCGAGGCCGCCCCGGTCCATCCCACCCTGGCCGAGGCCGTGGCCGACTGCAGGATGGTGCTGGGCTGCACCGCCCGCAGCCGCCGGGTCCAGCTCGAGCAGCTCGATCCCGATGCCGGCGCGGCCCGGCTGCTGCAGTTCGCGCCGGGTGGTCCGGTGGCGCTGGTCTTCGGCCGCGAGCGGACCGGGCTGACCAACGACGAGCTGCAGTTGTGCCACGCGTCCGTGCACATCCCGTCCGACCCGGCATTCAGTTCGTTGAACCTGGCGGCCGCGGTGCAGGTGCTGGCCTATGAGGTCCGCTGCGCCTTGCTGGAGGCCGAGCCGGCACCGGCCGCGACACCGGCGCGCGACGACGAGGCGCCGGCCACGCACGACCAGGTGGAGGGGTTTTTCGCCCAGCTTGGCGACACCCTCGATGCGATCGACTTCCATAAGGGCCGCACCCCGGATTCGGCGATGCGCAAGCTGCGCCGGCTGTTCCTGCGCTGCGACCTGAGCGTCCACGAGGTCCGTCTGCTCCGCGGCGTGCTGGCCGATGCGCAGCGCATGGCGCGCATCGCGGGTGGGGCGTCCGGAAAAGATGAACCCCCGCTGTCGCAGTGACCTGAACTCGGCTAGGCTTGCCTCAGTCGCGAGGGGGGCTGTCGTGGTATCCAGTATCCGGGGATGGATCCAGGCCTGCACCTGGCTTCTGCTGATGGCCTTGGCACCCGCCCTGCGTGCGGCGGAAGACGGGCATGTCCTCGTGCTCGGACGCATCAGCGACGACCCGCGCGGGCATTACGACCAGCTCAAGGCGATGCTGGACTACGTGGTCCCGCGGATGGCCGATGTGGGCATCACCGAGGGACGGGTGCTGATGGCGCCCGATCCCCAGCAGATGGCCAACTACCTGCGCCGCGGCAAGGTCGACTGGGTCACCGAGACCGCCAGTACCGCGGTGCAGCTGCAGCAGCGCGCCGACGCGCACGTGCTGCTGCTGACCGAGCGGGGCGGAGTCAGCTGGTACCACACGGTGTTCTTCGTCCGCAGCGACAGCGGCATCACGTCGCTGGACGGACTGCGCGGGCATTCGCTGGCGCTGCAGCGGATCCTGTCCACCAGTGCCTACATGGTGCCGATGACCACCCTGCTGGACGCCGGGATCATGCCGGAGATGCTGCCACGGCCCGGCGACGCGCCGGCTCCCGATGGCGTCGGCTACCTGTTCGCCCGCTCCGAATCCAACGTGGCCTCGTGGGTGCACAAGCGGGTCGTCGATGCCGGCGCGCTCAGCAGCCTGGACTGGGCCGATCCGCGCCGCGTGCCGGCTGCGTTCCTTCCCGACCTGCGCATCATCCACGAGACCGAGCCGTTCCCGCGGGCGCTGGAGCTGGTGCGTTCGGACATGGATCCGAAGGTGCGCGAGCGGCTGCGCCAGATCCTGCTGCAGGCCGCGGACGATCCCCAGGCCGCACCGGCCCTGAAGAATTTCTTCAGCAGCTCGCGTTTCCTGCCGGTCGACGCGCGGGTCGAGCGCTCGCTCGAGCGGCTCCGGCGCGGTGCGCAGCGCGTGCGCGCGGAGGTTGAATGAAGCTGCATTTCGGCCTGCAGGCGCGCGTGCTCGCCGCGATCGCGTTGATGCTGGCGGTGGTGCTGGCCCTGCTGCTGATCCTGCTGCAGCGCCAGCGCTCCCTGCAGGACGAGTCGCAGGCGCTCAGCCGCGACGCGATCCATGGCATGGTCGAGAGCTATCTGCGCGGACATGGCGAGTCGATGGCGCGGCATCTGGCCGAGTCGCTGGCCAACCCGTTGTACTACTCGGATCTGGACGCGATCGGCCAGATCGTACGCGATGCCGCACGCGACGACCTGGTCGGCTACGTGCTCGTGTACGGGCTGGACGGGCGCATCGTCCATGACGGCAGTGCCGAGATCGCGCGTTACGGGCAGGAGATGGGCGATCCGCTCGCCGCACGCGTGGTCGCCTCCACCGGCAGCCTCACCCAGTGGACCGAGCGGACCCTGGACGTGTCCGCCCCGATCACGGTGGGCAGCGAACGCATCGGCGGCGTGCGGGTCGGGCTGTCGCTGGAGGTGGCGGCGCGCTACGAAGAGCACAACCTGGCGCAGCTGCGCGCGCGGATGGACGAGGTGGCGCAGCGGCACTTCGGCTGGCTGCTGGCGTTGCTGGCGTTGCTGGCGCTGGCTGCGGTGCTGGCCGCCTGGTACGTGCAGCGCACCCTGGTGCGGCCGATCCGCGGACTGGCCGCCGCCGCCGGCCGGATCGAGGCGGGCGACTATGCGCACGAGCGGCTGGACAGCCGGCGCGGCGACGAACTCGGCGAGCTGGAGCGCACGTTCGACCGCATGCGCGAGAGCGTGGCCCGGCACGACCGCGAGGTCCGGCGCATGGCCTACACCGACGCGCTGACCGGCCTCACCAACCGGCTGGCATTCCGCGAGAGCCTGGACCAGCGGCTGATGCAGGTGCGCGGCGAGGGCGGGCAGCTCGCCCTGCTGTTCGCGGACATCGACGACTTCAAGCGGGTCAACGACACCCTGGGCCACGAGGCCGGTGACGAGGCGCTGCTGCAGTTCGCCAACCGGATCGATGCGGCCGTGCAGAAGTACGGCGGCCACGACGCGCTGCTGTCGCGCTTCGGCGGCGACGAGTTCGTGATCCTGATCCAGATGGAGGACGCGCGCGCCGCCGCGACCCGGCTGGCCGAGGTGCTGGTGTCCGAGCTGCGCCGGCCGATCGACATCGAGGGGCGTCAGGTGTTCCTGGGGACCTCGATCGGCATCACCCTGTTCCCCGAGGACGCCTCCAGCGCCAGCGCGCTGATGAAGAACGGCGACATCGCGATGTACCAGGCCAAGGTCGCCGGCAAGAACGGCTTCCGCTTCTACAGCCGCGCGATGGACCATGCGGTCGAGCGCCGCGTGCACATGGAACAGGAGCTGCGCGGTGCCTGGGAGCGCGGTGAGCTGAGCGTGGTCTACCAGCCGGTCTGCCGCACCAGCGACGGGCGCGTGGTCGGCGCCGAGGCGCTGCTGCGCTGGCAGCATCCGATGCTGGGAATGATCGCGCCGTCGGTGTTCATCGACGTGGCCGAGCAGAGCGGGCTGATCGAGGAGATCGGCCCGCGCGTGCTGCAGGCCGCCTGCGCCGAGGCGGTGCGCTGGACCCGGATGAGCAACGGCGAGCGCGTGTTCGTCTCGGTCAACGTCTCGCCGCGCCAGCTCAAGAGCAGCAGCTTCCCCGAACTGGTCGCCGAGTGCCTGTACGACACCGGACTGCCGGCGTCGTCGCTGCACCTGGAGCTGACCGAGACCGCGGTG
Source organism: Xanthomonas sp. XNM01 (assembly GCF_014851915.1). Lineage (GTDB taxonomy): Bacteria > Pseudomonadota > Gammaproteobacteria > Xanthomonadales > Xanthomonadaceae > Pseudoxanthomonas. Next base: position 976,804 of record NZ_JACVAP010000001.1, read on the forward strand.
ATCAGCGATGAACTCCAGGCCTCGGCGCTGCTCGCGCGCCTGCACAGCACGGGGGTCAAGGTCTGGCTGGACGACTTCGGCACCGGTTTCTCCGGCCTGAGCCATCTGCGCCGGGTGCCGGTGGACGGGGTCAAGATCGACCGCAGCTTCATCGCCGACCTGCAGCGCGACCCGGACGATCTCGCCCTGACCACCGCCATCATCGCGATGGCCCATTCGCTGGGCATCACGGTGGTGGCCGAGGGCGTGGAGAAGGAGGCCCAGTACAACCTGCTGGCCGCCCGCGGTTGCGACCTGGTGCAGGGGTACTGGCTCAGCCATCCGATCAGCGCGGCCGAGTTCGCCCACCTGCTGGCCCGGCGCAGCGCGCCGCACTGATCCGGCGGCGCGCTGCCGGCCGCACCTGTCGTTGGGCATCATGGTGCCGGCCTCGGGAATGGAAACCGGGTCGCGGGCCTGCCACGGTCGTGGATCGGCAGGTCGACAGTGCCGGTGTTGCGGCGCATGCGTCGGCCGTGAGGGAATGACCGGGACGTCCGGCCATAGCCGGTAGCGCCCGGGGCGTGACGCCGGAGTGCCGGCACTCCGCGTGCCGGACGATGGCCGATCCGTCGCCGCGTGGCCGGTGTGTCAGCGCGGACTCACGCCTGGCGCAGCCGCTGCAGCCACTCGGCGACCAGGTCGGCCAGCTGCTCGGACAGCAGTCCCATGCCGATGATGGTCGCGGCCGACACCAGCCACAGCACCAGCAGCAGTGCGCCGTCGCGTTCCAGCAGCGCCAGCGCGAACAGCAGCAGCAGGCCGGCGAACAGGTAGTTGGTGAAGGGAATCGGCAGCGCCAACAGCACGCCGAGCAGCACCAGCAGCAGACCGGTGAACATGCTGGCCAGGCGGTGCCCGGTCAGCTCCTGCAGGCGCGGGCGCACGATGTGCTCGAGCCGGGACAGCCAGGGCGTGATCCGGTCGCAGAAGCGGATCATCGTCGCCCGGCGCGGGCCGCGCCGTCCGATGAAACGCGGCAGCCACGGCTGGGCCAGGCCGACCAGCAGCTGCAGGCCGATCAGGATCACCAGCGGGCCGGACACCGCGCCGCCGAAGCCGGGAATCGGGATGAAGCCGGGCAGGATGGACACGAACAGGAACATGCCGAAGGCGCTGCGGCCGAGGCCGGCCAGCAGCCCGTCCAGGGTCAGGACCTGGTCCGGGTCGCCATGGGCGAAGGCGCGCAGCAGCCGGGCGATGCCATTGCCGGCGGCGCCGTTCCCGTCCGGCGCGTCAGACGGCGAGTGCATCGTCTCCGCCGATCGGCAGCCGGCTCATCAGCAGCTTGTCGATGCGCGCACCGTCCAGGTCGACCACCTCGATCCGCCAGCCCGCCCAGTCGAAATGCTCGCCCACGTGCGGGATGCGGCCGAAGTGCGCGATGCACATGCCGGCCAGCGTGTGGTAGTCGCCGTCCTCGGCGTCGGGCAGGGTGGCGCCGTCCATCAGTTCGCGCAGGTCCTCGGTGGGCAGGGTGCCGTTGACCAGCAGCGAGCCATCGTCGCGGGTGACCACCAGCGCATCCTCGTCGGTGTTCTCCACCGCCTGCAGACGGCCGACGATGGCGCCCATCAGGTCGCTGATCGTGACCAGGCCCTGGATGTCGCCGTACTCGTCCACCACCAGCGCCAGCGACTGCTGCTCTTCGCGGAAGATCTCCAGCAGCTTCATCGCATGGGTCGATTCGGACACGAACAGGGTGTCGCGCAGCTCGCGGAACAGGGTGCCGTCCGAGGCGCGGCCCAGGTCGCGCAGCAGCGACTTGACCTCGAGCACGCCGACGATGTCCTGGTCGCTGCCGCGGTAGACCGGGTAGCGCGAGAACTGCCACTCGCGCATGGTGTCCAGGTTCTCGTCCTGCGGCGCGGCCGCATCCAGCCAGGCGATCCGGTTGCGCGGCGTCATCAGGCTGGCCGCGGTACGGTCGCCCAGGCGCATGACCCGGTTCATCATGTCGCGCTCGTGGCTGTCGATCAGGCCCTGCTCGTGGCTTTCGGCCACCAGCATGCGGATCTCCTCCTCGGTGATCGAACTGGCTTCGTCCTTGCCCAGTCCCAGCAGGCGCAGCACCAGCCGGGTGCTGTGCGAGAGCAGCCAGACGAACGGGAAGGCGATCCGCGCCAGCCAGCCCATCGGCAGCGCCACGATGCCGGCGATACGCTCCGGCGCGGTGATCGCGACGCGCTTGGGCACCAGTTCGCCGAAGATCAGCGTCAGGAAGGTGATCAGGCCGACCGCCAGGAACTTGCCGATCGTCTCGGCATACGGATCCAGGGTCGGAATCGCCTGCTGGATCCAGGCGCCGATCGCCAGGCCGATGGCCTCGCCGCCGAACAGGCCGGTCAGGATGCCGATCAGGGTGATGCCGATCTGCACCGTGGACAGGAAGCTCTCCGGCTTCTCCGACAGCGCCAGCGCCTTGGCGGCGCGTTTGCTCGCCTGGGCCAGCTGCTTGAGCCGGCTCTTGCGCGAGGTCATGACCGACATCTCCGACATGGCGAAGAAGCCGTTCAACAGGATCAGGGCGAGCACGATCAGCAGTTCGGCCACGGCGGGCACCTCCGCGGCGGAAAGCGGTTATCGGGAAGGCCGGCGCAGGCGTGCGGGCGGCAGGGGAGAGGCGCGGGGTCGTCGTCCATAGGGTGCGCCGGCTGAGGGCGCGGCGGCATCTTAGCAAAGCCCCGCGTGAGGGCGGAGCCACGAAGGCCGGCCCGATCGGCAGGAACACCGGGGGGGCGCAACGGCCGGGCCGGATGGCGGGCTGGCCGCCTGCAGCGGCCCGGACAACCCGGCAGTACCCGGCCGGGTCATCGAACTGTCATAATCCGCGCCGCGACTGCCCATCCCGCGGCGGCGGACACACGCTTACATGTTCTCATTGCAGACGATTTTCGGTTCCGGCAAGCAGTTCTTCGTCCTCCTGGACGAGGCCGCCGAGGCCGCCCACGACAGTACCCGGGCCCTGTACGAGATGATGAAGGCCTCCGACCGCCAACCGGCGCTGGACGGCTTCAAGCTGGCCCGCCAACGCGAGCGCACCGCCTCGGAGAAGATCGGCCAGGCGCTGATCGACAGCTTCATCACCCCGCTGGAGCGCGAGGACATCGAGTCGCTGGGTTCGGCGCTGTACAAGATTCCCAAGCAGGTCGAGAAGTTCGCCGACCGCTACTCGCTGGCGACCCAGCACCTGGCCCACATCGATTTCGCGCCGCGCGCGGCGATGCTGGAGCAGGCCGCCTCGGTGGTCGTGGAGATGGTGCGCGAGCTGCGCCACATGAACCTGGACCGGATGACCGCGCTCAACGAGAAGCTGCGGGCGCTGGAGAACGAGGCCGACCGGCTGATGCTGGAGCTGTACCGCGACATCTATTCCGGCCGTCTGGACCACCTGCAGATGTTCCTGCTCAAGGAGTTCTTCGAGATCCTGGAAAAGGCGATCGACCGTTGCCGCGAGGCCGGCGTGGTCGCGTACCAGATCGTGCTGAAGAATTCCTGACGGGCCCGACCGATGCTGACGCTCGTCCTGGTCGTGATCCTGACCGCACTCGTCTTCGAGTTCATCAACGGATTCCACGACACCGCCAACTCGATCGCCACCGTGGTCGCGACCAAGGTGCTGTCGCCCGGTGCGGCGGTCTCGCTGGCTGCGGTGATGAACCTGATCGGCGCGCTCACCGGCACCGCCGTGGCCGCGACCATCGCCACCGGCATCGTCAACACCGACGTGGTCGAGGCGTCGTCGCAGGTGATCCTGTGCGCGCTGCTCGGCGGTATCGTGTGGAACCTGATCACCTGGTGGTTCGGCCTGCCGTCCTCGTCCTCGCATGCCTTGATCGGCGGCCTGTGCGGCGCGGCGCTGGCGGCGGCCAGCAACGACTGGAACGCGCTGGTGTGGTCCGAGTCGGTCGGCAACTGGGCCCAGAACAAGGGCCTGCTGTGGAAGGTGTTCCTGCCGATGATCACCTCGCCACTGGCCGGCTTCCTGCTCGGCGTGGTGATGATGCTGCTGCTGTGGGCGCTGATCGCCGGCATGGTCCGCGTCGGCGGCGTGCTGGGGCGGCTGGCGCGCCCGCGCTGGGTCAACGCGTTCTTCGGCAAGGCCCAGATCCTGTCGGCCGCGTACATGGGCTTCGCCCACGGCCACAACGACGCGCAGAAGACCATGGGCATCATCGCGCTGACCCTGATCGGCGCCGAGGCGGCGGGCACGCTGGACAATCTGCCGAACTGGCTGGCCTTCCTGCATCCGGACGGCGCCGGCGCCAGTGGGATCGCGACCTGGATCGTCATCACCTGTGCCCTGGTGATGGCCGCCGGCACCGCTTCCGGTGGCTGGCGCATCATCAAGACGCTGGGCCACAAGATGGTCAAGCTGCACCCGATCCACGGCTTTGCCGCCGAGACCAGCTCGGCCACCGTGCTGACCCTGGCCGCGCACTTCGGCATGCCGGTGTCGACCACGCACAGCATCTCGACCGCGATCATGGGCGTGGGTTTTGCCAAGAACCCGCGCGCGCTGAAGATCGGCGTGATCGAGCGGATCATCTGGGCCTGGATCCTGACCATTCCGGCGGCAGGTGGCCTGGCCTACCTGATCCTGCGCGGCATGCGGGCGGTGGGCTGGGCCTGACCACCCGCCACTGTCCACCTTGCCATCGCGAAGGCCGCCTCCGGGCGGCCTTCCGCGTTTTGCGCTGTGTCGCCCCGAGGGCTGCGTCGCATGCCGCATCGGGCATGGATGCGTTGCGACCGATGCATGGAAAACACGACAGCGTCTGTGCGCACGATTGGTGACGGATCACGGATCACGGTCCGACTGCTGATGAGGGGACGCCACCGAACCGCGCCGCGTGTGGTCGCGGTACGGGGGCGGGTCGTGTGAGGGAATGCGAGCGCGTGGGTGGGGCACCCCGCGGCGTCACGCACCTTCCATCGCATTCAGGCACCCGAAGGGCCGGATGCGGGCCGCTAGAGCAGGTCGCCCTCGGCCGACAGCGCGCGTTCCATGCTGTCGCCGACGCCGCCGATCTCCAGCACCAGCCGCTCGACCTCGGCCTCGTCCAGGCCCGCGTACGGCCGGTTTTCGCACAGCTGCAGGTAGGGCACGCCGTCCAGCTCGCCGATCGCGAGGTAGCCGACGCTGCTGTGCCAGTTGAACGCGAGCGCGCGGCGCGCATCGACGCCGGTGATCGGTGCGATCACGGTGCTGACCCGCAGCAGCCGGCGGCCATCGTCGGCATCCAGTTCGGACAGGAAGATCGACTGGTGGCGGTTGCCGCCATCCAGCGACAGCTCCACGCAGGCGACATACGGATCCTGCGTGGTCAGCCGGAAGCCGGCGTTGAGCAGGTGTCCGCGGATCTGTTCGAAGTTGCGCATTGCATCGGTCCATGGCGCTGTCCGGGTTCCAGCCTACCCGATGCCGGCCGGCGTGACCCGCGCGAGGGCGGCGATCCGGTACGCTGCGCACATGTCCACGTCCGCCAGCCAAGACGCCGCCACCCGGATCCTCGCGGCGGTACGGGCGATTCCGGCCGGGCAGGTGGCCGGTTATGGCGAGGTCGCGCGTCGTGCGGGCCTGCCTGGACGTGCACGGCTGGCTGCCCGCGTGCTGGGCCAGAACGAGGATCCGGCCTTGCCCTGGCATCGTGTGCTGCGTTCCGACGGACGCATCGCCTTCCCCGAAGGCTCGCAGGCCTGGCGCGAGCAGGCCAGGCGCCTGCGCGCCGAGGGCGTGCGCGTGGAGAAGGGGAAGGTGGTGGGGGTGAAGCCCGCGCGCGATCTGGACAGCCTGCTGTGGGGTCCGGACGCCTGAGGCATCCGGATGTCGACGGCGCGCCCCGGAGCGCGGTCATCCCGGTATCGAGGTGTGGTCCACCGATCTTGCGGCGGTACCGCGTCGCGGGTTCCGCGCGGTGCCGGGACGCGTCTTCGACGGGCTGTCTGCCGCTGGGGAGCGCTGCGGCGCCGTGGCCGGGATCCACGCGGCGTCGACCGTGCACGCGACGGGCAGCGGCTATTATGGGCGCCCCACATCCATGGACCACCGGATGCTTTCCCGACTGCCTCCCGTCACCCAGGCGCTGCTGATCGCCAACGTCGCGCTGTTCCTGCTGCAGCTGATGCTGGGCGACGCGACCTTCGCGCCCTTCATGCTGTGGCCACCCAGCGCGCTGGGCTTCGACCCGTTCTCGCCCGGGCAGAACTTCCAGGTCTGGCAGCTGCTGACCTACGGCTTCCTGCACGGCGGGTTTGCCCACCTGTTGTTCAACATGCTGGCGCTGTACATGTTCGGCGCTCCGCTGGAGCTGACCTGGGGGCCGCGGCGTTTCCTCGCCTTCTACCTGATCAGCGTGGCAGGCGCCGGCCTGTGCCAGCTGCTGGTCGGCTGGTGGACGGTGTCCTCGGGCGGCATCGCCTATCCGACGGTGGGTGCGTCCGGTGGCGTGTTCGGCCTGCTGATGGCCTTCGGCCTGCTGTTCCCGAACCAGCGGGTGATGCTGCTGTTTCCGCCGATCCCGATGAAGGCGCGCACCTTCGTCATCGTGATCGGCGCGATCTCGCTGCTGATGGGACTTACGGGTGGCTGGGGTCTGCGCCCCGGCGAGCCGGGCATCGCGCATTTCGCCCATCTGGGCGGCATGCTGTTCGGCTGGCTGGTGATCCGCTACTGGCGCGGGCAGCCGCCGTTCGGGGGCGGTGGCCGGCGTCCGCCGCCACGTGGCGGTGGTTCGCACCTGCGGCGGGTGAAGTAAACCGTCGACGACCGGCGGCACGTGCACGTGCCGCCGGTTGCCGGGTCACGTCCGCGTCGACGCGTGTCGCGCGCAATCGCCAGCCACGCGGCGGGCGACGCAGAGACCGCTGCTGATGGCCGGGGGCGCGTCGTGCGTCCACGCACGCCTGGCGCGCGTGGACGTCGGCGCCCGCATTACTTCGCGCGCGCTGCCGCGACGATCGCCGCCGCGCCGGTGGCGCTGGCCTCGACCTTGTCCCACTCGCCATTGGCCAGCCACTGCTGCGGGACCATCCAGGAACCGCCGACGCACAGCACGTTCGGCTGGGCCAGGAACTCCGGCGCGCTGGCCTCGGTGATGCCGCCGGTCGGACAGATCTTCAGCTCGGCCATCGGACCGGCCAGACCCTTGAGCATCGTCAGCCCGCCGACCGCAGTGGCCGGGAACAGCTTGCAGACGCGGAAGCCGCGCGCCATCAGCGACAGGAACTCGGTCGGCGTGGCGCCGCCCGGCACCACCGGGATCGGCGCCTGCGCCAGCGCATCGGCCAGCTCCGGCGGGGTGCCCGGGGTGACCAGGAAATCGGCGCCCAGTTCGATGCAGCGCTGCATCTGCTCGACGGTCAGCACCGTGCCCATGCCGACGGCGATGTCGGGCAGTTCCTTCTTCAGTGCGACCAGCGCGTCGAGCGCGGCCGGCGTACGCAGGGTCAGCTCGATCGCGGTCAGGCCGCCCTTGAGCAGCGCGGCCGACAGCCTGCGTGCCTCGTCGACGCTGTTGGCGGTGACGACCGGCAGGATGCCGGCGGCGCGGAGCAGGGTTTCGGCCTTGGCCTGGTGGACGGCGATGCTCATGGATCTGCGACTCCTCGGGTGGAACCGGCCGCGTCGGGCCGGTGAAGCGGTGTCAATGCGGCCGTGCGGCATGGCCGCGAACGCTCCGGTGGGCCGGCCATTCTATCGGCGACGGCACCGCCGGGAGCGGTCGATGCTGGCTGTGGCAGTTGTCCCGATGGACAGGCACGGACGCGCCAGGAACGCATCCGTGCGTGGGTTCAGGCGTCCTTGGAATCGTGCGGCGCCAACGCGGCCGATGGCGTCTGGCCGAGCTCGTACTCGGCGTCGTAATCCCAGGCATTGCCATCGTGGGCCGGCGGACCGCAGGAAATGGACAGTGCGCCCTGGTCGGCCGGGCCGACCATCGCGCGGCTGAAGGCGAACAGGTTGCGACCCAGGTCGTGCGCCGGGCGGGTGGTGTTGCCGGCGCAGTCACGCGCGTTCCACTCGGCCTCGTCGACCAGGACCTGCAACACGCCCGTCTCGCTGTCCAGGCGGACCATGTCGCCATCGCGGACCTTGCCGATCGGGCCGCCGCGTGCGGCTTCCGGGGTCACGTGGATCGCCGCCGGGATCTTGCCCGAGGCACCGGAGAGGCGGCCGTCGGTGACCAGCGCGACCTTGCGGCCCTGATTCTGCAGCATGCCCAGCAGCGGCGCCAGCGAGTGCAGTTCCGGCATGCCGTTGGCGCGCGGCCCCTGCCAGGTGACCACGGCGACGAAATCGCGCGGCAGCACGCCGGCGGCATGCAGCTTGTTGAGTTTCTGCGGCGCATCGACGACCACCGCCTGCGCTTCGACGTAGCGATGCTCCGGCTTGACCGCCGACAGCTTGATCAGGCCGCGGCCGATGTTGCCGCGGAGCAGGCGCAGGCCGCCCTGCGCCTCGAACGGTTCGGCCACGGTGCGTACCACCGACAGGTCGCCGCTGACCGTGGGGGCGGGTTCGGACCCCAGTGTCCCGTCGACGATGCGCGGCTCGCGGGTGAAGGCGCGCATGCCGTCGCCGACCACGGTCGGCAGGTCGTGCATCAGGCCGGCATCGAGCAGTTCGCGGAACACGAACGGCACGCCACCGGAGGCCTGGAAGCGGTTCACGTCGGCCTCGCCGTTCGGGTAGACGCGCGCCAGCAGCGGCACCACCTGCGAGATCTGGTCCATGTCGTCCCAGGTCAGGACCACGCCGGCCGCGCGTGCCACCGCGATCCAGTGGATGGTGTGGTTGGTCGAGCCGCCGGTGGCCATCAGCGCGACCACCGCGTTGACGATCGCGCGCTCGTCGATCAGGCGGCCCAGCGGACGGTAATCGTTGCCGAGCGCGGTCATGTCCAGCACGCGGCGCACGGCCTCGTCGTCCAGCGCCGCGCGCAGCGGCGTGCCCGGATTGATGAAGGAGCTGCCCGGCAGCTGCACGCCCATCGCTTCCAGCAGGACCTGGTTGGAATTGGCGGTGCCGTAGAAGGTGCAGGTGCCGGCCGCGTGGTAGGACTGCGCCTCGACCTCGAGCAGTTCCTCGCGGGTGGCTTCGCCGGCGGCGTAGCGCTCGCGGACCTCGGCCTTCTTCTTGTTCGGGATGCCGGCCGGCATCGGGCCGGCCGGCACGAACAGCGCCGGCAGGTGGCCGAACGCCAGCGCGCCGATCAGCAGGCCGGGCACGATCTTGTCGCAGATGCCCAGGTACAGCGCCGCGTCGAACGCATCGTGGCTGAGGCCGACCGCGGCCGCCTGCGCGATCACGTCGCGCGAGAACAGCGACAGCTCCATGCCGCCGCGACCCTGGGTGACGCCGTCGCACATCGCCGGCACGCCGCCGGCGACCTGCGCGGTCGCGCCGAGCTGGCGGGCGAGGGCACGGATGCGTTCGGGATACAGCTCGTACGGCTGGTGCGCCGAGAGCATGTCGTTGTAGGCGGTGATGATGCCCAAGTTCGGTGTCGCTTCGGCACGCAGCCGCGACTTGTCGGTGTCGCCGCAGGCGGCGAACACGTGGGCCAGGTTGGCGCAGCTCAGCGGGCTGCGGTTTGGGCCGTTGCGCACGGCCTCGTCGATCCCGGCCAGGTAGGCGGCGCGCGAGGCGGCACTGCGCTGGCGGATGCGTTCGGTGACGGCTTCGATCTTCGGATGCAGGCTCATTGGCAGTCGGCTATGAGGGGCGGAAACGAGGCCGCGCGATGGCTGGCAGCGCGGCGCCTTTCATTGGGCACCGGCACGTGGAGGTGCCGGCGCTTGCGAGGATTCGCACTTACGGGCACCAGTGCACGCACAGCGGCTCGCCCGGCAGCTGCAGGACGCTGCGGATCGGCAGCTCGCGCACGTCGTCGCCGGCCAAGGCGCGCTCGAAGATCTCGCGCTTGGCGTCGCCGCGCAGCAGCAGCAGGCGACGGCGGGTGCGGGCCAGGCCGGCGGGGGTCAGGGTGATGCGCAGCGCCCAGTCGCCGGCGACCGGGCAGCCGGTGGCGTCCAGTGCGGCGTAGGGCTGCGGATTGGCCAGCGCGCGGTCCAGGTCGATCGAGCCGGGGAACAGCGAGGCGGTGTGGCCATCGTTGCCCATGCCCAGCACCGCCAGGCAGGCATCCTGGGCATGGCCGGCCTCGAGATTGGCGGCATGCACGGCCTCGGCCACGCTCAGGCCCGGGCGCACCAGCGGTTCGAAGTGGCCGATGTCGGCGTGCTCGAGCAGGCTTTCGCGGACCAGGCGCGCGTTGCTGGCCGAATCGTCGGGCGAGAGCCAGCGCTCGTCGACCAGGCCCACGGTGACCTGGTGCCAGTCCAGCGGCGCGATCGCCAGCTGGGTGTAGATCGGCGCCGGCGTGGTGCCGCCCGACAGCAGCATGCGCGCCTTGCCGGCCGCGGCCAGTTCTGCCTCCAGCGTCCGCGCCATGTCGTCGGCGACGGCATGGATCCAGCTTTCCTGATCGGCATGCGCGCGCCAGTCGATGCGTGCATTCATGTTCAACGGACCTCCCTGTGCAACAGATCGACCGCGCAGGCGGCGGCGCCGAGCAGGCCGGCGCGCGGGTGCATGACGGCCAGCGACGGCACCCGCGCCATCGTCGGCGAGAACCGGCCCTTGGCCTCGAAGCGCTGGCGGAAGCCGGAGTGGCGCAGCGACTCCAGCATCCGTGGCACCAGGCCGCCGGTGAGGAACACGCCGTCCCAGGCGCCGAGCGTGAGCACCAGGTCGCCGGCGATGGCGCCGAACACCGCGCAGAACACGTCGACCGCGCGCATGCACAGCGCATCGCCCTCGGCGGCGCGTGCGGTGATGTCCTTGGGCTGCAGCAGGCCGGGGTCGATGCCGGCGATCTCGCACAGCGCGCGGTGGATGTTGACCAGGCCGGGGCCGCAGATCAGGCGCTCGTTGGAGACCCGGCCGAACTGCGCCGACAGGATCTCCAGGATGCGTGCCTCCTCGGGCGTGCCCGGCGGGAAACTGACATGGCCGCCCTCGGTTTCCAGCGGATAGCAGCGGCCGTCGCGGACGATCAGGCCGCCGACGCCCAGGCCGGTGCCCGGCCCGATCACCGCGTAGGTGCGCGGCTGGTCCAGCGGTGCCGGCTGCCAGGACACGCCGCCGATCGCGACCACGTCCTCGGGCCGGTACAGGCTCACCGCCATGCCCTGGGCCGCGAAATCGTTGATCAGGTGCACGCTGTCGAAGCCGAGCAGGTCGCGGGTGCGGCTGCGCGAGATCACCCACGGGTGGTTGGTGATGCGGGCCTCGTCGCCGTCGACCTTGCCGGCCACCGCGAACACGCCGGCGCGCGCGCTGGCGCCGACCTGGTCCAGGTAGTGGCGCGCGGCATCGGCCAGCGACGGGAAGTCGGCCACCGCGAACTCGCGCACGCTGTCGTCGAGCAGCGGCGCCGGTGCGTGCGGGTCGGCGAGGGCGAAGCGGGCATTGGTGCCGCCGATGTCGGCGATCAGGCGCAGGTCTTCCGCCATGCTCATGCCTCGTCGCGGCTGGGGCGCGCGACGGCGTCGAACTCGGCGGGCAGGAAGCAGGCGGCCGCCTCCGGGCCCCAGCTGCCGGCCGGGTAGTCCTGCAGCGGCGCGGCGCCACTGCGCCAGGCATCGGTGACGCTGTCGGTCCAGGCCCACGCGGCCTCGACCTCGTCGTTGCGCACGAACAGCGCGTGATTGCCGTTCAACGCATCCAGGAACAGGCGCTCGTAGGCGATGCGGCGGTTCTTGCCGGTCTGCGAGGACAGCTCCAGCTCCAGCGGATGCAGTTCCAGCGTGCCCCATTCCGGACCGGCCAGGCTGCTCATCAGGCCCAGCTCGATGTCTTCCTGCGGCTGCAGGCGGAAGGTCAGCCGGTTCGGCGCGGCGTTGGCGCCGTCCGGGCGCTCGAACAGCCAGTGGCTGACCGGCTTCAGGGTGACCGTGACCACGGTAGACCGCTCGGCCAGGCGCTTGCCGGTGACCATGTGGAACGGAACGCCCGCCCAGCGCCAGTTGTCGATGTGCGCGGTGACCCCGACGAAGGTTTCGACATCGCTGTCATCCGGCGGCGCGTACGCCTGCACCGGTGCGCCATCGATCGTCCCCGCGGTGTAGCGGCCGCGCACGCTGTGGCGGGCCGCCTCGGTCGCGCTGAACGGGCGCAGGGCGCGCAGCACCTTGACCTTCTCGTCGCGGATCCGGTCGGCTTCCAGCGAGGCCGGCGGCTCCATCGCCACCAGGCACAGCAGCTGCAGGATGTGGCTCTGGACCATGTCGCGCAGCGCGCCGGAGCGGGCGTAGTAGGCGTTGCGCCCGTCCACGCCTTCGCTCTCGGAGACCAGGATGTTGACCGAGTCGATGTAGGTGCGGTTCCAGACCGCTTCCAGCAGCGTGTTGCCGAAGCGCAGCGCCAGCAGGTTCTGCACCGCCGCCTTGCCCAGGTAATGGTCGATGCGGAAGATCCTGTCCTCGTCGGCCAGCTGGCCGAGGGTGGCGTTGATCTCGCGTGCCGAGGCCAGGTCGTGGCCGATCGGCTTCTCCAGCATCAGCCGGTGCGGCGCCTTCAGCGCGCCGCCCAGGGCCAGGCCCTCGCAGGTGCTGATGTACAGGCCCGGCGGGATCGACAGGTAGCTGACGCAGCGGCGATCGACCAGGTCGCGCACCGCATCGGCGACCGATGCGGGCGTGCGCATGTCCACCGCGCGGTAGTCCACCCGCGCCAGGAATTCATCGACCTGGCCGGGTGCCGGGGTGTAGTGACCGAGCTGGGCGAAACGCTCGCGCAGGATCTGGTGGAACTTGTCGGTGTCGTGCGGCGACAGCGCCAGCGCGCGGATCCGGAAGTCGTCGGGGAGCAGACCATCGCCCTGCAGCCGCAGCAGCGACGGGAGCAGGTAGCGCTGGGCGAGGTCGCCGGTGGCGCCGAACAGCAGCAGGGTGTCGTGCATCCGGTGGGCATCCATGGACTGTGACATCGTGGTCCGAATCTTCTCTAGGTTGGCGTCCTGGTGCCAGGCGCGGTGGGGGCGGCCCGGGCATCGGGATGGAGGTGGGAACGCGGTGTGCGGCGGGTCTGTGCCGAACACCCGAATATGGCGGGCCAGTGCGACTTTTGTCCAGTGGTCATCGCGTCCGGCGCGCGCGTTTCACGCCGTGCTGCCGCGCTTGGTGATGATCTCCCCGGAAACTGTCCCGGTGATGACGGGCGCGGCCCGGTTCGGTTTCCAGCGTTCTGGAACCGGCTTCGGCGACCTGCGATCATCGGGATCCTGTCGCTCTTCCCGCGCCGATGGTCCGGAGCGGTCGCGACGTCGGTGGTCGGAGGCAGCATGGCGGGACTGAAGCTGGACAACCTGCGCAAGGTGTATCCGAACGGGCAGGTGGCCGTGCACGGCGCCTCGTTCGAGGTGAGCGATGGCGAACTGCTGGTGCTGGTCGGGCCGTCGGGCTGCGGCAAATCGACCCTGCTGCGGATGATCGCGGGGCTGGAGGAGATCAGCGGCGGCGAACTGCGCATCGGCGACCGGGTCGTCAACGACGTGGCGCCGAAGGACCGCGACATCGCGATGGTCTTCCAGAACTACGCGCTGTATCCGCACATGACCGTGGCCGAGAACCTGGCCTTCGGCCTGAAGCTGCGCGGGCAGCCGCGCGAGCGGATCGACCAGCGGGTGAGCGAGGCGGCGGCGATGCTCGGGCTGGAAGGCATGCTCGGCAAGCGGCCGCGCGAGATGTCCGGCGGCCAGCGCCAGCGCGTCGCACTGGGGCGCGCCCTGGTGCGCGAGCCGGCGGTGTTCCTGCTCGACGAGCCCTTGTCCAACCTGGACGCCAAGCTGCGCCATTCGACCCGGACCGAGATCGCGCGCCTGCACCAGCGGCTGGGCGCGACGATGATCTACGTGACCCACGACCAGGTCGAGGCGATGACCCTGGGGCAGCGCATCGTGGTGCTCGATGGCGGCCGGATCCAGCAGATCGACACGCCGATGGCCCTGTACGAGCGGCCGGCCAACCTGTTCGTGGCCGGTTTCCTCGGCAGCCCGGCGATGAACACGCTGGAAGGGCGGCTGCGGCTGGAGGGCGCGCCGGCCCTGCTGCTGGATGATGGACAGCAGCTGCCGCTGACGGGCGCGCGCCTGCCGGCTGCCTGGGAGCAGCGCCGGATCACGCTGGGCGTTCGTCCGGAGCATCTGCTGCCGACCGGCGAAGGCGATCCCGGTCTGGACGCGCGCGTGGACGTGGTGGAGGCGGTGGGCAGCGAAGCCTTCCTGCATCTGGATGCGGCCGGCCGCGCGCTGGTGTCGCGGCTGCCGCCGCAGGCGTTGCCGGCGGCCGGCGAGCGGGTGCGGCTGCGGGTCGACCCCGCGCACCTGCATGTGTTCGATCCGCAGAACGGCGAGCGCCTGGCCGCCTGACGCACGTGCGGTGGAGGTGCCGGGGCGCTGCCGCGGCATCCGCATGCATTCCCTGCGCCGGTGCCCGGGGCCGCAGACGGCGCGCCCCCTGCAACGGCGCGCTTCTGGTCGCAGGCTTGTCGGCCTTGCGATCAGCGGCCCAGACCGTCGCGGATGGGCGCCGGAACGGCTTCCCGGGCATCGACCAGCAGCGGTCCGTCGCCGCGTTCCAGCGGCAGCACGGCCAGCGCATGGCGGGGCGCGCGACCGGCCACACTGACGACGCTGCCGATCGCGCGGCCGTCCTGCTGCACCTCGGCGCCGGCCTCGACCGAGTCGGCCACCTGCAGGCGCAGCAGTTCGCGTTTGGCCTTGCCGAGGAAATGGGTGCGGGCGACGATTTCCTGGCCGGGATAGCAGCCCTTCTTCACGCTGAACGCATGCAGCCGGTCCAGTGCGATCTGCTGCGGCGTCCACTGCTCGCGCTGTGCTTCGACCAGGCGCGGCAGGCCGCACGCCAGATCGGCCTGCGCCCAGCGTTCCAGCGCGTCGGCCGACGCTTCGGCGTGCAACGCCTCGCGTTCGCAAATGAGAACCGTGCGCGAAAGGGACTCTGCGCCATAATCCAGTTCCCACGACGCGCCGTCATGAGCGATCGACGCCCCCGAGGCGGTCGCAGGCGGCGCGAACCGGCCCAGGACGGCCAGATCGGGCCGGGCACGCAGCACCGCCTTGCGCCGGAACACGAAGCGACGCAACTGGTCGCCCAGTGCGTCGGCGTCGCCATCGGGCAGCAGCAGGAGCAGGGCATCGTCCGCCAGCCGCAACAGCGCGAACACCGCGATGGTGCGTCCCTTGGGCGTCAGCCAGGCGCTCCACTGCCAGTGGCCGGTCGCCAGCGCGACGACGTCGTTTGCGAATTGCGCCTGCGCGAAGGCGATCGCATCGGGACCTTCCAGCGCCAGCAGGGCGTGGTCGGTCAGCGCGAAGGCCGTCTGTGCGGCGATGGTCGAAGATGCGGGCAGGTTGTCAGGCACGTTAACGGGGGCTTAAAATTTTGTGCGGTGCAAGGAATCCCATGATAGGCCAAACACCTCCAGACCCAGAGTCCGCTCCCGGGACACAGCCGCCCAGGGATGAGCCGATGCCGAAGGAAATCGGCGGCCGCGACGGCCCGGAACCGACCCGCTACGGGGACTGGGAAAAGAACGGGCGCTGCGTCGATTTCTGACGCCGCATCCTTCAGCCACGCGGCCGCCGGTCGCACAGCCGAGACAACGAGTCCAGCGCAATGAGCAGCGAACGTCCCCTGTCACCCCATCTGCAGGTCTACCGCTGGCAGATCCAGATGGTCACCTCGATTCTGCACCGCGCCACCGGCGTCGTCCTCGCTGTCGGAGCGCTGCTGATCGCCGCCGCGCTGCTGGCGCTGATGCTCGGCGAAGAGCACTGGACCTGCGTCACCGGTCTCGCCGGCAGCCTGCCGGGCAAGCTGTTCCTGTTCGGCTGGAGCTGGGCCGGCGCCTACCACCTGTGCAATGGCATCCGCCACATCGTGCAGGACTTCGCGGTCGGTTACCGCATCTCCACCTTCATCCGCAGCAGCTGGGCGTCGGTGATCGGCAGCCTGGTCATCACCGCGCTGATCTGGGTCTACGTGGCCACCGCCGGAGGCGCCGCATGAGCAAGTTCCGCACCCCGCTGAAGAACGTGCGCGGCCTCGGCGCGGCCCGGACCGGCACCGAGCACTTCGTCCAGCAGCGCCTGACCGGCACCGCGCTGGCCTTCCTGACCGTCTGGTTCCTGGCGTTCGTGCTGAGCCTGGTCGGCTCCGGCTACCAGGAGGCCGTGGCGGCCGTCTCGCGTCCCTGGAACGCGGTGCCGCTGGTGGGCTTCCTGGTGGCGATGTTCTGGCATGCCCAGCTCGGCCTGCAGGTCATCCTCGAGGACTACATCCACGAGTCCGTGCTCGCTCTGGCCCTGCAGGTCACGGTGAAGTTCATCGCCGTGCTCGGCGCCATCGTCAGCGTCTTCGCCGTCGCCCGCATCGCGCTGGGCAGCGCCTGATCCACAGGGCGCAGCCCAAAGGAACCATCGAGATGTCCGCTTACAAGATCACCGAACACAAGTACGACATGGTCGTGGTGGGCGCCGGCGGCGCCGGCCTGCGCGCCACGTTCGGCCTGGCCCAGAAGGGCCTGCAGACGGTCTGCCTGACCAAGGTCTTCCCGACCCGCTCGCACACCGTCGCCGCCCAGGGCGGCATTTCCGCCGCGCTCGGCAACATGGGCGAGGATGACTGGCGCTACCACTTCTTCGACACCATCAAGGGCTCGGACTGGCTGGGCGACCAGGACGCGATCGAGTACATGTGCCGCGAGGCGATCCCGGCGATCATCGAGCTCGAGCACTACGGCGTGCCGTTCTCGCGCACCGAGGAAGGCAAGATCTACCAGCGTCCGTTCGGTGGCATGACCACCAGATTCGGCGAAGGCCCGCCGGCGCAGCGCACCTGCGCCGCGGCCGACCGCACCGGCCATGCGATGCTGCACACGCTGTACCAGCAGTCGCTGGCGCACAACGCGCGCTTCATGATCGAGTACTTCGCGCTCGACCTCATCTTCGACGAAGAGGGCGCCTGCCGCGGCGTGCTCGCGCTGGACATGGCTGAAGGCTCGCTGCACCTGTTCCGCGCCCAGGGCGTGGTGCTGGCCACCGGCGGCTATGGCCGCGCCTACTTCAGCGCCACCTCCGCCCACACCTGCACCGGCGACGGTGGCGGTCTGGTGATGCGCGCCGGCCTGCCGATGCAGGACATGGAGTTCGTGCAGTTCCACCCGACCGGCATCTATGGTGCCGGCTGCCTGATCACCGAAGGCGTGCGCGGCGAAGGCGGCATCCTGCGCAACAGCAATGGCGAGCGCTTCATGGAGCGCTATGCGCCGCACTACAAGGACCTGGCCTCGCGCGACGTGGTCAGCCGTTCGATGACCATCGAGATCCGCGAAGGCCGCGGCGTCGGCGAGCACAAGGACCACATCCTGCTCGACCTGACCCACCTGGGCCCGGAAGTGATCAACGAGAAGCTGCCGGGCATCGCCGAGAGCGCCCACATCTTCGCCGGCGTCGACGTGGCCAAGCAGCCGATCCCGGTGATCCCGACCGTGCACTACAACATGGGCGGCATCCCGACCAACTATCACGGCGAAGTCGTGCGCAAGGTCGGCGACAACAACGATGCCGTGGTGCCGGGCCTGTACGCGATCGGCGAGGCCGCCTGCGTGTCGGTGCATGGCGCCAACCGCCTTGGCTCGAACTCGCTGCTCGACCTGGTCGTGTTCGGCCGCGCGGTGGCCAACCGCTGCGCCGAGACGATCAAGAAGGGCGCACCGCACAAGACGCTGCCGTCGGACGCCTGCGACAAGGCGCTGTCGCACCTGGACAGGCTGCGCAACGCCAACGGCGACACGCCGACCGCGGTGATCCGCGACAACATGCAGCGCACGATGCAGTCCGATGCGGCGGTGTTCCGCACCAGCAAGACCCTGCAGGAAGGCTGTGAGAAGATGAAGGACATCTTCAACAGCTTCGAGGACGTCAAGGTCTCCGACCGTTCGCTGGTCTGGAACTCGGACCTGATCGAGACCTACGAACTGCACAACCTGCTGCTGAATGCGGTGGCCACGATCAACTCGGCCGAGCAGCGCAAGGAAAGCCGCGGTGCGCACGCGCACGAGGACTTCCCGGACCGCGACGACGTCAACTGGCACAAGCACACGCTGGTCACGGTGGACGAGAAGGGCGGCTGCAGCTTCGACTACCGTCCGGTGCACATGTACACGCTCAGCGACGACGTGGCCGTGGTGCCGCCGAAGCCGCGCGTCTACTGACCGGACGCCGTACGTCGATGCAGACCACGCTCGCCACCCAACACGCCGGCCGCGCACATGCGCGGCTGGCCGCCTGAGCCAACGAGAGCAGCCATGGCAGAGTTCACCCTCCCCAAGAATTCCAAGATCGGCAAGGGCAAGCATTTCCCGGCCAAGGGCGCGACCAACGTGCGCACCTTCAAGGTGTACCGCTGGAGTCCGGACGACGGCGCCAACCCGCGCACAGACACCTACGAGGTCGACCTCGACAAGTGCGGCCCGATGGTCCTGGACGCGCTGATCAAGATCAAGAACGAGATCGACCCGACGCTGACGTTCCGCCGCTCCTGCCGCGAGGGCATCTGCGGCTCGTGCGCGATGAACATCGACGGCACCAACACGCTGGCCTGCACCAAGGCGATCGATGCCTGCGGCAAGGCCGAGGTGCCGATCTACCCGCTGCCGCACATGAGCGTGGTCAAGGACCTGGTGCCGGACCTGACCCACTTCTACGCGCAGTACGCGTCGATCAAGCCGTGGATCCGTACCCAGACCCCGGCGCCGCCGGACCGCGAGCGGCTGCAGTCGCCGGAAGACCGCAAGAAGCTCGATGGCCTGTACGAGTGCATCCTGTGCGCCTGCTGCTCGACCAGCTGCCCGAGCTACTGGTGGAACGGCGAGCGTTACCTGGGCCCGGCGATCCTGCTGCAGGCCTACCGCTGGATCATCGACTCGCGCGACGAGGACACCGGTGCGCGCCTGGACGACCTGGAAGATCCGTTCCGGCTGTACCGCTGCCACACCATCATGAACTGCGCCCGGACCTGCCCGAAGGGGCTGAATCCGGCGCTGGCGATCGCCGAGATCAAGAAGCTGATGATGGCGCGCCGCGCCTGAGTCCGGGCGTCGCGCAGTCAGGAAAGAGCCCGGCCATCGCCGGGCTTTTTTCTGCACGCTGCAGGCGCCGGGTTTTCCGGCGCCTTACGCGCCCGTTGCGGATATCCGCCAGCAGTGAGCGTTCGTTTCGGGTGCGTGTTCCGGAACGGAATGAACGTCCGCGCTTTCATGCCGGCCGCGGCCACGCTGGAAGCGGCGGGGGTGTGGCCTCTGCGCGCGATGCAAGGTGAGGCGTCGGCCACGCGTGGCGCCGGAGGACATGAGCGGGCGGAGGCCACCGGCCCGTCGCTCGAGCCGTTCTGATCGACCCACCCCTGACGCATCGGTCAGCCAGCGCGGTCGGTCGTGGGGCCGCATTGGGCTTGCTGCCCGCTCCAGCGCTCGTGGGTGCACGTGTCGGGGCTCTGCGCGCACCACGCGGAACAGCAGGAGCACCGCTGTTTTCCGGACAGCCGCTACCACGTCAAAGCGGAGAACATTGGCGTCCGAGCTTGCCGACGCCGCCTGAATCCCACGACCCTCGACATGGGACATCGACGACCCGACGCGCCCCGCGGCCTCCTGGCGGCACGTCAGGCAGGAGGCGTCAGCGACGCTGGAAGACGGGAGCGGCAGGAGGCTTCTTCTTCGCCCCTGCCATCCGGATCACCTCGTTCCGACGCCTCGCTCAGTCTCGGCGCAGAGAAAACTACTTGACCTGCTGCTTGCCCAGCTTGCGGGCCAGCGTGCGGCGGTGCATGCCCAGCCGGCGCGCGGTCTCGGAGACGTTGAAGCCGGTCTCGGCCAGCACCTCGTGGATCCGCTCCCATTCCAGGGTCTTGATCGAGGTCGGGCGCTGGGTGAGGTCGACGTCGGTCTTGCCCTCGGCACGACTGAACGCGGCTTCGATGTCGTCGGTGTTGGACGGCTTGGCCAGATAGTGGCAGGCCCCGAGCTTGATCGCCTCGACCGCGGTGGCGATGCTGGCGTAGCCGGTCAGCACCACGATCAGCATGTCCGGGTCGTGCGCATGCAGCGCCTGCACGCAGGCCAGGCCGGAACTGCCGCTGGCCAGTTTCAGGTCGACCACGGCGTAGCCGGGCGAGTAGTCGGCCAGGACTGCCGGCAGCTCGGACACGCTGGTGGCATGGCGCACTTCGTAACCGCGGCGTTCGAACGAGCGACCCAGGGTCCGGGCGAAGGCGGCGTCGTCCTCGACGACCAGCAGCTGCCGGGTAGGAGCGGTTTCAGGGGTGGGCTCGGTCATCGTCGGGTTCTTCCAGTGTCAGCGACGCCAGGGGCAGGTCCAGTGTCACCTCGGCGCCATGGGGGTCGCGGTTGGCGGCACGCAGGGTGCCACCGAGACTGCGGGCGACGTTCAGCGACAGGAACAGGCCGAGGCCGCCGCCGGGTCGCCCCTTGCTGGAATTGTAAGGCTTGCCGAACGCCGCCAGCTGCGCGGTGGCGAAGCCGGGACCGCGGTCGGTGACGCGCAGGCGCAGCCGCTCGCCCTGTTCGCCCTCGCGGACGACCTCCAGGCCGACCCAGTCGGGCGAGGCTTCCAGCGCGTTGTCCAGGACGTTGCAGATCATCTGCTTGAGTCCGGAGTCGGACACGATCGGCAGGTCGTCGGCTAGCGCGCGCCGATAGTCGAGATCGCGCACCGGCCGGGTCGCGCACCATTCGCTGACCAGGTCGTCCAGGAACACGGCCAGCGTGGTCTGCACCGGCGCTTCGCCGCGGGCCTCGCCGGCCGACAGCAGGATGCCGGTGACGATCGACTTGCAGCGGGTCAGCTGGGTCTGCATCTCGTCCAGGTCCTGCTGCAGCTCCGGATGGTCGTAGAACGGCGCCATCCGCCGCCAGTCGCCGAGCAGCACAGACAGCGTTGCCAGCGGCGTGCCCAGTTCGTGCGCGGCACCGGAGGCGAGCAGGCCCATCCGCACGATGTGTTCCTCTTCGGCGGCCTGCTGGCGCAGGTCGGCCAGGCGCGCGTCGCGGTCGCGCACGATCCGCGCGATGCGGGTGATGAACAGGCCGGTCAGCACGATGGTCAGCAGGAAGCAGGCGAGCAGGCCCTGGATGTAGGGATCGGCCACGCCCAGCGCCGGGTCGGCCGCGATCCGCACCGGGCCGGGCACGATGGTGAGGCCGAGCACGCAGACCAGGCTGGCCAGGACCACCGTCCAGCTCGCCCAGGGTTTGAGCAGGACCGCTCCGAGTGCGACCTGCAGCAGGTACAGGAACACGAACGGATTGGTGATGCCGCCACTGAGATGCAGCTGCGCGGTCAGGCTGGCGACATCGACCAGCAGCGCGACCAGCAGCGCCGGGTTGCTGACATCGAGCCGGTTGCGCCAGTACAGCAGGCTGGCGAAATTGAACACGGCCAGAAACGCGGCCACGCCGAGCATCGCCGCCAACGGCAGCGCGATGCCCAGCACGAAATGCACGAACAGGATCGTGCCCAGCTGGCCGACGATGGCCAGCCAGCGCAGCTGCACCAGCTGGTGCATGTTGCGCACGCCGGCACCGAGCAGGGTGTGCGTGCGCGCGTGTGCCAGCGGACTGCCGCCGCGGTCGGGACGAAGGCTGAAAGGCATCTGCGAAGTCTATGCCGGTTCGCCGGAGTGCGCGTCCTTCCAGCGTCGCCGGATCCGCCGTTCCTCGACCGCGAAGCGCCAGCCGCCGCCAAGCACCAGCAGCGCCAGTGCGAACCAGGTCAGCGCATAGCCGAGGTGGTTGTTGCGGAAGCTGACCACGGTGAGGCCGCCGCGCGGCCATTCCGGCGTTTCGGCGCCGCCACGTTCTGCGTCCACGAAGTAGGGGGCGACGCGCTCCAGCTCACGGGCATGGGCGATGGCGGCGACATCGCGCGAGAACCAGCGGTCCGCGGCCGGGGCGTTGTCGCGCAGGAAGCCACCGCCGGGCTCGCTCAGCCGCAGCAGGCCGGTGACGGTGACCGGCGCATCGCCCGCCGGCTCCTGCGCGGGCGCCTGCCAGCCCGTGGGGACCAGGCCGCGGTTGACCAGCACGATGCTGCCGTCATCGAGCTGCAACGGCGTCAGCAGCCAGTGGCCGGAGCCGGCTTCGGTGACGGCGAGCACCCGGGTGTCGTGTCCGGCCATCCAGTGGCCATGCATCTGGACGCGCCGGTACTCGTGATCGGACGCGGTGACCGCATCCCACTCCGAGGGGGGAGGCGGGGCGACCGGTGCGGCATGGATCCGTCCCTCGACCCGCTCGATCAACTCCAGCTTCCAGCCCAGCCGCATGACCTGCCAGGCGCCGAGAGCGGCGAACAGGGCGGCGCCGAGACCGAAGGACAGGGCCAGCACGGCCAGCACGAGCCGGCCGCGTGGCGGGCGCAGGCCGTCGACGCGGGAAGGCCCGTCGCCGCGGCCTGCGGTATCGCTCATGGCTGCACGCGCGCTTCGTGCGGCGACATCGGCATCATGTTGGTGTTGAGGTGGTACATCACCCACAACGAACCGGCCATGACGATGACCACCAGCACCAGGGTGAAGATCAGGGCCAGCATGTTCCAGCCGCCTTCGGACCTGGCGTTCATGTGCAGGAAGTAGACCATCTGCACCACGATCTGGACCACCGCGAAGCCGAGGATGACCAGCGCGGTGGTGCCCGAATCGGCGAACACGTTGCCCATCACCAGCCAGAACGGGATCGCGGTCAGGATCACCGACAGCACGAAGCCGATGACGTAGTCGCGCATGCTGCCATGCGGCGCGCCGTCGTCGTGGTGGTCGTCGTGACCGTGATGGTCGTGGCCGTGGGCGGCGTGCGGGTCGGCAGGCAGGCTCATGGCAGCACTCCCATCAGGTAGACGTAGGTGAAGACGCCGATCCAGACGACGTCGAGGAAGTGCCAGAACAGCGACAGGCACATCAGGCGGCGACGGTTCTCCGGGCCCAGGCCGTACTTGTTGACCTGGACCATCAGCACCACCAGCCAGATGATGCCGAAGGCCACGTGCAGGCCGTGGGTGCCGACCAGGGCGAAGAACGACGACAGGAACGCGCTGCGCTGCGGGGTGGCGCCCTGATGGATCAGGTGCGCGAACTCGTACAGCTCCAGGCCGAGGAACGCCAGGCCGAACACGCCGGTCACTGCCAGCCAGCCGATCACGCCGGCGGTGCTGCGCTGCTGCATCTTCAGCATCGCGAACCCGTAGGTGATCGACGAGAACAGCAGCATCGCGGTGTTGATCGCCACCAGCTGCAGGTCGAACAGATCGGCGCCGGTCGGGCCGGCGGCGTAGCTGCGTCCGAGGACGCCGTACACCGCGAACAGGCAGGCGAAGATCAGGCAGTCGCTCATCAGGTACAGCCAGAACCCGAGCAGGGTGCCCTGCTGCGGATGGTGCTTGCCTGCGAGGTCGTAGAACACCGGCGGAGTGCCCGGTGCCGCGGAAGCGGGGAGGGTATTGGCGTCAGACATGGGCGTTCAGCGTCCGGGTACGTTCGTCCTCGGTCCGGGCAACCTGCTCGGCCGGGATGTGGAAGTCACGCTTGTAGTTGAAGGTGTGCACGATCGAGGCGATCACCGTGGCGGCGAACGAAGCCGCCACCAGCCACCAGATGTGCCAGACCAGGGCGAAGGCGCAGACCGTGCTCAGGCCGGCGATCACCACGCCCGCGGCGGTGTTCTTCGGCATGTGGATCGGCAGGAAGCCCGAGACCGGACGCTGGAAGCCACGCTTCTTCATGTCCCACCACGCATCGTTGTCGTGCACGACCGGGGTGAAGGCGAAGTTGTAGTCCGGCGGCGGCGAGGAGGTCGACCATTCCAGGCTGCGCGCATCCCACGGATCGCCGGTGTGGTCACGCAGCGCCTCGCGGTTGCGGAAGCTGACGTAGATGCAGATCAGGAAGCAGGCGATGCCGATGGCGACCAGGACCGCACCGAAGGCGGCGATCTGGAACCAGATCTGCAGCGACGGGTCGTCGAAGTGGCTCATGCGGCGGGTCACGCCCATCAGGCCCAGCACGTACAGCGGGGTGAAGGCGAACCAGTAGCCGGCCAGCCAGAACCAGAAGGACATCTTTCCCCAGAAGTCGTTGAGCTTGAAGCCGAACGCCTTCGGGAACCAGAAGGTCATGCCGGCGAACAGGCCGAACACGACGCCGCCGATGATCACGTTGTGGAAGTGCGCGATCAGGAACAGGCTGTTGTGCAGCACGAAGTCGGCCGGGGGAACGGCCAGCAGCACGCCGGTCATGCCGCCCACGACGAAGGTCACCATGAAGCCCACGGTCCACAGCATCGGCACTTCGAAGCGGATGCGGCCGCGGTACATCGTGAACAGCCAGTTGAAGATCTTCGCGCCCGTCGGGATCGAGATGATCATCGTGGTAATGCCGAAGAACGAGTTGACGCTGGCACCCGAGCCCATCGTGAAGAAGTGGTGCAGCCACACCAGGTACGACAGGATCGTGATCACCACGGTCGCGTAGACCATCGAGGTGTAGCCGAACAGGCGCTTGCCCGAGTAGGTCGAGACGATCTCGGAGAAGATGCCGAAGCACGGCAGGATCAGGATGTAGACCTCCGGGTGGCCCCAGATCCAGATCAGGTTCACGTACATCATCGGGTTGCCGCCGAGATCGTTCGTGAAGAAGTTGGTGCCCACGTAACGGTCAAGGGCCAGCAGTGCCAGCACGGCGGTCAGCACCGGGAACGACACGACGATCAGCACGTTGGTGCACAGCGCGGTCCAGGTGAACACCGGCATCTTCATCAGTGTCATGCCCGGGGCACGCATCTTGATGATGGTCACCATCAGGTTGACACCTGACAGCAATGTGCCGACGCCCGCGATCTGCAGTGCCCATATGTAGTAGTCGACGCCCACGTCCGGGCTGTAGTCGATGCCCGACAGCGGCGGGTAGGCCAGCCAGCCGGTCTTCGCGAACTCGCCCACGAACAGCGACACCATGACCAGCACGGCGCCGGCCGTGGCCATCCAGAAGCTGAAGTTGTTGAGGAACGGGAAGGCGACGTCGCGGGTGCCGATCTGCAGCGGGACCAGATAGTTCATCAGGCCCGTGACCAGCGGCATGGCCACGAAGAAAATCATGATCACGCCGTGGGCGGTGAACACCTGGTCGTAGTGGTGCGGCGGCAGGTAGCCCATGTTGTCGCCGAAGGCCATCGCCTGCTGCATGCGCATCATCAGCGCATCGGCGAAGCCGCGCAGCAGCATCACCAGGCCCAGCACCATGTACATGATGCCGATCTTCTTGTGGTCGATGCTGGTGAACCAGTCACGCCACAGGGTGCCCCACAGCTTGTAGCGGGTGATCAGGGCGAGGATCGCGATGCCGCCGAGCATCGTGCCGACGAAGGCCGACAGGATCACGGGGTCGTGCAGCGGGAACGACTCCCAGCCCAGATGGCCGGTGAGCGGGTTGTACGGGGCGGAGGTGGAGTGCGGGGAGGACATGATTCGGGGCTTCCGTCATCGAACCGCCGCCCGCCCGCGGATGCGCGGGGTGGGCGGCGGCGTGCGCGCTCAGGGGGCGGAGCGGGAGAGAGTGGTGGCCAGGCCGGGCGCAGGCGCGTCGTCGACGGCGCACATCGCGGACTGCACGTACATGCGGCCACGCAGGTCGCCGGTGCGGCGCGCTTCGAGTCCTTCCACGCCGGTGCGGCCCGAGCCGTTGCCGGCGTCGATGGCCATCATCTCGTGCATGCACATGCGGCGCGGATCGACGCAGCGGTTGAGGATCGCGTCGTACAGGCCGTTGCCGACGCTGGCGTAGTAGCGCACCGGCTCGGCTTCGCTGGGCTTCTCCAGCTGCTGGTAGCCCTCGCGCTCCAGCGCGCCACCCTCGGCGCGGACCTTCTCCACCCAGGCGTCGAAGCCGGCCTGGTCCAGGCCGTGGAAGGCGAAGCGCATCTTGGAGAAGCCGGCGCCGCTGTAGTTGGCCGAGAAGCCTTCCCACTCGCCCGGCGAGTTGATCACCGCGTTGAGCTGGGTCTCCATGCCCGGCATCGCGTAGATCATGCCGGCCAGGGCGGGCACGTAGAACGCATTCATCACGGTGGAAGCGGTGATCTTGAAGCGGATCGGGCGGTCCACCGGCGCGGCCAGTTCGTTGACCGTGGCGATGCCCTGTTCCGGGTACAGGAACAGCCACTTCCAGTCCAGTGCCACGACCTCGACCACCAGCGGCTCCACGCCCTCGGGGATCTCGCGGGCGGCGTCGATCCGGTCGAGCGGACGGTAGGGGTCCAGCTTGTGGGTGCTCACCCAGGTGATCGCGCCCAGGGCGAGGATGATCGCCAGCGGGGCGGCCCAGATCACCAGCTCCAGCTGGGTCGAGTGGTCCCAGTCCGGCTTGTAGGTGGCCTTGGTGTTCGATGCCCGGTAGCGCCAGGCGAAGAACAGGGTCAGGAAGATCACCGGGACGATGATCAGCAGCATCAGGATCGTCGAGATGATGATCAGATCGCCCTGCTGCCTGGCGATGTCGCCGGGCGCGTTCAGCAGGATCGTGTTGCAGCCGGCCAATGGAATCGCCAATGCGGCGGCCATGAGCAGGCGGCTCAAGTGCTTGAGAGTAGACATCGGGGCTGGGGGCTTTGGAGGGGCTGCCGCGTCGCCGCGGCAATGCGGAATTTTACGGGACGCGGCCCGGGGGAGGGAGTGGACGATTTGTCCTATGGTGTTTCGGGTGGATCTGTCCTATGGCATTTCCGTGCGACTGGTGGGATGCTGCGATCGCAGTCCGCAGTCCTTCGCGTGGCGCTCTCCACCCGCGCTTCGCGGTGACTTCGGCATCCTGCCCCCATCCACGCAGCCTGTCCAGCAAGGATGTCAATGAGCGCAACAGCTTCAGCAACGAACCACACCGTCTCCGTTCACGGTGAGAATTCCAGCACCCACCACGAGGTGGCGCCCGGCGAGATCGCGGTCGGCGTCGTGATCGGGCGCGCCTCCGAGTACTTCGACTTCTTCGTCTACGGCATCGCCTCGGCGGTGGTGTTCCCGACGGTGTTCTTCCCGTTCGCCGATCGCCTGCAGGGCACCCTGATGGCGTTCGCGGTCTTCGCGCTCGCCTTCATCTCGCGCCCGCTGGGCACCATCCTGTTCATGTGGATCCAGGACCGCTGGGGCCGCGGGGTCAAGCTGACCGCCGCGCTGTTCCTGCTGGGCACCTCGACCGCCGGCATCGCCTTCCTGCCCGGCTACGCGGCGCTGGGCACCGCGGCGATCGTGCTGCTGGCCCTGTTCCGCCTGTCGCAGGGCGTGGCCCTGGGCGGTTCCTGGGACGGCCTGCCGTCCCTGCTGGCGCTGAATGCGCCCAAGCACAAGCGCGGCTGGTACGCGATGCTCGGCCAGCTCGGCGCCCCGGTCGGTTTCATCGTGGCCGGCGCGCTGTTCGCCTTCCTCCTGTCCAACCTGTCCAGCGACGACTTCTATGCCTGGGGCTGGCGCTATCCGTTCTTCGCGGCGTTCGCGCTGAACGTGGTCGCGCTGTTCGCGCGCCTGCGTCTGGTCGTGACCCACGAGTACGAGGCCCAGATGGGCGAGCGCGAACTGGCGCCGACGCCGGTCGGCGAGCTCTTCTCGGAAAAGGGCCGGCACGTGGTCATCGGTGCGTTCGCGGCCCTGGCCAGCTACGCGCTGTTCCACATCGTCACCATCTTCCCGCTGTCCTGGATCCTGCTGTATTCCGAGCAGCCGCTGGATGGATTCCTGTGGGTGCAGGTACTCGGCGCCTTCCTGGCGGTTGGTGGCGTGATTGCCTCCGGCCTGCTGGCCGACCGGTTCGGCCGGGTGCGCACGCTGGGGGCGTTCGCGGTGCTGATCGCACTGTTCAGCTTCGTCGCCCCTTTCCTGATGGATGGCGGCAATGCCGGGCAGGACGCATTCATCCTGATCGGCTTCGTCCTGCTCGGCCTGTCGTACGGCCAGGCCTCGGGCGCGCTGACCCGCAACTTCGGCTCGCGCTACCGTTACACCGGCGCTGCGCTGACCTCCGACCTGGCCTGGCTGATCGGCGCGGCCTTCGCCCCGCTGGTGGCGCTGTGGCTGAGTGCCCATTTCGGGCTGGTGTACGTGGGCGCCTACCTGCTGTCGGGCGCGGTCTGCACGCTGCTGGCACTGGGCACCAACCGCTGGCTGACCCAGCGCACCGCCCAGGTCTGATCCGGGCGGATGCTGCAATCGTCATGCGCCCGCCGGTGAGGGGGGGCATCTTCCGGAACGGGCGGCCGATGGCCGCCCGTTCCGCGTTGTGGGGTGGCCGGCCGGCGCCTTGTTGCCCCGGCAGGGCGCGGTCAGAATGGCCGGTTTCCACCGTTGCGTCAGGCTGTCATGCAGGACCCGATCTCCCAGGCCGTCGATCTCGCCGAGCCGGCCGAACTCAAGCGCATCCGCTGGCGCTGCCGGCGCGGCATGCGCGAGCTCGACCAGCTGTTCGAGCGCTATCTGGCGCGACTGTATCCGCAGGCCTCCGAGGCGCAGCGGGTGGTTTTCCTACGGTTGCTGGAATGCGAGGACGATAAGTTGTGGCGCTGGTTCATGGGCTACGAGGCCTGTCCCGATGCCGAACTCGCCGCCCTCATCGCCGATATCCGCGCCCTGCCGGCTTGAGTGGCGTCCGTCGCGCTGGCTGGGCGCGATCCTCCTGTCGTTGAGCGTGCTGGCTCCGCTGTCGGTGCTGGCTTCCGGGCTGCCGCGCGCAGCCGCGTGGCCACTGGCAGCGGCGGTGGGCGTGGGTGGCCTGTACCGCTGGCGGGTCGAGCGCGCACGTCCACCGGCGGTGCTGGTGCTGCCGCCCGGCGCACAGCCGGCTACCTTTGATGGGATCGAACTGCGCGATGTCGCGCTGGCCTGGCGCGGACGTCTGGCCTTTGTCGTGATGCGGACGCGGGAGGGGCGGCGCACCCGTCGCGTATGGTGGCCGGACACGCTGCCGGCCGCGTCGAGGCGTGAACTGCGGCTGGCCGTGCGGGCCCGGCAGGCTTCGCGGCCGCCGCCGCCGGTGGCACCATAGGCGACCGTTCCAAGGCCCCCTCCGGCGCCTGGCGCAGCGAGGATCCGCAAAGGACCGCATGTTCAGACCCGTCCCCGTGGCCATCGGCCTGCGTTACCTGCGCGCGAAGCGGCGCAACGGCTTCATCTCCTTCATTTCGCTGGCCTCGATCCTGGGCATCGCCCTGGGTGTGACCGTGCTGATCACCACCCTGGCGGTGATGAGCGGGTTCCAGAAGGAGATCCGCGACCGCCTGCTGCAGATGACCGCGCACGCCACCGTGGTGGCCGATGGCGAGCCGATGAAGGAATGGCCGCAGGCGCTGGAGATCGCCAAGCGCGACCCGCGCGTTGCCGGCGCCGCGCCCTACGTCGAGACCGAGGCGCTGATCTCCGGCCCACGCCGGCAGCCGGGCATGGTCCGTGGCGTCGATCCGGCGCTGGAGGACGAGGTGTCGGTGCTGTCGCAGAAGATGAAGCGCGGCAGCGCCGATTCGCTGACCGAAGGCTCGTTCAACATCCTGCTCGGCCAGGAACTGGCGCTGTGGCTGGGCGTGGACGAGGGCGACACCGTGCTGGTGATGCTGCCCGAGTTCCAGGGCACCCCGATCGGCGGCGTGCCGAGGACCAAGCGCTTCACCGTCAGCGGGACCTTCGAGGCCGGCTACAACGAGATCGACCGCGGCCTGGCGGTGGTCAACATGGCCGACATGCAGCGCGTGCTGCGCATGGACGGCGCCACCGGCGTGCGCCTGAAGCTGCACGACATGGACCAGGCGGCAACCGTGGCGCGCGACCTGGCGCTGCAGCTGCCGGGTTTCTACCGGGTCAGCGACTGGACCCGCGAGAACGCCAACCTCTACCACTCGCTGAAGATGGAGAAGACGGTGATGGGCATCCTGCTGTCGCTGATCATCGCGATGGGCGCGTTCAACCTGGTGTCCTCGCAGGTGATGCTGGTCACCGACAAGCAGGCCGACATCGCGATCCTGCGCACGCTGGGCCTGACGCCGGGCGGAGTGATGCAGGTGTTCATGGTCCAGGGCAGCCTGATCGGCCTGATGGGCACGGTGTTCGGCGTGATCGGCGGCATCACCCTGACCCTGAACCTGGAGCGGATCCTGGACGGCATCGAATCGCTGTTCAACGTGACCCTGCTGCCGGAGGACGTCTACTACATCACCGGCCTGCCGACCGACATGCAGACCGGCGACGTGGTCGTGATCACCGTGATCGCGCTGGTCATGAGTTTCCTCGCCACGCTGTACCCGGCCTGGCGTGCGGCACGGACCCAGCCCGCGGAGGCGCTGCGCTATGAATGAGAACATCGAAGCGCTGCGTGCCGAGGCGCTGGGCAAGACCTACGCCGAGGGCAGCCTGAAAACCCACGTGTTTTCCGGGCTGGACCTGCGGGTGCAGGCCGGCGAGACCGTGGCCATCGTCGGCGCGTCCGGCGCCGGCAAGAGCACGCTGCTGCATCTGCTGGGCGGGCTGGATACGCCCAGCTCGGGCGAGGTCTACGTGGCCGGGCAGCAGATGTCGACCCTGTCCGACGGCGAGCGCGGCCGGCTGCGCAACCGGGCGCTGGGCTTCGTCTACCAGTTCCATCACCTGCTGCCGGAGTTCACCGCGCTCGAGAACGTGATGATGCCGGTGCTGCTGGGCGGCAACGCCGTCGCCGATGCGGCCGGTCGTGCGCGCAGCCTGCTGGAGGCGGTCGGCCTGGGCCATCGGCTGGAGCACAAGCCCGGTGAGCTGTCCGGCGGTGAGCGCCAGCGTGCCGCGGTGGCGCGCGCGCTGGTCAACCAGCCGGCCTGCGTCCTCGGCGACGAGCCGACCGGCAACCTGGACGAGAAGACCGCCGCGACCGTGTTCGGCCTGATGCTGGAGCTCAACCGGGCCCAGCGCACCAGCCTGGTGATGGTCACCCACGACCGCCGTCTGGCGCGGCGCCTGGACCGGGTGCTGGAGCTGCACGAAGGCAGGCTGCGCGAGGTCGCGCCGCAGGATCTCGCCAGCTGATCCAGGCCGATCCGCCTGGATGCGTCCTGCGGATTTCACCTGGATGGCCGCGATTGCGGCGTGCAGGCCGATGCCTGGTCGATGCCATCGTGGCGACGCGTGCGACGCGAGCGTTGCCGACGCCGGCCGTCGGGTGAAGCCAGGCAGGCCATCCGAAGCCGGGCCGGCAGCACCTGCCGCTGCCGACGATGGTGATGGCAGGTGTCGCCAGTAGACGTTCCCGTTGCCCCGCGGCTGCATGCTGCCTATCCCTGATGCGTGCGCTCCAGGGGTGGCCGCGTGCGTGTCCGTCGAGCCCGCGTGCTTCGGCGAGCCTTCCGGTTCGATCGGCCGGCAGCAGACTAAGTGCCAGCGCCGGTTCCGCGCGCCTGGCCTGCATGTCCATCAACGCGATTGCGTCAGGCTGTCCGAACGCACAGAGCACTAACGTCGTGGTTGTCGCCCGCAGCGTCGGGAATGTCAGTGCATCCGGTGGGTGGAGGTATCGGCCGGCGCCCTCGCGACCGGCTGCTGCGGCAGCTCGGGCGGCACCGGTGGCATGCGCTGCGCGGGCGGGCGGTTGGCACGGATGCCGACGACCACGAGTACCACGGCGAGCGCCGGCACCAGCAGCAGGCCAAGCATGATGATCCAGTGCCAGATGCTGAAACCCATCGCTCACCTCGTTTCTTCCGGAAAGGGGACGCCGCCGGCTTCGCGGCGCGCGTGGCCGGATGCTAGCGCCTCGGCATGTAAGAACATGTCGGTGGGTGACCTCCCGGGTATCGCATGGTCCTGGCCGGCGCGACCGCCGGGAGTGCGATGGCGGCGACACGGCGTGCATCGGGTGCGATTGCAGGGGAGTGCGACAGCGGGCAGTCCTCCGGTCAGGTCAGACCCCCGGGTGGTGCGGTACGGGTCGGCGACGCGTACCGCGGAGTTCTCTGACCCCTCGGCGCTGTCTTGCGTGATGCCGGGGCCGGATGGCGGCATGGATGCTGGATGCCTGTTTCCTGCTGGCCTGTCGCCATGTGCTGCGCCGTATCGATCATGCCCACCGGCCTTCTGTCGCAGCCGCGATGGCGGCGGGTTCGCCTGCCGCTCCGGGGCCGGGTGCTGGCCTGATGGGATGGCCCTCGTCGATCGGTCTGGCTGCGTGGCGCCGCCGATGGCAGTGGATCGGCGACCGTGGCGGCACTGCGGCCGGGATGCCGGGCCTCGGGATCGCCTGTGCCGGCTTGGCGCTCGCCGGGGTCGTGGCCTGCCTGTTCCTGCCTGTGCTGCCATGGGCGCCATGGCGCTGGCTGGCGGTGGGTGTGGGCGCGCTCACGTGGTGGCGCGGTGGCAGGTTCCGGCCCGCCGGTGCGCTGCTGGCCGGCTTCGGCTGGGCGGCGCTCGCGGCAGGTGCCGCGCTGCAGGACTGGCTGCCGCCTGCCTGGGAAGGGCGCGACGTTGCTCTGGCAGGGCAGGTGGTCGGGCTGCCCGAGCACGAGGCGCGACGGACGCGGTTCCGGCTGCGGGTCGACGCGGACGGGCCGATGCCGTTGCGTGGGCGCGTGGTGCAGCTGTCCTGGTACGACGACCATGACGCCGAAGCGCCGGGCGAACGCATGGCGCTGCAGCCGGGGGCGCACTGGGAGCTGCAGGCGCGGCTGCGGGCGCCACGCGGGCTGGTGAACCCGGGGGGCTTCGACGCGGGGCGGCACGCGCTGGCGCGGAGGATCTCGGCGACCGGCTACGTGCGCGACGCGACGGCCGCGACCGAGCGCGCGCCCGGTGCCGGCATCGACGCCTGGCGCGATGCGGTGTCCACGCGCATCGAGCGCCAGGTGCCGTCGCCTTCGTCGCGCTTCGTGCAGGCGCTCGCGCTGGGCGACACGCGCGGACTCGACGACCGCGACTGGGAGACCCTGCGCGCGGTCGGCCTGACCCACCTGATCGCCATTTCCGGTTTCCATGTCGGCCTGGTCGCCGGCTTCGTGGCCTGGCTGGCGGTCCTGCTGTGGTGGCTGCTGCCCGGGCTGGGACGCCGGCTGCCGCGTCCACAGGCAGCGGCGATCGCCGCGGTTGTCGGCGCGGTCGGCTACGCGGCCGTGGCCGGGTTCGAGCTGCCCACCGTGCGCACGGCGCTGATGGTCGCGGCGGTGGCGGCGGCGCGGCTGACCCGGCGGCCGGTGTCGCTGTGGCAGTCGCTGGCGCTGGCGCTGCTGGCGATCCTGCTGTTCGACCCGCTGGCGGTGCTGCAGGCCGGTTTCTGGCTGAGCTTCGCGGGCGTGGCCTGGCTGGTCTGGTGCCTGCCGTCGCAGGGACCACGCCGGCTGCTGCGCGACTTCCTCTCCGCCCAGGGCGTGGCCACCCTCGGCCTGCTGCCGCTGACGGCGGTGCTGTTCCACCAGGCGTCGATCGCCGGGCCGCTGGCCAACCTGCTGGCCATCCCGTGGTGGAGTCTGGTGGTGGTGCCGCTGTGCCTGATCGGCACCGGGCTGGAGGCGCTGCATGCCGGTCTGGGCGCCTGGGCCTGGCGGGCGGCGACGGCCTGCTTCGACCCGAGCTGGCGCCTGTTCGAATGGATGGCCGGCAGCCGGTTTGCGCTGTGGTGGCTGCCGGAGGCGCGCACCTATGCGTTGCCGCTGGCGATGGCCGCCGCGTTCTGGCTGCTGCTGCCGCGTGGCCTGCCGGGGCGCTGGCTCGCCGCCCTGCTGTGGTTGCCGCTGCTGTGGCCGGCGCGCGAACTGCCTGGGCCGGGCGGCGTGGAATTGCAGGTGTTCGATGTCGGACAGGGCCTGTCGGTGCTCGTGCGCACGCAGCGCCACGCGCTGTTGTACGACGCCGGTCCGGCGGTCCGCGACGGCTGGGATGCCGGCGAGCGCGCGGTGATGCCGGCCCTGCGGGCACTGGGCGTGCAGCGCCTGGACCGGATCGTGGTCAGCCACGCGGACATGGACCATGCCGGCGGCCTGCCGGCGGTGCGCGCCGCGAGCGCGGCCGGCGCGGTGCTGGCCCCGCCCGGTGCCGGCCTGGAGATCGACCGGGCCTGCCGGGCGGGCGAACACTGGCAGTGGGATGGCGTCGTGTTCCGGTTCCTGCATCCGCCGGAGCACTTCCCCTATCTGCGCAACGAATCCAGCTGCGTGCTGCGGATCGAGACCGCGCATGGCGCGGCGTTGCTGCCCGGCGACATCGGCGAGGTGATCGAGCAGCGGCTGCTGCGCGCGCCCGAGCTGCTGCGCGCCGACGTCGTGCTGGCGCCGCACCACGGCAGCCGCGGCTCGTCCACGCCCGGCTTCGTCACCGCCACCGGCGCGCGCCTGGTGCTGGTCGCGGCCGGCCACGACAACCGGTTCGGCCATCCCCGGCCGGAGGTGGTGCAGCGCTGGGAGCGCGCCGGTGCCGAGGTGCTGCGCACGCCGCAGTCCGGCGCGATCCGGGTCTGGCTCGACGACGGGGAACTGGCGGTGCGGGAACGTCGCGCATGGCGCGGCAGGCTCTGGGACCGACCATGACGCTCGATCGCGCCGCGCGGTCCCTCATGCCGTCGTCACGGCGTCGGGCTGGCGCCCGGACGGGCTTGCCTTCATCCTAGTGGGTCTGTGGAAACGGCCCGGTGCCGAGGGTAGGACACGTGTGGGAACTGGTGAAGGCCGGTGGATGGCCGATGCTGCCGCTGGTGCTGCTCGGCGTGGCGGCGCTTGCGATCGTGCTGGAACGCCTGTGGACCCTGCGCCGCGCCGAGGTGATGCCGGCCCGGCTGGGCGAGGAAGTCCGGAACTGGGCCGCCCGCGGCCAGCTCGACCCGGCCCACATCGAATCCCTGCGCCGCAATTCCCCGCTGGGAGCGCTGCTGGCCGCGGCGCTGGACGTGCGCAACCGTCCGCGCGACATCATGCGTGAGCGCCTGGAGGACACCGGCCGCCATCTGGTGTTCCGGATGGAGCGCTTCCTCAGCGCGCTGGGCACCATCGCCTCGGCGGGCCCGCTGCTGGGCCTGCTCGGCACCGTCGTCGGCATGATCCAGATGTTCCTCGGCGTGCTCGACCATGGCCTGGGCGATGTCAACCAGCTGGCCGGCGGCATCGGCAAGGCCCTGGTCTGCACCGCCGCGGGCATGATCGTCGCGGTGCCGGCGCTGATCTTCCATCGCTTCTTCCGCAGCCGCATCGCCGGCTACGTGATCGAGATGGAGCAGCAGGCCACCGCGCTGCTGGATGCGCTGGATGCGGCACGTGGCAGCGCACCCGCCGCGACGCCGGTACCCGCGCGCGTCGCCGCGGCCACGCAGCCGGCGCCGGCACGGGGCTGAGGCACAGCATGCGCATCCGCGACCAGCGCGCCTACGACGAACCGGGCATCGACCTGGTGCCCCTGATCGACGTGGTCCTGGTGCTGATCATCTTCTTCGTGATCACCACCACCTTCGACGTGCGCTCGACCCTGCAGCTGCAGCTGCCGACCGCCAGCGAACAGGCGCCGCCGCCGACGAACACGCTCAACGTGCTGGTCAACGCGGACGGCCGCTATTTCATCGGCGATCGCGAGGTGCTGCGCACCGACATCGAGGCGGTCAAGCAGGCCATCGCCGATGCCGCCGGCGACGACCGCGACCAGCCGGTGATGCTGCGCGCCGATGCGCGCACCCCGTACCAGGCGGTGGTCACCGCGCAGGACGCGCTGGCCCAGCTGGGCTTCCGCCGCATCGCGATCGCCACCGCGCCGGAGCCGCAGTCGTGAGCGCGCAGACTCCGGTCTGGCCGATCTACCGGCGGCTGCTGGGCTATACCGTGCGTTACCGGCTGTTCCTGGCGGCGGCGCTGGTCGGCATGCTGGTCGAGGCGACTGCCGGCGCGGCGTTCATCTGGCTGATGGAACCGCTGACCAACCGCGGTTTCGTCAATCCCGAGCCGCAGATGACGGTGCTGCTGCCGCTGGCGATCGTCGGCCTGTTCGTGCTGCGCAGCCTGGCCACCTTCATCACCGACTACGGGATGGCCCGCACCGGCCGCAGCGTGGTCCGCGACCTGCGCGAGCAGGTGCTGTCCAAGTATTTGACCCTGCCGTCGACCCATTTCGACGCCGAGTCGACGCCGGTGATGGTCAGCCGCCTCAACTTCGACACCGAGCAGGTCACCCAGGCCAGTTCGGATGCGCTCAAGGCGCTGGTCACCGACGGGCTCACGATCATCTGGCTGCTGGGCGGCATGCTCTACATGAGCGTGAAGGTCACCCTGGCGATGCTGCTGATCACGCCATTGATCGGCGTGATCGTGTGGTACGTGGGCAAGCGCTACCGCCGGATCAGCGGCGGCATCCAGGACGGCATGGGGCGCATGGCCGCCAGCGCCGAGCAGTCGCTGGCCGCGCAGCAGGACGTGAAGATCCATGGCGCCCAGGACCTGGAGGTCGGGCGCTACGCGGGGCTGGCCAACCGCATCCTCGGCCTGAACATGAAGGTCGAGACCACCCGCGCCTCGGCCTCGGCCCTGGTCCAGCTGCTCGCGGCCATCGCGCTCGCGGTGATCGTCGCGGTGGCCACCCGCGAAGCGCTGGCCGGCCGCCTCAACGCCGGCCAGTTCGTCAGCCTGATGACCGCGATGATGGGCATCATCCCGTCGCTGCGCCGCGTCACCAGCGTGCAGACCGCGATCTCGCGCGGCGTCGCCGCCGCCGAGCGCCTGTTCGCGATCCTGGACACCGAAGAGGAGCAGGACCGCGGTTCGGTCCCGGTCACCCGCGCGCGGGGCGATCTGGTGTTCGACAAGGTCTGCCTGCGCTACCGGGACCAGCCGGGCCTGGCGCTGGACGACATCAGCTTCAGTGCGCGGCCCGGCACGGTCACCGCGATCGTCGGCCGATCCGGCAGCGGCAAGACCAGCCTGGTGCGGCTGGTGCCCCGCTTCTACGAGCCCAACGGGGGCCGCATCACCCTGGACGGCACCGACCTGCACGACTACCGCCTGGCCGACCTGCGCCGGCAGATCGCGCTGGTCGGGCAGAAGGTGATGCTGTTCGACGACACCGTCGCGGCCAACATCGCCTATGGCGCGCCGGCCGACCCGGCGGCGATCCGCGCCGCGGCCGAGGCGGCCAACGCCTGGGAGTTCATCGAACGCCTGCCGCAGGGGCTCGACACGCATATCGGCGAGAACGGCGCGCTGCTCTCCGGCGGCCAGCGCCAGCGTCTGGCGATCGCCCGCGCAATCCTGCGCGATGCGCCGATCCTGATCCTGGACGAGGCCACCGCCGCGCTGGACAACGAATCCGAGCGGCTGGTGCAGGACGCCCTGCAGCGGCTGATGCCCGAGCGCACCACGCTGGTGATCGCCCACCGCCTGTCCACCATCGAGCATGCCGACCAGGTGCTGGTGCTCGACCATGGGCGGCTGGTCGAGCAGGGCACCCATGCCGCGCTGCTCGCCGCCGGCGGCCTGTACGCGCACCTGCACGGCGCCCAGTTCCGCGAGCCCCGCCACGCATGAGCCGCTCGTCTCCCAAGGCGCCGGCCTGGTGGTACGGCGACCACGTCGTGCCGTTGCCGATGCGTCTGCTGTCGGTGCTGTATGCGGCGGTGGTCGGGCTGCGTCGCAGCCTGTACCGGCGCGGCTGGCTGCGCACGCGGCAAGCGGGCGTGCCGGTGGTGGTGATCGGCAACCTCGCCGCTGGCGGCGCCGGCAAGACGCCGCTGACCCTGGCCGTGGTCGAGCGCCTGCGCCAGGCCGGCTGGCGGCCGGGCGTGGCCAGCCGCGGCTACGGCCGCGACGACGCCGGCACGGCACGCTGGGTGCAGCCCGACACCCGCCCCGAGGAAGGTGGCGACGAGCCGGTGCTGATCGCGCGGCGCCTGTCGGTGCCGGTGCGGGTGGATCGCGACCGGGCCGCCGCCGCGCGCGCGCTGGTCGCGTCGGGCTGCGACATCGTGGTCTGCGACGACGGCCTGCAGCATTACCGCCTGGGCCGCGACGTGGAGATCGAGGTGATCGACGGCAGCCGGCGCTACGGCAACGGCCGCATGATCCCGGCCGGCCCGCTGCGCGAGCCGGTGGAGCGCGCCCGGCTGTGCGACTTCCGCGTGGTCAACCTAGGCCAGGCGCAGGGGCGCGACGAAACCGGATTCGGCGAGTGGCCGATGCGGCTGCGGACCGGGTCGGCCGTGCCGCTCGGTGGGGGCCGGCCGTTGCCGCTGTCCGCCTTCGCCGGGCGCCGTGTGCATGCGGTCGCCGGCATCGGCCACCCGCAGCGCTTCTTCGAGATGCTGCGCGGGCTGGACATCGGTGTGGTCCCGCACGCCTTCGGCGACCACCATGCCTTCACCGCGGACGACCTCCAGTTCGGCAACGACCTGCCGGTGCTGATGACCGAGAAGGACGCGGTCAAATGCGCGCCGTTCGCCGACGCGCGCTGCTATGCGGTCCCGGTGGATGCGGAGTTGCCGGCCGCATTCTGGATCGCGCTGCTGGAGCGGTTGGGTCGGCCTGACGCCTGAGTCGGCGTCGGCGTCGGGCAACGCCGGCCGGGCGCGGGATCGATGCCCGGCCGGACGAGTGCGGCCGGGCGGCTGACCTTCGGCGGACGCAGGCCCGCCTGCAGCGCCGGCTGATCGCGCTTGATCGCCGCGCCGCGCCGCATCGCGGCCAGGCATGACGACCTCACGCCGTCGGGTGTTCTTCCTACAATGGCGGCCGGACTTCGGGAGTGATGATGGAGCGCAACGGGCAACTGGATTTCGTGGTGGCAGTGCCGGCGCGCTATGCCGCCAGCCGGCTGCCGGGCAAGCCGCTGCGGCTGCTCGGCGGCGAGCCGCTGGTGCTGCACGTGGCCAGGCGGGCGCTGGCCGCCGGCGCGCGCGAGGTATGGCTGGCGACCGACGACACGCGTGTGGCGCAGGCGCTCGAGGGCGTGGCCGGCGTGCGCGTGGCCATGACCTCGCCCGATCACGCCTCGGGCACCGATCGGCTGGCCGAGTGCGCCGACATCGCCGGCTGGGACGACGCCACCCTGGTGGTCAATCTGCAGGGCGACGAGCCGTTCGCGCCGGCCGCCGGCATCCGCGCGGTGGCCATGCTGCTGGCCGGCAGCGGCGCGCAGATGGCGACCCTGGCCGAGCGCGTGGCCGATGTGCAGACGCTGTTCGACCCGAACACGGTGAAGCTGGTCCAGGCCGCATCCGGCGATGCGCTGTACTTCAGCCGCGCGCCGCTGCCGTGGCCGCGCGACGCCTTCGCCCATGACCGGTCGACGTTGCCCGACGGCGGCCACTGGCTGCGTCATATCGGCATCTACGCGTATACGGCCGGCTTCCTGCGCAGGTTCGCGGCCATGCCGCCGGGCCGGCTGGAGCGGATCGAATCGCTGGAGCAGCTGCGCGTGCTGGAGGCCGGGTACCGGATCGCGGTGGCGCTCGCGCCCGCACCGTTCCCGCCGGGCGTGGACACGCCCGAGGATCTGGAACGCGCGCAGGCGCACCTGGCCGGAGCCGCCTGATGCGGGTGCTGGTGTTCTGCCTGGGCAACATCTGCCGGTCGCCGCTGGCCGAAGGCGCGCTGCGCACCCGGATCGCCGCGTCGCCGCTGGCTGGCCTGGTCGAGGTCGACTCGGCCGGCACCGGCGGCTGGCACGCCGGCGATCCGCCCGACCGGCGCGCGATCGCCTGTGCGCGCCGGCATGGCGTGGACATCGGGGCGCAGCGTGCGCGCCAGCTGCGTGCGGCCGACTTCGACGACTACGACCTGCTGCTGTGCGCCGACGCCGCCAACCTGCGCGATGCGCGGCAGCTGGTGCGGCCGGAGCAGGCCGGCAAGCTGGCCCTGCTGCTGGAATGGGCCGGGCTGGGGCAGGGGCGCGAGATCCCCGACCCCTACCATGGCGGGGAGGACCACTTCGAGGAGGTCTGGCGACTGGTCGATGCGGCCGCACAGGCGGTCGTCGCGCGTCTGGTACGCGAGCGGACATCCGGCATAATCGGTCGATGAGCGCCGTGTCCCTGCAGGAACTGCCCGAACTGGCCTGGCTCAACGCCCCGGCGACCACGCTGCACGACCTGCGCGGACGCCCGGTGGTACTGGCCTTCGTCAACGCCGCCTCGACCTGGTGCGCGCAGCGGCTGACCGAACTGTCGCAGTGGCAGGCGCGCAATCCGGGCCGGGTGCAGGTGCTGGCCGTCCAGGTGCCGCGTTTCGACAGCGAGCGCGTCCCGCAGCGGGCGCTGAAGCTGCTGCGCCGCTCGGGCGTGCGGTTCCCGGTGCTGCTCGATGCCGACTGGGCCGCGTGGCAGCGCTACGGCATCGACGCCTGGCCGACCGTGCTGCTGATCGACGCGCAGGGCCGCGAGCAGGCGCGCATCGTCGGTCTGGGCAACGATCTGGAGCGACAGCTGATCGCGTTGTGCGAGGGCCTGCCGCGTCCGCTGGACGAGGACCTGAGCAGCGCCGAGACCCACGCCGAACCCCGGTTGCCGCTGCTGTTTCCCGGCGGCATCGCCGCCAGCGGCGACCGCCTGTACGTGGCCGACAGCGGCCACCACCGGGTCCTGGAATGCAACCATCATGGCCGCGTCCTGCGCCAGTTCGGCATGGGCACCGCGGACTTCATCGACGGCCCCGGCGACCATGCCGCGTTCAACCGGCCGCTGGGCCTGGCGCTGGAACGCGAGGCGCTGTACGTGGCCGACGCCGGCAACCATGCGCTGCGCCGGATCAACCTGGGTACCGGCCAGGTCGACACGCTGTGCGGCAACGGACGCGCCGGCGATCCGGTCGAAGGCGCAGTGGCTGCTGACGCCCGTGGCCCGCTGAGCCATCCGCTGGCGCTGGCGGTGGCCAGCAACCACGTCTACATCGCGATGGCCGGCGACAACCGGATCTGGAGCTACGACCTGGGCCGCAACGAGCTGGTCCTGCGCGCCGGCACCGGCCAGCTCGACCTGCGCGACGGCAATGCGCGCATGGCCGCGTTCGCGCAGCCGGTCGGCGTGGCCGCGGTGCAGCAGGTGCTCTACGTCTGCGACGCGCTCGGCTCGGCGGTACGCTCGCTGCAACTGCGTACCGACCTGGTGCAGACCCTGGTCGGGCAGGGCTTCTGGGATTTCGGCGACGAGGACGGCCCGCGCTCGGTCGCGCGGCTGCAGCACCCGCAGGCGATCGCGCTCAGCGCCGACGCACCGCTGCTGTGGATCGCCGACAGCGGCAACGGCGGCCTGCGCACGCTGCGCCTGGGCGGCGGCGAGCTGGGCACGGTCGCGCTTCCGCGGCGCCTGCACGGCCCGTCGGCGCTGGCGATCGCGGCAGGCTCGGTCTGGATCGCCGAGACCGATGCGCACGGCATCCTGCGGTACGACATCGCCAGCGGCAGTCTGGAAGACGTGTCCATCGGCGAATGAGCAGTCCGGCTTCAGCAGCATTCGACGGCAAGGCGTTCGCCGCCCAGCTCAATACCGCACCCGGGGTCTACCGCATGTTCGGCGCGGACGACAGCCTGCTGTACGTCGGCAAGGCGCGCGCGCTGCGCAACCGCGTCGGCAGCTATTTCAACAACACGCCCAAGTCGCCGCGCATCCAGGCGATGATCGCGCAGATCGCGCGGATGGACGTCACCGTCACCCGCACCGAGGCCGAAGCGCTGCTGCTGGAAAACCAGCTGATCAAGTCGCTGGCGCCGCGCTACAACGTCTCGCTGCGCGACGACAAGAGCTATCCCTACGTGCTGCTCACCCAGGAGCAGTGGCCGCGGCTGACCTTCCACCGCGGCGCGCGCGCGGTGCCGGGGCGCTACTTCGGGCCGTATCCCAGCGCTGGCGCGATCCGCAACACGCTGGACCTGATGCACAAGCTGTTCCGGCTGCGCAGCTGCGAGGACAGCGTGTTCCGCAACCGCAGCCGCCCCTGCCTGCAGTATCAGATCGGCCGCTGCAGCGCGCCCTGCGTGGACCTGGTCGGCGCGCAGGAGTACGCCGAGTCGGTGCGCCGCGCGGTGCTGTTCCTGGATGGACGCAGCGACGAGCTGAGCACCGAGCTGGCCGCGGCTATGGAGGCCGCCAGCGCGCAGCTGGAGTTCGAGCAGGCTGCCCGCCTGCGCGACCTGATCGCCACGCTGCGCCGGCTGCAGGCACGGCAGTACGTCGATGGCCACGCCGCCAACCTGGACGTGCTGGCCTGCGCGATGCAGGGCAGTTCGGCCTGCGTGCTGCTGCTGGCCTTCCGCGATGGCCGCAACCTGGGCACCCGCGCGTTCTTCCCGCGGACCAATGGCGAGGACAGCGCCGAGGAAGTGCTGGCCGCGTTCGTGTCGCAGTACTACGCCGAGCAGCCGGCGCCGGGGGAGATCGTGCTCGACCGTGCGATCCCCGATGCCGAACTGCTGGAACTGGCGCTGGCCGAGACCGCCGGCCGCAAGGTCGTGATCAAGCACAGCGTGCGCGGCGAGCGTGCCGGCTATCTGGACCTGGCCCGGCGCAATGCGCAGATCGCGCTGGTCACCGAGATGAGCAGCCGCAACGCGCAGCAGGCCCGCAGCGAAGCGCTGCGCGACCTGCTCGGACTGGCGGACGTGCCGGCGCGGGTCGAGTGTTTCGACATCAGCCACACGATGGGCGAGGCCACGGTGGCCTCGTGCGTGGTGTTCGATCCGGCCGGGCCGGTGCGCAACCAGTACCGGCGCTACAACATCACCGGAATCGAGCCGGGCGACGACTACGCGGCGATGCGCCAGGCGATCGAGCGCCGGTTCCGGCGCGCGCTGGAGGCCGAGGCCGGCGACGACCCGCTGCGCGCGGCCAATGCGGTACTGCCGGACGTGCTGCTGATCGACGGTGGCGCCGGCCAGCTGTCCCAGGCCAAGGCCGCGCTGGCCGACCTGGGCGTGGACGGCGTGCTGCTGGTCGGCGTGGCCAAAGGCGAGGAGCGCCGGGCAGGGCACGAGGCGCTGGTGATGCCCGACGGCCGCGAACTGCGCCCGGGTGCGGCCTCGCCGGCACTGCAGTTCATCCAGCAGGTGCGCGACGAGGCGCACCGCTTCGCGATCACCGGCCATCGCGGCAAGCGCCAGAAGGCGCGCACCACCAGCCGGCTCGAGGACATCGCCGGCATCGGCCCGCGCCGGCGCGCGGCCCTGCTGCGCCATTTCGGCGGCCTGGCCGGGCTGAAGGCCGCCGGCGCCGAGGAAATCGCCCGTGTCGAGGGCATCAACGCCGCGCTCGCCGAGCGCATCTACGCTAACCTGCACGGGCTGGCACCCCCACCAGCGCAAGACAACAGCTGACGGCTCGCAATGAAGTTGACCATTCCCACCTGGCTCACGCTGCTGCGGATCCTGATGATCCCGGTGCTGGTGCTGGTGTTCTATCTGCCCTACACGTGGACCAATTTCGCCTCGGCCGGCGTGTTCATCCTGGCCGCGCTGACCGACTGGCTGGATGGCTGGTGGGCACGCCGCTACCAGCAGCACTCCGCGTTCGGCGCCTTCCTCGATCCGGTCGCCGACAAGCTGATGGTGGCGGTGGCGCTGTTCCTGATCGTGCAGGGGCATCCGACCCCATGGATGGCGTTCTGGGCGGCGGTGATCGTCGGCCGCGAGATCGCGGTGTCGGCGCTGCGCGAGTGGATGGCCGAGCTGGGCCAGCGCGCGACGGTGAAGGTGGCGCTGATCGGCAAGGTCAAGACCACCGCACAGATGGTGGCCGTGTCCTGCCTGCTGTATTCGGTGAGCCCCAACCAGGCGCCCGAGTCGATCTGGATGGGCGCGCCGGTCTTCCACCTCGGCGACTGGCTGCTGGCGATCGCCGCGCTGCTGACGCTGTGGTCGGGGTTCCAGTACCTGCATGCGGCCTGGCCGGCGCTGCGGGCGGACGAGCGGGCGGCCGCACAGCGCAATGTGAAGAAAAGCGCGAAATCCAGTTGACAGTTTCACGCGGATCCCTAGAATACGCGTCTCCCAAGCGGGAATAGCTCAGTTGGTAGAGCGCAACCTTGCCAAGGTTGAGGTCGCGAGTTCGAGTCTCGTTTCCCGCTCCAAGGACAGGCGTCATCCCACGCGCAGCCGGTCGCCAGACCGGTTCGAACGGGAAAGAAACCAGGCCCCGGCAACGGGGTCTTCGTTTCGGAGGAGTCGACGCGGTGGCGACATCGCAAGACGAGCCGGAGCATTGGCCTGGTGGCAGATTGGTTATGCACCGGAC
Source organism: Xanthomonas sp. XNM01 (assembly GCF_014851915.1). Classification (GTDB taxonomy): domain Bacteria; phylum Pseudomonadota; class Gammaproteobacteria; order Xanthomonadales; family Xanthomonadaceae; genus Pseudoxanthomonas. The sequence continues at coordinate 1,021,168 of NZ_JACVAP010000001.1, forward strand.
TGCAAATCCGTTTAGATGGGTTCGATTCCCGTCCAGGCCTCCACAATCAGGATCGTGCGGTACCCAAGCGGGAATAGCTCAGTTGGTAGAGCGCAACCTTGCCAAGGTTGAGGTCGCGAGTTCGAGTCTCGTTTCCCGCTCCAAGTTATGATCTACAGACTTCTACTGACGTCTGTAAGTCGTTGAAAAGAGGGGCTTCGGCCCCTTTTTTCATTCCAGCGAGTGCCACGGAAATCCACCCACAGCTACCGTTTTTGAGTGACCAATTGAGGCACAAGAATACGGGTGGGACGGCTACCGGATAGTTGCTGGGGCAGAGCGGGAACCATGACGAGCATAGGGCCTAAGTCATCACTTAGGAGCCTCGAAATGGCACTCTCTGATCTGACCGTCCGGCAGGCAAGGACCACCGGCAAGCGCTACACCCTCTCCGACAACGACTGCCTGGGCCTGATGGTCTCTGCCGCAGGCGGCAAGTCGTGGATCTTCCGCTACTACTGGCTGGGCAAGCAGAAGCGCTTGTCCCTCGGCGGCTATCCCGCCCTCAGCCTGCGCGAGGCCCGCACCGAGCGGGACAAGGCCCAGGCCCTGCTCGCCAGGGGGATCGATCCCCAAATCGAGCGCGACCAGCGTCGGCACGCAGCCAAGCTGGCGGGCGAATACACCTTCAAGAATGTCTTCGATGCCTGGGTCGAGCATCGCCGCAAGGAACTCAAGGAAGGCCGCCAGAGCACGCTGTCGCAGATCCTGCGCATCTTCAACAAAGACGTGCTGCCCACCCTAGGGAAGATGTCGATCTACGACATTCGCCGGCCCCAGCTCGTGGGCGTCGTGGCGGCGATCGAGAAGCGCAAGGCGTTCACCACCGCCGAGAAGGTGCGAACCTGGTTCAACCAGATGTTTCGCTATGCCCTGGTCATTGCAGAGGGACTGGAAGTCAACCCGGCTGCGGACCTGGACGTGGTAGCTGAACCCAAGCCTCCGGTGGCGCACAACCCCTACCTGCACCTGCCTGAGCTGCCCGAGTTCCTTCAGAAGCTCCGGCTCTACAACCCCCGTGGCTGGCAGACCCAGCTTGGTGTCCGTCTGCTGTTCCTGACGGGGGTGCGCACGGGCGAGTTGCGGCTGGCCGAACCTGAGCAATTCGACCTCGACCGCGGCTTGTGGATCATCCCGCCGCAGGTCGTCAAGCAGCTCCAGGACGAAATGCGCAAGGCCGGCAAGCGGCCGCAGGACGTGCCGCCCTACATCGTGCCCCTGTCCCTGCAGGCCATCGAGATCGTGCGCTATCTCCTGGGCGTGATGCGTCCAGCGCAGAAGTACCTGCTGTCGCATCGCAGCGAACTCAAGAAGCGTATCAGCGAGAACACCCTCAACAAGGCCGTGCAGCTCATGGGGTATGAGGGACGCCTGACCGGCCACGGCATCCGCGGCACTATCTCGACCGCGCTCAACGAGATTGGATACCCGAAGATTTGGGTGGACGCGCAGCTTTCGCACTCCGATCCGAACAAGGTCAGCTCGGCCTACAACCACGCCAAGTATGTGGAGCCTCGGCGCCGCATGATGCAGGACTGGGCCGACCGTCTCGATCTGCTCGAACAGGGCGAAGTCGAAGCCGCGAGCGCGCACCTGACTATCCGCATCGACGGTGTGCCGGCGATGGCGGAAGTCGAGGAAGTGGCGGGCGCGGTCTCCACGACGGCCGAGCCTGCTGTCCCCGGCGTGCCGCCCGTGGTGGCCACGCCCATCGTCGTGACCCCCAACAGCGGCGGAATCACGTTCCAGCGGCTGTCGCAGGTGCCGCCGCCGCCGGTGCATGCCCCGGAGCCGGAAGTCTCCGCGATCCAGCGCGAGCGCGAGGAAATGCTGGCCATCTACGAGTCGCCGAACAATCTGCCGGTTCCTCTGTTCGGCAAGCTGGCCGGTAAGTCCAAGGACCAGATCAACCGCGAGCTGAAGGCGGGCAAGCTGCTGTCGATCAGCCTGGGCAACCGGGGTCAGCGGGTTCCCGACTGGCAACTGGTGCCGCTCAAGCACAAGCTGGCCCAAGTACTCATGAGCCAGTGCCCGCACGCGGATTCGTGGGACCTGTACCGCATGCTGACCCAGCCTCACCCCGACCTGGGTGATCGCGCGGCTATCGATGCGGTCACGCCGACCAATGTGCCCGCGATCATCCGGGTCATCATGGGCGACTATCAACGCCATGAGGATGCGCCCGAGGCCGTTGCCTTGCGGCCCATCCCCGAGGATGTGCGGCTGAGCGTCCGTCGGTTGGTGGATAGCGCCGCGGTACTTGAGGGGGCTTAACCCCCGTCAAACTACGGCCGGGGCATAGCTCCGGCCGTAGGGGTGTTACTACGCGGCGTCGGCCCCGGTGACTTGCATCGCTCTGTGCTCGAACCGCTCAGAAACGGAGTCGGCTTGCGCGTGGGGTCGCTGCAGGTAGGTCACGATTTCATAGGGGCCGTCGGCGAGTGGTCGCATGGTGATTCCCCAGCCGTGGGCACGCTCGATGCGCGATTGCGCAGATACCCCGATGCCATAGCCGGCCGCAACCCAAAGCGCCATCATCTCGAAAGAGGCCACCTGCTGGACGTTCTCCTGGTCCACCGGCATGAGGGAGGCCAGCCTCTCATCAAGCAGCGGGCAAGCCTCTGCCTGCCAGCGATAGATGGGATAGTCCTGGAGATCGGCGATGGTCAGTTTCGCTTGGTCAGATAGGCGGAACCGTGGCGGCATGGCGATGGCCATGTTCTCGGTCCACAAGGGCTGCGTTTTGAGAGCCGGGTCGCTCTGCCCCTGAAGCGACATTCCTGCGTCGTAGCGACCTTTACGAAGGCCCTCAACCAGAGCGTCGTCCGCAACCTCAAAAAACGTGAGGGTGACGCTTGGCTCTTCAGCGCGTTGCCGCGCGAGAAGCGCCGAAAGTTGTGATGACGGTACGCCCGGTGCTACCGCAAGCCTAAGACGGGGGTGCGGGCTGGTGGCATCGTGCATAAGAGCCCCCAAGAAGAGAATTGATCAAGAAACCAATCCGACATGATACGCATGAGTTAAATTTAACGTGGTTAAATTCTAGTGACTGCTCGACGCTTCTGCTAATGCAGAAGCGTACTGTTCAACGCGGCCGTCCCCCCGGCACAACCCGATATGAAGCCGAGCCAGCGCTGGCTTTTGGCAAGGCTGTGCGCGCGTTTCGTATGGATCAGGGTGTTGCTCAGGAGGAACTGGCTGCGCTGGCCGGAATCGAGCGTTCGCACATGGGCAAGATCGAGCGAGGGGAGCACTTGCCCTCGCTGGCCGTGATCCTGAAAGTTGCCGCAGCGCTCAGAATGAGCGGCACCGAGCTGATGGCTGCAACCGAACGCAATCTTCATGCCGATGCCGATGCAGGCTGATGCCGCACCAGAAATAGACCTTTATCCGTCCTTCTGCGAACGCAAGCGAATTATGAAACGCTCCAATGCAGGGCATAAAGTGTCACTGCGAGGTCGAAGCAGGTAGGTGGTTATCACGGCCGAATCCACGGCCAATGGGCGGGCAATCACGTCCGCACGTTGGCTGAGCGCGAGCCTTGCGGCCGTTGTGAAGCCCAGGCCGTATCCAGCCCCGACCAAGGTCAGCATCATGTCCAACGAGGATGCGTGCTCGACGACATTGGGCTCTCGCTCCAGCGGCCGCAGAAGCCGTGTCAATTCGCGGCAGTAGCCCTCGCAAACTTGCGGGTCACACAGCACGAGCGGATACGAGACAAGTTCTGGAAGTGGCACTTCCTTGTGAGCAAGCAGTGGATGCCGAGCGGGCACTGCCAAGATCAGCGGGTCATGCCATATCGGCTCCGTGATGATTTCCTCGCCGACTTCTGCGGTGTGGGCGAACCCGATTGTGAAGTCGCCCGATCGCAGTCCACGCAATTGCTCGGACAGAGGAACTTCGGCCAGTCGAATTTCAATCTCAGGTTCTTCTTCGCGGCAGTGCGCGAGGAAGGCGGACAGGCGCTGGTCAACGGTGCCATCGGATATAGCGATGCGCAGGCTGCCTTGCAAACCTGCCGCGATGGCCTTGACGTTCTCCCGGCCTTGCTCCAAAGCCGCGAACACTCTGCGCACGTCCTGCAAGAAGGCCGCTCCGGCTGGGGTCAGACGGGTCCCTCTCCGGTCCCGGTCAAACAGCGTTGCGCCCAGTTCGTCCTCAAGCTCTTTGATGGCCCGGGAGAGCGGTGGCTGCTCGATGTGCAGGCGTTCGGCCGCCCTCGTGAAATGCAACTCCTCAGCTAAGACGACGAAGCAGCGAAGATGTCGCAATTCCATGAGCCATGCTCCTAGTGAACTCTGAAAGCACACCTTGCATGGCGTCGTGGCGACAAACTTTGGGCGGGCAATGCTCAGTGCAGTGAGTTGATCGACGTGACTTGCTGGCCAACACTGCGGACCCGCTAGGTGTCGCCCTCGGCCATTCGAGGCGGTTGCTGGGCTATCGCCCTACTGCAAATGCATGCGGCAATACGGCTTATCTATTGAGTTTTGCAAAAATCGACGCGGCTGACTACCTGATGAATACTTAAAGCGCCTATTAGATGGGCTAATTAGATGACAGAGCATTTTTCTCGGAGAATTCTTGGATTTACAGCGTAGGCCAACATGCGGGAACATCACTCGCCTACCGTGATCGTCCTGGCTGCGGGGCGCGGTGAGCGTTTCACCCGCTCGGGCGGTGCGACCCACAAGCTCGATGCACTGCTGGGCGGTGTGCCCGTGTTGGAGCGCCTGCTGAGCAGAGTGGCTGCGTCGGGCCTGCCGTGGCACGTCGTGCGGCCCAGGGATGACCAATTGGCCGCGGTGGACGGCATGGGCGACTCCATCGCGCGCGGCGTGGCCGCCACGCTGGGAGCGTCTGGCTGGCTGATCCTGCCGGGTGACCTGCCGCTGGTCGAGCCGCAAAGCCTGCTACAGGTGGCGCAAGGGCTGGCCGCGCAGCCTGTGGTCGTGCCGTTCTGGCAGGGCCGCCAAGGCCATCCGGTCGGCTTCGCACGGGAATGCTGCACGGCGTTGATGGCGCTGCATGGCGATGTAGGCGCCGCTGCCATCGTGCGTGCGCATCATCAGGCTGCGGCGGTACTGGAACTGCATCTGGACGATCCGGGGATCGTGACGGACATCGACACGCGGGAAGACCTGGCACGGGCCGAAGCCCTACTGGCCGATCCCGATGTGTAGGGAGCGAAGCAATGGAGAGCGTTGATGTGCGCGTGTTGCGCGCCGCGCGCGACTGGCATGCGGCCGGGCACCGGCTGATGCTGGTCACGGTGGTCAAGACTTGGGGTTCGTCGCCGCGGCCGGTCGGCTCGATGATGGCGCTGCGCGATGACGGGCGCTGCATCGGCTCGGTTTCGGGCGGCTGCATCGAGGACGACCTGGTGCATCGCTATACCAGCGCCTATGCCGAGGGGAGCATGCCGCGCTCGGCACCTACGCTGGTGCGCTACGGTGTCACGGCGGACGAGGCGCACCGCTTCGGCCTGCCTTGCGGCGGCACCCTGGAACTGCTGCTCGAATTTCAGCCCGGTTTTGCGGCGCTCGATGAACTGGTGCGGCGGCTCGAATCGGGCCAGCTCGTGCATCGCACGGTGGACTGCACGACGGGAGCGGTAGCGTTGGCGACCCCATCCGCTCCCGAGGAACTGCATTTCGACGGCAACACGCTTTCCAGCACACTCGGGCCGCAGTACCGGATGCTGCTCATCGGTGCCGGCGCGCTGGCCGAGTACGTGGCGACGATGGCACTGTTCAACGACTTCGCGGTGACGGTCTGCGACCCGCGCGTCGAGCACCGGGACACATGGTCGGTGCCAGGCGTGGAGATCACCACGGAGATGCCGGATGATGCAGTGAGCGCCCTCAAGCCCGATGCGCGGACCTGCATCGTGGCCTTGAGCCACGACCCCAAGCTCGATGACCTGGCGCTGCTGGAGGCACTGCACAGCCCTGCGTTCTACGTGGGCGCCATTGGCTCGCGCCGCAATGCGAGCAGCCGCCGTCAGCGCTTCATCGAACATTTCGACGAGACGGAAGAATCCCTGCTGCGCCTGCACTCGCCGGTAGGCCTGTACATCGGCAGCAAGACGCCCGCCGAGATCGCGGTGAGCGTCATGGCCGAGATCCTAGCCGTCAAGAACGGCGCGGTGCCGCCACGCCGGCTGCGGGCCGAGTCTCCCGAGGCAACTCGCTGTGCTGATGCGTGACGTTCAATCGCGCGGAGCGGCAGCGTCGAGTCCAGCGAATTCCTCGTCGCTGAGCGCGATCGCCGCAGCTGCCACGTTTTCCTCCAGATGCGCTACCTTGCTGGTGCCTGGAATGGGCAGGATCACGGGGCTGCGCTTTAACAGCCAGGCCAGTGCGATCTGGCCGGACGTTGCGCCCCTCGCCTTGGCGAGCGCGTCCACCGCGCCGCCCGGCTTGGCGAGATCGCCCGCCGCCAGCGGGAACCAGGGGATGAATCCGATCCCGTTTGCCTCGCAGTAGTCGAGCACGTCCTCATCCGCCCGGTCGGCCAGGTTGTAGCGGTTCTGCACCGTCGCTACCGGGAAGACCTTGCGCGCCTCTTCGATGATCTCGACCGACACCTGGCTCAGGCCTGCGTGCCGGATCAGACCCTCATCGATGAATTCGCGGATGGCATCGAACTGCTCCGCGCGCGGCACCCTCGGGTCGATGCGGTGAAGCTGCCAGAGATCGATCTGTTCCAACTTCAAGCGTCGCAGGCTCAGGTAAACGCATTGACGGAGATAGGCCGGATCGCCGATCACCGGCCAGGAAGGGTTGGTGGAATTGCCGGGGTAGCGCACAAGGCTGCCCTTGGTCGCGATCTTGATCCCGCCGTAAGGGTGCAGCGCCTCGGCGATGAGCTGTTCGCTGACGAACGGCCCGTAGCTGTCGGCCGTGTCGATCAGATCGACACCGATCTCCGGCAAGCGCTTCAGAACGCGGATCGCCTCGTCGCGATCTTCCGGTTCGCCCCACACATCGGGGCCGGTGATGCGCATCGCGCCGAAACCCAGGCGGTTGACCGCCAGGTCGCCGCCGATGGCGAACTGGCCGGAAAGGCTGGCATCAACTTTCATCTTCTGACTCCTGTAGGTCGTTCCCTGCGCAGAGGAAGGGGTAGCTCGAAGCATTCATTTCGGGGCCGCTGGCAGTGCGAAGGCCACCAGTTTTGTGCCCGGCTTGGTGCCGTAGGCGGGCCTGCCGCCCTCAGCCACCACCACGAACTGCCGCCCGCTGACTGGGCTGCGGTAGGTCATCGGCGTCGCGTTGGCGCTGGTGGCGAGACGGCTGCTCCACAGCTCCTTGCCGGTGGCGGCATCCAGCGCCCGGAAGGTGTGCTCGGCCGCACCGCCGACGAACACCAGGCCGCCGCGTGTAGTCACCGCGCCGCCCGCGGTCGGCGTTCCGATGGTGATGGGGAGCATCGTCTTGATACCCAGCTTCAGCGGTCCGATGTCGCGCCCGGTGCCGAACGGCTTGGACCAGAGCAGCTTGCCGTTCACCAGATCGACGCCAGCGATCAGGCCCCATGGCGGCGCCGTGCAAGGCGAGCCCAGCGGCGAGAGAAACGGCGTGCGGTAGGCGCCATAGGGCGTGTTCAGCATCGGCTGGTCGGTCTGGCCACCCGCATCCAGGCCCGGCGCGATCTGGAAGTTGCGGCGCGTGGACTCCTCCCGCGTGATCAGTTCGAGCCGGTCCGGCACCTGGGTCCAGTTGACGATCATGATGCCGCGGTCGGCGTCGAGGGAGATGCCGTTCCAGTTGACGCCGCCCATGGAGCCGGGCGCGATCACGATGGTCTTGTTGAGCGTCACGGGAGTGAACATGCCCTCGTAGCGCGAGCGCTTGAACTCGATGCGGCAGTAGAGTTGGTCGAGCGGCGTCATGCCCCACATGTCCTTCTCGCGCAGCTCGGGTTCGCGGAAGGCCGGCAGGTCGCTGGATTCAGGCTGCGTCGGGGACAGGCGCTCGCCCTCGGCGATGCCGCCCTGTGGCACGGGCAACTCGCGCACCGTCTTGATCGGCTCGCCGGTCTCGCGGTCGAGCACGAAGATTTCGCCGCGCTTGGTTGGCTGGATCAACGCTGGTCGCACGCCCTGCGGCGTGGGCAGGTTGGCCAAGGTCGGCTGCGAGGCGACGTCGTAGTCCCAGATGTCGTGGTGGGTGGTCTGGAAGCGCCAGCGCATCCGGCCGGTCTCGGCATCGAGCGCGACGACAGCGCTGCCGATGTCGTCGTCAAACGGGCGGCGCTGGCCGCCGTAGGCATCGGGCGTGGCGCCACCCATCGGCATATAGACCAAGCCGAGCTTCTCGTCGGCGCTGATCGGTGCCCAACTGTTCGGCAGGGAGGGCGTATAGACCTCGCCCTCCGGCGGTGCGCCGATGCGATCCGGCACGCCGGCGTCGAAGGCCCAGGCAAGTTCGCCGGTCACAGCGTCGAAGGCCCGCATGACACCGGAGGGACCGCCCCAGTACTGGCCGTCCGGGATGCCGCCGCCGACCACCACCTTGCCGCGGATTACCTGCGGCGCCGAGCTGACGTAGAACAGGCCATGCGGATAGGTGCCGATCCCCTGTTGCAGATCGACCAGGCCTTTGTTGCCGAAGCCAGGGCAGAGTTCGCCCGTGCGTGCGTCGATGGCGGCCAGGGTCGGGTTGTGGCTGGGGGCGAAAATGCGCTCCGCGCACATGCTGCCTTGCGGGGCGTCCGGCACCTTGTAGTAGGCCACGCCGCGGCAGGGCTTGCCGGACGGCTCCTGGCCGTTGGAGACGTTGCGCCGCCAGCGAACCTCCCCGGTCTCGGCGTCGAACGCATGCACGCCGTTGTTCCCATCGCAGGCGTACAGCGTGCCGCCAACCATGATGGGCGTGACCTGCAGCGCGTTCATCTCGCCGGGCACCGTCGCCACCATCTCGGCCTCCCAGACCTTGGTCAGGCCGGTGACGTTGGTGGTATTGATCTGATCGAGCAGGCTGAAACGTGTGCCGCCCTGGTCGTTGCCGTAGGCCTGCCAGTCGTCGCGGTCGATCGTCGCCAGCGGCTGAGGCAGTGCGCCCGGCGCCTGCGCCTGGACACCGCGTCGCAGGGAGGGCACTTCGGTGTCCTCGCCCAGGCTATGGGCAATGCCGCCCACGACCACCGCTGCGACCAGAGCGCCAGCAAAGGTGGCTCGACCAGGAAGCTGCCACGGCGACGGTAGCCGCCTGATCGATGGCAGCAACAACAACGCCGCGAGGACGAAGGGCGCAATCAGCCGGGGTGCGAGTTGCCAGCCGGAGAAGCCGACTTCCCAAAGGCTCCACGCCACGGTCCAGACCAGCATCGCGCCATAGACCCAAGCCCCTCGTGCATCGCCGCGCCAGATCAGCACGCTGCTCAGCACATAGGCCAAGCCGGTGACCAGGTAGTAGACCGAGCCGCCGTTGGCGACCAGGATCACACCACCCACCGCAAGCGCCAAGCCGAATACAAGCAGGATCAGCGCGGCGATGCGCCGGGGCCACGAATGAGACGACTGGGCGGTGAAGTCTTGAGGACTCTTCGCCTTGGAGTGCGTTGCGGGGGTGGGTGAAGTCACAGGAGTTTCTCCGGGGTGATCGGCAGGTCGCGGATGCGCTTGCCGGTTGCGTGGTACACAGCGTTGGCAATGGCCGCCGGAATGCCGACCATGCCCAGCTCGCCCATGCCCTTGACCCCCAGCGGGTTGACGATCGTGTCGTCCTCCTCGACGAAGATGGTCTCGATGGCGTGGATGTCGGCATTCACCGGCACGTGGTAGTGCTGCAGGTTGGCTGTCATGAAGCGGCCTGTTCGATGATCGACTTCGGTGGCCTCCTCCAGCGCCATGCCGATGCCCCAGACCACGCCGCCGATCTCCTGGCTGTGCGAGGCCAGCGGGTTGAGGATCTTTCCGCAGGCGGTGATCTCGATCACCCGGGTCACCCGGATCGTGCCCAGGTCGGGATCGACCTTGACCTCGACGAACTGGGCGCCGTGGGCGAGCGAGGCGTACTTGTCGCGCTCGGGCGATGGCGTGGAGTCGTAGGTCTCGGTGATCTCCTGGGTGTTGGTTCTGCGCATGACCTCTGCGATATCGACGGCGCGCGACGGGTCGCTCTTCATGCGCAGGCGGCCGTCGAGCATCTCGACGTTTTCCGCGGCGACGCCGCTCAGCGGCGAGGCGGTGTCACGGTTCGCCAGCTCCAGCAGCTTCGCAGTGATCGTCAGCGCCGCGCCGCGCACGGCAGAACCCACGCTGGAAGTCGTCCACGATCCGCCCTGGGCCGGCGCCTGGGGCTGGCGCGTGTCGCCCAGCTCGAACTTCACCTGGTCCAGCCGAAGCCCCAGGAATTCGGCGGCGATCATGGTCATGACCGTGTACGTGCCCGGGCCGATGTCGCTGGTGGCGCTGGCGACGCTGGCGGTGCCGTCAGCGCGGAACGTGATGCGGGCACTCGCGGGCATCTGCATCGCGCCCCAGACGCTCGACGCCATGCCCCAGCCGACCAGCAGCTTGCCGTCGCGCATCGAGCGCGGCTCGGGGTTGCGGTTCTTCCAGCCGAACTTCTCTGCGCCCAGCCGGTAGCACTCGCGCAGGGCCTTGCTGGAGAACGGCTTGCCGCTGACCGGATCGACCTCGGCGTAGTTGATCAGGCGCAGTTGCAGGGGATCGATCTTCAGCGCATAGGCCAGCTCGTCCATCGCGCTCTCCAGCGCGAACATGCCGCTGACCGCCCCTGGCGCGCGCATCCAGGTCGGGGTGGACAGATCGGTGGCCGCCACCTTCAGCGGCATGTCCAGGTTTGGACAGGCGTACACCTGCTTGAGAAAGCCGGTGGTGTTGTCCGAGAACGGCTCGAACGAAGAGGTGTTGTGGAACGCCTCCTGCACGATGGCCTGCAGCTTGCCGCTGCGGTCCGCCCCCAGCGCGACCTTCTGGATGGTCTGCGGCCGGTAGCCATGGCCGGTGAACATCTGCGTGCGGGTGAAGACCACCTTGACCGGCCGCTTGAGTTCACGCGCGGCCATGGCGGTCAGCGAGGGGTAGTAGTTGGGCTTGAGCGAGGAGCCGAAGGCGCCACCGACGAAGGGCGACACCACACGGATGTTCTCGGCCGGCACGCCCAGGCCTTCGGCCAGGTGCTTCTGGACGCCATAGACGTTCTGGGTCTTGTCGAAGATCGTGAGTTGATCGCCTTCCCAGAAGGCGATCGCCGCATGCGGCTCGATCGGGTTGTGGTGGTTGATCGGGATGTGGTATTCGGTCTGGACCTTGACCTCGGCACCCTGCAACGCTCGGGCGGGATTGCCCCGCGGCGGCGTGTTCTGCGGTGCCGGCTCGGCGCGTCCCAGCACCGTCTCAAGCTCGGTGACGTGCGGCTCGGTCTGGTAGGTGGCCTTGACCAGCCGCGCGGCATGGCGCGCCTGCTCGTAGGTCTCGGCGACCACCAGGGCGATCGGCTGGGCATTGAAGAACACTCGGTCCGATTGCAGCGGCCAGGCCCATTGCGGCGGCGCATCGGCGGCCGGCGGCTTGCCCAGGCGCCCCGCATTGAGATGGGTGAAGACGCGCACGACGCCCGCGGCCCGCTCGGCTTCACGGGTGTCGATGGCGGTGATCCGCCCCTTGGCCACCGTGCTCAGCACGATGAAACCGTAGGCGGCGTGCGGAACCTGGAACTCGGCCGTGTACTTGGCCTTGCCGGTGACCTTGGCGATCCCGTCCACACGGGTCGTCTCTTTTCCGAGATAGCGTGCCATGATGATTCTCCTTGCGCTCAAGCCAGCTTGGCGGCGCGCATCAGCGCACGCACGACGGATCGTTGACCCAGCTCCACCTTGTAGGCGTTGTGGGCCAGCGGACGGGCTTCGCGCAGCGCGGCCTGGGCCGCTTGGCGGAAGGTGTCCTCGTTGGCGCGGCCGCCGATCAGCGCGGCCTCGGCCTCGGCGCTGCGCCAGGGTTTGTGGGCCACGCTGCCCAGCACCACCCGCGCCTGCCGGATCGTGCCGCCGCCGTCGAGCTGCAGGGCAGCGGCGACCGCGACCATGGCGAAGGCGTAGGAGCTTCGATCACGCACCTTGAGGTAGTGCGAGTTGCGCGCGAACTCGGCCGCCGAGACCGGCAGCTCGATGGCGAGGATCAGCTCCCCGTGTTCGAGGTTGTTGTCTCTTTGCGGGGTGTCGCCTGGCAGGCGATGGAAGTCGGCGATCGGGATCAGCCGCTCGCGTCCGTCCGTCGCACGCACGCGCACGTTGGCGTCCAGGGCAACCAGCGCGTTGGCCATGTCGCCCGGGTAGGTCGCCACACAGGCTTCGCTCCAGCCGAGCACGGCGTGGATCTTGTTCAACCCCTCGCGCGCACCGCAGCCCGAGCCGGGCTCGCGCTTGTTGCACGGCGTGGCGATGTCGTAGAAGTAGTTGCAGCGCGTGCGCTGCATCAGGTTGCCCCCGTTGGTCGCCATGTTGCGCAACTGCCCCGACGCGCCCGCGACGATGGCCTGGGTCAGGAGCGGGTAGTTCTCGCGGATCAGCGGATGGTTGGCGGTCTCGGTGTTGGTCGCCAGCGCGCCCAGGGACAGTCCGGCGCGGGTGCGCTGGATCTGGCGCAACGGCAACTGGCGGATGTCCACCAGGCGAGGGGGCCGCTCGATGTCTTCCTTCATCAGATCGACCAGGTTGGACCCGCCCGCGAGGAACTTCGCGCCAGGCACGCTCGCCACGGCGGCGGCGCCCGATGCGGCATCGGCCGCCCGCACATATTCAAACGGTCTCATGGCCATCCTCCTTGCGCACCGACGCCAGTTGCGTCTCGGTGGCGAATTGCCAGGTCTGGGCCGTCTGGCGGCCGGAATGCGCCTCCTGCACCGCGGCGACGATGCCCGGGTAGGCACCGCAGCGGCAGATGTTGCCGCTCATGCGTTCCTTGATTTCTTCATCGGTCAGGCGCGTGGTGGTCTTGCGCACGTCGGCGGTGACATGGCTGACGTCGCCACGGCGTGCTTCGCCCAGCAGGCCCACCGCCGAGCAAATTTGTCCCGGCGTACAGTAGCCGCACTGAAAGCCGTCGTGCTTGATGAAAGCAGCCTGCACCGGGTGCAGTTGATCGCCCTGGGCCAGCCCCTCGATCGTGGTGACTTCGCCACCTTCGAGCGTCGCGGTCAGCGTGAGGCAGGACAGGACGCGCTGACCGTTCACCAACACCGTGCAGGCGCCGCACTGGCCCTGGTCGCAGCCCTTCTTCGATCCGGTCAGCGCCAGGTGTTCACGCAGGGCGTCGAGCAGCACCACACGCGAATCGAGTTCCAGCGTCTGCTGCACACCATTGACCTGGAAGGCCACCTTGACGACGTTCTGCGCCTTGATCGGCGCCACGGCCGCGCCCTCGGCGAGAGGCATCTGCGCCAATGCCGCCTCCTGGGCCAGCAGGTTCGCCGCGAACAGACCGATCCCGCCCGCGGCGGAATTGATCATGAAGGTGCGCCGCGACTGGCCGACACCATCCAACTCGGGCATCTCGCTCAGGAGCGCCGCTTCGTCGGCGCTCAGTTCGACCGGAGCTTCGGTCTCGATGGGGTATTTCATCGTGGGGTCCTTTCTTTAACGCTCAAGGCGTAGGCGGTTTGGCATGGCCTGGGGTGGCCGCGTCCGATGCGGTATCAGCTACTTCCGCGTCTTGTGGGTGCTCGGAATCAAATGCGGTTGGATGAGGTCCTCCTGGTGAGTGGGTTCAAGGCCCTGCTGTCGTCTGTGTGATCAACTGCTTCAGCCGCGCCGGAGCGTGACGATCGAGATCTCGCGCGGCACGCCGATGCGCAATGGGAGCCAGTGCCCCAGTCCCGAGTTCACGTCGAGATAGGCGTTCCCTTCCTGGTAGATGCCGTGCATGTAGTCGTAGGCGACGATCACCGGCCGCCCGAACAGGCGCACCTGGCCCCCGTGCGTGTGGCTGGACAGCGTGAGCATGGCCCCGCGCGCCGTGGCAATGGGAAAGAACTCGGGATGGTGCGAGAGCACGACCAGCGGCTCGCCGGGTGTGGCTTGCGCAAACGCGAGGTCGGCGAACCGAAGCATCGCGGCATCCTGCTCGTCGCGCGGCAGCATGTGGCGCCCGTCCGCGGCCAGCGGGTAGTCCACGCCGGCCACGCGCAGCGCAACGCCGCGCGGGTGTACCTGGATGCTGCTGTTGATCAACACCTCGATGCGCGGATTGCGGCGCTTGAGGGCGGCGACCACGGCGGCCTCGTTGGGGTACTTGTCGTGGTTGCCGAGGATCGAGAGCACGGGCAGCGCCTCGCTGCGCTCCAGGGCGTCCAGGGTCGGTTCGAGCTGGTCCAGGTCGTCGATCAGGTCGCCGGTGATCGCCAGCAGGTCCACCTTGCGATCGTTGACGAGATCCACCGCGGCGGCGAGGTCGGCGGGCTTGATGAAGGGGCCGACATGGACATCGCCGATGTTGGCGATGCGCAGGCCGTCCAGGCCCTCGGGCAGGCCGCGCACCTGGATCACTTCCTCGCGCACAACGGGTCCGCCGATGGTGCCGAAGCTCACGGCGATGCCGACGGCCAGCGACAGGCCGACGTACACGATCTGCACCCGTGGGCCGTGCGCCTGCGCCCCTGCAGGCGAGCGTCGCCGGAGCGCCCAGCGCACGGCCAGGAACAGCGCGAAGGGCACGATCAGGAGCACCGCCGTCACCAGTGCGCCGACCCAGGCGCTGACCAGCCAACGCCCCCCCTGGCTCCACACGCCTTCCAGGTCGGGCAGGAACCACCAGACCAGATGCACGAGCGCGGCGGTCGTCCAGAAGGCTGCCTGCACCCTCGGCCTGCGAGCGGCTCTGCCGCTCGCCAGCAGGAACAGGCCGACCACCAAGGTCAGCACCACGGAACGGAAGAACACGAAGGTCAAGCTCATGGGCAGGGACTCTTTCTCAGGTCATGTCTGTGCGCTACGTCGGGCCCTCTGTGCTAACCCTTCGGCGTCAGCATCAGCATCCGGCCGCTCGTGCCGTCCTCCAGCAGCCATAGCGCGCCATCCGGCCCGGTGCGCACGGCGCGGATGCGTTCGCCCATGTCCCAATGGTCTGCCTGGGTCGCGTTCTCACCGTCGAGGGCAATGCGATCCAGCGACCGGCCTGAGAGGCCGGTGATGAAGAGGGAATTCCTCCACTGCGGGAACAGCTCCGCGTCGTAGTAAGCGAGGCCGCCCGGGGAGATGGCCGGGTTCCAGAACACCTTCGGCGCCTCGAAGCCATCACCAGGCGCATGGTCGGGGATGTCCCGGCCGTCATAGTGGTCGCCGTTCGATGCCCTGGGCCAGCCGTAGTTGAGGGCGGGCTTGATCAGGTTGATCTCGTCGCCATGGCGTGGACCCATCTCCATCTCCCACAGGCGCCCCTCCTTGTCGAAGGTGACGCCCAGCAGATTGCGGTGGCCGTAGGACCAGACGGCGGCGTGGAAGCCCTTGGCCGCGAGCGGATTGCCGGCGGCCGGTGTGCCGTCGAGGTTGAGGCGCAGCACCTTGCCGAGCGTTGATCGGGGGTCCTGCGCCGGATCGAGCAGTTGACGGTCGCCACTGGTGAAGAAGAGATATTTGCCATCGGGCGAGAAGGCAATGCGGCCCGAATAATGCCCGCCGGTGGAGGCCTCCTGGGCGCGGAAGATGACCTTCGTCTCCTTGAGCGCACCGCCTGCCTGATCCAGTGTCGCGGTGGCGAGCGCGACCCGGCTGCCGGCACCGGAACCCGGCTCGGAGTAGCTGAAATAGACCCGCTTGCTGGCCGAGAAATCGGGAGCGGGAACGATGTCCATCAGCGCGCCCTGACCTCTGCTGCTGACGGCGGGTGTGCCGGACAGCGTTCGCTTGGCACCTGTTCTGGGGTCGAACAGGATCATCGCGCCCTGCTTTTGCGTCACCAGCATGTTGCCGTCGGGCAGGAAGGCCATGGCCCAGGGGCTCTCGAATGTGCCGACGGCCTTGACCTGGAAAGGCAGGCCACCGGGCGCGGGCGCGGTGGCCTGCGCGTTGGCGGGCGTCGGGGTGGTGGCGCCAACGTACAGGGTGAGCGAGAGCGTGGCAGCAAAGCCGAGCATGCGCAGATTCATGATGTCAGGCCTCCATTCGCGGGTTGGACGGTGGATAGTCGGGCGTGGCGTCGGGTTCGCCGAATTCGTTCGATGTCCATATCGGGCTCAGCTACTGGATGGCAGGCCGAGGCGCTGGCGCAATGCCGGCGCTGTCAGGTGGGCGCGAAAACCTGGACCGCCCGGCTGGAAGGAAGCGGACGCCGCCAAATTGCCGACGATGACCGGATCGCACCCGGCATCGCGCACCAGGCCGGCGGCGACCCGCATGGCTTCGGCGTCGTCGCTGGCGATGGGCATCCCGATGCGCCCGCCGGTCCGTGAGGCCGACGTTTCGACCACGGTGGCATCTACAGCGCTGAACGCGCGCACCAGACGCGCGCCCGACATGTACTTGACGACGGTTTGAGCAACGCCCAGTTCGCGCGCCTCGCGGTACACGTCAGCGTTGTTCGCCCCCCAGGGATTGGTGGAGTCCAGCACGATCTTGCCGCGGTAGGCGCTGCGCAGATCGCGCCCGACCTGGGGCAGTGCCTCGAAGGGAACGGCCAGCAACAGTACGGTGCCGAACTCTGCCGCCGCCAGCGGCTGGCCGACCGAGGCACGCGGCCCCAGCTCGCGTGCCATGGCCTCCAGCTTGTCGGGGTTGCGCGAGGAAAACATCACCTCGTGCCCGGCCTTGACCCACAGGCGTCCCACGGTGCCGCCCAGCCAGCCCGCGCCGATCACGCCGATGCGCATCGGCGGGGCCGCGAACGCGCGGGTCGCCGGGATGAGCCACGGCATCGCGGCCAGCAGGCCCATGGATTTCAGAACGGAGCGGCGGGAAGGCTTCATGGTCGTGTCCTCAGTGGATGGATGGCACGGCGGCGGCGTCCTGCCGCTCCTGCGCCTGGTGGGTGCGCCCCAGCCAGACGCTCAGGCCCAGCCAGACGGCCGACAGCGGCACCGCGATCATGGGAATCTGCGCGAGGGTCAGGCCCAAGCCCATCAGGCCCGCATACCCCCAACTGGCGAGCTGGTCGCCACCCCGGTAAACCACGGTGTCGATGAAGTTCTTGGCCTTGTAGCGGTCCTCGCGGGCGCTGGAGGTGAACAGGATTTCGCGGGCGGGACGGGCCAGCGCGAAGTTCGCCACGCGGCGGCCCACCTGCGCGGCCACGATGACGGCGACGCTGGGGCTGGCGGCCAGGACCGCGAAGCCCAGCAGGCTCACCAGGGGCAACACGCACAGCGTCACCACGACGCCCAGGGTGGCCAGCATCCGGCCCGTGACGAAGAGCTGGAACGCCAGCGTGATTGCATTGACGATCAGGTCGATGTTGGCGAAGAACGCCGTGCGGGCCGCCCGGTCGGGAAACGATGCTTGGGCAATGCTGGCCTGCTGAAAGTACAGGAAGGTCGAGGTGACCGAGTACAGCAGGATGAACAGCGCCAATCCGCCCAGATAGGGCGAACGCAGGGTGTGGACCATGCCCGCGAAGATGCCGCCACCCAGCGGCTGATCCGGGTTGTTGTCGCGGCGCGCGGCGTGCTGGAATGCCGGCGCGATGCGCGACAGCCGGCGCGAGGCGAGCACCGCCAATTCCAGGAACACGATGGCGATCGCCATCAGCCAGGAGCGGTCCAGGTGCGCGATCAGGCTGGACGTGATAGCCGAACCCAGCAGACCGCCCAGCGTGGCGCCGGCCGCGAACAGCCCGAAGAGCCGCTTGCCCTGCTCGCTGTCGAAGAGATCCACCATGAAGGACCAGAACACCGAGACGACGAACAGATTGAAGACCGAGACCCAGATGAAAAAGGCGCGTCCGATCCACACCTGCGCATCGGCTTCGGCGAAATGCAGCAGCAGTGCGAACAGCACCAGGTTTGCCGCGAAGAAGCGATAGGCCAAGGCGATGAACTGCCGGCGCGGAAGATTGCGCACTGCCAGCGCGAACAAGGGGCTGGCCACCAGCATGGCCAACAGCGTGCCGGTGAACAGCCACGGGAGGTTTTGCACGCCACCGGCCACGCCCAGCTCGTCGCGGATCGGGCGCAGCACGTAGTACGCCAGGAACAGCGCGATGACGTACAGCATCGACCACAGCACGGCGGGGGCTTCTTCCGGGCGCACGCCAGTCAGGCGCTGCCACCGGGGCGAGATGGCGGAATGCACTCTCTATTTCTCCTTGGCGCCAGCCGCGAGCTGGGGCTGTGTGTTCCCTGCGGCGTTCCCCCACCAGGCCGTGAACGACTGCGCACGGCCGTCCAGGTACACGGCCTGTCCGATCTCCGGTGTCCAAAGCGCGTAGCCATGGCCTTGGCTGGCGGCGACCATGCGCTTGAAGGGGTCGTCCCAGTCATGGGGGGCGATGGAAAAACGGCCCACGTGCGCCTGCATCAGCACCCGCGCGTGCAGGTCCTCGGCCGCCTGCACGGCCTGCTCGGGGGTCATGTGGACGTTCGCCCAGCGCGGGTCGTACTGGCCGGCGTCGAGCGCCACCCAGTCGAACGGGCCGAGTCGCTGGCCGATCTCGGCGAAGTGCGGGCCATAGCCCGAGTCGCCGCTGACGAAGAGGCGACGCTCGGGCGACACCAGTGCGAAGCCGACCCACAGCGACTGGTCGCGGGTGAAGGTTCGCCCGGAGTAGTGCCGGGCTGGCGTGACGTGGACCTGTACCTGCGGCGACAGGGCGACGACCTCGTTCCAATCGGCCTCGCGCACGGTGCGCATGTCGTAGCCCCAGCGCTCGAAATGTGCTCCCACGCCCAGGCCCACGATCACCTGCTTCACCTTGGGTTTGAGGGCCAGGATGGAGGGATAGTCCAGGTGGTCGTAGTGGTCGTGGCTGATCAGCAGCGCATCGACCTCGGGCATGTCGTCGGCCGTGTAGATGCTGCTGCCCTCGAAGGCCTTGTTCGCTGCCGGTATGGGTGCGGCGTTGGTGCTGAAGACCGGATCGATCAGGATGCGCTTGCCGTCCAGTTGGATGAAGTAGGCGGAATGGCCGAGCCAGACCACCAGGTCCTGCGCGGGGTCGAGCGCCTTGAGATCGGTCTTGATCGCGGGAATGGCGCCAGGCGGACGGGGCTGGCCCTTCTCCCCAAAGAGGGTCTCCATCCACATCGACAGCTCGGACTGGTCTGTCGTCTTCATGGGCGTGTCGATCTGGTTGCGGAACACGCCATCGGCATGGTTGGGCGAGTGTTCGATGCGCGTCAACCGTTCGCCGCTGGGAAGCTCCCCGAACACGGGTTGCTGCAAGTAGGCGAACACACCGACGACGCCGAGGATGGCGATACCGACAAGGGCCATGAGAAGTCGAGTCCAGAATCTTTTCATGCAGGGGATACCGTGGTGGGGGCCATCACGACAGCTTCGTGCCGGTGGCGCGGGCGAGTTCGGTCAGCAGCAGATCCTGGAACCGGGTGTCGTTGACGGCGGCATGCGGCTGCTCGCGCCGCTGGTGGTGCCAGTAGCCGCCGCTGGTCAGTGCTTCGGGATCGCCGCTGGTGGCGAGCCATTCCTGGGTCAGGTGGCCCAGTCTCAGGTCGTCGGGCGCGCTCGGGCCGCCCATCCTGGTCGGCACCCAGCCCGGATCGACGGCGTTGCTGTACACCTCGGGCCACAGCCGTGCGACGGCCGCTGCCAGCGTGGTCACGAACAGCTTGCTGTCCGAGTAGCTCCCGGTGGACGTGCGGCCGGTCCAGTCCATGCCGGCCAGGCTGGCGCGTCCGCCCCGGTGCATGCTGCTGCTCAGGTAGATCAGGCGCTTGGGGCGCTGGATCAGCGACGTGAGCAGGTACGGCGCGACGACGTTGACGACCAGCAGTTGCGCGCCGTTGAGGACGCCGGCGTTGTGGACGATGGCATCCATTGCGCCGATCGCATTGACCTGGCGGGCGAGATCGCGAATCTGCGCAAGGTCGGACAGGTCGCCGACCGTGGCGACGGCGCCCTGGTCCACGAGTTCCTTCACGGCCGACATGCGGGCCTGCGAACGCACATGCACGACGACTTCGTGGCCCTGAGCCAGCAAGGTCTTGGCCGTGGCGTGGCCCAGTCCATCGGCCGAGCCGGTAACGAAAACGCGCGCCTTGCCGCCCGCTTTGCTGCCTCGTTGTGCGTTGGGCATGGAAGCCTCCTTTCGGGAATCCGCCGGTGTCTGCGCCCTGGATGTCGCTGCGCCCAGGAGTGAGCCGGCCATCAACGCCGAACCCAGTCCGGCGCCTGCGGTGAGAAATGTTCGACGGTCCATGGGCATGTCCTCCAATCAGGCCGCCAGGGGCTGGATGGCCCGCGGCGGCATACCGTTATCGAGATGAAGCAGGCGGCAGCCCCTTGCTGAACGCCTTGGCATGGAACACCGCCGCCCCTTGCCCCTTGTCCATGTCGCTGGTGACGACGTAGAGGTCGTTCCTGCCCGGGTGGATGGCCAGGCTGGTGGAGGCCAGGTTGTGGCCGCCATCGCGTCCGGGCAGCAGCACCTGGCCGATGGGAATGCCGTTGAGGTTGAAGGCCAGCACGCGGCCTTGCCCGTAGATCGCCACGTACACGTTGCCATCGGCGTCTGCACGCATCGAGTCCGGGGCCGGGCCGACGAAGTGGTAGGCAATGGCCGAGCCGATCGGCGCGATGGTGGTGGCATCCGCCAGTTCGATTCGGTGCAGCAGGTTGCGGCCGAACTCCGTTGCCCACAGCGACTTGCCATCGGGACTGAGCGCAAGGCCGTTCGCCATCGCAAGGTTGGGCAGGACGGGCTTGATGGTCAGGTCCGGCGAGGCGTAGTACACGCCGCCCTTGGGCTCGGTCGCATTCCCCTTGAAATCGGTGAAGTAGAAGCCGCCGCGCGCATCGAATACCAGGTCGTTGGGCATGTACCCGGCCACGGGCGGCACGATCGGCTGCAGGCCCGAGCCGTCCGGGTTCACCGCGTAGATCGCGCCCCGGTTCTTCGGGATGTCCAGTGCCGCGATGAAGAGGCGCCCGTCAGGATGCAAGGCCAACCCGCCCGGATGAAGGGCATCGAGGGTGACCACGGTGGACAACTGCTTGTCCGGCGTCAGGCGCAGCACGCGGCGACCGCTCACGTCGCAGAAAAGCAGGTTGCCGCTACCGTCGAAGATCGCACCTTCGAGGATCAGGCCCTCGTGGGAGACCTTGAACCAGGGTTCGGCCACGACCGTCTGCAAGGCGCGTTCCGAGGGTGGAATCGGCACGGCACCCTGCGTCTGCGCGTCGTAGGCCAATCCTGCAGCAGCGCCTTGCTGCGCCGAGACGGCCGACGTGAAGCCTATCCCGGCGACCAGGCAGGCGACCACCACCGCTGCGCTTGCTCTTGATTTCATCTTGGCGCCGGGCCTGCGCACATCTGCGCAGGCCGGTTTGCAAATGGACGTCCGAATCATGGCGCCGCCCTTACCAAGGCTGGTTCGCGGGGCCGACCGTGAACTCGTTGACCGTCGTGTCCTCGGGCAGATCGATGGCGAAGGCGACGACATCGGCGATCCGCTCCGGCGAAATGCCGTACTTGTCGTAGATGCCCTTCATCTGGTCCAGCGATTCCTTGTCGCTGAACGTCGTCAGCAGCTCGGTGTTGATGGCGGCGGGGTACAGCGTCGCGGTGCGGATGTTGGTGCCTTCCATGGCCGACTCCATGCGCAGGACTTCCATGAAGTCGCGCACGAACCACTTGGTGCCGCCGTACACGGCGCCGCCCGGGTAGGCCTTGAGCCCGGCGACCGAAGACACGGCGATCACGTGGCCGGACTTCTGCGCCACGAACGACGGCAGCACTGCAGCGACGCCGTTGAGCACGCCCTTGATGTTGACATCGACCATCTGGTGCCACTCAGCGGTTTTCAGGGCCGACAGCGGCGCGTTCGGCATGAGGCCGGCATTCAGGAAAATCACGTCCACGCGGCCGAACGTGTCCTTGGCGAGCTTGACGATCGCGTCGTTGTCTTCCTGCTTGGTGACGTCCAGGACCTGGTAGATCGCCTGGCCACCGCTTTGCTGGATCTCGTCCGCGATGCGCTTGAGGTTGTCTTCGCGGCGCGCACCGAGCACGACCTTGGCACCCTTGCTCGCGAGCAGCTTGGCGGTTGCCTCGCCGATGCCTGCGGATGCGCCGGTGATGATGACGACTTTGTCTTTGATCATGATGTTTCTCTGCCTCTGTTAGGTGCGCCCGCAAGGCCTGCCGGCGCGAAAAAACCGTTGTTTCGCCTCAGTACACAGTGAAGCCACCATCCACGACGAGGGCCTGGCCGGTCACGAAGCTCGAACCGGAACTGCACAGCCAAAGCACCGCGCCGGCGATCTCGTCGCCCGTGCCCAGCCGCTTCATCGGCAGGTCGCGCAGCAGGTCGTCCATCGCCAGCATTCCGCTGTCGAGCATCTTGGTGACCATCGGTGTGCTGATCGTGCCGGGGCACACGGCATTGACGCGCACGCCGCGGGTGGCGTATTCGAGGGCCGCGCTCTTGGTCAGTCCGATCACCCCGTGCTTGGTGCCGTGGTAGGCGGCCATCATGGCCCGGCCCGTGATGCCGCCGATGGACGAGCAGTTGACGATCGCGCCGCTGCCTTGCTTGCGCATCTGCTTGAGTTCGTGCTTCATGCAGGCCCACACGCCGCGCTGATTGATGGCGCTGATGAGGTCGTAGTCCTGCGCCGACTGGTCGGCGATTTCCGAAGCAGGCACCTGGATGCCTGCGTTGTTGTAGGCGGCATCCAGGCGGCCGAAGGTGGCGACGGTACGCTCGACCATCGCCGCCACCTGGTCTTCATCGGCGACGTCGCAGACCACGGCGATGGCCTTGCCGCCAGCGGCGGTGATCTCTTCCACAGCCTTCAGCAGCGGGGCCTCCTCGCGGCCCGCCAGGGTGACAGCGGCGCCCGCCTTTGCGAACGCGCGCGCCGTATCCAGCCCCATGCCAGAGCCAGCGCCGGTAACCAGGGCGACCTGCCCGGTGAAGTCGTAAGTGACGCTCATGGAAATCTCCTTGTCAGGTCAAAAAAATCATGCCGCCAGCGATGCGTTGTCGATCACGAAGCGGTACTTCACGTCGCCCTTGAGCATGCGTTCATAGGCGTCGTTGATCTGGTCGGCGCGGATCATTTCGATGTCCGCGACGATCCCGTGCTCGGCGCAGAAGTCCAGCATTTCCTGCGTCTCGGGAATCCCGCCGATCGCCGAGCCAGCCAGGCTGCGGCGCTTCAGGATCAGGTTGAACACCTCGGGCGACGGGTGCGGCGAAGCCGGCGCGCCGACCAGCGTCATCGTGCCGTCGCGCTTGAGCAGCACGAAGAACGCATCGAGGTCATGAGGGACGGCCACGGTGTTGAGGATGAAGTCGAAGCTGTTGGCGTGCGCCGCCATCTCTGCGGGGTTGCGCGAAACCACCACCTCGTCGGCGCCCAGCGCCTTGGCCGCCTCGCGCTTGGATTCCGAGGTGGTGAACGCCACCACGTGCGCGCCCATGGCATGCGCTAGCTTGATGCCCATGTGGCCCAGGCCGCCGATGCCGACCACGCCCACCTTGTGGCCCGGTCCCACCTTCCAGTGGCGCAGCGGCGAGTACGTGGTGATGCCTGCGCACAGCAGCGGCGCCACGGCGGCGAGCTGGGCTTCGGGGTGGCGGATGCGCAGCACATAGCGCTCATGCACCACGACCTGCTGCGAGTAACCGCCCAGCGTGTGGCCCGGCGCGTCGGACGTGGGGCCGTTGTACGTGCCGACCATGTGGTCGCAGTAGTTCTCCAGGCCTTCATCGCAGTCGGCGCAGTGCTTGCAGCTATCGACGATGCAGCCGACGCCCACCAGATCGCCGGGCTTGAAGCCCGACACGTGTGCGCCCACCGCCGCAACGCGGCCGACGATCTCGTGACCCGGCACGCAGGGATAGAGCGTCCCCGCCCACTCGGCACGTACCTGGTGGATGTCGGAGTGGCACACGCCGCAGTAGGCGATGTCGATCTGTACGTCGTGCGCACCCGGCGCGCGACGGGTGATGTCCATCGATTCGAGTGGCTGGTCGCCGGCGTGGGCGCCGTAGGCTTTGACTGTCATGTGTGATTCCTTGGATTGAGTGGGCTGGCCTCGCAGTGCTGGCCAGAATCAGTACGCCAGAAAGCGGCCCGCGACGATGACCCCCGTCCATACAAAAGCCGACACCAATGCGGAGACCTTCGCCGACAGCGGAGGAAGGGCATGCACATCCCAATCGGCCACCGTCCGGTAGATGCCCTTGTGGAACACCAGCACATTGATGCCTGCGACAGCGATGAGTCCGAATTTCCACGGCGCAGCCCCGGCAGCGGCCACGACGGTCGCCTGCGCACTGAGCAGTGCGACGCCCGTGATCGCGACGATGGCCAGACCGATGTGGGAGACGGGCAGCAGACAGCGCGCGGCCGTGGTCACGGGCACGATGCGGTGCCCGGTTCCCAACAGTCGAAGGTCGAAAGTGAAAGCTGGGCCGACAAGGAGCGCGATCCCGAGGATGTGAACGGACTCCAG
Organism: Xanthomonas sp. XNM01; assembly: GCF_014851915.1. Lineage (GTDB taxonomy): Bacteria > Pseudomonadota > Gammaproteobacteria > Xanthomonadales > Xanthomonadaceae > Pseudoxanthomonas. Next base: position 1,045,808 of record NZ_JACVAP010000001.1, read on the forward strand.
CACGGGATAGAGGTACTGGGCATTGCGTACCGTCTCGCCGAGTGCAGAGTCCTGCAGCACCATCAGCCACGCGCTGAGAAATTCAGGCATACGCAGTCGCTCAGTTCCGACCAGCGTTCGGCAGCGGTGCGCGCACCGGGAGCGTGTTGCCGAGCACCTGGTTCACCGGCACGGCGTCATCCCCGTACCAGAACACGACCGGGCGAAACATGCCCGCATCCGTCCGATTGATGTAGCCGACCGCCTGGAACCGCTCCCCGACGTTCAGCGCACGCCCCAAGCCCCATCTGCCCGACCAGGCCGGCGGCGCAATGATGACCTCCAGCTTCTGGCGGTTGCCCTTGTAGGAGGGCGCGGCGTTGACCCGCACGCTGTCCTCGGGGTCCTGCAACTGCTCGGGAATCGCCAGCTTGGGCGTCTGGGCAGGCAGGTCGCGATCCAGGGTCACATCGAAAAGGGAGTGCGGGTTGCCCCAGACCCCTTTCGATGAGACCGTCCCGGAAATATAGACGAGCCGATCGGTGTCGAAGGCGGCCCAACCATGGTGCGCGAACGCCGGCGTTGTCGGCAGCAAGGCCAGGAAGAACGACGCGATCATCGCAAGCCTGGCGAGGCTGGGTAGGCGGTGAGTGTTCATGGTCTCTGCACTCCTGGCGTTCACTTGGCTGCGACCTGCTTCAGGTGTTCGCCGAAGAAGGCCGTCATCTTGTCGAAGGGAATCTTGTCCACGCGGTCGTACAGATCGATGTGGCTCGCTCCCGGGACGATCACCAGTTCCTTGGGCTCGGCAGCGGCCGCATAGGCGGTCTGGGCGAAGTACAGCGAATGGGCCTTCTCGCCATGCACGAACAGGATCGGACGCGGCGAAATCTCCTTGATGTAGGTCAGGATAGGCATGTTCATGAACGACAGCGGCGTGGTGATGGTCCAGGCATTGCCGGAGTTGACCGCGCGCGGGTGGTAGCCGCGCGGCGTCATGTAGTACTCGTGGTAATCGACCATGAACTGCGCGTCGCCGGCCTTCACGTCCTTGTTGTAAGGCGGCTGGTAGGCGGGCTTGCCATTCGCGGCGTCCTCCCAGCGCTGCCGGCTCAGTTGCTCCAGCGTCTGCGTGCGCTGCTCCGGGGTCACGACGTCGTTGTAGCCCTTGGACATGACGCGGGTCATGTCGTACATGGTGCTGGCGACAACCGCCTTGACGCGCTTGTCGGCGGCCACCGCGTTCAATGCGAAGCCGCCCCAGCCGCAGACGCCGATGACGCCGATGCGCTCGCGATCGACGTAGGGCTGCAGGCCGATGAAATCGACCGCCGCCATGAAATCCTCGGTGTTGACGTCCGGCGAGGCGACGTTGCGCGGCTCGCCGCCGCTCTCCCCGGTGAAGGAGCCGTCGAAGGCCAGCGTCACGAAGCCGCGCTCGGCCATGATCTGCGCATACAGGCCCGAGGACTGTTCCTTGACCGCGCCGAACGGACCGCCGATGACGATCGCCGCCAGCCGCTGGTTCGCCCGGTTCTTGGGCAGGTACAGGTCGGCCGCGAGGGTGATGCCGTAGCGGTTCTTGAAGGTGACCTTCTGGTGATCGACCTTATCGCTCTTGGGAAACACCTTGTCCCACGCCTGCGTCAGCCGCAGGCCGCCCGATACGATCGTGGGCGAGGCCGTTTGTGCCAGCACCGTGTGCCCGCCGAGGGCCATGGCCACGCCAGCAATGATCGAGCCTTGGACGAAGCCCTTGAGGGCCGTCCGCCGTTTGATGTTCGTTATGCTCAGGGGAGCTTTGCTCATGGCTTTCTCTCTATGTGGATGGTGAAAATAGGCTGGCAGGTCAGTCCTGTTCGCTGTCGCATCGGGCGGTCATTCACATGCGAGATTCCCCCGGTAGGGCAGTGGCCGCGGCAGCGGCAGTGGGCGTGCCCGATGCCCCGGGCTGGGCGGCGTCGCATCCGGCCAGCACGAACAGGCCGCACAGAAGCCCCAGGGTGCGCATGGCCTGCATGCCACGCCCAGGCCGGCGGCCGTTGGCCGTCCGGTTGCGGACTCTGCAGGGGACTTCGAGGTTCATGGTCATGTGGTCTCCTGGTTGGACGCGGTAATTCAGGCCGCTTGCCGGGTTTGCGCGCGCGAGGTCGTGAATGCCAGGAAGGCCGCGAGCAGCAGCACGGCCGCACTCGCCACGAAGGTGCTGCGATAGCCGGTGGCGTCGAACAGCAGGCCGCCCACGGTGGAGCCCAGGGCGATGGACAACTGGATCACGGCCACCATGAGGCCGCCGCCCGCCTCGGCGTTGTGCGGCATGGCCTCGGCGATCCAGCTCCACCAGCCCACCGGGGCCGACGTCGCCATCAGGCCCCACAGGCCCAGCAGCACGAACACCGCGGCAACCCAGGCGCCGAAGGGAATCAACGCCAAGGCGATCACCGCCATCAGGACGGGGATGACGATCAGCGTCCCATACAGGCTGCGCTTGAGCACGGAGCCGATCAGCGCCGTACCGATGAAGCCGGCCACGCCGATCACCAGCAGGATCAGCGACAGCGTGGACACCCCGACGTGCGTCACCGTCTCCAGGAAGGGGCGGACATAGGTGAACAGCGCGAACTGCCCCATGAAGAAGGCGCCGCAGGCGGCCATGCCGAAGGCGACCGGGCGGCTGCGCAGCACCGTGAAGACATTGCCCGAACCCTGCGAACCGCCCTGGTTCTTCATGGAAGGCAGGCTGATCCACTGCCAGGCCAGCGCAATGGCCGCCACCGGGACCAGGCAGAAGAACGCGCCGCGCCAGCCCATGACCGAACCGAGGTAGCTGCCCAATGGCGCGGCGATCACGGTCGCCAGCGCGTTGCCGCCGTTGAAGATCGCCAGTGCGCGCGGCACCTGGCTGGATGGCACAAGCCGCATGGCGGTGGCCGCCGACATGGACCAGAAACCGCCGATCACCACGCCGATGAGGGCGCGGCCGACCATGTAGGTCAGGTAATTGGATGCCAGCGCGACCACGGCGCCGGAGACCGCCATCAGTGCCGTCAGCGCCAGCAGCAGCGTCTTGCGGTTCATGCCGCCGGCCAGCCATGAAATCGACAGGCTGGTCAGTACGGCGAATGCGCCCGAGATGGCGATGCCTTGTCCGGCCATGCCCTCGGTGACATGCAGATCCGCCGCGATCGGCGTCAGCAGGCTCACGGGCATGAATTCGGAGGCGATCAGCGCGAACACGCACAGCGACATGGCAAACACTCCGCCCCAATAGGCGGGTTGCGCGCTGGTCTCTTGCTGGGAAGGAACGGCCTCCATGGCGGCCGTGCCGATCTGGTCTGTCATGAACTTCTTCTTATTCCTGAATGCTTGGGTAAATGCCGGGCCTGGTGTGCGACGGGCATGGCGCGGAAAAGCTGGGTTGCCACTACTTCACCGCTTCGATGCGGACGCTGAATTCGCCATCCACTTTGGACAACTGCTCAATGCCCGAGGTGAAGCGGCCGAGATGAACCAGATCGTTCGAGTGCCGATAGCCGCGGTAATAGGCCACCAGGTTTCCCCACGGCGCGTACAAGGCGAAGTCGCCTACCGAGGGCGTCAAGCCGAAGGGCGCGTTCGCCGTCGAGAGCTTGCGCGGTGGATAGGCGACTTTCTCCACGTTGTTGTAGTCGCTGAACTTCAGCGTCAGCGGCAGCATGGAGACCAGATCGCGGCTGGCGGGGTTGTCGTTGAGTTCCACGACCGCTTCGCCGCCATCGAAGCTCAGCCTGATCCGGGTGACTTCGGTTGATCTGCTCGACATGGCTGTTCTCCCTTGATCTGGCGTCGCCTGGGCGGCGGTGCCGTTGGGTTGACGCTCCTGGGCTGCCACGCTCTGGCTCATGAGAGGGAGCGCGGCAGCCAGTACGACCGCCAGCGCGGCAGATCGACAAATCTTCGTGTTCACGATGGAAGCTCCTGTGTCTGGAAGGTCATGGCGATTTCCCGCGCGGGCGGATGTTCAGTCCTTGCCGATCTGGTCCATCTGCTTGGCGTCCATGCGGCCGCCGTGGACGGTGATCTTGGCCATGCCCGCTTCGATCTCGCGCAGGTCTTCCGGCGTGAGGTTGACGTTGATCGAGCTGAGGTTCTCGCGCGAGTGGTCCAGGTTGGTCGTACCCGGGATGGAGACGATCCAGGGCTTTTGCGCCGCCAGCCAGGCCAGGGCGATCTGCGCGCGCGTGGCACCCTTCTTCTCGCCGAAGGCCTTCAGGAAGTCGAGGATCGGCTGGTTCGCCTTCATGACCTCGGTGCTGAATCGGGGGAAGGTCTTGCGCAGGTCGGTCTTCGCGTCGAACTTGGCCTGCGCGTCCAGCGGCAGCTTGCCGGCAAGGAAGCCCTGACCCAGCGGCCCCCACGGCACGAAGCCGATGCCCAGTTCCTCGCAGGCCTGCAGCACGCCGTTGCGCTCCACGCTGCGCTCCATGATCGAGTACTCGGTCTGGATGGCGGTCACCGGCTGCACGGCATGGGCGCGGCGGATGGTGCGTGCGCTGGGCTCGGACAGGCCGAAGTGCAGCACCTTGCCCTGCTGGATCAGGTCCTTGATGGTGCCGGCCACGTCCTCGATCGGCACGGTCAGATCGACGCGGTGCTGGTAGTACAGGTCGATGCGATCGGTCTTCAGGCGCTTGAGCGATTCTTCGACCACGCGGCGGATGCGTTCGGGGCGACTGTCCAGGCCGTTCGTGCCGTCGATCTTGAAGCCGAACTTGGTGGCGATGGCGATGTGGTTGCGCACCGGGCCCAAGGCTTCGGCGACGAGTTCCTCGTTCACATAGGGGCCATAGACCTCGGCGGTGTCGAAGAAGGTGATGCCGCGCTCGTAGGCGTCGCGGATCACGCGGATGCTGGTCGCGCGGTCCACGCCGGGGCCGTAGTGGCCGGGGCTGTTGCTCATGCAGCCGAAGCCCAGCTCCGAGACGTCCAGGTTGCCCAGCTTGCGCCTGCCGATGGTGTACGTCTGGCCGCTGTTGCCGCTGCGTTGCGCGGTTTGGGCCATGGCGGGAGTCGCCAGCGATGCAGCGCCGATCGGCAGCGCCGCGCCGGCCGCCGCGATGCCCGCCGCCTTGAGGAAGCCGCGGCGATCGGCAGCTACGCCGGACTCTTGTGTGGCTTCACGATCGTTGGTGTTCTGCGTGCTCATGGTGGATACCTTTCAAGTTGAAGTGGATGCGGGAAGTGGCTTGCCGCCGTGCAGGCGTTCAGTCAGGCGCGCGTTCGATCCTGACGTGCAGCGGGCCGGAGCGCTGCAAGGCGGGCAGTCCCGTCTCCACTGCACCGAGGCGCATCAAGTCACCCGTGTAGTTGCCAGTACCGTCTTCGACAAAGATCGCCAGGTTGCCCCAGGGGGCGTAGTAGGCGAGATCGCCTTGCTTCACCGGAACCGTGCTTTCGGCCGCCCCCAGGGTCAGCCTCTGCGGAAGATCGGCGATGCGCTCGATGCGTGCGTAGTCGGTCAGCGTCAACGTCAGCGGCAGCAGCGCCGCGAAATCCCGCGCGGGCGCGTTGTCGTAGAGCGTGGCAGTCGCGATCTGTCCATCGACATCCAATCGAATCTTCATGGGGAACTCCTGCGAGGGCACCGACGAGTCGCCATCCGACGCATTGGCGTGGGAGGAGCCGCCACCGCATGCCGCCAGCCCCAAGGTGGAGCCGACGAGCACGGCCAGCGCCAGGCGCCGCAACCATCGCGTGCAAATCGGTATTGACTTTTTCATGCCCTGAATGTTGGCGCAGCAAAGTCAAATTGACTAGCTAATGAATACTTAAAAGGGCTATAAGATGCACTAATTAGTAATCCGTGGGAGACTTTCCGCCATGGTCAGACGTAACCTCAACGATCTCCTGTACTTCGTGACGGTGGCGCGCGAAGGCAGCTTCACGCGCGCAGCCTCGCTGCTGGGCGTCACGCAGTCGGCGCTCAGCCAGGCCATCAGCGGCCTGGAGACGCGGCTGGATATCCGGCTGCTCACGCGCACCACGCGCAGCGTGTCGCCCACCGCCGCCGGCGAGCGATTGCTCAATGCCATCGGTCACCGATTCGATGAGATCGACGCCGAACTGGACGAACTGACGGATATGCGGGACAAGCCGGCCGGCACGGTTCGGATCACCTGCGGAGAGCATGTCCTTCGGACCACGCTGCTTCCCAAGCTGAACCCTCTGCTGCTTGAGTTCCCTGAGATCAAGGTCGAGTTCGACATCAACTACGGCTTCAGGGACATCGTGGCGGATCGCTTCGATGCCGGCGTGCGGCTGGGCGACACCATCGACAAGGACATGATCGCGGTGCCGATCGGCCCGCAGTTGCGCATGGCCGCCGCGGCGTCGCCGGCGTATTTCGCGAAGTGTCCCAAGCCCAAGAGCCCTCGCGACCTGATGAAGCACAACTGCATCAACATGCGCATGCAGACGGCGGGAGGTATCTACGTTTGGGACTTCGAGCGCCGCAGCCAGAAGTTGAATGTGAGAGTGGATGGGCAACTCATCTTCAATACCTCGCCCAGCATGGTGGACGCGGCAGTCGCCGGCCTGGGCATCGCGTTCTTGCCCGAAGAAGAGTTTGCGCCGCACCTTGAGGAAGGTCGGCTGATCCGAGTGCTGGAGGACTGGTGTGCCCCGTTCCCCGGGTACTACCTGTACTACCCGAGTCGCAAGCAGCCCTCGCATGCGTTCTCGCTGGTTCTTGACGCGCTGCGGTGGACCGCGCCGTCAAGCACGAAGAAGCGATAGCCCGATTCCGTCCGAGACAGGTAGCGCTGTCCGGCCCAAGGACTATGGGGCTTGGGGCGCCCCGAGCGGCGCCGCGCCTGAGACAAATCCAAAAATCGAAGGAAACCGATGTACGAACTACTCACCCCCGTGAAGATTGGGCGACATACCTTGTCCAACCGATTCGTCATGGCGCCGATGACGCGCTCGCGTGCGCAGTACGACGGCACCCCTGGCGAACTGGCCGCCACCTACTACGGGCAACGATCCAGCGTTGGTCTGATCGTGACCGAGGGCACGCAGCCCTCCGACGACGGCCAGGGGTATCTCTCCACGCCCGGCATCTACACCGATGCGCATGTCGCGGGTTGGAAGCGGGTCACGGACGCGGTACATGACGGTGGCGCCCGCATCTTCATTCAGCTCATGCACGCCGGGCGCATGTCCCACCCTGACAACACGCCGCACCATCGCCAAGGTGTGGCGCCTTCGGCCATCGCGCCGGGAGCGCAGATGTTCACGCCCGGCGGGATGCAAGACATCCCGGTGCCGCGGGCCTTGACCACGCAGGAGGTGCCGCAGACCGTGCAGGAGTTTCGTCATGCGGCCCGGTGTGCCATCGAGGCCGGCGCAGATGGTGTCGAGATCCACGGTGCGAACGCCTACCTGATCCATCAGTTCCTTGCGCCCAGCGCGAACGCGCGCAGCGACGAGTACGGAGGCAACATTGCGAACCGCGCTCGCTTCGCTGTCGAGGTCGCCAGGGAGGTCGCCCAGGAGATCGGCGCGGATCGCACGGGCATCCGCCTCTCGCCGGGTTCGACGCTGTGGGGCATCGACGAAGGCGCGGAAGGCCCCGACCTGTACCGCCACTTGGTTGCCGAACTCGACGCCTTGGGCCTCGCCTATTTGCACGTGATGCACCAGGGCAATGAAGACCTGTTGGCTGATCTGCGCAGGCTTTGGCGCGGTCCCTTGATCTTGAACCGGCCGGGCCGCCCACGCGACCAGATCGGCAAGGACGTGGCTTCGGGTCTCGCCGATCTGGAAGCCTATGGGCAGATGGTGCTGGCGAATCCAGACTTCGTGGAGCGCATCAAGGCCAATGCGTCCCTGAACGAAGCCAACAGCGAGGGATTCTTCGGCGGGACGGAACGGTTCTACACCGACTATCCGGTCTTGGGCCGATAGCCGTTTTGCTGACAGCGCAACGCAGAGCAGGCATCCAGACCCGGCATGTGGGAACGCCCCGGCCGGATCGCACCAGGCCATCCCGTGATGCGGCTGGATTCGCCTGATCGAAACGCCATGCCGAAAACCATGCACCAGGCCCCGGATTCGCCGATCCATCGCACGCTGCCGCCTTTGATGGGCTGTGTGTTCGCCGTGTTTCTCGTCACGGGCGCGGCACTGCCAGCGCTGCCGCTGCACATCCATGGCGACCTGGGCTTCAGCACATTCGCTGTCGGCCTTGTCGCGGGCGCGCAGTTCGCTGCGGCGCTGCTTTGCCGGCTCTGGTCCGGGACGGTATCGGATCGGCAGGGGTCCAAGTTCGCCGTGATGGCGGGGGCCGTGATGGCGGCGCTCGCTGGCTTGCTCTACCTCGCATCGACGATGGCTACTGGCGATCGCATGTGGTCGATCGCGATCCTGCTGGCGGGCCGTGTGCTCCTGGGGGGCGCCGAGAGCTTCATCATGATCGGTGCGCAGAGCTGGTGCCTCGCGCTCGCGGGTCCGGGTCAGGTCGGCAAGATGATCGCGTGGATCGGCACAGCGATGTTCGTCGCTTTGGCCCTGGGGGCGCCACTGGGGAGCTTTCTGTATGCGAGGCTTGGTTTTGCCTCTATCGGCTGGGCAACACTTCTTGGTGCCGTGACGACCTGGCTGCTGGTCGTCTTCGTTCCGGCGACCCGGCCTGTCACACAAAGCCGCGGGGCTGCCAGGCAGGTAATCAAGGCGGTTTGGATACCTGGCCTGGCAATGGCGTTCTCCAGTGTGGGCTACGGCATCACGACGGCATTCGCGGTGCTGCTGTTCGTCCAGAAGGATTGGCAGCCGGCTTGGCTGTCATTCACCGCATTCGCCATCGCCCTGATGGTGGCGCGTGTCTTCTTCGGTCCATTGCCTGATCGCCTCGGCGGCGCGCGCACCGCGATGATCTTCATCGTGATCCACAGCGCGGGGTTGGCGCTTATCTGGCTTGCCCCCTATGCGTGGCTTGCTTTTGCCGGGTCCGCCATGGCGGGCTTCGGTTACGCGCTGGTGTATCCCGGCCTTGGTATGGAGGCCGTCTCCCGTGCGCCAGCCGAGGCGCGAGGCCTCGCCATGGGTGTCTATACGGCCTTCATCGACTTGGCGCTTGGCTTGTTCGCGCCTCTTCTGGGACTTCTGGCCAATGTGGTCGGACTGGCGCAGATTTTTCTCATCGCCGCGCTGCTCGCGCTTTGCGCCGTGCCGATCGCTGCGTGGCTGGGTGCCCATCCGGCCCGTAGGGGCGCTGCTGCCCGCCTGACCAGCAAAGAATGAGTTGGTGCGCATGCGCGCGAGGAATTTGCATCAACCGGCATGTTCGGCGAGCGCGTCCAGCGGAACATGCAATGCGCCGTTCGCGGCAAACGCTTCGAGCAGGTAGTCCACCACCACCCGGACACGCGGGGCGATCAATGCGCGGTGCGGATACTGGATCACCATCTCATAGCTGCCCGGATGGTGTTCGCGGTGCAGGACGACCTTCAACCTGCCGGCCACCAGGTGCTCCCAGGCGAGGTGAACGGCGACCTGGGCCACGCCGATGCCGTCGCATGCCGCTTCGACCAGGGTTTCCGGTGCGGAGAGCGTCAAGACCGCTGAATCAGTCGGATCAAGCGTGGTGATGCTGCCGTCGGCGGCCCGGAAGCTCCAGGCGTCCACCGTACCGCTCAGGAAGCGCCGTGCGACCAGGCGGTGGTGCCGCAGGTCCTCGACGGCGCGCGGCACCCCTTGGCGAGCGAGATACCCGACAGAGGCGACCAGCACCGTGTTGAGGTGGCAGACCGGACGCGATACCAGTGCGGAGTCCGGGATGTGGCCACCACGCAGGCCCAGGTCGTAACCATCCCGCACGAGATCGACCACGCGGTCGTCGAAATCTACCGCGATCGACAACCCCGGGTAGCGCGCCAGCAGGCCGGGCAGGATGGGCATCAACTGCTCCCGCCCGAAGGCGGCGCTGGTGGAGATGCGCACGCGCCCGTTGGGTTCGGCGCGTTGCGCAGCCACCGCATCGACAGCGGCATCGAGGGCTTCCAGGGCGACCCGTGCCTGGCGAAGAAATACGGTGCCCTCATCCGTGAGGCTGAGGGTTCGCGTCGTGCGGTTCAGCAGACGCACTCCCAGGGCGGCCTCCAGACTGGCGACGTTCTTGCTGACTGCGGCGGACGACACGCCCAGCACGCGCGCAGCGGCCGCAAAGCTGCCGGCGTCCACGGCCTGGACGAAGGAAAGGATGGCCCTTACCCGATGCGACGAATCCATGAAATCTCCCTTGCTGAGGCCGTCCCCACCCGACGCGGCCACACTACTATCAACCCAAGGTTAATAGTAAAACAACCAACTCCCCACTTCTGGTTGATTGTTAAGGCCGGCACCATGCACACAACATCTGCAAAAGGAGAATTCCGATGTCTGTTTGCATCATCTACGACAGTGGCACCGGCCACACCAAGAAACAGGCCGAGGCCATCGCCGAAGGCGTCCGCAGCGTTCCCGGCGCTGAAGCCCAATTGATCGCCGTGGCTGACGGCCCGATCGACTGGGAAGCGCTGGCGGCCAGCGACGCCATCATCTTCGGCTCGCCCACCTACAACGGCACGATCAGCGCCCGGTTCAAGAAGTTCATGGAGGACTCGACCCGGACTGCGTGGGTGCCGCAGACCTGGCGCAACAAGATTGCCGCCGGCTTCACCAATTCCGGTTCCATGCACGGCGACAAGCTCAATTCGCTGATCGCTCTCGCGCTCTTCGCGGCGCAGCACGGCATGGTCTGGGTCGGCCTGGACCTGTTCCCGGGCAAGAGCAACGACGAACTTAACCGCGTGGGCGGATGGCTGGGCGCGATGGCGTTCTCCAAGGACGAATCGCCCGAACTGTCCCCCATCAAGAGCGACCTGGACACGGCCCAGCACCTGGGCAAGCGTGTGGCCGAACTGGCCCAGCAATTCAATGCCGGACGCGGCTGATACCTAAGAGGACCTCATCATGAAGACCTTGAGCTATGCAGCTCCATCCGCGACGGATGCCTTGGCTCCGTTCCAGTTCGAGCGGCGCGCACCGCGGCCCGATGACGTCGTGCTGGATGTCCTCTACTGCGGCGTCTGCCACACCGACCTGCACATCGCGCGCAACCATGGCGGATACACCCGCTATCCGGTCGTGCCCGGCCACGAGATCATCGGCCGCGTGACCCAGGTCGGCAGCGGCGTCAGCCGCTTCAAGGTCGGCGACACCATCGGCGTCGGCTGCATGGTCGATTCCTGCCAGCACTGCAATCCGTGCCAGCAGGGCTTTGAGCAGCACTGCGTGGAAGGTGCCACCTTCACCTACAACGGCACCGATCGACACGACCACCAGCCGACCTACGGTGGCTACTCGAAGCAGATGGTCGTGTCCGAGAAGTTCGTCCTTCGCATCCCCGATGGGCTCGACCTGGCCGGCGCTGCGCCGCTGCTGTGCGCCGGCATCACCACCTGGGAGCCGCTGCACCAGTGGGGCGCGGGTCCCGGCAAGAAGGTCGCCGTCGTCGGTCTGGGCGGGCTGGGCCACATGGCGCTGAAGCTGGCCAAGGCGCTTGGCGCCGAGGTCACCCTGTTCACCCGTTCGCCCCGCAAGGAAGAGGATGCCCGCCGCCTGGGGGCCGATCACGTCGTGCTGTCGAACGATGCACAGCAAATGGCGGCCGTGGCCGGCCAGTTCGACCTCATCGTGGATACCGTGCCCTACGAGCACGACGTCAACCCCTACCTGCCGACGCTGACCTTCAACGGCACGCTGGTACTGGTCGGCTACATGGGGCCGCTGAATGAACCCGTCGCGGCGGGAGCGCTGGTGTTCGGCCGCAAGGCCATTGCCGGTTCCTTCATCGGCGGCGTCGCGGCAACGCAGGAGATGCTGGATTTCTGCGGCAAGCACGGTGTTGTGTCGGACGTCGAGGTGATCCCGATGCAGCAGATCAACGAGGCCTACGAGCGCATGCTCAAGAGCGACGTGAAGTACCGCTTCGTGATCGACATGTCGTCGCTGTAGGCCCACAGCGCATGAGTCCAGCCGGGGCGGGCGAAGCTCGCTTGCCCGCCTCTCGAAGATAGGAAGTACACGCAAATGAGCCAACCCGAAGTCCAAGAAACCGACCCGCTGTTCCAGACCATTGGCGCCGTCGCGCCGGTCCTCGTGCCCTATACCAAAGGCCGGATCGTGGATGAACTCTGGAGCAGACCGGGCCTTGCAGCACGGGAGCGCGCCATCGTCTCGGTCGCGATCCTGGTGTCGCGCAACGCCAGCGGCGCCTATGCCCACTATCTGAACAAGGCGCTGGACAGCGGCCTGCAGCCGGCTGAACTGTCCGAGCTTCTTGCACACCTGGCGTTCTACACCGGCTTTGGCTACGCCTTCGGCGCGGTCGGTGTGCTCAAGGGCATCTTCGATGAACGCGGTATCGGTGTCGATCAGTTGCCCGGGACTACCCCTGTGCTGCTGCCAAGCGCGGAAGTCCTGCCTGACGCGGCAAAGCGCGCGGCATTTCTGGAGGCCAACGTCGCGCCGGCCTCCGAGGCATTGCGCCACTTCACCGAAGACCTGCTGCACGGGGAAGTCTGGCGGCGTCCTGGACTGGCGGCACGCGACCGCGTACTGGCAACGCTTGCATCGCTTGCGGCCCAGGGACTGTCGTCCTCGTTGCCGACCTATCTGGACCAGGCGCTGGCCCTCGGGGTTACGGAGCAGGAGATCGGCGAGTCGCTGGCTCACGTCGCCTTCTATAGCGGCTGGGGCAATGCGATCCACGCAGCAGAGGTCGTGACGCGCTTTTACGAAAAGCGACGATCTGCCTAAACTCGGTTAGCTGGAAGTGCTTCCCCCTTCCGTGACCAACGAGAGATAGGGATTGTTGGGGGGCGTCTCGCCAAACAGCGCGGCTGGATCTGCCAGCAGGTAGCCGTGCAGCCGGCGAGACTTCCTGGGGCCAGTGACCTCGCAGGTCCAGATGTTCAGGCCGTTGGGATGCTTGCGGTGGTATTGCAGCCGCTCGAAGCGCTTTTGCACCCACTGCCAATCCTGCTGGCTTTCCTGCTTCGCCAGCGTGCCCACTTGCGGGTGCTCCTGCGCATATCGCTGGAAGACGCCGGGGCTGACGAGGTAGGCGGTGTCGCCCACGGTATGTACGAGCGCCTTGGCGTCGTTGATGATGAGCCGCCGCGAAGCGACACCTTGTTGCAGCCATGCCATGAAGTGCTCACCGGATGGCTGCGTGGACGTGGGCGCTGGTGACGGAGGCAGAGGCTTCGCCAGGGGCGGTGCAGGCGTTTCGTGGGCTGCGGCAGGCGCTTCGACCGAGACGGCTTCTGCATCCTGCCGGGCGGCGGGCAAATCACCCATTCCCACCATCGCCAGCATGTCTTCCATGACGTCGGGCACGGCTTGGGCGGCAGGCGGATGAGCCACGGCAGCGGCGCCGCTGGCTTCCTCCCAGGGAGCGAGCTGCTGATCTTCGGCGGACGGCACCGCCGCAATCGCTGGTGCTGGCACTGAAGCATCGGCATCTTTGTCTGCTGGTGTCGCGTCGATCGCCACCGTCCCGGTGAACGGCGCCGGCCGCTCGCCAGGCTCCCAGATCAGCGCAGGTGCCAGCCGCAACAGGGTGAACGAGTGGGACCAGCCGGTCGAACTGGTCACGGTCGCGCGCCAGATCGCCTTGCCATCGGACCTCGGCTGCAACATGCCGTGGTCCTGGAGCACGTTGAACACCGCGGTGTTGTTCGCGGGGATGCCATCGACCCCCTGGGACAGCAGGTGCGCGCGCAGCTTGTCCGATACCGTCTTGCTCACCAGCCACAGCGCGTCCTCGGTGAGCCAGCCATCGGAGGCTTCGGGCTGGTTCAGTTTCAACTCTCCCTTGAGCAGGTAGCGCAGCCCGTTGATCAGCTTGCGTTGGAGCGAGTGCTTGGGCGCGGCCATGGCGCGCGCGGGATCGCCGCCCAGCTCCTGGGCGACGGAGGCGCGGTCGGCCTGCACGACCAGCTCGCCCAGCACCCCGGCGTGCTCATACTGCCCGGCCAGGACGTAGAGCAGCGGCGCCCACAGGGACGGATAGCCGCTGAGCCAGTCCAGCAGATCGCGATCGAGCAGTTGCCGGTAGAGCAAGCCTGTCGCGGCGCTGTGGAGCCGGTACTCGCGGTCGTCGCGGTAGCGGAAGCGGTACGGTTGGCGCAGCGGGCCGTGCCATGGGTGCCAGGTGCTGCCATCGGCCAGTTCGACGTGCAGATCGACGGCCACCTTGCCGATGTCGTGGAGCAGTGCGGCATAGGCGACGGCCGCAGTCCAGGCTTCGGCTTGCGCCGCTTGGTCTTCGGGGCTGGCGCCGATGGGCAGCAGATGGGACTGCCGCAGTTTCAGGCTGTAGGCGACGATTTCGAGGCCATGGTCGAGCATGCCGCCCGGGTAGGCGTGGTGGTGCGCTTCGGAGGCCGGGAAAGCCTGGACCAGCTCGGCGTAGCGCTCCAGTGGCGCGCGGTAAAGGGTGGCGAACTGCCTGCGCGAGAGCGAGGTGCGCTGCCAGATGTGTTCCAGCAGCTTCTGCCGGCGTGGGGTGGCCAGCAGCGATGCGGCCGACTCCGGCCGCATCAACCCTTTCGGGAGGTCGGTGGCGGGTGCTGGCGACGGTGCGGTAACGACCGGGGGCCGTTTTCGCTGGAACAGGGAGAGCATGTCGGTGTCCTGATGGCGAGCCGGGCGGGAGGCCTTTTGGCCTTTTCGAGGTAGGGCCTTTCCCCTTGCACCCCATTCCCTTGCCGTTTCGACCCTTTGGCCTTTAACCGTTTCGGTATAGCGGGGCCTGGGCTGCGGCTCCAGCGTCAATGGGGAACCCGCATTAATGGATTGGACGGCGACCCGGCGCTGGCCCCGGCCTATGCTCCCAAGCCGCTACCCCGCCACGTAGGCTTTCACCTAGGCGACAAAGTTGACAAGAGCGACAAAGGCGACTAGAGTGAATCCTGTCTCAAACCTACCTGGGAGATGACCATGCCCACTGCCATCGAATTCATTGCCGATCGTCTGCCGCGCGTCACGGTGGAGGATGTGCGCCGATTCGCGGATACCGTCGAAATTCGGGATGCCCCGGCGTTCGCGGCCGAGTTGCAGGCGTTCATCCACGAGCGCGTGGAGGCGGTGAAGCTGCCCGCCAGCCTGGAAGGTGAAACGGTGGCGCAGGCCTTGGAGCGCAAGGCGGCCGCGTTGCGCGCCGGCACGCGCTGGGCACCGGCTGAAACCGACGTCCAGCGAGGCCGCGCCGTGCTGCTGGAAGCCTTCAACCAGCCGGACAACCTGCCGCCTGCCGAGTTCGCTAAGCTGGCGGACAAGTCGCGCCAGCAAGTCTACAAGGACATCCTCGCCCGTCGTCTGCTGGCGCTGAACGTGGGGCCGCGCGGCCAGAAGCTGCCCGACTGGCAGCTCGACCCGGTGAAGCAGCAGTTGACCCAAGCCGTGCTTCAGGAGGTCGAGGGCATCGACCACTGGACGATCTACCGCGCGCTGTCCGAACCACTCGAAGGCTTGGGCGGTCGCTCGCCGGTGGATGCGGTGACGCATGGCACGATCGATGACGTGGCCGAGGCCGTGTTCAACGTGCTGGGCGTCCAGGTGCATTGAAGCGAGATCGCCATGAGCCACGAGCTGCCTTCGCTCCTGATCGATGCCGGTGAACTGCTCCAGCATGTGAGCCGCGTCGTCTATCGGGGCAGTCCGCTGTACTTTGGCCGCAGCAGCACGAATCGCTACGATGACCCGGCGGGGGCCTATGGCGTGCTCTACCTGGGGCGCGACCTGCCCACGGCGCTGATGGAGTCGGTGTTTCACAAGCACCAGTGGCTTGAAGACACGAAGCGCTCCATCGCCCTGAAGGAGGTCCACGCTCGGATGGTCCGCGCAGTCGGTGTGCTGGACGACGTGCTACTGGCCGACCTCACGGCACCGGGCGTCATGGCGGGCTACTTCGGCCTGAATCTGGAGCAGTTGGCCAGCCGCGCCTACACGCACACGCAGCAGGTGTCCGCCCAGGTGCATGCGATGCCTGGAGACGACGGCCAGCCCCTGTTCGACGGGGTGCTCTACCCGTCGCGCAACAACTATCCCGCCAAGAGCATCGCCTTGTTCGAGCGTGCGGGAGCCAAGGTCAGCGTTGTCGAGGACATCGACCTGGTTGACCATGTGGACTGGCCGCAGTTCGTTGCCACCTACCGCATCGGCGTGGAACCCGATCCCGGCCCGGTGGAGCCGGAGGACGAAGCGTCCTGAAGCAGCAAGAAAGCGCATTGAAGCCTCAAACCGAATGAATTGGAGCAAACTGGAATAGGCATTCCTCAACAGCAGGAGACGACCATGAACACGACGACCCGCACCAGCACCGCAGAACGCCTCGGCCGCGCC
The DNA here is from genome assembly GCF_014851915.1 of Xanthomonas sp. XNM01. Lineage (GTDB taxonomy): Bacteria > Pseudomonadota > Gammaproteobacteria > Xanthomonadales > Xanthomonadaceae > Pseudoxanthomonas. The sequence goes on from NZ_JACVAP010000001.1 coordinate 1,062,215, forward strand.
TTTGGCCGTGGATGGCGTGCCTATGCGCGCGGCGAACGGCGGGCGTCGAACTGGTTTGTGTCCAAGGGCATGCCGCGAGCTGGTGCTTCCGCGCTCGTGTGGGTAGCCAAGCTGGCTGTACTGGGAGTGCTGCTCTACGTTGCGTTTTGGTTCGCACTCCTGCTGCTGGGCGTTGCGGCGGCGGGATGGGCTGCTGCTGCCAATACCTCGGATGAAGACGAGTGGCCTTTCACCGACCTCACCGAGCTGCGCAAGACGCCGGGCTACGATCCCAACCTGTACAACGACACGTCGCACGAGTTGTACACCGACGACTGACCGGCCTCGCGCTATTTCAGCTTTCCTCCGGTGAGCGCCCCGGCACCCTTGCCGCCAGCTTGGCCGGCGCTCTTGCTGCCATCGGAGAGCCCTTGGATGACGTGCCCGGCCCGAATCCCAACCCAGGTAAGGCTCGCCAGCCAGAATCCCGGCAGAACCAGGAACATCGTGCCCATGACGAACATCAGGAGCATGTCGCCGAAGGCGTTGTTCAGCCCCACCAGCGGGTCGAAGTTGGTGTGCGGCCGGTTCCAGCCGAAGCCCCAGCCATAAAGCGCGTCCAGAATCGTCGAATCGATCCAGCGTGCGAGCTGGAACCAGAAGTCCGTGAAGAACAGCGCGAACTGCACCACGCTGACGGTGACGACCGTCTTCAGGTCATAGGTGCCCACGACCAGCACGAGCGGGATGCAGATGACCAGCGCCATCTTCAGCAAGGCGAGCACCATGGGCAGGGATTGGCGCACGACGTCCATGGCGGGAAATGCGGCAATCGCGCCGACTGCCATCCCGACGTCGCCCGTGGCGCGCGTCACGATGTTCGGCAGGGTCTTGTCGATCTGGCCGCCATAGTCCGTATAGACGCTGCCCTGGTTCAGTTTCTGCTGCCGGGGTGACGCGATGGCGCGGATCACCGAATCGTCCACCTCGGCCCGGCTGAGGAACCCGGCCCAGCCCGCCAGGCGATTCAGCAGGCTCGGGTCCACCTGACCCAGCAGCCGTGCCCGCAGGCCGTTGCTGCCACCGGCCCACCACTCCCTGCAGGTCGGGTAACCGCCGCCATTGGCAACGTGCGCGAGGCCAGCATCGCGGGTGTCGTCGTAGGGCCAGGCCTCGCGCGCCGTGCTGGAGCGATAGCTGTCGTAGTAGCCACCCGTGTCCGTGAAAAAGCGCGAGCCGATCCAGGTCACGTCGTGCATCTGCTGCTCATCGAGATCCGGGCGCTGCATGAACAATTTGGCCCGCGCAGGCCCATAGCAATCCCGCGAGAAGTCCGCGACCTCCTGAGCCAGTACCGGGTCGTCAATGCGCGTCGCATCGATCTCCATCCTCATCTGCCGCAAGTCCGTACCGCACGGGATCGCCGCTACCGAGGCGCTCGTGACGGCGCGCGAGAGCGCGTGCATGAAGGCCCACCAGACCGGCACCTTCGCCGACTGGTTGTTGATGGTGCTGAAGGATTGCGACCAGCCGGTTTCCGTGGGCTGTGGCACGCTGACCTGGCACTGCGCCGAGCGCGAGCTGTCGTACTGGATGGTGCTGAGGTCCACGTCGATGAACGGAATGCCCGCGAACATCACCACCACGATCGCAACGAAGACCCGGTTCTCGATGCGCGCGGCAGAGAGCACACCCTTGTTGCCCTCGTCAGCGCCTTCCGCACGGGCCTTCAGCCACTCCTGCACAACGATGGCGACGAAAGGCAGCGCGAACACCCCGCTCGACACCAGCACGGCCCAGATACCGTTGTTGACGATCCAGGACACGAGGGTGAGGTAGTACTCCAGGTAGTCCGTCGTAAAAAGCGTCATGGCCTCGATCTCCCTCAAGCGGCCTGCATCAACAGGCTGGCTTCCAGCGCGACGATGGCCACGACGCCGGCGACCTCGGTGCGGATCAGCCGGCGCCGCGCCTGGCCATCCGTCCCGCTTTGGTCTTCGCGGGCCAGCACCCGGCGGCGCATCCAGAACCATCCATAGGCCGTTGCCGCGTACACGCACAGCCGCCAGATGAAGAAATACCCTGCGGAGGCCGCCAGCCACCGTTCCCAGCCTGCAACGCTGCCAACCAGGTAGATGCCCGCGACGTTGGCCCCGACGGCAGCGGCAACGATCAGCACCAGCCACAGCAACGTCTTCGCCGCGCGCCGGCTGAACAACCAGTGCAGCGGCCGCCAGGCCATGCGCGCCGGGCTCATGGCCGACTCCCCGGATTGCCCTTCTGGAGCTGGTCGAGACGATCCGGCACAGGATCGCCCTCGTAGATGCCGCGCGAGCCGGCCGCGCGCGTGCCGTGGCGCTGGATGATCGCCATGGGCGAGTTGTTCGCCAGTTCGCGCCGCAGTTCCAGTTCGGTCTTGAGGTTGCGAATCTCGCGGTCGAGCGTGTCGCTCTCGTGGTTCACGGCCTCCACGGCAAGCTCGTTCGCCGCCACGTTGGGCTCCTTCTTCCCCGTGAGCAGCGTGCGCTGCAGCAGCAGCGCCTTCTCCAGCACGGACGCAAGCGCGACCTCGGACGCCAGGCGCTGCGACAGCAGGTGCTGGTCGGGCTCGTCGCGCAGCGCCTCGATCACGCCGCGCGTAATCGGCAGCGACGCGCTGCCGGCTTCGCGCAGGTTCTCGGGCGTCGTGTTCTTCGCCTTGGAGACGAGATCCTGGAGCGCCTGCAGCTTGGTGTCGTATTCCTCCTGGATCAGCGGCGTGAGCCCGACGCCGGGCGTCGTCTCGGTCTTGGTGCAGGCATCGCACGTGCGCTGCTCCTTCTCGCCGAGCACGCGCGTGGCCCACTCGACGGCGGCCTGCGGCGAGGTCCAGGTCTGGCATGAGAGGCTGCTGCAACTGGACGGCGCGACGGACGACGTGTCGGTCACGCCGCGACCGTTGACCAGGTTGTAGCCGGCGCGGGTGACATCGCCGACGACCTTGATCGCGGGCTGGCCGGAGCCGCCCGCGTTGCTGCCCCCGACCCACGGCACGCCGTCATTGCCGCGGCGCGTCTCGGCCTGCTCGATGGCCGAGACCGCATCCGTGCTCGACACGGCATCGCGCAGCGCCAGGCCTTCGGCCATCTGACTCCAGCCGAGCTGGCCGCCCGCCGTTTCGGCCATCTTCTCTGCCATGGCGCGACACGTCAGCTTGCTGCGGTCGAAATCGAGTCGCGCCTGCAGCACGCCATTGGTGAGCAGGTTGTACAGACCGGGATCGGCCCGCTGGATGATCAGCGCGGGCAACGATGCCACCGCACTGGTGGCACTCTGGATCACCGACGACATGATTTGCTGGAAGCCGTTGGTGATGCCGTTGAGTTGATTCCTCAAGGTGGTCTGGATGCTCATGTCACCGCAGATCAAGTTGCTGTTCCAGCCCACGCCGACACCGAGAGAGCGCATGCCGGCCGCACGTCCCATCGACACGGCGTTGCCGCCACCGATCGAGTACATGACGTCATCGCCGATGACGCTGCCGCTGGTCTGGTATCCCAGTTGACCCCTGGCCACGCCGCTGCCCAGCGCGAGCGCGCCGGCCAGCGCCAGGACGATCTCCGTGCGACGTGACCGGCGGGAGAACGGATTGAATGCAGGACGGAAATTCATGGCACCACCTCAGAGGAAATCGACGCTGCCCAGGAACACTTGGCCCCGGCGCTCGCAGCAGGCATACGGCCGCCACAGCGCCCATGCGTAGTCGCCTTGCTGCGCCTGGGTAAGGGAGCCGCTGCGCGGGAAGACCGTGCAGGACGAGGACAGGACGGGTGTGAGTTCCTGCCACTTGCCGGTGGAGGCATCGCCCTCCATCAGCGCGCCGGCGGGCCAGTAGCCATCGCGGGAATTGGCGAGCAGCGGCTGATAGACGTGGATCTGCCCGCGGCGCGTGACGACATCGCCCGCACGCTGGGCCACCACTGCGCCGGCCTTGAAGTCGTCGGTCTGGTGCAGGAAGCCGCCGCGGGGATACACGTTGCCCCACAGGTTCATCGTGGTGCGTGCGCCGACCTCGCGCCGGCCCGGAATCAGCGCTTCCGGGTAGGCCATCTCGGGCACGTTGTAGCGCCAGGCCAGCGTATCCAGGGTGCTGAGCAAGTACGGCATGAACGCCGTGCCCGCGCCCTCGCAGAAGTAGCCCGAGGACGAGACGAACTGGTTGAACACCTCGGCGCCAGGGTGGCCGATCACGTCGGCGTTCTTGAATTTGGCGAGGTTGTTTTCGTGGTCCTCGTTCGTCGTCCCGTCGCCGCCCGCTTGGGCGGACGGGTTGGGCGTGCTCATCGCCCGGACTTCGGTCCAGGGGTTCTCGCCGGTGTTGCTGTAGCTGGAGACGACTGCATCGGGAACGTAGTGGCGAACCTTGGTGGACGTGCGCACCGTGCAGCCCGTCCAGGTGCAGTAAAGCCAGTAGCAGATGCCGACGACGCGGTATTCAAGGCAGTCGGGCGACGCCACCGAGCCGACGATGGTGGCGGTGTTGAGGGCGTAGCTGCCGGTGGCACTGAGCAGCAGCACGGACGCCACGCCAGCGCGCAGGCGGCGCATCAGGTCGAATGGGCGGGTCACGGCTGGGTCCTCCGGTGCTGCTCGATGCGCGCGATGGCGCGAGCCACGTCCGGCTCGCCATAGACCACGTAGCGCTGGTCCACCACGACGGCCGGGAGGCTGGTGATGCCCAGGCTCCATGCGTCGGTGACGCCTTGGTATGCGGAGGCAATGCGGCGTTGGAGGTTGGCACCGCCCTGGCTCAGGCGATCCCGAGCGATGCGTTCTGCGCGCGACGGGTCGGCTGGCAGGTCGGATGCCAGTTCGGCTTCGATGCGGGAGGGCGCATCCAGAAGGATCAGCCGATCCGCCTTGCCCGAGACTGGATGTGTCTGGTCGGTGACGACCCAGGTTTCAGCGTGAAGCGCGCTGGTCGCAAGGAGCGCCGCCAGGCCCGTGGCTGTCAGCCATGGCCGCCTGGCGGAAATGATCGAAGGAAAGCGGCGCATGGCGTGGCACCCCGGAGTTCACGATTCCGGTAGTGCAGCGCAATGACGCCGTTGAGGCGACCCGAAATAGGAAACGGGTCCTACCCGGTTTTCTAAAGCCCCCTGGCAAGTGCTCTGTCACCAGGCAGGCGGACCGCGGGATCAGGTTCCGATGGCGGCACAGGCAGACATGCAAGCCGTGTCCGCGCTGGAAGTGCGTTTAGAACGCGGCGATGCCGGTGATGGCACGGCCGAGGATCAGCGCATGGATGTCGTGCGTGCCCTCGTAAGTGTTGACCACCTCCAGATTGACGAGGTGGCGGGCCACGCCGTACTCGTCGCTGATGCCGTTGCCTCCCATCATGTCGCGCGCCAAGCGGGCGATGTCCAATGCCTTGCCGCAATTGTTGCGCTTGAGGACGGAGGTCAGTTCCACCGGCGCTAGCCCTTCGTCCTTCATGCGCCCCAGCCGCAGGCAACCCTGCAGACCGAGGCAGATGTCGGTCAGCATGTCAGCCAGCTTCTTCTGGATGAGCTGGTTGGCCGCCAGGGGGCGGCCGAACTGCTGGCGGTCGAGCACATACTGGCGGGCACGGGCATAGCAGTCCTCGGCCGCGCCCAGCGCACCCCAAGCGATGCCATAGCGGGCGCTGTTGAGGCAGGTGAACGGGCCCTTCAGGCCGCGCACCTCGGGGAAGGCGTTCTCTTCGGGGCAGAACACCTCGTCCATCACCACCTCGCCGGTGATGCTGGCGCGCAGACCTACCTTGCCGTGAATGGCAGGCGCACTCAGACCCTTCCAGCCCTTCTCCAGCACGAAGCCACGGATGGCGCCCTCGTCGTCCTTGGCCCAGACGACGAAGACGTCGGCGATGGGACTGTTGCTGATCCACATCTTGCTGCAGGAGAGCAGGTAGCCGCCATCGACCTTGCGCGCGCGTGTCACCATGCTGCCCGGATCGGAGCCATGGTTCGGCTCGGTGAGTCCAAAGCAGCCAATGGCCTTGCCGCTTGCAAGCCGGGGCAGGTATTTCTGCCGCGAGGCCTCGGTGCCGAATTCCTGGATCGGAACCATGACCAGAGAGGATTGAACGCTCATCATGGAGCGGTAGCCGGAATCGACGCGCTCGACCTCCCGGGCGATCAAGCCGTAGCTGACGTAGTTCAGGCCGGCGCCACCGTAGCGCTCGTCGATGGTGGGACCCAGCAGCCCAAGTTCACCCATCTCTCGGAAGATCGCCGGGTCGGTTTCTTCGTGGCGAAAGGCCTGCTGCGCGCGCGGAAGCAATTTGTCTTGGCAGTAGGCGTGGGCAGCATCCTGTACAGCGCGCTCATCGTCGGTCAGTTGCGCGCGCAGGCCAAAGGGGTCTTGCCAATCGAAAGTTATTTTGGGCATTGCGGTATGTGAAGGGAGTAGTTGACGGTTGAAACTGGTTCCAATCGCAGGGATGCTCCTGCGTTTGATCTAGCCCATCCGATGCTTGGTGATCGCCTGATAGATGGACTCATCGACCTCGATCCAGCCGCGCTCGCGGCCCTCGCGCACTCGGTTGGCGGCAGCGCTGCCCGGTGTCCTTACAGGGCCGCCTCCGGGCATGGGCCGGGAGTCAGCTATCTGCTCTTGAAGGTTGCTGATCTTGGTCTTGAACTCGTGCAGAGGCATCAGGAGTTCTGGGTCAATGGCCATGAAGAAGTAGCCCCACCTTCCATCGCCATCGCGAATGACGGAATCGCTGCCTCCCAGGATGCCCAGTGCTTGCACGATGACGGAAAGCGCCGACCCCCGCGCAGATTGCGAATGAAGCCCTTGCCGCCCGCGCCGCCGGGGCGGCCATCATCCACATCCATGTGCGTGACCCTGACACGGGAAAGCCCAGCCGTGACCTGCGGCTATACCGCGAGGTCGTCGATCGGATTCGTGACGCCGGCAGCGATGTCCTGATCAACCTGACCACCGGCGCCGGCGGCCGGTATGTGCCTGACGAGGCCGACCCCAACAGGAACGCGATTGCCGGCATGGCAACGCCCGAGGAGCGCATGGACCATGTGCTCGAACTGCGGCCAGACATCTGCAGCCTGGATATCGGGACGATGAATTTCGGTGCCCACGCATTTCTCAACCTGCCAGCGGGCGTGGAGAAGATGGCCGCAGCCATCCGGGCAGCAGGCGTCAAGCCTGAACTCGAAATCTTCGACCTCGGGCATGCGGCGTATGCACGGCATCTGTACGACCGCCAACTGCTGGACGGCCCGCTTTGGTTTCAATTCTGCCTGGGCGTGCCGTGGGGGGCTCCTGCCTCTGCCGAGTCCTTGATGGCGATGCGGCAGTTGCTTCCACCAGGCGCTCGCTGGAGCGCATTCGGCATTTCGCGGCACCAGTTCCCGATGGTGGCGCAGGCCGTGCTGTTGGGCGGCCATGTGCGCGTCGGCCTGGAGGACAACCTGTACCTGACCCGCGGACAACTGGCACCCGGCAATGCCTCGCTGGTGGAGCGTGCGGCGCGCATCGTCGGAGAGCTGGACGCGGAGGTCGCGACTCCCGCCCAGGCACGCGAACTCCTGGGCCTGCCGAGGAAATAGAACATGCCACGACTGAAGCCAATACCCGATGCGGACCTGAGCCCGGAGCAGGCCCTGGTGTGCGCGGAAGCGCGCTCCGGACCACGGGGCAAGATTCCCGCGCCGATGATTGCCTGGCTCCGCAATCCCGAGCTGGCGCGACGCGGGCAGAAGCTTGGCGAACTTCTGCGTTTCGAGACCTCGCTGGAGCCGCGGCTTACCGAACTCGCGATTCTGGTGTGCGGGCGCCACTGGACGTCCCACCACGAATGGACGGCGCACAAGGCCCTGGCCTTGAAAGCTGGACTGGAGGCCGGCGTGATCGCCGATATCGCCGCCCGTCGCTCACCAAATCTCCAGTGCGACCGGCAACGCGCCGTGTACGAAGTCTCCTCGGCCTTGCTGGCAAACGGCAGGATTGGTGAGGACCTCTACGAGAGTGGAACTGCGCAGTTGGGGGAAAAGGGCATGGTCGAACTCGTGAGCGTGCTCGGCTACTACTGCCTTGTCGCCTTGACGCTCAATGCGTTCGAGCTGGGCATTCCCGAGAACGTCGCTCCTGAACTTCAGGACCCACAATTCCCGGGAAGTCCACAGGCCGCATGACGCAGCCGGCAGAGCGCACCGCGTGCAAGGAGGTGGTGCTGGAACCCAACCAGCCCATCGTCGATGCGCACCACCATCTCTATGACCGGCCCGGACTGAGGTATCTGCTCGACGACCTGTTGGCCGATGTGGGGTCGGGTCATGACGTGCGGGCGACGGTCTATGTTCAGGCGCGCGCCATGCTGCGCCAGGACGGAGACGAGCGGTTCAAACCCGTGGGCGAAACCGAGTTCGCCAACGGTGTGGCAGCGATGTGCGCCAGCGGGACCTACGGGTCGATCCGCGCGTGTGCTGCGATTGTCGGCGCTGCGGACCTGCGCCTTGGGCGCGATGTTCGGGCCGTGCTGGAAGCCCATATCGCTGCGGCGGGAGGGCCAGTCGATAGCGGCGGGCGCTTCAGGGGGATTCGGCACGTTGCGGCGTGGGACCCCGAACCTGTGTTTCTCAACCCGGCCTATCCGACGAGTGAGGATCTGCTCGACCAGACCGAGTTTCGGGCTGGGTTCTCCCACCTGGCCCCGTTGGGACTGAGCTTCGATGCCTGGCTGTACTTCCATCAGATACCTCGCCTCACGGCGCTTGCGCGCGCGTTTCCTGACACCCCGATCGTTCTGAACCATTGCGGAGGCATCCTGGGAAGAGGACGCTACGAACGAAAGCGCGCCGAGGTATTCCGCCAGTGGAGCACCGCACTGCGCGAGCTTGCGTTGTGTCCTAACGTGATGGTCAAGCTCGGTGGTCTAGGAATGCCACAGACAGGCCTAGCCCCTGACAGACGCGATGGTGTGCCCCTGTCGGTTGATTTGGCGAGGGCTTGGCGTCCCTGGATGGAAGAGTGCATTGATGCCTTTGGGTCGTCGCGGTGCATGTTCGAGAGCAACTTCCCCGCCGACAGAACCGGCCATGCCTATGTCGAGGGCTGGAATGCGTTCAAACGGTTGGCGATGGGCGCAAGCCCGGCAGAAAAGGCGGACCTGTTTTGGCGCAGTGCATGCGCGCTCTATCGGTTGCCAGCCTTGGCGTAGCAGCACTCCTGCGTCAACGGTCGCAAGCTATTTCGGCATTTCATTGGCATCCGCAGGCGCCTCGGCCGCGCGCGCGGCTGCCGTGCCCTCGACCGCCAGCATGTCCATGGCCGAGAGCAAGGCGTCTCCCTCGATCGGCCCCTGCAGCAGGATGGCCTGGCCCGTCTGGCGATCGAGCAGCCGCAGCGACGGCGTGGCGGTCACGCCGCTCTTGGTGGCTTCCGCGGCCTGCGCGCGGATGAGCGCATCGACCCGCTCGCTCGCCAGGCATTGCTCGACGGCTGGCGTCGATTCGGGGTAGCGCAGGCCATCGGGCAGGCCTTGGCCGTCGCTGCGCGTCTGGGCATAGACCCACTCGACGGCTTGCCAGAATGCCGCATGTCCGCCGGCTTCGGCGGCGCACTCGGTCAGGCGCGCCTCGATCCACGCGGCGGGTTCATGCGCAGCCAGCGGCTGGTGGTGCCATTGCAGGGCCACGTCGGTGTTGTTGCCGACCCACCGCTTGAGCTGCGGGAAGTACTCCCGGCAGAACGGGCACTCCAGGTCGGCGTAGAGCGTCAGCCTGAAGCGGCCTTCCGGGTTGCCCATCAGCCAGGGTGGTCCGGCGACCTGCGCCGTGCTGACCGGCGTGGACGACTGCGGTGAGGGCTTGTCGGGCGACCGGGACAAGAGCCAGATCAGCAGCAGCGCGACCAGCGCAGCGGCCAAGGCCCATGGCCAGCGGGGCCGCCGAGTGCGACGGCGGAATGCCTGGACTTGCATCGGAATGGAAGGACGTTTCTGTTCCATGGCGTTCTCCGGCTTACGACAGTTCCAGGGCCGGCGACTGGATGCCGCGCGCCTGGTCGATCCTCTCGGCCACCTTGAAGGCCGCTTCCAGTTCGTTGCAGCCGTACTGCTGCATGAGCTGGTAGCGCTCGGCCTTCTCTTCGGGTTCGGTCTGCGCAAGCGCGAGGTACAGGCTCGGCGGCACGGCGCGGAACAGCACTTCCATGCTTTTGGAGAGGATGACGCCCTCGGTGAACTTGCCCGCCTCCTTGCGGGCCGACAGCATCAGCGCCTTCTGCGCGGGCGAGAGTTCGCGGAACCTGGCGATCTTCTCCACCTCATCGGGCGGCATCGACAGGCAGACCCACCACTCAATCATGTTGAGCATGGGCTCGGCGGCACGCGGCAGATCGTCGATATTTTGCGTAGCCAGCCAGTACCAGGCCCCTAGCTTGCGCCACATTTTTGTGATCTTGACCACGTAGGGTGCAAGCAATGGATTTTTGGTGATGATGTGTCCTTCGTCTGTGACGTTGACGATGGGACGACCCAGATACTGATCGCGCTCGGCGATGTTGTTCACCGTGCTGATCAGGCTGATGTAGGCGATGGAGAGCTGGGCGTTGTAGCCCTCGCGGGCGTAGGTCGCCAGATCGACCAGGGTGATGTCCGCCTCGGGCCACGGCGTGCCGTCGCGGTCGAACATCTCGCCGTCCGTGCCTTGGCAGAACATGTCCATCGCGTCCGCCATCTCCATCAGCCGAACGCGGCGCATCTCGGGCAGCGTCGGGTCCTGACCCCGGGCGCGCAGCGCGTTGCGCACGTCGCGCGTGAGCACCGTGCGCTTCTCGCTATCACCTCCACCGTGGCAGTGCTCGGCGGCGTCGAGGATGCACTGGCGGATCAGCGAGCGGTCGGCCCGCGTCATCCGGGCTTCTTCCTTGTCCTCGCCTCCGGTGATCATCAGCCGTGCCGTGATCTCCAGTTCGCCCAGCACGTCGCGCTGCTCGTCCGCCTCCATGGCCGAGGCGTCCGGTGGCAGGTCTTCGTCCAGCGCGTCGGCATCGAGGGTCTGCACGTCACTCGGCGTTTCGATCAGCCGGCGCGCATCGGCGAATGGCGCGAGGCTGATGCCCGAGCCAGGGGCCAGCTTGACCCGGTTCACCGTCAGCCCGAGCTTGCGTGCGAAGTCGCTGAACAGGCCGAAGCTGTTGCCGGCCTCCACGATGAACAGCCGCGGGCGGTATATCGCCGTAACTTGGTTCAAGAGGTTGTTGAGCGTCGCGGACTTCCCCGAGCCGGTAGGGCCGAACAGAAACAGGTGGGCATTCATCTGCCGATCCAACCTGTTCAAGGGGTCAAACGTAATCGGGCCGCCACCGCGATTGAACATCGTGATGCCGGGGTGCCCCGTGCCCTGGGCGCGGCCCCACACCGGCGACACGTTCGCGATGTGCTGCGCGAACATCAGTTGGGTGTACCACCTGCGCCGATCCTGGCCGGGGTTGTAGCAGCACGGCAGCCAGCGCAGGTAGCTGTTGAGCGGTGCCACCTCGTCGTCCTCGCGCACCGGCTGCAAGCCGGCGTTGAGCATCACGTTCGCCAGGTCCAGGCCGCGCCGGTCCAGTTCCGCTTCGTCGCGTCCGCGCAGGTAGAACGCCAGCGTCCCCCGGTAGAGCTTGTGCGCGCTGCCGATGAGGGAGCGGGCTTCCTGCACGTCCTTCAACGTCTGCTCCGACGCCAGCGTCTCGCCCACGGCCTTCTTCGCCAGGTGGTTGAGATCCGCTTCCAACACATCCTGCGGCGTGGCGACCATCGTGAGACACAGCAAGGTGTCTTCCGGCATCTGGTCGAACAGCGTGTTGATGGCATCCCCCTTGCGGGTCTCGCCGGTCAGGTGTCCGGTGCCGGGCGGCATGCGCAGCCGGTCGGTGATCAGCACGCGGTGCGGCATGCCGTCGAAGTACCAGGTGCCGTGCTCCACGTCGGAGCGTGGCTGGCCGAAGAACAACCGCTGGCTGAAATCCCGCCCGCTCGCCAGTTCGATCTCGCCAGCCTCGCTTTCTTCGGTGCTGTCGGGGTAGCGCGCCAGCGCGTAGAAGCGCTCCCGATCCTCGGCGCCAGGCCCGAGCATCGCGGGGCGCGGATTGAACCACCGCAGCAGCCAGTCGTGGACGTCGGCTGCGACCATGCGCCGTGCCTGGATGCCGGCGTTCGCCAAGCCGCCGCACAGGCGGTCGCAGACGATGTTCAGCATCTGCTCGGGCGTCTGGCCGCGGCGGCTTGCCTGCCCGGTGGCACGGCGATAGATCACCATGCGCACCCGCCGCGTCTGGCCGCGCCAGCGCAGCCGCGTGACCACCGTGTCCTCGAACAGGCCGCCCGGCTTGGCGACCGCGCGCAGGTGGTGGCTGAAGAAGCGAAGGTAGAACTCCGTGAAAGCGGTGCCGCGGGCGCGCGGCTGCACGTAGTCGCGCAGGTTCTCCATGTACTGGTCGAAGCTGGGTTCGTCCTGGGCGTAGAGCTGGAGCACCCAGGGGTTCTCGTCCAGTTCATCGAAACTGTCTTGCAGGGCGTTTTCGAGCGCGTCGCGGGCGTGCGCCAGCCATCCGGGTTCCCGGCCCTCGGTGCCCAGCGGCACCAGCTCGTAGAAGGCCGCCACCGACTGGCCATCCTCCAGCAGCATGGATTTCGACTGCGGCAGGAACTCCACCCATGGCAGCAGCTCCGCGAACGACGGCGCGACGTCGTACAGCGCCTGCTCGTCGGCCACGGTCGCCGGCCTGCGGCCCTGAACCGCTGCGCCGGGTTCGGGGACGCCGGCCTGGCGCAAGGCCTCGACGTGGCGCTGCCAGCCGTCCGGCTTCTCTTCGTCGCCGGTGCCGGATGCGGCCAGCTTCGGCCAGGGAAGTTTCCAGCGCATCAATAGTCCTCCAGCCGTTCACCGGGCATGGCGTACTGCACGCGCTGGTACAGCGGGAAGACCGTCGTGTAGCCCGGAACCGGCACGGGGTCCGTGCCTGCCAGGTGCGGGTACACGTACATGACGAGATCGGGGTTGGGCAGGCGCTGGAACTGGCGATGGACCTCGTTGCGCGCCGTGCGCGTGTAGCGCCTCTGCTCGGCGGGCGCGGCCTGCACGTCGGTATCGGTCAGCGGCCGGCGCAGGCTCTGGCGTGCGTCGAGCAACTGCCGGCGCGCGACTTGGCCGGTGCCACTGCCGCCGCCACCCGTTTCCTGCTGCCAGATGTCCATCATGGTGCGGTCGCTATGGGTCAGCAGCTCTTCCTTGCTGGTGGCGCAGCCGCCGAGCACGGCGACGGCGAGGGCCAGCGCCAGGCCCTTAATCGAGTTCGAGCGCATGGCTTTCTCCTGCACGGTGATCGACGCGCCTGCCTTCGGGGTCGTGATCGATGGCGAGCGGCTTTTCGAGGTGGACGGCGACCTTGGCGCCGGGCTGCACATAGACGGCGGCGAAGGCCTGGCCGTAGAGCTTGTTGACCCAGGCCGACATGTCCCGCACGCCGCCCGCGAGGATCTGGCCGACCGCTTCCTGGCCGCTGATCCCAACGGTGCCGATGGCGCCGTCCGAGCCGACGTAGGACATGCGGCCGCTGTCGCTCTCGATGAGCGAGGCGACGCCGGCACCGGCCGCCGTGATCAGGGCCTGCGAGCCGAGGTATTGCTGGGCGTTGCTGCGCCGCTCGCCGCTGACGCAGGGGATGCCGTGCGGATCGCTGATCCAGCCCAGGCCGTCGCGCTGCTGGTTGTTCTGCTGGTTGCCTTCACGGTCTTCGGGGATGGTGCGGATCGTGCCGTCGTTGAAGACGAAGGTGATGCTGCGCACCTGACCGCGCACGCACGAGAGCGTCCAGTCACCCGATGCCGTTCCGCTGAACACCGCGCCGGCCACGTCGGGAATGTCAATCCCGTTGGCCGTGAGGTTGTCCGGCCCGACCAGCACCTTGAAGGGGTACGGGTCGTTCACCGTCCCGTCGATCGGCACGCGGCCAATCAGCGCCGTCATCGCCACGGAGCCCATCAGCGTCGAGTTGGTCGGCACGGTATAGACCGGCTTGGCGCTCTTGACGCCTGCCGCACGTGCGCCGGCGTTCGCCACGGTTTCCGCGGTGGTTTCCAGCGTGCTTTGCGCGGGGCCGAAACTCGTCGGGAAGCTCATGCCGCTGCCCGTGCCACGACTGCCGTTGCGTCCCTCGGCCTTCTTCGCGTCATCCGGTTCGACCCAGCGCACGCCGCCTTCCATGCCGGCCTCGTCGCCGTCGCGCAGCCCCAGGCCCACGGGCAGATCGGCATGGCCGCCGCCGCGCCCGCCGATGCTGTCCAGGCGCCGCTGCAGGTCGGCGAGCAGCCCTTCGGTCTGCTGGCGCGCGCTGGCCGCCTGTTCCTGGTCGCGGCGCAGGTTCGAGCGTTCGGATTCGAGGGCCGAGTTGATGCGCTGGTCGATGGAGTTTTCGCGCTGGCGCAGGCGCTGGTTTTCCTCGCGCTGCGACTTGTTGTCGGTCAGCGCGGTCTGAAGCTCGGTGCGCAACTGCTTCACCTGGGCGACGAGCGTTGCCACGGTATCGCGCGGGGTATCGCCTTCGATGCCCAACGCCTTCATTTCCTCGGGCGTGAGCTTGGAGCCGGCATCCGCGGCGGGCGGTGCCGACGTGCTTCCGCCGGAGAACAGCCGGATGGCAACGAACAGCACCAGCAAGGCGACCGGGATCATCAGCCACTTGAGCAAGCCGTTACTGCGCATGGCGGGCCTCCTTGCCGTCGTCGGCTTCAGCGTCCGGCTGCGGCAGATGCACGGCCGGGTCGAAGCGCTGGATCGCCGGCAGCAGCGACTGCGCCAGGCCGCGCCCGCGCGTCACCAGGTACAGGACGGTCGTGTCCTCGGGTGTGCCGCGGGGGCCGAGCGCTTCGTGCTGGAAGGTGGCGGTGAGGAAGTCGCCTTGCAGCACGCGCGGGTCGAGCGTGACCCAGCTCGCGCCGGTGTTGGTCAGGCGCACGGCAGTGACCCACTGGTCTTCCAGCCGCCACGACGCGAGAGTGACCGCGCGCACGGGCAGCGTCGGCATCAGCATGCCGAGGTCGAGGTCACGGCGCAGGTTCACCCGCATGACGCCCGGCAGCGGCTCCACAGTGCGCAGCGGCGCGTAGAGGTTCTGCGCGGCGAAGCGCGTCAGGACGACCGGAACCGGCGTCTCGCGCCGCGCTGCCCGCCTACCTGCTTGATCCTGGGCGCGCGCAGGGGCCTCATCGGCATCGCCTGCCTGATCGCCATAGCGCGCCGGGGTGCTGCTGCCCTCGACGATGCGTACCGGCTCCAGCTCGGCTTCGCCGTCCTTGGGCGGCTCGGCCGCGATGTCGAGCAGGATCAGCGCGCCCGTATCGGCGTCCTGCAATTGCAGCCGCGTGGGCTCGATCGGCTCGCTGGCGCGCAGGTACACCGCGCCACCCGCGCTCTGCACGCGCAGGCGTTCGCCCACGCCCGCAGGCACGCCCACGCGGACGTTCCGGTCGATGAACACGATGCGCTCCTGGCCGACCTTCAGCGGCACCGCCAGCGGCATGCGCTCCCAGCGCAAGATTTCCACCGCCTGAGCGGGGGCCACGGCGACGGCCAACAGCCCCAGCAGCGTGAGTACAGGATGCTTCATGGGTTGTTTCCTCCTTGGGGCGCTTGCGGAGACAGGCCGCCAGGTGCCGGGCGCGTCGGCTCCGGGGCGCTGATGCGCTGGGGGGCACCGTCGTAGCAGTCCAGCGCCAGGCCGAACGGGTTGCGGGCGGGATCAATGTCCACCCGCGTGACCTTCACCGGGTAGCGCACGAGAGCGCGCTTGACCTGCTCGGCGCCGTAGTACTCGTCGGCGGTGATGTCGAGCGTCACCACCCAGTCGCGGTCGGAGACCACGCGCACGCGCGCCGTGGGGTCGTCGCCGTAGCCGCGGCCGGGGATTTCGTAGATGCCGCGCACGCGCTGGCGCAGCTCGCCCGTGCTGCGGCGGTAGTCGTAGTCCGCGCGCAGGAAGGCTTGGCAGGACGGGGTGAGATACGGCGAGAGCGTGTGGAGGTTGCGCGGGTAGTCCTCTTCGCCGTTCGTCGGCCAGCGGTTGAGGGTCTGGAACACGTAGAACGTGAACGCATAGACCGATTCGGGCGGCACTTCCCACCACTTGCGGGTACTGCCGGAGCGCAGGTCGGGCGGGACGTGGATCGTCAGGTCGCGCGGCGCGCTCCACCAGCCGCCGCCCATGACCAGGGCGACGATGACCAGCGCGCCAGCACCCAGGCGAAGCGTCTTGATGTGCGCCTGCAGGTGGGCGATCTCGTTTTTGAAACGGCTCATCGTGCCCCCCTTGCAACAAACCTTCGGGTGGACCAGAAGCCGGAACGCGAGATCAACACGTGGCCGCCCACCCATCCCGCCATCAGCGGATGGCGCGTGGCGATGCGCCATTGCAGTTGCCGGTACAGCCAGGTGTCGGGGCGCCCGCGCTTGAGGCGGCGCAGGATGCCGCCGCCGATGAAGACGCCCAGGGCCACGCCCAGGACGACGAACGTCGGCGCGATGGCAATCGTGCGGAACACCCAGGACAGCGGCGCACCGACCAGCAGGCCGGCGGCGCCGGACAGGCCGCAGCAGATCCACAGTTCGTCGGCGGTGAGACCGCGCACGACAACGGGGTGGCGGTTGAGCCGGTGCGGAAGGAACGTGACCGTCCCGTCCGCACGGACGTGCTGCTGCTCGGACATACCGGCCTCGCCTTACAGGATGCCGGTGGCTTCGGTGAGCAGCCAGATGCCGATCACGAGCAGCACGGCACCGATCGCGACGGTGAGGCCGAACTG
Source organism: Xanthomonas sp. XNM01 (assembly GCF_014851915.1). Classification (GTDB taxonomy): domain Bacteria; phylum Pseudomonadota; class Gammaproteobacteria; order Xanthomonadales; family Xanthomonadaceae; genus Pseudoxanthomonas. The sequence goes on from NZ_JACVAP010000001.1 coordinate 1,079,025, forward strand.
GCCCCAGGTCTTGCGGCCGGTGTGGATTTCCGCGTAGGTGCCGTAGGCGTGGTAGCAGACGCCGATGAACATCGACGCCACGACCAGGAGGGCCACGAGCATGATGATGTCGTAGCCGTAGTTCCTGATCGTTTCCATGATGCCGTTGCCGGTGCCGCGGGTTGGGTTCTCCAGCTGCGGCAAGCCTTGCGCGAACGACAGCGCGGGCAGCGCGGCGGCGCCCAGTGCCACAGCGGCGCGCTGGGCAAGACGGGAATGGAGGATGCGGTTTTGCATGGTCGTGCCTTTCAGGTCAGGAGAGGAGGAAGAAGCTCAGGACGAGGTACATCGCGACGAAGCGGATGCAGACGCCGAGGAACTGGCGCTGGTTGAGGCGGCTCTCGGACCACCCCACGTAGGCCGTTCGGATGGCCCAGACGCCCCACACGAGCAGGACCGCGAACACGACGCCGACCAGGACGGTCGCCATCGCCGAAGGCGCGATGCCGCTGTTGGCTTGAAATGCCGAGACCTGGGCGCCGTTCATTGCTTGCCCTCCGAAGTCGTCGTCGGCGATGGCGAAGCGGACCGCTCGGTGCGGTAGTCGCCGGCCAGTTCGGAGGGGTCGCGCGGCTGGGCACGCGACGGTGCGAGATGGGCCTGGATGCCGGCGCGCACGCGCGCCAGGTCAGCCAGCAGCCGCGGGTAATCGAAGTGGTAGCGCTCGCCCGGCTGGATGGGGGCATGCGCGGCGCTGTCGCCGACGGTGCGCTCCAGGGCATCGAGCTGGCGCACCGCGGCGACCAGCTCCTGGCGCTGTGCAGGGGACTCGGCCAACGCCATCGGGGACTGACCCAGCAGAAGGGCCGTCACGAGAAAAATGGGCACGCCGCGATGCGCGGCGCGCTGCCAGATCGGAGCCAACATCGCGCCATTCCTGTGTGATCAGCAATGGCTTGATCGTGGGCAGCGAGGGGCTTCTAGGCCGCAAACAATAGGAACTCGCGCGTGCCCGGATTGATGGCCTAGAGGTACTTCTTGAAGCTGCCTGCGGTCAGGCTCACGGCCAGTCCCAGCAAGGCGGCGCTGGGCAGCAGGATCAGCAGTGGATGCACAGAGATCGGCAAGGCCAGGTACGTGACCCATGGAAGTACGGCCAGCGGCATCAGGCTGGCTTTCGCGCGGTGGTAGATGAAGCCGGATTCCCGGCCAGCACCGAACCGGCGCACGTCGCGCCGCACCAGGCCATCGATCAGGCCGACGAACGCCGCGGTGAAGATCAGCGGCAACGTGAGCACCAGAACCAGCAGGCGCACCAGGAACGTGAGCGTGGTGAAGGCCGCGGCGATCAGGTAGCTTTCGGTCCAGACATAGACCTGGCTGATGTAGTAGCGGAAGTTGCGCGTCTGTCCATGGCTGGGCGTGCGTGCGCGTTCGGCGGTCTGGCTCATGCGCTCCAGCAGCCCGGAACGCACGAACACCCATTCGTAGCCGGTATCCACCAGCTCGTGCGCCGTGCGCCCCGGCTCCTGCACGACCACGCTGCGCGTGAAGTGGCTGGACAGGTGCCCCAGTTCGTACTGCAACATCTGCTGCGAGTGCCGCCAGCCCTGGTCCTTCCAGAACAGGTGCATGCCGACGCACTCCACGACGATCGAGAACAGCAGCGAGCCGATCAGTACCCCGAGCAGCCGGAACGGCAAGGTGATGGTGCCGACGATCAGACCCTGGCGCTGGTTCTGCTCCCGCTGCGCCGTCGAGGCGGCGTCCTTCATGGCGAGGCCTCGTTGCCGGAACCATCGCCGGTGGTGGTGGCCACTGCGGAAGGTTCGGCCGCAGCGGCGTCATCCAGCAGGTCGTCGGGCAGGCCGGTGTCCTGCAAGGCCGGGGAGCTGGTGAACTCCCACCACTGCGTGGCTTCGCTGTAGCTCTGGCGCATGTACCCAGCCAGTTGCTGCAAGTCCGCCGGCATCACTTCGTCCGGGTCCGGCGCCGGCAACGGCATGCGCACTTTCCAAAGCTGGCCTCCCTGCAGCAGCGCGAAGCACTGGCCCTTGGGCAGGCCGACGACATGCGACGGCTCGATCATCGGCACGCTGGACATGCTGATGCGGTCCTGGGTGTTCGACGTGAAATCGGTCGCCCCGCGAATGTCCGAGCTGTCGGTCGCACCGCTCACGATGGTGGTGGTATAGACCTCGACCTTCGGCAGTTGCCGGGTCAGCAGTTCAGCGGTCGCGGTCTCGCGCACACGCAGCATGAACAGGTTGTTGAAGTTGCCGATGACCTGACCGGCCTTGGCGCGGTTGCCGATGCGGGCTTCGATGTCCGAGAGGGTCTGCGTGTAGGCGGTGACTTGCAGGCCGGCACCGCCGCCCTTGTTGATGAGCGGGATGAACTCGTCGCCCATCAACTCGTTGAATTCGTCGGCGTGGACATTGATCGGCACGCGCGCACCGGCCGATGCGCCCGGCAGGCCATCGTCGATCCCGTGCTTGTAGATGTGCCCGGCGACCGACACGAGATCGCTGAACATCGAGTTGCCGACCGCTGCGGCGACCTCGGCGTCGGATAGCGCATCCAGGCCCACATAGACGATGGCCCTCTTACGGATGATCTGCATCCAGTCGAAGATTGGGCGCGGGTCGGCCAGGTCGGAGTAGTTCGGGGCCAGGAGCTGCGCGATCTTGCCGCTGGTGAGCTTCTCCAGCAGCGGCAGCAGCGATGCGACGATCTTGTCGAAATAGGTCTTGTCGTAGCGGACGGCCGAGCGCAGGCCGTCCAGCACCGGGTCGTAGTTGCGTGCCTGCGAGAGGTACTGCTCCAGCGCCACCACACGCTTCTCGCGCCCGATCATGTTGCGCGGGATGTTCTTCTCGTTGAGCTTGGCCTCGATCTGGACGATCACCTCCCAGGCCTTGGGCTCTGTCTTGGCGAAGTAGTGCTGGGCGTACTCGATGAACAGCGCGTCGATGTTGATGACGTGCCGCTGGATCAGCATGTAGTCCGGGCGCTGCCCCAACTCCACCAACGCGCGCGCGATGATGTTGACGAAGCGCCAGGCGAACTCGCGGAACGCCGCGCTGTTGCCTTCGCCGGAGAGCTGCCCCGCGACGCGGGTGGCCACCTCGCTGATGCGGCCGAAGCGGCCCACGGCGTTGTAGCGCGCGGAAATGTCTGGCCAGCCCAAATGGAAAACATAGAACTCGCCTTCGCGGCCCGCGCGCTTGGCCTCGACGTACATCCGCTTCAGGAGATCGGCATCGCCCTTCGGGTCGATGACGATCACGACCTCGTGCTCGCCCGCGGCGTTCACGCGCCGAATGTCCTGGGTCACGAACAGTTCGGCCAGCCGCGTCTTGCCGACGCGCGTGGTGCCCAGCACCAGGGAGTGGCCGACGCGCTCGCCGAGCGGCAGGCTGACGTCCACCTCCTCGGGTTCGATGCCGTGCAGGCGCGGCAGGCCACCCACAGGCGGCAGCGGCCGCACCGGGTTGAAAGGCACGTCCCAGCCGGTGAGCGCGGGCAGCCGGGACAGTGGGAACGGCGCGAACTCCAGCCGTTCTTCCAGCCTTCGCGCCAGCCGGTACGCGGGTGTCGGCTCGACGTAGCGGCGGAATTCAGGCCGGTACGTCTGCATCAGCCTATGGGTGTGCTTCTGCTCCCACAGGAACCCGCGCCCCACGAACAACCGCTGCTGGCTGACCGGCACGTCCTTGCTGGTCATCACGTACCGAGGCAGGCGGCGGATGTTGCGCCGGTAGCGCAGGATCACACGGGCATCGCGGTAGCGGATGGCGCCGTAGGCGCCGAACGCCAGCGCGCTGCCGACGCCCATGGACGGGCTCAGCGCGAGCGACCATGGGGCCACCAGGCACAGGAACGCGGCGCCTGCACACGCTGCGACGGTGTATAGCTCCACCGCTGGGCGCAGCAGAACCTCGACCGGCTGTTTCCCCGACATGGCTTCATTGCTCGATGCCGGTGGCCGTGATCAGCGCCGGGTAGTGCCGCAGGCCCAGACGCTCGACCAGGTCGTCGCCGGACACGGGCGCGAGCGGCACACCGGGCACCAGGGCGCGCAGCCTCACCAGGCCCTGCACGGTCTCGACGTTGACCACCAGGCCGACCGCGCCGCGCTCGCGCAGCGCGGCCGCCTGGCGGCGCAGCCAGGCCCGGGACGCCTCGTCGTCGCCCACGACCACGAAGGGCCGCAAGCCCGGGGCCTCGATGACCCGCCGCGCGACGGTGCCGGGCGTGAGCTTGGCGCTGCGCACCGGCAGCATCGCGGCCTCGTCCGCCGGCGTGGCGGGAACCTGGGGCGTCGGGATCGGCGGCCGGGCCGGCGCGTTGGCGCGCGGCTGGAGGTTCAGGGCTTCGTAGTACGGCAGCGCCGACGCGCCGCCGCGGTCTTCGACCACGATCAGCGGCTCGCCGGCAAGCGAGACCAGCGGCAGACCCGCCAGCAGTACGAGCAGGCCCCGCAAGGCCAGATGGGATGTCGTCATGGGGATGTCTCCTGACGCGCGGCGAGGACCGCGGCGGTTGGGCGCGCGCCCTGCACGCGGGCAAGGTGGCGGGATACGCTGCGCCGGTAGCGGGCGGCAGGCTCGCCCCCGGCAGGACGGTGGTAGCGGCCAATCGCCAGCAACCAGTCCTCGCCGGGGGTGTGCTGCTCGCGCAGGATCTCGGCGGCGATGGCAAGGTTCCGGTACGGGTCGAGCAAGTCGCAGGCGCTGGCGTAGCGCTGCTGGTGGTAGCCGAGGTTGATCTGGCCCAGGCCCGCGTCAATGCGCGTGTGGGGCGTGGAGCGCATCGCCCGCTGCAAGCCCGCGCAGGCATCGGCACTGGTCGCATAGCGGCGCGACTGGCCGGCGACATTGAGCGACCACGGCCACGGGACGATGCGCCCGTTGCGGCGGATGCCGCTCTCCTGCAAGGCCACGGCGTAGAGCACCGTCGAGGGGATGCCCGCGCGCTGCGCGGCGAGCTGGTAGGCCGGTGGCGGAACCTCCTGGGCCTGGGCGGCGCAGGCGCACAAGCCAACGGCGAGCACCAGCGCGCGCAGGAACTGCGAAACAGAGGTGGCGACTACGGCTGGCGCTGCCATTGGCCGTTCACCTCGCGCACGACGGCCGGAAGGTCGCCGGGCAGGCCCAGCGACAGCCAGCGGCCGCGGTCGTGGTTGAGCGTGATGCTGCCGCTGCGCACGCGCGCCGGATCGACGTTCGAGCGCTTGGCCCAGTCGCGGATGCGCGCGTCGTCCTGGCGGCTGCCGACCATGTACAGGTCGAACTCGGCCCCCGATGTTTGCAGGCGCTGCACGAGCTGCCCGCAGGCCGCGCAGCCGTCCTTGACGAACACCGCCGTGCGGCCGGAGCCGCGCGTGGCTCCGGCGAGAGGCTTGTCGTCGGGCAAGTTCACCCGCTGCATGCCGGGGTTCAGGCGCTGCCAGGCCTCGTCGTAGGCCCTCTGGTAGGCGAGCAGCTTCTCCACGCGGCGCGCTTCGACCTGCACCTGCAGCTCGGCGTAGCGGCGCCGTTCCTCGTCGGTGCGGGCTTCGATGCCCAGGGCCGACAACGGGTCCAGGTTGGGCGAGTAAATTCCCAGCGGCCCGTCCATCAGTTCGCGGTAGCGCACCCACTCCTGCGGTTGCAGGCCCCAGTCGCTCGCCACCCGGTCGTCCAGAACGCGAGCGGCCAGCGGGAGCTCCTGGCTCTGCGCATTGCGGGCGGGAGCCGCAGGCGGCTGCTGCGCCCAGACGGGCCACTGGGTGGACGCCAGCAGGAGCGCGGAAAGGATGATCGATGGCTTCATGCAATCTGCTCCGGTCAGGGAATCGCTACGCGGCGGGTCTGGTCGCCGGCCTGGAACACCGCGGTGTTGCCCTCGACGGCCTGCAAGCGCCACGGGCCGACCGCATCGCCGGGTAGCAGCACCTGAAGCTGGTCGGGCGTGAAGTCGCCATTGCTCGGCGCGACGGACACGCTGCGCTCGCCGGCACGCAATTCGGCACCGACGATGCGGAACGGGAGCGGCGGCGGTTCGGGCTTGGCGGTGGGCTTGTTCATGGTGCGCGGCTGGTCGGGTGCAGCGGCGCGCGCAGCGGTCTGCCGCGCCTTGACTTGCTCGACTTCGGCGCGCAGTGCCTGAAGATCGTCGGCAGCGGCATAGGCGCTCAGCGATTTCTCGACCTGGGCCGCGCGTGCTTCCAGGATTTGGCGGGTGTCCTTGAGGTCCGCCGCCGTGGCGATGGCCGGACGCTGCTGGATGGCCTCGATGTTCTCGGCCAGGCCTGTCGCCTGCGCTTCGAGGCGTTGCAGGCGGGAATCGAGGCGCTCCTGGTCGGTCTGGTCGTTCATCGCCTGGTAGCCGAGGGCGACGAGGACACTCAGGCCGATCAGCCAGAGCCACATCAGGCTCTGCACCACCACGGCGGCCGTTGAACGATGGGCGGGCTGCGGGGCGTTCATGGCTGGCCTCCCGATGCCGCGGGCGCCAGCGGGAACGTCTGCACCGCCTCGGCGGCGGGCGGCGCGGGTACGTTGTCGGCGGTCATGCTGTAGCCGGGCCGCTCGAAGCAGACTTGCCGCGCGCGGTCATCCGCGTGCAGTTCCCAGGCCGGACCAGCCAGGGTGAGCAGCGCATCGCGCAGGGTCATGGGGCCGAGGTGCAGGTGCGCCGCCGGCAGCGGCAGTGCGTACAGCTCGATCACCGCGTGCGCCGTCTGGCATAAGCCGTAACCGCTGCGCTTGAGCACATGCCGTAGCCCGTCGCCGACCGTGGCGCGGGCATCCTCGGGCATCGACACGTCGATGGTCTGCAACAGCAGGTCGCGCTGCGCTGCCGTCGGTGCCAGTTCCACGAGGGTGTAGCGGCCGTAGCGCACGACGGGGATGTACTCGGGCGCCTCGGGTACGGGCGCGGCCGAGACTTCCTCGATGGTGTCGGGCGCGACCGGCGCGCTCGTCGTCGCGCAACCGCCAGCCAGCACCGACCAAAGCAGGCCGAGAAAACCCGCCAGCAGGCGGCGTTCGGGATGGTGAAACCAGGGTGGAGAGGGGCACATGGCGCGTCGTCCTGAAACATCGAGCCCTCACCATCGCCGCTCGGGCCACGAGCGGCAGCAAACAATGCGAACCAGGCAGCGCCCGATTTCCCGGCAGCCTCGCTCCAAAGAAAAAGGCCCCCGAAGGGGCCAGTGAAAACGCATCGGGCTTCGCTCGATCAATCCCGAGCCAGCTTCAGGCCGGGATCGACCTGTGCCAGTTGGGTGTGCGACCAGCAGCGGACGAACTGCCCGTTCTCGCCGAGCGGCCGGTTCGCCACCGCCGCCGAATACTCTTCGGTGTCGCTGGTGTCGTAGCAGATGACCTTGATCTCGCCGGGGCTGCCGGAGCCTCCGATGCAGGCGACCGCGACTTGCATCTCGATCTCGCTGCCGTCGGCAGGTTCGGTCGAGGGGATGACGGCTCGGCCCGTGGGGGCGTCGTCGTCCATGCCCATGCGCTCGCGCATCTCGTCGGCGAATGCCTCGGGGGCCATCAGGCCATAGCGCGCCAGGCGCACGGGAATGTCCTCGGCGCTGAGGTTGCCGTCCTCGATGCGCTGTTGCATGAAGGCGGCGATCTCGGTTTCCAGCGTTTCGCGATCGGCCGCCGAAGGCACCTCGGACACATCGATCGACCAGGTGTCCACTTCGGCGGCGGTTTCGCCAGTCAGAAGACCCTCGCCGATGGCGAGTTCGCACATGCGTTCCAGCCGTGCCAGCAATTCCGGCGCGGCCTCGCTGTTGAGCAGATAGGTCACGTCCAGCGTCAAGCGCGCATTGACGGTTTCGGGCGTGGCTTGGGTAGTAGCGTTCATGAAAATCTCCTTGGGATGAAAAAAGCGCAGCCACGTCCACGGAGACCGTGGGCGTGGCTACAAGGTGGGAACAACGGAAAGCCGGCGGCGCGAGGCCGGCGTTGGCGTGGGGATCAGGCGGCGACCAGTTGCCGGGCCAGTGCGACCTCGACGGAATCACCGTCCTGGTTGAGCACATCCAGCCCGGATTCGGGTACATCGCCGGACGTGCTTTGGGACACGAGGATCTTCTTGGCCATCAGCGCGAGGCACGCCATCTGCGAAGAGGCGGCGTATCCCAGGTAGATCACCTTCACGGCGAGCTTCTGGCCGATGCGCCACGAGCGGCGCGCGGCCTGCTGCAGCGTGTACACGTTCCACCCCGATTGCAGGAAAACAATCGTCGGAAATTCGAGCAGGTCCAACCCCGTCTTGACGAGTTCGGGGTTCGTGATGAGCACGTCGATGCCCCGGTCGATCTGCTCGGCAATCCAGTCCTCGCGCTGGCTGGCATCCACGCTCGCGCGCAGTACCGCCACCCGAAAACCTTCCTGCTCCAGCAGCATCTTCAGCCGGCTCGTGGTGTCCCGCGTGCCGGTATAGACCGAATACACCAGGGTCTTGCGACCCGCTTCCTTCTCCTGGCGGCAGATGTCGATCAGCTCGCGCTCCTTGGGCATCACCTCCAGGTCGTTGAACTGGGCCGGGGTGAATGCCAGTACCTCGCGCGTGCGCGGATGGCGGACCGTCTCTGCCCTGAAGCAGCAGTCGGGCCACGCCAGCAGCGTGTTGAGGACCACGCCCAGCAAGGTGGTGTCCCGCTTGCGCAGGGCCTCCTTGAGCTGTTGCGTGAGGCTGGAAGCCAGCTTCTGATACGCCTCGCCTTGCTCGGCGCTCATCGCCACGTCCCGGAACTCCTCCTCATACGGCGGCAGAACACCGCCGATGTCTCGCAGCTTCAGGAAGATGGTGTACGGCAGGATGCACCGCAGCACGCCCTTGGGGCCGAAGCCGGGGGCCTTGACCGTTCTGACCGTGACCTTGCTGCCCTTGGCCGTCTTGTGCGCCGGACCGTCGGACTCGGAGTAGATGTCCTTGAGGACGCCGTGATCCCTCATAAAGGCCATGGCGGCTGCGTTCATGCTGCCGTTGCGGCCTGGGATGTAGCCGTCCTCGATCATGCGGCCCGGAAGCGCGCGGAACAGCAAGTGGAAAAGATCGTCGGCGTAGCCGCCCATCAGCGTGCCGGTGAGCGAGACCGTCTTGCGGACCTTGGACGCGATGACGCCCATGGCCTGGCCTTGCGCCGAACCGCCCGTCTTGTACTCGTGGGCTTCGTCTGCGATGAGCAAGTCGAACGTGCTGCGCGGCAGATACCGCTTCACATATTCGCTGGGTTGGTAGCCGCCTTCACCGAAGCCGAATTCCATGTTCGCCATGGACCGTTCCATTCGGTGCGCCTGACGGTCAGAGAAGACCAGCTTCCCGCTCGCGTCCATCAGGTTGATGAAGTTGTGCAGGTTGTCGCCGAGCATCGAGGCCAGGAAGCTGTCCCCGAAGGTCTTCATCAGCTTCTGCGCGGTGGCTTCGCCGATGGTGGGAATACGCTTCAGGGCACGAAGCACGGCCGAGGACTGGTCGCTGCCGGACAGTGACCGCGGACGCATCAGCGTCCACAGCGCGCCGCCGCAGCCATTGCACTTGCGGCGGAACTCTTCCGCCTCCAGCTCCTGAGCGGTGATCGGCTCGCCGTCGAGGTTGGTGACGACCTCCCCGCAGTGCGGGCAGGCCCCCACGTCGCCGTGACGGGTGTGCTTGCGCGCGAAGGCGGGTTTCCAGTGGAACCCCATCCTCATACGGACACGACCGAGGACGAAAAACTCCTGCGCCGGCGAAGGCACACCAAGCTGCTCGCGCAACTTGATGAGCTTGAGCAGAGTATCCGGGCCATTGAGCACCCAGACCGTTGCGCCCGCGACGGTTTCGAGGATTTCCCGGCGCCACTTGTAAACGAGGTGCGGCGGGCTCAGGACGAGCGTGCGGCGATAGCCCTCGGCATGCAGGACCGCGGCCAGCGCAATGCCGATCGTGGTCTTTCCGGTGCCCATCTCGCCGTTGACGAAGACGGCCCGCTCGCCTTGGTTGACGAGCAGTTCCGAGGCCGCATGCACGACCTCGGCCTGGGCGGGGAACAACTGGCGCTTCAGCCCGGCCAGCACCAGTTGCCGGTGCGGGCGCGGCGTGCCGCTATAGACGGGCGGGTTCGCCCGGTTGAGGGATTCCAGCAGCTCGTCTCCGAACTCGGAAACGAAGTCCTGAAGGCTCATGGATAGCTCGGACGGTTCCTGTTCGAGCAGGTCGTCCATCGGGGACGAGGTATCAGCGGCCGGCGCCGCGTCGATGACTTGTGCGTTCATGGTGATGCTCCGAAAAGAAGAACGGGGCATGCACCACTCCCCAAAGGGCGGTGACATGCCCCAGGGGTAGGAAGGAAAGACCGGCCGGATTCGGGATCTGGCCGGTGATGACGACGATCAGTACTCGCTGGGCAGCAGCACCGTGGTGACGCTGCGATCCCATTCGGTGATGACCCAGACCTTCAGGCTCGGGCCGACCTCGTAGGACGAAAACAGGCGGTCCTCTCCCGACTTCAGCGCGGCGTCGTTCTGGCGCCGGTCGCTGTCGTCGAGGTCGCCCCAGTCGGCGGACAGATGTCGCAACAGGTACGGTCGGGGATTGAGCTGGCCTTGTTGAACCAGGCTGGCGACGCCCGAGGTCATGACGACCTGGCCGGGGTTGAACCTGGGAAAAGCGTGCTGTGCAGGCATGGACATGGAGATGGCTCCTTCAGAAAAAGAGGCACCTCGCCCCATCGGGGCGAAGTACCCCGGTGGGTTGAAGAAAAGACGCCGGACTAGCGTTCGGTCGTCAGCAGGATGTGCGTAGCACTGCTGTCGGCTTCGGTGACCACGCAGATGCGCAGTTCCCGATGGACCAAGTACATGGATTCGAGCCGCTCGCCAGCTATCAGGGCAGTGTTGTTGGCTTGCCATTCGTAGTCGGCGACTTCGCCCCAGTCGCCACGGGTATGGCGCTGGAAGTACGGCATGGGATCGAGGCGGCCTTCGCGCATCAGGCGATCGACGCCTTCGCTGAAGACCAGTGCCCCGATAGGAAACAGCAGAGTGCGGCGGTAGCCGTTGGGATGGACGGTAGCCATGGAGATGCTCCTGCTCTATTGGCGGGAGCGATCTCCCGATCGGGAATCGTTCCCGACAGGGTGAATGGATAGGTGATTTGCAACCGTCAGATCAAGACTTTTCTTCCGGCAGTTGCACGACCGTGGTGCGCTGGTCGTCACTGGTGATGACGAGCAGGAACAGCCTCGGGGTGATCTTGAAACGCGAAGTCATGGGTGCCCCTTGTTCCAGCGCGACGTCGTTCATCTGGCACTCGGCCTCACTGGCCTCGCCCCAGTCGCCGCGCACATGGCGCTGCACGTAGGGCAAAGGGTCGATGAGGCTTTTGCTTGCCAGCCAATGCACCTTCTCGCTCAGCTTGAGCGTGCCCAGTGCGAAGAGCGGTGGAACCTGGGGCTTGCGCCCCTGGAAGATGGACAGCATGGGGATACTCCTTGCAGGTGATGAAGAGCAGGCGGCAGGCCGCCTTCGAGGTCAGTGGATGGTGAGAACCTGTCCCAGCGTGGAAGAGCTGGGTGTGAGGTCCCAGGCACGAATCACCGGCACGAACTTGTCCGTCAGGATTCGGGTCTCGGCCAAAGAGCCGTCGTCGCGCTCGCGGTATTCCACGACGGAAGACTTCTGCTTGAACGTGTCGCCCTTGACGGCCAGGGTGCGGCCGGTGGGTGACTGCACGACACCGGAGATCGCGCCGGCCGCGAGGGCCAGTGCCAGGTGCCACTGGGACAAGGCGCGTGCCGGAGCACGCAAGGTCTGCTGGGTCGCGCCCAGATGGGTCTCGAACGCGGGCCACAGGCCTTTGAGGCGCCGCACTTCGTCGGCGAACTGATCCGGCTCCATGCTGATCCGGTAGAAATGCTCCGGCTCGGCCTGGGCCGTGGGGACCACATACGGCAGCAGCGTCCATTCGGGCGGCAGTTCGTCTGGCTCCAACTCGGCCAAGCCGATTTGCAGCAGCCGGGCGCGCGACGCTTTCACGTCATCGCCCGTCTGGTCGCGCTGCCGGACACGACGCCCGAACACCACGACTTGCTTGAACTGCTTGTCCACCGCTTGGAACACGGTCAGGTCCGCGAAATGGCGTGTCAGCCAGCCGACCATCTCCTGATCCAGCACGTAGGACGGCAGGATGAAGACCAGGATGCCGCCGTACTGCAACAGGGGCAGCGTGCGCTGGTAGAACAGCTTTTCCAGACGGGCGCGGCCCTTGCCTTCATAGCCCAGGTTGCCGCTGGTGTCCCTTGCGAGATCGCCATAGGGCGGGTTGAGCCACAGGAGGCCGAAGGCCTGCCGCGAGATCATGGTGTCCATCAGGTCACCGTGGATGCAGTGATCGACCAGCAGCCGGGCGTGGGTGGCCCGCTCCTGATCGAACTCGACGGCATAGGCGCTGGTCAGCTCAGGCCCGAGGGCATGGGCGGCTTCGGCGATGGCAACGCCTTCGCCAGCGCAGGGATCACAAATGCACATGGGCCCATCGCTGGGCGCGAGCGCGCTGAGGGTTCTTTCGAGGGTGGCTTCGTCGGTCGGGTAGTACCCGTTCTTGGCGAAATTCCGAGCGAGCCTGGGGAACATGAGTGCCATGGGAAGTCTCCTGTCTGGCGGGGATGAAGGACGGAAGCACGCCAAGGCATGCCTCCGCGGTGGGTCAAACCGATTCCACTTCCGGCGTCCAAATCCTGGCCGGATAGGGATAGGCGGTGAGCACGCCCTGGCGGATGAGGTCGCCCAGCGCGTCGGTGAGCGCGGGCACGTCGATGGCGAGCCGGAACCCTTGCAGCGGCCCGAGGGCCATGCGCAGGGAGCACAGCATTTCGCGCTCGCGCAGCAGCGCCAGGACTGGCGATCGCCAGTGGTCCAGCAGCGGCAGCGGGCACGTGTCCTTGACCAGGTGCCACAGGCGTGACGTGGGATCGGCCGCGGAGCGCGGCAGCAGCGCCAAGGCGCTGGCCGAACTCTTGTCGGGCCGGATGCAGCGCCGGTCGAACAGCCAGAGATTGACCATCGAGCCGAACAGCGTGCGGCGATAGCTGCGGGTCAGGCGCTTTTCAAGGCGCTCGACCGAGCCGACGAACACAGGCAGCGAACCGCCCTGGTCGGTGACGACGTGGAACTGATCCAGGCCGTCCTCGCTGCGGCCCAGGGTGAGCCGCCCGATGAACTGCTGGATGGCGGTGTCGCGCGCCCAGACCGAGAGAAAGATCAAGTCGCCCTGGTCCCCGCAAACGCAGGCATCGGCCATGAGATCGCTGCATTCGTCGATGCGGTACAGGGGCTGGTCGGGTGAAATGGCAGGCATGGTGGTTTCCTCGATGTGAGGGGCGCACCGCCCGCAGGGGCAGTGAATGCCCCGTTAGGGATGAAAACGCGCAGCGCCAGGGCGAATGCCTCGGCTGCGTCGCAGGTGACGTCAGGCTTCCAGTTCGGTGAACGAACCATCGGCCTCATGCTTGACGACGCGATTGCCGACGTTCCCCGCGTAGTCCTTCTGGACCTCGGTGAACATGCTGCTCGGCACGTCGATGTGGAAATGGCCCAGGACCGCACGGTAGTAGTCCAGGCCGTGGCCGAACGGGTCTTCCTCGTGCAGGTTGCTGTACAGGAAATCCTCGTCCTCGACCTTCATGGCGCTGTCGATCAGCTCGGCAGGCTTGCGGATCGTCATGAAGAAATAGCGCAGCGGCCGATCCCAGCCGAGCATGACGGTGATGGGAAATCCCTTGTGATGGGTCTCGAAGTAGTGCTGGCTCATGGTGGTGTCCTTGGATGAGCTGGAACAGCACCGCCCGCATGGGCAAGTGCTGCCCTGGCGGGTGGGAGGAAGAGATTCAGGCCTCGGCGGATGCCGGGTTCAGATGCCGATGTGCGTGGTAGGTGCGAACGCCTGCACGCCAGGCTGCAGACTGCTCCGGTGCGAGATCCAGATAGGACAGCGGGCACGAGTAGTGGTACGGGTGCATGGATTCGTCCAGCGGCTTGTAGCCCCACTGGCCGCCGCTGCATTCGAGCAGATCGCATCGGATGTAGCGCAGGGACTGACCCGGCGAGAGATCACGATGCACGCCTTCGACCTTGGCGGTCATTTCGACCACGGACCACAGCACGTTGCCGCGCAGGGTGTGGGCGATGACCTTCGCGCTGACGCGCTCGGTCTCCTGGGGTGCGACCAGTTCCGCGATCAGTTCAGATCGCGCTTGGGAAGAGAAGTACCAGCCCATGAGAGGCCTCCTGGAAAGTGGAGCCGGAGGCCTCCCCGTGGGGAAGACCCCCGGCGGGTGATGGAATGCCGCGTGTGCGGCGATGGAACTCAGTGCGGACTAGGAACCGCAACCGGCTGGGCAACAGCCGAGGGTGATTCCGTGCGAGCAGCAGCCCTCTTCGGCGAGCCACTCCTGCGTTTCCTGCCTTTCGGCAGGTGTTGCGTAGTCCCATTCCTGGGCGGCGATTTCCAGGGCATGAGCGCGCTGGCTTTCGGGCAACCGACTGACTTGCGCGTCGATCTCGGAACTGAAAAGCGTGACCCAGTGCTCCCAGGACAGGCCGCAACCACGCTGGGCGTGGTCGGCGGCCGTCTTGCAGACAGCCTGCCATGCGGATTCGTCCAGCGTGGAACGGGGGGTATCGCAAGCGATGGTGGACATGACGAAGACCTCCAAAAAAAGCCGAGGCCTCTCCCGCGTGGGGAAAGGACCCCGGCGGGTGGATGAAGAGCACCGCGGATGCGGCGTCTGCGATCACGCAGGTTGCAGTTGGCTCCACTCCTGCGTCTTGAAGTCCAGCGCGTAGCCCATTTCGCCCAGGCGGGCGATCTGCGCACGCAAGGCGCGACGGTCGATGGTCGATGGTCGAATCCAGTTTTACGGACTCGCCCAGCGGCCACAGGATGCCGAACAGCGCGGCGTCGTCGTCTTCGGCGCTGCCGGTGGCAGCCGCCGCCGCGGACGTCGGCGCATCCACTCCGAAAGGCGTGGTATCGACCAGCGGGTCCGCGGATGCCTGCACGGGGGCGGGCTTGGCGGGCCTGGATGCCTTGGAAGGCTTGGCCGGCGTTGCCGCTGGCTGCGCCCCCAGTTCTTCATCGAGCGGATCGACTTCCTGCGTGGCGAAGCTGCGGGCCTCGTCACGGCTCAGTTTGTCGGTTTCGTTGAGCGTCATCCCGTCCAGGCTGGCACGGACTTCAAACCGCGCGCCACCTGCGACCGGATAGGACTTGGCGAAGATGTAGCGGATGACGAATTCCCCCTCGTACTTGCCTTCGGGGTATTGCTCCAGTTCCGCGTCCTTGACGGCGAACTCGCCGATGGGAGTGGTCAGGCGACCGACCGTGAACGGGCCGTTCTTGCCGCGGATGGTCCGCAACGTGAGCTGGCCCGGGACGACGATGGGCAGGACTGATCTCTCGGGTGCCGATGTGGCTGCCATGATGGTTCTCCTTGGGAAATAGGAAAAAGGCAAGGCCCCGTGAGGGGCCATGCCGGATCAGAACGAAGCAGCCAATGCCGGCTCCTGCTCCTCGACTTCACCTGCGGGCTCGCGCTCGGCGGGCTCGACGGGCTGGTCGGCAGCGGTGTCGGCGGCAACCTCGGCTTCGGGCGCGGGTGCGTCCTCGGCTTGCGGCGCCTCGGCTTGCGCCTGGCTCGTCGGATAGACCTGGGTGCCGTCGATCTTGATCAGACCGATGTGGACGAGCGTCGCTTCGAGGCTTGCTCCCGGTTCCCCGGCGCGCTCGCCCTTGGTGCGGATGTACGGATCGATCTTCATGTCGTTCAGACGGAAGGCGATCAGCACCTTGCGGTCCCCTTCGATGGCCTGCACGCACCGGCGAACCAGGTGCTCGGCTTCAGGGGTGGCGACGATGGTGTCGAAGTACCGATATTCCGGTTCACCGACAGGTCCGGCCAGCGCCGCGACGCAGCACGACAGGAACGGATCGCCATCCTTGGGGGAGACGTCCTTCGGACGGCTGAGGTAGCCGATGCCGCGGGTGATCAGCTCGTGCTGCTTGATCGAGGCCAGTTCGGCCCGGTCAAGCGGCTCGGCCTTGAGCAGCCGTGCCTTGAGCGTCGCGCCGGCCTCGCCCTTGTGCTCACCCTTGTCGCGGATGTACGCATCGCCCCAGAGGTCTCCGAGGCGGAAGCGCACCAGCGGGCGCTGCTTGGGATCGTCAACGCCGATGTAGCGCTCGACCAGCTTCTTGGCATCCGCACCGGACACCTTGACGTCGAAGTAGCGGTAGCCGGGGTCCTTGGCAGAACCGACCAGCGCGGCGATGGTGCATGCCAGGAAGGGCTGCGCACGGCGGCCGCCCCGGACGGGAACCTCGCGGACGCGCTGGATGTAGCCGATGCCCGAGGTGTGGAGGTCGAAATACGATTTCTCGTTGGACGTGGTGTTCATGGTGAATCTCCATAGGGATGAAGCGGAGACACACCGGCCCACGCATGCGGGGAAAGGTGCGTAACCCCGCGATGGGTTGATAAGGCGAAAGCATCCGCCACCAGAGACTGGTGGCCGCTCGCGGATGGATGCGGTGCGAGCTGGCTCGGTCACGCAGTGGGAACTGCGCGGCAACCTCGAAGACCGATGGTTGCCTGGCATGTCGCTGACAACGTCAGCAGGCATGGGGTCAGCATGGCCGGGCCTCGCGCGCGCGGCAGCAATCAATCGGCATCCGGGTGTTTCCCTTTGTCCGCGCCGCCTGGCGCCTGCCACAGGCACTTGCGGCCGCGCAGGTGGTCGGGGGTGCCGGCTCGGGGACGGCTGGGGCGGTTCCAGGCGCCGCCGCCGCGCATACCGAGCAGCCGCCAACCGGCGGCGCGCAGGCTGGCACCGCCTTCCTCGGGCAAGGTGTAGGTGATCAGGCGTGTGTAGCCCAAGGCCTTGGCCGCCTTCCACGCTGCACCGTATAGCTTGCTGCAGGCGTTCGGTGCGCCATCGGTGCAGACGCGGGTGACTTCGAGCGTCCAGCCGTCATCCAGGTGGCGGGCGACCGGGCGGCCGACGATGGCCACACCGCAGATGGCATCGTTGCCGGACAGCGCAACGGCCAAGGCGAACTTCGCGCCCTGAACTGGCCGGTGGTGGCGGTGGTGCTCCTGCACGAAGGCATTGGCACGGCGCAAGGACACCGGAAGTAGTCGCAGCGATGGGGAGGGCGATTGCCCGTCCATGGCCGTCAATCGCCGCAGAAGCAGGCGATCGATTCCTCGGCGGCGTCGAACAGATCGCCCTGGTCGGCGGCGAAGCGTGCCAGCTCGGCGTAGCTGGGGCCATCGGCGCGGAACCGGGCACCGCTGGGTTTGCTCGCCAGGTTCAGCGATTCCATGCGAATCCACCACACGGCGGCCTCGGGCCGGGCCTTGATGAGGGCCAGGCGCTGCCCGCGCGGTTTGAGGAAACACAGGTCGCAGTTGCCTTCGAGCGTGCGCCCGTTCACCGTCAGCAGGTCGAGGTCGAACGCTTGCGCCTGCCAGAAGGCGCCCACGTCGCGCACGGTGACGCCGGCATCCGCCAGCGGCATGCACATCGTCTCGTGGGTCGATTCGGTGGAATGGCCGCGTGCGCGAATCTTGGCGACGCGGCGCTGCTCGTCGGCGCGGATGCCAATCATCTGGTCCCAGTCGGTCCACCCCAGATGCCGCAGGTAGCGGTGCATCGGGCGGATCTTGAGGCTGGTCGTGCAGCCGCGCGCGACGGGATTGGGCAGGTACTGGCGCTTGCGGATCAGCGCCTCGAACGGCTCGCCCTGGCGGCTGGCCTGATCGAAGTCCACCAGCGTGAAGCCTGGCTCCGTGGGCAGGTATTCCAGCCAGCGTATCGGCACCTGCCAGTGCGCGGCGCAGTTGCGCACAAAGCGCAGGGTCGCTTCTACCTCCTTGCCGGTGTTGGCGAAGCAGACCACGGTGTCGGCAGGCAGGCCGCCATTGGCCTGCAACACGCGCCAGAGCATGTAGGCGCTGGTGCGTCCGCCCGAGAAGCTGATGCAGGTCGGTTGGGTGATCTTGAACGGGTCGTGCATGCGGTCGTCTCCGTGGGTAGGTCGGCGGGCGGGCCGACGCGGCGGGCCATGGCGGCCGGAGACGAGCACGCACGCGGCGAAGGCCGCAGTGCGGAAAAAAGGAAGCCCCCAGGAAGGGGGCCGTGAGGGGATGGTGGTAGTCGTCGCGCTACACCGATGGCACCACCTCCAGCGACAGGTGCGTCGTGGTGGCAGACAGCATCAGGTCGTCCGTGCCGTGCAGGATGCGTGCGAAGACGCCTTCCTTCGGGTCGAAGAACTCGCCGAAGTCGTCGCCACCCAGCTCGGCGCGCGCCAGCTCCCACCAGTCGTCAAACGGGTCGGTATCCGGGTTGCAGCCGACGGCATAGGCCAGCAGCTTCGCGCGGCCATCGGGACGGCGTTCTCCCTTCTCGGCGAGGAAGTACACGCCCTGGTCCTTGGCGAGGACGACGCGGCATTGGTTGGCAACGGCCTCGGCCAGCACGGGGCGCAGGTCGGAGCCTTTGAATCGAAGTGACATGGTTCATCTCCTGAAAAAAAGGCCCTCCACCCGAACGGATGAAAGGCCTATGGGGCAAGTCGCCGGTAGGCTGCGGAGTCAGCCGTTTGCCTCGCACGTCATGCCGCAACCGCCTGGCGGCGCCGCGGAGCCTTGGCGTCGATCACGCTCACGTCGATCAGGCGCCAGCGCCCGTCGTCGATGAGCCGATCCAGCACTTCACCGAGCATGTCGAAATACACCTCGTCGTGCCGATCGATCAGCTCGCCGTCGCGGCGCAGCTCGACCACGTAGGTGTCGCCGCCGCGGTCGTAGAGGATCGTCACCTGGCCCTCGAACTTCGCGGTCGAAACCGAGAAGCTGATCGCTGGGGGTGTCTCGATGATCTTGGACGGCTTCGGATCGACCCAGGTGAAGTCGCGGGCACCCGCATCGACCAGCATGTGGGTGATGCGCCGGAACCCGTCGGGAGCCGGCATTTCCTCCAACTGCTGGATGAGCTGCCCCAGTTCCATGCACTGCGGCTCGGGGATGGGCAGCTTGGCAGGCGCGGAGCCGAGGACGTGCCTGGTGATGGTGTAGGGAACACCGTCCGCGGTCTTCTCGGTGATCACTTCCGGGGTGTCCGCACGCAGGCCGTCGAAGCGGCGGCGGGCATACGGTTGGACATGCACCTTGGCACCTTCGCTGGGAACGGTGGTCACCAGGTTGGGATCGAGCACCGCGAACTCGCTGGGCTTGAGCTTGACGACGATGGCGTCGTCGTTGGCCGCGACCACCTTGCCGTCGAAAGGCTTGGGATCGATAGCGAAACCCAGCGCCGAGGACTGAGGCTGATCATCGAACACGCGGTACTTGAACGACCGCACGTTGCGGGGCACATGGCCTGCGACGAGCGAAGGCATCAAGGATTTGATGAGGGAACGGTCCATGGGAATCTCCTTGGGAAGAACAAGGGACTCCCCATCCACAAGGGAGAGGTCCCTTGTGGGTGGATGGACGCGGGGCGTCCGTAGGAAGAAACGACCAGCACGGTTTCCCGTGCTTGCAGCCTCGAAGGTCTCGGCTGCCTGGGCATGTGTCGGCGACGCCGACGAACATGGCGGCAAGGATGGCCCTGAATCTGCTGGTCCGCTCGCGGGAAACGGCATTGCCTCGCGCCCGCATTCCTGCGCTAAGGAAAGAAAATTGGGCGCCGTGCCCGACGCTAAGTGCGCCGGAGGCAAAAGGTGTCAGGACCTAGCGCGATGGCTGGCCTTGGGACTGGGCGCGAGCACTGCGAGGACCGCAAATCCGCGCGGTCAGCGGTCAGTCGGAGTGTCAGTCTGTTTGCGAGGGACGCTCTGGTCGCTCGTTCATCGACAAGGACCTGGCGCCATACCCCATCAGCACCAACAGCCCTATTACGAGAAAACCTACGCCGGTCACGATGCCCAACAGTCCGGGCCAAACCCCAAAGTAGCGCCGAAAATCGAGAAACAAGAGGATGGTCTCCGGCGAGACTACCGCCGGTAGTGGCTCGAAGCCAATGAAGTCGCGCGCACCGAATGCCGCGACGACAGCTCCGAGCAGCACCATGAAGCAACCGACGTATCGTCGGCCCGCCTCGTGCTCGTCTTCCTTGGGATTCATGGCGGTGATTGTGCGCCTACTTCGCCATAACGTGAAGGCGCAGCTCTCCGTCCAGCGGCTTCTGCCCCGCAAAGAGCCAAGAAAAAGCCCCTCGAAAGGGGCAGGTTGGGTCAGGCTTCGTACACGAAGTAGTGCTCACGGTGACCCGGGAAGAACACATGCTCATCCACGTGTCGCCGTTGGTTCAGCGTGCCCAAGGCGAGGACGGCCCTGACCTGTCTCAACGTATCGAATGGCGAGGCGCGACGGGGCGCCGCCTGCGTTCGCGCGTGGCGCTACGCCGCTGGTGCGGGGGGCATCGGGCGCGTATGGCGACACGGCGTCCGGTTCCCATGGCTTCACAGCAGCCGCGGCGTCTTGGACGGGAACATGCTCACTTTCCCGCCGTGGCCGCGAGCTGCTGCTCCAGCGCCGTGCTGGCGCGACGCGCCATGTCGGCGTCCACGCGCGCCGCCAGCACCTGGGTAAGCTGGCGCAACTGAGCTGCCGTCAGGCCTACGTTCATGCTGATGCGCATGTGTGCCTGCAGTTGCGATTCGGCGCCGGGCAGCGCCGACAGCATGCCCACGGTGGCCAACTCGCGGCTTTGCCAGTCGAGGTTGTCTCGCTCGAAGATGTCGCCGAACAGGTGGGTGCGCAGGTATTCATTCGCCGCTGGTGCGAAGTCGAACAGCGGCCCCTCGACAGGTCCGCCCGAGAGCTTGGTTTGGTTTGCCGTGCCGGCGGCCAGCAGCGCGTCGCCCTTCGGAATGGGACGGCTGGGCGGGCTGCCGGGCGCGTCCTGGATACCGCGCTGCTTGCGCGCGTCGAGCACCTTCATCAGCTCGCCCAGCGCATTGAGACTGCGCGGAAAGCCCGCGTAGGCGTAGAGCTGCACCAGAATTTCACGGGCGTCGCTGATCGTCATGCCGGCGTCCAGCCCCTGGTTCAGGGCCGCATTGAGCCTGGCTATGTCGCCTGCGGCGGCGAAGGCCGCGATAGGCACGATGGCCTGCTGGCGCGCGGTAAGGGTTGCGGCCGCGCTGGCTTGGGTCGGGGTCATTGGTTGCGTCTCCTGCGCGTGCGCAACAGTGGCTCCGGCCGTCGCCATCGTCAGAGCGACAGCGAGTGCGGCGGCGCAGCGGTGCGCGCGGTGTCGCTTAGCGGGCGTTGTATTGCTCATCGGTGACTTTCTCCATCCATGTGACGTTCTTGCCATCCATCGTGCCGGTCACGGCCAGGTGCGTCATCGCCGTGCCGGGAGCCGCGCCATGCCAGTGCATGACACCTGGGGGGCACCAGACCACATCGCCGGGGCGGATGATCTGCACGGGCTTGCCCCATTCCTGGGTCAGCCCGACGCCGGAGGTCACAACCAGGCGCTGTCCCGCGGGATGGGTGTGCCAGGCGGAACGCGCGCCAGGCTCGAAGGTCACCAGGCCGCCAGAGGCATTGATGTTCTTGTCGGCCGGCCAGACGGGATCGACCCGTACCCGGCCGGTGAAGAACTCGGCCGGCCCGGCGGCCGAGGCCTGTTCTCCCGCGCGCGTGATCTGCTGCGCGCTGCCGGGCCGAGGTTCAGCGGCCAAGGTCAGGCCGGTGTGCAAGAAAGCCGCACACAAGGCGATGTTGAGAAGAGAGCGCATGGGGGGCCTTCCTGGTGGTGTGCGGGGTCGGTTTAGCCGCGCGGCGACCCGGCGAAGTATTGCTCGTCGGAGACGTGCTCCATCCACTCGACATTCTTGCCATCGAGCGCTTCCTGGATCGCGATATGGGTCATGGCCGTGGTCGGCGAAGCGCCGTGCCAGTGCCGGTGGCCCGGCGGGCACCAGATGACGTCGCCAGCGCGGATTTCGACGATCGGCTCGCCTTCGCACTGCGTCCAGCCGCAGCCCGCGGTGACGATCAGCGTCTGTCCCAGCGGGTGCGTGTGCCAGGCCGTGCGCGCGCCCGGCTCGAAGGTAACGGCGGCGCAGGACACGCGGGCCGGCGCAGGTGGCGCGTTCAGCGGATCGATTCGGACCGTACCGGTGAACCACTCGGCGGGTCCTTTGACGGAAGGCTGAGATCCAGCGCGTTTGAGTTCCATGGCGGTTCCTTTCAGAGATGGGGCTGGACTGCGAGCAGCCGAGGAGCCGAGGAGCCAATGCCGAAATACCCGAGAACGGGCAAGAACAGCAGGCATGTCGTTCATACGAAACTTTATGGCGTTCGTCATTGGCTGAGAAGATCGTAAAATCGACATACTCTAGTGAATAAGATTCACCAATGCCCAAGGAAAACCTCAACGACCTGCAAGCCTTCGTGGCGGTGGCCCGCGCACGCAGCTTCACCCGCGCTGCGGCGCAACTGGGGCTGTCGCGCTCGGCATTGAGCCACGCGATGCTGGCGCTGGAAGCGCGCCTGGGCGTGCGGCTGCTCACCCGCACCACCCGCAGCGTGTCCACCACGGAAGCTGGGGCCAGGTTGCTGGACGCGGTGGCGCCCCGCCTGGACGAGATCGAACTCGAACTGGGGTCGCTCAGCGCCTCGCGCGACAAGCCCGCCGGCACGGTGCGCATCACCGCGCACGACCATGCCATCTCCACCGTCCTCTGGCCCCGCTTGCTGCCGCTGCTGCGGGACTACCCCGACGTCCACCTCGAATTCAGCGTGGACTATGCGTTCACCGACATTGCGGCGCATCGCTTCGATGCCGGCGTGCGCATAGGGGATCGCGTGGACAAGGACATGATTGCCGTGCGTATCGCCCCCGACCTGCGCATGGCCGTGGCGGCGTCGCCGGAGTACTTGGCCGACAGGCCGCATCCTTGCACGCCCCATGATCTGACCGAACACCGCTGCATCAACCTGCGCCTGCCCACGCATGGCGGCCTGTATGCCTGGGACTTCGAGAAGGATGGCAAGGCGGTCAACGTGCGAGTAGGCGGCCAGACCACCTTCAACAATACCTTCCTGATGCTCCAGGCGGCGCTGGACGGGATGGGCTTCGCCTTCGTACCGCTGGACACCATGCAAGCCCATATCGAGGCGGGCCGGCTGGTGCCGGTGCTGCAGGACTGGTGGCCGACCTTTCCCGGCTACCACCTGTACTACGCGAACCGCCGACAGATCGCGCCAGCGCTGTCCTTGGTGATAGAGGCGTTGCGGTGGCGCTGAAACGACGCCTTCGACGTGGGCAAAGAAAAGCCCCTCGAAAGGGGCTGGTTGGGTCAGGCTTCGTACACGAAGTAGTGCTCGCGCTGACGCGGGAAGAACACATGCTTCCACGTGTCGCCGCTGGTGTTGCCACCGTCGAAGACGACCATCTCGTAGTCGTCAATGTCGGTGTCCACCAAGTCGGCGCCGGCGATATGGCGCATGTGCAGCGTGCCGTGCGTGCGCTCGAATACCAGGATCTGGCCGATGGCGTCTTCCTGGCTCATGGCGTTGACGCAGGCTCCGAGCTGGTGCTCGAAGTCCGGTGCGCGCGAAATGAGGTTGGGGAACATGAGGTTGCTCCTATGAAAATGGACCAGCCCGACTCCTGGAGAGGAGACGGGCTGGCATGACAGGACAAAGAGGAAGACTGGCGTGTCGCGCGGCTGCTAGGGCCCGGCCAGCGGCAGGCCCAGCAGCGCGGGTGCGTCGGCATCGAGGATGAGGATGCGTACATCGGCCTGGCCAGCCAGTTCAAGGATGTTCGCCAGGTCGTCCGGCATGCCCTTGTTCTGGTGCTCCTGTCGAAGCTGCTCGGCGGTGATGCCCTCGGCGTGCTCCAGGTTCTTGTCCGTCCAGGGGGTGGAGATCAGCTTGACGCCGATCGCCGGGCTGTACGGCACACGGAAGGCGATGAACAGCATGGCCTCCGGCGTGGCGAGGTCCGCCAAGTTGGCGAGGTAGTGCCAGGTATCGACCGTGATGTGCTCACGGCTGATCTCCCAGCACCGGCTGTAGTAGCCGGTCTCGAAACTCAGGCGCTGCACCACTTCCCGCGCGGCCTCGGCCGAATAGGCGTCACCGACGTGGACTGGGCGGCCGTCGAAGTCCTCGCCATGGATGGCATAGACCACAGCACCGATCACACCTTCGCCGCTGACGCCTTCACCGGCATCGCATTCGGCTAGTACCTCGGCGTTCACGGCTTCGCGGCCATCGCTGACCACGGCGAAATCGTTGGCGACGATGCAGGACGATGAAACCAGTTCCTCGTCGGAGAGGTGTTGCTGGCTCGCGTGGATGTTGCGCCAGACATGCGGGCTTCCGTCCTCGTAGCTGATGCACAGCGTGCGGACGATTTTCAGATTCCAGTAGCCACGGAGAAAGGGATTGGGTTTCTGGGACATGGGAACTCTCCAGATTGAATAATGGAGCCAATTCCCCCCACCGGGAATTGGACCCGGTGGGTTGAAAATGGAAAATGCGTCAGGCGGCGCTGATCGTTGGCATCTGGGCCAGTCGTTCGGCAACGCGATGGTGCACATTCAGGCGGAACTGCTCGTCGTTGATGCCTGCGAGCAGGTTGGCGGCTTCGAGCGCGATCAATGCCGAGGCCTCTTCGATGTCGGCGGCCAGAATGGTCTTGCGCAGTTGGTCGCCGAGTTGGAGCGCCTGCGAGGACGTTCTGAAGACCTGAACCTCGCGGCTCAGGTAGCAGCCGTTGCCGCCGAACTCGAACAGCCTCGGCTTGCTGCAGTACCAGCAGCCCTCGAACTGGATGGCGGTCAGGCAATGGCCGTCATCGAAGCAGGAGGCGATCAGAAGCAAGGCGTCCAGGTCGGCGCTGCCCTCGAACTTGTGATGTTCGATCAGGTTTTCCAGCTCCCCGTCCTGCTCGGCACCGAAGTGCGCGGCCAGCCGTTCGAGCAGAGGTGGAATCGACAACTCTTCGTCGTCGGGCATGGGGATGCCGAGTTGTGTGGCCAGGCCTTCCAGGCCGTCCAGCACGTCCGTCCAGCGCGGATCATTGGTCTCGGCGATCTGAGCGATGTAGGCCTGCCCGTTGCCGGGATGGCCTTCGTCCAGCGCGAAGGCGCCGAACAGCGCCTTGATGACGGGGGTTACATGCTCCAGCACGAGAACGCCCGTGCCTTCGTAGTAGTTGTTCGCCATGGTGGCTCCTTTCGAGAAAGCGGAGCCAGCCCATGCGGACATTGGCATCCGCAGGGTGATGGAGAAGAAATTGAGGGACATGGCCTTGTGGGCGCATGTCCCTCTAGGGGGGAACGAAAAACAGTGGTGTGCCGGAGACCGGCTCACCAACCGTTGTAGTTCACGAGCAGGTCGGCGATGACTTTGCGGCGTTGCAGGTCGAGACCGTCGAAGTCCGACAGCCCGTGGAAGTGGCAGCGCTTGAGCATGGCACCGCCCTCACGCGCGTTGTAGAAGCTGACCATGGCGGACAGGAACATGCGTTCGCCGCTGCTCAGGACGCCGAGGGCGTCGTTGAGCCGCAGCATGTTGGGACGCAGATCCCACTTGCTCTTGGCCTGGTTCAGACCTACACGGGTGCCGTCGCCGAACCACTCGGGGCCAGCAATCTCGACGCCGCGCTTCCATGCCTCGAAAAAGGCTTGGGGCGCGGCGGCGAAATGCTGTTCTTCCCGCATGATCTGATCGACGACTTCCCGCGGCAGTAGCTGATTCATGACGTGATTCCTCCAGTTTGGATCAAGGAACGGCGAGCTGGGACCAGCCGCCTCTTTCGAGGGCACGTTCAGCCGCGGCATAGCTGCGGAAGTACTCGCGGGATTCCCGCGAAACGGGGCCTTCGGTATCGCGCGTGCCGATGTAGTGGCCGGCGGCGCTTTGCAGGACTTCGAGCGGCAGGAACTTGCCGCAGTAGGTCGAGGCCAATTGGCCGAAAGAGGCTTGCTGGGACATGGACGGGCTCCTTGGAAAAGCGGGGCCTCGTCCCTCACGGGATGGCAGCTCCCGCACGCGGTTGATAAAAGGCATCGACGTCACGAGGACGCGCGTCCGCGGAATTGATGCGATGCGGACTGGTGGGCAACGCGGGAGAGACCCGCGGCAGCCTGGAACCCTGGCTGCTGGCATGTGCTGACGAATCAGCGAACATGCGGGCAGCTTCGTGCTCGGGCCGCGCCGCGTCAGTTGGATATCGGCATCCGGCCCAGCCCCGATTGATGCGCGCATAGAAAAAGAAGCCCCGCATCGAGTGCGGGGCTGTCAAGAGGGTGCGTCGGTACTGGATCAGTCGGGCTAGTCGCCCAGGACATGCTGCTTCCACAGGTCGAATGCCTGCTCTGGAGGAAGCTCGGCCAGGATGACGATGGGCTGGGCCTGCCGGGCGCGCAGCGAAGCGAAGTACGCCTTGCGGTCGGCGATGGCCTTGAGCTTGATGCCCTTGAGGAACTTCAGCTTGCCGTCCTTGATGAACAGCACTTTGTTGCCGATGTCGCGGTTGAACGCGGATCGCACCTTGCGTTCCGCGTGCATGGCATCGGCCAGTTCATCGACCAGGAAGTCGAGCGTCATGTCGATGTAGTGAGGGTCTTCGCCCTCCTGGCCGAGGTCGATCGGCGCAGGCGGCAAGCCCTTGGCGAAGGCTTCGGCCTGCGTCAGAAGCGCAGCCTTGCCGTTGAGCGCTTGGAGGAACGTCGAGCCGCCGTGGCCATCGTTGCGGGCCTCGGCGATGGGAGTGCCGTCGAACACGACGGTGGCGCTGAAGCACAGCGTCTCCTCGCTGGCGAAATCTGCCACCTTGAGGTTCTTCAGCGTGATGCGGTCTTGCTTGGTGATGTTGTCCATGGGAAGTCCTGAAATCGACCGGGTGGCGACATGCCCCTGACGGGACGTGGCGGCCATCCCGTGGGTTGGAGAAAGAGGCATCGGTGCCCCGGTGGGCAGCGTTCGCCGGTGAGATGCCGAGGCGAACTGGCGGGTGGCGCGGGTGGAACCCGCGGCAGCCTTGACACCCTGGCTGCGGGCTGCTGCCGATACGCCGGCAATGCAGGGGGGAGAATGGCGCGGCCCGCAGGCTGCGTCGCCGATCAATCCGAAGCGGTCGAGCCCGTCTTGTGCAGGCACTGCACGAGCCGCTGCCCCAGCCATGCCATGCACGGGACGGCCATGGAGTTGCCGATTGCCTTGTAGCGTGGAGCGTCGGCGGCTGGCTTGCCGCGGTACGGGATCAGCGTGTAGTCGTCGGGCATGCCTTGCAGCCGCTCGCACTCAACTGGCATCAGCCGCCGCACGCGCCAGTGCGACCAGTCGCCGGAACCAGGTTCGTTCCATTCGTAGCGGAAATGCGCCTCGAAGTCGGGGGTCAGCACATGGGGCTTGTCCGCGCCGCCGCCGCTGGTGCGCAGTGCGGTCGCTACGTTGCCGCCCAGTTCCAAGGCCAGTTCTTCGGCGCGGCCGCGCAGCGCCGCGCTCAGCACCATGGGCCGGCCCTGGCCCGGCTTGCCGCCGCCCGTGGAAAGCGTTCCGGCAAGCTGGCCGTGACCGGATTCGAGCCGCAGTTCGCCACGGGAGTTTTGTGCGAAAGCGACGGCTGGCACCACACCCGCATTCGCGTGACTGTTGCGGTGCCCACCAGCGCGCAGCGTCGGTGCTTGGTTTTCCATCGCATCCGCGCCGCTGCCCTGGGCGGTGAAGGCGATGATCGGAACACCCTTGCCGGTGCCGTCTTCGCTGCTGCCCTTGCCTCCATTGGCGGTGCTGAGCGTGTGGGTGATGTTGCCTGCAACGGACTGCGCGAGGAAGGTCTCGACCTCAAAGTCATTCTTCGGACCGGGCGCGGCGGTCAGGCAGGCGGCCACGTCGATGGGACCTGCGGTATTGCCACCGCCGAACCCGAACGTGATGGTGACCTTGCCATAGGGCTGCTTCAGTCCGGCGTAGCCGCCTGCTGCTGCAGCGCCATGTCCAGCAGTGCGGGAAGCGTCTTGCCACGGCGAGCAGCCCGGCGAAGAATCCCCGCGCAGGCCGTCGGGCTCAAAAAGTACTTCTGCGGGATCGAGGTCATCTCCACCACTTGCCACAAGAAACACGCGCTTGCGGCGTTGGGCGACACCGAAATATTGAGCGTCGAGCACGCGCCAGGCGATGCGGCGGCGGGGTCCAGACACACAACCAGCGTGCGCCCACCGATCCCCTGGCGGCTGGAGCGCACGGTTTTCTCCGGCCAATGCCCCCAGGAAATGCCCGAAGGCATTGCTGCGGTCGTTGAGGACGCCGGGGACGTTTTCCCAGACGAGCGTGGCCGCCGGGCGGCGGTCTTGATGGCGGGTTTGGTCGATGGCATTGGCAAGCTCCACATAGGCAAGGGTCAAGGCACCGCGCGGGTCATCCAGCCCACGGCGCGCACCGGCCACGCTGAACGACTGGCACGGCGTGCCGCCGACCAGGATGTCGGGCGCCGGCACGGTGCCCGCGCGCACCTGGCGGGCGATCGCGGTCATGTCGCCCAGGTTGGGCACGTGGGGGTAACGGTGGGCGAGCACGGCGCTCGGGAACGGCTCGATTTCGGCGAACCACGCGGCTTCGAGGCCGAGGGGTTGCCAGGCGAGGCTCGCGGCCTCGATGCCGCTGCACACGCTGCCGTACAGCAGTGGCGCGGCCTGGGGCGCACCGCGTGGGGTGCGAGGTTGCGGGTTCATGTCGGGTCTCCTGTTCGTGTGGCCCTGGACCGTGTGGCTGGGCCGGGACGTTGATCGGCAGGAGAAAGGTGCCGAAGGCCTTGCGGCCTCCGGCTCGGGAGGACAGAACCACCCGTGGGCTGGTGCAGGCCCGGTCGTCGCTAGAACCGTCTGCTCATCAGCAATCGCACCCGGCGCATGTCGTGGTTGGCGCCGGCATCTTCTGGCGCACATCCGCGCACAAAAGGAGCCCAGTTTTTCGCCGTTGGGCACGGCATCGAATACCGCTGACCGCGAAGGGTCTCCGGGTGGCTCGCGGGCTCGCAAGCCATCGGGGGACCCTTCGCAGAGGCGGAAAAGTTCAGATCAGCAGAACGCGCCGGGAAACCCCGGACATGGTTCGCGGAGAAGCTACCTTCAGGTCCCGCGGCCGGGGGCGGCCGGGCGGGACGCGCACACGGACAGGAGAAGGCGTTGCGCGCTGGGCGTCCCGCAGGGCGTGCGGGACATGGGCCACGCCGCCGATGGCGGGCACGGCTCTCGGGGAGCGGGGTCGGTCAGGAGCCCTTGCGGCCGCTACTGCGCGGGCGCGAGGCACCGCGCTTGGACGCGCCGGTTTCGACCGGCAGCGTACCTTTGCAGTCGGGGTAGCGACTGCACGACCAGAAGGGGCCGGTCTTTCCGGTGCGCTGGCGCGTGGGTGCGCCGCACTGCGGGCAAGCGGGTCCCTGGGGAACCTTGATGGACAGCGAGGTGCTGCCGTACTGCGCGATCAGTTGCGAAACCCAACTCGCCTGCTTGCCGATGAACACGTCCAGGGTGAACTGTCCCGCCTCGATCATGTCGAGCGCCTGCTCCCACACGGCGGTGGTCCCGGGGTCGGCAATCGCCGAGGGCACAGCGTCGATCAACGTGAAGGCCGCATCCGATGCGCGGATGGAGCGTCCTTTCTTCACGAGATAGCCCCGCGTCAGCAGGCCGGTGATGATGTTGGCGCGCGTGGCTTCGGTGCCGATGCCCGTCGTGTCCTTCAACTTCTGTTTCAGGCGCGGGTCGGTCACGAAGCGCGCCACGCCTTTCATCGACTTGACCAGTTCGCCCTGGGTGTAGGGCTTGGGCGGCAGCGTCTTGAGCGCCTTGATCTCAACCTCGGCCACCTGGCATGCCAGACCTTCGCGCAGCGCGGGCAGCACCTGGCTACGCGCGGCGGCATCGCCGTCCTCGTCCGCTTGCGGCTCGGCCAGCACCAGGCGCCAGCCCTTGACGACCACCTGCTTTCCGATGGCCGCCAGCTTCTGCTGGCCGCAGGAGAACTCGGCGACAGTGCGGTCGAACTCGTGATGCGGCAGGAACTGCGCCAGGTAGTGCGCGCGGATCAGCCGGTACACCGCCAACTCCTTCTCGCTCATCGCAGAGAGGTTCGCGGGTTCGAGCGTTGGGATGATGCCGTGGTGCGCCGTGACCTTGCCATCGTTCCAGGCGCGAGAGCGCTGCGAGCGGTCGAGCTGGCCCATGATCGAGCGCAGCGAGGGATCGGTCTTGAGCAAGCTGTCCAGGACCGTGGGCACCTCGGCGAACATGCTTTCGGGCAGGTAGCCGGAATCCGAACGCGGGTATGTGGTGGCCTTGTGAGTCTCGTACAGGGCCTGGGCAATCTCCAGGGTCTCCTGCACGTCCAGCCCAAGCTGCTTGGAACAAACCTCCTGCAAGGTGCCCAGGTCGAACAGCAGCGGCGGGCCTTCGCGCACGCGCTCGGTTTCGACCGATGCCACCTGGGCGCTGCCCGCAGCGCGGATCTGCTGCGCGGCCTGCTGGGCCACCGGCTGCTGCAGGCAGCGGCCGGCGTCATCGGTGCAGCCATCGGGCGGAACCCACTGCGCGCTGAAAACCTGTTCACCTGCGGAAAGGGACACGTCGATGGCCCAGAACGGCACCGACTTGAAGGCCGCGATCTCGCGGTCGCGGTCCACGACGAGTTTGAGCGTCGGCGTCTGGACGCGCCCGACCGACAGCACGCCGTCGTAACCTGCCTGCCGGCCCAGCACGGTGAACAACCGGCTGAGGTTCATGCCCACGAGCCAGTCGGCGCGTGAGCGCGCCAGCGCCGAGTAGTACATCGGCAGCGTGTCGGAAGACGGCCGCAGCTTGCCGAGCGCGGCGCGGATCGACGCATCGTTGAGCGCCGACAGCCATAGCCGCTCGATGGGGCCGCGGTAGCCGCACAGTTCGATGATCTCGCGGGCGATCAACTCGCCCTCGCGGTCGGCATCGGTGGCGATGACCAGATGGGTCGCCTTCGCCAGAAGCGCCTTGACGACCTTGAATTGCGTGGCGGTCTTCGGTTTGACCTCGACCCGCCACTGCTGGGGAACGATGGGCAACTGCTCCAGCGACCAGCGTTTGAGCGCCGCGTCATAGACCTCGGGGGCTGCCGCTTCTACGAGATGGCCGATGCACCAGGTGACGGTGACGCCGGAGCCGCTGAGACAGCCTTCACCGCGCTGCGTCGCGCCGAGGATTCGACCAATGTCTTTGCCTTGCGATGGCTTCTCGCACAAGAACAGCCGCATGTCCGTCCATCCGATTTCCGTGGTTCATTGAGTTGCTGGAATCGAGGATGCCGAGCACCACCAGGGGCAGCAGCAAACAAGCCGCATGCGGTGGCGACCACTTTCACGGGATGGCGGGGACGGGAGTGGCGTGCGGCCGGGGGTGTGCGGTTCGGGAGCCGCGGTTTTCGGGCGCGCGTGGACGCCGGTGGACGTTGATGGAGCTATCCCCTGGGGATAGCTCGCGAGGGCATGGGGCGACGAACGACTGCCGTCGCCCCATGCCGGGTCACTTCCTGCGCTTCGGCTCCTTCGGCGCGGTCGGTTCCTGGGCGGCCTGGGGCTTCGGCTGCACGTCCTGCGCGGTCTCCTGCTGCCTGGGGCTGAGGGTCACGGACTCGATGCGGAACGGCAGGATGCCGACGCTGCGCGCGTTGATCTGCCAGGTCTCGCGCGGCTGATCCTCGTTGTCCGTCCAGGGTTCGCGTTCCATGCGGCCGACGACCAGCACACGCATGCCTTTCTGGTACAGGTCCTTCCAGTGCGCGGCGTCGCGGTGCCAGATTTCCACCGGCGCCCAGAAGCCGCCGCGATCCTCGAAGGTGCCATCCTTCTTGGGAATGGGGTTGTCGAAATAGACGTTCAGGCGCAGAAGGCGGCTGGGCTCGTCGTTGCCGTTGGGGAACTCCCGGTACTCGGGGGGCGAACCGATGTTGCCTTCGCCAGAAAAATGCGTGCTCATGTTGCAATCTCCGTGGTGGTTGAAATACCCGCACCTGGTTGGCGGCGGGCGCGTGCTGGAGTACCCCGCGCGATTACCGATCGCGCAGGGTGGGCGGTGTGGACTTGAGCCGGCGCAGGTAGGCGTCTTCCGCCTCGGCGGCCTTGCTGGCGCACTCCTGGGCCTGCCTGCCCAAGGTGTGCAACAGGCTGATCTGCATGTTCAGCGTGATGCGCTGAAGCTCGATCGCGTGCAGGTCGGCCAGCAGGTTGACCGGCGTGCTGGTGCTCGCCATCAGCTCTTGCCACAGGGCCACGCCCATGGCTGACCTGTCGTGCTTGCGCCAGCGCAAAAACACCGTGCCTGCGCCAGTGGTCTGCTGGGCCAGTTCGATGGGCAGCAGGTGGAAGGGATGCCCGAGGGCCTGTTGCAGCACCTGTCGCTGCGCCAAGCCAATCAACTCGTCGCGCATGGCGAAGCACTGGCTGGCCCAGGCCTCCAAGTCCCCTTTACCCTTAAAAGGCCTTAAAAGGCCTTTTTGAGAGCCTGCGTGTTCCAGCCGCATGAAGGCGGTCTGTTGCAGCGGGCGGAAGTAGCGGGTGTCGCGGTTCGGGTCGCTCATGCCTGCGCGTCCTCGCCCGCGGTGGCCTCGGGTGCCTCGGTGGTGGTGGCCTCGTCGCTGGGCGATGCGGCTGCGGCAGGACCGTCACCGCGCTGCTGCAGGCCACGGCGCACGATCGGCGGCGCGAAATTCGAGCGGCGCGTGCCCTCCAGCACGTCCTGCGGCAACTCGCCGTACTTCTCCAGCGCCGCCCGCGCTGCCGCATTCTTGGAAGCGAAGTCGTCGCGGGTGCAGCCCGAGTAGCGGTACTGCTGGGCCAGCGAGAACAGGCTGCGCAACGCATGGGCACCCTCGTTGAGCCAGCGCTCCAGGGTGCTGCGGTCGATGAGCGCGGTGTGGTGCGCGAGGATCAGCTTGCGGGCGATGTCGTCGTAGTCGGCCAGCAGATACACGGCGGCAAAGCCGAGCTGTGCATTGACGAACAGCGGCAGCTTGACGGGCTGCACGTTGAGGTTTTCGCCCAGGGTGAGTGCCGGCGGCACGCTCGCCAGGGCCTGGTCCACCTGCTCGCGCAGCGATTGCAGCGTGGCCTTCGTCTGGTCGAGCTTGTCCTCGATGCGCAGCATCCAGAAGTCGCTGTACGGGTCGTCCTGCTCCGAGCCGCGCCGCATCTTGTTCATCTGGGCGATGTAGCCGTTCAGGCCGACGATGCCCGGTCGCCCCTCGGCGGCGGCGCGGCCGTGCCAGATGCGCGAGGCGTGGTGCGTGTGCAGCGTCAGCGACATCGCGCTGCGCAAGGAGCCGAGATTCAGTTGCAGGGGTTCGTTGGTGGTTGCCATGGTGTCCGCTCGTTGTTGGAAAAGAGCGGACAGCTTCGGCAGGTGGCGGAAGGCAGTCAGTCAACAAACCGAAACCCGCCCGTCCCCGGTTCAGGGCGCGGCGGTCGAATGCGTCGCGAGCTATCCCCTGGGGATAGCGCCATGGAGAGCCAAGGAACGCTGCGCGCCCGGCTCAGCCCGGACAATGTCGATCCCGCCGCAGGCGATCGGGGCTTGGCGTGCAGCGGTTCGACGTGTAGCCGTCAGTGGAACTATCCCCTGGGGATAGCTCTACTGGAAGCCACTGGCATCCACTTCACCGCCTTGCAGGCCCGCTCACTTGCTGGCGAGCAGCTTGCGCAGCCGCTCGATGTGCTGCCTGGCGACTTCTGGCGGCACCGGCTTGCCCTGCGGCTGGGATGGCGGCGGTGCTGGTGGTGGCCGCTCATTCGGCGGAGCGTGTGCCGATGGCGCGTCTTTCTTGGCCCAGGCGTTGAACTCGCCATGGATGGCCCGCTGGATGATGCCGAACAGATACCCCGCAGGATTGCGGATGCCATGACTGCTGCATCGTGCAGCCCATTCGTCCAGCACGGCCTGCCTCAGCGCGGCATCGACCTGCTGCAATGCCACCCGCCCACCTGTCTGCTGCTCCGCCTTCAGTTCCGCGAAGCGTTTGGGCCATTGCAGGTCGCCCAGCGCGCGCGCCTGCGCCTGTGCCTGCGCGGTAGTACGTACTTCATTAATACGACTACTACGTACTGTACGGGCCCGCTTCGGATTCCGAAGAGAGGCGTCTGGCGCGGGTTTCGACCCTGCTTCGGATTCCGAAGTGGGGTCGTCAGGATTCCGAAGAAGGCTCGTCGGCCCTTCTTCGGATTCGTGAGTCGCGTCCTCTTGTGGATAACTTTCGGTTGCCATGATGCCCTGGCTGGCGAGGCGCTCGGCCAGGACTTGCAGCCTCGACGGTAGGGTGCGCCCGGCCAGCATCGGGTCTTCGCCGATTTCCTTGAGGGTGTGCAGGCCCACGATCTGCACGGCTTTGGCCGAGTGGCCGAGCGCCTGGCTGACGAGCTGCAGGTAGTCCGGGTCGAGCTGCATCGCTTCAAAGGGGGTCAGCGGCTCGTCGTGCAGGACATAGAGGTTGCCGAGGATGCGGCCGGTCTTGGCGTCGCGCCGTCGCCGCACCAGGCTCAGCCATCGGGTCAGCCGCAGCAGCGTCAGGGCTCGCGCCACGGTTTCGTGCGAGGCCTGCCCGGCGCAGGGCATCGAGGCCAGCCAGGGCCGCAACTGCTCATAGGTGGGGAATGCGGTCACGCCGTCGTCGTTGAGCATCAGCCGGAACACCTGCCAGGCGTTGCGCTCCAGCGGCGTCAGGCGGCGATCGAGGAACAGCCGCCGCGGTACGGTTTCATGCCGGTTGCCGCTGAAGAGGAACGCATCGCCTGACGCAGCCGGTGTCGTAGGTGACGTCGCAGGTATAGGCGTGGGAGTGGGCGTGGGCGGGCTGGGCCTGGGCGCAAGGTCTTTCAGCGCCGCGTCGAACAGGTCAGCGAGTGCGACGGGGCCATGGCGTGGTGCGGTGTCGTCCACGGCCATGGCTCAACCCAGTCCCTGATCGACCCACGACTTGATCGCGGCCCAGACCACCGACAGCGGCAAATCCATGCCTTCGGCGAGGTCCATGGCCGCGTCGAGAATCGAGGTCTCGTCCTCCAGGTCCACATTCCTGCTGCTGGTGATGGCTTTCCAGCGCCGCCACAGTTCGACGTCCTGCTTCTCGTCCAGGACAGGGTGGCGCCCCTTGCGCTTGGGCAGGCCCAGCACCTCACGGCGCAGGGCGACTTCCTGATGGGTCAAGCCGTAGAAGCGACTGACCATCTCCGTGCTGGCCCCCAGGCGCAACATGCGATCGACGGTCGCTATTTCCTTCTCCACGTCCTGCGCCTGCGAGAGCAGACGCCGGAGCACCTCGCGGTTCACGGACACGGAACACCACGAGACATTGGCGTTGGCCAGCACGCTCACCATGGCGGGATGCTTGAGCGCATCCAACTCGGCCTCGCTGAAACCCATGGCTTTGCAGCGGCGCAATTGGCCGTTGCGCAGGTCGTAGAGCGCCTGCGCGATGACGGCTTGATTGAGCGGGTGCGGGGCGGACATGCTGGTCTCCTTCCTTCATGCCCCAGGGCCTGCGACACCGGATTCCAGGTCCAGCAGGCGCCGGGCCAGGCGCAGCAATCGGAACAGCTTGACCAGCGCCGTGTCGCTCAAGCGGCGGGTCGCATCGCCTTGGCCGTGCAGCAGCGCCGGCAGCTCGGCGGCAAGCTGCCCGCCGTCCAGATCGGCATCGGCGAAGCCCTGGCCTGCCAGGCTCGCCAGCAATGCCAGCACGGCGCGGCCCTGCGGTGATGGGGACTGCGCGCTGGCATGGCATGCGAAGCCAACACCGTCCGCGCGTTCCTCGATGCACTGATCGAGGCCTGCCTCGCCCGCGATCTCGCGTGCGAACTGCGCGATGTGGATGCGCAGGCGATCGGGTGTGTCCAGGCCTGCGTCGATGTGCCAGACGTCGGAAATCGGGTAGAGACCGCCCGCCTGGACGGGAATGGACTGCAGGACATTGGCCGAGAAATCGGGCAGCGCATCCCCCAGCTCGTCGGCGACCATCCGCTGAATGGATTGCAGCCGCTCCGTCGTCGGTGCAGGCGAAACGATGTGCCCCTGCAGCAGATCACCAGGAGCCGCCACGGGGCTTCCTGCGGGCGAGCCGTCCGTCCCTGAGCCGCCCTCGCGCTCGCGCGACCCAGGTGTGGCCGCCGGCGTCGGGGCCGATGGGGCCGGCGCGGCGGGCGGGCGTGCCACGGTGCCCGGCTCAGGCAGCGCGGGCGGTGCCGATGGAGGGGTCGGATCGCTGACCAGGGCGCGATGGCGGCTTTCGGATTCGGTGAGGTCAAGCGCCAGTACGTCGTAGTCGATGCCGAGCAGTTCGGACATCTGGCCGATCAGCTCGTCCTGCACGCGCTGGGGGGCGAACTCGTCGGCCTGCGTGTCGAACTGCGACAGCACCTCCTGAAAGAAGTCGTCGAAGTCCTGCACCAGCGTGCGGCCCTTGGCGTAGCGCTCCCAGGCGAGCATGCAAGCCTTGCGCATG
This sequence comes from Xanthomonas sp. XNM01, assembly GCF_014851915.1. Taxonomy (GTDB): domain Bacteria; phylum Pseudomonadota; class Gammaproteobacteria; order Xanthomonadales; family Xanthomonadaceae; genus Pseudoxanthomonas. The sequence goes on from NZ_JACVAP010000001.1 coordinate 1,115,545, forward strand.
ACCGACAGGCGTTCGACCTGGTGGCGGCCGAGCCCGCCATAGAGCACGGTCGGGATCGCCGGCAGCAGGTAGCGCACCGCGTCGTTCATCCGGCTGATGTGCGACTGCTGGACCGGGAAGCCATCGGCGGCGAGGCGGCGGGCCAGCTCGGACTGGTTTAGAGCGGCGCCGCATTCCTGTTCGTAGAACTCGCGCGCCTTCTCGACGCCGAGGGCGCGCTCGATGAACGTCAGGCCCCCGCGCAATTCGTTCTCGGCCAGGTGGCCGGTCAGCATCACGACTTCGCCGCGGCTGGGCCACGGCCGGAACAGGCACGATATGCGGAAGAACCGCTCGTCCTTGGTCTCCGACCACAGTTCGCGCAGGATCGCCAGACGCGTGTTGCCGCCGTTGCGGATGATGTAGTGATCCTCGCCCGGGCGCCGGGTGATCGCCGGCGCCGCGTCCAGGCCGCGCTCACGGATGGACGCCTTGATGTCCTCGTAGGCCAGGTTGCGTTTCTTCCTGGGATCGTGGTCGTAGGGGCGCAACTGGTCCAGGGTCACGACCATGGGCGTGTCGGCGATCGGGTCGCTCAAGGCCGGGGTGGACGGGCCGCTGCGCTCGAACCCGGCCGCGAGCAGCTTGCCGGCCATCTGCTGGGAGGTCATCTCAGCCATGGCGGCCTCCCTGCGCTGGGGACCGAGCCTTGCGCTCGGCGCGGCGGATCTGCGCACGGGCATTGAGGGCTGCCCGGTGGTCGCTGGCCGTCGAACTGGTGTAGATCGCAGCGCAGCCGGCCTTGGTGAATTTGAGGTGGCCGCCTGGCGTGCGCTTGACGTGCCAGCCCTCGCCGACGGCGAACTCGATCAGGGCGCGCAGCCGCTTGTGGCCTCGGGCCAGTTCATGTGCGTTCGCCATGGGGCCTCCCGGTATCAAGAGGGAATGGCGGGCGGCCGGACACCGTGGCAAATCGGTGCTGCCATTGCGGGAACAGTTCGCCAGCGAGGCCGCGCATGGTGTCGAGCGCGGCGGGGGCGACTCTGCCCGGTGGCTGGCGGTACTCGACCCGATGCACCGGCAGGCCGCGCGTCGCGGCGCGCGGATAGGCTTCGATGGCTGGCACGTCGGTGGCCAGCACGCGGATGCCGGTGTGGTCCTGGAACAGGTCGCGCAGGGCCTGCTGGATCAGCCGGGCGTTCGCCGACACGGGGTGGACCCGGTTGATGAGCAGATGCAGCGGCGGCGGCTCGATGCCCAGGTGCCGGTACGGCGCGATGTCCTCCAGCAACTGCATGGTGCCGCGCCGCAGCTCGCGGGCGGCGAGGATTTCCGGGGTCACGGGTGACAGCGCGAGATCGGAGGCGAGCACCGCCATCTCCAGCGTCACCGAGCGTGCGCCCTGGGTGTCGATCAGCACCAGGTCGTAGAGGGAAGCCAGTGCCGGCAGAAGGTGCCGTAGTCGCAGGCGTCCGTCCGGCGCATGCAGCAACAAGGTGTTCAGCTCGCCCCGGTGGTCGTTGGAGAGCACCAGGTCCAGGCCTGTGATGATCGTGCGGGACACGAGCTGGCCGAGGTCGCGCTCGTTGAAGGCCAGCAATTCATAGATGCCGCCGGGCGCACGGTGGGCCAGCTCGTAGTACGAGGACAAGGTGGGCTGCACGTCGAGATCGAGCAGCAGCACGCGCAGCCCCGCGTCGGCGGCGAGCCCGCCCAGGTTGGCGGCCGTGGTCGTTTTACCGACGCCCCCTTTGGTCGAGACAATGGATACAACCTGCATGGCGTTCTCCGTGTGAGGATGGAAAGTCCGCGGGAGAACGGGTCAGGCCCGGCTGTTGACGCGCTCGGCGATCCACTGGTCGATTTCGATGGAGTCCCAGCCGACGGCGCGCACGCCCAGGCGCAGCGCTTGCGGGAACTGGCGCTTCCTCATCAGGTTGTAGATGTGGGCGCGCTTGAAGCCAGACTTCGCTTCGACTTCTTCCAGGCGCAGGATGCGGCGTTCGTTGGGCGGCAGTACAGGTGTTTGCGACATGGCGGTCACTCCTGAACGCTCAGTGGCGTTTGTTGGCGTGACACCTATTCAAATGTCGGCTTCTGTCCCAAACCACCGTAAATGCGGTTTCCGCGACCGCAGATACGGGCTTGCAAATATCAAGAAACGGCAGCCCGCAGCTTGCGGCGGGCCTGCGCAAATTTGGCTTGCAGCGTGCGATCCGTAATGCCCATGAGTTCGCCGTGATGCGCGATCATCGCGGTAGCAATGGATTCCTGGCTGTTGAAGCTGGAGTACGGGGTGCCCGACGGGGATTGGCCGAGCATCAGTTCCAGCATCGTGCCGATGATGTGCAGGTAGGTGGCCTCGGCACGGTCGCTGATCGGGCACTGGGCGCATGCAGGAATCACCGTGGACTGCTTGAGCAGCGCGTCGTGCTGGTCCTGCAACTCGCGCAGTTGACGCTTGCACTGCTCCAGGGCGGATTTGAGGGCCAAGCGCTCGACGAGCATGGCTTGGCCGGTCTCCAGCGAGATGAAGGGATGGGCGATGCGCTCGCTGCGGCAGAAGAGAAAGCCGGGCCGCTGCTCGGGGTAGTGCTGGCGCATCCAACGCTTCAGATCCACGTGACGAACCGTCAGGTCAGGGGATTCGATCAGCGCGATGTCGCGTGCCGTGATGCCGTTCTGCCCGAAGGGCAGTTCCCCATTGAGGATGCCGTCGTAGATGCGATCGGTGTACAGCCGCAGTTCGCCCCAGCGCGGGCAGTCCAGCGATTGCGGCAGATTCCTTGGCGACGAAACCGAGGCCAGGATCACTTGCTCATATCGCAGCAGCCCAGCCCAGCGGATGGACGCTTCGATCGGGCGGTAGAACACCTTTGATGTGGGTGCATCATTCTTGTTCTCGTGCATGCTCGGTCTCCTTCCAGGAGAAGAACTACATGGCCGACTCCTTTGCCGCCGACCTCATGGTCGGCCTGTTACCTGTGCAGGAAGCGAGTCCCGATGCCCGCTTCGTCATGGGGCTTGAGTACTTCTCACCAGTTCGCGCTACTGGTAGCCGTCGTGTGCTCGATGTGCAAAAATTCATCGATCGCTAGATGGTCGAGCGTCGGAAAGCAGACTCGACAGCGACGCGCACGCTATCAGGGTCGTAAGAAGCTACGGTCCCTGCAAAACCGTCTAGGTATGACGTGATATGCCAGCGGTTTCACCGGGCACGAAGGGATGGCAATCGCTGTCCAACGTCCAGCCGGACGTAGCAAATCCACGCCTGTCATGCTTGCCCGAGCATCCTGATATATCGACAAAGAATCGTGCGCTGACTTGCCACGGCTAGGGTGTGCGTTCTTCCGGCGCGACTTGAGCAAACCGGCAATGCGCGGCGCGTGTGGGTCCTAGACGGCATCCGCGCTAGGCCGACGCCAAGAGCATCAGCTTGGTCGTCATCGTGTTGATGGTGTGCGGAAGCAGAGGGCAAGGCGTAGGCGACCAGTTCGAGACTGTTGCGGACGACGCAGTGCCGGGTGTGGGTCTGGTGCGCTGAGTACGGGTCTATGGCCGTCAGTGGAAGTCTTTGGACGATCTTGTTGCCGGGGACCAAAAACAAGGCTACAATTGAGGTCTTCGCTGAGCACCTCGGCGAAGAAACTGTTCGGGAAACAACGACTTACGCGCCTAGTGCAAGTCTCGTTTCCCGCTCCAGTTCTGGCGCCATGCGCCACAGCCGCCGGCCAGCCGGTGCGTAGGGACCCCGGAGACGGGGTTTCGTGGTTTCCAGGAAAGCGGTGCGGGCGCGGTCGTCCACGTCGTGCCGGATCCAGAGCGGCGCCCATGCCGGGCTCAGCGCTGGAACCGGCGGAGCAGTGCGGTACATGCGGGAATAGCTCAGTTGGTAGAGCGCAACCTTGCCAAGGTTGAGGTCGCGAGTTCGAGTCTCGTTTCCCGCTCCATCCGGCGCTCTGCGCCGCAGCCACCGGAACCCCGGTGCGTAGACGCCCCGGACACGGGGCTTCGTCGTTTCTGCAGGGGCGCCCTGCAGAAACGCTGGGGAGCGACGGTTGAAGCGCGCTCCGACCGTCTCAGCGCCGGCGTGGCGGCGCGGTGCGGCGCGGCACCGGGCCGGTCGAGTTGCGCACCTGCAGCTGGTAGGGCACCTGCACCACACCGCCGCTCGCATGGCCGCCGATCTCGGTCAGCAGCTGCTGTGCGGCGATCCGCCCCATCTCGCGGCTGGGCTGGCGCACGGTGGTCAGGCTCGGCCAGACCTGGCAGGCCATCGGGCTGTCGTCAAACCCGAACACCGACAGGTCCCCGGGGACGTCCAGCCCGCGCGCAGCGGCTTCGTAGAGCACGCCGCAGGCTGTGTCGTCGTTGGCGCCGAAGATCGCGGTGGGGCGTTCGTCCAGCGCCAGCAGACGGCGTGCGCCGACGATGCCGGACTGGAACGAGAACTCGCCTTCGACCACCAGCTCCGGATCGAACGCGATGCCGGCGCGGCGCAGTCCGTCCTGGTAGCCGGCCAGGCGCCACGAACGCGCGCCATGGCTGCGGTGGCCGGTGATGTGGGCGATCCGGCGATGCCCCAGCGCGACCACGTGGGCGACCATGTCGGCCGCGGCCGCGCGTTCGTCCAGGATCGCGCCCAGGCGCGCATTGCCGCGTTTGGGCGAAATGCTGGAGTAACGCACGCCGAGGTCGTTGAGACGACGCAGCAGCGGCTGGTCGTCGGTCAGCGGCGGGGTCAGGATCAGGCCGTCCGGACGGTTCTGGCTGACCAGGGTTTCCACCGCCTCGATGTGGTCGCTCTGGCGCACGTCCAGCGGACGCAGGGTGAGGCCGTAGTTGCCTTGCTCGCAGGCCGCCAGCACGCCTTCGATGATCTCCATCATGTAGTTCGACGACGGGTTGTCGTAGAGCAGGGAGACCAGATACGACCTGCCGCCGGCGAGGCTGCGGGCCGAGGTGTTGGGCCGGTAGTTGAGCGTCCGCGCCGCTTCCTCCACCTTCAGGCGGGTCGCTTCGCGCACGTTCGGTTCGCGATTGAACACCCGCGAGACGGTCTTCATCGATACGCCCGCCGCGGCGGCTACATCCTCGATCCTGGCGCGCATACCCCTCCGGTCCGTGCCTGCCGCCTGCATCCGGCGGCAGGCGCATTCTAGCCGCAGCCGGCAGAGTCGCCACGCCGCGTCGCGGCACTGCGCTGCGGCGGTGGTCCCGCGGCCGGTGGTGGCACAATAGGCGCGCCGTCCGCGCCCGGGTGGTGAAACTGGTAGACACACGGGACTTAAAATCCCTCATCCGAAAGGGTATGCGGGTTCGAGTCCCGCCCCGGGCACCAGCGCGCCATCCGGGGAACATACAGGCCAGGCCGTGACTTCTCCCCGCGTCGCCACCGAGCTCTGCAGCGAGGACGAGATCGTGCGCCTGGTGCACGCGTTCTACGCGCGGGTGCGCGCCGATGCGCTGCTCGGCCCGATGTTCGAGACGCATGTGGCGGACTGGCCCGCGCATCTGGCGGTGCTGGTCGATTTCTGGTCGGCGATGCTGCGCGGTACGCGGCGCTTCCGCGGTGCGCCGGTCACCCGGCACCGGGCGCTGCCGCCGCTGTCGCCGGCGATGTACGCGCGCTGGCTGGCGCTGTTCGCGCAGACCACCGCCGAAAGCGGCAATCCGGCGCTGCAGGCCGAGGCCGATGACGCCGCCCGGCGCATGGCCCGGACCCTGCAGGCGCGCAGCGCCGACCCGCTGGCCTGATCCGCGCTGGAAGCCTCCGGCTTGACCCCGGTCATGGGCGCGCGGCCGGGACTGCCGCAGTCTGGCGCTGCCCGGCCAGGCGCTTGGCCGCGATGTCCGCTCCCGATGACCTATTACCTGCTGCTCGTCGTCCATCTGTTGTGCGCGTTCGTCTTCATCGGCACGGTGTTCTTCGAGGTGCTGATGCTGGAAGCGGTGCGCCGGCACGTGCCGCGCGAGGCGATGGCGCAGGTGGAGCGGGCCATCGGCGATCGCGCCCGTGCGCTGATGCCCTGGGTGCTGCTGTCGCTGTACGGCGCCGGGCTCGGCCTGGCCTGGCACTACCGGCCGTTGCTGCAGGCGCCGCTGGCGAGTGCGTTCGGGTTGCAGCTGCTGCTCAAGCTGGTGCTGGCGGCCAGCATCCTGGGCCACTTCTGCATGGCGATGCGGCTGCGCCGGCAGGGGCGCCTGCGCGGGCCCGCATCGCGCAGGATCCACCTGAGCGTGTTCGTGCACATGCTCGGCATCGTGCTGCTGGCCAAAGGCATGTTCCACCTGGCCTGACCGCCGCGCCGCGGCCGTGCATGGCCGCCTACAATGGCGCGTCCGATCACCGAGCCGCCCATGACCGCCATCGATGCGTCCGTCGTTCCGCTGCCCGCCGAAGGCGCGAGGATCGCCGTGATCGGCCTGGGGTACGTGGGCCTGCCGCTGGCGGTGGCCTTCGGTGCACGGCGGCCGGTGCTCGGGTTCGACATCGATCCGGAACGCGTGGCCGCGCTGCGTGGCGGGCGCGACAGCACGCTGGAGCTGGAGGCCGATGAGCTGGCCGCGGCCACCCGGCTGGACTACAGCAGCGATCCGGCGGCGCTGGCCGGATGCGACATCTTCATCGTCGCGGTGCCGACGCCGATCGATGCCCAGCACCAGCCCGACCTGTCGCCGCTGCGCAGCGCCAGCGCGCTGGTGGCCGCCGCGCTGACGCCCGGCGCGCTGGTGATCTACGAGTCGACCGTCTACCCCGGCACGACCGAGGAAATCTGCGTGCCGATCCTGGAGGCCGGGTCGGGGCTGCGTTTCAACCGGGAGTTCTCCTGCGGCTACAGTCCCGAGCGGGTCAGCCCCGGCGACCGCCAGCGCCGCCTGTCCGACATCCGCAAGATCACTGCCGGTTCCACGCCGGAGGCCGCCGCGTTCGTCGATGCGCTGTACCGGCAGGTCATCGCCGCCGGAACCTGGCCGGCACCGTCGATCCGCGTGGCCGAGGCGGCCAAGGTGGTCGAGAACATCCAGCGCGACGTCAACATCGCGCTGGTCAACGAGCTGGCGCTGGTGTTCGACCGGCTCGGCATCGACACCGGCGACGTGCTCGAGGCGGCCGGCACCAAGTGGAACTTCCTGCCGTTCCGCCCCGGCCTGGTCGGCGGCCACTGCATCGGCGTTGACCCGTACTACCTGCTGCACAAGTCCGAGAGCGTCGGGTACCACCCGGAACTGATCCACACCGCGCGCGCGGTCAACGAGCGCGTCGGCGAACACGTGGCGGCACGCGTGCTGGCGATGCTGGCCGCGCGTGGCGTGGCACCCGACCAGGCGGACATCCTGGTGCTGGGCGTGACCTTCAAGGAGAACTGCCCGGATCTGCGCAACAGCCGTGCACTGGCGCTGGCGCTGCGGCTGGCGCAGGGCGGGGCGCGGGTGGAGGCCTGCGATCCGTGGGCCGATGCCGACGAGGTCGCCAGGCAGGGCGTGGCGTTGTGCGCCGCACCGCGCGCGGGCGGCTACGACGCGGTCGTGCTGGCGGTCGCGCACGAGGCCTGGCGCACCTACGACGCGACGCAGGTGCGGGCGCTGGGCCGGCCCGGCGCGGTGGTCTACGACGTCAAGTCGGTATGGCCGCGCGAAGCCGTCGACGATCGCCTGTAACCGCGGCACCGGCTGCGGCATGCGCGCTGCTGGCGGCGCGGGGCGAGTGCGGTCGGCCGGTGCATGCGGTGGTCGCCAGCTGCGCTGTGGATGCATCGGCCGCGCCATCGCGGTACTGGCGCACCGCACGGCATGACCGGGCCGCTTCCATGGATCGGATCCGCAGCGTGATCGCGTGTGGACGCGTTCGGTGCGTGGCATTCGGTGCGCTGTACTGCGCGCGTCCGCCCGCAGCTGCTCCGGCGATGGCGCGCGCTCCAGGTTGTGTCGCGGATCGACCGCGCTGGGCGCTTGCCCGATCGCCCGCTCCGACAGGCCCGTCATATCGCGCGGGATAGACTGCAGGCTGGCATCGACCAAGGGAGAGGGAATGAGCCGTTACCTGGCCTATGCGTGCAGCATCGCGCTGCTGCTTGTTTCGTGCGTGCTGGCGATGTTCTGGCCGGCCTGGTGGTGGGGCGTGGCCGCGTTCGGCCTGCTGGTGGCGATCGGCACGCTGGATCTGCTGCAGACGCGCAGCACGCTGCGCCGCAACTATCCGATCCTGGCGCACTTCCGCTACGGGCTCGAATCGGTCGGCCCGGAAATCCGCCAGTACTTCATCGAAGGCGACACCGTCGAGGCGCCGTTCTCGCGCGCGCAGCGCGCGCTGGTCTACCGCCGCGCCAAGGGCGTGATGGACGTGGTGCCGTTCGGCACGCTGCAGGACGTGTACGCCGTGGACTACGAGTGGATCAACCACTCGATGGTGCCCAGCGACATCCCCGGCCACGATTTCCGCGTGGTGGTCGGCGCGGACACCGCGCATCCGTACTCGGTCAGCGTGTTCAACATCTCGGCGATGAGCTTCGGCTCGCTGTCGGCCAGCGCGGTGCGCGCGCTCAACGAAGGCGCGCGCCGTGGCGGCTTCTACCACGACACCGGCGAGGGTTCGATCTCGCCCTATCACCTCGAGCACGGCGGCGACCTGGTCTGGGAGATCGGCTCGGGCTACTTCGGCTGCCGCGATGCGCATGGCCGGTTCGACCCGGAGCGCTTCGCCGCGCAGGCCGCGCGACCGCAGGTGAAGATGATCGAGGTCAAGCTGTCGCAGGGGGCCAAGCCGGGTCATGGTGGCGTGCTGCCCGCGGCCAAAGTCAGCGCCGAGATCGCGGCCACGCGCGGCGTGCCGGAAGGCGTGGAGTGCGTCTCGCCCGCGCGGCACTCGGCCTTCGACTCGCCGCTGGGACTGCTGCGGTTCGTCGCGCGGCTGCGTGAGCTGTCGGGTGGCAAGCCGGTCGGCTTCAAGCTGGCCATCGGCCATCCCTGGGAATGGTTCGGCATCGCCAAGGCCATGCACGAGAGCCGGCTGCTGCCGGACTTCATCGTGGTCGACGGCGCCGAAGGCGGGACCGGCGCCTCGCCGGTGGAGTTCATGGACCACATCGGCGTGCCGATGCACGAGGCGCTGCTGCTGGTGCACAACACCCTGGTCGGGCTGGAACTGCGCGACAAGGTGCGGATCGCCGCGGCGGGCAAGATCACCAGCGCGTTCGACATCGCCAAGACCATGGCGATGGGCGCGGACTGGTGCAACTCCGGCCGCGGTTTCATGTTCGCGCTCGGCTGCATCCAGTCGATGAGCTGCCATACCGACCGCTGCCCGACCGGCATCGCCACCCAGGACCCGCGCCGCTGGAAGCACCTGGATCCGGCCGACAAGGCCACGCGCGTGCACCAGTACCACGACAACACGCTGCGCGCGCTGCACGACCTGCTCTGCGCGGCCGGGCTGTCGCATCCGTCCGATCTGGGCCCCGAACACATCCTGCGGCGGGTCTCGCCGATCGAGATCCGCTCGCTGGCCGCGCTGTTCCGCTACCTGGAGCCGGGCGAACTGCTGCAGCGCGTGCCCGACCACGCGGTGTTCCAGGCGTTCTGGGCCGAGGCGCGCAGCGATACGTTCGCCCCGCCGGGCAAGGTCGGCGCCCTGCGCCGCAGCAAGTCAGGCTGAGCCGGCGGGGCCGCTCAGGATGCGCGCTCGGCCACCTCCAGCAGCAGGCGCCCGGCGAAGCCCGGGCGCACGCCGTCCGGGCTGGCCAGCGCGATCTGCAGCAGCCGGGTGCCGCCGTCGCCCTGCTGCAGGCTGGCAGCCAGTGGCGCTTCGTCGCCGTGCAGCGAGGCCAGGCCGTAGCGCACGCTGCCGTCGCGGATCGCGAAGGTGATCCGCTCGCGGTAGTTGTAGCTGTTCATGTAGTTTCGCCGGAACAGGCGGCCGCCGACCTCGAACAGCGGCACGTGCACGGCCAGGTCGATGTAGAACACCAGGGCGCGGTCCGCCGCTTCGCGGGCGGCCTTGAGCAGGTAGCCGGTGAACAGGTAGACCGGCTTGCCGTCCTTCACCAGTGCGTCGTACTCCATCAGGATCGCCGAGTTCTGGTCCTGGCGGCGCTCGTTGAGCATGTACAGCGCGTTGCGCACCGAACTGGCGGCATCGATGTAGTAGGAGCCGCGGACCTCTTTACCGGCGTCCTTCTCGGCCTGGACTGCGGCGGGCAGGGACAGCGCATCCACTGCAAGGCGCGCGGTGATGCCGACCTCGCCGAACAGGAACCGCCGCAGGTTCTGGTAGCCCTCTTCGGAATTGACGATGCCGTAGGGGCCGGAATGGCTGCGGTGCGCGATCGCGCGCGGCGCACCTTCGATCGAGGCGTCGGCGATCGCCACCAGGCCGTCGCTCATCGGTCCGGCGGCCTTCTTCGACAGCCCGGCGAAGGCCTCGTAGTCGCGGTGGTTGGAGCCGATGAAGCAGAACGTGTGCTCGACCGGGAACGCGCCGTCCAGCGAATTGACCGGCGCGCCGGCAGGCAGCTTCAGGTACTCGCGCATGCGCCCGCGGTTGAAGTTCGAGACCTGCAGGCCGTCCAGGCCGCCGAAGTCGGGCACGTTCATGCCCAGCATCTCGATGCCGCCGTGCGGCGTGCCGTAGGTGTAGAAGCGGCCGACATGGTGCCGTGCGCGGGCGGCAGCGCTGTCCAGTTCCAGCGCCTTGTCGCGGGCGGTGTCGCCGGTGCCATGGCGGCAGAGGTTCTGCAGGTAGCTGCGGCAGACCAGCCCGCCCATCGAGTGCGCGACCAGGGCGACCTGGAAGTCGCGCGCGGCGGCCGCATCGTCTCCGCAGATCGCCCGCCGCACCTGCAGGATGAAGGCGCGCAGGTCGGCGGCGAACTGCTCCATTCCGACCCGCCTGCCGGTGCCCAGCGATTCGGACACCTGTTCGTAGTAGCGGAACACCCAGACCGAGCGGGGCGGGGCGGTGCCCGGCTCGTAGTCGATGCCACCGCCCTGGTAGGCATCGACGTAGTCGTGGTCCTTGATCAGGCGCAGCAGCGGCGATTCGAAGATGAAGCGGACCGGCTTGCCGTCCCAGCGCTGGCGCAGGTGCGAGGCGCCGAGGTTGAAGCCCATGTACGGGTCGGCGGTGGTCGCCTCGATCTCGGCCATGGTGGCGGCGTAGCCGCGCACGTAGATGATCGGCAGGAAGGGGGGGCTGACGCGTGGCATGGGCTGTCCTTGGCGATGCAGCCGCGGGCGCGGCCGTCCAATTCGAACACGGTTTGCGTGACCGGCGCCGGTCAGCGGCCGCAGCCGCGTACGAAAGTGCGCGCGGATGATTGACCGTTCCGTTCTGGCCGATTAAGATGCGCGCCCTGCAACACAGCATGCAGATCCGGGCGGTTAGCTCAGCGGTAGAGCATTGCCTTCACACGGCAAGGGTCACAGGTTCGATCCCTGTACCGCCCACCAGATATGGGAAAGGCCGGCTTCGATGCCGGCCTTTTTCTTTTTGCGGCCGGGACTTAACAGCCCGCTTCGTTGCCGGCATGATCGGAAGCCGCCCGGCGGATCCGGACCGGACGAAGGAGCACCATGCAGCCCAGCCAGATCGAGCAGGCCTACGTACGCTGGCGCGTCCCGGCGCTGGTCGCCTCGGTGTTGTTGATCGTGGTCCTGCCGTTCGTGCTGGCGCGGGACTGGAGCCTGGACGGGCTGGAAGCGGCCGAGTCGGTCCGGCACACGCTCGAGGTGGAGGCCGCGGTGCATGCGCTGGAAGCGCAGCTGCGCGAGAGCGAGTCCTACGCGCTGGCCATCGCCGCCGGCGCCGACGACCCGGTCTACGGCCCGGGCCTGGAGCGCAGCATCGCGCAGACCGCGCCGGCGCTGGCGCGGCTGGAGGAACTGAGCCGCGACAACCCCGGGCAGCAGATCCTGATCGGCCGGCTGCACGAGCAGATCCTGCGGCGCATGGAGATCTGCCGGCGGCTCGCGCTGGGTGCGCCGCTGGCCGAGCGCCGCGACCTGATCCACGACATGGGCTCGCGCTACCGGGTGCGCGAGCTGTTCGACCAGATCCTCGGCAACGAGCAGCGCCTGCTCAACGAACGCAAGCAGTACGCGCAGCAGCAGCAGCAGCGGATCGGCTGGCTGACGATGGGCGCCGTAGTGGTGCAGGTCGCGCTGCTGGCGCTGGTGATCTACCTGCTGTACCGGCTCGAGCGCAAGCGCCTGACCACCGAGCGGCGCCTGCGCCGGGCCAGCGCGCGAGCGCTGGCGGTGCTGCAGACCGTGCGCGAACCGATCGCGCTGCTCGATCCCGGCCTGCGCGTGATCATGCACAACACCGCGTTCGCCGAGCTCTACGACACCGAGGAAGACGAACTGCGCTCCACGCTGGACGAGGTCGGCAACGGCGCATGGCGCGATCCGGTGATCCGCCAGCGTCTGGTCGACGTACTGGTGCGCAACCGCGAACTGTGGGATTTCGAGCATGTCCAGCGCACCGCCGACGGCGTGGTCCGGACCATGCTGATCAACGCCCGCAGGATGCAGCTGCCGGACCGCGAGGACGACGCGATCCTGATGACCGTCAGCGACATCAGCGCGCACAAGGTGGCCCAGCAGCGGATCGCGAACCTGAACCGGCAGCTGGAAGGCAAGATCGAACAGATTTCGGAAGTCAACCGGGAACTTGAAGCGTTCAGTTATTCGGTGTCCCACGATCTGCGTGCGCCGCTGCGCCATGTGGCAGGATTCTCCGACAAGCTGTCGCGCCATCTGGGCGATGGCATCGACGAGAAGGGGCGCCACTATCTTGGGGTGATCGGCAGTTCGGCGCAGCGGATGTCCAGCCTGATCGACGACCTGCTGGTCTACTCGCGCCTGGGCCGCAGCGCGCTGAGGCTGCAGGCGGTGGACATGCAGTCGCTGGTCGCCGAGGCCCGCGCAGTCCTGGACTCCAACCTCGAAGCCGACGCAGAGGCCGGCGGCCGGGCGGTGCACCGGGTCGAGTGGCGCATCCAGCCCCTTCCCATCGTGGTGGCCGACGAGAACATGATGCGCCAGGTCTGGCTGAACCTGCTTGGAAACGCGGTCAAGTATTCCGCCCGGCGCGAGCCGGCCCTGGTCGAAGTCGGCTATCACCTGAACGACGAAGGTGCGCATCATTTCAGCGTGCGCGACAATGGCGTCGGTTTCGACATGGAATACGCGCACAAGCTGTTCGGCGTGTTCCAGCGCCTTCACAAGCCCAGCGAGTATCCGGGCACCGGTATCGGCCTGGCGAGCGTGCGCCGGGTCCTGACGCGCCACGGCGGCCAGATCTGGGCCGAATCCGAACCCGACAAGGGCGCCGTCTTTCATTTCGTCCTGCCGCCTCCGCCGGACGCCTCCTTCTCTTCCGAGAACATCCAATGACCACGATCCGCACCATCCTGCTGGCCGAAGACAGCGCCGCCGACGCCGAAATGGCGATCGACGCGCTGCGCGAGGCCAAGCTCGCCAACCCGATCGTGCACGTGGAGGACGGCGTCGAGGCGCTGGAGTACCTGCAGCGCAAGGGGCGGTTCGCCGACCGCGCCGACGTCGATCCGGCGGTGCTGCTGCTGGACATCAAGATGCCGCGGATGGACGGGCTGGAGGTGCTGCAGCGGATCCGTGCCGACGAGCGCCTGCGGCGGCTGCCGGTGGTGATCCTGTCGTCCTCGCGCGAGGAAAGCGACTTGGCCCGCAGCTGGGACCTGGGCGCGAACGCCTACGTGGTCAAGCCGGTCGACGTCGAGCAGTTCTTCGGCGCGGTCAAGACCCTCGGCCACTTCTGGGCGCTGGTCAACCAAGCGCCGACGAGCGAGGGCTGACATGCCGTTGCGTGCGATCAGCAGTGTCCACAAGGTGCGTGTCCTGCTGGTGGAAGACTCGCCCGAGGACGCCGAGCTGGTGCAGATGCAGCTGGAGGACGCCGGCCTGCGCGCCGACTTCCTGCGGGTGGACGACGCGCAGGGCGTGGCCTCGGCCCTGGCCGGCTTCAAGCCCGACATCGTGCTGTCGGACCTGAGCATGCCGGGGTTCTCCGGGCACGAGGCCCTGCGCATCGTGCGCGGCCAGGCCGCGCTGATGCCCTTCATCTTCGTCTCCGGCACCATCGGCGAGGACGCCGCGGTCGAGGCGCTGCACGACGGCGCCAACGACTACATCCTCAAACACAGCAGCGCGCGCCTGCCGATGGCGGTCGAGCGCGCGCTGCGCGAGGCCCGCACCGAGGCCGAGCGGCAGCGTGCCGAGGCCGAGCTGATGCGCACCCAGCGCCTGGAAAGCCTGTCGCTGCTGGCCGCCGGCCTCAGCCACGACCTGCGCAACATCCTGCAGCCGCTGCTGATCGTGCCCGACCTGCTGCAGCAGCGGACCGACGACCCGCGCCTGCACCAGCTCGCGGCCGTGGTGGCCGAGTGTGGCCGCCGCGGGCACGAGATGGCCGAATCGATGCTCTCGTTCGTGCGCGGGTCGCGGCGGGCCAGCGAGCACATCGCGCTGGTCGATCTGTTCCACGCGGTCGAGCTGCTGCTCAAGGGCAGCCTGCCGCGCGGCGTCGAACTGGAGCTGGCCATCGCCGACCAGGCGCTGGCGGTGGAAGCCAACTACACCGAGCTCCAGCAGTGCCTGCTCAATCTCTGCCTGAACGCCCTGCATGCGATGCCCGACGGCGGAAAGCTGACCCTGTCGGCCGATCAGGTCGGCCTGCAGGTCCGGATCGGCGTCAGCGACACCGGCGTGGGCATGGACGACACCACCCGCGCGCAGCTGTTCACGCCGTTCTTCACCACCAAGACCAGTGGCACCGGCCTGGGGTTGGTGTCGTGCAAGCGCATCGCCGAGAGCAACGGCGGCCGGATCGAGGTCGCCAGCGCCGTCGGCGAAGGCACCCGTTTCGACCTGTGGCTGCCGCTGCCGGTCGAGATCGCCGACGAGGATGCCGAGCAGATCCCGGCGCCTGCGGCCGGCCATGGCGAGCGGATCCTGCTGGTGGCCGCCGAGGCGGCCCAGCTGTCGCTGCTCGGCCACGCACTGGCCAGCCAGGGCTACGTGCCCGACATGGCGACCGATGGCGCCGCCGCGCTGCGGCGCTGGGTCGACGGCGAGGCGCCAGACCTGGTGGTGGTCGACAGCGGCATCTCGATGCTGACCGCCGCCGGCCTGCTGGCGGCGATGCACGAATCCGGCTACGCCGGCCCGGCCATCGTGCTGGAGGATGCCGCCTCGCCGCTGGAGGAAGCGCTGCTGCCGCCGGCACTGCCACTGCGGCGCCTGCAGCGTCCGATCGGCATGCGCGAGTTGTTCGAGTCGGTCGCCGAGGCCCTGGCCGAAAGGCACGCCACCGCCTGATCGCACCGCTTCCGG
Organism: Xanthomonas sp. XNM01; assembly: GCF_014851915.1. Taxonomy (GTDB): domain Bacteria; phylum Pseudomonadota; class Gammaproteobacteria; order Xanthomonadales; family Xanthomonadaceae; genus Pseudoxanthomonas. The sequence goes on from NZ_JACVAP010000001.1 coordinate 1,130,896, forward strand.
GGCCATCTGCACGCCACCGCGCCCGCCTATACTGGCGCGGTCTTGGCGGAACGGATGCGTGTGCATGGAGCAGGTCGGACAGGGGACGCGGTGGATGCGGCGGTGCCGGTCGGCGGTTGCGACCGTCCTGCTGGCGTTGGTGATCGTCGGATGCGGACGCGACCCGGGCGGGCAGCTGCCGCAGGCCGGTGGCGAGAAGATCCAGGCCCAGCGCGAGACGGTCGAAGGCTTCGGCCTGGTCCGCGCGTTTCCCGACCAGCACGACGGCCAGCTGACCCTGGCGCTGGAGTTCTCGCAGCCGCTGGTCGGCACGCAGGATTTCGATGCGCTGCTGCAGGTCGATCCCAAGCCGGACAACGGCAGCGGCTGGTCGCTGTCCGAAGACGGTCTGACCCTGCGCTATCCCTACGTGGAGGCGGCCAGGGATTACCAGGTCAAGGTCTCGGCCGACCTGGTCGCCGCCGATGGCACCCGGCTGGGCCAGGCGATCGACAGGCAGGTGCACACCGGCGAGCTCGAGCCGGTGGTCGGCTTCGCCTCGCAGGGCAGCGTGCTGCCGGCGCGCGAAAGCCGCGGCCTGCCGGTGGTGTCGGTCAACGTCGAGGAGGTCGACGTCGAATTCCTGCGCGTGCGCGATGCCGAACTGCCGCGCTTCTATGCCGCATTCCAGAAGGGCGGCCGTCGCGGTGGCTGGGAGCTGGACAGCGAGTACGGCGAGCGCACGCCGCTGCGCGAGCTGGCCGAGCCGGCCTACCTCAACCGCTTCGTACTCGGCGGCGAGCGCAACGAGCGCGTGCTCAACTACCTGCCGGTGCAGGACATCGCCGAGCTGCAGCAACCCGGCCTGTACTTCGCGGTGATGCGCCGGGTCGGCCAGTACTCGGACCAGTACGACACCGCCTTCTTCAGCGTCAGCGACATCGGCCTGCACACCCGCGCCTACCGCGATACGCTGTACGTGCACGCGGCCTCCCTGCACGACGGCTCGCCGCTGAAGGGCGCCGAACTGCGCGTGCTCGACGCCAGGGGCCAGGCGGTGCTGAAGGCCTCCACCGATACCAACGGCAACGCGCTGCTGGACTACCGGCTCGATGCCGGCCACGTGCTGGTCGCCCGCCGCGGCAAGGACGTCTCCCTGCTGCCGTTCAACCAGCCGGCGCTGGACCTGTCCGAGTTCGCGGTGGACGGCCGCGGCCAGGCCGACTTCGACGTGTTCGCCTGGTCCGGCCGCGACCTGTACCGGCCGGGCGAGACGGTGCGCATCTCCGCGCTGCTGCGCGACTTCGACGGGCGCGCGCTGCCGGCGCCGAAGGATGGAAACGGCAAGGGCCAGCCGCTGTTCCTGCGGCTGAAGCAGCCTGATGGCCGCGTGTTCCGCGAGACCCGGCTCGAGGCCGGCACCCAGGGCCATTACCGGTTCGAGCAGGAGATCCCGGCCGACGCGCCGACCGGACGCTGGCAGGTCGAATTCCGCACCGATCCGGGCGCGGGCGAAGCGGTGCAGGGCATGACCCTGCGGATCGAGGAGTTCCTGCCCGAGCGGATGAAGCTGGACCTGTCCAGCCCGCAGGAGACGCTGGCGCCCAAGCAGCCCTTCAGGCTGCAGGCCGACGCCGCGTACCTGTACGGCGCGCCGGCCGATGGCAACCGTTTCACCGCGCGGCTGACGGTGGCGGTGGCGCGCGAACCGTTGCCGGGCAAGCTGCCCGGGTACCGCTTCGGCGACGCGACGGTGAGCCTGCCCAAGGATCCGCGCGACGTGATCGACACCAGCTTCGATGCCAAGGGTCGGGTCGAGGCCGAGCTGCCCCTGCCCGAGGAGGTCGACGGCAAGACGCCGGTGCTGGCCACGGTCAGCGGCAGCGTGCACGAGAGCGGCGGCCGCCCGGTCAGCCGCACCCTGCAGCGGGTGGTCTGGCCGGCCGATGCGCTGGTCGGCGTGCGCCCGCTGTTCGACGAGGCCGATGGCGCCGACGCCAACGGCAATGCGCGCTTCGAGCTGGTGCGCGTCGGCCGCGACGGCCAGCCGCTGCCGGCCAAGGGGCTGCAGCTGACCCTGGTGCGCGAGCTGCGCGACTACCACTGGCGCTTCGACGACGAAGGCGGCTGGGATTACGACTTCACCCGCCGCTTCGAGAACAAGCAGACCCGCACGCTGGATGCCGGCACCTCGGCGACCGCGTTCGACGTGCCGGTGGAGTGGGGCGAGTACCGGCTCGACGTGTTCGACCCGGACACCGGCCTGACCATGCGCTATCCGTTCCGCGCCGGCTGGAGCTGGGGCGACGAGAACCGCGGCCCGGATGCGCGCCCCGACAAGATCAAGCTGGCGCTGGACCGCACCGGCTACACCGCCGGCGACACGCTCAAGGTCACGGTGACCCCGCCGCAGGCCGGGCGTGGCGTGCTGCTGGTCGAGAGCGACAGGCTGCTGTACGTGCACGACATCGAGGTCCGCGGCAGCGAGGGCAAGGCCACGGCCACCTTCGAGATTCCGGTCACCGAGGACTGGGAGCGGCACGACGTGTACGTCACCGCGCTGGTGTTCCGCGGCGGCTCGGCGGCCAGCCAGGTCACCCCGGCGCGTGCGGTCGGCGTCGCCCACGTGCCGATGTCGCGCAAGGACCGCCGCGTCGCGGTCGGGCTGAAGGTGCCGGAGCAGATGCAGCCGGGGCGCGCGCTGCCGGTCACGGTCAGCGTGCCGCAGCTGGCCGGCCAGCAGGCGCACGTGACGGTGTCGGCGGTGGATGTGGGCATCCTCAACATCACCCGCTTCCCGGTGCCGGACGCGAACGCGCATTTCTTCGCCCAGCGTCGCCTGGCCACCGATGCCTACGACGTGTACGGGCGGGTGATCGAGAGCTTCGCCGGCGGCACCGCGCGGCTGCGCTTCGGTGGCGACATGGCCCTGGCGGCGCTGCCGCAGGCGCGGCGCCCGACCGCCCGCGTGCAGACCGTGGACCTGTTCTCCGGGCCGGTCGCGCTGGATGCGCAGGGCAATGCCAGGCTGCAGCTGCCGGTGCCGGATTTCAACGGCACGCTGCGGGTGTCGGCGCTGGTCTATGGCGATACCCGCTACGGCAACCGCGATGCCGAGGTGCTGGTGCGGGCACCGGTTGTGGCCGAGGCCGGCATGCCGCGGGTGATGGCGCCTGGCGACGCCGCGACGGTGACGCTGGACGTGCAGAACTTCAGCGGCAAGGCCGGCAGCTTCAAGGTCCGGGTCGACGGCGAGGGCCCGCTGGCGATCGCCGAGGGCGAGCGCACGCTGGAGCTGGCCGATGGCGCCAAGCGCACGCTGAACTTCCCGCTGCGTGCGCTGGAAGGCCACAGCGTCGGCAAGGTGCGGGTGCGCGTCGATGGTGGCGGCTACACCGTCGACCGGCGCCATGAGCTGCCGGTGCGGGCGGCCTGGCCGTCGATCCTGCGCGCGCAGACACGCGTGCTCGGCGCCGATGGCGTGCTGACTCTGGATGCGGCCCTGGCCGATGGGCTGATGGGCGAATCGGTGCAGGCGCGGATGCAGGTCTCGGCCTTGCCGCCGGTGCCGTTCGCCGCAGCCCTGCAGGGCGCGCTGGAGTATCCGTACGGCTGCGCCGAGCAGACCACCAGCAAGGGCTACGCCGGCCTGCTGCTCGATGCCGAAACCGCGGCCCTGTTCGGCGTCGCCGGACTGGACGCCTCGGCCCGGCGCGCACGCATGGAAGGCGCGTTCGGCCGCCTGGCGGCGATGCAGTCGGCCAATGGCCACTTCTCGTTGTGGGGCGGACAGGGCGAGGCCGATCCGCTGCTGACCCCGTACATCGCCGAGTTCCTGCTGGATGCGCGCGAGGCCGGTTTCGCCGTGCCCGAGGGCATGCTGCAGAAGGCGCTGGACCGGCTCTCGGAGGACCTGCTGTCCGGCGCGAACCAGTTCTACGGCCGCGACCGCCGCGAGCACCTGCGCTTCGCCAACCGCGCCTATTCGGGCTACGTCCTGGCACGGGTCAACCGTGCACCGTTGGGCACGCTGCGCGCGCTGTACGACAACGAGAAGGGCAGCAGCCTGACCGGCCTGCCGCTGGTCCACCTGGGCCTGGCGTTGAGCCTGCAGGGCGACGCGAAGCGCGGCGCGGCGGCGATCGCCGACGGCTTCGCCCGCGATCCGGACCAGCGCCCGTGGCTGGGCGACTACGGCAGCCGGATCCGCGACGACGCGCTGATGATCGCGCTGCTGCACGAGCGCGGTCAGGGCAAGCCCGAGTACGACGCGCGCGCTGTGGCGCTGGGCCGGGCGATCGATGCCAGGCGCGGCGGCGACAGCGGCAACCGGTTGTGGCTGAGCACCCAGGAGCAGATGGCGCTGGCGCGCATGGGCAAGGCGCTGGGGGCCACCCAAGGCCGGCGCATCGGCGGACAGCTCGCCATCGGCGACAGCAGCGAGACGGTCGCGCCGGCGCGGATGGTGTCGCGGCTGTTCGACCGCGCCGCGCTGGCCCGCGGCGTGCGTTTCGTCGCCGAAGGCGGGCAGGGACCGCTGTACGCCAGCATCGACGTGGCCGGCATTCCGCGCCAGCCGCCGGCCGAGGACATGCGTCGCATCGGCGTGGTCCGCGACTGGTTCCTGCCCGACGGCAAACCCTGGCGGGGTGGCCCGCTGAAGGAAGGCCAGACCCTGGTCGTGCGCCTGACCGTCAGCGCCGACCAGCCGATGCCCGACGCCCTGGTCACCGACCTGCTGCCGGCCGGCCTGGAGATCGAGAACTTCAACCTGTCCGATCCGGCGCAGTGGGACGGCGTGGACATCGAAGGCGTGTCGATCGGCGAACGTGCGCAGGCGGCCGACCTGCGCCACGAGGAGTTCCGCGACGACCGCTACGTGGCCGCACTGCGGCTGGGCTCGGGCAGGTCGCGGCTGTTCTACCTGGTGCGGGCGGTGACGCCCGGCACCTACAACGTGCCGCCGCCGATGGCCGAAGACATGTACCGTCCGGAGCTGCGCGGCGTCGGCGCGTCGAGGCCGGCGACGATCACGGTGATCGCGCCCTGAGCCGGGCAACGCCCCGCATGCGATCGGCATGCGGGGCCTGCGGTCTGCGGCTGTCTGCGCGGGAGATCACGCGCGTGATGGCGGATGGGAATCCGGTTGCGGCCATGCCCGCCGATTCCGGGCGGCTGCGGTTTCGCGGCGGAGATTCCCAGCGCGCGCCGGTGACGGGAGTGGTTAGGGCCATGCTTCGCCGGCGCTGCCGGGATTCTGCGTCGCCAGTTTTCAGGGCCTGCGCCAGCGCATAAAAAAAGCCCCGCGGGTGGGCGGGGCTTCAATATCGAATTCTTTGTGTCGACTGGTATCAGATCAGTCGAGCGGAGTGATGTTCGAAGCCTGAGCGCCCTTCGGGCCCTGGGTGACCTCGTAGCTCACGCGCTGACCTTCCTTGAGCGAGCGGAAACCCTTGGAATTGATCGCGGAAAAGTGCGCGAACACGTCCGCGCTGCCATCCTCCGGCGAAATGAAGCCGAATCCCTTGGCGTCGTTGAACCACTTGACGGTACCGTTGGCCATGATGCTGCGTAGTCCTTGCGATTGACGGAATGTGCGGCGGCCGCCACACCCGCCGAGTATGCAAATCCTCGCGCGTGCTGACAATCCGTGCCGCAACATAATTCTTACATCGCCGATCACGCCGCCAGCGATGCACCAGCGTGGTGCCTTCGGCCCGTCGGACGTCCCGCCGCGCCGGGCATGCACCTGCCCGGCGAGACCGCGGTGCGGCTCAGCCGCGGGCGAGTTCGGCGACCAGTTCGGGCAGGCCGGCCGAGGCGGCGGCCACGTTGTCCAGCACTTCGGCCAGGGTGATCTCGGCGGCATCGCCGCAGCCGGCGGCCCAGTTGGCGACGATCGCCAGGCAGGCGTACTCCAGGCCCAGCTCGCGCGCGAGCGCGGCCTCGGGCATGCCGGTCATGCCGACCAGGTCGCAGCCGTCGCGGCGCATCCGTGCGATCTCGGCGTTGGTCTCCAGGCGCGGGCCCTGGGTGGCGCCATAGCAGCCGCCATCGACGACGCTGGCACCGGTGACGCGCGCGGCCGCCAGCAGCTTGGTCCGGAACAGGGGACTGTACGGATGGCCGAAATCGACATGCAGGGCCTCGCCTTCGCCGTCCCAGAAGGTCGACTCGCGGCCCCAGGTGTAGTCGATCAGCTGGTCCGGGCAGGCCAGCACGCGCGGGCCGTAATCGTCGGTGATGCCGCCGACCGTGTTCAGCGCCAGCACGCGCTGCGCACCGGCCTGCTTGAGCGCATGCAGGTTGGCGCGGTAGTTGACCCGGTGCGGCGGCAGCGCATGGCCTTCGCCGTGGCGGGCGAGGAAGGCCACGCGGCGGTCGCCGAGGCGACCGATCCGCAGCGGTCCGGAGGGCCTGCCGTAGGGCGTGTCGACCTCGCGTGCCTCGACGTCCTCCAGCGCGGCCAGGCGGTACACGCCGGTGCCGCCGATCACCGCCAGCGCGATCTCCATGCGCTCAGTCCCGCAGCGCGTAGATGCCGGGCAGGTTGCGGCCCTGCTCGGAGTAGTCCATGCCGAAACCGAACACGTAGCGGTCCGGCACGTGCACGCCGACGTAGTCGGCGCTGACGCCTTCGATGCGGCGGTCGTGGTCCTTGACCACCAGCGCGGCGATGCGCACGTCGGTGGCACCCTGTTCGATGCACCAGCGGCTGACCTCGCGCAGGGTCTGGCCCTCGTCGAGGATGTCGTCGACAAGCAGCACGCGGCGGCCGTACAGCGAGGTGGCCGGGCGGTGCTTCCAGACCAGTTCGCCGCCGGCGTTCTCGCCGCGGTAGCGGGTGGCGTGCAGGTAATCGAACTGCAGGTCCAGGCCGCGTGCGCCCAGCTCCAGCGACAGCTGTCCGGCGAACGGCATGCCGCCGTGCATGATCGTCAGGAACACCGGCACGAAGCTGTCGCCGAGGCGGTCGCGCGGGACATCGCCCATGTAATCGTGGGCGATCTGGCCGGCCATGCGGGCCACGGCGTCGTCGATGGTGGCGCGGTCGACCAGCAGGTCGGCGCGGGCGAGGACTTCGGAAATCAGGAGATTCGACATCAGGTGATGCTACCGGATCAGGGGGGAAGGCTGAACCGCCGGAGCCGGCGGCCGGCCGGGAAGGTCAGGCGAGGGAGGTGGGTGGCAGGTTGGCGCGGGCACCGCCGTAGCGGGTATCGGCGAGCAGGCCGTCCCAGCCCAGCGCGCCGCGGCCGATCAGGCCCAGCAGCGCGGCGGTGTTCAGTGCACGGCCTTCGACCGCGGCCAGCGAGTCGGCGACCAGTTCGGGATGGCAGACCAGGACGACGTCGCAGCCGGCATCCAGGTGCGCGTCGACGCGGGCCTTGATGCCGCCGGCCGAGTAGGCCGCGGCCATGCCGATGTCGTCGGAGAAGACCACGCCGCGGAAGCCCATCTCCTCGCGCAGGATCTGCTGGATCCAGCGCGGCGAGTAGCCGGCCGGCTCCGGCGCGACCTGCGGATAGGCCACGTGCGCCATCATCACCGCGTCGGCACCGGCGTCGATGCCGGCCACGAACGGGACCAGGTCCTCGCTGCGCAGCACCTCCAGCGGGCGCGGGTCGACCGCGTCGTCGAAGTGGGTGTCCTCGAGCACGGTGCCGTGGCCGGGAAAGTGCTTGAGCGTGGCGCCCATGCCGACCGAATGCATGCCGCGCACGTAGGCGCGGGTGAACGCGGCGACCACCTGCGGGTCGTCGCTGAAGGCGCGGTTGCCGATCGCGCGGTTGCCGCGGGCCAGGTCGACCACGGGCGCGAAGCTCAGGTCGACGCCGCTGGCGCGGATCTCGCTGGCCATCAGCCAGGCGTGTTCCTCGGCCAGGCGCAGTGCGGCGGCCTGGTCCTGCGCGTAGAGCTTTCCGAAAGTGTCCAGCGGCGGCAGCGGGCTGTAGCCATCCTGGAAGCGCTGCACGCGGCCGCCTTCCTGGTCCACGCAGATCAGCTGCGGGCGCGGCGCGGCGGCACGGATCGCCGCCGACAGCTCGGCCACCTGGTCGCGCGAGGCGAAGTTGCGCTTGAACAGGATCACCCCGGCGACGGCGTCGTGCTGCAGCCAGTCGCGTTCCTGGGCGGTGAGTTCGGTGCCGGCGACGCCGATCACGAGCATGCGGTGGAGCTCCGTCAGACCGCGCGGTGCGCGCGTGACCGGATTGTCGCAGATGCGGGTGCCGCTGTTGGAGGCCGGCGATGTCCGCGCACCGCGACCGGCACGACGCCGTGGCCGGAGGCTGTCGCCGCGCATGCGTCGGGGAGGCGGAGATCGATCACAGCGCGTCGATGGAAGGCGCGGCCGGCAGGCGTCGTCGGCGTTGCCGTTGCGGCTGAACGTCAGGACGCTGAGGGTCTCGGCGAGCGTACGGGCACGATGGCAACGTGGCACAGCGTGCCCGTTGCGGCGGCCATGGCGATCTCGGCCCCGTGTCGGGGGAGCCGCGTGCCGACGCGCACTCGCGCGGAAGCACGCTCGTACCGGTATGGCCTGGCGTCGGACCGGCATGGGGCGGAATCAGGGGGGCGACCCCGCCTTCAGACGCTGCAGCCCTCGGGGCCGCACGCCTGGTCCGGTGCCGGTTGCGCGGCCGCCGCTGGGGCGTCGGCCTGGGCCTGGCGCAGGGCCTGGGCGAAGACCTCCGGCGGCTGTCCGCCCTGGACCGCGTAGCGGCCGTCGATGACGAAGGTCGGCACCGCACGGATGCCCATCGACTGGGCCTGGGCGATGTCCGCACGGACCTCGGCCAGCCCTTCGTCGCCCGCCAGCAGCGCGTCGACGCGCGCGGCCGTCAGTCCGCCGGCGGCGCCCGCGGCGACCAGGGTGTCGCGTCCGGCCAGGTTGCGGCCGTCGACGAAATGGGCGCGGAACAGCGCCTCGCCCACGGCCCCCGCGTCGCCTTCGCGCGCGGCCAGCCACAGCAGCCGGTGCGCGTCCAGGGTGCTGACCTGGACCTGGCCTGCATCGAAATCCATCGGCAACCCCTCGGCCCGCGCCGCGGCCTGGGTACCGGCCAGCATCTGGGAGACCCGCTCGCCGCCGCCGAACTTGGCCGCCAGCGCCTGGCGCAGCGGGACCGGGTCGGTGCCGGCCTCGGGGTCGAGCTGGAACGGATGCCAGTGGACCTCCAGCGCGGGGGCGTCATCGCCCAGCAGTTCGACACCACGCTGGAAGCGGTGCTTGCCGATCCAGCACCAGGGACAGACCACGTCGGACCAGATATCGATTCTCATCGCAGGCACATGGGGATGGCACCGGCGGTACGCAAGCGTGGCAGCGGCATGGTCGCCGCGGCGGCAGGGCCCACCGCCCGTGCGGACGCTGCCGACCTGGCGCCGGGCTGGCGCGATGACCGGGAGCGGCCGGAGCCGCAGGCCTCGACGTCACCGTGTCAGCCGGGCGACGGGTGGGTCGGCCGGCCGTTTCAGGCGCCGCCGCGACGCTCGTCCTCGCTCCACTGCGCATACGGCCGGGAGGCCAGTGCGAGGTTGTAATAGCGGGTCTGGTCGGTGACCTCCATCCCGGCCCAGTCGGGCAGGGCGAAGGCTTCGTCGGCGGCATCCAGTTCGATCTCGGCCACGACCAGGCCGGCGTTGTCGCCGAGGAATTCGTCGACCTCCCACAGGTGGCCCTCGTGCTCGACGTAGTGCCGGCGCTTGTCGACCAGGCCGCCCACGGTCAGCGCGAGCAGTGCCCGGGCGTCGTCGACCGGCACCGGGTAGTCGAACTCCTGCCGGGTGTGCCCGGACTCGCGCGACTTGATGTTCAGGAAGGCCTGGTCGCCTTCGATCCGGACCCGCACCGACGCCTTCTGCCGGATCCCGTCGACCAAGGCCAGGTCGTTGAGGTAGCCCTGCGCCATCGGCTGCACGCGCCCGGCGGCGTCACGCCAGCCGTCGCCCTTCACCAGGAACTTGCGTTCGATTTCGATGCCCATTGGTCCTGACCCTGCGTGGTGGGCGGCCATGGTAGGGCGGGGCGCCCGGTCCGAACAGCGCATCCTGCCCGTGCTGCGGACCGGCGCGCACGGCACGTTTCCCGCGTTCCGTCATGGACGCTTCCGGGGCCATCGTGTATTAAACCGGCTTCCCCCGCGCTTCCCCGTTCGCAGAGCACGCATGCAGAAAGACATCACGATCCGGCTGATGATCGTCGACGACCGCGTCGAGGACGCCGAGGCCATCGTCAGCGCCCTGCGCAATGGCGGGATCGCGGTCCGGCCGCTGCGGCCACAGTCGCTGGCCGAACTGAGCGAGATGGTGGCGGCCCAGCCGGTCGACCTGATCCTGGTGTCGCAGTCCCAGCTCACGCCGCTTGCGGAGGTCGGGCAGCGGGTCGATGCCAGCGGCAAGGATGCGCCGCTGCTGGCGTTGCTGGAGACGCTGGACGATGGCTCGGTGCTGGGCGCGTACGCCGATGGCGCGCGCGCGGTCGCGCTCAAGCGCCGGCCCGAGCACCTGGTCGAAGTGGTCCAGCGCGAATGGGCGGACCTGGAGGCCCGCCGCGGCCTGCGCCGGCTCGAGGCGCAGCTGCGCGAGACCGAACGCCGTTGCGATGCGCTGATCGCCTCCTCGCGCGATCCGGTCGCCTACATCCACGAAGGCATGCACATCCGGGCCAACGACGCCTACCTGGAGATGTTCGGCTTCGATTCCTTCGACGACGTCGAGGGCGTGTCGCTGCTGGACCTGGTCGGTGCCCAGCACGCGGACGGGTTCAAGCAGCTGCTGAAGTCGCTGTCGCGCGGCGAGCCGCCGCCGGCCGAGTACCTGATGGAGGCGCGCCACCTCGACGGCAGCACCTTCCCGGCGAAGATGGAGTTCGCCACCGCCAGCTACGAGGGCGAGGCCTGCGTGCAGGTGGTGTTCCGCCGCCGTGAGGAACTGGATCCGGAGCTGGCGCGCGAGGTCGAGGAACTGCGCCGGCGCGACCAGGTCACCGGGCTGCTGAACCGCCCGACCTTCATGCGCATGCTGGAGGACGCGGTGGCCCAGGTCGGGCGCGATGGCGGCCAGTACGGCTTCCTGCTGGTCGAGCCGGACCACTACAACCGGCTGCTGCCGGACATCGGGCTGGATTCGGCCGATGCGCTGGTCGCCGCGCTGGCGGCGCGCCTGCGTGGCAGCGTCGAGGCCGACGTGCAGATCGCCCGCTTCGGCGAGCACAGCTTCGCCCTGCTGATGGAAGGCGGCCACGCGCGCACCAAGGCGGTGGCCGAGACGCTGCGCGACGGCTTCGCGACGCATCTGTTCGCGGTCGGCGAGCGCTCGGTGACGGTGACCGCCAGCATCGGCGGCGTCCAGGTCGGCGAGAAGATCGCCAGCGTCGGCCAGGTCCTGGCCCGGGCCAATTCCTGCCTGCATGCGGCCTCGGAGCTGGGCGGCAACGCGGTCCAGGTGTTCGACCCCGGCGCGGTCGACCGCGCCGAGGAAGAGCGCGTGCAGCGCTGGGTGTCGCGGATCGAGGAGGCGCTGGACGGCGACGGCTTCGTGCTGCATTACCAGCCGCTGATCAGCCTGCAGGGCGAACCGGGCGAGCTGTACGAAACCCACCTGCGCATCGACGCCAACGGCGAGCTGGTGGCCCCGGCCGGCTTCCTCAGCATCGCCGAGGAACACGGCCTGCTGGAGCGGATCGACCACTGGGTCGTGCGGCGTGCGATCGCGCTGCTCGCCGAGCGTGCCCGCGCCGGCCGCCAGACCCGTCTGCTGGTCCGGGTCAGCCCGGCCTCGTTCGCCGATCCGGCGCTGGCCCAGCTGATCCGGCGCGAGCTGGCCGCCCACGAGGTGCCGGGCGACCATCTGTGGCTGGAAGCGCCCGAGGCGAAGGTGTTCACCCACCTGCGCCAGGCCCAGCAGTTCGTCGCCGAGGTCGCGCCGCTGGGGTGCCGCGTGGGCCTGGAGCAGTTCGGTTCCGGCCTGGATTCGTTCCAGCTGCTGACCCACTTCAAGCCGGCCTTCGTCAAGATCGACCCGACCCTGACCGAGGAACTGGCGCGCTCGGCCGAGGCGCAGGACAAGGTGCGCGAGATCACCGTGCGCGCGCAGCAGGAGGGCATCGCCACGATCGCCACCGAGGTCGGCGACGCGCAGGCGATGACCCAGCTGTTCAGCGCCGCGGTCGACTACGTCGCCGGCGGATTCGTGGCTCCGGTCGGCGCGGCGATGAACTTCGAGTTCTGAGCGCGGCCGGAGCGCGATCATGCAGGACCTGCCGGCGTTCGAGACCCACCGCGTCGACAACCAGCCGCCGCCGTTCGAACCGCGCGACCTGTGGCAGGACGACCTCGCGCTGCGCGAGGCGGTGATCGCCGGCGCGGCGCAGGGCTTCGCGCCGCGGCTGGAGGCCTACGGCCGGCTTGCCGGCGATGCGCTCTACCGGCTCGGATTCGACGCCAACCGCGACCGCCCGCGGCTGCGCAGCCACGACCGGTCCGGCCATCGCATCGACACGGTCGAATTCCATCCGGCCTATCACCAGTTGATGCACGCCGCGAAGACGCATGGCGTGGCCGGGCTGAGCTGGCACACGCCCGGCCCGGGCGCGCACGTCGCACGCGCCGCGCTCAGCTACCTGCATCATCAGGCCGAGGCGGGCACCAGTTGCCCGCTGACCATGACCCATGCCGCGGTGCCCGTGCTGCGGCGCGCACCGGCGCTGCAGGACTGGGCCACGCGCGCGGCCGCCCCGCATTACGATCCCGCCGATGTGCCGGCGTCGGCCAAGGCCGGCCTGACCATCGGCATGGGCATGACCGAAAAGCAGGGCGGCTCGGACGTGCGTGCCAACACCACCGTCGCCACGCCGCACGGCGATGGCCACGCCCTGGTCGGGCACAAGTGGTTCCTGTCGGCGCCGATGTCCGACGGCTTCCTGGTGCTGGCCCAGGCGGCGGCTGGGCTGTCGTGCTTCCTGATGCCGCGCCTGCTGCCGGACGGCAGCCGCAATGCCTACCGCCTGCTGCGGCTCAAGGACAAGCTGGGCGACTGGTCCAACGCCTCGTCCGAGGTCGAGCTGTGTGGTGCGCAGGCCTGGCCGGTCGGCGAGGAGGGGCGCGGCGTGTCCACCATCATCGAGATGGTGATGCTGACCCGGCTCGACTGCATGCTCGCCGCTGCCGCCGAGGTGCGGATGGCGCTGGCCCAGGCGCTGCATCACGCCCGCCACCGTCGGGCTTTCGGGCGCCGCCTGGTCGAGCAGCCGCTGATGGCCAACGTGCTGGCCGACCTGGCGCTGGAATCGGAGGCGGCCACGCGGCTGGCGCTGCGCGTGGCCGCCGCGGTCGATGCCGCGCCTGCCGACCCGCGCGAAGCCGCGCTGGCGCGGGTGGCCACGGCCATCGGCAAGTACTGGCTGTGCCGGCGCGCGCCGGCCTGCGTCAACGAGGCCCAGGAATGCCTGGGCGGTGCCGGCTACATCGAGGAATCGATCCTGCCGCGGCTGTACCGGCAGGCGCCGCTCAACGGCATCTGGGAAGGCAGCGGCAACATCCAGTGCCTGGACGTGCTGCGCGCGCTCGAACGCGAGCCTGGGGTGCGCGGAGCCCTGCTCGACAGCATCGCGACCGGTGGCGGCCGCGACCCGGTGTTCGATGCCACGGTCGCCCGCCTGCCCGCGCAGATCGATGCCGCCGGAGAAGGCGACGCGCGCCGGCTGGTCGAACGGCTTGCGCTGGCCCTGCAGGCGGCGGTGCTGCTGGCCCACGACAGCCCGCTGGCGCCCGCGTTCGTGCGCAGCCGGCTGGGCGGCGAGCACAGCTGGGCGCTGGGAACGCTGCCCGGCGGGATCGACACCGCCAGCGTGCTGGCCCGCGCGCTGCCGGCCTGAGCCGATGACGCCGGACGCCAGCGCTGCGCCCTGGCCGCCGGCCCTGCTGGATCCGGCGCAGCGTGCCGATCTGGTGGTCGTGCACAAGCGCGATCGCCGCCTGCTGCTGCTGCGCGAGGGCCGGGTGCTGGCCAGCCATCCGATCGCGCTGGGCCCATCGCCACTGGGCCACAAGCAGCGCGAAGGCGATGGCCGCACGCCCGAGGGGCACTACAGGATCGCGCTGCGCAACCCGCGCAGCCGCTATCACCTGTCGTTGCGGATCTCCTATCCGGCGGCCGACGACCTGGCCCGGGCGCAGGCGGCAGGTGTGGCGCCGGGCGGCGACATCATGATCCACGGCAATCCGCAGTGCCGCACCGGCGACTGGACCGAAGGTTGCGTGGCCGTGTCGGACGCCGACATGGAGGCGATCTGGCAGCGGGTCGACGTCGGTACGCGCGTGCACCTGCTGCCCTGAGCGGTGCGCACGGGCGGTCGGCCTCGCCGCGGCCGGTCGCGTCCGCCATGGACGGCGCGGTGTCCGGTGTCTCCGGTCGCGGTCTGCGTTCGCGCCGTCTTGGTCACCAGCCCCATGTCGCCACCGCGCGCCGCAGCGCCGGGCAGCGGCCCGGAGTGCGTGCATGAGCCGCAATGGCCGCCTGCCGCATCACACCGGGCCGCGCGCCATCCCCGCGCGCGGCCTGCGCCGCTGCCATGGTCATCCACGCGCAGGCCGCGTTCCGCCAGAGGCTGACTCCAGCGCCGGGTTCGCGCCTGCGATCGGCCGGTTCAGTCCAGGAACTGCAGCCGCGCCAGTTCCGCGTACAGGCCGTCCTGCGCCAGCAGCTGTTCGTGCGTGCCCTCGGCCACGATCCGGCCGCGGTCCATCACCACGATCCGGTCGGCCTTGAGCACGGTCGCCAGCCGGTGCGCGACCACCAGCGTGGTCCGGCCCTGCATCAGGTTGGCCAGCGCGTGCTGCACGGCCCGTTCGCTCTGCGCGTCCAGTGCGCTGGTGGCCTCGTCCAGCAGCAGCACCGGCGCGTCCTTGAGCAGGGCGCGGGCGATCGCCACGCGCTGCTGCTGGCCGCCGGACAGGCGCGTGCCGCGCTCGCCCAGTTCGCTGGCGTAGCCGCCGGGCAGGGCGCGGATGAACTCGTCGGCCTCGGCGGCGCGGGCGGCGGCCTCGACCTGCGCGTCGTCGGCCTCGAGCCGGCCGTAGCGGATGTTGTCGCGCGCGCTGGCGGCGAACAGGGTCGGCTGCTGCGGCACCAGCGCGATGCGCTCGCGCAGCGCGGCCGGGTCCAGTTCGCGCAGGTCGACGCCGTCGATCCGCACCGCGCCGGACTGCGGGTCGTGGAAGCGCAGCAGCATCGACAGCACCGTGCTCTTGCCGGCGCCGGACGGACCGACCAGGGCGACGGTCTCGCCCGGGCGTACGTCCAGGTCGAAGCCGTCCAGCGCCGGGGCATCCTCGCGCCCGGCGTAATGGAAGGACACCTGCTCGAAGCGGATCGCGCCGCGCAGCGGCTGCGGCAGGGGTCTGGGCTGGGCCGGCGCCGCCACCTGCGGCTGTTCCTGCAGCAGTTCGCTGATCCGGCCCATGCCGCCGGCGGCGCGCTGCAGCTCGTTCCAGACCTCGGCCAGCGCACCGACCGAACCGCCGCCGATCAGCGCGTACAGCACGAACTGGCCGAGCGTGCCGGCGCTCATGTTGCCTTCGATCACCTCGTGCGCGCCCGACCACAGCACCAGCACGATCGCGCCGAACACCAGCACGATGGCCGCGGCGGTCACCGCGGCCTGGGCGCCGATCCGGCGCCGGGCGGTATCGACCGCGACCTGCAGCGCGGCGCCGAAGCGGCCGCGCTCGTAGGGTTCGCGCGCGTGCGCCTGCACCGTGCGCACCGCGCCCAGCGTTTCTGCGGCCAGCGCGTTGGCATCGGCGACGCGGTCCTGGCTGGCGCGCGAGGCCTTTTCCAGGCGGCGCGCGCCGAGCACGATCGGCAGCACCGACAGCGGGATGCCGATCAGCGAATACGCGGCCAGGTGCGGGCTGGTGACGAACAGCATCACCAGGCTGCCGATCACGGTGACGGTGCTGCGCAGCGCCACCGACATCGTCGTGCCGATCACGCTGCGCAGCAGCTCGCTGTCGGCCGACAGGCGCGAGACCAGTTCACCGCTGCGGCTGCGGTCGTGGAAGCCCGGATCCAGCCCGATCAGGTGCGCGTACAGCCGGTCGCGCAGGTCGGCCACGACCTTCTCGCCCAGCAGCGACACGAAGAAGAAGCGTGCGGCAGTGGCGACCGCCAGCACCACCGCCACCGCGAACAGCAGGCCGAAGGCCAGGTTGATCTGGCCGCCGCCGGTGAAGCCGCGGTCGATCATGTAGCGCACCGCCACCGGCAGGCTCAGCGTGGCGCTCGAGGACAGCGCCAGCGCGCCCAGCCAGGCCACGAACAGCCCGCGATGGCGGCGCACGAACGGCCACAGCGTGTTCAGGCTGCCGAGCTTGCGCATGCGGCCTCGACGGTCGGGAGAGGAATCGGTCATTGCGTGGATGTCTCGTGGCGCGCTTCGTCGTCGAAGCGGATGCGGTTGCGGGTAGCGTCGCGCAGGCGGGTCTTCAGCGCGTCGAGCCGGTCGGCGGGCAGGCTGAGCGTGAGCACGGCGCCATCGGCGTCGAAGCGCTCGTCGGTCATGCTTGCCTCATGCGCGGCCAGTGCCGTGTGGATGGTGCCGAGTGCATCGAACGGCCCGGCGACGGTCAGCGTCGCCATCGTCACCAGGGGCCGCCGCTCGGCGGTGCGCAGGCATTCGGCGGCGCTGCCGCCGTAGGCGCGGACCAGGCCGCCGGCGCCCAGTTTGATGCCGCCGTACCAGCGGGTCACGACGACCGCGACCCGGTCGTAGCCCTGGCCGTCGATCGCGGCCAGGATCGGCCGCCCGGCGGTGCCGGCGGGCTCGCCGTCGTCGCTGGAGCGGTACTCGCCGCCGATCCGGTAGGCCCAGCAGTTGTGGGTGGCGGCCGGGTCGGACACGGCACCGAAGAACGCCAGCGCCGCCTCCGCGCTCTCGACCGGTGCGGCCTGGGCGATGAAGCGGCTGTGCTTGACCTCGAGGGCATGCGTGGCCGGGGCGGCGAGGGTGTCGGTCATCGCCGCGATTTTAGGTCATCCGGGCCGACGGCCGCGGCTGACCGAATGTCCAAGCGGCGTCGCCGTGCAACGCGACGCCGTCACGCCGCCTGTCGAGGTTCAGCGCAGCGCCCGCAGATCCTCCGGCAGCGGGTGCCCGGGATGGGCGTCGACGAAGCGGGCGAGGCTGGCGCGTGCGCCGTCCAGATCGCCGCGGTCGCGCTGCTGCCGGATGCGTTCCAGCCAGCCGGCGATGTCCGCCGGATCGTGTGCATCGCGGGAGGGCGCCGGCCGTGCCTGGGCCTTGTCCGCCGCTGCCTGCTCCTGCGTGCGCAACGCCGCTGGCGCGTCCGCGGCGACGACCGGCGCTGCCGGCGGCGGTGCCGGGAGTGCCGTCCCGGTGACGATGACCTCACCGGTGGTCTCCGGGCGCAGGCGCATGGCTGCGGGTGCGGCCGCCGGCGCTGCCACGGCGGCCTCGGGCCGTGCTTCCGCCGCCCGCATGCCTGCACGACGCGCGGCGGCCGGCGCCGCATCCTGCATGCGCTGTTCCGCGGCTGGTGCAGGTGTCGCCGCAGGCGGGGGTGCGGGAAGCGTGTCCACGAAGGCGGGTTCGCTCGCGGCGTCGGATGTGGCCGGCGGTGCCGGCGCCGGCCGCGCGATGCCGGTTCCGGTCGCGGTCGACGGCGCGGAGCGGGCAGCCGCTGGCGGCGCAGGGCGGGCGGCAGTGGCCGGTGGTTCGGGAGCGGTTGCCGCATCGCTGCGCAGCGCCGGCGCGGCCTGCGGCGCGGCTGGCGCCTCCTGCATCGCCGTGTCGGCCGGGCGTGCCGCCTCTTCGGCGTGTCCGGCGATCATCCCGGTCTGCGTTCGCGGCGGTTCGCGCAGCTGCCAGGCCACGCCGACCGCCAGGGTGAGCGAGGCGGCCAGACCCAGCGGAGCCGCCCAGCGTCGCCGCGGCCTCGTGCGGGCGGCATCGCCGCGACGCCGCACCGTGTCGGTGCCGGGCAGGTCGGCATGGACCTGAGCCGCTCCGGCTCCAGGTCCGGCGACGGCGCCGCGGGCCTGGGCCAGGATCCGCGCGTCCAGCGCCGCCGATGGCATCGCATCGTCCAGCGCCGCGTCGAGGTGGTCGGCCAGGGCGCGTTCTTCGGGTGTCAGGGGGTGTCTGGGGGCGTTCATCGTTCCACCCTCGCGCGCAGCTTGTCGAGCGCGTAGCGCAGCCGCGATTTCACCGTTTCCCGGCCGACGCCGGTGATCGTGCCGATCTCCTCCAGGCTCAGCTCGCGCTGCAGCCGCAGCAGCACCACGGCACGCTGCTCGTCGGGCAGTTCGTCCAGCGCCTGCATCAGGCGCGCATGACGCTCGCCCTGGTCGGCCCGGGATTCGGGGGTATCGGTATCGGCCAGCGCCGCCAGCCGCAGGTCGGCGTCCAGCGGTGCGGCCGGCCGGTGCCGTTGCGCGCGCCAGTGGTCGTTCAGGCGGTTGTGGGCGATCCGGTACAGCCACGTGCCGAACGCCGCTTCCGGACGCCAGCCGGCGCGCGCGGCGATCACCTTCTGCCAGACATCCTGGAACAGCTCCTCGGCCAGCGCCTTGTCGCGCAGCTGCCCGAGCAGGAAGCGGAACAGCGGCAGCCGGTGCCTGGCGTACAGCGTCTCGAACGCAGGCGCGTCGCCGCCGGCATAGGCGAGCATCAGGGTTTCGTCGCTGGGGTCGACCGGCTGCTCCACGGGCGCAAGACTACGGGCTGCGGCGACCGGTGCAAAGCGGGGCGGCGCGTGGAGCGAACGGGCGTGGATGGCGATCTGCATGCAGGGGTCAACGTGCGGGTGGGGCTGATGGGGTTGCACCGCCCGCCGCGCGGTATGCTGCCGGCACGCGAGCGCAGGGAACCCGCAGGGCGAGGATGAGCGCAACCACCAGCGTCCGACATGCACCGGCGGAGTCCGGCGGCCCCGACACGTCCCTGCGGACGACGCTGGAATCGCTGTCGCGGCTGCTGCCGGACGACACCCCGCTGGTGGTCGGCTGGCAGGACGCGGCGCTCGGGCTGGCCTGCGCCGGGCATGCGGACGCGGACTCTCGACTGCGCGCGCATCTGGCCGAGGCCCTGCAGCGCGGCCAGACGGCTGGCGCCGACCCGATGAGGCTGGTCGTGCTCGACGCGCAGGGGTGCGTCGCGGTCGGCCTGCAGCCCGCACTTCGGCCGGATACGCGCTTCGATATCGACGCCTGGCTGGGCGCGGCCTGCCAGGCGGTGGCAGGCGCGCTGCGCACCGAACGCGCTCGCCTCAGGATCGATGCGCTGGAATCGTCGCGCCGGCTGCAGCGGGCGCTGTACGAGATCACCGACCTGGCCGGTGCCGAGCTGGAGACGCAGGTGATCCTGCAGCGCCTGCACGCGATCATCGGCGCGCTGATGTACGCACCGAACTGCTATATCGTCGAGTACGACGACGCGCGCAACCGCGTGCGCTTCCTGCACTTCGCCGACCAGGTCGATGCCTACCGCGCCGATGTCGAGCGCGAATGGGGCGAGGAGGAGATGCGCAGCAGCCTGACCTTCGCCCTGCTGCACCACGGCCAGCCGCTGTGCGGCCCGTCCTCCGACCTGCGTGCCCGGCTGGGCATCGTCGGCGACGAGGAACAGGGGCCGGACAGCCGCGACTGGCTGGGCGTGCCGATGCGGCGCGGCGATCGGATCTGCGGTGCGATCGTCGTGCAGAGCTACGACCGGGCGGGCGTGTACGGCACCGAAGAACAGGCGCTGCTGGGTTACGTGGCCCAGCACGTGCGGATCCTGCTCGATCGCCGGCAGGCGCAGGCGGAACTGGAGCGACGGGTCCGGGAACGCACCCTGGAGCTGCAGGAAGCCAACCAGGACCTGCAGGAAGAGGTGCTGGAGCGCCAGCGCGGCGAGCGCCTGCAGCACGCGCTGTTCCGCATCGCCGAGATGGCGGTCACCTCGGCCAGCCTGGAGCAGTACTACGCCAGGGTGCACGCCTCGGTGGACGAACTGCTCTACGCGCGCAACTTCTACATCGCGCTGCTCGATCCCGGGCGCGAGGGCATCGCCTTCGTGTATTCGGTCGACGAGCACGGCGACCAGCGGCCGCCGCGCCGTCTCGGCAGGGGCATTACCGAGTACGTGATCCGCCACCGCTGCGCGCTGCTGGCCGACCGCGCGCGCATCGAGGCGCTGGTGGCCGAGGGCGAGATCCAGGAAAGCGGCAGCCAGGCGCGCTCCTGGCTCGGCGTGCCGCTCTCGCACGATGGCGAGGTGGTCGGGGTGCTGGCCGTGCAGAGCTACAGCGCCGGCATCCGCTTCACCCCCGACGACCAGCGCCTGCTCGAGTTCGTCGCGCACAACATCAGTGCCGGCCTGGCCAGACAGCGTGCGCAGGACAGCCTGCGCGCGGCGCATGCCGACCTGGAGCGCCGGGTGGCGGCACGCACGGTGGAACTGGAGGAAGCCAACGAGCGCCTGCTCGACCAGATCGGCGAGCGCCTGCGTGCCGAGCAGAAGCTCACCCACCAGGCCCGTCACGATGCGCTGACCGGCCTGCCGAACCGGACCCTGCTGCTGGAGCGGCTGGATGCGGCGATCGACCGTGCCCGCCATGGAGACGGAGTGCCCTTCGCGGTGCTGTTCCTGGATCTGGACCGCTTCAAGCTGGTCAACGACAGCATCGGCCATGCCGCCGGCGACCAGCTGCTGATCGAAGTCGCCCGGCGGATCGTCCCGAGCATGCGCGGCGAGGACCTGGTCGCGCGGCTGGGTGGCGACGAGTTCGCGATCCTGCTGACCTGTCCGGATGGGCCGTCGGGCGTGCGCGAAGTGGCACAGCGGATGCTCGGCGTGCTCGGCCAGCCGATGTGGGTGGCCGGGCGCGAACTGTTTCCATCGGCCAGCATGGGCATCGCGTTCTGGCATCCGCGCTATCGCAGCGGCGAGGAGCTGCTGCGCGACGCCGATGCGGCGATGTACCGGGCCAAGGCCAGCGGCCGCGACCGCCACGCGGTGTTCGACGAGGCCATGCGCGAGGAGGCCATGCGCAGCCTGGACCTGGAGGCCGACCTGCGGCGCGCGATCAAGCGGCGCGATTTCCTCCCGCATTACCAGCCCATCGTGCGGCTGGAGGACGGCGTCGTCGTCGGTTACGAGGCGCTGCTGCGCTGGCGCCACGAACGGCGCGGGCTGCTGGGCCCGGACGCGTTCATCGTCCGCGGCCAGGAAACCGGACTGATCGAGCAGGTCGACTGGCTGCTGTACGAGCAGGTGGTCCAGGCCCTGGCCTGCGGCGGCACGGGCTATGTGTCGGTCAACGTCTCGCCGCGGCATTTCCATTCGCCCGATTTCGCCGACCGCCTGCTCGGCCTGCTCGCCGCGGCCGATGCCGATCCGCGTCGGCTGCGGGTGGAAATCACCGAGGTGGCGCTGCTGGACGATGCGCCGCGCACGCTGCGCATCCTCAGCACGCTGCGCGAGAACGGCGTGCTGGCCCAACTGGACGACTTCGGCACCGGATTCTCGGCACTGTCCTACCTGCACCGGTTCCCGATCTCGGGCCTGAAGATCGACCGCAGTTTCGTCGCCGGTCTGGATGCCGAAGGCCGTCGCGGCGAGAGCCTGGCGCTGGTGCGGGCGATCCTGGCGATGGCCGGCACGCTGGGCATCGACACGGTGGGAGAGGGCGTGGAAACGGCCGCGCAGCGCGACACCCTGCGCCAGCTGGGTTGTCACAGCGGCCAGGGCTACCTGTTCGGGCGGCCGACCGCGCGGATGGGCTGAGTCACGGACGCGGCCCGGATGGGGCTGCAGTCGTCGATCGTCCGGCCCGGGTCAGGCCGATGGCATCGGCATCCGCATCGCGCGTGCGATGCGCTGGTGTGCTCCACGCAGCATCGCGATGCGTGGCATGACGTCCGGATGAGCTGTCGGCCGCGCGTTCCGTTGACAGGCCGCGCGTTGCATTCTGCGCGCAGCGATGCGGTCTGCACCGGCTTCAGACCAGTGCTGGCGGCGCCGACCACGGAAACGGCCGGTAGCCTTGCACCTGCAGTGTCGCGTCCAAGCGAGCGAAGTCCGTGGCGATCGCGCCTGCGCGCCTGCGGTCGAGCTGCTCGCCGAGCGCCAGTGGCAGTGCCCTGCAGCGTGCCAGCGCCTCGCCCGCCGGAATCTCCAGCAGGCGCGCCACCTGCTGCGCCACCACCTTGATCCGTGCATCGGGGCACGCCGTCAGCACCAGGTCGAACGAGGCGAAGATGCCCGGCCCGACACCGGCGGCGCGCGCCTGCCGCTGTTCCGTGGCGCTGGCCTCGCCGGTGGTGGCGTCGATGCCGTCGACCTCCAGAAAGGCGTCGTACTCGGCGTAATGGGCCAGCGCCTGCGCATAGTCCTGCAGCGTGGACAACGGCCGCTGGCGTTTCTGCACCTCGAGCACGCCGGCGAACGTGGCCGGTTCCAGATAGGTCGACAGGCCGAGCGCACGTGCGTGCTCGGGTACCTCGCCGTCATCGTCGAACGCGGTCTCCTCGTCGGGCGGCAGCCAGAAGCGCGCCTGCAGTGGGTCGCCATCGGTGGCGTGCACCCAGCCGAAGGAGGCCCACACCTGGTCGCCGTCGTTGCAGGCGGCGAAGGCATCCAGGGGCTGGCGAAGATCGAGCAGCTCCATCAGGCGTTGTCGGCCAGGCAGTGGCGGGTGCTGCAGTCTACCTTTGCCGGTCGCAGCCCCAATGCGATCAGCATGCCGAGCCCGGCGAACAGCGCGGCGCCGTACTGCGCATCGACCATGCCCTGCAGCGCGTCGGGGCTGGTCGCTGGCTGCCCGCCGCGTGCGGCGTTGGCCAGCATCACCAGCACCGCCAGGCCCAGCGCGCCGCCGATCTGCTGCGCGGTGGCGGCCATGCCCGAGGCCACGCCCTGCTGCGGCGCCGGCACGCCCTGGCCGGCGACGATCCACATCGCGGTCCAGCTCATGCCCTGGCCGATGCTGAGCACCACGATGCCCGGCAGCAGCGGCCAGTAGCCGGCTCCATGCGGCAGCGCCAGCGCCACCGCGGCGATGCCGGCGGCGCCCGCGCCGAAGCCCCAGGCCAGTACCTGCCGTGGCGAATGCCGCCGCAGCATGCGTTCGGCGACATGGATGCCGAAGGTGCAGACCACGGTCGGCAGCAGGAACGCGAGCCCGGCCTGCAGCGGGCTCCAGCCATAGCCGTCCTGGAAGTACAGCGCCAGGAAGTAGTACTGCACGCCGTAGCTGCTCATGAAGGCGAAGGTCAGGCCCAGCGCGGCGCGCAGGCCGGGCAGGCGCAGCAGGGCGAACTGCATCAGCGGGTCGCGGCTGCGCGTTTCGATCACGACGAACAGCGCCAGCAGCGCCACCGCCAGCAGCAGGCAGACCAGGGTGAGCGGCGCGGTCCAGCCCCATTCCGGGCCCTGCACCAGCGTGGTCACGAGCAGGCTGCCACCGGCGGTGACGGTCAGGCAGCCGCCAAGGTCGAATGAACGGCCGCGCAGGCGTTCGCCATCGGCCGGCAGCCAGACGCCAGCACCGACGGCGCAGGCGCTGGCCAGCGGCACGATCACCGCCAGCACGGCCGGCCAGCCGAAGGCCTGGGTCAGCACCCCGCCGAGCAGGGTGCCCAGCGCCAGGCCGACCGCGCTGGCCATGCTCCAGATCGCCAGTGCGCGGTTGCGCACCGGCCCTTCGGCGTACAGCGTGTTGATCAGCGCCAAAGTCGCTGGAAACAACAGCGCGGCGCCCATGCCCTGCGCGGCGCGTGCGATCACCAGCAGGGTGGCGTCCGGCGCCAGCGCGCCCAGCAGCGAGGCCAGCGCGAACAGCAGCATGCCCAGCCGGTAGAAGCGACGGCGGCCGAGCAGGTCGGCGGCGCGTCCGCCCAGCAGCAGGCAGCCGCCGAACGCCACGGTGTAGGCGCTGACCACCCACTGCAGCTGCTGCGCGTTGATCTGCAGGGCGCGGCCCATGTCGTGCAGGGCGACGAAGATGATGGTCGCGTCCAGCGCGATGATCAGCTGCGCGGTGGCCAGCAGGGCCAGCGCCCAGCGGGGGTGTTTCAGATCGGTCATTGCGGGGTCCGGCGTCGGGGGACGGCAGTCTCATTGATGCGGGCCGATACATAAACCCGGGTTGTTCGATATCTGTCATGATTTTTCGCATGAGCGGATCGTCGATGGACCTCAATGCGGTGCGGATGCTGGTGCAGGTGGCCGAGGCACGCAGCTTCACCGTCGCCGCCGGCCAGCTCGGGCTGAGCCAGTCGGGCCTGTCGCGGGCGATCGGGCGGCTGGAGGCGACGCTGGGCGTGAAACTGCTGCAGCGGAACACCCGCAGCGTCGCGTTGACCCCGGACGGGCGTCAGTTCGTCGACCAGGTCGCACCGCTGCTGTGCGGGATGGAAGATGCCGAGCGGCAGCTGGCCGACCGGCCCTGCACGCCCTCCGGCACGCTGAAGATCAGTGCCCCGTCGATGTTCGGGCGCAAGGTGCTGGTGCCGCTACTCGCGCCGTTGCTGGCCCGGTATCCGCAGCTGCAGGTCGAAGCGGTGCTGAGCGACCGCCTGGTCGATCTGGTCGAGGAGGGCTTCGACGCGGCGCTGCGCACCGGGCCGATCGCCGACCAGCGCATCGTCGCGCGGCCGTTGCGCGCGCTGCGCTGGATCACCGTCGCCAGCCCGGCGTATCTGGCCGCGCATGGCACGCCGGGCGATGTCGCCGCACTGCGGGGGCATGCCTGCCTGGCGGTGCGCAACCTGCGCAGCGGGCGGCTGGTGGACTGGCAGTTCCTGCAGGACGGCCAGCTGCGCGAGCTCACGCCATCGACACGGATGGTGTTCGACAGCGGGGATCCGCTGGTGGAAGCGGCGATCGCCGGTGTCGGCATCGTCCAGGTGATGGATTTCGCAGTGGCCGATGCACTGGCCGATGGCCGGCTTCAGCGCGTGCTGCAGCCATTCGAGGGCCGCAGCCGCGAGTTTTCGCTGATCTACCCGCCGTCGCGGCAGCACTCGGCGAAGCTGCAGGTGCTGGCCGAGGCGTTGCTGGCCGGCGCCTGGTGATCAGGCCAGGGCATTCGCGTCCGGGCGCGCTGCGGCGGCCGGGGAGCGGACCGGGTGTCCTGTGTGGCTTCGGAGCGGAAACGGCACTCAGACCCCGGTTTTCGCCGCACCGATGACCTCACCGATCATCTGCTTGCTCTGCCTGAAGCGTGTGTGGCGGCGTCCGGGGCAGGGGCCGGCGGAAAGTGCACTCTGACCCCGGTTTCGGTGTCAGGTTTTCAGTACCAGCAGCCGCACTTCGCTCATGTCCTCGATCGCGAACTTCACGCCTTCGCGGCCCAGGCCGGAATCCTTGACCCCGCCGTAGGGCATGTTGTCCATGCGGAAGCTGGGCACGTCGCCGACGATCACGCCGCCGACCTCAAGCCGGTCCCAGGCCTGCATCGCATGCGCGAGGCTGTCGGTGAACACGCCGGCCTGCAGGCCGAAGTCCGAATCGTTGACCGTGGCCAGCGCCTGGTCGAAGTCGCTGAAGCGCTCCAGCAGCGCCACCGGGGCGAAGGCTTCCTGGCGCTGCAGGTCGGCGTCGCGTGGCACGTTCTCCAGCAGCGCGGGTTCGAGCATGTTGCCGTCGCGGCCGCCACCGGCCAGCACGCTGGCACCGGCATCGCGCGCGGCGCCTATCCAGCCTTCGATCTTCTTCGCCGCAGCCTCGTCGATGACCGGGCCGATGAAGGTGGCCTCGTCCTTCGGATCGCCGCAGACGAAGCCACGCACCTTGTCGGCCAGCTTGTCCTTCAGCGCGTCGTAGACCGTGTCGTGGACCAGGATGCGCTGCACGCTGATGCAGCTCTGGCCGGACTGGTAATAGGCGCCGAAGGCGAGCCGGTCGACCACGTGGTCGAGCTTGCCGGCCTGGTCGCCGTCGACGATGCAGGCGGCGTTGCCGCCCAGTTCCAGCGTGACCTTCTTGCGCCCGGCGCGGGCCTTGAAGTCCCAGCCGACCAGCCCGCCGGTGAAGGACAGCAGCTTGATCCGGTCGTCCTCGATCAGCGGCGCGGCGTCGTCGTTGCTGCAGGCGAACACCGAGAACGCGCCCTTGGGCAGATCGGTCTCGGCCAGCACCTCGGCGATGATCAGCGCGCCGACCGGGGTCTTGGCCGCCGGCTTGAGCACGAACGGGCAGCCGGCGGCGATCGCCGGGGCGACCTTGTGCGCGACCAGGTTCAGCGGAAAGTTGAACGGGGTGATGAAGCTGCACGGGCCGATCGGCACGCGCTTCCAGATGCCGCGGTAGCCGGTGCCGCGCTCGGAGATCTCCAGGTCCACGGTCTGGCCTTCGATCCGCACCGCTTCCTCGGCGGCGATGCGGAAGGTGTCGATCAGCCGGGTGACCTCGCCGCGCGCGTCCTTGATCGGCTTGCCGGCCTCGATGCACAGGGCCAGGGCCAGCTCCTCGGCGCGTTCGCGGAAGCGGCGCACGCAGTGTTCGAGGATGGCCTGGCGTTTGTAGGCGGGCAGGGCGGCCATCGCCGGCGCGGCGTCGACCGCGGCCTGGATCGCGCGTTCTATCGTGCCCGCATCGGCCATCGCCACCCGGGTGGCGACCTCGCCTGAGTATTTGTCCAGCACCTCCAGATCGGTGTTCGGGGTTTCGGGCCGGTTGGCCACGTACAGCGGATAGGTCTTCTCGAGCATGGGGTGCCTCGTGGGGTCAGAGTGCGGCCGCGCGGTCGCGCAGCGCATGGTTGAGGATGGCGACGTTCTGCGAGTAGTCGACCTGCAGGTCGATCAGGTCCACGCCCTCGCGCGCCAGGCAATCGGCCAGCAGCGGCGCGAACGCCCCGGCGCTGTCGGGACGATGGCCGCGCACGCCGTAGCTCTCGGCGTACCTGACGAAATCCGGGTTGCCCAGGGTCATCGCGTAGTCGGCGAAGCCCATGTCTTCCTGCTTCCAGCGGATCATGCCCAGCGCGTCGTCGCGCAGGATCAGTACGGTCAGGTTCAGGCCCAGGCGCACGCAGGTTTCCAGCTCCTGCGAATTCATCATGAAGCCGCCATCGCCGCAGACCGCCAGCACGCGCCGCTCCGGATGCAGCAGCGCCGCGGCCATCGCCGACGGCAGGCCGGCGCCCATCGTCGCCAGCGCGTTGTCCAGCAGCAGGGTATTGGGCCGGCTGGCGCGGTAGTTGCGGGCGAACCACAGCTTGTAGATGCCGTTGTCCAGGCAGACGTGGTCGCAGGCCTCCATCGCGCCGCGCACGTCGGCGACCACGCGCTGCGGCAGCACCGGGAAGCGGTCGTCGTCGGCGCCCTCCAGCAGCTGCGCGTCGAGCGCCTGGCGGACCGTGTCGAAGAAGCCGAAGTCCCAGTGCGGCTGCGGGTCGAAGCCGTCCTGCAGGCGCCACAGCGAATTGGCGATGTCGCCGACCAGCTCAATCTGCGGGAAATAGACGCTGTCGACCTCGGCACCGACGTAGTTGACGTGGATGACGGTGCGGCGGCCCTCGCGCATGAAGAACGGCGGCTTCTCGACCACGTCGTGGCCGACCACCAGGATCAGGTCGGCCTCGGCGATCGCGCGGTGCACGAAGTCGCCGTCCGACAGCGCGGTACAGCCCAGCCACAGCCGGTGGTGCTCGTCGACCACGCCCTTGCCCATCTGGGTGGTGCAGAACGGCACGCCCAGCGTATCGACGAAGCGGGTCAGCATCTTCGACGCGCTCTTGCGGTTTGCCCCGGCGCCGATCACCAGCAGCGGCCGCTTCGCCTGTTCCAGCGCACGCCGCGCGGTGACCACGGCCTTCTGGTCGGCCACCGGCCGCCGCGACTGGCTGGGCGCGGGCAGGTGCGCGTCGCAGTCCTCGCGGGCGATGTCCTCGGGCAGCTCCAGGTGGGTCGCGCCCGGCCGTTCCTCGGCGGCGCGGCGGAACGCCTCGCGGACCTTGGCCGGAATCCCGGCCGCCGCCACGATCTGCCGGGTGTACTTGGTGATCGGTCGCATCATGTCGACCACGTCGATGATCTGGAACGCGCCCTGCTTGCTGCTGCGGATCGGCTTCTGCCCGGTCAGCATCACCATCGGCATCGCGCCGAGCTGGGCATAGGCCGCGGCGGTGACCAGGTTGGTCGCGCCCGGCCCCAGCGTGGACAGGCACACGCCCGGCTTGCCGGTCAGCCGGCCGACCGTGGCGGCCATGAAGCCGGAGGCCTGCTCGTGGCGGTTGACGACCATCCGGATCGGCGACGCGCGCAGCGATTCGAGCAGGTCGAGGTTTTCCTCGCCGGGGACGCCGAAGATGTACTCGATGCCCTCGGCCTCGAGCGCGCGGACGAACAGGTCGGATGCTTTCACGCCGGTCTCCGTTGGATCCTGCGCGGCAGTATGCCGGGCAGGGCGCGAAGCTTTCGTTGCCGGCCACCCGTGTGTCACGCCCGGTCCACGGGTGACCGCCCGGCACCGGGACGCCGCATTCCTTCACCCACCGCTCGCCGGGGCGCAGCTGAATCCACGGCGCATCCAGGCCCTGGCGCTGGCCGGCATCCACCCCGGACGACGGCCCAGGCACTACAATCCGCGCCATGCAGCACGATGCCGTCACCCGCCCCACGCCTCCCGCCTCGGCCGCGCCGTGGGCGCGCCGTCCCACCCGCCAGGTCCTGATCGGAGGCATCGCCGTGGGCGGTGGCGCGCCGGTCGTGGTCCAGTCGATGACCAACACCGATACCGCCGACGTGGCGTCCTCGGTCAAGCAGGTCGCCGAGCTGTGGCGGGCCGGTTCGGAGATGGTGCGGCTGACGGTGAACACGGTCGAGGCCGCCGCTGCGATCCCCAGGATCCGCGACAAGCTGGCGATGATGGGCGTGGACGTGCCGCTGATCGGCGACTTCCACTACAACGGCCACCAGCTGCTCGCCGCCGAGCCGGCCTGCGCCGAGGCGCTGGCCAAGTACCGGATCAACCCGGGCAACGTCGGCTTCGGCAAGAAGAAGGACACCCAGTTCGCCTCGATCATCGAGAAGGCGATCGAGTACGGCAAACCGGTCCGGATCGGCGCCAACTGGGGCTCGCTGGACCAGACCCTGGCCGCGCGCCTGATGGACGAGAACAGTGCCCGGGCCGAACCCTGGGATGCCGGCCGGGTGCTGCGCGAGGCGCTGATCCTGTCGGCGCTGGAGTCGGCCGACCGCGCGGTCGAACTGGGCCTGCCGGCCAACCGCATCGTGCTCAGCTGCAAGGTCAGCGGCGTGCAGGAGCTGATCGCGGTGTATCGCGACCTGGCGATGCGCAGCGACTACGCGCTGCACCTGGGCCTGACCGAGGCCGGGATCGGCAGCAAGGGCATCGTGGCGTCGGCCGCGGCGCTGTCGGTGCTGTTGCAGGAAGGCATCGGCGACACCATCCGCATCTCGCTGACGCCCGAACCGGGCCAGTCGCGCACCGCCGAGGTGGTCGTCGCGCAGGAACTGCTGCAGACCACCGGCCAGCGCGCCTTCACCCCGATGGTCACCGCCTGTCCGGGCTGCGGCCGCACCACCAGCACCTTCTTCCAGGAGCTGGCCAAGACCGTGCAGGAACACGTGCGCGCGAAGATGCCAGAGTGGCGCATCTCGCACCCGGGCGCGGAGAACCTGTCGCTGGCGGTGATGGGCTGCGTGGTCAACGGGCCGGGCGAATCGCGGCATGCCGACATCGGCATCTCGCTGCCGGGCATCGGCGAGGCGCCGTCGGCACCGGTGTTCGTCGATGGCGAGAAGAAGGTCACCCTGAAGGGCGAGAACATCGCCAGCGAGTTCGTCGCCCTCATCGACGACTACGTGCATACCCGCTATGCCCGCAAGGCCGGTTGAGGCCGGCGGCGGCCGGCTGGCCGCCATCGTATCGGTGCTGCGCGGCAGCTGGGGCCGCATCGCGCTGCTGTTCGTCGGCCTGGCGCTGCCGTTGTGGCTGTTCGCCGAACTGGCCGACGAAGTCCACGAGATGGAAGCGCTGGTCTTCGACGACGCGCTGCTGCTGCGCCTCAATGCGATGGCCACGCCGGCGTGGGACGCGTTCTTCCTCGCCGTCACCCGGGTCGGCTACCAGTACGGCGTGATTCCCGGCGACATCATCGTCGCGCTGGCGCTGTTCGCATTGCGCCGCTGGCGCGAGGCGGTGTTCGCCTCGCTGTCCTTCGCCGGTTCGGCGCTGCTGAACATGGCGACCAAGCAGGTGTTCCAGCGCGAGCGGCCGTCGCTGTGGGAGTCGATCGCGCCCGAATCGACCTTCAGTTTCCCCAGCGGCCACGCGATGGGCTCGATCACCCTGGCCGCGGTGCTGGTCCTGCTGGCCTGGCCGACCCGCTGGCGCTGGCCGGTGCTGGTCGCGGCGACGGTGTTCACCGTGCTGGTCGGCGTGTCGCGGATCTACCTGGGCGTGCATTACCCGTCCGACATCCTCGGCGGCTGGGCCGCCGGCCTGGCCTGGGTGGTCGGCCTGTACCTGGTGCTGTTCCGGCAGCGGCTGCCGTGGCAGCGGCATCGTGGAAACGCGACGGCGTAGCAGGCGTTGCCCGCACACGTTCCGCGCGGTGGTGCGCGGGGGCTGCGGTGAACAGGCAGGTTGGCCGTAACGGACGCGATGGTGGTCGCGGCCAAGGCCCCTCCTGCACGAGCAGGACGTCGCACCTGCAGCGGCGGACGCGCCCGCGACCACTCCGTGTTCGAGCAGGCTCCGCTCGCCTTTGCAGCAGTCGCCTTGGCTGACACCGCCATGCCCTGTCCGCGCAGTCGTGCGGCGGTGGTGCGATGGCGGCCGCGCGCAGGTGCACGCCTGCAACGGAGATCAAGCTCACCTGTCGGCATGGTGCTGGTCACGATCGCGTTTCGCGACCGGCAGGCGGTGAGCCTTGGCCGCGATCGCGATGCAGGTTGATGCGCACGCTCGGGACCGGCCTGCGCGATGACGCATGCGCCGCGGACGGAATGATGCTGGTCGCGCGTGCGGACCGCGTCGCTTCAGTCCGGCGCCATCTCCGGCGTGGACCGGCTGTCGGCCTGCCGCGGTACCGGTGCGGCGCTGCGCTCATCGAGGTCCTGGTGCAGGATGCGGCGGATCTCCAGGATCGCCGGCGCGGTTTCCTGCACGCTGTGGCCGGACACGATCACCTTCTCCGAGAGGGCGTCGGCCAGGTGCGCGCTGCGGTAGGGCACCAGGCCGTCGTCGGTCTGCTCGAGCGGGCCCTCGGCGGAAAGCCGGGCGATGATCGAGTGGTAGCGCACCTGCGGCGAGATCGGCAGGTCGGCAGCCGCGCGCACGAACGGATCCTTCTCGCTGAGGTTGTCGATGCTGTTGGGCAGGCGCGCCGGCGTGCCGTCCGGTTGCCCCGGCTCGCTGCCGACCAGCGCCTGCAGGACCTCGCCGAAGTTCTCCAGGATGGTCAGCGGCAGCCGCACCAGTTTCGCGATCCAGCGCCCGACGCGGTGGTCGGCCACCGCGGTGCCGCGGTGCGGGGCGGCGATGAAGATCGCGCGGTCGACCTGCGGCAGCGGCTCGAAGGTCAGCATCGATTCCAGCCGCGGACGCACCCGCGCGGGGATCTCGCGTTCGCTGGCGAAGCTGTCCCACAGCTGGCGTCCGGACGAGGACACCAGCAGCCGCGAGATCACTCCGCCCATGCTGTGCCCGACCAGCACGATGTCCTGCGAGGCGCGGGCCCGTCCCTGCGGATCGAAGTGCTGCAGCGTCTCACCGACCAGGCGCCGGATCTGCGCCTGGTTGAGCGCGATCGGCATGTTGGTCGGGTAGTAGACCTGCCAGACCTGGAAGTTGCGGCGCAGCGCCTCGTCGCCCTGGACCTCGTTGGCGACGTTGACCCAGGCTTCGGGACTGGACGCCAGGCCGTGCAGCATCAGGATGATCCGACGGTCCGGGTCGTAGGGCTGCATCATGTACAGGTGCGGGCGGTCGATGCCGTTGGCGCGGCCGAACAGGGTGCGCAGCGACTGCCGGTTGAAGCCCGAACGTGCCAGCCACAGCCCGTAGCCGGCGGTGAAGTTGGCCGCCAGCGGCACGCGCTGGCCGTGCAGGACCACGTCGGTGTCGACGTACGGGTCGTGCACCTCCATCACCACTTCGCGGCTGGCCAGGACCTGCTCCAGGTCGCTGCCGGCGAAGCGGAACAGCACGGTCAGGCTGGGCGAGGGCATTTCGCTCCAGGCCGGTGCATGGCGCTGGCGCCGGGCGATCCCCTCGGTACCGGCCTGCGCGTCCGCAGCGGGTGCGAGCACGGTGACCGGGTCGTCCTCCATCACCGCCACCAGCTCGGCGCCGAAGCCGTCGCGGCGGTAGGTGCTGCGCAGGCCCTGGAACGACAGCGAGGACGCCGGCAGCAGTTCCCTGGGCAGGGCGACGCCTTCGGGGAAACGGACGTTGCGCATGTCCACGTGCAGCGTCCATTCGCCGAGCCGCAGGGTGTCCTCGATGCCGGCTTCCGGCGCCGTCGCGTCCGCCGCGTTGGCGGCCGGGGTGTCGGATGCCTCGCCCACGCGCTGCAGGAACAGGCGCGTGGTGGCCTGCTGCACCGCGTAGTTGTACCAGTCGCGTGCCTGGGTCTGGCGGTCCTCGAAGGCGCGCTCGCCTGGCGTGCGCGGGCTGAAGAACAGGTAGGCGTACGCGTGCCGCGCCGCTTCCAGCCAGGCCTCCAGCGCGGGATCCGCAGGCACCGCATCCCCGGCCACCGTCCCGGCCGGCCCGGCGGGGACGGCCAGCGCATGCTGCAGCCACAGCTCGGACAGCGCCGAGAGCCGGCGCTCGCGGTTCAGGCCGGAGCTGTCGGCGAGCGCCTGGATGCAGCCCGTGGCCGGCCGCGCGCAGGCACCCGAATCCAGTCCGGCCACACGCAGGGTCTGCTCGGTCGCGGCACTGAGCCGGCCCGAGGTGAGGATGTCGCCACGCTGCAGCGCGATGTACTCGCCCGGCGTCATCGGCTTGACCGCCACCGCAGGCCGGAACTCCTGCAGGATCGAACAGCCGGCGAGCGCGCCCAGCAGGATGGTGGTCAACGCCAGGCGCGGCAGCGGATGGGACGTGGAGGTCATGGCGCGTCGTTGGCGGGAATGCCGGGGACATCCCGGCGGATCGCGGCGGGAAAGCCGGCGGCGGGCCCCTCGTAGGCGCGTGCACGTTCGCTGATCCGGCCGCGCGCCTGCAGGGTCGGGTAATCGTAGCCGGCGACCAGGCCATCGTGGTCGAACGCGTATTCGGCGAACCAGCCCGACAGCAGCAGGCGATGGTCCAGTGGCAGGCCAGGATCGAGGCTGCGTGCCAGTTCGAACACGATCGTGGTGCAGTTGCTGGTCAGGGTGTTGTAGAAGCGTGGTTGCCGCCGGATCCGCTCGGCCCGCTGCAGATAGCCCAGGAAGGCCTGACGCAGCTGCGCCTGGTCCAGATCCAGGCGGTAGAGGTAGACGTCTTCGCCACGCGCATTGGTGCGGGTGCGCAGGATGTCGTACTCGTCGGCCGCGACGATGACGGTCTCGTACTCCTTGAAGAAGCCGGCGATCGAGGAGAACGCCTCGCCGCGTTCCTTGCGGATCTCCAGCGAAAACACCAGCTGGCGCCCGTCGGCGAAGCCGAACGACACCAGCGTGTGCGCGATCGCCGGGCCCATCCAGTAGGACAGCACCAGGTCGGCGGAGACCAGCTGGTCCAGGTCGTAGGTGCGCGTCTCCCAGCGCACGTCGTAGTCCTGCTCGCTGCGCCAGTGGAAATCGCGCACGTTGTGCAGCACCACGCGGTCGCCGTCGATCTCCGCGGTCAGCAGCCGCGCGACGTCGTCTGACCAGTCGCGGTCATGCGACGGGGTCAGGCTGTGCCACCAGGCCAGCATCGCCAGGACCGCGACGACGGCCGGCCATCGGCTCCAGCGCGGGGCGCGGGTGGACAGCGGTGCGAGGCAGGCGGCGGACCAGGCCAGGACCAGCACGCCGCGCACCACAACGGGTTCCGGCCCCCGGTACACCAGGGCGAGCACGCCCCACGCCGCGAGCAGGGGCAGGGCAACGCGCAGGCCGATGCGCAGCAGGGTGGCCGGCCAGCGTCGGGCCGGCGGGGCGTGGGAAGTCAGGACCATCGGAACGTCCGCTGCGGAATGGCCATGATGCCGGCGAGCAGGCGGGGCGGCATCATCGGGGCGTCCAAGCCAGCGCCCGTCGTCGATGCGATGGCGAGTGCCCGAGCGGACCGCCGCGGCCGGGTCGACGATGGGGAAGTCGCGACATCACCCTCGTCGGGCTCGCACGGCACCGACGCCGGGAACGGCTCAGACCGCTTCGGCGCGCGCGCTGTCCCGGGCGACATCGACCAGCTCGAAGAACTGGTTGAGCCGGAACGGCTTCTGCAGGAAATGCGCACCTGCCGGCAGCGGCGGCAGTTTGAACGGCGGATGGCCCGACGCCAGGATCACCCGTGCGGCGGGCAGGGTGCGTGCCACGTGCTCGCCCAGCTGCGCACCGCTGATCTCGCCCGGCATGTGCACGTCGCTGAAGAGCACGTCGCAGGCATACCCGGCATCGAGCAGCTCCATTGCCGCATGCGCGTTGCCGACGGTGCGCACCTCCATGCCGCGGTCCTGCATCACGTCGGCCAGCAGGTCGCGCAGGTCCGCCTGGTCCTCGACCAGCAGCACCCGCAGCGCCGGCGGTACGGCGGCCGCGGCATCCGTGATGGTCTCCGGAGCGATGCCCGCATCGAGGTCGTGACGTCGCGTGCTGTCCGCGTCGCTGCTCATGATCCTGCCCCCTGATTGATGACAACCGGAGACGGTAACGGAAGCGCGCGTGAAGGTCGTGTGCACGCAAAAAGGCCGGAAAAAGCCGCTGTCGCTCGGTTACCATCCCGCGTCTTGATGCGTCGACAGGGGGCGGGAATGGGGATCGGGCGGGATGTGGCGGTCAGCGTGGTGGCATTCGGTCTGGCCGCCGCGACGATGGCGCTGGAGCTGGTGACCCCGCTGGGCTATGCGGTCTGGCTGATGCACTTCCTGGCGGTCGGCGTCACGGTCTTCCAGCGACGTCCGCAGCTGCCGCTGATCGTCGCCCTGGTGTCGTGCGTGCTGCTGGCGATCGGCTACAACGTGGCGCCGGCCAGCACCAATTCCGCGTTCTCCTTCGTCAACCGCTCGATCGGCGGCACCTGCTTCATCCTGACGGCCCTGGTGGTGATGCAGGCGATCCGCGCGCGGCGCGAAGCCGAGCAGTCGCTGTGGCTGCAGGAGGCGGAGACCGCGGTGGCGGTGAGCCTGCAGGGCGACCACGACCCCAGGAGCCTGGCCGAAGCCGGATTGCGCGTCCTGTGCGGTTTCACCGATGCGCAGGTGGCGGCGCTGTACCGGCTCGATGGCGACAGGCTGCTGCTGGCTGGCGGCGTGGCGCTCGGCCGGCAGGTGCCCGGCGAGGTCCAGGCCGGTGTCGGGCAGCTCGGCGAGACGGTCAACCACACCCGGCCGCGGTTGCTGAAAGGCCTGGACGCCAGCCACCTTCCGATCGAGTCCGGGCTGGGGCGCAGTGCGCCGTCCGAGCTCCTGCTGGCGCCGGTCTCGGTCGACGGGCGGGTGATCGGCGTGCTGGAGATGGGACGCCGCGCCTCCCGTGGCGACAGCAGCGTGCATCTGGAGCTGCTCGAGCGCTGCGCCGAGAGCATCGGCATCGCGCTGCGGACCTCGCAGCTGCGCGCCGAGCTGCTGGAGCTGCTGGAGGAAACCCAGCGCCAGAGCGAGGAGCTGCAGGCCCAGCAGGAGGAACTGCGGGTCGCCAACGAGGAGCTCGAGGAACAGAGCCGGACCCTGCAGCAGTCCCAGGTCAGCCTGGAACAGCAGCAGGCCGAGCTGGAGCAGACCAACGTGCAGCTCGAGGAGCGCACCCACGAACTGGAGGCGCAGCGCCGCGGGCTGATCGCCGCGCAGAACGAGCTGGTCAGGAGCAGCGAGGAGCTGGCGACCGCATCGCGCTACAAGTCCGAGTTCCTGGCCAACATGTCGCACGAGCTGCGTACGCCGCTCAACAGTTCGCTGATCCTGGCCAAGCTGCTGGCCGACAACCGCGACGGCACCCTGACCACCGAGCAGGTCAAGTACGCCACCGCGATCCACTCGTCCAACAACGACCTGCTGGCGCTGATCAACGACATCCTCGACCTGTCCAAGATCGAGGCCGGCCACGTGGAACTGGCCAACGAGACGCTGGCCACCGAATCGGTGCTGGCGCGCCTGCGCGAGACGTTCGAGCCGCTCGCGCGGCAGAAGGGGTTGGCGCTGGAGATCTCCGCCGAGCCGGATGCGCCGGCGACCTTCGTCGCCGACGGCCAGCGCCTGCAGCAGATCCTGAAGAACCTGCTCGCCAATGCGGTCAAGTTCACCGAACACGGCAGCGTCAGCCTCACCCTGCGCGCCGCAGGCTCCGACCGGGTGTCGTTCGAGGTCTGCGATACCGGCATCGGCATTTCCCGCGAGCAGGTGCCGGTGATCTTCGAGGCGTTCCGGCAGGCCGACGGCAGCACGCGGCGCCGCTTCGGGGGTACCGGCCTGGGTCTGGCGATCTCGCGCGATCTCGCGGTCCGCATGGGCGGCGGCATCGAGGTGGAAAGCGAGCCCGGCCGTGGCAGCTGCTTCACCCTCGAACTGCCGGTCGATGGCGCGGAGGAGGTCGAGCCGCCCGCCGCGACAGCGGGCGCGCAGCGGCCTGCACCGGCAGCCACACCGGCTCCGCTGCAGCCGCGCCCGTCGCCGGCCCTGTCGCCGGCCGCCGGTCCGGTCACCGGCGCGGTCACCGGCGCGGTCGAGCCGGCGTCGCCGCGGGTGGCCGACGACCGCACGCAGCGGCGTCATCCCGGCCGCCTGATCCTGGCGGTGGAGGACGATTCGGGCTTCGCCGAGGCGCTTGTCGCGCTGGCGCACGAGCTGGACTTCGACTGCGTGGTCGCATCCACCGCCGAAGAAGCGCTGGAGATCGCGGCCACGATGCGCCCCAGCGGCATCCTGCTCGACATCGGCCTGCCCGACGTCTCCGGCCTGAGCGTGCTGGAGCGCCTCAAGCGCGACCCGGCCACGCGCCACATCCCGGTGCACGTGGTGTCCGGGCTGGAGCGGACCCAGGTGGCGATGGAACTGGGCGCGGTCGGCTACCTGATCAAGCCGGCCACGCGCGAGCGCCTGGCCTCGGCCATCCACCAGCTGGAGGAGACCAGCGCGCGCGCGGTGCGCCGGCTGCTGATCGTCGAGGACGACCAGGACCTGCGCCGCAACCTGGAGCTGCTGCTGGCCCGCGACCAGCTGGAGATCGTCGCGGTCGGCAGCGTCGCCGATGCGATCGAGCAGCTGTCGGGCACCACCTTCGACTGCATGGTCACCGACCTGACCCTGCCCGACGGCAGCGGCTACGACCTGCTGGAGCGGATGGCCAACAACGGCGCCGGCGCGTTCCCGCCGGTGATCGTCTACACCGGCCGCGCGCTCACCCGCGACGAGGAGCAGCGGCTGCGGCGCTTCTCCAAGAGCATCATCATCAAGGGCGCACGCTCGCCGGAGCGGCTGCTGGACGAGGTCACGCTGTTCCTTCACAGCGTCGAGGCCTCGCTGCCGAGCGACCAGCAGCGGATCCTGCGCGAGGCGCGCCGCCGCGACGCGGTGCTGGACGGACGCGCGGTACTGCTGGTCGAGGACGACGTGCGCAACGTGTTCGCGTTGTCCAGCGTGCTCGAGCCGCTCGGCGTCAACCTGCACATCGCGCGCAACGGGCGCGAGGCGCTGGAGAGCATCGGCCGGCAGGATTTCGACCTGGTCCTAATGGACATCATGATGCCGGAGATGGACGGCCTGACCGCGATGCGCGAGATCCGTCGCGAGCGGCGCTGGCAGGAACTGCCTATCATCGCGCTGACCGCCAAGGCGATGGCCGACGACCGCGAGCGTTGCCTGGAAGCCGGCGCCAACGACTACATCGCCAAGCCCATCGACATCGACAAGCTGGTGTCGCTGTGCCGGGTGTGGTGCGCGCGCAAATGAACGAGGTGGAGCTGTTCGACCTGGAGCTGAAGCTGCTGCTCGAGGCGATCTACCATCGCTACCACTACGATTTCCGCCAGTACGCGGTGTCCTCGCTGCGGCGCCGCGTGCGCCAGGCGATGGGCCGCTTCGGCTGCGACAACGTCGCCCAGCTCCAGCACCGGCTGCTGCACGAACCGGACCTGTTCACCGAGGCGATGCAGTACTTCACCGTCCAGGTCTCGGAGATGTTCCGCGACCCGGATTACTTCCGCGCGCTGCGCGAGCAGGCCGTGCCGGTGCTGCGGACCTATCCCTCGCTGAAGATCTGGGTCGCCGGCTGCAGCACCGGCGAGGAAGTGTGGTCGCTGGCGATCCTGCTGCATGAAGAAGGCCTGCTCGACCGCACCATCCTCTACGCCACCGACATCAACCCCGATGCGCTGGCACGGGCCGAGGCCGGCGTGTTCGGCATCGAGCGCATGGCCCAGTTCAGCCGCAACTACCTGGCCTCGGGCGGCACGTCCTCGCTGTCGGACTACTACAGCACCGCCTACAACGGCGCGCTGCTCGACCGCCGGCTCAAGCGCAACATCGTGTTCGCTGACCACAGCCTGGCCACCGACACGGTGTTCTCCGAAGTCCATCTGGTGTCGTGCCGGAACGTGCTGATCTACTTCAACCGCGCGCTGCAGGACCGCGCCATCGGCCTGTTCCGCGATGCGCTGGTGTACCGCGGTTTCCTCGGCCTGGGCAGCAAGGAGTCGCTGCAGTTCGGCCAGCACGCCGAGGCGTTCGAGGCCTGCGCCCGCGGGCAGCGCCTGTACAGGAAAGCTGCATGACCGTGCCGACGCAGCCGCTGCGCGGGCGCTACGACGCGATGGTGATCGGCGCGTCGGCCGGTGGCGTCGCCGCATTGCGCGCGGTCCTCGGCAGTCTTCCGGCCGACCTGCCGGTGCCGGTGCTGATCGTGCTGCACCTGCCGCGCGACCGGCCCAGCGGGCTGGCCGAGCTGCTCGACGGCGTCTGCGCACTGCCGGTGCGGGAGGCGCGCGACAAGGCCGCGCTGCGCGCCGGCGAGGTGATGGTGGCGCCACCGGATTACCATCTGCTGGTCGAGGACCGGCAGAGTGTCGCGCTGTCGCTGGACGAGCCGGTGCTGTTCTCCCGGCCCGCGGTCGACCCGCTGTTCGAGAGTGCGTCGGAAACCTTCGGCCCGCGCCTGCTGGCGATCCTGCTGACCGGCGCCAGCAGCGACGGCAGCGCCGGCATCGCGGCGGTGCGCGCCCGCGGCGGCACCGCCTGGGTGCAGCTGCCGGCCGATGCGTCGTCTTCGCTGATGCCGGCCTCCGCGCTTTCGCTGGCCGGTGCCGATGCGGTGCTGACCCTGGAACAGATCTGCCTTTGCCTGACGGAGTATCACGCGTGAACCTCAGCCTGACCTGCACCGGACCGGACCAGGACGAGACGATCGACATCCTCGTGGTCGACGACATCGCCGAGAACCTGGTGGCGATGGAAGCGCTGCTGCGCCGCGATGGCGTGCGCGTGCTGTGCGCGCGCTCCGGTGCCGAGGCGCTGGAGCTGCTGCTGGTGCACGACGTGGCGGTGGCCCTGCTCGACGTGCACATGCCGGAGATGAGCGGTTTCTCGCTGGCCGAACTGATGCGCGGGTCCTCGCGCAGCCGCGCGGTGCCGATCATCTTCCTGACCGCGTCCTCGAACGACCCGGTGCGCGCGTTCAAGGGCTACGAGGCCGGTGCGGTGGACTTCCTGCACAAGCCGATCGAGCCGGACGTCATCCTCAGCAAGGTCAACGTCTTCGTCGAACTGCACCAGCAGCGGCGCCTGCTGAAGGTCCGCAACGAATCGCTCGAGCGTGCGCTCAAGCTCAACGACACCATGATGGCGGTGCTGACCCACGACCTGCGCACGCCGCTGTCGGCGATGCTGCTGTGCGCGGAAAAGCTCGCGTTCCAGCTGCCCGACGACCCGTCCGTGCAGCGCACGCTGGCGCAGATGGAGAGCAGCGGCTGGCGGATGGCGCGGATGGTCGAACAGCTGCTCGACTTCTCCCGCATCCGCACCGGCGGCCTGCATCTGGAGCTCGGCGACTGCGACGGCGGCGCCGTGGTGTCGGCGGTGGTCGAGGAGGCGCGACGCGCCAATCCGAAGGCCGAGGTCCAGCTGCGGGTGGACGGGCCGCTGCCGCTGCGTGCCGATGCCGACCGGTTGTCGCAGGTGGTGTCCAACCTGCTCAACAACGCCATCGTGCATGGCGCCGGTGGTCCGGTCGTGGTCGAGGTGGAGCGCGGCGCCG
Organism: Xanthomonas sp. XNM01; assembly: GCF_014851915.1. Lineage (GTDB taxonomy): Bacteria > Pseudomonadota > Gammaproteobacteria > Xanthomonadales > Xanthomonadaceae > Pseudoxanthomonas. Next base: position 1,171,237 of record NZ_JACVAP010000001.1, read on the forward strand.
GCGGTGTGTCCATCGCCGTCTCCAACCAGGGCGTGATCGACGAGGAGCTGCTGCCGCGGCTGTTCGAGCCGTTCAAGAGCAGTTTCCGTCCGAGCCAGGGGCTGGGACTGGGGTTGTACATCGCGCACCAGTTCGTGCTCGCCCATGGCGGGCAGCTGTGCGCGGGCAACGTCGACGGCCGGGTCCGGTTCGAAGCGCGCATTCCGGCCTGAACCGCGTCCTCTGCCGTGACCGCGACCTCACGCCGTCATCGCTAGCGTGCCCTGCAGGCCCGACCGGGCCGCAGCGAGGCGACAGAGATGACGAACCAGAAGCGCGAGCAGGGTGTCGAGGAAGGGATCCGCGAAGGCCGCCAGGACAGGAAGCAGGACGAGGTGGCGCGGGAGCGGCCCGCGTTGAAGGACCTGGAGGTCCACGACGACCACAACAAGCGGCCCAGGCCCAGCGACGAGCGCGGCGACTGAGAAGGCCCGTCGCGGTGGCAACGGGCAGGGGACGCATGATCCGGACGGCCCGGATCGGCGCCACCTTGCCCGCACCGCCGCAGCGGCTGCCGGCGGCGTGCGGGTGGTGGAGCTGCCGGATGGCGCGCGTGCCGCCTGGAATCCTTCCACCGGGCTCCGCGTCGCCGGGATGCTGAGCCACCGGCTCGCGTCCTGATACTCTGCGAGCCCCTCGCCAACGAGTCACGACGCATGCTCACGATCTGGGGACGCCAGAACTCCACCAACGTGCGCAAGGTGTTGTGGTGCGCCGAGGAACTGGAGCTGTCCTATCGACGCCTCGATGCGGGTGGTGCGTACGGCGTGGTTGACGGCGCCGCCTATCGGGATCTCAATCCCAATGGCCGGATTCCCACGCTCGAAGACGATGGCTTCGTCCTGTGGGAATCCAACGCCATCGTCCGCTACCTGCTGGCCACGCACGCGGACGGCACGCCGTGGCATCCGGCCGATACGCGCGCGCGGGCGAGTGCGGACCGCTGGATGGACTGGACGACCGCGACGCTGGCCGGGCCGTTTCGCGACCTGTTCTGGGGCGTGGTGCGCACGCCGCCGGAGCATCAGGACCAGGCCGCCATCCTGCGCGCGCGCGATGCCTGCGGCGGGATCCTGCGGATCGCCGACCAGGCGCTCTCCGCGGCGCCGTATCTGTCGGGGCAGGCGATCGGCATGGGCGACATTCCGCTGGGCAGTTTCGCCTATGCCTGGTTCGGCATGGCGATCGAGCGCCCGGACCTGCCACACCTGTGGCGCTGGTATCAGCGGCTCGCCGGGCGGCCGGCCTATCAGCGGGCAGTGATGACGGAGCTGACCTGAGGCGAGCGCGGGCGCATGGCGGGACGAGATCGCCGCCGCCGTCGCACGCATCGAGTGGCGCGGCGCACGGCAGATACGGCTGTTCCGAGGCGGCGCATGACGCGAAAAAGCGAAGGCCCGGGAGCGACCCGGGCCTTCTGGTATGTGGTGGAGCCAGGGAGGATCGAACTCCCGACCTCGTCATTGCGAACGACGCGCTCTCCCAGCTGAGCTATGGCCCCACGGATGTTGCCGCTGTGGAGCCGTCTGGAGCGGCGTCCGCAGGATGGCGATTCTAGCCGCTAACCGGGGCCGCTGCCAACAGGGGCGTGAGCAGCGGTTCGAGCTGCTGCCGACGCCACTGTCCGAGCGAGGCCGGCCACTGCCCGCGTTCGAGCAGGGCCTCGAGGTGCTTGCGCGAGGCCAGCACGCCGTCGGGCAGGCCGAGCTCGGCGCTGCGCTGGGCGACGGCGGTCTGCAGCCGCTTCAGGGCGGCCTTGTCCGGTTCCGCGGCGGGCGCTGGCGCGGCGGCTTCGTCGGCGAGCGGGGTCTGCAGCGCGTCCCAGATCGCGCCGGCCAGGCGCCGTGGCGATTTCGGCGCCGCGTCCAGGCGCCGCTGCAGGTCGGCCAGATCGGCCGGCGGGTCGCGGGCGAGCAGGGGCGCCAGTTCGTTGTCCAGCACCCAGCTGCGTGGGAGATCGTGTTCACGCGCATAGGCGTCGCGCCAGCGCAGGAGCCGCAGCAGGCGGATCTGGGTCGGCGCATCCAGGAACTGCGCGGCGCGCATCGACAGGTGCGGCCAGCGCTCGGCTTCGTCGCGCTCGATGTTGGTCAGCAGCCGCTCGACGTCCTCGGCCAGCCACGCTTCGCGTCCCAGCGCCTGCAGCCTGCCCAGCGTATCGAGATAGACCGCATCCAGATGCCGCACGTCGTCGGCCGCGTACTCCAGCTGCGAAGCGCTGAGCGGACGGCGCAGCCAGTCAGAGCGGGTCTCGCCCTTGGCCAGGGTCACGCCGGTGACCCGTTCGACCAGCTTCTGGTAGCCGATCCCGGAGGCGATGCCGGCCAGCGCGGCCGCCATCTGGGTGTCGTACAGCGGGCGCGGCAGCACGCCGCAGGTGCACTTGAACGCGACCAGATCCTCGCTGGCGCTGTGCATCACCTTGAGCACATGCGGCGCCTGCAGCCAGGCGGCCAGCGCCTCGGGCATGCCGGGGGCGAGCGGATCGATCAGCAGGATGCGGTCGTCCAGCGCCATCTGCACCAGCGCCAGCTTCGGCCAGTAGGTGCGTTCGCGGATGAATTCGGTATCCAGCGCGACCCGGGTCGGCGCGGTGGGCAGGTGGTTCAGCAGAACGGCAGGATCGGTGATCCAGATCGGAGCGGGCACAGGGATTCCATCAGGTGTCGCGGTTGCCGCAGTCGGCCACAATAGCCTAACGTCAAACGCGACGGATGCGGACGAAAAAAAGCATGGGAGCGGGCGCGCGCGGATACGCGTGGACAATGCTGTACCTGTCGCTGCTGGCCTCGATGGTCGGCTGCACGCCTGCGCCGGTGCCCGGTGCGGAAGACCCGGTGCCGGGTGCGGCCGGGCCGGCGTCCGCGGCGCAGCCGTCGGTCACCGTCAGCGGCGACGAGAGCGAGGCGGTCAGCGGCGTCTGGGTTCCGCCCGCCGTGGCCATCGATGCCGACACCGACCGCGCCGCGCTGCGCCGTCGCGCCGCCGAGGCGCTGGCCGACGGACACCTGTTCGAGGACGCGGAGGCCGCTGCGCCGCTGTATCTGGCGCTGGCGGCCTTCGACCCGGCCGACTCGGTGGCCCGGCGTGGCGTGCAGCGCACGCTGCAGGCGGTGATCGCCGCGGCGGACGAGGCCCTGGCCGGCAGCGAGCACGAGGTCGCGCTGCTGGCCCGCGCCGAACGACTGGCCGCGGTCGCGCGCACGCTGGCGCCCGATGCCGGGCCGGTCCTCGCGTTGCAGTTGCGGGTCGAGTTCGCCCGCCGGCTGCTGACCCTGAACATGGCCGGCGAAGACGATCTGCGTGCCGGTCGCCTCGGCGAACAGGGCAATGGCGCGCTGGCCTGGTTCCGCGATGCGCTGCTGTTGGTCGACAACGACCCGCGTGCGTTGCAGGGACGCGCCGCTGTCGAGAGCGCGATGCTGCGCCGGGCCGACGATGCCGGACGTGGCTTCGATTTCGACGAGGCCGGGCGCTGGCTCGACCACGCGCAGGCGGTGCGCGAGGATGCGGCCGGTGCGGTCGCCGACGGTCGCGACCGGCTCGAAGCGGTACGGGCGGCCCGGGTGGCCGCGCTGCGCGATGCCGCGCTGCGCGACCTGGTCCGCGGCGATGGGCTGCGCGATGCGCGGATCAAGCTGGAGGAGATCCTCGGCGTCGCCAGGCCCGGCGACCCGGTCGCGGCCAACCTGCGCGAACGCATCGACCTGGCCACCCACTACGGTCAGTTCCGTCCCGGTCAGGTGTTCACCGATGCGCTGGGCAACGGTGGCCGCGGACCGCAGATGGTGGTGGTGCCGCACGGCGCGTTCCGCATGGGCGCGCTGGACAGCGACCCGATGGCCGCCGACGCCGAGAAGCCCGCGCACTACGTGCGCTTCGACCGCGGGTTCGCGATGTCGCTGACCGAGGTCACCGTGGCCGAGTTCGGCCGCTTCGTCGCGCAGGCCGGCGCCCGGCCGCGGGCGACGCGCCGCGGCAACTCCATCGTCTACGACGAGCGCAGCGGCAACTTCGTCCGCCGCAGCGGCGTGGACTGGCAGTCCGGCTACGACGGCCGCCCGGCAGCGCCGGGGGACCCGGTCATGCACGTCAGCGTCCGCGATGCGGAGGCTTATGCGGCCTGGCTGTCCGAGCAGACCGGGCGCCATTACCGGCTGCCGAGCGAAGCGGAGTTCGAGTACGCGCTGCGGGCCGGCAACGCCGGACGCTATCCCTGGGGCAACGACGGTCGGCCGCCCGAGGCCAGCGGCAACTTCACCGGCGGCAACGACGTCTCGCCGAGCGGGCGCACCTGGAACAACGCCTTCGTCGGTTACGGCGACGGCTACTGGGGGCCGGCGCCGGTCGCACGGTTCCGCCCCAACGCCTGGGGGCTGCACGACATGGCCGGCAACCTCAGCGAGTGGGTTGCCGACTGCTGGCATGCGAGCTACCGGCGTGCGCCGGCCGACGGGGCGGCGTGGTACAACCCCGGCTGCCGGGCGCGCGTGGTGCGCGGCGGCAACTGGGCCGCGTCGCCCGGGCATACCCGGTCGGCATGGCGCTCGTCGGTGGACTCGGACATGACCAGCGCGCGCATCGGCTTCCGTCTGGTCCGCGGCATCTGAGGCGCCGGCCCGGGCGGCAGCCGGTCCGGCGACCGTCGGGCAGGGACATGCGATCTTGTCCGCGCCTGCACGTGGGCAGGTGCGATGCTTGATCGACACCGCGGGCTGCTCCCGACAGGAGGATGGTGATGCGAAACGATCCGTTCGGCCAGGGACGCGGGCAGCCGGCCCGGCGCAGGCGCGGTGTCGGAGGCGGACGCTGGCTGATCCTGCTGGCCTTCGCCGGCTATGCCGCCTACTACTACGTCTCCAACCGCACCGCCGATCCGTACACCGGCGAGACGGTGCTGATCGACAGCACGATCGGGCCGGAGCAGGAGCGCGCGCTCGGCCTGGAGGCCTACCAGCAGATCCTGCAGCAGGAGCCGCCGCTGCCGGCCAGCGATCCGGCGGCGCGCGAGGTGCGCGAGATCGCCACGCGCCTGATCGACAAGGTCGACGAGGTCTCGGCCGCGCTCGCCGCCGAACACGGCATGCAGGCGCTCGACCACTGGCGCGGCTTCGAGTGGGAGGTCAACGTGATCCCCTCGCCGCAGGCCAATGCGTTCTGCCTGCCGGGCGGCAAGATGGCGGTCTACACCGGCCTGATTCCGGTCGCCGAAACCAGGGACGCGATGGCGGTGGTGATGGGCCACGAGATCGCGCACGCGCTGCTGCGGCATGGCGCGCAGCGGATGAGCCAGCAGAAGCTGGCCCAGATCGGGCAGATGGCCGGCGCGGCCAGCGGCATGGACCCGCAGCAACAGCAGATGGTGATGGCGGCGATGGGCTATGGCTATCTGCTGCCGTATGCGCGGACCCACGAAACCCAGGCAGACGAGGTCGGCCTGATGCTGGCGGCCGCCGCCTGCTACGACCCGAACGAGGCGATCGGCCTGTGGCAGCGGATGGGGCAGGCGTCCGGCGGCGAGGCGCCGCCGGAGTTCGCATCGACCCACCCCAATCCGGGCACCCGCATCCAGACCCTGCAGGCGCTGATGCCCAAGGCGATGGAATACAGGCAGCGGTTCTGCCGGCAGTAGCCAGCGGCGGATGACCGCCGCTCGCCGTGCCCGAGGGCGCGGCCACTGGGCGCTGCTGCGGTGGCGAAGCGGGCACGCTGTCGCGCGATCATCGGGAACCGGGCTTCCGACCGCAGACCGGGCACGGTGATCTCGGATCGCGGCACGGCCGCCATCGGTGGTGGTGGCGACACCGGCTCGACGCTTCGCTGCGGAGCCTGCACGTCGGCGCCTGATGACCGGCTCCGCGAATGCACCCGCGATTCCGGCGTGGAAACCGACGGGGCCCCACAACGAAAATGGCCGCCCGGAGGCGGCCATCTGGTGAATCCCCTGGCTCAGCGGCCGCGGGTCTTGCTGCGGTCCGGCGCCGGCGTCTCGCCCGGGCGTCCGACCGGACGGCCGATGCCGCCGGTGAGGTTGCGCTGGAATTCCTGCCACAGCTCCAGGTTGCGCTCGGTCAGCTGGTTCATCGCCGTCCACGGCGTCTGCCCGAGGAGGTTGCCCATCTGCTGGCGGAAGGTCTGCTGCTGCTCCAGGAACAGGGTCATGCTGCGTTCGAGGTAGTTGCCCATGAAGCCCTGAAGCGAGTCGCCGTAGAATCGGATGATCTGGCTCAGCAGCTGGGTCGACAGCATCGGCTCTCCATCCTGCTCCTGCTCGGCGATGATCTGCAGCAGGACGGAGCGGGTCAGGTCGTCGCCGCTCTTGGCGTCGCGGACTTCGAAGGATTCGCCGTCCAAGATCAGCTGGCGGACGTCCTCGATGGTGATGTAGCTGGAAATCTCGGTGTCGTACAGGCGGCGGTTCGGGTACTTCTTGATGATGCGGGTGGCGGCCATCTAGCGGTCACTCGTTTGCTCCCATGTGCGCCGAGCATGGCGCACTGCAACAGCGCTTGCAACTGCCGGAAGACGGGGTGGAACGTGGCGCGAACGAGGACCGCGGGCTTACCAGCCCATGTGGTGACCGCCGTTGATGTCCAGGTTCGAACCGGTGATCCAGGCGGCCTCGTCGGCGACCAGGAAGCCCACCGCGTAAGCGATTTCCTCGGGCTTGCCGAGGCGTCCGGTCGGGATGTCGGCGACGATCTTGGCGCGCACTTCCTCCGGCACGGCCATCACCATGTCGGTGGCCACGTAGCCGGGCGACACCGTGTTGACGGTGATGCCGAGCCTGGCGTTCTCGCGCGCCAGCGAGATGGTGAAGCCATGCATGCCGGCCTTGGCCGCCGCGTAGTTGGCCTGGCCGTACTGGCCCTTGAGGCCGTTGATCGAGCTGATCTGGATGACGCGGCCCCATTTGCGCTCGCGCATGCCGTCGATCACCGCGCGGGTGACGTTGAACACCGAGTTGAGGTTGGTGTTGATCACGTCGTGCCACTGGTCCGGCGCCATCCGGTGGAACGTGGTGTCGCGGGTAATGCCGGCGTTGTTGATCAGGATCTCGACCGGGCCGAGCTGCGCCTGCACGCCCTCGACCAGCGCCTGCGCGCCTTCCGGCGTGCCGACGTCGCCAGGCACCAGCGTGAACGCATAGTCCTCGGCCTGCATCGCCTGCTGCCAGGCACGGGCCTTCTCTTCGTTGCGGTAGTTGGTGGCGACCTTGTGGCCCATGTCGGCCAGCCGCTTGCAGATGGACGTACCGATACCACCGGTGCCGCCGGTGACGAGTGCGACGCGACTGTTCATGTGGCCCCTCCCGAGGGTCCTATTCAGGGTCTTCGGGGGCAGTTGTAGTGGGCGTTTCATGAAAGTGCAAGCGCGTCGGCAGACGTGCGCCATCGAAGTGCGAAATGGCGCACTCAAGCAGTGCATCGACGCTTCTGCTGCCCTGCAATGGTGCCGGATCCTGGCCGAGCAGGACCCAGCAGGTCCGGAGCGCGGGAAGCGGATCGGCAGGGTCCACCGGCAGCGCGGCGGCGGACTTGGACAGCTTCCTGCCGTCGGCATCGAGCAGCAGCGGCAGGTGCAGGTAGTGCGGCGTCGCCACGCCGAGTGCACGCTGCAGCAGGATCTGGCGCGGGGTGGAGTCGAGCAGGTCGGCGCCGCGCACCACGTGGGTCACGCCCTGGTCGGCATCGTCGACCACCACCGCCAGCTGGTAGGCCCAGTAGCCGTCCGCACGTCGCAGCACCACGTCGCCGACTTCGCGCGCCACGTCCTGCACGACCATGCCCTGGAGTCCGTCCTCGAACGTCACCGGCCCCTCGGCCACGCGCAGCCGGCTGGCCGCGTGCGCCCTGGGGCCGGTCGCCACGCAGCGGCGGTGGATGCCGCCCTGGCTGGCCAGCGCGCTGCGGCTGCAGTGGCAGACGAAGGCGTCGTCGCTGGCCAGCAGGCGCTCCAGCGCGGCTTGGTACAGCGCATGGCGGCCGCTCTGCCGGACCACCGGCAGGTCGGACACCAGGCCGAACGCCGACAGGGCGGCCAGCTGCGCGTCGGCCGCGCCCGGCACCTCCCGCGGCGGATCCAGATCCTCGATCCGGACCAGCCACTGTCCACCGGCGGCGCGGGCCAGCAGCCAGCTGCCGAACGCGGCCAGCAGCGAGCCGGCATGCAGCGGCCCGGTGGGCGAGGGGGCGAAGCGGCCGCGGTAGCCGGAAGGCGGGGCTGACGTCATCGCAGCATGGTGGTGGCGCCCGGCCCTTGAATTCAAGTCGCTGAATTCCCACATGAAGCGGAACAATCCATTACGACGGAGATTCCGCCGTGTTCACCCGCGTCGCACTGTTCCTTGCCACCAATCTGGCCGTGCTGTTCCTGGCCGGCATCATCATGTCCGTGCTGGGCGTGAGCCCCAACCAGATGAGCGGGCTGCTGATCTTCGCCGCCCTGTTCGGCTTCGGCGGCTCCTTCGTCTCGCTGCTGCTGTCCAAGTGGATGGCCAAGCGCTCCACCGGTGCCCAGGTGATCACCCAGCCGCGCACCGAGGTCGAACGCTGGCTGGTGGCCACCGTGCAGCGCCAGGCCCAGGCGGCCGGCATCGGCATGCCCGAGGTCGCGATCTACGACGCGCCGGAGATCAATGCGTTCGCCACCGGTGCCAACCGCAACAACGCGCTGGTCGCCGTCTCCACCGGCCTGCTCAACAACATGAGCCAGGACGAGGCCGAGGCCGTGCTCGGCCACGAGGTCGCGCACGTGGCCAATGGCGACATGATCACCATGGCGCTGCTGCAGGGCGTGCTGAACACCTTCGTGATCGTGCTGGCGCGCGTGGTCGGCGGCATCGTCGACAGCTACCTGTCCGGCAACCGCGAGGGCAACAGCCGCGGCCTGGCCTACTTCGCGATCGTGATGGTGCTGGAGATGGTGTTCGGCCTGTTCGCGACGATGATCGCGATGTGGTTCTCGCGTCGCCGCGAGTTCCGCGCCGATATCGGCGGCGCGCAGCTTGCCGGCCGGCAGAAGATGATCGCCGCGCTGGAGCGGCTGTCGCTGAACCACGGCACCAACACGCTGCCGTCGCAGATCGCCGCGTTCGGCATCGCAGGCGGCATGGGCCAGGGCCTGCGCAAGCTGTTCCTGAGCCACCCGCCGCTGGAAGTGCGCATTGCCGCGCTGCGCTCGAGCACGTCGGTCTGACCGGCGGCGGCGCGGGCGTTCCGCCGCGTCATCCTGCTGAAAGCGAAGGCCCGCGGACGCGGGCCTTCGTCGTCGTGGGGAGTGGAATGCCAGCGTGCCTGCGGCTGCACGACCGCAGTGGAAGCGGCTCCCCGGACGCCGTTCCCGCGGATGGCCCGGGCCGCACAGCCCGGATGCCGCCCGCTGGCCGCATGCTCCATGCCGGGCGGGTCCGGGCGTCTCCACCACGTGGCCATGCAACTGCGTGGCTGGCGCACCGCGCTGCTACGGCGTGGCCTGCGCCTCGCCCGGCGTGCAGTCGCGCGGTGGCTGGCCCGACAGCGTCAGGCGGGCGCTGCCGTCGCGTTCGTCGAACGCGTTGCCGTTGCCATCGGCATGCGTGCCGTCACTGGCACCGGCGGTGGGCAGTTCCAGCTCGCCGCGCGCGTGGGTGAGGATCAGCACGCCGCGGGCGGTGTCGCTGCGCAGCGACACCGTTTCCTCGCCGCACCGCCACTGCCGGGCCGCCGGGGTGGACGCGGCCGGCGCCGGGCGCTGCGCATCTGGCGGCGGGGGTGCGGACGCGGACGTGGCCGGGACTTCCGGCGGGGTGGACGCCGGCGGTTCGGGTGCACCGCAGGCGGCCAGCAGCGGCAACAGCGCAAGGCAGGCCCAGGCCGCACCAGGCGCGATGCGCCGGCCGTGCAGGCGCGCGTGCACGGACGCGGTCATGCCGCGTCCCGGATCTGCTCGACCAGGGTCGCGCAGAACGCGTCGAGATCCTTCGGGGTGCGACTGGTGACCAGTCCGCGGTCGACGACGACCTCGCGGTCCACCCAGCGGGCGCCGGCATTCTGCAGGTCGCGCTGGATGTTGGGCACCGAGGTCAGCTCGCGCGCGTCGATCACGCCGGCATCGACCAGCACCCACGGGCCGTGGCAGATCGCGCCGACCGGCTTGCCGGCGTCGAAGAACGCACGGGTGAAGCGCAGGGCGTCGTCGTCGCGGCGCAGCGCATCGGGATTGAACAGGCCACCGGGAATGACCAGCGCATCGTAGCTGCCGGCATCGACGCCCTCGAGACGACGGTCGACCGCCACCGTCTCGCCCTTGTCGAAATGCGCGAAGCCCTGGATCGGCCCTTCCTCGGGCGAGACGACGTCGACCTCGGCACCCTGGTCGCGCAGTGCCTTCATCGGCTCCAGCAGCTCGGACTGTTCGAACCCGTGGCTGGCCAGGATGGCCACGCGCTTGCCGGTGAGTGGGCGCATGATCGTGCTCCGTTTCGCAGGGGGAGCGGCGAGGCTAGCGTCCGGTTCGCAAAGATCGCGCGAAAGCACGCCCGGCGGGTGAATCCGTTCATGGCGCCGGGAGCAGGCGCGCGTGGACCGACAGCCCCAGATGATCCGATGCCCACAGTCCGCTGGCATCGGGTTCGGTGAACAGCAGGCCCACGCTGCTGGAGGCCAGCCGGCCGCGCTGCAGGAACACGTGGTCGATGCGCACGCGCTGCTCGGGATAGAAATGCGGGTTGAGCGTGCTCGGCGGCGGAGGCGGGCGGGGCAGCGGCAGGATGTCCCAGGCGTCGTCGTAACGCGCGCGCAGGGCGGCCAGTTCAGGCGCCTCGGTCGGGACGTTGAAGTCGCCTGCGATCACGCTCGGCAGGCCATCGTCGGTCGCATCGATCCAGGCCAGCAGGTCGTCGATCTGGCGGGCGCGGATCGCACCGCCCTCCGGCCGCCAGTGCAGGTGGGTCACGTACACGTTCAGCGGCTGGCCCTCGACCAGCAGCCGCACCATCCCGGCGACGCGGTAATCGTCGAGCGGATGCAGCAGCGTTTCGCCACGTTCCAGCACCACACCCCTGGTCAGCAGCGCGTTGCCGTAGCGGCGCGGCCGGCTGGGCGGATCGTTGGTGATGAAATGCACCTGGTAGCCCAGCGCCTGTCCGAGCCACTGCGCCTGGTTCTGCAGCTGCTCGTGCTCCAGCACTTCCTGCAGTGCGATCACGTCGGGCCGGAGGTCGCCGAGCACGCGTGCGATCTCGACCCGGCGCTGCGGCCAGTGCTGCTGGTCGTGGTACAGGTTCAGCGTGACCACGTGGACCGTCGGTCCGGCGGTGGCCGGCGCGTCCTGCACGGGCGTTGCGGCGCCGGCGCTGGCCGACATCGCGGCCAGGGCGAGGACCAGCAGCAGGCCGAGCGCGGGCAGGTGCGGGATGGAGGGACGCATGCCGGTCAGCGTGGTGGCGCCTGGTCCAGGCGCAGCACCGGATACAGGCCGTAGCGCTCGTCCCACGCCGAGTGGCGGCGATAGAAGAAGTCCAGGCGTGCGGCCGGGTCCGCGGCGAAGGCCGGGTCGTCGGCCAGTCGCTGCTCGAACGCCGCCCGCAATCGGGGATCGTCGGCCAGCAGCTGGCGCGCCACGTCCTCGGCGACGTAGTCCTCCATGTACTCCTTGCGCTCGAAGGCGTTGTTGAACGTGCCCCAGGCCGCGAGCGAATCCGGCGCGAGCGGTTCGAGCATCGCCATCGCCAGGCGCAGCAGCGGCTGCGCGGTCGGCACGAACAGCGAGCCGGCCGGGATGTCGCGTGGTTCCGCTGTCCAGTGGCCGGCCAGTTCGGCGCGCTGGTGGCCCTCGGACGGACGCGCGGCGAAGCGCGGCGACTCGCTGCGGAAGGTCTGCACCGGCGCCTGCGTCCAGGCATCCATGCGGCGGTAGGCGATGCCATGCAGGTCGAGCATCGCCGCCACCTGCGCCGCCCAGGCCGCCGGGACCACATAGCCGGCGCCCGGGGCGTCGACCTGCAGGCCGGGTGCGATCCGGTCGCGCAGCGGCACCTGCCAGACCTGCGGTGTGGATTCGTCGTAGCGGGTCATCAGGGCGCCGGAGATCGCCGACGGAGTGCGCGTGTAGGCATAGCCGCGGAACGCGATCGTGCGGGCCTCGGGCAGCGTGATCCAGGTCAGCGGCTGCGGGGTGCCGGCCAGCCGCGCGGCGCGCGCATCGGCGGCGTCGGCCGCACGGCGCCAGTCCGCGCCATGCCGGGCGATCTGCTCGAGCACCAAGACGATGGTGTTGCGCGTGGTCCGTACCCGCTGCGGATACGGGCGCCAGGAATGGGTCTCGACCAGCATGCCGAGGCGGTTGCGCAGCAGGAAATAGCCGTGCGAGAAGCGCGGCGGCGAGACGCTGTCCTCGAAGCCCGATGCCGGTTCGTCTGAGGTGACGAAGGAGGGGTAGAAATCCAGCGGCAGCGATCCCTGCCGGGCCAGGTCGGCGATCACCGTGTCGCGCCACTGCCGGCCGATGCCGCGCAGCGCCTCGTCGCCGGCGTGGACCGGTTCGACCTGGATCGAGATGTCGTGCTCGAACTGCGCACCGTCGGTGGCATGCAGGTCGACGACCGCCAGTGGATCCCAGCTGCGGACCAGGGACAGCATCGCGCGCATCTCGGCGCTGTCGGCCTTCAGGTAGTCGCGGTTGAGGTTGTAGCCCTGCGCGGTGGTGCGCCAGCCCATTTCCTCGGGGCCGCGCTGGTTGGGGCGGTTCCAGCGGCCGAAGCGCTCGTGGCCGTCGACGTTGAACACCGGGACGAACAGCCAGACCAGCCGGTCCAGCGCGCCGGGCGCAGCCTGGCCTTCCAGCACCTGGCGCAGGGCCAGGAAGCCGGCGTCCTTGCCGTCGATCTCACCGGCATGGATGCCGCCCTGGACCAGGACCACGGGCAGGCCGCGGCGACGGGCCTCGTCCGGGTCGAACACGCCGGTGCCGGTCACCACCAGCAGCTGCATCGGCCGGCCTTCGGGGCTGACGCCGAAGGTGCGTACCGCGACCTTGTCCGGATGGGCCTGCTGGAAGGCGCGCGCCAGCGCGGGCACCTCGTCGTAGCGGCCGGTGCTGCGGAACTGCGAGCGCTCGGCGACGGTGGTCAGATCCTGTGCGGCCAGGGCGGGGGAGAGCGCCAGCAGCAGCGGCAGCAGGACGAGGGGAAGACGGGACATCGGCGGTGCCGGCAGGGAGACGACGCCATCATGCCAGTGTCTTCGAAGCCGGTCCCGCGGCATCCGTCAAGATTCGAATTGCCGGCATGATCGGGTAATCTCGGGGAAATTTGCATATTGGACCCCGGATGAGCACGACTCCCGCCGCTAGCGGGCGCATGCCGCGCCAGATCTCCTACATCATCGGCAACGAGGCGTGCGAGCGCTTCAGCTTCTACGGGATGCGCAACATCCTGGTGCCGTTCCTGATCAGTTCGATCCTGCTGGCGTACCTGCCGGAAGGTCCCGCGCGCGACACCGCCGCCAAGGACATCTTCCACATGTTCGTCATCGGCGTGTACTTCTTCCCGCTGCTGGGCGGCTGGCTGTCGGACCGGTACTTCGGCAAATACAACACCATCCTGTGGTTCTCGCTGATCTACTGCGCCGGCCATGCGTGCCTGGCGCTGTTCGAGAACAACGCGACCGGCTTCTACACCGGCCTGTTCCTGATCGCACTCGGCTCGGGCGGCATCAAGCCGCTGGTGGTCACCTTCTGCGGCGACCAGTTCGACCAGAGCAACAAGGACAAGGCCAAGCTGGTCTTCGACGCGTTCTACTGGATCATCAACTTCGGCTCGTTCTTCGCGTCGCTGCTGGCGCCGCTGCTGCTGCGCAACTACGGGCCGGCGGTGGCGTTCGGCGTGCCGGGCATCCTGATGTTCCTGGCCACGTTCGTGTTCTGGCTGGGGCGCAAGCACTACGTGAACGTGCCGCCTTCCAGCCGCGATCCGCATGCATTCTTCGAGGTGGTCAAGAGCGCGCTGCGCGCCGAACAGCGCGGCGCGGGCCGGCCGGGCCTGCTGGTGGCGATGTTCGGTATCGTGGTCGCGGTGCTGCTGCTGCTGGCCTGGGCGTTGTCGGCGGTCGGCGTGCTGCCGGCGGGCTGGGCGCAGTCCTTCAATTTCGTGATCTCGGCGTGTCTGGCGCTGGGCGTGATCATCGCGGCCGGTGGCATCGGCGCCTCGATGCAGCTGGAACGCGCCCGCGGCGTGCACCCGGACGCGGCGGTGGACGGCGTGCGTTCGGTGCTGCGCGTGCTGATCGTGTTCGCGCTGGTGACCCCGTTCTGGTCGCTGTTCGACCAGAAGTCCTCGACCTGGATCCTGCAGGGCCGCGAGATGGTGATCCCGTCGTGGATGCCGCTGCAGGATGCCGCGCAGATGCAGGCGCTGAACCCGCTGCTGGTGATGCTGCTGATCCCGTTCAACAACCTGGTGCTGTATCCGACGCTGCGCGCGATGGGCTTTACCGTGACCCCGCTGCGGCGCATGGGCTGGGGCATCGTGTTCTCCGGCGTGGCCTGGATCGCGGCCGGTGCGCTGCAGCTGTGGATCGACGGCGGCGAGCAGGTCTCGCTGGCCTGGCAGTCGCTGCCGTACCTGCTGCTGACCTTCGGCGAGGTGCTGGTCTCGGCGACCGCGCTGGAGTTCGCCTACAGCCAGGCGCCGCAGGCGATGAAGGGCGTGATCATGGCCTTCTGGTACCTGACCAGCACCTTCGGCAGCCTGTGGGTGCTGCTGACCAATGCCGCGGTGCGCAACGACGCCGTCATCGGCAGCATCGCCAGCACCGGGCTGAGCGAGAATGCGTTCCTGATGTTCTTCTTCGCCGGCTTCGCGTTCGTGGCCGCATTGGCGTTCGCTGCCTATGCACGCCGCTACCCGATGCAGGACAACTATCGCGCCGCCTGAGGACCGCATGGACTCCCCGATCACCCTGGCCCTGATCGCCATCACCGCACTGGTGTCGTGGCGCGCGTTCAATGACCGCCGCCTGGCCGACCGCATGATCCTGTGGCCGCCTGCGATCTCCAGGCACCGCGAGTACTGGCGGGTGCTGAGCTACGGGCTGATCCATGCGGACTTCCCGCACCTGCTGTTCAACATGATCACCCTGTTCTTCTTCGGACGGATGATCGAGCAGGTGATGGTGCAGCTGACCGGCAGCATGCTGACCTATCCGGCGTTCTACCTGACGGCGCTGGCGGTCTCGATCCTGCCCAGCTACCTGAAGAACCAGAACAACCCGAACTACTTGAGCCTGGGGGCGTCCGGGGCGGTGTCGGCGGTGCTGTTCGCCTTCATCCTGCTGTCGCCGTGGACGATCATCCTGGTGATGTTCATCCCGGCGCCGGCGATCCTGTATGCGGTGTTCTACGTCGGCTACAGCATCTGGATGGACCGGCGCGGCGGCGACCGCATCAACCACAGCGCGCACCTGGCCGGCGCGGCCTTCGGCGTGCTGTTCATGGTGGCGATGGATCCGCGGATCCTCGCCCACTTCCTGCAGGCGGTGACCCAGCCGAAGTTCGGCTGAGCCCGCGTCCGCTCAGTCGCCGCCTGCGGGCGGCGGCGGGCTGGCGATGCGGGTCCAGCGGTCGCCGGAGATCCTGGGCGGCGGATAGGCGCTTTTGAGCCGGTCGTAGACTTCGGCATTGATCCGCTCGAACTCCCAGCCCTCGGTGGTGCCGCTGAAGGCGAGCTGGAACAGGGCTTCGAGCAGCAGCGTGTCGCTGCCGGGCGCATCGGTGTGACGGGTCATCGCAGGCTTCTTGGTGAACGCCTGCGATGCGCAGGAAGCGTGCCAGCGCAGGCCGGCATCGCCTGCAGGCGATGCCGGCGTCGATTTCCCGTCGCGATGACGGTTGCGTCAGCCGGCCAGGGCGGGCTGCGTGCGCTCGGCGTCGATCCGGTACGCCGCTTCCAGCCGGCCGTAGACCTCGGCGTTGAGCTGCTCGAACTCCCAGCTGTCGGTCGCGCCATCCAGTACCAGCTGATACAGGCCTTCCAGCAGCGAGGTGTCGCCGTTGGCGCCGGGAACGATGTCCATCGGGGCTACGCTGTTCATCGGTGCTCTCCTGATTGCTGTCGAACACAGTCCACGCATGAGGCGTGCCAACTCCTTGACGCTGGCGGCCGCAGGCCGGCCGCGCGATCATCACCGGGTGCTGTCCGGACCCGCGCCAGAATGTGACGCGCAGCGTCGGCCAGTGCCGCGCATTCCCGGACAGGAGCAGGAGATCTCATGACCAGCGACATCCAGCACGACCCCGCCGCCGCCCGCTTCAGCCTGGTGGTCGATGGCTGGGAGGCCGAGCTGACCTACCGGCAGTCGGGCGAGCGGATGGTCATCGACCATACCGGCGTGCCGGCGCAGATCGGTGGACGCGGCATCGCCGGGCGACTGGTCCAGGTCGCGCTGGAGTACGCGCGCGCGCGTGGCTGGCGGGTGGTGCCGGCGTGCTCGTATGCGGCGACGTGGATCGAGCGGCACCCGGAGTACCAGGGGCTGGTCGTGGAATGAGGGCGTGGCCCATGCGGGCCGCCATGTGGAACGCGGTGCAAGGAGCCGAGATGGACAAGCGTGTGTGGGGCCTGGTGGTGTCGGTCGGCCTGCTGGCCGCCTGCGGTCGTGAACCCCAAACGGCGCCGGAGTCGCAGCCGGCGACGCCCGCGCCGGCACCGGTGGAGGCGGGCGATGCGCCCGCCGCAGCGCCGGCACTCGCGCCGGTCAGCCTGGACGACGTGATCGAGCATGATCCGCGCTATGTGGTCGGGATCAGCTTCCCGAAGGATGCGGGCCGCTACCCGGGCCTGGCACGTGCCCTGTCCGATTACGCCCAGGCCGCCCGCGCCGAGCTGGTGCAGGCGGTGGACGGGCTGGAGGAAGCGCCGCGCGCGCCCTACGAACTCTCGCTGGGATTCCGCCGGATCCTGGAGACCGACGATGTCTACGCGGTCGCCGCGGACGGCAGCCTGTACACCGGTGGTGCGCATGGCCTGCCGCTGGTCGCGCGCTTCGTCTGGCTGCCGCGCCAGGACCGGATGCTGACGTCGGAGAACCTGCTGCGTACGCCGGACGACTGGCGGGGCGTGGCCGATTACGTGGGCGAACAGCTCAGCGCCGCGGCCCACACCCGCGCCGCCGACGAGGCGCTGGAAGAGGAGGACCGTCGTCGCCTGCTGGGCACGGCGCTGAAGATGATCGCCGACGGCACCGAACCGAGCGCGGAGAACTTCTCCCAGTTCGAGCCCGTGCGCGCGGCGGACGGGCGGATCGGCGCGCTGCGCTTCGTGTTTCCGCCCTACCAGGTCGGTCCCTACGCCGACGGCGTGCGGACGGTCGACGTCCCGGCCCAGGTGCTGCGGCCCTGGCTGGCCGACGACATCCGCGGGCTGTTCTCGGACTGAGTGGCGCAGCATGCAGCCGGCATCGCGCGAACGGAAACGTGTCGAAGCGCTGCTGGCCGAAGCGGACGTGCGCATCGACGGGGAGCGCGCCTGGGACATGCAGGTGCACGATTCCCGCGTGTTCCAGCGGCTGCTGGGCGGGGGAGCGCTGGCGCTGGGCGAGTCGTACATGGACGGTGCCTGGGATGCGGCATCGCTCGACGGCCTGCTTCTGCGGCTGATGCGGGCAGGCCTGGACGAGCGCGTCCATGGCATCGGCGAGATCGGCGATGCCGTGCTGGCCCGGCTGCTGAACCTGCAGAGCGCGCGCCGCGCCGGCGAAGTCGGGCGCCGCCATTACGACCTGGGCAACGACCTGTACCGCGCCATGCTGGGGCGGCGCATGGTCTACAGCTGCGGCTACTGGCGCGATGCCGGCGATCTGGACGCTGCCCAGGAAGCGAAGCTGGCCCTGGTCTGCCGCAAGCTCGGTCTGCGCCCCGGCATGCGGGTGCTCGACATCGGATGCGGATGGGGTGAGGCACTGCTGTACGCGGCCGAGCACCATGGGGTGGAAGGTGTCGGCGTGACGATCTCGGGCGAGCAGGCCGCCCATGCGCGCCGCCTGTGCGTAGGTCGGCCGATCGAGATCCGGCTGCAGGACTACCGCGCGCTCGATGGCCGCTACGACGCGGTGTTCTCGATCGGCATGTTCGAGCATGTCGGCGTGCGCAACTACCGGACCTTCTTCGACGTGGTCCGCCGTTGCCTGCTCCCGGACGGGCTGTTCCTGCTGCATACCATCGGTGGCAACCGCAGCCGGATCCGTACCGATCCATGGATCGCGCGTTACATCTTTCCCAACTCGATGCTGCCGTCGGCCGCGCAGATCGCGGACGCCTGCGAGGGACGGTTCGTGATCGAGGACTGGCACAACTTCGGCGCCGACTACGACCGGACCCTGCAGGCCTGGCGCGACAACGTCGAAGCCGCGTGGCACACGCTGGACGCGCGCTACGAGCAGCGCTTCAGGCGGATGTGGCGTTACTACCTGGCCGGCTCGATGGCCGCGTTCCGCTGCCGGCGGCTGCAGCTCTGGCAACTGGTGCTGTCGCCGTCGGGCGTGCCGGGCGGCTACCTGGCGCCGCGCTGATCGGCGGCATCGGGTTGCGTCGTCGCGCGGGTTCGGTGGCCGTTCCCGGCCCTCCTGGATCCTCCGCGAGGCACCGCGCGTGCATTCGGTGCAGGGCATCGCACTTGCGCTGGACGTCGGATCGGCCATGGCGATCGATCCCGGTCCGGTCCGACGATGGTGCTGCTGCTGGTCAAATTTTGACCATCCATCTTGACACGCCCGTCGCGCAAGGCGTCCGGCCGCTTATCCACAGCTTCATGCAGAAGTGATCCACACAGGCTGTGGAGAACTGCATGCCCGGGACCACAAAAAGACGACGCCACCCGGAGGTGGCGTCGTCGTCATGCCGATGGCGCAGGGCGGCTTACTTGCCGGCCTGGTCCAGTCCACGCTTCTTCAGCAGCGGCTCGATCTGCGGCGAGGCCTGCCCGGTGAAGTCCTGGAAAAGCTGCATCGCGTCCTTGCTGCCGCCCTGCGAGAGCAGGGTCGCGCGGAAGCGGTCGCCGTTCTCGCGCTTCAGCCCGCCGTGTTCCTGCATCCAGGCCTGGGTGTTGGCGTCCAGCACTTCCGACCAGATGTAGGCGTAATAGCCGGCCGCGTAGCCGCCCATGATGTGGCTGAAGTAGGCGGTGCGGTAACGCGGCGGCACCGGCGCGTAGGCGATGCCGTCGGCGGCCAGCGCGTCGGCCTGGAACTGCATCACGCCGGCGGCATCAGGCACCTTGTCGGCGCCGATCTGGTGCCAGCGCTGGTCGAGCATCGCCGCGCCCAGGTACTCGGTGGTTGCGAAGCCCTGGTTGAAGGTTGCGGTGGCCTGGACCTTGTCCAGCAGCGCCTGCGGCATCGCCTCGCCGGTCTCGTGGTGCTTGGCGTAGTTGGCCAGCACCGACGGCCAGTCGGCCCACATCTCGTTGACCTGCGAGGGGAACTCGACGAAGTCGCGCGGCACGCTGGTGCCGCTGAAGTACGGGTACTTCACGTCCGAGAACATGCCGTGCAGCGCATGGCCGAACTCGTGGAACATCGTGGTCACCTCGTCCCAGGTCAGCAGGGTCGGGCCACTGGCCGGCTTGGTGATGTTCTGGTGGTTGGCGACCACCGGCTTGGTGCCGCGCAGTTCGGACTGCGACACGTAGGAGTTCATCCAGGCGCCGCCGCGCTTGGAGGAGCGTGCATACGGATCGAAGATGAAGATCGCCAGCTGGCTGCCGTCGGCGTCGAAGACGTCGTAGGTCCAGGTGTCGGCGTGGTACTTCGGCAGGTCGGTGCGTTCCTTGAAGGTGATGCCATACAGCTGGGTCGCGGCGAAGAACACGCCGTTCTCCAGCACGTTCTTCATCTCGAAGTACGGCTTGAGCTGCGACTCGTCGAAGTCGTAGGTCGCCTTGCGCACCTTCTCGGTGTAGTAGGCCCAGTCCCATGCCTCGAGCTGGAAGCTCGGCTCGCCCTTGGCGGCCTGCTCCTGGTCGATCATCTTCTGCAGCTCGGCGGCCTCGCGCTTGGCGTTGGCCACGGCGGCCGGGGCCAGCTTGCCGAGCATGTCGTTGACCGCCTGCGGGGTCTTGGCGGTGGCTTCCTCCAGCGAGAACGCGGCGTGGTTCGGGTAGCCGAGCATCGCGGCGCGCTCGGCGCGCAGCTTCATCACCTGCGAGACGATGGCGGTGTTGTCGAACTCGCCGCCGCGGCTGCCGCGGGCCATCGAGGCCTCGTGGATCTTCCGGCGCGATTCGCGGTCGCTCAGGTAGCTCAGCGGCGGCTGGCCGGTGGTGTTGAGCAGGGTGACGACGTACTTGCCTTCCTGGCCGCGCTTCTTGGCTTCTTCGGCGGCGGCGGCGATCTGCGCGTCGGTCGAACCGGCCAGCGCCTCGGCGCTGTCGAAGGTCACGGCCGAGGCGTTGACCTCGTTCAGCACGTTCTGGCTGAACTGGGTGCCCAGCGTGGCCAGCTGGCCGTTCATGTCCTTCAGCCTGGTCTTGTCGGCGTCGGACAGGTTGGCGCCGGCACGGACGAAGTCGGTGTAGTAGCGCTCGACCAGGCGCACGCCCTCGGCGTCCAGGCCCAGGCTGTCGCGGGTGTCGTACAGGGTCTTGACCCGCTGGAACAGCGGGCCATCGAGCATGATCGCGTCGCTGTGCGCGGCGAACTTCGGCGAGTACTCGGCCTGGATCGCCTTGCGCGTGTCGTTGGTGTCGGTGCCGACCAGGTTGAAGAACACCGCGCGGGCACGGCCCAGCACCTGGCCGCTGTTCTCCAGCGCGAGGATGGTGTTCTCGAAGGTCGGGGCCTCGGCGTTGCCGGCGATCGCCTGGATCTCCTTCAGCTGCTCGGCCATGCCGGCATCGAAGGCCGGCGCGAAATCGCCGTCCTTGATCCGGTCGAAATGCGGGTACTGCAGCGGCAGGTCGCTCTGCACCAGGAACGGGTTGTCCTGCGACGCTTCGGCGCCAGCGGCGGTCTGCTCGGTGCCGGGCTTGGACGCCTCGTCGCTGGAGCAGGCGGTCATGGTCATGCCGAGCGCGGCGGCAAGGGCGAGGGAAAGGCCGGTTCTCATCATCGGGCAGGGTCCTGCTGGGTCAAACCCTGAAATTTACCGCAGCAACCATCGTCGGGACCCGTGACAAAAGGCACGGGACAAACGTCGTATGGCGCTTGCGGGAAGGCGGCTCCCACCGGGCGGCTGCACAGGGGACATCTTTTGAAACAGTGGCTTGCACCCGGAATCGGGGCATGGTCGTGGCGCGGAAACGCGCCAGGCGGCCTGGCTGATGCCGGCCGGCATAGGCCGACGGCCAGATGCAGCCACGCCGCCCGTGCTGCGGGCGGCGTGGATGGCATCGGTGTGGCAGGGGCGTGGCGCCGCCGGTGCGGCCGCCGCGCCGGGTCACTTCTCGACGAAGGCCCGTTCGAACACGTACTGGCCGGGGCTGCCGATCCGCGGCGAGGCGGCGAAGCCACGCGAGTCCAGCAGCACCCGGAAATCGGCCAGCATCTGCGGGCTGCCGCAGATCATCGCGCGGTCGTGCTCGGCATCCAGCGGATCCAGGCCCAGGGTGTCCATCATCGCGCCGCTGGCCATCAGGTCGGTCAGGCGGCCGTGGTTGGGGAAGTCCTCGCGACTGACCGCCGGGTAATACAGCAGCTTCTCGCCGATGATGTCGCCGAGCAACTCGTGCTGCGGCAGTTCCTTCTCGAAATAGTCGCGGTAGGCCAGGTCTTCGGCATGACGCACGCCATGGGTCAGGATGACCTTGTCGAAGCGCTCGTAGGTCTCCGGATCCTTGATCACCGACAACCACGGCGCCAGGCCGGTGCCGGTGCCCAGCAGATACAGGTTGCGGCCCTTGTGCAGGTCGCTGATCAGCAGGGTGCCGGTGGGCTTGCGCCCGATCAGGATCTCGTCGCCGGGCTTGATGTGCTGAAGGCGCGAGGTCAGCGGCCCGTGCTGGACCTTGATGCTGAAGAACTCGAGCTGCTCTTCCCAGTTGGCGCTGGCGATGGAGTAGGCGCGCAGGATCGGTTTGCCGCTTTCGGTGGGCAGGCCGATCATCACGAACTGGCCGTTCTCGAAGCGGAAACCGTCGTCGCGGGTGGTGGTGAAGCTGAAGTAGGCGTCCGTCCAGTGGCGGACGTCGAGCACCGTTTCGGTGCCGTAGGCAGAGGACATCGAGGTATCGGTGGGGAAAACAGGACGCGTCATTGTAGCCGACCCGTCCGTGGGGGCCTTGCGCCCGATCAAGAACCCGCGCCTCGTGCGCCACCGTCCCGGGGCGGCCATGCCGCCCGGGACGGTGGCCGGGACATCAGCCCTTCGGCGGCTGCAGGCGCAGCAGCTTGCCGTTGTCCTCGTCGGTGACCAGGTACAGGTTGCCGTCGGCACCGGCGCGCACGTCGCGGATGCGCTCGCCCAGGTCCTGTAGCAGGCGCTCCTCGCCGACGACGGTATCGCCGTCCAGCTGCAGGCGGATCAGGTTGCGCTGGGCCAGCGCGCCCAGGAACAGGCTGTCGTTCCAGGCCGAATCGGGCTGGCCGGTGAGGAAGGCCATGCCGGACAGGCCTGGCGAGACCTCGAACACGTGGTGGGCCGGCGCCATGCCGTCCTGTTCCTTGCCCTGGGCCTCCGGGATCGGCTGGCCCGAGTAGTTGATGCCGTGGGTGACGATCGGCCAGCCGTAGTTGAGGCCGGGCTTGGGCAGGTTGATCTCGTCGCCGCCGCGCGGGCCATGCTCGGTCTCCCACAGCGTGCCGGTGCGCGGATCGACCGCCAGGCCCTGCGCGTTGCGGTGGCCGTAGCTCCAGATCTCGGCACGGGCGCCGTCCTGGCCGACGAAGGGATTGTCCTGCGGCACCTGGCCGTCCAGGGTCAGGCGCACGATCTTGCCCTGCAGCTTGTCCAGTTCCTGCGCCGACGGACGCAGGGTGCGGTCGCCCTGGCTGATGAACACGTGGCCGGCGCCGTCGAAGGCGAAGCGCGAACCGAAGTGGTTCTCGGCGTTGACCTTCGGCTCCTGCCGGTAGAACACGGTGACGTCGTCCAGGCGGCCATCGCCCAGCGTGGCGTAGGCGGCGCTGGTGCCGGCGACGCCGCCATCGCCCGGCTCGGCGAAGCTCAGGTAGATGCGCCGGCTCTGCGCGAAATCCGGCGCCAGTGCGACGTCGAGCAGGCCGCCCTGGCCGCGTGCGGCCACCGCCGGCACGCCTTCCAGCGGCGCGGAAATGCTGCCGTCGGCGCCGACATGGCGCAGCTGGCCGCCGCGCTCGGTGACCAGGAAGCTGCCGTCCGGCAGCGGCGCGACGGCCCAGGGATGCGACAGGCCGCTGGCGAGCACGGTCAGCTGCGCCTGGCCGCGCTCGCTGGCCACGGCCTGGGTGGTCTGTTCGGCCGGGCCGGTGGCGGCGGTGGAGGAGGTGGCCGTGGTGTCGCTGCCGCCGCAGGCGGCGAGGGCGGACAGCAGCACCACGCACAGCGTGGCGCACGCGGGCAGGCGCAGGGAATGACGCATCGAGACGTGCCTCGTCTTGGCTTCGAGGATCGCCTTCAACGATACCCGGCGGCCTGCAGCTCGAACAACTCCGCGTAGCGGCCGCCCTGCGCCATCAGTTCGGCATGGGTGCCGCTGGCTTCGAGCCTTCCTTCGGCCAGGACCAGGATCCGGTCGGCCATGCGCACGCTGGAGAACCGGTGCGAGATCAGCACCGCGGTGCGCCGCTCGGACAGTTCCTTGAAGCGCTGGAACACCTCGAACTCGCTGCGCGCGTCGAGCGCGGCGGTGGGTTCGTCGAGGATCATCAGCTGCGCGTCGCGCATGTAGGCGCGGGCGATCGCGATCTTCTGCCACTGCCCGCCGGACAGGTCCACGCCGTTGCGGAAGCGGCGGCCGATGACCTGGTCGTAGCCCTGCGGCAGGCCGGCGATCACCTCGTCCGCGAAGGCGCGGCGCGCGGCGTCCTTGATGCGCGCCGCGTCGTCCATCGCCTCGATCCGGCCGACGCCGATGTTCTCGCCGGCGGTCAGGTGGTAGCGGACGAAGTCCTGGAAGATCACGCCGACATTGGCGCGCAGGTCGTCGAGATCGTAGTCGCGCAGGTCGCGGCCATCGAGCAGGATCCGGCCTTCGTCCGGCTCGTACAGCCGCGCCAGCAGCTTCACCAGCGTGGTCTTGCCGGCGCCGTTCTCGCCGACCAGGGCCAGCACCTCGCCGGCGCGCAGCTCGAATTCCAGCCCGCGCAGCGCCCAGCGTTCGGCACCGGGATAGCGGAAGCCCACGTTGTCGAACACGAAGCCCTGCGCGATCGGACGCGGCACCGGCAGCGCGTCGGGCTTCGAGGCGATTTCCGGCTCGATCTCGAAGAACGAGAACAGGTCGTCCAGGTACAGCGCCTGGCCGGCGACCTGCGAGAAGCCGACCAGCAGTCCTTCCAGCAGCTGGCGCAGGCGGCGGAAGCTGCCGGCCAGGAAGGTCAGGTCGCCGATGCTGAAATCGCCGCGCACGGTGCGCCAGGCGATGTAGGCATAGGCCACGTAGTAGCCCAGCGTGCCGAGTGCGGCCAGCAGCGTGCCCCAGAACGCGCGGCGGCGGGCGAGGGCGCGGTTGGCCGCATAGAAGCGCTCGGCCAGCACCCGGTAGCGGCCGACCAGGAAGCGGTGGAGGTTGAAGATCTTCACCTCCTTGGCGGTGTCGACGCTGGCGCCGGTCTGGCGCAGGTACTCGAGCTGGCGGCGCTCGGGCGTCCACTGGTGGTTGAGCGAATACCCCAGCGCGTTGAAGTGCGACTCGCCGATGAAAGCAGGGATCAGCGCGACCGCCAGCAGCGCGATCAGCCACGGCGCATAGACCAGCAGGCCGGCGGCGAAGCTGGCCACGGTGATCGCATCCTGGACCTGGCCGAACAGCTGGCTCATCAGGTTCATCCGGCTCATGGTCTGGCGCCGGGCGCGGTCGAGCTTGTCCTGCAGGTCCGGGTCCTCGAAGTCTTCCAGGTCCAGCGTCGCCGCATGCTCCATCAGGCGGATGCTGCTGGCGTTGGTGAACAGCTCCGACAGCAGGCCGTCGGCATAGGACACCAGCCTGCCGAGCAGGTCCGAGCCGACCGCCAGCGCCAGTTCCAGCGCCAGCAGCCAGGCCAGGTGGTCGAGCGCGCCGCTGCGCCAGGCCTGGGCGATGTCGCTCAGCCCGGGCTCCAGCCCGGCCAGGCGGATCGCCTCGTCGATGATCAGCTTGCCGAGGTAGAGCATCGCCACCGGCAGCAGCGCCCGGATCAGCCGCAGGCCGAGGCTGGTCATCGTCAGCCAGCGACTGGTCTGCCAGATCTGGCGCAGGAACGGCGGCAGGTTGCGCATCGCGTCGAAGCGCTCGCGCAGGCTGGGGCTGGCGTGCTCCCGGCGCGGCTTGGTGCTGGAGGCGGGCGATGGCATGCCGGCATTGTGCCGCGTGCCCCGTCGCGCAGGCGATCACATCGGCAGCGGATGCTTCGACGCTGGCGCAGGCGTCACCTGCGCTGGCGCGGCGGCATCCACGGACCGGGCCGATCCGGACTGCGCACATGAAAAGGCCCGCTTGCGCGGGCCTCTGGATCCGAACGCGTGGAGCCGGCTCAGAAGGCGCCGTGCAGGTCGCGGATCTGGGCCGGGCGCGAACCGAAGTAGGCCGACAGGTCGGCGATGTCCTGGTCGCTCAGGCCGGTTGCCTGCGGGGTCATCAGCGCATGGTCGCGCTCGCCCTTGCGGTAGGCCTGCAGCGCGTGGGCCAGGTAGTCGGCGTACTGCCCGCCGATCTTGGGGTAGCTCGCGTCCAGCGGCACGTTGCCATCCGGGCCGTGGCAGTCCACGCAGCTCTGGCCGGTGGCCTTGCCCTTGGCGGTGGCCAGCTGCTCGCCGATGGCGATGCGTCCGCTCGGCAGGCCTGCCGACGAACTGGCGGCCGGCGCGTCAGCGGCGGCGTGGGAGGAATCCTGTCCGGAGGAGCAGGCCGCCAATGCAAGGGCGGCGGTCAGGGCGATGGCGAGACGCTGGGCGTACACGGCTGTCGTCATGTCGGGAGGCACTTACTTGATGGTGGACAGGAAGGCGGCGAGATCGGCGATGTCCTGGGCCGAGAAGCTCTGCGCCTGGGCCTGCATCGTCGGGTGTCGGCGTTTGCCCTGCTGGTACTCGTGCAGTGCCTGGCCCAGATACTCGGCCGACTGGCCGCCGATCTTGGGCACCTTGTAGCTGGGATAGGCGTTCTTGTAGCCCTCGATGCCGTGGCAGCCCTGGCAGGTGTAGGCCAGGACCCGCCCCTTCTCGGGGTCGCCGGCGGCCGGCGCTGCCGCTTCGGCGGCAGCCGGGGCGGGCGCGGACGGCTGTGCGTCCTGGGCGAGGGAAGTGAAAGAGACAGTGATCAGGGCAATGCAGGCGGCTAGCGGCAGCGGGCGCTTCATTCGATGGTCCGGATCGGTCGCGGATGGAATCTGGCGGCCGGTTCTACCCCTCCCGGACGCAAGTCGGGTCGAGTATAGCCTCGCGTTAACGCAACCGGAAACGCGTGTCCATGCGTGCGATCAAGGACCTTGCTGCGATCCTGTGCCGGAGGTGGCGTCCGTGGGGCGGCAGGATCGGCGGCCGGATGAGGGCGCGCGCACCGGCCTGGCGCTCTCCGTCAGGCGGATGACGCGGCTGGCTGCCCATTGCCTGGTGCCTGGCGCGTGGCCGTTTTCGGGGGCCGGGGCCGGCACCCGGCGAAGGGATCCCTGCAGTCACCATGACCTTCGGCGCATGGCAGGGGGTCGTTCTGGTGATTTACTTGCGTACAACACCTATTCACGCCCCACGCCAAGGCACCTCACGCGCATGGACACCGCAACGACCCGTTCCTCCTCCCACCTCCTGCGCCACGGCCCCCGTGCCGCCACCGCGCTGCTGGCCTGCGCACTGCTGCTGTCTGCCTGCAAGGGGGGCGCGCCCGGCGGCGATGCGGCCGATGCGGCGGAAAAGCCTGCCGATGCCGTGCCGGTGGAGGTCGTCAAGGCGTCGCACCGCGCGATCGCGGCCAGCTACACCGGCACCGCCGCGCTGGAGCCCCGTGCCGAATCGCAGGTGGTGGCCAAGACGTCGGGCGTGGCCCTGCAGGTCCTGGTCGAGGAAGGCCAGCAGGTCAAGGCCGGACAGGCTCTGGTCCGGCTCGATCCGGACCGCGCGCGCCTGGCCGTGGCCCAGAGCGAGGCGCAGCTGCGCAAGCTGGAGAACAACTACCGCCGTGCCCAGCAGCTGGTCGCCCAGCAGCTGATCAGCGCCGGTGAGGTCGACCAGATGCGCTACGACGTCGAGAACGCGCGCGCCCAGCACAACATGGCCGCGCTGGAGCTGTCGTACTCGACGGTGACCGCGCCGATCTCCGGCGTGATCGCCTCGCGCTCGATCAAGGACGGCAACTTCGTCCAGATCAATACACCGATCTTCCGCATCGTCGACGATTCGCGCCTGGAGGCCACGCTCAACGTACCCGAGCGCGAGCTGGCGACGATGAAGGCCGGTCAGCCGGTGGTGCTGCTGGCCGACGCCCTGCCGGGCAAGCGCTTCGAGGGCGTGGTCGACCGCGTCGCACCGGTGGTCGATTCGGGCAGCGGCACCTTCCGCGTGGTCTGCGCCTTCACCGGCGGCGAGGCGCTGCAGCCGGGCATGTTCGGCCGCATCCGCATCGACTACGACCAGCGCGCCGACGCGCTGGTGGTGCCGCGCCTGGCCCTGCTCGACGATCAGGGCGATCCGGCGGTGTACGTGATCCGCGAAGGCAAGGCGGTGCGCGTGCCGGTCAAGCTGGGCTACACCGAAGGCGAGTGGAGCGAGATCCGCGAAGGCCTGAAGGAAGGCGACGCCGTGGTCACCGCCGGCAAGGTGGCGCTGCGCGACGGCAGCACGGTGCAGGTGATCGGGCAGGAACAGACCTCCACCGCGGTGGCCAAGTCGGCCGACGCGACCGCACAGGCCGGTAGCGCACAATGAGCCATACCCCCGAGACATCGCACGGCTCCGAAGGAGCCGGCTGGCAGGCGGCTGCCCGCGGTGGACTGGTCGGCTTCGCCGTCCGCCGCCGTGTCACCGTGGCCATGTTCACCATCACCATGGTGCTGTTCGGCGCGCTGGCGCTGGGCGACCTGAAGGTCAACCTGCTGCCGGACCTGAGCTATCCGACCCTGACCGTACGCACCGAATACACCGGTGCGGCCCCGGCCGAGATCGAGACGCTGGTGACCGAGCCGGTCGAGGAGGCCGTCGGCGTGGCCAAGGGCCTGCGCAAGCTCAAGTCCGTGTCGCGCACCGGGCAGAGCGACGTGGTGCTGGAGTTCGCCTGGGGTACCGACATGGACCAGGCCAGCCTCGAGGTGCGCGACAAGCTGGAAGTGCTGCAGCTGCCGCTGGAGGTCAAGGCGCCGGTGCTGCTGCGCTTCAATCCGTCGACCGAGCCGGTGATGCGGCTGGCGCTGTCGGCCAAGGGCGAGACCGCCAGCGACGAGCAGGCCGTGCGCCAGCTCACCGCGCTGCGCCGCTATGCCGACGACGACCTGAAGAAGAAGCTCGAGCCGGTCACCGGCGTGGCCGCGGTCAAGGTCGGCGGCGGTCTGGAGGACGAGATCCAGGTCGACATCGACCAGCAGAAGCTGGCCCAGCTGAACCTGCCGATCGACAACGTGATCCAGCGCCTGCAGCAGGAGAACATCAACCTGTCCGGCGGTCGCCTGGAGCAGGGCTCGCAGCGCTACCTGGTGCGCACGGTCAACCAGTTCGCCGCGGTCGAGGACATGCGCGAGATGCTGGTCACCACCCAGAGCGGTGGCGACAACGCGGCGGCCTCGGCGGCGCAGCAGATGGCCGCGATCGCCGCGGCCTCGGGCAATGCCAGCGTGCTGGCGGCGGCGGCGTCGGTGCAGAGCGCCTCGTCGGGCGGCAGCAGCAGTGCGATCGCCGGCGGCGTGCCGGTGCGGCTGAAGGACGTCGCCGAGGTGCGCCAGGGCTACAAGGAGCGCGAAGCCATCATCCGCCTGGCCGGCCGCGAGGCGGTCGAGCTGGCGATCTACAAGGAAGGCGACGCGAACACCGTGTCCACCGCCGATGCGGTGCAGGCGCGCTTGGAGCAGATCCGCAAGGAAGTGCCCGACGACATGGAGCTGACCGTCATCGACGACCAGTCCAAGTTCATCCGCAGCGCGATCAACGACGTCAAGGTCGATGCGGTGTGGGGCGGCAGCCTGGCGCTGCTGGTGATCTTCCTGTTCCTGCGCAACGGCTGGAGCACGCTGGTGATCGGCCTGTCGCTGCCGGTCTCGATCATCGCCACCTTCTTCTTCATGGACCAGCTGGGCCTGAGCCTGAACGTGATGTCGCTCGGCGGCCTGGCGCTGGCGACCGGCCTGGTGGTCGACGACTCGATCGTGGTGCTGGAGAGCATCGCCAAGGCGCGCGAGCGCGGACTGTCTCCGCTGCAGGCGGCGATCGTGGGTACGCGCGAAGTCAGCATGGCGGTGGTGGCCTCGACCCTGACCACGATCGCCGTGTTCCTGCCGCTGGTCTTCGTCGAAGGCGTCGCCGGCCAGCTGTTCCGCGACCAGGCGCTGACGATCGCGATCGCGGTCGGCGTGTCGCTGCTGGTGGCGATGACCCTGATCCCGATGCTGTCGGCCTGGAAGTCGCGTTCGGCCCTGGGCTTCCCGGAAGAGCCGGCGCACCCGAGCTGGCGTCCGACCGCGCGCGTGCAGAAGCCGGTCGCCGCGGTTGGCCGCGGGATCGGCGCCAGCGTCCGCGGCATGTTCTTCGGCCTCGCCTGGGTGTTCGTGCGGCTCTGGCGCGGGGTGACCCGCGTGGTGTCGCCGGTGATGGGCAAGGCCAGCGACATCGCGATGGCGCCGTATGGTCGCGCCGAGCGTGGCTATCTGCGCGCGCTGCCGGCCGCACTGCAGCGCCCCGGCCGGGTCCTGCTGTTCGCCGGCGCCGCGTTCGCGGCGGCGGTGGCGGTGATGCCGCTGCTGGGCACCGACCTGATCCCGCAGCTGGCCCAGGACCGCTTCGAAATGACGGTCAAGCTGCCGCCTGGCACGCCGCTGCGCGAAACCGACAAGGTCGTGCGAGAACTGCAGGCCCAGCACAGCGGCGACGCCGGCGTGGAGACGCTGTACGGCGTCAGCGGCAGCGGCACGCGGCTGGACGCCAACCCGACCGAGAGCGGCGAGAACATCGCCAAGCTCACCGTGGTCATGGCCGGCGGCGGCAGCCGCGCGTTCGAGGCCGAGCAGAGCGACCGCATGCGCCAGACCATGCAGCGCTACCCCGGTGCGCAGGCCGACTTCGCCCGGCCGCAGCTGTTCAGCTTCTCCACGCCGCTGGAGATCGAGCTGCGCGGCAACGACCTGGAAAGCCTGGAGCGTGCGGGCCAGAAGCTGGCCGGCATGCTGCGCGACAACCCGCACTACACCGACGTGAAGTCGACGGTGGAACAGGGCTTCCCGGAGATCCAGATCCGCTTCGACCAGGAACGCGCCGGTGCGCTCGGCCTGACCACGCGCCAGGTCGCCGATGCGGTGGTCAAGAAGGTCCGCGGCGAAGTGGCCACGCGTTACAACTTCCGCGACCGCAAGATCGACGTGCTGGTGCGGGCGCAGGAATCGGACCGCGCCACGGTCGAGGACATCCGCCAGCTGATCGTCAATCCCGGCAGCGCCCGTGCGGTGCGGCTGGATGCGGTGGCCGAGGTGGTCGCCACCACCGGCCCCAGCGAGATCCACCGTGCCGACCAGATGCGGGTGGCGGTGATCTCGGCCAACCTGCGCGGCATCGACCTGGGCTCGGCGATGCAGGAAGTGCAGGGCATGGTCGCCGCCAATCCGCTGGGTGCCGGCCTGGGCCTGCACATCGGCGGCCAGGGCGAGGAGCTGGCCGAATCGGTGCGCTCGCTGCTGTTCGCGTTCGCGCTGGCCGTGTTCCTGGTGTACCTGGTGATGGCCTCGCAGTTCGAGTCGCTGCTGCATCCGTTCGTCATCCTGTTCACCATCCCGCTGGCGATGGTCGGTGCGGTGCTGGCGCTGATGCTGACCGGCAATTCGATCTCTGTGGTGGTCTTCATCGGCCTGATATTGATGGTCGGCCTGGTGACCAAGAACGCGATCATCCTGATCGACAAGGTCAACCAGCTGCGCGAGGAAGGCGTGGCCAAGCGCGAGGCGCTGGTCGAGGGCGCCCGTTCGCGCCTGCGTCCGATCGTGATGACCACGCTGAGCACGCTGTTCGGCTTCCTGCCGCTGGCCATCGCGATGGGCGACGGCGCCGAGGTGCGTTCGCCGATGGCGATCACGGTGATCGGCGGCCTGCTGGTCTCGACCCTGCTGACCCTGTTCGTGATCCCGGTGGTCTACGACCTGCTCGACCGTCGCCCCGACAGCGATTACGTCGAGCGCGGCCTGCGCGCACGCGCCGATGCGGAAAGCGGCGGCTATGACGCCACCGTGGGCCAGGAGCACGCATGAGCGTTTCCGAGTTCAGCATCAAGCGGCCGATCACCACGATCATGTGCTTCGTGTCGCTGGTGGTCGTGGGCCTGATCGCCTCGTTCCGCCTGCCGCTGGAGGCACTGCCGGACGTGTCGGCGCCGTTCCTGTTCGTGCAGCTGCCGTACTCGGGCTCCACGCCGGAGGAGATCGAACGCACGATCCTGCGCCCGGCCGAGGAGACCCTGGCGACCCTGACCGGGGTCAAGCGGATGCGCAGCAACGCCACCGCCGACGGCGCCGGCATCTTCATCGAGTTCTCCGACTGGGACCGCGACGTGTCGATCGCGGCCTCCGAGGCGCGCGAGCGGCTGGACGCGATCCGCGACGAGTTCCCGGACGACTTCCAGCGCTACTACGTGATGAAGTTCTCCACCAGCGACGAGGCGGTGCTGCGCGTACGCCTGGCCGCGGACATGGACCTGACCGGCGCGTACGACCTGATCGACCGCGACATGAAGCGGCGGATCGAACGCATCCCCGGCGTGGCCCGGGTGGAGATCAGCGGTGCGCCGCCGAACGAGGTCGAGATCGCGATCGATCCCAACCGCCTGACCGCGCACGACCTGAGCCTCAATGAGCTGACCCAGCGCCTGCAGACGGTCAACTTCTCGGTCTCGGCCGGGCAGATCGAGGACAACGGCCGCCGCCTGCGCCTGCAGCCGGTCGGCGAAATCCGCGACCTGCAGGAGCTGCGCGACCTGGTGCTGAACGCGAAGGGGCTGCGCCTGGGCGACATCGCCGACGTGCGGCTCAAGGCGCAGCGGATGGGCTACGGCCGGCGCCTGGACGGGCGCACCGCGGTCGGCCTGGACATCTTCAAGGAGCGCAACGCCAACCTGGTGGAGGTGTCGGGCAACGTGCTGCGCGAGATCGAGGCGATCCGCAAGGAGCCCGGCCTCAACGACATCGACTTCAAGGTCATCCAGAACATGGGCGACGAGGTCACCGACTCGCTGATCGAGCTGGGCGAAGCCGGCGTGGTCGGCCTGCTGCTGTCGATCATCGTGCTGTACGCGTTCCTGCGGCACTGGCCGTCGACCTTGATGGTGACTCTGGCGATCCCGATCTGCTTCATCGTGACGCTCGGCTTCATGCATTTCGCCGGCGTGACCCTGAACGTGCTGACCCTGATGGGCCTGCTGCTGGCGGTCGGCATGCTGGTCGACAACGCGGTGGTCGTGGTCGAGAGCATCTACCAGGAGCGCGAGCGGATGCCCGAACAGCCGCGCCTGGCTGCGATCCTGGGCACCCGCCACGTGGCCATCGCGCTGTCGGCCGGCACCCTGTCGCACTGCATCGTGTTCCTGCCCAACCTGCTGGGCGAGACCAACATGATCAGCATCTTCATGTCGCAGCTGGCGATCACGATCACGGTGTCGCTGCTGGCGTCGTGGCTGGTCGCGGTCAGCCTGATCCCGATGCTGTCGGCGCGGATGAAGACGCCAGCCGCGGTGCACAGGCCCGATGGCCTGATCCCGCGCATGCAGCGCCGTTATGCGCGGATCCTGCGCTGGACGCTGGAGCACCGTGGCTGGAGCGTGCTCGGCATCGGCATGATCGTGGTGCTGAGCGTGGCGCCGATGATGGGCACCAAGTTCGACTTCTTCGGCGGCGGCGATACCGGCGAGATCCAGGTCTATTACCAGTGGAAGGGCAGCTACACCAAGGACCAGATCTCCGAGGAGGTGGCCCGGGTCGAGAACTTCCTGGACCGCAACCGCGAGCGTTTCCAGATCGTGCAGACCTACTCGTGGTTCAACGAGGAGGGCGAGGCCTCGACGATGGTGACCTTCGCCGACACCGTGAAGGACACCAAGCCGCTCAGCGACCAGATCAGCAACGAGCTGCCCAAGTCGGCCCGCGCCACGCTCGGCGTGCGCGGCGCGAGCGGGCAGGGTGGCGGCGGTGGCAGCCCGGGCCAGAACGTCCAGGTGCAGCTGGTCGGCGACTCGACCCAGCTGCTGTCCGAGCTGGCCGAGGACGTGATCCCGATGCTGGCCGCACGCAAGGAGCTGCGCGACGTGCGCGTGGAGGGTGGCGACAAGAACACCGAGCTCAACGTGCGCGTGGACCGCGAGCGCGCGGCGGCCTACGGCTTCAGTGCCGAAGAGGTGTCGCGCTTCGTCGGTCTGGCCCTGCGCGGCGCGCAGCTGCGCGAGTTCCGTCGCGGCCAGACTGAAGTGCCGGTGTGGGTGCGCTTCGAGGGCGCGCAGAGCTACGGCGTGGAAGACATCGCCAGCTTCATGGTGCGTTCCCCGGACGGGCGGATGGTGCCGCTGCTGAGCATGGTCGAGATCGCGACCATGCCGTCGGCCAGCCAGATCAACCGCTTCAGCCGCCAGACCGTGGTCACCCTGCAGGCCAACCTGACCGACGGCACGACCATGCCCGACGCCCGCAAGGCGATGGAGGCCACGCTCGAGGCGATGAGCTTCCCGCCGGGGTACGGCTACTCGTTCGACGGGTCCGGCTTCCAGGAAGACCAGGAAGGCATGCAGCAGATGATGTTCAACCTGCTGCTGGCGCTGGTGATGATCTACGTGCTGATGGCCGCGGTGTTCGAGTCCCTGCTGTTCCCGTCGGCGATCATGAGCTGCGTGGTGTTTTCGGTGTTCGGCGTGTTCTGGCTGTTCTGGATCACCGGCACGCCGTTCACGATCATGGCCCTGATCGGCATCCTGGTGCTGATGGGCGTGGTGGTGAACAACGGCATCATCATGGTCGAGCACATCAACAACCTGCGCCGGCGCGGCATGTCGCGCACCGACGCACTGGTCGAGGGCAGCCGCGAACGCCTGCGTCCGATCATGATGACGATGGGCACCGCGATCCTGGCGATGGTGCCGATCTCGTTGAGCGACACGGTGGTGCTGGGCGGCCTGGAGTACTCGCCGATGGCACGGGCGGTGGCCGGCGGCCTGGCGTTCTCGACGGTGGTCAGCCTGCTGTTCCTGCCGACGATCTACGCGATCCTGGACGACCTGCGCAACGGCGTGTCGCGCACGCTCCGCCGTGCGCGGGGCCTGCCGCCGGAGCACGCGGGCAGCACTCCGCAGCCGCTGGCGGAGTGAGTCCATGGACGGGGCGCGAGCCCCGTCCACGCGCGCGTCCGGCCGCTCGCATGCGTAGAACGGGCCATGCCGAGTCGCAGTGTGCTGGCGCACGGTGCGATGCATGGGCCGGGGGCGCGACAGGCGGTGGAGCCCGCGCTCGGTATGCGGCTCCGGTGCTGGCGTGGCCTGGTCGACGCCGACGCTGCGGCGAGGTGGCGGGCATGCAGCTGCACGTCGCATGCCGCTGTTGTCGGGCCGATTCGTCTTCACGACAACGACCCGTCGCGCCCTGCGCGCGGTTGCGTATGCCGACGCTCCGGATGTCGGGCAACCGGGCCGGACCCGGTCTTCAGCCGGGGGCGCGACCGATCCCGCCACGCCCGCCGATCCAGCCGGACAACGACTGGTCGCGGAGCTGTCGCTGGCGGCGTGACGTCCTCGCGACGTCGATGCGTCGCCCCCACGGGCCCGCGACGCGGCCGGCGCCCTGCAGGCCGCTTGCAGGTGCTCAGCCGACCAGCTTGCCCAGCATGCGCAGACCACCGGTCCACACGCCGATCGCGGTGCCCAGGCTGGTCAGGAAGAAGTTGAGCATCAAGCGCGCCACACGGTTGCGCCACCAGCCCTTCATCGACTGCACGTCGTCGCGCAGGGCCATGAAGTCGGCGTAGGTCGGCTTGCGCAGCGTCGCCTCGACCAGCGCGCTGACCGTGCCCGAGGCCAGCGCCGGGTGCAGCGGCGTCAGCGGCGAGGCGATGAAGGCGGCGAGGATGCTCAGCGGATGGCCGCCGGCGATCGCGCAGCCGATCGCCCCCAGGATGCCGGTGGCCAGCACCCACTGCAGCAGCAGGTCGGCGCCGACGTCGATCCCGCCCTGCCAGAAGCCCCAGGCGAAGCCGCCGATCACGACGGTACCGATGATCAGCTCCATCCACGGCACGCGCGACTTCGGCTTGACCGTCTCCAGCTCGCGCTGGATCGCGGCCGGTTCGGCGCTGTCCTCGGCCAGATGCCGGGCCAGGCCGGCCAGGTGGCCCGCACCGACCACGGCCAGCACGTCGCGCGCGCCGCCTGCGGTCTCGCGCAGCTTCGCCGCCATGTAGCGGTCGCGTTCGCCGATCACCGCCTCGTACAGGGCGGGGCTCTGGCTGGCGAACTCGCCGAAGCTGGCCTCCAGCATGTCGCCCTGCTTGAGCTTCTCGATTTCCTGGTCGCCGACTTCCTCGTCGCCGAACATCGCCAGCATGATGCCGGCACCGGTCTTGGCCCGGCCCCACCAGCCCAGGCGCTGCATCGCGCGCTTGAAGGTCAGGCCGACCTCGCGGTCGATCAGGTGTACCGGCAGGTCGCGCGCGCGCGCATCCAGTACCGCGGCCTTCAGCTCGGCACCGGGTTCGACGCCGAGCTGCTCGGCCAGCCGGCGCTGGTAGGCCGACAGGGCCAGGTTGGCGGCGAACAGGTGGGTCTTGCCGTCGCGGATCACCCGCACGATGTCCAGCTTCGCCAGCGCGTCCGGATCGCTCAGCGACTGCAGCCGGCCGGGGTCCAGTTCGACCGCGACCGCGTCGTAGGCGCCGGTGGCGACCGCCGCCCGTACCGCGTCGATGCTCGACTGCGAGACATGCGCGGTGCCGAGCAGGGTGTAGCGGACGCCGTCGCGTTCGACGATGCGATGCGGTTGTCCGCCGAGCGGAAGATCGGCGGACAGGTCGGTCTGGGTCATCGGAAGGTTCCGTGCGGGCCGTTGCCGGCGGTCAGTCGATGTAGCGCTTGAGCAGGTCGCCGTAGGCGTCGATGCGGCGGTCGCGCAGGAACGGCCAGATCCGGCGCACGTGCTCGGAGCGCTCCAGGTCGACCTCGCAGACCAGCACGGTCGGCTCGCCGCCGGCCTCGGCGATGAACTCGCCCTGCGGGCCGAGCACATGGCTGTTGCCCCAGAAGTCGATGCCGGACGCACCCAGTGGCGAGGTCTCATGGCCGACCCGGTTGCAGCTCAGCACCGGCAGGCCGTTGGCCACGGCATGGCCGCGGTGGCTCAGCACCCAGGCGTCGCGCTGGCGGTTCTTCTCGTCCTGGACATCGTCCGGATCCCAGCCGATCGCGGTCGGGTAGAGCAGCAGCTCGGCGCCGGCCAGCGCCATCAGGCGCGCGCCTTCCGGATACCACTGGTCCCAGCAGACCAGCACGCCGAGGCGGCCGACCGAGGTGTCGACCGGCTTGAAGCCGATGTCGCCCGGGGTGAAGTAGAACTTCTCGTAGAAGCCCGGATCGTCCGGGATGTGCATCTTGCGGTACTTGCCCAGCAGGGTGCCGTCGGTCTCGAACACCACGGCGGTGTTGTGGTACAGCCCGGCGGCACGGCGCTCGAACAGCGAGCCGACCAGCACGATGCCGTGCTTTTTCGCCAGCGCGCCGAGGCGTTCGGTGCTGGGGCCGGGAATCGGCTCGGCCAGGTCGAACTCGTTCACCGATTCGTGCTGGCAGAAATAGGCGCCGTTGTGCAGTTCCTGCAGCAGCACCAGCTTCGCGCCCTGCGCGGCGGCCTCGGCCACGCGCTGTTCGATCACGGCCAGGTTCGCGGCGGCATCGCCGTGGTTGCGCTCCTGGATCAGGGCGACGGTCAAGGTCTTGCGGCTCATGGCGGTCGATCTCGGCTGAAACGCGGAAAGCGGGAATGGTAACCCGGCGTGTTTGCACGCAGGCTGACGGGTATCCGGGAAAGAAGCGGCACCGGCGCTGCGGTGCCGCTGGGTACGGCTGACTCAGCCGGTGACGCCAGCCGGCAGTTGCATGGTGATGCAGTGCAGGCTGCCGTTCTGCCAGATCAGCGGGCGGCAGGGCACCTGCACGATCTCGCGGTCCGGGAAGGCCTGTGCAAGCACGGCCGCCGCGGCGTCGTCGACCGCACGTTCGGCGTCGGTGACGCCGTAGGCCGGCATCAGCACCGCGCCGTTGACGATCAGGAAGTTCGCGTAGGACGCGGCCAGCCGGCGCTCGCCATCGAGGATCGGCGCGGCCCACGGCAGCGGGAACTGCCGGTAGGGCTGGCCGTCGACCGTGCGCAGCGCGGCGATCTCCTCGGCCATCGCCTTCAGGTCGGGGTAGTGATGGTCGTCGGCGTCGTCGCAGGCCTGGAACACGATTGCGTCCGGTGCGGCGAAGCGGGCGAGGGTGTCGATGTGGGCATCGGTATCGTCGCCCTCCAGGTAGCCGTGCTCCAGCCACAGGATCCGGTGCTGGGCCAGCGACTGCAGCAGGATCGCATCGATCTGCGCGCGCGACTTGTCCGGGTGCCGTTCGTGCAGGCAGTGCCACGTGCTGAGCAGGGTGCCGGCGCCGTCGGTCTCGATGCCGCCGCCTTCCAGCGCGAAATCGATCCGCTGATGCGCGGCGCCGGGGAACAGGCCCTGCGCGACCAGCGCCTCGACCAGCTGGTCGTCGCGGCCGGCCTCGAACTTGCCGCCCCAGGCGGTGAAGCGGAAATCGAGCAGGCGGAAGCCGTCGCCGTCGCGCAGCGTGATCGGGCCGGAATCGCGCAGCCAGGTGTCGTCGTAGTCGAACGGGACGAAGCGCACTTTCGCCATGTCGATCCGGGCCGAGCGCAGGCGCGCGGCGGCATAGGTCTCGATGTCGTCGTCGGCCACGCAGATCCAGACCGGCTGGAAACGGACGATGGCCTGGACCAGGGCGATGTAGGTCTCTTCGACCTCGCCCAGGCGCTGCGCCCAGTCGGTGTCGGCATGCGGCCAGGCGATCAGGATCGCGGACTGGGGTTCCCATTCCGCCGGGAAGCGCAGGGTGTCGCTCATTCCGTACAGGTACTCAGGTCGGGTCCGGGCGGATTGCCCGGCATCGCATCGGATTCCCGGCGCGTGGCGCGCGGGCACGTTAGGGCTGTTGCCGGCGTGGTTGCCGGCGACAGCGCCGGCCGGTGGCCGTACGGAAATGCCGGCAGGCGCCGACACCCGCGGCGGCAGCGGAGACGCCGCTGTCTCAGCGGATCGGCGGCTTGGGACCGACTTCGGCGGGCGAGGCGCGGTGGGCGACCACGTCGATCACCCGGCTTTTCTCGAAGTACACCACGTAGTCCGGATACACCCAGCGGTTGATCGTCGGCCACTGCTGCTTCTGGCCGCCGCGCGGGTCGAGCTTCTGCTGCGGACTGCCGAAGCGCGCTTCGACCTCGCCCATCGACAGGCCACGCGCCGGCTGCGCCACCGCCGGCTTCTGCTGGGCGCGATCGACGAGCAGGACATCGGCATGGGCATGGCCGGCCAGCGCCAGCAACGCCAGGAACAGCAGGTGGGTCGGACGCTTCATCGCAGGTGCTCCCCGGTTGGGTGGCCGCCGGGCGGCCGGGTGGATGGTCGCGGCGATTGTAAGCCCAGTGCCGGAGCGGATGTCCGCCGTGCAGGTCGCAGAAAAGCAGAAGGGCCGCATCGCTGCAGCCCTTCCGTCCATCGCGTTGCCGGCCGGGGCCGGACCCGCAATCAGCGCTGACGCGCCTTGAAACGCGGGTTGGACTTGCAGATCACGAAGACCTTTCCGCGACGGCGGACCACCTTGCAGTCGCGGTGACGGGCCTTCGCCGACTTCAGGGAGGACAGGACTTTCATGACACACCTCAGGAGGACGTTGGATGGGGAGCCGGGGCGCAAAACGGCCACGGCCGCAGACAAGCCGGCGATTCTAGCCGGGATTCGGTTTCCTTTTCAAGCGGTTGCATCGCGCTGCCCGCGGAGCGGTCCGCGCTGCGACTACAATGCGCGCTTTCCCGCCCGAACCAGCCTGGAGTTCCGCATGACGTCACCGGTCCCCGTTCTCACCATCGATGGGCCGTCCGGGGCGGGCAAGGGCACCGTGAGCCGGCTCGCGGCCGCGCGCCTGGGGTGGAACTATCTGGATTCCGGGGCACTGTACCGTGCGGTCGGGGTGGCGGCCAGCTGGGCCGATCTGGATCTCTCCGACCCCGCGGCGCTGGTGCGTTGCACCTTCGACACCGATGTGGCCTTCATCGAGCGCGGCGACGCGCTGCGGGTCATGGTCAATGGGGTCGACGCCACCGACGAGCTGCGGCTGGAGACCACCGGCACGCTCGCCTCGGCCATCGCGGCCATCCCGGAGGTGCGGGCCGCGCTGAAGGAGCGCCAGCGGGCGTTCCGGCAGGCCCCGGGCCTGGTCGCGGACGGGCGCGACATGGGAACGGTGATCTTCGCTGACGCCCCGTTCAAGGTGTTCCTGACCGCGAGCGCCGAGGAGCGCGCCCGCAGGCGGCATAACCAGTTGAAGGAAAAAGGGGTTTCCGTTATATTCGACAGTCTGCTGCGCGAGATTCTGGCCCGGGACGCCCGGGATGCCCAGCGCGCGGTGGCACCGCTGAAGCCGGCCGACGACGCCGAACTCATCGATACCACCGGGCTGTCCATCGACGAAGTGGTGGCGCGCGTGCTTTCCCTGGTGGAGGCGCGCTAGCCGACATTCCGTGCCGCGACGACGTACGGCAGATCCAAGTTCCGATGCGAATGGTCGCATCGGTTTTCCAACATCCAACACACGGCTTCCGTTCGCGGACGCCAGACAGGGTGGACGGTCCGCAGCCTCGCTGCAGGCCGTTCGTGTGTTCAACCGAGTATTCACTAATGACCGAATCTTTTGCCGAGCTGTTCGAACAGAGCCAGACCAACCTGGCCAAGCTGAAGCCGGGCGCGATCGTCGTCGGCACCGTCGTGGAAGTCCGCGGCGATGTCGTGGTGATCAACGCTGGCCTGAAGTCCGAAGGCATCGTGCCGATCGAACAGTTCCGGAATGACGCTGGCGAGATCGACGTGGGCGTGGGCGACCAGGTCAAGGTCGCGCTCGACTCGCTCGAGAACGGCTTCGGCGAGACCGTGCTGTCGCGCGAGAAGGCCAAGCGCGCGATGGTGTGGGACGAGCTGGAAGAGGCGCTGGAGAAGAACGAGACCATCACCGGCCGCATCAGCGGCAAGGTCAAGGGCGGCTTCACCGTCGACATCAAGGACGTCCGCGCCTTCCTGCCGGGCTCGCTGGTCGACGTGCGTCCGGTCCGCGATCCGGCGTACCTGGAAGGCAAGGAACTCGAGTTCAAGCTCATCAAGCTGGACCGCAAGCGCAACAATGTCGTCGTCTCCCGCCGTGCGGTGGTCGAGAGCGAGCATTCGGAAGAGCGCGAGCAGCTGATGGAGAAGCTGGTCGAGGGTGCCAAGCTGAAGGGCGTCGTCAAGAACCTGACCGACTACGGCGCGTTCGTGGACCTGGGCGGCATCGACGGCCTGCTGCACATCACCGACATGGCGTGGAAGCGTGTCCGTCACCCGTCGGAAGTGGTCAACGTCGGCGACGAGCTGGACGTGCGCGTGCTGAAGTTCGACCGCGAGCGCAACCGCGTCTCGCTGGGTCTGAAGCAGCTGGGCGAGGATCCGTGGGACAACATCGCCCGCCGTTACCCGTCCAACAGCCGCGTCTACGGCAAGGTCTCCAACGTCACCGATTACGGCGCGTTCGTCGAGATCGAGCCGGGCGTCGAAGGCCTGGTGCACGTGTCCGAGATGGACTGGACCAACAAGAACGTCAACCCCTCCAAGGTCGTGCAGGTCGGTGACGAAGTCGAAGTCATGGTCCTGGACGTCGACGAGGAGCGTCGCCGCATCTCGCTGGGCATGAAGCAGGTCGCCGCCAATCCGTGGGAGACCTTCGCTGCCATCCACAAGAAGAACGACAAGGTGTCCGGCCAGATCAAGTCGATCACCGACTTCGGCATCTTCATCGGCCTGGACGGTGGCATCGACGGCCTGGTCCACCTGTCGGACATCAGCTGGAACACCACCGGCGAAGACATCCTGCGCAACTACAAGAAGGGCGACATGCTTGACGCTGTCGTGCTCGCGGTCGATCCGGAGCGCGAGCGCATCAGCCTGGGCCTGAAGCAGATGGAGCAGGATCCGTTCGGCCAGTACATGGCGACCAATCCGAAGGGCTCCAAGGTCGAAGGCGTGGTGAAGGAAGTCGACGCCAAGGGCGCGGTCATCGAGCTGGCCGACGGCATCGAAGGCTATGTGATGGCGCGCGACATCGCCGCCGAGCGCGTCGACGACGCCACCCAGCACCTGAAGGTCGGCGACAAGATCGAGGCCAAGTTCGTGGGCATGGACCGCAAGGGCCGCAGCCTGCAGTTGTCGATCAAGGCCAAGGACGACGCGGAAACCGCCGAGGCACTGGCGGAGTACAACAAGACCGCCGCCGAGGCCGCTGCCGGCACCACCAGCCTGGGCGCTCTGCTGCGCGCCCAGCTGGGCGGCAAGTCCGAGTAAGTAAGACACGCTAGTGCGTTCATGCGGCGGCCCGGAGCGATCCGGGTCGCCGCAATGCGCTGCAAGAACCATTGGTCACAGATGACAAAGTCCGAACTGATCGAGATCCTCGCCCGTCGCCAGTCGCACCTGAAGGCCGAAGATGTCGACATGGCCGTCAAGTCGCTGCTGGAGATGATGGCGGGTGCGCTGTCCTCCGGCGAGCGTATCGAGATCCGCGGTTTCGGCAGTTTTTCGCTGCATTACCGTCCGCCCAGGCTGGGGCGCAATCCCAAGACCGGCGATTCGGTCGCATTGCCGGGCAAGCATGTCCCCCATTTCAAGCCGGGCAAGGAGCTGCGCGAGCGCGTGGCCGATGCCTTGCCGGTGGCCGCGGCCGCGCAGGCCGACGCCTGACGCCCTCGTCCCGCTCCGCATGCTCGGCTAAGCTTGCCGGCATCGCCACGGAGGGAGCCGGACCATGACCATCATTCGCCTCCTGATCCTGCTGGCCGTCCTCGCTGGCGGACTGGTGATCGGCTCGCTCAATTCCCAGCGCATCGTGCTCGACTTCGGCCTGGCCGGCGTGGCCACCACCACGGGCGT
Source organism: Xanthomonas sp. XNM01 (assembly GCF_014851915.1). GTDB lineage: Bacteria > Pseudomonadota > Gammaproteobacteria > Xanthomonadales > Xanthomonadaceae > Pseudoxanthomonas. The sequence continues at coordinate 1,213,783 of NZ_JACVAP010000001.1, forward strand.
GGCCCTGATGGTGTCGGCCCTGGCCGGCGCATTGCTCGGTGGCGGCATCGTGGCCGCGACCTCCGTGATTCCCCTTCAGGCCCGGTTGCGGCGCGCGGTGAAGCTGCATGCTTCCGCATCGCCCGGCCAGCCCCCGTCCCAGGAACGCTGATCGGCATGGAATTCCTCAACGAGTGGTTCTGGTTCTTTCTGTTTCTGCCGCTGGCGGCGCTGACCGGCTGGGTGGTCGGTCGTCGTGGTGGCCAACGGCATGGCGACACCCAGGTCAGCCGCCTGTCGACCACCTATTTCCGCGGCCTGAACTATCTGCTCAACGAGCAGCCGGACAAGGCGATCGAGCTGTTCCTGCACATCGCCGAACTGGACAAGGAAACCTTCGAGACCCAGGTGGCGCTCGGTCATCTGTTCCGCCGCCGGGGCGAGGTCGACCGTGCGATCCGGCTGCATCAGGGGCTGGTCCAGCGCAACGACCTGAGCGACCAGCAGCGCGTCCAGGCATTGCTGGCGCTGGGCGAGGACTACATGAAGTCCGGCCTGCTCGATCGGGCAGAGACCGTGTTCACCGATCTGGCCCGGATCGACCAGCGCGCTCCGCAGGCGCTGCGGCACCTGATCGGGATCTACCAGGCCGAACGCGACTGGGAGCGTGCGATCGACAACGCGCTGCGCTACGAGGAAGTGACCGGCGAGGCGATGGGACGGGAGGTCGCGCAGTTCGAGTGCGAGCTGGCCGAGCGGCATCGGCTCAAGGGCGACCTGGACGCTGCCCGTGGCGCGATCGCGCGCGCCTACCAGGCCGATGCGAGCTGCGTCCGCGCGGGCATCCTGGAGGGGCGGATCGAATCGGAGGCCGGTCGTCCCGAGGCAGCGCTGCGTGCGTTCGAGCGTGCCGCACGGCACGACCCCGATTACCTGCCCGAGATCCTGCCCGGGCTGCTGGCCTGCTACGACAAGGTCGGCGACATGGCAGGCGCGCGGTCGTTCCTGACCGAGATGACCGAGTACTACCGCGGCATCGCGCCCGTGCTGGCGCTGACCCGGCTGATCGAGGGGCATGAGGGGCCGGCGCTCGCGCGTGATTATCTGGGCCGGCAGCTCAAGGATCGTCCGTCAGTGCGCGGCGAGGCGGCGCTGATCGACCTCACCCTGGCGGTCGGTGCCGACAGCACCGCGACCCTGCACGATCTCAAGCACATCACCGACCAGCTGCTGGTGCGCAATCCGAGCTATCGCTGCACGCGTTGCGGTTTCGGTGCGCGCACCCACCACTGGCAGTGCCCGAGCTGCAAGGAGTGGGGAAGCGTCAAGCCGCTGCTGAACTACGCGGTGGTCTGATGCAGAGCCTCGTCTGGTGCACTGCCGGCCTGCTGCTGTCGGCGGCGGGCACGTGGGCGGCGCTCGGTTATGCGCGATGGCGCAGGCTGGTCGATCTGCCCGATGAGCGTCGCAATCATTCGATCCCGACCCCGCGCGGCGGTGGCATCGGCATCGTCATCGCGTCGCTGGCCGGCGTGGCGGTGGCGGCCGGCCTCGGCTTCGTTGCCCCGTTCGCTGCGCTGGCCTTCGCTGCCGGTCTGCTGCTGGTTGCGGGCGTCGGCTGGATCGACGACCACCGTCCGCTGTCGGCATGGCTGCGCCTGCTTGCCCACGTCCTCGCCGGTGGGGTGCTCGCCCTGGTGCCTGCCGTCCAGGGGCAGTGGCTGCTGGCTGCCTGCGCGTTGATGCTGGTGCCGGCCCTGGTCAACATCTGGAACTTCATGGATGGCATCAACGGCATCGCCACCATTCAGACCGCATTGTGTCTGCTTCTGGTGAGTCTGCTGCTGTCGGCGCCCGCCACGCTGCCGGTCGTGCTGGCGCTGGGAGCCTGCCTCGGGTTTCTGCCGTTCAACTTTCCTCGCGCGCGCATCTTTCTCGGCGATGTCGGCAGTGGTGCGCTCGGCTTCGTCGTCGCCGCTGCAGTGGTGCTGGTCGCCGACCGGGGCGATCTGCGGTGCGTGCTGGTTGCCATGCCAGCGATGCCGTTCCTTGTCGACGCTGGCTTCACGTTGGCAGGACGCATGATCCGCGGCGAACGATGGTGGCAGGCACACAGCCAGCATCTCTACCAGCGCCTGGTCAGGCGCGGGCATGGACACGCGGCGGTCGCGCTCGGCTATGCGGGGTTCAGCATCGTCGCTGTTATCCTTGCGTTATTCATCGCGACGCTTCAGGTCGGTTGGGCGCTTGCTCTTGCGGCGACCGTCGGATGGTTCTTGTTCGTGGCGGCCGCCTGGTTCTTTCTCAAGGATAGGACTGATGCAGAGGAAAGCTCTGGTCTGGAGTAGGTCCTGGAAGCACGTCGTGGCGTCGTTGCCGCGATACGCCGTGATCGGCCATGACCTGCTCATGGTCATGGTGTGCTGGCAGCTCCTCCATGTGATCCGCTTCGCGAGCCGGCACGAGAACTACGCCTGGTTTGATTTCAGTGGCAACGAACTGGTCGTCCTTCTCGCCCAGGGTCTGGTGTTCTGGAAGGTCGGTCTCTACAGGGGGCTGTGGCGTTTCGCCAGCGTCCCGGATCTGTGGAACATCCTCAAGGCCAGTCTGTTCGGGCTGCTGGCGATCGTGCTGGGCCTGGCTGTCTACAACCGCATCGAGGCCGTGCCGCGTACGGTGCTGGTGCTCTATCCGCTTGCGCTGACCGTGTTGCTGGGCATGCCGCGGCTGCTCTATCGCGTCTGGAAGGACTACCAGCTTGGCCGCGGCGAGTCGTACGTGCGCCGCGTGCTGATTCTCGGTGCCGGCCGCGCTGGCGAAGCCCTCGTCCGCGACCTGCGTCGTTCCGGCGCCTATCAACCCGTCGGCTTTCTCGATGATGCACCTCAGCTGCGCGGTTCGCACATGCAGGGGGCACCGATCCTCGGACGGCTCGAGGACGCGCCCGCCATCGCCAAGGAGACCGGCGCCGGCATGCTGGTGATCGCGATGCCCTCGCTCGAGGCGGCCGAGATGCAGCGTGTCGTCTCGATCTGCGAGCGCACCGGGCTGCCGTTCCGCACCGTGCCGAGGCTGACCGATGTGCTCGAGGGCCAGGCGCTGCCCGGCGAGCTGAAGGAAGTGGCGATCGAGGATCTGCTCGGCCGCAAGCCGGTGACGCCGGACTGGAAGCTGATCCGTGGCTGGCTCGGCGGTCGTACCGTGATGGTGACCGGCGCGGGCGGCTCGATCGGTTCCGAACTGTGCCGGCAGTGCGCGCGGCACGGCGCGCGCAAGATCGCGCTGCTGGAGATGGACGAGCTTGCGCTGATCACCATTCATACCGAGCTCACCCGTGCATTCCCGGATCTTGAGATCGAGGCCGTGCTTGGCGACTGCGGCGATCCCGCGGTGACCGCGCATGCGCTGCGGCTCGCGCAGCCCGATGCGGTGTTCCATGCGGCGGCCTACAAGCAGGTCCCGTTGCTGGAGCGCCAGCTGCGCGAGGCGGTGCGCAACAACGTGCTCGCGACTGAAACCGTCGCCGGCCTGTGTCGCGACGCCGGAGTGGGCACGTTCGTGCTGATTTCCACGGACAAGGCGGTCGACCCGGCCAACGTGCTGGGTGCGACCAAGCGCTTCGCCGAGATGATCGCCCAGTCCTTCGACGCCAAGGATGCTGGCACCCGTTTCATCACGGTCCGCTTCGGCAACGTGCTCGATTCCGCCGGCAGCGTGGTGCCGCTGTTCCGCGAACAGATCCGCCAGGGCGGGCCGGTGACGGTGACCGACCCGGAGGTCACGCGCTACTTCATGACGATTCCGGAAGCCTGCCAGTTGATCGTGCAGGCCGCCGCATCAGGTTCGCATGCGGCGATCTACACCTTGGACATGGGCGAGCCGGTGCCGATCAGGCTGTTGGCAGAGCAGATGATCCGTCTCGCCGGCAAGCAGCCGGGCAGGGACATCGCCATCGTCTATACCGGACTGCGCCCGGGCGAGAAGCTGCACGAGACGCTGTTCTACTCGGATGAGCATTACCGGCCGACCTCGCACTCGAAGATCCTCGAGGCAGGTGCCCGCCAGGTGTCGTACGAGCAGGTACGGCAGGGTGTACTGCGCATGCGCGACGCCAACTCGCGGTATGACGAAGTCGCCCTGAGGCAGGTGCTTCAGGATGTGATTCCCGAGTTCGTCCAGGGCGAGCGCGTACCGGCTCCGGAGCCGGCGGCGCATGCTACGGTTGTTCCATTCCCACCCCGTGAAGCAAGAAGGACACGATGACGGCAAGGATTCGCAAGGCGGTCTTCCCTGTGGCTGGTCTCGGGACCCGCTTTCTCCCGGCAACGAAGACGGTACCCAAGGAAATGTTGCCGATCATCGATCGGCCGCTGATCCAGTACGCGGTCGACGAGGCCATCGAGGCCGGCTGCGACACGCTGATCTTCGTCACCAACCGCTACAAGCATGCGGTGGCCGACTATTTCGACAAGGCCTACGAGCTGGAACAGAAGCTCGAGCGTGCCGGCAAGGTCGAGCAGCTGGAGATGATCCGCCACGTGCTGCCGGAAGGCGTGCGCGCGGTGTTCGTCACCCAGGCCGAGGCCCTGGGCCTGGGACATGCGGTGCTGTGCGCGAAAGCTATCGTCGGCGACGAGCCATTCGCGGTCCTGCTGCCCGATGACCTGATGTGGAACCGTGGCGACGGCGCCCTCAAGCAGATGGCCGATCTGGCCGAGACCACCGGCGGCAGCGTGATCGCGGTCGAGGATGTTCCTCACGAAAAGACCGCCAGCTACGGCATCGTCGCCACCGAAACGTTCGACGGCCGCAAGGGCCGCATCTCGCAGATCGTCGAGAAGCCCAAGCCGGAAGACGCGCCCAGCGACCTGGCCGTAGTCGGCCGCTACGTGCTCAGCCCGAAGATCTTTGCGCTGCTGGAAGCGACCGGTACCGGCGCTGGTGGCGAGATCCAGCTGACCGACGCGATCGCGCAACTGCTGAAGAGCGATGCCGTCGATGCCTACCGCTTCGAAGGCACGCGTTTCGACTGTGGCACCCATCTGGGCCTGGTCGAGGCGACGATCCGCTTCGCGCTGGACAACCCGAAGCTGGCCAAGCCGGCGCGCGAGAAGCTGGCAGCCATGCTGGCAGAGTAAGGGTTTCATTAAACGCTCCGCGCAGCGCCTTGATTGATGTGTGGGGAGGTGTCATCCGCCGCCTTTCGCCAGTTTCCTGGTGGCGCGGACGGGAAGGGCGGAATCAAGGCACGAGCAGAAGCAAAAAGGCAGCCATTGGCTGCCTTTTTTGTGAATTGAAGTCAGAGTCCTTTGCGTAGCAAAAGGCTCTGACTCCCGGTGTTTTAACCCTTACAGCGCTTCGAAAATGCCTGCCGCGCCCATGCCCGTGCCGATGCACATCGTCACCATGCCGTACTTCTGCTGGCGACGGCGCAGGCCGTGGACGAGGGTGGCGGTGCGGATCGCGCCGGTGGCGCCGAGCGGATGGCCGAGCGCGATCGCGCCGCCCAGTGGATTGATCTTCGACGGATCCAGCCCGCAGTCGCGGATCACCGCCAGCGACTGCGCTGCGAAGGCTTCGTTGAGCTCGATCCAGTCGAGCTGGTCCTGGCTTAGGCCGGCCTGCTTCAGTGCCTTCGGGATCGCGGCGATCGGACCGATGCCCATCACTTCCGGGCGCACGCCGGCGACCGAGAAGCTGACAAAGCGGGCCAGCGGAGTCAGGCCGTAGTCCTTGACCGCCTGCTCGGAGGCCAGCAGCACCGCGCCCGCGCCGTCGCTCATCTGCGAGGAGTTGCCGGCGGTGACGCTGCCGCCGAACTGGCCGTTGCGGAACACCGGGCGCAGCTTGGCCAGGCCTTCGGCCGAGGAATCCGGGCGCGGGCCCTCGTCGGTATCGACGATCTTGTTGCGCGTGATGATGCGCTTTCCATCGGCCAGATCGGCTTGGTGGGAGACGATCTCGTACGGGCTGATCTCGTCCTTGAACTCGCCGGCCTGGATCGCGGCGATCGCCTTCTGGTGCGAGGCGAGGGCGAAGGCATCCTGGTCCTCGCGCGAGATCTTCCACTCCTCGGCGACCTTCTCGGCGGTGATGCCCATGCCGTAGGCGATGGCGACATGGTCGTTGTCGAACACGCTGGGCGCCATCGCGATCTTGTTGCCCATCATCGGCACCATCGACATCGACTCGGTGCCGCCGGCCAGCATCAGGTCGGCGTTGCCCAGGCGGATCTGGTCGGCCGCCAGCGCGACGGCCTGCAGGCCGGACGAGCAGAAGCGGTTGATGGTTTGCGCGGCGACGGTGTCGGGCAGGCCGGCCAGCAGCACGCCGATGCGCGCCACGTTCATGCCCTGCTCGCCCTCGGGCATCGCGCAGCCGATGATGGCGTCGTCGATGCGCGAGGTATCGATGCCCGGCGCCTGCGCGACCACGGCCTTGAGCACGTGGGCGAGCATGTCGTCGGGACGGGTGTTGCGGAACACGCCCTTGGGCGCTTTGCCGACCGGGGTGCGGGTGGCGGCGACGATGTAGGCGTCCTGGATCTGCTTGGTCATGGTGTGAACTCCGGAGATTCTGGATTCGGGAAGAAGATCGGTGGGCGCCGTGCGTGCGGCGCCGGTCCCGAACCTCAGTTCCGCAGCGGCTTGCCGGTCTTGAGCATGTGCGCGATGCGCGCCTGGGTCTTTTCCTGCTGCGCCAGCTCGACGAAGTGCCTGCGCTCCAGGGTCAGCAGCCATTCCTCGTCCACCACGCTGCCGCGGTCGACCTGCCCGCCGCACAGCACGGTGGCGATGCGCTCGGCGATCTCGTAGTCGTACGGACTGATGAAGCGGCCTTCCAGCATGTTGACCAGCATCATCTTGAAGGTGGCGATGCCCACGTCACCGGCCACCTGGATGCGGCGTGCCGGCAGCGGCGGGCGGTAGCCGGCCTCAGCCAGCGCACGCGCTTCGGCCTTGGCGATGTGCAGCGCCTCGTAGCTGTTGAACGCCACCTTGTCGGTGCTGCGCAGCAGGCCCAGTTCCTGGGCGTTGACCGCCGAGTTGGACACCTTGGCCATCGCCACGGTCTCGAAGGTCTTCTTCAGCTCGGCGAACACGTCGCCGCCCGGGCCGGCCGCCTGCGAAGCGCGCACCGCCAGTTCCTTCAGGCCGCCACCGGCCGGCAGCAGGCCGACGCCGGCCTCGACCAGGCCGATGTAGCTTTCCAGCGAGGCCACGACCTTCGCGCTGTGCATCTGGAACTCGCAGCCGCCACCCAGGGCGAGACCGCGCACGGCCGAGATCACCGGTACAAGCGAGTACTTGATGCGCTGGCTGGTGCGCTGGAAGTTGGCGACCATGTCTTCGAACTGGTCGACCTTGCCGGCCTGCAGCAGGCCGAGCGCACCGGCCAGGTCGGCGCCGGCGGAGAAGGGTTCCTTCTGCTGCCAGATCACCAGGCCCTGGAAGTCCTTCTCGGCGCGGCTGATCGCTTCCTGCAGACCGTTGAGGACATGGTCGGACACGGTGTTCATCTTGGTCTTGAAGCCGACCACGGCGATGCCGTCGCCGTCGTGCCACATGCGCACGCCGTCGTTCTCGAACACGGTCTCGCCCTGGGCGAAGGTTTCGCCCAGCAGCGGGTCGGGGAAGCGCTGGCGCTGGTACACCGGCAGCGACGAGCGCGGCAGCTTGGCATTGCGCGACGGGCTGTAGCTGCCCTCGGCGGCGTGCACGCCGTCGCGGCCGTCGAACACCCAGTCCGGCAGCGGCGCGCTGCTCATCGACTTGCCGGCGACGATGTCGTCGGCGATCCACTGCGCCACCTGCTTCCAGCCGGCGGCCTGCCAGGTCTCGAACGGGCCCAGCGACCATCCGTAGCCCCAGCGGATGGCCAGGTCGACGTCGCGCGCGGTCTCGGCGATGTCGGCCAGGTGGTAGGCGCTGTAGTGGAACAGGTCGCGGAAGGTCGCCCACAGGAACTGCGCCTGCGGGTGCTGGCTTTCGCGCAGCTTGGCGAACTTCTCGGCCGGGTTCCTGATCTTCAGGATCTCGACCACCTCGGGTGCGGCGCTGCGGTCGGCCGGGCGGTAGTCCTGCTTGTCCACGTCAAGGACGACGATGTCCTTGCCGACCTTGCGGAAGATGCCGGCGCCGGTCTTCTGGCCGAGCGCGCCCTTGGCGATCAGCGCCTCCAGCCATTTCGGGGACTTGAAGAATGCATGCCACGGGTCGTCGGGCAGGGTGTCGCCCATGGTCTTGATGACGTGGGCCATCGTGTCCAGGCCGACCACATCGGAGGTGCGGTAGGTCGCCGACTTCGGGCGGCCGACCAGCGGCCCGGTCAGGCCGTCGACCTCGTCGAAGCCCAGTCCGAACTGCTGGGTGTGGTGGATCGTCGACAGGATCGAGAACACGCCGATGCGGTTGCCGATGAAGTTCGGGGTGTCCTTGGCGTAGACCACGCCCTTGCCCAGCGCCGTGGTCAGGAAGGTTTCAAGACCTTCGAGCACCGCGGTGTCGGTGGTGCTGGCCGGGATCAGTTCGGCCAGGTGCATGTAGCGCGGCGGGTTGAAGAAGTGCACGCCGCAGAAACGGTGGCGCAGCTGTTCGGGCAGCACGTCGGCCAGCTTGTTGATGCCCAGGCCCGAGGTGTTGGAGGCCAGCACCGCATGGTCGGCCACGAACGGGGCGATCTTCCTGTACAGGTCCTGCTTCCAGTCCATGCGCTCGGCGATGGCTTCGATGATCAGGTCGCAGTCCTTCAGCTGGTCCAGACCCGTCTCATAGTTGGCCGGCGTGATCGCCTCGGCGTAGGACTTGCTGGCCAGCGGGGCCGGGCTCAGCTTGCCCAGGTTGGCGATCGCCTTCAGCACGATGCCGTCGGCCGGACCTTCCTTGGCGGGCAGGTCGAACAGCACGGTGTCGACGCCAGCGTTGGTGAGGTGGGCGGCGATCTGGGCCCCCATGACGCCGGCACCCAGCACGGCGGCGCGGCGGACGAGCAGTTTGTTGGACATGGTTCTCAACCCCTTGTGCGGGAAAGGATCATTGGGCCGCATCGGCCGTGAGGCCGGCGGCAGCGAAGCGGATCAGTTCACGGGCGGCGCGGCCGCGGTGGGTGGCCTCGCTGGTGCCGGTCGGGCGCTTGATCAGGCCGAAGTCGGACATCGCGTAGGTCAGGGCGCCTGCCAGGAAGTCCAGGCGCCAGTACAGCGTTTCCTTGTCCAGGCCCGGCAGGCAGCCGGCCAGCGCCTTGCCGAACTCGCGCAGCACGTGGCCGTAATGGTCGGACAGGAACTTGCGCAGGCTCTCGTTGTGTTCGGCGTAGGCGCGGGCGATGACGCGGACGAAGGCCGCGCCGCCATTGCGGTCCTGGGCCAGCGCCAGCGCCGGCTCGATGAACGCGGCCAGCACCGGCTCCAGTTCGCCCGGGTGCTCGCGCAGCGCCGTCTGCAGCTGGCCGAGGCGGGCAGCGGTCATCTCGTCCATGCGCCGGCGGAAGACCTCGTTGACCAGGTTTTCCTTGGAGCCGAAGTGGTAATTGACCGCGGCGATGTTGACCGCCGCCAGGCTGGTGACCTGTCGCAGGGAGGTCCCGGCGAAGCCGTGCTGGGCGAACAGTTCCTCGGCGGCACCGAGGATGCGGTCCTTGGTGGAGAAGTGCGCGGGCCGGCCCATGGTGGTCCATTGAATCAAACGATTGTTTCATTCTAGGGGCGGCCCGGGTGCCCGGTCATTTTGCGGCGCAGCATCCCGGTTCAGGGCCCGGCCTGCACAGGCCGGAGGGGCAATGCTAGAATCCCGCTACGCAAACACGTCCAAGTCCGCGTTCTCACGCGGTTTTTGTCGTCACCATTTCCGCGGGCCGCGCGTGGCCTGCCCAGTCACAGCAGAAGAGAGAAGTCCATGGCGCTGGAGCGCACCCTTTCGATCATCAAGCCGGATGCCGTCGCCAAGAACGTCATCGGCGAGATCTACGCCCGTTTCGAGAAGGCCGGCCTGAAGGTCGTCGCGGCCAAGTATAAGCAGCTGTCGCGCCGCGAGGCCGAGGGCTTCTACGCTGTGCACCGCGAGCGTCCGTTCTTCAACGCGCTGGTCGAGTTCATGATCTCCGGCCCGGTGATGATCCAGGCGCTGGAAGGCGAGAACGCCGTGCTGGCCCACCGCGACCTGCTGGGCGCGACCAACCCGAAGGACGCGGCGCCGGGCACCATCCGCGCCGATTTCGCCGAGTCGATCGACGCCAATGCCGCACACGGTTCGGACTCGGTCGAGAACGCCGCGATCGAAGTCGCGTACTTCTTCGCCGCCACCGAAGTCGTCTCGCGCTGAGCGAAGGTCGAGTGAACCCGTGAACGAGATCGTCCAGGTTCCCAGCGCCACCGGCAGCGATGCCGGTGGCGTCGGCGTGTCCAGGCAGAACCTGCTCGATCTCGATCGCGCCGGGCTGGAGAAGTTCTTCGTCGAGACCCTCGGCGAACAGAAGTTCCGCGCCCATCAGGTGATGAAGTGGGTCCACCACCGCTACGTCACCGATTTCGACCAGATGACCGATCTCGGCAAGGGGTTGCGCGCCAAGCTGCAGCAGCATGCCGAGGTCGTCGTCCCGAACGTCGTGTTCGACAAGCCCTCCGCCGACGGCACCCACAAGTGGCTGCTGGCGATGGGCGTGGATGGCAAGAACGCCATCGAGACCGTCTACATCCCGGACAAGACCCGCGGCACGCTGTGCGTGTCCTCGCAGGTCGGTTGCGGCCTGAACTGCACGTTCTGTTCGACCGCCACCCAGGGTTTCAACCGCAACCTGACCACCGCCGAGATCATCGGCCAGGTCTGGGTCGCCGCCCGCCACCTGGGCAACGTGCCGCACCAGATGCGCCGCCTCACCAACGTGGTGATGATGGGCATGGGCGAGCCGCTGATGAATTTCGACAACGTCGTGCGCGCGATGAGCATCATGCGCGACGACCTGGGCTACGGCCTGGCCAACAAGCGCGTGACCCTGTCGACCTCGGGTCTGGTGCCGCAGATCGACCGCCTGTCCGCCGAGAGCGACGTCTCGCTGGCGGTGTCGCTGCATGCGCCGAACGACGCGCTGCGCGAGACCCTGGTTCCGCTCAACAAGAAGTATCCGATCGCCGAGCTCATGGCTTCGTGCGCGCGTTATCTGCGTGCGAACAAGCGCCGCGAGTCGGTGACCTTCGAATACACGCTGATGAAGGGCATCAACGACCAGCCCGAGCACGCCCGCCAGCTGGCCCGCCTGATGCGCCAGTTCGACAACGCGGTGCAGGCCAAGGATTCGGGCAAGGTCAACCTGATCCCGTTCAATCCCTTCCCCGGCACCCGCTACGAGCGATCCGGCGAAGACGAGATCCGCGCGTTCCAGAAGATCCTGCTCGATTCGCAGGTGCTGACGATGGTGCGCCGGACCCGTGGCGACGACATCGACGCCGCCTGCGGTCAGCTCAAGGGCCAGGTCATGGACCGGACCCGGCGCCAGGCCGAGTTCAACCGCCAGCTCGCCGCCGACAGGGCGGACGGACATGCGGCGGCCTGACCGCGCTTTCCTGGTCATGTTCGCGGGTGCGCTGCTGCTGGCGGCGTGCTCGAAGTCCCCGACACTGAAATCCCCGAAGATCCGCGGCAGCGAGCAGATCGCACCGACGTACCGCTTCGAGGACGACGCGGCGACGCGGCGACGCGTGGAAGTGCGCGAGATGCTGGGCATCGCGGCGCAGCGGCTGTCGATCGGAGACCTTGCCGAAGCGGAAAAGCAGGCGCGAGGCGCGCTGCGGCGTGATCCGGCAGCCGCCGATGGGCACACGCTGCTGGCGGTGATCGCGGATCGTCGTGGTGACTCCGAACAGGCAGGGGCGCATTACCGTCAGGCGGCCGAGCTGGGGCCGTCGCGTGGCGATCTGCTCAACAACTATGGTGCCTGGCTGTGCGGCAACGGTTATCCGGCCGAGGCGCTTGTCTGGTTCGACCGGGCATTGGCGATGCCGGACTATCCGAGTCCCGCTTCGGCCCTGGCCAATGCCGGTGGCTGCGCAGTGCGCAGCGGCCAGCACGAGCGTGCGGAGCGCGATCTCAGGCGCGCGCTCGAACTCGATCCTGGCAATGCGTATGCCCTCGCGAGCATGGCGGAGCTGAGCTACGGCGCAGGCCAGCTGATGCAGGCGCGGGCCTTTGCCCAGCGCAGGCTCGCTGCTGCACCCGCTGACGCATCCGTGTTACAACTCGCCGTCAAGATCGAACAGGGGCTTGGCGACAGGGTGGCCGCCAGCCGATACCACCAGCGGCTCAGGGAGGAGTTCCCGCAGGCCGTTCTTGTCAAATCCGGGGAAGATCCAGGGTGATCCAAGATTCCAATGCGCACGACCGGGAGGATGCCCGGGGGGGCGGTCGCCTGCTTCGGGAAGCACGCGAGGCGGCCGGCCTGACGATCCAGGAGGCGGCGGCGCGCGTTCGCATGCCGGTGCACGTGGTCGAGGCGCTCGAGCGTGGCGACTGGGCCGGCATCGGGGCGCCGGTGTTCGTGCGTGGTCAGCTGCGCAGCTACGCGCGCCTGCTGAAGTTCGATCTGGAGCCGATGCTGCGGACCGAAGTGGCGCCCGTGGTTCCGGTCGATCTGGTCAGTCACACGCATACGCCGCGCTATCAGCGCGTCATCGAGAGCATCGGCCGGCGCGCGGTCTATGTGGTGATCACCGCGGCGATCGCGGTGCCGGTCTGGTTCACCACGCGCTCGCATTTCGCCGAGGCGCCGCCGAGCATGGCTTCGCTGGATGCATTGCCGGAGACCACCGGCAGCGCGGTCACGCCGGCGTCGCTGCCGGCACCGCCGCCCGTGGTGCCCGCATCGCAGCCGCAGGACCAGGCGCCATACGTGGCTTCACTGGCGCCGCAGGCGACGCGTTCGCCGCCGCCGGTGGCCGCTTCCGCCGCCGGGCTGGAGCTGGTCTTCCAGGGGGACAGCTGGATGCAGGCGAGCGGCGCCGACGGGCAGACCGTCGAGCAGGGGCTGATGCGGGCCGGGGATTCGCGCACCTTCCAGGCTGGCGATGTCGCACGCGTGGTTCTGGGCAATGCGTCCGCAGTACGCGTTCAGCAAGCGGGCAGTATCGTGGACCTGACGCCGTACCAGAGGGCGAACGTCGCGCGCTTTGCGGTATCCTCTGACGGATCCGTCGCTCCGGCCGAATAGGTCGCAGCCCGGTCCACATCTCAATGGAACAATCACCCGGTGCCTTGGGCATCGGGCAGGACTTTGCATGGCAATCGACGACCTTCTGGACGAGCACGAGCAGGGCGAACGCGTCCGCAGCTGGCTGCGCAGCAACGCACTGAGCATCGTGGGTGGCGTGGCACTGGGCATCGCGGCGATCTATGGGTGGCAGTGGTGGCAGGGCAGCAGTGCCCGTGAGGACCAGCAGGCCCACGCCGCATACGAGCAGGCGCTCAAGCAGGTCGACGCCGGTGGCGACGATCCGGCCGCGGCGCTGGCCGGCCATGAAGGCATCTATGCCGACCTCGCCGGCCTGCGCGTGGCGAAGGCGCAGGTCGAGGCGGGCAAGCTGGACGAGGCGATCGCCACGCTGCGCGGCCTGTCGGTCGAGCCTTCGCTCAAGCCGGTGGTCGATCTGCGCCTGGCGCAGCTGCTGACCGCGACCGGCAAGCACGACGAGGCGATCGCGCTGCTGGCCCAGAGTTCCGATGGCGCCGGGCTCGAAGTCCGTGGCGATGCGCTGGTGGCCGCTGGCAAGCGTGACGAGGCCAGGGATGCCTACACCAAGGCCTTGTCCACGCTGGATGTGGCCGCTCCCGAGCGCCGCCGGGTCGAACTGAAGCTGGAAGACGTCGGCGGCCAGGTGCCGGAGCCGGTGGAATCGATCTGATGAGGCAGGTGAACATGTTCAAGCGCATTGCCTTCGTGCTGGCCGCTACCGCGATGCTCGCGGGCTGCAGTACGGTCAAGGGCTGGTTTGCAGGCAAGGATGCGGAGGCCAAGAAGCTGGCCGAGCCGGCGGAACTGGTGAAGTTCGAGCCGTCGGTCCGTGTGTCCAAGCTCTGGTCGAGCGGCTTGGGCGATGGCGAGCAGCGCGTCGGTGCGCGTCAGGTTCCGGCCGTGGCCGATGGTCGCGTGTATGCCGCGGCCGGCGAGGGCAGCGTCTTCGCGCTGGACCTGCAGACCGGCAAGGAAGTCTGGCGCTACCGCGCCGACAAGAAGGAAGAGCTGCGTCTGGTCGGCGGCCCGGGTGCCGGTGCCGGCCTAGTCGTGGTCGGCGGGCTGTCTGGCGTGGTGATCGCGCTCGATGCCGAGACCGGCAACGAGCGCTGGCGCGCGAAGGTGACCAGCGAAGTCATCGTCGCGCCCGCCGTGTCGCAGGGCCTGGTATTCGTGCGCAGCAACGATGGTCGCGTCACCGCCTTCGATGCAGCCTCCGGCGAGCGCCGCTGGTTCAACGACCGCGAGCTGCCGAGCCTGACCGTGCGTGGCAACGCACCGTTGACCGTGGGCCCGGGCGTGCTGCTGGTCGGCAACGACGACGGCACCATGAGCGCCGCCGGCCTCAACGATGGCCGCACCCTGTGGGACGTGCCGGTCGGCCTGCCGGAAGGCCGGACCGAACTGGAGCGCATGGCCGATGTGGATGGCGCCCCGTTGATCGAGGGCAGCCGCATCTACGCCAGCAGCTTCCGCAAGCGCACCATCGCGATCGACGGCCCGAGCGGGCGTCCGATGTGGCAGAGCGATCATGGCGGCGGTGGCGGCATGGGCATCACCTCGTCCAGCGTGCTGGTGTCGGACAACGGTGGCGTCGTCTACGGGCTGGACAAGAACACCGGTGTCGCCACGTGGTCGCAGCCGGCGCTGGCGCGCCGCTCGCTGACCGGCGTGGCGGTGCATGGCGATTACGCCGTGGTCGCCGATTTCGATGGCTACGTGCACTGGCTGCGCCTGAGCGATGGCGAACTGGCCGCGCGCGAACGCGCCGGCCGCAAGCCGATCAAGGGCCAGCCGATCTCGGTCGACGGCATCCTGCTGGTGCAGAACGTCGAAGGCGGCCTGACCGCGTTCCGGTTCGCCGACTGATTCGCCGGATGCGAAAGGGAGTACCACCATGCTGCCGCTGGTCGCACTGGTAGGACGGCCGAATGTCGGCAAGTCCACGTTGTTCAATGCGCTGACGCGCAGCCGCGACGCCCTGGTTCACGACGAACCGGGCGTCACCCGTGACCGTAACTACGGGGTCTGCCGCCTCGATCCCGACCAGCCGTTCCTGCTGGTCGACACCGGCGGCATCGCCGGCGAGGAAGAAGGGCTGGCCGGCGCCACCGCGCGCCAGTCGCGTGCGGCGGCCGAAGAGGCCGATCTGATCCTGTTCGTCGTCGATGGCCGTGAAGGCACCTCCGCGCTGGACGATGAGATCCTGGCCTGGCTGCGCAAGCTCTCGCGGCCGACCCTGCTTGTCATCAACAAGATCGACGGCACGTTCGAGGAAGCCGTGCGCGGCGAGTTCGCGCGCTACGGCTTCTCCGACATGCTCGCGGTGTCCGCCGCGCACCGCCAGGGCCTGGACGACCTGCACGAGGAAATCCTGCAGCGCATGCCCGAAGAGGGCAGCGGCGAGGTGCTGGACAGCGATCCGAACCGGCTGCGCGTGGCCTTCGTCGGCCGCCCGAACGTGGGC
This sequence comes from Xanthomonas sp. XNM01, assembly GCF_014851915.1. GTDB lineage: Bacteria > Pseudomonadota > Gammaproteobacteria > Xanthomonadales > Xanthomonadaceae > Pseudoxanthomonas. The sequence continues at coordinate 1,229,447 of NZ_JACVAP010000001.1, forward strand.
AAGTCGACCCTGGTCAACCGCCTGCTCGGCGAGGAGCGGATGATCGCCTCCGAAGTGCCGGGGACCACGCGCGATTCGATCGCCGCCGACCTCGAGCGCGACGGGCGCCTGTACCGCCTGATCGACACCGCCGGCATCCGCCGCCGCGGCAAGGTCGAGGAAGCGGTCGAGAAGTTCAGCGTGGTCAAGACCATGCAGGCGATCGAGCGCTGCCAGGTGGCGGTGCTGATGCTGGACGCGGGCGAGGGCGTGACCGACCAGGACGCGACCGTGCTCGGCGCGGTGCTCGATGCCGGCCGTGCGCTGGTGATCGGCGTCAACAAGTGGGACGGGCTGACCCAGTACCAGCGCGAGCAGGCCGAGGCGATGCTGGTGCGCAAGCTGGCGTTCGTGCCGTGGGCCGAGCCGGTGCGGATCTCCGCCAAGCACGGTTCGGGCCTGCGCGAGCTGTTCCGCGCGATCCACCGCGCGCACGATTCGGCGATGCGCAGCTTCAGCACCAGCGAAGTCAACAAGGCGCTGGAGATCGCCTACGAGACCAATCCGCCGCCGAGCATCCGCGGCCACGTCTCCAAGCTGCGCTACGTGCATCCGGGCGGCGAGAACCCGCCGACCTTCATCATCCACGGCACCCGCCTGAAGGTGCTGCCGGAATCGTACAAGCGCTATCTGGAGAACTTCTTCCGCAAGCGCTTCAAGCTGGTCGGCACGCCGGTGCGGATGCTGTTCCGCGAAGGCGCCAACCCCTACGAGGGGAAGAAGAACGAGCTGACCGAGCGCCAGATCGCCAAGAAGCGGCGTCTGATCCGCCACGTCAAGCGCGGCAAGTGAGCGCGGCGGTCGCGGCCGCCGACATCACCCTGGGCCTGCTGGCCGGCGGCCGTGGCAGCCGGCTAGGCGGTGCCGACAAGGCCTGGCTGGAGCGCGACGGCATCCCGCAGGTGCTGCGCCTGGCCCGGCGTTTTCCGGGCGAGACCGGACCTGTGCTGGTCAGTGCCAATCGCGACCTCGGGCGGCATGACGCGGCCGGCCTGACTGCGCTGCCCGATCGCCTGCCGGCCGACAGCGGTCCGCTGGCCGGGATCGAGGCGATCCTGGCGGCCTGCACCACACCGTGGCTGCTGACCCTGCCGGTTGATCTGTTCGACGTGAACGACTGCCTAGTGCGCAGCCTGCTGGCCGGACGCAGCGAAGCTGGCACGTACGCCGAGGACGACGACGGCCCGCAGCCGCTGGTCGCGCTGTACCGCTGCGAGCTGCTGCGTGCGGCGCTGCCCGGGGCGATCGCGTCAGGCGAACTGGCGCCGCGACGCCTGCAGGCGCTGCTTGGGCTGGCCCGCGTGCGCCTGCCCGGAGTCCGGTTCGGCAATCTCAACACTCCACAGGATCTGGCCGCGGCCCGGATCGCCCTGCCAGCGAGGGACATGCCATGACCACCAGCGCCTTTCCGACCCGGATCGGCTTTCCCGAAGCGCTTGCGATCGTGCAGGCCGTCGCCGCGCGGCGACGCACCGAGATCGAGACGATCGCGATCCGGCGTGCCGATGGGCGCGTGCTGGCCGAGGACATCGTCGCGCCGGTGGCACTGCCACCGTTCGACAACAGTGCGATGGATGGCTTCGCGCTGCGCCATGCGGATGTCGGCGATGCCGGGGGGGAACTGGTACTGGCGGGCGAGCAGTTCGCCGGCCCGGATCTGGGTCTGGTGCTGGCGCCCGGCCAGTGCGTGCGGATCACCACCGGCGCGCCGCTGCCCGAAGGCGCGGACACCATCCTGATCAAGGAGAGCGCCGGCGCGCGCGACGGCCGCGTGCTGGTGCCGGCGGGACTGAAGCCCGGCGCCAACGTGCGTCGGCGGGCCGAGGACGTTGCGGTCGGCGATCCGGTGCTGCGCGCTGGCGACGTGCTGACCCCGTCGCGGATCGGCCTGGCGGCCTCGCTGGGCCTGGACCGGCTGCCGGTCGCGGCGCGGCCGACGGTGGCGGTGTTCGCCAGCGGCGACGAGCTGGTCGAGCCGGGCATGCCGCTCGGTCCGGGCCAGGTCTACAACAGCAATCGCGACCAGCTGATGGCGCAGCTGCGCCTGCTCGGTCTGGAGCCGGTCGCCTGGCCCACGCTGCCGGACGAGCCGGCGCTGATCGAGGCGATGCTGCGCGATGCGGTCGCCAGCTTCGATGTCGTCCTGACCTGCGGCGGCGTCTCGGCCGGCGAGAAGGACCACCTGCCGCGCTGGTTGCAGGCGCAGGGCCGGATCCATTTCTGGAAGGTGCGGATGCGGCCGGGCATGCCGGTGCTGTTCGGCGAGGCCGACCGTGCGCTAGTGCTGGGCCTGCCGGGCAATCCGGTGTCGGTGCTGGCGACCTTCACCGCGCTGGGCCGCAGCCTGATCGATGCGCTGCAGGGCCGCGCCGAGCCGCGACCACGCTGGCGCGCGCGGCTGGCCGCGCCCTGGAACAAGAAGCACGAGCGGCTGGAGTTCCTGCGAGGGCGGTTGGCGCAGGACGAGGATGCGGTACTGCGGGTCGACCCGAATCCTGCCGACGGCTCGCACCGGCTGCGTGCGGCCGCCGACAGCGACGTGCTGATCGTGCTGGACGAGGGCATCCGTGAGTTCGCGGCTGGCGAGCTGGTCGAGGTCGTACCTTACTGAGTGCTTGTCCGCTGCCTGTGTGACAGGTGTTTCTGGAGTCGCGGAGACGGCCAGAGGCCGATGATCGCCCACATGGCGCGGAGGCATTCCCGGACTGTGCTGGCGTCTGGTCGCCGGGCCCATTGAGGGGGTAACTCCGGCATGACGCCGCTGTCTCGCTCGTAGAGTCGAGTTTGCTCGACTGCGGCCTGCGCTGGAAACCATCCCGGTCGCAGGACGTTCGCCGGGACCTCCCAACCGGGCAGGCCGGATGTCGCGTGCCTCTGTCCATCCGCTGCTCTGGTCGTTGCGCCTGCCACCGGCCAGTCCGCTGCCTGCGGTGTGCCAGTGCCCGGCGTTGAATCCCTTCAGGGACCGGCAGTCCATGTGGTCCGGGCGATGCGCGGACATTGCCGAAGCGGTGCGCTCCCCGCTGACTGGATGCCCGAACCAATCAGTATCGGCACGACATACGCGCCGGCCGGGCAACCTGCTCGCGCAGGAACAGGCGACATCAGCCAGACGTGGCCGGCTCGCCTGGCCAGGCCTGGCGGTCAAGGCATCACCGCAACAGGACGCAGTGTCCGTGACGATTCCGGTCTCCGCTGCTTTCGCCGCGTTGGCGCTCGACCGATAATCCGCCCATGTCCAACCCCGAACTCAGCCCGCAGCAGGCGCTCGAACGCCTGCGCCAGGGTGTCGTCCTGATCGATGTCCGCGAGGCCCACGAACGCGCCGGCGGCATGGCCGAGGGCGCGCGCGGCATCGCCAAGGGCGATCTGCTGGCCGACCCGGCGGCGCATCTGCCCGGCATGGAGCAGCCGGTGCTGCTGATCTGCCAGACCGGCAAGCGCTCGCTGGATGCGGCCGCCGCGCTGGCGGAGGCCGGCTGGTCCGGTGCCGTCTCCGTCGCAGGCGGCACGGTGGCCTGGCGCACGCAGGGACTGCCGCTGGTGCAGCCGCTGGCCAGCGCCGAAGAGCGCGATTTCTACGACCGCTACGCCCGCCATCTGCTGCTGCCGCAGGTCGGCGAAGCCGGCCAGCGTGCGCTGCAGCGTGCGCGGGTGCTGGTCGTCGGCGCCGGTGGACTGGGCGCGCCGGCCGGGTTCTATCTGGCCGCCGCCGGCGTCGGCCACCTGCGCATCGTCGATGACGACCGGGTCGAGCGCAGCAACCTGCACCGGCAGATCGTCCACACCGATGCCAGCATCGGCTCGCCCAAGGTCGACTCGGCGCGCGCGCGCCTGCTGGCGCTCAATCCGGGCATCGCCGTCGAGGCGATCGCCGAGCGGGTGAGCTCGGCCAACATCGATGCATTGATGGACGGCGTGGACGTGGTGCTGGATGGCTCGGACAATTTCCCGCTGCGCTATCTGCTCAACGACGCCTGCATCAAGCACGGAAAACCGGTCGTGTACGCGGCGATCGAGCGCTTCGAGGGGCAGGTGAGCGTGTTCGACGCCGGTCGTCGGCGTGGTGAGGCGCCGTGCTACCGCTGCCTGTTCCCGGAGCCGCCGCCGCCGGAGTTCGCACCGAACTGCTCGGAAGCCGGCGTGCTCGGTGTGCTGCCTGGCCTGGCCGGCGTGCTGCAGGCCACCGAGGTGCTGAAGCTGCTGCTGGACATCGGCCAGCCGCTGAGCGGGCGCCTGCTGCAGTTCGATGCGCTGTCGATGCGCTTCCGCGAGACCCGGCTGGCGCCGGACCCGGACTGCGCGGTCTGCGCGCCGGGCCGGCCGTTCCCCGGCTACATCGACTACGCGGCATTCTGCGCGGCCGGCTGAATCGCGCCGTCTGCGCGGACCAGCACGGCGGTACATGGCATTCCCGGCCGGTCATGGCAGGGTCGAGGGTTTGAATCGAACGTCGGCCCGCAAGGGCGGCCGTCATCAGTGGAGAAGTGGCATGGCGGTCGAAGGCGGCGCGGGCAGTGAACTGGTGAAGGTGGTCGCGCTGCTCGGCGCGGCGGTGGTGATGGTGCCGATCTTCCGAAGGCTGGGCCTGGGCTCGGTACTTGGCTATCTGGCCGCGGGCCTGATCATCGGCCCGTTCGGCTTCGGCTGGTTCTCAGATCCGCAGGCGATCCTGCACGTGGCCGAACTGGGCGTGGTGATGTTCCTGTTCGTGATCGGCCTGGAGATGCGGCCCTCGCACCTGTGGAGCCTGCGTGGTGAGATCTTCGGCCTGGGCGCGCTGCAGATCGGCGTGTGCACGCTGGTGCTGACCGGCGTGGCCCTGCTGCTGGGCTTCAGCCCGCCGGTGGCCTTCGTCGGCGCGGCCGGCTTCGTGCTGACCTCGACCGCGATCGTGATGCAGCTGCTCAGCGAACGCGGGGACATCGCCCTGCCGCGTGGGCAGAAGATCGTCTCGGTGCTGCTGTTCGAGGATCTGCTGATCGTGCCGCTGCTGGCGCTGGTCGCCTTCATGTCGCCGCTGCCCTCCGATACCGCCGAGGGCTCGCGCTGGATGGGCGTGCTGGTCGGCATCGGCGCGCTGGCCGGCCTGGTCGCCGCCGGCATCTGGCTGCTCAATCCGCTGTTCCGGCTGCTGGCCGCGGCCAAGGCGCGCGAGGTGATGACCGCCGCGGCGCTGCTGGTGGTGCTGGGCGCGGCGCTGCTGATGGACATCGGCGGGCTGTCGATGGCGATGGGCGCATTCCTGGCCGGCGTGCTGCTGTCCGAATCGACCTTCCGCCACCAGCTGGAAGCCGACATCGAGCCGTTCCGCGGGATCCTGCTGGGGCTGTTCTTCCTCGGCGTCGGCATGGCCCTGGACCTGGCCGTGGTCGCCGCGAACTGGCCGCTGATCGTCGCCGGCGTGCTGGCGATGATGGCGGCCAAGGCGGCCTGCATCTACGCGGTCGCGCGGATCATGCGCAGCCCGCACGGCGAGGCGCTGGACCGGGCGGTGCTGATGGCCCAGGGCGGCGAGTTCGCCTTCGTGCTGTTCGCCGCGGCGCTGGCGGCCGGGGTGATCGACGCGACCATCAACGCCAACCTGACTGCGATCGTGGTGCTGTCGATGGCGCTGACCCCGCTGGTCGTCCTGGTGGTCAAGCGTTTCGTGCGCACCGCGCAGGCACCGTCGCTGGAAGGCGTGGACGTGGTCGACGGACAGTCCGGCAGCGTGCTGATCATCGGCTTCGGCCGCTTCGGCCAGGTGATGAGCCAGGCACTGCTGGCGCGCGATGTCGACGTGACCATCATCGACACCGACATCGAGATGATCCAGAGCGCCGGCGAGTTCGGGTTCAAGGTCTATTACGGCGACGGCACCCGGCTGGACGTGCTGCATGCCTCGGGCGCGCACACCGCACGCGCGATCGCCGTCTGCGTCGACAACCGCGCCGCGGCCAACCAGATCGCCGAACTGTGCGGGCACGAGTTCCCGCAGGCCAAGGTGCTGGTGCGTGCGTTCGACCGCGAGCATGCGCTGGAACTGGTGGCGCTGGATGTCGAGTACCACATCCGCGAGACCTTCGAGTCGGCGGTGCGCTTCGGCCAGGCCGCACTGGAGGCGCTGGGCGTGGATGCCGAGGAGGCGGCCGCGGTGTCCGAGGAGGTGCGGCGACTGGATGGCGAGCGCTTCGACCTGGAAGTGGCGGCCGGCGATGTCCGTGCGGGACGTTCGCTGCTGATCGGCAACACCGCGCCGGCCACGCCGACGCCGTTCACCACGCCACGGCGGGCCTCGCGCCGGCTGGACGCCAGCGGCGCGGTCATCGTGGAGCCCGGCGAGCCTCGTTGAGATGGCGTCGCCGCGGCACGGGTCGCCGTGGCGACGGCGGCCGCACGGCAGCGATCAGCGGAAGAACCCGATCAACGCCTGCGCGTAGCGCGGATCATCCGACAGGTCGTTGTGGCCTGCGGCGGGAAAGTCGACCACCTCGGCATGGGGCAGCACCGCGAGCAGGCGGTCGGTGTTGCCCGGCGGCACCACCGTGTCGCGGCCGGCACGCAGCACCAGCACCGGCCCGGCGTAATCCTGCAGCCAGGTCGACGACGGATAGCGCTCGCTGGCCAGCCAGCGCACCGGCAGCCACGGGTAGTGGGCCTGGCCGACCGCGGCGAGGCTGTCGAACGGGGTGATCAAGGCCAGCCGGTCGACCTCGCGCTGCGCGGCGACCCAGGCGGCGACCCCGCTGCCGAGGCTGCGCCCGACCACGCCGATCCGCCCGTCCGGATGTCTGCGGCGGACCTCGTCGTACACCGCCAGCGCATCGCCCAGCAGGGCCTGTTCGCCGGGCGTGCCATCGCTGGCGCCGTAGCCGGGGTGGGCGACCAGATAGACGCTGCGGCCCTCGAACCAGGCCGCGAACGGCCCGCGCCAGCCCTCGATCCGCTCGGCGTTGCCGCCGAAGTAGAGCAGGGCGTCATGCCGGCCGGGATCGACGGTCCAGCCGCGCAGGGTGACCGCCGGCCCGCGTTCCAGGGCGAAATCGGTGCCGTCGACCGCGGCCCGGGTCAGGCCCGGGTGGTAGATCATGGCGCGCTGCTGGGTGTACAGCAGCGCGCAGATCGCGGCGTAGCCGAGGACGACGATGCCGAGCGCGACGGCCAGCACGCGCAGGCTCCGGCGCCGTTCAGCCATGGCGCTGGAGCGCGGCCTCGAACGCGGCCAGCTGCTCGGGCGTGGCGTCCTGCTGGTGCAGCGCCTTCCACTCGGCGAAGGGCATGCCGTAGACGCGTTCGCGGGCCTGCTCCTTGTCCAGCGCGATGCCGGCCTCGGCCGCGGCCTCGCGGTACCAGTCGCCCAGGCAGTTGCGGCAGAAGCCGGCCAGGATCATCAGGTCGATGTTCTGCACGTCCGGGCGCTGCACGTTCAGGTGGTCCAGCAGGCGGCGGAAGGCGGCGGCCTCGATCCGGGTGATGGTGTCGTCCTGCATGCGTGGCTATCTCGGGGGAGTGGAAATCGGGGACAATGGCCGACTCTACACCGTCGCCACACCCCCGATCCCGATGACCGCACGCATCCTCGATGGCCGCCGCGTGGCCGAAGACCTGCTCGATGAACTCAAGGTCCGCGTCGATGCGCGGCTGGAGCGCGGCCTCTCGCGGCCCGGTCTGGCGGTGGTGCTGGTCGGCGAGGATCCGGCCTCGGCCGTGTACGTGCGCAACAAGCGCCGTGCCGCCGAGAAGGTCGGCATCGAGGCGTTCGACTACGACCTGCCGGCCGGCACCTCCGAGGCCGAGATTCTGGCCCTGATCGACCAGCTCAATGCCGATCCGAAGATCCACGGCATCCTGGTCCAGCTGCCGTTGCCGGGCATTCCGGACGCGACCGCGCTGATCCACCGGATCGATCCGCGCAAGGATGTCGACGGCTTCCATCCGGAGAACGTCGGCCATCTGGCGCTGCGCCAGTTCGGCCTGCGACCGTGCACGCCGCGCGGGATCATGACCCTGCTGGCCCATACCGACCGCCCGGTGCGCGGCCGCAACGCGACCATCGTCGGGGTCAGCAACCATGTCGGCCGGCCGATGGGGCTGGAGCTGCTGATCGCAGGCTGCACCGTGACCAGCTGCCACAAGTTCACCCCGGCCGACGTGCTGGAACAGGCGGTGCGCAACGCCGACATCCTGGTGGTCGCGGTCGGCCGGCCGGGCATCGTGCCGGGCGAGTGGGTCAAGCCGGGCGCCGTGGTGATCGACGTCGGCATCAACCGGATCGAGGACGGCCGCCTGGTCGGTGACGTCGGCTTCGATGCCGCCGCCGAACGCGCGGCCTGGATCACGCCGGTGCCGGGTGGCGTCGGCCCGATGACCGTGGCCACGCTGATGCAGAACACCATCGAGGCGGTGGAAGCGGCCGGCTGAACGCGCCCCGCATACCTCGCGCAGTCGCGCATCGCGGCGGCTTCACGACGCACTGAAGATACTGACCGCATTCCGGTAACTACACCGATGCGGCGACTGCGACGCAGGCCGTGTCGTGGTCGAGGAGGGTGTGTCCCATCGTTGCGTCCCCGCGTCTTCGCGCACTGCTCTGTCCGGCCGCGACGCTGATCCTGTGCGCCTGCAGCGCGTCCGGGCCGCAATCGGCCCTCGACCCGGCCGGCCCGGCCGCGGCGGCGATCGCACGCAGCTGGTGGCTGATGTTCTGGGCCGCGCTGGCGATCTGGACCCTGGTGGTGGCGCTGGTGCTGATGGGCATGCAGCGCGCACGCGGCATGACCGCCAGTGGAGGGCGCCGCCTGATCGTGATCGGCGGGCTGGTGCTGCCGGTCGTGCTGCTGGCGGCGCTGCTGGTGTACGGCACGCTGACCAGCGACCGAGTGACCGGACGCGGCGCCGAGGTGGACCACGTGGTCGCGGTCAGCGCGCGGCAATGGCAGTGGGACTTCGTCTACCTCGATGACGCCGGCCAGCCGCTGGCCACCTCGACCGACGTGCTGGCGATGCCGCTGGGCGGCATGGTCGAGTTCCGCATCGACAGCGCCGACGTGATCCACAGTTTCTGGATCCCGCGCCTGGGCGGCAAGATCGATGCGATTCCCGGGCGCACCAACGTGCTGCGCCTGCGTGCCGATGCGGCCGGCCCGATGCGCGGCCAGTGCGCAGAGTTCTGCGGGCTGGACCACGCGCTGATGGCGTTCGAGGTGCGGGTGCTGGAGGCCGACGCGTATGCGGCCTGGCTGCGGGAGCATGCGATCGGACAGGGAGGTGCCCGATGACGGTCCCTGTGGACAGCGGCGTGCGCGGCCCGCATGACGCGGAGCGCCTGCGCCTGCGCCTGCTCGATCGCATCTGGTCCAACGCACCGGGCTGGAAGGGGCAGCTGACCGCGGTCAACCACAGCACCGTGGCGATACGCTTCATCCTGACCGGGTTCGCCTTCATGGTGATCGGCGGCGCGCTGTCGATGTTCATCCGCCTGCAGCTGGCATGGCCGGGCAACGAGGTGCTCGACCCGCAGCGCTACGCGCAGTTCGTGACCCTGCACGGCACGACGATGATGTTCCTGTTCGCGGTGCCGGTGCTGGAAGGCTTCGCGATGTACCTGCTGCCGAAGATGCTCGGCGCGCGCGACCTGCCGTTCCCGCGCCTGGGCGCGTTTGGCTACTGGTGCTATCTGTTCGGCGGCCTGTTCCTGTATTCGAGCCTGCTGTTCGACGCGGCGCCGGATGGCGGCTGGTTCATGTACGTGCCGCTGACCGATGCCACGTTCTCGCCCGGGCGCGGCCCGGATTTCTGGCTGGTCGGGGTGACCTTCGCCGAGATCTCGGCGGTGGCCGCGGCGGTCGAGCTGATCGTCGCGGTGCTGATCACCCGCGCGCCGGGCATGGATCTGCGACGGATGCCGCTGTTCGCGTGGGCGGTGCTGGTGACCGCCTTCATGATCGCGTTCGGCTTCCCGCCGCTGATCCTCGGCAGCATCCTGCTGGAGATCCAGCGCGCATTCGGCTTCGCCTTCTTCGATGTCGCCCGCGGCGGTGACCCGCTGCTGTGGCAGCACCTGTTCTGGCTGTTCGGGCACCCGGAGGTGTACATCATCTTCCTGCCGGCGGCGGGCATGGTCTCGATGATCGTGCCGACGTTCGCGCGGCGGCCGGTGGTGGGCTACCTGTGGATCGTGCTGGCGCTGGTGTCGACCGGCTTCCTGAGTTTCGGCCTGTGGGTGCACCACATGTTCGCGGTCGGCATCCCGCTGCTGGCGCTGGCGTTCTTCAGCGCGGCGAGCATGGCGGTGGCCGTGCCCAGCGGCATCCAGGTGTTCGCGTGGATCGCCACGCTGTGGTCGGGCCGGCCCTGGCTGCGGCTGCCGATGCTGCATCTGGTCGGCTTCTTCGTGGTGTTCGTGCTCGGCGGGCTGACCGGGGTGATGCTGGCCTTCGTGCCGTTCGACTGGCAGGCGCACGACAGCCATTTCGTTGTCGCGCACCTGCATTACGTGCTGATCGGCGGGCTGATGTTCCCGTTGTTCGCCGGCCTGTACTACTGGCTGCCGCTGGCCAGCGGGCGGATGCCGTCGGAGAGCATCGGCCGTACTGCGTTCTGGCTGGTGTTCGTCGGCTTCAACCTGACCTTCCTGCCGATGCACCTGACCGGCCTGATGGGCCTGCCGCGGCGCGTGCAGGATTACCCGATGGAGCTGGGGGTGCACTGGCTGAACCTGGTCTCGACAGCGGCCGGCTTCGCACTGGCGGTGGGCATGGTCGCGATCCTGGTCGATGCGGCGCTGTGTTTCCGCCATGGCCGGCGCGCCAGCGCCAATCCCTGGCAGGCCGGCACCCTGGAGTGGGCGCTGCCGCAGCCGGTGCCGGCCTACAACTTCGCTTCGGTGCCCGAGGTGCGCGACCGGTATCCGCTGTGGGACGACCCGCCGCTGGCCGCGCGTACGGCGGGCACCGACGGCCTGCTCGGCGATGCGGCGCACGGGCGCCGCGAGATGCTCGGCACCGGCCTGCTGACCGCCGAGCCGGAGCAGGTGATCCGCCTGTCGAGCTCGAGCTGGCAGCCGCTGATCGCCGCGTTGGCGATCGCCGCGCTGCTGGCCTGCTTCCTCGCCAAGTGGTATGTCGCCGCCGCGCTGTTGTTGCTGCCGCTGCTGGCCTGCCTGCTGGTCTGGGCCTGGACCACCGGCGACCGCCACGCGGCACCGCGGCTGTCCGCCACGCCGTCGCTCGCGCTGCCGGTGCAGTACGCCAGCCGCAACGCACCGGGCTGGTGGGCGCTGGTGTCGAGCCTGCTGATCGATGGGTCACTGTTCGCCTCGCTGGTGTTCGCCTATTTCTACCTGTGGCTGGGCACGCCGGCATGGCCACCGCCGGGGATGTCCGCCGGGGCTGGCTTGTCCGGATGGGTCGCGCTGGGCCTGATGGCGGCATGCTGGCCGCTGGCCGCGGTGTCGATGCGGGCGTTGCGCGCCGGCCGGGGCGGTACCGCCATGCTCTGGCTGCTGGCGACGCTGGCGCCTGCGGTCGGGTTCCTCGCGCTGCATCTGCCGCTGGTGTCGTCGCTGGTGGGCGCGCCGTCGGGTCATGCGTACGCGTCGGTGGTGTGGACGCTGGCCGGCTTCCACGCGGTGCACGTCGGCGTGGCGATGCTCATCGCCGCGTTCGTGGCCGCGCGGCTGCACCGCCGGCACGTCGACGCGGCGCGCCCGCTGGAACTGCGCATCGCCGTCGCCTTCTGGCGCTATACGGTCGGGCAGGGCGTGGTGATGTGGGCGGTGATCCACCTGTTCCCGGGGGCGCTGTGATGCTGCAGGCGATCGCACCCTGGCGGCTGGTGGGCCTGGCGGCGCCGATGGCGGTGTGGGCGCTGCATTTCGTCGTGGTCTACAGCCTGCAGGGCCTGGGCTGCGTCGAGGGCTGGAACCAGACGCTGCTGACCACGCTCCTGCTTGCGCTGACCGTGGCGGCGCTGCTGGTGATCGCCTGGCTCGGCCTGCGCGCGCGCCGCGCCGCGGTGGCCGGTGCGGGTCCGTGCGACGCGGTGCAGCGCCGCCGGCACTTCCTGTCGCTGGCCACCGCGCTGGTCGCGCTGCTGTCGCTGGTCGCAGTGGTCTTCACCACGATTCCGATCCTGTTGCTGCGGCCCTGCGCCTGAGGAGCATCGATGCGCAAGAGCCTGAAACAACCCGTCCCCAAGGAACGCAGCAGCACCGTGTCGAGTGCGGTCGCGATCCGGCAGCATCCACTGCATCCGATGTTGGTGGTCTATCCGATCGCCTGCCTGAGCCTGCTGCCGGTCAGCGACCTGGCCCTGCTGTGGACCGGCACGCCGTTCTGGGGACAGGTGTCGCTGCTGCTGAACATGGTCGGGCTGGGGGGCGGGCTGGTCGCGGCGATCGTGGGGACCTGCGACATGCTGCTGATCCGCGTCGCGCGCCGGCATGTGTCGGTATGGAGCCACGCCATCGCCGCGGTGATGCTGCTGGCGGTCTCGGCCGCCGGCGTGCGCCTGCGCATGGCCGATGCGGTGGAGGCGGTGTGGCCGTGGGGGCTGATGCTGTCGGTCACCGGCCTGCTGCTGGTCGGCGTGGCCGGCTGGCTGGGAGGTACGCTGACCTTCAAGTACGGGATCGGCGTCTACGGCAACGCGTCCGAAGAGGAAGAGGGCGGCGACGGCACGCCGCCGGCGGCATGAGCGGCCTGGCCGCCGATCGGATTCGGCGCAGGCGGCAGCGTCCCGGCGCTGTCCGGCTTGGCTCCGGTGAGCGCGGCCAGGCCCAGCAGCAACAGCAGCGGCAGCCAGCCGACGATGCGGTAGAAGGTGGCACCGTGGCGGTCGTGGCCCTGGCCGAGCTGGTACAGATGCAGGCCGAAATACAGGTGCAGCAGCACCGCGAAGGTGACCAGCACCAGTTTCATCGCGAGCCAGGCATCGAACGGGATCCAGGCGATCAGCACCATGCCCAGCGCGATGGCGACCAGCGCCGATGGCGTGGCGATGCGGAAGAACAGCAGGTTGGCGGTGACGTTGAAGAACTCCGGATCGGCGTCGACCTCGCCGGCATGCCGCGCCACGAACAGGCGCGGCAGAAAGAACAGGCCGGTGAACCACAACATCACCGCGCCGATGTGCAGCAGCTTGAGCCAGAAGTACACGCGCGCATCCCGCCGAAGATCCGATCGGGACACCGTAGCCGGCCGGGCGCGAAGCGCGCGTGGGCATCGATGGCGTCGGCCGCGCTCGCGGCGCTGTCCCCGCCCGCCGCGGCCCAGTCGATGTGCCGGGTGCCGACCCCGCTTGAGCAGGTGGGCTGGTTCGCCTCGCTCTGGACGCAGCTGCCGCTGGTGCTGCTCGCCGTGCTCTACGGCATCGGCGTGTGCAGGCTGTGGCGGCGAGGGTGGGGCCGTGGTGTCGGCAGGGGGGCGGTGGTCTGCTTCGGCGCCGGAACCGGGCTGTTGCTGCTGGTCACCGCCGGCCCGCTGCGGGCCCTCGGTGCATGGTCGCTGGCCGCGCACATGGCCCAGCACATGGTGCTGCTGGCGCTGGTGCCGCCGCTGCTGTTGGCCGGCCGGCCACTGGCGGTGGTGGCCTGCGCGCTGCCGGCCGCCTGGTCCCGGCGGCTGCACCGTGTGCTGCATCCGCTGCAGCGCTGGCTGGGCGACGCGCTCGCGCCGGCGACGATCGCGCACTGCGCGGCGATGTGGCTGTGGCATACCCCGGGCGGGCTGCAGCGTGCGCTGGAGGGCGAGGTCCTGCACTGGACGATGCACGCCAGCTTCCTGGTCGCCGGCCTCTGGTTCTGGGGCGCGCTGTGGCGGCGGATCCGCGATCCGGTGGCCGGGGCGGTGCCGGGCCTGGTGGCCCTGGTCGTGGTGATGATGCAGATGGGCTTCATCGGCGCGCTGCTGACCTTCGCCTCGCGCCCGCTGTACGCGGTCTACGTCCTGCGCGCTCCCGAGCTGGGGCTGGCACCGCTGGCCGACCAGCAGCTGGCCGGCCTGCTGATGTGGGTCCCGAGCTGCCTGCCGTATCTGGCCGGGGCGGCCTGGCTGCTGTGGCGCGGGTTCGGAAGGCTGGAGCGGTCGCGTCGGCCGACGGGGGCGGTGCGGCGCTGAGGCGTGGGGTGCGGGCTTCCCGGCGTGCCCCAGGCCGGACGGACGTCCTGCCGGGGCGGTCAGGCCCCGCCACCGGAATGTTGCGTCCGTCCAGTGGGCAGCATCGCGGCCGGCTTCGGGCGTATAATGTCGTGCTTCCCCACAAACGGGTATGCCGATGCTGCGCATCCAGGCCGAAGCACTCACCTACGACGACGTCTCGCTCGTCCCCGCCCATTCTGCCGTGCTGCCGAAGGATGTCTCGCTCGGCACCCGCCTGACCCGCGACCTGCGCATCAACCTGCCGATCGTCTCGGCGGCGATGGACACGGTGACCGAAGCGCGCCTGGCCGTGGCCATGGCCCAGCTCGGCGGCATCGGCATCCTGCACAAGAACATGACCGCCGAGCAGCAGGCGGCCGAAGTGGCCAAGGTGAAGAAGTTCGAGTCCGGCGTGATCCGCGACCCGTTCACCGTGCGCCCGGACACCACCATCCGCGAAGTGCTGGCCTTGACCCGCGCCCGCAACATCTCCGGCGTGCCGGTGGTCGACGACGCGGGCCAGCTGGCCGGCATCGTGACCCGCCGCGACATGCGCTTCGAGACCGAGCTGGACGATCCGGTCCGCCACATCATGACCAAGAAGGACCGCCTGGTCACGGTCAACGAGGGCGCTGCCGACGAGGAAGTCCTCAAGCTGCTGCACAAGCACCGCATCGAGAAGGTGCTGGTGGTCAACGGCGACTACGCGCTGCGCGGCCTGATCACGGTCAAGGACATCCAGAAGAAGACCGACAACCCGAACGCGGCCAAGGACGCGTCCTCGCGCCTGCTGGTCGGCGCGGCGGTCGGCGTCGGCGGCGACACCGAACTGCGCGTGGAAGCCCTGGTGGCGGCCGGCGTGGACGTGATCGTGGTCGATACCGCGCACGGCCACTCGCAGGCGGTGATCGACCGCGTGGCCTGGGTCAAGAAGAACTTCCCGCAGGTGCAGGTGATCGGCGGCAACATCGTCACCGGCGATGCCGCGCTGGCGCTGTACGACGCCGGCGCCGACGCGGTGAAGGTCGGCGTGGGCCCCGGCTCGATCTGCACCACCCGCGTGGTCGCCGGCGTCGGCGTGCCGCAGATCACCGCGATCGACATGGTCGCCGAGGCGCTGCAGGACCGCATCCCGCTGATCGCCGACGGCGGCATCCGCTACTCGGGCGACATCGGCAAGGCGATCGCCGCCGGTGCCTCGACGGTGATGGCCGGTGGCCTGTTCGCCGGCACCGAGGAGGCGCCGGGCGAGGTCGAGCTGTTCCAGGGCCGCGCCTACAAGAGCTACCGCGGCATGGGCAGCCTGGGCGCGATGGAGAAGGGGTCCAAGGACCGCTATTTCCAGGACGCCTCGGATGCCGACAAGCTGGTGCCGGAAGGCATCGAGGGCCGGGTCCCGGTGCGTGGTCCGCTGGCGGCGGTGATCCACCAGCTGCTCGGCGGCCTGCGTGCCACCATGGGCTATGTCGGCTGCGCGACCATCGAGGAGATGCGCAGCAAGCCGAAGTTCGTGGTGATCACCGGTGCCGGCCAGCGCGAAAGCCACGTCCACGACGTGCAGATCACCAAAGAACCGCCGAACTACCGCGCCGGATGAGACCGGGCGTGGCGAAGGTGGCCGCGGCGACACTGACCGTCGCGGCCGCGCTGCTGGCCGGCGGTTGCGCGCAGGGCCGTGCGACGGCACCGGTCGTCTCGCAACCGGCGTCCACCGATGGCGCCGTCGGCGCGGCAGACGCCGCCGATGCCGGGCAGCAGCCCGGGCAGATGTTCACGGCCTGTGGCGCGCGATTCCGCATTCCCGACCAGTGGCAGCCGGCCGCGCTGGATGAGCTGCACTGGCAGCTGACCGGTGCCGGTGGGCTCGGAAACGGCTTCTCGGTCAGCGTACGCTGCATCGAGGAGCCGGCATCGCCGGCCACGCCGTTTACCGACCTTGCCCAGGTCGTTGCCGAACTGGGGGGCGAGGGGCCCGAGTACGCCGCCGCATTCCGGCTCCACACGCTCTGGCTGGAGTCCTCGCCACGACGGCCGCAGGCCCTGATCGGCCTGCGCCAGGAACAGCATGAAGGCCCAGGCCGGAGCGAAGTGGTGGTCTGGACCGACGGTGACCGCCGCACGCCCACCTCGCCGCGCCGGGAGCATCAGGGCATGCTCGCAGTGCACTGGTCGGCAGACGATCCAGACCAGGTCCGGCAGTACCAGGCATTCCGCGCACTCATCGATCCATCCTTCACCACGACGTCGCCCAGGATCGGGCGCAACCGGGCTACTACGCGATGACCGACATCCACAGCGACAAGATCCTCATCCTCGATTTCGGCGCGCAGTACACGCAGCTGATCGCCCGCCGCATCCGCGAGATCGGCGTCTACTGCGAGATCTGGGCCTGGGACCACGATCCGGCCGAGATCGCCGCATTCGGTGCCAGGGGCATCATCCTGTCCGGCGGCCCGGAATCGACCACCGTCGACGGCTCGCCGCGCGCGCCGCAGCAGGTGTTCGATGCCGGCCTGCCGATCCTGGGCATCTGCTACGGCATGCAGACGATGGCCAAGCAGCTCGGTGGCGACACCGAGGCCGCCGACCAGCGCGAGTTCGGCCACGCCGAGGTGTCGCTGGTCGCGCAGGACCGCCTGTTCGACGGGCTGAAGGACCATCCCGGCTCGCCGCCGCGGCTGGACGTGTGGATGAGCCATGGCGACCACGTGTCGGTGGCGCCGCCGGGCTTCACCGTCACCGCGAAGACCGACCGCATCCCGGTCGCGGCCTTCGCCGACGACGCACGCGGCTGGTATGGCGTGCAGTTCCACCCGGAAGTGACCCACACCAAGCAGGGCCAGGCGCTGCTGCAGCGCTTCGTCACCGAGATCTGCGGCTGCCAGACGCTGTGGACCGCCGCTCACATCATCGACGACCAGATCGCGCGCGTGCGCGAGCAGGTCGGCAGCGACGAGGTGATCCTCGGCCTGTCCGGCGGTGTCGATTCGTCGGTGGTCGCCGCGCTGCTGCACAAGGCGATCGGCGACCAGCTGACCTGCGTGTTCGTCGACACCGGCCTGCTGCGCTGGCAGGAAGGCGACCAGGTGATGGCGATGTTCGCCGAGCACATGGGCGTCAAGGTCGTGCGCGTCAACGCCGCCGAGCGCTACTTCACCGCGCTGCAGGGCGTGGCCGACCCGGAAGCCAAGCGCAAGATCATCGGCAACCTGTTCGTCGAGATCTTCGAGGAAGAGTCGAACAAGCTGAAGAACGCCAAGTGGCTGGCGCAGGGCACGATCTATCCGGACGTGATCGAGTCGGCCGGCAGCAAGACCGGCAAGGCGCACGTCATCAAGAGCCACCACAACGTCGGTGGCCTGCCCGAGCACATGAAGCTGGGTCTGGTCGAACCGCTGCGCGAGCTGTTCAAGGACGAAGTGCGGCGTCTGGGCGTCGAACTCGGCCTGCCGCGCACCATGGTCTACCGCCACCCGTTCCCGGGCCCGGGCCTGGGCGTGCGCATCCTCGGCGAAGTGAAGCCGGAGTACGCCGAGCTGCTGGCCCGCGCCGATGCGATCTTCATCGAGGAACTGCGCGCCTGGGACCTGTACGACAAGACCAGCCAGGCGTTCGCGGTGTTCCTGCCGGTCAAGTCGGTCGGCGTGGTCGGTGACGCGCGCGCCTACGAGTGGGTGATCGCGCTGCGCGCGGTGGAGACCATCGACTTCATGACCGCGCACTGGGCGCACCTGCCGTACGAGTTCCTCGGCAAGGTGTCCAACCGCATCATCAACGAGCTGCGCGGCGTGTCGCGCGTGGTCTACGACATCAGCGGCAAGCCGCCGGCGACGATCGAATGGGAGTGACCGCGCGGTCGCGCTGATCAATGGACAGGGCGCCCAAGGGCGCCCTGTCCGTTTCCGCCGGCCGTGGTGCTTACCAGCGCGACCGGCGCGCGTCCGGGCGCGGTTCGAATGCCGGCACCACCTGCTGCTGCAGGGGCTTGCCCGCATTGTTCCAGACACTGGTCTGGACCGGAAATTCCTCGCTGCGGGTGAGCGTGTCGACGATGGAGACCAGTGCCTTGCCGGAAGCCGCGTTGTCCGGGTTCCATGCGAATACCCCGGCCTGCGGGTAGAACACCACGGCCGCATCGCCTTCCAGGCGCCGGTCCGGGCAGAGCACGAAGTCGCGCCGGGCGAGCACCCGCAGCGCACCCACCGGCATGGCGCGGACGGTCGGCCCGGTCCGCTCGGCCGAGTGGCCGGGGCAGACGGCGGCACTGACCTCGATCGCGCGTTCGGCGACCTCGCGGTCGCTCTGGGCGAAGACGGCTGCGGGCATGAGCCCGGCGGCGAGCAGTGCGGAAGGCAGGAGCAGGGGCGGTCGCATCGGTTCCTCGTCGTCGTGCGCGCTGGCGCGTTGCACCGGATGATGTCGCGGCACAGGCGCGCGGGTGTTAGCGACGCGTGCAGGCTCGGACGCGGATGGCAGGCGCGGTTCATGCGCGGCCTGCCGGCATGCAGGAGTATCCTTGGCGGCCGCGGCGATGGCGCCGCGCGCAGCCTGCGGAGCATTCCATGCGACACAGACCTTTCGGCCGCAGTGGCCGCACCGTCGGCGAGATTGGCTTCGGTGCCTGGGCCATCGGCGATGCGTGGGGGCAGGTGGACGACGGTGCGTCGATCGCCGCCCTGCATGCCGCACTGGACGCCGGGCTCGACTTCATCGATACCGCCGATGTGTACGGCGACGGCCACTCCGAGCGCCTGATCGCGCGCGTGCTGCGCGAGCGCGGCGGCCCGCGTCCGTTCGTCGCGACCAAGGCCGGACGCCGGCTGCCGGTCCAGGACGTAGCCGGATACAGCGAGGGAAACCTTCAGGCCTGGATCGACCGCAGCCGGCGCAACCTCGAGGTCGACACGCTCGACCTGCTCCAGCTGCATTGTCCTCCGACCGATGCGTACTACCACCCTGAGCTGTTCGAGCGGATGGAGCGGCTGGTCGAGCGTGGCGCCGTCGCCGCGTACGGGGTCAGCGTCGAGCGCGTGGAAGAAGCGGTCAAGGCGATCGAGTACCCGGGCGTGGCCAGCGTCCAGATCATCTACAACCTGTTCCGGCAGCGCCCGGCCGAGCTGTTCTTCCGGCAGGCGCAGCAGCGTGGCGTGGCGGTGATCGTGCGCGTGCCGCTGGCCAGCGGCCTGCTCAGCGGCAAGTTCGACGCCGGCACGCAGTTCGAAGCCAACGACCATCGCCGGTTCAATCGCAACGGCGAGGCCTTCGATGTCGGCGAGACCTTCGCCGGCGTGCCGTACGAGATCGGTCTTGCCGCGGTGGAGAAGCTGCGTCCGCTGGTGCCCGGCGGGACCACGCTGGCGCAGCTGGCACTGCGCTGGATCCTGATGGACGAGGCGGTCAGCGTGGTGATTCCCGGCGCCCGCAACCGGCAGCAGGCCCTGGCCAACATCGCCGCGGCGGGGCTGCCGGCGCTGGACGATGCGCGGATGGCGGCGATGCGGGCGATCTACGACGCCGACATCCGTCCGTACGTGCACCAGCGCTGGTGAGTGCGGCGATGACACACGGAAACACCCCTGCGGACACGGCTGCCGCCGTCCCGGTGCCGCCGTGCAGCGACGACGACCTGCGCTGGATGCGGCATGCGCTGGCGCTGGCCGAACGCGCGCAGCGCGAGTTCGACGAGATCCCGGTCGGCGCGCTGCTGGTCGGTGCGGATGGCCGGCTGCTGGGCGAGGGCTGGAACCGCAACATCGTCGACCATGATCCCAGCGCGCATGCCGAGATCGTGGCGATGCGCGAGGCGGGCAGGGCGCTGGGCAACCATCGGCTGGTGGGGGCCACCCTGTACGTGACCCTGGAGCCCTGCGCGATGTGCGCGATGGCGCTGGTGCATGCCCGTGTGGCGCGTGTGGTCTATGCGGCGACCGATCCGAAGACCGGTGCCTGCGGCAGCGTGTTCGACCTGATGGGCGATCCGCGCCACAACCATCGCATCGCGGTCACCGGCGGCATCCTCGGCGACGAGGCCGGGCGGCGCCTGACCAACTACTTCCGTGCCAAGCGCGGCCGCCCGCCGCTGCCCTGACCGCGCCTGCTCACGCCTTCGCGCGTGGCACGTGGCGGTGGTCCATCTCTTCGTTGATCGCGGTGACCGCGAGCGAGGATTCGTGCGCCAGCAGCAGGCTGGCCACCAGCATTGCCAGCACGCCGAAACCCGCAAGGACCGTCGGTGTCATGCCGAGCCTGTGGTCGAGCACCGAGTCGGCGGCCACGGCCAGGCTGGTGCCCACGAAGAAGCAGATCGCCGCGTACAGGAGCTGGCCGGCGCGCATCACGATCAGGCTGCGGCGACGCTGCAGCGCGATGCGCTGTTCGTACAGCGCGCGCTCCACCTCGTCGCCGGCGTCCGGAAGTTCGCGCAGCAGGCCACGGGCGCGATCGATGATGCGCGACAGGCGGTTGTTGGCCGACAGCAGCAGCGAGGCGGTGGCGGTCAGGAAGAACGCCGGGGCCAGCATCGCGGTGAGCACGGCATAGTGGCTGGTCATCGGGTTCATCGGCCGGCGGGTGGTGGGTCCTGCGTTATCATGCCAGCCCGCGCGCGGCTGGCAAGCACGCTGCCGTGCACTCCAACGCACAGGACACACACGCATGCGCGCAGCCTCCACCGGCCAGGACCGGCTGATCTGGATCGACCTCGAGATGACCGGTCTGGATACCGACCGCGATTCCATCCTGGAGATCGCCACGGTGGTGACCGATGCGCAGCTCAACGTGCTCGCCGAAGGCCCTGAGCTGGCGATCGGCCATGCGCTGGAGACGCTGGAGGCGATGGACGAGTGGAACCGCAACCAGCACCGCCGTTCGGGCCTGTGGGAGCGGGTGGTGGCCAGTGACGTCACCCTGGCCCAGGCCGAGGCGCGCACCGTCGCCTTCCTGCAGGACTGGGTTCCGGCCGCGACCTCGCCGATGTCGGGCAATTCGATCTGCCAGGACCGGCGCTTCCTGCACCGGCTGATGCCGCGGCTGGAGAAGTACTTCCACTACCGAAACCTCGACGTGTCCACGATCAAGGAACTGGCGCGCCGCTGGGCGCCGGACGTGCTGGCCGGGGTGCGCAAGCAGTCCTCGCACACCGCACTGAGCGACGTGCACGACTCGATCGACGAACTGCGCTACTACCGCCAGCACATCGCCCGGCTTGCCGCCGAGTAGGAGTTGAGCGGCATGGACGTCGACATCAGGAATCCCGATCCACGCCTGCGTCCGTTTCCCGATGCCGGCGAGGTTTTCGCCGACGACCAGGCCTGGCTGGCCCGGCACCTGCATCCGCTGGTTTCGATCGACCTGGCCGCGATCGAGCCGTCGTGGCAGGGCTGGCTGCACCTGCTGAACCCGCTGGAGCCTCACGAGGGCTACGTCGGCGACCACAGCACCGCATTCCACGACCGGCATGCGCGCGAGAACTGGCTGGCGTTCCGTCGCGATGGGGACGGCCGCTACCGCTTCCTCGGGCGCCAGGGCTATTTCCTGCTCGAACAGGACGCCGCTGGCGCCGATGCGGACGCCATGCGCCTGCGTGACGGACTCAAGGCCCACTACGCCGCCCAGCAGGCCGCCTACGAGGCGTCGCGGCAGCGCTATGCCCGGTATGGCGTGCTGACCTTCGCCGACGATGACGATCCGTCGCAGCGCAGCAGTTCGGGCGGTGAGGGACATCTGCTCGACCAGCTCGGCGGGACCACCGGCTATGCCAACTGGACGGTCTGCCCGGACCCGCCCGATGCGTTTGAGCTCGATACCCGCGACGAAGACGACGTGTTTCCGCGCTGGAAGGACGGCGCTGCGTTCCGCTTCATCGCCAGCGTGTCCGGCTATCCCTGGCAGCATTCCGGGGCGGACGCGATCATGCTGTTCTACGAGCCGCAGTCGGACACCGTGCTGCTGACCTTCGACTGGAGCTGAGCCGCTCCAGCCACCGCAAGATCGCAGCTGCCGCGCCTGCGGAAATCTGGCGTTCATCGGTCGACGGCGGCGAACGCCCTATGATCGGCCCATGCAGATGCCGACGCTTCCTCCTCGCGCCATCGACGCCCATCCGCGCGACCTAGCCGACCTGCAGCGCGCCGTCGCCCTGCTTGAAGCGCCGACGATCACCGCGCGCATGGCCAACCTGGTCGGCGCGCCACTGGAGTTCGCGGTCAAGCGCCTGCCCGATGGCGTGACCCGACGCATCCACGGCGCGGTCGAGGCGGCGCTGCACAAGGCCGTGCAGACCGCGCTGTGGAGCATGGACAACACGCCGGGCCGGGCGGCTTCGCCGCGCTGGCACAAGCTTGCGGCTGCCACCACCGGCGCGGTCGGCGGTGCCTTCGGCTTCACTGCGCTGCTGGTCGAGCTGCCGGTGTCGACCACGATCATGATGCGTGCGGTGGCCGACGTGGCCCGCAGCGAAGGCTTCGACCTGCGCGACCTCGCCACGCGCCAGGCGTGCCTGGAGGTGTTCGCGCTGGGCGGCAACAGCGGCGGCGACGATGCCAGCGAGACCGGTTACTACCTCGCGCGCGGATTCACTGCCGACGTGGTCCGCCACCTGTCGGCCGAACTCGCCGGCCGGGTCGCGACCGGGCAGGGGCTCACGCTCGGCGTCGCCCCGAAGGAGGCCGGCAAGCTGTTGGCCAAGCTGGTGGAGAAAGTAGCCGCGCGGTTCGGCGTGGTCGTCGGCGAGAAGTTCGCCGCACAGGCGGTGCCGGTGATCGGTGCGGCGGCCGGCGCGACGCTCAACACCATGTTCACCGACTACTACCAGGACGTGGCGCGCGGGCATTTCATCGTGCGCCGGCTCGAGAAGACGTACGGCGAGACCGCGGTACGCGAGGCCTACGACAGGATCGCGGCGGGCCGGGACTGAGGCCGGGCGCATCGCGCCACCTCTTGCGCCAGGTGCCGATCGCAGCACGTGCGTGA
Organism: Xanthomonas sp. XNM01; assembly: GCF_014851915.1. Classification (GTDB taxonomy): domain Bacteria; phylum Pseudomonadota; class Gammaproteobacteria; order Xanthomonadales; family Xanthomonadaceae; genus Pseudoxanthomonas. The sequence continues at coordinate 1,252,576 of NZ_JACVAP010000001.1, forward strand.
CCGATGATGTGCGGCCATGTGCTGCCCCGTCATCGGCGCCTGCAGGATGCTCCGCAGACGAAAAACCCCGCCGAAGCGGGGTTTTCGTTGCAGGCGGCGTGGTGTCGTCAGCCCGCGGCCTTGGTCTTGGCCAGACGCAGCCAGGTATCGACCACGGTATCGGGGTTGAGCGACACCGACTCGATGCCTTCCTGCATCAGCCATTCCGCCAGGTCCGGATGGTCGGAGGGCCCCTGGCCGCAGATGCCGACGTACTTGCCCTTGGCACGCGCGGCCTTGATCGCCATCGACAGCAGCTTCTTGACCGCCGGATTCCGCTCGTCGAACAGGTGGGCGACGATCGACGAATCGCGGTCCAGGCCGAGGCTGAGCTGGGTCAGGTCGTTGGAGCCGATCGAGAAGCCGTCGAAGATCTCCAGGAACTCGTCGGCGAGCAGTGCGTTGGACGGCACCTCACACATCATGATGATCTTCAGGCCGTTCTCGCCCTGCTTCAGACCGTTCTGTTCCAGCACCTCGACGACCTTGCGGCCTTCTTCCAGGGTGCGCACGAACGGGATCATCACCCACAGGTTGTCCAGGCCCATCTCGTTGCGCACGCGCAGCACGGCCTTGCACTCCAGCGCGAACGCCTCGGAGAAGCTCGGGTCGACGTAACGACTGGCGCCGCGGAAGCCGATCATCGGGTTCTCTTCATGCGGCTCGTAGTTGCTGCCGCCGATCAGGTTGGCGTACTCGTTGGACTTGAAGTCCGACAGGCGCACGATCACCGGGTTCGGGGCCACCGAGGCGGTCAGCGTGGCGATGCCTTCGGCCAGGCGGTCGACGTAGAAGCCCACCGGATCGGAGTAACCGGCGATCTTCTCGTCGATCTTCTTCTTCGTGGCGGCGTCCTGCCTGTCGTATTCCAGCAGCGCGTTCGGGTGGATGCCGATGTGGCTGGCGATGATCATTTCCAGACGGGCCAGACCGATGCCGGCGTTGGGCAGCTGGCCGAAGTCGAAGGCACGCTCCGGGTTGGCCACGTTCATCATGATCTTCAGCGGGGCCGGCGGCATGTTGCCCAGATCGGTGGTGGTGCGCTCGAAGGCCAGCTTGCCTTCGTAGATGAAGCCGGTGTCGCCCTCGGCGCAGCTGACCGTCACGTCCTGGCCGTCCTGGATCAGGTCGGTCGCGTTGCCCGACCCGACCACTGCCGGCACACCCAGTTCGCGCGCGATGATCGCGGCATGGCAGGTGCGGCCGCCGCGGTTGGTGACGATGGCCGATGCGCGCTTCATCACCGGCTCCCAGTCGGGGTCGGTCATGTCGGCGACCAGCACGTCGCCGGGCTGCACGCGGTTCATGTCGTCCAGCGAGCGCACCACGCGCGCGGTACCGGCGCCGATCTTGGCGCCGACGGCGCGGCCTTCGGCCAGCACCTTGCCGTCCTTGTCGCCCAGCGCGAAACGCTCGATCTGGGTGGCATGGCTGCGCGACTTCACCGTCTCCGGGCGCGCCTGCACGATGAACAGCTTGCCGCTCACCCCGTCCTTGGCCCACTCGATGTCCATCGGGCGGCCGTAGTGCTTTTCGATGGTCAGCGCCTGGCGCGAGAGCTCGGCGACGTCTTCATCGCTGATCGAGAAGGTGCTGCGCAGTTCGGCGGGCGTGTCCTCGGTGCGCACACGCTCGCCCGGCACGTCCGAATAGACCATGCGGATCGCCTTGCTGCCCAGCGAACGGCGCAGGATCGCCGGCTTGCCGGCCTGCAGCGTGGGCTTGTAGACGTAGAACTCGTCGGGATTGACCGCACCCTGCACGACCATCTCGCCCAGGCCGAACGAAGAGGTGACGAACACCACGTCGCGGAAGCCCGATTCGGTGTCCAGCGTGAACAGCACACCGGAGGAGCCCACACCCGAGCGCACCATCAGCTGCACGCCGGCGGACAGGAACACGTCCTCGTGCTTGAAGCCGTGGTGGACGCGGTAGGCGATCGCGCGGTCGTTGTACAGCGAGGCGAAGACTTCCTTGACCTTGTGCACGACATCGTCGGCACCGGTGACGTTGAGGAAGGTTTCCTGCTGGCCCGCGAACGAGGCGTCGGGCAGATCCTCGGCGGTGGCCGAGGAGCGCACCGCCACCGCGACATCGCCGCCGCCGTTGTCGGCGGAAAGCTTCGCGTAGGCGGCGCGGATGTCGGCGTCGAGATCGGGCTGCAGCGGTGCGTCGATGACCCAGCCGCGGATCTCCTTGCCGGCAGCGGTCAGCGCGCCGACGTCCTCGACGTCCAGCGTTGCCAGCCTGTCGAAGATGCGCTTGGACAGATCGTTGTGCGCGATGAAGGCCTTGAATGCCTCCGCCGTGGTCGCATAACCGCCGGGAACCGAGACGCCGAGCCCGGCCAGGTTGCCGATCATCTCGCCCAGCGACGAATTCTTGCCACCTACGCGGGCCAGATCGGCCAGGCGCAGTTCGTGCAACCACAGGATGTTGTCGTTCAAGCGCGATGCTCCGTAGGACCATCGCCCGGCCGGGCGATGGCCGCGTCCAAGGTATGTGGAACCGTTATGATGCAGCCCAGCATCCGGGCATATCAAGCGTGAAAACGGCTACATATGGTGACGACATGGTGACGAACGAAACCACGACCATCCGCCCGGTGTTCTACGTGTCCGATGGCACCGGTATCACTGCCGAAACCATCGGCCATAGTCTGCTAACGCAGTTCAGCGGCTTCCGCTTCGTCACCGATCGCATTTCCTTCGTCGACGATCCGGAGAAGGCGCGCGAGGCGTGCGGCAGGATCGTGGCTTCCGGGCAACTGCATGGCACGCGTCCGATCGTGGTCAATTCCTGCGTGGATCCGGCCCTGAGCCTGATCCTGGCCGAGAGCGGCGCGCTGATGCTCGACGTGTTCGCGCCCTTCATCGATCCGCTGGAGCGCGAACTGAACGAGCCCAGGCAGTCGCGCGTGGGGCAGGCGCATGGCATGGTCGATTTCGATACCTACCATCGCCGCATCAATGCGATGAACTACGCGCTGACCCACGACGACGGCGTGGCGATCAACTACGACGAAGCCGACGTGATCCTGGTCGGCGTGTCGCGCGCCGGCAAGACCCCGACCTGCGTCTATCTGGCGCTGCATTACGGCGTGCGTGCGGCCAACTACCCGCTGACCGACGAGGATCTGGAGGACGACCGCCTGCCCCCACGGCTGCGTGCGCACCGACGCAAGCTGTTCGGCCTGACCATCGACCCGGTGCGGCTCCAGCAGATCCGGCAGGAGCGCAAGCCCGATTCGCGGTATGCGCGGCTGGAGACCTGCAAGCGCGAGGTGCTTGCCGCAGAGACGATGTTCCGCATGGAGCGCATTCCCACGCTGAGCACCACCTACACCTCGATCGAGGAGATCTCGAGCAAGGTGCTGAGCACGCTGGGACTGCAGCGTGAGATGCTCTGACAGCCGTCCGGGCTGAACGGCGTGCTGAATGGAACGGGGCGTGTCGTCAGGCGTCTGTCGTGCCGCCGGTGCGGTGTGTAGGATCGTCCCATGCAGCAGGTGATCCCGCGTCACACCCGGTTCCCCCGGCTCAGCCGTTTCGGCTGGCTGATGGGTCTTTATGGCGAGAACCACCAGCGGCTTTCGCGGCTGTTCGCGCCGATGGCCCTGGCCGAAGGGCGCTATGTGTCCTCGGTCGGCGATGGGCTGGACCTGCGCCTGGACGTGCTGGAGCGCCATCGCTACACGGTCGAGCTGCGCCTGACCTACGATCTGGTCGATCCATTGACCGGCGAGCCCGATCCTTCCGCCTACCTGCGCGTCTATGCCGACACCGGGCAGGTCGAGACCACCCACTGCTACGTGGGCCGGCGCTGGCAGGACGTGGTCGGTTTCCATCCGCCTGCCGCCGAACTGATCGGGCACCGGCTGCGGATGAACACCTTCCTCGGCAAATGGCTGGAGTATCTGGCCGAACGCGGCCATGGCGTCGCCACCCTGGTCCGGGAAGGGCCCTACATCGCGCCCCGGGCGGTCCGGCCCGAGCGCGCGCCGACCGCCTAGAGGTTTACCGGTGTCATCGATTCCGCTTTCCGTCCTCGACCTGGCCCCCGTCTGCGAGGGCAGCGATGTCGCTGCCGCGTTCGCCAACAGCCTGGACCTGGCCCGTCACGTCGAGGCGCTCGGCTACAACCGGTTCTGGCTGGCCGAGCACCACAACATGCCCGGCATCGCCAGCGCCGCGACCTCGGTGCTGATCGGCCACATCGCCGGCGGCACCCGCCGGATCCGGGTCGGCGCGGGCGGGATCATGCTGCCCAACCATGCGCCGCTGCAGGTGGCCGAGCAGTTCGGCACGCTGGCCGCGCTGCATCCGGACCGGATCGACCTGGGTCTGGGCCGTGCGCCCGGCACCGACCACGCGACGATGCGGGCGCTGCGCCGCTATGCCGACAGCGCCGACACCTTCCCGCAGGACGTGCGCGAGCTGCTGCATTACTTCGCCCCGGTCCAGCCGGGCCAGCTGGTGCAGGCGGTCCCGGGCGGCGGGCTGCGGGTGCCGGTGTGGATCCTCGGCTCCAGCCTGTTCGGGGCCCAGCTGGCCGCCGCGCTGGGCCTGCCGTTCGCGTTCGCCTCGCACTTCGCGCCCGATGCGATGGACCAGGCGCTGATGCTCTATCACCGCGATTTCCGCCCGTCCGAGCATCTCAGGCAGCCCTACGCGATGCTGGCGGTGAACGTGATCGCCGCCGACACCGATGCCGAGGCCAGGCGCCTGTTCACCACCGCCCAGCAGGCCTTCGTCAACCTGCGCCGCGGCCGGCCAGGCCTGATCCCGCCGCCGATCGACGACATCGAGGCCTACTGGTCGCCGGAGGAGCGGGCAGGGGTGGAGCGGGCGCTCGCCTGCAGCGTGGTCGGCGGTCCGGCGACGGTCGCGCGTGGGCTGGCCGATTTCGCCTCCCGGCATCGTCCGGACGAGCTGATCGTGGTCGCCAACATCCACGACCATGCCGCGCGGCTGGCGTCCTACCGGATCGCCGCGGAGGCCTGGCGGGCGGGGCCGGCGGAACTTTGACGGGGGGACTCGCTATTCCGCGGAAATCCGGGTATGGTGCGCCCACTGTGTTCGCATGGGTCACCGTGAATCGTGGCCTGGTGCAGTCGATCTGACGATCAGCTACATCGTTCCGCTTTGCCTAACACCTGCAACCCAGTACCGCCACGGGGGTTCCGTGGTCGGTTTTCCATTTCAAAGTTGAGGAGTTAGCAAACATGTCCGATCGTCAGACCGGTACCGTCAAGTGGTTCAACGATGCCAAGGGCTTCGGCTTCATCACCCCGGAGAGCGGCGCCGACCTGTTCGTGCATTTCCGTTCGATCCAGGGCAACGGCTTCAAGTCGCTGCAAGAAGGCCAGAAGGTCTCCTTCATCGTCGTGCAGGGCCAGAAGGGCCTGCAGGCCGACCAGGTCCAGGCGATGTAATCGCCTTGCGACCGGCCCAGGCCGGGTCGCAGCCTGAAACGCCGGGGGCGCAAGCCTCCGGCGTTTTTCGTTGTGGAGGGCACTCAGCCAGTGGCGGGAATCCGTCTCTTGCCGCTGCGGGTGCCCGATCTGCGGTGGCGGTGCCTGCGGCACGCCATCCGCGGGGCTGTCGATGGCGTTTCCGCGCCCGCCGATTGTCCCTAGCATGGGCTTCCTTCCGGAGACCCTCCATGCTCACCCTGCATCATCTTGAAAGCTCCCGGTCGCAGCGCGTGCTGTGGCTGCTCGAGGAGCTGGCACTGCCGTACCAGATCGTGCGGTACGCGCGCGATGCCGGCACCCTGCTGGCGCCGGCATCGCTGCGTACGATCCATCCGCTGGGCAAGTCGCCGGTGCTGGAGGACGATGGGCTGGTGCTGGCCGAGTCCGGCGCGATCCTCGAATACCTGGTCGAACGTTACGACACCGGCGGCCAGTTCTCGCCCGGCCCGCAGCCGCTGCAGTCCGACGAGCGCCTGCGCTACCGCTACTGGATGCACTACGCCGAGGGCTCGGCGATGCCGCCGCTGCTGATGAGCCTGATCTTCGGCCGCATCCGCAGCGCGCCGATGCCGTTCTTCGCCAGGCCGGTGGCGCGCGGGATCGTCGACAAGGTGATGCGCGGTTTCGTCGGGCCGCAGCTGAAGCTGCATCTGGGCTGGATGGAACAGGCGCTGGGCGAGCGCACCTGGTTCGCCGGCGAGCGCTTCACCGCGGCCGACATCCAGATGAGCTTTCCGGTCGAGGCCGCGGCGGTGCGTGCCGGGCTGGATGGCCATCCGCAGCTGGCCGGGTTCCTGCAGCGGATCCATGCGCGACCGGCCTACCAGCGGGCGTTGGCGCAGGGCGGCCCGCTGTCGCTGTCCGCCGGCTGAGCCGTCCGCAGGCGGTGGCTGGCGAACGCGCCGGGCCGCCCCCATCTGGGTGCCATGCAGATCGAATTCGACAACAGCGCCCTGCGTGAGCTGCCGGGCGATTCCGAGCGCGGCCCGCGGGTACGCGAGGTGCTGGGCGCAGCCTGGTCGGCGGTCGAGCCGACCCCGGTCGCCGCGCCGCGACTGCTGGCCTGGTCGCCGGACGCGGCGTCGCTGATCGGCCTGGATGCGGGCGATGCGGAGGAATCCGACTTTGCCAGGGTCTTCGGCGGCAATGCGCTGCTGCCGGGCATGGCGCCGTGGGCAGCCAACTACGGCGGGCACCAGTTCGGAAACTGGGCAGGCCAGCTCGGCGACGGCCGCGCGATCTCGCTGGGCGAGGCGATTGCCGCCGACGGCCGGCGCTGGGAACTGCAGCTCAAGGGCGCCGGACGCACCCCGTACTCGCGCTTCGCCGATGGGCGCGCGGTGCTGCGCTCGTCGCTGCGCGAGTTCGTCTGCAGCGAGGCGATGCATCACCTGGGCGTGCCGACCACGCGGGCGCTGAGCCTGGTCGGTACCGGCGAGGCGGTGGTGCGCGACATGTTCTACGACGGCCGCGCCCGGCCCGAGCCCGGCGCTGTCGTGTGCCGGATGGCGCCCAGCTTCCTGCGTTTCGGCAGTTACGAGCTGCCGACCTCCCGCGGCGATGTCGCCCTGCTGCGGCAGCTGGCCGACTACACCATCCGCCACCACTACCCGGCGCTGGACCTGCCCGCCGGTCCCGACTACGGCGAGTGGTTCGGCCAGGTCTGCGAGCGCACCGCGCGGCTGGTCGCCGAGTGGATGCGGGTGGGCTTCGTGCACGGGGTGATGAACACCGACAACCTGTCGATCCTCGGCCTGACCATCGATTACGGCCCGTATGGCTGGGTCGAGGACTACGACCCGGACTGGACGCCGAACACCACCGACGCCCAGGGCAGGCGCTACCGCTTCGGCTGGCAGTCGCGCATCGCCGGCTGGAACCTGACCCGGCTGGCCCAGGCGCTGGCGCCGCTGTTCGAGGATGTCGCGCCGCTGCAGGAAGGCCTGGAGCGCTTCCAGGCGGCCTGGGACGAGGCCGAATGCGAGACCGCCGCGCGCAAGCTCGGGCTGTCGGTCGCCGATGCCGGCACGCTGGCACTGATGGCAGATCTGCATGAACTGCTGCAGGACGGCATGGTCGACATGACGCTGTTCTTCCGCGGTCTGCTCGACGTCGACCCGCAGGCGCCGTCGGCCGCGCCCTTGGAGCATGCGTTCTACGACCCGCACCGCCGCGCCGCGGTCGATGCCCGGCTGCAGGATTGGCTGGCGCGGCATGCCGCCCGGCGCCTGGCCGATCCGCTGTCGCCGCAGGCCGGGCGCGAGCGCATGCGCCTGGCCAACCCGCGCTACGTGCCGCGCAACTGGCTGGCCCAGCAGGCCATCGACCGGGCCGAGCAGGGCGATCTGGCGGAGCTGCACACGTTGATGGACGTGCTGCGGCTGCCCTACGACGACCAGCCCGGTCGCGAGGCCTACGCCGTGCGCCGGCCGGACTGGGCGCTGCAGCGCGCCGGGTGCTCGGCGCTGTCCTGCAGCTCCTGATGACCATGCCGTCGGCTGACGGCGCACGACCCGGTCCCGCGGCGGAGCAGGGACGGTTGCCGCACCCACGCCCATGCGCGCGGCCGTGGCGCTGTCTTTCCTTCGCATGCTTGCGCGCCAGTCGCACTGGATGAGATCGGGATCACTGGCATCGGTCCAAGGCTGCGTCGGTCTGCTGGCGCTGTTCTCCGGATCGACTCGCGCCTGCTGGCGGCCATGCTCGCGCCTGCTGGCGGCCATGGACGTCATGCCGCCGCGCGACACCAGCGCTGGATGACGGCTGTGCAATCCGGCGCGACGGCACAGGGTGCGCGGGTGCCCGCGGCAGGTGCCGGGCTGCAGGCATCGTGATCAAGGCACCCGAGAGCGGGAGAGGCCATCAACTCGCCCATGCCTGCCCAGCCGCTGGAACGCCCGGTCAGTCGGGCCAGGCAGCCCGGACCTCCGCGCAAAGCAACTCGCGGCCCTTCGGACATTCCGCTCCGCTGCGTGGCTGATGACGGCTGGGCTGATGACGGCCGACGCCGCCTCGACTGCAGCGCGCTCACGCCGGCGTGATCCAGCGTTCACCGGGTTTTCTCCGTGATCCGGCTTGAATCGAGTCCTCATTCGATCCCGCGGAGTCTCAGATGCAGCAGCCCCCCCACCACCCCGACCGCCACGAGGCCATCGCCGCCCTGCGCGAGATGATCAAGGACGTCGAAGTCGCGATGCTCACCACGCGCCAGGCCGATGGAAAGCTGGTCAGCCGGCCGCTGGGCACCCAGGACGTCGAGTTCGACGGCGACCTGTGGTTCGCCACAGGCGCCGACAGCGAGAAGGTGCGCGAGATCCAGGCCGATCCGCGGGTCAACGTGGCCTACGGCTCGCGCGGCAGGAACACCTACGTTTCGGTGTCCGGCACCGCCAGCATCGTGCGCGACCAGGCGAAGATCGACGAACTGTGGTCGCCGGCGATGAAGATCTTCTTCCCCGGCGGCAAGGATGACCCGAACCTGGTCCTGATCCGGGTGCAGGCCGAGAGCGCCGAGTACTGGGACGGCCCCGGCACGGTGCTGGGCAAGGCGCTGTACTTCCTGATGGCGGCGATGAAGGAAGACCCGGGCACGATGTCCGACCAGGGCACGCTGCAGATCCGCTGAGCGCGTCTGTTGCGCGGCACCGCCCGCGGGCAGGACACTCACTCATACGTGCGTCCAGCGGACGCGTTGCCCCGACGCGTCCGCTGGGCGGGTGACTGTCCGTGCGCTGGCGCCCCCACCGTGACCCGCGCGACCCGACGGCGCGATGCGCCCGGCCCGGAACCCGCGAGGATCAGCGCGGCGCACACCGCGTCGCGTCTTCGTTCATCGGCGAGATCCAGATCCCGCGCTTGCATTCGTGTCCGACGCGGCTCCGGGAGCCTCTTGGTGCACGTGAGCGGCGTATCGCGGGGACGTGCGGGCGGACCGGCAGTGGCTCCCGGCTAGAATGGCCGGCCCCACGCCGAAGCGCCGTCATGCCCGAATCCGTTTCCACGCCCCACTGGTCCCAGCTCGTTCGCGACGTGGCCGATTTCCCGAAACCGGGCGTCACTTTCCGCGATTTCTCGCCGCTGCTGGCCGACCCGGTCGCATTCGGCCTGATGCTGGCCGAACTGGCGGCGCCGTGGCGCGACGCGGGCCTGGTGGCGGTGGCCGGGATCGAGTCGCGCGGCTTCATTCTCGGCGCCGCGCTGGCGCGCGAGCTGGAGGTCGGCTTCGTGCCGGTGCGCAAGCCGGGCAAGCTGCCTGGCGCTGTGTTGGAAGAAAGCTACGCGCTGGAGTACGGCAGCGATCGCCTGCAGGTGCAGGCCGATGCGCTTCCGCCGGGTGCGCGCGTACTGCTGGTCGATGACGTGCTGGCCACTGGCGGCACGCTGGCCGCGGCTGCGGCGTTGCTGCAGCGCCAAGGCGCGGAACTGGCCGGTGCGGCGGTGCTGGTCGAACTACCGGCACTGGCCGGGCGCACGCGCTGGGTGTCGCCGATGCCGCTGCAGGCGCTGCTGGCGCTCTGAGCTGCATCCGGGCCAGGCATGGATGAAGCGCCTGGCCTCTGATCGACGGCTTGGATTGATTGCGGACGCCACGTGGAAGCTGGCGCGGCGCACCGTGTGCATCCTGCTGCCTGACGGCGGTTGGTGCCGGGGTCCAGCAGTCGTGGCCCGTTGTCGTCGGGAACGTCGCGCTGTCGAGCGCAACGGATGCGTCGTCCTGATCGACCGCGATGCATCGGCCGATCCGCGCTGAAGCCGAGCATCGGCAATGGCGTCGTGCATGGAGCCAGCCGAGGCGCTGCCCGCATGAGGAGCCGCTTCATCCGCGGTGCGCGGACCATCCGGCCCGCGCATCCGCTGCATCAGCCGCGTACGACGCTCAGAGCCTGCGCACGCGGAAGCGGCGGCCCTTGATCTTTCCGGCTTCCAGCTGGGCCAGCGCCCTGGCGACATGCTGGCGGGCGATGGCGACGTAGGAGCGGGTGGGGAAGATCGCGATCTTGCCGATCGCCGCGCCGGACAGCCCGGCCTCGCCGGTCAGCGCGCCGAGGATGTCGCCCGGACGCAGCTTGTCGGTCTTGCCGCCGTCGATGCGCAGCGTGGTCATCGCCGCGGCCGGCGGCTGCGCCGGGCGGCCGGTGGCCAGCGGCGAGTTGGAGCGGCGCACGCTGTGGCCGAGTTCGGCCTCCACCGCCTGCGCGCGCGGCAGCTCGCGCGAAGCGATCAGGCTCAGCGCGCTGCCGGTCTTGCCGGCCCGGGCCGTGCGGCCGGTGCGATGGCGATAGGTCGCCACGTCGGTCGGCAGTTCGTAGTTGACCACCGCATCGATGTCCTCGACGTCCAGCCCGCGTGCGGCCACGTCGCTGGCGACCAGCACGTTGCAGCTGCGGTTGGCGAAGCGCACCAGCACCTCGTCGCGGTCGCGCTGCTCGAGCTCGCCGTGCAGCGCCAGCGCGGAGAAGCCGAACTGCTGCAGCGAGTTGGCGACCTCGTCCACGTCCTTGCGGGTATTGCAGAACACCACCGCCGATTCCGGGGCGAAGCGCAGCAGCAGCCCGGCCACGGCCTTCTGCCGGTGCGCCGGTTCGACGTCGAAGAACTGGTGGTCGATTGCCGGCGCACTGTCGGCGCCGTCGACGGTGACCTCGACCGGCTCCTTCAGCAGCTGCCGGGCCAGTTCGCGGATCTCCTCGGGGAAGGTGGCCGAGAACAGCAGACTCTGTCTGTGCTTGTCGCAGCGGCCGGCGATCTCGGTGATCGGCTCGGCGAAGCCCATGTCGAGCATGCGGTCGGCCTCGTCCAGCACCAGGGTGCGCACGCCGCCCAGATGCAGGACGCGCTTGCGGGCCAGCTCCTGGATCCGGCCGGGGGTGCCGACCACGACCTGCGGATCGTGCGCCTGCAGCGAGGCGATCTGCGGCTCCAGCGCGACGCCGCCGGTCAGCACCGACAGCTTCATGTTCGGGATGCCGGTCGCCAGCCGGCGCAGCTGCTTGCCGACCTGGTCGGCCAGTTCGCGGGTCGGGCACAGCACCAGCGCCTGGGCGCGCGACAGGCCGGGATCGAGCCGGTGCAGCAGGCCCAGGCCGAACGCGGCGGTCTTGCCGCTGCCGGTGGGGGCCTGGGCGATCACGTCGCGGCCCTCCAGGATCGGCGGCAGGCTGCGCTCCTGGATCGGGGTCAGGGTGGTATAGCCCAGGGCATCGATGCCGGGAGCGAGTGCCGGCGAGAGCGGCAGCGAGGTGAAGGCGGTCATGCGGCATTTTCGCACGCCGCGGGCGAGGGCATGCGTCCCGGTGCCGCGGGACCGGGGCGCTGGCGCGACAGGATCAGACCGCGTGGTCTGGAGACTGCGAGGCCGCTGCCCGGCAGGCCGCTCCCGTACAATGCGCAGATGTCCCTGATCACCCTGCAGAACGTCGACTACAGTGTCGGCGGCCCGTTGTTGCTGGAAAAAGTCGACCTGTCGATCGAGCGCGGCGAACGCATCGCCCTGATCGGCCGCAACGGCGCCGGCAAATCCACCTTGATGAAACTGATCGCCGGCGAGCTCAAGCCCGACGACGGCGAAGCGCGCGTGCAGCCGGGCGTACGCATCGCCCGGCTCGAGCAGGAGGTGCCGCAGGGCACCGGCGGCAGCGTGTTCGACGTCGTGGCCGGCGGCCTGGGCGAGCTGGGCCAGTGGCTGGCCGAGTTCCACCACCTGAGCCACGCCGAAGAGTTCGACGGCGACGCGATGGGCAAGGTGCAGGCGAAGATCGACGCCGCCGACGGCTGGGCGCTGGACCAGCGCGTGGCCGAGACCCTGACCAAGCTGGAACTGGATGGCGAGGCCGAGTTCGCGCGCCTGTCCGGCGGCATGAAGCGGCGCGTGCTGCTGGCCCGCGCGCTGGTGTCGGCGCCGGACCTGCTGCTGCTGGACGAACCGACCAACCACCTGGACATCGAGGCGATCGACTGGCTCGAGGGCTTCTTGAAGGGCTGGGCCGGCAGCGTGCTGTTCGTCACCCACGACCGCCGCTTCCTGCGCGCGCTGGCCACCCGCATCGTCGAGATCGACCGTGGCCAGGTCAGCAGCTGGCCCGGCGACTGGGCCAACTACGAGCGCCGTCGCGAGGAGCGGCTCAATGCCGAGGCGCAGGAGAACGCGCGCTTCGACAAGCTGCTCGCGCAGGAAGAAGTCTGGATCCGGCAGGGCATCAAGGCCCGCCGCACCCGCGACGAAGGCCGCGTGCGCCGCCTGAAGGCGATGCGCAGCGAACGCGGCCAGCGTCGCGAGCTGGGCGGCAACGTGCGGATGGAAGCGGCCCAGGGCGAGAATTCGGGCAAGAAGGTCATCGACGTCAAGGACGTGTCGTTCTCGTTCGGTGCGCGCCGGATGGTCGACGATTTCTCCACGGTGATCCTGCGCGGCGACCGGATCGGCCTGATCGGCCCCAACGGCAGCGGCAAGACCACGCTGCTGAAGCTGCTGCTGGGCGACCTGCAGCCGCAGTCCGGCGAGATCCGCCTGGGCACCAACCTGCAGATCGCCTATTTCGACCAGTACCGCTCGACGCTGCGCGAGGACTGGAGCGCGATCGAGAACGTGGCCGAAGGCGCGGACTTCCTCGACATCAACGGCAAGCGCAAGCATGTGCATGCCTACCTGCAGGACTTCCTGTTCACCCCGGAACGCGCGCGCGCGCCGATCACCCGCCTGTCCGGCGGCGAGCGCAACCGCCTGCTGCTGGCCAAGCTGTTCGCGCAGCCGTCCAACCTGCTGGTGATGGACGAACCCACCAACGACCTGGACGTGGAGACGCTGGAGCTGCTGGAAGAACTGCTCGGCGAGTACACCGGTACCCTGCTGCTGGTCAGCCACGACCGCGACTTCATCGACAACGTGGTCACCTCGACGATGGTGATGGAGGGCGAGGGGCGGATCGGCGAGTACGTCGGCGGATACACCGACTGGGTGCGGCAGCGTCCGTCGGTGCCGGTCAGTGGCATGCAGGTGGCCAAGGCTTCCGCCACGGCCGCTGCGACCACGCCAGTGGCGGCCGCTGCGCCTGCACCGGCCGTGGAGGCTGCACCGAAGCGCAAACTCAGCTACAAGGATGCGCGCGAACTGGAGCAGCTGCCCGGTCGTATCGAAGCGCTCGAGGCCGAGCTGGCCGCGCTTGCGGCGGCGATGGCCGATGCCGGGTTCTACCAGCAGGATACCGGGCAGGTGACCGCGCATACCCAGCGCATGGCGGCCGCGCAGGCCGGGCTGGACGCGGCCTACGCGCGCTGGTCCGAACTGGACGGCTGAGCGGCCTCGCTCGCGACGACCGCGCGCCCTGGCGTCGCGGTTCGACCGGATGCGCCTGCCGGGCATGAAGGCAGGTGGCGTCGAAGATGATGTAACCGGCGCTCGCTGCGCCGCGGCGCGGCACGATCGGTCGCGCTCGCTGCCGCACCGGCGCGGTCCTGACACGCGCGTTCGGTGCGTGGCATCACGGAAGCAGGGCCGTGGGACGCATCGCGCTGGGCCGGGACCGGCGTTTTTTGCTTAAATGCGGCGAGCGGCCTGGATGGTCGTCGCGCGCGCCCGGGGAGTCCGGCGCGTCGCCTGCTCCGACAACGTTCGAGGAACCGTCAATGTTCAAGCGCCTGGCCAATGTCTTCCGGGGTTTCCTCGCGTTGTTCGTCAAGGATCTCGAACGCCGCAATCCCGAGGCGCTGCTGGAGCTGGAACAGGAGAATCTGCGCAAGCAGATCGCCGGCTACAACCAGGGACTGGCCTCGCACGCCGGCCTGGCCGAGCGCCTGATGAGCCAGGTGCGCAAGCTCGAGGCCGAGGAGCGCGACCTGCGCGCGAAGACCACCGCGCACCTGCGCGCCGGCAACACCGACTCCGCCGGCCAGTACGCGCTGCGCCTGCAGACCATCGCCCGCGAACTGGAAGAGAACCGCCGCCAGCTGGAGCAGGCCGAGGCCACCTACCAGGATCTGGTCAAGGCCCGCGACGTGGCGGTGGCCGCGGCCCGCGCCAAGATCGAGAGCCTGAAGGGCGCGATCAACGACATGCGGATGAAGCAGGCCGTAGCCGAGATGAGCGAAATGGCCTCGGGCATGATCGGCCAGATCGGTGGCTCGGGCGACACGCTCAACCGGCTGCACGAGATGGTCGAGGAAGAGCGCACCCGCGCCGCCGGCCGCGCCCGTGTCGCCCGCGATTCGCTGGACATGGGCGAGGTCAACCTGAAGGAAGCCGAGATGAAGGCGCTGGCCGACCAGGCCCTGGCCGACTTCGCCGCCAGCGAGGGCATCAGTCTGGGCACGGCCGAGGCCGCACCGGCACCGCGCACGATGGGGGCGGCCACGCCGGCCCGCGCCAGCGACAGCGAAAGCTGAGCGCCGCACGCGGCGGCACGGCATGAGCATCTCCGATTCCACGCCTGCGTGGCTGGACGAACTGCGGCTGGCCTACGAGAGCGGTGCGCACGGCCAGTTCGTGCTGTACGGCAACGTCGGCGACCGCTTCCCGCTGGACGGCCGCCTGACCGGGCTGGTGCGCTATCTGGATGCGCGTTTGCTGGGCGGCTTCGATCTGGTCTTCGTCTACGACCCCGGCAACGGCCTGCAGCTGCTGCGCGGCGCCGAACGCTTCCATGAGTGGCCGGCGACCAGGGACCTCGGCCCGCTGCCGCGCGATCCGCAGGCGGCGGTCGAACTGCTCGGACGATGGCTGCGTTACCACGCCAACCTGGTCGCGATGGGGCGGGCCACGCCGCTGCACGTGGCCTGCCTGCTGCGCGGCGCCGACCAGGTGCTGCCGGCCGCGTCGGGCGCAGGCTTCGATGCGGCCAGCCTGGCCAGCCAGGTGCGCGACTGGGCGTCGGAACCGCCGTTTACCGAACTGAGCTTCGCCAGCATCCTGATCGCCGACAACCTGGCCGATCTGGACCAGCGCATCGCATCGAATCCGCGCGCGGCGAAGATCCGCGTGCCGCTGCCGGAAGCGCCGATGCTGGAGCAGGTGCTGGCGCAGCTGCGCATCGATCATCCGCAGGCGTTTCCGGCCGGGCAGGGCGATGTCGAGATCGCCGCCGCGCTGTCCGGCGTCGGCGTCAGCGCGTTGCAGAGCCTGGTCCGCACCCGTGCGCACCAGGGCCTCGAGCTGGCGCCATCGGACTGGAGCGGGATCAAGAAGCGGCTGGTCGAAGAGGACGCCGGCGAGCTGGTCGAGTTCATCGACTCGCGCCGCACGCTGGACGACTACCACGGCCAGGACGCGCTGAAGCAATGGCTGCGCCAGGACATCGCGCTGTGGCGCGGTTCGGACCTGCGCGCGCTGCCGATGGGTTACCTGCTCGGCGGCCCGGTCGGCACCGGCAAGACCTTCCTTGTCGAATGCCTGGCTGGCGAGGCCGGCGTGCCGGTGCTGAAACTGAAGAACTTCCGGGACCGCTGGGTCGGTTCCAGCGAGGGTAACCTGGAGAAGATCTTCCGGCTGATCCGGGCGCTGGGCCGCTGCATGGTGTTCATCGACGAGGCCGACCAGACCCTGGGCCGGCGCGATGCCGGCAGTGGCGACAGCGGCCTGTCCGGGCGCATCTATTCGATGATCGCGCAGGAGATGAGCCGCAGCGACAACCGCGGCCGGGTGATGTGGCTGCTGGCTTCGTCGCGCCCCGACCTGATCGAGGTCGACCTGAAGCGGCCCGGCCGGGTCGACATCAAGATCCCGCTATTGCCGACCACGAGCATCGAGGAAAGTGCGCTGCTGCTGGGCGCGCTGCTGCGCCGCTTCGACCTGCAGATCGATGCCGAGGCGCTGCGCGCGCTGCCATTGCCGTTGCTGCTGACCCCGGGTGCGGCCGAGGCGCTGGCGGTGACCGTCTACCGGCGCGCGAAGACCGGGCCGATGTCGGCGCTCGAGGCGCTGCGCGCCAGCCTCGACGGCTACCAGCCGCCGGTGCCGGCGGACGTGATGGAGTTCCAGATGCGCATCGCGGTGCGCGAGGCCAGTCACATGCAGTTCGTGCCGCCGTCGCTGCGGCATCTGGGCGACGCCGGAGCCGGCGCATGAGCGCGCTGCGCTACCTGCGTGCGGCGTTCAATGCGCGGCCGCTGGGCATGCCGATCCCGCCGAACTGGCTGGGCCTGGCCGCGGTCGGCATGCTCGGCTGGGCGCTGAGTCCGGGCTTCCTGCTGGTCGGGCTGGGGCTGGAAGTGGCCTATCTCGCGTGGCTGTCGAGCAACCCGCGTTTTCGCGCGGTGGTCGATGCGGGTGAACCCGTGGCCGAGGATCCGGCCGAGCGCGAGTACCAGACGATGCTCGGCCAGCTGGCGGCGCAGGCGCGACGCAGGCAGGAGCGGCTGGAAGCGCGCGCGACCGAGATCGTGCGCACGCTGGAGCGCTCGCCGGTGATGGCCTCGCACGTGGACAGCGTCGAGCAGCTGGTCTGGCTGCACCTGCGTCTGCTGGTCGCGCGGCAGACCATCGCGCGCGTGGTCGAGAACGCGCGCGCCGACCGCGAATCGCTGCGCCAGCAGCAGACCCAGATCGGGCAGCGGCTGGAGCGCGAGGATGCCAGCGCCGAGCTGCGCCGCAGCCTGGAGCAGCAGCTGCAGGTGATCGAGGCGCGGCAGGCCGCGCACGGCGATGCCACGCGCCGGCTGGAGCACGTGGAATCCGAACTCGAACGCATCGACCAGCAGGTCGCGCTGATCCACGAACAGGCGCTGCTGGCCACCGACGAGGAGCGCATCGGCACCTCGCTCGATGCACTGGCCGCGTCCTACAACGAGGCTAGCCGCTGGCTGTCCGGCCAGCGCGACCTGCTGGGCGCGCTGGACACCTTCGATACACGACGTCTGCCGCGGCGCGTGCTGCACGGCGGCGATCGCCCCAACGCCATCAAGGAAGGAACTTGAAATGAGCCGAAACACGTCTCCGTCGGGCGGCAGCCGCAAGAGCGGGCTGCTGGTCACCCTGGTGCTGGTCGCCGGTCTGATCGCGCTGGGCGTGTGGCTGATCGGGCGGGATGTGGGCGGTGAAGGCGGCGACAAGGCCATCGCCTCGTCCAGCGCCGCGCGCGCAGGCAGCGGCGAGGCGCCCGAACCGATCGAACCGGTCACCGGCGCGCCGACGCTGGACCGTGCGGCGGCCTACCAGCCGAAGGACGGCATCGTCGATGTCGACATCAGCGAGTACGCCGGCTACGCCGGCCTGATCGTCGCCAACGGCGGCCTCGAGCCGAATCCGGATTCGTTCTTCGCCCGCGAGTACGGCTTCCAGGTGCGGCTGACGCTGAGCGAGGAGGAGGGCTGGTCCAAGCTCAACAACGGCCGCGTCGCCGCGTCGGTGACCACCGCCGACACGCTGGCCGTGCTCGGCCGCCAGTTCGAGGTCGCGGTGCCGGCGCAGATCGGGTTCTCGCGCGGCGCCGACATGGTCGTGGTCGACACCGGCATCACCAGCATCAACCAGCTCAAGGGCAAGGTGCTGGCCGCCTCGCAGTTCAACGAAAGCGAGTTCTTCATCCGCTACCTGGCCAGCGAGGCCGGGGTGCCGGTCAAGGTGCTGCGCGACCTGGAAGCCCGGCCCGGTGCCAACGAACTGGGTCTGGTGTTCTACGAGGACGCGTTCGTCGCCTGCGACGCGTACGCGGTCGAGCTGGAAGCGCGCGCGCCGCGCCTGAACGGCTGCGTCGGCTGGGCGCCGCGCACCGACGAGGTGATCGCCGGTTCCGGCGGCCGCGCCAAGTCGCTGGTCTCCAACCGCAACCTGCTGATCGTGGCCGACCTGCTGCTGGTCAACAAGGGCTATGCCGAAGCGCATCCGGAGCAGGTCAAGGGCCTGGTCCACGGCCTGCTGGAAGGCAACCGCCTGGTCCGCGAGAACGCCGAGCCGCACCTGGGCACGATCGGTCGCGCGTTCGGCTGGAACGAGGGCGATACCCGCACCGAGCTGTCCAAGGTGCACCTGTCCAACCTGCCGGAGAACCTGGCGTTCTTCGAGGGCACGATCGACGCGGCCGGCTCGTTCCAGGGCATCTTCCAGTCCTCGGTGCTGGCCTACGGCAGCCTGATCCGCAATCCCGCCGATCCGGCCCGCTTCGTCGATCTCAAGGCGCTGCAGGCGCTGAAGGGCGAGGGCCGCTTCGCCGACCAGCAGATCGCGATCGCGCCGATCCGCACCGGCGGCGCCAACATCGCACTGGAAGGCGACGCGCTGCTGAGCAAGGACATCCGCTTCTACTTCCTGCCCAACTCCGCGCAGCTGGACCGCGAGGCGAAGGAGAACGACGCCTACCTGGAGACGATCCGCAACTTCCTGCAGGTCAGCCCGGGCTCGGTGGTGGTGCTGCGCGGCCACGTCGACAACGCGCGCCTGGCCGAGTTCGAGCGCCAGGGGGGGCAGCAGCTGGTGCGCTCGATGGCGTTGAAGGCGATGGAGCTGTCGCGCCAGCGCTCGCAGGCCGTCAGCGACGAACTGCGTCGCAAGTATCCCAAGATCGACGGCTCGCGCGTCGAGGTGGTCGGGCGTGGCTGGGAAGAGCCTGCAGGGCCGGACAGCGACCTCAACCGGCGGGTCGAGGTGCAGTGGTTCACGCTGGAGTGACCGCCACGCATGGCCCGCCATGGTGCGCGGGCCATGCCGTCGTGGCGGGCGATTCATTCCGTACCGGTCGCCATGAACGCGTGGAACGGGACGTCGTCCTGCATCCACCACTGCGCGGCCTCGTCCAGGATGTCCAGCAGGGTCTGGCTGTCCTGCGGCCGCAGCGCATGCAGCTGGTCCGCCGCTTCGAACAGCAGCGCGTAGCCGGGGGCCGGCAGCCAGGACAGGTCGCGCAGCGCATCCGACAGCCCATCCCAGTTGCGGCCGATGCCCGACGGCAGGTCCAGCACCGTGGCCAGCCGCAGCAGCAGGCCCTGCTTGTCGCGGCAGCCGTCCAGGTCGATCCGCCGCACCAGCAGGCCGGCATCGCGCGCCGCGGCCGCCAGCGCCGGCAGGTCGCCGGCGTGCACTTCGTAGACGCCCGAGCGGCTGGCATCGCCCAGGCCGAGATCGAATCCGCCGCTCATCGGGCCGGCCCCGCGGTGCGCGGCTGGAAGCTGCGGAAACTGTCGTAGTGGTCGTCGGTGTAGTACCAGTCCCGTGGCGGATCGCCACCGGTCACGATGCGGCGCGCGCCGCGGTGCGACAGGCCGGGCGTGGCCACCGTGTACTCGCGGTAGTAGCCGCGCGGTCGGGCCGGCAGCCGGCCTTCGCGGTTCTGGAAGGTGGTGCCGTCCTGCCGGTGCGGGAAGGGGCCTCCGCGCTGGATCAGGCCGATGGTCTGCTGCGCCTGCGGCGGAAGGAAGGCATCGGCAGCGGCCGTCGCTCCGGCTGGCGATGCCGGTGCGCGGCCGGTCAGCGTCGGCGACAGCTGCGGCCACAGCACCCCGGCGGCGATCAGGACGATGGCGAGGAGGGCGAGCGTGGGCTTGCGCATGGACGACGGCATCGAGGCGGCCGGCCAGTATGCGCGCGTCGCCGGCGGCGGACTTGAACGCCGGCTGCGCCACGCAGTTCACCCCCACGCAACCCGCACGGTCGCAGACTGTGCGCAGTGGCGAATGCAGCCTGCCTGCGCCGACGGGATGCTGATTCCCCGGCCGGGGCCTTGGTAAGCCCGGCACGCATCCCTACACTTGTTCATGCACCGTCCGGACCCCGCCGGGCGACCCATTCAAGGAGACCACCATGGCCTATACCCTTCCCGAGCTGCCGTACGCCTACGATGCGCTGGAACCGCACATCGATACGGAGACCATGAAGATCCACCACACCAAGCACCACCAGACCTACATCAACAACGTCAACGCGGCGCTGGAAGGCACCGAGTTCGCCGATCTGGCGGTCGAGGAGCTGGTGAAGAAGACCAAGTCGCTGCCGGAGAAGCTGCAGGGCGTTGTGCGGAACAACGGTGGCGGCCACGCCAACCACAGCCTGTTCTGGACGGTGATGTCGCCCAACGGCGGCGGCAATCCGGTCGGCGACGTGGCCAAGGCCATCGACAAGGACGTGGGCGGTTTCGACGCGTTCAAGGACGCCTTCACCAAGGCCGCGCTGACCCGTTTCGGCAGCGGCTGGGCCTGGCTGAGCGTCACCCCGGACAAGAAGGTCGTGGTCGAGAGCAGCGCCAACCAGGACAGCCCGCTGATGGACGGCAACACGCCGATCCTCGGCCTGGACGTCTGGGAGCACGCCTACTACCTGAAGTACCAGAACCGTCGTCCTGACTACATCGGCGCGTTCTTCAACGTGATCGACTGGAACGAGGTCGAGCGTCGTTACCAGGACGCGGTGAAGTAAGCCGCCGGCCCCGGCTGGCCGGCAACGGTCGCCGATGCTGATTGGACGCCCCCGCATGCCGGGGGCGTCTGCGTTTCAGGGGGGCGCGTTGGTGGTGCGCTGCTGGCCGTCGCGTGCACGGGCGTTGGATGTCGCGACGGATCCGATGGAGCAGGGCTGGCGGATGGGCGCGTGGCCCGCATGCATCCGATCGTCGCTGCGTGCGCTGCGACCGCGCCGCGCTGCTCGACCGTCGCGACTCCGCCAGCCGGACACGGCTGTGTACCCGGCGTGACGCGTCACGGATCGGGGCCGGCGAATGGCCCCTCCCGGGAAATCCCGAAGCTGGGGCAACTCCGGCACGAGGCCGCCGTGGGCACGGAGCGGGAGTCGGCCACGGCAGCGGACGACCACGATCCGGCACCGCCGCCTGGGGAGTGAACGCCACCGCCGCAATCGCGCGCCTTGCCGGACCACGCTGCAGCGCTCCGGATACGACACGGCCCCGGCGTTGTGCGCCGGGGCCGTGGATCACGAACGGTGATGGTCCGGATCAGTGCGTGGCGGGCGCCTGGCCCTTGCGCTGCTGCTCCAGGTACTCGCGCGAGGGCTCGTCCATCCGGTCGCCAAGCATGCGCCGGACCACGATGAAGAACACCGGGATCATCAGCAGGCCCAGGAAGGTGGCGAACAGCATGCCGCCGATCACGCCGGTACCGATCGCATGGCGTGCGTTGGCGCCGGCGCCGGTGGAGATGGCCATCGGCACCACGCCCATGATGAACGCGAACGAGGTCATCAGGATCGGGCGGAAACGCAGGCGTGCCGCTTCGATCGTGGCCTCGCGCAGGCTCTTGCCGGCCGCCCGCTGCTCGACCGCGAACTCGACGATCAGGATCGCGTTCTTGGCCGCCAGGCCGATGATGGTGATCAGGCCGATCTTGAAGAAGATGTCGTTCGGCAGGCCACGCATCAGGCTGAAGACCACCGCGCCGAGCACGCCCAGCGGCACCACCAGCAGCACCGCCACCGGGATCGACCAGCTCTCGTACAGCGCCGCCAGGCACAGGAACACGACCACGATCGACAACACCAGCAGCAGCGTGGCGGTGTTGCCGGCCAGGATCTCCTGGTAGGACAGGCCCGACCAGTCGTAGCCGAATCCCGGCGGCAGGTCGTTGTCGACGATGTCCTCCATCGCCTGCATCGCCTCGCCGGACGCGCGGCCCGGGGCCGGCGAACCGACGATGTTCACCGCCGAGTAGCCGTTGTAGCGGCTCAGCGACGGCGCGCTGGTGGTCCACTCGGTGCTGACCACGCTGGTCAGCGGGATCATCTCGCCGGCGGCGTTGGGCGTGTAGAAGCTGCCCAGCGCCTCGGCACCCATGCGGTAGGGCGCTTCGGCACGCAGGTTCACGCGCTTGATGCGGCCTTCGTAGAAGAAGTCGTTGGCGTAGACCGGGGCCAGCATCAGGCCGATCGCGTTGTAGATGTCGCTGACCGACAGGTTCATCGACTGCGCCTGCACGCGGTCGACGTGCAGCTGCAGCTGCGGTGCGTCCTCGAGACCGTTCGGACGCACACCCACCAGCCCCTGGTTCTGCGATGCGGCACCCAGCAGCATGTTGCGCGCCTGGGTCAGGGCGGCATTGCCCTGGCCGGTGCGGTCCTGCAGCCACATGTCGAAGCCGCCGAACTGGCCCAGGCCCTGCACGGTCGGCAGGTTGACCACGAAGATGCCGGCCTCCTTGATGCCGTACAGCGCGCCATTGGCCTCCTGGATGAACTCCGGTGCGGTGTGGTCGCGGTCGGCCCAGTCCTTGAGCTTGATGAAGGCCATGCCGACGTTCTCGCCCGAACCGACGAAGCTGAAGCCGGCCACCTGCAGCATGCTCTCGTAGCCGTCCAGGCCTTCCAGCCGGCCACGCATCTGGTCGAACACCGCCTGGGTGCGCTGCAGCGAGGCGCCCGGCGGCAGCTGCACGATGGCCATCGCGTAGCCCTGGTCCTCTTCCGGCAGGAAGCTGCCCGGCATCCGGGTGAACAGGAAGCCGCACAGGATCGACAGCACAGCGAACAGGATCATCCAGCGCGGCGCGTGCTTGACCGCGCTGCCGATGTGGCCGACGTAGGTGTGGCTGATCCGGTCGTAGTACTTGTTGAAGACGCGGAACACCACGTTGGAGTTGGCGTGGTGGCTGGGCTTGAGGAAAGTGGCGCACAGCGCCGGGGTGAAGCCCAGTGCCAGGAACGCCGAGAAGCCCATCGCGATGGCGATGGTCAGCGCGAACTGCTTGTAGATCTCACCGGCCGCGCCGCCCTGCAGCGCGGACGGGATGAACACCGCCGCCAGCACCACGGTGATGGCCACGACCGCGCCGGTGATCTGGCCCATGGCCTTGACCGTGGCCTCGTACGGCGGCAGGCCTTCCTCGGTCATGATGCGTTCGACGTTCTCGATCACCACGATCGCGTCGTCGACGACGATGCCGATCGACAGCACCAGCGCGAACAGGGTCAGCTGATTGACGGTGAAGCCGATGATCGACAGGCCCAGGAAGGTGCCGAGCAGGGCGACCGGGATGACCAGGGTAGGGATGATCGTCGCGCGGAAGTTCTGCAGGAAGATCAGCATCACCAGGAACACCAGGATCACCGCCTCGACCAGGGTCTTGATGACTTCCTTGATCGAGATCTTGACGAAGGTGGTGCTGTCGTACGGCGACATCCAGCTCACACCCTGCGGGAACGTGGGCTGCAATTCGTCCATCTTCGCGCGCACGGCGTCGGCCACGTTCAGCGCGTTGGCGCCCGGCAGCAGCTGGATCGCGAACGCGCCCATCGGCTTGCCGTTGTACTTGGTGTCGAACCCGTAGCTGCCGGGGCCGAACGCCACGCGGGCGACGTCCTTCAGGCGCACGGTGGTGCCGTCGCTGTCGGCGCGCAGGATCACGTTCTCGAACTGGTCCGGCGAGCTGAAGCGGCCCTCGGCCGAGACCGTGGCGGTGAACACCTGGCCTTCCGGCGCAGGGTCGGCGCCGACCGAACCGGCGGCGAACTGCACGTTCTGCGCGCGCACCGCGGCCAGCACCTGGCTGGCCGACAGGCCGTAGCCCTGCAGCTTCTCCGGGTTGAGCCAGATGTTCATCGAATACTCGGAGCCGAACTGCTGCACGCTGCCGACGCCGGGGATGCGCGAAATCTGCTCGATCACGCGCGAGCCGTTGATGTCGTTGAGCTGGTTGCGGTCGACCGCCGGGTTGTCGGAGATCAGGCCGACCACCATCAGGAAGCCGGCGTTGGCCTTGGCCACCACCACGCCCTGCTGGGTGACCTCGGTCGGTAGGCGCGGCGTGGCCAGCGAAACCTTGTTCTGCACCTGCACCTGGGCGATGTCCGGATCGGTGCCGGTCTCGAAGGTCAGGGTGATCGAGGCGCGGCCGTTGGCGCTGGACGAGGAGCTGAAGTACAGCAGGTGGTCGATGCCGGTCAGCTGCTGCTCGATCACCTGGGTGACGGCTTTCTCGACCGTGTCGGCGGAGGCGCCGGGGTAGGTGGCGCCCACCGTGACCTGCGGCGGCGCGATGTTGGGATAGGACTCCACGCCGAGGCCGAGGATCGCGATCACGCCCGACAGCGAGATCAGGATCGCCACGACCCAGGCGAAGACCGGGTGGTTGATGAAGAACTTGGGCATCGGGGCGCTTCCTTAAGCGGCCGGCTCGGCGGCCGCGTCGCTGCGTTCCGCTTCCGGGCCCGGCGCGGTGGCGGGCGCCTGCGCCGGCTTGGCGGCGTCCTCAGGCTTCCACGGTACGGCGTTGACCGGCGCGCCCTCGGCGGCCTTCTGCACGCCGGACACGATCACCTTGTCGCCGGCAGCCAGGCCGCCGGTCACGATCCAGTGGCCCGGGGTGCTGCCGCCGGTCTGCACCGGCTTGCGCACCACGTTGCCATCGCCGCCGACCACGCGGGTGTAGGCGCCGGTGGCGTCGCGCAGCACCGCTTCCTGCGGCACCAGGAACACGCCGCTCTGTTCGCCCAGATTGACCTTCAGGGTCACGAAGCTGCCCGGCAGCAGCGCCTGCTGCGGATTGGGCAGCTGCGCGCGCAGCGAGACCGCGCCGGTGGCCGCGTCGACGGTGGTGTCGGAGAAGTCCAGCGTGCCGGTGTGCTCGTAGGTACGGCCACCCGACAGCAGCACCTGCACGGTCGACTTGCCGGTTCCGGCCAGGGCGACGTTGCTGGAGGTGCGCAGCGACTCGAGCTCGTTCGAGCTGATCGAGAAGTTGGCGTACAGCGGGTCGAGCTGGTCGATGGTGGTCAACAGGGTGGCTTCACCCTGGCCGACCAGCGCGCCTTCGGTCACCTGCTGCTTGCCGGCGCGGCCGGAGATCGGCGCGACCACCTTGGCGTAGCCCAGGTCGATCTGCGCGTTCTGGACCTGGGCGCGGGCGGCCTGGGCGGCCGCGGCGGCGCTGCGCTCGGTCGCCACGGCGTTGTCCAGATCGTTCTGCGAGACGTAGCGCTGCGGCGCCAGCTGGCGCGCGCGCTCGGCCGCGGTGCGGGCATTGGCCGCGGTGGCCTCGGCCTGGGCGAGCTGCGCCTGCGCGGCGGCCAGCGAGGCGCGCAACGGGGCCGGGTCGATCTCGAACAGGACCTGGCCTTCGGTGACGTCGCTGCCTTCCTGGTAGACGCGCTTGAGCAGCACGCCCGGCACCCGCGCGCGCACGTCGGCGCTGCGGTACGGGGCCAGGCGGCCGACCAGGTCGCGCTGCACCGGCACGGTCTGTGGCTGGATCTCGATCACGCCGACTTCCGGCGGCGGTGGCGCGGCGGCTTCCTGCTGCTTGCAGGCGGCGAGGGCCAGCACGGCACAGGCCAGTGCGATGGAACGGGCGGGGGCGGACATGGGGAACTCCGGCGTCTTGAGTCTGGTGGAATGCGGGTTACTGGCGCGGCGCGGGTGGCGCGAACGCCCTGAGAAAGCCATCGACGGCGAAGCGTGCCCACCGGGCACGGGCATCGGCGTCGCGATGCGGCAGCAGGCAGTGCTGCCGGTCCAGGTCCAGACCGGCGAGCATGCCCAGCAGCAGTTCGGCCGCACAGTGCGGATCGTCATGGCGCAGCAGGCCACGGCGCATCGCCTGCTGCAACCAGCTGGCGATGCGGACCACCAGCGCGCCGGCGCCGGCCTCGAACAGGTCGGCGACCTCCTCGGGGAAATGGCTGGCCTGGGCGGTGATCAGGCGCGAGGCCCCGACCGCGTCGGGCTCGCCCAGCCGGGCCAGGTGGCTTTCGGCGAACTGCTGCAGCTCGCTGCGCAGATCCTCGGCGGTGAGCGCCGGCTGCAGGCTGGCATGGGCCAGGCGCTGGCCGATCACCCGCAGCATCAGTGCCTGCTTGGAGCCGTAACGGGCATACAGCGTCTGCTTGGAGCAGCCCGCGCGGGCGGCCACCGCATCCATGCTGATCTGCACGCCCTGTTCGGCGATCAGGGCGCGCACGGCGGCGTGCACCCGCTCGTCGCGGGCGTCGCAGGAAGTGCCCGGCGGGGACTGGATCGACATGCGGAGTGGACTATACCGTCCAGTTCATTATTTTGAAAGTGACGATTCTTGACGCTGTGCAGCACGAGTTTCGCGCGCGGACGGCTACAATCCGGCCACTTCCTTCCACGGTGTGCGTGTCCATGAAAACCCGGCCTCAGGCCTCCAAGGGCAAGAAAGTTTCCTCCAGCGCCGTCAAGGCCGCGTCGACGGGCGTGACGACCGTCGCGATCGAGGCCGGCACCGGCTTTTCGCTGGCGCCCGTGCATGCAGCGGCGCGCAAGCTGGTGCCGGCGGCCCGGCATGCGGAGCTGAAGGAGTTTCTCGACGAGTTCTACCGTCGGATGGAAGAGGACGAGTACCCCAACCACGCCCCCGAGGCCTGGGCGGCGATCGGCGTGGACATGCTGGAGTTCGCGCGCAAGCGCAAGCCGGGCACCGCGAGCGTGCGCGTGTTCAACCCCAGCGCCAAGGCGGACGGCTGGGAGACGCCGTACACGGTGCTGCAGATCGTCAACGACGACATGCCGTTCCTGGTCGATTCGGTCAGCATGGCGCTGGCCGACATGGGCGTGGGCGTGCACGTGCTCGGCCATCCGCTGGTGCGGATCGAGCGCGACAAGGCCGGCAAGCTGCTCCAGGTCGGCGACGGCAAGCCCGAATCGCTGATGCTGCTGGAGATCGACCGCCAGCCGGCCGAGGCGATGGATGCCATCGCCGCCCGCGTCGGCAGCGTGCTCGACGAGGTGCGCGGCGTGGTCCGCGACTGGGGCCTGATGCGCGACCGCATGCAGGTGCTGGCCGACGACCTGGCCACCCGCCGCCTGCCGATCGACGACACCTCGCGGCGCGAGGCGCAGGAGTTCCTGCGCTGGGCCGCGGCCGATCACTTCATCCTGTTCGGCTATCGCGAGTACCGCGTGGTCAAGCAGGGCGGCGAGGACGTGCTGGCGGCGGTCGACGGCTCCGGCCTGGGCCTGATGCGCGGCAAGGACAAGGCCGCGCCGCGCCCGGTGCGCACCCTGGCCGCGCAGGGCCTGAACGAATCCGGTGTCAGCGAGGCGCTGATCCTGACCAAGACCAACGGCCGCTCGCGTCTGCACCGCAAGGGCTACATGGACTACATCGGCGTGCTCGAGTTCGACGCCAGGGGCCGCATCGTCGGCGAGCAGCGCTTCCTGGGCCTGTACACCTCCAGCGCCTACAACCGCCGCCCCTGGGAGATCCCGCTGGTGCGCGGCCGTCACGAGTACGTGATGCGCAAGAGCGGGCTGGCGCCCAACAGCCACAGCGGCAAGGCGCTGCGCCACATCCTGGAGACGCTGCCGCGCGAGGAACTGTTCCAGTCCAGCGAGGAGGAACTGTTCCGCACCGCGACCGGCGTGCTCGGCCTGCAGGAGCGCGTGCGCAGCCGCCTGTTCCTGCGCCGCGACCGCTACGGCCGCTTCTTCTCGGCGCTGGTCTACATCCCGCGCGAGCGCTTCAACACCGATGTGCGCCTGCGCATCGAGGCGCTGCTCAAGGATGCGCTGCACGGCGAGCAGATCGATTCCAGCGTGGTCCTGGGCGAATCGCCGCTGGCGCAGCTGCACCTGATCGTGCGGCCCAAGGCCGGCGAAGTGGTCACTCTGGACACCGCCGCGCTGGAGGGGCGCCTGGCGCACCTGCTGCGCAACTGGCAGGACGACCTGCGCGAACTGCTGATCGCCCGCCACGGCGAGGCCGAGGGCCTGCGCATGGCGTCCGGCTACGGGCGTGCGCTGCCGGCCGGCTACATCGAGGACATCTCGCCGGAGCTGGCCGCCAACGACGTCGAGCAGCTGGCCGCGCTGACCGGCCCGGACGACCTGCGCCTGAACCTGCAGTCGGTGCCGCGCGAAGGCACCGCCGGACTGCGCCTGAAGCTGTACCGCCAGCATGACGACATCCCGCTGTCGGACGTGCTGCCGCTGATGGAGAACATGGGCCTGCGGGTCATCTCCGAACATCCGTACCGCCTGCAGGCCAACGTGCCCGGCGAGGGCGTGCAGCCGATCTACATCCAGGACTTCGAGGTCGAGTCGGCGACGCTGGAAGGCGCCGACGTGGCCGCGCTGGCGCCGGCCTTCGAAGCCGCGTTCGCCGCGATCTGGGCCGGCGACGCGGAGAACGACGGCCTGAACCGGCTGGTCCTGTCGGCCGGCCTGGAGTGGCGCCAGGTCGCGCTGCTGCGCGGCTACTGGAAGTACCTGCTGCAGACCGGCGTGCCGTTCTCGCAGAACTACGTCGAGGAGACGCTGGGCCGTTATCCGCTGCTGGCGCGCCTGCTGGTCGAGCTGTTCGAGGCGCGCTTCCATCCGGTCACCGGATCGGAGTCGGCGGCCGACGTGCGTGCCGGCCAGCAGCGCCTGGCCGATGGCCTGCGCGTGCTCGCCGCCGGCGACGAGGCGACCATCAAACTGCTGCAGGAGGTGGTCGACGCGCGTGCGGGCGACCGCGGCGCGCAGACCGATGCCACCCGCGACGCGCTGCTGAAGCTGCTCGACCGGGTTTCCAGCCTGGATGACGACCGCATCCTGCGCGGCTTCATCGGCGCGATCGACGCGACCCTGCGCACTAGCTACTTCCAGACCGGGGCCGACGGCCGTCCGGGGCACTGCATCAGCTTCAAGTTCGATTCGGCGCTGGTGCCCGACCTGCCCAAGCCGCGCCCGTACCGCGAGATCTTCGTCTACGGCCCGCGCGTGGAAGGCGTGCACCTGCGCTTCGGCCCGGTCGCGCGTGGCGGCCTGCGCTGGTCCGACCGGCGCGAGGATTTCCGTACCGAGGTGCTGGGCCTGGTGAAGGCACAGATGGTCAAGAACACCGTGATCGTGCCGGTCGGCGCGAAGGGCGGCTTCTTCGCCAAGACGCCGCCGGCCAACGGCGACCGCGACGCGGTGTTCGCCAATGGCGTGGCCTGCTACAAGCTGTTCATCCAGGGCCTGCTCGACATCACCGACAACATCGTCGAAGGCAGGATCGTGCCGCCGCTGGACGTGGTCCGCCACGACCAGGACGACCCGTATCTGGTCGTCGCCGCCGACAAGGGCACCGCGACCTTCTCCGACATCGCCAACGGGCTGGCGCTCGACCATGGCTTCTGGATGGGCGATGCGTTCGCCTCCGGCGGCTCGGTCGGCTACGACCACAAGGGCATGGGCATCACCGCGCGCGGCGCCTGGGAGTCGGTCAAGCGCCACTTCCGTGCGCTCGGCCACGACAGCCAGAGCGAGGACTTCACCTGCGCCGGCATCGGCGACATGTCCGGCGACGTGTTCGGCAACGGCATGCTGCTGTCGCGCCACATCCGCCTGGTGGCCGCGTTCGACCACCGCCACATCTTCCTGGATCCGGATCCGGACGCGGCGACCTCGTTCGTCGAGCGCGAGCGCCTGTTCGCGTTGCCGCGCTCGAGCTGGGCCGATTACGACGCCAAGCTGATCAGCAAGGGCGGCGGCATCCATCCGCGCAGCGCCAAGTCGATCGAGATCACCCCGCAGGTGCGCGCGGCGCTGGGCATCGACGAGGGCGTCAAGGCGCTGTCGCCGGCCGAGCTGATGAGCGCGATCCTGAGGGCGCCGGTCGACCTGCTGTGGAACGGTGGCATCGGCACCTACGTCAAGGCCAGCACCGAGCAGCACAGCGATGTCGGCGACCGCGCCAACAACGCGCTGCGCGTCAACGGCGGCGAGCTGCGCTGCAAGGTCGTCGGCGAGGGCGGCAACCTGGGCCTGACCCAGCAGGGCCGCATCGAGGCCGCGCAGGCCGGCGTTCTGCTCAACACCGACTTCATCGACAACTCGGCCGGCGTGGACACCTCGGACCACGAGGTCAACATCAAGATCCTGCTCAACGACGTGGTGCAGGCCAGGAAGCTGACCCTGCCGGCGCGCAACAAGCTGCTGGCCTCGATGACCGACGAAGTCGCGCAGCTGGTGCTGTGGGACAACTACCGCCAGAACCAGGCGATCAGCCTGATGGAGCGGATGAGCGTCAAGCGCCTGGGTTCCAAGCAGCACTTCATCCGCACGCTGGAGGCGCAGGGCCTGCTCGACCGCCAGATCGAATTCCTGCCCAGCGATGCCGAGCTGTCCGCACGCAAGGCGCGCGGCCAAGGCATGACCCGGCCGGAGCTGTCGGTGCTGCTGTCCTACTCCAAGCTGGTGGCCTTCCAGCAGCTGCTGGACTCGGACATCCCCGAGGATCCGTACCTGTCCAAGGAACTGCAGCGCTACTTCCCGGCGCCGCTGCAGAAGAAGTACGCCGATGCGATGGAACGGCACCGCCTGAAGCGCGAGATCATCGCCACCGCGGTGACCAACACCACCATCAACCGGATGGGCGCGACCTTCCTGCTGCGCATGCAGGAAGACACCGGCCGCAGCCCGGCCGAGGTCGCCAAGGCCTACACGATCAGCCGTGAGACGCTGGACGCGCGCAGCCTGTGGAACCAGATCGACGCGCTCGACGGCAAGGTGCCGGAGGCTGCACAGATCGACGCCCTGCAGGTGATCTGGAGCCTGCAGCGCTCGTTCGTACGCTGGCTGCTGAACCGCCCGGGCCCGATGCCGAGCATCACCGAGGCCGTCGAGCGCTACCGCGATCCGTTCAACGACATCCGCGTCGCGTCCGGTGTGCTGCCCGATGCACAGCGGCCGGCCTACGAGGCGGCGCTGCAGGAGTGGAAGGACAAGGGCATGCCGGCGGCGCTGGCGCAGCAGCTGTCCGAACTGCCGCACCTGGAACGGGCGTTCGACATCATCGAGCTGGCGCGTTCGCGCAAGCTCAAGCCGGTCGATGTCTCGCGCGTGCATTTCCGCATCGGCGACGCGCTCGGCCTGCCGTGGCTGTTCGAGCAGATCGACGCGCTGGCCGTCGACGGGCGCTGGCATGCGGTCGCCCGTGGCGTGCTGCGCGACGAACTGTCCGCGCACCAGCGCGTGCTGGCCGGGCAGGCCATCGCGCAGCCGGCCGGCGATGCCGATGCCAAGGTCCAGCAGTGGCTGAACCGCGAGGATGCCTCGCTGCGCTTCACCCTGGGCATGCTGGCCGAGCTGTCGGCGCAGAAGACGCTCGACTATCCGACCCTGTCGGTGGCCGTGCAGAAGCTGGGCCAGCTGGCCGCACATGGCTGAACCGGCGCGCCCACCGCGGACCGTCCCGGTCCGCGGTGAGGCGTCCATCGTGGTGATGGCGGAGTCTGCGCGTGGGCCGGGCAGGACGGTATCCTGAGCCGGTCCACACGGAGCCAGCGATGAGCCTCACCCCACGGATCGCCTTCCTCGCCAGTACCGCGCCGGCCGCGCAGGAAGCCCTGGCGACCATGGTCGCCAGGCACGGCCAGCACGCGCCCGACGAGGCCGACGTGATCTGCGCGCTCGGCGGCGATGGTTTCATGCTGCAGACGCTGCACCGGCACGGCGCCAACGGCAGGCCGGTGTATGGCATGAAGCTGGGAACGGTCGGGTTCCTGATGAACCAGTATCCCGGCGACGATCTGCTCGAGCGCCTGGCCGCGGCCGAACCGGCCACGCTGCGACCGCTGGAGATGCTGGCCCAGACCGAGTCGGGCAGCAGCACCGGCTCGCTGGCCTACAACGAGGTCTCGCTGCTGCGCCAGACCCGGCAGGCCGCGCATATCCGCATCGGCCTCAACGGGCAGACCCGCCTGGACGAGTTGATCGGCGACGGCGTGATGGTCGCCACCCCGGCCGGCAGCACCGCCTACAACTTCTCCGCGCATGGCCCGATCCTGCCGCTGGGCTCGCACACGATCGCGCTGACGCCGATCGCCGCGTTCCGTCCGCGCCGCTGGCGTGGGGCCATCCTCAAGGCCGACACCGAGATCCGCTTCGAGGTGCTCGACCCGTACAAGCGGCCGGTCAGCGTCACCGCCGATTCGCACGAGACCCGCAACGTGCTGGAAGTGGTGATCCGCGAATCGAGCGAACACACCGTGACCCTGCTGTTCGACCCCGAGCACAACCTCGAGGAACGTATCCTCAGCGAGCAGTTCGTGGTATGACGTCCACGCCCGTCCGCGCCCTGCGGACGGCGGCGGACGGGCCGAGGGGAGGATCCTTCCCGCTCCGGAAAAACCGAGCAAAGCTTCAACTGAAGGGGAGGGGTCCCGTGAAGTTGGTGTATCTGGTCCTGCTCTGCGCCGTGTCGGCGCAGGCGGCAGGCGCATGCGTGTTCAAAAGCAATTTGTCGCCGTTCCCGGCAGAGGCGGCCACGCTGGTCGACACCGCCGAGCTGCCGGCGCCCGAGATCGAGGCGACGCAGGTCACCCGGGGGCTCGGCGGCGGCGCGACCTGCGACGCGCTCGGGTTCCTGTCGGTGCAGCTGCGCTGGCCGCGCGGCAGCCGCTGGAACCTGGAGCAGATCGGCTTCGAGTACCGGCTCGTCTCGGGCGAGGCGCCCGACGGCATGCTGCCGGACGGCATCGTGCGCTCGCCGGCGTCGGGGCGCCGGGCCGAGCATCAGTTCACCTGGCCCGACGGGACGCCCGACCGCCAGCAGGCGTTGCGGCTGCAGCTGGAGGTGCGCGCGGTCACGCCCGACCGCCAGCGCGGCCCGCCGGTGCTGCTGCGCATCGATGCGTCGCCTGGCAGCTGAGCCGGCAACGGCCGGCTGCGTCGTGGCGGCGGTTTGCGGATAATGCGCGCATGAATCCACTCGACGACAACGCCACCCGCCTGCTGACCATCGCCGTCACCTCGCGCGCCCTGTTCGATCTCGAAGAAAGCCATGCGATCTACGAAGAGCAGGGGCTGGAGGCGTATGCCGAGTACCAGCGGCAGATGGAGGACGAGATCCTCGAGCCGGGCGTGGCCTTTCCGGTGGTGCGCAAGCTGATGGCGCTGAACCGGATCCTGCCGCCGGAAGTGCCGCGGGTCGAGGTGATCCTGCTGTCGCGCAACTCGGCCGATACCGGCCTGCGGATCTTCAACTCGATCCAGCACTACGACCTGGGCATCATCCGCGCGGTGTTCACCTCCGGCGAGCCGACCTGGCCGTACGTGGCGCCGTTCGGCACCAACCTGTTCCTGTCGGCCAACCCCGAGTCGGTCCGACGCTCGCTGCAGCACGACGTGGCGGCGGCGACGATCCTGCCGGCGCGTGCGGTCAATGCGCCGCGCGACCAGCTGCGCATCGCCTTCGACGGCGATGCGGTGATCTTCAGCGACGAGAGCGAGCGCATCTCGCGCGAGCAGGGCGTGGAGGCGTTCGGCCTGCACGAGCGCCAGCGCGCACGCGAGGCGCTGTCGGGGGGGCCGTTCCGCAGCTTCCTGTCGGCGCTGCACGAACTGCAGGCGGTGTTTCCGCCGGGCGAGAACGCACCGATCCGCACCGCGCTGGTCACCGCGCGCTCGGCGCCGGCCCATGAGCGGGTGATCCGCACGCTGCGCGAATGGGGGGTGCGCCTGGACGAGGCGCTGTTCCTCGGCGGTCGCGCCAAGGGACCGTTCCTGGCCGCCTTCGGCGCGGACATCTTCTTCGACGATTCGGCGCACAACATCGACAGCGCCCGCCTGCATGTGGCGGCGGGCCACGTACCGCATGGCGTGGCCAATCCGGAAAACGACTGACCGGTTCCGCCGGGAAAGCTGCACTGCACGGCGCGGCGATCACCGATGGCGCGTCCACGCGAGGTTCCGGCAGCCTCGAAGAGCATCCGCGCCGCCTGTCACACGCCCAGGCACATGGACGCATGCGCTGTCCGCGGAGGCACCGGGCACGGCGTCGCGCGGTCAGGGCATCTGCTGCAGCGCCAGCTGCACGTCCACCACGCGCCAGCGCAGGCCCTGAGGCTCCAGTACGACCTGCAGCGGCGGCAGGTCCGGCCCGCGCGCGATCTCGAGCACGAAGCGGTCCAGGCGTTCGAAGCGGTGGTGCGCGTCCTGCAATGGACGCGCGGGCTCCACCGGCGCATGGATGCTCTCGCCCTGCAGCTCGTTGCGGCCGCGCTGCCACAGCACGTGGCCCTGCAGCATCGCGCCGATGCCCAGCGGGGTCAGCAGCGTGTCCAGCGCCGCTCCGCCGAGCTGGTCGCCCAGTCCGTGCAGCAGGGCGCCGAACGGCCCGGCGGCGATGTCCGGCCCGGCCCGTCGCAGCAGATGGTCGTTGAGCTGTGCACGCAGGCTGGCACGCACGCGCGGGAAGTCGACGTAGCGGTCCAGCTGCGAGACGTCGCGCCGCTCGATCGCGCGCGACAGGCCGTGCACCGCCAGATAGGGGCCGGAGAACCACCAGCCGGCCAGCAGCACGGCCAGCACGACGAGCAGGGCAAGCGTTTTCTTCATGGCGGCACCGGGCTGGGCAGACCACGCAAGACTGCCGCAGCGCGTGCGCGGCCGGGTGAAGGCTCAGTGACTGGGGGAGCCGCTGCCATCGCCGAAAGCCGTTCGCAGGCGCGCGAACGATTCGGCGTCCAGCGCATCCGGGTCGGTGCGCAGTATCTGGGCCAGGTTGCCGGGCCGGGTCGTGCCGAGGATCGCCGAGGCGACGCCGGGGTGCCGGAGAACGTAGGCGAAGGCGTTCTGCGCCGGCGACTGGCTGCCGATCGAAGCGAGCGCCCTGCGCATCGTCGCGGCGCTGCGCATCAGCCGCCGGCTGCTCGGCTTGAGCAGGGCGCGGGCCAGATACCAGCCGTCGGCCAGCCGTGGCCAGTGCAGTCGCCGTGGCAGCAGGTGGCCCTGGGCGAGCACGGTGCCGGCCAGCACGCCGATCCCGGCCGCGTGCAGGCGCTCGATCAATGGCGCGCGATCCTGCTGCAGCGCGTTGAAGTCCAGCAACACCGCATCGAACAGCGTCGGCTGCGCGATCATCCACTCCACGGTCGATGCGCTGTGCGTGTTGATTCCCAGGTGACGCACCAGCCCGCGTTCGCGCAGTCGCTGCAGTGCCTCCAGCAGCGGCGCATCGACCTGGTGTTCGCCGATGCCGTGCAGTTGGAACAGGTCGAGGTAGTCGGTGCCGAGGTTGCGCAGCGAGGCCTCGCAGCTGGCGATGATCGCGGCCGGGGAGAAGTCGCGGTGCTCGATGCCGCGCACGCCAGCCTGCCCGGTCAGGGTGCCGGCCTTGCTGGAGATCACCAGCGTGTCGCGCGGGAAGCGGGACCACAGCGGACGCAGGATGCGACCCAGGCGCGGCTCGGCATTGAAGCCCGAATAGTTGTGGCCTGTGTCCAGCAGGTTGACGCCCGATTCCAGCGCCTGCGACACCACGCGCGCCGCATCGGCTTCCGGAAAGCGGCGATGGCCCCAGAAGCCGGAACAACCAAGCCCAACCGGCGAGACCTCGATCCCGCTGCGTCCAAGCACGCGTCGCTGATGCGGCAGTGCGACCGGTGCCGGCATCGCGCTCAGAACTCCAGGTCCAGCGCCGCGCACAGGTAATCGACGAATGGGGCCAGCGTGACCAGGTCGGCCTCCAGCGTGCTGCGCAGGCGCGGGCCGGTCATCGCCGCGTCGTCCAGTGCGCGCAGGAACACCCAGTTGCGGTGCTTGAGGTCGTCGATGAACGCGAAGTCGGCCGGGAAGCCGCGCGGCGGCCGCACCAGGGTCTCCGAGTCGTCCAGGGTGAACTTCCGGCGCAGTTTCGGATCGTGCGCCGCGGTCTTCCAGCTGCCGGGGTTGTCGAAGATGAACTGGCGCACGCGACGCTGGGTGTCGGATTCGGGATGCCACAGCCCGGCGCCGACGAAACTGCCGCCGGGCTGCAGGTGCACGTAGAACGACGGTGCGGCCACTTCGCGCCGCCGCGCATGGAACAGACGCGCCCCCTGCCAGGTCTTGTAGGGAGACTTGTCGTTGGAGAAGCGCGCGTCGCGGTGGATCCGGAACAGCGAACCGCCGACCCCGCGCGTGTCGGCGCGGAAGTGCGGGCTGATGCCGGCCAGCGCCGGCTGCAGGTCGCCGATCAGGCGCAGGAACGGCTGGCGGACGTGGTCCTCGTACTGCTGGCGGTGGTCGTTGAACCAGGCCTTGTCGTTGTGGCGGGCGAGCCCGCGCAGGAACCTGAAACTGGCATCGCTGAAATAGGTGGTCATAGCGTGTTCTGCAGGTCGCGGCCCCACCGCTCGAGCTGGTCGAGCAGGACCAGCCGCCCGCCGTCGCCGGCGTGGGTGCCGCGCAGTGTGGCGATCTCGTCGAAGAAGCCGGTGAAGGTGTACTCGGACAGCCCGCTGTCGTCGCACAGGCGTCGGCGGCGGTAGTCGTCCCAGCGCTGGCGCTCGTCGCCCGACAGCGTCTCGGGCCAGTTCCGTGCCCGGTAGCGGAACAGCAGTTCGGGCAGCCGCGCATCGCGGAAATCGAAGCTACGCGTGGCCAGGTCGGTGGGCGAGGTCGCCCGGACCTGGCCGATCAGGCGGCGGTCGCCTTCGCCGGTGAACCCGTCGTAGAGCGAGGCGTCGACATCGGACGGCGCGCGGGCCTCGGCACGTGCGAACACCTGGCGCGCCTTCTCGGCGAGTTCCGGACCGAGCGCGCGAATGCGTTCGGCCCTGGCCAGCATGGTGTCGGGGTCGATGCCCAGGCGCGCGAAATCCGGCGCGCGCAGATGTGCCCACGGCACCAGCATCGGCGAACGGTTCAGGTGCACTTCCTTGAGCGGCACCCGCTGCACGTCGGGCGGGAGATCGGCGGCCGGCGTGTACAGACGGTCGGCGATGGCGTCGGCCGGCAGCGACAGCAGCGCATCGACATCGCCGTCCAGGTCGAACACGATCGCGCGATTGCCGATCGACGGATGCATCGCCAGCGGCAGCACCGGCGCGGCGCACAGGCGGGTAGCCGGATAGCGCTGCGACACGTGCAGCAGCGGCTGCATCGCGACCGGATCGACCAGGCTGGCCGCGTGGCGCTTGTCGCGCAGCTTCAGCGCGTAGTCCCAGAGCCGCGGCTGCGCCTGGCGGAACAGCCGGGCCAGGCCGATCGTGGCGTACACGTCGGACAGCGCCTCGTGCGCGTCGCCTTCGCGCACGTCGTTGGCCAGGGCCAGGTGCTCGAGCTTGAACGAGGTCGCGCCATCCTCGCGCCTGGGCCAGACGATGCCGTCCGGACGCAGCGCATGCGCCAGGCGCATCACGTCGAGCAGGTCCCAGCGCGAGTTGCCGCCGCGCCACTCGCGCTCGTACGGGTCGTGGAAGTTGCGGAACAGCGTGTGCCGCACGTACTCGTCGTCGAAGCGCAGCGAGTTGTAGCCCAGCGTGCAGGTACGCGGACGCGCCATCTCCTCGGCGATGCGGCCGATGGCGTCGGCCTCGGTCAGGCCCTCGCGCAGCGCATGCTGCGGGGCGATGCCGGTGATCAGCGTGGCCACGGGCGAGGGCAGCAGATCGTCGGCCGGGCGCACGAACAGGCTGATCGGCTCGTCGATCACGCGCAGCTCCACGTCGGTACGGACCGCGGCGAACTGGGCGATGCGGCTGCGGCGCGGATCGGCGCCGAAGGTCTCCAGGTCGTAGAAGAGGAAGCTGTCGGACATGGGCGGCCGGATCGGGAATCTGCGGCCATTGTAGGGCGCCGCCGGTGGCTTGCCGACCTTGCCGCGTCGGGAATTCAGCGCGCGCCCGGCAGCGGCTGCAGCAGGGCGAGGACCTGCTGGTCCAGCGCATCCCAGTCGATCCGCGACAGGTCGTCGTGGCCCCGGGTGGCGCGCACCAGCAGCTCGTGCTGGATCCGGGTGCGTTCCAGCGCCACCGCGTACGGCGTGCGCAGGAAGGTGACCATCGTGTAGTGCGGGACGAAGCGCTGCGGGTGGCGCGCCTGCAGCGCCAGTTCCAGCGCGCGTCGCAGCTGGAAACCGGGATCGGCCACGCGGTCGCGCATCTCGATGTAGTTCTCCAGCGCCATCGCCTGGATCGCCGCGGCGTTCGGCCGGCGTTCGGCCTCGAACGCTGCGAACGCCGACTCCAGGTCGCCATGCGCGTCCATCGCCTCGGCCAGCGCCACGCAGTCCTCGAACGCGCAGTTCATGCCCTGGCCATGGAAGGGCACCATCGCGTGCGCGGCGTCGCCCAGCACCACAGCGCGCCCGTCCAGATGCCAGCGATCCAGCGTCAGCGTGCCGAGCAGGCCCGGCGGATGCCGTTCCCAGTCCTGTTCCAGGTCCGGCATCAACGGCAGTGCATCGGCGAACTCGCGTGCGAACAGTGCCCGGACTTCGGCGCCGCTGCGTACGCTGGCGAAGCTGGGTTCGTCACTGCCTGCCGTGGTGTGGTTGGGCAGGAACAGGGTGACGGTGAAGCTGCGCTCGTCGTTGGGCAGGGCGATGCACATGTAGCGGCCGCGCGGCCAGATGTGCAGCGCGTTCGGCTCGATCCGGAACCCGCCATCGGCGGCGGGCGGGATCGTCAGTTCCTTGTAGGAGTGGTCCAGGAACGCGGTGTGCTCGCCGAAGCCGGCCCTGCGCACCATCTCCGCGCGCAGCGCCGAACCGGCGCCATCGCTGCCGATCAACGTCCGGAAGCGGATGTCCTCGGGCTGGTCGTCGCGGTCGTCGATCAGGCGTGCGGTGCCCGCGTCGAAATCCACCGTGTGCAGGCGGCGGTGGAAATGCACGGTCGCGCCGGCGCGCTCGGCTGCTTCGAGCAGGGTGATGTTGAGATCGGCCCGGTGCACCGACCAGATCACTTCGCTGTCGTCGCGCCCGTAACGCTGCAGCGTGGTGGTGCCATCCAGGGCATGCAGCATGCGCCCGCGCATCATCACCGCCTGCGCCATCACCGCCGCGTCGACGCCCGCCGCGCGCAGCGCATGGCGGCCACGTTCGGCCAGGGCCAGGTTGATCGAGCGGCCGGATTCGTAGCCCTTGATCCGCGGATCGCCGCGGCGCTCGTAGACGGTGACCTTCCAGCCGCGCTGCGACAGCAGCACCGCCAGCAGCGATCCGGCCAGGCCGGCACCGATCAGGGTCAGGTCGCGCGTGTCGGAGCTGTTCAATGCGGTGCTTTCCTGGTGCCGCGCGTGCATGGGGGTGTATCGCGCGGGATGTTCCGATGGCCGATGCCGATCGGAGGATCGTGTTGGTGGCTGTCCGATGCGCTGGCGCCGCCGGTTCGGAACGCCGGTGACGGCCGACGGCACGGAAGCCGCGGGATGCCGCCCTCAGACGCCGCGCCAGTGCTCGACTTCCTCGACGAAGCGCAGCACGTCGGCATGGCGGTTGTACAAGGGCACCGGCGAAATGCGGATCACGTCGGGCTCGCGCCAGTCGCCGAGAACGCCGGTGTCGCGCAGGTAGTCGAACAGGGCGCGGCCCTGCGTGCGCCCACCGGCCACGCGCAGCGACAGCTGGCAGCCTCGCTGGCGCGGGTCGGCCGGAGTGACGATCTGCAGCACGGCCGACAGCCGCTCGTGGATCAGGTGTTCCAGGAAGCCGGTCAGCGATTCGGACTTGCGCCGCAGCGCCTCCATGCCTGCGCGCTCGAACTGGTCCAGCGAGGCGCGCAGCGGCGCCAGCGCCAGCACCGGCGGATTGGACAGCTGCCAGCCGTCGGCACCGGGAGCGGGAATGAAGCCTGCGGCCATCTGGAAGCGGCTGGCCGGATCGTGGCCCCACCAGCCGGCCAGGCGCGGCAGATCGGCGCCATGGTGACGCGCATGCACGAAGCAGCCGGCGACCGCACCGGGGCCTGAATTGAGGTACTTGTAATGGCACCAGACCGCGAAGTCGGCGCCGTCGTCGTGCAGGGCCAGCGGCAGGTTGCCCACCGCATGGGCCAGGTCGAAGCCCGCGACCGCGCCCTGCGCGTGCGCCAGCCGCGCGATCTCGCCCAGGTCGAAGGCCTGGCCGGTGCGGTACTGCACGCCCGGCCACAGCACCACCGCCAGCCGCGGGCCATGGCTGGCGATGGCCGCGGCGATCGCCTGCATCGACAGTGTGCCGTCGGCCTGGTCGGCCTCGACCTCGATCAGGTCGGTGGCCGGGTCGAAGCCGTGCAGCAGGATCTGCGATTCCACCGCGTGCCGGTCGGATGGAAACGCGCCGGCCTCGATCAGGATCGCGGGCCGTTCGCGCGTGGGCCGGTAGAAGCTGGCCAGCATCAGGTGCAGGTTCACCGTCAGCGTGTTCATCGCCACCACTTCGGCCGGCTCGGCGCCGACCAGGCGCGCCAGCGGCTCGCGGACCAGGCCGTGGTAATGCATCCACGGCGCTTCGCCTTCGAAATGGCCTTCGACCGCGCGTTCGGACCAGGCATCGAGCACCTGCTGCACCTGCGCGCGCGCCGCGCGCGGCTGCAACCCCAGCGAATTGCCGACGAAGTACGTCTGCTCGCCATCGCGATGGCGCGGGATCAGGAACTCGGCACGGAAGCCACGCAGCGGATCGGCGGCATCGAGGGCAAGCGCGTGGGTGCGGGCGGACAGTGCGGTCATCGGGTCGCTCGTCGGTGGCGGTCGGTGGGCAGCGGCGACGCGGAGGCGGCTCAGGCCGGATCGGCGTCGTAGCGGGCGGGGCGCGGATGCAGATGCCCGCACTGCGTGCAGGTCCGCAGCGCGTCCGATCCGTAGAAGCGGTCGAACACGGGCGGGAAGTCCTGCTCGATGTCCTGCAGCTGGAAGAACTCCTCGTGCAGCTTGTGGTTGCAGCGTTCGCAGTACCACAGCAGGCCGTCGCGCTCGTGCGGCATGCGCCGGCGTTCGATCACCAGGCCGACACCGCCGGCGCTGCGCTGCGGCGAGTGCGGCACGCGTGGCGGCAGCAGGAAGATCTCGCCGGCGCGGATCGGGATCTCGCGCAGGGCCCCCGGACCACCAGCGGGATCGTCCTGCACGCGCAGCACCATCTCGCCCTCGAGCTGGTAGAACCACTCCGGACCTTCGTCCCAGTGGAAATCGGTGCGTGCGTTCGGCCCGCCGACGACCATGACGATGAAGTCGCCGTCGTGGATGCACTTGTTGCCGACCGGCGGCTTCAGCAGGTGCCGATGTTCCTCGATCCAGCCGAGCAGGTTCAGCGGTGCGGACAGCGCGTTCATTCGCTCGCCTTGCCGGCGGCGGCCGCGGCACGTTCGGCACGCAGTGCTTCCAGGGTCGGCGCGGATGTCCGCACCGGCATGCCGAGCCGCTCGGCACCCTCGGAGACGCGCGCCTGGCTGGCGGCCAGCGTGGGCACGCCCATTGCCTCGCGCTCGGCGTCGGTCACCGCCTCGGCGTCGACCGGATACAGGTACATGCCCTGGCTGTCGGAGCGGTACTGGGTGCCATACCACTGCGGCGCCAGCCGGCTCATCAGCATCCGGTCGAAGGCCGCGGCGCTGAGCCAGCGCGCGCGCGGGTAGTCCGGATCGATGGCCGCGGCCATGGTCGCCAGCGCGAACGCCAGCCGGTAGTCCTCCAACGTGTCGCCGTGCTGGAAGACCATCGCCGCATGGTGATGGTCGGCGGCGCTGCGCAGCCCGCCCTCGGCCATGATCGCGCGTACCCGCGCACGGCGGATGCCGTCTTCGGCGTTGAGCCTGGGCCAGTCGATCGACGGTTGCCTGCGTGCGGCCTGGTCGGCCTCGTAAAGCGCGGCCAGTTCGGCATTGTCGCCAGGCGTGGCCGCCATGGACGGAATGGACAGGGTGAGGCCGAGGGCCAGCAGCAACGGCGTGAAAGCGCGCATCGAAACTCCAGTGGACGGGTGGTTCAACGATCCTCGCGATCGGCCTGGATCCGGGCCAGCGAGATCTCGTAACGCTGGTCGAGCCCGTCCAGCGTGTCGATGTCCATGCCCAGGTCGTGGACGCGGCCATCGCGCAGGCTGTAGACCCAGCCGTGCACGGTCAGGTCCTGCCCGCGCGCCCAGGCATCGCGGACGATCGTGGTGCGGCAGACGTTGATCACCTGCTCGAGCACGTTGAGTTCGCACAGGCGCGCGTGCTGCAGGGCGATGTCGCCGGCCTGGTGCAGGCAGTCGGTATGGCGCTCGGCCACGTCGGTGACGTGCCGGATCCAGTTGTCGACCAGGCCCAGGCGCTGCTGGGTCAGGCCGGCATGGACGCCGCCGCAGCCGTAGTGGCCGACCACCAGGATGTGCTTGACCTTGAGCACGTCGACCGCGAACTGGATCACCGACAGGCAGTTCAGGTCGGTATGCACCACCACGTTGGCGACGTTGCGATGGACGAACACCTCGCCCGGCGCCATGTCGATGATCTGGTTGGCCGGTACGCGCGAGTCGGAACAGCCGATCCACAGGTACTCCGGCGCCTGCTGTTGCGAGAGGCGGCTGAAGAACTCCGGATCCTCGGCGCGGACGCGTTCGGACCAGGCGTGGTTGCGGGCGATCAGGGGCTTGAGGTTGTCGGGCATGGGTGTTGTCCGGGGCGGAATAGGGGGCGCGCGTCGGTGCGTCAGGCGGAAGGCGGCCGCTGCGCCTGCATCATCGCGGCCATCTCCAGTGCCGACGAGGTGCCGAGCGCGCGCAGGCCGTCGATCACGCCATCGACGTTGGCCGACGGGTGGTTCTGGCTGAGTTTGAGCTTCAGGCTGGTGTGCGCGACATCGAAGCGGAAGCCGACGATGCCGCGCAGCTGGCGACGCTCGGCCGGCGCATCGTGGTCGTAGCGCCAGTCGCCGCCGACTGCCGCCTCATGGCGATCGCCGAGCGCGGCGACGATGGCGGCCAGGTCGGACTCTCCGTGCAGCGCATGCAGCGTGCCCTGCAGATGGGCGATGGCGTAGTTCCAGGTGGGCACGCGCGTCGCTTCGGCCTTGTCCGGGTACCAGCCCGGTGACACGTAATGATGCGGCCCCTGCACGATGACCAGTGCAGGTCCGGTGTGGCCGGCCTGCGGATTGGCCCGCGCCCAGTGGCCGCGCAGCACGTGCCGGTCGCCGTCACGGCTGGACAGCACGGGCAGGTGCGAGGCGAACGGCAGCCCCTGCGCATCCACCGTCACCAGAGTGACGAAGGCGTCGCGCTCGAGCAGGGCGTCGAGCGTGGCCGGGTCGTCGCCGGCAAAGGCCGAGGGCAGGTACATGCCGGCCGTGGTCCTGGTCAGGCGCGGCCGCCGAGCGACAGCATCATCTGCGAGGCGAGTCCGGCGTCCTCGTCGGCCCGCGGCGGCGAGACCTCATGCAGCGAGAAGCCCTTGGCCAGCGCGTCGTCCTCGTCCATGCCGTCGAATTCGACGTAGCCGGCGTCGAGCAGCATCGAACGCGCGGTATCCAGGCTGTCGTAGACGTGCAGCTTGCCGTCGTTGTCGAAGACCTCGGCGATGCCGGCCTCGCGTTCGCGCAGGCGCGCCCAGACCAGGGTGCGGCCGAGCACGGCCAGCCACCAGGTATCGTGATTCATCAGAGGATCTCCGAAAGCAGCCACAGCAGCAGGGATGCGCCCAGCCCCGTGAAAATGGTGATGAGGGCGACCCGGGCCGGCGTGGCCAGCCCGGTCAGCGACGGGTCGCGGCTGCCGCGGTAGCGCCCGCTGAGCAGCCAGCCGAGCGCGGCCGGCTTCAGGAACGCGCCCTCGCCGAAGTCGTGTTCGCTGGCGCCGTGGCGGTCGCGCACGTGGATCAGGGTCAGCGGCCAGAAGATCGCGAACGCGCTCAGTCCGGCGATCGCGACGCCGACGAAGCACAGGGCGAAGAACAGCATCATCGGCAGGATCTCCGGTCATCGGCCCGCGCCGGCACCGTGCAGGTGCCGCGCAGGCAGGAAGCGGGCATCGCGCCGCGCATGCTCAGAACTCG
This sequence comes from Xanthomonas sp. XNM01, assembly GCF_014851915.1. Taxonomy (GTDB): domain Bacteria; phylum Pseudomonadota; class Gammaproteobacteria; order Xanthomonadales; family Xanthomonadaceae; genus Pseudoxanthomonas. The sequence continues at coordinate 1,296,657 of NZ_JACVAP010000001.1, forward strand.
GCGCTGCCCGGCGCGCGCGGGTAGGGGATCGCGTCGCGGATGTTGGACAGGCCGCAGACGTAGACCACCAGGCGCTCGAAGCCCAGGCCGAAACCGGCATGCGGGACCGAGCCGTAGCGGCGGAAGTCGCGGTACCAGCCGTAGTGCTCCGGATCCAGGCCGAACTGCGCCATGCGCGCGTCGAGCACGTCCAGGCGCTCCTCGCGCTGGCTGCCGCCGATGATCTCGCCGATGCCCGGCGCCAGCACGTCCATCGCGGCGACGGTCCTGCCGTCGTCGTTCAGGCGCATGTAGAAGGCCTTGATGTGCTCGGGGTAGTTGGTCACCACCACCGGGCGGCCGACGTGTTCTTCGGTCAGCCAGCGCTCGTGCTCGGTCTGCAGGTCCAGGCCCCATTCGACCGGGAAGTCGAACTTCTTCCCGGCCTTCTGCAGCAGGGCGACCGCGTCGGTGTAGTCGATCCGCTCGAACGGTGCGTTGACGAAGGTCTCCAGGCGGCTGATCGCATCCTTCTGCACGCGCTCGGCGATGAAGCCCATGTCGTCGGCGCGCTCGTCGAGCACCGCGCGGAACAGGTACTTGAGGAAGTCCTCGGCCACGCGCGCGTCCTCGGCCAGGTCGGCGAAGGCGATCTCCGGCTCGACCATCCAGAACTCGGCCAGGTGGCGGGTGGTGTGGCTGTTCTCGGCGCGGAAGGTCGGGCCGAAGGTGTAGACCTTGCTCAGCGCCAGGCAGTAGGCCTCGACATTGAGCTGGCCGGACACCGTCAGGAAGGTCTCCTTGCCGAAGAAGTCGCGGCTGAAGTCGACCTGGCCGTCGCCGGTGCGCGGCAGGTTGGCCAGGTCCAGGGTCGAGACCCGGAACATCTGGCCGGCGCCCTCGGCGTCGGAGGTGGTCACGATCGGCGTGCTGATCCAGTAGTAGCCGTTCTCGTGGAAATAGCGGTGCACCGCCTTGGCCAGGCAGTCGCGGATGCGGGTGACCGCGCCGAACAGGTTGGTGCGCGGGCGCAGGTGGGCGACCTCGCGCAGGAACTCCGGCGACATCGGCTTGGGCTGGATCGGGTAGGTCAGCGGATCCTCGACCCAGCCGACGATCTCGATGGCGTCGGCCTGGATCTCGAAGCTCTGGCCCTTGCCCTGTGACTTCACCAGCTGGCCGCGCGCGATCACCGAGCAGCCGGGGGTCAGGCGCTTGATCTCGTCGAAGTTGCCCAGCGCATCGGTGGCCACCGCCTGGATCGGATGGAAGCCCGAGCCGTCGCTGACGTTGACGAAGGCCAGATTGGCCGAGCCGCGCACCGTGCGGACCCAGCCGCGGACCGTGACTTCTCCGCCTTCGGCGATCTTCCCGGCAAGTGCCTGCGCAACGCTGACCACCGTCATGGCTTGAATCCTTCTGCGACGTGCTTATCTAGGGGGACAGGAAGTGTACCGGCAGCGCGTGCGCGCTTGCGAGATCGGCAGGCCCGCAACGCAGGGCGCCGTCATCGGCGGCCATCCGCCCGCCGCGCCGGCACGTCCTATAATCGCAGCGACCCCCGGAGGCCCCCCATGTCCGTGACCCTTACCCCCGTTGCCCTCGAACGCGTGCAGCGCTTCCTCGCCCGCGATGCCGCCGCGCTCGGCCTGCGTTTCGGTGTCGAGCGCACCGGCTGTTCCGGCTGGGGCCACCAGGCCGAGGTCGCGCACGAGCAGCGCGACGGCGATACCGTGTTCGACGCGCAGGGCGTGCGCATCTTCGTCGACGCCAGGAGCCTGCCGCTGGTGGATGGCACCGAGATCGACTTCGCCCGGCAGGGCCTGGGCGAGGCCTTCGTGTTCCGCAATCCCAATGCCACCGCCGAGTGCGGCTGCGGCGAGAGCTTCACCACCGGACCGGGCTGATCCGGCACCTCCCGGCCCGGGTGTTCACGCCCCGAACCGCGGGCGGACGGCCTGACCAGAGGCCGATTTGCGTCCAAGTCACTGAGCCGGCATAATTTCCGGCTCTCCGGCCGCCGTGCAGGCGTCGGGAGACCTTGCTCCACCGCATCCAGCCGGATGTCGGGGGGCTGCCAGGCCCATCCGGGCCGCATCCACAAGGAAACCAACATGCGTCATTACGAAGTCGTGTTCCTGGTCCATCCGGACCAGAGCGAGCAGGTCCCGGCCATGATCGAGCGCTACAAGTCGATCATCGAAGGCGCCGAGGGCACCATCCACCGCCTGGAAGACTGGGGCCGCCGTCAGCTGGCCTACCCGATCCAGAACCTGGTGAAGGCCCACTACGTGCTGTTCAACGTCGAAGTCGGCCAGGCCGCCATCGACGAGCTGGTCGAGACCTTCCGTTTCAACGACGCGATCCTGCGCCACCTGGTGATCCGTCGTGACGGCCCGGATACCGAGCAGTCGCTGATCATGAAGAGCAAGGACGAGAAGGGCGACAAGCCCGAGCGTGGCGAGCGCCGCCGCCGTGACGACGAAGAAGGCGAGGGTGGCAGCACCGCCGCTGCCGAGACCGACGCCGGCACCGCCGACGCCGCCTGATCGACCCTTCCAGGAGCACACCCATGTCCAAGTTCTTCCGTCGCCGCAAGTTCTGCAAGTTCACTGCCGAGGGCGTCACCGAGATCGACTACAAGGATCTCAACACCCTGCGCCAGTACCTGACCGAGAACGGCAAGATCGTTCCGAGCCGCGTCACCGGCACCAAGTCGCGTTACCAGCGCCAGCTGTCGACCGCGATCAAGCGCGCCCGTTTCCTGGCCCTGATCCCGTACACCGACAACCACGACGTTTAATCCGAGTCCCTCGGAAGAGCCCGCACATCCATGTGCGGGCTTCTAAACGAACAACGGACTTCGATTGCATCGCTGCATTCCCCGTCCAGACCGTCCTATTCGGACAGCACACGTTGCGGCGCCAGTGGCCACCGGCCAGCGCCGCTAACGGATAACGGAGCAAGACAATGGATCTGATCCTTCTGCAGAAGGTCACCAACCTCGGCAACCTGGGCGACAAGGTCAGCGTGAAGCCGGGCTACGGCCGCAACTTCCTGGTCCCGAAGGGCAAGGCCGTGCCGGCCACCGCCGCCAACGTCGCCGAGTTCGAGGCCAAGCGCGCCGAGTACGAAGCCAAGGCCAAGGCGATCTCCGACGAGGCCAGCAGCCGTCTGGCCAAGCTGGAAGGCGCCAGCGTCACCCTGAAGGCTAACGCTTCGACCGAAGGCAAGCTGTACGGCTCGGTCGGCCCGCGCGACATCGCCGAGGCGTTCACCGCCGCCGGCCTGCCGCTGGAGAAGAGCGAAGTGGTGATGGGCGAAGGCCCGCTGCGCAACATCGGCGAGTTCGACGTGCTGGTCCACCTGCACGCCGACGCCGAGACCACGGTCAAGGTCGTGATCGAGCCGGAAGCCTGATCGGCCCCGCCGTTCATGGTTCCAGCGAAGGGCGCCCTCGGGCGCCCTTCGTGTTTGTGCGGGCCCGGTGCGGTCGCATCCGCTGAGATGCCCACCGGTTATCCACATGGTTATCTGCAACCCCGCCCGTGCCGGCGCGGCTACCATGTCCGATCCGCTCCCGTTCGCCCCGCGTTTCCAGGAGTCCGCGTCCCCCATGTCCGCCCGCTCCGGCTTCCGTAGAGACCGCCAAGACCGCGACGACCGTTTCGAGCGCGGCGACGACGGGCGGGTCGACCAGCTGCGCGTGCCGCCGCATTCGGTCGAGGCCGAGCAGGCGGTGCTCGGCGGCCTGATGCTGGCGCCGGAGGCCTACGACCGGGTCAACGACCAGCTGGCCGAAGGCGATTTCTACCGCCGCGACCACCAGCTGATCTACCGGGCGATCCGCGAACTGTCCGAGCGCGACCGGCCGTTCGACGTGGTCACCCTGGGCGAATGGTTCGAGTCGCAGGGCAAGCTGGAGATGGTCGGCGACGGCGCCTACCTGATCGAGCTGGCCAGCACCACGCCGTCGGCGGCCAACATCGCCGCCTACGCCGAGATCGTGCGCGACAAGGCGGTGCTGCGGCAGCTGATCCAGGTCGGCACCGACATCGTCAACGACGGCTTCCAGCCGGAGGGGCGTGACAGTTCCGAGCTGCTGGCCTCGGCCGAGAAGTCGGTGTTCGCGATCGCCGAGCAGGGCGCGCGCGGCCGGACCGATTTCGTCGCCATGCCCGGCGCGCTGAAGGATGCGTTCGAGGAGCTGCGCAACCGCTTCGAGAATGGCGGCAACATCACCGGCCTGCCGACCGGCTACACCGACTTCGACGCGATGACGGCCGGCCTGCAGCCGACCGACCTGATCATCCTCGCCGCGCGTCCGGCGATGGGCAAGACCACCTTCGCGCTCAACATCGCCGAGTTCGCCGCGATCAAGTCGAAGAAGGGCGTGGCGGTGTTCTCGATGGAAATGTCGGCCTCGCAGCTGGCGATGCGCCTGATCTCCTCCAACGGCCGCATCAACGCCCAGCGCCTGCGTACCGGCCAGCTGGAAGACGAGGACTGGAGCCGGGTCACCGCCGCGATCCGGATGCTGAAGGAAACCAAGATCTTCATCGACGACACGCCGGGCGTGTCGCCGGAAGTGCTGCGCTCCAAGTGCCGCCGCCTCAAGCGCGAGCACGACCTGGGCCTGATCGTCATCGACTACCTGCAGCTGATGTCGGTGCCGGGCAACAGCGAAAACCGCGCGACGGAAATCTCGGAGATCTCGCGCTCGCTCAAGGGCCTGGCCAAGGAACTGAACGTGCCGGTGATCGCGCTGTCGCAGCTCAACCGCTCGCTGGAAACGCGTACCGACAAACGCCCGGTGATGGCCGACCTGCGCGAGTCGGGCGCGATCGAGCAGGACGCGGACATGATCGTGTTCATCTACCGCGACGACTACTACAACAAGGAAAATTCGCCGGACAAGGGCCTGGCCGAGATCATCATCGGCAAGCACCGTGGTGGCCCGACCGGCTCGTGCAAGCTGAAGTTCTTCGGCGAGTACACCCGCTTCGACAACCTCAGTCATGACAGCGTGGGCGTGTTCGAGTAGACCGTGCGCGCGGTCGCTCAGGGCGTCCTGCGCGGCATCGCACCGGTGCAACGCTGCAGCGAGGCGAGCAGGCGGTCGGCGTGTTCGGCGGCGCTGCGCTGCGCCTGCTGTCGCTGTGCAGGCGTCGCGTCCCGGCCGGGAATGGCCAGCACCGCCACTTCCAGGCGGTCAGGCCTGCGCGAGAACACACGGGTTTCGCCCCAGCTCACGACCTCCGGCGCGTCGTAGAACTCGAGTTCGAGCGGGAACAGCGCGTCGCCCCGTTCCGGCATCACGTTGCGCAGGCCGAATGCGATCACCGGCCCGAGGGGACTGTCACGGGTCTCGGCGCTGACCAGCCCGTCGAGCTGCTCGACGACCTGCCGCGCACGCGCGAGCTGGTGCTGGTGCTCGTCCGCGTCGCTGAGGCCGGCGGGCAGCGTCGAGGCAACGATGAAGGCCGCCAGCCGGTCTTCGGGATACTCGACCCGGGCCAGCGCAACCGCCGTCCCGTTGAGCAGCCCGGTGGTGCGCGCATGCGCCCGCTCGGGCGACGGGAAATCCACGCAGTAGACCTCGCCGAATGCGAGATGGCCATTCCAGGAGCGGTTGGCCAGCATGACCGACTCGCCATCGACGAAGCCCGTGCCGACCGCTGCCGGCGGGGCGGCGTGGAGGGACGGACCCGCCGGCAGCGCGAGCAGGCCTGGCAGGCATAGCAGCAGTCGGCGGATCGATCCCATGGCCTGTTCCCTGGCGGAGTAGATGCTGTGCCGGAGCATGCCCCATCCGCGATGCCGGGCCGGTGAATCGCGGCCGCGCGATGCGTGCGACCGTCCTGATCGACGGATGAACGTCCCTTGTTCATGTTTGTGTTCCCGTCACGCTGGCTGCCGTAGCATCCGCGTCCGTGAACCCCGCCTGCCGCGTGGCAGGAGGTTCGACCGGTCACTCGAGGAGAGCACCCATGATCCGATCGCAGACGCTGAACCTGCTGGCCGCGGCCGCGCTGACCGCCCTGGTCGCCACCGGTTGCCAGACCACCAATCCCTACACGGGCGATGCCCAGATGAACCGCACCAGCCGCAACGCGCTGATCGGCGCGGGTATCGGCGTCGCCGCGGGTCTGCTGACCGGCAACAGCGCGGTCGAGCGCCGCCAGCATGCGCTGATCGGCGCCGGTGTCGGCGGCCTGGCCGGCGGCGCGGTCGGTGCCTACCAGGACCGCCAGCAGGCGGTGCTGCGCGACAAGCTGCAGGGCAGCGGCGTCAGCGTCACCCGCACCGGCGACAACATCACGCTGAACATGCCGGGCAATGTGACCTTCGCGTTCAACAGCGCCAACCTGGACCCGCAGTTCTATCCGGTGCTGAGCAGCGTCGCCGACGTGCTCAAGGAGTACGACAAGACCGTGGTGGAAGTGGCGGGCCACACCGACAGCATCGGTGGCGACGACGTCAACCAGCGTCTGTCCGAGCAGCGCGCCAATGCCGTTGCCCAGTTCCTGACCGCGCAGAACGTCAACCAGGCGCGCTTCATCGTGGTCGGCGCGGGCAAGCGTCACCCGATCGCCAGCAACGACACCGAAGCCGGGCGCGCGGCCAACCGCCGCGTCGAGATCACCCTGGTGCCCGTGCGTTCCTGATCCATCGCAGGCAAGCGTCGACGAACACGGGCCGCACATGCGGCCCGTGTCCATTCCGGCACCGGCCTCCGCCGGGTGTGCCCCGGCGACTGCGTCAGCCGACCACTTCCTCGAGAATCCGCTTGCCTTCGCTCACCGCCGTTGCATCGACACGCGCGGCATCCGCTGTCGCCGCGGCCGCGGCCACGTTCGCATCGGCCAGCCCCTGCAGGCACTTCGACGGACACTGCATCATCATGTAGTCGGCGTTCGAACTCAGCCGTTCGACCAGGAAATCGACGAAGGCGCGGACTTTCGGCGACATCACCCGGCCCCGCGGGAACACTGCGTTGAGGTCCACCTCCGGCCCGGTCCAGCCGGCAAGCACGCGGCGCAGCGCGCCGGCTTCGACGTACGGCTTGACCGTGACGTCGCTGGCCAGGGTCAGGCCCTCGCCGCACAGCACAGCGCCCAGCAGGGCGGACGGGTCGTTGGCCACCATCAGCGGCTGGATCGCGTAATCGACGGTGCGCGTGCCATCGCTCAACGGCCAGGTGATGCGCGAGGGGTGGTGGTGGTGGGCCTTGCGGACCGCGACGATGCGGTGGTGCTGCAGTTCTTCCGGATGCAGCGGCTCGCCATGGCGTTCGATGTACTGCGGGCTGGCGAACACCTGGGTCCGGAAGCCGGCCAGACGGCGCGCGATCAGGGTCGAGTCGGGCAGGTTGCCGACGCGCAGTGCGACATCGATCTCGCTGCCGATCAGGTCGACCGGATCATTGCTCAGATGCATGTCCAGGCGGATGTCCGGGTACTGTGAGTGGAACTCGCCCAGCAGCGGCGAAATCCACGAAATGCCGATCGAGTAGGGCACGGTGAAACGCAGCCAGCCGCGCGGCCCACCCTGCAGCTGCCCGACCGCGCTGGCCGCTTCCTCCAGTTCCTGCGAGATGCGCTGGCAGTGTTCGTAGTAGATCGTGCCGGCTTCGGTCAGGCCGAGCCGGCGCGTGGTCCGGTGCAGCAGCTGCGCGCCCAGGCGCGCTTCCAGTTCCTGCACCTTGCGGCTGACCGTGGTCTTGGGCAGGCCCAGACTCTTTGCGGCGGCGATGAAGCTGCCCTGGTCGACCACCTTGACGAAGACCAGGGTGTCGTTGAGATCGTGGGACATGCGGAGGCTCCAGACGGGGGGAGAGGCGATTGGCCCTGTTGCGGGACGATTATTCCCTTTAATCCAGACTAATCAAGTCCCGATTCGGCGCGTAACGTGGCGGCCATTGCTGATCCACGGGTGACATGCCATGTCCTTCAAGCGCCTGTTCGCGTCCTTGCTGCCTTCGCCGAAGTCCAACGATGGCGCGGGTTTCGTCGCCTCTGTGTTCGGTGGCAGCAAGCCGCGCGGGCATTTCCGGGAGTTCACCGTGCCGCGCCGCTATCAGCGCGGCGGTGCCGCCAGGAGCGGATCGGGCTCACGTCCGGTCGGGTGCGCGGATGGGATTATCCCCTGCACGGGAGGAAATATCCCGTGACCGGGACATTGAGCCCTGAAGTGGTCGTTCTTGGTGCAAGCGGCACCGTCGGCGCCGGCGTGGTGGCCGCGCTGCTGGAAGCCGGCAGCCCGGTACTGGCGGTCGGGCGCGACCGGCACCGCCTGCAGAAGCTGGCCGCGCTGTATCCGGACGAACCCGGGCTGGAGCTGCTGGTCGGTTCGGTGGCCACCGAGAAGGCCGGCGCCGCGCTGGCCGCGACGGTCTCCGGCCGTGCCCGGCCGCTGCGCGCGGTGATCGACGCCACCTCCGGCCCGCGCCCGCGCAGCACGCGGGTCCTGGACGCGCCGGCCGCGCGGTTGCGGCGCACGCTGGACCAGGAGCTGCTGCCGCACCTGATCGCCGCCCATCACCTGCTGCCGCTGCTGGCCGGCCACCACGACGCCCAGTTCCTGCTGGTCGGCGGACCGGCAGGCGAACGCGCCTGGTCCGGCTACGGCCTGCAGTCGGTGGCCTCGGCGGCGACCCGGATGCTGATCAACGTGCTGCACGAGGAGGCGAGGCCGCTGGGCGTGCGCGTGCAGCTGATCGGCGTCGATGCGCCGCTGCAGACGCCGCAGAACGCCGCGCATGCCTGCCCGGGCTGGCCGCGCGCGCTCGAGGTCGGCCGCTGCGTGGTCACGCAGCTGATCAATGGCCGGCGCCGCCCCGGCCCGCTGGTGCCGTTCCGCCGCGACTGCAGCGATCCGCCGGGCCAGACCCTGTTCACCAGCCTGGTCGACCCACCGTGGGCGGCGCGCGGCGATCCATTGCCGCACTGAGTCCCTGCCTGCTGATTCCGCACCACCGTCATCCGTTTCGCCAATCCACCCGGAGAGAGCCCCATGCATTCCCCCATCCTCAACGCCACACGCCCGTCGCGCATCGTGACGCTGGGTCTGGTCTCGCTGCTGGCGATGGCCGTCACCGCCGGCTGTTCCACCCAGGCCAATGAGAATCCGCCGCCGCCGGCGGTGTCGGTCGCGCCGGTCCTGGTCGAGGACGTCGCCCTGTGGGACAGCTTCAGCGGCCGCATCGAGGCCGCCGAAAGCGTGCAGCTGCGTCCGCGCGTGTCCGGCTACATCGACCGCGTGCACTTCGCCGAAGGCGAGGACGTGCGCAAGGGCGACGTGCTGTTCACCATCGACCCGCGCCCGTACCAGGCGGTGCTGGCCCGTGCCCGCGCCGACCTGGCCCGCGCGAAGACGCTCGCGACCCAGTCGCGCAGCGAGGCCGACCGCGCCCGTCGCCTGTCCGAGCAGCAGGCGATCTCGACCGAGACCTGGGAGCAGCGCCGCGCCACCGCCGAGCAGGCCCAGGCCGACGTGCTGGCCGCGCAGGCCGCCGTCGATGCCGCGCAGCTGGACCTGGAGTTCACCCGCGTACGCGCGCCGATCGACGGCCGTGCCGGGCGCGCCCTGGTCACAGCCGGCAACCTGGTCGGCGCCGGCGACGCGGCCGGCGTGCTGGCCACCGTGGTCTCGCGCGAGGTCTATGCCTACTTCGACGCGGACGAGCACACCTTCCTGCGCTACGCCGGCATGGCCCGCTCGGGCGAGCGCCCGAGCGAGCGCGATGCCGGTGTGCCGGTGCGGATCGGCCTGGCCAATGAAGAAGGCTATCCGCACGCGGGCACGGTCGACTTCCTCGACAACCAGATCGACCGCAGCACCGGCACCATCCGCGCGCGTGCCCGCTTCGACAACCGCGATGGCGTGTTCACGCCCGGCCTGTTCGCCCGCGTGCAGGTGCTGGGCAGCGGCGAGCGCCGCACGGTGCTGATCGACGACAAGGCGGTGCTGACCGACCAGGACCGCAAGTACGTCTACGTGGTCGACGCGCAGGGCCTGGCCCAACGCCGCGACGTGCGCCTGGGGCGCCAGGCCGACGGCCTGCGCATCGTCGAGAACGGCCTGGCTGAAGGCGACAAGGTGATCGTCAGCGGCCTGCAGAAGGTGTTCTTCCCCGGCATGCCGGTGGACGCCAAGCCGGTCGCGATGCGCGGTGGTGCCGCCGCTGCCGAAGGCGCCGTCGCCGCCCGCTGAGCCAGCGCTCCAGCTCGAATGTCCCTGTGTCCCGTCGCCTTCGTGCGGCGGGGACGGGGGCGGCTTGACCCTTTCCAGGACAGACTCCAATGGACTTTTCCAGATTCTTCATCGACAGGCCGATCTTCGCGGCCGTGCTGTCGATCGTGATCTTCGCCGCCGGCCTGATCGCGGTGCCGCTGCTGCCGGTCGGCGAGTACCCCGAAGTGGTGCCGCCATCGGTGGTGGTGCGCACCGTGTATCCGGGCGCCAACCCGAAGGTGATCGCCGAGACCGTCGCCACACCGCTGGAGGAAGCGATCAACGGCGTCGAGGACATGATGTACTTCAAGTCCGTCGCCGGCTCCGACGGCGTGCTGCAGCTGACCGTGACCTTCAAGCCGGGCACCGACCCGGACGAGGCCGCGGTGCGCGTGCAGAACCGCGTCGCCCAGGCGCAGGCGCGCCTGCCGGAGGACGTACGCCGGCAGGGCGTGACCACGCAGAAGCAGTCGCCGGTGTTCCTGATGGTCGTGCACCTGACCTCGGAGGACGGGCAGTACGACTCGCTGTACCTGCGCAACTACATGCGGCTGCACGTCAAGGACGAACTGGCGCGCATCCCCGGCGTCGGCGACGCGCAGCTGTTCGGCGGCGGCGACTACGCGATGCGGCTGTGGCTGGATCCGGACAGGATCGCCGCACGCGGCCTGACCGCCAGCGACGTGCTGGCCGCGGTGCGCGAGCAGAACGTGCAGGTCTCAGCCGGCCAGCTCGGCGCCGAGCCGATGCCCACCGGCAGCGACTTCCTGCTGCCGATCAACGCCAAGGGTCGCCTGGAAAGCGTCGAGGAATTCGGCGACATCGTGCTCAAGAGCGGGGCGGACGGCGAGATCGTGCGCCTGGCCGACGTGGCCCGGATCGAGCTGGCCGCCGGCGACTACACCCTGCGCGCGCGCCTGAACGGCAAGAACGCGTCGGCGATCGGCGTGTTCCAAGCGCCGGGCGCGAACGCGCTGCAGATCCGCGATGCCGTCTACGGCAAGATGGAGGAGATCACCAGAACCCTGCCGCCGGGCGTGAAGATCCAGTCGGTGTACGACACCACCGTGTTCGTGCGCGATTCGATCAAGTCGGTGATCACCACGCTGCTGGAAGCCACGCTGCTGGTGGTGCTGGTGGTGATCCTGTTCCTGCAGACCTGGCGCGCGTCGATCATTCCGCTGCTGGCGGTGCCGGTGTCGGTGGTGGGCACGTTCGCGGTGCTGTACCTGCTCGGCTATTCGATCAACACGCTGACCCTGTTCGGCCTGGTGCTGGCGATCGGCATCGTCGTCGACGATGCGATCGTGGTGGTCGAGAACGTCGAGCGCCACATCGAACTCGGCGCCAGCCCGCTGGAAGCCGCGCATCTGGCGATGAAGGAAGTCTCCGGCCCGATCATCGCGATCGCGCTGGTGCTGTGCGCGGTGTTCGTGCCGATGGCCTTCCTGACCGGCGTCACCGGCCAGTTCTACAAGCAGTTCGCGGTGACCATCGCCATTTCCACGGTGATCTCGGCAATCAACTCGCTGACCCTGTCGCCGGCGCTGGCGGCCAAGCTGCTCAAGCCGCACGACGCACCGAAGGATGGGGCCTCGCGCCTGATCGACCGCCTGTTCGGCTGGGTGTTCCGCCCGTTCAACCGGTTCTTCGGCCGCAGCTCGCAGCGCTACGAGGGCGCGGTGTCGCGTGCGCTCGGCCGCCGCGGCGCGGTGTTCGTGGTGTACGCGCTGCTGCTGGTGGGCGCGGGCGTGATGTTCAAGGCGGTGCCGGCCGGCTTCATCCCGGTGCAGGACAAGCAGTACCTGATCGCCGGCGTGAAGATGCCGGAGGGCGCATCGATCGAGCGCACCGACGCGGCGATGAAGAAGATGACCGCCATGGCGATGGAGATCGAGGGCGTGCAGGACGAGATCGCCTTCCCGGGCCTGAACGCGCTGCAGTTCACCAACACCCCGAACAGCGGCGTGATCTTCTTCAACCTCAAGCCGTCCACCGAGCGCAGCAACACGGCCGAGCAGATCGTGGCCCAGCTCAACCAGCGCTTCGCGTCGATCGAGGAAGGCTTCACCTTCGCCTTCATGCCACCGCCGATCCAGGGCCTGGGCAACGGTTCGGGCTGGTCGCTGTTCGTCGAGGACCGCACCCGTCTGGGCTACGGTGAACTGCAGAACGCGGTGATGGCGTTCCAGGGCGCGGCCGCGCAGACGCCGGGCCTGGGCTATCCGATCAGCAGCTACCAGGCCAACGTGCCGCAGCTCGATGCCGAGGTGGACCGGGTCAAGGCCAAGGCGCAGGGCGTACCGCTGACCGGCCTGTTCGACACGCTGCAGACCTACCTGGGCTCTGCCTACGTCAACGACTTCAACATGTTCGGCCGCACCTGGCAGGTGATCGCCCAGGCCGACGGCCAGTTCCGCGACCAGGTCGAGGACATCGCCAACCTGCGTACCCGCAATGCCAATGGCGAGATGGTGCCGATCGGCTCGGTGGTCAACATCCGCCAGACCTATGGCCCCGACCCGGTGATCCGCTTCAACGGCTATCCGGCCGCCGATCTGCTCGGCGATGCCGACCCGCGCGTGATGTCCTCGGGCGAGGCGATGGCCAAGGTCACCGAGCTGGCCGGGCAGGTGCTGCCGCCGGGCATGGCGATCGACTGGAGCGACCTGAGCTACCAGCAGGCGACCCAGGGCAACGCCGCGCTGGTGGTGTTCCCGCTGGCGGTGCTGCTGGCCTTCCTGGTGCTGGCCGCGCTGTACGAAAGCTGGACCCTGCCGCTGGCGGTGATCCTGATCGTGCCGATGACCCTGCTGTCCGCGCTGGCAGGCGTGTGGCTGGTCGGCGGCGACAACAACGTGTTCGTGCAGGTGGGCCTGGTGGTGCTGATGGGCCTGGCGTGCAAGAACGCGATCCTGATCGTCGAGTTCGCCCGCGAGCTGGAACTGCAGGGCAAGAGCATCATCGACTCGGCGCTGGAGGCCTGCCGCCTGCGCCTGCGTCCGATCATCATGACCTCGGTGGCGTTCATCGCCGGCACCGTGCCGCTGGTGTTCTCCAGCGGTGCCGGCGCCGAGGTGCGCTCGGTCACCGGCATCACGGTGTTCGCCGGCATGGTCGGCGTGACGTTGTTCGGCCTGTTCCTGACCCCGGTGTTCTACGTCGCGCTGCGCAAACTGGCCAACCGGCCGCTGGTGTCGCACGCGCCGGCCGAGTCCGCCCATGCTGCCGCTTCGCACTGACGTATCCGTCTTTCCATTCGAATCCAACAAGGTGTTCCCATGACTCACGCAAACAAGATCGCCCTGGTCACCGGCGCCACCCGCGGCATCGGCCTGGAAACCGTGCGCCAGCTGGCCCGGGCCGGCGTGCACGTGCTGCTGGCCGGCCGCGACCGCGGCCGGGCGGTGGAGGCGGCGCTGTCGCTGCAGGCCGAAGGGCTGAGCGTCGAGGCGCTGCAGCTGGACGTCACCGACCAGACCAGCATCGACGCGGCGGTCGAGCAGGTGAACCAGCGCCACGGCGTGCTCGACATCCTGGTCAACAACGCCGGCATCATGATCGACGACATCGCGCTCAAGCCCTCGCAGCAGACGCTGGAGACCTGGCGCACGACCTTCGACACCAATCTGTTCGCGGTGGTCGCCACCACACGCGCCTTCCTCCCGCTGCTGCGTGCGGCGCGCGCAGGCCGCATCGTCAACGTGTCCAGCATCCTCGGCTCGCTGACCCTGCATGCGCAGCCGGGCTCGCCGATCTACGACTTCAAGGTGCCGGCCTACAACGCGTCCAAGAGCGCGGTGAACGCATGGACGGTGCAGCTGGCCTACGAGCTGCGCGACAGCACGGTCAAGGTCAACACCGTGCACCCCGGCTACGTGAAGACCGACATGAATGCCGGCGAGGGCGAAATCGAAGTCGAGCAGGGCGCGCACAGCAGCGTCGCGATGGCGCTGCTGGACGACGACGGCCCCAACGGCAGCTTCACCTACCTGGGCGAGGTGCTGCCATGGTGATCCGTCCGCTGGTGGTCGCGCTGGCGACCGCGGTGCTGGCGGCGTGCACGGTCGGCCCGGAGTACCGGGCCGCCGAGCCGGCGCCGGTCGAACTCGGCAATGCGGCGGTCGACGGCGTGTTCGTCGCGCAGTCGCCGGTCGCGGCCTGGTGGCGGCAGTTCGACGATCCGGTGCTGGACCGGCTGGTGGTCGACGCGTTGATCGCCAACCCGGACCTGCGCCTGGCGATGACCCGCGTGCAGGAGGCGCGCTCGGTCTTCGTCGAGCGCCGCTTGGACGTGCTGCCGCACGTCACCGCCGGCGCCACCCAGACCCGCACCGGCACGCCCGACGGGCAGGGCGCGCGCACCGTCACCGAGGAGAACAGCCTGGGCCTGGACGTGGCCTGGGAGCTGGATCTGTTCGGGCGTCTGCGCCGCGGCGCGCAGGCGGCGCGGGCCGACCTGGAGGCCGAGCAGGCCGGCCTGGCCGATGCCCAGGTCAGCGTCGCGGCCGAAGTCGCCGGCAACTACTTCCAGCTGCGCGGCGCGCAGCAGCGGATCGCGGTGGCCGAGCGCACGCTGGAGAACCTGCGCGACACCCAGCGCTTGACCGAAACCCGGCACGAACTGGGTGCCGGCAGCGAGCTGGACGTGCAGAGCAGCCGTGCGCGGCTGAAGGCAATCGAGGCCGAACTGCCGCTGCTGCGCACCACCGAGGCGCAGGCGCGGCACCGGCTGGCGGTGCTGCTCGGCTTGCGTCCTGGTGCGCTGGACACGCGTCTGGTGCCGCGCGACACGCCGGCCTACGCGCGCGCGTTGCCGATCGGCGATGCACGTGACCTGCTGCGCAACCGTCCCGATGTGCGTGCGGCCGAGCGACGCCTGGCCTCGGCCACCGCGCGGGTCGGCGTGGCCACCGCCGACCTCTTCCCGCGGATCAGCCTGCAGGGCTTCGCCGGGTTCCTGTCCGGCAGCAGCTCCGGCCTGGTCAACGGCGACAACCGCGGCTGGTCGGTGACGCCGGGCATCAGCTGGGCCGCGTTCGACCTCGGCAGCGTGCGTGCGCGCCTGCGTGCCAGCGAGGCCCGTGCGGACGGCGTGGCGATCCAGTACGAGCAGGCGGTGCTGACCGCGCTGGAGGAGACCGAAAACGCCCTGGTCGCCCACGCACGACAGCGCCAGCGGCTCGAGCTGGTGGTCGAACAGGCCAGCGCGGCGCGCCGCGCGGCCGAACTGGCCGACATCAGCTACCGCGAGGGCGCGGCCGACTTCCTGGTCCTGCTCGATGCGCAGCGCAACCAGCTGCAGGCCGACGATGCACTGGCTGCCGCCGAAGCGGCGGTCAACACCTCGGCGGTGGCGGTCTACAAGGCGCTCGGCGGCTGGGGCGAGAACCCGCCGCCGGATGCACAGGGCGGCCTCGCCGGCGGTTGAGCACGGTGGTGCCACATCCGACACGGCGGCTTCACGCGAAGCCGCCGATGTTGCGCGCATGACCGACTGGATCGCCGAACTGCAGCTGCTGCCGGGTGTGCTCTATGCGATGGCCCTGGGTGGGGCCATCGGCTACGAACGCGAACTGAAGAACCGTCCGGCAGGCTTCCGCACGCACATGCTGGTGGCCGGCACGGCGTCGCTGCTGCTGGGGTTGAGCCTGTTCGTGCTCGAGCACGAGCGTTACGCCGGCGAGGGCCTGCAGATCGATCCGCTGCGTCTGGTCGAGGCGGTGATCGCCGGTGTCTCGTTCATCGGAGCCGGCACCATCTTCGCCTCGCGCGGCGGCCGCGGCGTCGAGGGCATCACCACCGCTGCGTCGCTGCTGATGGTCGCCGCGATCGGCATCACCGTCGGCTTCCGCTACTACGTGCTGGCACTGGCGATCACCCTGCTGGCACTGGTCGTACTGACCATGCTGCGCTGGCTGGAACGCCGCCCACGGCGGCAGACGCGGGATGCCCGGCCGGCCGTTGACGACGGTGACGATGAAACCGGCGCCGATCTGGTCCGTCGTGCCGGCAAGCCCTGAGCCGCCGCCACCGTAACGGGGGCGGCGCATCACGAGGCGATGCGGCAGGAGCTACCGCTCAGACGCGGTCCTGGAGGCCATCCACGCCGGCATGAACCGCGCAGTGGGCGCAGCAGAAGACGCGTCCGTCATGTTCGGCACCGTGGCCGATGATCCTGCAACCGCAATGCGCACAGGTCGGCGCCAATGCCTGGATCGCGCATTCGAAGGCGTCGAACCGCCCGCCGCGGCCGTCGGCCAGCGTGACGGTGAACGCCTTGTCGTAATCGTTGCCGCAGGTATCGCACCTGGCCATGGCGCCTCTCCGATGCAGTGAACAGGCGGCTCATTGCACACTCCCGGTGGTGAACGCAGGGCGAGATCCGGTGGCCTTCCTGTGGCGATGCAGCCAGGCGTACAGCGTCGGCAGCACCAGCAGGGTCAGCAGGGTCGAGGAGACGATGCCGCCGATCACCACGGTCGCCAGCGGGCGCTGCACCTCGGCGCCGGCGCCGACGTTGAACGCCATCGGCACGAAGCCCAGCGACGCGACCAGCGCGGTCATCAGCACCGGACGCAGGCGGCCCATCGCGCCTGTGGTGACGGCGTCAGCCAGCGGCATGCCGTCATCGAGCAGCCTGCGGATGAAGGACACCATCACCACGCCGTTGAGCACGGCCACGCCGGACAACGCGATGAAGCCGACGCCTGCCGAGATCGACAGCGGAATGCCACGCGCGGCGAGGGCGAGCACGCCGCCGGTCAGCGCCAGCGGCACGCCGGAGAACACGATCAGCGCATCGCGGCCCGAGCCGAACGCCATGAACAGCAGGCCGAAGATCAGCAGCAGGGTCGCCGGCACCACCATGCTCAGGCGCCGGCTGGCCGAGATCAGCTGCTCGAAGCTGCCGCCATAGGCGATCCAGTAGCCGGTCGGCACCTCGACATCGGCCTCGATCTTCGACTTCAGTTCCTCGACGAAGCCACCCAGGTCGCGGCCGCGCACGTTGGCGGTGACCACGACGCGGCGCTTGCCGTCCTCGCGGTTGACCTGGTTCGGTCCGCTGCGGCTCTCGATCTTCGCGACCTCGCGCAGCGGAATCGTCTGCGGCATGCTACGCATGCCGCCGCCCCAGCCGGCCTCGTCGGCACCGTTGGCCACGCCCAGCGACACCGGCAGGTCGGCCAGTGCCGACGGATCCTGGCGCAGGCGCTCCGGCAGGCGCACGACGATGTCGAAGCGGCGGTCGCCCTCGAAGAACTGGCCGGCCTCGGCGCCACCGACCGCGGTCGCGACCAGGTCCTGCACGTCGCTGGCGTTGAGCCCGTAGCGCACCAGCGAGGCGGTCTGTGGCAGCACCTCCAGCATCGGCAGGCCTTCGGTTTCTTCCAGGCGCACGTCGGCCGCGCCCGGCACCGTCTGCGCGACCTGCTCGATCCGCTTGCCGACCTCGGCCAGCTTTTCCAGATCGTCGCCGTAGAGCTTGATCGCCACGTCCGCGCGGACGCCGGAAATCAGCTCGTTCATGCGCATCTGGATCGGCTGGGTGAACTCGTAGTTGTTGCCGGGCAGCTGCTCGACCGCCTCCTCGATCTCGGTCACCAGCGTGGCCTTCAGCTTGCGTGGGTTGGGCCAATCGGAACGCGGCTTGAGCATCACGAAGGTGTCTGCCACCGATGGCGGCATCGGGTCGCTGGCGACCTCGGCGGTACCGATTTTCGAGAACACCCGCAGCACCTCGGGGAACTGCAGGATCCGCCGCTCCACCGTCTGCTGCATCCGCACCGACTGCTCCACGCCAGTGCCGGGAATGCGCATCGCATGCAGCGCGATGTCGCCTTCGTCCAGGTTGGGAATGAACTCGGTGCCCAGACGCGGCGCGAGCAGGGCGCAGCCGACGGTCAACACGACCGCGCCGGTCAGCACCGGCACGCGGTGGCGCAGCGACCAGCGCAGCAGCGGCGCATAGCGGTCGCTGGACCAGCGCATCAGCCGGTTGTCGTGCTCCTGCACGCGCCCGCCCATGAACACCGCGATCGCGGCCGGCACGAAGGTCAGCGCCAGCAGCATCGCGCCGGTCAGGGCCAGCACCACGGTGATCGCCATCGGGTGGAACATCTTGCCTTCGACGCCGGTCAGCGCGAACACCGGCAGATACACCGCCGCGATGATGCCGACGCCGAACAGGCTGGGGCGGATCACCTCGGCGGTGGCGCTGGCGGTCAGCGAGAAGCGTTCCTCCAGCGACAGCACGCGGCCCAGCCGCGCCTGCAGTTCGCCGAAGCGGCGCAGGCAGTTCTCGATGATGATCACCGCGCCGTCGACGATCAGGCCGAAGTCCAGTGCGCCCAGACTCATCAGGTTGCCGGACACGCCGCCGCGGACCATGCCGGTCAGGGTGAACAGCATCGCCAGCGGGATCACCGCCGCGGTGATCAGCGCCGCCCGCACGTTGCCCAGCAGCAGGAACAGCACCGCGATGACCAGCAGCGCGCCTTCGACCAGGTTCCTGGTGACGGTGCCGATCGTGCGGTCGACCAGCGCGGTGCGGTCGTAGACCGGGATCGCCTTGACCCCCGCCGGCAGGCTGCGCGTGGCCACTTCCAGACGCGCGGCCGCGGCCTGCGACACATCGCGGCTGTTGGCGCCGACCAGCATGAACACCGTGCCCAGCACGACTTCCTCGCCGTCCATCGTCGCCGCACCGCTGCGCAGTTCTCGGCCTTCGCCGACCTCGGCGACATCGCCCACACGGATCGGCACGCCGTCGCGACGGTCCAGCACGATGTCGCCGATCGCGTCGACGTCGGCCACCTGTCCGGGCGCACGCACCAGCAGCTGCTGGCCGTTGCGTTCGATGTAGCCGGCACCGACGTTGCGGTTGTTGGCGGTGACCGCGGCGGTGATCTCGGCGAAGCCCAGCCCATACGCCGACAGCCGTGCCGGATCGGGGGTCACATGGATCTGCCGCGCATAGCCGCCGATGGTGTTGATCTCGGTGACGCCGGGCACGTTGCGCAGCTGGGGCCGGATCACCCAGTCCTGCAGCGTGCGCAGGTCGGTGGCGGTGTAGCGCTGGCCGTCGGGACGGCGCGCGTCCGGTTCGGCCTCGACCGTGTACATGAAGATCTCGCCCAGACCGGTGGCGACCGGGCCGAGCTCGGGCTCCAGCCCGGGCGGCAGCTGCGCGCGCACCTGCTGCAGGCGTTCGGCCACCTGCTGGCGGGCGAAGTACAGGTCGGTGCCGTCGTGGAAGGCGACGGTCACCTGCGACAGGCCGTAGCGCGACAGCGAGCGCGTGTAGTCCAGGCCGGGAATGCCGGCCATCGCGGTCTCGACCGGGAAGGTGACGCGCTGTTCGGCCTCCATTGGCGAGTGGCCGGGCGCGGCGGTGTTGATCTGTACCTGGACGTTGGTGATGTCGGGGGTGGCGTCGATCGGCAGGCGCAGGCCGCTCCACACGCCGACGGCGACAAGGACAGCGGTCAACGCCAGCATCAGCCAGCGGTGCCGGATCGAACATCGGATCAGGGTCTCGAGCATGGCGGCGTCCTCAGTGCGCGTGGGTCGCGCCGGCCTTTTCGATGTCGGCCTTCACCACGTAGCTCTGCGCGACCACGACCTGCTCGCCGGCCTTCAGGCCGTCGAGGATCTCGACCTGGCGGTCGTCGCGGTAACCGAGCTTCACCGGACGTGCGTCGTAACGCTCGCCGGTGTTGATGAACACCACGTCCTGGCCGTCCATCTGCTGGACCGCATCCTGCGGCAGCACCAGCGCCGCATCGCGCTTCTCGACGGTGACCCGGGCCTTGACCGCCGAGCCCGGGCGCCAGCGGCCATCGCTGTTGTCGATGCGCGCGCGTGCGACCGTGCTCTGGCTGGCGGTGGCCATGCCGGGCAGCACGCGGTCGAGCACGGTGTCGATGCTGACCCCGTCGCTGAGCCGGCTGACCGTGGCCGGCGCGCCGGCGGCGATGTGCTCGGCGTCGGCGCCGAACAGGTGCAGGTCCACCCACAGCGTGGACAGATCGGCGATCTCGAACAACACCGCGCCCTCGGCGGCCATGCCGCCGACCTCGGCCTGGCGGCTCATCACTACGCCGGCCAGCGGTGCGGTGATCGCATAGCTGCTCAGGCTCAGGTTGCTTTCCACCGTGGCCAGCACCTGGCCGGCGCGGACGGTATCGCCGGCCTGCACCCTGACGCTGCGGATCGGCCCGGCGAAGCGGGCCGCGACCTGGGCGCTGCGGCCTTCGACCGGCAGCAGCAGGCCCTGCACTTCATGCGCATCGGTCAGCACGCCGGCGCCTGCGGTGGCGACCCGGATGCCGGCATCGGCAGCGATCGCGGCATCGATCGTCGTAGAGGTCGCGTGCCCGTCTTCCGCGTGGTCTTCGTCCTCGGCGTGGTCGTGTCGGTCGCCGCTTCTGCCTTCGGAAGAGGCGGCCTTCGGTGCGTGGTCGTGGTCATGCGCGGCGTCGGCCTTATCGTCGCCGCAGCCGGACAGCAGCAGGCAGAGCAGGGCAGCCGGTACCGCGGCGCGGATGGGGAGACGGCTCATCGGGACACCTCCGCAGCAGCCGGCGCAGTGCTGTCGGTGTGTTCGTGGCCATCGTCGTGTACGTGGTCGTCGTCTTTGGCGTGCGCGTCATCCTGCGCGGCGGCATCGGCATCGCCGTGCCGTCCGCCATCGGCCGGAGCCGCGTGCGCGTCGTCGTCATGCGCATGCGTGTCGTTATGGGCATGGTCGTCGCCGTCGTCATGCGCATGCGGGCCGTTCGCGGCATCGGTGCCGGCGGCATGCTCATGCTCGTGGTCGTGCGTGTCTTCGTTCTTGCCGCCACCACAGGCGATCAGCAGCAGCGACAGCAGCGCGGCCGGCAGGGCGGCGCGGATCAGGAAACGGATCATCGTGAAGCATCCTTGGAGTCGTTGGACGGGCCGGCGACGAACGCCTGGCCGGTGAGGCGCTGGATCTCGATCAGCGCGGCATGGGCGTCGAGCACGGCGTCCAGTTGGCGGCGCAGCGCGGCGATGCGCTCGGCCTGCAGCTGGTGCCATTCCAGCGCGCTGGCCGCGCCATTGCGATAGGCGTTGCCGGCGGCGGTCTCTGCGCGTTCGATCAGCGGCAGCACCTCGCTGCGCAGCTGGCGGCTCTGCCAGGCGGCGGCCTGGTAGCGGTCGTGCGCGTCGACCAGGGTCGAGTACAGCGTGGTGGACTGGACCTCGCGTTCGATCTCCAGCGCGGCCAGCGCGTTTTCGGCCGAGCGGATTCCGGGCTGGGCGCGTTGACGGCTGCCCAGTGCGATGCCCAGACCGGCGACCAGACCGACGTCGCCGCTGGCTTGTTCGCGACGCAGGCCCAGCGACCACGCGATGTCGGGGCTGACGTCGCTGCGGGCCAGGCGCAGGCGCGCCTCGGCCAGCCGCTGCGCATCGGTGAAGCGGGCCAGTTCCGGCGTGCGCTCGAGCCAGTCCGACAACGTCTCCAGATCCGACAGCTCCGGCAGCTGGCCGAGGTCGGTGCTCACCGGATCGAAACGCGGGTTGCGTTCGCCCCACAGCGCGGCCAGATGACGGCGTGCGGCATCGGTGCGCTGCTGCGCGGCCGCGCCGTCGAGCTGGGCTTCCACCAGCTGCGCCTGCGCGCCGAGCAGGACCGACTCCGGCGAGGCACCGGCCTGGAAGCGATGGCGCGCGGCCGTGACCATGCGCTGGCGCTGGGCGACGTCGGTCGCGGCGATGGCCTGGCGTTCGTGCGCGGCCAGCAGCGCCAGATAACGGCGTGCGGTCTCGGCCATCAGATCCACGCGCTGGGTCTCGCGCTGGACGGCGAGGCCATCGATCTGCTGCTGCGCCAGCGCGCGACGGGCGTCGAGCTTGCCGCCACGTTCGAACACCGACGCCAGCCCGAAGGTGACTTCGCTGTTGCCGGTGCCGCTGGCTTCGCCGCTGCCGAAAGCGTTCTCGATCTCGACACCGGCCTGCAGCGCGGGGCGCTGCGCGGCGATGTCGCGCTGGGTTTCAAGTTCGACCTGCTGGTACTGCCACAGGCGCAGGTCGGGATGGGTCCTGGCGACACGTGCAAGCGCATCGTCCAGGCTCAGGCGGTCGCCGGCATGCGCGGGCAGGGCCCACGCAAGCAGGGCGACCAGCGCGGCGGTGGCCGCGGGTCGTACGGACATGGTGTTGCTCTCCGAAGAAGACGGGGCGAGGACGCGGCCGCGTGATGGCCGCCAGGCTCAGCCGGCGATCGGAGGGCGGAACGGTGCGAGCAGGCGCATGCTGGCGATGTCGGGCGCCTCGGCCGACGGCGCGTCGGCGTGCGGAGGCAGCGGCAGCATCGCGGTCAGCGAGGTGGCCGGCGTCGCCGGCTGGTGACCGCAGCAGTGTGCGAAGTGGAGCAGGGCGTGCAGACCGCCGTCATCGTCGTGCGCGTCGCCGGCGTGGCTGTCCTGGTGCAGGTGGGTACCGGCCGGGTCATGGGCGAACTCATGCAGTTCGCCAAGCGCGGACAAGGTCGGGCGCGCGAGCAGGCTCAACACCAGCAGCGCCATCGCAAGCAGCTGCAGCAGGGTAGGACGGCGGCGGAGGCGCGTGAGGCGCGGCATCCATGGAGCCTAGCCGGCGTTCACCTCGTTACACAATTGCCGGGCCGCCATGCACGCATGGATGAGGAAGACGCACCGCCCCGGCATCTTCGCGGGGCAGGATCGGCCGCCGTCCGTACCGATCTCAGAGTTTGCTGCTGTCGACCAGCTGCCGGCCCTGCTGGGTCAGGTCGATGTCGCCATCCTCGCCCTGCGCCGCATATCCCTCGCGTACCGCACGGTTGGCGTCCTCGTCGCTGACCGGCCTGGTCGCCTGGATGTCCTGCAGGATCCGCAGCAGTTCGCGGTCGGATTCCATGGATGTCGTCCTCTGGCCGTGGGGGACGACCACGCTGACGTGCGGGCCGTGACGGACGCGTGGCGGCCCAGGACGCGTGTGCTGCAGGCAACAAAAAAGCCGGGCCCCAACGACGGGATCCCGGCTTTTCCTGGCCCTTGCAGGCCGCGTTGGTGGAGGTGGGCGGAGTTGAACCGCCGTCCGAAGGTACTCCATCTCCAGCACTACATGCTTAGCTCACCGTTGGATCTCGCTCCGGAACAGCACGGTGCGCGAAGCGCATCCCGGAACCAGCCTGTTTTGTTCAAGCCGTGACTGACAGGCAGCCGTCACAGCCGGTTCCGTGATAATGACCCTACACCTACGAGCACGGGCACAAGATAGGTTCGGGGCTTACGCCTTAAGCGGCGAGAGCGTAGTTGTCGTCGTTGGCAACTAGAGTTTTGCCGCTGGATTAACGAGGAAAGCTGCCCCCTCGGCATGCGCCAGTCGACTTCGCAGCCCCCGTCGAAACCAGGACACCCCCGGAAACTTCGGGCGAGAAAGATCGCCAGACGGGGAGCAGTGTAGGGGCGGGCGGGCAGGCCCACAAGGGCGCGCGCCGCTCGCGATGCCCTGCATTCATGACCGCACCACCCACCGGCACAGCGCTGCGCCCGGATCAGGCGTCCTTGTTGTGCCGGCGCATCACGCGCTGCTTCTCGCGCTGCCAGTCGCGCTCCTTCAGCGTCTCGCGCTTGTCGTGGTCCTGCTTGCCCTTGGCCAGCGCGATCTCGAGCTTGATCTTGTTCTTGCTCCAGTACATCGCGGTCGGCACCAGGGTGTAGCCGTCGCGCTGGACGCCGCCGATCAGCTTGTCGATCTCGTGCCGGTGCAGCAGCAGCTTGCGCTGGCGGCGGTCGTTGGCGATCACATGGGTCGAGGCCTGGATCAGCGGGGTGATCTGGGCGCCGATCAGGAAGATCTCGCCATCCTGCACGTAGGCGTAGCCGTCGGTGAGGTTGGCGCGACCGGCACGGATCGCCTTCACCTCCCAGCCCTGAAGCGCCAGGCCGGCCTCGACCCGGTCGACCAGGTGGTACTCGTGGCGGGCGCGCTTGTTCAGCGCGATGGTGCGGTTGGCCGGCTCGTTCTTCGCCTTTGCCTTATCATTGGCGGACTTCTTGCTCATGCGCCCATTGTCGCCGAATTCGGGGCGGCAGGCTGCACCCGTACAGGTTTTTCCTTCCACATGCCGCAGATCCAACGCAGCGCCCTGGTCGGCCACCCGGCCCACCGCATGTTCGACCTGGTCAACGACGTCGCCGCCTATCCGCGCCGCTTCAGCTGGTGCGAAACCGCCGAAGTGCTCGAACACGACGACACCCGCATGCTGGCGCGGCTGGAC
The DNA here is from genome assembly GCF_014851915.1 of Xanthomonas sp. XNM01. GTDB lineage: Bacteria > Pseudomonadota > Gammaproteobacteria > Xanthomonadales > Xanthomonadaceae > Pseudoxanthomonas. Next base: position 1,321,150 of record NZ_JACVAP010000001.1, read on the forward strand.
CTGGGCCTGGGATCGTTGCGGACCTGGTTCACCACCGAGAACCTGCTGGAGCGGCCGCACCGGATCGACATGCAGCTGCGCGACGGACCGTTCAAGCGGCTGCACGGGCTGTGGCAGTTCCAGCCGCTGTCGGACGAAGCCTGCAAGGTCACCCTGACCCTGGATTTCGAGCCTGCATCACGCCTGCTGGGCCCGGTGTTCGCGCTGGGTTTCCAGGGACTGGCCGACCGCATGGTCGACGATTTCGTGCGTGTGGCCGACCGCGAGGGTTGATCGATGCTGCGCGTGCAGCTGGTGATGGCCTGGCCGGGGCGCCACGTGCTGCGCGAGCTGCAGCTGCCCGACGGTGCGTGCGTGGACGACGCCCTGCGCATGGCGGCCCTGGACGACACCGGGAGCGTGGCCGGCTATGCGGTGTTCGGCGTGGCTGCCGACCGGCAGACCTTGCTGCACGATGGCGACCGGGTCGAACTGCTGCGGGCGCTGGTGGCCGACCCGAAGGACGCGCGGCGCAGGCGCGCTGATCGCCAGCGCGAAGGCTGACGCGGATCCGGTCGTGTTTGCTGCGGCGCCCGCGGGCACGGGCGCCGTGACTGCGATCGACGCCTCAGCGACGGCGCTGGTTCTTGTCGCGGGCCAGGTTCGGGCCGAACTGGCGCAGCGACTTGCCGGCGAGCTCGGCGTCCTGTTCGGCGAAGTAGTCGCCTTCCCAGCTGACCAGCGCATCGTTCTCGAAGTGCAGGACCAGGTTCTTGCGCTCGACGTTGCCGGCGCGGTCCACACGCTGCGAACCGGCGTAGTCCCAGCGCTGCGCATGGAACGGATCGGCGACCGACGGCGTACCCAGCAGGCCGACGACCTGCTGCTTGGTCAGGCCGGCACGTAGTTGTTCGACCGCTTCCTTCTCGACCAGGTTGCCCTGGTAGATCGGCTGCTTGTAGAGGATGCCGCAGCCGGCGACGGCGAGCGACAGGGGGGCGATCAGCAGCAGGCGTCGGAGCATCGTGCGGGTACGCGGGAAGGACGGTGGGGCGATGATACACTCCCGGCGCTTGTCGCGGCCCGCTACATGGCGGCCGGCGGTAAACCGCCAGTGAACGGAGAAAGAGCCATGGAATCGAACGATCTGCGCCGCGTCGGCCTCAAGGTGACGCATCCGCGCATGCGCATCCTCGAACTGCTCGAGCAGAAGAAGCCCGAGCACCACATGACCGCCGAGGACATCTACCGGGCGCTGCTCGAGCATGGCGACGAGATCGGGCTGGCCACGGTGTACCGCGTGCTGACCCAGTTCGAAGCCGCGGGGCTGGTGCTCAAGCACAACTTCGAGGGCGGCCAGGCGATGTACGAACTGGACCGCGGCGGCCACCACGACCACATGGTCGACGTCGACACTGGTGCGATCATCGAGTTCGAAAGCGCCGAGATCGAAAAGCTGCAGCGCGAGATCGCCGCCAAGTACGGCTACGAGCTGGAAGAACACTCGCTGGTGCTGTACGTCCGCAAGAAGCGGCGCTGAGCCGTCGTCTGCCGGCCGGCGCGGACCGCGCCGGTCGCTTCCGGCGACGCATCGCCGGGGCATCCACTTCCCCCGGTTCCGGCGCCCGTATCGCCAGCGTCGGCATGCCTGCCGGTCGGCGACCATCCGCCGGGCGATGACGTCGCGCCGCGGCTCGGCGCCTGCCCGATGGCTGGACGGCGCGGGTCGGGAGCCCGGCGCGCGTCCATGGTGCTGGAGTTCCGGTCCTGCCCGGAGCCGGACGGCCGCAGATGGGCGCACCTTCCTGCTTCATGGGGGATGATCCGTTGGAGTGCGTTTCCAGCCGGGGCGTGTCGACGCGCCGGTTCGTGCAGGCAACCGGGTCCCGCACCGTCTCCGCTCAGGCCGCGCCGGCAATCAACCGGCGCGCGGCCGCATGCGCTTCCTTGCTGACCTCGACGCCGCCGAGCATGCGCGCCACTTCCTGCTCGCGGGCCTTGGCGTCCAGACGCTCGACCGAACTCTGGGTCATGCCTTCGACCGGCGCCTTGCTGACCCGGTAGTGGGCGTGGCCCTGCGCGGCGACCTGCGGCTGGTGGGTCACGCACAGCACCTGGCGTTCGGTGCCGAGCGCACGCAGCTTCTGGCCGACGATCTCGGCGACCGCGCCGCCGATGCCGGAGTCGACCTCGTCGAACACCATGGTCGGCACCGCGTCCGAGCCGAGCGCGGCGACCTCGATCGCCAGCGAAATGCGCGACAGCTCGCCGCCGGACGCGACCTTGCGCAGCGGCCGCGGTGGCTGGCCGGCATTGGCCGCGACCAGGAACTCGGCGCGTTCGGCCCCGTTCGGGTCCGGCTTGCCGGGCTCGACCGGCTCCAGTTCGATGACGAAGCGCCCGCCGCCCATCCCGAGCTCGCCGATCAGCGTGCTGGTCGCCTTCGAGAGCGCATCGGCCGCCTTGCGCCGGGTGGTGCCCAGGGCGTCGGCCGCCTTCTGCCAGGCGTCGCGGGACTGGGCGATCTCCTGGTCGAGGATGGCCAGGCGTTCGCCGGCGCCGCGCAGCGCGCTCAGTTCGCTGCCGAGCGCGTCGCGGCGCTCGGCCAGCTGGGTCGGAGTGACCCGGTGCTTGCGGGCCAGGTCGTGGACACGGGCCAGCCGCGCCTCGAGTTCTTCCAGCCGGGCCGGGTCCAGTTCCAGGTCGTCGCGGATGCGGTTGACCATCGCCAGCGCCTCGTCGATCTGCAGGCCGGCGCTTTCCAGCAGCGCGTCGGCTTCGCCCAGGCGCGGTTCGTGTTCGGTGGCACGGCCGAGCGCGGCGCGGACCTGCAGCAGCAGACGGTCCAGCGACGGGCCCTCGTCGCCACCGAGGCGGGCGACGGCTTCGTCGCAGGCGGCGATCAGGCCGGCCGCATGCGCCTGGCGACGGTGCGCGGCATCCAGTGCCTCCAGCGCGGCCGGGTCCAGGTCCTCGCGCTCCAGTTCGGCGTGCTGATGCTCCAGCCAGGCGATGCGGTCGGACACGTCGCCCTGGGCAGAGAGCCGCTCGCGCTCGTCGAGCAGGCCCTGCCAGTGACGCGCGGCCTCGCGTACGCGGGCGCGCTGCGCGGCGTTGCCGGCATGGGCGTCGAGCAGGGCCAGCTGGCTGGCGCGCGCCATCAGCGACTGGTGCTCGTGCTGGCCGTGGATCTCGACCAGCAGCCCGGCCAGTTCGCCGAGCTGGGCCATCGTCGCCGGGCGCCCGTTGATCCAGGCGCGCGAGCCGCCATCGGCACGGATCACGCGGCGCAGCTGGCACTGGCCGTCCTCGTCCAGTTCGTTGGCCTGCAGCCAGGCCAGGGCCGGCGCGCCGTCGTCCAGCTCGAATTCGGCGGCCAGTTCGGCGCGTTCGCTGCCATGGCGGACGACGCCGCTGTCGGCGCGCAGGCCGGACAGGAAGCCCAGCGCGTCGACCAGCAGCGACTTGCCGGCGCCGGTTTCGCCGGAAATGACGGTCATGCCTGGTCCGAACTCCAGCTCGGTGACGCGGACGACGGCGAAATCCTTGAGTGCGAGATGTCTGAGCATGCGCGGTGGGCTCCGTGGACACCCATTAGAACGCATCGCCGCCGTCGCCGACCACCGTCGCCGGCGCTTGCAATGGCCGATGGCGCCGGCTATCAATCCGCCATGCCTCCCGCCGCCCCCGTCCAGCTCGATCCACGTGCACGCCAGCTGCTGCGTACGCTGATCGGCCGCTACATCCAGGATGGCGAGCCGGTGGGCTCGCAGACCCTGGCCCGGCACGCGGGGCTGGATGTCAGTGCGGCGACGATCCGTAACATCCTGGCCGACCTGGAGGACAGCGGCCTGCTCAGTTCGCCGCACACCTCGGCCGGGCGGGTGCCGACCGCGCAGGGCTACCGGGTCTTCGTCGACAGCCTGCTGCAGGTGCGCTCGCTGGGCGAGCGCGAGCTGGCCAGGCTGCGCAGCGAGCTGAGTGCGGCCAACGGGACCCAGGCGCTGCTGGGCAGCACCTCCGAGCTGCTGTCGGCGATGACCCGCTTCGTCGGGGTGGTCGGTGCGCCGCAGCGCGGCCAGTTCGCGTTCCGGCAGATCGATTTCGTGCCGCTTGGCGGGCGCCGGATCCTGGCCATCGTGGTGTTCGCCGACGGCGAGGTGCAGAACCGGGTGATCGAGCCCCAGCGCAGTTACGAGCCGGCCGAACTCGAGCGGGTCGCCAACTACCTCAACGCGCACTGCGCCGGCCGGCCGCTGGCGCAGATCCGGGCCACGCTGCTGCATGAGCTGCGCCAGGCCCGCGACGAAATGGAGCAGCTGCTGGCGCAGTCGGTGGAACTGGCCGAGGGCGCGCTGCAGCCGCCGGACGACGACATGGTGCTGGCCGGGCAGACCCGCCTGATGGGGCTGTCCGACCTGTCCGACCTGGACCGGCTGCGCGACCTGTTCGAGGCCTTCGCCAGCAAGCGCGAGATCCTGCAGCTGCTCGAGCGCACCCAGAAGGCGCCCGGCGTGCGCATCTTCATCGGCGAGGAAACCGGGCTGGCCCCGCTGGACGGGATGTCGCTGGTCACCGCGCCGTACGCGGCGGGCGGACAGGTGCTGGGCGTGCTGGGGGTGATCGGCCCGAGCCGGATGGCCTACGACCGGGTGATTCCGGTGGTCCAGGCCACGGCCGACATGCTCGGCGCCGCCCTGCAGCCGCCCGGAGAGCGCGCGGCGACTTGAATCCGTTCGGGGCGGGCCCCATAGCGGCGGGGTGGGCGGCCGGGAGCGCCGCCAGAGAGCCGAGTGCATGACCCAGAACGAAACGCCTTCCACCCCGAACGCGACCGAGTCGCACGAGACGCCCCTGGAGCAGCAGCTGCGCGACGAGATCGCGGCGCTGCACAGCGAGATCGAGCAGCTGCGTATGGATTCCCTGCGCGAGCGCGCCGACCTGGAGAACCAGCGCAAGCGCGTGGCCCGCGACGTCGAGCAGGCCCGCAAGTTCGCCAACGAGCGCCTGCTCGGCGAGCTGCTGCCGGTGTTCGACAGCCTGGATGCCGGCCTGTCGGCCGCGGGCGGCGAAGGCGGCCCGCTGCGCGACGGCATGGAGCTGACCTACAAGCAGCTGCTCAAGGTCGCCGGCGACAACGGCCTGAGCCTGGTCGACCCGGTCGGCCAGCCGTTCAATCCCGAACACCACCAGGCGATCAGCCAGGCCGACGCGGCCGGCGTGGCGCCGGGCAGCGTGGTGCAGGTGTTCCAGAAGGGCTACCTGCTCAACGAGCGCCTGCTGCGACCGGCCCTGGTCGTGGTCGCGCGCCAGGACTGAACCATTCTCCATCGACGGTGAGACGCCCTTGAACGGCGTCCACCGGGCCCCACATAGCGCTCATGGCCGCTGTGTCCGGCCCCGACCATCTTCTTGAGGAACCCGAACAATGAGCAAGATCATCGGCATCGACCTGGGCACGACCAACTCGTGCGTCGCGATCATGGACGGCGGCAAGGCCCGCGTCATCGAGAACGCCGAAGGCGACCGCACCACCCCGTCCATCGTCGCCTACACCAAGGACGGCGAAGTGCTGGTGGGCGCGTCGGCCAAGCGCCAGGCGGTCACCAACCCGAAGAACACCTTCTATGCGGTCAAGCGCCTGATCGGCCGCAAGTTCACCGATGCCGAGGTCAAGAAGGACCTGGACCTGGTGCCGTACACCATCCAGGCGCACGACAACGGCGACGCCTGGGTGGCGACCTCCGAGGGCCGCAAGATGGCGCCGCAGGAGATCTCGGCCAAGGTGCTGGAGAAGATGAAGAAGACCGCCGAGGCCTTCCTGGGCGAGTCGGTCACCGAGGCGGTCATCACCGTGCCGGCGTACTTCAACGACAGCCAGCGCCAGGCGACCAAGGACGCCGGCCGCATCGCCGGCCTGGACGTCAAGCGCATCATCAACGAGCCGACCGCGGCCGCGCTGGCCTACGGCCTGGACAAGGACGACAACAAGGACCGCAAGATCGTCGTCTACGACCTGGGCGGCGGTACCTTCGACGTGTCGATCATCGAGATCGCCAACATCGACGGCGAGAAGCAGTTCGAGGTGCTGGCCACCAACGGCGACACGTTCCTGGGTGGCGAGGACTTCGACGCGCGCGTCATCGACTACCTCGTCGAGGAGTTCCAGAAGGACCAGGGCATCGATCTGCGCAAGGATCCGCTGGCCCTGCAGCGCCTGAAGGACGCGGCCGAGCGCGCCAAGATCGAGCTGTCGTCCGCGCAGCAGACCGAGGTCAACCTGCCGTACATCACCGCCGATGCCAGCGGCCCGAAGCACCTGACCATCAAGCTGACCCGCGCCAAGCTGGAAGCCCTGGTCGACGAGCTGATCCGCAAGTCGATCGAGCCGTGCCGCATCGCGCTGAAGGATGCCGGCCTGCGCGCCAGCGACATCGGCGAGGTGATCCTGGTCGGTGGCCAGACCCGCATGCCGAAGGTGCAGGCCGCAGTGGCCGAGTTCTTCGGCAAGGAGCCGCGCAAGGACGTCAACCCGGACGAGGCCGTGGCGCTGGGCGCCGCGATCCAGGGCGGCGTGCTGGCCGGTGACGTCAAGGACGTGCTGCTGCTGGACGTGACCCCGCTGTCGCTGGGCATCGAGACCCTGGGCGGCGTGTTCACCAAGATCATCGAGAAGAACACCACGATCCCGACCAAGGCTTCGCAGACCTTCTCCACCGCCGAGGACAACCAGTCCGCCGTGACGGTGCACGTACTGCAGGGCGAGCGCGAGCAGGCCCGCTTCAACAAGTCGCTGGCCAAGTTCGACCTGTCCGGCATCGAGGCAGCGCCGCGCGGCATGCCGCAGGTCGAGGTGTCCTTCGACATCGACGCCAACGGCATCCTGCACGTGTCGGCCAAGGACAAGAAGACCAACAAGGAACAGAAGGTCGAGATCAAGGCCGGTTCGGGCCTGTCCGAGGACGAGATCAACAAGATGGTCGCCGACGCCGAGGCGCACCGCGAAGAGGACAAGAAGTTCCACGAGCTGGTGCAGGCGCGCAACCAGGCCGACGGCCTGATCCACGCCACCCGCGGCGCGATCACCGAGCACGGCGAGAAGGTGCCGGGCGACGTGATCGGCCGGGTCGAGTCGGCGATCGCCGAGCTGGAGAGCGCGCTGAAGGGCGACGACAAGGCCCAGATCGAGGCCAAGGCCAAGGCGCTGGAAGAGGCCGGCCAGGCGCTGTACGCGGCGGTGGGTTCGGCCCAGCAGCCGGGTGCCGAGGCCGGCCAGGCCGGTGGCGCCCAGCAGGGCGGCGCGCACGACGACGTGGTCGATGCCGAGTTCACCGAGGTCAAGGACGACGAGAAGAAGTAACCGTCACGGCGCCCTGCGCGCCGGGTGGTGATCGCAGCCCGCGTCGTGCCGGTCACGGCGCGGGCTTTCGATTGAGGTGGATCGAGCAATGAGAAGGCCGGTTATCCGATGAGCAAGCGCGACTATTACGACGTCCTGGGCGTGGCCCGCACCGCCAGCGAAGACGAGCTGAAGAAGGCCTATCGCCGCTGCGCGATGAAGTACCACCCGGACCGCAATCCGGGCGATGCGGCCGCCGAGGCCTCCTTCAAGGAGTGCAAGGAGGCCTACGAGGTCCTGTCCGACGGCAACAAGCGCCGCGCCTACGATGCGCACGGCCATGCCGCGTTCGAGCACGGCATGGGTGGCGGCGGTGGTGGCGGCCCCGACATGAACGACATCTTCGGCGACATCTTCGGCACCATCTTCGGTGGCGCCGGCGGTGGTCGCGGCGGCGCGCGGCGCGGTGCCGACGTCGGCTACGTGATGGAGCTGGACCTCGAGGAAGCCGTTGCCGGTATCGAGAAGCGGATCGAGATTCCTACGCTGGCCGAGTGCGAACCCTGCAAGGGCAGCGGCTCGGAGGACGGCAAGGTCGAGACCTGCCAGACCTGCCGCGGCGTCGGCCAGGTCCGGTTCCAGCGCGGCATCTTCGCGATGCAGCAGGCCTGCCCGGACTGCGGCGGTCGCGGCCAGACCATCCGCAATCCGTGCAAGGAGTGCCACGGTGCCGGCCGGATCGAGGACGAGAAGGTCCTGTCGGTCAAGATTCCCGCCGGTGTCGACAGCGGCGACCGCATCCGCCTGACCGGCGAAGGCGAGGCGGGGCCGCCGGGCACGCCGCCGGGCGATCTGTACGTGGAAGTGCGGGTGCGCGAGCACGCGATCTTCCAGCGCGACGGCGACGACCTGCATTGCGAGGTGCCGATCCGGATCTCGCAGGCGGCGCTGGGCGACATCGCGCGCGTGCCGACGCTGGACGGCGATGCGGAGATCCGGATCCCGGCCGAGACCCAGACCGGCAAGGTGTTCCGCCTGCGCGGCAAGGGCGTCAAGTCGGTGCGCAGCCGTGTCGCCGGCGACCTGTACTGCCGCGTGGTGGTCGAAACGCCGGTCAACCTGACGCCCGAGCAGCGCGAGCTGCTGGAGAAGTTCGAGGCGACCTTCGTCGGCGAGGAGGGGCGTCGCCACTCGCCGCGTTCGGCGACGTTCCTGGATGGCGTCAAGTCGTTCTGGGACCGGATGACCTCGTCCTGATCGCACGCGTGTCCGGCGATCCGCAGCCGATGCGATGACCGTGACGAGCAGGTTGCCGACGATGCCCGCGTACGACGGCCGCTGATGCGGCCGTCGTCGTTTGCGCCCCGAGCCCCGGGCGCCTGGATCGACACCCTGCGCTGGCCGAGCCGATGCCGATGCCGATGCGTCGGCATGCGCACGCACGATGTGGCTCCGTTGCAGCATGCGCGCGTGTCCGTTGCACCTGAAACGCTGCATTCGCGCGTGGCTTCCGCGCTAGCATGACCGGCTGTGTTGTCCGTCGAGCCGAACATGAGCGACACCCTGGAAAGCCATCTGGTCCACGAGCGCCGCAACCGCCCGCAGGGCGCCGCGCCGGTGGACATCGTCACCGTGCAGTCGCAGCTGGCCTATGGCCATGCCGGCAACAGCGCGGCGGTCCCGGTGCAGCGCATGCTCGGCCTGCGCGTGGTCGAAGTACCGACCACGCTGCTGTCCAACACGCCGTTCTATCCGACGCTGCGTGGCCGCGTGCTGCCGGCCGACTGGCTGGCCGACCTGCTGCTGGGCCTGGACGAACGCGGCGTCTCCACGCGCACCCGGCTGCTGGTGTCCGGCTACTTCGGCAGCGTCGCCAATGGCGAGGTGTTTGCCGACTGGCTGGAGCGCCACCAGGTGGCCGGCACCGCGCCGCGCTACCTGCTCGATCCGGTGATCGGTGATACCCACACCGGGCCCTACGTCGAGCCGGGCCTGGAGGCGGTGTTCGCGCAGCGGCTGCTGCCGCTGGCCTGGATGGTCACGCCCAATGCCTTCGAGCTCGAACGGCTGAGCGGACAGCCGGCGCTGCGCGAGGCCGACGCGCTGTCTGCCGCGCGCACGCTGCTCGCACGTGGCCCCGAGTGGGTGCTGGCCCACAGCGTCCTAGGCGACGACGACAGCCTGCTGACCCTGCTGGTCGGCCGCGAGGGCGTGTGGCGCCTGCGTTCGCCGCGGCTGGACGTGGACGTGGCCGGTACCGGCGATGTGCTGACCGCGCTGCTGGCGACCTTCCTGCTGCGCGGCGAGCCGCCGCAACGGGCGGCGGAGCGTGCACTGGTCGGCGTGCATGCGGCGCTGGAAGCGACCCTGGTGCAGGGCATCGAGGAACTGGACGTGCTGGCCGCGGCGCCAGCCGCGCTGGACGATGCCGCCGCCGCGCCACGTTTCCCCGCGCAGCGCGTGGACGGCGGCGCATGACGGCAGCACCGGTGATCGGCATCGTCGGCAGCGCCGGTGCGTATGGCCGCTGGCTGCGTTGTTTTTTCGAGCAGCGCATGGGGCTGGCGGTGATCGGTCACGATCCTGCCGATCCGGGCAGCGACACGCCTGAGCAGCTGCTGGCGCGGGCCGACGTGCTGATCTTCTCGACGCCGATCCGCCACACCACCGCCGTGATCGCCGAGTACACCGCGCGTTCGGCAGGACGCGAGCGTGGCCGGCTGTGGCTGGACGTCACCTCGGTCAAGGAAGGGCCGGTCGCCGCGCTGCTGGCGTCGCAGGCCGAGGTCGCAGGTCTGCATCCGATGACCGCACCACCGAAGACGCCCACACTGAAGGGCAGGGTGGTCGTGGTCTGCGAGGAGCGGGTCGAGGTGTGGCGGCCATGGCTGCAGACGCTGCTGGACGCGCTCGACGGGCAGTACGTGCGGACCACGCCGGCCCACCATGACCGGGTCATGGCGCTGGTGCAGGCCATGGTGCACGCCGCGCATCTGGGTCAGGCGGGTGTGCTGCGCAGCTTCGCCGGCGAGCTCGGTCCGCCAGCAGATCTGCTGCCGTATCGTTCGACCGGATTCGAGCTCGACCAGGCGGTGATCGCGCGGATCCTGTCGCTGAATCCGGCGATCTACGAGGACATCCAGTTCGGCAATCCGCATACCGCACCGATGCTGGCGCGCCTGGAAGCGGAAATCGGGCGGCTGCGGACACTGGTCGAGGCCGGCGACGATGCCGCCCGTGCCGCGTTCCGTACGCACTTCCTGCAGGACGCGAAGGCCGCCTTCGGTGCGGACGCGTTGGACCATGGCAGCTACACCTTCGAGCGGCTCGGCTACCTGCTGGCCGACCTGACCGAAACCCGGCAGTTGAGCGTCTACCTGCCGGAGGACAGGCCTGGTTCGCTGCGGGCGCTGCTGCACGTGTTCGAGCGCCATGGCATCAGCCTGGCGTCGATCCATTCCTCGCGCACCCCGTCGGGCGAAATCCATTTCCGGATCGGCTTCGATGCGGCGGCCGAACCCGATGTGCTGCGCGCCGCCGCGGCGGAGGTCGATGCCAGCGGCCTCGGCCGGGTGCTCGACGCGGTCTGACCGGCCTGGAGTGCCCCGGCCGGCCGCCGATCAGGCAGCGGTCAGTACCAGGGTGCCGTCGGCATTGGTGAACTGCCGCTCATGCCGGCGCAGGCGCTGGCCGTCGGGCAGCTCGTAACGCAGCTCGGCATCCTGGCCGCTGCCGGGCTGGGCCGGGGAGTGGAACTCGATGATCACGTAGTCGTTGCCATCGTTGCCGGTGGCGGGGAACTGGCGGAAGGACATCGTCGACCTCCTGGGGAAGGCGGCACCATGCCGCCGATGCGGGATCGGCCACGATTATCGGCGGTCCGGGTCAAGCCGGCGTCGGATGGACGTGAAGATTGCGCTGAGCCGGTCGTCCCTGAGGCTACAATGCGGGCATGACCACGACCTACACCCTGTCCCGACGCGCCCAGGCGCTGACCAGCTCGGCGATCCGCGAGATCCTCAAGATCACCGAACGTCCCGAAGTGATTTCGTTCGCAGGCGGCCTGCCGTCGCCGGCGACGTTTCCGGTCGAGCGCATGCGCGAAGCGACCGACAAGGTCCTGCGCGAGGCCCCGCAGGCCGCGCTGCAGTACGGCCCGACCGAAGGCTTCACCCCGCTGCGCGAGTGGATCGCCGCGCGCCTGAGCCGTGATGGCGCCACCATCGATCCGGCCCGCGTGCTGATCACCACCGGCTCGCAGCAGGGCCTGGACCTGCTCGGCAAGGTGCTGATCGACGAAGGCAGCAAGGTGCTGGTCGAGACCCCGAGCTACCTCGGCGCGCTGCAGGCGTTCTCGATGTTCGCGCCGGCCTTCGCCGGCCTGCCCAGCGACCAGCAGGGCATCGTCACCGACGCGCTGGACCCGGAGCAGATGCGCGGCGCGCGCTTCCTGTACTGCCTGCCGAACTTCCAGAACCCGACCGGCCGGCGCATGCCGCTGGAGCGCCGCAAGGCCCTGGTCGAACTTGCCCGCCAGGCCGGCGTGCCGCTGGTCGAGGACGACCCGTACGGCGAGCTGTCCTACGGCGGCGAAGCGCTGCCCAGCCTGCTGTCGATGAACCCCGATGGCGTGATCTACATGGGCTCGTTCTCCAAGGTGCTGGCCCCGGGCCTGCGTCTGGGCTACGTGGTCGCGCCCGAGCCGGTGTTCGGCAAGCTGGTCCAGGCCAAGCAGGCCGCCGACCTGCACACCCCGTCGTTCTCGCAGCGGATCGTTTACGAGGCGGTGCAGGACGGCTTCATCGACCGCCACATCCCGGCGATCCGCACGCTGTACGCGCAGCAGTGCGAGCACATGCTGGCTGCACTGGAACGCGAGTTCCCGGCCGAGGTGACCTGGAACCGTCCGGACGGCGGCATGTTCATCTGGTGCGACCTGCCCAAGGGCCTGGACAGCGGCGCGCTGCTGGCCAAGGCGGTGGCGCGCAACGTGGCCTTCGTGCCGGGTGCGCCGTTCTATGCGGTCGAGCCGCAGACCAACACCCTGCGCCTGTCGTTCGTGACCGTGCCGGGCGAACGCATCGATGCCGGCATCAAGGTCCTCGGCGAACTGCTGAAGGCCGAGATCGCCGCGCTGCAGGCGGGCTGAGGCGGGCGCGGCGGTGTCGACGACGCTGCCGCGCACGCTGGCGACCATCGAGGCGGTGCTGACCGGGCGGGCGGTGGACTACACCCGCCCCGGAAGCCGCAGCGCCATCGCCAAGCAGGCGGTGGCTGCGGCGCTGGCCGGGACCGAAGGTCTGGATGGCGACGAGCAGGGCGACCGCCGCGTGCACGGCGGGCCCGACAAGGCGATCCACCACTATCCGCGCGACCACTACGCCACCTGGCGTGGCGAGATCGGTGCGCATGCGCTGCTCGACTCCGCCGGCGCGTTCGGCGAGAACATCAGCACGCATGGCCTGGTCGAGGCCGATGTATGCCTGGGCGACCAGCTGCGGCTCGGTGCTGCGCTGGTCGAGGTCTCGCAGTTCCGGCAGCCGTGCTGGAAGCTGTCAGACCGCTTCGGCGTGGCCGACATGGCGCGGCGCGTGCAGGACAGTGGCCGTGGCGGCTGGTACTACCGCGTGCTGGAGCCGGGCGAGGTCAGGGCCGGCGATGACGTGGTGCTGGTCGAACGGCAATATCCGGACTGGCCGCTGCCGCGGCTGGCGGACCTGTTCTACCGCCGCATGCAGGAGCGCGCTGAGCTGGAGGCGGCGCTTGCGCTGCCGCTGGTGCCGTCATGGCGCGCCGTGTTCGAGCGTCGCCTGGCGCAGGGCACGACCGAGAGCTGGCAGACGCGGCTGGAAGGGCCGGCCCGCGACTGAGGTGCAGGCCTTTTCCTGCCGCAAAAACGAAGAAGCCCGGCATCCTGCCGGGCCCGATCCTCCCCCCTGATGCTGTGACGCAGCGATCAGGCAGCCTCGATACCCGCACGCCGCAACTGCGCGCGCACGATCCGTTCCATCGTCCGCAGCGACTTCTCGCCCAGACCCAGTGCGGTGTCCACCCACACCTCGGTGATGCCCAGCAGTTCGTCGTAACCGACCGGCTGGCCGAGCCGGCGCACCGCGTTCATCGCAAGATACGAGTGCGGAGCGCGCTGCTGCTGGCGGATCAGCTCCTGCACCGCCGACTCGCCGTGGCCCTTCGGCACCAGCACGTCGACCACACCGAGCCGGTACATTTCCTCGCTGCTGTAGATCTCCCCGCTCAGGATCATCTTCTCGGCCTGGCGCGGCGTGACCCGCTTGCACAGGAACGAGTAGGCGCCCATGCCGGGGAACAGGCCGAACAGCACCTCGGGCAGGCCCATGCCGACGCCTTCTTCGGCCACGATGGTGTGGCAGGCCAGCGCCATCTCCAGGCCGCCACCCAGCGCATCGCCCTGGATCAGCGCGATGGTGTGCATGTCGCCGCCGAAGCCGGTGTGCACGTGGTGCACGCCCTCGACGCAGCGCTGCGCGTACGCGAGCAGGCGCTCACGATCACCGGCGCGGATCAGGCGCATGAACAGGTCCAGGTCGCCACCCAGATTGAAGGCCGACGCGGCCGAGGCCATCACGAAGTGGCGCAGGCGTCCCGGCGAACGCTGCTCGGGACGCGCGGTGATCGCGCTCATGTAGGTCCACATGTCTTCGAGCATCTCGAAGCGGCAGCACGGACGCACGCCGGCCTGCGCGGCGTCGGCGTGCATGTGCAGCCAGTGCGCGTTGCCGTCCGGCGAAGTCTGGACACGGATGGTGGGGAAGCTCGAACTGCGCTGCAGTTTTTCGATCGTGTTCATGGCGGTCTCCGGCATGGATGGGCCCGGACAGGGGTCCGGGCGGGGTGGGCCCGGACCGATGCTACACCTGAACGTATCGTTAAAAAGAAAGGCCGCCACCCGCCATGGCTGCGTCTGCAGCGTGGCCGATGACGGCCCGGACCTGCGGCTGTCGCGCGTCAGTGATGCGCGTCGGCAGCCTCGGCGCGCGGCGCGGAATCACGCAGTTCCTTGCGCAGGATCTTGCCGACGTTGGTCTTCGGCAGTTCCTTGCGGAACTCGATCTGGCGCGGCTGCTTGTAGCCGGTCAGTTCCTGCCGGCAGAACGCCTTGATGTCCTCGGCCGTCAGTGCCGGATCCTTGCGGACCACGAACAGCTTGACCACTTCGCCGGAGCGCTCGTCGGGCACTCCGACCGCGGCGACTTCGAGCACGCCCGGCATCGAGGCGACCACGTCCTCGATCTCGTTCGGATACACGTTGAAGCCGGACACCAGGATCATGTCCTTCTTGCGGTCGACGATGTAGACGAAACCCTGCGCGTCCATCTTCGCCATGTCGCCGGTGTGCAGCCAGCCGTCGGCGTCGATCGCCTTGGCGGTCTCCTCCGGCTTCTGCCAGTAGCCCTTCATCACCTGCGGGCCCTTGATGCACAGCTCGCCGATCTCGCCCAGCGCGACGGGATTGCCGTCGTCGTCGCGAATGCTGGCATCGGTGGACGGGATCGGCAGGCCGATGGAGCCGTTGAACTCCTTCAGGTCCAGCGGATTGATGCAGGCGGCCGGCGAGGTTTCGGTCAGGCCGTAGGCTTCGACCAGGGTCACGCCGGTGACCTGCTTCCAGCGTTCGGCCACGGCGCGCTGCACCGCCATGCCGCCGCCCAGGGTGACCTTGAGCTGCGAGAAATCCACCTGGTCGAAGCCCGGCGTGTTGAGCAGCCCGTTGAACAGCGTGTTGACGCCGGTGATCGCGGTGAAGCGGGTGCCCTTGAGTTCCTTGACGAAGCCGGGCATGTCGCGCGGATTGGTGATCAGGTGGTTGCAGCCGCCCATCTCCATGAAGGCCAGGCCGTTCGCCGTCAACGCGAAGATGTGGTACAGCGGCAGCGCGGTGATGACCACCTCGTTGCCGCGCTCCAGATTGTTGCTGCCCAGCCAGGCCGAGGCCTGCTGCATGTTCGCCACCAGGTTGCGGTGGGTCAGCATCGCGCCCTTGGCCACGCCGGTGGTACCGCCGGTGTACTGCAGGAACGCGATGTCGTTCTGGTCGATGTCGACCTGGGGCAGGGGATGACGCTTGCCCTGGTCGAGCGCCTCGCGGAAGCGGACCGCGCCGGGGATGTCGTAGTCCGGCACCATCTTCTTCACGTACTTGAGCACGAAGTTGATGATGGCGCCCTTGGGGAAGCCGATCATGTCGCCCAGGCCGGTGGTGATCACCTGCCGCAGCGGCGTCTGCGCCAGCACTTCCTGCACGGTGTGGCCGAAGTTGTCGACCACCACGATCGCCGAGACGCCGGCATCGACCAGCTGGTGCTTCAGCTCGCGCGCGGTGTACAGCGGATTGACGTTCACCACCGTCAGGCCTGCGCGCAGGATGCCGAACGTGGCGATCGGATACTGCAGGCAGTTGGGCGCCATGATCGCGACGCGGTCGCCCTTCTTCAGGCCGAGCGAACCGAGCAGGTAGGCCGCGAACTGGCGGCTGAGGGCATCGAGCTCGCTGTAGGTCAGGGTCTTGCCGAAGTTGCTGTAGGCCGGCCGGTCGCCGTACTTGCTGACCGAGGCGGCGAACACGTCGGCGATCGAGCGGTACTGGTCTGGGTCGATCTCGGCGGGAACTCCGTTCGGATAACTCTGCAGCCAAGGACGATCCGGACTCATGCGCTTCCCTCCCGAGGAATGTCTGTTGCCGGCGGACTCGCAATCCGCTGGTCGTGATGGGAGCATACCGTCACGGATGGAAAAGGCGAAGCCGGGAGCGTGCGATGCGGGACAGATCACCGGGTGCGTGGGCGACGCTGCTGCTGGCGGCGTTGCTGGTCCTTGGCGCGTCCTGTTCCAGGACACCGCCGGAACAACGGCTGCGCGAACAGGTTTCGGCGATGCAGGCGGCGCTCGAGGCGCGCGATGCGCGCGCCTTCATGGACGGTGTCGGCGAGGAGTTCGTGGGCAACGGTGGCATGGATCGTGCTGCGTTGCAGCAGGTGATCCGAACCCAGGTACTGGCCAACATGCGCATCGGCATCACCCTGACGCCGACCGAGGTGGCGCTGCATGGCGACCGGGCGACGGTGCGTTTCACCGCAATGACCACGGGCGGCAGCGGCCGCTTCGTGCCTGATCGCGGTCAGGTGTACGAGGTCACCAGCGGCTGGCAGGACGTGGACGGCCAGTGGCGCCTGTACAGCGCGGAGTGGAAGCCGCGGCTGTAACCGTGAACGACTCCCGGCCCGCAGCGCGGGCCGGGAGCGATGCCTCAGGCCGCTTCGCGCGCCGCCAGCTGGCGCAGCACGTACTGCAGCAGGCCGCCGTGCTTGAAGTACTCCACTTCCTTCGGCGTCAGCAGCAGCACCTTGACCTGGAACTGCTTGACGCTGCCGTCCGGCTTGCGCGCATCGACGGTGGCGCGCTTGCTCGCACCGTCCTCCAGCCCGGTAATGTCGAACACCTCCGAGCCGTCCAGGCCCAGTGTCTGCGCGTTCTCGTTCTCCAGGAACTGCAGCGGCAGCACGCCCATGCCGACCAGGTTGGAGCGGTGGATGCGCTCGAAGCTCTCGGCGATCACCGCCTTCGCGCCGAGCAGGTTGGTGCCCTTGGCCGCCCAGTCGCGCGATGAGCCGGTGCCGTATTCCTTGCCGGCGATCACCACCAGCGGAACACCGTCGGCCTTGTACTTCATCGCCGCGTCGTAGATCGCCAGCTTTTCCGGCTGGCCGCCACCCTGCGGGTAGTACAGCGTGTTGCCGCCTTCCTCGCCGCCGAACATCAGGTTCTTGATCCGGATGTTGGCGAAGGTACCGCGCACCATCACGTCGTCGTTGCCGCGGCGGCTGCCGTAGCTGTTGAAGTCGGCCGGCTGCACGCCGCGTTCCTGCAGGAAGCGGCCGGCGGGCGAATCCTTCTTGATGTTGCCGGCCGGGGAGATGTGGTCGGTGGTGATCGAGTCGCCGAACAGTCCGAGCACGCGCGCGCCGTGCACGTCGGCCACATGACCGACCTGCATCGTCATGCCCTCGAAGTAGGGCGGGTTCTTGATGTAGGTGGAGCCGTCGTCCCACGCGTACAGGTCGCCATCCGGCGAGGCGATGGTGTTCCAGCGGCTGTCGCCCTTGAACACGTCGGCATAGTTCTGCTTGAACATCTCCGGGCCGATGGTCGCGGCGATGACGTCGCCGATTTCCTTGTTGCTCGGCCAGATGTCGCGCAGGTACACCGGTTGTCCGTCGCTGCCGTTGCCCAGCGGCTCGGTGGTCAGGTCGATGTCGGTGGTGCCGGCGATCGCGTAGGCCACCACCAGCGGCGGGCTGGCCAGGTAGTTCATCTTCACTTCGGGATGCACGCGGCCCTCGAAGTTGCGATTGCCCGACAGCACCGAGGCGACCACCAGGTCGTCGGCGGCGATCGCATCGGACACGTCATCCGGCAGCGGGCCGGAATTGCCGATGCAGGTGGTGCAGCCGTAGCCGACCACGTAGAAGCCGAGCTTCTCCAGGTCGCCGAGCACGCCGGCTTTTTCCAGGTAATCGGTAACCACGCGGGAGCCGGGGCCGAGCGAGGTCTTGACCCAGGGCTGGGCCTTCAGGCCCTTCGCCACCGCATTACGCGCGAGCAGGCCGGCGCCGAGCATCACCGCCGGATTGGAGGTGTTGGTGCAGGAGGTGATCGCGGCGATGACCACCGCGCCGTCGCGCAGATGCCAGCCGGCGCCGCTGTCGGGCGAGGACTCGCTGCTGGATTCGCGAGCGCCGACCGCGGTGCCGCCGCCGCCCTCGTTCTTGAGCCTGTCCTCCTGGACCAGGTCGATGCGCCGGCGGCGCGCATCGGCGAACGGGGCCAGGTTGTCGCGGTAGTTCTGCTTGACGTCCTCCAGCAGCACGCGGTCCTGCGGCCGCTTGGGGCCGGCCAGCGACGGCTTGACCGTGCCCATGTCCAGCTCCAGCGTGGCGCTGTACTGCGCCGGCGCGCTGCCTGGTTCGTGCCACAGGCCCTGCGCTTTCGCGTAGGCCTCGACGATGGCGATCTGGTCCTCGCTGCGGCCGGACAGGCGCAGGTACTCCAGCGACTCGGCGTCGATCGGGAAGATGCCGCAGGTGGCGCCGTACTCGGGCGCCATGTTGCCGATGGTGGCCCGGTCGGCCAGCGGCAGGTGCTGCAGGCCGTCGCCGAAGAACTCGACGAACTTGCCGACCACGCCGTGCTTGCGCAGCATCTGGGTGACCGTCAGCACCAGGTCGGTCGCGGTCGCGCCTTCGGGCAGCTTGCCGGTCAGGCGGAAGCCGACCACCTGCGGGATCAGCATGGACGAGGGCTGGCCCAGCATCGCCGCTTCGGCCTCGATGCCACCCACGCCCCAGCCGAGCACGCCGATGCCGTTGATCATCGTCGTGTGGCTGTCGGTGCCGAACACGGTGTCGGGGTAGGCCACCGCCTCGCCATCCTTCTCGGCGGTCATCACCACCCGGGCCAGGTTTTCCAGGTTCACCTGGTGGACGATGCCGGTGTTGGGCGGCACCACCTTGAAGTTGTCGAAGGCCTTCTGGCCCCAGCGCAGGAAGCCGTAGCGTTCCTGGTTGCGCTGGAACTCGATCCTGCCGTTCTCGTCCAGCGCATCGGGCGAGCCGAACACGTCGACCTGGACCGAGTGGTCGATCACCAGCTCCGAGGGAATCTGCGGATTGATCTGCTCCGGGCGGCCGCCAAGCTTGACCACCGCGTCGCGCATCGCGGCCAGATCGACCACGCAGGGCACGCCGGTGAAGTCCTGCAGCACCACGCGTGCCGGCATGAAGGCGATCTCGGTGTCGGATTCGGCGGTCGGGTTCCAGCTGGCCACGGCCTCGATGTGCTCGCGGCCGACGGTGACGCCGCCGTCCTCGTGCCGGAGCAGGTTCTCCAGCAGGATCTTCATCGAGTAGGGCAGGTGCGCGATGTCGAAGCGCTCGCCCAGCTTCGGCAGGCTGTAGTAGGCGTATCGGTGTCCGCCCACCTCGAGGTGGCTGCGGGTCGAGAACGAGTCGCTCATGGGTGCACTCCTATGGCATCGGCGGCTGTAGGGACTGACGGCATTCTGACCGATTCAGTGTGTAGGTTCGGTGTCCCGGATGTCTTATGCGACCTTGAGTATGAATCTTCAAGTATGTATGATTCGTGCATACTTTCTGGAGCCTACCGATGGAAGCGACCGTCGCCGAGCGGGGCCAGATCACCCTGCCCAAGACCGTGCGCGACGCGCTCGGCCTGACCAAGGGCAGCGTCCTCAAGGTCGAACTGGAAGGCAGCCGCATCGTGCTGCGCAAGAGCGTGGACGACGCCATTTCCCGCGTCCGCGGCAAGTTCGCGCTGGACCCGTCGGCCGGCGAATCCGACGCCTCGGGCAGCTGACGTCCTGATGATCGCCATCGACGCCCCCGTCCTGGTCGAACTGCTCGCCGACGGCCCGCAGGCCGATGCGGTCGAAGCCTGCCTGCGCCAGTGCCTGGGCAGCGGCCGGGTCGTGGTGTCCGACGCCGCCCTGGCCGAGCTGTGCGCCGCACTGAAGAACGGCGCCGAGGCGCTGGGCGCGCTGGAGGAGATGGGCATCCATTTCAGTCCGCTGGAAGCCAAGTCGGCGCTGCGCGCGGGCGAGATGCAGCGGCGGCTGCGCCAGCGCGGCGCGCCGCCGCGGCCGCTGGCCGATTTCCTGGTCGGTGCGCACGCGCTGCTGCAGTGCGACGCGCTGATCACCAACGACACCACCTTTTACCGCGACTACTTCAAGGGCCTGAAGCTGATCGTGCCGCAAGCCTGAGCCCGCCCCAGACCGTTTTTCCTGTTCCGCATTCCCGGAGAGTTGTCATGTTGGAAGCCTACCGCCACCACGTCGACGAGCGCGCCGCGCTCGGCATCCCGCCGCTGCCGCTGAGCGCGCAGCAGACCGCCGAGCTGATCGAGCTGATCAAGCATCCGCCGGCCGGCGAGGAAGCCTTCCTCGTCGAGCTGCTCTCCTACCGCGTCCCCGCCGGCGTCGATGACGCGGCCAAGGTCAAGGCCTCGTACCTGGCTGCGGTCGCCTTCGGCACCGAGAAGACCCCGCTGATCAGCGCGCAGCGCGCCACCGAGCTGCTGGGCACGATGCTGGGCGGCTACAACATCCACCCGCTGATCGAGCTGCTCGACAACGCCGAGCTGGGCCCGGTCGCGGCCGAGGGCCTGAAGCACACGCTGCTGGTGTTCGATGCGTTCCACGACGTCGAAGAGAAGGCCAAGGCCGGCAACGCCAACGCCCAGGCCGTGCTGCAGAGCTGGGCTGATGCCGAGTGGTTCACCAGCAAGCCGGAAGTGCCGCAGAGTCTGACCATCACCGTGTTCAAGGTGCCTGGCGAGACCAACACCGACGACCTGTCGCCGGCGCCGGATGCCACCACCCGTCCGGACATCCCGATGCACGCGCTGGCGATGCTGAAGAACAAGCGTCCCGACGCGCCGTTCGTGCCGGAGGAAGACGGCAAGCGCGGCCCGATCCAGGAAATCCTGTCGCTGAAGGACAAGGGCCACCTGGTCGCCTACGTCGGCGACGTGGTCGGCACCGGTTCCTCGCGCAAGTCGGCGACCAACAGCGTGCTGTGGTTCACCGGCGAGGACATCCCGTACATCCCGAACAAGCGCTTCGGCGGCGTCTGCCTGGGTTCGAAGATCGCCCCGATCTTCTACAACACGATGGAAGACGCCGGCGCGCTGCCGATCGAGCTGGACGTGTCGCAGATGAACCACGGCGACGTGGTCGAGCTGCAGCCGTACGCCGGCAAGGCGATCAAGGACGGGCAGGTGATCGCCGAGTTCCAGGTCAAGTCCGACGTGCTGTTCGACGAAGTGCGCGCCGGTGGCCGCATCCCGCTGATCATCGGCCGTGGTCTGACCGCCAAGGCACGCGAGGCCCTCGGCCTGCCGGTGACCGAGCTGTTCCGCCAGCCGCAGCAGCCGGCCGATACCGGCACCGGCTTCTCCCTGGCGCAGAAGATGGTCGGCCGCGCCTGCGGTCTGCCGGAAGGCCAGGGCGTGCGCCCGGGCACCTACTGCGAGCCGAAGATGACCTCGGTCGGCTCGCAGGACACCACCGGCCCGATGACCCGCGACGAGCTGAAGGACCTGGCCTGCCTGGGCTTCTCGGCCGACCTGGTGATGCAGTCGTTCTGCCACACC
Organism: Xanthomonas sp. XNM01; assembly: GCF_014851915.1. GTDB lineage: Bacteria > Pseudomonadota > Gammaproteobacteria > Xanthomonadales > Xanthomonadaceae > Pseudoxanthomonas. Next base: position 1,342,676 of record NZ_JACVAP010000001.1, read on the forward strand.
GCCGCGTATCCGAAGCCGGTGGACGTCAAGACCCACCACACCCTGCCGGAGTTCATCTCCACCCGCGGCGGCATCTCGCTGCGCCCGGGCGACGGCGTGATCCACAGCTGGCTCAACCGCATGCTGCTGCCCGACACGGTCGGCACCGGCGGCGACTCGCACACCCGCTTCCCGGTGGGCATCTCGTTCCCGGCCGGTTCGGGCCTGGTCGCCTTCGCCGCGGCCACCGGCGTGATGCCGCTGGACATGCCGGAATCGGTGCTGGTGCGGTTCAAGGGCGAGCTGCAGCCGGGCGTGACCCTGCGCGACCTGGTCAACGCGATCCCGCTGTACGCGATCAAGGCCGGTCTGCTGACCGTGGCCAAGGCAGGCAAGAAGAACATCTTCTCCGGTCGCATCCTCGAGATCGAAGGTCTGCCGGACCTGAAGGTGGAGCAGGCGTTCGAGCTGTCCGACGCCTCGGCCGAGCGCTCGGCCGCCGGCTGCACCGTGCGCCTGAACAAGGAGCCGATCATCGAGTACCTCAACAGCAACATCACGCTGCTGAAGTGGATGATCGCCGAGGGGTATCAGGACCCGCGTTCGCTGGCCCGCCGCATCGCCAAGATGGAAGCGTGGCTGGCCGACCCGCAGCTGCTCGAGCCCGATGCCGACGCCGAGTACGCGGCGGTCATCGAGATCGACCTGGCCGACGTGCATGAGCCGATCGTGGCCTGCCCGAACGACCCGGACGACGTGAAGACCCTGTCCGACGTCGCCGGCGCGACCATCGACGAGGTGTTCATCGGTTCGTGCATGACCAACATCGGCCACTTCCGTGCGGCCGCGAAGCTGCTGGAAGGCAAGCGCGACATCCCGACCAAGCTGTGGGTCGCGCCGCCGACCAAGATGGACGCCTCGGAGCTGACCAAGGAAGGCCATTACGGCACCTTCGGCGCCGCCGGCGCGCGCATGGAAATGCCGGGCTGCTCGCTGTGCATGGGCAACCAGGCGCAGGTGCGCGAGGGCGCGACGGTGTTCTCCACCAGCACCCGCAACTTCCCGAACCGTCTGGGCCGCAACTCCAACGTGTACCTGGGCTCGGCCGAGCTGGCCGCGATCTGCTCGCGTCTGGGCCGGATCCCGACCAAGGCCGAGTACATGGTCGACGTCGGCGTGCTCGACGCCAGCGGCAAGGAGATCTACCGCTACATGAACTTCGACCAGATCGAGGACTACAGCAAGGTCGCCGGGAAGGTGCCGGCCGCCGCCTGCTGACGCAGCCTCACGGCTCGACGAAAACGCCCGGCACCGCCGGGCGTTTTCGTGTGTGCGGATGCAGCGCGATGCACGCGGCGGACTTGCGTCGCTGCTGTGTCGCCGTCAGCGGTCGCCGGTCGCCGCGTTCCAGCATTCGACCCGGTCGCGGCCCAACGCCTTGGCCCGGTACAGCGCCTGGTCGGCCTGGTCGATCAGCAGGACCCTGCTGTCGTCCGGGCCGGGAGACAGGCAGGCGCAGCCGACGCTGATGGTGATGTGGGCATGCCCGCTGGCCGGGGCGTGCGGCAGGGCGAGGGCGGTGACCGCCGCGCGCAGCCGCTCGCCGACCCGTGCCGCCGCGGCGATGTCGCAGTCGGGCAACAGCACCACGAACTCCTCGCCGCCATAGCGCGCGAGCATCGCGGTGCCGCTCAGCTGCGCATGCATTGCGTGGGCAATCGCGCACAGCGCGTCGTCGCCTGCCAGGTGGCCGAAGTGGTCGTTGTAGGCCTTGAAATGATCCACGTCGATCAGCAGCAGCGACAGAGGCCGGGCGCTGCCCTGGTGCCGTTTCCAGGCCTCGCCCAGCTGCACGATGAAATGGCGATGGTTGCCGACGCCGGTGAGCGGGTCGCTGTGCGCCTGCTCGACCAGGCGCAGGTTGGCCTGCTCCAACGCCGCGGTACGTTCCCCGACCAGCAGCGCCAGTGCGTCGCTGTGCCGGCGCAGGCGCAGCGTACGCAGCGACCAGGCGGCGTAGACCAGCGCGCCGGACAGCAGCACCAGCGCGGCCAGCCAGGGCGGGCTCAGGTACCAGGGCGCGGGATTGACCAGGATCAGCCGCGCCGGATGCGCCGACCAGGTGCCGGCCTCGCTGCTGGCCGCGATCTGCAGCAGTTGCTCGCCCCAGGGCACCACCGGGAAGTGGATGCTGCGCTTGTCGCCGATGTCGATCCAGTCGCCGCCGGCCAGCCGGTAGCGGAAGCGGATCTTCTCCGGCGCGCTGAAGGTGGGCGCGGTGAAGCTGATCTCGACGTTGCGGACGCCGCCTTCCAGCACCAGCCGCGCGCGCAGCGGCAACACCGTGCCGCCGGCGCTGATGCGTTCGATGTGGATGGTCGGCGCCTGCGCCGAGGGCGGATGCAGGCGGCCGGGCTCGACCACCGCGAAGCCCGACAGGGTCGGGAACCACAGCCTGCCGGTGGTATCGCGGTGACAGGCCGGCTGGCCGCCGCCATTGGTCTCGGCCGGTTCGAGGCCGTCGCTGGCCGCATAGCCCAGTGCGTGCAGCGAACCGTCGCCGGCGGCGGCGCGGGCCAGCTGCTCGCCGGTGAGCATGGAAATGCCGCGGTTGCCGCTGAGCCACAGCTGGCCGCTGCCGTCTTCGATCAGGCAGGACACCACGTCGTCGAACAGCCCCTGCTGCTGGGTGTAGCTGGCGACCCTGCCGTCCGCGATCCGGTTGAGGCCGCCGCCATAGGTGCCGATCCAGAGCACCCCGTCCCCGGTTTCCAGCAGCGTGCGGGCGAACCGGCTGGACAGCCCGTTGGCGGTGTCCCAGCGCTCGGCCACGTGCTCGCCGTCCAGGCGCAGCACGCCTTCGTGGCCGGCGAACCAGTGGCCGCCTGCACGTGCCGGCACGATCGCGTTGATGGTGGTGTCGCCCAGCGCGGCGATCGGCCTCGGGGTGCCGGTCTGTCCGCGCGCATCCACGTCGAGCCGGTAGGCGCCGGCGCTGGTGGCCACGAGCAGGCCGTCGGCTGTCCTGGCGATCGCGCGGATCGACGGGCGCTGCGGCCAGCGCGCCACCCGTTCGGCCTTGGCCGCGCCCGGGCGCAGGCGGCCGAGGATGCCGTCGGCGCTGCCGATCCACAGCGTGCCATCGGCATCGCGATGCAGCGACCAGACGCAGTTGCTGTCCAGCGCGGCCTGCAGCGGCCAGTCGCGGACGCGTCCGTCGTGCGCGGTCCAGTGGCGCAGGCCGCCGCAGATCATGCCCAGCCACAGGCCGTCGGCGCCATCGCCGGTCACCGGCAGCGCGGCCGAGCCGAAGCCGGCGCCCGCGTCCTGCATGCGACCGATCTGCGCAGGTCGGCGCCGGAACAGGCCATCGCCGTTGCTGCCCAGCCACAGGTTGCCTTCGCCGTCGCCCAGCATGCTCAGGATCGCCCCGCGCGCCATCTCGACGCGGTGCATCTGGTCGTCGCGATCGAGCCGGAACAGGCGGCTGAAGTTGTCCGACAGCCACAGCTGGCCCTGGGCGTCGTGCAGCGCGCCGGAGACGTCCGGCACGGTGTGCGCGTCCAGATACGGCCGCCAGCGGTCCTGCCGCGGGTCGTAATGGAAGAAGTCGGTGTTGGTGCCGATCCAGACCGAGGCATCGAGGCGGCCCAGGCCGGTGACCGCCACCGTGCCCGCCGGCAGCGCGACCGGATCGGCGCGCTCGCCGGTCCAGCGCCAGAGACGGTCGAGCGTGGCCAGCAGCAGCACGCCGTCCTGGACCACGCCGCGGACGTAGGCGCGCGCATCGACGCGGACCGCACCCAGGTCGTTTTCGCCGGCACGGAACAGGCCGGCGCTGGTCGCCACCCAGACGTGGCCGGCGCCGTCGCCGATGAAGGCGTTGACCTTGCAGCGCCCGCCGCACAACGGCAGCCGCTGGAAGCGATCGCCTTCCAGCACCGCGACGCCACCGTCCTCGGTGCCGATCCACAGCCGTGCATGGCCATCGACATGCAGGCGCAGGATGCGGTCGCTCGGTGGGCCGTCCTCGGCCAGGCTGCGATACAGCCGGAAGCTCAATCCATCGAACCGGACCAGGCCGCCGAACGTCCCCAGCCACAGGAAACCGTCCGGTGCCTGGACCATGCTGGTGATCGAGTTCTGCGGCAGGCCGTCCTCGCTGGCGAAGCGACGCACCACGTCGTCGAACTGCGGCTGGACGCCGCTGCGTCCGGTCGCAATTGCGTTGCCCGCGCCGGCGCCGGCGATGCAGCCGAGCAGCATCAGCAGCAGGACGCGCAGCACGCTCATGCGGCGCCACGACCCGCGGCGGCGACGCATCGCGACCGCTGGTCGACCGGTCTCACGCAGCGCTGCCGTGGCCGGCCAGTTCGAGCAGGCGGCGGGCGATCGCGTCCAGCGGCAGGATCTCCTGTGCGGCCCCGAGCTTGGCGGCCGCGCCGGGCATGCCCCAGACCACGCTGGTGGCCTCGTCCTGGACCAGGGTCGCCGCGCCGGCCTGGCGCAGTTCGAGCAGGCCGCGGGCGCCGTCGTCGCCCATGCCGGTGAGGATCGCCGCGACCGCGTTGGCGCCGGCGTTCTGCGCGACCGAATGGAACAGCACGTCCACCGCCGGCTTGTGCCGGTTGACCGGCGGGCCGTCGTCGATCCGGCAGCGCCAGCGCGCACCATCGCGGATCACCCGCAGGTGCTGCCCGCCGGGCGGCAGGTAGGCGTGGCCGGGCAGGATGGTCTCGCCGTCCTGCGCCTCGCGCACCAGCATCGCCGAGTGCCGGTCCAGGCGTTCGACGAAGGCGCGGCTGAAGCCCGCCGGGATGTGCTGGGTCAGCACGATCGCCGGCGCGTCCGGCGGCATCTGCTCGAGCACCACGCGGATCGCTTCGGTGCCGCCGGCCGACGCGCCGATCGCGATCAGCCGGTCGGTGGTGCGGAAACGGGTGGCGACCGCACCGGTGGACGGCGCGACCCCGGCGGCCGGCGCGATCCGCAGCGCCGGCCGGGCCGGGCCATGCACGCGCGCGCGCGCGGCCGCCTTGACCTTGGCGGTGATCTCGTCGGCGTACTCCTCCAGGCCCTGCGCCACGCCGAGCTTGGGCTTGGTCACGAAGTCGACCGCGCCCAGCGCCAGCGCCTGCAGGGTGATGTCGGCACCGCGCTCGGTCAGCGAGGACACCATCACCACCGGCATCGGCCGCAGCCGCATCAGGTTCTCCAGGAACGCCAGGCCGTCCATCCGCGGCATCTCGACGTCCAGGGTCAGCACGTCGGGATTGAGGCGCTTGATCTTCTCGCGCGCCAGCAGCGGATCGGCGGCGCTGCCGACCACCTCGATATCGGGGTCGCGCGCCAGCAGCTCGGTCAGCAGCTGGCGCACCACCGCCGAATCGTCGACCACCAGGACCTTGCAGCGCCCGCTCACTGGAACAGCTCCACGCCACCGCTGACCGGCGTGCGCGACAGCTTGGCGCGCACCGCCGACTCGGCCGCGGCCACCTCGGCATCGTGCGCATGCGGCAGGCGGTGGACCATGACCTTGCCAGTGTGCGGGAAGAACCAGACCTTGCGCGGGTGGATGCCCTGCAGGTCCTCGGCGACCACCGGGATGCGCTCGGCTTCCAGGTAGTTGCGCACGAACTCGGCGTTGCGGGTGCCGACCGGGTTGCTGGTGAAGCCCTTGAGCACGTTGGCGCCCCCGAACACCTTGGCCTCCAGTCGCTTGCGCGCGGCGCCGCGCTTGAGCAGTTCATTGATCAGCATTTCCATCGCATAGCTGCCGTAGCGCGCCGGCGCGCCATCGCCGATGTTGCCCTCGGGCAGCATGAAGTGGTTCATGCCGCCGATCTGCAGCATCGGGTCGCGGATGCAGGCGGCGATGCAGGAGCCGAGCACGGTGACCAGGGCGGTGCCGTCGTCGACCACCAGGTACTGGGTCGGCAGCAGCTTGGCCGCCGGCACCTGGAACTGCGGGTCGCGGTAGCGCAGGACGTCGTCCTGCTGGGCATTGGCCAGGCTCATCAGCGCACCGCCGGATTGCGCCGGTACAGGGTGCGCCCGCAGGGCTGGATCAGGTCGGCGGCGTGCAGATAGTTCTCCGAGTGTCCGGTGTAGAGCAGACTGTTGGCGTCCATGTGCACGACCAGGCGCGACAGGATCGCGCGTTGGGTCGGCTTGTCGAAGTAGATCATGACGTTCCGGCAGAACAGGGCGGTGAACGGCCCGCCGACGTCGTAGCGTGCATCGAGCAGATTCAGGGGGCGGTACTCGATCAGCGCCTGCAGCGCCGGATGCACGCGGCAGACGCCCTCGTTGGGGCCGGTGCCGCGCTGGAAGTAGCGGCGACGCAGGTCCGGATCCAGGCTGGCGACCCGCTCCAGCGGATAGACGCCGCGCCGGGCGGTGGCCAGCACCTGGGTATCGATGTCGGTGGCGACGATGCGCACCGGCGGGGTCAGCGTGCCGAAGGTCTCGCAGGCGGTGATCGCGATCGAGTAGGGCTCCTCGCCGGTCGAGGCCGCGCACGACCAGATCGACAGCGGGCCCTGCGAGGACGCTTCCTGCAGATGGCCGCGCAGGTGCTCGAAATGGTGCGGCTCGCGGAAGAACGCGGTGAGGTTGGTGGTCAGCGCGTTGGTGAACGCCTGCCACTCGCCGCCGTCGGGGTTGCGCTCCAGCATGTCCAGGTAGTCGCCGAACTCCTGGATGCCCAGGCTGCGCAGCCGGCGCGAGAGCCGGCCATAGACCATGTCGCGCTTGCCCGGCGCCAGGGCGATGCCGGCGCGGACGTGGATCATCTGGCACACCCGCTTGAAATCGCGGTCGGTGAACACGAACTCGCGCTGTTCCGGCGGGTGGGGCAGGGTGCTGGTGCTCATCGGGTTTCCGGCATGGACGAAACGGCTCGTCCCGGTTATCGGCCGGCCCCGGGAAAAGTTGACTGGCCGTTCGTCCGGCCGTGCATGCCGGAACGGCCCACGCAAACACGGTCAGCGCGGCGCCGGGAGCGGACGGCATCCATCCATCGGAGCCGGCGCCGGATGACCGGCGCCGCCCCGTCACGGTGCCCGGGTGTGGATCAGGCGCTGCGGGCCAGCGGCCAGCCCGGCCCTGCGTGCCTGGCCGCGGTACCCGCGCCCGCACCGGTCCGGAACACGGCGATGGCGGTGGCCAGGCCGGCGGCCTGTTCCTCCATCGAACGCGCCGCGGCGGTGGCTTCCTCCACCAGCGCCGCGTTCTGCTGGGTGGTCTCGTCCATCTGGGTGATGGTCTGGTTGACCTGCTCGATGCCGGCGGCCTGTTCCTGCGAGGCCGCCGAGATCTCGGCCATGATGTCGGTCACCCGCTGCACCGAGGCCACCAGTTCGCCCATCGTCGCCCCGGCCTGCTGGGCCAGCGCCGAGCCGGTCTCGACCTTGCCGGTCGAATCCTCGATCAGGCCCTTGATCTCCTTGGCCGCGGTGGCCGAACGCTGGGCCAGCGAACGGACCTCGGTGGCGACCACGGCGAAGCCGCGACCCTGCTCGCCGGCGCGGGCCGCTTCCACCGCGGCGTTGAGCGCCAGGATATTGGTCTGGAAGGCGATGCCGTCGATCACCGAGATGATGTCGGCGATCCGGCGCGAGGAGGCCTGGATGTCGGCCATGGTGGTGACGACCTGGCCGACGACCTGACCGCCCTGGGCGGCGACCGAGGCCGCGCCGATGGTGAGCTGGTTGGCCTGGCGGGCATGGTCGGCGTTCTGGCGCACGGTGGAGGTCAGCTCCTCCATCGAGGCGGCGGTCTCCTCAAGGTTGGCGGCCTGCTGCTCGGTGCGGCGCGACAGGTCGCTGTTGCCCGAGGCGATCTCGGTGGCGGCGGTGTTGATGGCCACGTTGGACTGCTGGATGCGGCCGACGATGCCGGTCAACTGCTCGACGGTGGCATTGGCGTCGTCGCGCATCTTCGCGAACACGCCGTGGAAATCGCCGTGCATGCGTGCGGTGAGATCGCCGCCGGCGATGGCCTGCAGCAGCTGCGAGACCTGGGTCAGGTTGTCGTCGGCCGAGCCGATCATGCCGTTGAGGCCATCGATCATCGCGCGGAAGTCATGCTCGAAGCGGGCCGCATCGCCACGCTGGGAGAAGTCGCCGGCGGCGGCGGCCTCGGCCAGGCGGCGGATCTCGCGGTTGATCGCGCCCAGGTTGGCCTTGACCGCGTCCATCGTGTTGCTCAGTACCGCCTTCTCGCCCGGATAGCGGTCCATGTCCTCGGACAGGTCACCCACCGCATAGCGCTGCATCACCGCCACCAGGCGCATCTTGACCGCGATGTGCTGGCCGACCAGCGCGTTGGTGTCGCGCACCATGCGTCCGAATTCGCCCGGGAAGCGGCTGTCGTCGATGCGGTAGCTGATCTGGCCGGCGTCGTGACGGCTGGTCATGTCGGCCAGTGCGGCGATGACCGCCTGCACCTGCTGCTGCATCGCCTGCATCGATGCGAGCAGGCGGCCGGACTCGTCACGCGAGGTGATCTGGATCGTGTTGTCGAGGCGGCCGGCTGCTACGCGGTCGGCGATCTCGACCGCACGCGAGAGCGGGGCCGACACCAGCCGCCGGCTGGCGAACACGACCAGGGCGACCAGCGCCACCAGGGCCAGCAGCGAGACCAGGGCGGTGCGCAGCAGCAGCGCAGCCAGCGCGGCATCGGCACCACGGCGCGGCTGCACCGCGACCAGGTTCCACTGCCAGGGTTCGAACCGCTCGACATGCAGGTCGGCGGCTTCGGCCGCGCCACGGCCATCGCCGGACACCGCGGCGCGCGCGTCGCCGCTGCCGGCCATGAGCATGGCGCTGAACGCGGCCTGGTCGTCGGCGGCGACCAGTTGCGTCGCCTCGATGCCTTCTTCAGCGGACGGATGCGCCAGCACGGTGCCGGCGGACTCGCCCTGGCCGGCATCGACGACGAAGAAATAGCCGTCTTCACCGATCCGGGTCTGGCGCAGCCGGTCCTTCAGGGCCAGCAGCCCTTCGCCGTACTCGACGCCGACGAACAGGATGCCGGCGACCTTGCCGTCCGCGTCGTGCAGCGGCCGGTAATGGGTCATGTACTCGCTGCCGAACAGGCTGGCGCGGCCGGTGTAGGGCGCATCGGCCAGCATCCGCGCATAGGCCGGGTGGGCGTGGTCGAGGCGGGTGCCGATGGCGCGTTCGCCGGCGGCGTTGGTCAGCGAGGTGGTGACGCGGACGAAGTCTTCGCCGTCGCGCACGAACAGGGTCGCGATGGCGTCGGTCGAGGCGAGGAAGCGGTCGACCAGCGAGAAGTCCAGATTGGCGGTGTAGGGCCCGAACGCCATGCGCGGCGTTTCGCTGTCGCCGATCAGGATGCGGCGGCCGGGATCGACGGTGACGGTGTCGGTCGGCAGCAGCGAGGCGAAGCTGCCGCCCAGACGCTCGGTGTTCTCGGTGAGCATGCGGTCGTACAGCGCGACGGTGTCGCGCATGACGACCGAGGCGGTGGCCAGCGAGTGTCGCGCCTCGGTTTCATAGGTTTCCGCGGAATTGCGGTAGGACAGGACGGCCAGGACCAGCAGCGCGATGGTGCTGGCCAGGGTGACGAGCAGCGACAGCTTGGTGCCGATGGTCAGACGGGAGAAGTGGGACATGGTCGGGGCTTGGAGCGGGGGGCGATCGTCTTATCGGCCCCGTCCCGGGAAAACTGATGCCCATCACAATTTCATCATCTGGATTTAACAAATCCACCGGTCCGGTCGTCATTCGGCCCTCCCGCCTGGGCAGGCTCAACGCCTGGCCCATTGCGCCTCGTCGACGATGGTCGGCCCCCGCAGCCGGCGCGGCTGCGGCTGTCCGCCCGGGCCACCGTCGCCAGGCGCCCCGGTGCGGAACACCGAGATCGCCGCCACCAGCCCCTGGGCCTGGTCCTCCATCGACCGGGCCGTGGCCGAGGCCTCCTCGACCAGGGCGGCGTTCTGCTGGGTGGCCTCGTCCATCTGCAGGATGGTCTGGTTGACCTGCTCGATGCCGGCGGCCTGTTCCTGCGAGGCGGCGGCGATCTCGGCCATGATCGCGGCAAGACGCTGGATCGAGGCGGCCATGTCGGCCATGGTCGTGTTGGCGTTGCCGACCAGCACCGATCCTTCGGTCACCCGTTCGACCGAGTCCTCGATCAGGGTCTTGATCTCCTTGGCCGCGGTGGCCGAACGCTGCGCCAGCGAGCGCACCTCGGTGGCGACCACGGCGAAGCCGCGGCCCTGTTCGCCGGCGCGGGCAGCTTCCACTGCCGCATTGAGCGCCAGGATGTTGGTCTGGAAGGCGATGCCGTCGATGACGCTGATGATGTCGGCGATCCGGCGCGAGGACGCTTCGATCCCGACCATGGTCTGGCTGGCCCGGCTGGCCAGGGCGCCGCCCTGGATCGCGCCCTCGGCGGTGCTCGCAGCCAGCTGGTTGGCCTGGCGGGCATGTTCGGCGTTCTGGCGCACGGTCGAGGTCAGCTCCTCCATCGAGGCGGCGGTTTCCTCCAGATTGGCCGCCTGCTGCTCGGTGCGGCGCGAGAGGTCGTTGTTGCCCGCGGCGATCTCGGCCGAGGCCGTACCGATCGCCGCCGAGGCCTGCTGGATCTGCCCGACGATGCCGGTCAGCCGCTCGGCGGTGGCGTTGGCATCGTCGCGCATGCCGGCGAACACGCCGTGGAACTCGCCCTGCATGCGTGCGGTGAGGTCGCCGTCGGACAGCGCGGTGAGCAGGCGCGAGACTTCGGCCAGGCTGACCGAATTGGCATCCAGCAGCGCGTTCAGCTGTTGCGCCAGCTGCAGCAGGAAGCCCTGCTTGCCTTCGGTGGCCACGCGGCCGCTCAGGTCGCCGGCGGCGGCCGCGGCCACGATCCGGGTCAGTTCCTGCTCGACCTCGACCTCGCCGGTGCGGTCCGCCCACTCGACCACGAAGCCCTGGCGCTGCCGTTCGGCATCGAGGATCGGGTTGATCACCAGACGCATGACGCGGCCACCGACGCGGATCTGCGTGCTGAAGGTGTCGTCGAGCTCGGCGAGCATCCTGGCCTGGTGCTCGGGGCGTTTGTGGAAGCCGTCGATATTCGCGCCGATCATGGTGTCGACCGAGAAGCTCGGCAGGTCGCGGCGCAGGTCGGCTTCGGCCGCGCGCAGCATCGCCACCAGCGGCTTGTTGGCGTAGACGATGTTGCGGCCACTGTCGGCGATCATCACGTTGGTGGTGACGCTGTCCAGCGCGGTGCGCACGCGCAGGTTCTCGCGCGCCACCCGGCTGCTGTCGGCATCGCGCCGGGTCAGTTCGGCGGCCATCGCCAGCATCGACTCGGCCAGCGACCCGGACGGCATGCGCTGCTCCAGCAGATGCGCGGGTGGGCGCTGGTTGGCTGCGAGCGCGCGAGAGATGGCGGCCAGTTCGGCCGGGTCGTGGCCGATCGCGTCGAGCTGGCGACGCATCTGCACGGCCATGACCACCAGCACCACCGCCTCGGCCACCACATAGGCCGCATGCAGGGCCAGGGTACCCAGTCCGCTGCCGTCGCCGAAGACCGCGACCGGCAGGCCGCGCTGCTGCAGCCAGAAGAACGCCACGTGATGCACGGCGATGGTGCCGGCGGCCACCACGATCGGAAGCCAGTCGCGATAGCACAGCAGCAGCGCGATCAGCAGGATCACGCCGAAGTGGCTTTCGGGCAGCCCGTGCGACTGATGGATGAGCGTGGCGCTGAGCACCATCAGCGCCATCGCGATCGTGCACGAGGACAGGCGTGTGCCCGGATGCAGCCTGGCCTGCACCGTTGCCACCGCAAGGGCGGGCAGGGCGACGGCCAACAGCGGCAGCCAGAGTTGCTGGCGCAGCGCCAGCAGCAGCGAGATCACGACCAGGACGGCGGCGACGACCAGCAGCAGGCGGTCGGCACCGGCCGACAGATGGCGCAGGTAGGGCATTGCGGATGAGGCGTTCGACGGCTTCATGCGTTCAGACCTCGGCAGCGGCAGGGTTCGGGGATCACGACGGCGGCGCCGTCCATGGCAACCAGCGTCGCAAGCGGTACAGGCGTGTCGCGCAGGGCGCCGCAGCCGGTGGACACGGCGGCCGGCCCCGCGTAGCGGAGCGTGTGGTCGGCATCGAGCAGGAGCAGGGGATAGGCGCTCGCGGCGGCGAGGCGATGCCCGCGCAGATCCAGCGTGGCGGCCTGCGGTAATGGCGATGGCGGTGCCGCGCACGGACAGTCCAGGCGCAGCAGGACCGGTTGCCCGGCGTGCGGGGCGAGCAGGCCCTCGGCGGCGATCGTCGAGACGATCCGGTGCGCGTGGGCGGCATCGCCGTCGTGCGCCTCCGCGCGCAGCAAGGCGGCAAGCGCGGGGATCGTCCAGCCGATCCAGAGCGCGAGCAGCACCAGGCCGGGCCAGGCCGGCGGGCGCGATGTCCATGATCCGGTGGACGAATTCCTTCTCATCCGGCGAGCGCCTCCTACGCTGGGACCGGGTTCTGGCTTATCGGCAGTGCGAGGCGGAACTGAGACGGAGTCGACGGAAATGCTACTACGATCCCTGTTTCACGTCGCTGTATACGACCCCGTCCGGGACATGCCCTGGACGGGGCCAGGCGGTGCGATGGGGCATGACGCTCGATCCCCCGGAGGCGCGCCCGGGGTTCCCGCCCGCTGGTGGCGGAAAACCCCGGGGACCGACCGCTCAGAAGCTGCGGAAATCGCCGTCGGCCGCGACCACACTCAACTGCGGGGCGCGCCTGCGTGCCGACGGCGCGGAGGCGGCAGCGACGGAGGCATCGTGGCGCGCATCGAGCCGGAACACCGACACCGCCTGCGCCAGCTGCCTGGCCTGTTCCTCCATCGAACTGGCGGCGGCCGAGGCTTCCTCGACCAGGGCTGCGTTCTGCTGCGTGGTCTCGTCCATCTGCACGATGGTCTGGCTGACCTGCTCGATGCCGGCGGCCTGCTCCTGCGAGGCCGCCGAGATCTCGGCCATGATGTCGGTCACCCGCTGCACCGAACCGACCAGCTCGCCCATCGTCGCGCCGGCCTTCTCGGCCAGGGCGGCGCCATCGGCGACCTTGCCGGTCGAATCCTCGATCAGGCCCTTGATCTCCTTGGCCGCCGTGGCGCTGCGCTGGGCCAGCGAACGCACCTCGGTGGCGACCACGGCGAAGCCGCGGCCCTGCTCGCCGGCACGGGCCGCCTCGACTGCGGCGTTGAGCGCCAGGATGTTGGTCTGGAACGCGATGCCGTCGATCACCGAGATGATGTCGGCGATCTTGCGGGAGGCGGCCTGGATGTCGGCCATGGTCGACACGACCTGGCCGACGACCTGGCCGCCCTGCGAAGCCACCGACGCGGCGCCGATCGCCAGCTGGTTGGCCTGGCGGGCGTGGTCGGCGTTCTGGCGCACGGTGGAGGTCAGCTCCTCCATCGAGGCGGCGGTCTCTTCCAGGTTGGCCGCCTGCTGCTCGGTGCGGCGCGACAGGTCGTTGTTGCCCGAGGCGATCTCGGTGGCGGCGGTGTTGATGGCCACGTTGGACTGCTGGATGCGGCCGACGATCGAGGTCAGCTGCTCGACGGTGGCGTTGGCGTCGTCGCGCATCTTCGCGAACACGCCGTGGAAATCGCCTTCCATGCGTGCGGTGAGATCGCCGGCGGCGATGGCCTGCAGCAGACCGGACAGGGTCGACAGGTTGCCGTCGGCGGTGGCCATCAGCTGGTTCAGACTGGCGACCATCGCCTTGAAGTCGAACTGGAAGCTGTCGACGTCGCCGCGCAGGGAGAAATCGCCGTCCGCGGCCGCGCCGGCCAGACGCCGGATCTCGGTGTTCATCGCGCTCAGGTTGCGCTTGACCGTGGCCATGGTCCGGGTGATCACCGCCTTCTCTTCCGGCAGCTCGGGCATGTCGTCGGAGAGGTCGCCGATCGCATACCGACCCATCAGTGCCGACAGCTGCGCCTGCAGCTGCAGATGCGAGCCGACCAGCGCATTGGTGTCGTGCACCATCCGCCCGTAGTCGCCGGGGAACGCGGTCTCGTCCATGCGGTGGCTGATGCGGCCGGCATCGTGTTCGCGCGCCATCCGCGACTGCGCCTGCAGGACCGCCTGCAGCTGTTCCTGCATCCGGCGCATGCTGCCGAGCAGGCGTCCGGTTTCGTCGTCGGGCTGCTGGCCGATGGTGTTGTCGAGCTGGCCGCGGGCGATGGCGTCGGCCACCGAGGTCGCGCGCCCGAGCGGACCGGTCAGGCTGCGGGTGATCAGCCACGCCAGCAGCACGCCGGCGATCGCGGCGATGACGCCGAACACGATCAGGATCCGGTTGGCGAAACCGACCGAGGTGTCGATCTGCGCGGCCGAGGCATCGGTATTGCGCTGCTGCAGGTCGATCGCCGCCTGGATCGCATTGCTGCGTGCGTCGAACAGCGGCTCGGCCTCGCCGTAGAGCAGCGTGCGCGCCGCGTCGTGCTCGCCGGCCACGGCCAGCTCGCGGATCTGCGTGTTCAGCCCGTGCGCGGCCTGGTCGGTCTGCACGATCTGCTCCATCGCCGCACGGCCGCTCTCGTCGAAGCGCAGTGCCGACAGCTCCTCGCGCGTCTTCAGGTAGCCCTGGCGCATCGCGCGGACATCCTCGAGCAGCTGGGGGCGTTCGTCCTCGGGGGCGAGCAGCAGGTCGCGGGTGTTGCGCTCGGACTGCAGGTTGACGCGACGCATCTGGATCAGCAGCGCGGTCTTGCGGTTCTGCAGGTCGGTGATGTCCTGGACGTGGTCGTTGACCGTGTCCAGCTGGTACAGCGCCAGCGCGGACGACGCGGCGAGCATGGCCAGCAGCAGGCCGAAGCCGAGCGCCAGACGGCTGCCGACCTTCATCGATTGAAGAATGTTCATGAGCTCCTTGCAGGGGACGGGGTGGTCCTGTCCGATAGCGCAGGGATCGGCTCACGATTGAATTCAGCCGTCTCTCGAAATAAACACGCGCAGGGCCTGGACCAGTGCGTCGGTGGAGGACGCGGCCACGTCGGCCGCCGGCGCCGGCGCCGTCGTCAGCGGCGTGACCGGTGGAGAACGCGCCTGCAGGTGCTTGCGCGGGCGACCGCGGCGGCCACCGTGCACCGGGCGCCAGCGCGGCCCGCTCTGCCCGGGTCCCGGTGCCGGGTCGCACGTCCAGTGAATGCCCCGCAGTTCGGGGTGCTCGGCCAGGCCGGCGGCCCAGATCGCATCGAACAGGCCGTTCTCGTCCCAGTGCCGGAAATGCCGGTTGACGGTACTGACGCTGCCCAGCGCCGGTGGCAGCTCATGCCATGCACAACGGGTCAGCAGCACGTGCAGGACCGCGTCGAACACCTCGCGCTGGTCACGGGCCTTGCGCCCACCGCCGGGACGTCTGCGATAGGCCCTGTCTGGCGTTCGCCGGGAGGCCGGGATCAAGGGTTCGATGCGTTTCCACAGGTCGTTGCTGATTCCCATGCATGTCCGCTCGGTGTCCTCCCGGTGAGCCAGACGGCAGAGCATGCACGAGTGCGGCGTGAGTTTTAACCGCCAAGTTATTGTTTCGGGATAATTTTTCTTGAGTTCGCATTGTCCATCCACTGGCCTGCGGGTCAGGCAGTGGACAGTGCGAGGAGGATGGAGAGGCGCGCGCCGCCACTGTAGCCGCGGCGCGGCGGCGGTCATCGCAGTGTCATTTCGATATATCTTATCTATCGACGTGGTGTGCATCGGGGACAGCGATGGCGCCCGGCGCGGGCCCTGCATCGCCGTGATCCCGGTTGGCCGGCAGGTGCAGGCGCCCGGTTCCATCCGCAGCGGCGGAACGGAACCGGGGACGTGCGTACCGGATCAGGCGGTTTCCACCGCATACAGCGGGCGGCGCCCGCGGCGTTCGCCGGCACCCGCGCCGCGTACACCGCCCGGGTGCGGCGCACGCGGTTCCAGCCGGAACACCGCCACCGCCGATGCCAGACCGGAGGCCTGGTCTTCCATCGCGCGCGCCGCGGCGCTGGCCTCCTCGACCAGGGCGGCGTTCTGCTGGGTGGCGCCGTCCATCTGCACGATGGTCTGGCTGACCTGCTCGATGCCGCTGGCCTGCTCCTGCGACGCGGCGGCGATCTCGCCCATGATGTCGGTCACCCGCCGCACCGAGGCCACGATTTCGGTCATGGTCGCACCGGCCTGCAGCGCCAGCGCCGATCCGCTTTCGACCCTGCCGGTGGACTCCTCGATCAGGGTCTTGATCTCCCTGGCCGCCGTCGCGCTGCGCTGTGCCAGCGAACGCACCTCGCTGGCGACCACCGCGAAGCCGCGGCCGAGCTCACCGGCGCGGGCCGCCTCGACCGCCGCATTGAGCGCCAGGATGTTGGTCTGGAAGGCGATGCCGTCGATCACCGAGATGATGTCGCCGATCCGCCGCGAGGACGCCTGGATGTCGGTCATCGTCGCCACCACCTGGCCGACGACGTCGCCGCCCTGAGAGGCGACCGACGTCGCGCCGATGACCAGCTGGTTGGCCTGCCGCGCGTGCTCGGCATTCTGCTTGACGGTGGAGGTCAGTTCCTCCATCGAGGCCGCGGTCTCCTCCAGGTTGGCCGCCTGCTGCTCGGTGCGGCGCGACAGGTCCTCGTTGCCGGCGGCGATCTCGGCCGCCGCACTGTTGATGGCCACGTTGGACTGCTGGATGCGGCCGACGATCGCCGTCAGCTGTTCGACGGTGATGTTGGCGTCGTCGCGCATCGTGGCGAACACGCCGCGGAAGTCGCCCTCCATGCGCGCGGTCAGGTCGCCGGCGGCGATCGCACGCAGCAGCTGCGAGAGCTGCGACAGGGTCTGGTCGCTGCTGGCCATCATGCCGTTCAGGCTCTGCACCATGGCCAGGAAATCGTGGCGGTAGGCGGACTCGTCGCCACGGACCGAGAAGTCGCCTGCGGCGGCGGCCGCGGACAGGCGCCGGATCTCGCCATTGATCGACGACAGCGCCTGCTTGCACATGTCCATCGCGTCGGTGATCGCGGCCTTCTCGCCGGGCAGCCGGTCCATGTCCACCGACAGGTCGCCGACCGCATAGCGGCGCATGGTCTCCACCGCGCGCATCTTCACCCCGATGTGCTGGGCGACCAGCGCATTGGTGTCGCGCACCATGCGCCCGTACTCGCCCGGGAAGCTGGCGTCGTCGATGCGGAAGCTGATCTGGCCCTGGTCGTGGCGCACCGTCATCTCGGTCTGCGCGGCGATCACCGCCTGCAGCTGCTGCTGCATGCAACGCATCGACTCGAGCAGCTGCCCGGTCTCGTCGCGCCGCTGCGCGCCGATCGGATTGTCGAGCCGGCCCTGGGCGATGTCGCGCGCCACGCGGTTGGCCTGCTGCAGGGGGCGGGCGATCGCGCGGGAGATGCGCCAGCCGAACAGCGAGGCGGACAGCAGCAGGATCGCGATGCCGATCCAGATCACGGCCACGGTGCTCCGGTACGACGTTTCCGAGCCTGCGACCTGGCGATGCAGATGCTCGGCGTTGTAGGCGGTCAGCGCGTCGAGCGCATCGGACAGGTCGCGGCGATGCTGCAGGGCGTCGCTGTCGGAGATCCGGCTGGCGTCGGCGAAATCACCGCGCTCCAGCGCGGCCAGGATCGCCGCGTTGGCCGCCAGGTAGGCCTGGCGCGCAGTCCTCACCTCGTCGTACATCGCCTGTTCCCGGGCCGAGGATTCAGCGGGAATGGCGTCGTAGGCGCGCTCGGCCTCGGCGATGGCCTGCAGGTCCTTGTCGAGCCGCGCGCGGTACTCCCGCCGCTGGTCCTGCGGGCGCTGCGGATCGAGCAGGGCCAGTTCGTAGAGCCGGATCTCGTTGGTCAGCGCCCGCATCTGGCCCAGGTGCAGCACCGCCGGCAGCCAGTTGCGGTTGGTGTCCTGGATCTGGACGTTGGAGATGCCCAGGCGCCACAGCGCCAGCATGCCCAGCGCGAAGGTCATCAGGGTGGTCACGGCGAACGCCACCGCAAGCTTGCGTCCGACCGGCAGGTCATGGAACCAGGTCATGGTGTTGCCCTCCTTGAGCGGATCGTCGGATGACGATCGAGACTGATCGGTTAGCGGCAGGCCGCCTCCGTTATGGAAGATCCTTCCTTGAATGGTTCACCGCGATGCCGCGGCTGCAGGACGGCGGACATGGCGGACAGGCGCGCGGGAACGTCCCCGCGTGCGATGGTGACGATGGTCGAGCAGGCGATCCTGTCATCCGGCATGGCGCCTCCTGCACTGCGACCGCGCTGTCACCGGATCGGCGCGCGGCCGATGACAACGCGATGTCCAGTCCGTGCGTGCGAATCCAGCGACGTGTTCACCCGGCCGTCGGCGGCGTGCACCGGCGCGCCTGCGTCACCGCACTCAGAACTCCGCCCAGTCCTTCTCCGCTGCCGGCCGCGCGCGGGGCGGGCGTGCCGGTAACGCAGGTGGTGCGGAAGCCAGGGGCGCGGCGCGGGGGCGGGGAGCGGCAGGTGCCGGTGCGGCGGTACGCTCGAACCGGAACACCGAGATGGCCTGGCCGAGGCCGGCGGCCTGCTCCTCCATCGCACGTGCCGCGGCGGTGGCTTCCTCCACCAGCGCCGCGTTCTGCTGGGTGGTCTCGTCCATCTGGGTGATGGTCTGGTTGACCTGCTCGATGCCGGCGGCCTGTTCCTGCGAGGCCGCCGAGATCTCGGCCATGATGTCGGTCACCCGCTGCACCGAGGCCACCAGTTCGCCCATCGTCGCCCCGGCCTGCTGGGCCAGCGCCGAGCCGGTCTCGACCTTGCCGGTCGAATCCTCGATCAGGCCCTTGATCTCCTTGGCCGCGGTGGCGCTGCGCTGGGCCAGCGAACGGACCTCGGTGGCGACCACGGCGAAGCCGCGGCCCTGCTCGCCGGCACGCGCCGCTTCCACCGCGGCGTTGAGCGCCAGGATGTTGGTCTGGAAGGCGATGCCGTCGATCACCGAGATGATGTCGGCGATCCGGCGCGAGGAGGCCTGGATGTCGGCCATGGTGGTGACGACCTGGCCGACGACCTGACCGCCCTGGGCGGCGACCGAGGCCGCGCCGATGGTGAGCTGGTTGGCCTGCCGTGCGTGGTCGGCGTTCTGCTTGACCGTGGAGGTCAGCTCCTCCATCGAGGCGGCGGTTTCCTCCAGGTTGGCGGCCTGCTGCTCGGTACGGCGCGACAGGTCATTGTTGCCCGAAGCGATCTCGGTGGCGGCGGTGTTGATGGCCACGTTGGACTGCTGGATGCGGCCGACGATGGAGGTCAGCTGTTCGACGGTGGCATTGGCGTCATCGCGCATCTTCGCGAACACGCCGTGGAAATCGCCTTCCATCCGTGCGGTCAGGTCGCCTGCGGACAGCGCCGTCAGCAGGCGCGAGACCTCGGCCAGGCTGACGTCGTTGGCCTGGAGCAGGGCATTGAGCTGCTGGGCCAGCTGCAACAGGAAACCCTGCTTGCCCTGCAGCGACACGCGGCCGGAGAGGTCGCCGGCCGCCGCCGCCGAGACGATGCCGCTGAGTTCCTGCTCGACCTGCACTTCGGCGGTGCGGTCCGCCCATTCCACCGCGTAACCGATGCGGTCACCGGCCGCGTCGCTGACCGGATTGATGATCAGCTGCATGATGTGGCCGCCGACCTGGATCTGCGCCTTGTGCGTGCCCGACAGGGCCGACAGCAGCCGCGACTGGTGCTCGGGATGCCGATGGAACACGTCGATGCTGCCACCGACGACCGTGGCCACCTGGAACTGCGGCAGATCGCGCTGGATGTCGCTCTCGACCTCGGCCAGCATGCGCAGCAGCGGGCGGTTGGCGTAGATGATGGTGCGGTCGGCGTCGGCGATCATCACGTTGGTGGTGACGTCGTCCAGCGCGGTGCGGATGCGCAGGTTCTCGCGGGCCAGCGCCGCATCCTGCTCGATGCGGCTGCGCAGGTTGCCCTGCATGCGCAGCATCGAGCGCATCAGGTCGCCGATCTCGTCGCCGCGCGATGCATCGATGCGGGTATCGAGCGTGCCGTTGGCGATGTCGTCGGCCACCGCGGCCGCCTGCGACAGCGGACGCACCACCTGCCTGCGCAGCAGCAGCGACAACGCGACGCTCAGCACCACCGCGGCGCCGAGCCCGACCAGCACCAGCAGCCAGAGCAGGGAACGGGCCTGCTGCATCAGCAGGGCGTGCGGGACGATCACGCCCATCGCGAAACGCTGCGCGGTGCTGCCGACCTGCATCGGCGCGTAGACCGCCACCGCATCGTCGCTGCGCGCATGCTCGCCGAACGTGTCGAACAGGTCGCCGCGCGCAATCCCGGTCAGCGCCGCCCGCGTGGTGGCATCCTCGCGGACCCGGCCGACCTCGGCCGGATCGGGGCTGGCCAGCACCCGGCCGGCCGGCGACAGCAGTTCGATGTGGCCTTCGCCCAGCGGACGCAGCGCCGACAGGCGCTCCTGCAGCGAGGACAGGGCGATGTCGACGGTGACCATGCCGAGGAAGCGATCGCCCTCGAGGATCGGCATCGACAGCGTGGTCATCAGGATCGTGCGTCCGCCGATCTGGTATTCGTAGGGCTCGACCAGCATCGCCTCGCGCCGCTCGCGCGGCATCCGGTACCAGTCGCCCGCGCCGGGCACCTCGTAGTCGCGCAGCGGCTCGCTGATCGGCGTGCCGTCGTTCCACGCCCAGTAGCTCATGAAGCGGCCGGTCTCGTCGTGGGCTTCGGCGCCGACATGCTCGGCGTCGCGTCCGTCGAACGCATCCGGTTCCCACAGCGTGCCCACGCCGATCCACTCCGGATGGGCCTGGAGCTGGGCGCGCATCAGGGCCGAGGCCGAGGCACGGTCGAGCCGGCCCTGCTCGCGCAACAGCAGCAGCGTGCCGGCGAGCGTGGCGGCGGTGTCGTGCGCGGTGCCCAGTTCGGCCGAGACGCGTCCAGCCTCGACAGTGGCCAGGTTCCGCATCGATTCGGCGGCGGTGGAGAGCAGGGCGGTGCTGCTCTTCCAGTAGCTGATGGCCGCGGTCAGGCCGAAGGAGACGACGGCAACGAGGGCGGTACCCAGCATCAGCCGGGTGGCGATGCTGGCCTGACGGCGGGAGGTGGACATGCGGGGCTCGCGGAGTTGCCGGAATGGCCCTGTTGTCATCGGGCCGCAATCCACCAACTTGAGGCACGAACTGTGCTTCAGTTCACCAAAATGCCGTACCTGCCAGCATGTCGCTGCCGGGCCGCCCGGTCGGCGGCCGGACCTCTGGTATCAGGCCGACCGCGCGCGGAGGTTCTCGTGACCCGGCAGGCGCCTCAGAAGGTCGCCCAGCCCTCGGAGGACGACGACACCGGGGCCGCCGGCACCGCCGCGCGTGGCCGCCGCGCACCACCACCGCGGATCGCCGACGGCCGCGGCGAGGGCGCCGCCTGCGGCGTCGGCAGGGGCTCCTGCGCAGGCTCGCCGGTGCGGAACACCGCGACCGCCTGCGCCAGGCCGGCGGCCTGTTCTTCCATCGAACGCGCGGCAGCGGTGGCTTCCTCGACCAGCGCCGCGTTCTGCTGGGTGGTCTCGTCCATCTGGGTGATGGTCTGGTTGACCTGCTCGATGCCGGCGGCCTGTTCCTGCGAGGCCGCCGAGATCTCGGCCATGATGTCGGTCACCCGCTGAACCGAGGCTACGATCTCGACCATGGTCTTGCCGGCCTGCTCGGCCAGCGCCGAGCCGGTCTCGACCTTGCCGGTCGAATCCTCGATCAGGCCCTTGATCTCCTTGGCCGCCGTGGCGCTGCGCTGCGCCAGCGAACGGACCTCGGTGGCGACCACGGCGAAGCCGCGGCCCTGCTCGCCGGCCCGCGCCGCTTCCACCGCGGCGTTGAGCGCCAGGATGTTGGTCTGGAAGGCGATGCCGTCGATGACGCTGATGATGTCGGCGATCCGGCGCGAGGAGGCCTGGATGTCGGCCATGGTGGTGACCACCTGGCCGACGACCTCACCGCCCTGGGCGGCGACCGAGGCCGCGCCGATGGTGAGCTGGTTGGCTTGCCGTGCGTGGTCGGCGTTCTGCTTGACCGTGGAGGTCAGCTCCTCCATCGAGGCGGCGGTTTCCTCCAGGTTGGCGGCCTGCTGCTCGGTACGGCGCGACAGGTCGTTGTTGCCCGAGGCGATTTCGGTGGCGGCGATGCCGATGGTGCCGGAGGCGGCATTGATACGTCCGATGATCGAGGTCAGCTGGCCGACCGTGGCGTTGGCGTCGTCGCGCATCTTCGCGAACACGCCCTGGTAGTCGCCGTCCATGCGCACGGTCAGGTCGCCATCGGCGATGGCCTGCAGCAGCTGCGAGACCTGGCCGAGGTTGTCGTCGGCGGTGCCGATCATGCGGTTGAGGTCGTCGATCATGATCCGGAAATCGTGCTCGAAGCGGTCGGCATTGCCACGCTGGGAGAAATCGCCGGCGGCGGCGGCACGCGCCAGCCGCTTGATCTCGCCGTTGATCGCCAGCAGGCTGGCCTTGGCCGCGTCCATGCTTTCGTGCAGCACCGCGCGGCTGCCCGGCAGGCGCCGTGCATCGCGGTGCAGGTCGCCGCTGGCGTATTCGTTGAGCACCGCCACCGCATCGACGATCGCGTCCAGGTGCTCGAACATCATCGTGTTGATGCCGGTCGCCAGTTCACCGTAGACGCCGGGGAAATCGGTCGGCATGCGGTGGCTGATGTCCTCGGCCGCGTGCATCGTGATCATGTGGCGGGTCTCGTGCGAGAACCGCTCCAGCGTGTGCACCATCTCGTCGGTGGCGCGCAGCATCTGGCCGACCTCGTCCTTGCCATGCTGTCCGGTGCGCACGCTCAGATCGCCGCGGGCGACCGCGCGGATCGCCGACAGGGCGCGCCCGACCGGGGCCAGCACCGAGTTGCCGATCAGCCAGCCGATGGCCAGGTTCAGCAGCACCAGCAGGCCGCCGGCCACGGTCATGACGCCGGTGAACAGCAGCGCCTGCGACTGGGTGTCGTCCAGGTACACGCCGGTGCCCACCACCCAGTTCCAGGGGCCGTACAGGGTGGCGTAGGAGGTCTTCTGGACCGGGTTCTCCTCGCCGGCCTTGGCCCAGGTGTAGTCGACGAAGCCGCCGCCGGCCTCGGCCACGCGGACGAACTCGGGGAAGATGCGCTTGCCGTCCGGACTGAGGATGTCGGCCACCGGCTTGCCGACCAGATCCGGCCGGGTCGGATGCATCAGCATCCGCGGCTCGCGGTCGGTGACGAAGAAGTAGTCCACGCCCTTGTTGGCCTGCATCGCCGCCAGCTGCTGCAGTGCCTGTGCCTGCGCTTCTTCC
The DNA here is from genome assembly GCF_014851915.1 of Xanthomonas sp. XNM01. Classification (GTDB taxonomy): domain Bacteria; phylum Pseudomonadota; class Gammaproteobacteria; order Xanthomonadales; family Xanthomonadaceae; genus Pseudoxanthomonas. The sequence goes on from NZ_JACVAP010000001.1 coordinate 1,365,972, forward strand.
AGCGGCAGGGTGCCGTCGGCGGCCAGCCCGGCGTACCGCTCGACCACGCCGAGCGCCATCTCGGTCTGCGATTTCAGGCCGGTCTGGCGGGTCTGGTTGAGGTCCAGGAACTGGATGCGGGCGGCGATGACGGCGAGCGCGATGATGCCCACGGCCACGAACACGGCCTGGATCAGGAACTTGCGCTTCATCGGCAGATCGGACAGCAGGCGGAGCGTGGCAGCGTACGGATTCATCGCACATCTCGTGTCGGGCGGAGCGCCCGCGTGTCCACGTTATCGGCGTGGCCGCGGCCTTTTTGAGCACCTGGCCCGGATCGGATGTGACGCAGCGCAGCATCGCGCCCGACAAAAAAGGCCCCGGATGCGGACATCCGGGGCCCGAAGGCACATCAAACGGAGTGGATCAGACGATGGAGCGGATCAGAACTCGGCCCAGTCGGCCTCGGCGACCGCAGCGCTTTCGCGTGCCGGGACCGCACGCACCGGCTTGCGTGCCGCCGGCGCAGCGGCGGGCGCGGGCGCCGGCGGCGCCGACACGGCCGTACGCGGGGTGCCGGCGTGCTCGTGGATGCGGAAGACCGAGATCGCGGACGCCAGACCGCCCGCCTGTTCCTCCATCGCGCGCGCAGCGGCGGTGGCTTCTTCCACCAGCGCGGCGTTCTGCTGGGTGGTCTCGTCCATCTGGGTGATGGTCTGGTTGACCTGCTCGATGCCCGAAGCCTGCTCCTGCGAGGCGGCGGCGATCTCGGCCATGATGTCGGTCACCCGCTGCACCGAGGCCACGATCTCGCCCATGGTCTTGCCGGCCTGCTCGGCCAGCGAGGCGCCATTGGCCACCTTGTCGGTGGAGTCCTCGATCAGGGTCTTGATCTCCTTGGCCGCGGTGGCGCTGCGCTGCGCCAGCGAACGCACCTCGGTGGCGACCACGGCGAAGCCACGGCCCTGCTCGCCGGCACGGGCCGCTTCCACCGCGGCGTTGAGCGCCAGGATGTTGGTCTGGAACGCGATGCCGTCGATCACCGAGATGATGTCGGCGATCTTGCGCGAGGAGGCCTGGATGTCGCTCATCGTGCTGACCACCTGGCCGACGACCTGACCACCCTGGGCGGCGACATTGGCCGCGCCGATGGTGAGCTGGTTGGCCTGGCGGGCGTGGTCGGCGTTCTGCTTGACCGTGGAGGTCAGCTCTTCCATCGACGCCGCGGTCTCTTCCAGGTTGGCCGCCTGCTGCTCGGTACGGCGCGACAGGTCGTTGTTGCCCGAGGCGATCTCGGCCGAGGCCGTGCCGATCGCGGCCGACGCGTTCTGGATGCGGGTGACGATCGAGGTCAGCTGCGACGCGGTGGCGTTGGCGTCGTCGCGCATCTTCGCGAACACGCCGTGGAAGTCGCCTTCCATGCGGGTGGTCAGGTCGCCGTCCGACAGGGCGGTCAGCAGGCGCGACACCTCGCTCAGGCTGCTGTCGTTGGCATCCAGCAGCGAGTTGAGCTGCTGCGCCAGCTGCAGCAGGAAGCCCTGCTTGCCATCCAGCGAGACGCGGCCGGACAGGTCGCCGGCGGCGGCGGCGCCGACGATGCGCTCGACTTCCTGTTCGACATGGACTTCGGTAGTGCGGTCGCGCCACTCGACGACCGAGCCGACGGTCTGGCCGTCCTCGTCGCGGATCAGGGCGATGTTCTGCGAGAAGCACGAACTGCCATAGCGCATCTCGCGCTGCAGCGAACCGTCCTTCTCCAGGCGCGCCAGCAGGGCCGGGTCGATCTGGCCGCCGTGCTCGAGCACGGCCGCGTTCTGGCCGATCAGCGGACGCTCCGGATCGACCGCCGGGACCGCCTCGACGATCTGGGCGGCATAGCTGTCGAGCATGCCGCGCAGCGACGGGTTGGTGTAGACGATGTCCATGTCGCGATCGGTGATGTGCAGGCCGATCGAGGAGCTTTCCAGCGCGGTGCGCACACGCAGGTTCTCGGCGGCGACCTTCTGGTCGCGCTCGATGCGCTCGCGCAGGTCGTGCTGCATGCGCTGCATCGACTTGAGCAGGTCGCCGATCTCGTCGGCGCGCGAGGTGTCGATCCGGCTGGTCAGGTTGCCGCCGGCCACGTCGTTGGCAACGCCGACCGCTTCGCGCATCGCGCCGGTCAGGTTGCGCGCCAGGAACCAGGCGATCGCCAGGCCGCCGGCGATGCCGGCCAGCAGCATGACCACGATCAGGGTCACCGAGGCGGTGTGCGCGGTCGCGGCGTCGGCCTTGGCGGCGGCGGCCTGGCGGTCGCCTTCCTCGATCAGCGCCACCGCGGCCGCATTGGCGGCGGTGTGCAGGTCGCGGGTCTCGCCGAGGAAGGTGTCGATGGCGTCGTCCGGCAGCTCCAGGTCGACCAGTTCGTTGACCGAGGCGTAGGACTCCCGGGCCTTGCCCCAGGCGGTCTTGAAGTCCTCGAACAGCTTGCGCTCTTCCGGCGTGCTGATCAGGCCTTCGTATTCGTTGGTGGTCTGCTCGATCTGATTGCCGAGCTCGGTGGCGCGCTGGCGCGCTTCGGCCTTGACCGCGTCGCTGGCGCGGATGAGGCCACGGTAGGAACCGCTGCGATATTCGCCGAGCAGCGCACGCAGTTCGCCTGCGGTCGACACGGTCGCCAGGGTATTGCCGGCGATGTGGTCGGTCGCGCGGTTCAGCGACGAAAGCCCGGCAAAGGCGCCGATGCCTTGGGCGAGCATGAGGACCAGGACCACGCCGAAGGCGAGCATGAGCCGGGGCGTGAGCTTGAGATTCTTGAGCCAGTGCATCGAGCGTTTCCCTCGCAGTGCCAAAGAGAAACGGCCCGGCGCGCGTGGTTCGCGGCCGGGCCGTGTCCGGATTACTTGATCGTCGCCAGCTTGATGTTGGCCGGCGAGCTGACCGCGATTTCCGCGCGGCTGGCATCACGCTCGATGGTGCCGATCACGCAGACGTCGCGGCCTTCCAGTTCCTCCGGCGAAGGACGGAACTTGTCGCGCTGGTCGCCCGGAATGCGGGCCGAGAAGGTGTGCCGCGGGAACGCGCCGCCCATGTACAGGAAGGTCGGCTCGCCCTCGGAGTTCTGCGCGTAACGGGTCTTCTCGACCTTGCCGCAGACCATGCCGTTCTTGCCGACATGACGCGCGGCCTGCTCGGCCGGGATCATGTCCTGCGCCGAGGCCGGCAGGGCCAGGGTGGTGGCCAGCAGGACGCCGGCGACCAGGAGGAAGGTCTTGGGGGATGCTTTCATCTGAGTTCTGCTCCAGTGGCTTGACCGCAGGAGGTGCCGGGCATTGGCAGCCTGCTAGGGGGCTTATCGGCCGGCGCGCGCCGGACTTTAGGCCCATCGTTGGGATCAGGCCGCGGCCTCGACCTCGGCGGTGCCGATCAGGTCGGCGCTGTCGAGCAGGGTCTCGATGTCGAGCAGGATCAGCATCCGCTCGTCGATGGTGCCGATGCCCGAGATGAAGCGGGTATCGACGGCCGCGCCGAAGCCCGGGGTCGGGCGGATCTGCTCCTGCGCCAGCGGCACCACGTCCGAGACGCCGTCGACGACGATGCCGACCACTCGGTCCTCGACGTTGAGCACGATCATCACGGTGAAGGTGTCGTAGCGGGCCTCGAGGCGCAGCTTCAGGCGCAGGTCGATCACCGGCACGATGGTGCCGCGCAGGTTGATCACGCCCTTGATGTATTCCGGTGCGTCCGGCACCCGGGTGACCGCGTCGTAGCCGCGGATCTCCTGCACCTTCAGGATGTCGACGCCGTAGTGCTCGTCACCCAGGGTGAAGGTGAGGAACTCGCCGGCGGGCTGTGACTGGGTGCTGCTCATGGGGTGGCTCCTGCGTGGGCATGGCCGGAGGACGGCATCGCCCGGGATGGGTATGCGAGCGGTATCGGCCGCCGCGGGAAGGACTTTAGGGCGCCACTCAGACCGCGCGCCGCTCGCGCGCGTTGCGCTGGCGCTCGACCTTGAAGATGAACTGCAGGATCTGCCGTTCGGTGGTCGGCAGCAGGCCGATGAAGCGGCAGCCGACACGCCAGTGCGGCTGGCCGCGGATCTCGTGGGTGGAGACGTGGGCGACCTGCAGGTGGACCGGCAGCGGCTCGGTATCCGGCAGCCGGAGTTCGCAGCCCTCGTGGAAACTGCGGGCCTCGAACAGGCGCTGGTCGTCTTCGTCGATCGCCATGGCCAGACCGCCGCCGCTGATGTCCAGCACCCGGTGCTCCTTCGGCGCCGCGTTGCCGTGCGGCACCAGCAGCCCGGCATGCGGACCCGGAAACAGCGCCAGGCGGAACAGTTCGCGCCGCTGCAGCTGCAGCAGCGCCTCGGGGCAGGGCGCGCGGAACGCCGGATGCCCGTCGTGCTCGATCGCGGTGAGGCCCTGCAGGCGGAACTGGATGCGGACGCGTTCGAGCTGCGAGATGCACAGCAGGTGGCTGGCCTCGAGCACCCGCCGGTTGACCGAATCCAGCCGGCTGGCGTCGATCACGACGCTGCCGTCGGCGTCGACCTCGACCACCGCCGTGGGCATCGGCGTGCCGCCGGGCATCACGTGGGCGCTGATCATCGCCTTGGCGTCGCACAGCGCGCTCAGGACCCGCACGATCTCGCGCGGGTCGTGCAGTGTGTAGCGGGCCGCCTGTTCGTAATCGGACGGCGTCTGCAGGGATGTGATGGTCTCGTCCGGCATTGCTGGGCGGTCAACGGCGTTTGCCCTGTCGGTATCGGCCGGCAGGGGCTCGAACTGAACCCATGCCGGCCGGACTCCGCCGATCGCTTAGAACTCCGCCCAGTCGGTGTCGGCCACGGCGGCTGCGCTGGAGGTGGTGCGGGTCACGGTCGGCGCCGCGCGCCTGGCAGGCTTGCGCAGGGCGGTGGCGACCGGCGCGGGCGCCAGCGCATGCGGGACCTGCTGGGCCTGGCCGTCGATGCGGAACACGGCGATGGCGGTGGCCAGGCCGGCGGCCTGTTCCTCCATCGAACGCGCCGCGGCGGTGGCTTCCTCCACCAGCGCCGCGTTCTGCTGGGTGGTCTCGTCCATCTGGGTGATGGTCTGGTTGACCTGCTCGATGCCGGCGGCCTGCTCCTGCGAGGCGGCCGAGATCTCGGCCATGATGTCGGTCACCCGTTGCACCGAGGCCACCAGTTCGCCCATCGTCGCCCCGGCCTGCTGGGCCAGCGCCGAGCCGGTCTCGACCTTGCCGGTCGAATCCTCGATCAGGCCCTTGATCTCCTTGGCCGCGGTGGCCGAACGCTGGGCCAGCGAACGGACCTCGGTGGCGACCACGGCGAAGCCGCGGCCCTGCTCGCCGGCACGGGCCGCTTCCACCGCGGCGTTGAGCGCCAGGATGTTGGTCTGGAACGCGATGCCGTCGATCACCGAGATGATGTCGGCGATCCGGCGCGAGGAGGCCTGGATGTCGGCCATGGTGGTGACGACCTGGCCGACGACCTGACCGCCCTGGGCGGCGACCGAGGCCGCGCCGATGGTGAGCTGGTTGGCCTGGCGGGCGTGGTCGGCGTTCTGGCGCACGGTGGAGGTCAGCTCCTCCATCGAGGCGGCGGTTTCCTCCAGATTGGCGGCCTGCTGCTCGGTGCGGCGCGACAGGTCGTTGTTGCCCGACGCGATCTCGGTGGCGGCGGTGTTGATGGCCACGTTGGACTGCTGGATGCGGCCGACGATGCCGGTCAACTGCTCGACGGTGGCGTTGGCGTCGTCGCGCATCTTCGCGAACACGCCGTGGAAATCGCCGTGCATGCGTGCGGTGAGATCGCCGCCGGCGATGGCCTGCAGCAGCTGCGAGACCTGGGTCAGGTTGTCGTCGGCCGAGCCGATCATGCCGTTGAGGCCATCGATCATCGCGCGGAAGTCGTGCTCGAAGCGGGCCGCATCGCCACGCTGGGAGAAGTCGCCGGCGGCGGCGGCCTCGGCCAGGCGGCGGATCTCGCGGTTGATCGCGCCCAGGTTGGCCTTGACCGCGTCCATCGTGTTGCTCAGCACCGCCTTCTCGCCCGGATAGCGGTCCATGTCCTCGGACAGGTCGCCCACCGCATAGCGCTGCATCACCGCCACCAGGCGCATCTTGACCGCCACGTGCGCGGCGACCAGCTCGTTGCAGTCCTCGACCATGCGCCGGAAATCGCCCGGGAATGCGGTCGGATCCATGCGGAAGCTGATCGCGCCTTCATCGTGCTTGCGGGCCATCTCGCGCTGGGCGGCCATCACCGCCTGCAGCTGGTCCTGCATGCGCTGCATCGCGCGCAGCAGGGTGCCGGCCTCGTCCTTGCGGGTGGCGTCGATGCGGGTGTCGAGCTTGCCCTCGGCGACGTTGTCGGCCACGCGCACGGCGCTGGCCAGCGGCACGGTGATCGCACGCGCGATCGACCAGCCCAGGCCGGCGGCCAGCAGCGACAGCACCACGATGCAGGCGATCACCGCCTGCACGCTGTTGACGTACATCGCGTCCGCCTGGGCGACCTCCTGGTCCATCTGCTCGTCGAGCACTTCGCCCAGTTCCTTGAGGCTGGCGAACAGCTCGCGACGGCGCGGACGCGACTTCTCGTCGGAGACGGCCTGCGCGGCGACCGCATCGCCGGCGGCGACGGCCCGGTCGATCTCGCCATGCGCCTCGAAGTAGGCGCCCAGGCGCTCCTTCATCACGTCGTAGACGGCCTTCTCGCGTGCGGTCATCGCGATCGACGAATACAGGCGGTCCTGTTCCTCGATGATCGCGCGCGAATCGGTCAGGCGCTTGTCGTAATCGGCGATGACCTCGGCGCCCTCGGCCATGCGGCTGATCTGCGCCATCTCGAAGGTGCGGTACTCGCCGAGCTGGGCGCGGATCTCGCCCAGGTACTGGACGTTGGGCACGTCCTGGCGCGCGATCTTCTGCAGCTGCTCGTTGGCCGACTGCATCCGCGTCAGCGCGAACACGCCCAGCAGCAGCGTGGCCAGGGTGGTGATGGTAAACGCCACGGCGAGCTTGCGGCCGATGGACAGGTTCTGAAACCACTTCATCAGGAAAACTCCAGAATGTAAGACGGGTGCGGCCGTGTGCTCCCCACGCACGGCCGAAACGTGTAGTGCTGGAAAACAGCCCCGTCCTGGAGCGCTCTGTCCGGTAACCGGACTAGCGGCGCGGGGCCTGGGAACTTGATGCGCCGGACATCACGATCCCGCCGGCATCACGACGCCGCCCGATGGAATCGGGCGGCGTGCGGGCAGGGCGGGAATGGGGGGTCAGGCGGCCTGGGCGATCTGGCACAGGCGCACCAGACCGCCGACATCGACGATCAGTGCGACGCGGCCGTCGCCGAGGATGGTCGCGCCGGAGATGCCGGGAACGCGACGGTAATTGCGCTCGAGATTCTTGACCACGACCTGCTGCTGGCCGACCAGCTCGTCGACCTGCAGGGCCAGTTTCTGGCCGTCGCCTTCGACCACCACCACCAGCGATTCGTCGGCGGCTTCGCGGTAACCGTAGTGCTCGGACAGCGCGAGCAGCGGCAGGTACTCGCCACGCACGCGCAGCACGCGTCCGTCGCCGGCGACCGAGCGGATGTCGTCGCTCTGCGGCTGCAGCGCTTCGAGCACGTGGTTGAGCGGCAGGATCAGGGTTTCGCCACCGGCGGAGATGACCATGCCATCGAGGATGGCCAGGGTCAGCGGCAGGCGGATGACCACGCGGGTACCGCGGCCTTCGGCGCTCTCCAGCTGGACTTCGCCGCCCAGCGCCTGGATGTTCTTGCGCACCACGTCCATGCCCACGCCACGGCCGGACAGGTCGGTGACCGCATCGGCGGTGGAGAAGCCGGCCTGGAAGATCAGGTCCCAGACCTGGCCGTCGGTCGGATTCTCGGGCACGGCCAGGCCGCGCTCGGCGGCCTTGGCCAGGATCTTGTCGCGGTTCAGGCCGCGCCCGTCGTCGCTGACCTCGATCACGATGTGACCGCCCTGGTGCGAGGCGGCCAGGGTGATCGTGCCGGTCTCGTCCTTGCCGGCCGCGCGGCGCGCGTCGGGCAGTTCCAGGCCGTGGTCGATCGAGTTGCGGACCAGGTGCACGAGCGGATCGGCGATCTTCTCGATCAGGCCCTTGTCCAGCTCGGTGCCTTCGCCGATGGTGCGCAGCTGGACCTGCTTGCCCAGGCGCGCCGACAGGTCGCGGACCAGGCGCGGGAAGCGGCGGAACACCGCATCCACCGGCAGCATGCGCACGCCGATCACCGCTTCCTGCAGGTCGCGGGTGTTGCGTTCCAGCAGCTCCAGGCCGGCAAACAGGCGTTCGGCCAGCGAGGGGTCGATGTCGCCGCTGACCTGCTTGAGCATGGCCTGGGTGATGACCAGTTCGCCGACCAGGTTGATCAGCGCATCGACCTTGTCGACGCTGACGCGGATCGAGCTTTCCGCCTCGGCATGCGCGGCGGGCGCCTGGGCGCCGCCCTGGACCACGCTCAGGGCGGGAGCCGCCGCAGGGGCCGCGGCAACGGCCGGCGCGGCGGGCGCCTGCGCCATCTGCGGTTCGATGGACAGTTCGCAGTCGTCGACGACCCAGGCGAACACGTCGTCGATGGCCGTGCGCGAGACCTTGCCGGCAAGGCCCAGATCCCACGCCAGGCAGGCCTCGAGCGGGTCGAGCTGGGAGAAGCCGGGCAGGCGCTCCATCCGTGCCTTGACCTCGAGCGGGGCCAGGGTTTCCAGCTCGCGCAGGATGCGCAGCGGGTCGTTGCCGGTCATGAACAGCGACGGCGACGGGGTGAAGCCGATCTTCCAGCCTTCCGGTTCATCGCTGGCCGGCGCGCTGGCCGCAGTCGCGGTGGCGCTGGCGGCCGGGGCCGCGGTGCCGTCCAGTTCGGCCTGCAGGCGCGCATGCGAAGCCTGCACCAGGGCCGGATCGGCCGCGCGACCATGCTCGGCCTCGGCCAGCAGGGCGCGCAGCACGTCGACCGAGCCGAGGATGGCGTCGATCGCACTGGCCTGCAGGGCCCGCTTGCCGCTGCGGATCTCGTCCAGCAGCGTTTCCAGCAGGTGGGTCAGCGCGGCCATCTTCTCGAAACCGAAGGTGGCAGCACCGCCCTTGATCGAGTGCGCCGCGCGGAACACCGAATTGACCACCTCCGGATCGCGTTGTCCGCCCTCGAGGGCCAGCAGGCCGTCCTCCATGGCATCCAGCCCTTCGCGGCTTTCCTCGAAGTAGGTGGCGTGGAAACGTTGCAGGTCCATGCTCATGGGCGCGCGGGCTCGTGGTGTGTCGGGGACGCGGCGTCAGCCGAGGACTTTCTGGACGGTGGCGACAAGCTGTTCGGGATTGAACGGCTTGACCAGCCAGCCGGTGGCGCCGGCGGCCTTGCCTTCGGCCTTCTTGTCGGCCGCCGACTCGGTGGTCAGCATCAGCATCGGCGTGAACTTGTAGTTCGGCAGCTGGCGCAGCTCGCGGATCAGCGAGATGCCGTCCATGTTCGGCATGTTCACGTCGGTCACGACGGCGTTGAAGCTGCCGCCCTTGGCGCGACCGAGGGCGACCTGGCCGTCTTCGGCCTCTTCGACGGCGTAGCCGGCCGAGGTCAGTGCGAAGGACACCATCTGGCGCATCGACGCCGAATCGTCCACTACGAGGATGCGTGCGCTCATGCGGCGTTCTCCACAGTGCTGTGTTGCGGGTGGTCCGGCCGGCCGGGACCGGCCAGCCCAAGGGATGCGCTCAGGCCGAGCAGGCGTGCGGCGTCGCGGAGGACGTCGCTGCAACCTTCCAGGCTCGTCTGATGGCCGGCATCCGCTCGACTGCGGAAGAAGGCGCACAACACTTGCAGCGCTGCGGTATGCACGCGGCGCACGGAGCCGCCGTCGAGGACGACGTCCTGCTGAGAAAGGAAGGGCGCAAGCCGCTCCTTGAGCTCGGCGCTGGTCTCGATGCCGAGATCGTCGCCAAGGGGCACGGTACTCATCGGGGCTCCGTCTGGAAGGTACGGTCAGCTGTATCGGCCGCCTTCACGAGGTCTTTAGCGCGGCCGGTGGATTTCATGCCGATGCGTGCCGCAGTGTGCGCCGGTTCACATCTCCGGCCGGCTCAGGCCGTCCGGGATTCGGCCGGCGTGAGCAGGGCGGAGGCGTCGAGCAGGATCATCGGCTCGGTCTGCAGGCGCGCCACGCCGCGGAACAGCGCGGCGCTGACGCGGCCGACGCGGGCGTTCTCCGGCGATTCGATCTGGTCCTGGCCCAGGGTCACCACGTCTTCGACGCAGGACACGCGCAGGCCCAGGGTCTCGCCGCCTTCCTCCAGGACCACGATGCGCGTGGCCGGGCTCGACGGCAGCGGCGACTGGCCCAGGTGCACGCCCAGATCCATCACCGGCACGACCTGGCCGCGCAGGTTCATCACCCCGAGCATGGCCGCCGGCGTGCCGCGCAGCGGCAGCAGCGGCGTCGGCAGAACGACTTCCTGGACCTTGAGCAGTTCCAGCCCGTACGGCTGCACGCCGCAGCGCAGGCGCAGCCAGCGCGAACTGTGGTCGCTGACCCGGCGTTGCTGGTGCGCGGAGGGCACTGCCGGCGCCGGCCGCTGCAGGTCGACGGCCGGCGGGTGCGGCGCAGCGGGCACCGCCTGCGACCGGGGCCGCGGTGCGACAGGTGCCGGTGCCGGGACGGGCGCCCGCGCGACCGCGGGAGCGGGAGCGGCGGGTCCGATCGGCGGGACCGCCACGGCTGGCGCCGGTGCGGGCGCCGCGTCGATCACCGGGACGCCGACCACCGGGGCTGCTTCCTCCGGCACCGCCGGCGTTTCGACTGGCGCGTCCACAACCGCCGCCGCGTCCAGCGCGGTTTCGGGCGCGACCTCGACGGCGGGCACGGTGGTCGCCTCGACCACCTCCGCGGACGTGTCGGAGGCACTCTCCACCACGGCCACTGGATCGTGCCCGGCATCCACCTCGACACCCGCCTCGTCATCCGGCGCGACCGGCCCGGCGACTCCGTCAGCGACCGGCGCTCCGGTCGCGGCCACCGGCGTGGCGGACGGTTCCGGCCTGGCAGCAGGCACCGGCGCGACCGCGTCGGCGAGCAGGCCATCCAGATAGTCGTCGAGGACGGCGGCGGCGCTCATGCGGCCTGCTCCATCCCGTCGCTGGCGCGATCGTTCTCCAGGATCCACTCCAGGGCGCGCCGGTAGGCGGACAAGGCGCGCCCCGGGTAGCCGTCGTCGGTGAGCGGCTGCACCAGCTGCTCGGCATTGCAGATCTTGGTGTCGACCGGGATCGCGTCGTCCCAGACGCGCTCGCCATGATCGAGCTCCATCTGCCTGAGCGCGTCCTGGCCGGCACGGGTGCGCCTGTCGTACAGGGTCGGCAGCACCGACACCGGCAGCGGACGGCGGCGCGAGCGCTCGACCATCTCGGCGGTGCGGCGCATGCCGGCCAGGCCGTGCAGGGCCAACGGCTCGGCCTGGGTCGGGATCACCACGCGGTCGCAGGCGGCCAGCGCGTTGATCATCAGCAGGCCCAGCGTCGGCGGGCAGTCGAGCAGGATGTAGTCGTGCAGCCCGGCATGCCGGGCCAGCGCCTGGGACAGGGCCAGGCCGAGGCCGGGCTGGTTGGCGCTGCGCCGCTCCAGCGTGGCCAGCGCGGCCTGCGCGCAGACGTAGGACATGTTCTCGACCGCGCCGGGGCGGGACAGCGCTTCGAGCGTCTGCGGCGGCGCGGAGAACAGTTCCAGCGTGCCTTCCGGCGCCGGCTCGCTGGGAACGCCGAAGGCGCGGGTCAGCGAGGCATGCGGATCCAGGTCCACCAGCAGGACCCGATGGCCGCGCATCGCCAGGCCGCGGCCCAGCGCCAGGGTGGTCGTGGTCTTGCCCACGCCGCCTTTCTGGTTGGCGATCGCCCACACGCGCATCAGTCGGATCCTCCCTGTGTACTTGTCGTCGTGGCATCGGCCGGCGCGGGACGGGATCCCGCTGCGATGGCGGCCGGTGCCTTCTGATCTATCGGCAGCGATGGCGTCGGCTTGACCATGTCGGCCGGGTTGGCCGGTGCATCCGGCGCCGCCAGCACGATCAGCACCACGCGCCGATTGAGGTTGCGGCCCTCGGCGGACAGATTGTCCGCCCGCGGCCGGAATTCGCCGTAACCGACCATGGCCAGCCGCTCCGGCGCCAGCCCCTGCGCCGAGAACAGGTGGACCACGCTGGCCGCGCGCGCGGCCGACAGCTCCCAGTTGGACGGGAACTGCACGGTGTTGATCGGCATGTTGTCGGTGTAGCCCTCGACCCGGACCGGGTTGGGCGTGTCGCGCAGCACGTCGGCCAGCTTGGACAGCACGTCATGCGCGGACAGGTCGAGCGCCGCCGATCCGGGATCGAACAGGATGTCGCTGTTGATCTCCACCTCCAGCCACAGCTCGGCGCGCTGCACGGTGATCAGGCGCGCGTCGACCAGCGGCGCCAGCGCGTCTTCCAGCCTGGAGGCGATGTTGCCCAGCTGGTTCTGCACCCGTTCCATCGCGTCGCGATCGCTGATCTCCATCGGCGTGCCGGTGCGCGCATGCGAGGCCAGCGACGGCAGCAGGGTGGGATTGGGCGCGGGCGAGGGCGCCGACGGACCGGACTTGGCGCCGGACTTGATCGGCGAGGGCCGGTCGAAGTCCGAGCCCTGCAGCTGGTTGTTGCCGACCTGGACCGGATTGATCGTGCGCGGGGCGCCTCCGAACGCCGCGCTCAGCGAATCGGCCAGCACCCGGTACTTGCCCTCGTTGAGCGAGGAGATCGCGTACATCACCACGAAGAACGCCAGCAGCAGCGTCATCAGGTCGGCATAGGGGATGGCCCATGCCTCGTGGTTCGCGTGTTCCTCGTGGGCCTTCTTGCGCGCCATCGCTCGCCCCGGCTCAGTGCAGGAAGCCGGCCAGCTTGGCCTCGATGTTGCGCGGATTCTCGCCCTGGGCGATCGCGATCAGGCCCTCGATGATCATCTCGCGCTCGCCGGTGCGGCGGTTGATGACGCTCTTGAGCTTGGAGGCGACCGGCAGGAAGAACAGGTTGGCCGAGGCGATGCCGTAGATCGTCGCGGTGAACGCGGCGGCGATGCCGTGGCCGAGCTTGCTCGGGTCGGCCAGGTTCTTCATCACCGCGATCAGGCCGAACACCGCGCCGATGATACCCAGCGTCGGCGCATAGATGCCCATGCCCTCGAATACCTTGGCCGCGGCCAGGTCGTGGTGTTCCTGGCCGGACAGGTCGATTTCCAGCATGTGCCGGATCGCCTCCGGCTCGACGCCGTCGACCAGCATCTGCAGGCCCTTCTTCAGGAACGGGTCGGACTGCTCGGCCACCTGCGCTTCCAGGCCCAGCAGGCCCTGGCGGCGGGCGATGTTGCTCCACTCGATGATCTGCGCCACCAGCGCCTCGCGGTCGGCCGCCGGCGGCTTGATGATCCAGCCGAGGATGGCGAGCGCGCGCTTGAACACGGCCGGCGGGGTGTGCACGAAGATCGAGGCCATGGTGCCCACGATCACGATCACGAAGGCGGCCGACGACCAGAGCGAACCCAGGCCCGCGCCCTTCAGGATGCTGCCGCCGACCAGTGCGATCAGGGCCAGCAACAATCCGATGAGGCTGAGGATGTCCATGGGGGCTGTATCGACCGGGGAAGGGCGTGACTTGAGCAGCGCGATGACGCACTGCGGCGAAGTGTGTGCTGCGCCTCACTCGCGCAGGGCATCGGAGCGCAGGCCCCGCTGCATCGGGGGACGGCCGTGGCCGTCCCGCTCAGTGGCTGGCGCGCAGGCCGTCGACGTCGAGGATCAGCGCCAGGCGTCCGTCGCCGATCAGGGTCGCGCCGGCATAGCCGGGCAGCCCGCGCAGGGCGCGCGGCAGCGGCTTGATCACCACTTCCTCGCGACCGCGGACCTGGTCGACGACCAGGCCGAAGCGCGCGTCGCCCATCTGCAGCACCACCACCGTCAGCAGCGGCGTCTCGTCGGGCTGCACGTGCAGCCAGCGGCGCAGGTCGACCAGCGGCAGCGTGTGCGACTGCCGGTCCAGCACCGGATCGCCGTCGAACCAGCCGACCGAGGCGGCCGGTGCGTGCAGCACTTCCATCACCCGTGCCAGTGGCAGGGCGTAGACGTCGTCGCCGGCCTGCACCAGCAGGGTCGGCAGGATCGCCAGGGTCAGCGGCACCCGGATCAGGAAGCGGCTGCCACGGCCGAGTTCGGACTGGATCTGGATCTGGCCGCCGAGCTCGCGGATCCGCGACTGGACCACGTCCATGCCGACGCCACGACCGGAGATGTCGGTGACCTGCTGCTTGGTCGACAGGCCGGCCATGAACACCAGGCTCAGGCATTCCTCGGCACTGAGCCGGGCCGCGGCCTCGGCGTCGAGCAGGCCCTTCTCGCGGGCCTTGGCGCGCAGGCGTTCGGGGTCGATGCCGGCGCCGTCGTCGACGACCTCGATGCCGACGTAGTCGCCTTCCTGCTGCGCGGCCAGTCGCAGGCGCCCGGTGCGCGGCTTGCCGGCGGCTTCGCGCAGCTCGGGCGATTCGATGCCGTGGTCGATGCCGTTGCGGACCAGGTGCACCAGCGGATCGGCCAGCGCCTCGACCAGGTTGCGGTCCAGCTCGGTTTCCGCGCCGACCAGCTCCAGCTCGACTTCCTTGGACAACGAGCGGGCGACGTCGCGGGCGACCTTGGGAAAGCGCGAAAAGACCTTGCCGACCGGCTGCATGCGGGTGCGCATCACCGCCGACTGCAGGCGCGCGGTGGCCACGTCCAGGCTGGCGACGGCGCGGTCCAGCTCCTCGTCCTTGAGCCGGGTGCGCAGGGTCTTGAGCCGGTTGCGGGCCAGCACCAGCTCGCCGATCAGGTTGACGATGGCGTCCAGGCGACGGGTATCGACGCGGACCGTGTGCTCGGCTTCGCTCGGCGTCGTCGCACGCGGCGCGGGGACCGCGCGCGGGGCGGCCGGCCTGGCGGCGGGCGCTGCCGGCGGCGGGGCGGCCTGGAGCGCCGGCAACGGCTGCGCACCGGGGGCACTCGCGCCATGCAGGCTGTCGAGCA
Source organism: Xanthomonas sp. XNM01 (assembly GCF_014851915.1). Lineage (GTDB taxonomy): Bacteria > Pseudomonadota > Gammaproteobacteria > Xanthomonadales > Xanthomonadaceae > Pseudoxanthomonas. The sequence continues at coordinate 1,381,016 of NZ_JACVAP010000001.1, forward strand.
GGGCCTCGAACTCGTCGTCGTCGATCATCCCGCCCTTGGTCGGCGGCGCGGCGACCGGAGCCGGCGCGGCTGCGCCTGGCGGAGCGGCGCCATGCAACTGGTCGAGCAGGGCCTCGAACTCGTCGTCGTCGATCATGTCCGAGGCCGGCTTGGCAGCGGCCACGGGGGCGGCGGCAGCGACCGGCGCGGCAACGGCGGCCGCGGGTTCGACGCTGAACTGGGCGATCAGTTCCGGCGGGGCGTGTTCGGGTTCGGCGGCACCGGCGACCGCATCGAGCATGGCCTGCAGCCAGTCCAGCGACTGCTGCGCGGCATCGAAATGCAGCGCGGTCAGTTCGGCTTCGCCGGCGCGGACCAGGCCGAGGGTTTCCTCGGCGGCATGGCACAGGTTGACCATCGCGGTGATGCCGAGGAAGCCGGCACCGCCCTTCAGCGTGTGGAAGCCACGGAACACCGCGTTGAGCTGCTCGCGGTCGTCCGGGGCCTGCTCCAGGCCGACCAGCTGCTCGCCGAGGCGGTCCAGGATTTCCTGGGCCTCGATGATGAAGTCCGCCGCGATTTCCGGTGTCACGCCGCTCATGGCATTACAGCCCCAGGTCCGACAGCAGCGCGTCGGCGTCGTTCTGGGACACCGCGTGGCGATCCAGGCCGGCGACGGCCGGGCCGGCGAGCTTGCCGTCGCGGGCGGGCTCTTCCTTCGGCGGCAGGCCCAGCGCGCCGAAGCCCTCGTGCACGCGGCGCACGATGCCGGCGACGCGGCGGATGATCTGTCCGGTCAGGTCCTGGTAGCTCTGGGTGAGCGCGATCTCGGTGAGGTTGTGGCGCAGCTGGTCCAGCAGCGCCTCCTGGTCCGGACCGACGCCGCTCTCGCGCAGGCGGGTGGCCAGGGCACGGCTTTCCTCGGCCAGGTCCAGGGTGCGGTGGCTGGCGTCCTCGGTCATCTTGATGACGTGGTCCAGGCGCGCGCAGGCGTCGTCGAGTTCGGCCGCATGCGGGGTGCCGTCCGGCGGCTCGGGCAGTTCGCCCAGCGCCTGACCCAGCTCGCGGGCCAGCCGGCTCAGGCCCTGCACCAGCGGGCGGGTGCGCGCGGCGGCCAGGCCGTCGATTTCCTGGCGCCATGCGCCCTCGTCGCCGCGTTCGAGCGCATCCAGCGCGCCCTGCAGGCGCGCGACCAGCGCGGCGCGATCGGTCTGTTCCAGGACGACGCTCATGCGGTGGCCGCCAGCCGTTCGAAGATCTTGCCCAGCTTCTCTTCCAGGGTCTGCGCGGTGAACGGCTTGATGATGTAGCCGTTCACGCCGTTCTGCGCGGCCTCGATGATCTGCTCGCGCTTGGCCTCGGCGGTGACCATCAGCACCGGCAGGGTCTTGAGCTTGTCGTCGGCGCGGATCGCGCGCAGCAGGTCGATGCCGGTCATGCCGGGCATGTTCCAGTCGGTGACCACGAAATCGAACGGTGCGCTGCGCAGCGCCGCCAGCGCCGTGTTGCCGTCGTCGGCTTCGGCGGTGTTGGTGTAGCCCAGATCGGCGAGGAGGTTCTTGACGATGCGGCGCATGGTCGAGAAGTCATCGACAATCAGGATGCGCATGTTCTTGTTCACGTTCGACTCCAGGACTGTTGCGGATGGCGCATGGTACGTGGTTGTGGAATGGCGGCGGGAGTTCAGGCGCTGTCGAGGCCGGCATCGCGCGACTCGTAGCCGCCCAGCCGTCCGCGCAGGCGCAGCACGGCCTGGCCATGGATCTGGCAGACCCGCGACTCGCTGACGCCGAGCACCGCGCCGATCTCCTTGAGGTTCAGCTCCTGCTCGTAGTACAGCGACAGCACCAGCTGCTCGCGCTCGGGCAGCTGGCCGATCGCGCCGGCCAGCTCGCGGCCGAAGTCGCTGCGCTCCAGGGTCTGCTGCGGGCTGAGGCCACCGCTGGGCGCATGCACCTCGCCGTGGTCCTCGACGTGCGAGTCCAGGCTCAGCACCTGGCCGCGCGAGGCGTCCTCGAGCAGCTTCATGTACTCGGGCAGCGGCATCTCCAGGCGCGCGGCCACTTCCTGCGGGGTCGCCGCGCGGCCACTGGCCTGCTCGAGCTCGCGGACCGCGGCAGCGGCATCGCGTGCGCGCCGGTGGACCGAGCGCGGCACCCAGTCGCCACGCCGGATCTCGTCGATCATCGAGCCGCGGATGCGGATCGAGGCGTAGGTCTCGAAGGACGCGCCCTGTTCGGGGTCGTAGCTGCGCGAGGCCTCGATCAGGCCGATCATGCCGGACTGGATCAGGTCGTCGATCTCGACGCTGGCCGGAAGGCGCGCGGCGAGGTGGTGGGCGATACGGCGGACCAGGTCGGCATGACGTGACACGCAGTCGCCGGCGCTTGCGCGCTGGACGGCGCGGTATTCGGCGGCGGCGGTATTCACGCGAGCGCTCCCTGCCGGATCATCCGGTCGACGAAGAACTCGATGTTGCCGCGCGGGGTGGTCGGCGCCTCCCAGCGGGCGGTGCGGCGCGCGATCTCGGCGATCGCACGCGCCGAGGCGCTGGCCGGATAGGCGGTGGCGACGGCCTGCTGGCGCTGCACGGCCATCCGCAGCCAGTCGCACTGCGGCACCGCGCCCAGGAAATTCAGCGAGACATCGCCGAGGAAGCGCTCGCACACCCGCGAGAGCTTCTCGTACAGGCCGCGGCCCTCGGCCGGGCTGCGCACCATGTTGGCGACCACCTGCAGCCGGTCCACGCCGCGCTCGCGCGAGAGGACCTTGATCAGCGCGTAGGCGTCGGTGATCGAGGCCGGCTCGTCGCAGACCACCACCACCGCGTCCTGCGCGGCCTGGCAGAAGGTCAGCACGCTGTCGGTGATGCCGGCGGCGGTATCGACGACCAGGATGTCCAGGTCGCGCTGCAGGTCGTTGAACACGTTGACCAGGCCGACGTGCTGGGCCGGCTGCAGCTCGGCCATGTGGCGGCGGCCGGACGCGGCCGGGACCACCAGCAGGCCGCCGGGGCCTTCCAGGATCACGTCGTCGAGCTCGCAGCGCCCGGCGACCAGGTCGGCCAGGGTGTTCTGCGGCGACAGGCCCAGCAGCACGTCGACGTTGGCCAGGCCCAGGTCGGCGTCCAGCAGCAGCGTGCGCTTGCCGAGCATGGCCAGCGACGCGGCCAGGTTGACCGAGATGTTGGTCTTGCCCACGCCACCCTTACCGCCGGTGACGGCGATGCTGCGGACCGGATTCATGCTGGGCTGGGTGCTGGTCGGGATGGACATGGTCGGGGGGTAGGGCTCACGCGGCTGCATGGTCGTGCTCCGGGATGTTCGGCTTATCGGCAGCGCGGCGCAGATCTTCAAGGCGGAGCACGATGCTGGCGGCATTGGCGCGGTGCAGGTCGTCGGGAACGTGCTGGCCGTCGGTCACCCAGGTCAGCGGCAGCTGGTGGTCGACCACCACCGACAGGGCGCTGCCCAGGCGGCCGGTCTCGTCCAGTTTGGTCAGGACCACCCCCTGCGGATTGGCCCCGCCGAAGCGGCGCACGACCTCGTCCAGATCGGCGTAGTGGGAGTTGGCCGGCAGCACCAGCAGGGTGCGGACCTCGCGCGCGGCGCGCAGCCAGTTGAGCTGGCTGGCCAGGGCGCGGTCGCGCTGGCCCATGCCGGCGGTGTCCACCAGCACCAGCTTGTAGTCCTGCAGGCGCTGCAGCAGCTGGATCAGGGCCGCGTCGCTGTCGGCCTCGTGCACGGCCACGCCGAGCTGGCGGCCATAGCTGTAGAGCTGCTCGCGGCCGCCGATGCGGGCGGTGTCGGTGGTGACCAGGGCGATGTTGCGGGCACCGTGCTCGGCGGCGTAACGGGCGGCGAGCTTGGCGATGGTGGTGGTCTTGCCGGCGCCGGTCGGGCCGACCAGGGCGATCACGCCGCCCTGCGACAGCGGATCGACCGGACACACCGGCAGGCGCCGCGAGATCAGGCCCAGCATCAGGCCGCGGCCACGATGCTCGGCGGTGTCGGCCGGCAGCTGCAGGACCACGTCGCGGGTGATGCCGGCATCGAAGCCGTAATCGTCCATCAGCTCCATGGCCTGCAGGCGCACGGGCGAGCCGCGCAGGCGCTCGTCGGTCAGCCGGTGCATCTCGCGCTCGATCATCTGCCGCATCTGCGCCAGTTCGTCGCGCATCTGGTCGAGCTGGGCATCGCTGTTGGCCGTGGGCAGCGCCGGCACCGCCGCCAGCGCCGGCGCGGCCGCGCGTTCGGCCGCGGCGCGTTCGACGTCGGCGTCGGCCTGCGCCTGCAGGCTGGCGACGGCGGCCCTGGCCTCGCTGGCCTGCGCGGCCTGCGCGTTCGCCAGCAGCGCGGCGAACGCGTTGCCGGTGAAGCCGGCTTCGTTCTCCGGCAGCGCGGCCGGGATGTCGGCGGCGGCGACGCCCGCGGCCGGGACGGGCGGGGCAGCGGCCGCCGCCTGCAGCGACGCCGGCAGCGCGGCCATGCCTGCCTCCGGCGCCGCGGGACGGACCGGTGCCGCCGCAGCCGCCTGCGCGGCGCGCTGGGTCTCGGCCGCGGCGCGGTTGGCCTCGATCAGGGCGCGCTGGACCGCGTCCTCGTCGTAGTTGCTGGCCGCCACGATCTCGACGCCTTCGGACGTGCGGCGGTTGGACAGGATCACCGCGTCGGCACCGTGCTCCTCACGGACCTGGCGCAGCGCGGTACGCATGTCGGGGGCTACGAATCGCTTGATCTTCATGGCAGTCGGTCACGGGTGGTGTGGCGGGAGACGCTGCCGGCGCTGGCCGGGGCGGGGGACGGCGCCCGAGGCGCCTGCCCGCATGTCGATGTGGATGCCGCTGTCATCGCTGTGGTCTCCGCTCGCGGGGCCCTGCGGCCCCAGGTCGTGTCGCTTCTCTGGCGTCTCAGCTGATCGTGCCGATCAGCTTGAGGCGCTTGTCCTCGGGAACTTCGGTGTAGGACAGCACCGACAGGTTGGGCACGCTGTGCCGCACCAGCCGGGCCAGCGCGGCGCGGACCGTTCCCGGCACCAGCACCACCGCAGGTTCGCCGCGTGCCTCCTGGCGGCCCGCACAGTCCTGCAGGCTCTGCTGCAGGCGTTCGGCCAGACCGGGCTCCAGCGCGGCGCCGCTGCCCTGTGCAGAGTCCTGCAAGACCCGTTCCAAAGGCGCGGCCAGGGTGAACACCGGCAGCTCCGGGGACATGCCCGCGATCTCCTGCACGATGAAACGTCCCAGCGCGTTGCGGACGGCCGCGGTCAGCACGGCCGGGTCCTGGCTGTGCGCGCCGTGCTCGACCAGCGACTCGACGATCTTGCGCAGCTGGCGCACCGGGATCCGCTCGATCAGCAGGTTCTGCAGCACCCGCACGACCACCGACAGCGGCAGGGTCTTGGGGGTGAGGTCCTCGACCAGCTTGGGCGCGGTCTTGGTCAGCTGCGCCAGCAGCTGCTGGACCTCCTCGTGGCCGAGCAGCTCCGGCGCGTGCTCGCGCACCAGGTGCGAGAGGTGGGTGGCGATCACGGTGGCCGGATCGACCACGGTGTAGCCCAGCGACTCGGCCTGGGCGCGCTGGTGGGGCTGGATCCACACCGCGTCGAGGCCGAACGCCGGGTCCTTGCCCTTGATGCCGTCGATGGTGCCGAGCGCGCCGCCCGGGTCGAGCGCCAGCTCGCGGTCGGGGTGGACCTCGGCGGTCGCCACGGGCACGCCGTGGACCATCAGCCGGTAATGGGTCGCCGGCAGTTCCAGGTTGTCGCGGATGTGCACCGGCGGCACCAGGAAGCCGATCTCCTGGGTCAGCTTGCGGCGCACGCCCTTGATCCGCGCCATCAGTTCGCCGCCCTGGGCCTTGTCGACCAGCGGAATCAGCCGGTAGCCGACTTCCAGGCCCAGCGGATCGACCGGGCGCAGTTCGTCCCAGCCCAGCTCGGGCGTGGTGTAGCCCGGGGTCGGCTGCGCGCCCCCGTCGGCATCGGTGCCGTTGGCGGCGTCCTGCGCGGCGGCGGCTTCGCCCCGCTTCCACAGCTTCCAGGCCAGGAAGCCGAGGATCGCGCCCAGCGTCAAAAAGGCGACGTTGGGCATGCCCGGCACCAGGCCGACCGCGATCAGGATCGCCGCGGCGATCGCCAGGGCGCGGTGCTGGCCGAACACCTGGCCGACCATGGCGTTGCGCATGTCCTGGGCGCGCGAGGCGCGGGTCACCAGCAGCGCCACCGCCGAGGACACCAGCAGGGCCGGCAGCTGCGAGACCAGGCCGTCGCCGATCGACAGCAGGGTGTAGGTCGAGGCGGCCTCGCCGACCGGCATGCCGTGCTGCAGCACGCCGACGATCAGGCCGCCGATCAGGGTCACGAACAGGATCAGGATGCCGGCGATCGCGTCGCCGCGGATGAACTTGCTGGCGCCGTCCATCGCGCCGTAGAAGTCGGCTTCCTCGCGGACCTCCTCGCGCCGGGCCTTGGCCTCCTCGCGCGAGAGCAGGCCGGCGTTGAGGTCGGCGTCGATCGCCATCTGCTTGCCGGGCATCGCGTCGAGGATGAAGCGCGCGGTCACTTCCGACACGCGCCCGGCGCCCTTGGTGATGACCACGAAGTTGATGATGGTCAGGATCGCGAAGGCGATGATGCCGACCGCGTAGTTGCCGCCGACCACGAACTCGCCGAACGCGGCGATGACCTTGCCGGCCGCGTCGTGGCCGTTCTGGCCGTTGAGCAGGATCACGCGGGTCGAGGCTACGTTCAGCGCCAGGCGCAGCATCGTGGTCATCAGCAGCACGATCGGGAAGATCGTGAAATCCAGCGGACGCTGCACGTAGACCACCGCCAGCAGCACCACCAGCGAGATCGCGATGTTGAAGCTGAACAGCGCATCGAGCACCGGCGCGGGCAGGGGCACCACGACCATCGCCAGCATCGCCAGCACGATCAGTGGCGCGCCCACGCCGCTGCGCGCGATCTCGAGCAGGCGGCGGGCCAGCGGCGGCTGCGGGACGGCGGCGCTCATCGCGGCTCACCCGGCGGATGTTCCTGAACGTCGATCGGCGCCAGCTCCGGATGCGGCATGCGCGCACCGCCGCGCCAGGCGCGCAGCTGGTAGACGTAGGAGAGGATCTGGGCCACGGCCGCGTACAGTCTCACGGGGATTTCCTTGTCGAGCTGGCCTTCCCGATACAAGGCGCGTGCCAAAGGCGGTGCGGACACGATCGCGACCCGGTGCAGTTCGCCGACCTCGCGGATCCGCAGCGCCACCTCGTCCACGCCCTTGGCCACCACCTTGGGCGCGCGCATGCTGTCGCCGACGTACTTCAGCGCCACCGCGTAGTGGGTCGGGTTGACCACCACCACGTCGGCCTGCGGCACCGCCTCGATCATCCGTCGCTGCGACAGCTGCTGCTGCATCTGCCGGATCCGCCCCTTCACCTCCGGGCGGCCCTCGGATTCCTTGAACTCGTCGCGCATTTCCTGGCGGGTCATCATCAGCTTCCGCCGCCAGTTCCACTTCTGGTAAGGCGCATCGATGGCCGCCAGCAGCAGCATCGCCGAGGTGGTGGCGATCAGCAGGCTGGAGGTGAAGCCCAGGCCGCTGCGCACCGCCGTCTCCAGGGTCTGCGCCGGCATCGCCCGCAGCGTGCCCAGGCCGTGGGTCAGGGTCAGGCCGGCTGCGGTGCCGACGAACAGCACGCGCAGCAGCGACTTGGCCAGCTCGGCCAGGCCCTCGGCGCCGTACACGCGCTTGAGCCCGGCCAGCGGGTCCAGGCGCTTGAGATCGGGCTGCAGGCTCTTGGAGGACGCCTGCAGGCTGCCCATCACCGCCGGGGCCAGCACGCAGGCCAGCAGGCAGATCACGATCAGCGGCAGCATCACCACCAGCAGCCGCAGCAGCAGATGGCCGGCATGGGCGAACAGCCGCTCGGGCGAGGCGATCAGCTCCGGATCGGGCGACAGCGCGGCCTGCATCCAGCCCATCGCGCCCTGCGACAGGGCAGGGCCGAGCGCGAGCAGGCCGGCCACGCCGGCGCCGAACACGGCCACGGTCGCCAGCTCGCGCGAGCGCGGCACGTTGCCCTTCTCACGGGCTTCGCGCAGGCGCTTCTCACTGGGTTGTTCGGTGCGTTCCTGGCCGTCTTCGTTCTCGGCCATCGCCGGCTCCTGCGCCGTGGGGGGCTGCAGGGACAGGCTGCAAGCGGCGTGCCAGCCGCCGGTGCCGGACTCAGCCGGGCGCCGGACCGGCCGCGTCGAGGTCCTCCAGCGGCTGGGGCCGGCCGATGTGGTAGCCCTGCACCCAGTCGACCTGGAGCTCGCGCAGCTGCTCCAGCACGGCCGCGTCCTCGACGTACTCGGCCACGATCTCGGCGCGGTAGGCGCGGGCGATGGTGACCATCGCCCGTACCAGCTCGCGGTCGCGCGCATTGGTGGCGATCGCGCGGACGAAGGTGCCGTCGATCTTGACCAGGTTGATCGGCAGCTGCTGCAGGCGCTCGAAGCTCTGCATGCCGGTGCCGAAGTCGTCCAGCGCGACCAGGCAGCCGCGCTGGCTCAGGCCGTCCAGCAGCGGGCGGGCCTGGTCCAGGCTGCCGCCGATCGCCCGTTCGGTGATCTCGAAGCACAGCGCCGCGGCGCTGCCGGGGGTGTTGTCGAGCTGGTAGAGCAGCCAGTTGCGGAAATGGTCGGACACCAGGCTGCGCCCCGTGAGGTTGACCGCCAGCCGTGCGAACGGCCGCTGGCCGCCGTGCCTGCGGAACCACTGCAGCAGGGTCTCGACCACGGCCCGGTCCAGCTCGACCACGCCGCGGCTGGCTTCCAGCTCGTCCATGTAGTCGCGCGGCATCAGCAGGCGGCCGTCCTCGCAGCGCAGCCGGCACAGGATCTCGGCCATGCAGGCGTGCTGCGCATCGATCCGCCGGATCGGCTGCGCATGCAGCTCGATCCGGCGCTGCCGCACCAGCGACAACGCCAGTGAGTGGGTCTGCAGCAGCGCCTTGCGTGCGGCCGGGTCGGCACGCCCCTGCGCGAACACCGGCGCGGTCTCGCCGCGCTGGCGCGCTTCCAGCAGCGCGCCGTAGGCCGCCTCCAGCGCCGCATCGACCGCGCTTTCGCCGGTCTCGCGCAGCCGGCAGACCCCCAGATGCGGTTCGATCCGCACGCGGCTGTCGCCGTAGCCGAACTCGAACTGCTCGATCCGCGCCAGCACGCCCTGCCAGGACACCGCGCCATCGCCCGGGACCAGCACGAAGCGACCGGGGCCGAGCGTGTAGGTGCTCACGTGCGGCAGCAAGTGCGCCGCCAGCCCGGCCGTCAGCGCTTCCTGGGCCGGCAGGCCGAGCCCGGCGACCAGGCTGTCGACGTGCTCGATGCCCAGGCAGGCGATCTCGGCGGGCACCGGCTCACGCCGCGCCAGGTCCTGGCGCAGCGCGTTGATGTTGGGCACGCCGCTCAATCCATCGCGGCGGCTCTCCTCGGCCAGGCGTTCGACCGCGCGCCGGTTGTCGCGGCTCATCACCAAGCACAGCAGGATCATCAGCTGCAGCACGCCCAGTTCTGCGGCCAGCTGCGCCAGCCGCACCGCGTCCAGCCCCGGACCATGCCGGCTGCCCCAGGCGATGAGCACCGCCAGCAACAGCATCAGGGCCGCCACCAGCGGTGCCGACCAGCGCCAGGGCAGCCGCAGGGCCAGCCAGATCATCGCCACCATCAACATGAAGCGCTGGTCCAGCAGCGCCTCGAACGGCGCCTGGTGCAGGCGCGGCGAGACCAGCAGCAGGCTGGCGACCAGGGCCAGATACGCCACGCCCAGCGCCGCCTCCCACCAGGGAATGCGGCTGGGCATCGGCGCCGGCTCGTGGCGTCCTGTGGCGAACAGCAGGACCGGCAGGGTCACGCACAGCACGCCGAAGAAGCGGGCGTAGCCGACCTGGAGCACCTCGGCCCACAGCTGCGGAGATGCCGGGTCGAACAGGGCGCGCGATGCCGCATGCGCCACGGCCCAGCCCAACGGGAACAGGAACAGCGCGCACACGCCGTAGGGAATGACGTCGTGCTGGCGGATGCGGCCGCGCCCGGCCGGCCGCGGCCAGCCCATCAGGCGCAGGCACACCAGCGTCCATGCATACATCGCCGCGTAGCCCAGCACGCCGGCCAGCACGGTGGTGCCGACCGCATCGCCGTCGCCCAGCAGCACGCGCAGGCACCAGCCGGCGAACACGGCCAGGTAGGCGGCGGTGAACACGCGGCGCTCGCACAGCATCGCCGTCGCCAGCAGCACGCCCCAGTGCAGGTGGGCCAGCGAGGCGCTCGCGCCGGCCTGGAAGGCCGGCAGGTAGGACACCGGCAGCGCCTGCAGCAGCAGGCACACCACGGACACCGCCAGCGCCTGCTGCGGCCATGTGCCTGCGACGACCGGCCCCGGCACCGAGCCGCCGGGCGAGGGCGGGGCGCGCGGAGGGTCCTGCTTGCCGGGCATGGGCGTTGGCGGCACCGAGGATCCTCGTGGCCGCAACAGACGACCCGTCTGAAAGCGTTTATCGGACCGGGCCACCGCAACTTGAATCGGGCGCCGCCTCCGGCATGGCCCGAGGCGCACCATGACGCGTCAGGTGCTGTAGACCCGCTCGGCGTAGCCGAACGCCTGGTTGAACAGCCCCTGGATCGGTCCGGCCAGTTCGCCGGCCAGCACCGCCAGCAGGAACAGGCCCAGCAGCACCGCCACCGGCAGGCCGAGCTGGATCGGGTTCAGGGCCGGCGCGGCCTTGGACAGCGCGCCGAAGGCGATGTTGGTGGCCAGCATCGCGGCGATCACCGGCAGGGCCAGGCTCAGCGCCCCGCGCAGCACCACGACGAACAGGTCGGGGATCACCGCCAGCATGGCGGTGGCGTCCGGCAGCGGCGTGCCGATCGGCAGTGCCTGGTAGCTGCGCACCAGCAGCGCGATCATCGCCAGGTGGCCGTCGGCGGCGAAGAACAGCAGGCCGAACGCCACGTAGAACCACTGCGAGATCACGCCGGAGCTGGTGCCACGCAGCGGGTCGTTCATCTGCGCGAACGACAGGCCCATGCCCTGCGAGATCAGTTCGCCAGCCAGCGCCCCGGCCTCGAACATCAGCCGCAGGGTGAAGCCCATCGCCACGCCCAGCGCCAGTTCGCGGGCCACGCCCAGGACGGCGGCGGCATCCAGGCCATTGCCCGGCGGCGGGGTGGGCAGGATCGGCGCCAGCGCCATCGCCAGGGCGCCAGCGAGCAGGCCGCGGATCCGCAGCGGCACCGCACGGGTGCCGATCAGCGGCATCGCCATCAGCATCGCGCCGGTGCGCAGCATGGTCCACAGCACGGTCCCGATCATGCCGAAGGCCTGCTGGCCGTCGACGATCATGGCGGTTGCAGGATCCACGTCGCGCCCGGCTCAGCCGATCAGATGTGGAATGCGCTGGAACAGCGCGATGGTGTAGTCGACCAGATAGCCGAGCAGCCAGCTGCCGGTCGCGAACAGCGCGGCGGTCAGGGCCACGGCCTTGGCGATGAAGGCGATCGTCGGCTCGTTGATCTGGGTCGCGGCCTGGACGATGCCCACCACCACGCCGACCACCAGCACGGCGACCAGCAGCGGACCACCGACCCAGAGAACGACCTCGAGGCCACGGCGCAGTTCGGTAAGGGCGAGTTCGGGCGTCATGGGCAGGAGGATGCAAGGACGGTGCCAGTGCGATGGCGGCATTCCGGCGGCGACCTCGATGCGGCGGTTTGCCGGCTTTCGACGAGACGGAAGCAGGCAGCGCAACAGCGCGGAGGTCGTTGTGCGCACAAGGTCAACGCGACGCTGGCGCAGCGCGGCAAGCGCTTGAACAGCGGATCCAGCACGCGCCCGAGCGGGCGGGAGCGGGGCGTCCTTCCAGAAAGCGACCCGAAACGGTCAGGGCCGGTGCGCGAGCCGATGTGGCTGCGACACGCCGCACCCCGGCGTGCCTGGCGGCGGCCGGGGCGGCGCGAGACACTCCGCCCCGACACGCGGGCCCGTCCGCCCGCAGCGCCACCGCGATGCCTTGCGCGCTTCACGGCACTGGAGCGTCGAGGACGAAGAGAGCAACGGGCAACGGCCAGGGCGGAGCACCGGACGATCACGCGACGGCCGGACGCCAGAACGGCGCGGCGGGCTGCGTCAGGACACGTTGAAGCTCGCCGCCAGCGTCCCCACCGTGAGCACCCAGCCGTCGACCAGCACGAACAGCAGGATCTTGAACGGTGCCGAGACCAGCATCGGCGACAGCATCATCATGCCCATCGACATCAGCACGCTGGCCACCACCAGGTCGATCACCACGAACGGGATGAAGATCAGGAAGCCGATCTCGAAGGCGGTCTTCAGCTCGCTGGTGACGAACGAGGCGACCAGCACCGGGAACGGCACCGCGTCGGGGCCGCTGTAGGTGCCGTGGCCGGCCAGGCCGGCGAAGGTCATCAGGTCGGTCTCGCGGACCTGGGCGAGCATGAACGCGCGCAGCGGGGCGGTGCCCAGGTCCCAGGCCGTGCGGAAATCGATCTCGCCGTTGAGATAGGCGCCGAAGCCGCTGTCCCAGGCCTTCTGCCACACCGGCATCATGATCATCGCGGTCAGGAACAGCGCCAGGCCGACCAGGATCTGGTTGGACGGAGTCTGGCCGGTGCCCAGCGCCTGCCGCAGCAGGGCCAGCACGATGATGATCCGGGTGAAGGCGGTCATCACCAGCAGCAGCGACGGCAGCAGGGTGATCGCCGTCATCAGCAGCAGGGTCTGCAGCGGCAGGCTCACCGGGGCGTCGCCGATGCGGCCGACAGTGACGTCGGGCAAGGCGGGCACCTGCGGGACCGCGGGCGCGGCCGAGGCCAGCACCGGCAGCAGCGCGAGCAGCAGGAACAGCAGCGGAAGGGCGCGGCGCAGCATGGTCAGGAATCCCTGCGCAGCCGCTGGGCGAGCATCTGCGCGAAGTTGGGCAGGTTCTTGAAATCCGGCAGCGACGGCGCGGGCGCCTGCGGCAGCGGTTCGGGCAGGGTGTGCAGCAGGCTCACGCCGCCGGCCGACACGCCCAGCAGCAGCTGCTGGCCGCCGACCTCGACCACCACCATGCGTTCCTTGGCGCCGACCTGCAGGCTGGCGACCACTTTCAGCCCCTCGGCCGGGCGGAATCCGCTGCCGGGCATCCGCCGCAGCAGCCAGGCCAGCCCGAGGATCAGGCCCAGCACCAGCAGCAGCGCGAAGAACGCGCCGGCCAGGCCGGGCGCCTGCGGCGCATGGCTGCCGACCTCGACCGCCGGGCGCGTGGCCGGGGCGGCGACGGCGAGCAGTCCCGCCAGCAGGCTCATCGCAGTCTCCGGATGCGCTCGCTGGGGCTGACCACGTCGGTCAGGCGCACGCCGAACCGGTCGTTGATCACCACCACCTCGCCATGCGCGATCAGGGTGCCGTTGACGTAGACGTCCAGTGGTTCGCCGGCGCCGCGCTCCAGCTCGATCACCGAGCCCTGGTTGAGCTGCAGCAGGTTGCGGATCGGCATGCGCACGCGGCCGACCTCGAGCGACAGGGTGACCGGCACATCGAGGATGACGTCCAGGTTCAGGTCGCGCAGCTCGCCGTTGCTTTCAGGCTGCAGCTGGTCGAACGCCGCGGCGCTGGCGAAGGGATCGGTGGAGTTCATTCTGGCGTTTCCTCGTCGTTGCGTTCCGCGCGCGGCTCGTGGGTTCCGGGGGGACGGGTACTGATGATCTTGACCGCGTTGCGGCCGTTGGCGATGCCGAACTCGCCGGTGAACACCGGCACGTCCTCCACGCAGATCGGTACCTGCGAGGGCAGGTCGATCGGCAGGATGTCGCCGACCTTGAGCTGGGTCAGCTGGCGCAGGTCGATGCGCTTTTCGGCCAGCACGCTGGAGACGTCGACCTCGGCCAGCCGCAGCTGGTCGCGCAGGGTCGTGTTCCAGCTTTCGTCGCGGTCGATGCGGTCGCTCTGGATGCCGGCGTCGAGCAGTTCGCGGATCGGCTCGAGCATCGAGTAGGGCAGGGTGATGTGGATCTCGCCGCCGCCGCCATCGAGCTCGGCATGGAAGCGGCTGACCACCACGTACTCGCGCGGAGTGACGATGTTGGCGAAGTGCGGGTTGATCTCGGAGTTGATGTACTCCAGGTCCACGTCCATCACCGGCGCCCAGGCCTCGTGGATGTCGGCGAAGGTCTGCTTGAGCAGCAGCTGGATCACGCGCATCTCGGTCGGGGTGAACTCACGGCCCTCGATCCGGGTCGGGTAGCGCCCGTCGCCGCCGAAGAAGTTGTCGACCACCGAGAACACCAGCTTGGGTTCGAACACGATCAGGCCGGTGCCGCGCAGCGGCTTGAACTTGATCAGGTTGAGGTTGGTCGGCACGTACAGCGAATGCAGGTACTCGCCGAACTTGACGAGCTCGATCCCACGCACCGACAGGTCGGCCGAGCGGCGGATGAGGTTGAACAGGCCGATCCGCCACAGGCGCACGAAGCGCTCGTTGACCATTTCCAGGGTCGGCATGCGACCACGGATGATCCGGTCCTGGCTGGCGAAATCGTAGCTGCGGGCCTCGCCCGGCGCGGACGGGGACGGATCGGTGTCGACCGCGCCCGAATCGACGCCGTGCAGCAGCGCATCGATCTCGTCCTGCGACAGCAGATCGTTGATGCTCATCCCCGCCTCTCCTGCGAGGCCGTCCCGGCCGGGCCACGCCATGCGCTCCGGCGGTGTCCCGGATGCGATGCGAGCTGTACGCGGATCGATGACATGCGCTGGCCCTTACTGGGTGACGAAGCTGGTGAACAGCAGCGCTTCGGCCGCAGGCTTGCCGGTCTCGGTCTGCATGAGCTTCTGCACTTCGGTCAGCGCCTGGCCCTGCAGCTTCTCCTTGCCGCTGCGGTCGGCGATGCTTTCGGAGGTCTGCTGCGCGAGCAGCATCAGCAGGCGCGCCCGGATCGCCGGGGCGTGGCGCTCGAGGTCGGCCAGCGAGGCCGCGTCGCGGGTCATCAGCTGGATCTCGACCTGCAGATAGCGCGGGCCGGCGGTCCCGCTGTCGAGGTTGACCACGAACGGCGGCTCCAGCGCCAGGTACTGTGCCGGGGCCGGCAGCTTGGGCTTGGCCGCCTCGATCGCGGCGGCCTCGGCTTCGGCGGCCTTGCGCGAGCTGAGGAACCAGCCGCCACCGGCACCGCCGGCGGCCAGCACGGCCACGCCGGCGATGATCAGCGGCAGCTTGCCACCACGTTTGGCAGGGGGGGCACTGGCGGGGGCCTTCTTGTCGGCTGCGGCCACGATGGATCTCCTGGGGAATGCCCGGAGTCAGATGCAAAGCGCGTGCCGCTCCGGCGACGGCCACCCGGCGCGGGCGTTCAGCGATGTGGTGACGGAGTGTTGACGCAGGGGGGCGGTGAGCGCCCGGCGGCCGGAGCGCGGGTCAGGTCGCCGAGCCCACGCCGTCGCAGGCGGGCCGGCGCGCCCTGGCGGCCGTCGTAGCGGGCCCCGCAGGCCCGGTGGGCTGGCCGGTACCGGCCGCGCGTGCCCATCCTGCCGCGTGGTCGGCGCGAGCGGGCCGCATGGCGCTGGCGACGGCGGGTACCTGCCTGCCGCGCGATGGGCGCTGCGGGAACGTCCGCAGCGCTTCGACGCGGGTGATCAGGCGTAGGCGTCGAGCAGACCGCGCAGGCGGAGCTGGCCGGCGGTGAGCAGCGGGGCGTCGCCGCCGCCCTCCACGCCGCCAAGGCCATTGCCGTCGTTACCGCGACCACGTGCCGTGCCCTCGGCATCCTGCCCACGTCCGCCATCATGCTGCTGGCCGACACCGGCGTGCGCCAGCTGGAAACCCTGCTGGCCGAGCATGTCGCGCAGGCGCGGCAGCCCCTGTTCGAGCGCCTGGCGGACATCCGGCGCGGCGGCGGTGAAGTCGGCCGAGATCCGGTCGCCATCCAGGTTCAGCCGCACCTCGATCGGGCCCATGTCCTGCGGCGAGATGCGGATGTGGGCGTGGCCGATCTTCTGGTCGGCCATCCAGCTGAGGTTGGCGCCGACGTCGTCGGCGAAGGCCTCGCCATGCAGGTCCGGCTGCGGCAGCGACGCCGGCAGCGTGGCCGGAGCCCCCGCGGCGGCCGGTGCGGGGGCCGGCGTGGAGCCGATCACCACGAAGGCAGGCGCTTCCGGCCCGTCGACCGCGGCCTGCAGGCCGGCGTCGAGCGCCAGCGCGGCAGCGCCCTGGTCGGCGACCTGGGCCACCGCATCCGATGTGAGGGGCGCGGTGGCCGTCGCAGCGGCTGCCGACGCTCCCGGTGCGGCGGCACCAGGCAGGAAAGGCGAAACCAGCGGCTGCGCCGTGCCACCGCCGCGTGCGGCAGGCAGGTCGCCCTGCGGCACCGGCGCACTGGCCGGGTCCGGCGTGGCCGGAGGCGCCAGGCCGAGCAGGCTGGCCAGCCCCGGGGGGGGCCAGTCCGGCAGCGCCGCGGTGTCGTCGTCCAGGCTGTCCTGCAGCTCCGTCGCGGTGGGCAGTGGAAGCTGGGGGGTTGCCGCCTCCAGCGCCAGCGCCTCGGCGTCGGCCGGCTGTCCGGGCACCGCATCGGTGGCGGCCGGCGTCGCCCGGGCCGTGCCCGCGCCGGGTCTGGCCGACGCGGCTGGCGTGGGGCGGCCTTCGGCGGTGGGCGCCGTGCCGGCGCCGATCAGCGCCGCGAAGCTGCCGTCGGCCGGCGCGCCGGTGTCGGACGACGAGGAGGAGGAAGCGGGGCCGCTGCTGGCCGCCGCAGGAGGAGCGGAAGACACGTTCACGCCGGCTCCTCTCCCTGCGCGGCATCGCGGTTGGCACGGCTCAGGCGCGCGCCGAGGTCGTCCATCACCCGCTGCTCGCGCCGGTTCTCCACCACGCGCTCCTGCGCGCGGTAGCTGGCTGCCAGCTGCTCCAGCACCTGCTTGTCACGGCTGGCCAGCAGCAGCCGGGTGCGTTCGGCCTCGACCCGCTCGCGGCTGCTGTCCACGGTCCGGCTCTGCTGCTCGACCGCGCTTTCCAGGCGCTCCAGGAAGGCACGCCGGTTGGCCAGCTGGGCCGGGCTGGTGGCGGCCATCTGGCTGGAGGCGTACTCCTCGGCGTAGCGGCGCAGCTCGTCCAGCCGCGATTCCTGCTGGGCATGGGCGTGCTGCCGTTCGGCCAGGTCGCGGGCCACGGCATCCTCGTGCTCCTGCGCGCGGCGCAGCAGCGGGTCGATGCGGCGGGACTGCATCATGCGGCGGTCTCCTTCACTTGCAGCAGGTCCGCGAGCGCGTCGCGGCTATGGTCCAGGTCGGCGGCGTGGGCGATGTCCTGGCCGAGGAACTCGACGATCTCCGGCCAGCGCGCCAGCGCCTCGTCGACCGCGGGGTCGGCGCCGCGCTGGTAGGCGCCGATCGCGATCAGGTCGCGGTTGGCGTTGTAGGCGGCGATCAGGCGCTTGAGGCCGCGGATGCGGTCGCGCCAGGTCGCGTCGGCGATCTCGGTGACCACGCGGCTGACCGAGGACTCGACGTCGATCGCCGGATACAGGCCGGCGTCGGCGATCCGGCGCGACAGCAGGATGTGGCCGTCGAGGATCGCGCGCGCGGCATCGGCGATCGGGTCCTGCGGGTCGTCGCCTTCGGTCAGCACCGTGTAGAACGCGGTGATCGAGCCGCGGCCCTTGGCGCCGTTGCCGGCACGCTCGACCAGCGCCGGCAGCTTGGCGAACACCGACGGCGGATAGCCGCGGGTGGTCGGCGGCTCGCCGACCGACAGGCCGATCTCGCGCTGGGCCTGGGCGAAACGGGTCAGCGAGTCCATCAGCAGCAGCACGTTCAGGCCCTGGTCGCGGAACCACTCGGCGATGGCGGTGGCGCGGTAGGCGCCGTGCAGGCGCGCCAGCGGCGGCCGGTCGGCCGGGGCGGCGACCACGACCGCGCGGCGCAGGCCTTCCTCGCCCAGTGTGCTTTCGACGAAATCGCGCACTTCGCGGCCGCGCTCGCCGATCAGGCCGACCACGATCACGTCGGCCGAGGTGAAGCGGGTCATCATGCCCAGCAGCGTCGACTTGCCGACGCCGGAGCCGGCGAACAGGCCGACGCGCTGGCCGCGGCCGATCGGCAGCAGCGCGTTGATCGCGCGCACGCCCACGTCCAGCGGCTGGGTGATCGGTTCGCGCGCCAGCGGGTTGATCGACACGCCGGCCATGCCGACGCTGCCTTCGGCGCGGATCGGGCCCTTGCCGTCCAGCGGCACGCCGTCGCTGTCGATCACGCGGCCGAGCAGGCCTTCGCCGATCTCGACACCGCCGCGCCGGCGCACCGGCACCACGCGTGCGTTCGGCAGAAGGCCGTGCAGCTCGGCGCTGGGCATCAGCGAGGTGCGTTCGCCGGCGAAGCCGACGACCTCGGCCTCGACCCAGCCGCCGTCGGCGACCTCGACCTTGCAGGTCGCGCCCATCGGCGCCTCGCAGCCGACCGCTTCCAGGGTCAGGCCGACCGCGCGGCGCAGGATGCCTTCGCGGATCAGGCCGCGGCCACCGGCCTGGTCCAGGTCGATCGCGCCCAGCCGGGTGGCCAGGCGCAGGTTGCGGGCCTGCAGCCAGTCGGCCGGGACCGCGCTGGGCATGTTGAGCGTGGCGGGGGCGGGAGGCGGACTCATGCGGCGGCTCCGGACTTGTGGATCACGCGTTCCAGCGCGCCGCGCAGGCGCGCTTCCAGGGTGCCGTCGATGCGCACGGCCTCGGCATGCACGCGCAGGTCGCCGCGGCCCAGCGCCAGATCCGGCACCAGGCGGATGCCGGTCATCATCGCCATCAGCGGGGCCAGCGCGGCGATGTCGTCCGGGTGCAGGCGCACCTCGACCTCGCGCGAAGCACCGCCGACCGCGTCGACCGCCTCGGACACCAGGTCCGAAAGCAGCACCGGATCGGCGTCGTAGGCGCGTCCGACCAGGCTGCCGGCGATGCGCACGGCCAGCTCGCCGAGCGCGGCGGTGACCTCGTCCTCGAGCCGCGCCAGCGGTCGGGTGAAGTTGTCGAGGATGCCGTCGATCTGCGCGATCAGGCGCCGGACCTCGGCCTGGCCCTGCGCGAAGCCTTCCTCGTGGCCCCTGGCCAGGCCGGCCTGGTAGCCCTCTTCGCGGGCCGCATCCTCGATCGCCTGGATTTCCTCCAGCGTCGGCGGGCGCAGCACCGGCACGTCCTGCGCCACCTCGGGCTCCAGCACCGGTGCCTGCACCTTGCCGACGTGGAGTTCGGGCGCCAGCCAGCGGACGACGTTGCTCATACCAGTTCCTCGCCGCCGCCGCTGCTCATCGTGATCGCACCCTCATCGGCCAGGCGGCGGACGATGGTCAGGATCTCCTTCTGCGCGCCCTCGACATCGGTCAGGCGCACCGGACCGCGCGCCTCCATGTCCTCGAGCAGGATCTCGGCGGCGCGCGCGGACATGTTGCGGGTGATCTTCTCGCGCACGCGCACGTCGGCGCCGCGCAGGGCGATGCCCAGGCGCTCGCCGGACACCTCGCGCAGCAGGGTCTGCAGCTCGCGGTCTTCCAGCTCGACCAGGTCGTCGAACACGAACATCAGGTCCTGGATGCGCTGGCCCAGCTCCTGGTCGACCTTGGCGATCTCGCCCAGGATCGACTGGTCCTGGCCGCTTTCCAGGAAGTTGAGGATGTTGGCCGCCACCTTGACCCCGCCGATGTTGGACGACTTCAGGTTCTGGTTGCCGGAGAACTGGCGCTCCATGATCTCGTTGAGCTCGTTGAGCGCGTTCGGCGGAATGCCTTCCAGCGTGGCGATGCGCAGCAGCACGTCGGCGCGGGTGCGCTCGGGCAGCATCTTCAGGGTCTCGGCCGCCTGGTCCGGGTCCAGGTGCGACAGCACGATCGCCATGATCTGTGGATGCTCGTTGCGCACCAGGTCTGCGACCGAGCGCGGGTCCATCCACTTCAGCGTGTCCAGACCGGTGGTGTTGCGGCCGAGCAGGATGCGGTCGATCAGGCCACTGGCCTTGTCCGCGCCCAGGGCCTGGATCAGCATGTTGCGGATGTAGTCGTCGGCGCCCACGCCCAGCGAGGTCTGCCGGTCCAGCGCCTGCTCGAACTGCTCCATCACCCGCGTGACCTGCTCGCGGGTCACGCCGGCCATGGTGGCCATCGCCAGGCCGAGCTTCTGCACTTCCTTGGCGCCCATGTGCTTGAGCACCTCGGCCGCATCGCCTTCGCCGAGCGAGAGCAGCAGGACCGCGGCGCGCTGCACGCCGCTCAGATCGTCGTCGTTAGACTTCATTGCCCAACCAGTCCTTCACCACCTGGGCGACCCGCTTGGAGTCGGTCTTGACCGCCTCGCGCGCACTGCGCAGGCGATCTTCGTAGGCATCCGACGGCAGGGCCATCGGTTGCGGCGGCGCGCTGCTGCCGATGACCGCGGTGTCGTTGGCCAGCGCGGCGGTGTCCTCGTCGTCGAGCAGGGTCAGTTCGGCTTCGGCCGGTGTCTCCCTGGTCAGCGCTTCGGGCTTCTTGGTCGGCCCGACGATCTGGCGGATCGCCGGACGCAGCACGCCGAACGCGAGGACCAGCACGATCAGCGCACCGACACCCAGGCGCAGCCAGTCCTGCATCCGCGGGTCCTGCCACCACGGCGCCGGCTCGCTCGCCTCGGGGGTCTCGCGCACGAACGGGGCGTTCATCACCGAGACCACGTCGCCACGGGCGGCGTCGAAGCCGACCGCCTGCTTGACCAGGTCCTCGACCCGGGCCAGCTCCTGCTCGGACAGCGCCTGCATCACCGGCTTGCCGTCGGCGCCGGCACGCGGCACGTGGTCGACCAGCACCGCGGTGGTGACGCGGCGCAGGCGCCCGGCCGGCTGGCGGGTGTGCTGCAGGGTGCGGTCGAGCTCGAAGTTGCGGGTCGCGCTGCGGGCGGACTCGGTCGGTGCGGCGGCCGCGGCGGTGGCGCCAGGCGCGCCAGCAGCAGCCGCGCCAGGCGCCGGGGTGCCGTCGGCCTGCTGGCCGGCCACTGCGCCCGGCGGGGTGTTGCTGGTCGCGCCGGGAATGCCCTGCGGGCCTTCGGCGGCGGTGCTGTTCTCGCTGACCTGCTCGCTGCGCAGCTTCGGCGGCTCGCCGTTGAACAACTCGCGCGCCTCCTCTGTGACCGAGAAGTCCATGTCCACGGTGACCTCGGCGTTGACGCGGCCGGGGCCGGTCAGCGGTTCGAGCAGCTCGCGGATGCGGGTGTTGTACGAGGTTTCCTGGCGGCGCACCTGCTCGAACTGGACCGCACTCAGTTCCGAAGCCGAGTCGGCGCCGTCGCGGCTGAGCAGGCGGCCGTTCTGGTCGACCACGGTGACGCGCTCGGGCGCCAGGTCCGGGATGCTGGAGGACACCAGGTGCACGATCGCATCGACCTGGTTGCGTTCGAGCGCGGCACCGGAGCGCAGATCCAGCACCACCGAGGCGCTGGCCGCCTCGCGCTGGCGGGTGAAGGCGCTGGGCTTGGGGATGGCCAGGTGCACGCGGGCGTCGCGGACCGGACGCAGGGTGGCGATGGTGCGGACCAGCTCGGTTTCCAGCGCGTGCTGGTAGCGCGCGTTCTCGACGAACTGGCTGACACCGAACCCCGGGTCGCGCTCCATCAGTTCGAAGCCGATGCGGCCGCTCTCGGCCATGCCCGAGCCGGCCAGCTTCAGGCGCGCGTCGTGCAGGTTCTTCTCCGGTACCGAGATCGCGCCGGTGGCCTGGTCGAGCTTGAACGGGATCTGCGCGGCGCGCAGCAGGTCGGTCGCCTCGGCGGTGGCTTTCGGGTCCAGGCCGGTGTAGAGCGGGCTGTAGTCCGGCTTCTGCGACCAGAAGAACACGAACAGGCCGGCCGCGACCGCCAGCGCGATCATCAGCATCATCCCGAGCTTGCGCAGCAGCTGCATCTCCTGCAGCTTGACCATCGCCAACGCGGCCTTCTCGCTGGCCTGCTCGGTGTTGAACGATTCCTTGGAGATCGAAAGCGCCATTTCGCTGGGTTCCCGGGATTACAGCGGCATGTTCATGACGTCCTGGTACGCCTGTACCAGACGGTTGCGGACCTCGACGGTCGCGCGGAAGGCCACCTGCGACTGCTGCGAGGCGATCATCACCCGGGCCAGGTCGGCCCCCGGCTCGCCACGCTCGAAGGCCTGGGCCAGCGCGCCGGCGCGCTGCTGGGCGCCGTTCACGCCTTCCAGCGCACCGCGCAGGGTCTCGCTGAAGCTGGGCACCGACGACACCGCCGGGCCCTGCTGGAGCGCACGCACGTCGATGGCATCGCCGCGGACCACGTCGTTGACCGGGCGCGCACCCTGACCGAGCTGCGTCTGGTAGCTGCGGATCTGGGACAGGACCGAGTCGATCGAATGGCTCATGGCGTCGGCATCACGTTGGCGCAGGGGCGTCGTGAAGGTGAATGCAATTCGCGTGCCGGAACGGCGACGGCATCCCGGCGCGCCGCTATCGACGGCCGCGACCCCAGTGCCCGGCAGCCGGGAGGAGAGGTGGCCCCCGTATCAGGCGGGCGACCGCAGCGCCCGGGACAGCCAGGCGGGCCGGATGCGGAGCGTCAGCGCAGGCGCCCGGGGCAGCGTCCGGTTCCAGCGGCGATCACCGGGCCGGTTCAGGCAACGGGCGTGCCAGGGCGGCTGGCGCTGCGGCACCGGGAATCGCCAGCGGCCCGCATCACGCGAGGACGAGCGAGGAGGGGCCGGCCGGGAGCAGGCGTCGGCCCGTCCCGTTCGAGGGCGTTCGCCTCGACGGCCGCCTGCGGCCTCTTGTTCAGGACCTTGCCTGGACACGCGCGGGACGAGCAGCCTGCCGGGCATCCCGGGCTTCGGGATCAGGGAGAGGCAGCAGAGACGAGGTGCGGACGCTGCGGAGCACGCCGGCGCGCGGCGCGGCCACCTCGAGACGGGAGACAGGCCCGGACGCGGGGGTGCGCACGCCGGGCGGTGGATCGAAGGCGCGCGCCTCAGCCGTCGGTCGGCAGCTCGTCGCGCTCGATCCCGTACTTGCGCAGCTTCTCGACCAGGGTCGTGCGGCGCAGGCCGAGCAGCTGCGCGGCATGGGCGACCACGCCGCCGGTGCGCTCCAGCGCCTCGCGGATCAGCTGCAGCTCGATCTGCGCCATGTGGTCGCGCAGGTCGATGCCATCGTCGGGCAGGGCGGCCGGAGCCGCCGGCGCCGGTGCGGAAGGCGATACCGCGGCAGCGGCAGGCCCCTGCGGATCGGCGGCACGCAGCGGTTCGGCCTGACTGGCGCGCGGCGGCTCGACCGGGAGCTCGGGCGGGCCGATCGCCGCATCGCCCAGATGCGCGCGGTAGCGCGTCGGCAGGTCGTCCAGCCTGACCAGGCCGCCGGGATTGAGCACCGCCAGGCGTTCGACCAGGTTGGTCAGCTCGCGCACGTTGCCCGGCCAGGCGTAGCCGGCGAGCGCGGCAAGCGCGGCATCGGCGAAGCGCACCTCACCGCGCCCGGTCCGGGCCAGCTGCGCGGCGATGGTCGCCACCAGCGCCGGCAGGTCGTCGCGGCGCTCGCGCAGCGGCGGCATCTCGATCGGGAACACATTGAGGCGATAGAACAGGTCCTCGCGGAACTGGCCGTCGCCGATCCGGTCCTCGAGGTTGCGATGGGTCGCGGCGATCACGCGCACGTTGCAGCGGATGGTCTGGTTGCCGCCGACGCGCTCGAAGGTGCGTTCCTGCAGCACGCGCAGCAGCTTGACCTGCATCGGCAGGCTCATGTCGCCGATCTCGTCCAGCAGCAGGGTGCCGCCTTCGGCCATCTCGAAGCGGCCCTTGCGGGCGCTCAGCGCACCGGTGAACGCGCCCTTCTCATGGCCGAACAGTTCGCTTTCGAGCAGGTCCGGCGGGATCGCGCCGCAGTTGATCGCCACGAAGGCGCCGTCGCGACGGGCCGACTGCTGATGGATCGCGCGCGCGGCCACTTCCTTGCCGGTGCCCGATTCGCCCAGGACCAGCACCGTGGTATCGAACGGGGCGACCTGGGTGATCATCCTGCGCAGGCGCTGCACGGCCTGGCTGCTGCCGGTGGGGCCGTCGTCCTGCTGCACCGCGCCGGCCTGGTGCTCGGCGTCCAGGCGCTTGAGGCTGGCACGGCGCAGCAGCGCCTCCAGGTGCGCATGCCGGATCGGCGACTCCAGCGGCCACACCCCGGCCTCGTGCAGGCCATGGGCGGCCGCGAACGCGGCGGGCTCGCCGTCGAGCAGCAGCACCGGCACCGGCAGGGGTGTCTGCCCCAGCCAGGCGAAGAACCGGCCGGCGGCCTGTGCGTCGTCGAGCTGGCCGACGACCAGCGCCATCCAGTCGGTCGGGCGCTGGCGCGTGGTCGAGACGTCCTCGACGCTGGTGACCCAGCGCGGGTTGAGGTCCATGAACTCGAGCAGGCCGCACAGGCGCTCCGCACGCTCGCCGTTGGCGTCGACGACCAGGATGCGGGACTCGCTCATGACGGCAGGCCTTCGAGCGACAGGCGCTCCAGGATCGGCATGACCTCCTGCACGTAGGAGAGCTTGCTGACGAAGCTGTCGGCACCGGCACGCAGCGCGTGCTCGCGGTGCTCGCCATCGTCGAAATGGCTGGCGATCACGATGAACGGCGGGTCGTCCTGGGCCTTGATCAGGCGGGTCGCCTGCAGGCCGCCCATCTCCGGCATGGCCAGGTCCATCAGCACGATGTCCGGGCGCAGCGCCTCCGAGCGCTCGATCGCCTCGAGCCCGTTGCCGGCGGTGCCGACGATGTCCAGCCACTCGACCTTGCGGAAGTGGCGCATCGCGGCGTTGATGAAGCCCTCGTGGTCGTCCACGAGCAGCACCTTGACGTTGTTGTGCATGACGGCCTCAGCCCGCCCGGGCCAGGGTAGGGGTCTTGCCGCGGCGGCGCTCGCGGGCGGTGGGAATGTCCAGCTGTTCGCGGTACTTGGCCACGGTGCGGCGCGCGATGTTGACACCCTGGCGGGCGAGCATCGCCGCGATCGCGTCGTCCGACAGCGGGCGCTGCGCCGGCTCGGCCTCGATCAGGCGCCGGACCATGGCCTTGACCGCCATGCCCGAGACGCTGGCGCCTTCCAGGCGCACGGCGAAGAAGCGCTTGAGCTCGAACGTGCCGCGCGGGGTCTGCATGTACTTGCCGCTGGTGATGCGCGACACGGTGGATTCGTGCATGCCGATCGCGTCGGCCACTTCCTTCAGGGTCAGCGGCGCCATCGCCTCGTCGCCCTGGACCAGGAAGGCCGCCTGGCGCTCGACGATCACCCGCGCGGTGCGCAGCAGGGTGTCGTAGCGCATCGACAGGCCGCGGGTCAGCCAGCGCGCTTCCTGCAGCAGCTCGCGCAGCTTGCCGCCACCGGCGCTGTCGCCGCAGTCGGCGAGCGCCCGCTCGTACCCGGCGTTGATCGACAGGCGCGGCGCCGTGGCCGGGTTCAGCGCCACCTTCCACTGCGCATCCGCGTGCCAGACCACCACGTCCGGGACCACGTGCGTGGCCGTGCCCTGGTCGGCGCCGGCCTCCAGCGGGCGCGGCTGCAACGACAGCACCAGGCCGATCGCGGACTGGACGTCGGCCGGTTCGGCCTCCAGGGTGCGCGCGATCAGCGCGTGGTCGTGCGTCGCCAGCGCCGGCAGGCAGTCGCGCAGGATCCGCGCGGCCAGCGTGCGGCCGGCGACCGGGCCGGGCAGGGCAGCGAGCTGGGACAGCAGGCATTCCTGCAGGTCGCGTGCGGCCACGCCGGCCGGCTCGCCGTGCAGCAGCCGCTGGCGTACCGATTCGATCCGCTCGGCGGACACGTCGAAACGGGCGCAGGCACGCAGCAGCAGGGCGGCGTGGTCGCCGTCCAGGTACCCGGCATCGTCGCAGTGCTCGAGCCAGAACCCGGCGATCTCCAGGGTGCGCGGGTCCAGCTCCAGCGCCAGCTGCTGGAGGATGCGCACGCAGGGATCGCTGGAGCCCTGCTCGGCGATGCGCTGCATGCGGTCGTCGTCGGCATCGTTCCAGCCGGCGCCGGCGACATCCCACATCGAGGATTCGGGCAGTTCGTCGAAGGCGGCCGTCTCCAGCGAGGGCGCCTGCGCATCGGCGTCCTGGCCCGGCACGCTTCCTGCATCGCTGTCCTCGTCCAGCTCGAGCATCGGATTGAGCTCGAGCGCGCGGGTCACTTCCAGCTGCAGCTGAAGCGCGTCGAGCTGCAGCAGCCGGATGGACTGCAGCAGCTGCGGCGTGAGATGGAGCTGCTGGCCCAGCTGGGCCGAGGTGGTGACCTTCATCGTCTTCCCCAACGACGCGCCGGACATCCGGCACATGACGGGTGACATGGTGAAGGGGATGCGCCGGAAAATGAATCGGGGATGACCCGTATCCGGTCATTCATTTCCCCACATCGTGTCAGGGCTTCCCCTACATCACAGCGGATTTCCGACGCTCATCCCAGTTCCTGGCGGTGCTTGACCGCCAGCAGGACCAGCTCGTTCGCACGGCGGCAGCCCAGTGTCTCCATCATCCGGGCGCGATGGGTCTCCACGGTCTTCACGCTGATCCCCAGATCGGCGGCAATTTCCTTGCTGCTCAGCCCCCGCCCGATCTGGCCCAGGATCTGGCGCTGGCGCGGCGGCAGCGCGGCCACGCCCACCGGGCGGCTGCGGCCGAGCATCGGCGCGATCATCTTGGCCGAGATGCGCGGGCTCAGGAACACCTCGCCGGCCATCGCGGCACGCAGCGCCAGTTCCAGTTCGAGCGGGGCCGCGTCCTTGACCACGAAGCCGGCGGCGCCGCGGTCGAGCGCCTCGCGCACGTGCATCGGGTCGTCGTGCATCGACATCATCACCACCCGGATGGCGGTGGAGTGGGCGTGGATGCCGCTCAGCGCATCCAGGCCGGTACGGCCCGGCAGCGACAGGTCGAGCAGGACCACGTCGGGCCGATGGATCGCGGCCAGGTCGATGGCCTGGTCGGCGGTGCTGGCCTCGGCGATCACATCGACGTCGGCGAAGGTCTGCAGCAGTCTGCTCAGCCCGGCGCGGACCAGGGTGTGGTCGTCGACGATCAGTACTCGCACGATGCAGCGTGTCCCGGATGAGCCGGCGTCACCTTAGCCCAGCGCGCCGGGTTAGGGAATCTTGCGGTTCCGGCGCTGGCGTGCACCGGGGTGCGCGATCAGCGGCGGCCGCGGGCATCGGCGATCTGGCGCCGGTGCAGGCGGAACAGGTGGCGGTCCAGGGCTTCTTCCAGCCCCTGCGGGAAGGTGGGGAAGCGCAGCCAGACCGCGACGCTGCCGATGCCCTGCGGGGCCACGGCCAGCACGGTCGCCGGCAGCTCCAGGTCGTCCGGGAGCCAGTCGGCGGCCTGCGCGCACAGGGTGCCCTCGGCACCGATGCCGGGTGCGTCCGACAGCAGCATGCGCATGCCATTGCGCGACCAGCGCACGCTGCGGACAGGCAGCTGCTCGCTGTTCTGGCGCACCAGGCGGCCCAGCAGCACCAGCACCAGATCCAGCTTGGCGTCCATGCGCTGCGCCAGCAGCGGCAGTTCGCCGCGCTTTTCCTCGGCGCCTTCCTCGCTGCGCAGATCCTCGATCTGCGCCAGGCCCTTCAGCAGGGTCTCGGCCTGGGCCAGGCGGATGGCGGCGGTCGCACGGGTGGAGAACCCGGCTGGCAGCAGCGCGTCGCAGACCAGGGTGTCGTCGAACAATGCCGCTTCGGCCGCCTCGGCCTCGGGCGGCCAGGGGAGCGAAGCGCCGGCGTTCATCGCGCGGCCTCGCGGTAGTGCTGGCTCGCCTGGCCGGAACGGCGCAGACCGGCCAGCCGGGCCGCATGCTCGTCGCGGACGCGACGCATGTGGCTCTGCAGCCGCTGCTGCAGCTCGAGCAGTTCGCGCAGCGCGCCCAGTGGCGCATCCTGGCCGAGCTGGCCCATGTAGCGGCGCAGGCGCTGGTCGTGTTCGTGCAGGACCTCGGCGGCGCGCTCCAGGTCCTCGTCGTCCAGCGCCTGGCGCAGCGTCCTCAGGTCCTGGTGCAGCGCGTCCAGTCCGTCGGTGTTCATCGCGCCATCCCGACCGGCGTGCGGTGCTCCTGCGGGATGGCGTTCCAGGCCGAATCGATCTCGCCCAGCAGATCCAGCGACTCGCCCAGCGCGGTCTGGTCGTTGTGGAGGTTGGCTTCGGTCAGCCGCTGCACGATGTAATCGTAGAGCGAGGCCAGGTTGCCGGCCAGCTCGCCACCGGCCTCGTGGTCGAGCGAGCCGTTGAGATGGCCGACGATCGCGCAGGCTTCCCCGATCGCCTTGCCCTTGCGCGCCAGTTCCCCCTGTTCCATGCACTGCTGGGCCAGGCGCACGCGGTCGCAGGCGCCACGCAGCAGCAGGGAAACCAGTTTGTGGGGACTGGCGTCGGTCACCGTGCCTTCCAGATCGTTCTGGCGGTACTGGTTGACGTAGGAGCGCAGCGACATGGGGGAATCTCCCGAAGATGAGGCGGCCGGCTCAACCACCGCTCTGGGCGGCGAGCATCGACAGCTGCTGTGACAGATAGTTGCTGGTGTTGTTCAGGCTGCCGACCATGCTGTCGAGCGCCACGAACTGGGCCTTGTAGCGTTCGGCGACGGCCAGCATGCGGGTCTCGAGCGATTCGCGCTGCTTGGTGACGTCCTTGAGCTGGGCGTCCAGACCCTTGGTCCGCAGGGTGAAGGCGCCCTTGTCGCCGACGTAGCTGTCGACGACCTTGCCGACCTTGGCGGCGAAGCCGTTGTCGCCGGTGAAGGCGTCCACGATCCGGTTCGGCTGCGAGGCCAGCAGCGCGTCGAACTTGGCGCTGTCGAACACCAGGGTGCCATCCGGTGCCGGGTAGCCCTTGGTCTGCAGGCCCAGCGTCTTGGCGTCCAGCCCCTGCTTGGCCAGTTCGCCGAGCATGTCGTTGAGCGTGCCGCGCAGCTGCGTCGCCGCGCCGCGCATCTGCGCATCGCCGGTCAGCGAGGAGGGCGTGTCGCTCTCGGCGTCGTACTTGGTCGAGTTGGCGATCGCGTTGACCGCCGCGTTGTAGGCGGTGACGAAGCTCTGCACCACCGCGCGACCGGCAGCGGCGTCATTGGCCACGGTGACGGTGCTGGTGCCTTCCTTCTTCAGCGTCAGGGTCAGGCCGGGCACGGCGGTGGAGACGCTGTTGGTCTGCGAGGTCACCGACAGCCCATCGATCTTCAGCTTGGCGTCCTGTGCCGGAACCCGTTCCTCGATGCCGTCGACCAGGCCCTGCAGGTCGCTGCCACCGCTGCCCAGCGTCAACGAAATGGCGTGCTTGGAGCCGGTCTGGTCCGCGGTCAGCGACAGGTGCTGGCCGGCGTCGGAGGTTAGCACCGCCACCTGGATGCCCATGCCCTTGGCCGCGTCGCTGATCAGGCCACGCACTTCGGCCAGGGTGCTGCCGTCCTTGATGTCGACCGCGACGGTCTTCTCGCCGACGGTCAGGTTCAGGCTGCCCGCACCGAAGGTGGTCGTGGTCGACACACCGGCACCGAGCAGCTTGTGCGCGGTCGCCAGCTGTTCCACCTCGACCTTGTAGGCGCCGAGCGGGGTGCTCTTGCCGACCGTGCTCGAGACGATGGAATCGGACACCGGCGCGCCGTTGGCATCGGAGGAGACCGAGCTCACCGTGCGCGAGCCGAAGGCGTCGGCCTTCTTGAGGTTGTTCAGCGCGGTCTGCAGCGTGCTGAACGCCGAGGCGACGTTGCCCACGCCGGTACGCTTGAACTTGGCGGTCGATTCCAGCTTGTTCAGGCGCGCATCCTGCGGCGCGCGATCGGCGGCCACCAGCTGGTTGACCATCGTACTGATGTTGATGTTCGAGCCGATGCCGCCGTACCCGAAGGAATAGTCCGCCATTGCCATCTCCTGTCTCCCCGTCCACGGGGGCAAGGACGCGGCGGTACATGCCGCCGGTCGAGAACACTATCGGCATCGATGTGCCGCGCTTTAGCCCCCGATGCGATGCATGAACCATGCCAGTGCCATGCCGCTGGAGCGCGAGGGCAGGCAGGGCGAAAGACGCGCACGCGTGACGCCCGCGGCGGCCGACACGGCAAAAGAAAAGCCCGCCTCCGTTGCCGGAGGCGGGCCTGTCGATCCACCAGGAGGCTGGTGGCCGCTGCGATCAGCGCAGCAGGCTCAGCACGTTCTGCGGGATCTGGTTGGCCTGGGCCAGCATCGCGGTACCGGCCTGCTGCAGGATCTGGGTCCGCGACAGTTCCGCGGTTTCCTTGGCGAAGTCGGTGTCACGGATGCGGCTGCGGGAGGCCGACAGGTTCTCGGAGCTGGTGTTCAGGTTGGCGACCACCGAGGTGAAGCGGTTCTGGATCGCACCCAGGTCGGCGCGGGTGCTGTTGACGGTGGTCAGCGCGGCGTCGACCACTTCCAGTGCGCGCTGGGCGCCCAGGACCGTAGAGATGTCCACGCCACCGACCATGCTGGCGGTCGCGGTGCCGGAGGCGGCGGTGGTGCCCGCGGTCAGGCCGGTGCCGGTCACGGTACCGCCGATCACCACGTCTTCGCCGGCCTTGACCGAGTTCAGGGTGATGGCGCCGTTCTCGGACTGGGCGTAGACGCCGGTCTCGCCGATCTTGGCGTTGATCGCGGCGACGACGCTGTTGGCGATCTGGGCGCCGGTCGCGCCGGAAGCGAACTCGACGGTGTCGATGGCGATGTTGTTGACCGTCAGGCCGGCCACCGAGCCGCTGGCGCTGGCCGCGGCGATGGTCGAACCGGACACCTGCTCGGCGAACTTGACGTCGCCCAGCGCGCCGACAGTGGCGTTGACCACCTTGTCGATGGCGATGGCCTGGCCGGCGTCGGCGCCGACCTGGAACAGCTGGCTGGTGAAGCTGCCGTCCAGCAGCTTGGTGCCGTTGAAGTCGGACTGCTTGGCGACGCGGTCGATTTCCGAGGTCAGCTGCTTGACTTCGGCCTGCAGGGCGGCGCGGTCGGTCGAGGAGTTGCTGGCGTTGGCCGACTGCACCGACAGTTCGCGGATGCGCTGCAGGTTGTTGCCGATCTCGGTCAGCGCGCCTTCGGCGGTCTGCGCCAGCGAGATGCCGTCGTTGGCGTTGCGGGCGGCGACGTTCATGCCGCGCACCTGGGTGGTCAGGCGCTCGGAGATGGCCAGGCCGGCGGCGTCGTCCTTGGCGCTGTTGATGCGCAGGCCCGAGGACAGGCGCTGGATCGTGGTCGACAGGCTCGCACTGTTGGTGCCCAGGTTGCGCTGCGCGTTCAGTGCGATGGAATTGGTGTTGATGACAGACATTGCTGGTCTCCTGAAGTAGGGAATCCGGCGGGTCAACAGGGCCTTGCCGGTGGCTCCGCAGGGGCTTGCCGTTTGTGCCGGCCCTGTCCTCTGCTGACATTCTTAACGGCGCTGTGCCGGTGGTCTTTAGGCTTTTTCCCGCTTTTTTTCTGATCCCGTGGGATTTCGAAAACAGCGGGAAACCGCGCTGGATACGCTAACGGCGGCACCGGGAAGAACTTGAGCGCCTGTCCGGCGACCCGGTGGCAAGCGCGTTTCAGGACGGCCATAACGGCGACGGGCCGCAATGCGGCCCGTCGTGTGGCGATGCCCGGGAGCGGCCGGTCAGCGCAGGAAGTCGAACAGCGACAGCCGCTGGGTCTGGGTGAAGGTCAGCTGTGCCGCTTCCAGCGCGGTCTTCTCCAGGGTGAAGCGGCTGATCGCCTCGGCGTAGTCGAGATCGCGCAGCTCGGACAGCGTGCTCTTCAGCGTGACCGAATGCGCGTCGCGCATGCTGCCGGCGCTGTCGAGCGCGGCCAGCTGCGCACCGCCGATCGCACGCACGTCGATCATGTGCTCCTGGGCCGCGGTGATGTCGCGCATCGAAGACTGGAGCAGGTTCTGCTGGTGGGTCTTCTCGGCCTCGGTGGTCGGTTCGGAAGCCAGCGCCTCGATCAGCCTGTCGATGGTCGCGAAGACGTCTCGCGTCGCCGACGGACCGATCTCGAAGGTGTCGCCGGCCGCGGGCTGCCCGATGATCTGCATGCTCACGCCGTTGAAGCTCACGCTCTGGCCCGGCTCGAAGGTGCCGGTGACCGGATCGCCCGCGCCGTTTAGCACCGGCGCGCCGCCCGCATCCAGCAGCGCCCAGGTGTCCTCTGCCGTGAACGAGAGGGTGAAGCGCTGGCCGTTCCAGACGTCCGCGTTCTGCAGGCTGTACTGGCCGATGATGCCGGTGCCCGCGTTGGCCACGCCGGACGACGCGTCCAGCCGCCCGTCGCCGGTGCGGATGCGCAGGAATACCTCGCTGCCGGGCAGGGTGTCGGTGACGCTGGTTTCCGGACCGACCTCGACCCGTCGCTGGGTCTGGTCGCCGCTGTAGATCACGCCCGAGCCGCCCAGCGCGAACGGTGATGCGCTGTCGGCGGTGCCGCCGAACAGGTAGCGCCCGGTGCCGTCGGTGCCGTTGGCCAGGTCGAGCAGGCTGTCGCGCAGGCTGGAGACCTCGCGGCTGATCGAAAGCCGGTTGCTGTCCGACATCGCGCCGCTGTTGGCCTGGATGGTCAGGTCGTTGATCCGGCGCATGATCTCGCCTGCCTGGGAGAGGCTGTTCTCCTGCAGGCCCAGGCGGTTGTACATGGTGTTGGCGTTGGACCCGTAGCGTTCCAGCTCGGCCAGTGCGCGGTCGACGCTGACCGCCGCGCCGGCGCCGACCGGGTCGTCCTTGGCGGTGACCAGCTTCTTGCCGGTCGCCAGCTGCTCCTGCAGCTTGGCCAGGTTGGCCTGCTTGTTGAACAGGGTGCCGATGGTCTGGTTGAAGACCATGCCCGTGGAGATGCGTGTGCTCATCGGCGTGTCGCGCTCAGGATGGACTGGAACATCGAATCGGCGGTGGAGATCAGCTGGGCGGCGGCCTGGTAGGCCTGCTGCAGGCGCATCATGTTGGCCGCCTCCTCGTTGATGTTCACGCCCGAAATCGACTCACGCTGGTCCACCGCCTGCTGGTGCAGCACGCTCTGGGCCTCGGCCGCGTAGTCGGCCTGGCGCGCGGCCGAGCCGACCGAGGTGGTGAGCCCGCCGATCGCCCCGTTCAGGCTCAGCGTGCCACCGGCCAGGACCTTGGCGTCGTCCAGGTTGGCCAGCAGGCTGGCATTGGTGTTGTCGCTGGAGCCGGCGCCGGTGGGCCCCACGTCGAAGCGGTCGCCTGCGGCCGGCGCGCCGTCCAGGACCAGGCTCCAGCCGTTGCCGGCGATGGCCTGCCCGGGCGTGTAGGCGAACGGACCGGCACCGTCGATGGTGTACTGGCCGGCATCGATGAACTCGATGCTGGACGGATCCAGCAGGTCGGCATGGGCCGGATCGGTGACCTTGAGCTCGCCGAGCTTGCCGGTGCCGATGTTGTCCACGTCGGCGCTGGCCTTGACCGGACGCGCGGCAGCCAGCCGCGACGGATCCTGGATGGCGACCGCGAAGCCGCCGGCGACCTGCGCGGTCGGCTGCAGCAGGAAGCGGTCGCCATCGGCGGGCGGCGGCGTGGTCCCGACCACCACGTCCACGCCATTGATGCGCAGCGGGTCGGCCGCGGTACCGGTGCCGGTGAGCGGCACGCTGGCGCCGGTATCGGCGCGCTGGGCGCTCCATGCGCCGCCGCTGAAGCGCAGCACCACGTTGCGCCCGTCCAGCGCGGAGACATCGCCGATGCTGGCCTGCAGGGTGGCGCCGCTGGTATTGCCCGCATGCGCGTTGACCGACGGCGAGGGCAGGGTGAACAGGTCGGTGCCCATCTGCCCGTACAGGTCCATGCCGCCGCGGTGAGCCTCGTTGAAGCTCACCGCCAGACCGGTGGCGATACGGCCGAGTTCGGCCATCGCCGGGTCGAGCACCTCGCTGCGGAACTGCAGCAGGCCGCCGATGCGCCCGCCCATCTGCTTGCCGTCGATCGGGGTGACACCGGCGTTCGTGCGCAGCGCCAGCTGCAGCTGCTGTGGCTGGTACGGGTCCGGCGCCAGATCCAGGCGCGAGGCCGTGGTCCCCACCACCAGCGCTTGGCCGGACGGGGTGAACACGTTGATGAAGCCGCCATCCTGCGCCACCGCGGTGGCGCCGGTGTACTCGGCCAGTCTGGAGATCAGCTGGTCGCGGCGGTCGAGCATGTCGGGCGCGGCGCGGCTGGCATCGTTGCCGATCTGGCCGTTGATGCGGGCGATCTCGGTGGCCAGGCGGTTGACCTCGTCGACCGCGCCGGTCAGGCCGGTGTTCACTTCCTGGTTCAGTCCGTCCAGCTGCCCGTCCATCTGGCGCAGGCGGGTGGCCAGCGCGTTGGCCTGGGCCAGGGTGTTCTCGCGGTCGGCGCTGGAGGCGGCGTTGGACGACAGCGCGCTGACCGAGTCGAAGAAGTTGGACCACATGCCGGACAGGTTGGTGGCGCTGTCGGAGAACAGCTTGTCCACCCGGCCGGACATCGCCGACATCTGCTGCAGCCGCGCCAGTTCGCCGCTGCTGTCGAGCAGGCGCGAGGTGGCGAGTTCATCGGCCACGCGCTGCACGTCGGCGATCTTGACGCCGCTGCCCACGTAGCCGAAGCCGTGGTCCATCGGCGTGCGTGTGGCGAACTCGACCCGCTGCCGGCTGTAGCCCTCGGTGTTGATGTTGGCCACGTTGTGGCTGACGGTCGACAGGGCGCGCTGGAACGCGATCAGGGCGCTGGTACTGGTGGAGAGGACGGACATCGCTGCTTATCTCCTGCTGACAGTGCCGAGCGCATCCGCGGCGTTGGCCACGGACTGGCCAGCGACGGTGCCGGCGCGGGCCGCGACCGCGCCGATCGCGGCCACCGCGCGGCCGATCGTCGGGCCGTTGGCGATGGCGGCGATCTTGGCCGCATAGGAAGGATCGGTCGCATAGCCCGCGTTCTGAAGGGCCTGGGCGAAGCGGCCGACATCGCCGCCGGATTGCAGGGCCTTCTGGTAGCGCGGGTTGTTCTTCAGCATCCGCACGTAGTCGGCGAAGCTCTCGGCGGGCGAGGCGTAGGCGCGGAAATCGGCGGTCTCGCGCACCTTGGTCCCGCCGACGTACTCATGGGTGCCGGTGGTCACGCGCTCGCCCTTCCAGCCGGTGGCCTTGATCCCGAACAGGT
Source organism: Xanthomonas sp. XNM01 (assembly GCF_014851915.1). Taxonomy (GTDB): domain Bacteria; phylum Pseudomonadota; class Gammaproteobacteria; order Xanthomonadales; family Xanthomonadaceae; genus Pseudoxanthomonas. The sequence continues at coordinate 1,416,148 of NZ_JACVAP010000001.1, forward strand.
TGTTGGCGCTGGCGCCGTCGCCACGCTGGATCTGCCGGCGTCCCCAGCCGGTCTCCAGCGCGGCCTGCGCCACCAGCGCCTTGGCATCGACGCCGAGCTCGCGCGCGGCCGCCTGGGCGTGGTGCCAGATGCCGGCGACGAAGCGTTCCGGGCTGCGCGGTGCGAATTCCTCCGCGGCCGCAGCCGCGGTCGCGGCACTCGATGCTGAGGCGGCGGACACGTCCTGCACCGGTGCGATCGCCGCCGGCGCCATCAGCCGTTCGACCAGCCGGTCCAGCGGCGAGCTGGCCTGGCCGCCGCCGGGCTCGCGGCCGGCGATCAGGTCCAGCGCCTGCTCGTAGGCGGGCGAGGTTGCCGCCGCGCCGGCGGCGTCCATCGGCAGCGGCGCGCGCGCGCCGGCGTCCAGGCGGGTATCGAGCGGTGGGCCGTCCTCGCGCCCGCCGCTCTGGCGCGAGAGCTGGCGCGCGATCATCGGCGCCAGTCCCAGGCCCCTGCCGTCGGTCAGCGCCTTGGCGACCTGCTGGTCGTACATGTCGCGGAACATCTGGTTCTCGCCCGGAAACAGCGCGTCGCCGAAGCTGGCGTCGCGCATGCTCTTGACCAGCAGCTGGGCGAACTGGCCCTCGAGCTGGCGCGCGACATGGTCGATGCGCGTGGCATCGGCCTTCGGTGCGGTCAGTTCGAACGAGGGCGGTGCGATGCGCATCAGATCACTTCCAGCTCCGCGCGCAGGGCACCGGCCTGGCGCAGCGCCTCCAGGATCGCGATCAGGTCGCCGGGCGCGGCGCCGACCTCGTTGACCGCGCGCACGATCTCGTCGAGCGTGGTGCCGCCCTCGAACTTGAACATGCGGCTGCCCTCCTGCGAGGTGCTGACCGTGGACTGCGGCGCGACGACGGTGTTGCCGCCACCGAACGCGCCGGGCTGGCTGACCGTGGTCTGCTCGGCGATGGTGACCGTCAGCGAGCCGTGCGCGACCGCGGCCGGCATCACCCGCACCTGGGTACCGATCACCACGGTGCCGGTGCGCGAGTTGACGATGACCTTGGCGGGCGCGCTCCCGGGGGTCAGTTCCAGGTTTTCGACGCGGGCCAGGAAGCCGATCCGCGCGCCCGGGTCGGTCGGTGCGGCCACCGCCACGGTCACGCCGTCGACCGCGCGCGCCACGCCGGGGCCGAACGCGTTCTCCAGCGCCTCGACCATGCGCGACACGGTGGTGAAGTCGTTACGGTTGAGATTGAGGGTGATGTCGCCGCCGGCGCTGAACACGTCGGGCAGGGCACGTTCGACGGTGGCGCCGTTCGGGATCCGCCCGACGCTGGGCACGTTCACCGAGACCCGCGAGCCGTCGCTGCCCTGCGCACCGAATCCACCGACCACCAGGTTGCCCTGGGCGATCGCATAGACCTGGCCGTCGGCGCCCTTCAACGGCGCCATCAGCAGCGAGCCGCCGCGCAGCGAGACCGCGTTGCCGATCGAGGAGACGGTGATGTCGATGGTCTGGCCGGGCTTGGCGAACGGCGGCAGATCGGCATGGATGGCCACGGCCGCGACGTTCTTCAGCTGCGGATTGACGTTCGGCGGAACATTGACGCCCAGCTCGCCGAGCATGTTCTTCAGGCTCTGCACGGTGAACGGCGCCTGGCTGGTGCGGTCGCCGCTGTTGTCCAGGCCGACCACCAGGCCGTAGCCGACCAGTGCGTTGTTGCGCACGCCGCCGACCTGGGCAAGGTCCTTGATGCGCTCGGCATGCGCGGGCAGGGCGACGGCGCACAGCGCCAGCGTCGCCACGCAGCCCGCGCGGAGGAACGTCCGGGTGAATCGGCGCACGTCGGTGCGCGCGTGCTTGCGCAGGAGTCGCATACGGGGCCTCAGTACGGCATCAGCCGCGAGTTGAAGAAGCGGCCCAGCCAGCCCATCGCATTGGACTGCGCGACCGCGCCGCGACCGCCGTAGACGATGCGGGCCTCGCCGACCCGGCTGGACGGCACGCTGTTGTCGGTGCCGATGTCGGCCTGGCGCACGATGCCCTGGATCTGGACCAGTTCGTCGCCCTGGTTCAGGCGCAGGTTCTTCTGCCCCTGGACCACGAGATTGCCGTTGGGCAGCCGCTGGACCACGGTCACCGTCACGCTGCCCTGCAGGCGGTTGCTCTGCCGGCTCTGGCCCTGGCCGTCGAAGCTGCGCTCGCCGCTGACGGTGGCCGACAGGATGTCGCGGCCGCCGACGGTCACCGGTGCGCCGAGCAGGGTCGGGGCGGCCATGCCGATCTCGCTGTTCTTGGCCACGTTGGTGCTGGCCGAGGTCTGCGCGGTGGTCGACTCGACCAGGTTGATGGTCAGCATGTCGCCGACGTCGCGCGCGATGCGGTCGGTGTACAGCGACAGGCCCGGGCCGGTCTGGTAGATCGCGCCCGGCGTGGCCGGGGCGCTGGCGACCATGACCGGCACCACCGGCGCCATCGCCGGATACGGACGCACGTCGCCGGCGGCGACGCAGCCGGTCAGCAGCGCCGCGATGGCGGCGGTGGGGAGGAACATCGAGGGGCGGCTGCCCATGGCCGGAATCTCCATCGTCGTGCGCGGATCAGACGTTGTTGTTGAGGTAGCCCAGCATCTGGTCGGTGGTCGAGATCGCCTTGGCGTTCATCTCGTAGGCGCGCTGGGTCTCGATCATGCTGACCAGCTCCTCGACCACGTTCACGTTGCTGCCTTCCAGCGCGCCCTGTTCGACCAGGCCCAGGCCATTGAGGCCGGGCGTGCCGTTCTGGGCCGGGCCGCTGGCGGCGGTTTCCTGGTACAGGTTCTCGCCGCGTGCCTGCAGGCCGGCCGGATTGATGAAATCCGAGACGGTGAGCGCGCCGATCTCGACCAGATCGGCCTGGCCGGCGACCTTGACGCTGATCGTGCCGTCGGTGCCGATGGTCATCGACTCCACGCCCTCGGGAATCTGGATGCCAGGCTGCACGGGGTAGCCGCTGCTGGTGACCATCTCGCCCTGCGCGTTGCGCTGGAAGCTGCCGTCGCGCGTGTAGGCCGAGGTGCCATCGGGCATCAGCACTTCGAAGAAGCCGCGGCCGTTGATCATCACGTCCATCGCGCGGCCGGTCTGCTGCGGATTGCCCTGCTGGAAGTCCTTGGACGTGGAGACCACGCGCACGCCGGTACCGAGCTGGAGGCCGGAGGGCAGCTGGGTCTGCTGCGAGCTGGCGCCGCCGGGCTGGCGCAGCTGCTGGTACAGCAGGTCCTCGAAGTTGGCGCGGTCGCGCTTGAAACCGGTGGTGTTGGTGTTGGCCAGGTTGTTGGACACCACCGTCATGCGGGTCTGCTGCGCATCCAGCCCGGTCTTGGCGACCCAGAGAGCCTGATTCATGGCGCGGTACCTCGGAATTCTCGGAGTGACGTCAGGTGCAATGCATGCGGCGTGCCAGAACCGCGGGGGCGTCCTGCAATGGCGGGCTACCAGCCTGAATCCTGAACCGGCATCGGGCGGCGCCATACGCCGTGGCCGCAGCGACGGCCAGCCCGATGCCTGCGCCCCTCCCAGCCACGACCCGACCGCGCCCGACGCGGGGCGATCGACATGCGATGCGGTGATGTGGCGGCGCCGGCCGCCCGGACTCAACCGCCCAGGCGCAGCAGCGTGTTGGCGGACTGGGCGTTCTCGTCGCCGTGCTTGATGACCTTGACCTGCATTTCGAACTGGCGCTGCAGCTGGATCATCTGCACCAGCGCACCGGCGGCATCGACGTTGCTTTCCTCGAGCGCTCCGGACGTCAGCACGTTGCCCGGCGCCTGGGCCAGCGGCTGGTTCGGATCGACATTGCGCATCAACCCGTCCGCACCGCGGCCGAGCTGCTGCTGTCCGGCCTGGACCACGCGCAGGCGACCGATGATGGCCAGCGTCTGCGGGCCTTCGCCCAGCGGCACGATCGACAGTGTGCCGTCCTGGCCGATCTCCAGCGACTGGTGGGGGGGCAGGGCGATCGGATTGCCCTGTTCGTCGAGCAGTTGACGTCCGCCGGCGGTGACCAGCTGCCCGTTGGGCGTCAGCGACAGATTGCCGGCGCGGGTGTAGGCCTCGCTGCCGTCGGGGGCCTGGACCGCCAGCCAGCGGTCGGGGCGCAGCGACACGTCCAGCGTGTTGCCGGTCACCCGCAGCGCGCCGTCGCGGTTGTCGAAACCCTGGTCCACATGCAGCGCATCGATCCGCGAGCGGTGGCCGGGACCGTTGATCGGGAAGGCCTCGGTGTTGGACAGCACCGCCTTGAAGCCCGCGGTATCGGCGTTGGCCAGGTTGTGCGACACGCTGGCCTGGGCCTGCAGGGAGGCGCGGGCGCCGGTCATCGCGACGTAGAGGGCTTTGTCCATGCAGGTCGTCCTTCAGCGGCTCCGGCGGAGCGGGCGCGCTGGCGCGCCCGTCCGCGGCGGGCTCATCAGCGGATGTTGATCACCGTCTGGGTGGCCTGGTCCTGGGTGGAGATCATCTGCGCGTTGGCCTGGAAGTTGCGCTGCGCGACGATCATGTTCACCAGCTGCTCGGTCAGGTCGACCGTTGACGATTCCAGCGAACCGGCGGCGATCTGGCCGAAGTCCGAGCTGTCCGGCGCACCGGTGCGCGGCGTGCCGGAGGTGTAGGTGTGCGCCCACATGTTGTTGCCCTGCGGCTGCAGGCCCTGTGGATTGATGAAGGTGGTCAGCGCGATCTGTCCCAGGGCCTGGTCGTTGCCGTTGGAATAGCGCGCGTACACCACGCCGTCGCTGGCGATGCTGATCTCGTCCAGCTTGCCGCTGGCGAAGCCGTCCTGGTCGACGTTGCGCAGCGCGAAGCGTTCGCCGTACTGGGCCGTGCCGGTGATGTTCGCGGTCAGCGTCATCGGGCCCGCGCCGCTGGTCGGGGTGAACGGGTCGAGCGTGATCTGGCCGTTCGCCGGCTCCTCCAGCACGCCGGTGTCGGAGAAACGGACCGTGTCCGGGCCGCCGACCGAGGTGCCGTCGATGTAGCTGTACATCTGCCACTCGTTCGGGTTGGCCGTCTTGACGAAGTACGAGGTCTGCGTGTGGCTGACGCCCAGCGAGTCGTAGACGTTCAGGCCGCCGGTGGTGTGGTTGTAGCTGGTCGGGTCGGTTGGCGAGAAGGTGGTGGTGACCGGTACCGAAGCGTTGGCCGGCAGGGTCGATTCCAGCAGCACGTTGGCGCTGGCCTGCGGCGGGCTGTCGGTGGTGATCAGGCGCAGGTCGGTGAGCCGCCCGATGTCGAAGCCGTTGCCGGTGGCATTGGGCGCATAGACCTGCAGGCGTGCGCCGTCGGGCGTGCCGATGAAGCCCTGCTGGTCGCGCTGGAAGTTGCCGGCGCGGGTGTAGAACGTCGAGCCGTTCTTGGTCACGGTGAAGAAGCCTTCGCCGTCGATGGCGACGTCCAGGCTGCGGCCGGTCGGCTCGATGTTGCCCTGCGAGAACTGCTGGGCGACGTTGCTGACCTTGACGCCGGAGCCGACCGCGTTGCGCGCCAGGCCGTAGCTGGTCGAGGAGAACAGGGTGGCGAACTCCGCGCGCGACTCCTTGAAGCCGGTGGTGTTGGAGTTGGCGATGTTGTTGGCGGTGGCATTCAGGTCGGCATTGGCCGCGTTGATGCCGGACAGCGAGGTGTTGAAGCTCATTGCGGACTCCTGTGGACGTCGTGCGTGGGTCGGGGCATCAGCCGATGCGGAGGACGTACTCGAGCGGTGCGGTGCCCAGGCCGGGCAGGTTCAGGTACAGGCCATCCGAACCGATGGTCACGCTCTCCACCTTGCCCTTGACGTAGGTATCGAGCTGCTTGTTGGTCGTGCCCTGGCCGTTGTAGGTGGCGGTGATGGCATAGGCGCCGTCGGGCAGGCGGTTGCCGCTGTCGTCGGTGCCGTCCCAGCTGAAGGCGGCTTCGCCCGCGCGCTCGGTGGTGACCACCAGCTCGCGTACCTTCTGGCCGTTGGCGTCCTTGATCTCGAACACCACGCTGCCGGCGCCTGGCGCGGCGACCACGCCGCTGGCACCGCCTTCGCCGTCCAGCGAGACCTTGGGCGAGGGCACCAGCACGTTGTGCCCGACCAGGCTGGCGCCGCGCAGGAACTGGTCGGCATTGAGCGATTCGGAGAAGCCGGTGACCTGCTTGCTGAGGTCCTGGATGCCCTGCACGGTCGAGAACTGCGCAAGCTGTCCGAGGAACGCGCTGTTCTCCATCGGCTTGAGCGGATCCTGGTGCTGCAGCTGGGTGGTCATCAGGCGCAGGAAGTCGGCCTGGCCCAGCGCCTCCTCCTTCTTCGCGCTGGCCTGGCCGGACCCGTTCAGGCCCAGGCTGGTGTAGAGGTCGTTGCCGATCGTGCTCATACGGGTCTCCGTCAGCGGCCCATGGTCAGGGTGGCCATGGCCAGCTCCTTGGCCGTGTTGATGACCTCCACGCCAGCCTGGTAGCTGCGGGAGGCCGAGATCAGGTTGACCATCTGCGCCACCGGATCCACGTCGGGCGCGAACACGTAGCCGTCGCCGTCGGCCAGCGGATGGCCTGGCTCGTAGCGGCGGATCGGTGGCGCCTCGCTCTGGCTGACCTCGCGCACGCGCACGCCGGTGAGCGACGGATCGGTGCGGCTGGGCTGGGCCTGGAACAGCGGCTCGATGGGCTTGTAGACGGCCTCGGCCGAGCCGGCCACCGAATCGGCGTTGGCCAGGTTGCTGGCGATGGTGCTCATGCGCACCGACTGGGCCTGCAGGCCGGAGCCGGCGACATCGAAGATGGGAAGGTTGCTCATGGCTTACTGGCCCGTGATGGCGGTGAGCATGCTGCGCACCTTGGATTCGACGAAGCTCAGCGACGCGCGGTACTCCAGCGCGGCGCGGCCGTAGGCGGCGCGCTCCATGTCCGGATCGACGGTATTGCCGTCCAGGCTGGGCTGGGCGGCCTGGCGGGTGATCTCGAACGGGGCGGCACCGACGGCGATCGCATCGGACAGATGCCGCTCGTGGGTGGTCTGCATCGGCCCGGGCTTGCCGGAGGCGGCGTTCAGGGCCGCGTCGAAGTCCAGGTCGCGGGCCTGGTAGCCGGGGGTATCGACGTTCGCCAGGTTGCTGGCGATCAGCTTCATCCGCTGCTCGCGCAACGGCAGGGCATCGGCGTGGACGCCGAAATGCGACTTGATCGGATCGAACATGGCTGCCTCCGGACGGACCGTTGCCCGGACAGAGGCAAGCGGCGTGCCAGAACGGCCGCCACGGGGCGGGGATGCACCCTCAGGCGTAGCGCGAGGCGACCTCGCGCAGGCGCGCCAGCACGTGGTCGGCCAGCTCGTGCGGGCTGTACTTGGCCACGAAGGCGTTCGCGCCGACCCGCTCCACCATGGCGTTGTTGAACACGCCCGACAGCGAGGTATGCAGCAGCACGTACAGTCCGGACAGGCCCGGGTGGCGACGGATTTCCGTCGTCAGCGTGTAGCCGTCCATCGCCGGCATCTCGATGTCGGAGATGACCATCGCATAGCGCTCGGCCGGATCCTCGCCGCCGGCATGCACCTGCAAGAGGTGGTCCAGCGCCTGGCGGCCGTCCGAGAGCAGGGTGACGCCGACGCCGAGCTGGTCGAGCACGCTGCGGATCTGCTGGCGGGCCACCCGCGAGTCGTCGACCACCAGCACCTGCAGCGGCGGGGTATCGGTGGGCAACGCCATTTCCGGGGCCAGGGTCGCGTCCATCCGCGCCTGGGTGATGTCGGCCAGCACGCTCTCGACGTCGATCACCTGGATCAGCTCGCCCTGGAAGCGGGTCACCGCGGTCAGGTAGCTGGCCTGGGCGCCGAGGTCCGGCGGCGGGTGGATGTCCTCCACCGCGATGTTGACGATGCGTTCCACGTCGCTGACCAGGAAGCCCTGGACCGACCGGTTGAACTCGGTCACCACCAGATAGTCGGTGCCGTGGCCGTCGTCGTGGTCCGAGTCGCGCTCGGGGTGGCCGATCGCCACGCCGAGGTCGAGCACCGGCACCGAACGGCCGCGCACGTCGGCGGCACCGGCGAACTGCGAGGGCAGGCCGGGCAGCTGGAACAGCGGCGGACGGCGCAGCACTTCCTGCACCTTGAAGACGTTCACGCCAAAAAGCTGACGGCCGCCGAGCCGGAACAGCAGCAGGGCGAGACGGTTGTGGCCGGCGAGCCGGGTCCGCTGGTCGATGCGGTTGAGCAGGTTGTGCGACATGCAGCGTGTATCGGCGCCCGCGGCCGGCTCTTGAGGGCCGCCGACTGGCACGCCGCTTGCACATCCGCCAGCGAGTCCGCCCCGCGAGGCCGCCATGGCACGAATCCTCCTCATGTTCCTGTGTGCGCTGCCGCTGTCAGTGCAGGCGTCGACGTTCCAGCCGGTCGAGAGCATCCGCGCCGCGGCACTGGCGACGCTGCCGGCCGGCACCGACGCGGAGGCCACGCTCGATCCCGCCCTGCGGATGCCGATGTGCGCCACCGCGCTGGAGGCCAGGCAGAGCGCGGCGGCGACGGTCGAAGTGGCCTGTCCTTCGGGCTGGCGCCTGTTCGTTCCGGTCAAGGTCCGGCGCAGCCAGGAGGTGCTGGTGCTGACCCGCGGCATCCAGGCCGGCCAGCCGGTGACCAGCGACGCCCTGCGGGTGGAAACCCGCGACGCCGGGCGCATCGCCGGCGCCGCGCTGAGCTCGCCGGAGGAAGCCACCGGCCGTGTCGCCCGGCGTACACTGCTGGCCGGCGCGGTGCTGGGCGCCGGCGATCTGGCCGCCCCGAGGACGGTCCGGCGGGGCGACACGGTCGCCCTGGTGTCCCGGCGCGGCGGGGTCGAGGTCCGGGTTGCCGGCCGCGCCCTGGGCGATGCCGGCGAGGACGAACGGGTCTCGGTGGAGAACCTGTCCTCGCGGCGGGTCATGCAGGGCCGGGTCGGCAGCGGCGGCGAGGTCTGGGTGAGCCGCTAGCAGCACCGCATGAAATCTTTTTGACCCGCCCCCCTAAAGTTTCCCGGGACAGGCGCCGATAGTGTCAGCGTCCCAAGAAGGACTCATCAGACCATGAGCCAGAAAATCGAAGGCAACCAGCCCCCCGCCGTGCGTACCACCGGCCCCGTCGGCAACCGCGTCGCCCCCGCCGGCGGCGAGCGTTCGCGTCCGGTCGAGGCCAGCGCGGCCACCGACAGCGTCCGCCTGACCGGCGAGGCGACCAGCCTGCAGGCGATCCAGCGCGAGCTGGCCGCGGCCCCGGCCGTCGACGTCAAGCGCGTCGAAGCGGTCAAGCAGGCGCTCGAATCGGGCAGCTACCGGATCGATCCCGATCGGATCGCCGGGCGCATGCTCGAGATGGATCGCCAGCTGGGCGGCTGAACATGAACGGCCCGGTGCCCAGCGACGCCGTGCTCGACCGTCTGGCGGCGGCCCTCGCAGAAGAGCGCAGGGCGCTGCTGGACCACGACGTCGAACTGCTGGTCCGCTCGACCCAGGACAAGCTGGCCGCACTGCGTGCGCTGGAGGCCGAAGTGCCCGGCGACCAGCAGACGCGGCTGGCCGAACTGGCCGAGGCCAACCGCAGCAATGGCGCCCTGCTGGCGCGCCGCCGCCGCGAGGTCAACTGGGCGCTGCGCCACCTCGGCCGCAGCGAAAGCGCGCCGGCCTACGATGCGCAGGGCCAGTCGCAGCAGTTGCGCGCGCGTCGCGATATCGCCGTCGCCTGAGTGTGGCGGCGTGCCCCGGCCAGCGTGCCGCGCGGGCTAGAATGCGGCCGGTGAACACTTTCCCGGTCCCAGGTTGAACACTCCGCCCCCCTGCGCCGGCATTCCGGCCCTGCCCGCCCTGCAGGCGTTCGCACCGCGGCTGCTCGAAGGCGTGCTGCTGTTCGCCGAGGACGGCCTGCTGCTGTACGCCAATCCGGCCGCGCACACGCTGTGCGCCGAATGCTATCCACGCAGCCTCGAGCAGGGCCTGGACCTGGACCGGCTGCTGCCACGCGATGCGCTGCCGCAGGCGCTGGCCGGCGGCCACTGGCGCGGACAGCTGTCCTTCGATGGCGGGCGCATGCTGCAGGTCCACCTGCACCACGATGCCGGCGATGGCCGCAGCCTGGTGCTGATGCAGGACATGCGGCTGGTCCGCACCGACGAGCAGGAACTGCTGCGCCGCCACGCCGAACTGAACGTGCGCCTGACCGCCGCCCAGGAAAAGCTGCTGCAGGCCGAGAAGCTGGCCTCGATCGGCCAGCTCGCCGCCGGCGTCGCGCACGAGATCAACAATCCGATCGGCTACGTGCACTCGAACCTGGGCAGCCTGCAGGAGTACCTGCACAGCCTGTTCGCGCTGATCGACGTCTACGAGCGGGCGCTGCGCCTGCCCGATCCGCGTGCCCTGCTGCCGGAGATCGACGAGACCCGTTCGCGCCTGGACATCGATTTCATCAGCCGCGACCTGCCGCAGCTGCTGAACGAATCGCGCGAGGGCATCGAACGGGTGACCCGCATCGTGCGCGACCTGAAGGACTTCTCGCGCGCCGATCGCGACCAGTCCTGGAAGCTGGTCGACCTGCATGCCGGCCTGGAATCCACCCTCAACATCATCTGGAACGAGCTCAAGTACAACACGACGCTGGAGAAGGAATACGCCAGCCTGCCACTGGTGGAATGCCTGCCGTCGGAGATCAACCAGGTGTTCATGAACATCCTGCTCAACGCCGGCCAGGCGATCGGCGAGCGCGGCACGATCCGGCTCGCCAGCGGACAGGATGGCGACCATGTCTGGATCGAGGTCGCCGACAGCGGCAACGGCATCGCGCCGGACGCGCTGCAGCGCATCTTCGATCCGTTCTTCACCACCAAGCCGGTGGGCAAGGGCACCGGGCTGGGCCTGTCGATCTCCTACGGCATCGTGGCCAAGCACCATGGCCGCATCGATGTCGACAGCGAGCTGGGCACGGGCTCGCGCTTCCGGATCGTGCTGCCGATCCGGCAGCTCAAGGCGGCCTGAGCCGCGGACACGGCGGCGGGGCAGGGGCCGCCAGCAGCCGACCGCATACGCGACCGGCGCATCGCGCCCCGGCGGCGCAGCCTTGTCGCGCGTCCGCCGTCAGCGCGGCGGATGCTGTTCCTGGTGGGTCCGGAACGCCTGCCGGATGTGCTCGCGCAGTTCGTCGTCGTTCCACGGCTTGGTCAGGAACCGGTAGATCGCGCCGCGGTTGATCGCGTCGGTCACCGTCGCCAGATCGGTGTAGCCCGACAGCACCATCCGCACCGTCGCCGGGTACAGCATCTTCACCCGACCCAGGAACTCGGTCCCGCTCATGTCCGACATGCGCTGGTCGGACAGGATCACCTGCACGTCGTTGGTCGCCAGCAGGTCGAAGGCGTCGCGCACGTTGCCCGCCGCGAGGATGCGGTAACCGTCGCGGCGGAACAGGCGCACCAGCGAGCGCAGCACGTTCTCCTCGTCGTCCAGCAGCAGCAGGGTGCGGTCCTCCTTGCTGGCCGCGAACAGCTCGGGGCGCAGATAGCGCCGGCGCAGGGTCATGCCGGCGGTGTCGGCCGGGACCGGTTCGCCGAACAGATAGCCCTGGAACACGTCGCAGTCGCTGCGCCGCAGGTAACCGAGCTGGGCTTCGCTTTCCACGCCGTTGGCGATCACTTTCATGTTCAGCTGGTGGCCCATCGCGATGATCGCGCGCACGATCGCGCTCTCGCGCTCGCCGGCCGGCGCGCTGCGGATGAAACTGCGGTCGATCTTGAGCATGTCGACCGGATAGCGCACCAGCGCGCTCAGGCTGGAGTCGCCGGTGCCGAAGTTGTCCAGCGCCAGCCCGACGCCCTCCCGGCGCAGGATGACCAGGCCCTCGTAGACCGGCGCGAAGTTGGCCGCCAGCGCGCTCTCGTTGATCTCCAGCACCAGGCTTTCGGGGGGCACGTTGGCGTCGCGCAGCATGCCGAGCAGCTCGTCGGGGAAGCCCGGCCGCAGCAGTTGCAGCGTGGAGACGTTGACCGCGACGAACAGGTCGTCGAAGCCCTGCTCGCGCCACAGGCGCATCTGCGCGATCGCGTGCTCCAGTACCCAGGCGCCGATCTGCACGATCACGCCCAGGCGCTCGGCGATCGGCATGAACCGCTCGGGCACCAGCATGCCCAGCGTCGGCGACTGCCAGCGCAGCAGCGCCTCCATGCCGACCACGCGGCCATCGCGGGCGCTGATTTCCGGCTGGAAGCGCAGACGCAGCTCACCATTGGGGATCGCATCGACGATCTGCCGCGCGATCACGCTCTCGCTGTGGACGTTGTCCAAGGTCCGGCTGCCATAGAGCTGGATCCGGTCGTCGCTGTGGCCGGCCTGCCGCGATGCGATCTCGGCCAGGTGGAGCAGGGTGTCGATGTCCGACCCGTGCTGCGGGCACACGCTGATGCCGACCTTGGCCGACAGGAACAGGGTGTAGGGCAGCACGCCGAGCGGCAGTTCGACCTCGCGCTGCAGCTCGGCGGCCAGCGCCTCGGGGTCGAGTTCGCCCTCGACCGGGCCGACGACCGCGACGAACTCGTCGCTGCCATGCCGCCAGACCCGGCCGCGCCCGGCCAGACGCGCCTCCAGCCTCCGCGCCAGCAGTTCCAGCGCCATGTCGCCGACGGCCACGCTCATGTTCTCGTTGACCGAGGCGAAGTGGTCCACATCCACGTGCAGCACCACCAGCGATGCGTTCGCGGCCAGCGCCGCGGCCGCCATCTCCGCCAGCGCCGGATGGCCCGCGCCCAGGCGCGCCGGCGCCGGTGCATCCGGCGAGGACGACACGATGGCCATCATGCCGGAGCCCCCTTGCCGTCGAGCGCGGGAGCCCGGTGCGGCAGGCGCACCAGCAACCGCGTGCCGGCCTGCGGCCCGGTCTCGATCTGCAGCCCGCCACCGGCGCCGAGTGCGCGCTCGCGCATGATCGCCAGACCCAGCCCACGTGCGGCGGCCGGATCGAAGCCGCGGCCATCGTCGGACACGCTCAGCTCCAGTCCATCGTGCCCGTCCTCGCGCAGCGCCAGCCGCACCCGGGTGGCGCCGGCGTGGCGCAGCACGTTGGTCAGCGCCTCCTGCGCGATCCGGAAGCAGGCCTGTTCGATGACCCGGTCCGGACGCGCATCCAGGCGCTCGATCGCCAGGTCCAGCTCGACCTCGACGCTGCGGAACACCACGCCCGCGTGCCAGCGCAGTGCCGCCTCCAACCCGAGCGCGTCCAGCTGCGGCGGCCGCAGTAGCATCGACAGGTTGCGCAGCTTCTCCAGGGTGGTGTCGGCGGTGGCGGCGATGTCGGCCAGATCGGCCACACGCAGGGCGGCGTCGTCCTCCGACAGCGCGGCGTGGGCGGCGAGCTTGATCGCGGTGATCGCCTGGCCCACGTCGTCGTGCAGCTCGCGCGAGATCGCACGACGCTCGTCCTCCTGGGCGGAGAACAGCCGCTGGGCCATCGCCTGCAGTTCGCGGTTGCCGGCGGCCAGCGCGTCGCGCATGCGCTCGGGCTCGGTCAGGTCGCGGACCACCAGCAGCTTGCAGTCCTGGCCACCATAGCGGGCATCGCTGACCGACAGCGCAGCGCGGAAGCGGCTGTCGTCCTCGCGGCGCATCCACGGCGAAGCGTCCTGCTCGATACCGTCCCCCGCCAGGGCGCGTTGCAGCGCCGGCTGCGATGCGGGCTCGACCAGGTCGGCCAGCGCGTCGCCCAGCAGCGCCTCGGGACGACGCCCGAACATCGCCCCGCAGGCAGGATTGGCGTAGAAGATGCGGCCCTCGGAGACGATCATCACGCCGTCAGGCAGGATCCGCATCAGCTCCTTGAACTGCTGCTCGCGCTCGTCCAGCAGACGCCGGGTCTGCTCCTCCTCGGTCACGTCCTGGGCGGTGCCGCGCAGCACCGGCAGGTTGCCGTCGCCGGCCTGCAGCTGGGCCCGCAACCGCAGCAGGCGCTCGTTGCCGCGCAGGTCGATGAAGGGCAGCAGCACGTCGATCCGCTGCAGCAGGCCCGCGCCCAGATCGTCCAGCAACTGGTCCAGGCGCTGCTGGCTCACGCTGTCGGCGGCGACCAGCATCTCCTGCAGCGGCTGCGACCGCTCGTCATGGGCCGCGTGTCCCAGCAGCGACTGGAAGATCTCGCAGAACCGGCCGCGACGGGTACGCAGGTCCAGCTCCCACGAGCCGAGGCTGGCGATCCGCTGCGCCTCCTGCAGACGCGCGGTGATCTGTTCGCGGGCGCGCTGGGCGCGCAGCTCGGCGGTGCGGTCGGCCAGCACCACCAGCCGGTGCGGCCCATCGCCGCGGGCCAGGTCCGAACTGCGCATTTCCACGTCGCGGGTGCTCCCATCGCTGGTCCGCAGACGCTCCAGCCAGCGGTAGGTCTGCCCGGGCGCGCGCCGCACCGCCTCGACGTGCCCCTGGAAGATGCCCACGTCCTCCGGCGGCCACAGCATCGCCGCTTCCATGCCCAGCAGCTCGCCGCGCGGCCAGCCCAGGAACGCGCTGGCCTCGGCGTTGGCGTCGACGATCCGCAGGGTTTCCAGGTCGTAGACCAGCATCGGGCTGGGATTGCCCTCGAAGAGCTCGCGATAGCGGTTCTCCGATTCCAGCAGCCGCTGCTGGGAGGAGAGCAGGCGGCCGATCATCGGCTTCAGCAGCAGATGCAGCAGGGCAGCGGTGGCCAGGACGTAGAACGCGCCCTTGAAGGTCTGCACCCGGGTCAGGATCGCCGGATCGTCGATCAGCATCCCCAGGGCGCGGTCGCTGAAGACGATCCAGACCACGCCGAGGATCAGGTAGAGCAGCGGGATGCGCCAGCTGCTGGCACGCTCGATACGGTGCGCGGCGGCGTCCCGCTGCCCATCCCGGCGGTCCGGTCCGGTCTGGCCTGGCTGATGCATCGTGACCCCGTCCTGCGACAAGGCCCCAGCATAGCCTGCGGCACCGCCCTCAACATCCGCCGTGAGCGGCCGCTAACCCCGTGACGCCCCTCGTGGGCATCGGTGTCATGGAGCGCAACGCGTGGATCCGGGTGCAATCGCCAGCCTGCTGCAACACCCGATCAACAGTGCGCTGCTGGTCCTGGATGCGGACGGTCATGCCCTGGCGGCCAATCCGGCCGCACAGGCGCTGGCGCTGCCGCAGGCCGTGGCGCTCTATGCGCCGCTGCTGCAGGACCTGCGCCGCGGCCTGGACAGCGAAGCGCGCAACGCGGTGGCCTGCAGCCTGCCCGGCCCCGGGCGGCGCCTGGACGGCTGGCTGCGTGCGGTGCGCGCACCGGACGGAGGCGTGCTGGCCTACACCCTGAGCGTGCCCGATCCGGAAGGCGCCAGCCGCTGGCAGGTGGCGCTGGACAGCGCCGGCCACGGTCTGTGGGACTGGGACATCGCCAGCAACCGGATCTTCCGCTCGGAGACCTGGCTGGCCATGCTCGGCCACACCGCCGACACGGTGTCCGAGTACGGGCTGGAAGCGGCCCTGGCTCTGGTCCATCCCGACGACGTGGTCCGGGTCCGCGACAGCATCCGGCTGCATCTGGAAGGGCGCACCGATTCCTACGCCTGCGAACACCGGCTGCGTCACCGGGACGGCAGCTGGCGCTGGGTCCGCGACAGCGGCCGGGTGGTGGCCTGGTCGGCCGATGGACGGCCGCTGCGGATGGTCGGCACCCACACCGGGATCGACGAGCAGAAGCAGCTGGAAACCCGCCTGCGCGAACAGCAGGCGCTGCTGGAGGAGATCCAGCGGCTGGCCGGCATGGCGCCGTTTTCCTGGGACCCCTACGAAGACAGCGGCTGGTGGTCGCGCGACCTGTACCGGATGACCGGACATGCGCCGCGCAACCGCGACTCGGCGCGCGCCTGGCTGCGGCGCCTGCCGCGCAGCGCGGTGGCCGAGCTGCGCAAGTCGTGGCGCCGCATGCGCAGCGACGGGCAACCGCTGCGCTTCGAGGTCGGCATCCACGACCACCGCGGCGACCCGCTGCAGCTGCAGGTCTGGGCGCGCCCGCAGCTGGACGACGGCGGCCGCATCGTCCGCGTGCTGGGCCAGGTCCAGGACGTCACCGCCCAGCGCCGCGCCGACGCGCTGCTGAGCTGGCGCAACGAACTGCTCAACCGGATCTCGGCGCTGGGCCACATCGGCGGCTGCGAGATCGAGCCGGGCACCCGGCGCATGCAGTGGACCGAAGAGTGCTACCGGATCCATGGCCTGCCGCCCGGGCCGGTCACCCTCGACGAGGCCCTGGCGCTGTACACGCGCGAATCGCGCGAGGCGTTCGAGCAGGCGCTGGCGCGGCTGGCCGAAGGGGCGACGCCCGAACAGCTGGAACTGTGCTTCTACCGGCGCAGCGGACAGCGGGTCTGGGTCCAGGTCCTGATCGAGCTGGACACGCGGGTCGGCCTGCCGGCACGCATCGTCGCGCTGTACCGCGACATCACCCACGAGCGCGAGACCAGCGAGCGGATCGAACTGCTCTCGCACTACGACCTGCTCACCGGCCTGCCGAACCGCTTCCTGCTGCGCGAGCAGGCCGAGCAGGCGATCGAAGGCAGCGCCTCCGGCGAGGAGATCGCCCTGCTGCTGGTGGACCTGGACGGCTTCAAGACGATCAACGACACCTACGGCCATGCCGCCGGCGACGCGATCCTCAAGGCGGTCGCCGGTCGCCTGCACCACAGCCTCGGGGTGAACGACCTGTTCGGCCGGCTCGGCGGCGACGAGTTCATGGTGATGCTGCGTGGCCCGATGTCGCCCGGCGTCGCCGCCGACAGCGCCCGGCGCCTGGTCGAAGCGCTGACCGAGCCGCTGCAGTTCGGCAACGAGACCCTGCGGGTGGGCGCCAGCGTCGGCATCGCGATGCTGGCCAGCGACGGCCCCGGCTTCGACGACCTGCTGCGCGCGGCCCATGCCGCGTTGCGGGCCGCGCGCGAGCTCGGGCGCAACACCGTCCAGCTGCACAACGAGGAGATCCGGCGGCATACGCGGCGCCGGCTCGAGATCGAGCATGCGCTGCGTGGCGCGCTCGAGCGCGAGGAGTTCTCGCTGGTCTACCAGCCGCAGATCGCGATCCGCGACGACCATCCACCCGGCATCGAGGCGCTGGTGCGCTGGCAGCACCCCGGCCTGGGCGCCTGCCATCCCGGCGAATTCGTGCCCATCGCCGAACATTGCGGCGAGATCGTGCGCCTCGGCGAGTGGGTCATCGCCGAAGCGTGCCGGCAGGCCGTGGCCTGGCATGCGGCCGGCCTGGAGTTCGGCCGCATCGCGATCAACGTGTCCGGCGTGCAGCTGCGCGATCGCGGCTTCGCCGAGCGCGTGGTCTCGCTGTGCCAGCGTGCCGGCTGGCCGCCCAGCCGGCTGGAACTGGAGCTGACCGAATCGGCGCTGATCCTGGACAGCGACAACCTGCGCCACTGCTTCCAGGTGTTCGAACGACACGGCGTACAGCTGGCCGTGGATGACTTCGGCACCGGCTTCTCGAACCTGCACTATCTGAACCGCTTCCCGGTGCAGCGGCTCAAGATCGACCGCAGCTTCGTGGTCGACATGCTGCGCGACACCTGCGCCGGCGAGGTCACCCAGGCCATCATCCACCTCGGCCATGCGCTGGGGATGCGGGTGGTGGCCGAAGGCGTGGAAACCTCGGCCGAACACGCCCAGCTCAAGCTCTGGGGATGCGACGAGGTCCAGGGCTACGTGCACACCCGGCCGCTGCCCCCGCGCGAACTGGCGCAGTGGCTGCGCGCCCGCGACGACCGCCCTGCCGTGCGCACGCCGCAGATCCGCGACGCGCGGCGCACGCCCTGAGCGGCGCCTGCCGGTTCCATCGCCGGCGACGGGGAACACACGCAATCGAATCGACCTGGCCCCCCACGTCCTGCCATCAAGGCGCAGGGCAGGGGAGCACCGTGATCGCTGAACGCACTGGCAGGGATGCCACCGGCGGCGGCATCGTGAGCATGGGTCGATCGCGTCGCCGAGGGTCCCGGTGGCCTGGCCTGTCCCGCCCAGAAACCCGACAGGTCGTGTCGCTGCCGGGCTGCAGCGAGCCACGCGCAGCATAGGGATGCCGCATGCCTGCTGGCGGGACCTGCCTGGCAGCGGGCACGGTCGGTACGGGTCCATCTGCCGCAGCGATGGCGCCGACGGCCGGGCAGGCCAGGTGCCGGAGCCCGGCACCCGCGCCGATGCCCCACCATCCGCCGAAGCACGGTGCCGCGACTCCGCTGCCCGCGGGTCGCCCGACCCGGGACGCACCTGGCAGTGGCATCGCCGGCGATGGAGGGCTGCGGGCACCGCTGGCGCTGTCAGCCTGGAAGCTCAAGCCGTCAGGAGCCGGCACGCCACGCGCCGCCGAGGGCATCGGTCGGCAAGATCCGCCTGTCGTGGGCCGGCGGGGAATGACGGCGCCGCGAATCGACGGCACTGGCAGCGGGTCGCGCAGGGTTCCCCCGTCCTGCAGAGCATCCGAGGCACGGGCTGCGTCACCGGGGCCGCGCGACGAAGGCAGGATCACGCGATGGCGGACATCACGCGCGATGCGCGTCGGTCGCCGGGCGCATCGGCCGCTGCAGATGGACGGATGAACTGGCGCTCAGGCTTCGTGCGTCGTGCCGTCGGCGGCTGCAGGATCTCCGCCGGACAGCGGTTCGCCGGATTGCGCCAGGTCCCAGCCCAGACAGATCTCGAGCAGATCGCGTTGGTCGGGGACGGTCACCGCGGTCAGCGCGGCCAGTTCTTCGCGTGCCAGCTGTTCGAGCCGGGTCAACGCGGGATGCTCGACCCGGGCGGGCGGAGATGGAGGACCCACATCGTAGGACGCCTCGAAGGCATCGCGCTCCGGATCGCCGGAGACGCAGGCCCCGGCCATGGGCCGGGGCACGATGAGGTCGGTCAACAGGGACTTGGGCATGCAGCCGGACGCGTCGGGCCGTGCAGGATCAGAACAGCTCGACCGTGCCGGCGCCCATGTTCTGCTGGCTGACCGGCTTGTGCGGCGGGGTTTCCCACTCGCTGCGCAGGTCGCGGATGCGCTGGCCCAGGCGCTGCAGGGCACGGATCATCTCTTCGTCGTAGACGCCGTTGCTCCGGTGCACCAGTTCCTGCAGCGAGACCGCTTCGCGGTTGATCGCGTCCAGGCGGTCCAGATGGACATGGGCGCCGCCCAGGGCCTGGGTGGCGATGTCCTCGAACTGCAGGGCGCGCACCGCCTCGGCCACGCTGCCGTCGATCGCGCGGCCGCACTCGGAGATCTCGCGCATGCCGTCGCCGAGCGAGCTGTTGATCGCCGCGACGTTCTGCAGCATCGCCGCCGCCTCGGCACGCGCTTCCCGCGAGCGGTCCATGTCGCGCGAGGCCATCTGGGTGACCGTCTCGCGGACCTTGGCGATGGCGTCCTTGGAGCTGTGCGCCAGCTTGCGGATCTGCTCGTTGAAGGTCGTGGAGCGCTCGGACAGGTTGCGCACCTCGTCGGCGACCACCGCGAAGCCGCGACCCGCCTCGCCGGCACGAGCCGCTTCGATGGCCGCGTTCAGCGCCAGCAGGTTGGTCTGGTCGGCGATCGACTTCACGTCCTCGAGCAGCGCGAAGATGCCGTCCAGGTGCTGTGCCATCTGGTCGATGTGGTGCACGGTCGTGGTGCTCTGGCCGCTGACCTGCTCCAGCGCCTCGACCAGCTGTTCCATCCGCTGGCTGGCGTGCTGGGCGAAGCGCGCGACGTCGACGCCGCCACCGCCATCCTGGTCGGCGATGATCCGGGCCATCGCGCCGCTCTGCTGGCGCGACTTGCGGTTCATCGCCTCGAAGCTGGCACCGAGGCCGGACACGGCCTGGCGGATCAGGTCGCGGGCACGCTCGACTTCATGCCGCGAGCCGTCGATTTCCTTGCCGACGAAGCTGCGCAGCTCGGTCAGCAATTGATCCTGCTCGCGCAGGACCTTGACGTGCTCGGCCGAGTGGGCCGACGCGGCCGGCCGCAGCAACAGCCAGGCGGCGAAGCCGAACCAGCTGAGCATCATCGTGATCAGGACCGCCCAGCGCACAGCGGCGGGCCAGTCCAGCCCGACGGCCAGGGGAGTGAGGAGGGTCAGCACCAAAGGTGCAGCCATGCGGAAGAACAAGCGGGAGTCCATGGGCGATCTCTGCGTAACCACGAACGTGGTATCGGCCGCCCTGGTCCCTCCTTTAACGCTTTTCGCGAACTTGTCCGCCGCCGTCTCAGCCCAGCTGGCGGGCGATCGCGTCGACCATCTGCCGGCGCGCGAACAGGAACTGCCACGGGCTGCCGCCCAGCTGCCGCCACAGCAGCGCCGAACGGACCGCCGCCAGCAGCAGGGCCCGGATCTCCGACACCACGCCGGCCTGGCCGAGGTAGTGCGGATTGCCCTGGACCATGATCCGCGGACGCAGGTGGCTGATGGTGTCCGCGTAGAGGCCGCCCAGCGCCGACAGCACGTCGGGATGGGTGCTGCCGAGCTCGGCCGCGCGCGGGGCGAGCTCCTCCAGACCGTTGGCGACGGCCTGGACCGTGTTGCCGTCGCCACTGAAGCGGCGCTCGAGCTGGATCGTCGCCAGTCCCAGCTTGGGCAGCAGCGGATCGGCCTGGTTGCCGAAGTAGTCGCGCAGCAGGCGCAGGCCGGGCGCCAGCGACGCACTGCCGCCATAGACGGCCTGCGCGGAGGCGGCATCGATGCGGAACACCGCGTCGAGCACCGGCGCGGCGCTGGCGGTTTCGGACTGTCCGCTCTCGGCGATGCGGCGGACCTGCTGCAGGGACTGGGCGATGCCGGCCAGGGCCAGCACGCGATCATCGTAGGAATGGCTCATCGCGGCATTCTACCCGCTGCGCCGGGCCTGCCGGACCGTCCGCGCCGGTCTCAGCCGCCGGGCGGCGGCGCATCGGTGGCCGCGATCACCGCACCACCCAGGCAGGCGTCGCCGTCGTAGAGCACCAGCGACTGGCCCGGCGTCGCCGCCCGCTGGTGCTGGTCGAACAGCACCAGCAGGGTGCCGTCGTCGCGGACCTCGACCCGGCACGGCGTGTCCTGCTGGCGGTAGCGGATCTGCGCGGTGCAGACGAACGTGCGGGCCGGCGGGCCGCCATCGACCCAGTGCATGGCCTCGGTGTCGACCCGCCGCGACAACAGGTGCGGGCTGTCGCGGTCCTGGTCGACGTAGAGGATATTGCCGGCCACGTCCTTGCCGACCACGTACCACGGTGCGGCCGCGCGGCCGCGCACGCCGCCGATGTTGAGCCCTTCGCGCTGGCCGAGGGTGAAGTAGAAGACGCCCGGGTGCGCGCCGATGCGGACGCCGTCCGGGTCGCGGATCTCGCCGGCGCGGGCCGGCAGATAGCGGCCGAGGAAGTCGCGGAAGTCGCGCTCGCCGATGAAGCAGATCCCGGTCGAGTCCTTCTTCGCATGGGTCGGCAGGCCGGCCTCGCGGGCCAGGCGCCGGACCTCGGGCTTGGGCAGGTCGCCGATCGGAAACAGCGTGGCCGCCAGCTGCTCCTGACCAAGCTGGTGCAGGAAGTAGCTCTGGTCCTTGTCGCGGTCGGCGCCGCGCAGCAGCTGCCAGCGGCCGGCCCGCTGGCCGATACGCGCGTAGTGGCCGGTGGCGATGCGCTCGGCCCCCAGAGCGCGTGCGGCGTCGAGGAAGTGCTTGAACTTGACCTCGCGGTTGCACAGCACGTCCGGATTGGGCGTACGCCCGGCCGCATACTCGGCCAGGAAATGCTCGAAGACGCCCTTCCAGTACTCGCCGGCGAAATCGCGGAAGTGGAACGGGATGCCGAGCCGGCCGCAGACCGCCACCGCGTCGCGGCGGTCGTCCTCGGCGCGGCAGTCGCCGCTGCCGTCGTCGTCCCAGTTCTGCATGAACAGGCCGGCGACCGATTCGCCGGCCTGCACCAGCCGCCAGGCGGCGACCGAGGAGTCGACGCCGCCGGAGACGCCGACGACGATGCGCGGCGCGCTCATGCCAGCCGTTCCACCAGGCCGAGCGGATGCCGCCGGCCGGCCAGGAAATCGGCGGCCACGCGCCAGACCAGCGGACTGCGCAGGCGCGGGCCGGCGCCGGCCAGCTCGCCCGGAGTCAGCCACAGCGCCCGTTCGATGCCGGTGTCCAGCGGCTGCGCCGGATCGTGCGACAGCGGCTCGGCGGCGAATGCGAAGCGCAGGAACTGCTGCCCGCCGGGGGCGTCCCACTGGTAGATGCCGACCAGGGCGGTCGGGCGGACCTCCCAGCCGGTTTCCTCGCGGGTTTCGCGCACCGCCGCCTCGATCAGCGACTCGTCCGGCTCCAGGTGTCCGGCGGGCTGGTTGAGCACCAGGCGCCCGTCGATCCGCTCTTCCACGACCAGCAGGCGGCCGTCGCGCACGACCACCGTGGCCACGGTCACGGCCGGATGCCAGGCGCGGCCGGCGGCGGCGGACGCCATCTGCTCAGTACTCGTCGCTGGCGGGATCCTCGGCCAGCTCGCGTTCCATCTCGTCGGCGCTGGTGACCGCGGCGGTGATCGCCTCGTCCAGGGTCTTGGCGTCGGCCGAGGCCGGGATCTTCACCACCAGCACCGCGTGCTGGTCCTGCTTGACCCAGGCGCCGAGCTTGAGCTGGTTGGAGGCGTCGAGCAGCCGGTTGGCCACCACCGCCGGGAACGAGGCCGTCGGCGACTTGTAGGCCGGCGACCAGACCTCGCGCACCCGCTGCTGGCCATAGCTCTCGACCGGCGAGCGCACGAACACCAGCTGCGTCCGGCCCTCGTCCAGCGCCATCACCAGCTTGTAGTCGCCATCCTCGTCGACCTCGTACTCGTAGCCCAGTCCGTCCAGCAGCTTGCCGATCTTGTGGTCGGGTTCGGCGGCCATGGCGAGGCCGGGCAGGGCGAGCAGGAGGGCGCAGGCGAGGCGGGCGATCATCGTGGTTCCAGGTCCGTGGCATTCGATCCGCGCATTGTCCGGCAAGCGGTCCGGGGGCGTCCATCCGTATAATCGGCGCATGCCCCGCAAATCACAGCACGAACACGATCATGGCCTCCTGGTCGAGGCCGGCCGGCCCGAAGTCGCGCCGCCGCCGATGTACCAGGTGGTCCTGCTCAACGACGACTACACGCCGATGGACTTCGTGGTCGAGGTCCTGCAGCAGTTCTTTTCCCTGGACATGGAGCGCGCCACCCAGGTGATGCTGCACGTCCATACCCGTGGCCGCGGGGTCTGCGGGGTGTTCACCCGCGAGGTGGCCGAGTCCAAGGTGGCCCAGGTCAACGAGTTCTCGCGGATGAACCAGCATCCGTTGCTGTGCACCATGGAAAAGGCCTGAGCCTCCAACCCGCCGCACGACTTGGGCGCCTTTCCACGGCCTGAACGCTCCGATCCGTTGGTCTTGTGGAAATCCTCACGACTGGCCGCATATTGTTGGCAACAGCTGCCGGAGCCCCCCATGTTCAGCAAAGACCTCGAACAGACCATCGGCCAGTGCTACAAGCGCGCCCGCGAAGCCCGTCATGAGTTCATGACGGTCGAGCACCTGCTGCTGGCCCTGCTCGACAACCCCTCGGCCCAGGCCGTGCTCAAGGCCTGCGGCGCCGATGCGCTGCGCCTGCGCAGCGACCTGGAGCAGGCCATCGACGCCTCGGTGTCGCGCCTGGCCGAAGACGACGGTCGCGATACCCAGCCGACCCTCGGCTTCCAGCGCGTGCTGCAGCGCGCCGTCTACCACGTGCAGTCTTCCGGCAAGAAGGAAGTCACCGGCGCCAACGTGCTGGTGGCGATCTTCGGCGAGAAGGACTCGCACGCGGTCTACTTCCTGACCCAGCAGGACGTCACCCGCCTGGACGTGGTCAATTACCTCTCGCACGGCATCGCCAAGCTCGGCGACGACCAGGAGGGGGCAGCGCCGTCGCAGGACGGCGAGGGCAAGGCCGAGGGTGGCGAAGGCGAGGCCAAGTCCACCGACGCGCTGGCCGAGTACGCCAGCAACCTCAACGAGCAGGCCCGCAATGGCCGGATCGACCCGCTGGTCGGTCGTGGCGACGAGATCGAGCGCACCATCCAGGTCCTGTGCCGCCGGCGCAAGAACAACCCGCTGTACGTCGGCGAGGCCGGCGTGGGCAAGACCGCGATCGCCGAGGGCCTGGCCAAGCGCATCGTCGACGGCGAGGTGCCCGAGGTGCTGGCCGAGGCGGTGATCTACTCGCTCGACCTGGGCGCTCTGGTGGCCGGCACCAAGTACCGCGGCGATTTCGAGAAGCGCTTGAAGGCGGTGCTGACCGCGATCCGCAAGCATCCGGGCGCGATCCTGTTCATCGACGAGATCCACACCATCATCGGCGCCGGCTCGGCTTCGGGCGGCACGATGGACGCGTCCAACCTGATCAAGCCGGCGCTGGCCTCGGGCGACCTGCGCTGCATCGGCTCGACCACGTTCCAGGAGTACCGCGGCATCTTCGAGAAGGACCGTGCGCTGGCGCGGCGCTTCCAGAAGATCGACATCGTCGAGCCGACCGTGGGCGAGACCTACGAGATCCTGCAGGGCCTCAAGCCCAAGTACGAGGCCCATCACGGCGTGACCTACGCAGACGAGGCGCTGCAGGCGGCCGTGGACCTGTCGGTCAAGCACATCGCCGACCGGCTGCTGCCCGACAAGGCGATCGACGTGATCGACGAGGCGGGCGCGCGCCAGCGCCTGCTGCCCGAAGACCAGCGCAAGGAACTGATCGACATCGAGGAAATCGAGACGATCATCGCCAAGATGGCGCGTATTCCGGCCAAGCAGGTCAGCGCCACCGACAAGGACGTGCTCCAGCATCTGGAGCGCAACCTGAAGATGGTGATCTTCGGCCAGAATCCAGCCATCGAGACGCTGGCGTCGGCGATCAAGCTGGCCCGCAGCGGCCTGGCCAACCCGGACAAGCCGATCGGCAACTTCCTGTTCGCCGGCCCGACCGGCGTCGGCAAGACCGAAGTCACCCGGCAGCTCGCGCTGCAGCTGGGCATCGAACTGGTCCGCTTCGACATGTCCGAGTACATGGAGCCGCACTCGGTGTCGCGCCTGATCGGCGCACCTCCTGGCTACGTCGGCTTCGACCAGGGCGGCCTGCTGACCGAGAAGATCGTCAAGACGCCGCACTGCGTGCTGCTGCTGGACGAGGTCGAGAAGGCGCACCCGGACATCTTCAACATCCTGCTGCAGGTCATGGACCGCGGCGTGCTGACCGACACCAACGGGCGCGAGGCCAACTTCAAGAACGTGGTGATCGTGATGACCACCAATGCCGGCGCGGCCCAGGCCTCGCGGCGCTCGATCGGTTTCACCCGCCAGGACCACTCCACCGATGCGATGGAAGTGATCCGCAAGAGCTTCACCCCGGAGTTCCGCAACCGCCTGGATGCGGTGGTGCAGTTCCAGCCGCTGGGCTTCGATCACATCCTGCGCGTGGTCGACAAGTTCCTGATCGAACTGGAGATGCTGCTCAACGAGAAGCACGTCGCGCTCACCGCGTCGCCGACCGCGCGCGACTGGCTGGCCCAGCACGGCTTCGATCCGCTGATGGGTGCACGCCCCATGGCGCGCCTGATCCAGGACAGGATCAAGCGTCCGCTTGCCGACGAGCTGCTGTTCGGCAAGCTGGTCGACGGCGGCCGGGTCAATGTCGACGTGGTCGACGGCGAGCTTTTCGTCGAGACCCAGGCCGAGCCGGAGCGGCTGCTGCCGGCGACGGTGGAGTAAGGCCGGGTCTGGCCACGGTACGAGAAGACCGAAGGGCGCCGAAGGGCGCCCTTCGCATGTGCGCGGCAGAAACGGCGCCGGCAGCGGACAGCCGGAGGGCAGGGTGACCGTCGGCAGGGTGCGGGTGGTCATGGGCACCACAGGCAGGTCCGCCCATGGAACGGCGCCGCTAGTGTGGATGCCGGTCCGATCCGGACCGACACGCCACCACGCTCATGAACATCCTGCGCCTCTGCTCCGCCACCGCCCTGCTCGCATCCGCCTTCGCGGCGAATGCCGCATCACCCGCTTCCTCGCTCGAAGGCTGCGTGGACCTGGCGGCAGGCCACGAAATCGTGCGCGCGGGGAGCACCCAGAGCTTCCTGCTGCGCGATGGTGACGATCACTACCGGGTCCTGCTGCGCAACGAATGCGGCTCGCTGCCGAGCGCATCGCGGGTGACCATCCTGAGCGACGGCACCGCCGGCCGCCTCTGTGCGAGCGGGGCACGGATCAAGACCGATCGCGATACGTGCATGGTGCGCGGGGTCGAAACCATCGGCGCAGAGGAGTTCGCCAGCGCGAAGCGGCGCGCGCGGCGCTGAGCCGGGCGACCAGGAGCCGATACGGCCGCGCGCCGGTCACCGCCGACGCGTGCAAACGAAAAAGGCAGCCCTGGGCTGCCCTTTTTCGCGATCGCCGAAGTCTTACTTCATGCGATAGGTGATACGACCCTTGGTCAGGTCGTACGGGGTCATCTCGACCTTGACGCGGTCGCCGGTCAGGATGCGGATGTAGTTCTTCCGCATGCGCCCGGAGATGTGCGCGATGATTTCATGGCCGTTTTCGAGACGGACACGGAAGGTGGTGTTCGGCAAGGTCTCGGCGACAGTGCCTTCGAATTCGATGGAATCGTCTTTCGACATGCGATCTCAGATATGCGCCGGAGCGGTTAAAGGCGGCAATTCTACGCGATTCCTTCCGGCATTGCAAAAAATGTGTTAATGGCCCGGCTGAACGGCCAGGGACGCCGCGGACATCCGGCCAAACCGCTCCGTCCATGGACCTGCCGACGCAGGTGCGTCCACCAGGGCACCGACCAGGCCGAGGAACCGGGCCCGCGGCCACTGCTCGGCGCCCAGCGACAACAGGTGCGGGTTCTCGACCTGGGCATCGATCAGTGGCCAGCCCCAGCCGTGCAGGGTCCTGGCCAGCGCGGCCAGCGCGACCTTCGATCCGCCCGAGGCGGCGCTGAACATGCTCTCGCCGAAGAAGGCCCGGCCGACCGCAACGCCGTAGATGCCACCGACCAGGCGATCCCCGTCGAACACCTCCACCGAGTGGGCGTGGCCGAGCCGGTGCAGGTAGCGGTAGGCCCCGATCATCTCCTCGGTGATCCAGGTCCCGCCCTGGCCGGGACGCGGGCTGCGGGCGCAGGCCAGGATCACCTGGTCGAACGCGGTATCGGCGCGGACCTGCCAGTTGCAACGCTTCAGCCCGCGCCGGAAGCGCGAGGACAGGCGCACGCCGTCGGTGCGGAACACGATGCGCGGATCCGGAGACCACCACAGGATCGGCTGGTTGTCGCCGAACCACGGAAAGATGCCACCGCGATAGGCGTTGAGCAGCCGGCCGGGGTGCAGGTCGCCGCCGACCGCAAGCAGGCCGTCGGTATCGGCCAGTGCCGCGGACGGGAACGGCTCGGCCGGATCGGGCGTGAGCAGGGTGGGGCGCTTCATGGCGGCGGATCACGAAAGGGGGAGCGCATGGCCAGGATGCGCGCATGCTGCTGCGTTATGGCGACCTCCTCGGCGCACCACTGCGTCAGCGCCTCGCGGAAGGCGGGAGCCGCGACCCAGTGACGGCTGCGGACCAGGGTGGGCAGGAAGCCGCGTGCGATCTTGTGCTCGCCCTGGGCGCCGGGCTCGAAGCGCGCCAGACCCTGCTCCAGGCAGTACTCGATGCCCTGGTAGTAGCAGGTCTCGAAATGCAGGCCGGGCAGGGCGACGCTGGCACCCCAGTAGCGGCCGTAGAGCGTGTCGCCGCCACGCAGGCACAGGGCGCCGGCGACCGGCTGGTCCTGGTGGCAGGCCAGGATGATCAGCACCTGCCGCGGCATCGTGCGCGCCAGGTGATGGATGAAGGCCAGGCTCAGCGCCGGCGCATTGCCGTATTCCAGAAAGGTCTGCAGGTAGAAGCCATGGATGGCCGCCAGCTCCGCGTCTCCGGCCTCGTCGCCGTGCAGGCGGCGGAAGCTGATGCCTCCCCGCGCCACCCTGGCCCGCTCCTGGCGGATGTTCTTGCGATGCCGATGGTCCATCGCGCCCAGGTAGTCGTCGAAGTTCCGCCAGTGGCCGGGGTTGCGCCAGTGGTACTGGACGTCGCGACGTGGCATCCACGCCTCGTCGAAGGCGAGGTCCTCGTCTTCCTCATGGAAGTTGACGTGGGCCGACGAGACCCCGGCCGCCGCGGCTCCGGCGACGATGGCAGACAGCAGTTGCCGGCGCGCGTGCATGTCGCGGGCCAGCAGCCTGGGTCCGGTCACCGGCGAGTAGGGCACCGCCCCCAGCCATTTGGGGAAGTAGTCCAGTCCATGCCTGGCATAGGCATTGGCCCATGCATGGTCGAACACGAACTCGCCGTGCGAATTGGTCTTCAGGTAACCCGGCGCCGCCGCGATCAGCCGGCCGCCTTCCCACAGCGTTGGATGGTGCGGGGTCCAGCCCCAGTCCGGCCGCAGGCAGCCGTGCTGCTCGAGCCCGGCCAGGAAGGCATGGGCGACGAACGGGTTGGCCCCGTCGTGCAGGGCGTCCCAGGCCGCAGCCGGCACCTCGTCCAGTCCCTGCAGCCAGCGGACGTCGGCGGTCGGATTGCCCGTCATCGCGGCAGCGCCCCTACCAGCGGACGACGAGGAACGCCGCCAGCCGGCTGCCGCGGAACAGGCATTGCGTGATCGGCAGCGTGTCCACGGCAGGCGACCGGAAGAGCTCAGCCGCCCTGCTTGTCGAGGAAGCGCTCGGCGTCCAGCGCGGCCATGCAGCCGAAGCCGGCCGAGGTGATCGCCTGGCGGTAATGCTGGTCGGCGACGTCGCCGGCGGCGAACACGCCCTCGACCGAGGTCTGGGTCGCATCGCCGCCGAGTCCCGAGCGGATTTCCAGGTAGCCGTTGTTCATCGCCAGCTGCCCATCGAACAGGGACGTGTTCGGGTGGTGGCCGATCGCCACGAAGAAGCCCGGCGCCTCGATGTCGCGGGTGCTGCCATCGAGGGTGGACTTCACCCGCACGCCGGTCACGCCCATGTCGTTGCCCAGGACCTCGTCCACCTCGTGGCGCCAGACCGTCTCGATCTTGCCGGCGGCGACCTTGGCGAACAGTTTGTCCTGCATGATCTTCTCCGCGCGCAGGGTGTCGCGGCGGTGGACCAGATAGACCTTGCGGGCCAGGTTGGACAGGTACAGCGCCTCTTCCACCGCGGTGTTGCCGCCACCGACCACGACCACGTCCTGGTCCTTGTAGAAGAAGCCGTCGCAGGTGGCGCACGCGGACACGCCGCGGCCCTTGAACAGGTCCTCGGACGGGATGCCCAGGTACTTTGCGGTCGCACCGGTGGCGATGATCAGCGCATCGCAGGTGTACTCGGCGCTGTCGCCGCTCAGCCGGAACGGACGCTGCGACAGGTCGGCGGTATGGATGTGGTCGAAGATGACCTCGGTTTCGAAACGCTCGGCATGGGCCTGCATCCGGGTCATCAGGTCCGGGCCCATCAGGCCGTGCGCATCGCCGGGCCAGTTGTCGACTTCGGTGGTGGTCATCAGCTGGCCACCCTGCTGCAGGCCGGTGATCACGACCGGCTTGAGGTTGGCCCGCGCCGCGTAGACGGCAGCGGTCCAGCCGGCGGGGCCGGAGCCGAGGATCAACAGGCGCGAGTGCTTGGTGGCGGTCATGTATAGTCGTTCGCAGGGGAAAGGCAGCGTGCCGTGAGCCGCATAGAGTGGCGGCCATGCACGGGTGAATCAACCCGGGCGTGCCGGCCGGCAGGCCCGCACGCGATGCACCCGACCACTACCGGCCACGCTAGGCGACGCGTGAGCGAGTCGTTTAATATCAACGCGTAACATCGCATTCCTGCGAAAGATTCCAGATCCGGGTAGACGGTGGCCAAGGCACTGACGGAACGCTCCAAGTCCACGCGTGGTGGCGGCAAGGACCGCCCCGAAAAAGGCGCGCCCAGTCCGGGGCGGCAACGCCTGTGGCGCGACCTGTCGCTGATCGTGGTGGCGCCGCTGCTGCTGTATCTGCTGGCCTGCCTGTTCACCTATTCGGTACAGGATCCGGGCTGGTCGCACAGCGGCAGCGTGGTCGCGCCGATCGAGAACCTCGGTGGCAAGGCGGGCGCATGGATCGCCGACGTGCTGCGCCAGCTGTTCGGCTACAGCGCGTTCCTGCTGCCGCTGATCCTCGGCGCGGTCGCCTGGATCGCGCTGTTCGGCCTGGCCGAGGAGGACGAGCTGGGCCCGGCGCTGCGGCTGACCGGCATCGTCGGCTTCCTGATTGCCAGTACCGGCTTCCTGCACGTGCGCCTGCTCGGCAGCACCGGTGCGCGCGACGTGACCGACGCCGGCGGTGTGATCGGCCAGCTGGTCGGCAAATCCCTGACCAGCGGCTTCGGCGACCTGGGCGCCAACCTGTTCCTGGTGGTGCTGCTGCTGATCTCGGTGACGCTGGCCACCGGCCTGTCGTGGTTCAAGGTCATGGAGCAGATCGGCGCGGGCATCCTCAAACTGCCCGACCTGCTGCGCCGCAAGACCCAGCAGGCCGAGGACTGGAAGCGCGCGCGCGACATGCGCGAAGAGCGCGTGGAAGTGCGCAAGACCGAAGCCGTGCAGCGCGCCAAGCGCGAGCCGGTGAAGATCGAGCCACCGCCGGCGCCGGTGGTGGAGAAGAGCGAGCGGGCCAAGCGCGAGCAGCAGATCCCGATGTTCGCCGGCGTCGATGCCGAAGGCACCGGCCTGCCGTCGCTGTCGCTGCTCGATCCGCCCAAGCCGCAGCCCAAGGGCTACGACGAGCAGACGCTGGAAACGCTGTCGCGGCAGATCGAGTTCAAGCTCAAGGACTTCCGGATCGACGTCGAGGTCAAGGAAGCCCAGCCGGGCCCGGTGATCACCCGCTTCGAGATGGAGCCGGCGCCGGGCGTGAAGGTCAGCCAGATCAGCTCGCTGGACAAGGACATCGCCCGCGGCCTGTCGGTGAAGTCGGTGCGCGTGGTCGACGTGATCCCGGGCAAGTCGGTGATCGGCATCGAGATCCCGAACACCCGCCGGGAAATGATCTACCTGACCGAACTGCTGGACTCCAAGGAGTACGACAAGTCCGCCAGCCCGCTGACCTTGGCCTTGGGCAAGGGTATCAGCGGCCAGCCGGTGGTGGCCGACCTGGCGCGCATGCCGCATCTGCTGGTCGCCGGCACCACCGGTTCGGGCAAGTCGGTCGCGGTCAACGCGATGGTGCTGAGCCTGCTGTTCAAGGCCACACCGCAGGACCTGCGGATGCTGATGATCGACCCGAAGATGCTCGAGCTGAGCGTCTACGAGGGCATCCCGCACCTGCTGGCGCCGGTGGTCACCGACATGAAGGAGGCCGCCAACGGCCTGCGCTGGTGCGTGGCCGAGATGGAGCGCCGCTACAAGTTGATGAGCGCGGTCGGCGTGCGCAACCTGGCCGGCTTCAACAAGAAGGTGCGCGACGCGGCCGAGTCCGGCCAGCCGCTGATGGACCCGCTGTTCAAGCCGAACCCGGAACTGGGCGAGGCGCCGCGCGAGCTCGAACCGCTGCCGTACATCGTCATCTTCATCGACGAATTCGCCGACATGATGATGATCGTCGGCAAGAAGGTCGAGGAGCTGATCGCACGTCTGGCGCAGAAGGCCCGTGCCGCCGGCATCCACCTGATCCTGGCCACGCAGCGCCCGTCGGTGGACGTGATCACCGGTCTGATCAAGGCCAACATCCCGACCCGCATCGCGTTCCAGGTCAGCTCCAAGATCGACTCGCGCACCATCCTGGACCAGTCCGGCGCCGAGACGCTGCTGGGCCACGGCGACATGCTGTACCTGCCGCCCGGCACCGCCATGCCCGAGCGCGTGCACGGTGCCTTCGTCTCCGACGAGGAAGTCCATCGCGTAGTCGAGCATCTCAAGGCCAGCGGCCGGGCCGAGTACATCGAGGGCGTGCTGGACGAGGTGCAGACCATGGGCGACGGCACCGTCGTCGGCGCCACCGGCCTGCCCGAGTCGAGCGCCAGCGGCGGCGACGAGTCCGACCCGCTGTACGACGAGGCCGTGCGCATCGTCACCGAGACCCGGCGTGCATCGATCTCCGGCGTGCAGCGCCGGTTGAAGATCGGCTACAACCGCGCCGCGCGCCTGATCGAGGCGATGGAGGCCGCCGGCGTGGTGACCCCGCCCGAGCACAACGGCGACCGCAGCGTGCTTGCACCGCCGCCACCGCGCGACTGAGGGGGTATCCGGCGCACCGGGCGCGCCACCTTCACGTGCCGCGCGCCCCCGTCGGGACGGGGAGCCCCCGCAGCAACGTTACCTGCTGCGGAGCGCAGTGCAGGCATGTCGGACGCAGCGGGCTCGACGCGTCGCTGCGCCGGTCTCCCATACAGCCGAGCAGCGGCCGTCCACGATCCTCCCTCCAGGCGTCGACCGTCGCCGTCCCTGCCTGACCGCAATCGCGTCTCTCCACCGGGCACGCGCGGCTGCACGTGTGTCGGCGATGCGGGCGGATGGGCGAGGCATCGTGCGTTCCTGCTGGCAATGCATTGGCCGGCCCCGGCGCCAACGCCATCTCGTGCCGACATGGCGCGCAGTGACCGCCAGCTGCGCGGCCGATGGCTGAACGGGCAGTGCCATCGCCCCCATGGTTCATGCTGCAGGGCTCGCCTGTTCAGCTTCGTCGCGGCACACTGCGCGCATCCGAACACCGCATCCGAAGAGCCGCCCATGCATCGTTCCTTCCGTATCGCCCGCATCGCTGTCCTCGGACTCGGCCTGGTCGCCGGCACCGCGTTCGCTGGTGCGCGCGACGAACTGGTCAAGTTCACCACCGGCCTGAAGGGCCTGGAGGGGCAGTTCACCCAGCAGGTGGTCGATGCCCATGGCCGCACCAAGGAGAACAGTGCAGGCAAGGTCGCCGTGTCTGCGCCACGCCTGTTCCGCTGGGAATACACGAAGCCGTTCGCCCAGCTGATCGTTGCCGATGGCAGCAAGGTGTGGATCTACGAGCCCGACCTGCAGCAGGCCACGGTCAAGCCGCAGGGCGAGGAAGAGCGCAACAGCCCGCTGGTGGCGCTGTTCGATCCGGCACGGCTGGAAAAGCAGTTCGATGTCAGTCAGGAAGCGACCGCCAGTGACGGCCTGCAGTGGCTGACCCTGTCGCCGAAGGTCGATGCCGAGACCAACTTCCAGATGGCGCGTCTGGGCTTCGGCGCGCAGGGCCTGGCCCGCATGGAAGTGCTGGACCTGGTCGGGCAGAAGACCCTGATCAGTTTCGAAGGCTGGCGCCGCAATCCCAGCTTCGCTGCCGATACCTTCCGCTTCACCCCGGGCAAGGATGTCGACGTCGTCGGCGAGTAAGACCACAGCGGGCGAGGGCACCGGCAGTACAATGCGCAGGTGCCCAGACCCCGCTCCACTCCGTCGCCCCGATCCGATGACCTGCTGAGCGCCGGCATCGCCGCGCAGCGTGATGCGATGCGTCCGCTTGCCGAGCGCATGCGCCCGCGCACCCTGGACGAGATGGTCGGCCAGCGCCGGTTGCTGGCGCCGGGTTCGGCGCTGCGGCGTGCGGTCGAGGGCGGGCGCATCCATTCGATGGTGCTGTGGGGGCCGCCGGGCTGCGGCAAGACCACGCTGGCGCTGCTGCTGGCCCAGTACGCCGACGCCGAGTTCCGTGCGATCTCCGCGGTGCTGTCCGGCCTGCCCGATGTGCGCCAGGTATTGGCCGAGGCCGGCCAGCGTTTCGATACCGGCCGCCGCACCGTGCTGTTCGTCGACGAGGTGCACCGCTTCAACAAGGCGCAGCAGGATGCGTTCCTGCCGCACATCGAACGCGGCAGCATCATCTTCGTCGGTGCCACGACCGAAAATCCTTCGTTCGAACTGAACTCGGCACTGCTGTCGCGCTGCCGCGTGCACGTGATGGAAGGGGTGTCGGCTGACGACGTGATGGTGGCCCTTCATCGCGCACTGGACGACACCGAACGCGGGCTGGGCGGGCAGGGCATCGACGCGCCCGAGCACCTGCTGCGCGAGATCGCCGGCGCCGCCGATGGCGACGTGCGCCGCGCCCTGACCCTGCTCGAGATCGCCGCCGAACTGGCCGCGGACGAGGAGGGCAGGATCACCGAACAGACCCTGCTGCAGGTGCTGGCCGACCGCACGCGTCGCTTCGACAAGGGCGGCGAGCAGTTCTACGACCAGATCTCGGCGCTGCACAAGTCGGTGCGTAGCTCGAATCCCGACTCGGCCGTGTACTGGCTGACGCGGATGCTCGACGGCGGATGCGATCCGGTCTATCTGGCGCGCCGGCTGACCCGGATGGCGGTCGAGGACATCGGCCTGGCCGACCCGCGTGCGCTGCAGATGGCGGTCGATGCCTGGGATACCTACGAACGCCTCGGCAGCCCCGAGGGCGATCTTGCCCTGGCCCAGGTCGCGATCTATCTGGCCAGCACGGCCAAGTCGAATGCCGCCTACAAGGCGTTCAACCAGGCCAAGGCCGACGTGCGCCAGTACGGCACCCAGGAGGTGCCGCTGCATCTGCGCAACGCGCCGACCAGGCTGATGAAACAACTCGGCTACGGCAAGGATTACCAGTACGACCACGATGCCGATGGCGGCATCGCGCTGGACCAGACCGGCTTTCCCGATGCGATGGGTGAGCGCGTCTATTACGAACCGGTCGAGCGTGGCCTGGAGATCAAACTGAAGGACAAGCTCGACCGCCTGCGCGATGCCCGCCGCCGCGCCCGCGGCGACGCCGACTGAGGAACGCACGATGGGCCAGCTGTTCGGATCGTTCCTGGCGGTGGGCACCGGTGCCGCGATCGGCGCGTGGCTGCGCTGGGGGCTGGGCCTGTGGCTCAACTCGCCGCGCCACGGCGCGATTCCGCTGGGAACCCTGGCCGCCAACCTGATCGGCGGCTATGCGATCGGCGTGGTCATGGCCTGGTTCGTCGCACGCCCGGATCTGCCGCCGGAATGGCGCCTGTTCATCGTGACCGGCCTGCTCGGCGGCCTGACCACGTTCTCCTCGTTCTCGGCCGAGGTGGTGCAGATGCTGCTGCGCCAGCAGTACGGCACCGCGCTGACGACAACGCTGCTGCACCTGGGCGGCTCGCTGACGATGACCGCGCTGGGCGTGTGGACCCACCGCACCGTGGCCGGTGCCGGCTGACCCACGCCGCAGCGCAAGAACTGCGAAGCGCGCGTGCCATCGCAGCCGCTACGCTTCGGATCGGTTCGGACAGCGATCGATGGCAACGGCATGAACGCGGCACGCAGGGCACTGTGGTACATCGAGAGCCACTTCGCAGAAGACATCGCGCTGCCGGACGTCGCCGCGGCGGTCGGCGTGTCGCCCTTCCATCTTTCGCGCCTGTTCCAGGCGGCTACCGGCACACCGCTGGTCAGGTACCTTCGCGGCCGCCGCCTGACCGAGGCGGCGCGTCGGCTGGCCGATGGTACCGACAGCATCCTCGCGCTCGCACTGGCGGCCGGTTATGCCTCGCATGGCAGTTTCACCCGCGCGTTCGGCGAGCAGTTCGGCCGTACGCCGGGAGAAGTCCGCCAGCATGGGCTGAAGGGGCTCGCCTTGGTCGAGGCGATCGCGCTGGACGCCGTCACCACGCCATGCACGCATCCGCCGCGCATCGCCGACGCCGGTCCGCTGCTGGTCGCCGGAGTCGGTGCCCGCCACCGCGGCGCCTCGGTCGCCGCCATCCCGTCGCAGTGGCAGCTGCTGCTGGCACAGACGCCGCGCCCGCAGGGCATCGCCTACGGCGTGTGCTGCAACGACGACGAGGATGGCAGCTTCGACTACATCGCCGGCATCGAGGTCGCCTCGTTCGCGCGGCTTCCATCGCACTGGCAGGCGATCCGCGTTCCCGCCAGGCGCTACGTGGTCGGGCACCACGCGGGCCACGTTTCCGGGATCCGCGCGACCTGGCTCTGGCTGCTCGACGACTACCTGCCCGCGGCCGGCCTCGTCCTGGCCGACGCGCCCGAGTTCGAGCGCTACGACGCGCGCTTCGACGACACCACCGGCCTTGGCGGCGTCGACATCTGGCTGCCGCTGGCCTGACCTCCCACAAGGAACACCATGAATCGATCGATGATCCGCTGGTTCGCCGCGGTACTGTGCCTGTCCGCGATGCCGCAACCCCTGCTGGCACAGACGCACGCGGTGGGCGAACGCCACGGGGTGGCCCGCCATGAGCCTGCCGCGGTGCGCGATGCGCAGCACCGTGCCGAGGTGCGGTACACGGTGTGGTATCCGGCCCCCCCGGGACTCGTGGAACGGGACCTGACGATCGGGCTACCGGAATCGCCGCTGTTCGTCGGCGGTCGTGCCGCCGCGGACGCGCCGGTCGCTCCCGGCCGCTTCCCGACCATCCTGCTGTCGCACGGCAACGGCGGAAGCGCACGGATGATGGCCTGGTTCGGTACCGGTCTGGCACGCTTGGGCCATGTGGTCATCGCCGTGGACCATCCCGGCAACACGGCGCTGGACCCACTCACGGCCGCCGGCGCCGCCTTGCCCTGGGAACGTGCGGGCGACCTCGGCGCCGCACTCCGGGCCGTCCGCGACGACCACGCACTGGCGCCGCATCTGGACATGGATCGGCTGGCGACGGCCGGGTTCTCCGCCGGTGGGTTCACCGCCCTGGTGGCGGCTGGCGCACGGGTCGACCTGCCGCGGCTGGAACGGTTCTGCGCCGCCAATCCGGCCGATGGTGTCTGCCTGCCGCAGGTGGAAACACCGCACATCAGCGCACGGGACAGGCAGGAGGCGGCCACCTCGCCGGCGCTGGCGCCCTTCATGCGCCGCGCCGCCGGCGATCACGCGCTCGTGGGCGTGCGGGCGGTGTTCGTGATGGCGCCTGCGCTGGTGCAGGCGCTGGACCAGGAGGCGTTGGGCAGGCTGCAACAGCCGCTGCGGATCATGCAGGGCGATGCGGATACGGTGGCCCCGGCCGCCACCAATGCACGCGTGCTGGCCGGTCTGGTTCCGGCTGCGGTCCTGAGCGAACACGCCGGGGCAGGGCATTACGACTTCCTGGCGGCCTGCACGGAGCTGGGGCGGCAGCGGCTTGCAACGCTGTGCGGCAACGCTGCATCGCAGGCCGCCACCCACGCCCAAGCGATCGCACTGGCGCATGCGTTCCTGTCGCGCGCACTGCCGGCGTCTGATCCGGAAGGCTGATCCAGGCCCTGCACACCACACGACATGCTCAGGCCGTGACTGCACGCGCCCTGCATCTTCCGCGTGCCACAGTGCGGCGTCCACCCGATGCGCCGACGCACGCAGGACACCTGCGGCTGGCGCGCGCCTTGCGGCTGAACACGGACTCCGCCCGATTTTTCCGCTGATGGCACGGCGTTTGGCCGGCCCGCAGCGCGAAGCGGACGAGCGGGGCAGAGCACCGTCGCCAACGGAGTGAGCCATGAAACGCTTCCTGAAGTACGTCGCCACCCTGGTGCTGGCGCTGGTCGCCGCTGCGGTGCTTTTCCTGTACTGGCCGCTGTACCGGCCCGCGCCACCGGATGCCGAAAACGCGCAGCCGGTGGATGTGGTCCTGGTGGGCGGCGGCATCATGAGCGTCACCCTGGCCACGCTGCTGCAAGAGCTGGAGCCAGGCTGGACGATGCATCTGTACGAACGTCTGGACGACGTCGCGCTGGAGAGCTCGAACGGGTGGAACAACGCCGGCACTGGTCATTCGGCGTTCGCCGAGCTCAACTACACGCCGGAACTGCCGGATGGGACGATCGAAACCACGCGTGCGGTCGGCATCGCCGAGCAGTTCGAGGTCTCGCGCCAGTTCTGGGCCCATCAGGTCGCAACCGGGCGCCTCGGCGAGCCGGGCGACTTCATCAATGCAACGCCGCACATGAGTTTCGTCTGGGGCGAAGACCGCATCGACTACCTGCGTCGGCGCCATGCCGCGCTGGTCAGGAACCCGCTGTTCTACGGGATGGAATTCACCACCGACCGCGCCCGGATCGAGGCGTGGGCGCCGCTGGTCATGGAGGGAAGGGATCCGCATCAGCAGGTCGCCGCGACCTACATGCCGCTGGGCACCGATGTGAACTTCGGCGTCATCACCACCCAGCTGACCCACGCGCTGCAGCGCCAGCCCGGTTTCCAACTGCATCTGCAGCACGAAGTCCGGGCCCTGAACCAGAACGAGGACAGGACCTGGAACGTCACCGTCCGCGACCTGGCCAGCGGCGAGGACCGCACGATCAAGTCGCGGTTCGTGTTCATTGGCGCAGGTGGTGCCGCGCTTCCGCTGCTGCAGGCCTCGGGCATTCCAGAAGCACGCAACTATGGCGGCTTTCCGGTGGGCGGACAGTTCCTCGCGTTCCGCTCGCCGGAGATCGCCAACCGGCATCGCGTGAAGGTATACGGGATGGCCGACACCGGCTCGCCGCCGATGTCCGTGCCACACATCGACGCACGCCGGCTGGACGGCGAGCCGGTGGTGCTGTTCGGCCCGTTCGCGCTGTACAGCACGCGTTTCCTGAAGGAAGGCTCCTGGTTCGACCTGTATTCGTCGGTCAACCAGCACAACGTCGCCGGCATGGTGTCGGTCGGCCGGGAGAACCTCGACCTGGTCAGCTACCTCCTGCAGCAGGCGCGGCTGGACGACGAGGGCCGCCAGGCCGAGCTGCTCAAGTACTTCCCCAACGCCCGACGTGGCGACTGGGAGCTGGTGACCGCGGGCCAGCGCGTCCAGATCATCAAGCGCAATCCGGAAACCGGCACGACCAGCCTGGAGTTCGGCACGGAAATCGTCGCCGACCAGCACCACACGATCGCCGCACTGCTGGGCGCATCGCCGGGCGCATCCACCTCGCCGCCGATCATGCTCAGCCTGCTCGCCAAGGCGTTCCCCGAACAGATGGACGCGGGCTGGCAGGAGCGGCTGAAAGACATCATCCCCAGCTATGGCCAGGCCATCAACGAAAGCCCACAGCTGACGAACCGCATCCGCCGCATGACCAGCGAACGCCTGCGCCTGCCATACGTGGACGTTCCGGAAGGCCCGGGCACCGGCCTGCAACCAGCGCCCGTCGCCGAACCCGATGTCCAGCAGCAACCCGAGCTGATGCCCGAGGAGCAGCGCCAGCGGGGTGATCGGGAACTGCAGTCACTCTAGTGCACGTGTGCAACAACGGCCGCAGGCGCAGCGCTGGATCGAGAACGGCTTGGAGCTGGTCATGGCAGCGGCGCCGTAGCGATTGAGAAAGACCGAACCGAACAGCCAACCAGACAATTACATAATATACAGACCGCTGGAATTGGCCTGAGAGCCAACCACCACCGAAGCCTTATTTTGCTGGGCTTTTGCACCCATCGGCAGACTGATTCCGATTGCGCATAGTGCAATCAAAGCCGTCGTCGCCAGCTTCCGCCAGACGGCTTTTTCTTCGCGGCTCACTGCTCGCGCTTCTCCAACGATTCCGAGCACCTTGGCCAGCGGCTCGCCGGTCAAACCCGCGAGGGTGGCGCACATCACTGTGTCTGGCAGCGAGTAGCCAGATTTCCAGTTCGCAATGGTGCCGCGTGACACCCCGAGCTGCCTTGCGAACTCGGCATCACTCGTCACACCAAGGGCCTTCCTGGCCGTGTCGATCAAGTCCGTGACCGTTTGCATCGTTCAACCCCGTTGACAGTCGCGTTCAACCCCTTTATACAGTGCCCTGTGCTCAACGGCGTTGAGCACACCCGCCCCCCGGTGCCCTAGCCGGGGCGCGCGGGTCTAGGGCGCTAGGGCAGGGGATAGGGGACAACCAATGAAACTCTGGCAGCTGATCGAGGCGCGCAAGGTCGCGCTCTCCTGGGGCGCAATGCGTGAGGTCGCACGCTGGGATGCAGCCATTGAGGCCCGTATCGCGCTCATCGGGGCGCGGCCATGATCGCGCTCGCATCCATCGACCCGAACTGGGCGCTTCCGTTCGCTGGCGGCCTCCTATTCGTCATGGCCGGCGTCTTCCTTGGTGCCGTGCTTACCTACGCCGGTGATCGCGCAGACCAGCGTCTGGCATCGGAGCGTCGTCGCGTCCAGCTGCTCTCCGACGCGTACCACTTCCTCGAAGCTCACCGCGCGCAGGTCACCGCATGAACTGGCTCGTTTTCATTGCGGCGGTGGTCGTCTTGTTCGTCTTCTACCCGCCCGTCGCATTCGCGCTGCTTGTGCT
Organism: Xanthomonas sp. XNM01; assembly: GCF_014851915.1. Lineage (GTDB taxonomy): Bacteria > Pseudomonadota > Gammaproteobacteria > Xanthomonadales > Xanthomonadaceae > Pseudoxanthomonas. The sequence goes on from NZ_JACVAP010000001.1 coordinate 1,456,333, forward strand.
GGCTCTGATCTTCGCGCCGTTCGCCCTCCCGTACCTGCGGAGGTTCCGGTGAGCCGCGTGTGCCACGACCTGCCGCCGCTCTGCTGTTACGAGTGCGAATCCCGCGTCTGGTGGCTGGCGCCCGATAGCCGTTGTGTCGAATGCACGCGGCTCACTCCCGCACAGCTGACAGGCGTTGATGCGGAGTGCGAGGAATGAGCCGCATCACCGACGCCGAGCGAGGCGCACGCATCGCCCTGGAACACGCAGAGGCTGTGCTCTCCCTGCACACCTCCACTGACCTGTTCCCGGTTCGCCTCTCGCGCTCCAAGCGCCAGTTCTGGGGCTTTATCCGCGATGCCGCGCTGTACGAGCTGGCCGAGTGCCACGCGCTGAATGCTGCGATTCGGCAAGGCGAGGCGCCGTGACGTGTCGGATGGCCACCGCGAACTGCCGGACCAACCCGAGCTCTACGGCACGCGGGACACAACGGTCGCAAGCGCCTGGGCACAGCTGCTATCGCGCTATCCCGCGCACGTCTTCGGCACCTTCACTTTTCGCCCCACAAAGCGGTTCACCGACAAGCACACCGGACAGCTGCGCGAAGTCGCGCGCACGGCAGCAAGCGGTGGGATGCACCCGGAAGCCGCACAGAAAGGCTTCCGCTTCTTCGTGTCGAGCATCAACCGCGAGCTATACGGCAACAGCTGGGGCAAGCGATGGCATTCCGGCCTGCAATGGGCGCTCGGCCAAGAGTTCCACAAGGACGGTCGCCTGCACTTCCACGCGCTCATCAGCGCGCCGACCGGCGACCTCTGGGACCTCATACGCGTGTCGTCCTGGCATCGCTGGTGGCTACAGGAATTCGGGTTCAACCGCATCGAACGCCCGCGCTCGCAGGCAGACGTCGCGGACTACGTAAGCAAGTACGTCACGAAAGACGGAGAGGTCGATTTCTCCGCGAATTTCGGGCGATGGGTACCACCGCTACCGGGCTACACGCGGGTAGCGCAGCAAGGGCAGCTGGCGGGCTGCGACACCAGAAAACCGCCACCTCCGGACAGTTTGCAAGCAGACGCGGCAGGGAAGGGAACCACGGAAGGCGAGCGCGGAAACGGGCTCTCCATTCTTGACCCTATACCTGCGTCCGGAGTGCACGAACCAACCGACCGCCTACGGGCTAACCACGAAGAGAAGAGAGAAGAACCATGGAAATGATCAACGCACCGACCATCACGATCACCGGCGCCGTCGAATCCCGCTACGTCACGATGAAGGCTGGTGGTCAGCGTCAGGTGTTCGCGCAGCCGGCGACGATGAGCAAGCCCGGCATGATGCTGCCTACTGAAATCGAGGTAGACAGCCCGAACGATGGTTTCCCGGTCGGCTCAACGCTGGTCTGGGACGTCACCGCCGACGTGGTTCCGGGCCAGTACGGCCGCCTCGAGCTGTCCCGCAAGCGCACCTTGCGCCCTGCCGAGCCGACCAAGCCGGCCGCCAAGGCGTCCTGATCCATGTCCCGCGTCCTTACCTGCATCGATCCCGTGCCGGCTGAGGACGGGTCATGCGTGCAAACCGCCTGGCTGGAATTGCCCAGCTGGGTGGACGTACTGCCCACGGTGGAACAGGCCAACACCGTGGGTCCTGCAATCGCTGGTGGCCTGATCCTGCTCGCAGCCATGCGGCTGCTCATCCCCAAGAACCGAGAAGACGAATGAAGACCAACCTCCGCACCAAGCTGTTCCACATCGGTACCCGCGCCCGCGCCGCCATCTTCGGTGGCTCGGTGGCCGCCGCCTCCCTGCCGGCGTTCGCTGGCACGACCGTCAGCTTCGATCCCGCGACGATCCTCGCTGCGATCGCCGCGCTGCTGGCCGCGGGCATCCTGATCTACACCGCGTTCATCGCGGGCAAGTGGACCCTCAAGGCGTTCGGCCTGCTCGGTGGCAAGTAAGCCACCATCAACAAGGGGAGGGCGGGGAAACCCGCCCTTTTTTACGACATGACCGGACTTGTTCTGTTGATTTGGTGGACCCTCGGCGGCTACATCATCGCGGATGGGCTGCGGTGATCGCTCGTCTCTGCATCGCGCTGATCATGCTGGCCTGCTGGCTGGTGCCATTTCGCACCAGCTACGCCGCGACCGATGGATGCCCCGACAAGGCGCCTTACTGTGATCAGGGTGAGGCCATGATGTCGTGCCAGGGGAGGCTGGCCGCCGTAGTACCTCCGACGCCGCCGTGGGAATGGAAGGATCAACCCGAATGCGTGCATCTGACGTCCAGCAGGCGATATCACTGCAAGGCGAGTATCCGGCATCCGAATACCGGCAACATCGTGGACAGATTCTGCGGCTATCACTACTACGCGGACGACTGCACCAAGCGGAACGCGACCTATCCCCCCGGCGACATGCAGCCAGGGCTCGCACAACCGCCCAGTGAGTGCTACGGCGGCTGCCGGCTCGTCGGTCGGCAAGTCACTGCGCAGACGGGCGGAATCACCATCTACGGCGTCGTTGATCGCTCATACACGGGTGAAGTGTGTTCCGTGCGCAATGACTCGAATGCGCCGATCGATGCCAACCGCGACAAGAAGAAGGAGACCGAGCCCAAGACCCCGGAGTGCACAGCCTTGGGCAGTGGTCAGACTGCATGCATGAGGCCAGACGGCAACTACTGCGCAACGGCCAGCACGGGCAAAACGTTCTGTTGGGCGCCGGATGAAGAGGGCGCCAAGACCGACGGCGAGCATGCTCAACGCAAGTCAGAGAAGGACCGTCCTGTTCTTCCGCCTGACGTGAAGATTCCGGATAAGGACTGGCAACGCACCGAAGGCCATCAGGTGACGCATTGCACGCACAGCGGCTGCAAGACCAGCAACGTCACCAACTACACGACGGTCGCCGCTGGAACATCGAAGAATTCGACAGGCAATAACAAGGCCGATGGCTCAGGCAACAGCAGCGGGAACGGTACTGGAACCGGCGCCGGCGGCAAGGCGGGGGAAGAGGGCAAGGATTCCGCCACCGAAAGCGGCAACTGTGAGACGCCGCCGGTCTGCACGGGTGACACGTTGAAGTGCCTACAGCTCAAGATCACTTGGCGCATCGACTGCAACACCAAAGGCAACGAAATCACCGATAGCGAATCGTGCGGGGCAGGGGACGTGCCCGTGTGCGCTGGCAAGTCATGCAAGGCTGAGGAGTACTCGCTGTTGCTGCGCGACTGGCGTCGTCGCTGCGAACTGAAAGCTGATGCCCAGGCAGGTGCCAACGGCGGCCAGGGCGATGACGAAGCGGGCGTAATCGGCGGTCTGTGGGCCAGCGACGGAGCACCGACGCCGAGCTTCGATACCGGCAAGCTGAGCATCGGTGGCGGCGGCGACCTGATTCCGTCGGTCGAGATCTTCGAGGGCGGTCAGACGTTCCAGGTCCCGCAGAGCTGGTACAGCGTTCTCTCGGTCATCAAGACCATCGTGATCGCATCGGCCATGGTGGCCGCGTTCTGGATCCTCGCGAGGTTGTAATGAGCATCTTTCCTTCATTCGACAGTCCGTTGTTGGGCGCCCTTGCTGGCATGCTCAACACGGTGATGAAAGCGCGCTTGGCGCTGTGGGTCGGCAAGTGCCTGAGTGCGCTCGGCCTCGGATTCGCAGCAAAGGCATTCGTCTACGACCCGCTGATCGATCAGGCCGTCAATGCCTGGAACATGGTGCCGGCGGTGGCCGCCAACTGGGTGCATGCGCTTGGCTTGGACACAGCTATCTCGATCATTCTGAGCGCTTACGGCATCCAAGGCGTGCAGCGCGTGTTCTTGTCCCGCAAGTACGAGCCGCCGCTGTGATCGGTGATACCGCTTCAATTTCCCTGCTGACTGGCCTGCCCGGCTCCGGCAAGTCGTTGCGCATGACGCAGCGCATTGTGGAGCTGGTAGAGAAGGGCGAACACGTCTACACCTGCAATATCAACGGCATCAGCGTGCCCGGCATCACGCCGTGGGAAGACCCGACCAAGTGGCGGGACCTACCTGCCGGTGCGGTGCTGTTCGTTGACGAAGCCCAGCAGTATTTCCGCGCACGGCGCGCAGGTGAGGTGCCCGAGTACATCAGCGCCATGGAGACGATCCGCCACAGCGGCGTGCGCCTCGTGCTGGCCACACAGCAGCCGAACTACCTGGACACGCACCTGCGCGGCCTCGTTGGCTTCCATGAGCATCTGCTGCGGCAGTCCGGCAAGAACCAGACCTTCATCTTCCGCAACCATCAGGTGATGGATGAGGTCCGCATGGGCCTCAAGCGGGTGAAAGGACTTTATGACCACGAAAAGTGGTCGCTTCCCGAGAAGTACTTCAAGTTCTACAAGAGCGCCGAGCTGCACACGGTCAAGTACCGGATGCCGGCCCTGCTCAAAAAGGTGCTGATCGTCGGCCCGTTGGCGCTGATGCTGTTCCTGGGCGTGTTCGGCATGCTGTTCTGGAAAGCCTACATGCAGTCGAACGAGGCCGAGGGCATGAGCAAGACGCCGCCTGCGGCGGCGTCAGCGAAGCCCACGGCCTCGGCGTCGGCAGGGGGCTCACCTAGGGCAGCGGTCCGGACAGGCGAGGAATATGTAGAGGCAATCACACCACTGGTCGCCGATGTGCCGTGGTCGGCACCTGGCTACATCGGCCGGGACTTCAAGTCCGATCCGCACATGTACTGCATGAGCACAGAGAACAGCTGTCGGTGCGTCACCGAGCAAAACACCCGCGTCGTTGTCCGTGATGACGTGTGCCGCGACGTAGCGCGCTGGGGCGAGCCCTACAATCCGTTCAAGGCTCCGCGTCAGGAAGTCGAGCGGGAGCCAGCACAAGAGCGCCAGCAGACCGCCCCAGCGGTCGCACAGCGGCCGCGGGAGGACCATGGGGCAGGGGTGCTGCTCGGCAGTCAGGATCGCGCGCAGGGCACGTTCCCCGAGGTCGCATCGTCCACCACCCGCGTCGGCGCTCTCTAGCGCTATGATTCGCCCCACAGGGGGTGAATCATGGACGTTCGACACTGGGCGCTGGTGCTGGCCCTAATCCCGGCCGGTGCGCAGGCGCAGCAGGTCTACAAGTGCGTCAAGGGCAAAGAAGTGGCCTATCAGTCCGAGCCGTGCGCCAGTGGCCAGGAGCCTGCCAAGACATGGCAGCACGGCACGTACACGCCGCCGCCCAACTCGGAGCGCTGGCGCGTCTACAACTCGATTCAAGCCACGAATCAGCGCGACGCTGAGCTGAGGGCTGCGAACAATGCCGCAGCCGCTGCATCGGTAGGTTCGTCGGTAGGGCGCTGCGACGCTGCCAAGCAGACTCGCGATCGCAACATGGCAGCTACTCGCCCGACGCGTGGTAGCCATTCAATCGAGACACGCCGCAGCTGGGACGAGTACGTGGCCTCCAATTGCCGATGACTCGTGGCGCTGATTTTGCTTCTTGCTACTTGGAGGATCGAGCGATGGCAGATGAAGACCCCGTCCGTGATGAGCGTGCGAGACAGTTTTTCGAGCGATATGCCGAGGAAAACCCTTACGCTTCTTTGCTCTTGAAGCAGCATCTAATGATCGAAGAACTTCTCGACGAGATAGTTCTTTCCGTTTGCAAGAAGCCAGAAATAGCTCGGAGGGCTCGTCTTTCGTTTACGCAGAAGTACCATCTTGCGCGCGCTATTGACGGCCATGAAACGCACTTATGGAGTGGCGTCGAGAAGCTCAATGAGGCTAGAAATGCGCTCGCACATCGAAGCGACTTGGCCGTCTTGGAAGGAAAGATTGATTCCTTCATACAAACGATGCTCGCGAACTATCCCCGATTGCGCGGCAGCATGAATGGCGAGCGGATCACGGACCTAAGTGCGGCCGGTGCCGGATTGTGCGGAGGTATGGCGCGCGTAGCTGTCGAGCACGTGGGCGCGTAGCCGTCGGGTGCAGGGGGAACCCCTGCGGATAACGCCACACCCGCGCCTGTAGCAGGTCCGCTCCATTGCAGATCGGACCACCGATGCCGGCCCCAGCTCGGGGCCGCCATCCACCACCGAAAACCGCTCGAACGTTTTTTCTCGCCCATAGGACAATCGGTCCGCCGGCGTCGCAGATTTGTCGCACCGATAGAACGCTCGATCGAGCATCAGCCAGCGCGGCCGAAGTGCCGTTCGCGCCAGTCGTCAAGTTCGACCACCACGACCTTGACCTTTGCGCCGTACTGGCGGCCACGGGTGCCGGCTTCGGCCTTGCGCCTGGACGCGAAGCCTGCACGGCGCAGCTCCATCTGGTCGCGCCATAGCAGGCCGCTGAGACGTTCGGCGGTCATCTGTTCGCCGGCAGGACTGACCAGATACCGGCCGCTTTCGGTGAAGCGCCAGCCCGCGAATGTGTGGTTTCCGGTGCCGCTCACAGCATCTGACATGCGTCGATCGCTCCTCGGTCCTTGGGGAGCTTGCTGGGTGGCAAGAGACGTTCCAGCAGCAGGCGCAGGATGCCGGCGTAGTAGCCCAGCGTGGCCGCCAGCCTCAATGACATAATATACAGACGCCCGAATGGCCAACCGCGCCGACACGCGCTAAGCCGTTGATTTCCGAGGATTTCGCCGGGGTCGCGAACCCGATCCCGATTGCGCATAACAGCACCGCCGTGGCGGTGCCCAGCCTCTGGGCGAGAGCTGCCCAGACCTTGCCAGCGCGGCCGTCCGTTCGGACCGCCTTGATCGCCAGTAGCCATTCCCCGGGGTCGTCCCCGGCCATCTCTGCGAGCGCGCAAATCAGGTCTTCGTCCGGGTAACTCTTGCCCGCGCGCCACTCGCTGACCACCGCCCTTGACCGGCCCAGCCGTTCGGCTAAGGCCATGTCTGTCGGTACTCCGCGCCGGGTTCGTGCTTTGTCCAGCAGCGTCGCAACGATGCTCATGTTCGGAACTTCCTTGACATTGATGTTCGGTGTCAGGTTAACTCCGAACTGTTCGGGTTGTTCCGAACACCCCCGCCCCCCGGTGCCCTAGCCGGGGCGTGCGGGTCTAGGGCGCTAGGGCAGGGGACAACCATGATCATCACCGGCACCGATCTACCGATCGCACTGCTCATCGGCTGCGCCTTTCTCATCTTCTTCGGCGTCGTCGGCGTTGATGATGCGCTCTCCACGATCAAGCACCGCCGCATCCGCCGGGACCATCGCGCCTTGGTGATGCTCTCCGACGCGTACCGCTTCCTTGCGGCGCCTCGCGCCCAGGTGCAGCCATGAGCCGCACGACCGACACCGAACGCGGCGCGCATATCGCGTTGGAAACCGCGATCCATCGCCTTGTGCAGCCGGACCTGTTCGACGCCGGCCTGCCGCCGTCGTGGTGGCACGCGGTCGAAATGGCCGCACACGATCAGCTGGATGAATGCGCCGCGCTTCGCATCGCGCAGCAGGTGTGCGCGTGACTGCCCGCGACTTCGCCGACATCAAGTCCAGGCGCATGCACGTCGCGCTGAGCGAGCGCGAAGCGTCGTTCTGGTCGGGGCGTGCTGCTGGCGTAGCACACCCCTTTTCCGCGGGCGAAGCGGGGAAGGGTGGGGCGGTTGGCCCGGTGAGTAACACGGGCCAAAAGTCTCAGATGGCCGCTACCCATGGTGCCATCGTGGACTTTTTGACCGTGGTGATCCCGCGCGCTCGGCTCATCGATCATGGCGTGACGCGGGTGAGCCTGCTTCTCTACAACGTCTTTGGCCTTTCGCCTTCTGACGTTCGCATCGCTGAGGTCCAGGTCAAGCGCTGGCAGTTCTATCGCGAATCCGCCTACATCGTGGATGCGCAAGGCGAAGTGGTCGGCCGCTACGGCGAGGGCGGCAACGGCGACACCATCTGCATCAGCCTGTCCGGCGCTGCCTGCCGGTTCGTCAAGAACTGGTGGACCGTCACCAAAAAGCTCGAGCTTCACCACGGCCGGATCAGTCGCTGCGATCTCGCATACGACGATTACGAGGGTGTTTTCGGCGATGTGCGCGTGCATGAGCGTGCCGCGCTGAATGGCGCGTTCCGTGGCAACGGTGCCCCGCCCACCACGAAGTTCCTTGACGACCACGGCTCGGGCAAGGGCTGCACGCTCTACGTCGGCCAGAAGGGCCACAAGCAGTGCTGCATCTACGAGAAGGGCAAGCAGCTGGGCGTCGCTGAATCGCCGTGGGTGCGCTTTGAAGCGCGGCTCTATGGCAAGCATCAGCAGGTGCCGCGCGAGGCGCTCATCAACCCGATGAAGTACCTGCGCGGCGCGTACGGCTACCTGACAACGCTCCTGGCATCGGTCGCTCACGGCGCCGCCTGCCGCATCGAGCTTGCGAAACGCACCGTCGAGGCGACCGGCCACGCGATGAAGCGTTGGGCACGTCGCCAGATCGGTCCGACCCTCCACGTGTTGTGGCAGGCGTTCGGTGAGAAAACCCCGGAATTTCTCCGGGAACACGTGTCGCGCGAAGGGCTGCCCGCGCGATTCAAGCGTGCATGCACGGCAGCGCAATTGCCCGCGTATATCCGGGAAACCATGTGGCCTGAGGAGGCTCAACCATGTCTTTCGTGAGGATCAAGAGTGAATCCATCATCGAGCGTCGCATCAACGGCAAGAACGGTCCGCAGATCATCCGCGAGCAGCGCGCATGCATTCTGCTCGGCGACGGCTACGAAACCACCTTCAACGTCGGACTCGGCGATGGCCTCTGCTATTCGGTGGGCGATTATCTCATCCACCCCGACAGCTACGGCCAGAACAACTACGGCGAGCCCGCGTTGAAGCGCGTGAAGCTGTGGCCGCTGTCGGTCGCAGTGAAGTCCACGGGCGTTGCCCTGGCGCCGCCGGTTCCGGCCGCGTCCGGTCGCGCTGCAGCGGCGGCCTGATCCATGGCCCTGTGCGTAGCCCTGCAAGCAGACGGCACCGTGATCCCGACCGGACAGGCGCCCTCCGAGTGCGCGGGCTACGTGCTGGTGTCCGCAACCGAACACGCGCAGATGGCGTTCCTCTCGGACCTGTTCCAGTGGCCTGAGGCGGGCGTCGCTGCATCGTGGCTGATCGGTGCTTTCGGCTTCGTCATCGTCTGCAACGTCGTCGGCTCCCAAGTCGGCTCCGTGGTGAAGATGCTGAGCACCGACCGGCATTAACCGCGCATACCGCGCACATCCCAACCTGAGCAAAGGAGCAACACCATGGACTTTTCCGAAATCCTCACCGGTCTGGCCACCGCTGGCGCGGTCGCTGCCATCGTCGGTGCTGGTGCGCTGAAGGCTGCACCCGGCTTCGCCCGCTGGGCGACCAACAAGGTGGCGACGTTCTTCCGTTGATCGACGGGCGGACGGGGCGGGCGGGGGAAACCCCGCCCTCTTTATTCCAGGAGGGCGCACATGCTCATCTGCATTTTTCTCGGACTGCTCGGCGCGCTGGCGGCGCACGCTGCGTCCCTCGGCTATAACGAGGCCAGCCAATGAAGTGGCTATCTCGGGTGTTCGTCAGCGCGATCGCGCGCCGTCTCGCTTTCGTCGTGGTGGCCCTTGTACTCGGCGCGCTCGGTATCGGCAGCGCCCGCGCGAACATTGAAAACTGCACCAACGTCGCGCCCTATTGCGATCAAGGGCAGGCCTTCGCTAGGTGCCAAGCCTCCCTTAGCGCGGTTCCGCAGACGGCCGGTTACACCTACACCGGATTCACCTGTGACCACCTGGCATCAACGAAGCGCTATCACGGCAAGTACACCCGCACGCGCATCCGCGACGGCTATGTGGAAAACGGATTCGCCGGTTACTTCTACTATTCGAACACCTGTCAGCAGCGCACGGGGGACGGCGATGGACCGCCAGGCGCAAACAGCGCCGCGATCTACGTCGGCTCCGGCTCGACCTGCTACAACGGCTGCTCGTACGGCCGCGCGGCCAACGGCGAAGTGCGCCGCTGGTCGTTCTCTGGCGGTCAGACCGTCAGCTACACACCGGGCGGTGCATGGCTGCCTGACGGCGCTGTGTGCTCTGCCGACGACGGCACCACGCCGCCGGAGGGCGACTACTGCGCCCGGGAAGACTCGATGACGCAGTGCTTGCAGCGCGATGGTCGGCACTGTGCGGTGTCCAGCTCCGGCAAGCGCTTTTGCTGGACGGCGAAGGAGACCGGCACGAAGACCAGCGGCAATGAGGCCATGACGAAGTCGCCTGAGGGCGCCGGCATCAATCCGCCGCGCACGCCCCCGCCCAACAATGGCGATTGGCAGCAGACGGGGCAGGGCACCGCGTCGACCACCGCCGGTGGGGTGACCAACAACTACAACATCACCAACCACACCTCGAACTACGGCAGCGAGGGCGGCGGTGGCGGTGCCGAGGGTGATCCCGGCGGGGGTGGTGAGGGTGACGGCGAGGGCGAAGATGACGGGGTGGGGGAGCCGACTGGCGAGGGCATCGGCGATATCTACAAGCCGACCGAAAAGACGATGGAAAGCATCGTCCAAACGTGGTGGCAGGCGGTGCAGGGCGCACCGATCTTCGCGCAGATCAACAACTTCTTCGGCAACTGCTCCTACAGCGGTAGCTGTCCCACGATTGCATGGGAAAGCGACTGGACCGGCGCAGTGTCGTTCACCCAGCTATGCGACGGCACCATCGCCGACACCCTGTTTTTCGCGGGTTTCGTGGTCATGGCGATGGGTGCGTTCGCTGCATATCGCATCGCGATCTACTGAGGGCTGCACATGGGATGGCTCAACGATTTCACCGCGTGGCTGCTCAAGCAGCTGAAAGACCTGTGGGAGAACGGCGTCGAGTTCTTCGAGGATCTGCTGTTGCAGGGCTTCGAGAACTGGCTCGCGATGGTCTACCTGCAATGGTCGCTGATTCCGGCGCCGGACTTCCTCAACGGCTTCACCCTGTGCACGCTGCTGACGCAGGCCGGGCCGACTGTCGGTTGGGCGCTCAACACGTTCCGCGTTGGCGAGGCCTTGGGCTTCATCGCGGCCGGCTACAGCTTCCGCATGCTGCGCAAGCTGGCGACGCTGTTCCAGTGGTGACGGCATGCTGATCCTCCTGGAAGGGCCGCCGCGCGCCGGCAAGTCGTACAGCGCGCTCAAAGACCACATCCTGCCGGCGTTGAGGGCGGGCCGCACTGTGTATGCCCGCCTCAATGGGCTGGATCACGAGAAGATCGCCGCGCACCTCCAGCTGCCGCAGGACCGGGTTCGTGAGCTGCTGGTGGTGGTCAAGCAAGAGGAAGTGGTCGCGCTGCTGACGGTGTTCGGTGACGATCCGCCGCGGTTCCAGGTCAAGCCAGATAGCTTGATCGTGATCGATGAGGTTCAGGACTACTACGCCAGCAGCCGGCAGCCGTTGCCGAAGGAGCAGGGGGCGTTTTTCGCGAAGCACGGCCACATCGGCTTGGACGTGGTCATCATGTCTCAGGCTGTGGGGGCCATTCATAGCTCGATCCGGCAGCGCGTCGAGCGTAAAAACGTGTATGCCAAGCTCAACGCCCTGGGCAAGGCCGATCGCTACGTCGTCCGCTTCTACAGCGTCGGCGACACCATGGGTAAGTTCGAAAAGATCGGGTCGGAGACGCACGATTACGATCCGCATATTTTCCCGCTCTATCACGGGTTTCAGCCCGGCGTCGAGAACACCGATGCGTACACCGAGGGGTCGCGAACGGTGTGGCAGGTCATCAAGTGGCCGGCCATCGGTGTGAGCATCGCGACGCTCGTCGGCGTGTTCTTCCTCGTGCGGTTCTTCTTCGTGAGCCCGATCAAGGAAGGTCACGATGTGATCGAGTCGCAGAAGGCGTCGGCTCCGGCTATGCCGGCCAAGGATGTGTCGGCGGTCAGCTCCGGTAGCTCACCCATCGCCCAGGCGGCGGCACCGTCGCGCAAGAAGCTTTCGCCGGGCGTGCGCTACATCGTGGACCTGACACTGACCGCGCGGCCGCGCTATCTCGGCGAGTATCAGGCCGCCGATCACATGCGCTATCTGGTGGAGTTTCGCGCGACGCAGGGGGCTACGCTGGAGCGCCTGGACAGCATCCAGTTGCAGGGGCTGGGCTTCCACGTCGAGCGCACGGATTACGGTTTGGTGGCCGAGGCTGAGGGCGAAACCATCGTCTTCACCCCGTGGCCTATCGACCTTATGTTCACCCAATCGTCTGCGCAAACCGCGCGCATCAGCGCGGCGAGCGGCGGATCGCCTGCGGCGGCGCAGCCGACGCAGCCGACCGCCGGCGCCGGCGCGTCCACCGCACAGGCCGTTCTCATCTCGTCCGGTGGTCTGAATGTCGATACCGCCCTGATGGATGACGGGGGTGGGGCGGCGAGCCTGCTCAACTAGCCCTGCGGGCGCTATGATCCGCCCGACAGGGGGTGTTGATCATGGACGTTCGACGTTGGGCGATGCTGCTCGCCCTCATGCCGGCTAGTGTGTCGGCGCAGCAGATTTTTAAGTGCGTGAAGGGCGGGCAGGTCGAGTACACGTCGATCCCATGCGCGCCAGGGGAAGCCGTCGAAAAGGTGTGGGCCGGCAGCACCTATCCCACCTACGCGCCGCCGCCGGCTGCCGATGTGGCTCGGAATCAGCAGGTGCAGATGCAGACCGAGCATCGAGACCAGCAGCTACGCCAGAACCCGAGCCGCGCTGTCGCTGAGGGCGCGGCGATCCCGATCCGGGCTGGGGCCTGCGAGGAAGCCAAGCAAGCTCGCGACCGCAAGCTTTACGCGCTCGGCGCTGGCGTCTCGATCCAGGTGCGGCGGATGTTTGATGAGGAAGTGCGTCGCGCCTGTCGATGGTGACGCGTCACGAAAATGGCGAGTCGGGGTGCAGGGGGAACCCCTGCGGATAACGCCTCACCCGCGCCCGTGGCAGGTCCGCTCCATTGCAGATCGGACCACCGATGCCGGCCCCAGCTCGGGGCCGCCATCCACCACCGGAAAACCGCTCTTATCCGGCTCGGCCGAAGTGCCGGTCCCGCCAGTCGTCTAGCTCCACGATCACGACCTTGACCTGCGCGCCGTACTGCTTGCTGCGGGTGCCGGCCTCGGCCTTGCGCCTGGACGCGAAGCCGGCGCGTCGCAGCTCCATGGCATCGCGCCACAGCAGACCTTTGAGGCGTTCGGCTGTCATGCGGTCGCCGTCGGGGCTGACCAGTTCGCGGCCGCTTTCCGTGAAGCGCCAGCCGGCGAAGGTGTCGTTTCCGTGCCCGGTTACAGTGCCTGACATGCGTCGATCGCTCCTCGATCCTTGGGGAGCTTGCCGGGTGGCAAGAGGCGTTCCAGCAGCAGCCGCAGGATGCCGGCGTAGTAGCCCAGCGACGCCACCGCTTTTTTACATAATATACATTATGCGAAATTGCGAAGACGGCCCGGTACGTGGCCGGCGTGCTCTGGACGTGGCTGGCACACAAGCTGCACCGCCCCAAGCCCTCGCCTGACTGCATGGAAGCTCGCACATGGATCTGACCGCATTCGGAGGCCGGCCGCCGTGTTGGCCTGCTGACGCCGCTTGCCCGAACGACTGCGCCGCCCAGGTGCGTGACCAGCTCACCCGGAACCATGTGCGCCTGCATGGACCGTGGGCCGGATGGCGGCTTGCCGGCCGCGATCTGGTCAGCCCGGACGGTGATCGCCTGTCGCCCGAGCGGCTGCGCGGTTTGGCCTGGCGCCAGACCGCTGAGGCACGCCGGGACGCGGCCAAGGCGCGGAACGCGAACAGCGGCCATCGTGGTGTGGTGACCGTACTTCGGATACCGGTGCGCGACTGGCACGTCGAGCGCTTCGGATCGCGCGCCGGATAAGAGCGGTTTTCCAGTGGTGGATGGCGGCCCCGAGCTGGGGCCGGCATCGGTGGTCCGATCTGCAATGGAGCGGACCTGCCACGGGCGCGGGTGAGGCGTTATCCGCAGGGGTTCCCCCTGCACCCCGGGATGGCTACGCTGCCGCCTGGACAAGGGGGATCACATGGAACGCGAAGAACCGCGCATCAGCGCACCCGATCTATCGGACCTGGACTTCCGAAGGGGCGAAAGCCGAATCGTCGCGACGCCGGTACAGCCGGCGCTCTGGCCGCAGATCGCGGCGGGCGTGTTCCTTGCGCTGCTGGCGCACAGCATCGTGACCGGCCTGTACGTGCGCTGGGAAGCGAAACGCGTGACGGACGAACTGAACGCGCAGATGGCCAAGGAGACGGCAGCCCTGGAGCGGCAGTTGCGGGACATCGAGGTGCAGATACCGTCGCCGCAGGCAGTTCGCCAGCGAGAGCGGCCGATTCCGCCGGCACCGCTGCAGGACGGCGAACGCTGCATCAAAGGACAGCGATTCCAGCGCGTCGAGAACGGCTGGGTTCACGTGCCGCGCCTGCCCTGCTGATCAGAGAGCGCCGACGCGTGTGGTGGACGAAGCGACCTCTGGGAAGGTGCCCTGCGCCCTATTCTGCCGCGCAACGACGCTGCCGCCGGACTGGTCAGGCGGCGGGATCACTTCGAGCCCAGGTGACGCGCTGGCGATCGGCATCATCGGCTGCTGGTAAGCGTTGTAGGGCATGCCGTGCCGGGCGACCGTGCGGCATTCGGGCTGGCTGAGTTCGTAGCGCGTGCCCTGCTCTGTCAGGCACGTGCAGCTGAACTCGCCGCGGCTGCCATCGGCGCGGGTGCCCTCGCCGCTCGACATGCAGTAGAGGGCCGGCTGGGACACGACGGCGCGCTCATCGAACACGGGGGCAGTCCAGGGCATCGTGCCGAAGCGCGGGACGTGCGCCTTGGCGTAGTCCGTGAGAGTTGGGTACCTGGGCGCGGCTGGCTGGCCGGCGCCGCCGACCGGCACCGGGCCGGCTATCGCCGTCACGGCGCCGGCCGCCGCCTTGGCTTCATCGGCCGACGTGTGGTCCCGCACCTTCCACGTCACTGCGCCGAAGATCGCAGCGGCCAGCACGAACAGCACGATCGCGCGCTTGTACTTGCTCTTGATGGTGCGCTTGACGGTGTGCACCTCGGCCGACTTGTAGAGCGGATAGCAGTCCTTCGGGAAGGCCCACTTCTCGTGATCCTCCGCCACGAGCGCCTTGTCGCTGCGCACGTTGTCGATGACGCGATTGCGGCGGTAGACGGTCGCGGACTCGGCGCCGTCCTCGCGCACCAGGTGCTCATGCAGGCCGACAAGGGCGCGGATGTTGGCGTGGATCAGCGCGGGGCTCTGGGTGATCAGGATCAACCGGATGCCGCTATGGCGGATGGTCTCCATCGCCTGGATGTAGGCAGGCACGTTGCCGGCCTGTGCGCGGAAGAAGCGCTGCGCCTCATCGACCACGAGGATGGCGCCGGCCGGCAACTCTTCCCACTTGGTGGGATCGGCGAAGTCGTTGAAGCCGTCGATGGTCAGGCCATTGAGGTTGCAGACGAACACCTCTTCGCCGGCCTCGATTGCCTGTTTGATGTACCAGACAGTGCGCAGCGTCTTGCCGTTGCCGGGCACGCCGGTAATGAGGGTGATGGATGCAGTCTTGGCGATGGCGCTCATGATCAGCCCTTGGCGAAGAACACTTTCTTGGCGGAAATCAGCGTCAGCGCGCTGACCATGATGCCGGCGGCCTTGGTGATGCCGAACAGGCCGAACCAGCATTGCCACTGCGCCGGGATGGTGTTCCAGGCGCTGACGGCGTGGTCGATGAGGGGCTGGACCGCGAACTCATTAGTGGCGATCACCAGCCCGAGGCGGCCGAGAAAGCCGGCTACCATGATCACGGCCTTGGCCGCGAAGAACCGCATGATCCACGGGCCGAGCGCGGCGAGGATCGGGCCCAGCAGGGCCATCACAGCAGGCATCATTCACCCCCGATTTTGACTGCGACCCAGATGTAGGCCGATGCAACGACGAGCCAGCCGATCATGCTGGCGAGCGTCCAGAACTCGCCCGGTAGCTCGATGGGCTTGCCCATGAGCTGAAGCGTGGTGGAGAAGCTGCACATGCCGCCGGACTGGCCGCCGAACATGTTGGGATTGAAGCCGTCGCCCTCGGCGGCGAGGTCTTTGAAGATGGTGTCCTCGCTGACGCCATCGTGGCCGTCGCCCTCGCCTGCGATGGCGTCCGCAGCGGCCTTTTCGGCGGCGCGGGTGGCGGCGAGATACTCGGCGGTTCCGGTGTCGCCGCCCTCGCCTACCTTCAAGCGCTCCAGGGCACATGCGGCCTTCCACTGCTGGATGAGGGAGGCGTACTCCATCGCATCGCACTTGTCGCCAGTGCACACCGGCATCGCGTTGCATGCGCCGCCGCTGACGTTGCGGTTCTTGCGCGTGTTGCAGTCGATTCGCCATTGAATCTTGACCTGCATGCACGCGATGGCGCTGCCAGAACACGACGGCGGCGTGTCGCAATTGTCGCCACCGGATGCCTTGTCGTTCTTCTTGTCGGGGTCATCCTCGCCGTCTTCGGCATCGTCGTCGGCAACGCCATCGCCATCCGAATCCTTGCCGCAGGTGCCGTTTTCGCGGCGCGCTTCACCCTGGGCGCACTGCCCTTCGCCGGGCAGACAACCGCCGGAGGGCGACTTGACGTTGCCGGCGGGACACTCGCTCTTTTCGTTGGTGCAGGTGTTGTCCGGCGCGAGGATCATGCCCTTTGGGCACGACTCCTGGCCGCACTCACCGCGACCGTTCGGCTTCTCGCCGTTCGGGCACTCGGGCGTGGTCGGTTCGCATGCGTTGAGCAACGGATTCCAATACTGCGTATCCGGGTCGCACTGCTGCGGCATGTCCTCGCCGGTACAAACCGAGCCGTTCGGCGTGCCCTGACTGGTGCTGTCCGAGTTGCGAGCCCAGCGAATTTGACAGCCGGCATTGCACGAAATCGAACCGGATTTCGGGTAGTAGGTAGACGTGATTTCGGACCGCTGCGCGCACGTCTGGTCGTAGTACTGATAGCCGCAGAAGCGGCTAAGCGTGTTGCCGGTCTTGGGGTTCCACACGCTGCCGTTGCAGTAGTAGCGCTTGGTGGAAACGAGGTTGGTGCACGTCGGATGCTCCTTCCATTCCCAGCCCGCAGCGGGCCCAGGAACAGCCGCCAATTTCGACTGACACACCATGTTCGCCTCACCCTGCGTGCATGCCGTGCGGCCGTTGATGGCCGTGTTGCAGTCGGGATTGTTGGCCGGCGCAGCACGAGCGCCGTCGATGCCGAGCGCAGCGAACAGCAGCGCCACCAGCACGAACGCGACGCGGCGTGCGATGGCGTTGGCGAAGATGCGGCCGAGGTTCATTCGTCCCAGCCCTGCGAGGCGATCACGCCGGCGCACATCCACCACAGGAGGCAGATGAGGCCATAGAAGTCTTCGAACGATCCGGTCATGTCATTCCCCATAAAAAGGGGCAGGTGGTTGCCCGCCCTGCCCCACTGCACACACCGTCGGCTTACTTGGGCTTCAGCAGGCTGGCGCCGCGGATGGCCCACAGCACGACCGCGAACGCGATCACCAGACCGACCACGGCGACCTTGTAGACATCGAGCTCGGCCTCGACAGCGGACAGATCGGGGGCCTGCGCCATGGCGGTGCCGATGGTGGCGCCGACCAGGGCGGTACCGGTGGCGATCTTGCCGCCCAGGCTCTTGACGGTGGCGGCGGCGCGGTGACGCAGGGACTGCGGGTTGTTGCGGTTCATGGTGACTCTCCTAGCGGGTTGGCTTGAAAGACCGCACGGCGGCGGCGATGAGGAACAGGCTGGAAAAGAACGCAAACCCGATGGCGTTGGCCTGCGCAACGGTCGGGAGGTAGTCGGCCACCTGCGCCTGCTCGACCCACACCATGGCGGTGCACTGGCCTTCGACAGGTGCGGGGTCATCGAGACAGACGAGGTAGCGCATGGGTTACCGCCTACGCTGGGTCGCGAAGGCGACCTGGACGAGGACGCCGCACGTCACCACGCCGGCACAGAAGCCGAGCAGCAGGAGCATTTGCGGCGATGCGGTGGCGAGGGCGTACGGCATGGCTTAGGCGGCCTTGACCGGCGGCGGCTGGGTCTTCGCGGCAGCGTTCAGCGCCCAGTGCTTGGCGCGGGTACTGATCGACAGCGCGCCGAAGTCGCCGACCCAGTAGGCGGAATCCTTGGGCACGTAGTCGCCCACCGGCAGCGCGGCATCGCCGTCTTCGTGCTGGAGGGTGATGCGGCGACGCTCGCCGTTGGGCAGGGTCACGAACGCTTCCTGCTCGCTGATCGTGTACGGCCGACCGGTCTTGCGGCTGGTGCCGGTCTTCACGTTGATCTTCTGTTCGCGGACGCTGATGCTGATGCTCATTGCATTACTCCTGGCCTTTCTGGCCGTCGATATGCCCCACCGGGGCGAAAAGGATTGCCGTCAGCAGCTGGGCGGCGTCTTCCGGACGCTTGCACCACGGCGGCAGCGAATTGCGGGCAGTGCCGACCACCAGCCGGGACAACGTGGCTTCGTCGCCACCAGCGGCGTGCAGCAGCGCGTTGACCATTGGGCCGTACTGGCGGCGGAAGTTCGCGACGGCGCGCACGCAGTTGGCGAGCAGCTTTTCCGTGGCGATGCGCAGGCGTTCGCCGATGCCTCCCACGAAGTCCAGGACCGGGTACGCGCCGACCAGATACGGGGCCGGGTCGAGCAGCATGTCCAGCGGCAGTTCGCGCCGATTGCTGGCGTGGAATTCGCCTTCATAGCGCACCCATTCCGATGCAGGATCGCCCTGCTCCCTGCCCTTCTCGTAGACGCGCAGCTGCTGTTCCGACTTGCGGCTGCCAACGTAGAACGTCTTGCCGGTGCGGTTGCCCATGTCATCGATCAGGCGCGCTTTCGGACGCTGACCGCGACGGTCGAACGAGCCTTCGTTGTAGCGGTCGATGGCCCACTGGACCGGGTATTGCCCGGTGAAATCGTCTGCCGCGATATCGACGCGGGTAAGGCGCGCGTCGAGAGCGCCCAGCAACGAAGCGAGCAACGACCACCGCTGCGCATGGTCGCTGCCGTTGCTGGCCTCATACAGGCGGCAGCCATCGCCAGTGAGTTCCAGGCGGGCGGTGTAGGTGCCGTCCTGGCGGATGGTGTTGATGCCGCCGAACTCAAGCAGGCCGACATGCTCGCCAGCCGCACGCAGTGCGACGCGCCAGTTGTAGAAGCGGCCGCGCGAGGGTTCGCCCAGATCGAACAGGTCGGGGAAGAAGTGATCGGCGAGCGCTGCGGCCACGGTGGAGGCGCATGCGCCGACGGTGCCGTTCAAGTCGTCCAGGATCGCGAGTACGTCATCGGCCAGACCACGAGCCTGCAACAGCGAGAGCAGATCGAAGGAAGCAGCGAGCCAGTCGATCACCACCCCGATCCGTTCAGTTTCACTGACTCCCCTGTTAGACGAGGGGAGTCCAGAAGCGCCGGCCATCATGCGTGCGCCTCCGCTACGATGAGGCCGCCAACCACCAGGAGAACGCACATGGCGAAGCCACCAGTGATCGACGCAGACCAGATGGGCGCGGTGATCGATGCAGTAACCACGACGAACGCAGCGCTGTTCACGCTTCTCGCCTCCCGAGAGGAAAGCGATGCCGCGCTTCAATTACTTGACCGGCTGGTCGAGCAGTTCGACAAGAAGGCCGATCCGCTGAACATGCTTCGCCAGCATGTGATAGAGGCGACGGCGAACTCGATCCGAGGAGTGCAAGCAATTCGCGAAGGCAAACCCCCTGCTGACGCCGTATGGGGGCAATAGGCCCGAAATCACTCATGGCCGGCTCCCTCCCCAAACACCACGGCGAGGGACTGGCCGAGCACCGAAACCACGCGGTACGAGCGGCGACCGCGCAG
Organism: Xanthomonas sp. XNM01; assembly: GCF_014851915.1. Taxonomy (GTDB): domain Bacteria; phylum Pseudomonadota; class Gammaproteobacteria; order Xanthomonadales; family Xanthomonadaceae; genus Pseudoxanthomonas. The sequence continues at coordinate 1,476,111 of NZ_JACVAP010000001.1, forward strand.
GAGACGGTTCCACCACTTCGCGCGAGCGACAGCAAATTCAACGTCTTGGCCGTAGCGGCATTTCAGCTGCCAATCGCCATCGCCGATGCGCTGCTGAATCCAGTACTCGGCGACCGGCAGCACGCGCACGGATGCCACGTCGGCCTCCAGCGGCGACACGCCCAAAACCGGGCGGCGGAAGCGCTTGGCGATATCGCCAGCGCTGACGAACAGGCGGGCGCGGTTCATCGGAACGCCGCCTTGTAGGCCATGACCTCATCCAGCTGGTCATGCGCCGCCATTTCGATTGCATGCCAGAACGACGGCGGCAGGCCGGCGTCGAAGAGGTCCGGCTGCACCAGTGCGCACACCGCAGTTTCCAGCGCGATATGCGCGCCGCGCTCGGTGTCGGTGGTGCGGCTCACAGGAGACCACCGCGAGCCGGGTAATCGACCTCATACATACGGCAAGCGCGGTCGTTGCCCGCGACGCACTGAGCACGCAGCGCATCGCGCTGGTCCTTGTTCACCACGGCAGCGTCATAGGTGCTGACGGAAACCCAGAAGGCAAAAACCGCGCCGAAGCCAGCGAAGATGAGGCCAGTAATGGCGCCGACGAAGTGCCACGGAACGCGGCGATCACAGCGTGGGCAGTTCATGCGGCCACCTGTGCGCGGTGGCGGGCGAGGAAGCGGCCGGCTTCGGACAGCATCACGTGCGCGGCCATGTCCTGGCGGGCACGCTGCTCGCGCCACAGGCCCAGCGACTCATCCGCGCTCGCGATGCCGGAGACGATCAGCACCACGCAGATCAGCAGGATGGCGGCAGGGATCATGCAGCACCCGCTGCGATGCGAAGCGCGATGGCCGCGTTCCAATCAGCATCAGCCCGGCGCGCAGCAGCAGCCACGGCGTTTCCACTGCGGTCGAAGTGAGCGGCCAGACGGAGTTCATGCTCCACGTCGGCGGCCAAGCGGCAGATATGTGCGCGCTGCTGTGCGGTCATCACGTTTCCCCTGCCCGGTGCCCGGTTGACCCCTCCCCTGCCGGCACCGGGCGGGGCCGGAGGGAGGGCAGCGGTAAGGGGGCTTACCGCTGGAAAGGGAACTTACCGGTGCGTCCTGTAGGCTGTCAAGCGCACTTACCACCGGCCTGGACTATGGACGCGAAGGAACTCACCGAACTGGCGCTTGCAAAGAGCGGGGAAACAAGCATCCGCAGCTTCGCAACGCGCGTTGGCGTGTCGCACGTGGCAGTGAGCTACTGGCTTGCAGGCACATCGGTGCCCACGTTTGAACAGGCCGCCGAGCTGGCTGCCCTCGCAGGGCTGCCGATCATCAAGACGGCTTCCGAGGTTCGGATGCACTCGCCGCAGGGAGCGAAGCACAAGGCGATTTTGAAGCGACTCGCCGCTACCGCCACGCTCCTACTGGTGGGTGTGCTGGGGGCTCAGCCAGCACGCGCTCAGGCGCCACTACAGGGCCTCGAGGGCGTCACCCACTATACATTATGCGAAATTCTCTAGGTCGGTCCGTTACGTGGCCGGCGTGCTCTGGACGTGGCTGGCACACAAGCTGCACCGCCCCAAGCCCTCGCCCGATTGCATGGACGCTCGCACATGGATCTGACCGCATCCGGAGGCCGGCCGCCGTGCTGGCCAGCAGACGCCGCCTGCCCGAACGACTGCGCCGCCCAGTGCGCGACCAGCTCACCCGGAACCATGTTCGACTGCATGGACCGTGGGCCGGATGGCGGCTGGCCGGCCGCGATCTGGTCAGCCCGGATGGCAACCGGCTCTCACCGGAGCGGCTGCGCGGTTTGGCCTGGCGCCAGACCGCCGAGGCGCGCCGGGATGCGGCCAAGGCGCGGAACGCGAACAGCGGTCATCGTGGTGTGGTGACCGTGCTTCGGATACCAGTGCGCGACTGGCGCGCCGAGCGCTTCGGATCGCGCGCCGGATAAGAGCGGTTCTCCGGTGGTGGATGGTGGCCCCGAGCTGGGGCCGGCGTCGGTGGTCCGATCTGCAATGGAACGGACCTGCCACGGGCGCGGGTACAAACAGCCAGCCAACTGGACACCGCCGCCAAATGAGCTGGACACCGCCGCCAGCAAATTGGACACCTAGATGGGTCTGATTCCGGGATTACTCAGCGACCCCGGCAGCTGCTGAGACACGACGCGCCTCCTCGGCGCCCTTTCGCTCGCTGTATCGATCGACCAGGTAGTCGCTGCGCTCGCGGACCATCAGGGTGAACTTCATCAGCTCCTCCATCACGTCCACGACGCGGTCGTAGTAGGACGAGGGCCTCATGCGGCCGCTGTCATCAAATTCCTGCCAAGCCTTGGCCACCGACGACTGGTTCGGGATGGTGACCATCCGCATCCAGCGCCCCAGTACGCGCAGCGTGTTGACCACGTTGAACGACTGCGACCCACCGCAAACCTGCATCACCGCGAGTGTTCTGCCCTGCGTCGGGCGAACGCTGCCGTCTTCCAATGGCAGCCAGTCGATCTGGTTCTTGAACACGCCGGTGATGGTGCCGTGTCGCTCGGGCGACACCCACACTTGGCCTTCCGACCATTGGGACCATTCGCGAAGCTGCTGGACCTTGGGGTGGCTCTTGTCGACGCTGTCGAGCATCGGCAGGTCGTGCGGATCGAACACCCGCGTTTCGGCGCCGAGGTGGCGCAGGATGCGCTCTGCCTCCAGCGCAAGCTTGCGGCTGAACGACTGCGGCCGCAGCGAGCCGTACAGAAGCAGGATCCGTGGCGGGTGCATGCCGCCGGCGCCCAGCACCTCGTGCTGGGGCGTCGGGAGCAAGTCAGCGTCCAGGTGGGCGGGAAGGTCGAAGGGGGATTGTTCGGGCTTATTCATTCGACTATTCTAGAAATATGGAAACGAAAGATGCAATCACCTCCCTGACCGCCCTGGGCCACGCAACCCGGCTGGCCGCCTTCCGCTTGCTGGTTGAGGCGGGTCCCGCCGGGCGCATGGCAGGCGACATCGGTGAAGCATTGGGCGTCCCCGGCGCGACGCTGTCCTTCCATCTGAAGGAGCTCGTGCATGCCGGCCTGGTGGAGAGTGAGAGCCAAGGTCGCTACGTCTGCTACCGCGCGAACTTTCAGGCCATGAATGGTCTGGTCGAGTACCTCACCCACAACTGTTGCGCCGGTTCGACCAGCGCCGAATGCGCGCCGACCACCGATCCGGCCTGCGGCTGCTGATCCAGCGGCTGCCCTCCTGCACGCCCTCCACCCACGAAGCCATCGCCATGACCCACAACGTCCTTTTCCTGTGCACCGGCAACAGTGCTCGCAGCGTCCTGGCCGAAGCCACGCTGCGCGCGTGGGCCGGCAACCGCTTCAAGGTGTTCAGCGCCGGCAGCCAGCCCACCGGTACGGTGAACCCATTCGCCTTGGCTCAGCTGCAGGCCGAGGGCATCTCCACGGCCGGGCTTCGGAGCAAGTCGTGGGACGAGTTCACAACCGCGGATGCTCCGCGCATGGACCTGGTCGTGACCGTCTGCGATTCAGCAGCTGCCGAAACCTGCCCGGTCGTGTTCGGAGATTTCCTGCGGACACATTGGGGATTGCCTGACCCCGCAGCGGCCGAAGGCAGCGATGCCGACCGAGCAGAGGCGTTCCGGCAAGCCCATCGGACTATCCAGGCGCGCTTGATGGCCTTCCTCGCACTGCCAGCTGCAGCGTGGGAGGATCGGGGGCAACTCAAGGCGGCCTTGGACAAGATTGGCTTCGTCGATGCCGAGGATGCCGACAGTGAATGAGGCTGTCCCGCGCATGGGGCTCTTCGAGCGGTACCTGACCTTGTGGGTCACGCTGTGCATCGTGGCGGGCACCACCCTGGGCCACCAGTTCCCGACAGCGTTTGCTCAACTGGGCAGCATCGAGTGGGCCCAGGTCAATCTTCCAGTCGCGCTGCTGATCTGGGTGATGATCGTGCCGATGCTGATGAAGATCGACTTCGGCGCTTTGCGCCAGGTCGGCCAGCACTGGCGTGGCATCGGGACCACGCTGTTCATCAACTGGGCGGTGAAACCCTTCTCGATGGCGCTGCTTGGCTGGTTCTTCCTGCGCCATGTCTTCGCGCCGTGGCTGCCGGCGGATCAGGTCGACTCCTACATTGCAGGCCTGATCCTGCTGGCTGCGGCCCCGTGCACGGCGATGGTCTTCGTCTGGAGCAACCTGTGCCGCGGCGATGCGGCCTTCACGTTGAGCCAGGTGGCACTGAACGACGCGATCATGGTCGTCGCCTTCGCGCCGCTGGTTGCACTCTTGCTGGGCATCTCGTCCATCACTGTGCCATGGGCCACACTGGCGATCTCGGTCGGACTGTACATCGTGGTCCCCGTCGTCATTGCCACGCTGCTGCGCGCTTGGCTGATGCGTAGCGGCGGTCAAGCACGACTGGGTGTCTGGCTGGCCAAGCTCGGGCCGCTCTCGCTGGCAGCACTGTTGCTGATGCTGGTGCTGCTGTTCGGCTTCCAAGGTGAGCAGATCCTGACGCAGCCCCTGATCATCGCCATGCTGGCGGTACCCATCCTCATCCAGGTCTACTTCAATTCGGGCCTGGCCTACCTGCTCAATCGCCAGCTCCGTGTCGCCCACAGTGTGGCCGGCCCATCTGCCCTGATCGGGGCAAGCAACTTCTTCGAACTGGCCGTGGCCACCGCGGTCAGCGTGTTTGGCGTCCATTCCGGTGCGACGCTCGCGACGATCGTCGGCGTGCTGATCGAGGTGCCTGTGATGCTATCGGTGGTCCACATCGTCAACCGAAGCCGAGGCTGGTATGAGCGGCCTCAAGTCGGCGGCGTCTGAGACTTCTCTCGCCGCCTCGCTGATGTCTGAGCGTCGAGGACATGATCCGGCATCAGCCGTTCACGCCTGAGATTACTCAGCACGCTTGTCCCCCATGCCCAACCGATGTTGTGCGTTGCCGCATACGCTCGCGCCTCGAAGCTCGCGCACTCGGCGGGAACGCACAGCTTCAGGCGGGGACCTAATCCATAGAAGAGGTCGAAGCCGTAGTTGACCTGCAGAATCTGGCGAAGGTGGCGGGTCGGCCCGCCAGGAGCATCGCGATACAGGCCGGCATCCTCAAGCTGCATCACGATCCGATCCAGCCAGTAGCTCTGGGTGAGAAGCACGTCGCGATCGAGGTCCATCGCCACCTCATCATCGGCTGCGATTGGGAAGATCCACCTGATGAAGAAATCGAACAGCTCCAAATTGATGTGACGCAATTTGGTCGCTATGGCTGCCATCAGCAGCGTCCGATGCAAAGAGCGTCCGATCTCAAATGCCCGAGACCTGTTCCCGCATTCGTGTGCCTCGCGGAGCAGCACGGCCAGTGCGGCAAGCGCATGCAAGCCAGCCTGTCCTTCAAGACGTCGGAGAGGCTGAGTAGGGGCACGCCGCCGCACATAGCGGCCCATGTCCAGCTCACGCGCCTCATAGATCGCGCTCTGAATGCTCGGACGCAGTTGCCGCAGCAGCGCATCTCCTCCGTCCCCTAAAGAGCGGTCGACATCCAAGGCGGCCCAGGCGACATCACCGAGCAGGCTACTGGAACCGGGAAGGGCCGCTTCGCAGACACGGACGGTGTCAGAGCCAGGCACGTGCTTCCCGCCTGCGTACTTGGCCCAGAGGTTGTTGTGGTGGAGCCCAGGCTGGTAGGTCTGCGGCTGAAGACGCTGCCCGAGGCCATAGGCCGTCGGGTGCCCTGTACGGCCGCGCAACTCCTCGAACCATACCCCTGTCCTCAGGACGTTCAGCGCCTTCCCAGCGCAATTCGGTTTTTCGCTCTCGAACAAACGGGCGAGCGCTTTTAGGCGCGCGTCGTGGTAGGACCGTATTGATTTCAGTGACTTAACCCCGTCGCAGATCGAGCAAATAGAGTAACGGATTGTCGGAGCGTTCCTTCTGGGCCTGATTCCGCTCAATCGTTACGCTGTCGATATGACAAGCCGTGACGAGACTCCTGACCCGCTAGCCCATGTTCTGGAGCAGGATCTGCTTCAACGGTATGGGCCGGTCATTGGGCAGGACGATCTACGGCAGGCGCTGGGCTACACCACGCTCGATGCGTTCCGCCAAGCCCTGTCACGTGGCCTGCTGCCCGTACCTGTGTTCCCCATCCCGCACCGCAGGGGCAAGTACGCCTTAGCCAAAGACATCGCCACTTGGCTTGCCCAGTTGCGGCTTCAGGCTCTCCAGTCCGCCGACGCGAAGGAAGCGCCATGAGCGAGCGGATGCGCATCGTTGGAGGGCCCCAGATGACCTGACGCCTTTCCTTTCCAGAGCCACTAACGGAAATGCAAAAGCCCCCAGGCGTTAGAGCGCCTGAGGGCTTGGATGCAGCACACCAATTACTGCCTGCATTCTCGGCATCTCTCCTTCCTCCGTCAAGCCTCGCTCGCCGCCGTTTCACGGCCGGCACGGGCTGCTATTGCCGCACGACAGCAGACCGCGAACGGTCCCGATACGCGTGCCGCAAGGAGAGCCATGAGTACATTGAAAGAGCTTTGTCGGTACCTGCTACGCACCGACCTGTCCAACCGCAAGATAGCCCAGCAGGTAAGGCTGGCGCCCTCGACGGTCGTTCGCTACCGGCAACGCCTTCGCGCGTTGAATGCTCAGTGGGAGCATGTCCAAGCACTGGATGAAGCTGCCCTTGATCAGTGGCTGAATCCGAAGAGGGGTGCCCACAAGAGGCGCTTCGTAGAGCCAGACTGGGACTATGTCCATAGCGAACTCAGAAAGCGCGGGGTGACCATCGCGTTGTTGCACGAGGAGTACGCCCAGGACCTCGAATCGGGCGTGATGTCTGAGACGGAGTTCCGACGCCGATATCATCGCTACGCACGCAGTCGTGGCCTCGTGATGAGGCAAGCTCGTGTTCCTGGCCAAGATCTGTTCCTGGACTTCTCCGGAGGGCGTCCCACGCTGACCGACCAGGAGACCGGGCAGACGACGCCGGTCGAACTGTTCGTGGCCGTGATGGGGGCAAGCCGCAAAACCTTCGCCCATGCGGTAGCCAGCCAGAAGTCCGTTGACTGGATCGCATGCAATGCGAAAGCGCTGGAGTTCTATGGCGGCGTGCCCACCTACCTCGTGCCGGACAACCTCAAAGCTGCGGTGACCAAGGTGACACGGGGTGAGGGCGCGCTTTTGAACATGACCTACGCAGAGTTCGCGGCCCACTATGAAGCCATGGTCTTGCCCGCGCGTCCGAGGAAGCCCAAGGACAAGGCACCAGTGGAGATCGGTGTGCTGCTGGCGCAGCGCTGGATCTTGGCTCGTCTGCGGAATCGCGTCTTCTTCTCGCTCCCTGAGCTGAACACTGCGATCGCAGAACTTGTCGATCGGATGAATGAGCGTCCGATGCGTGGCTGCGGCGGCAAGAGTAGGCAGCAGTTGTTTGAGGAGCTCGATGCCCCTGCGTTGGCTCCTCTGCCCATCGAGCCGTACGAGTACGCCGAGTGGAAGCTTAAGGTTCCCGTCGGGCAGGACTATCACGTTCCGTGGGAGGGCCACTTCTACTCGGTTCCCCACAACCTGGTTGGTAGCAAGGTCAACCTCAAAGCCACACGCGAAACGGTGATGGCATTCCATCGTGACAGGCGGGTCTCGCTTCATCCCCGCAACTCTCAGGTCGGTGGCTGCAGCACGCTCCCGGAGCATCAACCGCCTGCTCACCGGGCGTACTCACAAGACACGGTGGCCCACCTGCTGGCATGGGCAAAGCAGCACGACGGTCCGCTCTACGCGTTCGTGCAGCGGCACAGCGAGGCACATCGCCGCCCGACGCTCACGCTCCAAGCATGTCGCGGGCTGAAACGCCTGGAACGTGAGTACGGCATCGAGCGACTGCAGGCCGCATGCGAGCGTGCACTGAACGTGCATGCGAACAGCGTCACCTCCGTGCGCTCCATCCTGGTACGACAGCTCGATCGCGTTGGGTCCCCGGAGCGCGAATCCGCCAACGATGACGCTTTGCCCGCGCACGAGAACGTGCGTGGCGCCGACTACTACAACTAACTGGAATTCTGATGTCCATTGAACACACCATCGAGCAACTCCGTCACCTGAAGCTGACCGGCATGATCGCCGGCCTCACCCACCAGCAGTCCCAATCGAGCTATAGCAAGCTCGGCTTTGACCAGCGGCTTGGGCACTTGGTGGACACCGAGGTTAGCCAGCGTGAAAGCCAGCGCTTCAAGCGACTGATCGCCAACGCCAAACTCAAGATCTATGCGGAGCCGGAATCGATCGACTACCGCAGCGGTCGCGGCATTGATCGCTCTCTCATCAGCGACCTGCTCACCTGCGGCTGGGTGGAGCGACAGCAGAACGTCCTGATCACGGGCCAGACCGGCACCGGCAAGACGTGGCTCGCATGTGCTCTTGCTGTGCAAGCTGCGCGACACGGAATCCCTGTCAGCTACCGGCGCGTTGGCCGCCTGTTGGAGGAAATGGAGATCGCGCACGCAGACGGCTCACTCTCCAAGGTGCGAGGGCACTTGGCGAAGGCCAAGTTGCTCATCTTGGATGACTTCGGCCTGACCCCTCTCAGCGGTCGTGGCCGTGCAGACCTCTTGGAGCTTCTGGATGACCGGGTGGGCAGTGGCGCCACGATCGTCGCAGGGCAGATGCCGATCCAGAACTGGCATGCCTTTATCCATGATCCTGCGTTGGCAGATGCGATCCTGGATCGCTTGATCCACAGCAGCCACAAGCTGGAGCTGAAAGGCGAGTCGATGCGGAAGAGGAAGGCTCGGGGAGGCTAGTCTCAGGGTGTCCAGCGACGCTGGCGGCGGTGTCCAACTAATTTGGCGCCGCTGTCCAGTTCATCTGGCGCTAGCGTTCGACAATTCTGGCGGTGAGTGTCCAATTACTTGGCGTTTCGTACGCGGGTGAGGCGTTGTCCGCAGGGGTTCCCCCGCCCCCCCCGGATGGCTACCCTTCGGCCAGGACACGGGGGATCACATGGAACGCGAACGACCGCCATACCTGGGCAACCTGCCGCGCGACCGCCGCGGCAACTGGGCGCTGTACCTCCTGGCGGCGCTGCTGCTGGCGGCGCTGGTGGGCGGCTGGAAGGTCTACACGAACACCGTGGCCGGCTGGCACGTGCGCTTTAACGGGGCCCCGGCAGAGCGACCGATGCCCGGCCGGCTGGTCGAAGGCCGCACGTGCGAAGAACAGGCCGAATACTTGCGCCAAGAGGCCGAACGCGAGCGGCACATGGAGGCGCGGCAGCGCGAGCTCGACGCGGCTTGGGAGAAGGAGCGCGCGAGCTGGCGCTGCGTACGCGGGACGCCGTTCCGGCAGATAGCCGGCGGCGGCTGGGAGAACGTACCGGGTCAGCGCTGCTGATCACAACGCACCAACGCGCGTGGTAGACGAAGCGACCTCAGGGAACGTGCCCTGCGCCCTACTCTGCCGGGCAACAACGCTGCCGCCAGCACGGCACCCGCCTGAGTTCAGGCGCAGGGCCAGCCCATCCAAACGCGATTCCACCCCGGCTCCCGGCGCTCTCGCGGGCCTGCGCTCGACTTGAAATGATACCGATCGGTCTATATCATCACTAGCAGACCCACAGCCGGGGTGATCATGAGCAAGGTTCGCGAGCGCATCCTGGATGTCGCCACCAATCTCTTCTATCAGCAGGGGATTCAGGCGGTCGGCGTGGACGCCATCATCAGCACCGCGGAAGTCGCCCGCATGAGCTTCTATCGGCACTTTCAGTCGAAGGAGGGTCTGGCGTTGGCAGTGCTGGAGCGGCGCGACGAACGACTCTGCGCCTGGTTCGAGCAGGAGGTCGAGCGCTTGGCGCCCGATTCAAATCTGCGGCCGCTGGCAGTGTTCGACGCCTTGGCGATGCGCTTGGCCAGCCCCGACTACCGCGGTTGCGCCTTCCTCAACACCATCGCCGAGACGCCGCCGCCCAGCCACGCACTGCATCGGGCTGCGGCTGCGCACAAGCACCGCTTCGAGTCCTACTTCGCCCGTCTGTTGCGAGCGGCCGGGCTGGACGAAAGCTCGGCCGGCGATCTCATGCTGCTATTCGACGGGGCCGTGGTCACCGCGGTTCGCGAAGGAAATCCGACCTCCGCCACACGGGCAAAAAACATGGCGGCGCGAGTGCTCGGCATCGCGCCGGTGAACTGAGTCAGTGTCTTACTGAAGAGTAGTTATGTCTGCGAAAGTTGTGTCGCAAGACCCGGTGGCTCCCGGCGAACGGTTGTTGCAGTTGGATGTACTGCGCGGTCTGGCCTTGTTCGGCGTGCTGCTGGTCAATATCGGTTACTTCTGCGGTGCCGATTTGGCGCGGCAAGCCGAGGTCGCCTATCCGCTTGGAGACTTCGGCGGCTTGGCCGGCGACCTCGTTAGGGTGCTGTTGGAGAACAAGGCGGCGGCGCTGCTGTCGATCTTGTTCGGTGCCGGGCTCGCCATCCAGGCCGATCGTGCGTCCGACAAGGGTCAGTCGCCCTGGCCGTTTGCGCTTCGTCGCAGCGCGGTGCTCGCCCTGCTGGGCAGCGCGCACACGTTCTTGCTGTGGAACGTCGACATCCTGCTCGACTACGCACTGATCAGCTTGATGGTTCTGCCCTTCCTGCGGCTGCCCGCCGGCCGGGTGCTTTGGGCGATCCCGGTGGTGCTGATCGTCTCGGCGGTGATTGCCGGGCCGATGCTGGCGCTTGCAACGGATCTGCCGCCGGCGCAAACCTACGCCCTCGGTCTCCAGCACTACGGGCAAGGTGGGTGGCTCGACGCCCTGCAATACCGATGGTGGGAAACGCTACATGTGATCGGCCCGATGCGTATCGCCGATCGCTTCGTCATCCTGGCGCCGTTCTTCATCGTCGGCGTTGCGGCCTGGAAGGGCGGATGGCTTTCGGCGCCGGACGCGCATCGGCGGCGGCTGCGGCAGGTCTTCGCGCTCTGCTTCTGCTTCGGGCTGGTGGCCAACGCGGTGCCACAGGAGGCGCTACATGCCTGGGTGAATCAGCTTGCACTGCAGCCGCTGCGGGTCTTGATCAAGGCGACATTCTTCCTCGCCAAGTTCGCGCTGACTCTGGGCTATGCGGCCGGCATCCTATTGCTGCTGCAGCGGTCGCGCTGGCGCGTGTGGCTGGGTGCGTTCGCGCCGCTCGGTCGCATGGCGCTGACCCAATACCTGCTGCAGTCGCTAGTCTGCACATGGATCTTCTACGGCTTCGGTCTGGGCCAGTACGGGCGGATGCCGCTCGACCTGGCGCTGGCGCTGGGCGTGCTGCTGTTCGCTATGCAGGTGATCAGCAGCCGCTGGTGGTTGGCGCGCTTCAGCATCGGCCCGGTGGAGTGGCTCTGGCGGCGATTGAGCTACGGCGGCATTCGCCAGCGCCCGCCGGTGATCGCAGCGGCCGTGGCGGAGGCTGAACAGGCCCAAAGCCGGTAGCAGGGGTGATGCCGCGCCGCGGCATTAGCGCCGTGTTTTTGCGCCTGTCAGCGTGGTGGTGTGCAGGCGGATCTAGCGCCATGAGCGCGTCGCTGCGGCCGCCGGCATCAAAAAAACCCCGGGATACTGGGATGCCGTCAATCTACCTCACAGCCGCGCCGGCTACGCAGCTCTCTTTTCCGGTGGTGGTGGCCCCGAGCTGGCACCGGCGTCGGTGGTCCGATTTTTTGCAATGGAGCGGACCTGCCACGGGCGCGGGTGAGTGGTTATCCGCAGGGGTTCCCCCCTGCACCCCCATCAGCCGCCGCGGCACCGCTGCCAGCCGCCGCCGGCAGCCATGACCTGCTCCCATCCGTTTTGCAGCTTCCGAAGTGCTTGGCCGTTGACGCACGCGACGCCGAGCTCGCGTGCCTCGGGCGTACCGAGACCGGGAAGCGACAGCACACCAGTAGACGGCACGGGCCGCCCCTGACGGCGTGCTTCGTTCTGAAGACTCATCACCTCCATTCCCTCGCAGAATCCGAGCATGCCCGGATGCGGATGCCGACGGTACTGCTCGCAATTGAAGGGCGTCGAGCTCGTCCTCATCGAGTTGTACGGCTGTTGCGGCTTGTGCTGATGCGGCGCCTGGACACCTTGAGGTCCGACCGCCCGGACCGTCTGCGCCTGGACCGATCCAGCGGCCAGAGCAGCAACTACGACCACCCATCGAACGTCCATGATTCCCCCCCTGTGGGCGAATCATAGCGCCACGCCGAACCAGCGTAGCAGCCACGCTGCCCCGTCCTCCATCAATGCGGTAGCGACGTTCAGGCCACCAAACGAGATGAAAGAGACCTGTACCGTGGACACGCCGGCGGTCGCTCGGCGCGCTGATGTGCGCAGACTAGATCGAGGGAATGAACCGCAGCCCCACGCCGGGTTCGGTCGCGATGTAGCGCGGTGACGTCGCGTCGTCGCCGAGCTTCTGCCGCAGCTTGCCCACCAGGATGCGCAGGTAATGGGTGTCTTCCTGATGGTCGGGGCCCCAGACCTCGCGCAGCAGGTGCGGCTGGGTGACCACGCGGCCCGGATGGCGCATCAGCGCGGCCAGCAGTGCGAACTCCTTGCGGCCCAACGTCACCGGCGCGCCATCCACGCGCACGTCGCGGCGCTGGAGATCCACGTGCAGGTGGCCGTCATCGAACACGGGCAGCGCGATGCCGGGCGGCGCGGCATGGGTGCGCAGCAGGCCGCGGATGCGCGCCATCAGCTCCTCGATGCCGAACGGCTTGGTCACGTAATCGTTGGCGCCGCCGTCGAGCGCGGCCACCTTCTCGTGTTCGCCGCTGCGCACGCTGAGCATGATCACCGGTGCCTGCGACCATTGCCGGAGCTGACGCAGCACCTCGTGGCCGTCGATGTCCGGCAGGCCGATATCCAGCACGACCAGGTCCGCGCCATGGGCGGCCAGCTCCGCCAGCCCGGCGTGCCCGTTGACCGCAAGCGCCACCTGGTACCCCTGGCTGCGCAGGCTGATGTCGAGGAAGCGACGGATCTGCGGCTCGTCGTCGATGACGAGGATGCGCGCGGCCGATGCATTGCCGGCATGTGCAGGACGGGCGGAAGACATGGCGGCGCGACAGTCAGGTCGTGGGAGTCATGAGGGGCAGCGTCATCCGGATCAGCGTGCCGCGCCCGCCCCGGCCTGGCAATGCCTGCACGTCGCCGCCATGCGCGCCGACCATGCCCTGGCAGATGGTCAGACCCAGGCCCGTTCCCTGCCTGCCTCGATCACCGCGCTCCACGCTGTAGAACATGTCGAAGATGCGGCTGCGCTCCTCGTCCGGGATGCCGGGCCCACAATCGCGCACGTCGATGCGCAGCGCCCCTTCGACCATCCGTGCGTCGACCTCCACCGGCTCGCCTGCCGGCGAGAACTTCGCCGCGTTCTCCAGCACGTTGAAGACGGCCTGCTCGAGCAGCGCCGGATGCACCCAGATGGGCGCCAGATCGTCGGCGATGGTGGTCAGGACGCCTGCCTCCGGCTGGTAGCGCTGCAGGCGGGCCACCGCCGAACCGATCAGTTCGTCCACACCGATCCAGTCGCGGTTGAGGGTCAGGCCGGTGTGGCCGAGCCGGGTCATGTCGAGCAGGTTCTGGATGTAGCGGTCCAGGCGCTCGCCTTCCTGCCGGATGGTGTCCAGCAGGCTCCGCCGGTCGTCCTCGCCCATCGATGTGCCATAGCTGGCCAGGCTGCTGGCCGAGCCGATCATCGACGCCAGCGGCGAACGCAGGTCGTGCGATACCGACGACAACAGCGCCGAGCGCAGGCGTTCGGTCTCGCCGCTGACGCGCGCGGTTTCCAGGTCCGCGACCAGGCGCACCCGCGACACCGCCTGGGCGATGTCTTCGACCATGGCTTCGGCGAGTCGGCGCTGCTCGAGCGGAAGACTGCGCTGCTCGATGCCGAAACGCAGCGCGGCGATACCGGCAACGCGCTCGGCATCGCGCAGCGGCAGGTACCACCAGGCCGTGCCGGACAGCGTCTCGGTGTAGCGCCCGGCCGGCTGTCCATGGGTGCGCACCCAGTCGACCGCGCCGGCATCGATGCCATCGGGCGACGCCGACGGAACACCCGCCTCCCCCACCTGCAGCCAGGCCTCCGCGCCCGGATGGCGGGCCAGCGCCTCGCGGCCGGCCTCCAGGACCTGGCCGAGGTCGGTCGCAGCACCGAGACGACGGCCGAGCGCCTGCAGCACGGTGGCGTGCGCATTGGCCGCACGCAACGCCAGCACCTGCATCCGCAGCTTCGACGCCAGGCGCCCGGCGATCAGCGCCGCGGCCAGGAACAGCACGGCGGTGACCACGCTGCGATGGGCGCTGATGAGCAAGGTGAAGCGCGGTGCGAGAAAGAAGAAGTTGTAGGCGAGGAAGCACAGGGCGGCGGCCAGCGCGGCAGCGGCGAGCCGGGTGCGCGAGGCGACCAGCACCACGGCCAGGATGAAGATCATCGACAGGTCGTCCAGGCCGACCCAGCGTTCGCTGACCCATGCCAGCGCGACCGCGGCGGCGGTGGCGGCCAGGGTCAAGGCGGCCTCGTGCCGATCCAGCACACCGCCATGCGTGTCCACGCCGCGGCGCGCACGGGCGCGCGCGCCCGGCGAGCTGATGATGACCAGCTCGTAGTGCGCGCCACGCCGCAGCAGCTGCTGGGTCAGGGTGCGGTTGAACATGCGCGCCAGCGGCCGCTCGCGGGTGCGGCCGACCACCAGGGTGGAAGCGCCATCGCGTTCGGCATGCTCCAGCAGCGCGTCGGCGATGCGGGCGCCGTGCAGCACCGCCGTCTCGGCGCCCAGGCCGCGCGCCAGCGCGAATGCGCGATCCAGCTCAGCCTGTCGCCGGGCATCCAGCGTGCCGCCGGGCTGCACGCTCACCACGCTCCATGGCGCGTCGCGGCGCTCGGCGATCCGCCGCCCGGCCCGGACCAGGTACTCGGAACTGCCCTGCCCGTCGACGGCCACCAGCACGCGGCGGCGCAGCGGCACGCCGGGCAGCCCACGCGCGGCCTGCGCCTGACGCGCGTCGCCGTCGATGTGATCGCTCGCGGTCTGCAGTGCCAGCTCGCGCAATGCGGCCAGGTTCGCAGGCGAGAAGAACGCCTGCAGCGCCCGCTCGGCCTGCGCCGGCAGATAGACCTTGCCCTGCTGCAGGCGTTCGATCAGTTCACGTGGCGGCAGGTCGACCAGGCGGATGTCGCGCATCCGGTCCAGCAGCGCATCGGGCACGGTTTCCGACACGCGCACGCCGGTGATGCGGTGGACGATGTCGTTGAGACTCTCCAGGTGCTGGATGTTGAGCGTGGTGTAGACGTCGATGCCGGCATCGAGCAGGTCGACCACGTCCTGCCAGCGGCGCTCGTGACGGCTGCCGGGCGCATTGCGGTGCGCCAGTTCGTCCACCAGCACCACGCGCGGCCGCCGCGCGAGGGTCGCATCGACGTCCAGCGCGTCGAGCATCCGCCCCTCATAGGCGATCTGGAGGCGCGGCAGGACCTCCAGCCCCTCGAGCAGCGCGGCGGTCTCGTCCCGGCCATGCGTTTCGACGAGACCGGCCAGCACCTCGATGCCCTGCCCCTGCAGTTCACGCGCGCGCGCCAGCATGGCGTAGGTCTTGCCGACCCCGGGGGCGGCGCCGAGGAACACGGTCAGCCGGCCCGGCGCCTGGCGGCGCAGTGCGTCGGCCAGAGCGTCGGCCACGGCGTCTCGGGGTGCGTTCATGGGCGCAGTCTAGTGCTGGGTCCCGGGCGTGTCGCTGCCTCCCTGCCCCATCGGCGCGGCTGCATCGAGCGCGAGGTTGAGCGCCAGCACGTTGATCCGATGCCGTCCGAACACGCCAAGCTGGGGCGGCTCGGTGTGGATGCGGACCATGGCCTCCACCGCCTGTGGCGTCAGTCCACGTACATGTGCCACGCGCCGCACCTGGATGGCGGCGCCTTCAGGCGACAGATGCGGATCGATCGCGCTGCCCGAGCGGGTGACGAGCTCGTCCGGCACGGTGGCGCGCGATATGCCTTCGCGTGCAGCCACGTCCGCCGTCGCTGCATCGATGTAGGCGCGCAGCCCGGGATTGGTGCGGGCCTGGTTGCTGCCGGCCAGGGTCATCGGGTCGTAGCCGGCGGCGGATGGCCGCGGCTGGAAGTAGCCCTTGCCGGCGAACGGCTGCGCGACCAGCAGCGACCCGACGATGCGGC
The DNA here is from genome assembly GCF_014851915.1 of Xanthomonas sp. XNM01. Taxonomy (GTDB): domain Bacteria; phylum Pseudomonadota; class Gammaproteobacteria; order Xanthomonadales; family Xanthomonadaceae; genus Pseudoxanthomonas. Next base: position 1,492,281 of record NZ_JACVAP010000001.1, read on the forward strand.
CGTCGCGTTCGACCAGGCTGCCGGATGCCGCCTGCGGGAACAGCAGCCCGCCCAGGCCGGCGCCGAGCAGCGAGTAGACCAGGCCGAACCCCAGCAGGGCGACCAGGGCCAGGCCGAGCGCGCCGCGCAGCGGATGCCCGTCGCGACGCTGCGGCCGGACGCGGGTTGCGGTTGGGTCGTCGATGTTCATGTGGTCCTCCTCAGGCGCCGAACGTGGCGGCCAGCGCCATGTCGATGAGCTTGATCGCCGCGAACGGCAGCAGCAGGCCGCCGACGCCGTAGACCAGCATGTTCCGGCGCAGCAGCGCGGTCGCGCTGCCCGGACGGAAACGCACCCCGCGCAGGGCCAGCGGAATCAGCAGTGGGATGATGACCGCGTTGAACACCAGCGCGGCAAGCACGGCATTGGTCGGGCTGGACAGGTGCATGACGTCAAGCTCGGCCAGCGAGGGAATCGCCGCGGCGAACAGTGCCGGCAGGATCGCGAAGTACTTGGACACGTCGTTGGCCAGCGAGAAGGTGGTCAACGCGCCGCGGGTGATCAGCTGCTGCTTGCCGACCCGCACCACCTCCAGCAGCTTGGCCGGGTCGGAGTCCAGGTCGACCATGTTGCCGGCCTCCCTGGCGGCCTGCGTGCCGGAATTCATCGCCAGGCCGACGTCGGCCTGGGCCAGGGCCGGGGCGTCGTTGGTGCCGTCGCCGACCATCGCCACCAGCCGCCCACCCGCCTGCTCCTGGCGGATCCGCGCGAGCTTGTCTTCCGGCCGCGCCTGCGCGATGTAGTCGTCCACGCCGGCCTCGGCGGCGATGGCCGCAGCCGTCAGCGGGTTGTCGCCGGTGATCATCACCGTGCGGATTCCCATCGCGCGCATCTGTGCGAATTTCTCGCGGATGCCGTGCTTGACCACGTCCGACAACGCGATCACGCCCAGCAGGTGGCGGCCATCGGCGACCACCAGCGGCGTGGCGCCACCGCGCGCCACCTGTTCGACCCGGCCCGCGAGCTCGGCCGGCACTTCGCCGCCGAGCCCGCGTACGTGCGCGACGATGGCGTCCATCGCTCCCTTGCGGACCATGCGGATCTCGCCGCCGTTTCCCGGCAGGTCCACACCGGACATGCGCGTCTGCGCGGTGAAGGCGACGAAGCCGGCGCCGGCCGGTGGCTCGAGCGGCGCCGCGGGCAGCCGCGCCAGGCGCACGATCGACTTGCCCTCGGGCGTGGGGTCGGCCAGCGAAGCGAGCAACGCCGCCTGCTGCAGCTGCTCCATGTCCACGCCGGCCAGCGGATGGAACGCGGTGGCCTGACGGTCGCCGTGGGTGATCGTGCCGGTCTTGTCCAGCAACAGCACGTCGACATCGCCGGCCACCTCCACCGCCTTGCCGGACCTGGCCAGCACGTTGGACTGCAGCGCACGGTTCATTCCGGCGATGCCGATGGCCGGCAGCAGCCCGCTGATCGTGGTGGGGATCAGGCACACCAGCAGCGCGACCAGCAGCAGCGGATCGAGCTCGGCGCCGACGAAGCCGGCGATGAACGGCAGGCTGGCCACCACGACCAGGAAGGTCGCGGTCATCGTGCCCAGCAGCAGTCCCAGTGCAATCTCGTTCGGCGTCTTCTGCCGGTTGGCGCCTTCGACCAGCGCGATCATCCGGTCGAGGAAGCTCTGCCCGGGCTGGGCGGTGATGCGCACGATGATCTCGTCCGACAGGACCTGGGTGCCGCCGATCACGCCGGAACGGTCGGTGCCGGCCTCGCGCAGCACCGGTGCCGATTCGCCGGTCACCGCCGATTCGTTGATCGTCGCCAGCCCGCGCACGATCTCGCCATCGGCCGGTACCTGCTCGCCAGCCGAAACCACGACGTGATCGCCGACACGCAGCTCGGCGGCCGGAATGCGCTGTTCCGCATCGCTCGACACGGCCTGCAGGCGCCGCGCGACCAGGTCGCTGCGCGCCCGCCGCAGCGAGGCCGCCTGGCCGCGGCCACGTGCCTCGGCCACGGCTTCGGCGAAATTGGCGAACAGCACGGTCAGCAGCAGCAGCGTGGTGACCGACCAGCCCAGCGTCGGTGAACTGGCATGGCCGGACAGCGTCAGCCCGGCGGTCAGCAGCGTGCCGAGCCAGACCACCGCCATCACCGGATTGGCGACGACCTGAGCGGGGGCGAGCTTGCGGAACGAGGCGACGATCGCCTGACGCAGGCCGGCCGCGTCGAGCATGGCGATCCGCGGCGCGCGGTGTGCAGGTACCGCATCTTTCGGAAGTGTGTCGCTCATGTGGAGATCTCAGAAAGCGCCCGGCGCAAGGTGGTCGGCCAGCGCGCCGAGCACCAGCACGGGCAGGAACTGCAGCAGGGTCAGGATCACGACGATCGCAACCAGGGTCAGGGCGAAGGTCGGCGTCTCCACCTGGAGCGTGCCGGGACCTTCCGGTGCGGCACGCCTGGCACCGAGGCGCGCGGCGATGACCAGCGGCAGGATCAGCGCGGGGTAACGGCCCAGCGCCAGCGCCACCACGCAGCTCAGGTTCCACCACGCGCTCGCGTCGCCCAGACCCTCGAAGCCCGAGCCGTTGTTGGCGAAGGCCGAGGCGTACTCGTAGAACACCTGGCTGATGCCATGGAACGAGGGGTTGGAGGTGCCGGCAACCGACGGGAGCGCCAGCGTCGCGGCGGTGAACCCCAGCACGACCAGCGGTTGCAGCAGCACCAGCACGGCCAGCAGCTTCACTTCGCCGGCCTCGATCTTGCGGCCGAACAGTTCGGGCGTGCGCCCGGTCATCAACCCGGCCAGGAACACCGCCAGCAGCAGATACACCAGGAACTGCTGCAGTCCGCAGCCGACGCCGCCCCAGATCGCGTTGACCAGCATGTTGGCCATCGCGACCAGGCCGGTCAGCGGCGCGGCCGAGTCGTGCATCATGTTGACCGACCCGTTGTTGACCGAGGTGGTCAGCGCGGCCCACAGCGCGGACGACTCGGCACCGAAGCGCACCTCCTTGCCTTCCATCAGTGCGCTGTCCTGCGCGTCCGGCGACCAGGCTTCGGACCACATCGCCGCGGCCGTGGTCGCCAGCGACATCGCCAGCATGGTGCCGACCACCAGCGCGCTGAACTTCCGGCGGCCGGTGAACGGGCCGACCATGAAGGCCACTGCGACCGGAATCAGCACGATCGCCAGCATCTGGATCACGTTCGACAACGGCGTGGGATTCTCCAGCGGGACCGCGCTGTTGGGGCCGTACCAGCCGCCGCCGTTGCTGCCCAGCTGCTTGATCGCCACCATCGGCGCGACCGGGCCCAGCGGGATCTTCTGTGCCGCCATGCCCGTCTGCGCATCCACCGGCGTGGCCACCGGCCCGCCCTGCAGCGTGGCGGGCACGCCCTGCCAGGTCAGCAGCAGGGAGAACAGCAGGCACAGCGGCATCAGCAAGCGCACGGTGGGACGCAGGACGTCGGCCCAGTAGTTGCCGACGTCGATGCCGGCACCGTCGGGCTGGCCCGAGGTACCGCCAGCCGCCGGCATGCGTCCACCGAACAGGCCGCGCAGCGTCGCCGCCACCAGCGCCAGGCCCATCATCGGCGTGATCACCTGCAGGCCGACGATGCCGGTCATGTGCGACAGGAAGGACAGCTGCGCCTGGCCGGAGTAATGCTGCTGGTTGGTGTTGGTCAGGAAGGACACCATCGTGTGCAGCGCCAGGTCCCAGCGCATGTTCGGCGCACCGTTGGGATTGAGCGGCAGCCACGCCTGGGTCATCAGCACGGTCCAGACCAGCAGGCCGATGACCAGGTTGCTGAGCAGGAACGCGGCCACGTAGGTCTTCCAGCCCATGCCACGGGCCGGGTCGGTGCCGAGCAGGCGATAGAGCGGACGTTCGATCCAGCCGAACAGCCGGTCGCTCCGCATCGGCGCACCACGCATGATTGCCGCCAGGTAATGGCCCAGTGGCCAGCCGATCGCGATCGCCAGGCAGAAGACGACAAGGGCCTCAGCCATGGCGTCCTCCTTGAGTCTCGCCCACCGCACGGGCCTGGGCGTGTCGGGTCAGCAGCAGGAAGAGGACACCGGCACCGGCGAAGAGCCCCGCCAGCGTCAGCACAAGAAGAAGGAAGTCGATGGTCATGTGCGTGATCGTGGCGGACCCACTCCGCCGGTCACGCAAGTCTGGAAGCAGCCGCCGTAAAGGCTCCATCGGAACCGGCGGCCGGCGCGTAAACTCCGCGTAATCTGATGCTTGGGGACGTGCGGCAGTCAGGGCAGACTCCGGAGGCGTATCGGGTCGAGGTTCCGACGACGTGGACGCGCCCCCACCGTCAGTCGGTGTTCTCGGGCGCACCGCGCTGTCAGCGACCCGACGCTGCCCGCTGCCGCGGAAGGCGGCGCGCCGAGGCGCGAGCCCATGCTTTCTCCGCGACACCTGCTGACGCGACCGTGGCCGAGCGCCTTTGGTGAGGGCCAGCTAGCTGACGGGACGCTGTGCGTGGAGCCGTGGCGGCTCGCCACGTTCCCGCTGCCCCGCTGCCCCGCTGCCAGCGATGATCCGAAGCGGGCATACTGCCGAGCGCTGGCGCCAGCCAGAACTCCGATTCCCTGAGGGTGCCCACGCCCATATGCTCGGGTCCTATCTGCTGTTCTTCTTCGCCGGTCTGGGCGCCTTCAATGGCATCGCACTGTCCGTCTATCTGCTGACGCGACGGCCCCTCCGGCCGGCGCAGGCATGGCTGGCCGTCCTGGTGCTGATGCTGAGCCTGCGCACCGGGAAGTCGGTCCTGTTCTACTTCTGGCCCGACATTTCCAAGCTGGTGCTCCAGATCGGCCTGACCGCCTGCTTCTTCATCGGGGTCTGCCTGGTCGGTTTCGTCCGGGCCTGGGGCGATCCCGAGCGCCGGAAGACCCGGTACGACGCGATCGTCGCGCTGGGGCTGTTCGTGCTTGCGACCGCGTTCGGCCTGGCCTACCCCTATGCCGATCATGTCCGCCTGTGGGCCGGACCGGTCTGGGGCTTCATCCAGCTGGGATGGCTGGCGTGCCTGCTGGCGGCGACCGCGCTGTTCCTGCGCGCACCCGCGCAGGCGCGCGCCGACCGGGCCGCCGGCGCGCTGGCCGGCTCCCATGTCGCATCGGTGATCGCCGGCGTGGCGGTGATCTGGCTGGCATACGCCACGGCCGGGCTGACCTCGTACATCGTCGGCGCGCTGTCGTTCTCGATGGTCCTGTACCTGAGCATCAGCGTGGCGCTCGCCCGACGCAGGTCCCGCCCCGTCGCCGAGCCTTACCACGACCGGAAGATCGCCCAGGCGGACGCCGAGGCGCCGTTGCGCGCCCTGCGTGCGCTGATGGTCGACGAGTGCCTGTACAAGGACGCCGGCCTGACCCTGGCCAAGCTGGCGAGGCGCCTCAACATGCCTCCCGCACGGCTGTCGCAGCTGCTCAACGACAACCACAGGACGGCGTTCAAGCCGTATCTGGCAGGGATCCGGATCGAGGCGGCCAAACAACTGCTGCGCACCCAGGCCGCCGCCTCGATGGAGCAGGTCGCGGAGGCGTCCGGCTTCCTGTCCACCTCCACGTTCTACCGAAGCTTCAGCAAGGTCGAAGGAACCACGCCCGCCGCATGGCGGCAGGCCCAGCTGCGCGCGGCTGCCGGCTCCTGAAACGCGTTCCGCGAGTCGCAGAACACGCTTCACGCGATTGATCCACAAAGGAATTCCGCAGACTCCATGGCACCCATCCACTGGAATCCCCTTCGTGCCGAAACCGCTTTCCAGGCTCTCAACCGCGCGCCCCATGCCGCTGCGCGCACGTCTCATCGGATGGTTCGTCATCGCCTGCTCCGCCCTCCTGTCCGTCGCACCTGCGCAGGCCGCCCCCGCGGCCGATGGGCGCGCGATCGCCACGGTCATCCAGGACTATCTGGAGGGCAGTTCCTACAACCGGAACGACCAGCTCAGGCGCGCCTTCCATCCCGACGCGCGCCTGTACCTGAGCCAGGGGGCGGACGGCATGCGCGAGGTGGGCATCGCCGAGTACGCCGGCTGGTTCGGCAGGAACCCGGGGCAGCTCAACGGGCGTATCGGCCGCCTGCTCGGCATCCAGGTCGAAGGCAACATCGCCACCGCGAAAGCGGAGATCCTGGTGGCGCGGGACCAGGCGCGCTACGTCGACCTGTTCCTGCTGAAGAAGCTGGACGGACGCTGGCTGATCATCAGCAAGACCGCCACCCGCGAGACGGCGCCGACCCACGGCCGCCAGGTGCTGCTGGTGGTGTCCAGCGTGGACACGATGCCCGGCACCCGCCTCGCCGCCGGCAACAGCTTTTCCGAGCTGATCCATGCCTATGCCGGGTTCCGCGAGGCCGGCTACGGCGTGCAGTTCGTCAGTCCCGACGGCGGCGCCGTGCCGCTGGCCTACATCGACACCAGCAACCGCGAACACAAGGACAAGGTCTACGACGCCGACTTCATGTGGGCGCTGGCCAACACGCGCCGGCCCGACGAGGTGGACCCCGCCGGCTACGCCGCATTGATGTACATCGGCGGCAGCGCGGCGATGTACGGCGTTGCCGAACACACCGGCCTGCAGTCGCTGGCGGTGCGCATCTACGAGCAGCAGGGCGGCATCGTCTCGGCGGTCTGCCACGGCAGCGCGGGACTGGTGAACCTGACCCTGTCGGACGGCTCGGCGCTATTCGCCGGAAAGCGCGTCACCGGTTATCCCGACGCCTTCGAGGACATGAGCGCGGCCTACTACAGCACCTTCCCGTTCTCGATCGAACAACGCCTGCGTGAACGCGCGGGCCGGTTCAGCCATGGCGCCCGCGGCACATCGCACGTGGAAGCGGACGGCCGGCTCATTACCGGGATGAACTGGGAATCCACGCGCGGCGTGGTGGCCGCGATCATCCAGCGGCTGGACGCCGGCACCGGTGCGGATCGACACGCTCCAGGGTCCGGTGGCTGAACGGCCAGGACAACGCGGTTCGACCGCGTGGTGCGCGCCCTGACCCGTCCAGGCAGGGCCGCGCCGACGATCGCACCCGGCATCCGATGCCGCTGCTTTCCAGCGGGCCGCACCGGGTCATGCGCCCGGTGCGCGGCTTCACGCCGGCCCCGCCGGACGATCGAGCAACCGATCCGGCGCAGTTGCATCCATCACTACGCTCCGTGCGTTTGCGCCACCACAGGTACATGCGGCACTCCCGGCAACATGGCGGCGCGGCGCTGCTCCCTCTAACGGGGAATGCCAGCCGATGCCAGTGGCAGCAGAATTGCCGGGCACACAGGGAGCGCAACGTCATGAGTCAAGCAGAACGCCGCACCGCCAGCTTCGGCGTGCCGTGGGAGAGCGCCTACGGGTACGTCCAGGCTGTCAGGATCGACAACACGATCGTCGTGTCCGGGCAGCTGTCCCACACACCGGACGGCCATCTCGTCGCCCCTGCCCGGCTCGGCCCCGATGGAAAGCCGGCAGACTTTTCGACGATGGAGGCCCAGATGCAACGCACGTACGAGAACGCGCGGATCGTGCTGGCCGAACTGGGCGCGAGTCTCGCCGATGTCGTCGAGGAAACACTGTTCACCATCGACGTGCCGGCCGCGTTCGCAGCCAGTGGCAAGGTCCGGCCGGCCGTCTATGGACAGGCCATCCCGCAGGTGGCCAGCAATCTGATTGGCGTGTCGGCGCTGGCATTCCCGGAACAGCTGATCGAGATCACGTTCAGGGCAGAAGTGCGCAGTTGATCGACGCACCATCGCCGACCTCGACCGGATCGCCGTCGCAGCACCGCGCGTGTCCAGCGTCTGGGTATGCGTCGCCGCAAGCGCGTGCAGTCCACGGGCCGTTCGCCGACATCCCCACGGGGCGCCGACCGCCATTCCGGGTTCCGCCGGACAACACCCGGGGTGGCGGCGGTCCGCCGTCGCGCGGCGCGCAGCGCGGCTGGTCGCGCATGCAGCGTTCGAGGCTGCTCGACCGGGCCGGCACTGCGGCCTTGCGCAGCGCTCGCCCGCTCTTCCTGCAGGGCGAGGGCCTGTCCGCGACCGGCGGTCGAGCGCCCGCGACGGGCTAGCCGGCGAGCACCACCAGGCTCTTGGGCTGCAGGATCCAGCGGCCATCCTCATCCGCGCTCGGCTCCCCGTCCATCGTGCTCAGCAGCAGGCGCCGTGCGTCGGCCAGCTCCGCAGGCAGCTGGAAGACTTCCTCGCCATTGCCGGCATTGAGCAGCACGACCAGGCCGACGCCGCCTGCCGACTGGCGCAGGCCGCTGGTGGGCGCATGGCCGTCCAGGGTGATCATCAGGGCACGGCGCTGTGGATCGTGCCAGTCCTCCGGCTGCATGTCCGCGCCATCGGCACGCCGCCAGGTGATGTCGCGCAGGCCGCGCGCGCGGTCGTACTCGCCCTGGAAGAAGCGTTGCCGGCGCAACTGCGGGTAGCGCCGCCGCAGCTTGAGCAGCCGCCGCACGAACGACGACTGCCGCTGCGCCGGTGCGTCGCCGGCCTTTTCCCAGTCCAGCCAGGTCAGTTCGTTGTCCTGGCAGTAGGTGTTGTTGTTGCCCTGCTGGCTGTGGCCGAACTCGTCGCCGGCCAGCAGCATCGGCGTGCCCTGCGACAGCAGCAGCGTGGCCAGCAGGTTGCGCATCTGCCGCTGGCGCAGCGCGATGATGCCGGCATCGTCGGTCTCGCCTTCGGCGCCATGGTTGTAGGAGATGTTGTTGTCGCTGCCGTCGCGCCCGTCCTCGCCATTGGCCAGGTTGTGCTTGCCGTCGTAGCTGACCAGGTCGTGCAGGGTGAAGCCGTCGTGCGCGGTGATGAAGTTCACCGAGGCATGCGGCTTGCGGCCGTGGTGGTCGAACAGGTCGGCCGATCCGGTGAAACGGGTGGCGAACTCCGGCAGCTGCCCGTCGTCGCCGCGCCAGAGCGCACGCACGTTGTCGCGGTACTTGTCGTTCCACTCCGCCCAGCCGGGTGCGAAGTTGCCCAGCTGGTAGCCGCCCGGACCGATGTCCCACGGCTCGGCGATCAGCTTGACCTGGCTCAGCAGCGGGTCCTGCCGGACCGCGTCGAGAAAGCTGCAGGACGGATCGAATCCGTGCAGTTCGCGGCCGAGGATCGTCGCCAGGTCGAAGCGGAAGCCGTCGACCCGCATCGCGCGCACCCAGTAGCGCAGCGAGTCCATCACCATGCGCAGCGCGCCGGCGTTGGTCAGGTCGAAGGTGTTGCCGGTGCCGGTGTCGTTGATGTAATAGCGCCGGTTTTCGGCAAGGCGGTAGTAGCTGGCGTTGTCGATGCCCTTGAACGACAGCGTCGGCCCCAGTTCGTTGCCTTCGGCGGTGTGGTTGTAGACCACGTCCAGCAGCACTTCCAGCCCGGCGTCGTGCATCCGCGCGACCATCTGCTTGAACTCGGCCACCGTGTCCAGCGACAGGTAGCGCGACTGCGGCGCGAAGAAGCCGATGGTGTTGTAGCCCCAGTAGTTGCGCAGGCCCTTCTCCAGCAGGTGCTGGTCGTCGACGTAGGCATGCACCGGCAGCAGCTCGATCGCGGTCACGCCCAGGCACTTGAGGTGGCCGACGATGGCGTCGTGCTTGAGCGCGGAGAACGTGCCGCGCTGGGCCTCGGGGATCTGCGGGTGGCGCATGGTCAGGCCACGCACGTGGGCCTCGTAGATCACCGTGCGGTCCCATGGCGTGGCCGGCGCGCGCTCCTCGCCCCAGGTGAAGGCCGGGTCGATCACCGCGCACTTGGGCATGTACGGCGCGCTGTCGCGCCGGTCGAAGCTCAGGTCGGCATCGCGGTGGCCGATGGTGTAGCCGAACAGGTGCGGCGCCCACTTGAGCTGGCCGACGATCTGCTTGGCGTACGGATCGAGCAGCAGCTTGTTCGGGTTGAACCGGTGGCCGGCATCGGGCGCGTACGGACCATGCACGCGGTAGCCGTAGCGCTGGCCGGGACGCGCGTCGGGCAGGTAGCCGTGCCAGATCTCGTCGGTGTACTCGGGCAGCGCGATGCGCTCGACCTCGCGGCCGCGCTCGTCGAACAGGCACAGCTCCACCCTGGTGGCATGCCGGGAGTACAGGGCGAAGTTGACGCCCAGTCCATCCCAGGTCGCACCGAGCGGATACGGACGGCCTTCGCTGATCCGCGACTGCTGGCTCCACTTACGGCTGGCCATGCGCCGCCTCCGTGCCCGGTGCGGGGCGTCCGTCGTTCAACGCCGCCGAGGCGATTTCCGCATCGACCAGGCGCTCGGCCATGCCCCAGTGACGCAGTTCCTGGCCGTCCGGCCGTCCTTCCGCTTCCCAGATCTGCCGCGCCAGTTCGCGCGTCCGTGCCTGCCGTTCACTGTGTTCCATGGTGTCTCGCTCAGAGGGTGGCCCATACCGCGATGGGGGATCGTGCAAACAGGGTCGAGGTCGCCACGCGGCGGCCGCCGGTCAACGGAGGCACGCTGTCGTTGAGCAGGTTGCGCCACGTGCCGCGCGGCAGCGGGACCTCATGGCCCTCGCCATCGCCCAGCGGCAGCAGCAGGCCATCGCCGTGGGCGTCGGGCAGCGGCGCGTCCAGCAGAGCGCCCACCCACAGCTGCGCGTCGCCTCCGCTGCGGCGGAACGACAGCAACGGTCCGGACACGGTCCGGAGCGCATCCACCGGCAGGTAGTCGCCGGCGAACAGCGCCGGGTGCTTCGCGCGGACGGCGAGCAGGCGCGCGATCAGCCGCGTCTTGACGGCGCCGTCCTGCCACTGCCGCAGCAGATCGTCCCAGCCACGCGCGTCGTCCAGCCAGGCGCGTCGCCGCCGGTAGTCGACCGGCCGCCGGTTGTCCGGGTCGACCAGGCTCAGGTCCCAGCCTTCGCTGCCCTGGTAGAGGTCGGGCACGCCCGGGCAGGTGAGCTTCAACAGCGTCTGGACCAGGCCGTTGCGGGCGCCGGAGACGCCCAGCTCGGCCGCCGCATCGGCCAGCGCGGCGCGCAGCGCGCCGGCCTCGCCGGTGGCCAGCGCGACCAGCGCATCGCTGCCCTGCTCCACCCGGGTATCGGGGTCGGTCCAGCTGCTGGCCTGCTTGCCTTCGCGCAGTGCCTTGGTGGCCCACTGGCGCATGCGATCGTCATGGGCGTCATCGGCCGCGCCGCCCTGCAGGGGCCAGGCGGCGACCAGGCTCTGCCACAGCATCGCGCGGAACCACGCCGGCACCGCCTCGCCCAGCGGCGCCGGGACGTGACGTTCGAAGCGCTCGACCTGGGCCGCCCACCAGTCCGGTCGGCGCGACAGCACGGCCATCCGCGCCCGCGTGTCCTCGCCACGCTTGTGGTCGTGGGTGGCGGTGGCCAGCAGCGCCAGCGGATGCCGCTCCGCACGTTCCAGACAGGCACGGTGGAAACCGTCGCCATCCAGCGCGAAGTGCGCCGGATGGCTGCCGACCTCGTTGCGCGACAGCAGCACGCCGTGGCGGTAGAACGTGGTGTCCTCCACCGCCTTGGCATTGAGCGGGGCGGTGAGCTGTTCGACGCTGGTGCGGAAGCGCTGCGGCGCGTCGCGTCCCGGCTTCGATGCGATGGCGGTATCGCCGGAGAGCCAGCCACCGATCGCCTGCAGCGCCAGCCGCTCGCCCGGGCCCAGCGTGGCCAGCGCCGCAGCACAGGCCTGATCGAGCCGGTGGCGGTCAGCGGGATCGAGCCCGGCGGCGGTGGCATAGGTCCGATAGACCGGGAAGTGCATGCACAGCGCGAACAGGGCCCGTGCCCACATCTGCACGCTGAGGTCGGCGGTGGCTGGCGCGGCGGCCGCGAGTGGCAGCAGCCGGCGCAGGCTGCGGTCGAATTCGGCCTGCAGCGCGCCGCGCAGGATGTCGGCGCGGGCCTCGCGCTCGATGCGCCCGGCATCGGCCTCACCTCCCGCCCGCGTCCACAGCGACGCGAGTGGTGCTTCGCCGGCCGGATCGTGCAGCAGCGCGCCGACCTGGTCCATGAAGTCGTAGCCGGTGGTGCCATGGCATGGCCACCGTGCCGGCAGGGTCTCGTCCGGTGCGAGGATCTTCTCCACGTACAGCAGCGCCTCGCCCGCGGCCAGTCCACGCCGGGCACCGGCCGCATCCAGCGCCCGGCGCAGGCGCTGCACGTAGCCGGACGGATCGGTGAGGCCATCGACATGGTCCACGCGCACGCCGTCGATCACGCCTTCGGCCAGCAGCCGCAGCGGCAGCGCGTGCACCGCGCGGAACACATCGGCCCGCTCGCAGCGCAACGCGACCAGCGAGGTGATGTCGAAGAAGCGCCGGTAGTTGCAGCGGTCGTTGCCGGCCCGCCACCAGATCAGCCGGTAATGCTGGCGCTCGAGCAGTGCCTGCAGCGCGCCGTCTCCGCGACGGGTGCCGGCGTTGATCGCCGCCGCCCACGACTGCGCACCCGCGCCGCGCGGGGCGCGCACGCTGCCGGGCGCCAGTGGAAACACCTGATCGTGATGACGCATCATCCAGCCGCCGGCGTCATCACCCTCCAGCCGCAGCAGCCCGTCGGCGATGGCCTGTTCCAGCGGCCGGTCCAGCACCGGCAGCAGCAGCCTGCCGCCGGCACCGGGGGCGTCCCAGTCGACATCGAACCACGCGCCATGCCGGCCGTCGCGGCCGTGCCGCAGCAGGTCCATCCACCACGCGTTGCCGGGATGGGCGGCCATGTGGTTCGGCACGATGTCCAGCAGCAGGCCCAGCCCGTGCGCACGTGCCGCATCGGACAGCGCACGCAGTGCCGTTTCGCCGCCCAGCTCGGGGTTCACCCGGGTCGGGTCGATGTTGTCGTACCCATGGGTCGAACCCGGCACCGCGCAGCCGACCGGCGAGAGGTACAGGTGGCTGACACCCAGCCGCGCGTGGTAGTCGACCTGCAGCGCCGCATCGTCCAGGGTGAATCCTGCGTGCAACTGCAGGCGTGCGGTGGCGCGTGGCGCGATGCGTGCTGCCGTGCTCATGCGCGCGCGCCCGGACGGCCATCAGCGAACGCCAGCAGCGCGGCATCCAGCGGCGCCTCCGGCAACGGCTGCGGCAGTCGACGCCGCCAGTTGGGATGGCCGTCGACGGTGCCCGGCAGGTTCGGCTGTTCGCGCAGGCCCAGCGCATCCTCGGCCGGCAACAACGCCAGCCGCGCCGGCGAGGCCGAGGTGAAGCGCAGCGCGTCCTGCTGCGTATCGCCGCTGTCGACGCCGGCCGCGGCCATCGCCTCCTTCAGGCGGGCGATGTCACGCGCACGCCGGCTGTCGGCCGCGGGCTCGGCGGTCTTCAGGCATTCGCGCCAGGCCAGGTCGCGGCCATCGAGCCAGCCATGCGTGGTCGGCAGGTCGTGGGTGGTGGTGGTGGCCACCGCGTGCCCGCGCCAGCGCTGCGGCGGCAGGAACGCGCCGTGCTCGTCGCGGGTGAACTGCAGCACGTCGATGCCCAGCACGCCGCGCTCGGCCAGCTGCGCGCGGATGCCCGGCGGCACCACCCCGAGGTCCTCGCCGATGACGATGCAGCGGTGCCGCCACGACTCCAGCGCCAGCAGGTTGAGCAGATCCTCCAGCGGGTAGCGCAGGTACACGCCCTGCCCTGCGCCTGCGCCCTGCGGCAGCACCCACAGCCGCTGCAGGCCGAGGATGTGGTCGATCCGGACCCCGCCGCGGTCCTGCATCACCGCGCGCAGCAGCGCGATGAACGGCGCGAAGCCCGTGGCGCGCAGGCCGGCCGGCGAATAGCCGCCGATGCCCCAGGCCTGGCCCTTGGCGTTGAACGCATCCGGCGGCGCGCCCAGTTCCAGGCCGCGCAGCACGGCCTGCGGCCAGGCAGCCGCCTCTGCGCCCTGCGGATCGAAACCGACCGCCAGATCGGCGATCAGGCCGATGCGCATGCCCTGCGCGTGCGCCTGCTGCTGGCAATGCCGCCAGCAGCGCCGCGCCAGCCACTGGCCGAACAGCTGCAGCGCATCGCCTTCGGGTGTGTCGCGGCCGGCGAAGGCGGCGAAATCGCGCAGCGTGTCCGGCGCCTCGGCGGCGAAGCGCAGGTAGTCGTCGTGCAGCTCGGCCGACAGCGCCGGCAACGCCATCCGCAGGCGGTCTATCCAGGCCCACTTGGCCGGACGCGCGCGCGTCCAGTCGACCAGGTCCATCGCCTGCAGGCGCGCCAGCTCCAGTTCCAGTTCCGGCGCGCTCGCCAGCACCTGGCGCGCAGCGTCGCCGAACAGCTGCACCGGCGACGCCTGCAGCGGATCGAGAAAACGCCGGTCGCTGGGCGAGTACGGGCTGAAATGGCGCATGCCCTCGATCGTGGCGTGCACCGGACTCAACGCCAGCGCCTGCCCACCACGCGCGGCGGTGCGCTGCAGCCAGTGCGTCACCCCCTGCGTGTCGCCGATGCCGCCGTCGCCATCGCCGCGCGCCGAATACACCTGCAGCGAAGTGCCCCAGGTGCGCGCATCGGCATCGTCGAGCGCATCGGCCACGCCGAAGCAGTGCCGGGGAGCGACTGCGACCTGCCAGCTGCGCCCCTGCGCATGCAGGCGCCAGTAGCCCGGAAGCACGGGCGCGCGCAGATGGCCGTCCGGGTCATGCAGGCCCCCGGTCTCCTGGCCGTCCTCGCGCTCCCAGCGGCATCCGCCGGCTGGCAGGGACAGGGTGAGCGTCGCACCGGCCTGCACCGTCAGCAACGCCGGTGCGCTGTCCAGCGACGCCAGCCGCTGCAGGCTGTCGCTGCACTGCGCCGGGGTCGCCGCGGGCAGGTCCATCGCGTCGAGCACCGCCAGCAGGGTGTCGTCGGCGACGCGCTGGGCGCGCGAGGCCACATCGGTCCAGTGCCGGGACAGGCCCGCGGCCTCGGCCACGGTGTCGAGCGACGCAGGCGGCAGGCTCATGCGTGGCCGACCCAGCGCACCCGCAGGCTGTCCGGCGCCAGGCTGTCGGCGTGGCCGTCGTCGCCGACCGCGAACAGGTCCGGTGCCGGTGGCAGGCCATGCGCGACGGCACCGTCGCCCAGGTTGAACGCCAGCCACCACTCGCCATCGGCCATGCGCCACCCTGCGCGGATCGCCTTGTCGCCGATGGCCTGCGCGCCCAGAGGCAGCGCCGAGCCGAGCCGCGGCACCAGCATGCGCGTACGCAGCGTCAGCAGCCGCCCGAACCACTGCAGCCAGGCCTGCGCCTCGGCATCGTCGATGTCCGGCCACGGTGCATGCGAGGCCTCGAAGGTGGCCGTCGCGTTCGGGTCGGGAATGCTCACGCGCGCCTGCGGATCGGCGAAGGCGGCGAACTGGGCGAACTCGCGGCGTCGCCCTTCCCGCACGGCCTCGTCCAGCGGCGGGCCGAAATCGGTGAAGAACAGGAACGGTTCACGCGCGGCCCATGGCTCGCCCATGAAGAACAGCGGCACCATCGGCGTCAGCGCGGTCAGCGCGGTGGCCACGCGCAGGCGCGCATCGGAGACCAGCACCGACAGGCGCTCGCCGCGGGCGCGGTTGCCGATCTGGTCGTGGTTCTGCGCGAACACCACGAAGCGCTCGGGTGGCAGGTCCGCGCTCGGCTCGCCGCGGGCGCGGCCGCGCGGCGTGGTCTCGCCCTGCCAGGCGAAGCCCTGGCCCAGCACCCGGGCCAGGTGCGCGGTGGCCTGCGGTGCGTAGTCGCCGTAGTAGGCCTCGTCCTCGCCGGTCAGCAACACGTGCAGCGCGTTGTGGAAATCGTCGTTCCACTGTGCGGTGAACCCCTGGCGCAGCAGCGAGGCCTGGTTGTGCTCGTTCTCCAGGACAAGATGCACCTGCCGGCCAGGCGGCATCGCCGCGGCGATCGCCTCATGCAGCTGGCGCAGGAACGCGGCCGGCTGGATCGCGTGCACCGCATCCAGGCGCAGCCCGTCGAAGCGGTAGTCGCGCAGCCACATCAGCGCGTTGTCGATGAAGTAGCGCTGCACCGCCGGCTGCTCGAAGTCGATCGCGTCGCCCCAGGGCGTCGGCGTTCCGGTCCGGAAGAACGGCGACGCATAACGCCCCAGATGATTTCCATCCGGCCCGAAGTGGTTGTAGACCACGTCCAGCAGGACCATCAGGCCGAGGCCATGCGCATCGTCGACCAGCGCCTTCAGGTCGTCCGGCGTGCCGTAGGCCTGCGCCGGCGCATACGGCAGCGCGCCGTCGTAGCCCCAGTTGCGGCTGCCGGGAAACTGGGCCAGCGGCATCAGTTCCACCGCGGTGAAGCCCAGTTCCGCCAGCCGCGGCAGCAGCGCACGCACGCCCGCATACCCCCCGCAGGCACCCACATGCAGTTCGTAGATCACCGCTTCGTGCCAGGGCCGGCCCTGCCAGTGCGTGTGCCGCCAGGCATGGCCATCGTCCGCGACCAGCGCGCTGGGACCATGCAGGCCATCGGGCTGCCAGCGCGACGCCGGGTCCGGCACCATGACCTCGCCGTCGATCCGGTAGCGGTAGCAGGCGCCGGCCTGCGCGGTGGTGTCCACGCTGTGGAAGCCGTCGCCTTCGGGCGCCATCGGCAGCACGCGGTGGTCGGCGTCGCGGTCGTCCAGCACCAGTTCGACGCGGGTCGCATCAGGCGCCCACAGGCGGAACCGCCAGCGCCCGTCCCCGCTTTCCCATGCGCCCAGGGCCCGCGTCGCCGGCATCGTGCTCATGGGTCGATCTGCAGATAGAGCGTGGCCAGCGGCGGCAGGGTCAGCGCCAGCGACTGCGCATGGCCGTGCATCGGCTGCGCCTGGGTCAGCAGGATGCCGGCATTGCCGATGTCGCTGCCGCCGTAGTGGCGGCTGTCGGTGTTGAGCAGCTCGCGCCAGCGCCCGGCCAGCGGCACGCCGACGCGGTAGCCGTGGCGCGGCAACGGCGTCAGGTTGGTCACCGCCAGCAGCGACGGCGTCGCCCCGGTGGGGTCGTGGCGGAGGAAGGCCAGCACGCTGTTGTGCGCATCGTCGGCCACGCTCCAGTCGAAGCTGCGCTCGTCGCGCTCGCCGCGATGCAGCGCAGGCTGCGCGCGCAGCATCCGGTTGAGGTCGCCGACCAGCCGCGCCAGGCCGTCGTTGCGCGGCTGCCGGGCCTGCTCCCAGTCCAGCGCCGCGTCGTGGTTCCACTCGCCGGACTGGCCGAACTCGCCGCCCATGAACAGCAGTTTGCTGCCCGGGTGCGCCCACATCAGAGCCAGGTAGGCACGCAGGTTGGCGAAGCGCTGCCACTCGTCGCCCGGCATCTTCCCCAGCAGCGAGCGCTTGCCGTGCACCACCTCGTCGTGCGACAGCGGCAGCACGAACTGTTCGGCGAAGGCGTACACCAGGCCGAACGTCATCTCGCTGTGGTGGAAGCCGCGATGCACCGGGTCGCGCTGCATGTGCTGCAGCGTGTCGTGCATCCAGCCCATGTTCCATTTGTGGGTGAAGCCCAGGCCGCCCTCCTCCACCGGCGCGGTCACGCCCGGCCAGGCGGTGGATTCCTCGGCGATCAGCATCACGTCGGGGAAGCGCTGGCGGATCTGCCCGTTCATCCGGCGCAGGAAGGCGATCGCCTGCAGGTTCTCGCGTCCGCCGTGCTCGTTGGGGATCCACTCGCCTTCGGCGCGGCTGTAGTCGCGGTAGAGCATCGAGGCGACCGCATCCACGCGCAGGCCATCGATGTGGAAGCGCTCGATCCACTCCAGCGCGCTGCCGATCAGGAACCCGGCCACCTCGTTGCGGCCGTAGTTGTAGATCGCGGTGTGCCAGTCGCGATGAAAGCCTTCGCGCGGATCTTCGTGCTCGTACAGCGCGGTGCCGTCGAAGCGCAGCAGACCGTGCGCGTCGGTCGGGAAATGCGCGCTGACCCAGTCCAGGATCACGCCGATGCCGGCCTGGTGGCAGCGGTCGACGAAGCGTGCGAACGCCTCGGGCGATCCATGCCGCGCGGTCGGCGCGTAGATGCCCAGTGGCTGGTAGCCCCACGAACCGCCGAACGGATATTCGCTGATCGGCAGCAGTTCGATGTGGGTGAAGCCCAGCGCGGCCACGTGCGGGATCAGCTGATCGGCCAGTTCGTCCCAGTCCAGCGAACGCCCGTCCGGATGCCGGCGCCACGAACCGGCATGGACCTCGTAGATCGACAGCGGCCGCGCTTCCTGCGTCGCCCGCTGCGCGATCCAGGCCGCGTCGTGCCAGGCGAAGGGCGTGTCGTCGGCCACGCGCGAGGCGGTGGACGGCGGGTGCTCGCACTGGCGCGCGTACGGATCGGCCTTGTGGGGCTGACGGCTGCCGTCGGCCGCGGTGATCTCGAACTTGTACAGCGCGCCCGCATGCAGCCGCGGCAGGAACAGCTCCCAGACGCCGGCGTCGTGACGCAGCCGCATCGGATGGCGACGGCCATCCCAGCCATTGAAGTCGCCGACCACCGCGACGCGGCGCGCGTTCGGCGCCCACACCGCGAAGCGCACGCCGTCCACGCCTTCGACCCGGCAGCGATGCGCACCGAGCGCATGGCGGCAGGCCTCGCCGTCGCCGGCCGCGATCGCGTGCAGGGTAGCGGCATCGAGCACGGGCCCGAAGCCGTAGGCGTCCTCGACCTCCTCCACCGCGCCGTTGCGGTCGATGCGCAGCTGGTGCGCGCCGGCGCCGTCGACCTCGGCCTCGAACACGCCGGGCGCGCCGGCCGGCCGCATCGGCTGCCAGGCGCGGTCCACGGACGCACGCCAGCGCACGGCATGCGCATCCGGCAGCAGTACCCGCAGGCGCCAGCGTCCGTCGAGGCCGCGGTGCGGCCCGAGCCACGCGAACGCGTCGCCCGGCTGGCCGTCGGCCAGCGCCTGCAGGGCGGCATCGGATCCGGTGTCGCTCACCTGGCCGGCGGGCGGGCCGGTGTCCCCGTCATGCGGCAGCACCACGGCTCCCTCGGTCATGCCTCCACTCCCTGCGCCTGCCGGTACAGGTCCAGGTACTGCCCGCCCGCGGCCTCCCAGCCGCTGGGGCGCAGCATCGCCGCGCGCCGCATCGCGTCCAGCAGCGCCGGCATGCGGAAGGTGCGGATCGCGCGCTGCAGGCAGCGGCGCATCGCGTCGGCGTCGGCACCGTGGAACAGGAAGCCGGTCACGCCGTCGTCGACGGTGTCGATCAGGCCGCCGGTCGCATGCGCGATCGGCAGGCAGCCGAAGCGTTGCGCGTACATCTGGCTCAGCCCGCAGGGCTCGAAACGCGACGGCATCAGCAGGAAGTCGGCGCCGGCGAACATCCGCCGCGCCAGCGCCTCCTCGAAGCCGATGTAGGCACCGACCGCACCGGGGTAACGCCGCTTCAGCGCGGCCACCTGCGCCTCCACCTGCGGCTCGCCGCCGCCGATGATCACGATCTGGCCGCCGGCGGCCACGATCTGCGGTGCGACCTCGCAGGTGATGTCCAGGCCCTTCTGGTGGACCAGCCGCGACACCACTGCGAACAGCGGACCGCCGTTGTCGGGAAGGCCGAACGCGCGGCGCACATGGGCCGCGTTGGCGCGCTTGCCCTCCTGGCGGTTGACGCTGAAATGCGCCGGCAGGTAGCGGTCGGAACCCGGGTCCCAGCTGGCGTCGATGCCGTTGACGATGCCGCTCAGGTGCCCGCGTGCGGCGCGCGCGGCCAGCAGCTGGTCCAGCCCGCAGCCGTCTTCCGGCGCGGTGATCTGCATCGCATAGCTGACACTGACCGTATTGATCCGCGTGGCATGCAGGATGCCCGCCTTCAGGAACGACAGGCGCCCGTGGAAATCCAGCTCGCGCCGGTGCGCCTCTGGCACGCCGATCGCCGCCGCCATCCCCATCGGAAACAGGCCCTGGTAGGCGAGGTTGTGGATGGTCAGCAGGCTGGGCGTGCGCACGCCGTGCCAGTGCAGGTAGGCGGCGGCCAGCGATCCGGGCCAGTCGTTGAGGTGCAGCAGCCGCGGCGTCCAGTCCAGGCCGCACTCGTCGGCGGCGATGCGCGCGGCGGCATGGGCCAGCGTGGCGAAGCGCAGGCCGTTGTCCTCCCACTCGGTGCCGCTGCCATCGACGTAAGGCGAACCGGCGCGCTCGAACAGCGCCGGCGAAAGCAGCACGTACACCGGCAGGCCATCCTCCAGGTGGGTCAGGCCGATCCGGCAGGCCGGCATCCGCGCATGCGCGGCGACCTCGCCGACGATGCTCATGCGCTTCACCCGGGACAGCACCTCGCGGTAGCCGGGGATCAGCACCCGCACGTCGCAGCGCTGGCGCAGCGCCCGCGGCAGCGCCGCGGCGACGTCCCCCAGGCCGCCCGCCTTCACGTAATCGGCCATCTCCGACACCACGAACAGCACCCGGCCGGTATCCGCGTGCGTGTACGGACGCGGCGGCTGCATCGGCCGGCGGATGAAGCGGCCGCGCGCATCGCGCGCCGGCGGTGGCACGCGCAGGTCGCGGGCGGTGTGGAGGTGGATCGATCCCAGCTCGGCAGGAACGGCAGACATCGTGGACGCCCGTTTTCTCTAGGGTGAAGGACACCGTCGCCGCAGCGCCCGGTGGGGCGCTGCGACACTGGTGAGAAAGGAGGTCGACGCAGATCGTGGGGGACTTGCGTGGCTTCGGATGGAATCTACAACGCAGTCAAATAAATGATGCGTGAATTATCCAAGTCGATTTGGCGTCATCCCTCGAAGCGTGCGCGGCGGCCGTTCCGTGCAGCGCGCCAACGGCCTTTCCGGACGGGCGAGGACTGCATATTGAATGGTTCAGATGCAGCAACGGGCGCCACGTGGGCGCCCGTTGCGGACAGCGCGATGGGAGGGGAATCCCACGGCCCTCGCGCCGATCGCGTTCGCCCGCATCGGTATCGATGCGGGCATCGCTCTCAGCGCCAGTCCCGCACTCAGGCCGGTGCCAGAGCCTCGCTGTCGCGCGTCGACGCGCTGGAACCGCCGCCCTGCTCCAGGCTCAGCGGGGCGCTCATGTCGGCGATGCGATAGCCCGCGGCCTGCACGGTGTGCAGCAGCGGCTGGTCGAAGTCGCGGTCGATGGTCTTGCGCAGGTTGTACAGGTGGCTGCGCAGGGTGTCCGAGTCCGGCAGGCTGTTGCCCCAGATCTCGCGCTCGATCTCCTGCCGGCTGACCACCCGCGGCGACTCGCGCATCAGGATGTGCAGCAGCTTCATGCCGATCGGCGACGGCTGCACTTCCTTGCCGCCGCGGGTCACGCGCAGGCTGGCCGGGTCGAAGGCCAGGTCGGCGATCTGCAGGATCTCCGCACCGACCTCGCGCCGCTCGCGGCGGATCAGGGCGCGCAGGCGGGCTTCCAGCTCCTGTGGGGCGAACGGCTTGGTCAGGTAGTCGTCGGCGCCGGCTTCCAGGCCGGCGAGCTTGTCGTCCAGCGTGTCGCGGGCGGTCAGCAGGATCACCGGGGTGGAATTGCGCGCGTCGGTCCGCAACCGGCGGCAGACTTCGAACCCGTCCTGCCGCGGCAGCATGCCGTCGAGCACGATGGCGTCGTATCCCGACTCGGTCGCCAGGCGGTAGCCTTCGAGCCCGTCGCCGGCATAGTCGACCTCGAACCCGCGGCTTTCCAGATACGCGCCCAGCCCTTCGGCGATCGCCCGGTTGTCCTCGACGATCAGCACCAGCCCCGACGTCTGCTTGCCCTGCCTCATGACACGCTCTCCTGTGATGGATCAAACCCGCGCAGTGTCGCCAACGACGGCGTGCGCGATGCGTGAACGCCGCAGGCGACGCCTGTGCCGGGCGCACGGGCCTGCGCGATGCATGACGCCGCGCACACAACCACCCCACGCGCCACGGATCCGCCTCCGCGGTCGTGCTCTGCGTCGGATGATGAGGTGGCGGCCGGTACCGCATGCGTTCCGCCGCGTCACGGTGCGTATGCGGTCGGCACCGGCGCGTCACGCAAGACCGCGCACCGCATCACGTCATCAGGCGATGTAGGAAACCACCTACCGCCCCGCCGGCAGATGTCCGATGCAGACCGGCGCCGGACGGCAGCATGATCGACCGCGGGCGCCGCGGACATGACGTCCAGGTGCGCCCGCCATCCACTTCAGGAGAGACAATGATGAAGGGAACCCTGCTTGGCGTCGCGCTGGCGCTGGGATCGCTGCTGATGCTTCCCGCTGGCGCCGCCTCGGCCTCGCCGCCCGGGCCGTGTGTCGAGGGCGATTACCTGCAGATCAGCACGGGCATGTACGGCTACATCGCCTACGGCTGCTCCGCAAACGAATGGTTTTACCTGTATACCTGCAACGAGTCCGGCTACTGCTACATCTGACCACCCATCGGACACCGGACAAGACCCCTCCGCGGAGGGGTCTTCGCATTACCGGGGTCCGCGTTTCGACGCACGACGCCGGTGCCGTGCGGTCACCACCTGGCCGACGATGGCCGTGACCAGGATGCAGCTGTTGGTCACGATGAACACCCAGTCGCCGACGAGCGCGCTGTAGGCCACGAAACCCGTCGATGCCGCGATCTGGCCGATGAACAGCCAGCGCGAGACGCCCTTTGCCGTCGCATCCTTCGCCTGGGTCGCGATCTGGCGGATCAGCGTCGCCAGCAGGATGGCCGAGGCGGCCCAGCCCAGTACCTCAGGAGGCATGGCCGGCTCCGGCACGGTTCGACCGTCCCATCCGCGCGAGCGACGCCAACCGACCGGACATGCGGGCGCGCGCGTCTGCCGCGTTGGCCGGCGACGAAGACAGTGAAGCCAAGCCCGCCCCGACACCACCATCGAAGAGGACAGCGCCCGTCAGTGCACCGGCACGCGACAGCCGCGTTGGCGACGTCATGCACGCAGCCACGCCGGCCGCGCGCGCCATCGATGGCCGGATCCGCCCGGCGTACCGCACCTCCCTGCATCCCCGCCCGATCTCCATCTGTCTTCCGCTCCACCAGAACCCGGGCCGAGCATCTGCACCGCCAGGTGAAGCCATCGCGATATGCGGGCGCGATTCCGCACGCATGACGGCATCCGCGACGCGCGTGCGTTCACGCCGGCATGCAGGGCTGCATGGGATCCCTCCAGCATGGACGATCACCTGCCCCCTCACTTCTCGACCTGCAGCATCGGCGACACTGCGTTGCAGGCCGACATGCTGCAACCGCCGCGCCCGGGCGCGCTGTTCCTGCATGGCTGGGACGGCGCGCGCAGCGACATGCACGGCCCCATGTGCGAGGCCGCCGCGCGTGGTTTCAGGTGCGTGGCGCCCGATCTGCGCGGGCACGGCCGCAGCCGCGCCCAGCGCCCGGAGGTGACGCTACGCCAGATGCTCGACGACACCGTCGAGGCTCATGACCTGCTGTTGGCCGCGGCCGGGGTGGAGTCGGACGCGCTGGCCGTGATCGGGACCAGCGTCGGCGGATGGCTGGCGGCGGTGTTGTCCGGCATGCGTCCGGTGCGCTGGCTGGCGCTGCGTGTGCCGGCCCTGTACCCGGATGCCTGGTGGGACATCCCGAAGGACGCCTTCGACCGCGACGCGTTGACCGCCTATCGCGAACGCGGCCCGGTCGCCACCACCGACCGCGCACTCCACGCCTGCGCCCGTTTCGAGGGCGACGTGCTGCTGGTCTGGTCGGGGCGCGACGGGGTGCTGCCGCGCTGCGTGGCCGACAGCTATCAGCTGGCGTTTCCCCGCGCCGCATCGCTGGTCATCCGCGAGCTGCCCGAGGCGGACCATGCGCTGAGCGATCCGCTGCAGCAGGAGCGGTACCGCCGGCTGCTGGGCGATTGGCTCGGCGAGGGACTGTTGCACCGGATGGAGGCACGCGCCACCGGGACGCATCCGGGCGGACGAAACGACGCGACATGTCCACGCTCGCGTGGCGGATGAATGGAATCGAAGGGTGGGCCGCATCCGGCGTCGGGCACGACAGCCGCGGCGCGTTTATTGATGCCCGGCTGACGCGGCGCGCCCCATTGTCGGAACTCCCCACAGATGGAGACGCCGGACATGGAACAGGACCGCAAGGATCCCCCGATCAACCCTCGACACCGGGACGAACGCCGCAGGGACGCCCCTCCCGCCAGTGCCGACCGGCTGGCACGCAACCACGACGAAGCGCTGGAGGAAACCTTCCCGGCCAGCGACCCCATCTCACCGTTCGTGCCGGCACGCGCCCCGGACGATGATGAGGCCGGCGCTGCCGGTCGCACCGATGCCCAGAACACCGGCTACAACCAGCATGGACACGGCAAGGGCGGGAAAGCCGGCCTGGGTGAGCCCGACGGCGTGCCCGAGCGCGACGGCAGCACCCAACCCAACTTCGGCCAGGCAGGATCCCATGGCAAGGATCCGGATGCCGGCCGCTGACGAGGAGACGACCATGGGACGCGGCACATTGCCCTTCAACCCGACCGCCGACGTGGACGACCAGTCCAAGGCGCACACGCCAGACAAGCTGCGCAACGACAAGGCGCACTGGAAGGAAAAGGACATGCCGGACGATGATTCCGACGTGCATCCGGACGACTACGAGCGGCCGCCCAATCCGGGCGGCCGCGGCGGCACGAAATGACGTCCTGACGCGTGGGGATGGCCGGCCACGGCGCCGTGGCCGGCCATCGCCGCATCGGCGCGATCAGGCGGCCTGTGCGGCCGCTTCTTCGTTGCCGCCCTGCTCGGCCAGCTGGGTCAGCTTGCCGTCGGTGGCCTTCTCCTCTTCCAGCGTTTCCAGGATCAGCGGCAGCGCGTCGGTGTAGTTCAGCTGCTTGGCCAGGGCAGCGAGCGTGCCGTACGCGGCGATCTCGTAATGCTCGACCTTCTGCGCGCCGCCGATCAGCGCAGCGTCGCGCAGCGGACCCTCGGCGATGGAGTCGATGATTTCCTTGCCCTCCTCGACCAGGCCTTCCATCGCCGCGCACTTGATGCGCTTGAGCTTGATGCCCAGCACCTCGACGATCTGGTCGATCCGCTCGATCTGGCCGTTGGTTTCCTCGAGGTGGGCGGTGAACGCCTCCGACAGCATCGGATTGGCCGCGGCGCGGGCCAGCCGCGGCAACGCCTTGGTCAGCTGCTTCTCGGCGCTGTAGATGTCGGACAGCTCGTGCACGAACAGGTCTTCGATGGTCTTGATTGCCACGGTGTTCTCCTGCTTCCAAGAATGGGGTTGAACGGGACGGGCGGCGCGTCGACGACGCGTTTCCGCACCTTCACCAGTAGTACGTCCGCGCCGGTGATCCGTGCGTTGAAAAACGCCCGTGCGTTGCGATGCACGCGGGTCGGTCGGGGCAGTTCAGCATTCGTTCGCGACCGCAACGCGCGGCGGCAGCGGGACGCATCTGGCCGGCATGCGTTCCAGCGGGGCCGGTCGGCGCGACCTCAGCACGCCGGCCACTCCAGCGGTCTGTGGAAACAGTCGCCGTGTGGATGTGGTTCGATCGGGTCGACGCCGATGCCGTGTCGGCATGGTTGAGCGTCGCAGCGCCATCCGCCGGCTCGGGTCTGCAGCGTGGACGGGGTGGCATGGCGATGCGGGTGATCGCCGGGCGACACGTCCCGCGTCGATTCCAATGAAAAGGGGCCTCGCCGAGGCCCCTGTCCAATGCATGCAGACCACTCAGCGCTGCTGGCGATCCTGTTCCTTCTGTTCGTTCTGGGGGTTCCTCTGCTCCTGGTCCTGCTGGTTCTGCTGGTTCTGCTTACGGCTGTTCTGGTTCTCGTTGTCGCGCTCGTTCTGATTGTTCTGGGTGGGGCTCTGGTTTTCGTTCTGGTTGGCCATGTCCGTGATCTCCTGGATCCAGCGACGCAGGTGCCGCTGGTGGATCGACAGTGCACGCCGTCCCGTTAGCAACGAACGCTGTTTGCGCGTGAAACCTGATTTACGCGGTTTAGCAAGCTGAGCGCGCCGCGCCTGGTGTCTCACGAACGCCGACCACGGTGCATCGCACGCGCTGCCCAGCGGGCGTGGCACGGGCCGCGCACTGATGTAACGCCACGGTCACGCCGCAGCCGCGCATGCGCGCCCAGTGCGACGCTCGGCGCGTGCTGGCTGATCTGGAAGACCGACGGCATCACCCAGCAGCACGCCTTCCGGCTGGCGCGCGGGGCCGGTGCCTTGCTGCTGCTCGGCATCGTCGCGGTCAGCCTGGCCACGCTGGGACTGGATTACGACTACCACCAGCGCTGGCTCACCTACCCGGCGGTGCTGGTGACCGCACAGGTGCCGCTGCTGACGCTACTGATCGCCTGGGCGTTCTTCCGCTGCCTGCGCCGGCGCCGCGAGGGCTGGCCGTTCCTGCTGGCGCTGGCGCTGTTCCTGCTGACCTTCATCGGCCTGGCGGTATCGGTGTTCCCGTACGTGGTGCCCGAGGCGCTGACGATCTGGGATGCGGCCGCACCGGAACGCAGCCAGGGCTTCATGCTGGTCGGCGCGGTCGTGCTGGTGCCGGTCATCCTGGCCTACACCGGCTGGTCGTACTGGGTGTTCCGCGGCAAGGTCGCGCACGAGGGGTACCACTGATGCGCGTTGACGAGACACGCGCAGCCGGTCCGTTCTGGCGCAGGCTGCTGTGGCTGGTCGCGCTGTGGCTGGCCGGCGTGGGCACGGTCGGGGTGGTGGCGCTGCTGATCCGCACCTGGCTGCTCGGCGGGTGACGCGCCGGGCCCCTTGGTGCACGCATCCAGGTGCCGGGCAGATAACGGCGCCTGGTCGACACCGCGTGGATCGGCGCCGACGTAGCCTGCGCTCCGTGCTTCCGGCACGGCCCCCTGCCAGCCGATGCGCGCCCCGCCACCGCCCCGAGCGAGCCGCCATGACCCGCCACGCCCAGGCCCTGTTGATCGTCGACATGATCAATCTGTTCGACTACGCCGACGGCGGCCGGCTCGCGCGCCGCACCGCTCCGATCATCGAGCCCATACAGGCCCTGCGCGAGCGCTACGACGCGGCCGGCGCGCCGGTGGTCTACGTCAACGACAACTTCTCGCAGTGGCAGGGCGATTTCGCCGACCTGGTGGCGCGCTGCGCGCGCGCCGGAGGCGTGCCCGCAAGGATCGCGGCCGCGCTGGCGCCGAAGCGGTCGCACTACCACATCCTCAAGCCCAAGCACTCCGGCTTCCTGTGCACCGCGCTCCCGGTCCTGCTGGCCAAGCTCGGCACCCGGCAGCTGGCGGTCACCGGGATCGCGGCCGATTCCTGCGTGCTGGCCACCGCGCAGGACGCGAACATGCGCGAGTTCGGGCTCTGGGTGCCGGCCGACTGTGTGGCATCACGCACCGATGCAGGCACCACCGCGGCGCTGTCGCTGGTACGGGGCGCGCTGGGCGGCGCGACGACGCGCACGGTCCGCTGCAGCGGCCTGTTCCCGGGCTGAGACGGCTCCATCGTCGTCCGTGGACCCTGCTGGGTCAGGTCCACAGCCAGCAGCGCGCCGCGATTTCGCCTGCCATTAACGGATCCTTCATTAGATTGCGACGTTCGACCCAGTGTCCACGGAGGCGACATGACGACACCGCTGGCAGGCAAGCGTGTCCTGATCGTGGAAGATCATTTCCTGCTGGCCGAGGCGCTGGCCGACTGCATCGCCGATGCGGGCGCCGAGGTGGTGGGCCCCTGCCCCAGCGTGGAGGCCGCGCTGGCCTCGCTCGACCAGGCCGGCCGGGTGGATGTGGCGATCCTGGACGTCATGCTCGACCGGCAGACCTCCGAACCGGTGGCCGACCGGCTGCGGGCGATGGGCAGCCCGGTGCTGCTGATGACAGGCTACGACGATCTGTCGATGTCGCAGCGGCTGCGCGGCCTGCCCCGCTGCTTCAAACCGTTCGAGCGCGGCAGCCTGCTGCGGAAGCTCGGCGAGCTGGTGGTCCCCAACTGACGCGCGTCCGCAGCGGTCATCGCGGCGAGGCGGCCAGCAGCCGCGCCAGCGCACGCTTCAGCGCCCGGAAACTGATCGGCTTCTCGCAACGCGGCACGTCCCTGAAACCGATGGGAATCGCCGAGGCGTCGTAGCCGGTCGAGAACACGAACGGGACCCCGCGCGCCTCCAGCGCCGCCGCGAGCGGAATCACCGAGACGCCGGCCAGGTTCATGTCCAGCACCGCGACATCGACCGGGTGGCTGGCCGCGAGCGACATCGCCGCCTCCAGCGTGCCCACCGGCCCGACCACGCTGGCACCGGCTTCGCGCAGGCAGGCACCGAGCTCCTCGGCGATCATGTATTCGTCCTCGACCACCAGGACATGGCGGCCGCGCAGGGCGGCGTCTTCACTCATGGTCCATCTCCCCGCGTGTGCTCCGCGAAACCGGGATCGAGATCGTACAGTGCACGCCGTTCGGTCCGAGCACGTAGGTGGTTTGCGCACCCAGCTGGTAGGGCAGCGCCCGCTCGATCAGCTCCCGGCCCTGGCCGGTGCCCTGCGGCAGCGCATCCGGGTCCGGCATCCGCACGCCCGATTCGCGCCAGTCGATGTGCAGCCACGGCGGTGCGCCGCCCCCTTTCGACTCGAGCCGCCAGCCGATGTCGAGCCGACCGGACGGCTGTCCCAGCGCGCCGTACTTGATCGCGTTGGTCGCCAGCTCGTGCAGGGCCATCGCCAGCGTCTGCACCGTCGACGAGCGCAGGCGCACGCCGCCGGGACCGTCGAACACCACGTTGCCGCTGCCCTCGATGGCGGCGAACTCGGCGCCGACCAGCTCGTCGAAGGTGACCCGGTCGTGGTCGCCCAGGCGCGACAGCAGCCCCTGCACGCGTGCCAGCGCGTCCAGCCGGTCACTGAAGCGCTCCTGGAACTCGGCCAGGCTGCCGGTCGAACGCAGCGTCCTGTCACCGATCGACCGGACCACACCGATGAGGTTGCGGGTGCGGTGCTGCAGCTCGGCCAGCAGCACGCCTTGGTGCTCCTGCAGGTTGCGCAGCTCGTGGATGTCGGTGGACGTGCCCAGCCACTCGACGATGTCGCCGGCATCGTCTCGCACCGGCGTGGCCCGGGTCTGGAACCAGCGATGGCTGCGGTCGGCCCGGCAGAAGACCCGATACTCGACATCGAATCCACCACGCGCCGGCGCCTCCTGCCAGGCCGTGCGGGCCAGCTCGCGGTCGTCCGGATGCAGCGCATCGAGCCAGCCCCAGCCATGGCTGGCGGCCTCGTCCTGGCCGGTGTAATCGGTCCACTGCGGGCTGGCCCAGGCCCAGACCCCGGCGGTGACCGCCCGCCAGACCAGCTGCGGCATGCCCTCCACCAGCAGCCGGA
This sequence comes from Xanthomonas sp. XNM01, assembly GCF_014851915.1. Lineage (GTDB taxonomy): Bacteria > Pseudomonadota > Gammaproteobacteria > Xanthomonadales > Xanthomonadaceae > Pseudoxanthomonas. The sequence continues at coordinate 1,521,431 of NZ_JACVAP010000001.1, forward strand.
ACCGGCGCTCGGCATCGTGCAGATCGGTGGCGTCGTGGCTGATGCCGCCGACCAGCGCGACCCTACCTGACGCATCCAGGATCGGGAAGTCGGTGTTGCGCAGCCAGCGGATCGCGCCATCGATCGGCCGGCGCACGCGGTACTCGAATGTCACCTGCTCGCCCCGGCGCACGCGCTCGATGTTGGCGGCCACGCGTTGCCGGTCGATCGGCAGGACCAGGTCCAGCCACGCGGCGTAGGTATCGGCACCGGCGAGCGCGTGCGCGCGCGGCAGCCCGTAGACCGGTTCGAACGCCTGGGTCAGGTAGCTCCACTGCAGGGTGTCTGCGTCGCGGATCCACAGCACGTCCTGCGACGCCTCGCCGAAGCGACGCAGCCGCTCCTCGCTCTCGCGCAGCGCGTGCTCGGCGCGCGCACGTTCCTCCGCCTCCTGCGCGCGCGCGATGATGATGCCCGCCGAGCGCGTCATCACCGCGGCCAGTTCGTGGTCGCGCGGCACCGGCGTCCGCGGTTGCCGGAAGTACATCGCGAACGTCGCGCCGACACGCCCGCCGAAGGTCTTCACCGGAAACGACCAGACTCCCTGGAAGCCATGCTCGTGCGCCATCCACATCCAGGGCTGCCAGCGTGGCTCGAGCGCGACATCGGGCGTGATCACCGCCTCGCCCAGATGGACCGCGAGCCCGCAGGCAAACGAATCGGGGCCGATGCGCAGCCCGTCGACGCACAGCGCATACCGTTCGGGCATGCCCACCAGATGCCGCAGCGCGCTGCCGGCGGGGTCGGCCATGTAGAACGCGCAGCGCACGCCGTCGTCCTGGTGCTCGAGCACGGTCCGCACCAGGATGCCGAGCGACTCCTCCAGGCTGGCCCCGTTCAACGCAGCCTGGAACGCATCGCGCTGCCCGGCCAGCCATTCGGTGCGCTCGCGCAGGGCGGCATCGGCGCCGGCCCGCTCCAGTGCCAGCCAGGTGCGTTCGGCCGTTTCCAGCGCCAGCGAACGCTCGGCCTCGGACCACTCGCGCGGCACGTCGGCCTCCAGCCTCACCACCGCGACCACATGGTCGTGCATGGTCAGCGGGATCGCCAGCCGTCGCCCGGGCGGCGCGGGCGACGTCGCATCGCCGGTATCGCCGGCATCGACATCGGCATGCCGTGCAGCATCGCCGCGCATGGCGTCGTCGAACACCGCCCCATCGGCATCCAGTCCCAGGTGCCCGGCCAGAGCCTGCATCGCGCTGGCGCGGATCCGCTCAGGTGCATGCAGTGGCCGCAACGCATCACTGAGGTGCAGGTAGGCCTGACGCTCTTCGTCCAGTCGCAGCGTCGACTCGGCCCATCTGCGTTCGGTGATGTCGATGACGGCTACCGATGCGCCGACGATGCCCAGCCCGGGCGTGCGCCGCGCGTGGACGACCAGCCGATGCCAGCGCGGGAACGCCTCGACGCCGGTCCGCAATTCGCTCGCGAAACCACTGCCGGTCTGCAGCAGGTGCGCGAACCGGCGTGCGTACTGCGGCCAGTCCGCGGGGTGGATGATGTCCCGGAGCGGCTGCCCGACCAGGTCGCCCCAGGAGGCGCCCGCGCTGCGCGCCAGGCCGGCGTTGGCCCACAGCACGCATCCGGCGGTGTCCACGGTGAGGATGCCGACCTCCGCCTGGCTGGCGAGCGCGCGCAGGTTGCGTTCGGTGTCCTCCAGCGCATGCCGCGCCCGCACCTGCTCGCTGAGGTCCAGCACCGTGCCGATGAAGCCGACGATCGGGCCGGCCGCCATGCGAACCGGGCTGCAGGACAGGTCGATCAGCGTGTCGGCGGCCTCGTCGCCCGGCGCGGCAGGCGCATGCCATCTGACCGAAAGCGATTCGCCCCGCGTCATCCGCGCGACCATGTCGTCCAGCGACGTCCACGGCAGCGCCCACAGCCGCGCCAGCGGTGTGCCCATGACATCGGCGTCATCGGCGAGCAGGGGGAGCAACGCATCGTTGGGCACGATCAGCAGCTGCGGCCCGAACATCAGCAGCGACGGCAGCGCGCTCTCCAGCACGTACGACGCGGCCCAACCCAGTTCGGGACACCACCCTGGCGGCGGACCTGACGGACCTGCGTTCCAGCGATGCGCCCGGAAACGCTCGCCCATGCGCCCGCCGCTGGGCGCGCTGTCGGGTGGGGATGCGTCGACATTCATCGCATGCACGCCATCGGCGTCGCCGTCATGACGCGTTCCTCCTCACGCGGCCGCCCGACCCGCGATGCCGGTCCGGTGCGATCAGTGGACCTGACGCTGCTCCGGATCGCCCTCGCGCTGTTCGCGCGGGTCGTTGGGTTGCTGGCGCTGCTTGTCGCGGAACTGTTGTTCCTGGCGCTCCTGGTCGGGCGTGTTGCGGGTCGGATCTTCGTTGCGGGACATGGAAGTCTCCCTGTCTGGCCTCGTCGAAGCTGCAGTCTGCCGCCGGCCGTGTTGCCTTGATGTGGACGCGCGCCAGCGCGCTGCTGCCATCCTGATGATTCCGGGATCGCGTCAACGCGGTCCGTCGCCATGGATGCGCCCGCCATGACTGGGCCGATGCAGCGCGCCGCCGCGCTCGCGCACCGGCCCCTCGGCTTGCTGCCGGTCGAGCTGCAGTGCGGCCATGCGATCGGCCAGTCGCGGGACCCAGCGACTCAGTGTGGTGTTGAGCATGGACATGGCACCGACGGTGACGTCGCGCCCGCCATGTTCGGCCGCATGCAGGATCGCGCCGGCGACACGTTCGGGCGCGATCAGTGGCGCCGGCAGCTTCGGTTCGCCATCCAGATAGTTGCAGGCGTGCCGGGGATACGGCGTGTCGACCGCGGTGGGCTGCACCAGGACCACCGACACGCGGCTGTCGGCCACATGCGCCTCCTCGATCCGGAGCGCATCGATGAAGCCTTTTACCGCGTGCTTGGAGGCCGAGTACATGCCCTGCAGCGGCAGTACCGCATCGGACACCTCGCTGCCCAGGTTGATCAGTGCGCCGGCCTGTTGGCGCAGGAACGGCAGCGCAGCCAGCGAGCCGTGCACCACGCCCCAGAAGTTGACGTCGAACAGGCGGCGGCTGTCTTCGTCGCTGACCTGGTCGAGGCGGCCATAGATCGAGACACCGGCGTTGTTGATCCAGGTATCGATGCGGCCGAAACGCTCCATGATGCGCGCCAGCGCCGCATCCACGTCCGACCGGTTCGCCACGTCCACGCCGCAGGCCATGGCCTCTCCGCCATCCTCGCCGATCGTGGCGGCGACCTCGTCGAGGACGCCGATGCTGCGTGCCAGCAGGACCACGCGTGCGCCGCGTTCGGCGGCCAGCAGCGCGGTGGACAGGCCGATGCCGCTGGAAGCGCCTGTGACGACCACGACCTGGCGATCGAGAGGCGGGTGCTTCATGACGCGCTCCACTGGCAGGAAGAAGCTGCACTCTGCGCCGCCGTGGCCTTCGGTGCCGGCGAAACCAGGGGTGTTCCTGCACGGACATCGGCGACTCACGCCACGGCAGTCCCGCGGTGACATGCCACCGCGACGACGGAGTCCGCCATGCCATCGAGCGCATGCACCCGCGTGGGCCGGGGCCCGGTTGCCTCGATCGAAGGCATCGACCACGAAGCGATCGCTTCATGGCCGATGCGTCCGGACGTCACGGCAGCGCATGCGGACCATCATCGATCAGGCCCGCCCACGCTGTCGCCGGCATGTGGGCGACGCGGGCCGGGCAGCCCGCGGCAACTCACTCTTCTTCACCGCCGCTGCCGCGATTGCCGCCACCACTGGCCTGCCCGCCTTTCCTGCCGGCTTCGCGGGCTTCTTCCGAGTCGAACTCGTGTGCGTTGCCGCTCTGGTGAGCGGCCCGACCACCTTCGCTGGCGATCTCGCGCTGCCGATCCTCGTCCATGCCGGCGAAACCACGGCCTCCCTGACCGCCTTGTCCGCCCTGACCGCCGCCCTGACCGCCACCACCCTGGCCGCCGCCTCCCTGTCCCTGTCCTTGATTCTGGTTCTGGTTCTGGTTGGCCATTGCCTGTCTCCTGTACGGACGCGATGCTGCGCCCACTGCAGACAACGCAACGAGCGTGCCAGCGCCACGCCCCTGATTTCCTTCGCGCTGTGCAGCATGCGCTTCGCCGGAGCCTGCAGCTCCTGCATCACCGCGCAGCCTTTTCCATCAAGCCGGCATGCATGCGGTGCCGCACGTTGCGGGACTGCCGAGGATGCGCACGCGAAGAGGAGACATGCGGTCGTCGCGACAGCGTCGAATGCGTCGGCACGGCGCTGTCAGGAGGTAATGCGCATCCAGACCTGCGCGAACACCATGCCCGCTTCGCGCTCTGTCAGCGGACTGGCGATCACCGCGTCGCGGAGCAGGTAGCGCTGCAGGTTGTCCGACGGGGCGGCGTGCGGGTGGCGCAGGTAAACGTCATAGCCCTCGCGGATCACCGGCCAGTAGCGCTTGAAGCTGCGCATCGCGCTGGCACGCGGCAGCGTGCGCCATGCCTCGCGCCAGTGCATGGCTTCCTGATCCAGATCGACCATCTGCGCCCGTGCCGGCGCCTCCGTGCGTGCGTCCATCGTCTTCTCGCAATGCGGCTGCCATGCAGCCGACCGATTCGATCGTCAGCGCATGTCGAGGCACAGGCCGTGACCGCGGCCGCCGGCATCGTCGCAAGCCGCACTCCACACCGTCGCCATGCACGGCGTCCAGCAAGACGCCTCAGGCGTACGCGCGTACGGCAACCTGCTGGCGTGCGCGCTCGACGATGGCCAATGGACGGGCGGATGACGCACCTGCGCATCGGCCGGATCCGGTCGCGGTCGAGCCCCGAAAATGCGCGCAGATTGTGCGAAGGAAAAACGTCAACCAGGCGTCAAGATTCGCGCCGTTTCTGCATGCGTTTGCGTGCTGCTCCGACGTGCAGCCGGTCGGGAGTCGAGGGAGCCCGCCGCGCACGCCGCGCTCCGATATGGCATCACGGTCGGCGACGAGGCCATGAATGCTGCGAGCGCCGGAAGCGTGGCTTCGAACCGGGCGATCTCCACAGCGACACCAACGTGGGGCGCGGGCGAAGCGGCACATGTGATGCGAGCGCATGACGCCACGGGATGACCTCGTGCATGGCCTGCACGCTGGCGACCGCACCGTCGCCGGCCGAGATCGGTGATCCGTCCGGAAGGGACCGGCGCGCCAGCCTCACCCTGACGAACGCCACGGCCGTTGCGGCCGTGGCGGGGGGCAACGATCAGCCCTGCAGCGACGCCATGTCGATGACGAAGCGGTAGCGCACGTCGGAGCGCTCCATCCGCGCGTAGGCGGCGTTGATCTCGTCCATGCGGATCATCTCGCAGTCCGGCAGGATGTTCTTCTCCGCACAGAAGTCGAGCATCTCCTGGGTCTCGCGGATGCCGCCGATCGGCGAGCCGGCGACGCGGCGGCGGCCCAGCAGCAGCGGTACCGAATTGATCTCGTCCATCGGGCCGACCTGGCCGACGATCACCAGGGTGCCGTCCACGTCCAGCAGCGGCAGGTACGGATCGAGCGCGTGCTTGACCGGCACGGTGTCGATGATCAGGTCGAAGCCGTTGGCGGCCTGTGCCATCGCCTCCGGGTCCGACGACACCAGCAGGCGGCTGGCGCCCAGGGCCAGCGCATCGGCCTGCTTGTCGGGGGTGCGGCTGAGCACGGTGACCTCGGCGCCCAGGCCGACCGCCAGCTTGACCGCCATGTGGCCCAGCCCGCCCAGGCCGATCACGCCGACCCGGCTGCCCGGACCCACGTTCCAGGTCTTCAGCGGCGACCAGGTGGTGATGCCGGCACACAGCAGCGGCGCGGCGCGGGCCAGGTCCAGGCCGTCGGGCATGCGCAGGCAGAACTCCTCGCGCACGACCAGATGCTTCGAATAGCCGCCCTGCGTGTTCTCGCCGGTGATGCGGTCGCGGCCGGCGTAGGTGCCGGTCATGCCCTCGCGGCACAGCTGCTCCTCGCCCTTCCCGCACTGGTCGCAGTGCTGGCAGCTGTCGACCATGCAGCCGACCGCGACGTGGTCGCCGACCTGGTAGCGGACGACGTCCGCACCGACCTCGGTGACCCGGCCGACGATTTCGTGGCCCGGCACGATCGGGTAATAGCTCCAGCCCCAATCGTTGCGGGCGGTGTGCAGGTCCGAGTGGCAGACGCCGCAGTAGAGGATCTCCATCACCACGTCGTTGGCGCGCGGGGCGCGGCGCTCGAACGTGTACGGGGCCAGCGGCGTGTCGTGGGAATGGGCGGCGTAGCCGAGGGTCAGCATCGAAAGGTCCTTGGTCGGTAAAGCGCGGACGCCATGGTAGGCGCTGCGTCGCGCCGCATTAAGACGTGCTGGCCGCTTGGACTGTTGCACCGCGCTCATCAATCCGGGCGATCCATGCGGCTTCCGTGCCTGCGCCGCGCCGGGCCCGCGGTCGACGGCCATCGCCGGATTGATGAATCCGATCGATAGGACCGATCTGGGCAGCGCCCTCTTTCCCGCGACGCCCGCTGGGTAGGATCGGGACCCCTGGCGCGTCCGTCACGCGTCCCCCATGGCATGCACGCGATAGTGCGACGCGCACGCCAGCCAGCCGGGCCCCGTCCCGCCAGCCCAAGGAGCCAGACCGTGGACCGCGATCCCGCCCTCACCCTGTCCCGACGCGACCTGATCAAGGCCGGCGTCGGATCGGCCTCGCTGTTGTCGCTGCCGCTGGTCGCCCAGGCCGACGCCTCCGCGGCGACCGCCGCCGCCCCCGTGATGGCCGAGGTGTCCCTCGAGGTCAACGGCACGCCACGCACGCTGAACGTCGATACCCGCACCACCCTGCTCGACGCGCTGCGCGAGCACCTGCACCTGACCGGCACCAAGAAGGGCTGCGACCACGGCCAGTGCGGCGCCTGCACGGTGATCGTCGATGGCCGCCGGATCAATGCCTGCCTGACCCTGGCGGTGATGCACGACGGCGACCGCATCACCACCATCGAAGGACTGGGCACTCCCGAGGCGCTGCATCCGATGCAGGCCGCGTTCGTGAAGCACGACGGCTACCAGTGTGGCTACTGCACGCCCGGCCAGATCTGCTCGGCGGTGGCGGTGCTGGACGAGATCGGCCAAGGCATCCCCAGCCTGGCCAGCGAGAGCCTCACCGCGCGCGTCCGGGTGAGTCCGGACGAGATCCGCGAGCGCATGAGCGGAAACATCTGTCGCTGCGGCGCCTACTCCAACATCGTCGACGCGATCGCCGAGGTCGCAGGGAGCCGCACATGAGGGCCTTCAGCTACGAGCGCGCCGCATCGCCCGCCGAAGCCGCCGCCGCGGCCGCGCGTACGCCCGGCGCGAAGTTCATCGCCGGCGGCACCAACCTGCTGGACCTGATGAAGCTGGAAATCGAGACGCCGGCGCATCTGATCGACGTCAATGCGCTGGCCCTGGACCGGATCGAGAAGACCGACGACGGCGGGATGCGGATCGGTGCGCTGGTGCGCAACACCGACCTCGCCGCCGATACCCGCGTGCGCCGCGAGTACCCGCTGCTGTCGCGAGCCCTGCTGGCCGGCGCATCCGGCCAGCTGCGCAACAAGGCCACCACGGCCGGCAACCTGCTGCAGCGCACGCGCTGCCCCTACTTCTACGACACCGCCCAGCCCTGCAACAAGCGCCTGCCGGGCAGCGGCTGCGCCGCGCTGGAAGGCGTCAGCCGGCAGCTGGCGGTGATCGGCGGCAGCGCGTCCTGCATCGCCACCCATCCCAGCGATATGGCGGTGGCCATGCGGGCGCTGGATGCCACGGTCGACACGGTGGCGCCGGACGGCAGCGTGCGGCATCTGCCGCTGGAGGGGTTCTATCGTGCGCCGGGCACCACCCCGCATCTGGAGACCGTGTTGAACAGGGGCGAGCTGATCACCTCGGTGACCCTGCCCGCGCCGGTCGGCGGCACCCACGTCTACCGCAAGGTGCGCGACCGCGCCTCGTATGCGTTCGCGCTGGTGTCGGTGGCCGCGGTGGTGCAGCGCGACGGCAGCGGCCGGGTCGCGGTCGGCGGCGTCGCGCACACACCCTGGCGGTCGAACGAGGCCGACGCGCAGCTGCCACAGGGCGCGCGCGCGGTCGCCGCGCGCCTGTTCGCGGGGGCCGACCCGACCCCGCAGAACGCCTTCAAGCTGCAGCTGGCCGAACGCACCCTGCATGCCGTCCTGGCCGAAGCGAAGGGATGACCCGATGAAATTCGACACGCCCGCCACACAGAACCCGATCGACCAGCTCAAGGTGGTCGGCAAGCCGCTGGACCGCATCGACGGCCCGGCCAAGACCACCGGCCGCGCCACCTACGCCGCCGAGTGGCACGACGTCGCGCCCGACGCGGCACACGCCTGGATCATCGGTGCCGGCATCGCCAAGGGCCGCATCGTCGACATGCGCCTGGACGAGGCCCGGCGCGCGCCGGGCGTGCTGGCGATCGTCACCGCGCAGAACGCCGGCAAGCTCGACAAGGGCCGCTTCAACACCGCGCGCCTGCTCGGCGGGCCGGAGATCCAGCATTACCACCAGGCCGTGGCCGTGGTGGTGGCCGAGACCTTCGAGCAGGCGCGCGCCGCCGCCGGCCTGGTCCGCATCCGTTACCAGCGCGCCGAGGGCGCCTTCGACCTGGCGGCGGAAAAGCAGCGCAACCGCAACATGCAGAAGGTCGATCCGGACGCGCGCGTCGGCGATTTCGAACGCGCCTTCGCCGCCGCCGAGGTCGGTCTGGACGCCACCTACCACACGCCCGACCAGTCGCACGCGATGATGGAACCGCACGCGACGCTGGCGATGTGGGAAGGCGACCGGCTGACGGTCTGGACCTCCAACCAGATGATCGACTGGAGCCGCGGCGATCTGGCCAAGACGCTGGGCATCGCCAAGGACAAGGTGCGGCTGGTGTCGCCCTACATCGGCGGCGGCTTCGGCGGCAAGCTGTTCCTGCGCGCCGATGCGCTGCTGGCGGCGCTGGCGGCGCGCGAGGCCGGCCGGCCGGTGAAGCTGGCCCTGCCCCGCCCCTTCATCGCCAACAACACCACGCACCGCCCCGCCACGATCCAGCGGATCCGCATCGGGGCGGCGCGCGACGGGCGGATCACCGCGATCGGTCACGAGAGCTGGTCGGGCGATCTACCCGGCGGCAGCCCCGAGGTCGCCACCCAGCAGACGCCGCTGCTCTACGCCGGCGAACACCGTCTGGCCGGGCTGCGCCTGGCAACGCTCGACCTGCCCGAGGGCAACGCGATGCGCGCGCCCGGCGAGGCGCCGGGCATGATGGCGCTGGAGATCGCGATCGACGAGATCGCCCACAAGCTCGACATGGATCCGGTCGAGTTCCGCATCGTCAACGACACCCGGACCGAACCCGGCAATCCGGACAAGCCGTTCTCGCAACGGCAGCTGGTGCAGTGCCTGCGCGAGGGCGCGCGGCGCTTCGGCTGGGACAGGCGCGATCCCACCCCCGCCACCCGCCGCGACGGACGCTGGCTGGTGGGCCTGGGCGTCGCCGCCGGATTCCGCGGCAGCCCGGTGATGAAGTCGGCCGCGCGGCTGCGGCTGCGGCCGGACGGCATGGTCGTGGTTGAAACCGACATGACCGACATCGGCACCGGCAGCTACACGATCATCGGCCAGACCGCGGCCGAGGTCATGGGCGTGCCGATCGAGCGGGTGCAGGTACGGCTGGGCGATTCGGACTTCCCGGTCTCGGCCGGCTCCGGCGGCCAGTGGGGCGCCAACAGCGCGACCTCCGGCGTGTACGCGGCGGCGATGAAGCTGCGCGGGATGGTGCTCGCAAAGCTCGGTGTACCAGGCGATGGCGCGCAGTTCGCCGACGGCCGGGTGCGAGCCGGTGGACGCAGCATGGCCCTGGCGGACGCTGCCCGCGACGGCGAGCTGGTGGCCGAGGACGCGATCGAGTTCGGCGACCTGTCCAAGCGCTACCACCAGTCCACGTTCGCCGCGCATTTCTGCGAGGTCGGCGTCGACCGCTACACCGGCGAGACCCGGGTCCGGCGGATGCTGTCGGTCTGCGCGGCCGGACGCATCCTCAATCCCAAGCAGGCGCGCAGCCAGGTGATCGGCGCGATGGCGATGGGCATCGGCGGTGCGCTGTCGGAAGAACTGGCGGTGGACAAGCGCTTCGGCTTCTTCGTCAACCACGACCTGGCCGGCTACGAGGTCGCCGTGCATGCCGACGTGCCGCACACCGAGGTGGTGTTCCTGGACGAGGCCGACGCGACCTCGTCGCCGATGAAGGCCAAGGGCATCGGCGAGCTCGGCCTGTGCGGGGTCGGCGCGGCGATCGCCAACGCGGTCCACAACGCCACCGGCGTGCGCGTGCGCGAGTACCCGCTGACCCTGGACAAGCTGCTGCCCGGCCTGCCGGCGCTGACGTGATGGCACTGGCATGAATCCGGCCCCCGCCATATCCACCGCGCCGCGCGCGTGCACGATCACCGGGCCCTGCCCGGAACCTGCCAGCGCCGCCCCGGCACTACCACCGGCGCGCATCGGTGAGGCCCGGTCGCCATGAGCGCGCTCGCGCACGCGCCGCGCCTGCCGGCCCCGGCCCGTCCGCCGGGCGTGTCGACCGGGCGCGCAGGGCCGCTACCGGTCTGCGAAGGCAATCCACGCCAGGTGCTTCAGGCGGCACTGGCCGCCTGCGCTGCCGCGGTGCCGGCGACGCTGGCGGTCGTACTGGAGACCGAAGGCTCGACCTACGTGCGCGCCGGCACCTTCGCCCTGTTCTCCGCGGGCGCGCACGTCGGCTGGCTCAGCGGCGGCTGCCTGGAGCCGGAGATCGAACGGCGCGCCGCCCGCGCCGCCGCCGGCGGGTGCATCGACTGGCTCGAGATCGACAGCCGCGACGACGATGCCCTGTTCGGCGGTGCCGCCACCGGCTGCCGCGGAATGCAGCGGATCGCGCTGCTGCCGCTGGCGGCCCTGCCCGGCTGCGGGGCGGTCCTCTCGGCATGGCTGGACGGCCAGTGCACGCTGCGGCTGGCGGTGTCGGCCGACGGGAACCTGCAGCTTGCCGCCGGCGCCGCGAGCGCGCACTGGCAGCTGCCGGCCGCGGTACCGGACTGGACCGCGGCGGCGGGCACATGGCGGGTGCGGCTGCCGCGGGCGCCTGACGCCTGGGTGCTGGGGGCCGGCCCGGAGGCGACCACGCTGCTGCCGCTGCTGCGCGACCTCGGCTGGCGCGTGCGCCTGCATGAGCCGCGTGCGCGCTGGCTGGCCATGCACGGCGAGGGATGCGGCGACGCCGGGCTCGGCAGCGGCTTGGCCGACGCGCTCGCATCGCTGCCGGTGCCGGACGTCGCGCTGGTGATGCACCACAGCTTCGAACGCGATCGCGACGCGCTCGAACTGCTGGCCGACGCAGCCGTGCCCTTCATCGGGCTGCTCGGCCCGCCGCGCCGCCGCGACGACCTGTTCCGGCTGTTGTCCGAGCCCCGGCGCAACGCCCTGCGGCATCGGCTGCATGCACCGGTCGGCGCCGACCTCGGCGGCCGTGGCCCGCAGGCCATCGCACTGAGCATCGCCGCCCAGCTGCAGGCCTGGCGCCACGGCGCCGATGCCTGAGCCGCACACCGTGGGCGACGATGCGCATGCGGTGGTGGTGCTGGCGGCCGGCGGCAGCCGTCGCCTCGGCGTCCCCAAGCAGTTGCTGACCCGCGGCGGCGAACCGCTGCTGCGTCGCTGCGTGCGTCTGGCAGCGGGGACCGCACCGGCCCGGCTGCTCGTGGTGCTGGGGGCGCAGGCGGAGCGGATGCACGCCGCGCTGGAGGGACTGGACTGCCGGCCCGTGCACAACAGCGACTGGGCACGCGGCATGCAGGCCAGCGTGCGGGCGGCGGCGTCCGGGGTCGACACGTTCGGACGGGTGCTGGTGCTGGGCTGCGACCAGCCGGCGCTGGAACGCGCGCATCTGCAGCACCTGCTCGACGGCGCAGCCGCCGCAGCGTCCGGCTGCGCGGCGACCCTGGCCGAAGACGCCGCACCCGGCATTCCGGCCGTGGTCCCCGGACACTGGTTCACGCACCTGGAGGACGCCGGTCAGGACCGCGGCTTCGGACCGCGTCTGCGCGCGCTGCCGCGCGCCTCGCTGCATCTGCTGCATGCGCCCGCGCTATGGCTGGACCTGGATACGCCGGCACAACTGGAGATCGCACGGCATCGTGGCCTGGTCGACGCCTGAGCCGGCAGAGCGGTCGGGCGGTGCGCCTGCGAACCCCTGTCTGCCGGCGCGCGACCGCACCACCCCACCACGCTCAGCGGCCGCTGTACTGGCTGTCGTCCACCTGCTCCAGCCATGCGACCGGGCTGCCATCCACGCTCTCGGCGATCGCGATGTGCGCCATCGCGGTGACGCTGGAGGCCCCGTGCCAATGCTTGACGCCGGGCGGAATCCAGACCGTGTCGCCAGCGCGGATCTCCTGCGCATCGCTGCCCCACTGCTGCACCCAGCCCCGGCCGGACGTGACGATCAGGGTCTGCCCGAGCGGATGCGTATGCCATGCGGTACGCGCACCCGGCTCGAAGGTCACCAGGGCCCCGCCCGCACGCGCCGGGGCCGGTCCGCCGAACGGGGCATCGATACGGACGCGACCGCTGAAGTGGGCGGCCGCGCCGGCCACCGACGGCTGGCTGCCGGCAGCGGTGACGCGCACCGGTGGATCGGACGACGCGCTGGCTGCCAGGGACAGGGCCAGCGCGGTCGCGGCGATATGGCTCATCGTGGGTTTCCTCCGGGCAGGAACGGGCGGGGCCGTCATCCGCACGCGGGACGGCGCGGCAACCAGTCTGGGCCGACCACGCCGACGCCGGTAGACCGCCACGCTGCATGGCCCCATGCGGCATGCTCATCAATCACCGCAATCGGCACGCACCACGCTGGCCAGCGTCGCTCCCGCCCGCGACCGGGCGGGGCGCGGCATGCGGATGCCGGTGCTACCCTTCGCCCGCATTCATGATCGAGCGTCACCCGTGCCCCGCAAGGACTTCGACGATCTGGTCGCCTTCGTCGCGATCGCGCGCGAGCGCAGCTTCACCCGGGCCGCCGCCAGACTCGGCACCTCGCAGTCCGCGCTCAGCCACGCCATGCGCGCGCTCGAGGCGCGGCTCGGCGTGCGCCTGCTGACCAGGACCACGCGCAGCGTCTCGGTCACCGAAGTCGGCGAGCGCCTGCTGCAGACCGTGGCGCCGCGCCTGGACGAGATCGAGGCCGAGCTGGCCGCGCTCGGCGACATGCGCGACAAACCGGCCGGCAACCTGCGCATCACCGCCACCGAGCACGCCACCAACACGCTGCTGCGCCCGGCCCTGGCCCGGCTGCTGCCGCACTACCCCGACATCCATGTCGAGGTGGTCATCGATTACGGTTTCACCGACATCGCCGCCGAGCGCTTCGATGCGGGCATCCGCCTCGGCGAGTCGGTGGCCAAGGACATGATCGCGATGCCGATCGGGCCGGAGTTGCGGATGGCGGTGGCGGCATCGCCCGCCTACTTCGCCCGGTATCCGGCACCAGCCACGCCACAGGACCTGACCGCGCACAACTGCATCAACCTGCGCTTCCCCACGCGCGGCGGCTTGTACGCCTGGGAGTTCGACAAGGACGGCCGCGAGATCCGGGTCAGGGTCGAGGGGCAGCTGGTGTTCAACGCGGCGCCGCCGGCGCTGGAGGCGGCGCTGGCCGGGCTCGGCCTGGTCTGGCTGCCCGAGGACATGCTCGCCCCGCACGTGGCCAGCGGCGCGCTGGTGCGCGTGCTGCAGGACTGGTGCGAGCCGTTTCCCGGCTACCACATCTACTACCCGAGCCGGCGCCAGCGCTCGCAGGCCTTCAGCCTGCTGCTGGACGCGCTGCGCCTGCCGCAGCCCGGCTGAGCCGGGTTGCACCGTCGGGCGCGACGACCGCCTTTCCGCGCGAGGCCGGCGGCGCGTCCCGATCATGGCCACGCGGTACCATGGCCGGCCCTGCTGAACGAAAGAACGTGTCCGTGAACTCGATCCTGGTGCCGGTGGCCGTCGGCGAACTGCTCGACAAGATCACCATCCTCGAAATCAAGAACGACCGCATCGACGACGCCGACAAGCGCCGCAACGTGCGGGTCGAGCTCGATGGGCTGTGGCCGCTGTGGGAAGGCCTGCGCGCGCGGCATCCGGAGATGGATGGGCTGAAGCAGCAGCTGCGCGCGGTCAACGAGCGCATGTGGGACGTGCAGGACGCGCTGCGCGCGAAGGAAGCCGCGCAGACCTTCGATGCGGAGTTCATCACCCTGGCCCGCGCGGTGGCGACCACCAACGGCGAACGCGTCGGCCTGAAGAACGCGATCAACCGGGTCGCCGGCTCGCGCTTCGTCGAGGAGAAGCAGTACCGCTGATCGCCGCGGCGCGCAGCCGTCCGTACCGCCGGCGCCGTGCCGGCGGCGGGCTCAGCGCAGCAGCAGTGCCGGCAGCAGCAGGACCAGGCCCAGGATCGCGACGATTCCCAGCAGCCGCGACAGCACGAAGCCCGGGCGCGCGCGCAGCAGCGCGGTGAAGGTCTCGGCGCTGCCGTCGCGCTCGGCCTGTTCCTGGAGCGCGCGTGCGTCCGCGCGCCGCTGCGCCTGGTAGTCGTCGATCAGGGCGCGCGCGGCCGGATAGGCGTCCTTGTCGCGCAGCCAGTAGCCGCCGGCCGAGATGCCGAACAGGCCGATCGGCGTCTCGTAGAAATCGACCTTGTGCTCCTCCAGCAGGGCGCGCACGTCGGCGGCCTCGTCGTCGGGCACGTTGCGCAGGTTGAAGAGCAGTTTCGCCATCGCGCCATGATAGCCGCGGCTCGCCGCCGATGCCGATCGGTTACCCTTGCGCGCCTTTCCGCCAGCCGACCTTCCGGAACACGCCCATGCGCCGCCTGCTCACCGCCCTGCCCCTGCTGCTGTGCCTGCTGCTCGTGTCCTGCGCCGCCGACCAGGGCCCGCCGCCGGGCGGCAGCGTGGCCGAGCTGCAGCGCATCGACGAACGCGTCGGCGACGGCGCCACCGCCGTTGCCGGGCAGGACGTCAGCGTGCACTACACCGGCTGGCTCTACGACGAGAACGCGCCCGACAAGCGCGGCCGCAAGTTCGACAGCTCGCGCGACCGCGGCGAGCCGTTCACCTTCCCGCTCGGCGGTGGCCGCGTGATCCGCGGCTGGGACGAGGGCGTGGCCGGCATGCGCGTCGGCGGCCAGCGCACCCTGCTGATTCCGGCCGCGTACGGCTACGGCAGCCGCGGCGCGGGGCGGGTGATCCCGCCAGGCGCCTCGCTGGTGTTCGAGGTCGAGCTGCTCGACGTCGCCCAGCCCTGACCGATGCGGACGCATGTTCCCTCCGTTGCCGTGGTCGGCGGCGGTCCGGCCGGGCTGTTCGCAGCCGAGACGCTGCGCGCGGCCGGGCTCGAGGTCGACCTGTACGAGGCCAAGGGGTCGGTCGGCCGCAAGTTCCTGATCGCCGGCAAGGGCGGCCTCAACCTCACCCATGCCGAGCCCAGGGCCGGTTTCGTGACGCGATACGGCATGCACCAGGCGGCAGTCGGCGGCTGGCTGGACGACTTCGACGCCGATGCCCTGCGCGACTGGGCACGCGGCCTGGGCGTGGATACCTATGTGGGCACCTCCGACCGCGTGTTTCCGGTCGACCGCAAGGCCGCGCCGCTGCTGCGTGGCTGGGTGCGGCGGCTGAAGGACCAGGGCGTGCGTTTCCACGTGCAGCACCGCTGGACCGGCTGGACCGACGACGGCGCGCTGCGCCTGGCCACGCCCGACGGCGGACGCACGGTCGCTGCCGATGCCGTGGTACTGGCACTGGGTGGCGGCAGCTGGCCCGAGCTCGGCTCCGATGGCGCCTGGCTGCCGCTGCTGGCGGCGCGCGGGATCGACGTGGCGCCGCTGCTGCCCAGCAACTGCGGCTTCGACATCGGCTGGAGCGCGCACCTGGCGGAGCGTCACGCCGGCGCCCCGCTGAAGCCGGTCGTCGCCCACTGGCACGACGATGCCGGCGTGGAGCAGGCGCTGCAGGGCGAATGCGTGGTCACTGCGACCGGCATCGAGGGCAGCCTGGTCTATGCGCTCTCGGCGATGCTGCGCGACCGCATCGCCCGTGATGGCGGCACGACGCTGTTGCTGGACCTGGTCCCGGGGCGTGCGGCCGAGCGGCTGCGGGCCGACCTGGCCAGGCCGCGCAACGGGCGCAGCCTCAGCGAGCACCTGCGCCGCCAGGCCGGCATCGTCGGCGTGCGCGCCGCGCTGCTGCGCGAGGTGCTGCCACGCGAGGCGCTGGACGACATGGACGCCGTCGCGGCCACCCTCAAGCGCTTTCCGCTGCGGCTGCTGCGCCCGCGCCCGATCGCCGAGGCGATCAGCAGCGCCGGTGGCGTCCGCCTGGAAGCGATGGACAGGCAGCTGATGCTGGACGCCCTGCCCGGCACCTTCTGCGCCGGCGAGATGCTGGACTGGGAGGCCCCGACCGGCGGCTATCTGCTCACCGCCTGCTTCGCCAGCGGCCTGCGCGCGGCCCGCGGCGTCATCGACTGGCTCGACCGCCGCGGCTGATACCACAGGGGCGGCGGCGCTCAGTTCGCCTGCGTCCTCGCCAGCGGCCAGTGACCGAGCGTGTGGTAGTCGACACCGGCATCGGTGCGCTCGCTGTGGATCAGGGCGAACCCGTCCACGGGCCAGGACACCGGACCGGCCGGCCGCGGCTCGAACGCGGTGGCAGCGCGCCGGCGCAGGCTGACATGCGGCGAGAAGGCGTGCCCGCCCGCCGGGCGCAGGCCCTGGCGCAACATCGCCTGCACCAGTGCCTGCTGCAGGGCGGCCAGCGCCGCCGGCGGCGCCGACGGACGCAGCACCCAGACCACCTCGCCGCGGCCGAAGCACGCCGCCGCGTCCAGCTGCAGGACGAACCCGGCCTGGTCGAGGCCGGTGGCCGCGTGCCGGGCCCCCTGCAGCGCGGCCGGCGGCAGCACCGCCCATTCGCCCAGCCAGGACAGCGTCAGATGCAGCCGCTGGGGCGGCACCGGCCGGCCCGGTTCGGCGGGAAGCCCGGCTTCCAGCGACCGCCGGGCGGCGTCGATCGCCTCGATCGCCGCTGCGGGCGGGACCAGCGCGAAGAACAGGCTGTGCCGCGGCTCGGCGGCACCGAACAGATCGCCGCCCGCCGCGCTGGCGCCGCGTCGTGCCATCGCCGCTCAGACCGCGGCGGTGACGACGATCTCGACCTTCCAGGACGGATCGGCCAGCGCCGCCTGCACGGTCGCCCGCGACGGCGTATGGCCGGCCGGCACCCACGCATCCCAGGCCTGGTTCATGCCCGGGAACTCGCCGATGTCGGCCAGGAAGATCTCCGCGCGCAGGATCCGGGTCTTGTCGGTGCCGGCCTGGGCCAGCAGTGCGTCGATCGCCTCCAGCACCTGCCGGGTCTGGTCGACGATGTCGCCGCTGGTATCTTCCGGGATCTGCCCGGCCAGGTAGGCGACGCCGTTGTGCACGGTCATCTCGGACATGCGGGGACCGACCTCGAAACGCTGGATCATGGGAACTCCTGTGAACGGGCTGCCGCGTGCGATGCGGTGGCGCAGCATACAGCGGATCCCCGCCGCACAAGGCCCGCCGCGGGTGGATGACCGTCCAGCAGCATGCCGGCCGGCGGTGCCGCGCCACCTTGATCTTGCTCATGGCGTCACGGCCGACCCGGTATGAGGATGGAACCAGGCCGAGACGGAACACCCCGCGGCCCGGCCGCCGGATCCCGATGCGGGATGCGGCGGATCACGCAGAGGTCCATAAGGAGGACGAATGAAGATCCAGCTCAATACCGACAGCCACGTGCAGCACGATCCGTCGGTGGTGCGTCACGTCGAGGAAGTCCTGACCGCCGCGGTCGGCCGCTTCCAGCCGCAGCTGAGCCGCGTCGACGTGCACCTGAGCGACAGCAATGGCAGCAAGGGTGGCGCGGGCGACAAGCGCTGCCTGCTCGAGGCCCACCTGGACGGCCGTCCCCACCTGACCGCATCCGACGAGGGCGAGAGCATCGCCGTGGCGGTCAACGGCGCGGCGCGCAAGCTGCAGCGGGTGATCGACAGCGCTCTGGGCAAGCTGGCCTGAGCCCTTCACGGCCGGCGCGCACCCCGCGCCGGCCGTGCTCAACTTCGCCGGCACGGCGCCGATAGGAGGACGATCCCCTCCGCGCCCCGTGCCATGCTCATCCTCGTCGGTTTCGTCGTCGTCATCCTCAGCGTGTTCGGCGGCTACGTGCTCGCGCACGGCCAGCTGGCCGCGCTCTGGCAGCCCTACGAGCTGCTGATCATCGGCGGCGCCGCGTTCGGCGCGTTCCTGGTCGCCAACCCGCTCAAGGTCGTGAAGGGTGCGATGGCCGGCATCCCGCGCCTGTTCAAGGGCCCCAAATACCGCCGCCAGGACTACGTTGACATCCTGTCGATGGTCTACGACGTGCTGGTCAAGGCGCGCCGCGAAGGCATGATCGCGATCGAGAAGGACATCGAGGACCCGGCCAACAGCGCGCTGTTCGCCAAGTACCCGAAGCTGGCCGGCGACCATCACCTGATGGAGTTCACCACCGACTGCCTGCGCCTGATGGTCAGCGGCAACCTCGAGCCGCACGAGCTGGAGCAGCTGCTCGAGGTCGAGGTCGAGACCCACCATCACGAGGCCGCCGAGCCGGCGCATGCGCTGCAGGTGCTGGCCGACTCACTGCCCGGCTTCGGCATCGTCGCCGCGGTGCTGGGCATCGTGATCACGATGGGCGCGATCGGCGGCGACGTGGCCGAGATCGGCAAGCACGTGGCCGGTGCGCTGGTCGGCACCTTCCTGGGCATCTACCTGGGCTACGGCTTCGTCGGCCCGCTGGCTGCGGCGGTCGGTCACCGCGCGCACGAGGAAGGCAAGGCCTTCGAGATCATCAAGATGGCGCTGGTGGCCAGCCTGCGCGGCTATCCGCCGACCGTCTCCGTCGAGTTCGCGCGCAAGCTGCTGTTCTCCGACGTGCGCCCGGCCTTCGCCGACCTGGAAGCGCACCTGCGCAGCAGCCGCTGAGCGACCGGCCATGGAGAAGAAGCCGCCCATCATCGTCCGCCGTGTCAAGAAGGTCGTCGGCGGCCATCACGGTGGTGCCTGGAAGGTCGCCTATGCGGACTTCGTGACCGCGATGATGGCGTTCTTCCTGGTCATGTGGCTGGTCGGCATCGCCAGCAAGGAAGAGAAGGCCGCGGTCTCGGAGTACTTCAAGAACCCCAGCGCGGTGGCCGGCAACGCGGCGGTGCCCGGCACCAGTTCGCTCGGTCCGGGCGGCGCCTCCGACAAGCTGATCCCCACCGCCAACGCGCTGTCCATCCCCGGTGGCGTCGGCCCGCAACCGGGCGAACCCGGGCAGAGCCGGACGCCCGCCGAGGCAGAGGCGGCCGCACGCGCCGAGGCCCGGGCCGAGGACCGGCGCCAGCTCGACTCGCTGCGCCGCGAGCTGGAAGCGGCCATCGAAATGAGCCAGGCGCTGGCGCCGTTCAAGGACCAGCTGCTGATCGACCTGACTCCCGAAGGCCTGCGCGTGCAGATCGTCGACCGCCTGAACCGGCCGATGTTCGACATGGGCAGCTCGAGGATGAAGGACTACGCCGGCGAGATCCTGCACGAACTCGGCGGCCTGCTGGTCGACACGCCGCACCAGATCGCGCTGGCGGGCCACACCGACGAGACCCCGTTCCAGGCGCCGCGCGGTTACGGCAACTGGGAACTGTCCAGCGAGCGCGCCAACGCCGCCCGCCGCGCGCTGCTCGAAGGCGGCCTGGACGAGGCGCGCGTCGCACGCGTGGTCGGGCTGGCGTCCTCGGTGCCGTTCGACAAGGCCGATCCGCGCAACCCCATCAACCGGCGGATCAGCATCGTGGTGCTCAACCGCGTGCTGGATGCGCCCGCCGGCGCACCGGTCGACGCGCTGGCCAGCCCGCCCGATGGCAGCGCCGCCGCGGCCGTCGCGCCGGCGCTGCCGGCCGTGCCGGCGATCGCCCCATCGCTGCCGGCCGTACCCGCCGGGGGCTGAACGCACGCGCCGGCGGCGCTTGCCGGCCCTGGCCGGCGCCGACAGACTCGGGCCATCCCGCAAGGCGCACCGCCCATGTCCGTGATCCGCATCGTCGCCGGCCTGCTGCTGGCCTCCCTGCTGGCCGGCTGTTCCAGCCTGCCCCGCCGCGATCCACCGCGGATCGACGTGGCCGGCGTCGAGATGCTGCCCGGCGAGGGGCTGGAGCTGCGGATGGCGGTACGCTTGCGCGTGCAGAACCCGAACGACGGCGAGATCCGCTACGACGGCGCCGCGCTCGAGCTGGAACTCAACGGCCGGCCGCTGGCCAGCGGCGTCAGCGCCGCCAGCGGCGTGGTGCCGCGCTACGGCGAGAGCATCGTCACCATCCCGGTCAGCGTGTCCGCGCTGAACCTGGCGCGGCAGGTCGGCCCGCTGCTGGACGGGCGCGGCCCTGCGCTGGAGTACACGGTCCGCGGCAAGCTCGAGGGCGGCCTGTTCGGGACCCGCCGGTTCAGCGGCAGCGGCCGCCTGGACGAGGCCGCATCGGCCCCGTTGCGTATGCGCTGAGCGCCGCGCGGCGGCGTAGACTCGGCGGCAGGTTCCCACCGGGAGGCTGCGATGATCGGGTTGACGCTGGCCGCACTGCTCGCGGTGGCCCCCGCGCCGCAGCCACCACTGCCCGCCGCGCCGGTCGATGCCTACGTGCCGCCGACCGCCGCCGCGGTGATGGAGATTCCGCCAGCGCTGCGCCAGCTGGTGCACGAGCGGGTCGAACTGCACGGCGGCAGCCAGGACGAGCGCCTGCAGCGCCTGGTCGCGCTGATGTTCGATGCCGATGGCCTGGGCCTGCGCTACGACCACCACGCCACGCGCAGCGTCGCCGGAATCTGGCAGCAGCGCGAGGCCAATTGCCTGTCCTACACGCTGCTGTTCGTCGCGCTGGCGCGCGAGCTCGGCTTCGACGCGCGCGTGCAGGAGGCCGGCGAGGTCCTGGCCTGGTACGAGGAAGCCGGCATCGTCTACAACGCCAGCCACGTCAACGTCAGCCTGCGCATCGGCGGGCAGCGCAAGACCGTGGATTTCGACCGCAGCATCATCGCCGCGCGCGGCACGCCGCGCCTGATCGGCACCGAGCGGGCGATGGCCCATTTCCACAACAACCGCGGCGCCGAACTGATGGCCGAAGGCCGCTTCGACGCGGCGCTGGCATCGCTGCAGGCGTCGCTGCAGGCCGACCGCGGATTCAGCCCGGCCTGGAACAACCTGGGCGTGCTGCTGCAGCGGCGTGGCGATGTAGCGGCCGCCGAGCAGGCCTTCCTCGGCGCGTTGAGGCTCGATGCCGACCACGTGGCCGCGCTCAGCAACCTGGTCGTGCTCTATCGCCGCCAGGGCAATGCGGCGCTCGAACAGCGGCATGCGTCGCGCCTGGCCAACATCCAGCGCAAGGATCCGTTCCAGCGCTTCATGCTGGCGCTGGAATGCGAACACCGCGGCGACTACTCCTGTGCCATCGAGCAGTACCGGCAGGCGCTGCGCAGCAACAGCCGCGAGCACCTGTTCCGCTTCGGACTGGCCCGCGCCTACTACCTGGCAGGCGACCTCGAGCGCGCACGCCGGGAGATGGGCAAGGCGCTCGCCTACGCCGACACCGTCCAGGTGCGCGAGGCCTACCAGCGCAAGCTCGACCATCTGCGTGGCGACGCCCGCCAGGGCGCGGTGCGGCAGCGACCATCCACGCCACCGCGTTGAGACCCGCGGCAGTACGTCCGCGACGGGATGCGACGGCAACCGGTGCTGGGCGGGCGACCGCGAAGACCCGGTGCGATACGCCGATCACGTGGCGTCGATGCGCCGGGAAATGTCGTCACTGGACCCGCCGCGCGGATCGTCGACGCGGTGGTGCGCATGGGCGTGATGCGCTTCCAGCGCGATGGAACGCGGCCTGTCGCGCCGGTGCACGCGGTCCCGGGCGAGTCCGGTGTCCACGCGATCGGTCCGGACCGCACGCCGTCGCAGGAGACATCCGGCCTCCCTGCCCGGCGCGCCGTGCGGATCGAACGCGGCCCGCAGCGCGATGCGGGCCCTGCCCGCTCCGGACCACGCAGGCCGCGACCGTCAGGTTGCGCCGTCGGCGCTCCGCCGGCGTGTCGAGGCGATCGCCGGGAAGGAACGTTCGGCGCGGGACCTCCCGTCACGCGGGGATACGCGTCGGCACCAGGCATCCGGAACGACGCATCCGGCGGCGCCGCTGCCGGTCGCCGCACGCGGTCGCGGACTATCCGCGATCCGGTCGCATCCCTACACTTGCGCGATGGAAGAGATCGATTTCGAACTTGAAGGCGACTTCGTCGAACTGAACCAGCTGCTCAAGCTGGTCGGCCTGTGCGACAGCGGCGGTGCCGGCAAGGCGCTGGTGGCCAGCGGCGCGGTGCTGGTGGACGGCGTCGCCGAGTCGCGCAAGACCTGCAAGATCCGCGCGGGCCAGCAGGTCCGCGTCGACGCTGTGCTGATCCGGGTCATCGCGGCCGGCTGAGACCCGGCGCGGCGTCGCGCCCCGGGTCCCCGCAGCCTGCCTGCGCGGGCTCAGCGCCCGCCGAAACCGACGCCGATCGCGCCGGAATGCGAGGTCAGGGTGATGTCGCCGTTGCCGCGGCCCAGCTGCGTTTCCAGCCGCCGGCCCGGCCCGTACTTCGGACGTTCGACCTCGCCGCTCGGCGCCTGGATGCCGCCGCTGAACGTGGTCGCCCGCAGCGCGGCCGAGGTGTCGGCAGGCAGGGTCAGCTCGATCCGGCCGCTGACGCTTTCGGCGGCCACGCGCCCGCCCGGCGCCAGCGCGCCGACCCGCAGCACGATCGCGCCGGAGACGCTCTGCGCCTGCAGCCGCTCGATCCGGCTGGCGCCGAGCTGGACACGCCCGGAGACGGTTTCCAGCGAGGCCTCGCCGTCGACGCCGTCGGCGTCGACCTGGCCGCTGACGCTGGTGGCCTTCAGCCGCGAGGTGGCCAGCCGCGCCAGCACCGCGCCACTGACGCTGGTCAGCTCGGACTCGCCGGCGCGCCCGGCCGCGGCGACCTTGCCGCTGACCGAACGCGCGCCCAGCCGGCGCAGGTCGACCTCGGCGATGTCCACGCCGGCGCTGACCGCCGAGACCTGCAGCTCGGCGCCCTTGGGCACGCGCAGTTCCAGCCTGGCCGAGCGCTGGCGGTCGCCGCGGCTGTCGCGCGGGTAGACCACGCGGTACTGCACGCGGTCGCGGCTGGCATCCGTCTCCAGCCGCAGGTCGGCACCGAGCTCGCCGCTCAGCGCGACCTCGTCGCGGTCCCAGCCGCGGACCTGGATCGAGCCGGCGACGTTCTCCAGTTCGATCCTGCCGCCGGCCGACAGGGCGTGGCGTTCGTCGACCCGGGTCTGGGCGCCCGCGGCCAGCGGAACGGCCAGGGCCAGGAGCCACAGGAATGCCCGTGCGGGCGTGCGTGGTGTCTGCATGTCGTCATCCTCGGTCGTGGAAGGCGGCGTCCAGCACCGCCCTCCGGGTCAGGTCCAGGCGCAGCGCGTAGGTGCGCTGCAGCTGTTCGAGCAGGAAGCCCGCGTCCGGCGTCTGCCGGATCGCGGCATGGATCGCGGCGGTGCTGCGGTCGATCTCCTCCAGCGCCGGCGCCAGTCCTTCGCCTTCGCCTGCGCCGGCGCCCGGCGCTGCCGGCAGCAGCGCCAGGGCCACGCGGTAGTCGCGGTCCAGCGCCTGTGCCTGCCGCTCGAGTGCGGTCTGCGCGGGCGGTGCGGGCGCGCCGAGCCGGTCCAGGCCGAACCCGACCGCCAGCGCGGCCAGCGCCGCAGCCGCCGCCAATGGCCAGCGCCGACGCACGCGCCGCGTCGGGGCCGGTGCGATCGCCGCGGCCGGCACCGCCGCCTCCGCGGTGATCCGCGCGGCGATCGCGTCCCATGTTCCCGCAGGCGGGATCCGCTCGCGCGGCAGGGCCTGCAGGCCGGCAACCAGGGCCTGGTCGTCGTCGTATCCGGGGTATCCACTCATGTCCGTTCTCCCAGCCAGCCGCGCAGCAGGCCACGGGCCCGGTGCAGCTGTGCTTTCGATGTTCCAACCGCCACGCCGAGTTCCTCGGCGATCTCGTGGTGTTTCCAGCCTTCGATGTCGTGCAACACCAGCACCGCCCGCGCCCGGGCCGGCAGCCGCGCCACCGCGCGCTCCAGATCCATGCCGGTGCCCTGGCAGCGGCCCGGCGCGACCAGACCGTCCAGCGCCTCCTGGTCGGCATCGTGCGGCGGCAGCTGGCCCCGCGCACGCAGCGCCATCAAGGCGGTGTTGACCGCCAGCCGGTGCAGCCAGGTCGACAGCGCGCATTCCATCCGGAACCTCGGCAGTGCCCGCCAGGCCTGGATGAAGGTGTCCTGCAGCACGTCCTCGGCCGCATGCGCATCGCCGCCGCACAACCGCCAGATCACCGCATGCAGCCGCGGCGCGTACCGCCGGTACAGGGTTTCGTAGGCGGCGGCGCCTTCGGCGCAGCCGGCGACCACCGCGCGCACCAGCGCGGCCTCGTCGCTGGGCGCGGAGTGGTCCGCCGGTGGCATGGCGCTGGCGGCAATGGCGATCGTGTCTGGCATGCACCTTCGATGCGGGCAGCGGGCGGAGGGTTGGAACCGATCGCAGCGGATGGGCGTTGCAACCATCCGCGTGCCTGCCGCATCCAAGCCGATATCACCCACATGGTACGAAGGAGCAGGCATATGTGGCAGGGTCCCGGTGCGCTGATGCTGGCGCTTTCGCTGCATCTGGCCCCGCTGCACGGCTGGTCGCTGGACCTGCCCGGCGACGACGGCGCCACCCGCGTCTGCCTGCGCCACGACGGCCACCAGCCGCGCAGCTGGTGCGTCCCCGCGCTTCCGCACGCCGATCCACTGCGGATCCTGGCGGCGCTGGGGCGTGCGGTGCCGGCGATGCACCTGCGCCGCTGAGCGCGACGCACCCGCGCGGCACACGGAAGCGGAACCGGCCACCCCCATGGCGGTGCGACCGTTAGAATGCGGTCCGCATTCGCGCCACGGGACGTACGCAACGATGAAGGAACGGCTGCCGATCTGGCTCCAGGACTGGCTGGGCATCATCGTGCCGATCGGCCAGGTGCTGCTGATCCTGTTCGCGGCCTGGCTGCTGGCGGCCGCGGCGCGCTGGCTGGTGCGGCGGATGGTCGCCCGCCACGGCCTGCCGCCGGAAATGGCGGTGGTGCTGCGCCGGCTGATCGCCTTCCTGCTGTATGCGGCGGCCACGCTGGCCGCGCTGGAGCGCTTCGGCGTCTCGGGCACAGTGCTGTGGACCGCGTTCACCGGCTTCGCGGCCGTGGGTGCGGTCGCGTTCTTCGCCGCCTGGAGCGTGCTGTCCAACATCTTCTGCACGGTACTGATCTTCACCACGCGGCCGTTCCGCCTGCACGACTACATCGAGGTCTTGGAGAACGGCGAGAAGCCGGGCCTGAAAGGCCGCGTGGTCGACGTCAACCTGATCTACACCACCCTGCAGGAAGTCTCGGCCGACCAGGGCGATGCCGGCACCGTACTGCAGGTCCCGAACAACCTGTTCTTCCAGCGCACGGTGCGGCGCTGGCGCGGCGCGACGGTACCGGCGAGCTGGCTCGCGCCCGCCATGCCGCTGTTGCCGGCACCGGCATCGGCGCCGTCGCCCAAGGACCCGCCCACGCCACCGGCCTGAGCCGCCGCACGGTCTCAGCGCAGCTGGCTGTCCTTGCTGCCGCGCCGGTTGAAACCGGAGTGCGCGGCAGCCTCGTCGGCATCGGCCGCCTCCTGGCAGGCGATGCACAGGCGCACGCCCGGAATCGCACGCTGGCGCGCCGGCGGGATCGGCGCATCGCATTCCTCGCAGCGGCTTCTGCCCGGTCCCTGCGGCAGGCGGCTGCGGGCACGCTCGATCGCGTCCTTCACCGTCGCATCGATCTGGTCCTGCACCGCGCCGTCGCCCGCCCAGCCGGTCGCCATGGCCGTGGCCTCACATGATTGGAGAACCGACAGCCTGCGCCCCGCGCGGTGAATCGCGGGCGAAGCGGAGGCGCGGGCCCGCACCTGGCGTCGACAGCGCGCCGGGCATGATCATCGCCACACCACGACCGTCGACCAGGAGCCCCCATGGAGCAGCCCGTCCATCCGTTCTCGCAGCTGTTCGAGCAGCTCGGCCTGCCGGCCGACGAAGCCAGCATCCGCCGCTTCATCGCCGACCATTCGCCGCTGGAGGCGCATCTGCGCCTGGAGGAGGCGCCGTTCTGGACGCCGGCGCAGGCGCAGCTGCTGCGCGAGGAACGCGTCGAGGACGCGGACTGGGCGATCGTGGTCGACCAGCTCAACCTCGCCCTGCGCGAGCGTCAACCCGGCTGAGGGCCGGGAGGCCTGGGCGTCACCTGGCGCTCAGGCCTTGCGCAGGAAACAGGTCTTCAGCACCAGGCCCTTGATCTTGTCCGAATTGCCCTCGATGTGCTCGGCGTCGTCCTCGACCAGACGGATGTTGCGGATCACCGTGCCCTGCTTCAGCGGAATCGAGGAGCCCTTCACTTTCAGGTCCTTGATCACCACCACCGTGTCGCCAGCGGCCAGCAGATTGCCGTTGCTGTCGCGCACCTCGACCCCGCCCTCGGCCTCTCCGTCTCCCGCGCTCCACTCATGGCCGCAGTCCGGGCAGATCCACACTGCGCCATCGGCGTAGGTGTTTTCGAGCGTGCATTGCGGACAGGCGGGAGGCGCGGGCATCGTGGATCTCGGTGAAGGGGGCTGCATAGTGTAGCGGCCACGCTGGTGCCGCCCCAGCGGACAGATGGCCCCAGCGCCGGTGCGTGGCGCATGGCGGCCGGTCCGATCGCATGCGTGTCGTCTCTATGGGGATGCCGGCGAACGGGCCTTCGTCCTGCGTGATGAGGCAATGGACACGAGAACAGCGGCGACACGTTTCCGCATCGCCGCTGGTGCCTGTCGCCGCCCTCCGGATCAGAGCGTGGTGACCGTCTCGCCGCTGCGCGCCTTCAGCAGATCGCTGGCGCCATCGCGTTCCCGGTCGTTGCGCGCATGCACGACCACGGCCGAACGCCCCTGGCGCAGCGCATCGCGCACCTTGAACAGGTAGCGGCCGTGATCCGGACGCAGCGACACCAGGCCACCGGCGAACAGGCCGAAGATGCCGCCGTAGCCGATCGTCAGTGCGCCTGCCAGCCAGGGCGACTGGGTCACCGCGGGAACGCCCGCCAGCAGCATCGCACCGAACAGCAGCGCGCCCGCAGCCAGGCCGACCAGTCCGAGCTTGCAGTGCGCGATCACCAGCGTGCGCATGACGCCGTTGCTTTCCGGCTCGAGCTTGCGAGCGGCGCGTGCCTCGCCCGGTGTCATGACCCGCACCTGGGCCTGGCTGAGCGACAGCCTGGCACGCACTTCGCGCGCCACACGCCGCGCATTCGCAGGATTGTTGAAGATGCCGGCGGCCTTGCTGTCGGAAACTTCGCCGGTCAGGGGCTGGATGATGCTCATGGCCGTGTCCTCCTCGGTGATGTGGGGACAGGGTTGGCGATCGCAGGTTCGCTGCGGGTGCAGACGCCGCGCAGATCGGGTGAAAGCGCCGGAGCGCGGGGAGACGATTCACCGGCGGGCATGGAAGCTCGACGATCGGTGAGTACCGCCCTGCTGGACCGGCACGGCATCTTCACTCCGGCGGACATAGCGTCCAAGGCCCGACACCTGACGAGGATGACCCGATGTCCAGACTCCGTCCTGCACTGTGCATCGTGCCGCTGTGCCTGGCCTTGGCCGCATGCGGCGACCGCACCCCCGCTGCCGGCGACCCCGTGGCCGCACCTGCCACGTCGGCGGCCACGCCGGCCGAGACACCTTCGGGCGACGTCAGCGGCGCGCCGGTTACCACCGAGGGTCAGGTCTACGACTGCGGCGGCAGGCCGTTGACCGCGCGCTTCGATGCCGGTGCGGGGACGGCGACGGTGATGTTCGACGGCACCAGCCTCACGATGCGCCAGGCGGTGGCTGCCTCCGGCGCGAAATACACCGACGAGGCCGGGAACACGTTCTGGACCCGCGGCAGCAGCGAGGCGACGCTGGCACTCTCGGGCGCCCCCGACATCGCCTGCAGCGCTCCGGCATCGGCCGGCTGAGCCCGCCAGCCGGGCAGGTCCGCCAGGCTGACCTGACGAGTTTCCAGGCCCATAACGCGACTGGCTCCCTTCGGGGAGCCAGTCTTCGTTCGACCATCGAGCGGCCACCGCGCTTGGCCGGCCGGCTAGGTGATCTTGCGGAAAATCGTCAGGCCGAGCACGAACAGGATGGCGGCGATCACCAGCGCGGCAATGAACAGGAATTTGGCGATGCCCATCGAGGCCCCGGCGATGCCACTGAAGCCGAGCACGCCGGCGATGAGGCCGATGACGGCGAAAATGATGGCCCACTTGATCATGCGTGATGCTCCTGGTGTTTCCCTGTCCTGCCGGATTGGCTCCGTGAATGCTGGACGCAGCGTCGTCCGCGCAACGTGAACGGGCACACGTCCTACACCACGCGCACGCATCGCACTGGCCAGAGCGTGCCGAGACCGAGCACCCGCTGGAAACCGGGCAGTTGCCCCCCTGATCGACCTGTCCGAGTGGCGGTACGCGAGCTTCCCGCGCGCCGGCGCTTCCGCGGCGCGGTGCTCGACGTGATCGACGTGCCGCTGGGCGGTGGGGTTGGCGAAGACGTCCGGGCCGACGCGTTGTTCGTCTCCAGCATCGACAGCCAGGCCGCCTTGCAGCGTGCCGACCGGTCGGCACGATCCGGCGTCGCAGGCGCAGGATCGGATGATGGCGGAGGCGTTCCACGCGGCCGCGATGGCCCGCGACGGACGCGCAGCCCCGCCGCCCAGGCGATGACGACGCCTTCGTGCTGGCTCCGGATGGCGACGACATCGATGCCGTCCGCCACGGCAACGCGCGGGGCGGCGCAGCGCCGCCCCAGTCACGGTCGAGTTCTGAATCGCAGCCACTGGCTGGCCGCGACGCTGCGGCCGGCGATGCCGCTCTCCGCCCGCACGCCTGCATGCCGGCGAAGCGAGCTTCGCCCTTGACGGCCGGCTTCAGGCTTCCTCGAGCAGCGAGCGATGTGCGGCAACGCCGGCCAGCGTACCGGCGGCGATGGCCAGCGGCGCGCTCTGCATCGCGGTCGCCAGATCTCCGGCCGCGAACACGCCTGGCACGCTGGTGCGCTGCAGGGCATCGACCCGGACGAACGGGCCGAGCGGTCCGGGCTCGGTGTCGCAGCCGAGCTGGCGGTACAGGTCGCTGGCCGGCTCGCTGTGCGGCGCAGTGAACATCGCCGCGAGCGCGACCTCACGGCCATCGGCCAGGCGTGCCGACCGCAGTGCGCTGCCCTCGCCTTCCAGCGCCACCACCGGCACATGCTCGATCGTCACGCCGCGTCGCTGCAGCGCAGCGGTCTGTTCGGCATCCGGCAGATGCACGTCCTGGCTGAAGTAGGTGGTCGGCCCCCACTCGGAAATCAGCAGCGCCTGGTGCGGACTGGCCATCGCGTTGCCCAGCACCCCCAGCGGCCGGCCGGCGACCTCGTAGCCGTGGCAGTACGGGCAGTGCAGGACCGTGGCGCCCCAGCGCTCGGCCAGGCCCGGCAGCGGCGGCAGGAGGTCGCGGATGCCGGTCGCCAGCACCAGCTTCCGGGCGGTGACGCGCGTCTCGTCGTCGCAGCCCAGCACGAATCCGCCGGCCTGCGCGTCGGCCGTCACCACGCGTGCGGTGCGCAGCGCCACCGTTGGATAGCGCAGCAGCTGCTCACGGGCCTCGCCCATCAGCTGCGCCGGCGGTTTCCCGTCGTGGCCGAGCACGCTGTGGGAATGCGCGGCGAAGCGGTTGCGCGGCTGCGCATCGTCGAACAGCAGCACCCGCTTGCGGGCCCGCGCCAGCATCAACGCGGCCTGCAGTCCGGCGAAGCTGCCACCGACGATGGCCACCTCGCAGGACGATTCCGATGTCGTGTTCATCCATCACTCCTGATCCGGCCGGGCATGGCGCCCACGGCGGATCATACGAAACTTCATTTGTTACATAAAGGGACGAGCGGTATCCGAAGGTGCTCTTCGTTCGGGATCAGCAGGCCACGCGCCGGACCGCGAGGATCGATCAGTGCCGGCCGTCTCCGGCGACGACGGCGGCGTTTCCATCGGACCACAGGGCGTCGAACTCGGCCGCCAGATCGGCCAGGGTCACCTGCGCCAGCCGCGCTTCGAGCAGGCGCGCCGCGTCCTGCAGCGCGCCGTCGATCGCGGCGTTGACCACCTTCTCGACGCCGCAGCTCGGAGTGGGGTGTTCGTTGCCGAGCGCGAACAGCACCGGGCCACCCACCGCCTGATGGATGTCCAGCAGCGTGACTTCGGCCAGATCCATCGCCAGCGTCCAGCCACCACCGTGGCCACGCGCGGAGTGCACGTAGCCACGCTGGCGCAGGCCGGCCATCGTGCGCCGCACGACCACCGGATTGGTGCCCAGCATGATGGCGATCTGCTCGGAGGTCAGTGCTCCACCCTCGTGGCGGGCCATGTGCAGCAGGACGTGGAGCATCCGCGACAGGCGGCTGTCGATACGCATCGTCGGATCCCTCGACGGAACGCACGCATGCTAATCCAGCTGGCAGGTTCTTCCAACATGAAGCGTTAACGCGTGCGCAAAAGCACGTTCCCGTGCTGGCCTCGCGGCAGCGGCCTGTAGTAGATGACTGCGCATGAACACCCTCCACACCGCACCGCCCTTCTTTTCGCAGCTCGCCGATTCGGTCGCCGCCGCGCACAACCTGGAAGAACTGGTCCGTCCGCTCCTGGAACTGCTGCAGGCGGTCACCGGGCTGGACTCGACCTACATGACCCGGATCGATGTGGACGCCGGCGTGCAGCACGTGGTCTATGCCCACAACAGCCACCGCCTGCGGATTCCCGAGGGGCTGACCGTTCCCTGGGGCGACACCCTGTGCAAACGCGCACTGGACGAAGGCCGGCCCTATACCGACGACGTTGCCGCCTGCTGGAACGACTCGGACGCTGCGCGTGCGCTCGGCATCTCCACCTACGCCAGTACGCCGATCCGCGGCCAGGACGGCGTGCTGCTCGGCACGCTGTGCGCGGCCAGCGACCAGCGCCGCCCGCTTGTCGACGGCGGCGACCGGGTGCTGCGGATGTTCTCGCACCTGATCGGCCAGCAGGTCGAACGCGAGCGGCTGATGAACGACCTGCGCCGCGCGCACGATGCGCTGGCGACCAGCGCGCTGACCGACGTGCTCACCGGGCTGCCCAACCGTCGCTCGCTGATGGACGAACTGCAGCGTCGGCTGGCGCGCGATGCCCGGGACGGCACCCGCCTGCTGGTGGCGTTCGTCGACCTGGACGACTTCAAGCGCATCAACGATCGCCACGGCCACGAGGCCGGCGACCGCTTCCTGGCCGCGATCGCCGACGCGCTTGCCGGCGCCCACCGTGCCGGCGACTTCAGCGCCCGCCTGGGCGGCGACGAGTTCGTGACCCTGGCGACCGTGCCGGGCGATCCGGCCGCGCTGGCGCGTGGCGCGGCCGGCGCGCTGGAAACACGGATCCGCGAGGCGACCACCGGGCGTTTCCGGCTCGGTCCGCAGTTGGAGGTCGACTACGCCGGACCGAGCATCGGCGTGATCGTCGCCGACGCCGGCAGCCACGACGCGGAGGCGGTGCTCAAGCAGGCCGACGCGGCGATGTACGCGATCAAGCGCGCGCGCAAGGGACAGACGCACTGAACGCAGCATCCCGGACATCGGTCCGGATGCCTGGCATGCGCCTGCAGGTGGCAGGCCATCGCAGAGCGGCCGGTCGGCGCCGGAGTGGCAGCGGATACGATGCCGGTGCGATGCGCCCGGCTCAACGCAGCGCCGGTTCGTCGTCGCGGACCCGCAGGAAGCGCGCGAAGCGTGGCAGTCCGGTGTTGGTGAGCCCGCTGTAGCGGTACGTGACGCGGGCGCCCAGCGCGGGCGGCGCGCGCCGTTGCGCGTCGCTCAGGCCGCTGCCCAGGCGCAGCCGGCGTCCGTCGGGCAGCTCGACCAGCAGCGCCCCCAGCATGCCGGTGTACTTGCCATTGCCCGGCAGATGCGCAACCACCACCGCTTCGGCGTCCTCGTGCTGCTTGAGCTTGAGCAGCCGGTCGCTGCGTCCGGCGCGGTACGTCGCCTGGTCGTGGTGCAGCATCAGGCCCTCGCCACCGGCCGCCAGCACCGCCTGCAGCCTGGCATCCAGCCAGGCCCGGTCGATGCCGCGCTGCTGCTCCACCGGCACCAGCCACGCCACCTGCGTGGCGTCCAGCAACGTGGTGATCGCCTGCACGCGCTCGCCGAACGGACCGCGATGGGCCGGCAGGTCGAACACCATGAAGCGCATCGCCGCCCAGCCGGCGGCATCGTCGCGGCCGCGCCTGACCACGGCGCTGGTCTCGTCGAAGCGGCCGCGACCGAGCCACAGTTCGCCGTCCATCGGCGTGTCCGGCCATCCGGCGGTGAACCACGCCGGCGCGTCGATCCGGTGACCGTTGCGCGTGGACAGGGTGCGGCCGTCCCAGCGCCCGCGCACGCCATCGAGCTTCTCGCTGACCCAGTACTGGCGCAGATCGCCTGGTGGGGCGCCGCTGGCGGCGAGCATCGGCGCGGGTAGCG
Organism: Xanthomonas sp. XNM01; assembly: GCF_014851915.1. GTDB lineage: Bacteria > Pseudomonadota > Gammaproteobacteria > Xanthomonadales > Xanthomonadaceae > Pseudoxanthomonas. Next base: position 1,554,247 of record NZ_JACVAP010000001.1, read on the forward strand.
ACGGCATCGCGTGGACCTGCGCGGACTGCGCGGCAACCGACAACGCCAGCAACAGCAGGAAATGGAGGGTGATCCGGTGCATTCCGTTGCTCCAGGATGTGATCCGGCCCCAGCCTGGCAGCCGCCGCCCTGCCCCGACATCGGGCTGCGTGCCGATGCGGGGTCAGGCAACTCCGAGCGATACCCGGCCAGCGGCGAGCCGGCGCGCGGACTCGGTGGCGCTGGATGCGCGGACGCCCGTCGACATGGCTCCGCCCCCGCTCCAGCGCCGCGGTGCCGGCGCGTCCTCCGCCTTGACATCGCACGCCCCGGTCCGCCCAATGCGGGTCCTCCACACGGCGACCCCATGATGCAGCCACCGCGCTTTCCGCTGGTCATCTTCGATCTCGACGGCACCCTGGTCGACAGCGCTTCCGATATCGCCGAAGCGGTCAACCTGACCCTGGCCGGGTTCGATCTGGCCACGGTCAGCGAAGCGACGGTGCGCAGCTGGATCGGCGATGGCGTGCGCGCCCTGCTCGACACCGCGCTGCACCACGCCGGCAGCGCACTGCCGCCCGAGCAGGCGATGCCGGCGTTCATGCGTCACTACGGCGACAGCCTGCTGAAGAACCCGCGCGTCTACGATCACGTGCCCGAACTGCTGGAGGCGCTGTCCGCGGCCGGGGCGACGCTGGCCATCTGCACCAACAAGCCCGAGCGCTTCGTCGCGCCGCTGCTCGCGCATGTCGGCCTGGCCGACCGCTTTGCCGCGATCATCGGCGGCGACAGCCTCGCCGAGCGCAAACCCGATCCGCTGCCGCTGCTGCACCTGGCGCAGCGCTTCGGCCACGCGCCGGAACGCTGCGTGATGGTGGGCGACTCGGCCACCGACGCGGCCGCGGCGATCGCCGCGCACATGCCGCTGGTGCTGGTGCGCCACGGTTATGCGCGTGGCTTCGACCTGGACCAGGCCGGCGCGCTCGCGGTGGTCGACGACATGCGGCAACTGCACACCCTGCTGCAGGCGCCCGATCCCGCAGCGGCAGCGCACTGAGACCATCGCATGCGCCGGTGCATCGGTCTGGATCGATGCGCCGGATGCGGCATGCCGTTCACTGAGCTGCTCCGGCATGCATGCGACATCGGCTGCGCCGCACCGCTCCGCGCGGTCTGCACGCAAGGCGTGCCGCGCGCATCGAGGCACCACCACACGCGGTGTCGCGCGCGGCGTGCCCTCGCATGCCGGCAGCCCCTAGAATCGAACCCCCATCCGATCTTCCGGGAGCCCTCGTGCCGGCCACCTTCCGTTTCGCACCGCTCGCCCTGGCCCTCGGCCTGCTTCTCTCCGCGCCGGCAGGCGCCAGCGCTCCTGCGCCGCAGGCGACCGCCGCAGCGCACGCGACCGGGGCCAACGCGTTCTTCCGCGCGTTCACCGACGACTGGATGAAGCGCCAGCCCAATGCCGCCACCGGCAGCCGCTATTTCGAGGATCCGGCGATGCAGGCGCTGATGGACCGGCAGCTGACGCCGTCCACGGAAGCCTTCGCCGACGGGACCGTGGCGCTGGCGAGGCACGGCCTGGCCGGTCTGGCCGCGCTCGACGTGCAGGCGATGGACCCCACCACCCGCGTGTCGGCCGAACTGATGCGCTGGCAGCTGGAGACGCTGATCGAGGGCGAGGGCTACCGCGACCTGGACTTCCCGCTGCAGCAGTTCAGCGGCGTCAACGTCGGCCTGCCCAACCTGATGACCGTGGTGCATCCGCTGCGCAGTGCGCAGGACGTGGACCACTATCTGGCCCGGCTGGGCCAGTTCGACGCGCGCATGGGCGAGGCGACCGCGCGGGCGCACGCGCAGGCCGCACGCGGCATCCTGCCGCCGGACTTCATCCTGGACGCGACGATCGCGCAGATGCGCCAGTTCATCGCGCCGGCGCCGGCGGCCAATCCGCTGGTGACCACGCTGGCCACGCGCCTGCCGGAGATCGACGCGATCGCCGCCGACCGGCATGGCCCGCTGCTGGCACGCGCCGAGAGCATCGTCCGCGAGCAGGTGTATCCGGCCTGGCAGGCCGCCATCGCCGAACTCGAGGCGCAGCGGCCGCGCGCCAGCGCCGACGCCGGCCTGTGGCGCTTCCCGCAGGGCGCCGACGCCTATGCCTACCACCTGCGCCGTTTCACCTCGACCGGGCTGGACGCCGGGCAGATCCATGCGATCGGCCTGCGCGAGGTTGCACGCATCGAAGGCGAGATGGACGCGCTGCTGCGGCAGCTGGGCCGCAACGACGGCAGCGTCGAACAGCGTGCGAAGGCGCTGCGTGCGGACCTGGCCTACAGCGACGACGCCGCCGGTCGCGCGGCGATCATGCAGGACATCGAGAGGATGATGCGCGATGCCGAGCGGCGCTCCGATGCGCTGTTCGACATCCGTCCGAAGAGCGCCGTGATCGCCCAGCCCTACCCCGAGTTCCGCTGGGCGAGCGCGGCGGCCAGCTACACCGCGCCGCCGCTGGACGGCTCGCGTCCGGGCGTCTACCAGATGCCGCTGCGGCCCGACCGCCTGACCCGCTTCGGGCTGCGCACGCTGGTCTACCACGAAACCGTGCCCGGCCATCACTTCCAGGTGGCGCTGTCGGTGGAGAACACCGCCCTGCCGAAGTTCCGCCAGGTGCGCGCGCTCGGCGGCATCTCCGCCTTCAGCGAGGGCTGGGCGCTGTACGCAGAACGGCTGGCGGCCGAACAGAACTGGTACGAGGGCGACATCGAGGGCCGGCTCGGCCAGCTCGATGCCGAGCTGTTCCGCGCGCGCCGGCTGGTGGTCGACACCGGCCTGCACGCCAAGCGCTGGACCCGCCAGCAGGCGATCGATTACGGCATCCCGGCATCGGAGGTGGACCGCTACGTGGTGATGCCCGGCCAGGCGACCTCGTACATGATCGGCCAGCTGGAACTCATCCGCCTGCGCGACAAGGCCCGCGACGCGCTGGGCGAGCGCTTCGACCCGCGCCAGTTCCACAACCGCGTGCTGCTGACCGGCGTGGTGCCGATGGACCTGCTCGAGCGCGAGGTCGACGACTACATCCGCCAGGCGCGCGCGGAAGGCTGAGTCCGGATGCCGGCCCCGCGCTCAGTGGGGCTGGCAGCCGAGCATCGCCAGGTCGATCGATGCGGCCATCCGCTCCAGGCCCGCGTCGTTCGGATGCAGGCCATCGCGGGTCATCGCCTCCGGCAGCGACTCCGGCTCGGCCGGGTCGCGCACGGCCTGGTCGAAGTCGATCACGCCCGCGTAGCCGGTACCGCCGCCGCGGATCCAGGCATTGATCGCGTTGCGGGTCGCGGCGGATACCGGCTCGTAGCGCTCGGACTTGCCGAACGGGGTGATCGTGCCGGCGAACGCGCGGATGCCGTGCTGGGCCAGGCGGTCGGCGATCTGCCGGTAGGCCAGCAGCATGTCCTCGCTGCCGCGGCCGGGACGCGGGCTGGCGCCACCGCTGTGACGGATGTCGTTGATGCCTTCGAACACGATCACCTGATCGACGCCGGGCAGCGCGATCACGTCGCGGTCCAGGCGCGACAGCGCCCCATGACTGCGGCCATGGTCGAACACCTTGTTGCCGCTGATGCCCTGGTTGAGCACCACGAAGCGGCCCGGACAGGCCTGTTCCAGCCGGCTGCCGAGCAGTTCAGGCCACTGGCCGTGGCTGCCGCGCACCGCCACCGCGCCTTCGGTGATCGAATCGCCCAGTGCGACGATCACGGTCGGCCTGCTGTCACGCGCGCCGAGCACGGCCGACACCACGTTCTGCCGGTACGCGTAGCGCACGCCGTCTTCGACGTCGGCCTGGCGGCCATCGGCGATGCGCAGCGCGGTGCGGCGCACCGCCGGTGCGGCCGGCTCCGGGAAGTACAGCAGCAGGCTGATCTCGCCCAATGCCGGCACCGCCAGCGGCACCGGATCGCTGAGCAGTGCCGCGCCGACCGGCACGACGATATCGCTGCGCCCGCCGAAGCGCAGTGGCAGGCCATCGCCAGGCGCGCCCTTCCGCCGCACGCTGCCCGCACCGATCGTCAGCGGCGCATCGCCGAGCTCGTTGCTGATCCGGAACCTCAGCGACGTCGCCGAGGTTCCCATGCGCATGTCCTGGCGCACGGTCTGGTCGGCGAACCGCAGCGAGGCACCGTCCGGTCCGTCCCTGCGGTCCGGCGCGGGCGAGGCGGTCCACAGCGGCACCCAGACCTGGGCTGAAGCAGATGACGGCACAGCGGCCAGCAGGCCGACGGCCAGCGAGAACATGCACAGGATTCGCAACATGGTCCGCCTCCGCGACGGAATGCAGGCCGGGCATCCGGCGGTGTGGAACGACGGCGGGTGGGCGGATCCGCGGGCGCGCGCCGTCGCCACGACGGCGGCACGCCCTCCATGGCCGTGCCCGCGGCAGGCGCCGGACGGGCCGGCGCGATCAGGAACGACCGATCCAGGCCGCCCAGCCGGATTCAGGAGAAGTACGTGCCACCATTGACGTCGACGTTGGCGCCGGTGATGAACCCCGCGCCGTCCGAAGCCAGGAACACCGCCACGTCGGCCGGCTCGTCCGGATGGCCCTGGCGGCGCAGCGGCGTGGAGCCGGCCACCGCGGTGCGCACTTCCGGCTTGGTGAAGTCGTCGTGGAAGCGGGTGGCGATCATGCCGCAGGCCAGCGCGTTGACGCGGATGCCGCGCGGGCCCAGCTCCTTGGCCATCGCCCGGGTGAAGGTCATCACCGCGGCCTTGGCGGTGGCGTAGATCGACGCACCCGGACCGCCGCCATCGCGGCCGGCCTGCGAGGCGAAATTGACGATCGCCGCGCCCTCGCCCATGTGCGGCACCACCGCGTGCGTGGTCAGGTAGACCGAGGTCATGTTCAGATCCATCACGGTGTGGAAGAACGCCGGGTCGATCTCGGCCAGCGGCCGGCGCTGGACCATGCCGCCGGCGACGTTCACCAGCACGTCGATGCGCGGGCCGAACGCGGCCTGCGTGGCCGCGACCAGGCCGGCGACCTGGGCCGGATCGGTGACGTCGGCGCGGTGCAGGATCGCGCTGCCGCTGGCGGCCTGCACCAGGCGCAGGGTTTCCTCCGCGCTCGCCGTGTCGTTGGCGTAGTTGATGCACACCTTGGCGCCGGCCGCGGCCAGCTTGATCGAGATCGAACGGCCGATGTCGCGGCCGCCACCGGTGACGATGGCCACCTTGTCCTTGAACTGGGTCATGCGTGTAGTCCTGTTGAGCGTAGGGGAATCAGGTGTTGGATGAGCGCCCGGCGGGCCCGCCGAGGCGCTCGACGCGGCCGGTCACCAGCCAGACCGCGAGCAGCGACAGCGGCACCAGGGCCGCGACGAGGATGAAGATCGGCGCATAGGAATCGCGGGTCATCACCGGCACCAGCCAGGTGGTGATCAGCGTGCCGGCGACCGCGGCCATGCCGCCCAGGCCGGCCAGCGAGCCGACCGACCTGCCGCTGAAGATGTCGCCGGGCAGCGTCTGGATGTTGCCGATCGCCACCTGGAAGCCGAACAGCACCGCCGCGATCGTCAGCACCGCCCAGACCGGGTCGGTGGCCAGCACCGCGCCGATCAGCGCCGGCGCCATGATCACGCCGCCCAGGGTGATGACCCATTTGCGCGCGCGGTCCACGCTCCAGCCGGCGGCGATCAGCCGGCCCGACAGCCAGCCGCCGCTGAGGCTGCCGAACATCGCACCGACGAACGGAACCCAGGCGAAGATGCCGATCTGCTTGATGTCGAAGCCGAAGGTGTCGGCCAGGTAGATCGGCAGCCACGACACGAACAGCCACCAGATCGGGTCGAGGAAGAAGCGCGAGACCAGGATGCCCCAGGTCTGGCGATGGCCGAGCAGCTGGCGCATGTCCGGCACGTACGCGTCGCGGGCCGCCGCCTGCGCGGCATCCGGCGTCTCGGCGATCCAGGCGCGCTCGGCCGCGTTGACCCAGGGATGGCGGTCCGGTCCGGCGCGGTAGATCACCAGCCACGGCAGGATCCAGACGAAGCCCATCACGCCGACCAGCACGAAGGTGCCCCGCCAGCCCAGCCACAGGAACAGGAAGGCGATCAGCGGCGCCGACACGATCGCGCCGATCGACGCACCTGCATTGAAGATGCCCTGCGCCAGTGCCCGCTCGCGTGCCGGGAACCACTCGGCGTTGGCTTTCACCGCCCCGGGCCAGGCGCCGGCCTCGCTGACGCCCAGCAGCGCACGGACGATGCTGAAGGACAGGATCGAATGCGACACCGCGTGCAGCGCGATCGAGATCGACCACACCGCGATCGACAGCGCGAAACCCAGGCGGGTGCCGATGATGTCGAACAGCCGGCCGAACAGGAACTGGCCGGCCGCGTAGAACAGCATGAACACGGTGACCAGCAGCGCGTAGTCTTCCTTGGTCGCGCCGACATCCTTCGAAATCTCGGGCCACATCACGGCCAGCGCGTTGCGGTCGATGTAGTTGATGATCGTGGCGACGGCGATCAGGCCGACGATCATCCAGCGCACGGACGAGCGCAGGGTGCTCATTTGCTGCTCCCGTTGCCGCCGTCGGTGTCGAAGCGCTTCCAGCCGCCGCTCCAGCGCCAGGTCGCACCGTCGCCACTGACGCTGTGGGTGCCGGTGCCACGCGGGTCGTCGGCGATGCCGACCGCCACGGTCGCGCCGCCGGCCAGACGCAGCAGCAGCACGCTGGCATCGCCGCCGCGGAAATGCTCGATGCCATCGATGCGGCTGTTCGCGCCGCGCACGGTCTCGGCCGCGCCGTCGTACTGGCCATGCGGCTCGAGCACGCCGTAGAACGTGGTCGACGCCTGGCCTTCCACACGCTGGATCAGCGCCGGCTCGCGGCGCAGGTTGAAGTCCGGATCGTTCGCCCCGCTTTCCACCAGCAGCGCCTGCGACGGTGCGGTGCTGGCGAAACGGTAGGTATAGAAGCGTCCGTCCAGCAGCCATGACAGCGTGCGCTGCGCTGCCGAGGCCTCACTGGTCGCGTCCACCCACAGATGCTGGTAACCGTTGGCCTTGCCCAGCAGTGGTCGCTGCGCGACGTTGCGCCGTGCCTCGAAGCCGACCGTCATGATGTGGCCGTTGAAATGCAGTGGCAGGTCGTAGGTCGCGGCCTTGCCGCCTTCGACGCGCAGCAGGTCCAGCGCCACCGGCTGGCCCAGCGCCGGATGCGACAGCAACGCCTGGGTACGGTGCATCGCCACGCCGTCGTAGGCGGTGTCGATGCGGGCGCCGCTGATCCAGGTGTGTGCGTCGCTGGCGAACAGCAGCTGCTCCGGCGCGAAGCGCTCGGCCTTCTTCCAGTCGCCACCGAACTGGCTGGCACCGTCGACGACCAGCGTGTTGTGGGCGACGGTCTGCTTGGCCCAGCTGGTGTTCTCGGGCAGGTAGATGCCGCCGGCCTTGGCCTCGATGTTGAGGAAGCGGGCCGCGCCGTAGTCGGTGACCACGCGCTGGCCGTTGTCGTAGAACAGCCAGTTGAGCCTGTCGAAGTGGCCGTGGCCCATGCCCTGCATCGTGTTCTTGGCGACCAGCGCCTGGCCTTCGGCGCCGCCCATGCGCAGGATCGCCAGCGCGCCCTGGTCGCCGGCCGGGCCGTCGCGCAGCAGGGTCGAGCGGAAGTCGTAGGGCCTGGCCTTGTCGGCCGCCAGCGCCTGCGCGACCTGCAGGCCTTCCGGGGTCAGGGTCACCCTGCCCTGCAGCTGCGCGATCGACAGCAGCCGCGGATCCTGGCGGCGCGCGTAGGCGATGCCGATGCCGGCCACCAGTTCCTCGGTGTCCAGGCCCTTATCCAGGATCGCGTCGTTGATCGGGAAGAAGTAGCCGCCGTAGCTGCTCTGCACCAGCGCATCGACCGCCTTCAGCAGCACGCCGTCGCGGTAATCGAAGATGCCGCGCTGCGGCTCGTTGCGCTCGATCGCATTGGCGAACAGCACGAACGGCGCCAGCGCATAGCGCTGGTAGTACGGGCCTTCCTCGTAATAGCCGTCCGGCGAGAACAGCTGGTCGATCTGCTTCAGGAAGCCGGCCTTGCCGTCGCGGGCGCTGCCCTTCAGCGCCTGCTCGACCAGCACCGGGTCGCGCAGCATGTAGCCGGTCATGCCGGTGGCGGCCACCGCCCAGGTCGCGTGGTTGTGGATCTTGTCGAAGTTCTCGGGGGCGCCGGCGAGGAATCCGGCCATGCGCCGGAACACCTGGTTGTCGATGGTCTCGCGGCTGGCCGGATCGATCGCATCGCGCACCGCGTCGTAGCCCTGCACCGCGGTCACCAGCCAGACCGAATCGTTCAGCGTCTGCCAGAACAGGCGGCCCGGAATCTGGCCGCGCCCCTGCGGGTGCGGCCCCAGCGTCGGATACAGCTCCGCGTAGCGCAGCAGCATGTCCCTGACGAAGTCGGCATAGGCCTGGTCGCCACTGAGCCGGTACAGCGCGCCGGCGGCCTGGATGGCCTGGTAGTTGCGCTTGTGCTGTTCGTGCGTGTAGCCGCCGCCCTTGTCCTTCGGCACCGGCACGTCGATGCCGGCCTCCATCATCGCGCGCACGCGCCGTTCCGCACGCTGCGCCTCACCGGCGAACAGCGGATAGCGGCGCACCTGCTCGCGCATCTGCGCCCATTGCGCGGTGGTGACCAGCACCGGGACCAGCTCGCTCTGCCGGGCCACGCTGCCGGACGCTGTCGTGGCCGCCGATGCGATGCAGGCAGGCGCCAGGGCCAGGCCGATCGCGAGGATCAGGGGCGATGCGTTGTTCATTGGATGGCCTCGACCGGGATATCGGCCTGGATGCGTCCGCCATCGGCGAACTGGTTGCGGGAAGCCAGCAGGGACGGCTCGCCGACCCGGTGGCTGAAGTACACGTCGCCGCTGCGCCGGAAGCGGTTGCCGTCCAGCACCGCCAGCTGCACGCCGCGCAGGCGCAGCGACGCATCGTCGCGGCCGGCGTCCTCGAACACGCTGTCGCGCACGACCAGCGCGGGGCCGAAGGTGCTCTCGTCGGTGCCGCCGCGGTACAGATCGACCACCGGCCCGGCCACACGCCGGAACGTCGAATCGCTGATCTCCACGGTCTCGACGTTGTAGGTGCCCAGATCACCTGTCTCGGCCGCGGCCGACAGCACCGAGCCGGTGATGTCGGCGACCTCGACCCGCTGCAGCGCGATCAGGTCGGCCATGCTGCCCTTGCCGGTGTCGATCACGTCGAAGCCGCTGTTCGCGGTCAGGCCGTGGATGCGGCTGTCCTCGATCCGCAGCGCGTAGTTGGCCGCGTTCGAGCCGGGTGCGACACGGATCACCGCGTTGCCGGCCTCATCGGGCGCCAGCGCGCCATCGATGTCCAGATGCGCCAGGCGCAGCGAACCGCCGCGCTTGAGATCGAACAGCACCGGACGCGAGAACGCGATCCGTGCGCTACCGCGGGCGGGACCGACGATGCTCAACGGATGCTGCACGGCCAGCGTGCGCGTGACCAGGTAGCGGCCGGCGCCGAGCTGCAGACGGTCGCCCGGCGCGGACGCATCCAGCGCGGCGCTCAGGCTGTCCTCGCCGGGCACGACGGTACGTGTCCGCCCGCTGTCCAGCGCGATGCGGTCCACCGCCTTCGGATACCAGTCCACGCCAACCGCGCGACGGGCGATGAACTGCAGGTCGCGCGGTGCGCCGATGCCATCGAGATCCTGCGGATGCTGCAGGCCATTCCGGCCGCGCTGCAGCGCGACCTGGCGCCCTTCGACGCCGGCAGGGAATCCGCCTGACGCCTGCGGGCTCTGCACGTTGCCACGGAACGCGATGCCCGACAGGTCGCCGAGCGTGCGCAGCAGGTCGCGCGTGCCGCTGCCGACGAACAGATTCGAGGCGATCGTGCTGCCGACCGGCGCGGCACTGCGCTCGGCGTCGGTTCCGGCGCCGAGGAACACGCTGCGCACGTCGATGAAGCTGTTGCGCTCGATCACCGCGTTCTCCACCTGCGCATAGCGGTTCAGCGGCGCGTCCTTCGCCCCGGCCATCACCGCCAGCGCCGCGGCGAAGCCGTCGCCGGCCAGGCCCTGGAAGTAGTTGTCGCGCACGGTCTGGTCGCGGTTGATCACGCGCACGCCGCCGGTGTGCGGCTTGCCGTTGCCGATGAAGACGTTGCGCTCGACCAGGTTGCCATTGCCGTGACGCAGCACCAGCGATCCACGCGATTCGAAGAACACGTTGCCGCGGTAGGTGTTGCCGCCGGACTTGTTGGAGACGATCTCGACTTCGCCATCGCAGTGTTCGAACCAGTTGTTCTCGACCACGGTGCGCGAGTCGGACAGCGAATCGCGGCTGGTGCCGATGCGGATGGTCTCGCCACCGTTCGAGCCCAGGTTGGGACGCGGACCGAACCAGTTGTGGTCGATCCGGTGATGGTTTTCCAGGCCGCTGGTCTCGTTGCGGATCACCACCAGCGTGGTGCCGAGATTGGTCTTGCCCAGCAGCTGGCTGTGGTCGAAGCGGTTGTTGCGGCCGTACAGCGCGACCCAGTGATCGGACTGGCCGCGATCGGGCTTGTTGTAGCCGTCGATGACGATGCCGGTGACGCGGCTGTCCTCGGCCCAGTCGGTCGACGAACGCCGGAACGCGACGACTTCGCCGCCGGGCGCATGCCCATCGCGGAACACGAGGTTGGAGACTTCCAGATGCCGGCCGGCCAGGCGCAGCCGCGACTGGCCGGTCAGGACGACCTTGCCGGGCGTCTGTGAGGTCAGTCGAATTGGTTGACCAATTTCCCCTTGCGCGCGCAGCAGCAGATCGAAGTCGCGCCATTCGCCGTCCTTCAGGACGATGGTGTCGCCGGGCTTGGCCGCCTTCGCGGCCCGCACATACTCGTCCTGCGTCGCGACCAGCAGCTCGGCCGCGCAGGCAGTGTCCGCCAGGGCAAGAAAAACAAGGGAAAACAGCAGACGTCCAGTCGCCTTGAGGCCGGCGCTGCAGCGGTGCTTCGTCACGGTCTTACCCTCCCAGATGAGTTCCGTGCGGAGTGATTGCGGGCCGATGGTAGCAGAGGCGACCAGCTCGTCAACCGGAATTGCAGGCCAATTCATGCCAATGGACCAACACATTGGCTCGCACTTTTATGCTGCAACGCACAGGAAATTGCCTGAATACTGGACAGGCATATTGGCTTATTAAACTTTGGTACCAATTTATTGACATTGGTCGGAAGGCGTCGCACGCTCCGCGCCGACATCCGTGCAGACGGACCATCATCCTGGGAGGGAGATCGTCATGCAGCACCGCACCATGCGCACCGGACCGGCTGTCCTGCGCCGCACCACCCTGTGTACCGCCCTGCTCTCCGCGCTGTGCCTGGCCGTCCCGGCCAGTGCGCAGGACGCCGACCCGACCACGCTCGACGAGGTCCAGGTCCAGGGCATCCGCGAATCGATCCAGACCTCGATCAACAAGAAGCGCGACGACACGGTGATCTCCGACGTGCTGTCGGCCGAGGACATCGGCGACCTGCCCGCGGCCTCGCTGGCCGACGCGATCGAGACCCTGACCGGCGCCTCGTCCACGCGCGACAAGACCGGCGCGTCGGAGATCTCGATCCGCGGCCTGGGCGCCTACCTCAGCAACACCACGTTCAACGGCCGCGAGATCACCAACGGCAGCGGCGACCGCTCGGTGAACTTCAACATGTTCCCGTCCGAGCTGATCAACACCGTGGCCATCTACAAGACCCAGCGCGCCGACCTGATCGAAGGCGGCGTGGCCGGCTCGATGGCGCTGGAGGCGGTGCGCCCGCTGGACTACGGCAAGCGTTCGATCCAGGTCGAGGGCAAGGGCAGCTGGGCCGAGTTCGACAGCCGCTACGCGCGCAAGGACGGCATCGGCTGGCGCGGCACCGGCAGCTACGTGGACCAGTTCGAGTTCGCCGGCGGCGGCCGGCTGGGCGTGTCCATCGGCGTGCAGGCACTGGACGGCACCGATCCGGAAGAGAGCATGACCACCGGTTCGACCTGGTATCCGTGCGCCACGGTCAGCGCCGGGTCCGCCAACTGCACCACGCTCACCCCGCAGCAGATCGCCGCCGGCGCCGACTACGTGCTCGTGCCCAGCAGCCGCATCTACCGCCTCAAGCAGGAACGCAACGACCGCCAGAGCGAGTTCGCCGCGCTGCAGTGGCGGCCCAACGACCTGCTGGAAGTGAACCTGGACTACCAGCACACCGACCGCAACTGGGACGAGAACCGCTCCGACTTCAGCCTGGCCAACGGCAACCGCAACATCCGCAACGTCGTGGCCGACGGCAACGGCACCGCCACCCACCTGACCGGCAGCAGCGCCATCGACAGCAGCTCCACCGTCTACGGCCGCAACGAGGCGTTCACCGGTGGCGGCCTGAACGTGATCGTCCGCCCGAACGAGGCCTGGGAGCTGTCCGGCGACCTGTCCTACTCGCACACCGAGCGCACCGACACCCAGCGCGTGGTCCGCTTCCGCGCCAACCGCACCGACATCGACGGCAACGTCGTGCCGGGCATCAGCAGCGGCACCACCGGCTACGTCGACTACGCATGGGACTGGCACGGCGACGTCCCCAGCATCACCCTGGATCCGGCGTTCGACCGCTACGACCACGACGCCTACGCCGGCGCCGCGCGCGTGACCTCGCGGGTGACCGCGAACGACCACCGCATCCGCGCCGGCCGGTTCGACGTCAGCTACCTGCCCGCCGACGGCTTCCTGACCCGGCTCAAGGCCGGCGCCCGCGTCAGCGAGGCCGACTACAGCTACCAGGACCAGACCCTGCAGACCGACTACGCGCAGAACAACGCGGCAGGCAAGGCGCTGATCAATGCCGCCAACCGGGCCTGCCGTACGAGCTTCCCGCAGAGCGACTTCCTGGATTCGGCCAGCGGCAACACGATCTCGAGCTGGGCCTACTTCGACCCGATGTGCGCGTTCGAGGCGTTCCGCGGCACCAGCGCGCTCGGCCTGGACCCGGACGACCAGGACCCGGCCAACGTCGCTGTCACCGAGAAGACCCGCTCGCTGTACCTGATGGGCGAGTTCCGCAGCGAACTGTTCGGCATTCCCTACAGCGGCAACGCCGGCCTGCGCTGGGTCAGGACCGATGCCCGCTCGCTGGGCGTACGCTCGGAGCTGGAGCTGACCGACAACGGCGACGGCACCGTCTACCTGCGCTCGACCGGCGCCTATTCGACCTTCACCGAGAAGGCCGGCAACGACAAGCTGCTGCCCAGCGTCAACGCCGCATTCGAGCTGCGCGAGGACCTGCTGCTGCGCGTGGGCGCATTCCGCGCGATGTCGCGCCCTGACATCGCCGCGCTCGGCGCCGGCCTGGACCTGGGCATCAGCGAAGCCGGCGGCGACTACACCAGCCTGGCCGAAGCGCTGGCCAACGTGGACGCCAAGGGCAACCCGGGCGCCAGGCCGATGATGTCGTGGAACGGCGACCTGTCGCTGGAGTGGTACGTCAACGCCGACACCCTGCTGGCCGGCGCGGTGTACTGGAAGCAGTTCAACGGCGGCACCGAGATCGTGCAGTTCAACGAGACGTTCGTGATCGATGGCGACAGCGTGGTCGTGCCGGTCGCGCGCGAGATCACCACCGACGCCGACAGTACGCTCACCGGCTTCGAACTCACCGCCGCGCACCGCTTCTCCTACCTGCCCAAACCGTTCGACGGCCTGGGCCTGAAGTTCAGCTACAACTACGCCGACACCGACTACCAGACCCAGGACTTCAGCCTGGGAGAACGCACCACCGACGACGGTACCGTGCTGCCGGCGATCGTGGCGCCGGCCGGCCTGAGCGGCTCGTCGCGGCACGTCGCCTCCGGCTCGGTGTACTGGGACATCGGCCGCTTCAACATGCAGGTAATCGGCAAATACCGCTCGCAGTACTACCAGGACTTCACCGGCAACGCCTCGCAGCACAACCGCTACTACGACGACAACTTCAGCGTCGATTTCCGCGCCCGCTACAAGGTCAACCGCAACCTGTCGCTGTCGCTGGAACTGATGAACCTGACCGACGAACCGCGCGTGGCCTACCAGCCCGCGTACGGCAACTTCCGCGAGTACGTCAGCTACGGGCGACGCGCATTTTTGGGTGTACGATACCGGTTCTGAACGCAGCGGCGCGGCCCTCCGGCCGCGCCGTTTGTTCGAGTCGGATCAGACCCAGGCGCCGTGTCCCAGGGCTGATGCGCAAGACACCAGACAGGGTCCAGCTCGAATGTCCGAGAACCGCCTCTACCAGACCATCGCCAGCGAGATACGCAAGCTGATCGACCGTGGCGAATTTCCGCCCGGCTCGCGCCTGCCCGGCGAACGTGACCTGGCCGAACGCTTCGGCGTCAGCCGGGTCACGGTGCGCGAGGCGGAGATCGCCCTGGAAGCACAGGGGCTGATCAGCATCCGCATCGGTTCGGGCGTCTACGTCAAGGCGCGTCCGGCGCAGATACCGGGCGGACTGCCGGATGTCACCGCGTTCGATCTCACCGCCGCGCGCGCGGTGATCGAGGCCGAGGCGGCGGCAATGGCGGCCAGCCGCGTCACCGATGCCGACCTGCGCGAACTCGAGGCGCTGGTCGTGGCGCTGTCCAGTCCCGACGCCAGCACCGAGGCGGTCAGCGAGGCCGACCGCCAGTTCCACCTGGCCATCGCCCGCATCGCCGGCAATCCGGTGGTCGAGCACTGCGTGCAGCTGATCTGGCGCATCCGCGGCGAGGTGCCGCGCGTGCGCGAGGTACACGCCAAGGTCTGCCACGACGACGGCGACACCCGCCGCGAGGAACACATGGCGATCTTCGACGCGCTGCGTCGCCGCGATCCCGCCGGCGCGCGCACGGCGATGCGCAACCACTTCAAGCGTCTGTTCGAGGCGATGCTGGAAGCCACCGAGAGCCAGGCGCTGGAAGAAATCCGGCGCCGCACCCAGGCCGACCGCGAGCGTTTCATCGCCGCGACCAGCATCTGAGCGAGGGCGTCGGCACCGCGCCAACCTGCGTACCGGCCGCGCGCGAACCGGCCGCGGGATCGACGTTTCCGAGGCCCGCTGGCCTCTCTCCACACCAGCACACCGGCGTCGGACCGCAGCGCGGCGAATGCGCCGGACGAGGTGCGGTGATGCCTGTGGCGGCGCAGCTGGAACGCGGCCACCCGCGCATGCGGACGCGGCCGTCCGCCTCCGCCATTCCGCATCGGCGGCCCGCGACGCTGCCTGCGTCATGCATCGCATCGCCGCCATGGCGGTGCAGCAGTCGGACCGGCGCACGCCGCTGGACGCGCACCGCTGCGCCCACAGCCGCCACATCGCCATGGGCGACGCCGGGCGGTGCCGGCGCCGCGATCGGCGCACTCACTCGGCCGGCGTGAACGTCCCGTAGGCCTTCAGCTGCTCGGCGATCGCCGCCGCATCGCCGACCACCACGATCGACTGCTGGTCCGGGCGCAGGTACTTGCCGGCCATTCGCTGCACGGTGGCCGCGTCGACCTGGCGGATCCTGTCGACATAGGTGCCCAGGTACTCCGGCGGCAGCCCGACCAGCCAGTTGCTGGCCAGGGTGACCGCGACCGTGCCCTGCAGCTGGTTGCTGATCATGTAGCCGCCGGCGACGTAGCGCTTGGTGTCTTCCAGCTCCTGCGCCGGCACCGGCTCGCTGGCCAGCCGCTCGAACTCGTGGAAGAACTCCTTCAGCGACGCGCCCGTGACCTCGTTGCGCACGTCGGCACCGGCCTGGAAACGCCCGCCGGCCCGCGCGGGCGAGAAGCCCGCGCTGGCCCCGTAGGTGTAGCCCTTGGCCTCGCGCAGGTTCTGGTTGACCCGGCTGCTGAAACCGCCGCCGAGCACGGTGCCGGCCAGGCCGGCCGGCAGGTAGTCCGGGTCGGTGGCGGCGATGGCCGGGCTGCCGATGCGCAGCGTCGACTGCACGCTGCCGTCGCGCTGCAGCAGCACGTGCGCCGGCGTGGCTTGGCGGCGCGTGGCCGGGGTTTCCGGCGCCTCCTCGCCCAGCCCCTTCCAGTCGCCGAAGGCGGCCTCGGCCAGACGGAAGCCGTCCGCGGCCGATATCCGCCCGGTCACCACCAGCAGCGCGCGGTCGGGATGGAAGCGGCGCGCATGCTCCTGCTTCAGCGTGGCCCCGGTCAGGCCGGCGATGGTCGCCTCGGTCTGCTGGACCCGCGCATACGGATGGTCGCCATAGGTCGCCGCCAGCAAGGCGCGCGTGGCACGGAACGACGGCTGCGCTTCCGCCGCCTTCAGCGCCTGCGCGGCATTGGCCTGGGCCAGGCGCACCTCGCCGGCCGGGAAGGCCGGATTGCGTGCGACATCGGCCAGCAGTTCGATCATCGGCGCGGCATGGCTGGCCAGCGCGCTGGCGCTGAGGGTGATGCCATCGTTGCCCGCGCCGCCGGCGATGCTGCCGCCATGCGACTGCGCGGTCTCGGCGATCAGGCGCGAATCGCGGGTGGCGGTACCTTCGGTGAGCAGGCCTGCCAGCAGCGAGGCGAAGCCCGGCGTGGCCGCCGGATCGGCGGCGAAACCGGCATTGCGCACGGCCAGTACGTAGTCCACCCGCGGCAGGCCATCGCGCGGCACCACCCACACTTCCAGGCCGTTGGCCAGGGTCCTGGTTTCGATCTGCGGCACCGGCAGCGGCCGGTCCGGCGCGTACGGCGGCAGGTCCCTGGGCAGGATGGCCTGCGGGCCGGCGAGCGCGCCGCCACACAGGGCCAGCGACACCGCAAGCACGGCGAGTTTCATCGAGGTCTTCATCGTGGCGTTCCTCATTCCCTGGATCCGGCGGCCTTCAGCATGGCCTCGGGCTTGCGGTCGATGACGGTGCGGTTGGCGGCGGTCAGATAGGTGCGCGCGGCGCGCTGCACGTCGGCCGAGGTCACCGCGTCGATCCAGCCGGGGATGCGGTTGACTACATGCGCATCGCCCCACAGCAACTGCAGCTTGGCCAGGGTGTCGGCGCGCGACATGAAGGACTCCATCCCGTCGTACCAGTCCGACAGCAGCTGGATCTTGACCCGGGCCAGCGTGGCGTCGTCGACGCCCTCGCCGACGATGCGCGCGATCTCCTCGTCCACCGCCTCGACCACGCTGTCGGCATCGGTATCCGGCTTGTACAGCGCGAACACGGTGAACAGGGTCGGGCCGTTGTACTCCCACTCGCTGGTCAGGCCGTACAGCGGCTCGACGTTGAGCGCGAGCTCGCGGCCCTTGACCACGCCCTGGTAGAGCCGCGACGCGTCGCCGTTGGCCAGCAGCGAGCCGAGCACCGCCATCGGCGCCTGGTCCTTGCTGCCGCGGTCGGGCATCTTCCAGGACAGCGCGATCGCCGGCACCTGGGCCAGCCTGTCGCCCTGCTGGATGCGCTTCTCCTCGGTGTTCAGGCCTTCGCTGAAATCCGGCGCCGGCGGCGTGGGACGCGCCTGGATGTCGCCGAAATACTTCTGCGCCAGCGCGAATCCCTGCGCCGGCGTGAGGTCGCCGGCGATCGACAGCACAGCGTTGTTCGGTCCGTAGTAATCGCGGTGGAACGCCTTCACGTCGTCCAGCGTCGCCGCTTCCAGGTCCTCGAAGCTGCCGTAGCCGTCGTGGTTGTTCTCCCACTTCTGGAACGCATGGAAGCCGGTGTCCAGCCACATGAAACCGCCGTAGGGCTGGTTCTGCACGTTGTTGCGGATCTCTTCCTTCACCACGTCCTGCTGGTTCTTCAGCGTTTCGGGGTTGAAGTCGAGCAGGCGCATGCGGTCGGCCTCGAGCCACAGGATCGGCTCGAGCGCGGTCGACGGCGCGGTCTCGATGTAGTTGGTGAAGTCGGCACGGGTGGAGCCGTTGTTGCGGCCGCCGCCGCCGGTGATCACCCGGTCGAACACGCCTTCGGGCGCATTGGCCGAGCCTTCGAACATCAGGTGCTCGAACAGATGCGCGAAGCCGGTACGGTTGCGCGGTTCCAGGCGCATGCCGATGCCGTAGACCACGCTGACGCCGACCACCGGCGCGCTGCGGTCCTCGGAGACGACCACGGTCAGGCCGTTGTCGAGCTTCTTCACCGCGACCGGGACATCCCAGCGGTCGGCGGACGCGGCGCTGGCGGCCAGCGGCAATGCAAGGGTCAGCGCGAGCGCGATGCGCGCGCGGAAGCGGATGGCGGACACGGAGGGTCTCCCTGACAGGTGGGTCCAGTGCGCCCACCCTACCGGCTGCCGCGCCGGCCAAGACGGGCCGGAAGTCATGCCGGCCGCTCCGCCGCGGCCCTCCTGCCCCTGCCATCGGTCATGCTTGACTACAGATGTCGTCAGGCGCAGATTGACGACATCTGTAGTCACCCGGGAGTTCAGTCATGAAGGGCAAGAGCATCGGCGACCAGGAACTGGCGCTGCTCCAGCATCTGGGCCAGCACGGCGAGGCCAGCGTCGGCGAGGTCGCCGCCGCCTACGGCGAGACGCGCGGCCTGGCGCGTTCGACCGTGCTGACGATGATGGAGAGGCTGCGGACCAAGGGGTATCTGGCCCGGCGCCAGGTCGACGGCGTGTACCGCTATCGGCCGACCCGCGACGAGGGCGACGTGGTCCAGGGGGCGGTCGCGGCCTTCGTCGAGAAGACCCTGCAGGGCTCGGTGAGCCCGTTCGTGGCGTGGATGTCGCAGCGCACCGAGGTCAGCGACGACGAACTGGCCGAGCTCGAGGCGCTGGTCAGCAAGCTGCAGTCGCAGCGCCGCGAGGACTGAGCGATGCAGACCCTGCTGCCTGTCCTGATCGAGCGGCTGTGGGCCACCGGCCTGCAGACCGCAGTGCTGACCGCGCTGGTGTGGGCGCTGTGCCGCGCCCTGCCCCGGCTGCCGGCCGCCAGCCAGTGCTGGCTGTGGTGGCTGGTCGCGCTGCAGGCCGTGCTCGGCCTGTTCGCACCGGCGCTGGAGCTGCGCTGGCTGCCGGCGCCGGACGCCGCCACGGTGACGACCCTCGGCGCAGCCGGTGCCGACGCGGCCGGCGTGGCGCTACCTGCGCTCATCGCCGCAGATCCCCTGTCCGCCGCCGGCACGGCGCTGCCGCTGTGGATGCTGGCCCTGGCCGCCGGCTGGATCGCCGGTGTCGGCCTGATGGCATGGATCACGCTGCGCGACTGGCATGCCGCACGCCGGCTGGTGCGCGAGGCCTGGCCCTGCACCGACCTCGCCCTGACCGACGCTCTGGCGCTGGCCGCCGAGGCACATGGCCTGCGCCGCGCGCCGGTGATGAAGGTGTCCGCCGCGATCAGCTCGCCGCAGCTGGTCGGCCCGTGGCGACCGGTGCTGCTGCTGCCGGCCGACGCCACCCTCGACGCCGACGAGCTCGACCTCGCCCTGACCCACGAACTGCAGCACCTGCGCCGTGGCGACCTGGGCTGGGGGCTGCTGCCCGCGCTGGCCCGCCACCTGTTCTTCTTCCATCCCTGCGTGCACCTGGCCGTGCGCGAGTACGGCATCGCCCGCGAGGCCGCCTGCGACGCCGCGGTCGTCGCGCAGAACGTTGGCTGCCGTCACGACTACGGCCGCCTGCTGCTGCGCCTGGGGGTCGCACCGTCGCGGCGGACCTGCCTGGCCAGCGCCTCCCCCACCTTCCTGAGCCTGAAGAGGAGATTGACCATGCTGCAGAACACCTCGCGCTTCCCCCGCCTGGCCAGCGCCGTGCTGGTGGCCGCCGTCGCCGTCGGTGGCGTGCTGCCCCTGCGCCTGGTCGCTGCCGAAGCCGACGTCGCCAGCGCCCATGAGCGCGACCATGGCAGCCTGCGCAACGCCGGCACGACCAGCATCGTCCACGGCCGGTTGAGTCTGTCCGGCACCTCGGCTGACGAGGCCTACGTGCGGATCCTCGACCGCCAGAAGGCGGTGATGGATGGCAGCCTGGACGATCTGGAGGACGCGCGGCACGCATCGGCCGGCGGACAGGTGCTGTGGGTGCGCCGCGGCGATGCGCGCTACGTGATCCGCGATGCGGCGACCCTGGCGCGCTTCGACGCGATCCAGGAACCGGTACGGCGCCTGGCCGAGCAGCAGGGCGACCTCGGTGAGCGTCAGGGCAAGCTGGGCGAGCAGATGGGCCGGATGGGACGCGAGCAGGGCGAGCTCGGGCGCCGCGATGCGGAACGTGCGCTCGAGCAGGCGCGCCGTGCGCTGGCAGGCGAGGCATCGACGCCGGCGCCGCACGACCGGGACGCCGCCAGCGCCAGACGCCAGCAGGAACTGGGCGACCGGATGGAAGCGCTGTCGGGGAAGATGGAAGTACTGGGACGCGAGCAGGAAGGGCTGAGCCTGAAGATGGAAGCCGCGCACCGGCAGGCCAACCTGCAGACGCGGCAGCTGCTGGACCAGGCGATCGCCGGCGGCCTGACCACGTCGGTCGCCGACTGAGATCGCCGCCGCGCCACCGGTGAGCGTGCCGATGCACGGACATCGCCTGCACACGCTCCGGCGCAGACTGCGCCGGAGCACACGCAGGGAGAACCGCCGATGGGCATGCTGGTCGATGGTCGCTGGACGACCGACACCGATACGCTGGTCGACGAGGACGGACGCCTGCAGCGTCCGTCGTCGGCGTTCCGCCACTGGGTCACCGCCGATGGCAGTGCCGGCCCGACCGGCGATGGCGGCTTCCGCGCCGAGCCGGGCCGCTACCACCTCTACATCGCACGCGCCTGTCCCTGGGCGCACCGCGCCGCGCTGTTCCGCGAACTGAAGGGCCTGCAGGACATGATCGGCCTGTCGGTGACGCACTGGCTGATGGCCGACCAGGGCTGGACGTTCGAACAGGGGCCCGGCGTCATTGCCGATACCGTCAACGGCTGCGACACGCTCTGGCAGCTGTACGTGGCCTCCGACCCGCGCTACACCGGCCGCGTGACCGTGCCGGTGCTGTGGGACAAGGCGTCGGGGCGCATCGTCAGCAACGAGTCGGCCGACATCATCCGTATGTTCAACAGCGCGTTCGACGGTGTCGGTGCGGACGAAGGCGATTACGCGCCCAGCCTGCTGCGCGGCGACATCGATGCGTTCAACGCGCGCATCTACGACGGCCTCAACAACGGCGTCTACAAGGCCGGCTTCGCGACCTCGCAGCAGGCCTACGACGAGGCCGTGGCCGGCGTTTTCGACACCCTGGAATGGCTGGAGGCACATCTGGACGGCCGCCGCTACCTGTGCGGCGATGCGCTGACCGAGGCCGACTGGCGCCTGTTCACCACCCTGCTGCGCTTCGACGCGGTCTACCACGGCCACTTCAAGTGCAACCTGCACCGGCTGACCGACTATCCGCTGCTGTGGGATTACACCTGCCGGCTGTTCGCGCACCCGGCGGTTGCGCCGACGGTCGACTTCGACCACATCAAGCGCCACTACTACCAGAGCCATCGCCAGATCAATCCAACCGGCATCGTTCCGGCCGGCCCGGCGCTGGACTTCGCCGCGCCGTCGGACTGAGCCGCCCCTCCCGGCGCACCGGCGTGGCCTCAGGCGACGCCCCTGGCCGCCTGCATCGCCTTCACCGCGCCCCAGCCCAGCAGCACCACGCCCACCGCTTCCATGACCGAGAACAGGATGTTGACGCCGGCCAGGAGCGGCATCAGGGCCATCGCGCTGGCCGTGCCGAAGGTCAGCCAGGCCTGGATTCCCGCGGCGATGCCGCGCAGGACGCAGGCCGCCACCATGATCGACGCGCCCGCCAGCGCGTGGGCACGGCCAGGCGCCACCGGTGCCCAGCTCCAGAGCAGCACCAGGACGGCGATGGTGGCCAGCAGTTGCGGCAGCAGGTGGCCGAGCATCGTCAGCAGGTAAGGCAGGTAGGCGTCCATCGTCGCTCCTTCGTGGAAGCCGCACACACTACGTCGCGCCGCCGGTCCGGGCGAGTCCCGGGCGCACCGGCGCAGGTGCGGGCCGCCGCTGCGCGACGCGCCACGCGTCGCCCGGTCGCATCCGGTGAGACGCGCCGGCCGCATGCTTGCCTGCGACGACCTCAGGCAGGGATGCGCTCTTGGACAGATTCCTGGTCAATCGATACCCGCTGCGCGATGGCGGCTTCCAGATCCATGCCCAGCACTGCATCCGGCTCGGTCTGTGCGGCGAGACGCTCGACCTCGGCTTCCATGCCGATGCCGGCAGTGCGCTGCGCCTGGCGCGCCGCATCGATCCGGCCACCACCGCCTGCCCGGTGTGCGGCAGCGACATGGCCGGACCGGTCGCCCGCCCTGGATCGGCACACCGGCACGCGCCCCGGGCCGGCTACTGATGCACCGCCAATGGCGCGTCAGGCGCGGCGGCGTTCCGCCGCCGGGTTCGCTCAGGCCTGCGCCAGCGCGTGAGCGATCGCCGCGCGTACCGCGGCCACCTGCGCATCGTTGCACTGCTGTGGCGTGGCGCGCGGGCTGTCCGGATAGACCTCGGTGGTGGTGACGAAGCGCGCGTCGGTGACGCCGGCGCACAGGCCCAGGCGCTTGACCGGATAGGCGATCACGCCCGGCGCGATCACCGGCGAGCCGATGATCAGGCCCTGCGCATCGGCCGGGGCGATATGAGTGACGCGGGCGACCGCCTCGATCACCGCCTGCTGGAACGCGGGCTGCAGGTTCTCGCTGTCGTCGACCAGGTAGAAACCGTCCGGCACGCCGTCGGGCTCGAACGGCTTGCCGTCGCGCGCGGCCAGCGCCGGGCGGAACTCGGACTCGTCGCTGTCGGTGGTCTCGTGCAGGTCGATGTGCACCAGCACCTGCGCGCGCAGCGGCGCGACCAGCGCCATCAGCGCCGCGGCTTCCTGCGCCGGGCTGTCGGCCCGGAACGAGCGGTTCGGATCGATCGCATCGGCGTTCCAGCGCTGGATCCGCTCGTAGCCCCAGGGGCTGACGCAGGGTACGACCAGCAGGTTGATCCGGCCGGCATGCTCGTCGCCATGCTGGTCGAGGAACTGCAGCGCGCCCTGCACCCCGCTGGTCTCGTACCCGTGCACGCCGCCGGTGACCAGCGCCACCGGCAGCGCATCGTTCCAGTCGCGGCTGCGCAGCGCGAGCAGCGGATACCGCTCCTGACCGTAGACCAGCTGGCCGTAGTCGATGACATCGAAACGCTCACGCAGCTGCTCCACCTTCGCCACCACTTCATCGGCGTGGCTGCGCTGGCGCTGCTGGCGGGCCAGCCACTGCGCGCGCTCGGCCGCGCCCCAGGGCTGGCCGGGCGTACCGATCGGATAGGTCTGGGTGCTGCTGCTCATGCGGAACGCTGCCTTCGGACGACGGAGGGGCGGCACTGTAGCACCGCCGCCCACGACGCCATCCATGGGCAGGTCACGCCAGGCGGGTCGCCGTTCGTCGGCACGATGCATCGGATCATTGACTCCATGTTATAAATATCTAACATCATGTTGAACATCACATGCACGGATCAGCCCATGTCACCTCTCGAGAAACGCGCCTGGCTTGGCCTGCTGAGCATGGGACTGCCGTACTGCGTCTACTTCGGCGTGCTGATCGCCCTGCCCGACTGGCAGGCGACGTTTCTCGAGCGCATCGGCTTCCTCGCCGCGGTCAGCCTGGTGCACGCCGCAGCCTACGTGACCGGCCTGCTGGTGATGCGCCGGCAGGAAGCCGGCGAATGCGTGCTGCAGGACGAACGCGACCAGGCCATCGACAGCCGTGCCACGCGCCGCGCCTACTTCATGATGCTGGCTTCGATGCTGTTGGTCGGCGTGATCATGCCGTTCGAGAGCAGCGGCTGGGCGCTGGCCAACACCGGATTGCTGTGCGTGGTGCTGACCGAGGCCGTGCGCTGCGTGCTGGTCGCCGCGGGTTACCGCTGGCCGCGGCATGCCGTCTGAGTCGATGCGCAACGAGGTGCGCCTGCTGCGCTTCCTCGCCCAGGACATGACCCAGGCCGAGCTCGGCAAGCGCGTCGGCCTGACCCGGCAGACCATCGCCGCGATCGAACAGGGGCGTTACTCGCCATCGCTGGATGTGGCGTTCCGCATCGCCCACGTGTTCGGCAAACGCATCGACGAGATCTTCCACTGGCAGCCGGGCGACGACCCGCGCTGACCCGATCGACGTTGCCGCCACCGTCAGGCCAGCGGCGAACGCCTGCGCGCCGCGTCGCCGTCCGCACGCGCCGCGCGCTGGAACAGCCACCCGGCCAGCAGCCAGAGCGCGGCGAAGAACAGGCATGGCCCCCACGCTCTGTGCCCCGCCCCGGCGAGCGCGGCGATGGGCGCCAGCAGGACCTGCGCGGCAGCGGTGGCCAGCATCGCGCGGGCCATGCCCGCGGGTCGGCACCGGGCCAGTGCGGCGGCAGCGACGGCCACCAGCAGCACGCCGGCAACCAGGCGGTTGGCCGGATGCTGTTCGCTGCCGACCAGGCCGACCGCCAGCGTCGACCAGACCAGCAGGAAGGCGGTGCCGATGGCCAGCGCAACGCCCGCATGCCAGGCCAGGCCGCCACGCAGCCGGACCAGCAGTTCCCATCCCGTGCAGGCAATCGCCAGCAGCGCGCCGAACACCATGAAATCGGCGCCGCTCCAGTCCACCTCGGCGGTGAAGCGCATCGCGACCCAGGGCAACATCAGCAGCGTCGCTGCACCGCCCCAGACAGCAGCCCGCAGCATGACGCGTCGATCATGTCCGCCACCGATGTCCATCATCGCTCCGCCCCCGGTTTCGAGGCGTCGCCGGGTGCGCCGCCTTCAGGACGGTATCGTGCAGGATCGGCGGGCCGCTGGCGATGCGGCAGGGCGACCGCCTCCACGGCACGCCGCCTCGACCACCGCTCAGGCCCGGTCATGCGCGCATGGCCGGCTGCCCGGTGATGGCGGTCTCAATGCCGAAGCGGAGGCGCGGTGTCGCCATCCTGCAGGGTCAGCACGCGCACGCCGTCGGCGGTCACCGCGACCGTATGCTCGAACTGCGCCGACAGCGCGCCATCGCGGGTGACCACAGTCCAGCCATCCGGTTCGGTACGCACCGCGCGCCTGCCCTGGTTGATCATCGGCTCGACCGTGAACACCATGCCCTCCTGCAGCTGCAGGCCGGTCCCGGCGTGGCCGTAGTGCAGCACCTGCGGCTCCTCGTGCATCTCGCGGCCGATGCCGTGGCCGCAGTACTCGCGCACCACCGAATACCCATGCCGGCGCGCATGGCGTTCGATCGCGTGGCCGATGTCGCCCAGCCGTGCACCCGGACGCACGGCGCGGATCCCGGCCCACATCGCCTCGCGGGTGACCTGCACCAGCCGCCTCGCCGGCTGGGTGACCTCGCCGACCAGGTAGGTCTTGCTGGCGTCGGCGATCCAGCCGTTCTTCTCCAGGGTGATGTCGAGATTGACGATGTCGCCGTCGGCCAGGACCGCCGTCGCCGACGGCACGCCGTGGCAGACCACCTGGTTGGGCGAGCTGTTGAGCACGAAGCCGTAGCCGTACTGGCCCTTGCTGGCCGGGCGCGCGTGCAGAGTATCGACGATGAAGCGTTCGACCAGGTCGTTGACCTGCAGCGTCGACAGGCCGGCCAGCGGCGTGCGGTCGAGCAGGTCGAACACCGAGGCCAGCAGGCGCCCCGATGCGGCCATCTGCTCGACTTCTTCGGGCCGCTTGGTCATTGCCGCAGCACCGGCAGCTGGTCGGGCAGCGCGCCGGCCGCCTCCAGTTCGCGCGCGACGATCTCGCTGTAGCTCAAACCCGGATTGAGTTCGCACAGCATGCCGATGCGGATCCACCAGGTGGCCTGCGCGTTGATCGAGCGGCACGACACGCTGCTGGCCCGGCGCAGGCGGTCGTGCAGGTCGTCGTCGATGTTGACGATGCCCATGGGGAGACTCTATACGATGTGTATACGCATCATATATTCCTGGACTGGAGGCAGACAACCGCGACGCGGCGCCCACCCGACAGGCCGGCGCTCCGGCCTATGCACCGATGGAATACGCGAGGGCGGAAAACACCATTGGTGGTCGCGTGCGCGAGCGGCCATGCTCGGGGTCATGCCACGGCGCCGGTGACGGTACCGGCCTGCGGCGCACCGCCTGGGAGGGCTCGATGGGACCACGTCCATTGCTGGCGCTGTGCGCCTGGCTGTTCATGCTGCCGGCGCTGGCCGGCGAGATCCGCTTCACCGACGTCAGCTACGACGGCGACGACGGCGGCCCGGCCCCGACCGCCGCCCAGTTCCGCAACCCGGTGATCGCCGGCTTCCATCCCGACCCGTCGGTGATCCGGGTCGGCGACGACTTCTACCTGGTCAACTCCACGTTCGGCTACTTCCCCGGCCTGCCGGTGTTCCACAGCCGCGACCTGGTGTCCTGGACCCAGATCGGCAACGCGATCGACCGCCCGGACCAGATCGATTACGGCGACAGGGACGAGCTGACCCGCGGCCTGTTCGCGGCCACCCTCAGCCACCACGCCGGCACGTTCTACATCGCCAACACCTGCTTCTACTGCGATGGCGGCAATTTCATCGTCACCGCCACCGCCCCGGCCGGACCGTGGTCCGATCCGGTCTGGCTGGGCTTCAGCGGCATCGATCCCTCGCTGTTCTTCGACGACGACGGCCGCGCCTGGATGGTCAACAACGACGTGCCCGACGGCCCGCTGCGCTACGACGGCCATCGCGCGATCTGGCTGCAGGAGTTCGATCCGGTCGCCCGGAAGATGATCGGCCCGCGCACGGTGCTGGTCGATGGCGGCGCCGACCCGGCCAGCAGGCCCGAGCACATCGAAGGGCCGCACCTGTTCCGCCACGACGGCTGGTACTACCTGACCGCGGCCGAAGGCGGCACCGGCGAGCAGCACGCGCAGATGGTCTGGCGCAGCCGCCAGGTAACCGGGCCGTACCAGGCCTGGGCCGGCAACCCCACACTGACCCAGCGCGACCTGGACCCTGCGCGCCCGGACCCGGTCACCTCGGCCGGCCACGCGCAGTTCGTGCGCCTGCAGGACGGCAGCTGGTGGTCGGTGTTCCTGGCCACCCGCCCCTACCGCGGCAACCAGTACAACCTCGGCCGCGAGACCTTCCTGCTGCCGGTGACCTGGCAGGACGGCTGGCCGCGCATCCTCGCCCGCGGCGAACCCATCCCGGCCGTGCTGCCGCGCCCCGCGCTGCCGGCCGGCACCGCCGCGCTGCCGACCAGCGGCCCGATCCGCTGGACCGAGCGCTTCCAGGGCGACCGCCTGCCGCCGCAGTGGATGACGATCCATCCGCCGACGCAGGCCTGGTACCGCACCGGCCGCGATGGCCTGCGGATCGCCCCGGCCACCACCCGGCTGCACGAACACGGCGACGGTCGCGGCGGCCAGCCGGCCTACCTGGCGCACCGGCTGCAGCATCACCGGGCGACGTTCTCGACGACGATCGCGCCGTGGGCGCCGGCCGAAGGCGAGCTGGCCGGACTGGCGCTGCTGCAGAACGAGCGCCACCACTACGTGGCCGGCATCACCCGCGATGCGCAGGGCCTGGCGCTCGTCCTCGACCGCCGGATCGGCGGACAGGGCGAGCGGGTCGCGCGGATCCCGCTGGCATCGCTCGACGCACCGGTCTCAGTGCGCTTCACGCTCGACGCGCCGCGGCTGGACGTGGCCTACGCGCTGACGCCCGGTCGATGGCAGCCGCTGACCAGCGACCTCGATGCCAGCGTGCTGACCCCGGACGTGGCCGGCGGCTTCATCGGCAACACCTTCGGCCCCTACGCCTACCGCCCGGCCGACTGACACGGTCCGGCTGACGCGGGCCGGCGACAGGAGCCGGCTGCGCCGGGGGAACGCGGCCGTATCGCCCTCGCCTGCGGTCCGCGCGCCGGCGGTCGGCGACCCCGGCCGGCACGGCGTGCACGGCCGACCAGGCGGCCGCCTGACCGTGCGCGGCCGCCGTGCCGGTCAGTCGCCGAGCGTGGCCAGGCGCAGGAACGCCTCGCGCTGGTAGCGGCTCATCCGCAGCTGCTGGCCGTTGTCCATCGTCACCACGTGATAGCCGTTGAACCACGGATCGATGCCCCTGATCCGCGTCACGTTGACGATCGCCGAGCGGTGCACGCGCACGAAGCGGCGTGGATCCAGCCGGGCCTCCAGCGCGGTCATCGTCTCGCGCAGCTCGTGCATGCCGCCGGTGGTGTGCAGCTGCACGGTGTTGCGGTTGGCGCCGATCCAGATGATGGTGGCGACATCGACCAGCTGCACGCGCTCCTCGTGCCGCACCGGAATCCGCTCCAGGTGCCGCTCGCGCTGCTGCAGGCCGTCCAGGGTCTGCAGGATGCGCGCCATCGAGGCCGCATCGACGCCGCCTCCCGCGCCCGCCAGCCGGCGCCGCACGCGGTCCAGCGTATGGCCGAAGCGGTCGCGCGAGAACGGCTTGACCAGGTAATCGACCGCATTGGCGTCGAACGCGCGCACCGCATAGTCCTCGTAGGCGGTGACGAACACCGTCGCCGGCATCGCCGCGGCGCCGATCGTGGCGACCACGTCCAGGCCGGTGATGCCGGGCATCTGGATGTCCAGAAAGACCAGGTCCGGCTGTTGCGTGCGGATCGCCTCGACCGCGGCCACGCCGTCGCCGCACTCGCCGACGATCTCGATCTGCCGGTCCTCGCGCAGCAGCCGCAGGACCGCACGCCGCGCGATGGGTTCGTCGTCCACCACCAGCGCGCGCAGGTTCATGCCGGCACCTGCTGCGGCGCGCTGGCATCCTGCCCGGTCCGCCGCAGCGGCAGCCGCAGGCTGCAGGCAACGCCGCCGGGCACCAGCGGATACAGGCGCAGCTGCGCGGCCGCGCCGTACAGCCCGGCCAGCCGCATCCGCGTGTTCGACAGGCCGATGCCGTGCCCGTCGTGCGTGGCGTCGGCGGCGAGCGTGCTGTTGCGGTTGCGCACCTCGATACGCAGCTGGCCGCCATCGCGCCAGCAGTGGACCGCGATGCAGTCCTCGCCCAGGTTGCGGCCGATCCCGTGCTGCACCGCGTTCTCCACCAGCGGCTGCAGCAGCAGCCCGGGCACCGCCGCGTCGAGCACGTCGGGCGCGGCGTCGACCAGCGTGTCCAGGCGCTCGCCGTACCGGCGGCGGACGATGCCCAGGTACAACTCCAGCAGTTCGAGCTCGCGGTGCAGCGGGATCTCCTGCGCCTCGTGCTGCTCCAGGAACGCCCGCAGCAACGCGCTGAGCCGCAGCAGCATGTCCTCGGCCGCCGGCGTGTCCTCGTCCAGCAGGGTCACGATCGCGTGCAGCGTGTTGAACAGGAAATGCGGCTGCAGCTGGGTCCTGAGCAGCAGCAGCCGCGAGCGCTCCAGCTCGGTCGCGATGCGCTCGGCCTCCAGCGCGCGCCGGGCCTGCCCGGCCTGGGCGAGCAGCAGCTGCTGGAAGGCCAGCAACGCCCAGTAGGCCGGCAGCCCGACCGCGACGTGGCGGTTGACCAGCCGCCAGACCTGGTCGCCGTCGCCAGCCGGCGCGAACACCGAGGACACCAGCGCCCCCAGCAGCACCGCCAGCCCGGTGATGCCCACGCTGGCCAGCGCATGCATGCCCAGCGCACGCAGCCGCGGCGGGACGCCCAGCGGATGCAGTTCGCCGATCCGGAACACCAGCGGCGCCAGCAGCACCCAGGCCAGCCACTGGATCGTCCACGCGCCCAGATACCGCAGTGGCGAGGGCTCCCACATGGTGCCGTTGGACAGGTCGGTCAGCACGCCCTGCACCGAGAACACCACGATCAGGATCGCCAGCCCCAGGTGGCGGGACGGCGTCTGCAGGCGATCCAGGCGTGGGTTCATCGACGGCATCGGCAACCGGAACAGCCGGCATCCTAAGCGTCGCCCGCGTCGGCGGGAAAGCCCGCGACCGGCGCCGCTGCGATTGGTCCCGCCGCGACGACGACTGGTCCCGAAACCGTGTCGCGATGCCGGCCCAGGCGCTCCGATGCGCCCACGGACGCGCTGCGCGTCCGCCCATCGGAGATCCGTCATGCCCAGCCCCTGCACGCTCGCGGCGTCCACCCTCGCCGCCGTCCTGCTCGCCCTGCCCGCCGACGGCGCGGCCTCGGCGCGCGCCCGTCACTTCGAACTGGTCAATGCCAGCCGCGACAGCGTGGTGGCGGTGGAGATCGCGCCGCCGGGCGGCAAGCGCTTCCGCCCGCTGGCCATCGGCGAGCGGCTGCGTGGCGGTGGCGACGCGCTCACGCTCGCGGTCCCGGCCGGCGACTGCCTGCGGGACCTGCGCGTCGGCTTCCGTGATGGCACGCGCCGCGTCTACCACGGCATCGACACCTGCAACCGCCGCGGCCTGCGGCTGGGCGCGACCGATGCGCGACGCCCCGGGCAGGACCGGCCCGATACCGGCACCGCGGCCGCGGACCCGCGCTAGGGCCAGTCCACGCTGCCGCGGATCACCGGTTGCACCGCACCGCCGATCCAGACCTCGTCGACCGCGCGCACCAGCAGCTCCACGCGGCCGTCGCGACCGAGCTCGCGCCCCTGGCTGGCCAGGTAGCGGCCATCCCGCCCGGGCAGGCGGCCGGCGTCGGCCAGCCGCGCCGCGATCAGCGCATTGGCGCTGCCGGTCACCGGATCCTCGGGCACGTTGGCCGCATCGCCCGGGCAGAACGCGCGCACCACCAGCGCGTGGCCGTCGCGGTCCTCGCGCGCGTACACGGCCACGCCGGTGGCGCCGGTGGCATCGGTCCAGGCGGCGATCGCGGCGAAGTCCGGCTGCAGCGACCGGACCTGCGCGGCCTCCGTCGCCTCCACCAGCCACCACGACGGACCGTTGTTCCACAGTTCGACCGGGCAGTGCGGATCGGCGATCGCCTGCAGCGCGGCCGGGACATCGCCAGGCACCGCGGCGATCCGGCGCGCGGCCGGGCTGCGCAGCGCGATCCGGCGGCCACGGCCATCGTCCTGCACGCGCACCGGCAGCAGCCCGGCCGCGCACTGCTGGACCAGGCCACCGTCGCGCGGCTGCAGTCCGAGGCACTCGACCGCGGCCCAGGCCGCACCGACGCTGGGATGCCCGGCGAACGGCAGTTCGCTGCCGGGCGTGAAGATCCGCACGTGGTAGTCCGCCCCCGCTGCGTCCGGCGGCAGGAAGAACACCGTCTCCGACAGGTTCAGCCAGGCGGCGAGCGCCTGCATCGACGCCGTGTCCAGTCCATCGCTGTCGAGCACGACCCCGAGCGGATTGCCGCTGCCGCGGGTGTCGGCGAAGACATCGAGCTGCAGATAGCGACGGATGCTCATGTGGGGGCCTTGGATGGACTGCGCTGCATCCTACCGACCGCGGGCGGTCACCGGCGGTGATCGTGTTGCGTGACGCGTCACGGCGACGCTCCGACGACGGACAGGCGCCCCGCAGGCCCTGTCCGGCACCGGTTCGCCCGCTTGTGCAGCACCGGCCAGGCAGAAACGAATGCCGGAAATCACCGGGACATCAAATCACCGGGGCATCCGGCCCGATCCACACACCCGGTCCGCGCCGGATCAGCGGATGCCGGGCGGTGTGCCCGCCGGCGGTGGCTCGATCGGCGGTTCCTTCCGCTGCCGCCAGGACGCGACCAGCGGATCGTCGCGCAGCGGGGCGAACAGCGGCGCGCCCAGTTCGATCCCGGCCAGCGTCGGATTGAGGCCATGCAGCACGCCCAGGCAGTCGCGTGCGAGCGCGGTATCGCCTTCGCGCATCGCCAGCCGCGCCGCGCGCGCCCAGGTGCGGTCCCAGCCGTCGGCCAGCGCCAGCGCCTCGCTCACCGCGCGCCGACCGGCATCGGCGTGGCCGGCGGCATAGAGCCGCTCGGCCCGTGCAACCGCGCTGCGCGACAGCCGCATCCGGTACAGCCGGCCCAGGCGCGCGACCGCGTCGACGTCGGCATCCACGCGCAGGTCGACGTCGTTCCAGCCGCCGGCCCGCGTGCGCACCAGCAGCGCCGCCGACAGCTGGCCGCCGCGCTGACCACCGGCCAGTTGGCCGGCGTCCAGTGCGGCGAGCAGGCGCCCGGCCAGCGGGCCCTCCGTGGCCGCGAACGCCACGTGCATCGCCTCCAGCACCTCCGGCCCGACCAGGCCGTTGCCCTGCACGCTGGTGCCACCATCGCCCGACGCGCCCGCCCAGTGCGATCGCGCCGCGGTCGCGCCGGTGTACTGGGCATTGCGCCCGCGCGCATCGACCAGCCCGACCTGGCGCTCGGCGATGCCGCCGTCCTCGTCGCCGGCGTCTTCGTCCAGCAGCGTGCGCAGCGCCTGCGCGGGACTGCGACCGGACGCCAACAGGTCCAGGCCGCGCGGCCCGTGCGCGAGCCTGGTCTCGAACTGGCTGGCCAGGGCGCCGACGCCAGCCCGGGCCCACGGCACCGAGGCGCCGACCGCCAGATTGTGGGTGGCGACCGCAACCCCGCAATCGCCGCCGGCGTCGCAAGCGGCGATCGAGAACGTGGCGTGCGCGGGCACGCAGACCGCGGCGAGCAGCCAGGCGGCACAGCAACGGATGGACATGGACATGGCATGCACCTGCGGCGCGGACGGAAATCCGTTGGATGCACCTGGCGGCACCAGGGTTGGAGGCACGTCCGAGCGCAGGCGCCTGCATTGCGGGCCGCGCGGGCCGCCGAGCCCCGATGGCCGCGCCCACCACCCCCTATCCGGCCGATGCCGATGCCTGCCGCGCGGTGACCCGCGACATCCTGGTCCGCGCGGCCGGCGCGCGCAGGTGTCGCTGCCCCAGATCGTCAACCAGTGGCTGCGCACTTCGCCCGCGCGCGTCATACGCGCACTGCGGATCCAAGGCCGCTACGACGCCGCCGACGACGCGATGGGCGGGGGCCGGGCGGACGATCGGGCCGGGCGATCTCGTCGTCACCCGGGACATCCCGCTGGCCGCACGCGCGCTCGCATGCGGCGCAGAGGCGATCGATCAACGCGACGTGTGCTTCAGCGCAGGCACCATCGCCGGGCGCCCGTCGATGCGGAACTGCATGAAGGAGCTGCGCGGCGCGAGGATGCAGACCGGCGGCCCGCCGGCACTGCATGCGCGCGACCGGCAGGCCTTCGCTGCGCGGCTCGGTGCCTTGCCAGCACGCCGCCGCCAGCCTGCGACGGCCGCTCCCGCGACATGCGCCCCATGTCCGTGCGTGCGCCGCTCAGTACGCCAGCCGGTATTCGCAGCCGACCAGGGTGCTGCCCGGATGGCTGGTGAGGGTGCTGGCGGTCTGCACGACCTGCACCGACACGCCATCGCCGAGCGCATCGCGACGCACGTCGCGCACGCGGATATGGCCGGTCATCGGCAATGCGCTCGGCGCCAGCGCCAGCTGCCGTGACAGCGCCTCGAGCTGCTCGCCCTCGAGCACCGCCAGCAGCCCCTGGCCGGCCATCACGATGCGGTCGCTGGTCTGGCCGAACAGCGCGAACGGCTGCGGTGCGGCGAGTTCGACGATGAATGGGTTGTCGCCCTCGATCCGGCGCCAGCCGTCCAGCGCCGTCGGCAGCTCGGCATCGCCATCGAGCGCCATCAGCGCATCGGCAACGCGCATGAACTGCGCGCGCCCGGCCTCGCAGGACAGCACCTGCACCAGGTCGGCCTGCAGCCCGGCGGCATCGGCGTACACCGCGTCGCTGGCCTGCACGATGGGAGCGGTCGCGGCCGCGACGGCGAATGCAAACGGGAACACGACGCAGCGCATCGACATGGGAAGGCACCACCGCGACAGATGAACGGGCAGCCATTCTATGCACCGCACGCCCCACGGCGCCCGGCTCCGCTCTTCAAAGCCGTGGACGCAGCTCCCATACTTCCGCGATGGCTGTCCCCTACTACCTGCCGCTGACGCGCAAGACGCTGTCCGATTTCCTCAACGCCGGCACGATCCCCGCGCTGCCGGTGGAACGCGCCGCGCTGTTCGCCGCGCTGCTGCGGCTGGAAGGCAAGGCAGGCAGCGCCGGGCTGGGCATGCTGCTGTCGCAGGCGATGGCGCTGTTCGCTGCCGATCCGGACGCCGGTGCCGCCACCCTGCGCGACGCGCGCGCGGCGCTCGCCGGGGGCGACACCGCGGACCTGGTCGCGCGCCTGGCCGACCATGGCCTGCTGCTGGCCTCGGCCGAGCAGATGGCCGGCGACGCCTGGTCCGATGGCGACGGCCGCTACAGCGATCACTTCCAGACCGCGTGCCGCGCGATCCTGTCCGACTACACGGTCGAGTTTCCCGCCGACGGTGCATCGCCCGATGCCGGTCCGGACGGCGACCTGGCCGTCCGCGTGCGTACCGCGCTGCGCGGCACCCGCGACCAGGAGGTCGCCGCGCGCGTGATCGCCGCAGGCGCGGGCGAACACATCGCCATCGACGCCTATGCCGGCACCGGCAAGACCTTCCTGGTGCATGCGCTGGACCAGGCATTGAACGGTGGCTTCACCTACATCGCGCCGACCCGCGCCCACCTGCACGGATTCCGCCGCCATGCCGGTGCCGCCGCGGACAGCGGCCTGCGCACGCTCACCGTGTGGGAACTCGGCCACGCGCTGGCGCGCGACCACGCCAAGGCCAGCGGACTCGCGCAGGCACCACGCGTGGTGCCGTCCGGCTATCCGCCCGAGCGCCAGGCCGAGGTCGCCGGCATCGCCGCCGCCGGGCGGCTGTCGCCGGCAGCGGTGCTGCGGCTGGCACGGAAGGGACTCGATGCCTGGTGCCAGACCGCCGATCCGGCCCTGGAGGCATCGCATTTCCGTCGCGTGCGGCTGCCCGACGAGGTGCCGGCCGCCCTGCTGGTCGCCGCCGGCCTGCGCCTGTGGCGGGCGATGTTCCAGCCACAGCCGCTGCCGGGCCACGTGTTCGACGTCAGCCTGGACCACCTGGCCAAGTGGCTGGTGCTGGCCGATGCGCGGATCGCGCTGCGATACGGCACCCTGCTGGTGGACGAAGCGCACGACCTGTCGCACGCATGGCGGCGCCTGTTCGACACCTATCCCGGCGGCCACGTGCTGATGGGCGATCCCCACCAGCGCCTGCGCGGCCGCATGCCGCGCAGCGCGCAGGCCAAGCAGCTGACGATGGGCACCTCGCTGCGCACCGGCGTCGGCGCGGAGCGGCTGATCGAACACACCCTGCAGCTGGCGCCGGAGCGCGGCATCCAAGTGTCGTTCCTCGCCAGCGGCGACCACATCACCCGACGCAGGCACTACGCCGCGGCAGCCGATCTGCCCGGCACGGGGCTGCGCCTGTACGGCAACGAGTGGGCGCTGCTGGAAGCCGGCCTGCGGCTGAAGGATGCCGGCGCGCGCTACGCCTTCCTGCCGGCCAGCCGGATCTGGCTGGAGCGCAGCGTGCGCCGCGGCCTGGCCCTGCACCGCGGCGACCGGCTCGGCCCGGGCGAACGGGTCAGCGGCTGCAGCGACTGGGCGCAGCTGGGCGCGCGGCTCGAACGCCAGGGCCTGCAGCGGATCATCCGGCTGTTCGAACGCGGCTTCGAGGAGCGCGACCTGCTGGCGCTGTTTGCCGCGGCCGTCGACGAGACCGGCGCGGACCTGCTGCTGGGCCTGCTCGACCACGCCAAGAACCTGGAATCGGCCGTGGTGGCGATGGCGCCGTGCTGCTTCGAGGATGCCGCCGAGCTGCGCGGATTCCAGCCGGTGCATGCGGCCTATCTGGCGATGACCCGGGCGCGGCACGAGCTGTGGGTGCCGGGCGATGTCGGCGAACGGCTCGGCGCGATCGCCGGCAGCTGAGCCGGCTCAGCCCGGGTCGCCGCCGTCGCGCCCGGGCATCGCCGCGAGCTGGCGCTCGAACGTGTCGACCGGCACCGGCCGGCCGAACAGATAGCCCTGGAACAGGCCGCAGCCCTGCGCCTGCAGGAACCGGTGCTGGGCCGGGTCCTCGATGCCCTCCGCGATCACGTCCACGCCCAGGTCGCGGCCGAGCTGCAGCAGGGTGCGCGCGATGCTGGCCGCCTGCGCGTCGTGGGGAATCTCGGCGACGAAGGTCCGGTCGATCTTCAGTTCGGCCAGCGGCATGCGCCGCAGATAGGACAACGAGGAGTAGCCGGTGCCGAAGTCGTCCAGCGACAGGCGCACGCCCGCGTCGGCCAGCGCCCGCATCTTGGCCACCGCATCGGCCATGTCCCCCAGCAGCACGCTCTCGGTCAGTTCCAGGGTCAGCTGCGACGCCGGCACCCCGCTGCGACGCAGCGCCTCCAGGACCTGGCCGACGAACTCCGGCTGCTGCAGCTGCAGGCCGCTGACGTTGACCGACAGCCGCAGGTGGGCCAGCTCCGGTCGCTGCTGCCAGGCCTGCAGGCGTTCGCAGGCGCTGGCCAGCACCCATTGCCCGAGCGGCAGGATGAAGCCGGTTTCCTCGGCCGCCTGGATGAAGCCATCCGGCGCGACCAGGCCACGCCCGGGGTCGCGCCAGCGCAGCAGCGCTTCGGCGCCGACCACCATGCCGGTCGCATCGATCTGCGGCTGGTAGAACAGTTCGAAACGCCGCTCGGCCAGCGCGTCGCGCAGCGCCCGGTGCAGGGCCCGGTTGGCCGCACTCTGGCTCTCCTCCAGGTGCAGCACCACCAGCAGGCTGGCGACCACGCTGACCAGGTTCACCCAGATGCCCACCCGGCGCACGCCGTCCTTGATCGCGAAGTCGCCCGGCACCCCCTCGGGCATCGCCGCGAACACCACGAACGCAGCCAGGAACAGGCCGATGCAGCCAAAGCGCAGCCAGGCCGGCTCGGCGCGGAACACGTGGTGCGCGCAGGCCGCCAGCACCAGCAGGAACAGGTGGGTGGAACGCGGAATCGCCGCGGTCTGCACGTCCAGCAGCGCCGAGAACAGGCAGACGTAGACGAACAGCCCGATGAAGGCCATCCACGACGCGGCGCGCCCATGTCCGTGCCGTGCGGTCACGATCACCGCCACGCCCAGCAGCGCCAGCAGCAGTTCGGCCAGCGCCACCACCACCGCACCGCGCCAGGCGAAAAACGCCCCCCAGGCCAGCCCCAGGACCAGCATGATCGTTCCGGTGGCCAGCAGCAGAAGGCACGCACGCCGGCTGCGCCGCGATGCGTCGGCATCGTTTGGCCGGCTGGCCCGCACCGTTCTGCCGGTCCCGCTCATGGTCGTCCGTCCCCTCCGCCCCGACGCGCATGCTACGCCGCCCACCGGGGACAGCGCAGCCGCCGCGCGGAGCTCCGCCATCCAAAGCTTCTCACCATGCAGTGAGACGCAAAGATGCCGCGCCTTGTGTTTGTCGCGGGCCGCCCCAAGATAGGGGCAGGCCAGCGCATCGAGCGCGCGGCACCCGTCGCGTCCGGCCCCCCGTGCCGGCGCCCCTCATCCCGCACCCTGGCGGACCGCAGGTCGTCACGACCGGCTCGCCCTCCAGACGCGCCACGCTCCACGCGCCGCACCGCCCCGTCACGGGCCGGATCGACCGCAGCGCGACATCCCGGGCGGCAGCTTGGTCCGCCCTGCACTTCCGCCACGTCGGCCGGGGCCGCCGTGGTGCTTCCTGCCACTGGCCCGCTGTCCGCCATGTGGCGTCCCCCCGGCTCCAGAACGAGGAGAACGACGCAATGTCCAGCCGCAAGTCCACCCAGCGCAGTTCCGCCGCCAGCAAGGCCGTCGGCGTGTTGACCAGCGATCAGATCAACCGCGACCTCGCCGCGTTCCGCAAGGCCGGCGGGCGGATCGAAGTGCTCGGCAATACCCGCGTGTTGACACGGGTGGACGAACCCGCGAAGAAAGGCGGCAAGGGCGGCGCCTGATTCCGACCTGCGCCCTGTCCGGGGCGTGCACATCCTCAAGGAGACCCGATGGCCAAGCCAAACTATTCCTTCGAAAAACGCCAGCGCGAGCTGGCCAAGAAGAAGAAGAAGGACGAGAAGGACGCCAAGAAGCGCGCCGAGCGCGATGCGGCACGCGGCACTGCCGCTCCGGCCGAACTCGAGTAACGCGCCCCACTGAAGAAGCGCCATCGACCTGCGGGCCGATGACCGCGCCCTTCCGACGCCGACCCGGCGAGCGACGGCCCCAGGGCCGCCGCGCCGGGTCGACCTGTTGCATGCAGGCCGCTGGTGCGGTGAATCCGTCCCTCACCCGGCCGCAGCTAGCCTGAGCGCCCTTTCCAGGACGTCAGGCCATGGGCAAACGCACCGGCTCCGCTGCACGCGACGACCGCGGCAACCACGATGCAGTCCGGCTGCCCGGTCTGTCGATCGACAACTACAACCTCGCCATCCGCGATCCGGACGGCGACGGGTTTCTGGGCGACCGCGCCAGCCAGACCGCATTCCGCGAACTGCTCGATACCGCGCGCGCCCACCACCGCACCGGCAAGGATCCGTTCGGCAAGCGCACGCCGGCGCGCGAGCTGGGCAAGAAGGCGATCGACCTGGTGCTGATCGGCGGCGACCCGGATGCCGCGCATCTGGTGCACCTGGCCGTCGAGGAGTACGCGCGGCGCCTGTTCCACGTGGTCCAGGTGTTCCTGGCCCAGCCCGAGTGGGAAGGTGTGGAGCGCATCGTGCTCGGCGGCGGCTTCCCGGACAACGAGGCCGGCGGGCTGGCGATCCGCCGCGCGATCCGCCTGCTCAAGCTCGCCAGGACCGGCGTGGACCTGTACACCCTGCGCCACCACGCCGACGAAGGCGGGCTGCTCGGCTGGGTGCCGCTGCTGCCCGAACCGGTGCATGCCCACGAGGCGTTCCTGGCGGTCGACGTGGGCGGCACCAACATCCGCTGCGGCATCGTCCAGCACCGCATCGACAAGGACGCCGATGGCGCCAAGGCGCGCGTCCTGGAGCGGCTGCAATGGCGCCACGCCGACGATGAGCCCGACCGCGGCGAGGCGATCACGCGCCTGGCGGCGATGCTCAATGGACTGATCGCGCAGGCGCGCACGCTCGGCATCTCGCTGGCGCCCTTCATCGGCATCGCCTGCCCCGGCCGCATCGAGGCAGACGGCAGCATCCCGCAGGGCGCGCAGAACCTGCCAGGCGACTGGGAATCGCCGTTCAACCTGCCTGCGGCGCTGGCCGAACGCCTGGATCCGATCGGCCGTCGCCGGCCGCGCGTGGTCATGCACAACGACGCTGTCGTGCAGGGACTCAGCGAGCGTACCCGCATGCACAAGGCGGGACGCTGGGCGGTGCTGACCATCGGCACCGGGCTGGGCAACGCCAGCTACAGCAACCGCTGAGCAGGCGCCCGCAGCGCGCCCGGTCCCGTTCGCAACGGAACCGGGCGCAGCAGGATGCAGTCAGGCAGTCAGGCGGCCTGCACCTGGCCCTGCTTCAGTTCCTCGGCCGAGGCGTCGCGCACGTCGGCCACTTCCACCGCGAAGTGCAGGGTCTGGCCGGCCAGCGGATGGTTGCCATCGATGGTGACCGTGCTCTCGCCGACCTCGACCACCGTCACCAGCAACGGGCCCTGCCCGCCTTCGGCACGGAACTGCATGCCGCGCTCGATCGTGTCGATGCCCTGGAACACGGTGCGCGGCACTTCCTGCACCAGGCCGATGTTGCGTGCGCCATAGGCCTGTTCGGGAGCGACATCGACCTTGAACGCATCGCCGGCCTTCCTGCCGGCCAGCGCCTGTTCCAGGCCGGGCACGATGTTGCCGGCGCCATGCAGGTACCGCAGCGGCTGGGCCTGCGGCGACTGGTCGAGGACACGGCCCTCGTCGTCGGTCAGGGTGTAGTGGATGCTGGCGACGCGCGCGTCGGCGATTTCCATGGAGGGTCTCCTTGGACTGGGGGAAAGGAAGGGGATCGATACGGAGAAGCACCGGACGACACACGGTGAGATCGAACAGCGGTATCGAAAAAGCGTGGACCCACCTTACCCAGCGCGGCCGCGACATGCAAACGCGATGCTGTCGCGCGCGATTGGTTGTACCCGTGCGCATGCACGCGGAAGACGCGGGAAACACCGGAGAACACGCACGCTCGACGTGCGCCGCGCTTACCAGATCAGATCGTCCGGCACCACGAAGCGGCTGTAGTAGGCATCGTCCTCGGAGACCGGCTCGGCCGCGGCCGCGGATGTGCGTGCGTGGTCGAGCACGATCAGCGTCGCATCGCGCGCTTCGACCTTCTCGGCCACCGCGCGCGGCACCATCGCATAGCCTTCGCCGGCACGCACGATCACCAGCGCGCCCTTGGCCAGCTGGCGACGCTGCGCGTCGCCGACCAGGATGCTGCGGATCGCAGCGCCATCGGTGAAGCGGTAATCGAGTTCGCCTTCCGCGGCGACCCTGCCCTGCTCGACGATCTGGCGCGCCTGGGCGCGCTGTTCGGCCTCGCGCTGCTGCGCGTTGCGCTCCGCCTGCAGGGCGCGGTCGCGCTCGACCCGCTCCTGGCGCAGACGTTCGGCGTCGACCGCATCGGCATCCTTCGGCGTCGCCGGCGCCTTGCCCTGGCGCTGCTTGACCTGCTCGCGCGCGACCTGGTCGAGCTTGGACTTCTTGGCCAGGCCGGCTTTGAGCAGCTGTTCCTGCAGGGCGTTGCGCATGGTGCGGACTTCATCGGATGGGCGACGGCGATTGTAAACCCGCCTGCACCACCAGCGCCGCAGCGCACGACTTCATGCGCGGGCATGGCGGGGTCTATCCTGCACGCCCCCTCACCTCCAGCGGATGCGCTCCCCGATGCTGCCGATCCCACGCCTGACCCTGCTCGCCTGCCTGTTCCTGGTCGGCGCCCCCGCGCTGGCGGCCGATTACGTGCCGACACGCCACGACTGGGCGCGGCAGGCGCCGGCGGCGGCGGGATTCGATCCGGCCCGGCTGGACGCCGCGGTCGCCTGGGCCACGCAGCATGGCGAACAGCAGCCGGCCGACCTGCGCGACGCGCTGCTGCAGTCGTTCGGCCCGCGCGAGCCGGACTACCGCATCCTCGGGCCGGTCGGCCGCCGCGGCACCGCCAACGGCATGATCCTGCGTGGCGGCCGCATCGTCGCCGAGTGGGGCGACACCACGCGGCCGGAGATGACCTTCAGCGTGGCCAAGAGCGTGCTGGCCACGACCGCCGGCCTGCTGCACGACGACGGCCTGCTGCCGGACATGCAGCACCGCGTCGCGGTGGACGTGCCGGGTCCGTTGTTCGACGGGCCGCACAACGGCGCGATCACCTGGGCCCATCTGCTGCAGCAGACCTCGGACTGGAGCGGCACCCTGTGGGAGGTGC
This sequence comes from Xanthomonas sp. XNM01, assembly GCF_014851915.1. GTDB lineage: Bacteria > Pseudomonadota > Gammaproteobacteria > Xanthomonadales > Xanthomonadaceae > Pseudoxanthomonas. The sequence goes on from NZ_JACVAP010000001.1 coordinate 1,595,420, forward strand.
ACGACTGGGCCGACCGGCCGGAAGGCGACGACCCGGCCAACCGGCCACTGCACGCGCCGGGCACGCACTACAAGTACAACGACGTGCGCGTGAACCTGCTGGCGCTGGCACTGATGGAAGTCCAGCGCGAACCGCTGCCGCAGCTGTTGCGGCGCCGGATCATGGACCCGATCGGCGCGTCCGCGGCGTGGCGCTGGCAGGGCTACGAGAACTCCTGGGTGACCATCGACGGCCTGCGCATGCAGGCGGTATCCGGCGGCGGCCACTTCGGCGGCGGTCTGGTGGTCAGCACCCGCGACCTGGCGCGCTTCGGCCTGCTGATGGAGCGCGATGGCGACTGGAACGGCCGACGCCTGCTGTCCAGCGCCTGGATCGACGAGGCCACCCGCCCCTCGCCGGTCAAGCCCGACTACGGCTACCTGTGGTGGCTCAACACCGGCCGTGCCGCGATCCCGGCGGCGCCGGAGAGCGCGTATTGGGCGTCGGGCTTCGGCGGCAACCATGTCTACATCGACCGCGAGCACGACCTGGTCATCGTGCTGCGCTGGACGCCCGATCTGCAGGCGTGGTGACGCGCGTGCTCGACGCGCTGGACTGAGACGTCGCGAGCACGCCACGGCACACGCCTGCAACGGCCTCCCGCAGGACGGTGCGGCATCGGCGGCGACGCACGTGTCGCGCGGCACCGGATGACGGCGCCATCGCCGCGGGCGCGCGCATCGTGCCGTTCCGGCCCGGCATCGGCTCGCCACGCGCCGTTCGCGCCAGGACGGACACACTGCCGGCGATCCCGTACTGGAGCCGCGTCATGCCCGCCATCGCCCGCTATCTCGTGCCGACGACCGGCCTGCTGCTGGCGCTGTCCGGCGCCGGCTGCCAGCGCGACGCCCCGCCGGACGCCGCCAGCGGTTCCGCGCCGACGGCCTCCAGCACGCGGGCCCCGCACGCGGATGCGTCGCCACCGCCGCTAACCGTTCCGGCACAGGCATCCAGCGCATCCGACGACCGGCGCGATGCCGGTCGCCGCTCGATCTACACCGGGCTGTCCGCCTGCCGCACGCTGGAAACGCAGCGCGACGAAGGCGGTTATCGCCTGAGCGAATGCGATGGCCCCGCCGGCTTTTCGGTGCGCCTGGTCGAGGCCGACGGCCGCCACAACCTGCTGGTGCGTCGGCCCGGCAGCGATTTCACGAGCCTGCGCCTGCCGGAGCAGCGCAACGGCGCCTTCAGCGAGATCGCCGGCCGCCTGGAATGGCGTGGCAGCGGCGACGCCGATGCCTTCGCGCCGGACGTGCTGGTCCTGCGCTATCTGGCCTGGGAGGATCCACAGGCACCGACCCGCGGCACCTCCTACCTGGTGCCGGTGGCACTGGCTGCGACACCCTGCGTCGCCGCCTTCGTCGCGCCGGGCCCGCAGCAGAGCGAGCAGGCACGGCGGATCGCCGACGCAACGCCGGCCTGCCTGGATGCCACACAGCGTCGTTGAGCCGACGCCGCACGGGCGCATCGCTGGCCCCGCGCACGGCCGGCATGGAATGATGCGGGCCCCTCCACAGCGCCACCTTCCGATGCTGCGCATTCTCGGGAAATCGACGTCGATCAATGTCCGCAAGGTGCTGTGGGCCTGCGTGGAACTGGACCTGCCATTCGAGCGCGAGGACTGGGGCAGTGGCGTGCGCGATCCGCACGCGCCCGATTTCGTCGCGCTCAACCCCAACGCGATGGTGCCGGTGCTGTGCGACGGCGACTTCGTGCTCTGGGAATCCAACGCCATCCTGCGCTACCTGGCCAACCGTGCGGACGCCGGGGACCTGTATCCGCAGGCACCGCAGGTGCGTGCCCGTGTCGACCAGTGGCTGGACTGGCAGGCGGCCGAGCTCAATCCAGCCTGGAGCTACGCCTTCCAGCACCTGGTGCGACGCTCCGCCGCGCATGGCGACCTCGCGCGGGTCGACGCCTCGCTGCAGGCATGGACCCGCTGCATGCGGATCCTCGATGCGCACCTGGCACGCAGTGGCGGCCATGTCGCCGGTCCCGGTTTCAGCCTGGCCGACATCGCGCTCGGGCTGTCGGTCAACCGCTGGTACGAAACGCCGCTGGCACATCCGCCGCTGCCGGCGGTGGCTGCCTATCACGCGCGTCTGATGCTGCGCCCCGGCTTCCGCGAGCACGGCTGCAACGGCACGCCCTGAGCGCGCTCGCCCGGGCAACCGACGGCGTCGGCGCATGGCGCCACGCGCCGATGCGCAGCGGAGCGCCCCGGCGACGTCACTGACGGAACTGGCGCAGCGATCGGCGGGCACATGCCACCACGGTCCACGCCGCGCGTGCGGACTGGCGGCGATGCCGCCGATCAGGCCCCGGCCTGCGGCTCCGCGGCCGGGGCCGGTTCGCCGGCGGCATGCAGCTGCAGCGCCGCGGCGAGCCGGCCATGCCGCAGCGCGACCAGCAGCGGCTCGTCGGCGCCGGCGTCGAACGGCTGGAACGCGGCCAGCGCCTGCCGCGTGCGCTCCGAGATCGCCCAGCCCGAGGAAATGCGCAGCGCCACCGGCGCGGCCCAGGCATCGAGCAGCCCGGCCACGACCCCGCCATCCGGCGCCACCGCCACACGCCTGGCGTAGGCGTCGCGCAGCACCTGCACGACCACCACCGAACCGAGCCCGTGCAGCAGCGCCAGCAACTGCGCGGCGTGCGGGTCCTCGCCGCTGTCGGCGGCATACCCCGCGGCGGCGGCGGCCGCCAGCAGCGTGTGTTCCCACAACGCCACCGCGCAGCGTCCCAGCACGCTGCCGTCGTCGTCGATCACCGGCTGCAGCAGCGCAGCCATCACGATCTGGCGCAGGCCGTCGTTGCCCAGCAGCGCCACCGCGCGCTCCAGATTCTCCATCGGCTCGGGCCGGCGCCGGTACGCCACGCTGTTGGCGACGCGCAGCAGGTTGGCCGCCAGGGCCGGATCCTGGCCGAGGATGCCGGCGATGGACTGGGCGGTGGATCGGGGATCGTTGATCGCGCGGGTCAATTGGGGCAGCAGCTGCGGCCGGCGCGGCACATGGCGCGCGTCGGCGTCGAGCCTGGCCAGGGTGGCGGCGACGCTGGCCGCGATGCCGGCCTGCACGCCTTCGGCCGCCGGCAGGGTCGCCGGATCCGGCGGCATCAGCGCGAACACCCGCAACGGCACCTCGCGCAGCAGCGCACGCGCCCGCTCGGGCGTCAGCGCCTCGACGCGGCGCGTGGCCTCGCCGCCACCATCGCCGCCGGCCGGCGCGGCGTCATCGCCCTCGGGCAGCAGCCAGCGGCCGACATCGTAATCGGGCAGCACCGGCGCGATCCGAGGTGAGCGCACCGGTGGCTCAGCGTCGCGCGCGCGCCAGGCGATCAGCAGCGCCAGGATCGCCACCAGCAGCGCCGCGGCAACGCCAGCGATCCAGAACATCGACACCGGTTCGGTTTCCAGCAGGACGTCGGATCCCCCATCCGACCGGCGATGCGGCCTCCCCGGCGCACCGGCCGCTATTCAAGCACGACGCCCCCGGGTCCTGCACCGCTTCAGTGCAGGACCCGGCGCCGCCTCAGCCGATCACGCGCTCGAACGGCGGCAGCGCGTCGATGATCTTCTGTCCGTAGCGCCGGCTCAGCAGGCGCGAGTCGAGGATGATCACCCGGCCGGTATCGCTGGAGGTGCGGATCAGGCGGCCGGCGAACTGGGTCAGGGTGCGCAGCGCATGCGGGATCGCGATCAGGGTGAACGGGTTGTGGCCGCGGCTTTCCAGCCACTCGCCCAGGGTCGCGGTCTGCGGGTCGGTCGGCACCGCGAACGGTACCTGGGTGATGACCACCGTGGTGCAGGCCTCGCCGGGCAGGTCCAGGCCCTCGCCGAAGGAGTTCAGGCCGAACAGCACCGAGCCCTGCCCGGCACCGGTGCGCTTGAGGTGCTCGGCCACGATCTGGCTCTTGTTGGTGTTGCCCTGCACCAGCACCAGCTTGCGCTGCGCCTCGGGGAGCAGCTCGGCCACCTTCTCCATCTTCCAGCGCGAGGTGAACAGCACCATGCTGCCCTTGCCCCAGTCCAGCTCCTCGACCAGGTAGCGGGCGACCTCGCGCGGATGGCCTTCGCGATCGTCCGGCGCCACAGGGAAACGCGGCACCACCAGCTGCGCCTGCCGGCGCAGGTCGAACGGCGATTCCAGCGACACCATCTCGGCATGGTCGGGCAGGCCGTTCTCGACCGCGAAGGCCTGGAAATCGCTGCCGCCGGTGAGCGTGGCCGAGGTCATCACCACCGCGTCCACTTCGTTCCAGATCAGCTTGCGCAGCACCTGCGCGGCCGACACCGGTGAAGCGTGGCAATGCAGGTCGCCATCGCGGTCCACGCCCAGCCAGCGTGCCATCGGCGGCGCGCCCTCACGATCCTCGCGTCGCCACGCCGACCACAACGCGTGCTGCATCTCCATCGATTCCAGCACCGGGCCGATGCTGCGCAGCAGGCGCTCGCGCTGCGGGTCGTCCGGCTTGATCTTCGACGCGAGCTGCTGGGTCGCGTGGACCCAGTTGTAGAGGTTGCGGGTGTCGTCGGCCAGCGCTTCGATCGCCGGCATCCAGTCGTCCGGCAGCCTGCCCAGCGGCGCGCGCCAGGTCGGGTCGCGGTCGTCCGGCGATGGCGTCCACGCCGCCTCCAGGTCGCTGCGGAAGGCCTTCAATGCCTTGGACAGGCCCGTGGCCAGCTCGATCGCCTCGCTGGCCAGCAGGTTGGCGATGCTGTCCTTGTCGATCGCGCGGTAGGCCTGCGCGATGAGGGTCTGCATCCGGTTGACCTGGCGCGCGGTGTCGCCCAGCGCCAGCTGCGCCGCACCCTGGTCGATCGCGACGCTGGCGATATGGTGGCCCTCGTCCAGCACCAGCAGCATCTCGCCCGGCGGCGCCAGCAGCGGCTGGCCGTTCTCGACATCGCCCAGCGACAGCGAGGACAGCAGCAGCGCGTGGTTGGTCACCACCACCTGCGCGTCGCGCACGTTGGCGCGCGCCTTCATCACCGGGCACTGCGCCGCATGCGAGCAGCGCCGCCCGGCGCAGCCCGAGGCCGGGGTGGTGATGTGGCCACGCAGCGCAGGGCTGACGATCTCCGGCGCATCGTCCAGGTCGCCGTTCCACATGTGGTCGCTGTAGGCCTCCATCAGGCGGCCGGCCGCCTCGATCTCGAAGGGCGTCGGCGGCCGCTCGTACAGGCGCTCGCCCTCTTCCGGCGGCGCATCGCCGAACATCCCGGCCTGGCCGGGGCCGGCATGCAGTTCCATCGCGTTGCGCGGGCACAGGTAGCGGGTGCGGCCCTTGGCCAACGCGACCTTGGCCTCCAGCCCGGTGGACTTCAGGAACGCCGGGATGTCGCGCTCGACCAGCTGCGACTGCAGCGCCACCGTGCCGGTGCTGATCACCAGCTTGCGCTTGCTGGCCAGCGCGATCGGCACGCCGGCGCTCAGATAGCCCAGGCTCTTGCCGACGCCGGTGGGCGCCTGGATCACCGCCACCCCGCCGCTGCTGGCCAGCGCCCGCGAGGCCACGCCGATCATCTGCCGCTGCGCGCGGCGCGGCATGAAGCCGGGCGTGTTGGCCTGCAGGGTCTGGTAGGTCTGGCGGACGCCGTCCTTCAGCGCCTCGGTGAGCGTGCGCGTGGCGTCGCCGTCCCCGGCGGACGCGGCTGGCTGTCCGGCGGAGGACGGGCTTGCGGGTTCGATCATCGGCCTATTGTCCGGAAAAGCGCCGGTGGCGGGTACCCGCGCCGGGCATCGGCGGATCCGGCTGGCGCGCAGGACCACACAGGCTGGGGCCTCCGCGTCGCAGGACACGCGACGCGGCACTCCCGAGTGTCAGCGCCGCCGACGATGACGTGGACGACCCCGCGGCCTGCCCCGGCGGTGGACGGGATCAGGAACGCCGCCCGCCTTCGTCCAGCATCCGCGTGATGTCCGCGTCCTTCTGCTGCCACAGCCCGTTCATCCACTGCTGGAAGCGGGCACGGAACGCGCGGTCTTCCTGGTAGTTGCCCTCGGCCAGCTCGGCCGGGATCGGATGCTGGCGGACCAGCACGCGGATCTCGGGGACGCGGTCGGCCATCAGATCGACCAGCGACGGCCGCCCGCCCGGGTAGGCGATGGTCACGTCCAGGATCGCGTGCAGGCCATCGCCCATCGCGTCGATCACGAACGCCACACCGCCGGACTTGGGCTTGAGCAGGTGCCGGTACGGCGAGGACTGGCCGGCCTGCTTGGCCGGGGTGAACCGGGTGCCCTCGACGAAGTTCATCACCGACACCGGGATCTCACGGAACTTCTCGCAGGCGCGGCGGGTGGCTTCGATGTCGCGCCGGCCCAGTTCGGGATTCTTCGCGATCTGCTTGCGGGTGTAGCGCCCCATGAACGGGAAATCCAGCGCCCACCAGGCCAAGCCCAGCACCGGCACCCAGAACAGCGACTGTTTCAGGAAGAAACGCAGGAACGGCGCACGCCGGTTGAACACCTTCTGCAGCACCAGGATGTCGACCCAGCTCTGGTGGTTGGCCAGCACGAGATAATGTCCGTCGCGCTGCAGCGTGCCTTCCTGCTCGATGCTGAAACGGGTGCGGGTGAACGCGGCGATCATCGCGCTGTTCACGGCGATCCAGTTTTCCGCCAGCCCGGTCAGGATCCGGTTGCAGACCATGCGGATCGGCCGGACCGGCATCACCGCCTTGATCACCCCGGCGGTCAGCAATGGCAAGGCGTGCAGCAGCGTGTTGGCGGCGATCAGCAGCAGGATCGCGCCGATGCGCAGATACAACAGAACGGACACCGGACAGCCCCCTGACGGAAAGCGGCACAGCGTAGCAGAGCCGCACCCGGCGCCGCCCGGGGCCCCCACCGTCCATTGGGCGTAGGCCGGGACGCCGGCCCGCACATTAAATTTTTGTTGCAGGCCATCTCCACGTTCGTGAACGCAGGGTCTTCATGGCGGCATCCACCTGCACGCGCGTCGGAAAACGCGAACTGGAACACATGCTGTCGACACCGGCCGATGGCAAAGTCGCGCCAGGGGACGACAGCGGCCGTGCAAACGGATCGCTGCCGTCCTTTTTCATGTCCCCCGCCACGTACGGATGCATGGTCAACCGGACTCCCGCCACCATCGACCGCCTGTCGCCGTCCCTGCCCTGTCTGCGGGCATCCGGCACGTCATGGCGTCCCGCCGTCGCACCCCCTGCGGATCGCGGGTCCGGTGTTCATCCCTGGCCGCCGGCTTCACGCGCCAGCGTCCACGCTGCGGCGCTGCGGCGCACCGCCCCCGATCGCTCCACCCCGATGAGGACGTCCATGCACGATCACCGTAGCTTCCGCCTGCATGCGTTGGCAGTGCCGGCCCTGCTGGCGCTGTCGAGCCTGCTGGCTGCCTGCAAGCCCGCGCCGACCTCCGCCGAGAATGCCGCGGCCGCCCCGCAGCCGGCGGCGGCAACGCCCGCCACCGCGCCCCCTGCAGGCACCGCGGCCACCGCACCGGCCAGCGACTGCCCGATCACCGACTTCGAAGCGTTCGCGCAGCGGTTCGGTCGCGAGATCTCCTTCCAGGAGCTGACCACCGCCGACCCGCTCACGATGGAGCGCTACGACGCGCAGGCCCAGCCCGAGCCCCGCCGCGTGACCGAGCAGGTCGCGCTGGACGATGTCACCTGGCCGGTCATGCCGGACCTGACCGGGCTGGAAACGTCCGGACGCCGCCATGAGATCGCCCCGATCGCCGACGGCGGCATGCGGATCAGGATCCACACCCCCGATACCAGCGACCAGCAGACCTACGAGTTCCGCCAGGCGCCGTGCTGGCAGCTGCAGCGCGTCGTCGACGAATCGATCTGAACCCGCAACCGACGGAGGTGACCATGCATCTCGTCAGACTGTTCCCGCTCGCGCTGCTCGGCACGCTCGCGGCCTGCGATGCCACACAGCCCACCGATGCCGGCCACGCCGGCGCCCCACCCGCTCCCACCACCGAGGCCGCCAGCAAGGGCGGCCCGCAGACGCAGACGGAAGCCGCACGAATGGATGATCTGAACCGCTTCGTTCCCGAGGGTGCGCGCATCGTCGACACGGTCAAGGGCGACCTGACCGGCAGCGGGAGCGACGACACGCTGCTGGTGGTCGCACCGGCGGCGACCGGCGCCGCGACCTCGGGGGGCGAAGGCCCTGCACGCAGCGTGATCCTGCTGACCCGCGACGGCAGCGGCGCGCTGACCAGGGCCGCGGAGAACGCGCGCATGGTGCCCTGCGCGACCTGCGGCGGCGCGGTCGGCGATCCGTATGCGTTCTCGCGCATCGAGGCGGGCACGCTCACCATCGCCGTGTCCGGCGGCTCGCGCGAGCGCTGGTTCGACAACTACATCTTCCGCTATGCGCCCGGGCAGAAGGACTGGCTGCTCGAGCGCGTGGTCCGCGGCGCCTCGGACACGATGACCGAGCGCCAGGAACAGATCGAGCTGACCGGCGAGGAGCTGGGCCAGGTCACATTCGCCGCGTTCGATCCGGCCACCCTGCCGAGGAACGCGACACTGGAGTGAAGGAGAAGGCACGGACAAGGACGGGTCCGCCATTCGTACGTTGCTGAGAAACGAGGAGTTACACCATGGCAACCAATGACCGCGAGCAGCAGCTGCTTCGCGACGCGTATGCGGCCGGCATCACCGACCGCCGTGAACTGGCCAACTTCATGGCCCAGGTCGGCCACGAATCCGGTGGCCTGTCCCGCCTGGAGGAGAGCTTCCGCTACACCAAGGGATCGTGGCAGATCAGCGCCAACGTCCAGTCCGCCCTGCGCCAGGGCCCCGAGGCGCTCGAGGCCGCGCGCCTGGAAGCGCTGGGCGGGCGCCCCGAGCGCCTGGCCGAGCTGATGTACGGCGGGCGGATGGGCAACGACGACCCAGGCGATGGCTACCGCTACCGCGGACGCGGCTACATCCAGCTGACCGGCAAGGACCAGTACGAGGCCGCCGGCGAAGCGCTGGACCTGGATCTGGTGCGCCAGCCGGAGCTGGCCGCGCAGCCCGAGAACGCGGCACGCATCGCGACCTGGTACTGGCAGCAGAACGTGCCGGAGGCCACGCGTGACGATGCGCGCGCCGCAGGTGCCGCCATCAACGGGCGCAACCCGCCCAACGGGCTGGCCGACCGCTCCCAGCGCTTCGAGCGCTGGGAGCGCGACATCACGCCGGAGCTGATGCAGAACCTGGCCAACGGCCGCCTCGGCGAACCGGTGCAGGCGCCGGCACGCGGCAACGACGGCCAGCCGGCCGCCACGCAGACGGCCGAGGCCGTCGCCACGCGGTCGGGTTCGTTCGAGCAGACCATGCAGGTGATGCTGCCGCCGCAGGGCGGTACCAGCCCGCACATCACCGGCCATTACGGCGAGCACCGCGGCCATCGCAACCATGGCGGCACCGACTTCAACTACGTCGGCGGCCAGACCGGCATCAACCGCGAGCACCCCACCGTGCACAGCCCGGTATCGGGCACCGTGACCTTCTCCGGCGGCGACTTCGGCACGGTCAAGATCCGCGATGCGCAGGGCAATTCGCACGAGATCCTGCATCTGCAGGGCCGGCAGGTCACGGCCGGGCAGACGATCGCCGCCGGCGATCCGATCGGCACCATGGGCGGCCGCGGCCCGGAAGGCGCCAACCAGTACGCCCAGCACGTGCATTACCAGCTGCGCGATCCCAACGGCACCATCATCAGCCCGGAACGCTTCTGGAACGAGGGCCGCGCGCAGGAGGCCGGCGGCGGCGGGCGACCGCAGTCCAACGCCGGCGTGCTGCGCGAGGACAGCCGTGGCGATGCGGTGCGCGGCATGCAGGAGAAGCTGGAGGCACTGGGCATCCGCGACGCACGCGGGCAGCCGCTGCAGCCGGACGGCGTGTTCGGCCAGCGCACCGACGAAGCGGTGCGTGCGTTCCAGCAGGCCAACGGCCTGAAGGTCGACGGGCTGGTCGGTCCGGCCACCCACGCCGCGCTGGACAGCGCGCTCGAGCGCAGCAGGACGGCGGCGACGCCGCAGCAGGGCGATGCCGCGGCGGACAAGCCGGAAAAGGCCTCGCTGCTGGACGATCTGCTCCGTGCGGCCCGCAACCAGGATGGCAACGGCTTCAAGGACGCACTCTCGCGCTTCTCCGATGGCCCGCTGGGCCAGGCGTTCCAGTCCCAGCAGGGCGAGCGTGCGGCAGAGACCGCCCGCAGCGCCGACGCGCAGCGCCAGCAGGACGCCCAGTCGCAGGGCGGAGCGCGCTGACGCTCACCGGGGCCATCGGCATCGCCGGTGGCCCCGGCACTGCAGCCTGATGACCATGCCGCGCCGGACGCCCACGCGCGCGCTGTCATCGTCACCTCACGCACGACCACGGCACGCCGCATCGCCGGTGGGCCGTGCCGTGTGTCGGACGACCTTCCGGCTCCGTTGACGCGTTCCCTCAGCGGGCCGCGCGTTCGCAGACGGCCGCGGTGAACACCACGTCGGACGAGGAGTTGAGGGCGGTCTCGGCCGAGTCCTGGACCACACCGACCACGAAACCGATCGCCACCACCTGCATCGCGATGCTGTCGTCGATGCCGAACAGGCCGCAGGCCAGCGGCACCAGCAGCAGCGAGCCGCCCGGCACGCCGGAGGCGCCGCAGGCGCCGATCGCCGCCACCACGCTCAGCAGCAGTGCGGTCGGCAGGTCCACCGCGATGCCCAGCGTGTTGACCGCCGCCAGGGTCAGCACCGAAATGGTGATCGCCGCGCCGGCCATGTTGATGGTCGCGCCCAGCGGGATCGCCACCGAATAGGTCGCCTCGTGCAGCTGCAGGCGCTTGCACAACGCCAGGTTGACCGGGATGTTGGCGGCCGACGAGCGGGTGAAGAACGCGGTGATGCCACTCTCGCGCAGGCAGGTCAGCACCAGCGGATACGGATTGCGCCGGGTCACCGCGAACACGATCAGCGGATTGGCCACCAGCGCCACCACCAGCATCGCGCCGACCAGCACCGCCAGCAGGTGCGCATAGTCGAGCAGCACGCCCAGTCCGGCATCGGCCAGGGTCGAGGCGACGATGCCGAACACACCGATCGGCGCCAGCTTGATCACCCATTGCACCAGCACGGTGATCGCCGCGGCGAAGTCCGCCAGCACCGTCCGCGTGCCCTCGCCTGCGTGCCGCAGCGCCAGGCCCAGGCCGATGCCCCAGGCCAGCAGGCCGATGTAGTTGGCGTTGACAAGCGCGTTGACCGGGTTGTCGAACACCTGCATCAGCAGCGTCCGCAGCACCTCGCCGATGCCACCGGGTGCGGCCCGGCTGGCCGCCTCGCCGACGTCCAGCACCAGCGTGCTGGGAAACAGGAAGCTGGCCGACACGCCGACCAGCGAGGCGGCGATGGTGCCGACCAGATAGAGCATCAGCACCGGGCGCATGTGGGTGCCGCCACCGCGATGCCCGGCGACTGCAGCGGCCACCAGCACCAGCACCAGAACCGGCGCGACCGCCTTCAGGGCGCTGATGAACACGGTCCCCAGCAGGCCGAGCGCGGTGCCGGTCGGTGGATGCAGAAGACCGACCACGATGCCCAGCAGCAGGCCGATGACGATGCGGGTAACGAGACTGGGGCGACGCAGAAACGGGGGCAAGGCGGACATGAACGAACCGGTGGCGGATCAAGCCCCCTATGGTGCCTGCAAACGGCCGGCGGCGTTGCCTGCCTGTGTCCCGCCGCGGATCCGTGGCTGCCGTCTCCCGCGTCGCACCCGCAGCGCCCGTGGGCGCGACGCGGCTTCAGCTACGGTCCGTCACCCCGCACCTGACCTGGGTCAAGGGCGAACCGCGGGGGAGACGCCATGCTGTGCCGGCCGCAATGACGGAGCCCGGCCATGGCCAAGCCTTCCATCGAGATCGACGGCGCCATCGTGGCGCGCGCCCTGGACCTGGACGTCGAGCAGTTCAGGCGCTGGATGGACCATGGCAAGATCGCGGTGCTGTGCGAGCGTGGCACCGGCGAGGACCAGGGCCGCTACCGCGCGAGCTTCTACCACGGCCGCCGCCGCGCCCGCTTCGTCATCGAGCCGGATGGACGCATCCAGGCCGAGGATCGCTGAGACGGACCGCCCGAGCGCCTGTCTGGCCAGGTCGCGGCGGACCGACGTCGGCGACGCGTGTTCGGCAGCCGCGTGATCCTGCCGCTCGAGCCGTTACGAGGCTTGTCCTCCGTCCGCCCCGCATCCCGTTGTCGATCGCGATACCGCACATCCGCCTCAACGGAGCAACCGCATGGCGATCGGGAAGAACAACCTCACCCTGGCCGAATTCGACAAGGCGCAGCGCCGGCATCCACAGGCGCCACGTGCGTTGTGCTTCGGCGACTCGTGGTTCCAGTACCCGCCTCATCCGACCGATCTGAACAAGCAGCTTGCCAGGATGTTCAAGGACACGCTGTTCCTGCGCGAGGGCGTGGCCGGCCGCGACAGTGCGATGTGGAAGCGGGCGCTGCCGCGCGTACAGGACGAGATCGGCACCTACCGCTTCGATGCCATCCTGCTGTCCGCCGGCGGCAACGACGTCGTCGGCAGCGAGCTCGGCGAATTCGTCAAGAAGCCGACGCAGCCGCAGTCCCCGGGCGACGTGCCATGGGGCGAGATCCCGGCACCGGTGTTCGAGCACATCCGCCTGGACACGTTCGGCCACGCGCTGCGCTACGCCATCAGCGACATCCGCCAGGTGATCCAGATCCGCGACCTGCACTCGCCGCAGTCGCTCATCCACGTCCACACCTACGACTACGTCTGGCCATGGGACAGCCCGTTCAGGCTGGGTCCGCTCAGGTTCGGCCCATGGATCAAACCCTGGCTCGATGCGGCCGGCCTGGTCGCGCCGGACGCCCAGCAGGTGGTCACGCACTGGCTGATCGACCAGTTCGCCCGCGAACTGAAGGCGCTGGTGTCGCAGCATCCGAACATGGTCCTGATCGACTCGCGCGGCACGCTGAGGACCCGCGCCCAGTGGAACGACGAGATCCACCCGAGCGCCGCCGGCTTCGAACGCATCGCCCGGCAGTGCTGGAAGCCCCGGCTGACCGGCGTGCTGCGTTGACTACCCGACTGCGCTCGGCGTGGACCGGCCGCTGCGGTACCCTGGTACGCCTTTGGAAGACCGCCCGGGAGCGGATGCATGGCGACGGGTGAGGACTGGTCCGAGGCGGAGGTGAGTGCATGCGTCACCGATTACCTGCGCATGCTGACGCTGGAGCTCAACGGCCAGCGCTACAACAAGACCGCGCACGCCAACGCCCTGCTGGGACAGCTCGATGGCCGCAGCCGCGCGTCGGTCGAGTTCAAGCACTGCAACATCAGTGCGGTGATGCTGGCGCTCGGCTATCCGTACATCGATGGATACAAACCGCGCGGCAACCGCCAGGCCCTGCTCGCCGAGGTGATCGAAACGCTGACCCAGTCGGACCTGACACTGCAGGAAGCGGCGCAGGCGGCGGTGTCGCGCCCGGCGATCGCCGCCGTTGCGGACGATCCGGAAGGCATCTGGGTACCGGCCCCCATGCCCGCGCGGGTACGTGAAACGCCTGCGCCCTATGCGCCGCGCTTTTCCGCCGCCCGCCGCGACTATCTCGCGCAGGAAGCACGCAACCGCTCGCTCGGCCGCGCCGGCGAACTGTTCGTGATGGAACTGGAAGCACGCCGGCTGCACGAGGCCGGCAGGAAAGTGCTGAGTGAACGCGTCGAGCATGTCGCCGCCAGCCGGGGCGATGGCCTCGGCTTCGATGTCCTGTCGTTCGAGGCCGACGGCCGCGAGCGGCTGATCGAGGTCAAGACCACCGCGTTCGGCGAACTCACCCCGTTCTACGTCAGCCGCAACGAGCTTGCGCGCTCGGAAGCCGACGCCGACCGGTATCAGCTGTACCGCCTGTTCGACTTCCGCGCGAAGCCGCGCGTGTTCACCCTCGCTGGCGCCGTGGCCAGCCACTGCCGGCTGGACCCGGTGTCCTATCTGGCGCATCTGGGCGGCTGAGCAGGCCCTGCCCGACTGCCACCCTCGCGCCGCGACCCGCCGCTCAGCCCTGGAACACGGACTCCAGCAGCCGGAACGTGCCCGCATCGGCGTCCATCTCGACCCGGCCGCCGACCGGCACGATGAACTGCTCGCGGATGTGGCCGATCATCGCGCCCCGGTAAACGGGCACGCCCAGCGGCACGAGGTGGTCGTGGAAGATCTGGTCCAGGGTCAACGAGCCGTAGCCGTTGCCCGGGTCGCAGTCGGTGCACTCGCCGAAGATCACGCCGGCGACCTGGTCGAGCACGCCGCTGAGCTTCAAGGTGCTGAACATGCGGTCGATGCGGTACGGCGCCTCCGACACGTCCTCCAGGAACAGGATCTTGCCGCGGAAGTCGGGGAGATACGGCGAGCCGGCCAGCGCGGTCAGCACGGTCAGGTTGCCGCCGGCCAGTTCGCCGCGGGCCTTGCCGCCGGTGATGGTCACGGTGCGGTTGCGCCGCGGCACCAGTTCGTCGCCGGGCTCGACCTTGTTGCGGTACTCGAGCAGTTCACGGTCGAAGAACACGCGCTGGAACTGGTCGACGTTGAAGCGGTTCCAGCTGCCCGACCCGATCGGCCCGTGGAAGGTCACCAGCCCCGTCTTCGCCTGGATCGCGTTGTGCAGCGCGGTGATGTCCGAGTAGCCCAGCAGCACCTTCGGATTGCGGCGGATGGCGTCGTAGTCGAGCAGCGGCAGCAGCCGCGCGGCACCGGAACCGCCGCGGGTGCAGACCACCGCCCTGACCTCGCGGTCGGCGAACATCGCGTTCAGGTCGGCCGCGCGCTCGGCGTCGCTGCCGGCCAGATGACCGTAACGCCCGGCGAAGTGCGCGCCCAGCTTCACCTTGAACCCCAGCGCCTGCATCGCTTCCTGCGCCAGTTGCAGGCTGAGCGCCTCGTCCACCGCGCCGGACGGGCTGACCAGGCCGATGGTGTCGCCCTTGTTCAACGGCATCGGCAGCAGGCGTCCACGCGGGGTCGCCGCCAGCGCGCCGGTGCCGAGGCCCAGCGGCAGCAGCAGCGCCGCCGCGGCCAGGGTGGAACTGCCGATGAAATGCCGTCTGTTCATGCGCTGCCTGTCCGCGGATCGTAGCCCGAGAGTAGCAACACCCGACCAGACGCGACAGCGTCGCTGCGGTGTCCAGGTCGCAGCGTGTGAGACGCATGGTGGGCAGTCTGCGCAGCGGCATCGTGCTGACTGCGCACGTCCTCCGTGGTCGGCGGGGATGCGGGATGGCCGGATGTCCATGTCCTTTGCGGCGCCGCATGGCGCCGTTTTTTTGTGGGAAACACCGTCGAGACTCGCACCACGGAACCGCATGACCGCCAGTGGATCGCGTGGCAGTGCAACGCGCGGGCCCGCGTCAGCCACCGGGCTTGTTCCAGCGCTGTGCATGCGCCGGATGATGCATCGGACGATGCTCCCGCAAAGCCGGTAGGCGGACAGGTCGGAGCGCAGGCAGGCGCGCGCCGCCGCACCGGCGCATGCACGTCAGAAGACCGAACGCGCTCCGTTTCGCAACGCAGCCACGGCCCTTGTGTTGACGCCTGCTACACCGGCAGCGGCAATACTGCCCGCATGCCAGAAGGCCCGTCCATCGTCATCCTGCGCGAAGAGGCGCAGCGCTTCGCCGGCCGCAGGGTGCTGCGCGTTTCCGGCAACAGCGGACAGGACATCGGACGCCTGCAGGGCAGGACCCTGCGCGCGGTCCGCAGCTGGGGCAAGCACTTCCTGCTGCAGTTCGACGGTTTCAGCGTCCGCATCCACTTCCTGCTGTTCGGCAGCTACCGGATCAACGAGGAAAAGGCGGCCACGCCCCGGCTCAGCCTGGGCTTCAGCAAGGGTGAGGCGCTGCATGTCTACGCCTGTTCCGTGCAGTTCATCGAAGCCGACCTCGACGCGGTCTACGACTGGAGCGGCGATGTGATGAACGAGGCCTGGGACGCAGCCGCCGCCCGCCGGAAACTGCGCGCACGTCCCGATGCGCTGGTCGCCGACGCGCTGCTCGACCAGGAGGTGTTCGCCGGTGTCGGCAACATCATCAAGAACGAGGTCCTGCACCGGATCCGGGTGCATCCGGAAAGCCGCATCGGTGCCCTGCCGCCGCGCAAGCTCTCCGAACTGGTCGCGCAGGCGCGCGCGTACAGCTTCGACTTCTATCGCTGGAAGCGGGCCTTCGCGCTGAAGAAGCACTACCAGGTGCACACGAAAACAACCTGCCCGCGCGACGATACCCTGCTGAGCTACCGCAGGCAGCTCGGGCGTGCGCAACGGCGCGCGTTCTGGTGCGACCACTGCCAGCGCCTGTACGACGATGGGGCGGCAACGTCCGGCGCTGAGACGGCGGCGCCCCCGCCACCCCGCGCCCTCCGGCGCGCCGCACGGACCTGACTGCTGCGCGGTCCCACGACCACGACAATGCGCGAGCGGATGTCAGCGGCCGCGTCGCGCCCGTTCGGCTTCGGCTTCACGCACCTGCTCTCGCGCTTCACGCGTGCCGTCGTCCACCCGGTCCTGGTCGTCGGAAGACACGCCGAACGCGCGCGCCCACACGCTGACTTCCTGCTGGCGCCCGGCTTCGGTCTGCTCGCCGTCCGGCTGCGGTGCGTCCTGCTTCTTGCGGTCGCTGTTCATCCGTCGCTCCTCACTGTCGGGTGGCGGGACATGCACGCCCCGCCGTCGAGCATGTTTCTAACGCGCCTGCCGTGCCACGCGCGTGATGCATCGATGACATCACTTCGGCACAGCGTGGCGGATATGCATCGGCGCGCACGCCGATCGGCATCCCAACGCAGCCCCCTCCTCTCGATGCATCAATCGGCCGCACCGGCGGACAGTGCGGCCTCGGCTTCGCGGGTGTACCAGTTCCGCGCCGCATTCGGCGCGGACACGATGGCCTGAAAATGCGCACGGGCCTGCGCATGCCGTCCCTGGGTGGCATAGGTCGATGCAAGGTAGTAGTGCGCGTAGGGGTTGCCGCCGTCGGCGGCCAGCACCGCCATGGTCTTGGCTTCGATCGCGGCATCGAACCGCACGGGGCGCTGCTGCCGGGTGCGCATCGCCGTGCTGCCGAGGGTCGCCAGTGCGTGCGCGACGACGAGATCGGGCGTCCATCGCTGCTCCGGATGGCGCTCGAGAAACCGGTCGGCAGCGGCGATGGCGGCGTCCAGCCGCGCGGGCTGCGCCTGCGCGAAGAACGCATCGCGCACCAGCGCCGCCCGTTCATGCAGCATCGCATCCTCCGGCACGCCAAGCCACGCCAGCGCGATCGGCGACGCCGTCACATCGCCGTACAGCAGACGGGCGGCGTCGGCGGGCGTGCTGGTGTTGGCGAGAAACACCACGCCACTGCGCCGCTCGGGATCAAAGAGCGTCAGCGCTGCATGGCAGTCGTACTGGCCGTAGGCCCAGACCAGGCGACGACCGTCCACGGTCTGCACGAAACTGCCCAGACCGCTCGGCCCATCCGGCAGGAACGGGGTGACGATCAACGCCAGCTGTGCCGGTGCGAGCAGTTCGCCGGCCAACAGTGCCTGCTCGAAGGCCGCCACGTCGCGCGCGGTCGATACCAGGCCCGCGGACGCGCTGTACCCGTACTCCGGATCGCAGGGCGTCGGACCGTCCAGGCCGCCCGGGTCGCGATACGGGGTGGCGATGGAGGCCAGCCGTGGCGTGGCCGTGGCGGTGGCGCCCAGCAGGAAGGTGTCGCGCAGCTGCAGCGGCGCGATGATGCGGCGCTCCAGCGCCTGCGCGAACGACTCGCCCGACGTGACCTCGATGATCCGGCCGAGCAGGCCATAGCGGCGCCCGTCGTAATGGAAATGTCGGCCTGGCGTCCCCTGCGACGTATGCGACAGCAGGTGCCGCACCTGGACCGCGTGCGGAAGACGGACGTCCGGCAGCAGTTCGATCACCGGCTGGTCCAGCCGCAGGGCGCCTTCCTCCACGAGCTGCAGGACCACCACGGCCGACCAGGTCTTGGTCAACGACGCCAGCGGGAACAGCGTGCCGGCGTCAACCGCGGTTCCGGCCGCGAGGTTGGCGGCGCCGCCATGGTGTTCGGCGACCACTCCCGAGCGGTCGAACAGCACGACGGCATAGCCGGGCAGCGCATGCGCACGTGCCTCGGCATCGATCCGCTGCAGCACGGCTGCGGTGGATGCGGTGGACGCGCGGCTGTTGCCGCCGTGGCAGGCGGTCGTGCCCAGCATCGCCAGCACGGCCAGGGCCGCCAGCCGCCACCCTATGGAACGATGCTGGCCGTCACAGGGAGCGCTGGACCTGGCGACAGCGTGATGCTTCGACGGCAAGGGCATGAGGTGCATCCGGGATGAAAGCACGGCCGCGGCCGGCGGCAGGTGGGCTGCCGGTCGCGTGCAGGCCCGATCATGCCGCAACCGCGTGGGCGGGGGGCGCCCGCTCCGTCAGTCCGGTACCACGGCGAATGGATCCGGCTGGTCGAGGTCCACGCCCAGCGCCCGCGCCATCGCTTCCTCGCTGCGGTCGGTGGAGAACTCGATCCACAGCGGCAGATGGTCGCTGAGGCGTGGCGACACCTGCGGCTGCGACAGGGGCCTGAACACCGCACCCGCGAAGTCGATGACACCCGCCCTGCCGGTGGGCCGCAGCCCGAAATCGTCGCCCTGGAACCAGGCGATCTGGTCGTAGTGCCTGGCTTCGCGGCCGGTCGTGGTCTTCAGCGCCTGCAGCGCTTCGGGAACCCACAGGCCCGTTTCGACGAACGCGTCGAACAGCGGATTGCCCTGGCGCCTGTCGATGTTGAAGTCGCCCAGCACCAGCAGGTTCGGCTCCTCGCGGCTCTGTCCGCTGCGGGTGCGCGTGCGCAGTTCCTGCCAGGGGCGGCTCCAGCACCCTACGCAGATCGCGCACCGCAGCGGCCAGGGTTCCGTGCCGGACGCCGGCCACACGCATACCGGCGCTCGCCCGCACCGCCGGCCGGCCTGGCGACAACGACGGCTTAACCCACACGATGGCCTGCTTGGCGCACTTTCCGAGCGGTTCCGGCCCATGATCCCGAAGAACACCATCTGCCTGTGGTTCGATGGTTCCGCGCTCGACGCGGCGACCTTCTACGCCACCACGTTTCCCGACAGTGCCGTGGGTACCGTCCATCGCGCACCCGGCGACTATCCGGCCGGCAAGGAAGGCGATGTCCTCACCGTCGAGTTCACCGTCCTCGGCCTGCCCTGCCTCGGGCTCAATGGCGGCCCCGCGTTCCCGCACACCGAGGCGTTCTCGTTCCAGGTGGCGACCGACGACCAGGCCGAGACCGACCGCCTGTGGCATGCGATCGTCGGCAATGGCGGTGCGGAGAGCGCCTGCGGCTGGTGCAAGGACCGCTGGGGCCTGAACTGGCAGATCACCCCGCGCGCACTGACCGAGGCTGTCAACGACCCGGACCGTCATGCCGCCCGACGCGCGTTCGAGGCCATGATGACGATGACAAGGATCGACATCGCCGCAATCGAGGCGGCCCGGCGCGGATAACGCCGGCCGGACCGCACATCGGGCTCAGGGTTCGTCGCGCGTGGTACGCGTGCGGTCGCGCGGATAGTGGGACGACAACGGAAAGGCCGGCAGCCAGGCCTCGCGCCGGAGCGTCCAGATCTCGTAGGTCGGCCGCAGCGCGTCCGGCGCATCGAGCGCGCCCAGGTGCACCTCCACCTCATCGCCGACCCGCGAGTACAGCGACGAACCGCACCTGCCGCAGAAGTAGCGGCCGGCATGGCTGGCCACCTGGCCCTCGATGGTCACCGCAGCCTCGGGAAACATGGCGACCGCCGCGAACAGCGCGCCGTGGTGCCTGCGACAGTCCATGCAGTGGCACAGACCGACCCGGTACGGCGCGCCGCTCGCGACCAGGCGCACATCGCCGCACAGGCATCCACCGGTGTATCGCTGCATGCTACACCTCAGGGATCGGCGTCCGACGGCGCCGCGCACCGGCGGACACTACCCGCGCAGGCGTGGATGCGGCGACAATCCGGTCAGCGGCGCCTGCAGCAGGCAGGCCGCTCACCCCAGCGCTGCGCACCGGGAGCCGCCTTGAACGCACAGCCCCTGTCAGGACGTTGCCACTGCGGCCGCACCGGCTGGACGCTGGACGGCGACCCGGGCCCGGTCACGGCCTGCAACTGCAGCCTGTGCCGGCGCTACGGCGCGCTCTGGGCCTACGACCACGAGCACGAACGCATCGCCTTCGTCGGCGCCACGCGGTGCTACACCCGCGTCGGCAAGGCCGATCCGTCGCTGGAGATCCACTTCTGCCCGGAGTGCGCGTGTGTCGTCGGCTGGCGCGGCCTGCGCCTGGAGTCCGATGGCCGCCGCCGCATCGCGGTCAACGTCCGTCTCGCCGACCCGGACGCGGTCGCGCATCTGCCCATCGATCATTTCGATGGCCTGGACAGCTTCGACGACCTGCCTTCGGACGGCCGCTGCGTGCGCGACCTCTGGTTCTGACCCCCGCACCATCGATCCGCACAGGACACCCGCATGCCGCATTACACGCCCCTTCCGCCCTCGGCCATGCGCGTCCTGCGCCCCCTCGGGCTCGCGGCGCTGGCGCTATTCCTCGCCTTCCCGCTGGCGATGCTGGCCGGTGTGGTGGCCGGTCCGTTCGATCGCGACACCATGCAATGGCTCGTGCCGGTCCTCGGTGCGGTGGCCTTCGTTCCGCTGATGCTGCTGAGCCGCGCCCGGCGCGCCCGTGCGGCCGAGCGCGCGCGCGTCGGTGAGGCCGGCCCGATGCCGGGGGGCAGTGTGCTGGTGGCCGGCGTACTGGCCGTCGCGCTCGGCATGAGCATGCTGCTGATGGCACTCGCGGGAAGCGCATCCGGTCCCGGCCCCATCGGCAGCGGCCTGATGCTGTGCAGCGTCGGCGTCGGCGGGATCGGGGTCGGGTTCCGGCGCGTCCTCGCGCGACGCGCCTGGCGGGCGTCGCGGCGCAGGTGAAAAGCCTCCGCCAGCCAGCGAGGCACTGCGGTCCCGACGCGTTGATCCGCCAACCGGCATCGAACCACGGCTGGCCTGCAGACCTGTCCAGCGCACCTGCCGGCCCTGCACCTGCCAGACACCTGGCCGGCAAGACGCCTAGCGGGTTTCGGTCGCGCGCTGGAAGGTGATGATGCTGCGCGTCTCGCCCTTGTCGGCCCAGTTGGGCATCACCCGCCAGGGCGTGAGCACCTGCAGGCGATCGCCGTCGAGCTTGAACTGGCGACGCTGCTCGGTGCCGACCCAGGCCGGATTCCACGCGACGTCCACCGCCGTGATCCAGTCGTTGCCCTCGATCCGCCAGCGGCCGGTGTAGGCGATCACCGTTTCCAGCAGCCGGGCTTTTTCCCTGTCGCTCTCGCCGGGCTCGCGGCCTTCCCCGGTGAGCATGAACCACACGCGTCCCTCAGGGGCGAAGATCGTGTAGCCGGTAGGCGCGTCGCCCATCGGCGGGAAGGTTTCGCCGGTCGCCTTGACCTCCACCTCGTAGGACACCAGCCGCCAGGTGCCCTGGACGGCGGGAGCATCGGTGGCGGGGGCTGTCTGGGTCATGTCCGCACCTCCGGCGGTGGTCTGTGGGCCGGCCAGCGCGCACAGCGGCAGTGCGAGCGCAGCGAAAAGCGGAGCGGCAAGATGCGTCGGACGCATGATCGGTTCCTCCACGGATGGGCGCCGCACGCCGCCGCATCTGGCAGCGTCGGCTGCAGCGAGTGTCGCACCGGCCAACGTGAACGGACGGTGGCAGCGCGGTGCATCGCGCACGCGGCGGTCCCGGGCGCCGGTACCTGGCAACTCCGCTGACGGACGAACGGCACGCGAGCGCATCCGGCACGCGGATGGCGTTGCCGCCGCGCCGTGCACGTCGCCCCTGCATGCGCGTGAGGTCATCCGGCACACGCGTCACGGACGCAGCCGCGATACCGCTGCAAACGCAGCGGCCGTCCCGAGGCGGGGCTCCGATACCGCCTGCCGGCACCGGCGCAGGCCGCCACATCGTGTGCCTCAGGGCCGAGGCGGTGGGTCGTCGATGCCGCGGGCGCAGCCGGAGGCCTGGGTGCCATCGGCCAGGGTGAGGCGGGCGGTATAGGGAAACCACGCGCCCGACATCGAGTCCTGGCAGGCCCGTCCGGCCAGCCGCGCCTCGATGCTGCCGTCGGCATCGGCGGCCGTGACCACCCGGCCATCGAGCACGACCTTGTTCGAGGTCAGCCTCAGCGGGCGCCGCGTGTCGATGCCGACCAGCAGCGCAGTTTCGCCGGACACGGTGAACTGCCAGAACGGCTCGTTGGTGGACACGACGACGTCGGCCGGCACCTTGGCCGGCGCATCCAACGGCGGCGGTGGTACGGGCGCGGGCGCGTCGCGGACGCCGCCACGGCAGCCGACGGTGGCGAGTCCAGCGAGGGCAACGACGATCCAGGCCATCCACTGCATCCGCATCTCCTCATGGCGGCGAACCGGAATCAACGGTAGCGCACCGACGGCACCGCGCGCAGGACGCTCACCGGTCCGCGCCTTGCGGCATGCATCTGCCGGCACCACGCGGGACGGCCTGCCCGGTGCGGGCCAGGTCGGCGCCCGACCACACGCGCCCTCTGGCGGTGGGCCTGCGCGACCTCGCCTGCATCGCGCCGCCAGCGCCTGCTCCATCAAACGGCCCCCCTCGCCCCCGGCGCGCGCCATCCCTGCCGCTCCCGCCACCACGGTCAGCCGGACAACCCGCAGACGCCCGGCCGCGCCCTTTCCGGCCGTGCACGCATCGGTATAGTTGGCCGCAATGGCGGGCACCCGGCCCGCCGACGACGCGCAGGAGTGGTCATGGGTCTGGTACAGGCGGTGAAGGGTGCGGTCGGCGGCGTGCTGGCCGACCAGTGGAAGGACTTCCTGACCGTACCGGCCGGGTTGCCGTCGACCGCGGCGCTGTTCGCCGCCGTGCCGCGCGGCACCAATGCCGGCCGTGGCTCGAACACCAGCGGCTCGTCCAACATCATCAGCAACGGCTCGAAGATCGTCGTGCCCGAAGGCTACGGCCTGCTGCTGATGCAGGACGGCGCGATCACCGGCTTCGTCGCCGAGGCCGGCGGCTACGAGTGGCGCTCGGACGACACCAACTCGCAGTCGATCTTCGCAGGCGACGGCATCGTCAGCCCGTTCATCCGCCAGAGCTGGGAGCGCTTCAAGTTCGGCGGCCAGCCGGGCAGCCAGCAGCTGGCGTTCTTCGTCACGCTGAAGGAGCTGCCGGACAACCGCTTCGGCACCCAGTCCGAGATCTACTGGGACGACGGCTTCCTCGGCACCCAGGTCGGCGCGGTCACGCGCGGCTCCTACACGCTGAAGATCGTCGACCCGATCCTGTTCGTGAAGAACTTCGTGCCTGCACGCTATCTGCAGCCGGGCCAGGTGTTCGACTTCACCGACCTGGACAACGCCGCCGCCAGCCAGCTGTTCAACGAGGTCGTCGGCTCGCTTGCGCCGGCCTTCAGCCTGTACACGAACGATCCGGGCAAGGGCAACCGCATCACCAGGCTGCAGCAGGATTCGCTCGGCTTCGCCAAGAGCCTGTCCGACGCGGTCGAGCAGGCCTACCAGTGGCAGTCCGACCGCGGCCTGGCCATCGTCAAGACCGCCATCGTCTCGATCGAGTACGACGCCAACACCCGTGAACTGCTGAAGACGGTGCAGCGCGCCGACGCGCTGTCCGGCGCGCGCGGCAATTCGAATCTGCAGGCCAGCGTCGCCCAGGGCATCCAGTCGGCCGGCGAACACAGCGGCGCGGCCGGCATCGTCGGCCTCGGCATGGCCACCGGCATGACCGGCGGCATCGCCGGCCTGCAGCAACCGGCGGCACCTGCCGCGCCGGCGGCCGACGATCCGGTGGCGAAGCTGAAGAAGGCCAAGGAGATGCTGGACCTGGGGCTGATCACCCAGGCCGATTACGACGCCGCCAAGGCGAAGGCGCTGGGTCTGTAAGCGCAGGCGCACCGCCCATGTCCGATCCGAAGATGCCGCCACCGCTGCCGGCGGCACCCGTCGCCGGCCCCGGTTCGCCGCGGGAGGTGCCGCCGCTGCCCGGCACGCTGCCGCTCGATCCGGCGACCCTGCCCGACCCGATCCGCGCCGAACTCGAGGCGCCCGATCCGTTGGCCATCGACACCGCCGCCGCCGAGCTGCGCGACGGCCTGAACCGCTGCCCGAAATGCGGCGCCACCGACATCCGCCCGCGCCTGGGCACCGACCTGCTGGTCTGCCAGTACTGCCGGCACGAATGGCACGGCGCGCGCGTGGAGGAGGCGTTCGGTTTCGGCGAGGGCCTGGACCAGCTGCGCGGCACGGTGGTCGCGTCGGGCGCGCGCGACATCGACGTCGATGCCGCCAGCCTGGTGAGCTTCAAGTGCAGCGGCTGCGGCGCCGAGGTCACGGTCAACACCGAAAGCACGATGACCGCGCGCTGCCACTGGTGCCGGCACGTGTTCGGCATCAACGAGCAGGTGGCCAATGGCGCCGTGCCCGACGCGGTGCTGCCGTTCCACATTTCCAAGGACGACGCGGTCGCGCGCATCCGCCAGTTCGTCGACAAGCGGCGCCTGTTCGCGCTGAAGGCGTTCAAGGACGAGTTCACGCCGGAGAACGTGGTCGGCGTGTACCTGCCCTACATGATCGTCGACGGCAACGTCAGCGCCGCCGTGTCCGGCCGCGGCGAGATCAAGACGCGCGAGTACACGCGCGGCACCGACAACAACAAGAAGACCTATTACGACGCCGACATCTACCAGGTCGAGCGGCAGGTGGACTTCACCGTCGACGACCTGCCGCTGGAGTCGTCCGCCGAACGCGGCAATCTGGATACCGCAGCCAACACCAACAACATCATCAACGCGATCCTGCCGTTCGACACCAAGAACGCGGTGAAGTGGAACGCCTCCTACCTGGCCGGTTTCAGCTCGGAAAAACGCAACCAGGACGTCGAGCACCTGCGTCCGCGGCTGGAGGACCAGCTGCTGTCGATCGCGCGTGCGCAGGTCGAGGGTTCGGTCCGCCGCTACGACCGCGGGGTGCGCTGGGAGCGCGAGCGGCTGGAGGTCCACGGGACCCGCTGGGTCTCGATGTACCTGCCGGTCTGGCTGTACTCCTACCACCAGCCCGGCCGCAACGGCGGCATGCTGCACTACATCGCGGTGAACGGCCGCACCGGCGAGACCATGGGCAGCGTGCCCGTGCAGCAGTGGAAGCTGCTGCTGGCCGCCCTCGGCACCGGCACCGTCATCGAAGCCCTCGCCCTCTGGATCCTGGTGGCCACCGCATGAGCGAAGACAGCGGACTCTGGTTGCTCGCGGCCGGCCCGGCCGGCGCGGCGGCCCTGTACTGGCTGCTGTACCGGTACTACCGCAACACCGACAAGTCGCACGCGTTCGAGCGCGAAACCAGCATCGACGCCAAGCCGGTCACCGGCAGCGACCGCAAGGTGGACACCATCACCGGTACCCAGGCCAGGCGCATCCGCGGCGACAACGTGCGCGCCTACCGCGAGCGCGTGCAGCGCGAGGGCTGAGCGCCGCGCCTGCCCGCCCATCCATCGGCACGGGCATGCAGCGCTGGAGCGCCCGGTCCGACGCAGGAACGCCCGATGCGGCCGGACACCGCAAGCGAGCGCAATGTCAGGCCCGACGCTGGTGGTGCCGGCGTCGCTGCGCGCCTGCGGCAGACAGTCCCGGTCGCGGCTGCCAGCGCGCTTCTGCGCGGTCGCGCTGGCAGCCAACGGCCCGTCCAGTGACCGCATTCCGGCCATTACCGGCAGCAGCATGGACGCAGGTCTCGATGCGGACCTGCCCGATGCCCGCGACGGCGACCTCAGCGCAGCGCCCGGCGTACCGCGCGGCGACAGCGACGGCGACGCGGTGCTCGCCATCCCGGCCGACTCCTGGCCGGGGACGCGCCCGACGCTGATCGTCCGTCCGTTCGTCGGCAGGCTGGCAGGCGGGGCGACACCGGCAACAGGGGCCGGCGCCTCGCCGCCATCCGCTTCGAACAGGCCGCGTCCGGCCGCCATGCCGTCCGGGTGGGCGCGCGCGAATCCTGGCCGATGCCGACTCGTCATCGAGCGCCTGCCGGCAAGGTGGGCCGGCACGGCAGCGGGGCGACATGGACCGAGCGCGTGCAGCATTTTCCGGCCGGCAGCCACGCGCGGTCTGCTCCTGCGGCGGCGTCTTCAAGAGGCCATCGCCAGGCTCCCGCTCCGCCGGAAGCGCCGGCACCTTCGGTGGCGCATGAACGCCGGTCCATGCCAGACGGCGGACGCGGCCCCGGGTAAGATCGGCGCCAGCTGTCCGCGGCGGGGGCCACTCCGATCCGCGGCGGCCGGGCCAGGGAGCGGCCGCCCCACGCATGTGGCGCGCACCCGCGGGAGCGCTGTCGCCTGCATCCCTCCCGGCTGCACCCTGCGACGCGATGACCTCGACCCTGCCGCCCCTCGCCTCCGTCCTCGACCTCCTGCCCGACGCGGTCTGCGTGGTCGATACGCGATCCCGCTACCTGTTCGTGAGCGCCGGCTTCGAGCGCATCCTCGGCTATTGCGCGGGGGA
This sequence comes from Xanthomonas sp. XNM01, assembly GCF_014851915.1. GTDB lineage: Bacteria > Pseudomonadota > Gammaproteobacteria > Xanthomonadales > Xanthomonadaceae > Pseudoxanthomonas. The sequence continues at coordinate 1,622,092 of NZ_JACVAP010000001.1, forward strand.
CGTCGTCGGGCGGCCGGTCTTCGACTTCATCCATCCCGACGACCACACCGACACCCTCCGCGAGGCCGAGCAGGTGATGGAAGGCGCGATCCAGCGCCATTTCCGCAACCGCTACGTCCACAGGCAGGGCCACCTGGTGGACATGCAATGGTCGGCGCTGTGGAACGCCGAGCATCGCGTGCGCATCGGGGTCGGGCGCGAGGTCACCGAACTGCGTCGCGTCGAGCAGACGCTCGAACACCTCGCCAGCCACGATGCGCTGACCGGCCTGCCCAACCGGCATCGCCTCCAGCACGTGCTGGAACGGGAACTCGCGCAGGCGCGTTCGACCGGCGCGGGGCTGGCGCTGCTCTACATCGATCTCGACGGCTTCAAGACCGCCAACGACCGCGCCGGCCACGCGGCCGGCGACCGGCTCCTGCAGGAAGTCGCCGGCCGCCTGACGCAGTCGCTGCGGCCTGGCGAGATCGCCGCGAGGCTGGGCGGCGACGAGTTCGTGGTCGTGCTGCCCGGGTACGGCGACGCGGTCGCCGCGCGCCGGACCGCGGATGCGCTGCGCGCGCGGCTGCGCCAGCCGTATCCGCTCGCCGGCCAGCCGTTCCACATCGACGCCAGCGTGGGCATCGCCTGCTTTCCCGACGACGGCAGCGATCCGGCCGGCCTGCTCGCCCACGCCGACCGTGCGATGTACGCCATCAAGCACGCGACGCGCCGCGACAGCCACGTCGCCTGACGGCCGCGGCACGCGCTGCGCGACATCCGACCCGGCCCGGGATGAACGGCCCCGGCGCGCGATGACATCCTCCATACAAGGCGTTAACCGGCGCCCGCTAGGCTCCACCCCGGCGCATCCGCGCCCACGCACGCGTGGAGACATGCATCGGCTGCGCGATCGATCATCGAACCTGCAAGGAGAACCACCATGAGGAAGTTGTACGCCATCGCCGCCGCGGGCTGTCTGCTGGGCCTGAGCCCGCTGGCCTTCGCCGAGACCGTCACTCTCAGCAACAGCGCCGATGGCGCCAACCGCGATGCCGGCATCGCCGGGGTCAAGGAAAAGCTGGAGAAGGCCTGCACCGAACGTCGCGGCACGCCCGATGCCGAGTCGTTCGAGGTGGTGTTCGAGAAGACCAGCGAAAATCCCGACGTGCCCAAGCCCTACTACGTCGACGCGAAGATGAAGTGCGCGCTGCCGGACAGCTGACGCGTCGGGCAGCCGGGATCACCGGGCCTGCGTGCCGGGGTGCGGGGCGGTCCCACGAACCGGCATTGCGCAGGTACGCGAACGCCCCGCTCCGGCGGGGCGTTTCGCGGCCGGCAGTTGGACGCGCGGGCGTCGTGCCTTCGCGGACGGGCGCGACATGCAGGGACGCGCCGGTGGGCGCATCAGCGTGCCCGCTCGGGTGACGCCACGATGCTGCCGGTGAACTCGCCCGTCGTGAGGTTCTCGGTGCCGTCGAAGGTGGTGTCCACCACGAAGCCCACCGGCAGTAGATCGCCGACCGCTGCGGCGTATCCGGCCGTGTAGTAGTAGACGACATCGCAGCGCTTGACCTGGATCTCCTGCGTCAGGCTGCGGATCGGCGCACGCCAGATCTTCGGACGGGAGGTGCAGTCGGTGCGCGTGGCGGAATCATCGACGGCTTCCTGCTCTGCCGTGGCCACGGCCCGCTTCAGCTCGCGCATGATGGCGCGATCGGCGAGCCAGCCGGCGGATGCCGGGAACGAGACGAGCAGTGCGACGACGACCAGCAGATGACGCATGTCATGCCTTCCTTGAGCACTCTGCGATGCCACGAGGCAACGGCGCGCGATTCTAGCGCAGCATCATCCGGACCGATGCCGGAGCGGGTGCGGCTTGCCGGTCGCGCCACGGCCCACGCAGCCCCGCACGCACGCCTCCGCCAAGGCAGGCGATGTCGCTCCACGCGACAACACCGGCGGCGATGTGGATGATGCACGTCGACATCCGCCAGCCGCACCGCTTCGCATGACCCGCCGCCCTCCCCGCCCCGCTCCTCCCGCCAGCGCCGGGACCGTCCTGCATCCGCGCAACCGGCACCAGGGCCGCTACGCGTTCGCGCGGCTGGTCGCAGCGGATCCGGCCCTGGCCGCGCATCTGATCACCACCCCGCGCGGCGAGACCAGCATCGATTTCGCCGACCCCATGGCGGTGCGCACCCTCAACCGCGCGATCCTGCGCGCCGACTACGGCATCGCGCACTGGGATCTGCCCGATGGCGCGCTGTGCCCGCCGATCCCCGGCCGCGCCGACTATCTGCACGGCCTGGCCGACCTGCTGGCCGATACCGGCGACGGCACGATTCCGCGCGGCTCCTCCGTGCACGTGCTCGACGTCGGTGTCGGCGCGAACTGCATCTACCCGTTGCTCGGCCACGCCGAGTACGGCTGGCGCTTCGTCGGCAGCGACGTGGCGCCGCTGTCGCTGCAGGTCGCCGAGGCCATCGTGCAGGCCAACCGGCTGGACAAGGCGATCGGGCTGCGCCTGCAACCGCAGCCCCGGCACATCTTCCGCAACGTGGTCCGCGCCGGCGACCGCTTCGACCTGACCCTGTGCAACCCGCCGTTCCACGCCTCCGCCGCCGAAGCCGCAAGCGCCAACCAGCGCAAGGTTCGCCAGCTCGGCAAGGCATCGCCTCGCGCGTCGGCGAACGGCACGGCGGGCCCTCTCAACTTCGGCGGCCACGCGCACGAACTGTGGTGCACCGGCGGCGAGGCCGACTTCCTGCGCCGCATGGTCCGCGAAAGCGTCGCATTCGGCGCTCAGGTGCTGTGGTTCAGCAGCCTGGTCGCACGCAGCGAGCATCTTCCCGCGCTGCGTACCCAGCTGCGCCAGGCCGGCGCAACGGATGTGCGCGAAGTGGCGATGGCGCAGGGCAGCAAGCAGAGCCGCTTCGTGGCCTGGAGCTTCGTCGAGGCGCAGGCGCGCGTGGCCTGGCGACGCGGCTCCGACTGAACCGGAACGACGATCGCCGGATGCGGCGCCTGCCCCGGAATGCTGCCCGGCGGGCGCAGGGGGCGTGGTGACTCGGCGAGCGCATCCACGCGCTCCAACGTCGCCGGTCCGGGCGACGGACCGCACCGGATGCGCGGCGCACGCCTTCAGGCGAGCGCCTTCCAGACCACCCACGCCGCAACCAGACCGAGCAGCGCGGTGCACGCCCAGCCGACCGGCTCGACCCAACGCTCCAGCAGACGTCCCGCGCGCGCGCCACCGAAACGCAGCACCAGCGCGAGCAGATACACCCGCTTGCCGCGGCCGATCGCCATGCTGAGCAGGAACGGCAGCAGCGGGACGCCGACGATGCCCGACGCCCAGGTGAAGATTTTCAGCGGAATCGGGGTGAATCCGACCAGCACCAGCAGCCAGAACGCCTTCCACGGCGACTCGGTGGCCATCCGGCCGAGCTGCTCGACCTGCGCGTCGATCGCCGCGCGCCATCCCAGCGCATCGATCAGCGGCTGCGCGGCCTCGTAGGCGAAATGGCCGAGGGCGTAGCCCACCAGGGCGCCGCACAGCGATCCGGCCAGGCTCACCGTGGCGAACCACATCGCCCGCCGCGGCTGCGCCAGCGACATCGGCGCGAGCATCACCTCGGGCGGCACGGGGAACACGATCGCTTCGACCACGCTCATGCCGGCGAGGTAGCGCGTGGCATGACGGTGGGCGGACCAGCGCAGTGCGCGTGTGTAAAGCGGGCCGAACAGTTTCAAGGTGGATCTCGTACGGAATGCGCACCGGTCGCGGCGCGCGGATGGCAAGGCGGACGCGAGGCTGCGCACCGATGGCAGAGCCCTGCACGCGCGGCCGGCCATCCTAGCCACCACGAGAGACCGGCGCACACGCCATTTCTTTCCGTTACAAAACGCCATGAAGCCGCTGTGCCGCCCCTTCGCCACATGGCGACCGGTGCCGTGCATGTGCCGGCATCGACGCGTTGTCCTGCGACCCCGAGGCCGAGAGACGCATCACGACGCAGGTGCGGTGCCCAGGCCCGTGACGCAACCGGTGCATCGCAGCGGGCGTTCTCGATGGCGCCATCACCCTGCACGGTGCGCGGACAGCCGATGACCGCGCATCACCGGGCAGCGAACGCTCTGCTCGATGGTCGGCGCGGCACGTCGACGCCATGGATGCCGCCCGCGCATGCAGCGCATCCGAAAAGCACGCGCCTCATCCGTCGAAGCCAGCACCAGGCGCCATGCACGCACCGGAACGTCCCCGCCCGTGCATCCCTCCCCGTGGCCGGCACCGACATTCCCTCCGCTCATGAGCACCGTTGGCTATCTCATCAGGCGAAATGGGAACGCCAGCACGGCCCCGGCGACGCGCAGTATTTCGTCAACCTTCCGTAACGAAGCCGACATGGGAGAGGGACGGTCCGCTCGCACGATGCGATCGACCGCCGCCGGCCTTGGACACGGTGGGGGACGTTTCGGCCTGGAATTCCAGGTCCGGGGGATCGGCGACTTTTCAAGAGAAATCATCATGGCGACATTCGGGGTCCATCGTGCGCTGTCCAGGAACGTCAAGCGCACCGCATTGAGTCTTGCGCTGGGCGTCTGCGTGGCCGGCGGGGTACAGGCGCAGAGTGCAGTGGGATCGATCTTCGGCAGCGGGCAACCCGGCGCGACGATCGTCATCACCAGTCCGCAGACCGGACTGAGCCGGTCGATCAGCGCGGCCGCCGACGGGCGCTTCACCTTCACCCAGCTCCCGACCGGCAGGTACGTCATCACCAGCGACGGCCAGACCCGCGAGGTCGAGGTCAAAGTCGGCAGCGGTGTGCAGGTGCAGTTCGGTGCCACGACCGATCTGGGTGCGGTCAACGTGCAGGGGGCACGCGCGCTCAATCCGATCGATCTGTCCTCGGTCGAGTCGACGTCGGTGTTCACCTCCGACCAGCTGATCTCGCTGCCGGTGGCCAGCGACGTGTCGTCGGTGGCCCTGCTGGCGCCGGGTACGGTCAGGGGCGACAGCGGCATGGGCAGCGGCAACCTGGCGTCCTTCGGTGGCGCGTCGGTGGCCGAGAACGGCTACTACATCAACGGTTTCGACGTGACCAACGTGCGCACCTTCCTGTCGTTCGCCGACCTGCCGTTCCAGGGCATCGCCCAGTTGCAGGTCAAGACCGGCGGCTATGGCGCCGAGTACGGCCGCTCGCTGGGCGGCATCGTCAGCATCGTGACCAAGGCCGGCTCCAACGACTGGCATTACGGCGGCAGCGTCGAATGGACGCCCGACTGGGGCCGTGAGCCCGGCAAGGACGTCCGCGAACGCGACCCGGATGCAGCCGATCCGCTGTACGTGTACCGCAGCGACAATGCCTCCAGCAGCACGGTGTACTCCGCCTACGCCAGCGGACCGCTCATCAGGGACCGGCTGTTCTTCTTCGCGATCGCGGAAGGCCGCAGGAACACGGGCGACAGCTTCGGCGCCCTGACCAGCCAGCGCACCAGCAACACCAGCCCGCAAGGCCTGCTGAAGCTGGACTGGTACATCAACGACAGCAACCTGCTGGAGTTCACCGGCCTCTACAACCAGTACCGGACCCGCTACAACACCTACGAGTACGACCCGACCGCCGATGGCGGCAACCGCTACAACATCGGCCGCCACGAAGCGCCGATCGAGCAGTACGAGATCGAGAATGGCGGCAGGATCGGCATCCTCAAATACACCGGCTACGTCACCGACACCTTCACCCTGTCGGCCCAGTACGGCTACCTGAGCAACCTGATCTCCTCGCGCCTGCCCGCCGCCGGACCCGGCTCGGAGTGCCCGTGGGCCTACAGCTTCGGCCTGACCACGAGCGTGCTGGACCGCTACATCGGCTGCAACCCGGGCACCATCAGCACCATTCCCGATCAGGACGCCGCCCCGGACGAGGACGTGCGCAAGGCGTTCCGGGTCGATGCCGAGTGGGTGCTGGGCGACCACCGCCTGCGCTTCGGCGTGGACCGCGACACCTACGACTCCAGCCATCGCGGCCAGACCTATGCCGGCGGCATCAACTGGGCCTACTACCGGGTGCCGACCAATGCGGTGGCCACCGGCGCGTTCGCCGGCAGGCCCGGCCGCACGGTCAATGGCGAACTGGTCGCACCCGGCTCGCTTTACGCGCGTTCGCGCTACCTGGAAACCAGCAGCTCCAGTTACGAAAACATCAACAGCGCCTTCTACGTCGAGGACAACTGGCAGGTCACCGACACCCTGCTGGCCTACATCGGCCTGCGTGGCGAGAAGTTCGAGAGCCGCAACGGCGATGGCATCGCCTGGGTGGAATCGGACTTCGAGGTCGCACCGCGCCTGGGCTTCTCCTGGGATGTGAGCGGCGATGCCAGCTTCAAGCTGTTCGGCACGCTGGGGCGCTACTACATCCCGGTGGCCACCAACTCCAGCATCCGCGCCACCGGTTCGGAGTACCGCGAGAACACCTGGTACTACGCCACCGGCTGGAACGAGGCGGACGGGCGGCCGCTCGGACAGGGCGCGCAGATCGGCGATACCCAGATCAACGGCTCGCGCAGCGCACCCAACCCGGCCTCGGTCGCCTCCACCAACCTCTCGCCGATGTACCAGGACGAACTGATCCTGGGCACCCAGGTCCAGCTCACCGACCGCTGGATGGCAGGCGCCCGCCTGACCCGCCGCGAGGTGAAATCCGGCATGGACGACACCTGCACCACCAACGCATGGATCGACTGGGCGGCCGACAACGGCTACGACGACTTCGACCCGGCCTCGGTGCCCGGCTGCTACTTCCTCAATCCCGGCAGCGACGTCACCCTCAATGTCGACCTCGATGGCGATGGCACGGTGGAACTGGCCACCCTGCCCGCGTCCTACCTGGGACTGCCGGAGTACCAGCGCACCTACACCGCGCTGGAGCTGTTCTGGGAGCGCACCGGTGAGAGGTTCAACCTGCAGGGCTCCTATACCTTCGCCAGGACACGGGGCAACGTCGAGGGCTACGTCAACTCGACGCTGGAACAGGAGGACCCGGGCCTGACCCAGGACTTCGACCACCGTCTGTTCACCGACGGCACCTACGGACCAACGCCCAACGACCGGCAGCACACGCTCAAGCTGTTCGGTGCCTACACGTTCACCCCGGAATGGCAGCTGGGCGGCAACCTGCTGGTGCAGTCCGGCCGACCGATCAACTGCCAGGGCTACATCCCGCTGGAAGGCATCGCCCAGCCGGATGCGGGCACGCTCAGCAGCTATTCCGGCTCGAGCTTCTACTGCCTCGACGACGACGGCACGCGCGAGCTGCACCAGCGTGGCGACCAGGGCCGCACGCCCTGGACCTGGACGTTCGACCTGAGCGCGGCCTATGTACCGGACTGGGCGGACAACCGGCTGCGCTTCAAGCTGGACGTGTTCAATCTGTTCAACAACGACAAGGTCACCGAGTACAACGAGTTCAAGGAAGCCAGCCGCGACGTGATCAGCCGCAACTACCTCAACGACGTCAACTACCAGTCGCCACGCGCGCTGCGCCTGACGGTCCGGTACGACTACTGATCCACGCCGCTCCGTGAGGTACCGCTCCGGCCCCGTGAGGGGCCGGAGTCTTCCTGATGCATGCGTGGGGCAGTCCTTGCCGCGGTCGTGGTGCGACGGCCGACAACCGGGATGCACGCGCTGACGCCTCGCATCGGTGCGCCGCTCATCGCCTGACGTGAGTCGCCTCACTGTCGGTCGAGCCGGGCGCAGGGCGATCCAGCTGCACCGCCACCATGCCCAGCAGGATCAGGACCACACCGGCGATGCGCAGCCCACCGACCGGGCGGGCCTGCAGGCCCATCAGGCCTGTGGAGTCGATCAGCAGGGACGCCAGCATCTGCCCGGCGATCACGCTGACGATGAACGCCGACGCGCCCATCCGCGGGGTCAGCATCAGTGCGGCGGTGATGTAGGCCACGCCAGCCACCCCGCCCAGCCACACCCATGCCGGGCCATGCAGCGCGGGCCCGAGCGTGGGCGCAGGCGCGCGCAGGATCGCCAGCACCGGCAGCACCACCAGCATGCTGACCAGCAGCGAGGCGAGCGTGGCCCAGAGCGGGTGGCCGAGCGCGCGGCCGAGCGCGGCGTTGCCGGCGGCCTGGAAGGGCACCGCTGCGCCGGCGACCACGGCGACCAGCATCGGAACCAGGGCGGACAGGGAAGACGAAGAAGGCATGGCGACGGACCTGCGGTGCGGGAGAGGCCGCCATCGTCGGCAATCGGTTGCACTGATGGAAATTCGAAGTATGCACACGCATCATTCGGCGCATGGATGATCTGCGACGCATCGATCTCAACCTGCTGCTGGCGCTGCATGCCCTGCTCCAAGAGCGCCATGTGACCCGAGCGGCCACGCGCCTGCACCGCAGCCAGCCGGCGGTCAGCCATGCGCTCGCGCAGCTGCGCGCGCTGTTCGACGACCCGCTGCTGGTCCGCCGGGGACGGCAGATGCAGCTCACCACCCGCGCCGAGGCGCTGCGGCAACCGCTGGAAAGCGCACTGGGCCAGCTCGGGGCACTGCTGCGCGGCGACGCGTTCGATCCGGCGACCGCCGTGCGCACGTTCCGTGTGGCGCTGTCCGACTATGGCGCGCACCTGCTGCTGCCATCCGTCGTGGACCACCTGCGTCGGCTGGCGCCTGGCATCGCCCTGGCGATCAGCCAGGCCAGCCGCGACGCAATGCTTGCGCAGCTGGCCGACGGCGAAATCGATCTCGCATGCGGCGTCTTCCCGGATGCCCCCGAGCCGATCCGTTGCCAGACCCTGCTCGAGGAGCGGTTCACCTGCATCGCCGACCGCGCCACCCTGCCCCGGCGTGGCGCGCTGCCACTGGAGGCGTGGCTGGCGCGCCCGCACGTGCTGGTGGCGATGCGCGCCGATGCACCCAACGAGGTGGATCTGGCACTGGCCGCACGCGGCCTGCGCCGGCAGGTGGCGCTGAGCCTGCCGCACTGGAGCGCTGCGCCGCGCGTCATCGCAGGCACCGACCTGGTGCTCACCATCGCCAGCCGTGCGCTCGATGGCCTGGCGGACGACCCGCGCCTGCGCACGTTCGCACCGCCGCTTCCGCTGCCGCGCTTCGCGTTCCAGCAGGCCTGGCATGCACGGCGCGACACGGACCCGGCACATGCATGGTTGCGGCAATGCGTGCTGGCGGGCGCCGATCCGGAGGCGCGCGCACGACGGTAAGCAACGGCGTCGAAGCGCCTGCTGCAGGACGCGCCGCGTCGCCGCCGGGAAGATGGACGGCGTGCTGTTACGAGGCGGTCTCAGTCGCGTGCAGCTTCGCAACTCCGGCGCGCCCCCTGAGCATGGGTGTACTTCGGTCCGGTCCCGCCTTCTGCTGGTTCCGACAGACATCCCTGCAGGCACGGGCAGCGCCCACAACAGCACGATCCAGCTGCAATGCCCGAAGTGGCCATTGCATCGCCTTCCGCGCGTCGTCCAGCGCATCCGGAGCGTCATGCCGGTGCGAGTGCCGCTGACGATGCGTATGGAATGTCGCGCGCAACGCCCGCCGCATGGCTCATCCAGGCAGGAGACCCTGCGGAAGGCCAACGCCCTGTGCATGACCTTCTGCATGTGCGACCCCAGACACGACAACGGCCGGATCACTCCGGCCGTTGTCGTCGACGGTCATGGCCGGCGGAGCCGGCGCATGCGTCAGGGCTGGATTCCGCCGCCCGCAGGTCCGATGCACTCGCCGGGCGTGGTGCGG
>NZ_JACVAP010000020.1 GCF_014851915.1 Xanthomonas sp. XNM01
AAATTGAAATCGCTGTGAAGATGCAGCGTTCCCGTGGCAAGACGGAAAGACCCCGTGAACCTTTACTATAGCTTTACACTGAACGTTGAGTTCGTCTGTGTAGGATAGGTGGGAGGCTATGAAACTGCGGCGCTAGCTGCAGTGGAGCCATCCTTGAAATACCACCCTGATGTGCTTGACGTTCTAACCTGGGCCCGTAATCCGGGTCGGGGACCGTGTATGGTGGGTAGTTTGACTGGGGCGGTCTCCTCCTAA
>NZ_JACVAP010000021.1 GCF_014851915.1 Xanthomonas sp. XNM01
TCTTTTAAAACTTGGAATGTAGCGAGCGTTTGAGATTATCCATCTCGACGTGTCGTTGAGGCTAAGGCGGGGACTTCGAGTCCCTAAAAATTGAGTCGTATGTTCGCGTCGTTGGATTTGTACCCCATCGACACGGCATGTAACTCCGAGGCGACTTGGGGTTATATGGTCAAGCGAATAAGCGCACACGGTGGATGCCTTGGCGGTCAGAGGCGATGAAGGACGTGACAGCCTGCGAAAAGCGCGGGGGAGCTG
>NZ_JACVAP010000022.1 GCF_014851915.1 Xanthomonas sp. XNM01
GTGGTTGATAGGTCAGGTGTGTAAGTACAGCAATGTATTGAGCTAACTGATACTAATGATCCGTGTGGCTTGACCATATAACCTCAAGTGGCCTTGGACTCGACGTACACGTCGATGGAATCCAAATAGCCCGCTACATTCCAAGACCAAATGCGAGACGGTGCGGTACCCGTTGTTCAGGGACACCAGCACGCTCCAACCGTCTCCCTGGTGAAATTAGCGTTGTGGAACCACCCGATCCCATCCCGAACTCGG
>NZ_JACVAP010000023.1 GCF_014851915.1 Xanthomonas sp. XNM01
TTCGGCGTGCGGGCTTTTCACCCGCATTATCGTTACTCATGTCAGCATTCGCACTTCCGATACCTCCAGCGGACTTCTCAATCCACCTTCGCAGGCGTACGGAACGCTCCTCTACCGCGCACAAACAAGTTTGTGCACCCCAAGCTTCGGTTTATCACTTAGCCCCGTTAAATCTTCCGCGCAGACCGACTCGACCAGTGAGCTATTACGCTTTCTTTAAAGGGTGGCTGCTTCTAAGCCAACCTCCTGGCTGTC
>NZ_JACVAP010000024.1 GCF_014851915.1 Xanthomonas sp. XNM01
TTCGGCGTGCGGGCTTTTCACCCGCATTATCGTTACTCATGTCAGCATTCGCACTTCCGATACCTCCAGCGGACTTCTCAATCCACCTTCGCAGGCGTACGGAACGCTCCTCTACCGCGCACAAACAGGTTTGTGCACCCCAAGCTTCGGTTTATCACTTAGCCCCGTTAAATCTTCCGCGCAGACCGACTCGACCAGTGAGCTATTACGCTTTCTTTAAAGGGTGGCTGCTTCTAAGCCAACCTCCTGGCTGTC
>NZ_JACVAP010000025.1 GCF_014851915.1 Xanthomonas sp. XNM01
AAATTGAAATCGCTGTGAAGATGCAGCGTTCCCGTGGCAAGACGGAAAGACCCCGTGAACCTTTACTATAGCTTTACACTGAACGTTGAGTTCGTCTGTGTAGGATAGGTGGGAGGCTATGAAACTGTGGCGCTAGCTGCAGTGGAGCCATCCTTGAAATACCACCCTGATGTGCTTGACGTTCTAACCTGGGCCCGTAATCCGGGTCGGGGACCGTGTATGGTGGGTAGTTTGACTGGGGCGGTCTCCTCCTAA
>NZ_JACVAP010000026.1 GCF_014851915.1 Xanthomonas sp. XNM01
CAGCTCCCCCGCGCTTTTCGCAGGCTGTCACGTCCTTCATCGCCTCTGACCGCCAAGGCATCCACCGTGTGCGCTTATTCGCTTGACCATATAACCCCAAGTCGCCTCGGAGTTACATGCCGTGTCGGTGGGGTACAAATCCAACGACGCGAACATACGACTCAATTTTTAGGGACTCGAAGTCCCCGCCTTAGCCTCAACGACACGTCGAGATGGATAATCTCAAACGCTCGCTACATTCCAAGTTTTAAAAGA
>NZ_JACVAP010000027.1 GCF_014851915.1 Xanthomonas sp. XNM01
CCCATGCCGCCTTCTCCGATCTGGCGGATCACACGGTATCGGCCGGGGCTGGCGGCGCTGATCTGCTCGCCTGCGGTCAGGGTGGGTGTCGTGTCGTCCGGAATCGTCGGCTGCCAGCCGGTCAGCAGGTGCTCGCTGGTCAGGGTTTCGGCCGCGTGGATCAGCCAGCGCGCCTCCTCGCGCAGGGCGGTGTCGTCGCCGCAACGATGTGCGAGAAAGGCCTCGCGCGCGTCGACGGACAGGGTCAGGGCTTCG
>NZ_JACVAP010000028.1 GCF_014851915.1 Xanthomonas sp. XNM01
GCGCCACCCGCGCAATACCAGCGGGGATGACGATTCCGTACTCGCGCAGCAGGCCGCGCACGAGGTTGATCGTGGCCGTGCGCTGCGCCTTGAGTTGCTCACGCACGCGATGCAGCGCCTGCAGCCCTGTTGGCGCGGCGTCTTGACCGGCACCTCGCTGATCTGCGGACAGCGGGCAGCCTCCACCAGCCCGGCGGCATCGGCACGGTCGGTTTTGTTCCCGCGGACATAAGGCCGCACGTCGCGCGGCG
>NZ_JACVAP010000029.1 GCF_014851915.1 Xanthomonas sp. XNM01
ACAGCGGCAGGCCGCGCACGAGGTTGATCGTGGCCGTGCGCTGCGCCTTGAGTTGCTCACGCACGCGATGCAGCGCCTGCAGCCCCTGTTGGCGCGGCGTCTTGACCGGCACCTCGCTGATCTGCGGACAGCGGGCAGCCTCCACCAGCCCGGCGGCATCGGCACGGTCGGTTTTGTTCCCGCGGACATAAGGCCGCACGTCGCGCGGCG
>NZ_JACVAP010000002.1 GCF_014851915.1 Xanthomonas sp. XNM01
CCCATGCCGCCTTCTCCGATCTGGCGGATCACACGGTATCGGCCGGGGCTGGCGGCGCTGATCTGCTCGCCTGCGGTCAGGGTGGGTGTCGTGTCGTCCGGAATCGTCGGCTGCCAGCCGGTCAGCAAGTGCTCGCTGGTCAGGGTTTCGGCCGCGTGGATCAGCCAGCGCGCCTCCTCGCGCAGGGCGGTGTCGTCGCCGCAACGATGTGCGAGAAAGGCCTCGCGCGCGTCGACGGACAGGGTCAGGGCTTCGAACGCCAGTGCCTTGGCGTCAAGGTAACGGTCGGTCACGGGCGACGGGCTGCTGGGGGCCAAGCGGCCAGTCTAGCGGCGCGCGGGTGGCTGCTGAGTCGCGGCCGTCGGCGCCACGATGCCGTTCAGCCCATCGTCGCCAGGTCGATCCCGTCCGCGGCGACCCGCAGCACAGAGCCCTGCTCGTACCAGTCGCCCAGCACGATGCGCTGGCACGTACGGCCGCCCACTTGCAGCGTGTGCACCGCCGGGCGATGGGTGTGACCGTGGATCAGCAGGTCGACGCCGAAGCGGGCCAGGGTCGCCTCGACCGTGGCCGGGGTGACGTCGGTGACGGTCTCGAACCGGCTGCGGTCGCCGGCCTTCATGTCCTGCTGGCGCGACTGGCTGGCCGCACGCGCCTTCTCGGCGAAGGCCAGCCGCGCTTCCAGCGGCTGGGCCAGGAAACCCTGCCGCCACGCGGGGGCACGGGTCTGCGCACGGAACGCCTGGTAGGCGGTGTCGTCGCTGCACAGCAGGTCGCCGTGCATCAGCAGCGCCGGGGTGCCGTACAGGGAGATCACCGCCGGGTCGGGCAGCAGCCGTGCGCCGGCGCGGCGGGCCCAGGCGTGGCCGAGCAGGAAGTCGCGGTTGCCGTGCTGGAAGAACACCGGCACGCCGGCATCGGCCAGCGGCCGCAGCGCCGCGGCGACCGCGTCGCCGGTCCCGGATGGCGCGTCGTCGCCGATCCAGGCTTCGAACAGGTCGCCGAGGATGTACAGCGCATCGGCCTGCGGGCCCTCGCGCTGCAGGAACTCCAGGAACAGGGCGGTGGCCGCCGGGCGCGACGGATCCAGGTGCAGGTCGGAAACGAACAGCGTGGTCATGGGCGCGATTGTAGGGCCGGGCGTCCGTGACGTCCGCCCGCAGGCGCCCGCGGTGTTCGGGAGCGGCCGGGCGCGGCGCGGTAGAATCGGCGGATTCTTCCGTGATCGATCCCCGGTTTCCCATGAGCTGCCGTACCCGCTTCGCCCCCAGTCCCACCGGCTATCTGCATATCGGTGGCGCCCGCACCGCGCTGTATTGCTGGCTGGAGGCCCGTCACCGCGGCGGCGAGTTCGTGCTGCGGATCGAGGACACCGACCGCGAGCGCAGCACCCAGGCGGCGATCGACGCGATCCTGGAGGCGATGGACTGGCTGGGTCTGGGCTACGACGAAGGCCCGGTCTACCAGACCGACCGCGTCGCCCGATACAAAGAGGTCGCCGAGCAGCTGCTCGCCGCCGGCAAGGCTTACTACGCGTACGAGACCAAGGACGAGCTGGACGCGATGCGCGAGGCGGCGATGGCTGCCAAGGAAAAGCCGCGCTACGACGGCCGCGCGCGCGACCAGGCGCTGCCGTACCGCGACGACCCGAACCGGGTGATCCGCTTCAGGAATCCGCTCGATGGCAGCGTGGTGTTCGACGACCTGATCAAGGGCCGCATCGAGATCGCCAACAGCGAGCTCGACGACATGGTGATCTTCCGTCCGGACGGTTACCCCACCTACAACTTCGCTGTCGTCGTCGACGACTGGGACATGGGCATCACCGAGGTCATCCGCGGCGACGACCACATCAACAACACCCCGCGCCAGATCAACATCTACGAAGCGCTGGGCGCGCCGGTGCCGAAGTTCGCGCACATGCCGATGATCCTGGACGAAGAGGGCGCCAAGCTCTCCAAGCGCACCGGCGCGGCCGACGTGATGCAGTACAAGGATGCCGGCTACCTGCCGCACGCGCTGATCAACTACCTGGCGCGGCTGGGCTGGTCGCATGGCGACCAGGAACTGTTCTCGCTGGACGAGCTGGTGGCGCTGTTCGACGTCAAGGACGTTAACTCCAAGGCCGCGCGCCTGGACATGGCCAAGCTCGGCTGGGTCAACCAGCATTACCTGAAGACCGACGCGCCCGAATCGATCGCCCCGCAGCTGGTGTACCAGCTGGAAAAGCTGGGCCTGGACCTGGCCGCCGGCCCGGCGCCTGCCGACGTGGTGGTCGCGCTGCGCGAGCGGGTGCAGACGCTGAAGGAAATGGCCGAGAAGGCGGTGGTCTGGTACCAGCCATTGACCGTGTACGACGACGCGGCCGTGGCCAAGCACCTGAAGGCCGGCGCCGACGCGCCGCTGGCGAAGTCGCGCGAACTGCTGGCCGCGCTGCCGGCGTGGACGGTCGAGGGCGTGTCGCAGGCGCTGCATGACGCCGCCGCCGCACTGGAGCTGGGCATGGGCAAGGTCGCGCAGCCGCTGCGCGTGGCCATCACCGGCACCCAGGTCAGCCCCGACATCTCGCAGACCGTCTACCTGGCCGGCCGCGACGAGGCCTTGAAACGCATCGATGCGGCGCTTATCAAGGTGGCAGCGGCCTGACCGAACGGAGTCCAGCGATGGCGAAGAAGCATGCCTGTACCGATCCGCACCACCACGTCGACGATGCCGACGCGTTCGTGCATGCGGTCGAGCGTGCCTGCACCGAGCGCGGCCTGCGGCTGACCCCGATCCGCGCCAACGTGCTGCGCCTGATCGCCGACGCCGGCAAGCCGGTCAAGGCCTACGAGCTGCTGGACAAGGTCCGCGAGGGCAAGGGCGCCGGTGCCGATGCGCCGCCGACCGTGTACCGCGCGCTGGACTTCCTGATGGCGAATGGTTTCGTGCACAAGCTCGAGTCGGTCAACGCCTTCGTCGCCTGCCACCACCCCAACAGCGCCCAGCATTCGGTGCCGTTCCTGATCTGCGACCGGTGCCACAGCGCGGTCGAGCTGGAGGACCGCGAGGTCGTCGCCCAGCTCGACGCCCGCGCCAAGGCGCTGGGCTTCCAGCCGCAGGCGCAGACGCTGGAAGTGCATGGGCTGTGTTCGCGGTGCGCGGCCGAGGCCGCCTGAACACGACACGGGTGCAGGGCGGGCGCTCTTCACCCGTACCTGCCGGCCATGCTGCTATCACCTGCGCAACCCGCAGCGAGGACAGGCAATGGAAACCAACGAGCTCTACCGGGGCCGCCTGATCGACCATCTGCAGCTGGTGGTGCGCGATCTGCCCGCCAGCCGGCGCTTCTACCAGGCGGTCTTCGACACGCTCGGCATTCCGCTGGCGGGCGAGGGTGATGACTACTTCTGGGCCGATGAACTGTTCGTCTCCACGCCGGGCAGCGCCGCGGCGATGGGCGAGCTGACCGGCCGTCATCATCTGGCGTTCCAGGCCCGCGACCGGGCGATGGTCGATGCCTTCCACGCTGCGGCGCTGGCCGCGGGCGGTCGCGACAACGGCGCACCGGGCGAGCGGCCGTATCACCCCGGTTACTACGGCGCGTTCGTGCTCGATCCGGACGGCAACAACATCGAGGCCGTGTACCACGGTGCATCGACGCAGAACGTGCCGGCGGTAAAGGTCACGTTCTGAGCGCCGCCGGTGCCGGCAGGGCCAGCATGGTGGTGAGCAGCAGTAGCGGCAGCACCGTCCAGGCCAGGCTGGCCGCGCCCAGGTGATCCAGCAGCATGCCACCGCAGAGGCCGCCGCCGGCGATCGCCAGGTTCCAGCCGGTGACCAGCATCGACTGGGCGAGGTCGGTCGAGGCGCCGCCACGCCGCGCCAGTGCGGTCTGCAGCAGGGTAGGAACGCGGCTGAAGAGGCCCCACAGGCCGATCGCCACGACCAAGTCCCATGCAGCGCGTGGCCACGGCGCCAGCGGCAGCGTGGCCAGCAGGAACAGCCCGATGCCGCTCAGCATCAACGGGCGGACGATGGACATGAAAAAGGCGGCGCCGTTGCCGGCGCCGCCCCATCCAGACTGGTCGAGGAGGGAGGAACTCAGAACCAGGCGCGGATGCCGAAGGCCACAGCGCGGCCCGGGAGCGGGGCGTAGTCGCGCAACAGCGAGGTGTGCGGACGCACCTCCTTGTCGCCGAGGTTGCTGCCGTCCAGGAACAGCTCCCAGGCGTTGCCGGTGGCACGCTCCCAGCGATACGCCAGATGCGCGTCGACCAGGGTGTAGCCCGGGCTGGCCTCTTCGTTCTGCGCGACCTTGTCCTGCGCGTCGTAGCGGACCGCACCGACCGAGGCACGGAAGCCGCCCAGCGTCCAGTTCAGGTCGGCGCCGACGCGGCTCGGCGCGATCCGCGGCAGGTAGCCGCTGTTGGCCAGCTCGACGCTGTAGTTGTGCACATGGTCGCCGTGCGGCACGGCGAAGGCGACCTCGCGGCTGCCGCCACCGTCCAGCTTCGCCCTGACGGTGTCGGCGAACATGCGCAGGTCCCAGCCGCCGCTGGCGTTGTCGGCCAGGTGCAGCACGGCCTCGGCCTCGGCACCGGTGAAGGTGGCGTCGGCCTGGGTCCACAGGCGCACGGGCGTGTCGTGCTCGACCACGCCGGTGTCGGCCAGGTAGATGAAGTCGTCGAAGCGGCTCTGGTACAGCGACAGCTTCACGTCCAGCCAGCTGTTGTGCGCATGCAGGCCGATCTCGGCACGCAGCGCGCGCTCGGTCTCCAGGTCGACGTCGCCGATCTCGATCGAGCGCGTGGCCACGTGCATGCCGCCGGCGTACAGCTCTTCCTGGGTCGGCGCGCGTTCGCTGCGGTCCAGGCCGAAGCGCAGGTCGAAGGCGTCGTTCAACTGCCAGATCGCCGCGGCCGACAGGCTGCTGGCATCGAAGGAGCGGGCCGGGTAGCCGCCGGCCGGGTCCAGTTCGACCCGGTCATGGCGCGCGCCCAGTTCCAGCTTCACCGGGCCGAAGTGCTTTTCCTGCAGCACGAACAGGCCCCAGCTGTCGGTGACGGTGGCCGGCACGAACGCTTCCTCGCCGACCGCGCCGAAGTCCACGCGGCCCAGCTGCAGGCCGAACGCGCCGTTCCAGCCGGCGATCTCCTGCTGCACCGCCTCCAGGCGCGCCTCGTAGCCTTCGCTGGTGAAGCGCGTGCCGACCTCGTCGCCTTCCAGCTCGACGTGCTCGTAGTCGTTGTAGCCGGCGCGCAGGTTGATGTTCTTCAGGAACGACAGCGGCTCGTTGAGGCCTGCCTTCAGGTCGAAGCGGTTCTGGACCAGGTCCACGCGCACGCTGCCGTGCCCGCCTTCTTCCTCGTGATCGTGGTCGTGGTCGTCGTGCCCGTGATCGTGGCCGTCCTCGCCGTGCACGTGGGCACCATCGGGGATGCCGTAGTTGGTGCGGTAGGTGCTGGCCGACAGGCCGAAGTAGCCGCGCTCGCCCAGCCAGGTCGCGCCGACCGCGCCGGCGCGGGTCTTGATCCGGCTGTTGGCCAGGGTGCCGGCGATGTCCTCGTCGGCGTGCTCGTCATGGTCGTGATCGTGGTCATGATCGTCGTGTCCGGCGCTGGCCAGGCCGGGGATGTCGTAATCCTTGGTGTCGCGGACCAGGCCGTCGACGTGCAGCACGAGGTTGTCGCCGCTGACGCCTTCGAGTCGGAACATGCCGGTGCGTTCGTCGTTGACGCTGTTGCCGCGGACTTCCGCGCGGCCGCTGAGCGGGCGGTCGGGAACGTCGCGGGCGATGCGGCCGTCGGCCACGTTGACCGCGCCGCCGATCGCGCCGCTGCCGAACAGCAGCGTCGCCGGGCCCTTCAGCACTTCGATCTGGTCGGCCAGGAACGGCTCGATGCTCGCGGCATGGTCGGCGCTGACGGTGGAGGCATCCATGCTGCCGATGCCGTTGGACAGCACCTGCACGCGTGGGCCGTCGAGGCCGCGCAGGATCGGGCGGCCGACGCCGGGGCCGAAGTAGGTGGTCTGCACGCCGGGCAGCTTGGCCACGGTTTCGCCCAGGGTGCCGGCCTTGGCGGCATCGAGCGCGTCGCCGGCCAGCACCTCGACCGGGCGTGCGAGCGACTCGGCATCGCCGGCCAGCGGCGAGGCGGTCACCTGGACGGCGGACAGCTCGGTCGGTTCATGCGCCAGTGCCGCGAACGGCAGGCCGAGGCCCAGGGCGAGTGCGATGGCCAGGCGGCTGGGGGCGGGGCGGGGAAGGGAAACGGACATTCAGAAGCGCCGTGGAGGATGAGGACGGTCTGAATGTTATAAAATATCGACGTTACAATGTATCCCCCAGAAGTCATAATGCACGCCATGGACCACTCCCACCCGCCCAGAAACCTGCTGGACCGCTTCGGCGCGACCGGGTCGCTGCTGTGCGCCGTCCACTGCGCGCTGACGCCGCTGCTGCTGGCGGCGCTGCCTTCGCTTGGTCTGTCGCTGTGGTTCAACGACAGCGTCGAACAGGTGCTGGTGGTGTTCGTGACCCTGCTGGCGCTGTTCAGCCTGGGCTGGAGCTACCGCCGCCATCGCACCCTGCGCGCGCTGGGCGTGCTGGTGCCCGGCCTGCTCGCGCTGTGGGCCGGCCTGCTGTATGCGCCGCTGCACGAGTCGGTGATCCCGCATGCGGTGGCGATGACCTTCGGCGGCACCATGGTCGGCCTGGCGCATCTGCTGAACCTGCGGCTGAACCATGGCCACATTCACGATGCCAGCTGCGCGCACTGAGGGCGCGTGCTAGGCTTCCCGGCCTGTTGTGCGGAATTGGCCGCACGGGTTCAACGGAATCAAGGAGTTAAGTATGGGCAAGGGTGACCGTAAGACCGCCAAGGGCAAGCGCTTCAACGCCAGCTATGGCAACTCGCGCAGCCGTGGTCTGACCCGCGCCGCTGTCGGTGCCGATGCACCGGCTGCGAAGAAGACCGCATCCAAGCCGGCGGCCAAGAAGGCCGTGACCAAGAAGGCCGTCGCCAAGGCTGGCTGATCCAGCTGCCGGCAACGGACGAAAGAACGCGGCGCCCGGCGCCGCGTTTTTTTTTGCGCGGCCGTCCGGCCGTGCCGATCATCCGGCCAGCCGGCGGCCACTGCTCCAGCTTGCGGTGAGTGGCTGGCCGCCCAGCCAGTAGGCCAGTCCGGCCGGCTGCGGCAGATCCCACAGCGCGAAGTCGGCACGCTGGCCCACGATCAGCCGGCCGCGGTCATGCAGGCCGAGCGCCGCCGCCGCATGCAGCGTGGCGCCACGCAGGGCCTCCTCCGGCGTCAACCGGAAGTGGGTGCACGCCAGCGACATCGCCAGGCGCAGCGACAGCAAGGGCGAGGTGCCGGGGTTGCAGTCGGTGGCGACCGCCATCGGTACCCCGTGCGCACGGAATGCGTCCAGCGGCGGCCGCTGCGTTTCGCGCAGCACGTGGAAGGCGCCAGGCAGCAGCACCGCGACGGTGCCGGCGGCGGCCATCGCCTGCACGCCGTCTTCGGGCGTGTGCTCCACGTGGTCGGCGGACAGGCCCGCATAGCCGGCCACCAGCGCCGCGCCGCCACCGTCGCTGAGCTGGTCGGCATGCAGCTTCACCGGCAGGCCGAGGGCACGCGCGGCGTCGAACACGCGACGGGTCTGCCCGGCGCTGAAGGCGATGCGCTCGCAGAACGCATCCACCGCATCGACCAGACCCTCGGCATGCAGTTGCGGCAGCCAGGTGCAGACCGCATCGATGTAGGCGTCGGCACGGCCGGCGAACTCCGGTGGCAGCGCGTGCGCGCCGAGGAACGTGGTACGCACGGTGATGCCCAGTGCCTGGCCGATGCGCCGGGCCACGCGCAGCATCCGCCGTTCGCTGTCCAGATCCAGACCGTAGCCGGACTTGATCTCCAGCGTGGTCACGCCATCGGCGACCAGTGCGCGCGCGCGCGGCAACGCCGACGCCAGCAGCGCCTCCTCATCGGCGGCGCGGGTGGCGCGCACGCTGGAAACGATGCCGCCACCGGCGCGCGCGATGTCCTCGTAACTGGCGCCCTGCAGGCGCTGCTCGAACTCGCCGGCGCGGTCGCCGCCGAACACCAGGTGGGTATGGCAGTCGATCAGGCCCGGCGTGACCAGGCCGCGGGCTTCCACGACCTCGGCTGCCAGCGCATCCGGCGACGCGGGCAGCGAGGCGCGCGTGCCGACATGCACCAGCATCCCGTCCCGCCAGCCCAGCGCACCTTCTTCGATCAGCCCGTAGCCGTCGGCCTGCGCGAGGCTGACCAGCGTCGGGCCCAGCAGCAGCCCGTCCCAGCGCTCAGCCACCCTGCAGGTCCTTGCCGATGCCGGCCGCCTGCGCCGCCTTCTCGGCCTCCTCGCGTTTCTTCTTCTTGACCTGGGTGGCGAGCAGCACGGTGAAGACCGTGGTCATGCCGCCGAACACGGCGACCAGGGCGGCGAAGATGGCAACCGACGAGGAGTCCATGGGATGTTCCGTTTCCGAAGAAACGCTAGCCTACCGCACTCGTTCACGGAGCCGCCCGCGATGCATGACCCCAGCGCCCCTCTGGTCGACCCGATCCAGCGCACGCCGGCCGGCTGGCGCCTGCCCGGCATCCCGAACCTGCATTCGCACGCATTCCAGCGGGCGATGGCGGGGCTGGCGGAGCGCCAGAGCCATCCGCAGGATTCGTTCTGGACCTGGCGCGAGACCATGTACCGGATCGCCGCGCGCTTCGATCCCGACCTGCTGCAGGCGGTGGCCGAGCAGTTGTACGTGGAGATGCTGGAAGCCGGCTACACCACGGTCTGCGAGTTCCACTACCTGCACCATGCGCCGGATGGCCGGGCGTATGCCGATCCCACGGCGATGTCGCAGGCGCTGATCGCCGCCGCGCGCCGTACCGGCATCCGCCTGACCCTGCTGCCGGTGCTGTACATGACCGGCGGTTTCGACCGGCGTCCGCTGTCTGAGCGGCAGCGCCGCTTCGGCCATGACGTCGACGGCTTCCTGCGTCTGGTCGCATCGCTGCGCGCACACGAGGACGAGCGCCTGCGGATCGGCGTGGCCCTGCACAGCCTGCGCGCGGTGCCGCCGGAGGCGATGAGCGAGGTGGTTGCCGCGCTGCCGGCCGACATGCCGCTGCACATCCACATCGCCGAGCAGATCGGCGAAGTCCAGGACTGCCTGGCGGTGCGCGATGCGCGCCCGGTCGAGTGGCTGCTGGACAACGCGCCGGTCGACGCGCGCTGGACCCTGGTGCATGCGACCCATCTGACCGCGGCCGAGACCAGCGGCATCGCCCGCAGCGGCGCGACCGTGGCGATCTGCCCGACCACCGAGGCCAACCTCGGCGACGGCCTGTTCCCGCTGCGCGATTACCTCGATGCCGGTGGCGCCTGGGGCGTCGGCTCGGATTCGCAGATCTCGGTGTCGCCGGTCGAGGAACTGCGCTGGCTCGAGTACGGTCAGCGCCTGCATACCCGCCACCGCAACATCGCGGTGCGCGCCGACAGCCCCAGCGTCGGCGACACCCTGCTGCAGGGCGCGCTGGCCAGTGGCGCGCGTGCGACCGGCCAGGCGGTCGGCTCGCTTCGCGGCGACATGGCCGACAGCCTGCTGCTGGATGCCGACGCGCCGCTGCTGGTCGGTGCGCACGCTGGCGATCTGGCCGACCGTTGGATCTTCTCCGGCAACCGACCGCTGCTGCGCGAGGTGCATGTCGGCGGCCGGCAGGTGGTCGCCGGGGGCCGCCATGCCGAAGCCGGCCCGATCGCCGCGGCCTACGCGGTGGCCATGCGGCGGCTGCTGGCCGAGGTCTGACCGCGCACCGGCACCTGCGTGGCGCGGCTGCCAACGTGCGGCCGTGCCTGGTTGCGGCATCGGTCGATCGCCGTGGCTGCCGCCGCCGGCAACGGCGGGCATCACTGCAGGGGATCGGGCGTTGATGCGGCCCGCCACCAGCGCCAACCGCATGGCGGGCAGCGGCAGCATCGCCGTGGCCGTACTGGCGCAGCGCTGCCGCCGGTCACCGCCAGCCAGCATTCGTCGCGGCCGGAGCGGCGTTCGTCGCAGGCGCCAGCGGCTGGCGTCCCGACGCGGCAGCCTGCACGCTCAACGCCAAGGAGCACGACCATGAAGACCCGCTTCGCCGCCAGCCTGGTTCTCGCCGCCGTCGCCGGCACCGCGGGTGCCGCACCGCTGACCGATGCCACGCTCGAGGCGCTGGTCCAGCAGCGGCTGCAGGGCGACCGCACCGGCGCGTGCATGGCCGTGGCGGTGATCGAGCAGGGCCGGGTGGCACGCAGCTACAGCTGCGCCGATGCCGCTGCACGCGAGCGCATCGGCCCCGACCGGGCCTTCGAGATCGGCTCGGTCAGCAAGACGATGACCGCGGCCCTGCTGGCAGAGATGATCGACCAGGGCAAGGGCGCGCTGGACGATCCGCTGGCCGACTGGCTGCCGCCGGGCACGACGCTGCCCGCGTTCGACGGTCAGCCGATCCTGCTGCGGCACGTGGTCACCCACACCTCCGGCCTGCCGGCCCTGCCGTCGCGGCTGGGTGCGACCTCGATGGATGATCCGTATGCCAACCTCGATGCCGAGGCGCTGCTGGCCTCGCTCGGCGATGTGACGCTGACGCGCGCGCCGGGCAGCCGGTTCGAGTATTCGAACTTCGCCTCGATGGTGCTGTCGTATGCGGTCGCGCGCCGTGCCGGCAGCGATCTCGAGGCACTGCTGCGCAAGCAGCTGTTCGCGCCGCTCGACATGCAGCACGCCTACGTGAACCAGGCGCCGGCCGGCGTCCGTGCCGCCCAGGGGCATGCGCCGAACCGGCAGCCGGTGCCGGCGTGGCGCTTCGCCACCGATCTGGCCGGCGTCGGCGGCGTGCGGGCCACGCTCGACGACATGGTCGGCTACGTCCGCGGCCAGCTCGGCGGTGCGCCGGAACCGCTGGCCGCGGCGATCGCGCTGAGCCAGCAGCCGGTGTCGCAGCAGCCGGCGATGGCGATGAACTGGATGCTGGTGCCCGTCGCAGGCCGCACCGTGCTGATGCACGAGGGCGGCACCGGTGGATTCTCCTCGTTCGTGTCGGTCGATCCACAGCGCCAGCGCGGCGTGGTGATCCTGTCCGACACCACGTGGAATTCGATCGGCGGCCTGGGCAGCCTCGGCCTGCATCTGGTCGACGCCTCGCTCCCGCTGGGCAAGCCGCGCCATCCCGTGTCGGCGCCGACAGACCTGTTGCAGGCGCTGGCCGGCGACTACCAGCTGCAGGGCGCGATGGCGATGACGTTGCGGGTCCGCGACGGCGCGCTGTTCGCGCAGGCGGATGGGCAGCCGGAGTTCGCGCTTGCCTACGACGATGCCGGCGATTTCCATCCGCTGCAGCTCGACGCGATCCTGCGTCCGCAGCGCAAGGCCGACGGCAGCTACGTGTTCGCCTGGCACCAGATGGGCGCGGTGATGCCGGCGACACGTCTCGATGCGGCCAGGCCGGCCGCGCCGGCGCCCGATGCCGCGGCGCTGCAGGCCTACGCCGGCGAGTACCCGCTGATGCCGGGCTTCGTGCTCAGCGTGCGCGAGCAGGGCGGCGTGCTGCAGGCGCAGGCGACCGGACAGGGCGCGTTCCCGCTGACCGCCAGCGGTGCCGACACCTTCGAGGCGCCCGCGTTCGGGATCGAACTGCGCTTCGCGCGCGACGCGGCCGGCAACGTGCAGTCGCTGGAACTGCACCAGGGCGGCCAGGTACTGCGTGGAGCGCGGCAGCGGTGAGGGCGGTGTCCGCGCTGCGCCCGGTCTCGCCCGATGCATGCGTCTCCGCATGCGACCGCCGATCGATGAGCGCATCGATGCAACGCCGTTCCCGTCACGACCCGTTTCCGCGCCTGCCGGCGCCGCGCACCGAAGATGCCCGGCTGGCGACGCGGCTGCGCCTGGGCTCGCTGTCTGCCGGCGGCGCAGCGCCCGCGTTCGCGCGGCGGGCGCGCGTGGCCGGCCTGCCGTGTGTGTCGATCGCGATGCACGCTCACGACCTGACGGAGACGAACCGTGGCTGACCACCCGCATCAGGCAGCGGATTATCCGCTGCACCAGCAGCTGCCGCCCGAAGTCCTGCTCGGCGGCAGCATGCCGTGGAGCCGCTACCGCCAGTACCCGGTCTTCAGCCTGCGCTGGCTGATCGGGCGCAGCCTGGTGTTCTGCAGCATCATCGCGCTCGTTGCGGCCCTGATCGGCGCCGGCAGCGGGCTCAGCGTGCGCGACGTCGGCGTCGGCCTGAAGATCGGCCTGATCCAGTTCGTCGCGTTCAGCCTGATGGCCACGACCGGGCCGGCCCTGGCGACGGCGGTGCGCTATCGGCGCTGGCCCGGGCACATCGAGCGCAAGGCGGTGGTGGCGGCGGTACTGGTCGGCATCGTCGCCAGCTTCTTCGCCGACCGGATCGCATCGGCCTACATCTCCAGCCTGATCCTGCCGGGCCTGTCCGAGATGGGCATGGTGCCGAAGCCGCCGGAGCTGGGCGCATTGGCGAAGGCGCTGACGCTGGCGGTGAACCTGGTCGCGCTGATCGTCATCTACGGCCTGTTCGGCGGCGGCCTGGCGCTGCGCGCGTACTTCAGCGAGCGCGCCCGCTGGCACGCGCACCGGCATGGCCAGGAACTGGCGGCCGTGCGGCAACAGGCGCGCGATGCCGACCTGCGGTTGGGCGTGCTGCAGGCCCAGGTCGAGCCGCACTTCCTGTTCAACACCCTGGCTTCGGTGCGCGCGCTGGTGCGGCGCGATCCGGCGCAGGCGGAGAAGACGCTGGATGCGCTGGTCGAGTTCCTGCGTGCGACGATCCCGCGCCTGCGCGAAGGCGAGGGCGATGCCGCCCTGCATTCGACCCTGGGCGAACAGCTGGACCTGTGTGCGCGCTACCTGGCGCTGATGGAGGTGCGCATGGGCGGGCGCCTGCACTGGAGCGTGCAGGCGGACGCACGCCTGCGGGCGCAGCCGTTTCCGCCGTCGCTGCTGATCACCCTGGTGGAGAATGCGATCAAGCACGGGATCGAGCCGCAGCCCGGCGCCGGGCACGTCGATCTGCTGGTCGCCGCGGAGGACGCGCGCCTGCGGGTGGACGTGGTGGACGATGGCGCCGGCCTCAAGCCGGGCCTGGGCAGCGGCATGGGCCTGGCCAATGTGCGCGAGCAGTTGGCGCAGCGCTTCGGTGCGCGTGCGTCGCTGAGCCTGCAGCCGCGTGCCGGCCGCGGTGTGGTCGCGCGGATCGAGCTGCCGCTCGCCGCGGACGACGGCGACGCCGCGGAGAAGCAAGGATGAGCATCGAAACGACGCCGACGGTCACCTGCCTGGTGGCCGAGGACGAGGCGCCGCAGCGCGCCGAACTGCTGGATCTGCTGGCCGACGCCTGGCCGGAGCTGGAGGTCGTGGCCGCCTGCGAGGACGGACTGTCCGCCATCGATGCCTTGCGCACGCATCGCCCGCAAGTGGCGTTCCTCGACATCCGCATGCCGGGCGTCGGTGGGCTGGATGTCGCACGGGAGGCGGTCGCGCAGGGCGCGCTGGTGGTGTTCACCACCGCCTACGACGATTACGCGCTGCGCGCCTTCGATGCCGGTGCCGCCGACTACCTGCTCAAGCCGGTGCGCCGGGACCGGCTGCAGCAGGCGGTGGAGCGGCTGCGCGCACGCCTGGCCGATGCATCGCGCCCGGACCTGCGTGCGCTGGTCGACGATCTCGAACAGCGCCTGCGCCCCCGCGGCGACCGGCTGATCCGCTGGATCAGCGCCAGCGTCGGCGACAGCGTGCGCATGATCGGTATCGACGAGGTGCTGTACTTCCAGGCGCAGGAAAAGTACGTGCGGGTGGTCACCGCCGACGACGAGGCGATCATCCGCACGCCGCTGAAGGAACTGCTGGCTGGACTCGATCCGGACGTGTTCTGGCAGGTCCAGCGTGGCGTGGTGGTGCGCGTGGCGGCGATCGAGCGCCTGCGTCGCAACGACCTGGGCCGGCATGCGCTGCACCTGAAAGGCCGCGATGAGGCGCTGCCGGTCAGCGGTGCCTTCCTGCATCGCTTCAAGGGCATGTAGGGCAGCGGACACGCGCCCGGTCGGTGCGCCGCATGCCCTTGCAGGCAAGTGGTGGCGGCTGTCGCACGCACTGAGGCATCGGTTGCGTTGAAGCCGGCACGGTCGCGTGCACGTCCACGTCGAAGGGTGCGCGACCGGCGCGAAGGCCGCGACGCTGCCCAGGTGATCGCTTCAGGCCTGCTGCCATGTTCGGCAGCGCATTGGCCGCCACCAAGCGATGGCAGGCACGGATGAGGCCGCGCCATCCCGACAGCGTCAGCTGGAGCGCCGACTCCGCGCTCTGCTGCAGCGCGCCGATCGAGTCCACCGTCATGGTCGTCGACGGATCGGCCGGCAGGGATCACTGCCGGCCGCAGGCAACCCCGTCAGCGATGGAATGCCGGGTGACGCGCGGAGTGCGCTGCTCCAGGCCCGGTGCAGCTTTGCCAGCCAGCGCGCACGGTCGCCGCTCAGCGGCGACCGTGGTGAAGAGGCCACTTGGCGGCCTCTGGCCCCTCAGAACAGCAGCGAGGCCATCTTCCTGCGGTACTGGCCGACCAGATCCTCGTCCTCGACGATGCGGAACGCGTCGATCAGCGCCTTCTTCGGCAGGCCGTCCTCGAACGTGCGGTCGCGGCGCAGCAGCTCGATCAGGTGCTCCAGGCCGGCCGCGGCATCGCCGCCGACGATGTGGTGCACGGCCAGCAGATGGCGGGCGCGCAGGTCGCCTGCATCGACGGCGAGCGCCTGTTCCAGCGCGGCCGGCGCCGGCGCGTCCTTCAGCAGCGCGGCGAAGCCCAGGCGTGCGCGGGCGCGCACCGCGCGGTCGTCGGTAGCCAGGTTGGCCGGCAGCGCGTCGAGCAGCTGCTCGGCTTCGGCGGTGTCGCCGGTGCGCAGCAGGGCCAGGGCGAGGTCGAGCTTCAGCTCGTCCTTGTCCGGTTCGGCGGCAATGGCCTCGCGCAGGCGTGCGGCCTCCTGCTGCGGATCCAGCGGCGCGGCGTCCGTCTCGACCGCTTCGTCGGCCGGTGCCGCCGGCTCCACCCCGTGCTGGGTCAGGAACTGGCGCAGCTGGCCTTCCGGCAGCGCGCCCTGGAACGCATCGACCGGCTGGCCGCCGATCAGCAGGAACACGGTCGGCACCGAGCGGATCTGGAACGCCGCCGCGATCTGCTGCTCCTTGTCCACGTCGACCTTGGCCAGGATGAACGCGCCGTTGTAGTCGGCGGCGAGCTTCTCCAGCAGCGGAGTCAGCGATTTGCACGGGCCGCACCAGGTCGCCCAGAAGTCGACCAGTACCGGTGTCTGCATCGACTGCTGCAGGACCTCGGTCTCGAAGGTGGCGGTGGTGACATCGATGACGTGGGGAAGTTCGCTCATTGATCAGGCCGGTTCCGTGTGTGGCGTGGAGATGGTGACTGCAGGCGGAGGATACAAGTTGATGTAAAGAATAGTTGACATCGCTTGAGACGTAAGTAAAGTTCTTTTTACATTTCGTCTGGAGAAGTTGACATGGGGATGCTGCAGCGCGGTGGCCCTCCGAAGCCGACCCATCCGCTCATCCTGCGGGCAGGCGACGGACGCCCTGCATGCGCCACGGGGCGGATGCACGGCCGGGGTGCGGCATGAACGCGCGTCCGCTGCCGTTCGCGATGAGCAAGCAGGAGGCGTTGAGCTGGCTCGCGCTGGCGCTGTGCGGCATCGGCAGCGTGTATCTGGCGCTGCGCCTGTTCACCGGTGATGGCGCCGGCGTCGACGGCGATACCGCGCGCCATGCCAGCCGCGGCCTGATCGTCTTCGTCGTGGCCTGGCTGCTGCTCCGGCGGCGCGATACGACGCCGCTCGCGGACGAGCGCGACCGGGCGATCGCGGCCCGGCGCATGCAGGCGGGCTACATGGCGCTGCTCCTGATGCTGCTGGTCGGGGCCACACTGCTCGGTCTGGACGGCTGGCGCGATGCGATCGCATCGCGTCCGGCGGCATGGCTTGAGAGCATGGTGATGCTGATGCTGCTGGCATCGCTGACCGTGCATTCGGCGGTCGGCGTCTGGCATTACGTGAGGGATCGTGTATGACGCTGCGTGGATCGACAGGGAGTGCGGCGGGGAGGTCGCAGATGGCCAACACCGTGCTTGCGTCGCCCAATGAACGCTACGCGCGCAATGCGTTGATCCTGTTTTCCAGCCTGATTCTGGTCGGCACGATGATGTTGATCGTGCCGGAGTCGACCAACGCGTTCTCGCAGGCTTTTCGTTTCGCCTGCATCGCTGGTGTGCTTGGCCTGTCCTGCTTCTTCCGGAAGCGTGCGTTCTACGACTGGCAGCGGCGTAACGAAGCGATGGAGGACGAGCGTGATCAGGCGATCCTTGCCTCGGGCGATCGCGCGTTCCGCATTTCGGCGTCGTGCTGGACGGTGCTGCTGGCCGCTGCGGTCACGGTCGGGTCGCCGCAGTTGCCGATGCTGTCCGGTGCGCGTCTTGGCGGGGTGATGCTGGTCGGGCTGATGGTTGCCAACCTGGCCGGGCATGCGATGGTGCTCTGGCGTTACCGGCAGCAGCGGCAGTGACGGGGACGCCAATCGGCAACGACATCCGCCGCTGGCGTTTCGAGCGTGGCGAGATGACCCAGCAGGCGCTGGCCGATGCCTGCGGCGTCACCCGGCAGACCATCATCGCGCTGGAGGCCGGCCGCTATGCGCCGTCGCTGGAACTGGCCTTCCGCATCGCCCGCACCTTCGGGGTCGGCGTCGAGGACGTGTTCCACTGGCAGCGGCCGTAGCGCCTGTGTGCTTCGTCGCTCCGCGCCGGACGTTGCCGCGTCCGGCACCGCTGGGGGATCATGCGCGGCCGCTGCCGGTGTTCCGGCGGCGGCCGATCCCCACGCGCGGAGCAGGCATGTCCCCCCGTTCCATTTCCATCACCGCACTGGCCATGCTGGCGGGGCTGCTGTCGTTCGTGGCCGCGTCGCTGTTCGCCGGGCTGGCCATCGAGGGCTACTCGCACCTGCGCCATCCACTGGCGATGCTGGGCGCGCTGCAGGCGCCGCACGGGCGCGTGTTCGGCCTGTTCGCCTTCGTCGGCCCGGGCCTGGCAGGTGCGTGGGTGGCACTGGTGCTGCGTGGGCGGCTGCCCCCGGCCGCGGCGCTGCCCGCCCGCATCGGCGCGCAGTTGATCCTGCTCGCGGCGCTGGCGTTCGCGGCGCAGGGGCTGTTGCCGCTGGATCTGGAGTCGCTCGACAGTGGCCGCAGCGGGTACCACGCCACCGCCTGGCTGCTCTGGGCACTGGCATTTCCGCTGGGCGCGCTGCTGCTCGCAGCCGGGACGCGCCGCTTTGCGGACTGGCGCGCGCTGGCGCTGGTCGGCGTGGTCGCGGCATTGCTGCTGGTCGCCTGTGGCTTCCTGACCAGCGGCTGGATCGGAGCGGCCATCGCCCAGCGTCTTGCCTGCGCGGCCTGGCTGGGCTGGAACCTGCATGCCGCCGTCGTCGCTGGCCGCGTGGTACCTGCCAGCGCGTGACGCCGGCAGCGGCGTGAGGGGAACGCCGCAGATCGCCCGGGGACACTGCCGGATCGACAGCGTCCCATAGCGCGTGTGGCTGCGATGCGGTCTGCGTCGCCGTGCGCCGCTGCGGGGTCCGGCCCGGTGGCGGCGACGCCCGCACCCGCGCCGCCCGGAACATCATGGGACGCCTTCGTGATGCGGGTTGCCTGCCGCGCACTGTGCGGCCGGCAGCGCTCCGCGTGTCCGGTCGTACGCGGACATGCGCGGGGGGCCTGGCAGCGGTCCCTGCGTGGATGCTTCAGGGTGCGGCGGCAACGCCGGGCTGCTTGTGGATCACGCCGTCCTTCATCACGAAGGCCACGTCCATCACCACGTTGATGTCCTCCAGCGGATTGCCGGCCACCGCGATCACGTCGGCGCGCTTGCCGCTTTCCAGCGTGCCCTGGTCGTCCACGCCCAGCACCTCGGCTGCGTGGATGGTCGCGGCCTGCAGCGCCTGCGCGGCCGGCATGCCGGCTTCGACCATGTAGAGGAACTCGCGCGCGTTGTCGCCGTGCGGTCCTACGCCCATGTCGGTGCCGAAGGCGATCTTCACCCCGCCACGCCAGGCGCGGGCGAAGGTGTCCTGGATCTGCTGGCCGATGCGCGCGGCCTTGGGTCGCACGACCTCGGGGAAGTAGCCGTCGATCTTCGCCTTGTCGGCGACGAAGCGGCCGGCGTGGATCGTCGGCACGTACCAGGTGCCGCGCTGCTTCATCAGGCGGATCACCTCGTCGTCCATGTAGGTGCCGTGCTCGATGCTGGTCACCCCGGCCAGCACCGCGCGCTTCATGCCCTCGGTGCCGTGCGCGTGCGCGGCCACGGTGTAGCCGTAGTCGCCGGCGGTCTGGACGATGGCCTGCAGTTCGTCCTGCATGAACTGCGGTGCGTCGCCTGAGCGCGCGTAGCTGAGCACGCCGCCGGTGGCGGTGACCTTGATCACGTCGCTGCCGTCCTTGTAGCGCTGGCGCACGGCCTGGCGCGCGTCCTCGGGCGAGTTGATCACGCCCTCGGTCGGGCCGGGCGGGCCCATCAGGTGCGAGAGCATCGAGTTCCAGCCGTTGGACGGGTCGGCATGCCCCCCGGTGGTGGCGATCGACTTGCCGGCGGCGAAGATCCGCGGGCCCTTCACCAGGCCCTGGTTGATGGCGTCGCGCAGATGCGGGGCGACTTCGCCGCCGAGGTCGCGCACGCTGGTGAAGCCGGCCAGCAGGGTCTTCTCGGCATAGCCGACCGAGCGGTAGGCGTAATCGACCGGATCCAGCCGGAACCCCTCGGAATAGCTCTGCGGACTGGACTGGCTGCCCAGGTGCACGTGCAGGTCGGTCCAGCCGGGCATGCAGGTATGGCCGCGCAGGTCGACCGAGGGCACGCCATACACGTCGGCATGGCCGCCGCTGATGATCTGGCCGATCCTGCCGTTCTCGATCACCAGCGTGTGCGGGCCGATCAGGCGGCCGCTGCGTGCGTCGAACACCTCCCCGCAGTGCAGGGTGGCGTGGCCCGTGGCGGCGGCCGCGGACGGGGCCAGGACGGCGGTGGCCAGCAGAAGCAGGGTCGGGCGCATGCGGTCTCTCCGATGGGATCGACCGATGGTAAGCCGGCGCGCGCCGGGCGAGGAGTTTCCCGTCCGGCGGTGCCCGGTGGAGCCGCTTGCTGCACTGCGGTACCCTTTGCGACTTTGTCCAAGCCGCCGCGACCATGTCCGCCGTCCCAGAAACCGCTTCCTACGATCCCCGGCCGGTTGAAGCCGCCGCCCAGCAGTTCTGGGACGCCACCCGCGCGTTCGAGGTCGACGAGTCCTCCGACAAGCCCAAGTACTACTGCCTGTCGATGCTGCCGTACCCGTCCGGTGCGCTGCACATGGGCCACGTGCGCAACTACACGATCGGCGACGTGATCAGCCGCTACAAGCGCATGACCGGCCACAACGTGCTGCAGCCGATGGGCTGGGACGCCTTCGGCCTGCCGGCCGAGAACGCCGCGATCAAGAACAAAACGGCGCCGGCGAAGTGGACCTACGCCAACATCGCGCACATGCGCGGCCAGCTGAAGTCGCTGGGCTATGCGATCGACTGGTCGCGCGAGTTCGCGACCTGCTCGCCGGACTACTACGTGCACGAGCAGCGCATGTTCACCCGGCTGATGCGCAAGGGCCTGGCCTACCGCAAGAACTCGGTGGTGAACTGGGATCCGGTCGACCAGACCGTGCTGGCCAACGAGCAGGTGATCGACGGCCGCGGCTGGCGCTCCGGCGCGCTGGTGGAAAAGCGCGAGATCCCGCAGTGGTTCCTGCGCATCACCGACTATGCCCAGGAGCTGCTGGACGGCCTGGACGAGCTGCCGGGCTGGCCGGAGTCGGTCAAGACCATGCAGCGCAACTGGATCGGCCGTTCGGAAGGCCTGGAGATCCAGTTCGAGGTCGTCGACAGTGCCGGCAACGCGCTGGAGCCGCTGCGCGTGTTCACCACGCGCCCGGACACGCTGATGGGCGTCACCTTCGTCTCCATCGCCGGCGAACATCCGCTGGCCCTGAAGGCGGCGGCGACCAATCCCGCCCTGGCCGCGTTCCTGGAAGACCTCAAGCACGGCGGCGTGTCCGAAGCCGAGCTGGAAACCCAGGAGAAGCGTGGCTTCGATACCGGCCTGAAGGCGGTGCATCCGGTCAGCGGCGAGCAGGTGCCGGTGTGGATCGCCAACTTCGTGCTGATGGGCTACGGCACCGGCGCGGTGATGGCCGTGCCCGGCCACGACCAGCGCGACCATGAGTTCGCCAGCAAGTACGCGCTGCCGATCCGCCAGGTGATCGCGCTGAAGGCGCCGAAGAACGACGAGGAAGCCAGCTACGACGCCGCGGTGTGGCGCGACTGGTACAGCGACAAGACCCGCGAACTGGAGCTGGTGAATTCGGCCGAGTTCGACGGGCTGGATTTCCAGGGCGCCTTCGAGGCGCTGGCCGAGCGCTTCGAGCGCAAGGGCCAGGGCCAGCGCCGGGTGAACTACCGCCTGCGCGACTGGGGCGTCAGCCGCCAGCGCTACTGGGGCTGCCCGATCCCGGTGATCTACTGCGACAGCTGCGGCGCGGTGCCGGTGCCCGAGGACCAGCTGCCGGTGGTGCTGCCGGAGGACGTGAACTTTGTCGGCACCGGTTCGCCGATCAAGGCCGATCCGGCGTGGCGCAAGACCACCTGTCCGGACTGCGGCAAGCCGGCCGAGCGCGAGACCGACACCTTCGACACCTTCATGGAGTCGAGCTGGTACTACGCGCGCTACACCTCGCCCAAGGCCCGCGACATGGTCGACAAGCGCGGCAATTACTGGCTGCCGGTCGACCAGTACATCGGCGGCATCGAGCACGCGATCCTGCACCTGATGTACTTCCGCTTCTATCACAAGCTCATGCGCGACGCGCGGCTGGTGGACAGCGACGAGCCGGCGACCAACCTGCTGACCCAGGGCATGGTCATCGCCGAGACCTTCTACCGGGACGCCGACAACGGCGGCAAGGACTGGATCAATCCTGCCGACGTCGACGTGCAGCGCGACGACAAGGGCCGGGTGACCGGCGCGGTGCTGCGCAGCGACGGCCAGCCGGTGCGGATCGGCGGCACCGAGAAGATGTCCAAGTCGAAGAACAACGGCGTCGACCCGCAGTCGATGGTCGGCAAGTACGGCGCCGACACCGTGCGCCTGTTCTCGATGTTCGCCGCGCCGCCCGAGCAGTCGCTGGAGTGGAACGAGGCCGGTGTCGACGGCATGGCGCGCTTCCTGCGCCGGCTGTGGACCCAGGTCCAGAAGCATGCCGACGCGGGCGCCGCGCCGGCGCTGGACGTCGCCGCGCTGGATGCCAGCCAGAAGGCGCTGCGCCGCAAGACCCACGAGACCATCGAGAAGGTCGGCGACGACTACGGCCGCCGCCACAGCTTCAACACCGCGATCGCCGCGGTGATGGAACTGATGAACGCCGTCGCGAAGTTCGACGACGCCAGCGCGCAGGGCCAGGCCGTGCGCCAGGAAGCGCTGGAAGCGGCAGTGCTGCTGCTGAACCCGATCACCCCGCATTCCAGCCACGCGCTGTGGCAGGTGCTGGGCCGGGCCGAAACGCTGCTGGAGGATGTGCCGTTCCCGCAGGCCGACCCGGCCGCTCTGGTCCGCGACGCGTTGACCCTGGCCGTGCAGGTCAACGGCAAGCTGCGCGGCACCATCGAGGTCGCCGCCGACACCGCCCGCGACCGGATCGAGGCGCTGGCCCTGGCCGAGCCGAACGCGGCCAAGTACCTGGAAGGCCTGACCGTGCGCAAGGTCATCGTGGTGCCGGGGAAGATCGTCAACATCGTCGCCGGCTGATCCGCCGACGGCGGATCAGCCCCCAGAGTTCCGCCAGGCGGAACTCTGGGCCCCGGGCCTTGAGCCTTCATCCCCCATTCGCGCTTCGCGTGAATCGCCCCCAACCTGGGGGCTGGGGTGGGATTGCGGGCATGGCTTGATGGGCGCATGGCAGGCCTTCGTTCAATGATGCTCCGAGTTCCTGCGAAGCCTCGGGCTCCGCCCCGATGCTTCCAAACCCCCATCCGTGCTGCGCACGGATCACCCCCGACTCGGGGGCTGGGGTGTGATCGCACGCATTGGCCAGGCGTCCTGTACGAGCTGGCTTGCCTGCGACCGCCATGCTCAGTTGATTCGGCGCTCGGGGTGGTGCGTGACCGGCCGGTGGCCGCTCACGCCCCAGGGTTTCTGCGAACTCCCGGCCCCGACCACATGCCTCCAACCCCCATTCGCGCTGCGCGCGAATCGACCCCGACCCGGGGCTGGGATGAGGGCGCGGCATGGTCCGAGAGGCGCAGGTCGGCCGCGGTCCCTCGATGCGCGGGGTGTCTTCGAGCTTCCAGGCGTCTCCATACGGCAGGTGGGGCGCTCATCATCCCGACGGCGAGCGGTCGGGACTGGAAACGCCGGGCATGGTGCGCGCTCCCGAAGGAGTTGTAGGAGGGGCCACAGCCCCGACCGCCAGTCTTCAACACGTGCGGAGCGTCGTTCGTCGTCGGGGCATGTGGTATCGAAGCCCACGCCGGATCGGCGCCGGCATGCTCCTGTCGCGTTCACGCCGGTTCGGGCACGCTTGCCGCGGTTGCCGCAACCGGCCCGTCTCGTCCAGACTTCCCTCCATGATCCGTCTCCTTTCCATCCTCGTTCTCGCGCTGGGCCTCAGTGCCTGTGGTTTCCACCTGCGTGGCGCGCTGACGCTGCCGGACAACACGCCGCCGGTGCGGGTCATCTCGACCACGCCCTACAGCGAGCTGGTCACGATCCTGGAGCGCAACCTGCGCAACGCCGGCGCCACGGTGGCCGACGCCGACGCCAAGGGCGAGCTGGCCCGGCTGGAGATCGTCTCCGAGCGCTGGGGCGACCTGCCGATCGCGGTGGACGAGCAGGGCCGTGCCCAGGAGTTCAGCCTGCGCTACGCGGCGATCTTCTCGTTCCGCAATCCGGATGGCTCGGAAATGGTGCCGCAGCAGGTGGTCGAACTGTCGCGCGACTACGTTTCGCCACCGGAGGACGCTACCGGCACCAGCACCGAACGCGAGATCCTCGCCGACGAACTGCGTCGCGAGATGGCCGCCTCGATCCTGCGCCGCATCGACAGCGTGATCCGCGCCGAACTGGCACGCCCGGCCAATCTGCCGGCACCGCCGCCGGCGCCCGCCGCGGGCAGCTGATGGAGCTGAGGCCCGACCAGCTGGTCGCGCAGGTGGCTGGCCAGCCGTTGCGCCCGGCCTACCTGATCGCCGGCCCCGAGATCCTGCACGTACTCGAAGCCGCCGACGCGGTGCGCGCGCGCGCGCGTGCCGACGGGGCCGAGCGCGAGGTGTTCGAGGTCGAGGGCCGCGAGCCGGACTGGGACGCGCTGTCGGCCACGTTCAACGCGCCCAGCCTGTTCAGCAGCCGGCGCCTGGTCGAGCTGCGCCTGCCCAGCGGCAAGCCCGGCAAGGCCGGCGGCGAAGTGATTTCCGCGTTCTGCGCCGACCCGGCACCGGACGTCACCCTGATGATCGTCGCCGACGAGTGGAGCAAGGCCCACCACGGCAAATGGGCCGATGCGCTGTCGAAGGTCGGCGTGATCTCGATCGCCTGGGCGCTGAAGCCGCACGAGCTGCCCGGCTGGATCGAGCGGCGCCTGCGCGAGCGTGGCCTGCGCGCCACGGCCGAGGCGGTGCAGGGCCTGGCCGAGCGGGTCGAGGGCAATCTGCTGGCGGCCGCGCAGGAGATCGACAAGCTCGCGCTGCTGGCTCCGGAAGGCACGCTGGATCTGGAGACGATGCAGGGCCTGGTCGCCGATGCCGCCCGCTATGACGTGTTCCGCCTGGTCGAGGCCGCGTTGTCCGGCCAGGCCGGGCAGGTGGGCCGGATGCTGGCCGGCCTGCGCGCCGAGGGCGAGGCCGTGGCCGGCCTGACCCCGATGGTGATCCGCGAACTGCTGCGTGCCTCGGCCCTGGCGCGGGCGCAGGCCCGGGGCGCCAACCTCGCCGCCGAAATGAAATCGCAGGGGTTGTGGGAGGCCCGCCAGGCGCCGTTCAAGCGCGCGCTGCAGCGCCATCCCACGCCGCTGCGCTGGAACCGCCTGACCGCCTACGCCTCGCGCGTGGACCGGGCAGCGAAGGGGCGGGGGCCGGGCGATCCCTGGCTGCTGCTCGAGCGCCTGCTGCTGGCCGTGGCCGAGGCCCCCGCGACACGGCTGCTCGCGAGCCGCTGAGATGCTGACCGTCCACTACGGCGGCACCTTCGACCCGATCCACAACGGCCACCTGGCCATCGCCCGCAGCGCCCGGGATGTCCTGCAGGCGCCGGTGGCGCTGCTGCCGGCGGCCGATCCGCCGCATCGTCCGGCGCCGGGCGCCAGCGCGGCGCAGCGGGCGCGGATGCTTGAGCTGGCGATCCAGGGCGAGCCCGGGCTGGGTGTGGACCTGCGCGAACTGCGCCGGGCGGGGCCGTCGTATACCGTCGATACCCTGCAGGAGCTGCGCGACGAACACGGCCCGGATGCCCCGCTGGCCTGGCTGATCGGCGAGGACAGCCTGCGTGGCCTGGACCGATGGCACCACTGGACGCGTCTGTTCGACCTGGCCCATCTGGTCGTCGCGGCCCGGGCCGGCACCGGACTGGAGACCGCGCTGCCGGAGGTCGTGGCGCAGGCGCTGGCCATCCGTCGGGTCGACTCCGTGGCTGCCCTGGTGCAGGCGCCGGCCGGCGCGATCCTGCTGCTGGAGCAGCCGCTGCGCCCCGAGTCGGCCACGGCCGTCAGGGCCCTTCGCCTGGCGGGCGATCCGGCCTGGCGCGCCTGCGTGCCGGGGCCGGTGGCGGCGTTCATCGACGCCGAGGGGCTGTATCTGGACACGGCATCCACCCCCGGTCCGATATAATCCTGGCATCCAACCCGTTTACCGTCGAGTTTCCATTGAGCAACCAGGCCCACGTCATCAAGACCCGTCTCCCCGATCCGGCACCGCCGGTCGACCAGCTGCTCGCCCATGTGCGCGAGGCGGTGGAGGAGCTCAAGGGCAAGGACGTGGTCGAGATCGACGTGCGCGGCAGGACCAGCGTCGCCGACCATCTGGTGATCGTCTCGGGCACCTCGACCCGTCACGTGAAGTCGATCGCCGACGAGGTGGTCAAGTTCGCCAAGAAGCTCGGCGCGATGCCGCTGGGCGTGGAAGGCGAGCGTGAGGCCGAGTGGGTGCTGGTCGATCTGGGCGACGTGATCGTCCACGTGATGCTGCCGCGCGTGCGTGAGTTCTACGCGCTGGAGCGCTTGTGGACGGTCGGCGACCAGCCCGCGCGCGACGACGAGTAAGGCCGTTGTCGCGCGCGCCTGCCGCCCGCGGCGGCAGGACGCGATGAATACCGCTCCCGTTCCGGCGCCGCCGCTGTCGCTGCTGCTCGATGCCGTTCCGGGCGATACGCCGGAGCACCGGCGGCTGCAGCAGGTGGCGCGACGCCTCGATGCCTGCCGTGCCGGGCTGGCGGCGTGGCGCGTGGCGCTGGAACGCTGGCATGCCCGCTACCACGCACAGGTCGTGCCGCTGTTCGAACAGCGTTCGAACCTGGAATGCGATCTGGTCCATCTGCTCGACGGCGCCGATGCCGCGCACCGGCTGACCCGCAGCGAGCGCCTGCTGGTGTCCGGGGCGATCGCCGAGCTGGCCGGCCTGTTGATCGCCTCCGGCCGCATCGAACTGACGGCGCTGCATGAGCGCCATGCCGCCGTGGCCGTACCGGCCGACGATGCCGGCGACACCGATGCGCCCGTGATCGAAGAGTGGGAACTGGCGCTGCGCGAGCAGGAACGCCAGCGCGAGCGCGCCCGCCATGCACACGCACGCGGCCGCAGCGAGGCACGGGCCAGACGCGCGGCGCGCGCCGCAGCGCCATCGGGCGAGCTGCCGCCGGTGCGGGTGCTGTACCGCAAGCTGGCCGCGGTGCTGCATCCGGACCGCGAGCCCGACGCCGCCGAGCGCGCGCGCAAGACCGCGCTGATGCAGCGCCTGAACGCCGCGCATGCGGCCGGCGACCTGCTGGGCCTGGTCGAACTGCAACTGGAGATCGGCCTGGAATCGCCCGAGCGTCTGCGTGCGATGGACGCCTCGCGCGTGGCCGGTTACGCCGACACGCTGGCGCGCCAGCTGGACGAGGCCGAGCGCGAACTGGAGGGCATGGCCGCTCGCTTCCAGGCCGACTACGGGCTGCGGTTGAAGCGACGCCCGCGTCCGGACCGGCTGGATGCGCTGCTGGCCGACCTCAAGCGCGCACTGGCCGATGAGAATGCCTGGCTGACCCTGCTGGTGCGGGAGCTGCAGGACGGCCCCACCCTGAAGCGCTGGCTGCGCGAGCGCGACAGCTGGGCGGGTGCCGCAAACGACGAGGACGCGACATGAAGGCACGACTGATCGCCACCGGCGAACGCGCCCCCGGCTGGGTGGCGCAGGGATTTTCCGAGTACCAGAAGCGGCTCTCGCACTGGCTGCCGTTCGACCTGGTCGAGATCGAGCCGGGCCTGCGCGGCAAGGGCCGCGATCCGCAGCGTGCGATCGAGGACGAAGGCCGGCGCGTACTGGCCGCCCTGCCGAAGAATGCGCACATCGTCGCGCTGGAAGTGACCGGCCGGCAGCTGTCGTCCGAGCAGCTGGCGGTGCGGATGGAGCACTGGCGCACGCTGGGGCGCGATCTGGCGTTCCTGATCGGCGGCCCGGAAGGACATGCGCCGGAGGTGCTGTCCGCCGCGCACGAAACCTGGTCGATCGGCCCCCTGACCCTGCCGCACATGCTGGTCCGGCTGGTCGTGGCCGAACAGGTGTACCGCGCGGCGGCGATGCTGGCGAACCACCCTTACCATCGCGCCTGACGCCTGACGCCTGCGCCTGCGCCGGGTGACGTGCGCCGCTGTGTAATGGCTCTGCCAGAGCAGGCGCTTCCAATGGGACCGGCTTTGTGCAGGGCGTGGCAGCGGATACGTCGCTATTGGATCCATCCGGCGGTGTCTGCATGCTTGCCGCTGTCGCCGCTGTCGCCGCTGTCGCCGCTGTCGCCGCTGTCGCCGCTGTCGCCGCTGTCGCCGCTGTCGCCGCTGTTGCTGCTTGTGCTTTGTTTTTGCCTGGTTTCTGCTCTTGATCTTCCAGATGCCGTGAAGCGAGCCGAGCATCGCAGCGCTGGCGGGGGCGAAGAGGCCCACGTGTCTGAGCGCAGCGAGTTGTGGGCCGACCCCGCCAGCGAGAGAAGCGCAGGGCACCGGCGTGGCGCAGCCG
This sequence comes from Xanthomonas sp. XNM01, assembly GCF_014851915.1. Classification (GTDB taxonomy): domain Bacteria; phylum Pseudomonadota; class Gammaproteobacteria; order Xanthomonadales; family Xanthomonadaceae; genus Pseudoxanthomonas. The sequence continues at coordinate 27,396 of NZ_JACVAP010000002.1, forward strand.
CGCCGGCTCGCGGACCGGCTGTGCTTTCTTTTGGTTACTTTTCTTTGCACAAGCAAAGAAAAGTGACTCGCTCCCACCCGCGCAGCGGGTAGAGCGAAAGCTCTGCTGTTGCTTCAGCTTCTGCCGTGAATGGCCTGGGCCACGGATCAACAGGTCAAAGCCGAAGCGAGGGCTTCAGGGCAACAGCTTCCGCGCTGTTGCGCGGTTTAATTTTGTCTTGTCAAAAGTAAGCAAAACCGCAGGCGCCGCCCCCGAGAAAGGGTCGTAGAACACTCGCTAATGCTGCACAGCGGTCCCCTGCGCTTCTCGGCGATCAGGGCATATATCCCTGTTTCGGGACGCTGCCCAAACTCGCTGCGCTCAGGCAAGGGCAGCTCTTCGGCCCGCTTGCCCTGCGATGCTCGGCTTGCTTCAAGGCGCAGACCGTCAAGGTCAAAATCGCGGCAACAGCAACAGCAACAGCAACAGCAACAGCAACAGCAACAGCAACAGCAACAGCGGCTGGACATTCAATGGGGAACTGCACTGGATCGAAGGCGGCGCCTGGAAGGCGTTGGAGCTCCAACACCGGATACGGGGGAGCAGGCCGCTGCAGGAACTGCGGGTGCGTACGGCGCTGCCTGCGTGATACCCAGATCGATCCAGTGGCCGGCATTGGGAGACCAGAGCCGCCGCGTGCGGCGGCTCTGGGCGACGCGCTTACTGCAGGTTGAAGCCGATCGGCACCAGCCCGTAGGCCTGCACCGCGCGGCCCTCCTGCAGTGCAGGCTCGAAACGCCAGCGCTGCTGCACGTGGCGCACCGCCTCGCGGTCGAGCGAGCGGTTGCCGCTGCTGCGTTCGACCGTGACCTCCAGCGGCCTGCCGTCGACATCGACCAGCACGCGCAGGAGCACCGTGCCTTCCGCCCCGGTACGCAGCGCGTCGCGGGGATACGGCGGTGGCGGGGCGACGGCATAGCGCAGCTGGGCGCCCTGCAACGGCGGGCCGACCGGGCCGGGCGTGGCGTCCAGCTGCGCCAGGCTGTCGCCCGGCGTGGCCGGCAGGCTGCCGCCATCGACGATGACCGGCATGCTGGGGACGACGCTGGGCTGCACCGTCACAGGAGCGAGTACCGGGCGCTGGCGTGGCGGCTGCTCGGTCCGCAGTTCGGCCTGGATCGGCGGGGTCGGCGTGACCGGGACGACGCGTTCCACCGTCCAGCGCGACGGCGGGTCCTCCGGAGCGAGCAGCGGCAGGGCGGGGCGGGTCAGCGGCAGCAGCAGGAGCAGCGCGGCCAGGACGTGGACGGCGATGACGCCGCTGAGCGACAGGATCCGCGGCAGATCGAGGCGGACCGAGGGGGACGAGAACGGGGACGGCGACGTGCGAACCATGCTCCACCTCCATGACGGGATGACAGCGGATACAACGCACCAGTGCGGCGGACAGGGTCGAGTGGTCCGCCTGGCAGCAGCGTCGCGCGCGACCGCGCCGGATGCAAGCACGACCTTGGTCGTGCGCGACGCCGGCGCTTCCCCGGTGTGGTGAGGCGGCCGGGGAGCCCGATCGTGACGCGGCGACTGCCACCGCCATCCGTGCGGACGTCCGTCGGCCGGGGAGGGGCTTCTGCCACCTGGTGCCGGTGCCGCATGCGCCTGCTCTCCGGCGCGCGGCGGCAGGGCTATCGTGGGCGGTGGGTTCGCGTGCGTTGTGTCGTCGCTTCGGTCCTCCCACTCCTGCGGCGCGTGCCAGGACGCGGATGGCAGTGCGTCACGCACCGCTGCGCGGCAGTCCGCGCCGATGACCGGGGATGAAGGGCGACGGAGGTGCGGGGGAGAGCAGAGCTTGGGCCCCAGCCGATGCCGGCAGGACACGTGGCGGGGGCGCATCGTGGCGGTGCCGGCGCGCAGACTCCGGTCATGCGAGGGGAGGGGCGATCCGTGCTGCACGAAATCTGCGGAGCACGCAGGTGACCGGTAGACCGCTCCCCGGGGCGCTGGCGGTCTGCACGATCGCGCCGGGGTGTGCCTCGTGGTCGCTGGCGTCGGATGAGCGTGCGGGATCCGCGGCGTCGACGTCCTCCGCCCGCCGGCCGTGCCACGAGATCGGTCAGGCGCTCGCCTGCGCGTGGACGTGCCGGTCACCCACACAGGAACGGCGCCCGAAGGCGCCGTCCGTCCGCTCCAGCGAGGGCGTGCGTGGCCTCAGCGGCCCAGTTCGAACACCACGTCCAGCTGCACCGACACGCTGCTCTCACCAGCCGCGACCGGCGTGCTGTCCATGGCCTCGGCCCGCACCACCGCCATGCGCGGCATCGGCACCGGCATGGTGCCGCCGCCTTCGCCGATGCTGACGATGCGGCGCACGCGCAGGCCCAGCGCCTTGGCGTAGGTCTCGGCGCGTGCCTGGGCGCGCTTGAGCGCCTCGATCCGGGCCTGGTCGTACAGCGGCTCGGGGTTGTCGATGCCGAAGCTGGGGCCGTTGATCTGGTTGGCGCCGCTGGCGACCAGGGCGTCGAGCACCTTGCCCATCTTCGCCACGTCGCGCAGCTTGATGGTGACGGTGTTGGTGGCCTGGTAGCCGGTCACCGCCGGGGCCTGGTTCTCGGCGTAGCGGTACTGCGGATTGAGGTGGATGCCGCTGGTCTGCACGTCCTTGTCGGCCACGCCCGCGGCCTTGATCGCGGCCAGCACCTTGTTCATCAGCTCGGCGTTCTGGCGCATCGCACCGTTGCCGTCGGCGGCCTGGGTGACCACGCCGGCCGAGATGGTGGCGATGTCGGGGGCGCGGCTGGCCTGCGCGTCGGCCGAAACCTGCAGCAGGGTCGCATCGGCCGGCAGGGGGGCGGGCTGGGCCTGGGCGGCAACGGCGCCGGGGGCGGCCATGGCCAGGACGGCCAGGAGGGAGCTCAGGGTGCGGGACATGTGGATCTCCTTGAAGGTGGCAGCGAGGGTGGTGCCGTGGGGATGAACGGGCGGTGAGTTCATCCGGGGTCGACTCCCTGCCGGCGCCGTATCGGCGGCGTTCAGTCATCCGGCGCGGGTTATTCTGTGCCGATGCTGCATCTTGCTTCCAAATCCCCCCGCCGCGCCGAGCTTCTGACCCGCCTGGACGTGCCGTTCCAGCTGCTGGACGTGGACGTGCCCGAGGTCCGCGACGCGGACGAGACGGCCGAGGACTACGTGCGCCGGGTCGCCCGCGACAAGGCCGCCGCCGGGCTTGCCCGGCTGGGCGGCATGGCCGGTGCCTGGGTGATCGGTTCGGACACCGAGGTCGTGCTCGACGAGCGCGTGTTCGGCAAGCCGGCCGACGCTGCCGATGCCGCGGCGATGCTGCGCAGCCTGTCCGGCCGCAGCCACCGCGTGCTGTCGGCGGCCTGCCTGCTGTCGGCGGATGCGGCGCACGAGGCGCTGTCGATCACCGAGGTCCATTTCGCCGCGCTGTCCGATGCGCAGATCGCCGCCTACGTGGCCACCGGCGAGCCGATGGGCAAGGCCGGCGCCTATGCGATCCAGGGCGGCGCCGAACGTTTCGTGGTCCATCTGTCCGGCAGCTACTCCGGGGTGATGGGCCTGCCACTGCATGAGACCGCGGGTCTGCTGGACGCCGCCGGCGCCTGGCCGGGCGCCGCGCATCCCACAACGATCCTGGAGTGAACAGCCCCGTGTCCGAGGAGATCCTGGTCAACGTCACCCCGCGCGAGACCCGCGTGGCGGTCGTCGAGAGCGGCATGCTGCAGGAACTGCACATCGAGCGCGGCTGGCGCCGTGGCGTGGTCGGCAACATCTACCGCGGCCGGGTGCAGCGGGTGATGCCGGGCATGCAGGCGGCCTTCGTCGAGGTCGGCCTGGACCGCGCCGCGTTCCTGCACGCCAACGACGTGGTCCGCGCCGCGCCGGTCGAGCAGGCGCTGGCCGACGAGGCCCGGCTGCCGGCGCCGCACGCGGCCGGCACGCCGTCTATCGTCGAGCTGCTGCGCGACGGCCAGGACATCGTGGTGCAGGTGGTCAAGGATCCGATCGGGACCAAGGGCGCGCGCCTGACCACGCAGATCAGCATTCCCTCGCGCTACATGGTGCTGCTGCCGCAGTCCAAGGTGGTCGGGGTGTCGGCGCGGATCGAGGACGAGGCCGAGCGCGCGCGGCTGAAGTCGCTGGTCACCGAGCTGTCGGCCCAGCACGGCGGCTACGGCTACATCGTGCGCACCAACGCCGAGGGCCAGCCGGCCGAGGCGCTGGCCGAGGACATCGCCTACCTGTCGCGGGTCTGGAACGTGGTCGAGCGCCGCGGCCGCGAGGCGCCGTCGGCCAGCATCATCTACGAGGACCTGAGCCTGCCGCTGCGCTCGGTGCGCGACCTGATCCGCAAGGACGTGGAGAAGGTGCGGGTCGACTCGCGCGACACCTACGACCGGCTGCAGGCCTTCGTCGCCAAGTACATGCCGGTGCTGGCCGAGAAGCTGGAGCTGTACACCGGCGACCGCCCGATCTTCGACCTGTACGGGGTCGAGGACGAGATCGCCCGCGCGCTGGACAAGCAGGTGCCGCTGAAGTCCGGCGGCTACCTGGTCATCGACCAGACCGAGGCGATGACCACGATCGACGTCAACACCGGTTCGTTCCTGGGCCAGCGCAACCTCGAAGAAACGGTCTACCGGACCAACCTGGAGGCGGCGCAGGCGGTGGCGCGGCAGCTGCGGCTGCGCAACCTCGGCGGCATCATCATCATCGACTTCATCGACATGACCGATGCCGAGCACCGCCGCCAGGTGCTGCGCACGCTGGAAAAGGCGCTCTCGCGCGACCACGCCAAGACCACGGTGTACGACTTCTCGCCGCTGGGCCTGGTCGAGATGACCCGCAAGCGCACCGTCGAAAGCCTGGAGCGGCAGCTGTCGGAAACCTGCACCCACTGCAGCGGACGCGGCTCGGTCAAGACCGCCGAGACGGTCACCTACGAGATCTTCCGCGAGATCACCCGCGCGGTGCGCCAGTTCGAGGCCGCGCGCCTGCTGGTGATCGCCTCGTCGAAGGTGGTCGCGCGGATCACCGAGGAGGAATCCAGCGCGGTCGCCGAGCTGGAGGAGTTCCTCGGCAAGTCGATCCGCTTCCAGGCCGACGAGCAGTACCTGCAGGAGCAGTTCGATGTGGTCCTGCTCTGAGCCCATGACCGCCCGCGCCGCGGCGGCCGTCTTCCCGTCAGCGGCATGGATCGCCCGCAGCACGCCCGCATCGCCGGCGTCGCGCGGACTCCAGCCCTGATGCACGCGCCGGTGCACCGCCGCCTGCGCCAGCTCCGTCGCGGGGCCGGCTACGCCGTGGCCGTGGCGCTGGTGATCGTGGCGCTGGTGATCGGCACGACCAGCCAGCTGCTGCCGCTGGTGGAGCGGCATCCGGAGCGGATCGCCGCCTGGCTCAGCGAGAAGGCCGGCCGGCCGGTGTCGTTCGAGCGGGTTGAGACCGACTGGACCCGGCGCGGCCCGCTGCTGCGCCTGGACGGCCTGCACATCGGCCAGCCCGGCGGCGGCGTGCGGATCGGCCAGGCCGAGGTGCTGGTCTCGCTGTACGCCGGTCTGCTGCCCGGGCGCTCGTTCACCGAGCTGCGCCTGCGCGGGCCGTCGCTGACCCTGCAGCGCGACGACGACGGCCGCTGGGCGATCCGCGGCCTGCCGTCCACCGGTGCCGGCGGCGATCCGCTGGAGTACCTGGAAGGACTCGGCGAGCTGCAGGTGATCGGCGCGGCGCTGACCGTGGACGCGCCCTCGATCGGGCTGCAGGCGCGGATCCCGCGCATCGACCTGCGCCTGCGGGTCGACGGCAGGCGGGTGGCCGCCGGTGCGCGTGGCTGGATCCGCCCCGAGGTCGAGCCGCTGACGCTGGCGCTGCAGTTCGAGCGGGGCAGCGGCGACGGGCGCGTCTGGCTGGACATGGAAAGCGAGGACCTGTCGGCGTGGGCGCCGCTGCTGCGGCAGGGCGGGATCGAGCCGACCGCCGGGCGCGGCGGGCTGCAGGCCTGGGCCGAACTGCGTGGGCACCGCGTGGTGCTGGTGACCGCGCAGGCGCAGCTGCGCGACCTGGCCCTGGCCGGCACCCCGCTGGCCGATGGCGAGCGCCCGCAGGCGCATTTCGACGAGTTGCGCACGCGGGCGCGCTGGCGGCTGGCGGCGGGCGGCTGGCGTCTGGACGCGCCGCTGCTGCGGGTGGCCGATGGCGAGGACAGCCAGGTCCTGGACGGGCTGGTCGTGGCCGGTGGCCGCCGTTACGCGCTGCTGGCCGAGCGCATCGACGCCGCGCCGCTGCTGCGCGTGCTGGCCTTGACCGACCGCGTGCCGCGCGACCTGCGCCAGTGGCTGGCCGATGCCGCGCCCGAGGCGCAGCTGAGCGGGCTGGAACTGGTGGGCGAGCGCGACGGGCCGCTGCGCGCGCACGGGCGGCTGGAGCGGGTCGGCTTCCGCCCGGTCGGCAATGCACCCGGCTTCACCGGTCTGGCCGGCACGGTCGATGGCGATGGCGAGGGCTGGGAGCTGGCGCTGGACCAGGCCAGCGCGCTGCGTTTCGACTGGCCGCGCGGCTTCGGCGTGGTCCATGACGTGACCCTGGACGGCACCCTGCTGGCGTGGCGCGAAGGCGCAGGCTGGCGGGTCGGCACGCCGGCGCTGCGCGTGCGCGGCAGCGATTACGGCGCCCACGTGCGTGGCGGGATCTGGTTCCAGGGCGACGGCACCCGGCCGTGGCTGGAGATCGCCGCCGAACTGGACGATGCGCCGGTGCCGGCAGCCAAGAAGTTCTGGATCCACCACATGATGCCGTCGGCGGCGGTCGACTGGCTGGACGCGGCGCTGGAAGGCGGCGTGGTCACCGGTGGCCGCGGCCTGGTCGCCGGCGACCTGGACGACTGGCCGTTCACCGACAACGACGGCCGCTTCGACGCCAGCGCGCGGATCCGCGATGGCCGCTTCCAGTTCCAGCCGGACTGGCCGGCGCTGGAAGGCGCCGATGCGCGGGTGGCCTTCGTGGGCAACGGCTTCGAGGTCGAGGGCAAGGGCCGGATCGGCGGCCTGCCGGTGGGCCGGTTCAAGGCCGGCATTGCCGACTTCGGCGAAGCCGAGCTGAAGGTCGAGGCCGAGGCGGCCGGCGACGCGGCGCGCCTGCTGGCGCTGCTGCGCAACAGCCCGCTGGAGGCCGAGCACCACGACACGCTCGCCAACCTGGAGGCATCCGGCCCGGCGCAGACACGCTTCTCGCTGGCCCTGCCGCTGGAGGCCGGGCATGGCCCGGCCAGGGTCGACGGCACGGTCAGCCTGGAGGGCGCGCGTCTGGCGGAAAAGCGCTGGGGTCTGGTCTTCGACGGGGTCACCGGGCAGGCCCGCTACGACGGCAACGGCTTCGCCGCCGAACGCCTGGACGTGCGCCATCGCGACCAGCCCGGCGTGCTGTCGCTGCGCGCCGGGCGCCACGTGCGCGACCCGCTGCAGGCCTTCGAGGCTGAGCTCGGCGCCCTGCTCGATGCCGGCGATCTGCTCGAGCGCGCGCCCGAGCTGGAGTGGCTCGAGCCGCTGGTACGCGGCCGCTCGGACTGGACGGTCGCGGTGGCGATGCCGCTGCAGCCGGTGGCCGGCAGCGAAGGCGTGCTGCAGTTGCGGTCCGATCTGGTCGGCACCGTGCTCGACCTGCCATCGCCGCTGGACAAGGCGGCGCCGGCCCCCTTGCCGACGCGGGTGCGGGTCGGGCTGCCGCTGGGCAGCGGGGGCGTCGACGTGGCCTTCGGCCAGCGTATGGCGCTGCGGGCGCGCAGCGCCAACGATCAGACCGGCGTGCGGGTGACACTGGGCCGCGGCACCGTCGCCGGCGAGCCGCCGGTCTCGGGCATGGTCGTCGATGGCCGGACCGCGTCGCTGGATGCACTGGAATGGATCGCGCTGGCCAAGGGCGATGGGGCCGACGACGGCGGCGTGCCGCTGCGCCAGATCGACGTGATGGTCGACGAACTGAAACTGCTCGGCGGGGTGTTTCCCGCCAGCCGGCTGCGGTTGCTGCCGGTCGCGCAGGGGCTGGATGTCAACGTCGACGGCCCGGCGCTGGCCGGGCATGTCAGCGTGCCCAGCCAGTCCAGCGCGCCGGTGCGCGGTCATTTCACCCGCCTGCACTGGCAGGCGCCCGCGGCGAGCGAACCGGCCACGCCCGGCAGTGCAGGCGCGGCGACCGCACCGCCGGAAACGCCGACCGGGGGCGCCGATGCGGCGCGGCCGCTGGCCGACGACAGTTTCGATCCGGCCTCGATCCCGCCGCTGCAGCTGGATATCGACGACCTGCGCTACCAGCGCGCCGAACTCGGACGCGCCGTGCTGCGGACCCGGCCGGTCGCCGGCGGGCTGCGGGTGGACACGCTGGAACTGCGCTCGGACTGGCAGAGCACCGATGCCAGCGGTGAATGGATCGGCCGCGGCGCCGGCGCGCGCACCCGCCTGGCGATGCAGGTCGAGAGCCAGGACATGGGGCGTCTGGTGAACGGCCTGGGTTATGCCGACTGGCTGGCGCGGGGCGATGGGCGCATCGCGTTCGACGCCAGCTGGCCCGGGTCGCCGGCCGGCTTCAGCCTCGGCGGGCTGCAGGGCAGCCTGCGCATCGATGCGCGCAACGGCCAGCTGCTGGAGATCGAGCCCGGCGCCGGCCGCGTGCTCGGCCTGCTCAGCGTGGCCCAGCTGCCACGCCGGTTGATGCTGGATTTCCGCGACTTCTTCTCCAAGGGCTTCGCGTTCAACCACCTGGAAGGCAACGTGCGCTTCGCCGATGGCGCGGCCGACACCGACGACATGCGCATCGACGGCCCGGCCGCCGACATCCACATCCGCGGCCGCACCGACCTGCGCGCGCAGCAGTTCGACCAGACCATCGACGTGCAGCCCAAGTCCGGCAACCTGCTGACCGTGGTCGGCGCCTTCACCGGCGGACCGGTCGGCGCGGCGGTGGGCGCGGCTGCCAACGCGGTGCTGGGCAAGCCGCTGGGCGAGATCGGCGCGAGGACCTACAAGGTCAGCGGCCCCTGGAAGGAGCCGAAGGTCGAGGTGGTCGGGCGCGAGCAGTCGCGCAGCGACGCGCGCGACGAGGAACGCGAGCCGCCGGCAGCCGCACCGGCCCCCACACCTGCGCCTGAATCTTCATCCGCGCCTGTCTCGGCACCGGCCGACGAGCGTCGCTGACCGGATCGCGCAGGCGGCGCCGGTCGCCGCGGCGACGCATCGTGGCTGCGGCTGCACGGCGCGACCATCCATCCCGTGTCGTTGCGCCGGGCTGCGGGCCTGGGCATGACAGACCCGGCCGAGTCCGCTCCTGTCGGGCGCGGCGCATCGTTCCGCAGGAGCGCGCTCGAGCGCGGCCGCCGGTGCCGTCCCGGCGGGAACGCGGCTCCCGGGCATGACGGTCGCGGCCGGGTCACGCCTGCCGGGCAGCGCATCGCCGTGCAGGGGCACGCCCGAGCACTGTCATGCTCATGCCGTTCGCGCCGCAGTCCGGGCCCGGGCATCGCCCAGGGCCCGCAGCGCGACGGACCCGTGCCTCACTCTTCCGGGGCGCGCTCGAAGCCTGGCAGCCGCACCCGCGTGCGGTGGCCCGCCGCAGGGCAGCCATGCGTGTCGACGCCGCGGAAGTAGCCGCGCTGCCATTTCTCGCGTTCGGCCTGCGAGCCGGGCTGGCCCAGCGCGTCGAGGAAATCACCGCGGCTTTCGCTCCAGCGCCGCACCTGGGCGGCCAGTTCCGGCGTTGCCGACAGCGGCTTCCATTCGGCCTGGACCTGCTCGAACAGCTGCCGCTGCAGCGGCAGCAGATGGCAGAACGGTTCGCCAGCCTCGAAGCGCACCGTGCCCGGCCGGGTGAACTTCCAGTTCATCGTGAAGGCGTACGGACTCCAGTCGGTCTCGACCACGCCGCTGAGCCCGGCGATGCCGTCCTTGGGCCGGTTCAGCGGCGCGGTGGCCAGCAGGTCGACGCCGGCATCGGTGCGGAACAGGCACGGGACGTGGAAGGTCAGCACGCCATGGCCGAAGTGGCTCAGCGCCGGTGCGGCCGTGCCGGGATCGGGCGTGATGCGCAGGGCTTCCAGCGCGTCGCCGCCCTCCCAGTGCGCGCTGAATCCGCTCTGGCACAGCAGTTCCCAGCCGCTGGCGTTGGCGATGTCCAGCGGCAGGCAGCGGTAGGCGTAGTGCTGGTCGGTGGCGTCCATCCAGTCGCGCTCGCGCGGCGCGGGGCGGATGTCCAGGGTGTGGCCGTCGAGCACGTGGGCGGTGAGTTTCATCCTGTTCGGCCGGTGTGAGGGGAGAAGGCGGCGCCAGCTGTCATCATAGGCAGCCCGGGACCGGCCAGCCGCCATGCGGCTTGCTCCACCCGCCAATGCCCCCATTCTGTTCCGATGACCGATTCCGCGCTGATCCTTGCCCAGTCCCGCCTGCTGCTGCCCGGCGGCCTCGATCCGTCCGCCCTGGACACCGCGTTCGGCGCGCTGCTCGGGCCGGGCATCGACTTCGGCGACCTGTACTTCCAGCACGCTCGCCGCGAGAGCTGGAGCGTGGAGGACGGCATCGTCAAGGATGGCGCCCATTCGATCGAGCAGGGCGTCGGCGTGCGCGCGATCAGCGGCGAGAAGACCGGCTTCGCCTATTCGGACGACATCAACGCCGATGCGCTGCGCCTGGCCGCCGGCTCGGCACGCGCGATCGCCCGCGACGGCGCCGCGCATGCGCCGCGGCAGCTGGTCCGCAGCGGCGGCCGCAGCCTGTATCCGGCGCTGGATCCGGTCGACGGCATGCCCAACGAGGTCAAGGTCGAACAGCTGCGCGCGCTGGACCGGCTGCTGCGCGCGGCCGACCCGCGCGTGATCCAGGTGTCGGTCAGCCTGTCCGGCGGCGTCGACACCGTGCTGGTCGCGCGCAGCGACGGTGTGCTCGCCGCCGACGTGCGGCCGCTGGTGCGCCTGAACGTGCAGGTGATCGTCGAGCAGGCCGGGCGCCGCGAATCCGGCTATGCCGGTGGCGGTGGCCGCTACTCGTACGAGGAGCTGTTCTCCGGTGGCCGCCCCGAAGCGCTGGCGCGCGAAGCGCTGCGCCAGGCGCTGGTGAACCTGGACGCGATCGACGCGCCGGCCGGCACGATGCCGGTGGTGCTCGGCGCTGGCTGGCCCGGCGTGCTGCTGCACGAGGCGGTCGGCCACGGCCTGGAAGGCGACTTCAACCGCAAGGGCACTTCGACCTACGCCGGCCGCATCGGCCAGCGCGTGGCCGCACCGGGCGTGACCATCGTCGACGACGGCACCCTCGATGGCCGCCGCGGCTCGCTCAACATCGACGACGAAGGCACGCCGACCAACTGCACGACCCTGATCGAGGACGGCGTGCTGGTCGGCTACATGCAGGACACGCTGAACGCGCGGCTGATGGGCATGGCGCCGACCGGCAACGGCCGCCGCGAGTCGTTCGCGCACCTGGTGATGCCGCGGATGACCAACACCTACATGCTGGCCGGCCAGCACGATCCGCAGGAGATGATCCGCTCGGTCAAGAAGGGCCTGTACGCGGTCAACTTCGGCGGCGGCCAGGTCGACATCACCAGCGGCAAGTACGTGTTCTCGGCGACCGAGGCCTATCTGATCGAGGACGGCAGGGTGACCGCGCCGGTGAAGGGCGCGACCTTGATCGGCAACGGCCCGGACACGATGCAGAAGGTGCGCATGGTCGGGACGGATCTTGCGCTGGACGAAGGCGTCGGCGTGTGCGGCAAGGACGGGCAGAGCGTGCCGGTCGGTGTCGGCCAGCCGTCGCTGCTGATCGACGGGCTGACCGTGGGCGGTACGAAGGCGTGAATCGCGCCTTCGCCGCGAGGCGCGCGATGGGCTCCGTTCGATCCGCCGCGGCGCATGCCGCGGCACCGTCCGCGCGTCATCGGGGCCGCGCCCGGCCAGCCGTCATCGCGTGGCGTGCGCCGCGGGCCGTGGGCCGGCGCTCAGCGGCCGTCGTCGTCCCAGTGCTGCCCGCTGTCGTCGTCGCCGTCCAGCGCCGCGTCGTCGTTCTGCGTCGCGTCATGCGCCTGCGGCGCCAGCAGCAGGTCGCGCAGCGCCCGGTACAGTTCGCGGAACGCGCGCGGCGGCTTGTTGCGCTTGCGTTCCTCCAGCGTGCTGCGCACCAGCTGGCGCAGCTGCTGGCGGTCGGCGGTGGGATGCGCGTCCAGCAGTTCGGCCAGGGCCGCGTCGCCTTCGACCAGCAGGCGCTCGCGCCAGGTCTCGACCCGGTGCATGGCCGCCACTTCGCGCCGGGCGCGGTCGCCGTCCTCGTCCAGCGCGTCGCGGATCGCGTCCAGCGCGGACTCCTCCTCGCGCCGCATCTGCTTGGCCAGGAAGGCCAGCTGACGCTTGCGCGCGATGTGCGCGGTGATCTTCCGGGTCTGCTCCAGGTGCGGCAGCAGGTCTTCGGGGATCGGCAGCTTGGACAGCTGGGTCGGCGTCATGCTGGCCAGCTTCTCGGCCAGGGCCAGCACGTCCAGCGCTTCGCGGCGCTGCTGGCTGCGGCTGGTGGAAAGGAATTCGCCGGTGTCCTGATCGCGTCCGCGCATCTGCCTGCAACCATCAATGAAAGCGCGGATTTTACGCGCTCCGCGCCCTGCTGGCCCGCGCTGCGCCGTGAAGGCGGTGCCGGGCGTGGCCGCCGGTGGCCGATCCTGCCCGAGCGCCGGGTCGGCGCCGCGCGCCGTGTTTTCCCTTCCAGCCGCGCCGTGCGTCCGCGCAGGCAGGCCGCCGACCGGGCCGGATGCGCGATCGCTCCGGCCGCGGCCCGGCGTTTCCACGACTTTCCAAGGTGACCCACGTGAACGATATCGCCCGGACCGACGACAGCCAGGCCCGCCTCGACCAGCTGGCCGACATCTCCCAGCGCCTGCTCGACCGCGCACGTGCGGCCGGCGCCACCCAGGCCGAGGTCAGCTGCAGCGAGGAGCGCGGCCTGAACATCTCGGTGCGGATGGGCGAGGTGGAGACGGTCGAGTCGACCCGCGACCGCGGCATCGCCGTCACCGTCTATTTCGGCCAGCGCAAGGGCAGCGCCAGCACCGCCGACCTGCAGGACGCCAGCCTGGCGGCCACGGTCGAACAGGCCTGCGCGATCGCCCGCTACACCGAGGACGACCCGGCCTCCGGCCTGGCCGATGCGGCGCTGATGGCGTGCGACTTCCCGGACCTGGACACCTGGCATCCCTGGCGCCTGGACGCCGACGAGGCGGTCGACCTGGCCCTGGCCTGCGAGGCGGCCGGCCGCGATGCCGATGCGCGCATCGAGAACTCCGATGGCGCCTCGTTCGGCAGCGGCGAGAGCCTGTCGGTGTACGCCAACAGCCACGGCTTCGTCGGCCGCGAGCGCGAGACCCAGCATTCGATCGGCCTGGCGCTGATCGCCGGACAGGGCGACCAGATGCAGCGCGATGGCTGGTACTCGATCGGCCTGGCCCGCGAGGACCTGGAGTCGCCGGCCGCGGTCGGGCGTCGCGCCGCCGAGCGCACCGCGGCACGGCTGGCACCGCGGCGCGCGCCCACCGGGCAGTACCCGGTGCTGTTCTCGGCTGAGGTCGCCCGTTCGCTGGTCGGCCACCTGATCGGCGCGGTCTCCGGTGGTGCGTTGTACCGACGCGCCAGCTTCCTGCTCGACAGCGCCGGCACCCGGCTGTTCCCGGACTGGTTCTCGATCGACGAACAGCCGCGGCTGATGCGCGGCCTGCGCTCGACCGCGTTCGATGCCGATGGCGTGGCCACCGCCGCGGTCTCGCCGCTGGTGACCGCCGGCGTGCTGCAGCGCTACGTGCTGGGCAGCTACTCGGCGCGCCGGCTGGGCCTGCAGAGCACGGCCAATGCCGGTGGCGTGCACAACCTGCAGGTGGCCAGCAATGCCGGCACCCTGGCCGAACTGGCCTCGGGCATGGGCCGTGGCCTGCTGGTGACCGAGCTGATGGGGCAGGGCGTCAATGGTGTCACCGGTGACTATTCGCGCGGTGCGGCCGGCTTCTGGATCGAGGGCGGCGTCATCGCCCATCCGGTCGACGAACTGACCATCGCCGGCAATCTGCGCGACATCTTCCTGTGCATCGAGGCGGTGGGCAGCGAGATCGACCTGCGCTCGCATGTGCGGACGGGCCCAATTCTGGTCGGCAACATGACCGTTGCGGGCGGCGATTGACGTATCCTTCGCCGCGGGGAAGGCGCGCCCGCGCGGTGCGCCGTCCCACCACCCAAAGAAAACATCGGATAAGGATTGCAGATGAGTGAGTTCGACAACGCCACCACGCCCCCGCCCGCACCGGCCGCCGGCGCGCCCAACGACGACCGCACCGTCGCGATGCTCGTGCATCTGTCGGGCATCATCCTGGGCTTCATCGTTCCGTTGATCGTGTGGCTGATCAACAAGGACAAGACCGACAAGGCCTTCCTCAACGACCAGTCCAAGGAAGCGCTGAACTTCCAGATCACCCTGCTGCTGGTGTACGTGGTCGGCATGATCCTCAGCGTCATCCTGATCGGCGCGCTGATCAACTTCGTCGCCTGGATCTGCTGCGTGATCTTCAGCATCATCGCCGGTCTGGCCGCCAACAAGGGCGAGGCCTACCGCTATCCGTTCGCGCTGCGCCTGATCAAGTAAGGCCCAGCGACTGCGACGAAGAAAGGCCCGGTCGGCGACCGGGCCTTTTCTTTTGCGCGCATCCCTGCCGTCGGTGCGGGTGACGTTGGTCATGCGCGGGCGCGCCGTCCGCCGGCGTATGCTCGATCGCGAGGATCCCGGCACGGGATCCGACCCGCAACGAGGAGGTCATCCGATGAGCGAATTCGATCCGGTCACCCCACCGCCGCCTGCCGTGCCGATGCACGCGATCGCCGCCGAGGAGCGCCAGTGGGGCATGTTCGCGCACCTGGCCTCGCTCACCGGCCTGTTCACCGGGGGCGTGGGCAACATCGTCGGTCCGCTGGTGATCTGGCTGGTGCGCAAGGACACGCCGGGCTTCGCCGCCGAGCAGGCCAAGGAAGCGCTGAACTTCAACATCACCCTGGCCCTGATCGCCGTCGCCCTGTTCGCGGTGACGTTCATGACCTTCGGGATCGGCATCCTGCTCACCGCGCCGCTGGGCCTGCTGCTGGCGCTGCTGTGGCTGGTGCTGACGATCGTGGCCGGTGTGAAGGCCAACGACGGCGTCGCCTACCGCTATCCGATGACCCTGCGGCTGGTGAAGTAGGAAGGTCGGTGGCCGCGGCATCCGGCGATGCCGGATGCCGTGGTCAGTGCGAGCGCCGCACCGTCAGTTCGCCCAGGGCGGCCAGCGCGGCCGCCGCTTCACCGAACGGCTGCAGCAGCGTGCGCATGTCCTGCGCCAGCGCATCCAGACGCGAGCGGGCGCCCTCCATGCCGAGCAGGGCCGGGTAGGTCGACTTGGCCTGCGCCGCGTCCTTGCCGGCGGTCTTGCCCAGCTGTTCGGAACTGGCCTCGACGTCGAGGATGTCGTCGCGGATCTGGAACGCCAGTCCGAGCGCATCGGCGAAGCGGTCCAGCCGTGCCAGCGTGTCCGCGTCGGCACCGCCGCCGAGCGCGCCCATCCGCACCGAGGCGCGGATCAGCGCGCCGGTCTTGAGGGCGTGCATGCGCTGCAGCTGTTCCAGCGTCTGCTGCTGGCCGGTCGCATCGATGTCCAGGGCCTGGCCGCCGCACATGCCGGCGGCGCCGGAGGCCTGCGCCAGCGCCAGCACCCAGTCCGCGCGCAGCGCGGCGCCGGCATCGCTGCGCGCCAGGGCGGAGAACGCCAGCGTCTGCAGCGCGTCGCCGGCGAGGATCGCGGTGGCCTCGTCGAAGGCAACGTGCACGGTCGGCTGGCCGCGGCGCAGATCGTCGTCGTCCATCGCCGGCAGGTCGTCGTGGACCAGCGAATAGGCGTGCACCAGCTCGACTGCCACCGCCGGCGCATCGAGCGTGGCCTCGTCGGCGCCGAGCAGGGTGCCGGCCGCGTAGACCAGCAGCGGACGCATGCGCTTGCCGCCGCCGAGGGTGGCGTGGCGCATCGCCGCATGCAGGCGCGACGGCGCCTGCGCCGGATCGGGCAGCAGCGACTGCAGGCTGGCTTCGGTGCGCGCGGCCCAGCGCGCGAACGGCTCACTGGCCATCGGTGGCGAACGGCTGGGCGCTGTCTGGCTGGTCGGGATCGGTCAGCAGGCGCACGCGCAGCTCGGCCTGCTCCAGCGCGGTCTGGCAGCTGCGGTAGAGGCCGACGCCGCGCTCGTAAGCGGCCAGCGAATCCTCCAGGCTCATCTCGCCGTGTTCCATCTTCTCGACAAGCTGTTCGAGTTCGTCCAGCGACTGCTCGAACTGGGCCACGGGGGAGGCGTTGGGGGAGGGTTTTTTCGACATGTGTGAAGTGTGCGGGCGTGCTCGTGGGGGGTCAATGCGCGGCGGCCGTGCGTGGCGAGGGATCGGGCTCCCAGCGCAGCGCCAGCGCCCGTGCATCCAGCCACGCCTGCAGCGGGGCGGCGACGATGCGGTCGCCTGCGGCCAGCAGTTCGTCCTGCGCGTTCGACAGCAGCGGCAGGCGCTGGCGCTGCCACGGCGGAATCGCATGCTGCAGCAGCAGGTCCTTCAGCACGTGGCGGTGGGTGCGGCCGGGCAGGCGGATGCGCTCGCCGCCCTGGCGTGCATGCACGCGCAGCGGCGCATCGAACGCCGGCGTGGCGGCGGCACCGTCGCGGGCGACCAGCCGCAGGCGCGCGCCGTCCGGCAGCGGCAGGGCCGCGCGTCCGTCCCACCAGGTCTGCCACTCCTGCGGCAGCACCGGCCGCGGCCGGCAGGCGTGCAGCAGGTCGCGCCAGCGCAGGATCGCCGCGTCGGACCAAGCATGGCGCGCTTCGGCGTCGGCGCGTGCCTGCAGCAGCGTGGCCTCGACCGCGGTCACGCCGCTGGCCGGCAGCGGCGGAAGTCCCAGGCGTTCGGTCCACAGGCGCAGCACGCGTGCGCGTCGCGCGGCCGGCAGCGCCATCAGCGCGCCGACCCGCAGCAGGTCGGGCGCACCGCCGTGGCAGGCGGCCAGCGCGTCGGCGTCGCCGTCGTGCAGCAGGGCGGCGGCCTCGGCGCTGAGCGCGGCGCTGCGCGCCAGCGCGGCCGGCGCCTGCGCCCAGCGCCCGGCCAGCAGCGGCAGCACCTGGTGGCGCAGGAAGTTGCGGTCGGCGTCGGTGCGGGCGTTGCTGGGATCCTCGATCCACTCCAGTCCGTGCCGGTGCGCATGGGCCTGGAGCTCGGCGCGTGCGCGATCCAGCAGCGGGCGCCAGTGCCAGCCCGTGGCGAAGCGGCGCCAGCCACGCATCGCCCCCAGGCCGTCGACGCCGGAGGCGCGCAGCGCACGCAGCAGGAAGGTCTCGGCCTGGTCGTCCAGGTGGTGCGCGGTGACCAGCACGCCGTCCGCGCCCAGCGCCTCGGCGAAGGCGTGGTAGCGGGCCCGGCGGGCGGCGGCTTCCAGGCCTTCGCCACTGTCGCGGCGCACGTCGACCGACACGACCTTCAGCGGCACGCCGAGCCGGAGCGCCTGGCGCTGGCAATGCGCGGCCCAGGCATCGGCGTCGGGCTGCAGGCCGTGATGCACGTGCAGCGCCTGCAGGCCGCGCGCGCGCAGTGCCGGCTGCGCGGCCAGCGCATGCAGCAGGACGCTGGAATCGAGTCCGCCGCTGAAGCCGACCAGCACCGGGCCGGTGGCGTCGCCAGGAAGTTCGGGAAGGTGCAGGTCGTCGGACATGGCCGCTATCGTAGCGGCGCCGCTCACGTGTGGCGTGGGATCATCCGATCTCCTTCGACTCGACACGGGCAGATGCGCGCATGCCGACCTGGCGACGCTGGCTGGTACGTGGATTGATGGCGGCCTGCGTGGGGCTGCCGTTGCTGGCCGTGCTGCTGTACGCGCTCAATCCGTTCGGCGCCGATTCGCCCGATCCGCGCCAGCGCATCGTCGGCCACGCGCCCTACCGGATTCCGTCGTCGTCGATGGCGCCTACGTTCGAGCCGGGCGATATCGTGGTCATGCGTGCCGGCGACCGCCACCGGCGCACGCCGCAGCGGGGCGACGTGGTGATCTTCCGTTCGCCGGAAGACGGCGATCCATGGATCCAGCGCATCGTCGGCCTGCCGGGCGAGCGCATCGCGATCGAGGACGGCGTGGTCCTGGCCGACGGGCGGCCGCTGGACGAACCGCACGTGCGCCGGACGCGGGCGACGACGCCGTACTCGCGCCATCTGCCCGAACTGGCCGTGCCCGGCGGCCATTACCTGCTGCTGGGCGACAACCGCGACAACAGCCTGGATGGGCGCAGGATGGGCGTCATCGAGGAAGACCGGCTGATGGGGCGGGTGGTCGGCGCGCTGCGCCGGCCCGGACCCCGGTCCGAGGCCGGCCAGGACGCAGTCAAGCGCTAGAAGCGCCGCGTCGCCGCCTCGGTGCAGCCCGCCACGTGCGGGGCCGCGATCGCGGCCGTAGACGGGAACTCAGCCGCGCAGGCTGGCCAGTTCGCTGCGCGCCAGCGCGATCCATTCCTTCTGCGCGCGGCGGTAGTGGCTCTGCTGCAGGTCGGCACGGTCCAGGATTTCCTGGAACAGGCGCCGCGCGGCCTCGGTATCGCCGCTGCGCCGGAGCAGCAGGGCATAGCGCGCACGCGCCTCCTCGCCCGGATAGCCCTGCACCACGGTTTCGTATTCGTGCAGGGCCGCGGCGGTGTCGCCCAGGTCCTCGACCGCACGCGCGTACAGCAGGTGGCCGTCGATCGAGCGGAAGCCGGGATTGGCGGCGATCAGCGCATCGAGCGTGTCGCGCGCGGCCTGCGGCTTGCCCTGGCCGTGCTGCGCCCGCGCCAGCCCGAGCATCAGGTCCGGATCGGTGCGGTACAGGCCCTTGAGCGAGGCGCTGAACAGTTCCTCGGCACGGGCGAAGTCGCCTTCCTGCAGGCACTGCTCGGCCAGCAGGCGGCGGTTCTCGACGGTGTCGGCCAGGCCGAGCTGGCGTTCGCCCTGGCGGCGCTCGCGGCCCGGATCGACATGCGCGCGCGCGCGGCGTGCGGCCCGGCGTGCAGCCGGGTTGTTGCGCAGTTCGGGCAGGATCTCGGCGATGAAGTAGATCAGCACCGCGATGTACGAGAACAGCAGCAGGATGAACAGCCAGTACAGCGGCCGCCCGGTGCGGACGACGTGCACGCCGCAGGCGACCTGCAGGATCAGCGACAGGAGCAGGAACGGCGCCATCGGGATATCCGTATCGGGAGGTGTCGCGGCCGATCAGGCCGCTTCGTAGGCACCGTAGCCGTGCAGGCGCGCGTAGCGGCGGGCCAGCAGTTCCTCGACCGGCAGCTTCTCCAGCGCGTCCAGCTCGTTCATCAGCACGGCCTTCAGGCGGCGGCCCATCTGCACCGGGTTGCGGTGCGCGCCGCCGGTGGGCTCGCGCAGGACCTTGTCGACCAGGCCCAGCTCCAGCAGCTTCGGCGCGGTCAGGCCGAGCTGTTCGGCCGCGTCCTTGGCCTTGCCTGCGTCCTTCCACAGGATCGAGGCGCAGCCCTCCGGGCTGATGGTCGAGTACACGCTGTATTCGAGCATGATCGTGCGGTCGCCCACGCCCAGCGCCAGCGCGCCGCCGGAGCCGCCTTCGCCGATCACGGTGCAGATCACCGGCACCTTCAGCTCGGCCATCTCCAGCAGGTTGCGGGCGATGGCTTCGGACTGGCCGCGTTCCTCGGCGTCGATGCCCGGCCAGGCGCCGGCGGTGTCGATCAGGGTCAGCACCGGCAGGCCGAAACGCTCGGCCATCTTCATCAGGCGCAGCGCCTTGCGGTAGCCCTCCGGCTTGGGCATGCCGAAGTTGCGCTTGACCTTTTCCTTGGTGTCGCGGCCCTTCTGGTGGCCGATCAGCATCAGCGGGCGGCCGTCGATGCGGGCCAGGCCACCGACGATCGCCTTGTCGTCGGCGAAGGCGCGGTCGCCGGCCAGCTCCTGGAACTCGTCGCAGAAGATGCGGATGTAATCCAGCGTGTACGGGCGCGACGGGTGCCGGGCCAGCTGCAGCACCTGCCAGGAACTGAGGTTGCGGAAGATCTGCGCGGTGCGCAGGCGCAGCTTGTCCTGCAGCGCGTGCACTTCGGCATCGACATTGACCGCCGGGCCGGCGCTTGCGCTGCGCAGCTCCTGGATCTTGGCTTCCAGATCGGCGATGGGCTGCTCGAAGTCGAGGTAGTTCGGATTCATCGGAAGCCGTCAGAAAATGAAGGGGAGAAGTGTAGCCGAACGTCCCGGACAGACCCGTACGCCCTCGTGTGGAGGGCGACGGTAGCGCAGCGGCGCCGGGCGCGCCACACGCGCCTCAGGGCGTGGCGGCTGCGGCCGCGGCGGGCGGCGGGACCAGGGCGGAACTGCCCATCAGCTCGCCATGCCGGTGCACGAAGTCGTTGTAGCCCTGGTTGTCCTGCGCGCCCAGGCCCGATCCCAGCGTCGCGGTGGCCGAGGTCATGGCCATCAGCGCGTCGAAGCTGGCCTGCTGCAGCCGCTGCTGCTCGGCCGGATCGGTGGCCCGCAGGTAGCTGGCGTAGACCTCGCGCAGCGCGCCGGCATGGGCCTCGTAGGTCGGATGCAACGGCGGCAGGGTGGCCGGTGCCGGTTCCAGCACGGCCTGCGGCGCCCGGTAGCCGTCCGGGTTCTGGCGCAGGTAGGCGCCGGGCTGGCCGGCGCCGGCTTCCACGTAGTCGATGAAGGCCTGGGCGGTGAACACCTTGCGGTTGATCCGGCCGCCGCTGGCGTCGACGTGGGCCACCGTCTGCACGTCCGGGAAGGGCTCGTGCACGCCGAAGGTCCAGTCCTTGTCGATGAACAGTGCCTGGCGCCTGGTGAACGGCCCCTGGAAGACCACGCCGTCGAGCTCGACCTCGGCGTCGATGCTGCCGAAGTTGCGCAGCTTGTCCTCGCCGGTGACGTAGATCTCGTTGATGGTCAGGTACTCGCCCAGGGTCGGGTTGATCAGCCCGCCGCGGCCCTTGGCGTAGACGATGAAGTCGACCTCGCCCAGCGCGTCGCTGCGCAGCGTGTGCGCGCCGGGCGGCAGGCTCACCGGCGTGCTGCCGTTGGCCGGCACGGTGTAGTCGCGGCCGTCGATGGCCAGCGTCAGCGGGGCGGCGGTGGGGTTGTCGATCTCGAAATCGACCGATCCGGGCCGACAGCCGGCCAGCGCCAGCGCGGCCAGGGCCACGGCGAAGAGATGCTTCATGCGGGGGAGGTTCCTGCGGGGGGAAAGCGTGGGTCACTGCACCCAGGGCGGGGCGTACTTGACCTTGAGCGTGCGCACTGCCGGGTCGCCGCGCAGGCCGTCCAGCAGCGGCTGGCCGACCCGCACCGAGGCGGTGCCGTCGAGGTCGAGCATGCCGGCTACCGGGCCCTGCTCCGACCCGACCAGCAGGTCCAGCCGCAGCGGCGTGCGGCCCGGACGGTGGCTGGCCAGCAGCGCCTCCACGCGTTTCCATGCCTGGCGGTCGCGCAGGTCCACGCGCAGCGACAGCCGCTGCGCATGGTCGGCGCAGATCTGTTCGAAATCCCAGACCTGGCGGATGCGCAGGCTGTAGCCGCCGTTGAACTCGTCCTCGCGCAGGCCGCCCTTGATGATCAGCACGCGGTCGCGGGTCATCAGATGGCCGAACTCGTTCATCGCATCGGAGAACGCGCTGCACTCGACCCGGCCGCGGCCGTCCTCGAGCTGCACGAACACCTGGCTGTCGCCCTTGCGGCGCACGCCCACGACCAGGCCGGCCAGGGTGGTCAGCACCTCCGGCTTCCAGCGGCGCTCGCCGCCCTCGTCGCCACCGCCGCGGCGCGGCTGCTGCGACGCCAGGATCCGGTCCAGCGCCGACAGGTCGAAGCCGATCATGTCGCGCACGTCGTCGCGGTACGGATCGAACGGATGCCCGCTCAGGTACAGGCCCAGCGTCTCGCGCTCGCCGGTGAGGCGCTGCGACAGCGGCCACTCGTCGGTCTGCGGCAGCTCGACGTGGATGTCGCCGCCGCCGCTGGACGAGCCGAACATGTCGAAGATGCCGGCGTTGCGGTTCTTGTTGAGCTGGTCGACCGCCTTCATCGCCTCGGGGATCTGCAGCATCAGCGAGGCGCGGTTGCGGCCCAGCGCGTCCAGCGCGCCGGCATTGACCAGCGCTTCCAGCGCACGCTTGTTGAGCTTGGTCGAGTCGACCCGCTTGCAGAAGTCGAAGGTGTCGGCGAATTCGTCGCCATCGGCGCGCGCCTGCATGATCGACTCGCACACGCCCTGGCCGACGCCCTTCACCGCGCCCAGGCCGTAGCGGATGGTGTCGGCGCCGGTGGCGACGAACATGAAGGCCGAGTGGTTCACGTCCGGCGGCAGCAGGGTCAGGCCCAGCCCGCGCGCCTCGTCCAGGAAGCCGACCACCTTGTCGGTCTTGTCCATGTCCGATGACAGCGTGGCGGCCATGAATTCGGCCGGGTAGTGGCACTTGAGCCAGGCGGTCTGGTAGCTGACCAGCGCGTAGGCGGCGGCGTGCGACTTGTTGAAGCCGTAGCCGGCGAACTTCTCCATCAGGTCGAAGATCGCGTCGGCCTTGGCCTGGTCGACGCCGTCCTTGGCCGCGCCCTCGCGGAAGATCTCGCGGTGCTTGGCCATTTCGGCCGGCACCTTCTTGCCCATCGCGCGGCGCAGCAGGTCAGCGCCGCCCAGCGAGTAGCCGCCGACGATCTGCGCCATCTGCATGACCTGCTCCTGGTACACCATGATGCCGTAGGTGTCGGCCAGGATGGCCTCGGTGCGCGGGTCGGGGTAGATGATCTCCTGCTGCCCGTGCTTGCGCGCGTTAAAGTCAGGAATCAGGTCCATCGGACCCGGCCGGTACAGCGACACCAGCGCGATCAGGTCCTCGAAGCGGTCGGGGCGCGCGTCCTTCAGCAGTCGGCGCATGCCCGAGGATTCGAACTGGAACACCGCGCCGGTGTTGCCGTTGGCGAAGATGCGCTTGTAGGTGGCGGTGTCGTCCAGCGGAATCGCGGCGATGTCCACCGGCGGGATCCCGGCGCGGGTGTGGCGCTCGTTGATCGCCTTCACCGCCCAGTCGATGATCGTCAGCGTGCGCAGGCCGAGGAAGTCGAACTTCACCAGGCCGATTTCTTCGACGTCGTTCTTGTCGAACTGCGTGACCGGATTGCGGCCGCGGCCGTCCTCGTCGTGTTCGGCGAACAGCGGGCAGAACTCGGCCAGCGGCTCGGGCGCGATCACCACGCCACCGGCGTGCTTGCCGGCGTTGCGGGTCAGGTCCTCGAGCTGGCGGGCCAGGTCCATCAGGTCGCGGACGTCGTCCTCGCTGCCGTAGCGCTGGATCAGCTCGGGCGAGGCCATCTCGCTGTCCTTGCCTTCGCCCATCGCGTCCTTCAGCGTGATGCCGAGGATGTTGGGGATCAGCTTGGCGACGCTGTCGACCAGGCCGTACGGGAAGCCCAGTACGCGGCCGGCGTCGCGCACCACCGCCTTGGCGGCCATGGTGCCGTAGGTGATGATCTGGCTGACGCGCTCGCGCCCGTACTTGCGCGCGACGTAGTCGATGACCTCGTCGCGGCGGTCCATGCAGAAGTCGATGTCGAAGTCGGGCATCGACACGCGTTCGGGGTTGAGGAACCGCTCGAACAGCAGGTTGTAGGGCAGCGGATCGAGGTCGGTGATCTGCAGCGCCCAGGCCACCAGCGAGCCGGCGCCCGAGCCGCGGCCCGGGCCGATCGGGATGCCCTGGCTTTTGCCCCACTGGATGAAGTCGGCCACGATCAGGAAGTAGCCGGGGAAGCCCATCTTGATGATGGTGTCGAGCTCGAACTCGAGCCGGTCGACGTAGTCCTGGCGGCTCTTGCCCTCGGCCAGCGGGTTCTTCTTCAGGCGCGCGTCCAGGCCCTCGCGGGACTGTTTGCGGATCCAGCTGTCCAGCGTCTCCTCGTCCGGCACCGGGTAGTCGGGCAGGAAGTAGGTGCCCAGCCGCATTTCCAGGTTGCAGCGGCGGGCCAGCTCCAGCGTGTTGTCGATCGCGTCGGGGATGTCGGCGAACAACTCGCGCATCTGCTCGCCCGACTTCATGTACTGCTCGACGCTGTAGTCGCGCGGGCGCTTGGGGTCGTCCAGCACGCGGCCGGACGAGATGCACACGCGCGCTTCGTGGGCGTCGAAGTCGCTGCTCTGCAGGAAGCGCACGTCGTTGCTGGCGATCACCGGCAGGCCGCGCTTTCCGGCCGCGTGCAGGGCGAAGCGGTTGAACGCCTCCTCGCCGTCGCGGCCGGTGCGGGTCAGCTCCAGATGCAGGCCGTCGCCGAACAGGCGCTGCCAGTCGGCCAGCTGCTGCTCGGCCAGGTCGTGGCGGCCTTCGGCGAACAGGCGGCCGGCCAGGCTCTCGCGGCCGGCCAGCGCGAACAGGCTGCCGTGGTGCTCGCGCAGCCAGTCCGGGCGCACGGCCACGCCGCCTTCGTTGCGGTGGCCTTCCATCCAGGCCTTGGTCAGCAGCCGCGACAGGCTCAGGTAGCCCTCGCGGTCGCGGCACAGCAGGGTCAGGCGGGTGGGCGTCTGGTCCGGTGCGGCCAGCATCACGTCGGCGCCGGCGATCGGCTTGATGCCCACGGCCTCGGCGGCCTTGTAGAACTTGACCAGCGCGAACAGGTTGTTCAGGTCGGTGACGGCCAGCGCCGGCATGCCCAGCTCGACCGCGCGGCTCAGCAGGTTGGCCTGCTTGGCCTTGGCCGGATCGGCCTGGTCGGGCTTCTCGGGCACGCGGATGGTCGAGTCCGCAAGCGAATACTCGGTGTGGACGTGGAGGTGGACGAACCCTGACATCGCGGGGAGGTTACCGGCGGGGCATGGGGCGGACAAGGCTTGACGTTCCTGCATCCGCACCGGCCGTGTTCAAATGCCCGGCTGGACTCACCGCAGGGACCGCACATGACCGATCTGCAGCCGCTGGCCTCCGACCAGCGCATCGCCACCCTGGACGTGCTGCGCGGGTTCGCGCTGCTCGGCATCCTGCTGATGAACATCGAGGGCATGGCAGGGCCGCTGTTCGGCTCGATGTCCGGCTTCGACCCCGACCTGACCGGCGCGGACCGGATCGCCGACGGACTGATCTACTTCTTCGTCCAGGGCAAGTTCTTCCCGCTGTTCTCGCTGCTGTTCGGCATGGGCTTCGCGGTGATGTCGGCGCGCGCCGAGGCCGTCGGCCGGCCGTTCGCCGGAGTGTACTGGCGCCGCGGGCTGGTCCTGCTCGGCTTCGGTCTGCTCCACACGCTGCTGGTCTGGCCGGGCGACGTGCTGCTGTCGTACGCCATCCTCTCGTTCTTCCTGCTGGCGTTCCGGCCCGCCAACGCGCGCTGGCTGGCCTGGCTGGGCGTGCTGGCCGCGCTGGTGACGCCGGCGATGATGGTCGGCCTGGGCCTGCTGTTCTGGATGATGTCGCTGGCGCCCGACGGTGCGGACGAGTTCAACAAGGCGCTGGCCACGCAGGGCAGGCTGATGCTGGACATGCTCGAGGCCGAGCGCCAGGCCTATGGCAGCGGCACCTTCGCCGAGGCCACCGTGCAGCGCGCCCGCGACACCGGTGTGATGATGGCCAACCTGCCGCTGCTGGCGCCGCTGCTGTTCGGCATGTTCCTGCTCGGTGGCGCCTTCGTGAAGAGCGGGGCGATCCGGGCGCCGCAGGAGTTCCAGCGGCTCTACGCCTGGCTGCGCTGGGGCGCGCTGCCGCTGGGCCTGGCGCTGATGGGGCTGTCGTTCGGGATCGAACCGACCCAGGCCTTCGACAGCTTCACCCTGGCCCAGGGCCTGGGCATGGGGCTGGGCATGATCGCCGGCGTGCTGATGATGCTGGGCTACATGGGCTGGGTGGTGCGCGGCCTGCGCGTGCCTGCGCTCGCGCCGCTGCTGGCCTGGCTGGCGCCGGCCGGGCGGATGGCGCTGACCAACTACCTGATGCAGTCGCTGGTCTGCACCTGGATCTTCTTCGGCTATGGCCTGGGCTACTTCGAGCAGCTGCCGCGCGCGTGGCAGGTGCCGTTCTGCGTGGCGCTGTTCGCCGTGCAGGTGCTGGTCAGCCGCTGGTGGCTGGCACGCTTCCGCTTCGGCCCGGCCGAATGGCTGTGGCGCACGCTGACCTACCTGAAGGCGCAGCCGATGCGGCGCGAGGCGCCATCTCCGGCCTGAGGTCCGCCGGCGCGACGCGTCGCGTCCGTTGCCGGCACTCGCGGCAGGCCGCAGCCGCCATCGTCCGGGTCGCGGCGATCGCGTCGTCGTGCCGCCGCTGGTGGTCGTCGGAAGCCGCCATCGGGCGCCGCGCGTGCCCGGCCATGCGGGTCGCAGGGTTTCGCGCTTCCGGGACGAGGCCGCAGCGCCCTAGAATCGGCGGGTGAATTCCCCCCGCGACGATGTGTTGATCCTCGGTGGCGGCGCCATCGGCCTGTCCACCGCCCTGGCGCTGCTGGAGGCCGGTCGCGGGGTCCGTGTGCTGGAGGCCGGCACCATCGGCGGCGGCACCTCGCATGGCAATCTCGGCACGATCACGCCCAGCCACGCGCCGCCCCTGGCCGCGCCCGGCGTGCCGCTGCGCGCGCTGCGCTGGATGCTCTCGCCCGACGCGCCGCTGTACATGAAGCCCGGCATCGATCCGGCGCTGTGGCGCTGGCTGTGGCGTTTCGCCGCGCGCTGCAACCCGCGCGACTGGCTGGAAAGCACCCGCGGCCGCGCGGCCCTGCTCAACGACGCGCGGGTGCGCCTGGTCGACTGGATCGCGCGCTATGGGCTGGACTGCGAGTACCGCCATGACGGCCTGGATTACGTGTTCCGCGATGCCCGCAACTTCGAGCGGCACGCAGCCGAATGCGCCGCGCTCGATGCGCTGGGCATCGCCACCGAGGTGATCGGCGGCGAGGACTACCTGCGCCAGGAGCCGGCGCTGCGCGCCGGTGTGGTCGGCGCGATCCGCTTCGCCGACGACGCGGTCCTGCGCCCGGAGCGCTACGTCGACAGTCTGGCGCGCGCGGTGCGCGAGCGTGGCGGCGCGATCGACACGCAGCGCTGCGCGTCGTCGCTGCGGCCCGATGCCGACGGCGTGCGCGTGGATACCGCCAGTGGTCCGGTCCATGCCCGCGAGGCCGTCGTCGCGATGGCCGCCTGGAGTCCGGCGCTGTTGAAGCCGCTGGACGTGCGCGTGCCGATCCAGCCGGGCAAGGGCTATTCGATCACCAGCACGCGGCCGGCGCTGGCGCCGCGACGGCCGCTGGTGCTGAAGGACCGCTCGGTGTTCGCGGTGGCCTGGGAGAGCGGATTCCGGCTCGGCGGCACGATGGAGTTCGCCGGCCTGGACACCACGCTCAACCCGGTGCGCCTGGCCGCGCTCGAGCGCGCCGCCCGCGAGCATCTGCACCAGCCGATCGGCGACCAGGTGCTGGAACGCTGGTACGGCTGGCGGCCGATGACCTGGGACGACATGCCGGTGCTGGGCCGCGTGCCGGGCCATCCTCACGTCTGGTTGGCGGCCGGGCACGGCATGCTTGGCATCAGCATGAGCACGGCGACGGGACAACTGATGGCCGACCTGGTGACCGGGCGTCCGCCCGCGGTCGATCCCTTCCCCTATCGCGTGGAGCGTTTCCGATGAACGACAGCCAGTCCCTGCCGCGGGTGGATTACGACCTGGTCGTGCTCGGCGGCGGCTCGGCCGGCATGGCCGGCGCCTTCCGCGCCGCCGCCCATGGCGCGCGTGTCGCGCTGCTCGAGCCGCACGCGCTGGGCGGCACCTGCGTCAACCTGGGCTGCGTGCCGAAGAAGGCGATGTGGCTGGCCGCCGACCTCGCCACCAAGATGACGATGGCCGCCGACCTCGGCTTCGACGTGGAGCGCCCGCAGCTGGACTGGCCGACCTTCATCACCCACCGCGAGCGCTACATCGCCAACGTGCACGTCAGCTACCGCAAGCGGATGGACGAGGCCGGCATCGCCCTGATGCCGTGTCGCGGCCACCTGGAAGACGCGCACACCGTGCACACCAGCACCGGCGTGCGCCTGCGCGCCGGCCGGGTGCTCATCGCCACCGGCGCCCGCGCGCAGCGGCCCGCGCTGCCCGGCGCGGAGCTGGGTCTGGTGTCCGACGATTTCTTCGACCTGCGCCGCGCACCGCAGCGCGTGGCTCTGGTCGGCGGTGGCTACATCGGCGTCGAGCTGGCCGGCGTGCTGCAGGCACTGGGCAGCCATGTCTCGATGTTCGTGCGCGGGCCACGCCTGTTGCAGGCCTTCGATGCCGAACTGGCGATCCAGCTCGGCGAGGACATGCGCCAGCATGGCGTGCGCCTGCACTTCGACCATCAGCTGCAGGCGCTGGAGCAGGCCGGCGCCGGGCGCGTGCGCCTGCGCCACAAGACCCCGTCGCCGGACGCGGCCGGCGAGGGCGACGTGTTCGACGCGGTGCTGTTCGCCACCGGCCGCCGGCCGAACAGCGACGGGTTGGGCCTGGAGGAAGCCGGCGTGGCGCTGGGCGAACACGGCGAGGTCGTCGTCGACGCGTACGAGAACACCAGCGTCGAGGGCGTGCACGCGGTCGGCGACGTCAACGGCAAGCTGGCGCTGACGCCAGTGGCCATCGCCGCTGCGCGCCAGCTGATGGATCGCCTGTTCGGCGGCAAGCCCGACGCCCGGCTCGATTACGCGGACGTGCCCACCGTGGTGTTCTCGCACCCGCCGGTCGGCACCGTCGGCCTGTGCGAGGCCAAGGCGCGCGAGCTGCACGGCGACAGCGTGCGCGTGTACGAGAGCAACTTCCGGCCGATGCTGCACGTGCTGGCCGATTCGCCGCAGCGCAGCGTGTTCCGCATGATCTGCGCCGGCGAGGACGAGCGCGTGGTCGGCCTGCACCTGCTGGGCGAGGGCGCCGACGAGATCCTGCAGGGCTTCGCGGTGGCGCTGAAGATGGGCGCCACCAAGCGCGATTTCGACCGCACCGTCGCCATCCACCCGACCTCGGCCGAGGAAGTGGTGCTGATGCGCTGAGCGTCGGCAGGGCGGCGTACGTCTGCAACGCCGGGAATCCGCGATCGATGGTCGGCGCTTCCATGGCCCGTGCGCTCCTTCGCTCCATGCAGCGGCCGCCGCCATGCAGCGGAGAAGATCCACCGGGCCCGATGGCGCCGCGCGGCGGTCGGACCCTTGCTTCCACGCATGGTGAGGCCTACGTCAGCCTTGAGGGCGTGGCGGGCCGGTCGCCGCGACGCGCGGCGTACAATGCGCGCATGGACATCTACACCCTGCACCAGGGCACCGCGCCGCTGCTGATCAGCCTGCCACACGACGGGTCGGCGCTGCCCGAAGAGCTGCTGCCGCGGCTCACTGACGACGCGCGTCGCGCCCCGGATACCGACTGGCACGTCTCCACGCTGTACGCGTTCGCCCGCGAGCTGGGGGCTTCGATCCTCGTGCCGCGCCATTCGCGTTACGTGATCGACCTGAACCGGCCGCCGGACGACGTCTCGCTGTATCCGGGGCAGAACACCACCGGTCTGTGTCCGCTGGTCCAGTTCAGTGGCGAGCCGGTCTACCTGGACGGCCAGGCGCCGGACGCGGACGAGATCGCGCAGCGCGTCGAACGCTACTGGCGGCCGTATCACGACACGCTCGATGCCGAACTGGCCCGCATCCGCGGCGAGCATGGCCGCGTGGTGCTGTGGGAGGGACATTCGATCCGCGGCAGCGTGCCGTTCCTGTTCGAGGGCGCGCTGCCGGAGCTCAACCTCGGCACGGCGGCCGGGGCCAGCTGCACGCCGGCGCTGCAGCAGCGGCTGGAAGCGGTGCTGGCCGCGCAGGACCGCTACAGCCACGTGGTCAACGGGCGCTTCAAGGGCGGCTACATCACCCGCCACTACGGAGTGCCCGAAACCGGCGTGGAAGCCGTGCAGCTGGAACTGGCCCAGCACAGTTACATGGACGAGTACAGCTTCGACTACCTGCCCGAGCGTGCCCGCGCGCTGCAGGACACCGTGCTGCGGCCGCTGCTGCAGGCGGCACTGGGCTGAGGTCGACCTGCGCTGCCGCCTCGGGCGGCGGCGAGGGTCATGCATGCGCATCGTGGCGGTCCGCGACGCGGACGCCGACACAGGTTCGATCAGACGTGAAGCAGCTCCCCGGCCCGGCCACCACGCGGTACGCCTTCATTGCCGTCACCGATGCAGGGCGCGACGCCTCGCGCGGGACATCCGGCTCCCGCTCCGCGGTGCGGGACGCATGCCACGGCCCGGCGTTCCACCTGCCGCACCCGGACGCAGCGACCGCGCCACGCGCAGGCGTCGGCCACGCGCTGCGCGGGAGCCGGCGATGAGCCGCTCCGCCGGTATCGCCCCTGGCGGTGGCACGCACGCGGATCTGCGCGGCATCGCACTGGCCGCCCTCGGCGCGATCCTGTTCTCCGGCAAGGCGATCATCGTCAAGCTCGGCTTCCGCTATGGCACCGATGCGGTGACCCTGCTCGCGCTGCGGATGCTGGTGGCGTTTCCGTTCTTCCTGCTGATGGGCGCCTGGGCGGCACGCAGGTCGGCGCAGCCCCTGGCGCGCGGCGACCGGCTGCGCATCGTCGGGCTGGGCTTCTTCGGCTACTACCTGGCCAGCTTCCTCGACTTCGCCGGGCTGGCGTACATCACCGCCACGCTGGAGCGGTTGATCCTCTACCTGACCCCGACGCTCGTGCTGCTGATCGGCGTGCTGGTGTTCAAGCGCCGGCCCGGCCGGGTGCAGCTGATCGCGCTCGTGGTCAGCTACCTGGGCGTGGCGCTGGCCTTCGGGCACGACCTGCAGACCGGTGGCGAAGGCATCGCGATCGGCGGCGCACTGGTGTTCGGCAGCGCGCTGGCCTACGCGATCTACC
The DNA here is from genome assembly GCF_014851915.1 of Xanthomonas sp. XNM01. Taxonomy (GTDB): domain Bacteria; phylum Pseudomonadota; class Gammaproteobacteria; order Xanthomonadales; family Xanthomonadaceae; genus Pseudoxanthomonas. Next base: position 58,339 of record NZ_JACVAP010000002.1, read on the forward strand.
TGGTCGGCAGCGGCGAACTGGTCGCCCGGGTCGGGCCGGTGCGGCTCACCGCCTACGCCAGCAGCGTGGCCAGCGTGCTGTGCATCGGCCAGTTTCTGCTGCTGCGCCCGCTCACGGCGCTGCAGCTGCCGCACGAGGTGTACTGGCTGTCGCTGCTCAACGGCACGCTGTGCACCGTGGTGCCGGTCCTGCTGGTCATGCTGGGCGTGGCGCGGCTGGGCTCGGGAATGGCGGCGCAGATCGGCATGCTCGGCCCGGTCTCGACCATCGTGCTGAGCCTGCTGCTGCTCGGCGAGCCGATGGGACCCTGGCAGGTTGCCGGCACCGTGCTGGTGCTGGCCGGCGTGATGCTGGTGACGCGCGCACCCAGGCGCGCTGGCTGATCACGGGGCGCGTTGCCTGTAGCACGCGCCCCGCGCGTGCTTCGCGCGGAGGCACATGCGGCACGAAGCCATTGCGCGGCGTGCGTGGCGTTACGCCGCTGCGCCCGCGCCGTGGGTCGCATCGATCTGGTCACAGTGACGTGCCGGCCACGTGCCGGGGCGGTGCGCGGTCTGCACGCGCCCGGCAATCGGAATGCTGACCGATAACAGATGACGTGGTCGGCGAAGCATCGCGCCGGGTGCGTGGCTGCGGTCAGGCGCGATGGCGCGATCGCGCAAGGCTGCCGGTACGGATGCGGGCCGGTTGTGCAGCACGTCGGTGCAATACCGTTCTCGGCGGTGGCTGTCGGGTGCGTCGGTCCATCACCGTTTGTTGCTGCGGGTGAGGCAGCACCCGCGACAGCATTCAGAGTGAGGCCGGGATCACCGAACCTGCGGACTGACATGTCCGCCCGTGGCGGCTCCGTGTGTGCAGGCGGCAGCACCGCGACCGCTGTCGGGCAAAGCGCGCGCGACGTCCGCCGGCACGCAGCGCCAACGCGTCCGGACCCGTCGGAGGGTGTGTGAGGAAGCGTGAGCATCGGCGAGTCTGCGAGAGCATATCCATCGCAGGTGCACGCCATCATCCGCCGGCATGAGCGGACCAGCGGGCACGATGTGAATCACGAAGTGGATGCCGGGCGGACGCCGGCTCGTCTGTCCGCCGTCGCGCAGGCGCCGCTGCGCTGGCTGCGCGCGGTGCCGGTGAGCGACCCGGTCGACCGGCGCAACGCGCCGATGCTGCAGATCATCCTGGGACTGCTGGCCCTGCTGCCGCCGCTGCTCTGGGGCTACCGCCTGCTGGCGGTCGCGGTGCCGATGCGCGACCAGGAGTACGTGGCGATGGCCAGCGGTCTGGCCCTGTCCGCGCTGGCGTTCTTCGCGTGGTGGTTGGTACGGCGTGGCCGGTTCCGGCTCGCGGTGGGCATCGTGCTGTCGCTGGTGGCCTTGATCGTGCTGCTGACCAATGTCGCCAACGGCATGGGATCGGGCAGCCACGAGCTTCCGCTGATCAGCGTCTGGCTGGTCATGGCCGGCCTGCTGCTCGGACGCCGTGCGCTGTGGGCGCTCTACCTGTGGCTGATGGTGGCGTTCGCGCTCGGGACCTGGACCGACATCCGGCGCGGCAACGACCCCTTCAGCCGGGGCGACCTGATGGTCGGCTGGGTGATCCAGTGCCTGGTCTTCCTGTTCGTCGCGGTGGTGATCGACCGCAGCGTGGCGGCCCTGCGCGAGAGCCTGCGCCTGGCCACCGAGCGCGGTGATGCGCTGGCGCAGAGCAACCTGCAGCTGCAGGGCGAGATGCAGCGGCGCGAATCGCTGCAGACCCAGCTGGTGCATGCGCAGAAGGTCGATGCGGTCGGGCGCCTGGCGGCCGGCCTGGCCCACGACTTCAACCACCTGCTGGGCCTGGTGCTCGGCTATGCGCGGCGGGGTCGCCGGCACAGCGTGGAGGCAGCGGCGGTCGAGGCCTTCGACGGCATCGAGTCGGCGGCGCGTCGCGCGCAGGCGGTCAGCCAGAAACTGCTCAGCTTCAGCCGGCTGGACGACGCGCACGCGGAGGTGTTCGATGCCGCCCAGGTGATCGAGGCCATGCGTCCGATGCTGCGCCAGCTGTTCGATCCGGGCGTGGCGCTGGAGATCGCGACCGGCGACGCGCCGCTGCCGATCCGCTTCGACCGCAGCCAGCTCGAACTGATCGTGCTCAACATCGCCGCCAACGCCGGCCAGGCCATGCCCGGCGGCGGCCGCTTCGGCATCAGCGTGGCGCGCGATGACGCCTGGGCGGTACTGGTGCTGGCCGACACCGGACACGGCATGCCCGCCGAGGTGCGCGAACGGATCTTCGAGCCGTTCTTCACCACCCGCGCGGCCGGAGAGGGCACGGGCCTGGGCATGTCGGTGGCGCACGACCTGATCGTGCAGGCCGGCGGCGACATCGCGGTCGACAGCATGCCGGGGCAGGGCAGCACGTTCCGGCTGCGCCTGCCGATGATGAAGGCCGATGGTCTTTCGGACGCGTGATCGAGGGGCACGTGCGCTGACTGGAGCCGACACGACGTCCTTGCGATTGCTTCATCGCCGAACGGGCGGGCGTGGTGCCATGCGCCGGATCATGTGCGCGGCGTGGGAGCTGCCTGGGCTGCGACCGCCATGCCTGATGCCTCCGCTGCGGCCGAGCCATGGCGGTCGCGTTCGGGCACGCTCCTGACGGCGCGCTGGTGGCGTGGAATGGAGGCGGGTGCGCTGCGCTGGATCACAGGTGTCATGTGGAGTTGCAGTGGTGGCGACGACCAGCCCGGTGGGGCGTTTGGACGAGAGGGGAAGACGGTGTTCGCATCCATGCGCAGTCCTGCCGGCCCTCGCGTCTGGAGACTCCTGTAGGAGGCCGCTCGAGGCCGACCGCCATGCCAGACGTCGTATCGATGCGTCCGCATGGCGACGGTGGTCGCGCAGGAGCGCGCCGCTTGCACGGGCGGCGACGCAGCCCGCACCTGCGATGCGCTGGCCTGGCTGCGCCGCAGGTGCGGGCAGCCCCGTGCCCTCATGTCACGTCGATGCGGTCATCGCCTCAATCGTCGCCTCCCTTCGGCTGCCACGCCGACACCAGCTTCTGCTGCACGTTGCCGGGGACGGGCTCGTAGTGGCTGAAGTCGATGCTGTAGCGGCCGCGCCCGGCGGTCAGCGACTTCAGCTCGGCGGCGAAGGATCCCAGTTCCGACAGCGGCACCTGCGCATGCACGACGGTCTCGCCGCCATCGCCCCCGGTGCCGGTGATGCGCGCACGCTTGGCCGACAGATTGCTGGTGACATCGCCCAGCTGCGCTTCCGGCGCGACCACCTCCAGGTCGACGATGGGTTCCAGCACCAGCGGCCCGGCCTTGGCGATCGCATCGAGGAAGGCCTTGCGCGCGGCGGTGACGAAGGCGATCTCCTTGCTGTCCACCGCATGGTGCTTGCCGTCGAGGATGGTCACGCGCACGTCCTGCAGCGGGTGGCCTGAGACCGCGCCCGAGGCCAGCACCTGGCGCACGCCTTTCTCCACCGCCGGCATGAACTGGCCGGGGATGGTGCCGCCCTTCACCGCATCGACGAAGACGAAACCGGCGCCGCGTTCCAGCGGTTCGATCCGCAGCAGCACCTCGCCGAACTGGCCGGCGCCACCGCTCTGCTTCCTGTGGCGGTGGTGGCCCTCGGCCGGCTGCGAGATGGTCTCGCGGTAGGCGATGCGCGGCGGATGGGTGGTCACCTCCACGCCGAAGCGCGTCTTCAGCCGCTCCAGCATCACCCGCAGGTGCAGCTCGGAGAGCCCGCGGATCACCGTCTCGTTGAGCTCGGCATCGTGCTCGACCCGGAACGCCGGATCCTCGTCGGCGAGCTTTCCCAGCGCCTGCGCCAGCTTCTGCTCCTGGCCGCGGCTGGCCGCCTGCACCGCCAGGCCGAACATCGCCTTCGGAAACGCCACCGGCGCCAGGTGCACGTGGTCCTGGTCGTGGCTGTCGTGCAGCAGCGCGTCGAAATGCACGTCCTCCACTTTGGCCACCGCGGCGATGTCGCCGGGCACGGCCTGCTCGATTTCCGCGTGCTCCTTGCCCTGCAGCCGGAACAGGTGGCCCACCTTGAACGCGCGCCTGCCGTCGTCGACGAACAGCTGCGTGTCGCGCCGGATCGTGCCCTGGTAGACGCGGAACACCCCCAGCTTGCCCACGAAGGGGTCGTTGACCACCTTGAACACGTCGGCGATCACGTGGTCGTCGGCATCGGCATGCGTGTCCAGCGGCGCGCCGCCGTGGCCGTTGCCCTGGCGCAGCAGTGGCGGGTTGGCTTCGGTGGGGTCGGGCAGCAGCGTGCGCGCCACGTGCAGCAGCGCCTGCACGCCCACGCCGGTACGCGCCGAGGCGAAGCACACCGGCAGCAGATGGCCCTCGCGCAGGCAGCGTTCGAACGCGTCGTGCAGCGCGGCGGCGGGGATGCCGTCCTCGCCGTCCTCCAGGTAGCGCTCCATCAGCAGGCCGTCGATCTCGACCACCTGGTCGATGATGCGCTGGTGCCACACCGACACCGGTCCCAGGTCGGAGCAGCCCTCGGCATTGGCGAAGCAGTCGATCACGCCCAGCCCGCCCTCGATCGGCAGGTTCAGCGGCAGCACCGCGTTGCCGAAGGTGTCCTGCAACTGCGCGAGCACGCGCCGGCAGTCGGCATGTTCATGGTCGATCTTGTTGACCACCAGCACCCGGCACAGGCCGCGTTCGCGGGCGCGCGCCATCAGCCGGCGGGTGCCGTGCTCGACGCCGGTGTCGGCATCGACCACCAGCAGCGCGGTCTCCACCGCCGCCAGCGCCGCCAACGCCGGGCCGCGGAATTCCGGGTAGCCGGGCGTGTCGATCAGGTTCATGTGCACCGGATGGCCGTCCACCGCCTGGTCGATGCTGGCGATGGCGATGTCCATCGAGTGGCCGCGCGCCTTCTCCATCGGATCGAAGTCCGACACCGTGGTGCCGCGCTCGATGCTGCCTGCCGTGGTCAGGGCGCCGCCGGCATGCAGCAGGGCTTCGAACAGCGTGGTTTTGCCGGCGCCGGGGTGGCCCGCCAGGGCCATGTTGCGGATGTCGTGGGTACCGTAGGACATGAGGCCGTCTCCCGTTGTCTGGTGAGAGGCCCATGCGCGACAGGCGGGCGGCAGACCGGAAGGCCTGCGGCGTGTCGGGCGGGAACGGGGAAGGGCATGGCGGCATCCCCTGAGCGCCGCCTGCCGTGGTCTGCCCCCGCGCGCCGGCCCGGCGCGGCCCGCACCAGCGTCGCGCAAGGGCGCTGGGGGCCGTCATGGCTGTCCGGAGCGGGCCGCTTCCCGGACGGGGTGAACCCGGCGGGCGGTCATGGCGGACCGCCACCTTAGCGCGTTCCCCCTGGCAGGCACGTTGCGACGCACAAGGGCGGGTGCTGCGCCGGTGCGACGGCCGGGCAGCGCCCGCATCGCAAACGCCCCTGATCCCGGGCGCAGTCCACCGGTGGCCCGGCCGGGCTCTTCCAACTGCGGCTCCACCTCGCCCCGGCCGGAGCGAGGTGAGCGCCGTGCGCGTTACCGCCCCGCACGCTCCGCCCACGCGGCACCTGTGCCGGCATCGCGGTTTCGGGGCTTCGCTGCCGAGGACGTCCGCTTTCTCGGGGGGAAGGGAGAAACTTGCCCGTCAGCGCCGGCCAGGCAGCCACGCGCGAAGGGCTGTTCGTCAGGCAAGGCGTTGCGCGCACTTCACTTGTGCGGGCCCGCTGCAGCTGATGCGTCCTCTCTGCAGCGCAAGGTCAGCCGGCCGAGGCCGACGCAGCAGGAGCGGCGTGCCGGGCAGCCGTTCCCCCATTCGTGGGATGCGCGCCCGCCACGGTGGGCTAACACTCGCGTGGCTAGTGTGACCGACTCCATTCCAACCCCGGGAACATGACGACCATGGGCATTTCGCGCACCGCACACGCACACTGGGAAGGCGACCTCAAGAGCGGCAAGGGCCTGCTGGACACCCCGCAGAGCGGCCTGCTCGACAAGACCCGCTACGGCTTCAACAGCCGCTTCGGCGAGGAGAAGGGCACCAACCCCGAAGAGCTGATCGCCGCGGCCCACGCCGGCTGCTTCACGATGGCGCTGTCGGCCAAGCTGACCGAGGCCGGCTTCCCGCCGACCAGCATCGATACCCGCGCCGATGTGGACCTGTCGATGGAAGGCGGTCCGACCCTGTCGGCCATCCGCCTGAAGACCAAGGCGGTGATCCCGAACATCGACGAGGCGAAGTTCCGCGCGATCGCCGACGACGCCAAGCAGAACTGCCCGGTGTCCAAGGCGCTCTCGGCGGTGCCGATCACCCTGGAGGCCGAGCTGGGCTGAGCGCGTAGCGCCACATCGCGCCGGCCCACAAGGGCAGGGCAGTGGCAGTACCACGACGGCCGCCGGGCAACCCGCGGCCGTCGTCGTTTGCGCTTTCACGCCTCAGCCTCGATCGATCCTCCGCAGGAGCGGCCGGCGCAGCAGACCTCTGTAGGAGCGGCCCCAGCCGCGACCGCCATGCCGCCGAGGTTCCGCACACACCGGCCAGATGGCAGTCGCGGTCCCCCGAAAAGGGGGGGGGCAAGCAAAGCCCGCTCCTGCAAGGACGCAGCCAACCGGCACTGGCGACCCCTCACGCGCCGCCACCCCTGTAGGAGCGGCCCCAGCCGCGACCGCCATGCCAAGGTTCCGCACACACCGGCAGATGGCAGTCGCGGTCCCCCGGAAAGGGGTGCAAGCAAAGCCCGCTCCTACAAAGCGCATCTGCCTGCGGGCAAGGTGGCACCGGGCACCCGGCGGCAGGGCGGCAGGGCGGCCGCCCGCGTAGCGCTGCCTGCCCGTCCCAACCGTCGCCCCATCTCCACCGTGCTGAACGCCCCGCCCACGTCCACCGGACGCAGGGTGGCCCCCGCCACCCGAAACCCGGATAATCCGCAAAAGCCGGTCGGGGCCGCTTCGCCTGAAGCACACCCGCCCGGCTTTTTCCGTGTCTGGGCTCCCGCGATGCCCGAAGCGCCCCGATGGCGCTTCGCCAGGGCAGGGCGACGATCCCCGGCATGGCCCCAATCCCGCGGCCCCGATGGCCGCAGCAAAGAGGAGTTACCCGTCATGGGTCAGTCTGTTGTCGTGATCGGCGCCCAGTGGGGCGATGAAGGCAAGGGCAAGATCGTCGATCTGCTCACCGAAGAGATCGGTGCCGTCGTGCGCTTCCAGGGCGGCCACAACGCCGGCCACACCCTGGTCATCAATGGCAAGAAGACCGTCCTGCACCTGATCCCGTCCGGCATCCTGCGCGACGACGCGCTGTGCCTGATCGGCAATGGCGTGGTGATTTCCCCGGCCGCCCTGATCAAGGAGATCGGCGAGCTGGAAGCGGCCGGCGTGGAAGTGCGCAGCCGCCTGAAGATCAGCCCGGCCGCGCCGCTGATCATGCCGTACCATATCGCCCTGGATCAGGCCCGCGAGAAGGCCGCCGGCGGCAAGGCCATCGGCACCACCGGCCGCGGCATCGGCCCGGCCTACGAAGACAAGGTGGCGCGTCGCGGCATCCGCATCGCCGACCTGCATTACCCCGACCAGCTGGCCGAGAAGCTCAAGGCCGCGCTGGATTACCACAACTTCGTGCTCACCAAGTACCTGGGCGTCGAGGCGGTGGACTACCAGAAGACCTACGACGAGGCGCTGGCCTTCGGCGAGTACGTGCAGCCGATGAAGTCCGACGTGGCCGGCATCTGCCACGACCTGCGCAAGCAGGGCAAGCGCATCCTGTTCGAAGGCGCGCAGGGCGCCCTGCTGGACATCGACCACGGCACCTATCCGTACGTCACCAGCTCCAACACCACCGTCGGCGGCGCACTGGCCGGCACCGGCGTGGGCGCGGATGCCATCGACTACGTGCTGGGCATCGCCAAGGCCTACGCTACCCGCGTCGGCGGCGGCCCGTTCCCGACCGAGCTGGACGACGAGATCGGCCAGGGCATCCGCGACCGCGGTGCCGAGTACGGCGCCTCCACCGGCCGTCCGCGCCGCTGCGGCTGGATGGACATCGTCGCGCTGAAGCGTGGCGTGGCCATCAACGGCATCTCCGGCCTGTGCATCACCAAGCTCGACGTGCTCGACGGCATGGAGAAGCTGAAGATCTGCATCGCCTACGAATACCGCGGCAAGCGCACCGAGTACGCCCCGCTGGACGCCCAGGGCTGGGACGAGATCACTCCGGTCTACCTGGAATTCCCGGGCTGGAGCGAGAACACCCACGGCATCACCGAGTGGGACAAGCTGCCGCCGGCGGCCCGCGCCTACCTGCGCGCGCTGGAAGAACTGGCCGGCTGCCCGATCAGCATCGTCTCCACCGGCCCGGACCGCGACCACACGATGGTGCTGCAGGACCCGTTCGCCTGATCCATCGCGATCCGTAGAGCGGGGCTCGCCCCGCTGCTCGAAGAAGCCCCGCGAAAGCGGGGCTTCTTCGTTCAGGCCTCCCGTTTCGCGACCGCCTGTAGAGCAGGGCTCGCCCCGGCTGCTCATCACCATCGCACGCGAGCGCAACACGCGCCTGCGCCCGCAATCCCGATGCGCCCCCAGCCTCCACGCCGCGAACATCGCGGGACCGGACAAGGACACGCCGCTCGGCCGCTCGCCACCGCCTGCCACGCCGCCGCCGCAGCGTTTCACCACAGAGGCTCAGGATCCGCTAGGATGCGCGCCTGAAGGGGAGTAGCTCCGCGCGCGGACGTCGTCATTACGGGCCATCGGCCCCGGCGCCGCGGCAGGCCAGGCGGCCTGTGAGTCAGACCTTCGCCCATGACGGCGAAGCGTGGCCCCCTTCCGGACCTCCGGACCATGCCCGCTGCCGTTCGCGAAGCACCCGACAACCGGAGTGATGGATGGAAACGATAGGTACGCCCCTGCTGTGGGGCATCTTCACGGTGCTCGTCATCGTGGCCCTGCTGGTGGACCTGGTCTGGATGCGCCATGGCGGGCCGCACCGCGTGACCTTCCGCGAGGCCGCCTGCTGGAGCCTGGCCTGGGTGGCGCTGGCGCTGGTCTTCAACCTGTGGCTGTGGTGGTACACCGGCCAGCAGCTGGGGCCGGAGGCCGGTGGCCGCATCGGCATGGAGTTCCTCACCGGCTACCTGGTCGAGAAATCGCTGGCGGTCGACAACATCTTCGTGTTCCTGATGATCTTCGGCTACTTCGCCGTGCCGGAAGTGCAGCGCCAGCGCGTGCTGGTGATCGGCATCATCATCGCAGTGGTGCTGCGCGCCATCCTGATCCTGGCCGGTGCCATGCTGCTGGCGCACTTCCACTGGATCCTCTACCTGTTCGGCGTGTTCCTGCTGCTGACCGGCGTCAAGATGCTGCTGGCCGCCGGCAAGGAGCCGGACCTGGAAACCAACCCGCTGTTGCGCTGGATCACCCGCCACGTGCCGATGACGCGCGGCTACGAAGGCAGTGCGCTGTCGGTGCTGCGCGATGGTAGGCGGCTGTACACCCCGCTGTTCATCGTGATCGTAATGATCGGCATCACCGACGTGATCTTCGCGGTCGATTCCATCCCCGCCATCTTCGCCATCACCAGCGACCCGTTCATCGTCCTCACCTCCAACGTGTTCGCGGTGCTGGGCCTGCGCGCGATGTTCTTCTTGCTGCAGGGCATGGCCGACCGCTTCCACCTGCTGCCCTACGGCCTGGCCCTGGTGCTGATCTTCATCGGCGGCAAGATGCTGCTGGTGGACCTGTACAAGGTGCCGATCGCCGTCTCGCTCGGCGTGGTGGTGGCCACCATCGGCGCGACGATCGCGCTGAGCCTGCTGCGGCCGGTGAAGGAGGGTGTGTCTGCCTTGCCGCCGGGTGACGCCGGTGGTGCGGAGCAGGGCGTGCCGGAGGCGCGCGGCGACGAACGCCGCTGATCGGAAAACGCGACGCCGAATCCACTCGCTCGATCCAATGCCGGTAGAACGGGGCTTGCCCCGCTGCTCGAAGAAGCCCCGTGAAAGCGGGGCTTCTTTGTTGGTCTGTTCCGGAGGGAGTATCCGCAATTTGCGACTAGTGAATACGCAGCCCAGAGGAGGACCGGGTGGCTTGAACGGCATGTAGCGCCTTGCGATGATGCATCGCAATTGCAACGCATTTTGTGTCCTATGAAGACTGCCACGCTTCCATCCCTTCGTGTCGATCCAGCCTTGCGCGAGGCCGCGGAAGCCGTACTGCTGGAGGGCGAAAGCCTGTCCAGCTTTGTCGAACAGTCCGTGCGTGCCCAAGTGCAGCAGCGGCAGCAGCAGGCGGCTTTCATCGCCCGTGGGCTGGTATCGCGCGACAGCGCCAAGGCGTCAGGTCACTACATCGATGCCAAGGATGTCCTGGCTGACCTACAGGCCCAGTTGGACAGGGCACGCAAGGGCTAAGCCAACGTGGCATTCACCGTCCGCTTCACTCAGGAAGCCCGCGAAGACCTCGCACGCCTTTACGACTGGCTGCTACAAAGTGCCGAAGGCGATTTCACTGCGGCTGAGAGTGCTCTTCAGACAACTCTCGAAACTATTGAGCTTCTCAAGATAGCGCCACTAAGTTGTCGTAAGGCAAACGCGAGTAACCCATTCCTGCGGGAACTCACCGTAGGAGGCCGCGACGGCGGATATGTGCTGCTATACGAGATCGAGGGAGGGCAGCAGGTAACCGCGCTTGCTGTCAGGCAACAGCACGAGAGTGACGGTCTGTAAGGGGGGGGGCGGATTTTTACCTGGGCTCGATATGTGCGAGCTTTCATCGTTCGCTCTTGTAGTTATTTCGAAAGCACTTCCTGCCACGCAATCGTTCTGGCGATTTGCCGAGTATGGATTAGTAGGGGGCATTTATGGATAACGTTTTCCAATTCCGCGACCAGCTCATCGAACGATACGGCAGCTTTTCCCGCAGTTTCGTTCGCATCGCTGCGCCTGATATCCAAGCCGAGGTCGAACATCAATATGTGCAAGGTCGCTATTGGCCTGAGCCGCTGGTGCAGATCAACCCGAATTACCAACGCCAAGGCACGGTGCAGAACCTGGCGGCACAGGGGGTCTTGCATGCTGCCTGCGCAGAGATCTTCCAGGTCGGGAAGTCTGAAGGTTCGCCAGAACCCCTGCATCTTTACAAACACCAGATGGAAGCCTTGGCCAAAGGCCAGGAACGCCAAAGCTATGTGGTCACGACCGGAACGGGGTCGGGGAAGTCCCTGTCCTTTTTCATCCCGATCATCGACCGCATACTCAAGGCCAAGCAATCCGATGGCAAAGCACGTACCAGGGCCATTGTCATCTATCCGATGAATGCTCTGGCCAACAGCCAGTTGGAAGAACTCGACAAGTTTCTGCATGGCTATGCGCCAGAGCTTCGTCCCTTCACCGTCAAGCGCTACACCGGCCAGGAAAGCAAGGCGGAACGCAGCGCCATCGCGGATGACCCGCCCGATATCCTGCTCACTAACTTCATGATGCTGGAGTACATCCTCACGCGCTTCGACGAAGTGGATCGGCGTGTGGTGGAACACTGCGAGGGACTTGAGTTCCTGGTGCTGGATGAGTTGCATACCTATCGTGGCCGTCAAGGGGCGGACGTTGCCTTGCTAGTGCGGCGCCTGCGAGAGCGCTTGAAAGCCGAGCAGCTGGTCTGCATCGGCACGTCGGCCACCATGTCCAGCACAGGTAGCCAAGCCGACCGCAACCGCGTGGTGGCCGATGTGGCTAGCAAACTTTTTGGCACCCAGATCAGCGAGCATGACGTCATCGGCGAGACCTTGGAGCGCGTCACCAACCCGCTCAAGGACGTCAACGCCATCCGCACAGAACTACCGGCGGCCATCACGCGAAAGCAGGATATCTGGGCTGACTTCGACGCCTTTCGCAATGATCCGTTATCCATCTGGGTGGAGTTGAACCTGGGTATCGAACTACCTGCCGACGAGCCTCCTAGGCGGGCGAGACCCATGATGTTGGAAGAGGCCAGTCTCCGTCTCGCCGAAGACGCGGGTTGCCAGCCTGAAGCCGCTCGCACCGCCCTGCAGCGCTTCCTAGTGGCTGCCCATGATGTGCGCACGCCCCAGGGCAGGCCGCCTTTCGCGTTCAAGCTGCACCAGTTCATCAGCGGTCCCGGCAAGGTACTCACCACGCTGGAGGCGCGAGGTAAGCGCCATGTCACGCTCGATGCTCAGCGTTTCGCGCCGGGGCGACAGCAAGAGAATGTGCTGCTTTACCCGACGCACTTCTGCCGCGATTGCGGCCAGGAGTACCTACCTGTCTGGCACGCACAGCAACCGGTCGGCTTCAGCTCACGTGAAATCGACGATATCGCGGCAGAAGACGACGCCAGCTATGGCTTCCTGTGTCCTCTGGTGCCCGGGCAGCAATACGGCGGCCTGCTCGAAGACCTGCCGGAAACCTGGATCGACCTCAGCCGTAGCGAACCCAAAATCAGGCCAGCCTACAAGAATGCCGTTCCCTATATGGTCACGGTCGATGCCAAAGGGCAAACGGGCTCGGGGACGGAGTTCTGGTTCATTACAGGAAAGTTCCGCTTCTGCCTGAACTGCGGCACGACACACGAAGCCCACGGCAAGGATGCCAACCGCCTCTCCAGTCTGTCCGGCGAAGGCCGCTCTTCGGCCACTACCATGATTGCCCTGGCGGCCTTGCAGCAATTGTTCGCACTTTCCGAACCTGCGCCAGGGCAGCCTGACCCACGCAAGTTGCTTGGGTTTACCGACAACCGCCAGGATGCCGCTCTGCAGGCGGGACATTTCAACGACTTCATTTTCCTGCTGACGCTGCGTGCCGGCTTGATCGGTGCACTACAGGGCAGCGGCGGCCAACTCGATGAAGAACACTTGGCCGAAAGCGTATTCAAGGCCCTCGGCTTTCAAGGGGTCGATGAAGCGACCTTGGTGGAGTATCTGCGCACCCCCAAGCTCATGGGACTGGCCCGACAAGAAGCGCAACGCACATTGCGCTTCATCATCGCCTACCGGCTACTGCGTGATCTGCGGCGTGGCTGGCGTTTCAATAATCCGAATCTGGATCAACTCGGCCTGTTGCAGATTCGGTATCGAGACCTAGATGCCTTTTGCGCTGACGCCAGTATCTTTGCTGCAAACAGCACCTTGACCAAATTGACGGCAGTGCAACGGACAGTTCTGTTCGAATTACTGTTCGACGCCTTGCGCCGCCATCTGTGCTTGGAAAGTCGTTACCTCGACCCGGTTGAGCAGGACAAGGCACGCACCAGCGCCCACACCTACCTGAATGAACGTTGGGCCTTCGCTCCAGACGAGAAACTCGATACCGGCCGCTATCTCATCCTCGGCAAGCGTCCGGAATACAAGGGCAAGCCGCGCACCGACTTGGTGACAGGTGGTCCACGCTCCCGTCTGCTACGGCAAATAAAGACGGCCGCCTTCTGGCGCGACAGCGCCTGCGCCAGCGAGGTCGCGCAGTGGAAAGATGTCGAGTGGGCTAAGCTGATCGAAGCGCTGCTGGAATCCGCCAAGGACTATGGTTATGTGCAGCGCCAACCTATCGACGCCCAGCTCGCAGGCTGGCGCCTGAACGCGGCTGCCCTGGACTGGTGCCTGATTGCCGATCAGCCGCAAACTGATAGCAATCGAATCAACCAGTATTTCCGCACCCTGTATCTCGGCATTGCCGACCTGCTGCGTCAGCCCTCGCATCCGCTGTTCGACTTCGAGGCCCAGGAACACACAGCCCAGGTGGATGCGCCACGCCGGCAACTGCTGGAGCAGCGTTTTCGCTACACCGAAAAAGACAGGCAGGACTGGGCGCAGAACCCGGCCCACGAAGCGCCGTTGGAACGTCTGCCGGTGATGTTCTGCTCCCCCACGATGGAGCTTGGCGTGGATATCTCCGCGCTCAACACCGTGTACCTGCGCAATGTGCCGCCGACCCCCGCCAACTACGCCCAGCGCAGCGGCCGTGCGGGTCGCTCGGGTCAGCAGGCGCTGGTCATCACCTATTGCGCGGCGCTCAGTCCGCATGACCAGTGGTTCTTCCACAATGCCGAGCAGATGGTGCATGGCGTCGTGCGCGCGCCAACCCTCGATCTGAGCAATCGTGATCTCATCGACAGCCACCTGCAAGCGGTCTGGCTTGCCAGTACCCAGGTGCCACTGAGCGACAGCATTGCGCCCATGCTGGATCTCGACCAGCCCGGTAAACCACTGAAACAGCCCTTGCACGAAGCACTGCGGGCGCAGGCTGCCCAGCAGCGTGCCTTGGCCAGTGCCGGACGGGTCATAGACCAGCTTGAGGGCGAGCTTGAAGGCAGCGCCTGGTTCACTCCTGACTATGTGCGCCAGGTCATCGACAACGCGGCGCAAGCGTTCTCTGGGGCGCTGGAGCGCTGGCGCGTGCTGTTCGATGCCACCCGCCAACAGATGGATATGGCTGATCGCATCGTCAAGAGCCATACCGCCTCGCATACGGAACGCCAAAATGCCCAGCGCCGCTACGGCGACGCCGCGCGCCAGTACGCCGTATTGCTCAAGTCCGGCAACGGCCAGAACAATGATTTCTATACCTATCGCTACTTGGCCAGCCAAGGCTTCCTGCCAGGCTACAACTTCCCGCGCCTACCGCTGATGGCCTGGATTCCCGCCCGTGGCGGCCAGGCCGTCAATGGCAAGGATGACGAAGGCAGCATGGTCAGCCGGCCGCGCTTCCTGGCCCTGTCCGAATTTGGCCCCCGCAGCCTCATTTATCACCAGGGCCGCATGTACCGCGTGGTGCGTGCCAAACTCAACGTAGGCAATACAGACCACATTTCCGGCAACAGCCAGTTGGCCACCATTGCCTCGTTGGTGTGCAGCCAATGCGGCTACGGCCATCTCGGCGAGCCGGGCGGCGAACAGCCGCTGGTCAATCGCTGCGAGAACTGCGACGCCTTGCTCACCGAGCACGATTGGGTGCGCGAGCTCTACCGCATCGAAACCGTGGAGACCGTGGCCACCGAGCGCATCTCCATCAACGACGAGGAACGCCAGCGTCAGGGCTTCGAGCTGCAAACCACCTACCGCTTTCTACCCGGCCCCGATGGCCGTATCCAGCGGCAGAAGGCCACGATCCAACAAGGTGAGGACGTGCTAGGCGAGCTCACCTACGCGCCCGCTGCGCAAATCTGGCGCATCAATCGCGGCTGGCGCAGGCGCAAAGACAAGGAGCAACTGGGCTTCTACATCAACCCCATCACGGGCACCTGGAGCAAGCAGGACGCACCGGATGCGGAAGACGACCAGGGCGGCGACGATGCTTTGCTGGAGAAGGTGCCCAACCAGCGCATCGTTCCTTTTGTGGAAGATCATCGCAATCTGCTGATCTTCGCTCCCGTACATGCCCTGTCACTGGAGGCCATGGCCACTTTGCAGGCCGCGCTCAAGCGCGGCATCGAAATGACCTTCCAGATCGAGGAATCCGAACTGGTGGTCGAGCCACTGCCGAAGTCCGACGAGCGCCGTGCCTTGCTGTTCTACGAAGCGGCGGAAGGCGGTGCGGGTGTGCTCACTCGCCTGGCAAACAATCGCGACGACCTTGCACTTGTCGCCAGCAATGCCCTGCAACTGATTCACTATCGCAAACCGCAGAGCGGCATTTGGACGCTGGACGATCTGCCGTCGCTGGAACAGACCGATGCACTTGGCAATCATCAGTGCGAAGCCGGCTGCTATCAGTGCCTGCTGTCCTACTTCAATCAGCCGGATCACGAACACATCAACCGCCGCAATGCGGATGCGCTCAAGCTGCTGGCCGCGCTGGCCAATGCCCAGGTACAGCCTGTGGAATGCATCCCTGCCACCGTTGCAGCAACGACCTTGGCAGACGAGCCACTCGACGCCTGGCTGTTCGCGCTCAGCCAGGCAGGGGCCGTGCAACCTGATGCGGTCAACGTGTCCGTCAACAATGGCGCAGCCACTGCGGCGGCCCAGTACAAGGCGTCTCGTGCTTTGGTGTTTCTGTCCGCGGTGGATGAGCAGACCGCCAGTTTATTGCAGGACAAAGGCTGGCAGGTGCTCGATTTTTCGGACGCTTCACGCTGGTCACAACAATTCGCCGCGCACGCCGATGTGTTCGGTTCCAAGGAATAAAGGCGCATGACGATCCTCGAACACGACTTTCTACCCGGCAACCTGGTGCGAGCCCGAGGCCGCGAATGGGTGGTGCAGAGCGACTCCCGCCGCGACTGGCTGCGCCTGCGCCCATTGAGCGGCGCCGATGACGAAAGCATCGCCCTGATCCCCGAGTTGGAACTGCATCCCGTCGAACCTGCCACCTTCGACTGGCCCGATCCTGCACGCGCCGGCAACCATGCCGCCGCGCTGTTGCTACGCGATGCCTTGCGCCTGACCCTGCGCGCAGGCGCCGGCCCGTTCCGCTCCTTTGGCAATATCGCGGTGGAGCCTCGCGGCTACCAACTTGTGCCGTTGCTGATGGCACTGCGCCTGTCCACTGTGCGCCTGCTGATCGCTGATGACGTTGGCATCGGCAAGACTATCGAAGCCGGCCTGATCGCACGAGAGCTCATGGACCGTGGCGAAATCGCCCGCCTGGCCATTCTCTGCCCGCCACACCTTGTCGAGCAGTGGCAAAGTGAGTTGGAGACCCGCTTCAACCTTCAGGCCGTGGCGTTGACTTCGTCTTCGGCCTCCCGCATCGAACGTGATCTTCCGCATGGAGTGCGCCTGTTCGACCATCATCCCGTGGTGGTCATCAGCCTGGACTACATCAAGAGCGAACGCCACCGCGAACAGTTTCTCGCTACCGCCCCCGAATGCATCATCGTTGACGAGGCCCACACCTGCGCCAGCAGCGGCGCAGGTAAGCAATTGCGCTTCGAGTTGCTGCAACGCCTTGCCCGTGACGCGCAGCGACACCTGATTCTGCTGACCGCCACCCCTCACTCTGGTGACGAAACCGCCTTCTACAACTTGCTGTCGCTGCTCGATCCACGTTTTGCCGCATTACAAGGCCGCATGACAGCCTCCGACCCGCTGCGTCAGGAACTGGCCCGCCACTTCGTCCAGCGCCGTCGCAAGGACATCGTTGAATGGCAGGCCGAGACCCATGACGGACGAGGTTTTCCCCGCCGCATGAAAACCGAGCTTACCTACCAGCTCAGCGGCGAATGGGGCGCGCTCTTCGACGCCGTGCAGGATTACTGCCGCGAACTGGCTGAAACCGTTGAGCAGCAAGAACAGCAAGGCGGCGCGCGCCTCATCTGGTACGCCACCCTGGCATTGTTGCGCTGCGTGGCATCGTCGCCCGCAGCCGCCGTCAAGGCGTTGACTACACGGCTGGAAGGCACTGTGCCGGATGAGGCGCTTCTCGGCGATGAGCGCCTGCACGATGGCGAGGCCGATGACCTCTCCGGTAGTGATCTGGAGCCGCCTGCCCAGGTGCAGGACGCTGCGCCGCGCCTGCAAGCCCTGATCGCCGACGCGCAACGTCTTTCCGGTAAGGCCGGTGATCCAAAGCTGGCTGCGCTCCTCCGGCATATTGACCTTCTTGTGAAGGATGGCTACCACCCGGTGGTGTTCTGTCGCTACATCGCCACCGCTCATTACGTGGCCGAACACCTCAAGGCCGCTTTCCCCAAGGCCACCGTCGATGCCGTCACTGGCGAACTCACCCCCGAAGAGCGTCGAGAGCGTGTGGATGAGCTGGAGGATGCCGAGCAACGCATCCTGGTCGCCACCGACTGCCTCTCCGAAGGCATCAACCTGCAACACCTGTTCACCGCTGTCGTCCACTACGACCTGGCCTGGAACCCCACTCGCCACGAACAGCGCGAAGGCCGCGTCGATCGTTTCGGTCAGCAGGCCGATGAAGTGCGCTGCACCATGCTCTACGGGCAAGACAACCCGGTGGATGGCTTCGTGCTCAACGTCATCCTCAAGAAGGGCGAGGCCATTCAGAAGGAGCTCGGCGTACTCGTTCCCATACCCGAGGATGAAGCCCGCATCAATGCCGCCTTGGTCAAGGCGGCATTGATGAAACGCAGCGACAGTCGCACCGCATCGCCGCAGGTCGCATTCGACTTCGGTGAGCCGGAGCAATTGCTCGCTCCTCTGCAAGCCCAATGGCGCGACGCGCTGGAAAAAGTCAAGGCCAATCGCACCGTGTTCGCCCAGCGTCGCATCAAGCCAGACGAGGTGCTGCCCGAATGGCACAAACAGCAGCAGGCCTTGGGCACCCAGGCTGACGTGTCGCGCTTTCTGCAAAGCGCTTGCGTGCGCTTGGGGGCGCCGTTGGAAATCGGCCGCAAGCAGACTGCACGCTTCTTGCCGCATCACCTCCCCGAAGCCCTGCGCCAACGCTTAGCCGACGAGGGCATCGACAAACCCCAGCTCATCGACTTCAGCGAACTGCATCGCAGTCACCCGCTGGTTGGCCTGCTGGCTCAGCATCTGCTGGAAGACGCACTTGGAGGCGAACGTCCGCTGGCCGCCCGCTGTGCTGCCACTCTTACCAATGACGTGGAGGTCGTCACCACCCTCTACCTGCTGCGCCTGCGCCACCAGCTCAGCTACGTACGCCGTCGCGAACCCTTCCAGATGATGGCGGAGGAAACCGTTGCCCTGGCGGTGCAGGGCCGCAACGCTCCTCAATGGCTGGCTGACGACGGCGTGAGTCGCCTGCTCGAATGCGCGCCCAGCGGCAACCTGCCGCCAGAGGCGGCACAGCGCGAAATCCGCATCGCGCTCGATTTCCTCGCCGCGCACCCGCAGCAACTGCAAGTGCTGGCTCGGCAGCGGGCTGATGCCCTGCTGGCCGACCACCAGCGCGTGCGCGAGGCCACCCGTGACGTCGGCCAGTACAGCGTCAGCCCCTGCCTGCCGGTCGATGTGATGGGCGTGTACGTGCTGCTGCCTGACTCGCTATAAGCCTCGGCCTGGAGAAGAACAACCATGAAACGCATCCGCAAGGCCCAGGCCACGCTAAACCTTCCCACCCTCAAGCTCGAAGGCGGGCTATTCCTGCCCGATCAACTGGAAAAAGCCGCTCAGGGCCGCGCCAGCGCCCAGAGCGAGGCCGACTACGGTACCCCCAAGGGCGTTAAGCTCAAGGACGAATACAGCCGCGCTTTCCAGATCGCCTGCGCCCAATGGCAGCACTTCGCCGCGCAAATGGAACGCACTGACGTCGATGCCGCGCAGCTCACCACCGCTTTCGTCCAAGAACTGCTGCGCGACGCCTTTGGCTACGCCGCCTTGCAAGCCGCGTCAGCACAGCAAGTGGGTGAACTGCGTTACCCGGTCAGCCTCATGGCCGGCGCTTTACCCGTGCTGGTGGCCCCGCACACTCTGGGCTTGGACGAGGCCGACGCGCGCTTTGCCGTGCAGGGCGGCGGCAACCGCAAGAAAGCCCCGTTCCAGGCCATGCAGGAATTGCTCAACGCCAGCGAAGCGCTGCAATGGGGCATCGTCAGCAACGGCAGACAGCTGCGGTTGCTGCGCGACGCTGCCTCGCTCACCCGCCCCAGCTTTCTCGAAGTCGATCTGGCCGATCTGCTCGGCGGCCAGCGCTATGCCGAATTCGCCAACGTCTGGCGCCTGCTGCACGCGAGCCGCGCATCCCGCCCTGGCCAGGGCGCTACATCGTGCATCTGGGAACAATGGCGCAGCGAAGGCCAGCAGGAAGGCACTCGCGTGCGCGATGGCCTGCGCAACGGCGTCGAGCAGGCCTTGCTGACCTTCGGCGCAGGCTTCCTGCAACACCCTGCCAACCATGCCCTGCGAGCCGCCCTGAACGACGGCTCGCTCAGCAAGGATGCCTATTTCCAACAACTGCTGCGCCTGATCTACCGGCTCATCTTCGTTTTCACCGTGGAAGAGCGCGGCGTGCTGCACCCGCAGGAAGATAGCGCCGAAGCACAGGTTGCCCGCCGTGCCTATGCCGAAGGCTACGCCCTGGCCCGCCTGCGCGAACTCTGCCTCAAGCGTCGCGCCCGCACCCGTCATGACGACCAGTGGCAAGCCATCCGCATCGTGTTCCGCGGCCTGGTGCAAGGCGAGCCGCGCCTGGCGCTGCCCGCGCTGGGCGGCCTGTTCGCTCCCCAGCAATGCACCGATCTGGATAACGCCAGCCTGGACAACGCCCACCTGCTCGCTGCCCTGCAACACCTGCGCTGGGCGGTGGTCGCGCAAGGCAAAGGCAGCAGCCTTACCCCGGTGGACTACCGCAACATGGGGCCTGAGGAACTGGGCAGCGTCTACGAAAGCCTGCTGGAACTGGTGCCCGCCATCGACCTGCCCGCACGCACCTTCGGTTTTGTCGGCCGCACCGAGGAAGGCAGCACCGCCGGCAATGCCCGCAAGCTCACCGGCAGCTACTACACCCCCGACAGCCTGGTGCAGGAGCTGATCAAGAGCGCGCTCGATCCCGTCATCGAACAGCGCCTTGCCGC
This sequence comes from Xanthomonas sp. XNM01, assembly GCF_014851915.1. Taxonomy (GTDB): domain Bacteria; phylum Pseudomonadota; class Gammaproteobacteria; order Xanthomonadales; family Xanthomonadaceae; genus Pseudoxanthomonas. The sequence continues at coordinate 78,745 of NZ_JACVAP010000002.1, forward strand.
CCACCCGGCCAGCCCAACCGAGGCGCTGCTGGCCATCCGCGTCATCGACCCGGCCTGCGGTAGCGGCCACTTCCTGCTGGCCGCTGCCCGCCGCCTGGCGGAAAAACTGGCCCAGTTGCGCAGCCTCGAAGGCGGGCAGGAAGGCGCCATCCAGCCGCAGGACTACCGCCACGCCCTGCGCGAAGTGGTGGCCCACTGCATCTATGGCGTGGACCGCAACCCCATGGCCATTGAGCTGGCCCGCATGGCCTTGTGGCTCGAAGGCTACGAGGAAGGCCGCCCGTTGGGCTTTCTCGACCACCACCTGCAAGTAGGCGACGCCCTGCTGGGCCTGACCGACCTGACCGTGCTGGAACAAGGCATCGCCAAGGATGCCTTCAAGCCCTTGAGCGGCGACGACAAGGACGTCTGCAAAGAACTGGCCAAGGCCAACGCCGCTGGCCTCAAGCAGATCGCCAAAGACCTGCAAGGCAAGCAGATGCTGCTGGGCGTGGACAATCGCAGCGGCCTGGAAGCCCTGCGTGTCATCGAAACCCTGCCCGCCGACACGCCCGAGCAGGTGGCCACCAAGGAACAAGCCTGGCGCCACTTTCTGGAGGAGTCCGCCCACAGCCCGCTGGCCCACGCCGCCGATGCGCTGGTGGGCGCCTACCTCCTGCCCAAGGCGAAGGACACCGCCGAAACCATACCCACCAGCATCACCCTGCATGCACTGCTGACCGCGCCGGAACGTGCCCAGACCGAGCATGCCGCTCCTATCGTTGCGGCCCGCGACGCCTGCGAGCAGGCCCGCGTGTTCCACTGGCCGCTGGCCTTCCCGCAAGTGTTCGCGCAAGGCGGCTTCGACTGCGTACTGGGCAATCCGCCTTGGGAACGCATCAAGCTGCAAGAGGAAGAATTCTTCGCCACCCGCCACCGTGACGTGGCGCAAGCCCGCAACAAGGCCGAACGCGCCCAGCGCATCCAGTGGCTCAGCGAAGGCATGCTGGCACGCCACCTGTACCCCGACCTGGCCCATGAGGTGCATGAGGACGAGGCCGAAAAACGCCTCTACCGCGAATTCGTTACCGCCCGCCGCACGGCGGAGGCAGCCAGCGTGTTCGCCCATGTGAAAGGCGCCGACGGCGGCCGTTATCCGCTGACCGGCGTGGGCGACGTGAACACCTACGCGCTGTTTGCCGAAACCATCCTGCAAATCCATGCCGACAGTGGCCGCGCCGGCTTCATCGTGCCCACCGGCATTGCTACCGACGACAGCACCAAGGCGTACTTCGGCCACATCACCCAGAACCGGCGGCTGGTCAGCCTGTACGACATCGAAAACCGCGAAGCGGTGTTTCCATCCGTACACCGCAGCTACAAGTTTTGCCTGCTCACCTTGGGCGCAGCGGAACAGGCCGAGTTCGTCTGCTTTGCCACCCAAGTCAGCCAACTGGCCGACCCGCGTCGTCGCTTCACTCTCACGCCCGAGGAATTTCGCCTCATCAATCCCAACACGCTCACCTGCCCGGTTTTCCGCAGCGAGCGCGACGCGGAGCTGACCAAGAAGCTCTACCGCGCCGCCCCGGTGCTGATACGTGATGCCGTAACCGCAGGCGAGGGCAAGCAAGCCAAAGTGGTGGAACCTGAGCAAAACACGTGGGGCATTTCGTTCATGCGCATGCTGGACATGTCCAACGACAGTCACCTGTTCAAGGACGAGCCAGCCGCCGACCATCTGCCGCTGTACGAAGCCAAGCTCATTCACCAATTCGACCACCGATGGGCCACCTACACGGCAGACGGCAACAGTCGCGATGTCACACCGCCCGAAAAATCCAACCCGGATTTCACCGTCACCCCGCGCTACTGGGTCAGCCGCGCCGAGGTGGAAGAACGTCTATGTAAACGCGATCGTGATGGCCGTGTGATCTGGCAATGGGAGCGAGATTGGTTTATGGGCTGGCGGGATATTTGCCGTGCAACCGATGAACGAACGGTGATTGCGTCGGTGGTGCCTGTCGCTGGGGTTGGAAACCAAATGCCGATCATGCTGTTCGCAGAGCGTGAGAGTCCTCAACAATTCGCTGCATTGTTGGGGAATTTCTCAGCCATCAGCTTCGATTTTGTTGCGCGCCACAAAACAGGAGGCACGCACATGAATTACTTCATCTACAAACAGCTTCCCGTATTGCCACCAGAGAGATACACCGAAGCCGACCTCGCCTTTATCGTCCCACGTGTGCTGGAACTGACCTATACCGCCCACGACCTTTCCGGCTGGGCACAGGACTTGGGCTACGACGGCGAACCCTTCCCCTTCAACCCCGTCCGCCGCGCCACCCTGCGCTCCGAACTCGACGCCTACTACGCCAAACTCTACGGCCTCACCCGCGACGAACTTCGCTACATCCTCGACCCCGCTGACATTATGGGCGAGGACTACCCCAGCGAAACCTTCCGTGTACTCAAGAACAAGGAGCTTAAGGAGCTCGGCGAATACCGCACTCAACGGCTGGTGCTGGAGGCGTGGGACAAATTGGAAATCGGAGAGTTGGCATGAAATCAATGGAAATTGGTGAATCGGTTGTTGAGGATGTCATCCTGCATCAGGTTGGCAATCGCCTGCGAGAAGAGCCACTGATCTTGGCGAATCAATGCTTCGACATCACGGAAAGCATCGCGAACCTGATACTTGGCGGCTATCTACGAGGCATCGTTAGCGATAAAAATCAGTACATGCTCACCCATGAAAGCGATATGGCGCTGAATGACGTGGCCCACCATGTATCCGCTTTCTTTTCCAGGAAAATCTCTTTCATAGAGCTTTCCAGGAACTTGGCTACACATCTGTACGCTTCGGCACACCACCCCAACATTGCATCAGGTGATCTGTTTGTCATTTTGTTTGACAAGCTGAAACTAGATGGAAAGTACAAATCTGCTGTCGGGGTTTACAAGGCGGAGTCAAAACAGCAATACATTTCTACCCGTGCCGATGGCGAAAATAAGCAGCTTGAAGTGTCAAGTGGCATCAACCCCGACTTGATTGACAAAGGCGTTCTCATTGTTGATGGCTCTGAAATCGTTTATGCCATCGATCGCCTGAGCAGCCGCACAAAATACTGGATTGAGGATTTTCTGAAAGCGAAGCAGGTTCCCAATGAGAACACAAGAACAGCCGTCGCTGCCGGGCTGATAGAGAAGGTTCGGGACAACATCGAAAGCCCCATGGCAAGGCAGGACTTCTGCCGCGAGGTCATTGCCTTGTGTGCAGACCGGGATGAAGTACCTGGCGATGAGATCAGGACGGTGTCAGAGAAATACGTTTCCTCCGACGTATGGAGCACCGAGCTCGCCAGAATCACCGAACGCAAGGGGTTGGTGGATACCGACGAAATCAATGTGCCAACCAGAAACCTTCAGGCCAGGTTGAAAAAAATATTTAATCGCATCAATCTGGGCCAGGATATCGGATTGATACTGCCGGACAGCCTTTCGTTCAATGATGCAAGCTTCAAGGATGACGGGCAAGCCATCCAAATAAGCATAACACTGGGGAAGAAGCATGGGTGAGTCATCGAAGACATCAGGTGAGAATGGCGAGAAGATCACGGAAGAACTCCTGAAGCTGATTGGGTGGAGCAATCTCCTGAAGGGCGTCAGCATTCCATGCAATAAAGCAGCACACGACAAGCAAAGTCATGGCAATGATTTTGTGTTCATCTATGACAATCCGCTCCATGACAGCCGGACAGATGTTGTTTATATCTCCTCGAAAAACGCCAAAAATGGCTACCCCAAAGGAGATCAAGGCGTCAGGACTGCGTTCAAAGGCCACCTGTCGGAGCTTGATGAGATAGTCTCCTGCTCAAAAATCAGCTCAGAAGTCAATCAAGCAATACAAACCTTCGGGGGCCGCAGGCAAAAGAAGCATATAGGCCTGCTCGTGTGGACGCATGGAGACAGGGAGACACTGGGTAAAGACATCAAGCCCGCCTTGAGTCGTATCCAGTTGGATTTATCGTCAAGCTGTCCCTTCTATCTTGTGGACACGGCCCGTGCCTCATTCATCAAAGAGGCGATCAGTCATTTCAGATCAATCAAGCAGGGGCAGCAATACCATTTCTATTACCCCAAGCTTGGAAATGTCATCGCAAACGCAGATGAACGATACGGCGATCTGCTGCCAATCGAGCTTTTGGCTTCAGACCTTATCCCCTTTCGGTTCATGCTGGGAGAAAAAGCCTCTCTCTGCCTGTATGCCAAACAGGCATTCTCGGAAGAATCTCTGAAAAAGCTTTGTAGTCTGGCCTTCGATTTTGCCGATGGCTGGGTGCAGGATATTTTCATCGGTCTGGAAAGCTACCACCCGGCAGACGACAAGCAGGTGAAAGATGCCGTCCTGATGGCCTTCCGGGAAAGGAAAGCAAGCATCAAGGTGTTTTGCTACAAAGAGTCCGTTCTCGATCTTTTGGAGTGCTGATATGGATAAGCCGGCCAAGCAATTTGATTATGAACGGACCATGCTCTGGGGCGATCGTTTGAGAGTGCTGCTCAATAGCGATCACATCAGCAATGGCGAAATCACTGAAACTCTGAAGGAAAAGGGCATATTTATCGGCAGCGGTGAAAAATCCGATACCGTGCCATTGTTGAGTGCCTGCCTTCTCACGCCAAATGAGTTCGTGAACCTTGTCGAAAAATCATTCGTTCGTGAGTCTGGAAAGAAGTACTCATCCAGCAAGTTCAAGCTGACATCTTCAGGTGTCGACTGGAAAACGGAAATCCAAAACAACTTTGACTCGGTGATGGAGGGTATCAAGCTGGGGGATGATCGGGTGTTTGCTTCTGAACCAGCTCTCTCTATTGACCCCGATGGAAACGTAAAAGTCACATATTCCGTGCGCGTCCTCGACTTCAGCAAGGACTGGATAAACCAGGAGATCACTTACCCAGGTGAAATTCTTCTAAAGCAGTCCGGCAATGGCTTGGAAATTGAAGTCAACAAATCCAGAACATCACAAGACACCAACAAGCTCAATGATGTCATCACTGGCGCCATTGGAAAGTTCTGCAAGTCAAAAGGCATTACCACGGATGAAAAGCCGGAGTCCATTCTATTTGATGATTTAACGAACAATGAGCGCATCCGCTTCTTTCTGCAATTGACATCTATCAATACACCCGAGCTCTCCTTCAAGGAGATTGGGGATTTCGAAATCATTCGAGATCAGGAAGCAGGGGCGCTGCCAAAAGAAGAGCGAATTGAATGGATGGAGGGGCATGTCAACAAGATACAGATAAAAGGAAGTGATCTTGGAAAAGTCTTCCTTCTCAAGGAGGAAAGCTATTATCAGTATTACTGCCTGATAAAAATGAAGGCTACATATGCCTTCAAGTTCGGTGCAAACGCTGGCGACTGCGGCATTGAATTTGCCTTCTCTGGAAAAACATCAAGAGACGATAATTACTCTGGGACTGTTTTTGACTTCAGCATTGAGCGACTTCCGCGCCTGGAGGAAGGAAGCAAGAATCGAGTCAGAAAAGACATTATCCAAAGGATTCAAGCAGCAATAGATGCGGCCTTCAAGCATGTCAAGCCATCTGCCGTAGCTGGTTTGGATGGAGAATAGCGCCGTATGCTAACCCACCTCAAACTGGAGAACTTCAAGATCTGGCGCACCACGGGGCCTGTGCGACTTGCTCCGATTACTCTGCTGTTGGGTACCAATTCATCAGGCAAATCCAGTCTGATCCAAAGCCTGCTGCTCATCCGTCAGACCGTCAGAGGCGATGATCCGAGTCTCGATCTCAATCTTGGCAATCCTGATGCTGGCGATTCCGTCACACTCGGCCAGTTCAAGGATGTGCTGTGTCGCCACGGCGCAGCAACGGAAAGCACGGCGTCCAATCAGGTAGGTATCGAGTTTCGCTGGAGCGAAACGGGAAATGCCGCTGAATCGGCGATCTTCTCGGTACGCTACCGTAAAGGCCAATCCGGCAGCGCTGAACTGGAGTTCCTGCGCTTGGGCAAAGACGGTCAAGGCTTCAGCGTGCAACGCCGTAAACCCGGGATTTATCGCCTCGCGCTGGGCAATCAAATCAAGCCTTTGGGGCAAAGTGCGGATTTCCGTCCGCAGCGTTCGTTTGCATTTTCACCCTCTACGCTCAACAAACTGGGTGTACAGGGGGAGGTGATTCGGCCAGTTGGTCCGGCGTTGTTGGACGAGTTGGGCCGCATCATCTACCTTGGCCCCGTGCGCCGCTTGGCCCAGCGTGACTATGTATGGGCAGGGCGTATGCCTGCCCATATCGGCGACGACGGCGCCAAAGCCGTGGATGCGTTGATTGCCAGCGGTGTGGCGTGCCAGCAAGCCAAGAGGCGCAGTCAAGCCTTGCCAGCGGAAGCCTATCTCTTTGAGCAAACGGTTCATTGGCTGAAGGAGATGAATCTGGCGCACGGTCTTTCCATCCACGCCCTTGGCAATTCAGCGCGTCATGAGTTGCTGGTGGAAACCGATGGCCAGGCTAGTAACCTCAAAGACGTTGGAGTGGGGGTGTCGCAGGTGCTTCCTGTCATTGTGGCCGCCCTGTTCGCCCAGCCCGGCCATATCGTGATCGTCGAAGAACCGGAAAGCCATCTACACCCGCTGGCGCAGAGCAAGCTGGCTGAATTGCTGGCGCAGGTAAGCAAGAAACGCAACGTTCAGTTCATCGTCGAGACGCATTCAGAACATTTGTTCCGCCGCATGCAGACCTTGATTGCCCGCGAAGAAGTGTCCGTTGCTGACGCCGCCATGTATTTCGTTGAACGTGATGGCAAAAATGCCAACCTTCTGCCTTTGGAAGTTGATGATCTTGGGCGGGTAAAAAACTGGCCCAAGCATTTTTTCGGAGACACCTTGGGGGAGACTCGCGAGCAAACGGCGTTAGCCATCAAACGAGCGAAAGAGTTGAGAGCAAAAGATGGCGATGTTCCTGATTGATACTAACGTGATGCTCGCCGCGAGTGCGATCTCCGAGCTGTCCAACGTCGCTACACGCGCCATGCCGCGCGAGATTGAATTGCGTGAGTCGGTCTACGAGTGGCTGGTGCAGTTCGATCAGTCGGACGACCATATGGTGCTGGATGACGCCGGGTTGGTGCTGGCGGAGTACGAGCGCAACATGCCGTACAACTGGCAGGAACAGGAGTACGGGCTGCAGGTGTTGCAGAGCAAGCGAGATCGGATGCAGGTTGATGATGTGCCAATCGACACGTTCGAAGGCAATGGGGAACATATCGCCGTGTTGACCGCTGAACACGAAGCAATCGTCACCGACCGTGAGGATCGCAAGTGGGTTGCTTGTGCATTGGCCGCGATGATTATGTTCGAAGAATCACCTCCTATCGTCTACGGTGCGGAGACTGACTGGCATATCGCAAGAACGCAATTGGAGGAATTCGGAATTTTCTTTCTGCCCTTGCTGCCTGCTGCGTGGTATCAGGACAGGGTTGGGTGCCTATGACAGCCACCTTCTTTCGTTTTCCCACCACGCCGCACCTCGCTTGGCTTGCCAAAGACGGCATGCCACGCGACGACAAGGTGTTGTCGCCCACCGAAGCGCAGGCGCTGTTGTCCGGCGATGTGGTCGTGGAGGAGAAGCTCGACGGTGCGAACCTCGGCCTGTCTCTATCACCCGACGGCACCCTGCTTGCTCAGAATCGCGGCCAGTATCTGGGCGAGCCCTATGTTGGTCAGTTTGCGCGTTTACCCGCCTGGCTGGCGCAGCACAAATCCAGCTTGCTTGCCGTGCTGCGTCCTGAGTTGATGCTGTTCGGCGAATGGTGCGCCGCACGCCATTCACTGGATTACGACACGCTGCCCGATTGGTTTCTGTTGTTCGATGTCTATGACCGCAGCAAGAGGCGTTTTTGGAGTACCTCCCGGCGCAACGCGCTGGCCTCAGAAGCCGAATTGTTCACCGTGCCGCGGGTATCGAGTGGCCACACCACCCTGGCGGCGCTGAAGCAATTGGTTATGGATACAGCCAGTCACTATCGCGCCGAGCTGCCGCTGGAAGGTGTGGTGGTACGGCGCGAATCAGCCGACTGGTGCGAGGCGCGTGCCAAGTTGGTGCGCCCGGATTTCGCACAAGCAATCGACACCCATTGGCGCAAGCGCGCCATCGAGTGGAACCGGGTGGATTGGACGCGGACATGAATCCTCTGCAACGCACCATCATCGAAAAATTCGGCCACGACAACGGCTTCGAGCACGTGCTGTCATCTGCTAGCGATGCGGTGATACTGACTTCGGCTCGTCATCGAAGTCAGGCGGTGGTGACAGCATTGGTCGGAGGCTTCGAGGTGCGCTTTCAACCTGCCACGCCCGCGCTGCTGCCGGAGTTGCTGCGCAGCTTCCAACCTTGGGCCGGAGCCGATGACGTGTTTTTTGTGCAGACTCTGCCCGATTTGGCGGCTCTCTTGCGCCGCACGGCCAGCCTGTCGCAAGCCTTGCCGAATCAGGCCGTGCGCGACTACCACGCGGCCGTGGTGCAAGCTGTCGAGACGATGTCTGCCGAAGCCCGGGGCACGGAAGTCGAACGCCTGGTGCGTCAGCGTGTGGGGCAGGCGCGTTACCGCGATGCCTTGCTGACCTACTGGGGCGGTTCCTGCGCAGTGACTGGCGTCGCGGTGACTGAAGCCCTGCGTGCCAGCCATGCCAAACCCTGGGCCGAATGTGCTGACGATGCCGAGCGGTTGGATGCCTTCAACGGCTTTCTGCTGGTGGCCAATCTCGATGCGCTGTTCGATCGCTTTCTGATCAGCTTCGACGATGCCGGGCATCTGCTGACCAGCACCCGCCTGTTCCAAAGCGATCTACCTGGGCTTGGCATTCATTCGGGAATGACGTTGCGCTGGCTGGCCAGCGAGCACCGGCATTATTTACAGTGGCACCGCGAGCGCTTCCTGCTCGGTGCCTGATCGAAGGAAAAACATGGCCAAGGCCGAAGCAAGCGTTGAAGAACTGGTATCCATGATCGAGCGGGGCGAACTGCGCTTGCCAGAGATGCAGCGCCAGTATGTGTGGCGCTCCACGCGAGTGCGCGATCTGCTGGATTCGCTGTATCGCGGCTACCCATCGGGCGCAATCCTGCTTTGGGAAACGGATGAAGCTGTGCCGCTGCAGGATTTCGCGGTCAGCCAGAACACGAATCCTTACCAGAGCACGCGGCTTCTGCTGGATGGTCAGCAGCGTCTGACATCGCTCTCTGCCGTTATTCGCGGCGAGCCAGTATCGGTGCGCGGCCGTCGTCGGCCTATCGACTTGCTGTTCAACTTGGAGCATCCCGACCAGTTGGCGGTCGTGACCGAAGTGGAAGAGAACGGCGACGATGAGGACGATGCCGACCACGATAGCGAACTGATTGGCGATGAGACGGACTCGACCGAGGACGAACTGCTCAAGCGCTTCAACAAGATGACTTTCGTTGTGGCCACGAGGAAGCTGGAGCAGTTGCCGCATTGGGTGAAAGTGTCGGAAGTGTTCAAGACCGACAACGATGCGCCTTTCCTCAAACGTGCCGGTATCAGTGGTTTTGACGATCCGCGGTACGAGAAGTACAGCCAGCGCCTGGCCCGGTTACGTGGCATCCGCAAGTACGTTTATCGGATGGACGTGCTGGAACGCACGCTTTCCTACGATGAAGTCACGGAAATCTTCGTCCGGGTCAATTCACTGGGCGCCAAGCTGCGCAGTTCCGACTTGGCTCTGGCTCAGATTACCGCCAAGTGGCGGCACTCGCTGCAGACGTTCCAGGATTTCCAGAAGGCATGCGCCAAGACGGGCTTTGACCTTGATCTCGGTTTGCACTTGAAGAATCTTATGGCGTTTGCCACCGGTCAATCACGTTTCCAGATCGTGGGTAGCCTGAATGTGGAGAAGCTGCAGAAGGCATGGAAAGAAGCCTGCGATGGCATGGAATTCGCGCTCAACTTCCTGCGCAGCAATCTTGGCATCGATAGCCCGGCACTGTTGTCGTCGCCTTTCCTGCTGGTAGTGCTGGCGTATTTCGGGCATAGCCGCAACTATGCGCTGAGCAACGATGAGGCCCGCCAACTGCGCTACTGGGCGCTGATGGCCAATGCCAAAGGCCGCTTCTCCCGAGGCTCCAGCGAAACCATTCTGGATCAGGATTTGGCAAGTATTCGTCAGGGCGGAGCGGTGAGCGAGCTGATCGACCGACTACGCCTGCAGTTCGGTCGCCTGGACATTACCGCGGAGGAGTTGGAAGGCCGCAACCAGCGCAGCGCGCTGTTCAAGACCATGTTCCTGGCTTTCCGTGCTGCCGGTGCGAAAGATTGGCGCAGCCATCTGACCATTGCTCTGGATCATTCGGGCGCCCAGCATCGCTTGCAGTTCCATCACATCTTTCCCAAAGCCGTATTGAAGACCAGCTTCACTGCCCGCGAGGCGGATGACATCGCCAATCTGGCCTTCATCGGCGGCAAGACGAACCGTTCAATCAGCGACAAAGATCCGGCAGCGTATCTGCCGCCGTTGGTTGAAAGGCTTGGCGAGGCTACATTTGCAGCACAGTGCATCCCCGTTGATGGGGAATTGTTGGAACCAAAGAGTTACAAGGATTTTCTTCTGGAACGCCGCGGGAGGATAGCAGCGGCGCTGAATGCGTTTGTTGGGCTGCCCGATTGACTTGCGTTCGGTGTATGCCTGGCGCTTGACATGTATGGAGGGCCAGTAGCAGTCTTGCTGCACGGAGCCTAGAAACTCCTTGCATAGCGGTACCCACCTCCGAAAAACCGGTGGGTTTTTTGTGCCTGCATGTTTTGCGGGTACAAGCCGACGCGATGCCTGCGTCGGGAGGGCGGCGAATACAACACCCGCAAGGGGAATAAGCCCGCCGGCTATGCACGGTTTCTAGCCTCCCGACTTCCCGTCCGCCGTTCGCGGCGGGCGGCCACTTCATGGAACGAGGAGGCACCGATGTCGACGCATGAAATGCATGCACCGCATGGTTCGCACGATCCGCTGGGCCAGGATGGCCGGCTTCAGTTGACGCGCCTGAGCGCGCATCTCAGATTCCTGGCACGGCTGGCACAGCCATGCGAGATGGACAACACGCATGAGGGCCCGCCTGGCGCAAGCGCAGACGAGCTGGCGTTCTCCCTGCACCTGCTGGCCGACCGGCTGGACGAACTGTCAGGGAATGCGCCGCAACCGCCCTCGCGGGCAGGCATGTCCGGCACGTCAGCGCAGGCAGCCGCGTCGGAAGATGAGGTCGAGGACGATCCGGGCATCGACGACGAAGAGGTCGGGGAGGACGATGCCGATGAGGCGGCAACAGGTGACCTCGTCTTCGGCGTCACGCTGGATCAGATCGACACGCTCAACCGCCTGGTCCACGCGATCACCGCACACGGCGATGTGGTGGCCGCCAGCGACATGGCCGAATACGCCGACGGCACGCTGTCGCAGATGGGGCATGTGGTGTTCGATGCCGGCCTGGAGGTGCGGGCGGTACTGGACGAGGTGGAATCGCAGCGCCTCGCAGAACGCCCACCGCCGCAGCGTGTTCGCGAGCCACATGCCGCCTATGGGCCGGTGGCGCACGTGGCGGCGCGTCTGCACTGAGCCGCTGGCGTGAGGCGGCCTGTCGAGGCATCGCCTTTGGGAGGTGCCTCGGCTTTCATGCATTGCCATTGGGTAAGCGCGGTTGGTCTGTTGGCCCGCCGCGTGGCCGCCGCTGCCTCAGGACTTGCTTCCCCGGACGCTATGCACGGGCCCTTTTCTGGCCTCGGCGTTGATCCCGCCCCGCATCATCTAAGCCAGACTTTGGATTTGAGGGCGCTGAATTCAGCGAGCGTCCCGCTATACAGGCTGCAGCTTGGATTCCTCGGCCTCATCACCTTGCTGGGATGGTGCGCAGACGGATCCTTGTGATCCGACTTGGCGGGCCACGGTCCGGCCGCCTGCATTCACCACGCCTTGCCGCCCGCTCCGCCAAGGTACTGGGCGCTGCGCGACCTTCGGGCTCGCGCTGCATTTCCGCCCACGGTGAGGCCTTCCATGCACACACATCCCGTCGTCGCGGTGCCGGTGTACCGGTCGCTGCATCCGCTGCACCTGCTGCTGGTCAGCAGTGCCTTCCCGCTGTTCCTGTCGGCGCTGGTGGCCGACATCGCCTACGCGCAGACCTACCAGATCCAGTGGACCAACTTCGCCTCGTGGCTGCTGGTGGGCGCGATGCTGTTCGCGGTGCCGGCGCTGGTGTGGGCGCTGGTGTCGCTGATGCTGCCGTCGGCGCGCACGCGCACGCGCTTCCTCTATGTCGGCCTGCTGGCGCTGAGCTGCGTACTGGGCTTCGTCAACTGCCTGGTGCATGCGATGGATGCCTGGCAGAAGATGCCGCAGGCGCTGGTGTGGTCGGTGCTGTGCGTGCTGGCGATCGCCGCGGCGCTGTGGTTCGCATGGGGCGGCACGCTGCGCCGCCGGGAGGTGGTGGCATGAACGGGCCGACGGTTCTTAAGCATTCGAAGCGCTCGCTGCTGGCGCGCGCCCTGGTGCCGGCGCTGGCGCTGTCGCTGGCCGCCTGTGGCGGTACGCCGGACGAGACCTATGTGGGCACGTCGCCGGACCTGCCCAAGCCGCAGCGCGGCTTGTTCCCGACGCTGAAGGTGTCGCTGCCGGCGGAGTGGGGCGACCAGCTGCCGCAGGTGCCGGAGGGCTATGCCATCGCGCCCATCGCCGACAACCTGCTGATCCCGCGGCAGATGCTGGTGCTGCCCAATGGCGACATCCTGGTGGCCGAGGGCCGCGGCGGGCGCGCGCCGAAGCTGACGCCCAAGGACGTGATCGCCGGCGTGATCAAGGCGCGCGGCAACACCCAGGTGCAGAGCGGCAACCGCCTGACCCTGCTGCGCGATGCCGATGGCGACGGCACCTACGAGGGCCGCTCGGTGTTCGCCGACGGGCTGGACGCGCCGTACGGCCTGGCCTTTGGCAACGATTCCATCTACGTGGCCACGCAGGACGCGCTGCTGCGCTTCGACTACACCCCGGGTGCGGTGAACGCCGGCGGCGCGCCGCAGGAGATCACCAGACTGCCCGGCGCGGTGAACCACCACTGGACCAAGGCGCTGACCATCAGCGCCGATGGCCGCTACCTGTTCGTCGGCATCGGCTCGGACAGCAACATCACCGAGCGCGGTCTGGCGGTGGAGGAGAACCGCGCGATGATCTGGCAGGTGGATGCCCAGACCGGGTTCCACAAGGTGTTCGCCACCGGCCTGCGCAACCCGACCGCGCTGGCGATGCAGCCGGGCATGGACCAGCTGTGGGCGGTGGTCAACGAGCGCGACGAGATCGGCCCGGAGCTGGTGCCCGACTACCTGACCAGCGTGCGTCCGGGTGGTTTCTACGGCTGGCCGTACAGCTACTGGGGGAAGAACGTGGACGAGCGCGTGCGCCCGCAGCGCCCGGACAAGGTGGCCAGCGCCATCACTCCGGATTTCGCACTGGGCTCGCACGTGGCCGCGCTGGGACTGGCGTTCTCGGTGCCGGCGATGGGCGAGCAGTTCGCCAACGGCGTGTTCGTCGGCCAGCACGGCAGCTGGAACCGCAATCCGCCGGTGGGCTACAAGGTCTCGTTCGTGCCCTTCAGCAACGGCAAGCCGTCGGGCGAGGCCATCGACTTCGCCACCGGCTTCCTCGGCGAGGACGGCAAGGCCCGCGGCCGCCCGGTCGGCGTGGCGGTGGATCCGCGCGGCGCGCTGCTGGTGGCCGACGACCTGGCGAACACCATCTGGCGGATCACGCGGACGGATGCGGCTGCCGGCGCCGCGCCGGCACCGGGTGACGTGCCTGCGGGAGAGCCCGCGGTACCGCCTGCGGATGCATCCGGTGGGGCTGCGCCCTCGGCGCCGGCGACACCGGCATCGGATGCGCCAGCGGGCGTACAGACGCCGCCCTCCGGCACCACGCCGCCTGCCGACTGATCCACGCTGTACAGCCGCCACGCGCCCGGGATGGGTTCCGGCGCGTGGCGGCTTTTTTTGGGGTGGCGGGGCGATGGCTGGGTGTGTTTCGCAGGTGTTGATGGCTGGCGCGGTTGGTCCGTCCTGCTCAGTGCGCGATTTGTCAGGGTGGTCGCGGCTGGGGCCGCTCCTACAAGGGCGGCGGTTCTCCGTGGGTCGGGCGGCTCCGCTGTCGTAGGAGTGGGCTCTGCTTGCACCCTTTGTCGGGGGATCGAGACCGCCATCGGTCATGCGGTACGGTTCCGATCGTGCTCGATGGTCGCGGCTGGGGCCGCTCCTACAAAGGGCGGCGGTTCTCCGCGGGTCGGGCGGCTCTGCTGTCGTAGGAGCGGGCTCTGCTTGCACCCCTTTTCGTGGGACCGCGGCCGGCATCGGCCATGCGGTGCGGTGCGTGATCGTGCTAGATGGTCGCGGCTGGGGCCGCTCCTACAGGGGCGGCGGTTCTCCACGGGGCTGGTGGTTCAGCTGTCGCGCAGATGGATCGCCCAGTAGCCCAGTCCGATCACGGCGCCGCCGATGATGTTGCCCAGCGTCGACCACAGCAGGTTGGCGCCGGCGGCCGCCCAGCCGAGGTCGGCGGGAAGGGCCGCGTCGCTGGCATGCGCGGCCAGCAGGCCCAGCGGCAGCAGCGACATGTTGGCGACCGAGTGCTCCAGCCCCAGCGCGACGAAGGCGGCGATGGGCGGCACGATCACCGCGACCTTGTCCACGGCCGAGGTCGCGCCGGCCGCCATCCATACCGCCAGGCAGACCAGCATGTTGGCGAGCACGCCGCTGGCGAGGATGGTCGTGGCCGGTTTGCCGGCCTTGTCGGCCGCCAGTTCGATGGCCGATGCGGCCACCGCGCCGTCGCCAGCTAAATGCACGCCGGCGCCGATGGCCAGCAGGACCAGCACCAGCGCGCCGATCAGGTTGGCCAGCCAGACCACGCACCAGGCGCGCAGCAACTGGCCCACGCCGATGCGGCGTTGCGCCAGCGGCAAGGTCATCAGCGTGTTGCCGGTGAACAGTTCGGCGCCCGCCAGCAGCACCAGGATCAGGCCGACCGCGAAGCCGATGCCGGCGACCAGCTGCGCCATGCCGTAGGGCAGGTCCGCCGTGCCGGCACCGAGCAGGGCGGCCATCAGGCTGCCGACGCCGATGTAGGCGCCCGCCAGCAGGCCCAGCCCGACCATCGCGCCAGCCGGCAGCGTGGCCTTGCTCACACAGGTCGCGGAGACGGTGTGGGCGATGTCCTCGGGCGGCGTCATCGCGGGAGAGGCAGGTGCGTTGGCCATGCGTCGGATCCCGGTCGGAGGGGACAGTGATACGCGGCCGGACGTGAACATGGCGGGCATTCGCGCGCCGCCATTGGCCTGCGCAGGCGTGGCGTCCGCGCTCAACCGGCCATTCACGCGTCGCGTGCGACACCACGCATGGATGCGAACGGGAGAGCAGGGTGAGCGAGAAGAGTGCGGTGGCAGGCGTGTCGGCGCAGTGGCCGGCACGGTTGTGGGTGGTGCGGCACGGGCAGAGCGCGGGCAACGTGGCGCGCGACCACGCCGAGGCCGAGGGGTTGTCGCTGATCGAGCTGGAGCACCGCGATGCCGACGTGCCGCTCTCGACGCTGGGCGAGCGGCAGTCGCAGGCGCTGGCCGACTGGGTGGCCGGACTGCCGGCAGGCGAACGCCCTCGCATCGTGCTGAGTTCGCCCTACGTACGCGCCCGCCAGACGGCCGCCGCGGTGGCCGCCGCGCTGGGGCACGCCGACGACGCGCTGGTGATCGACGAACGCCTGCGCGAGAAGGAGTTCGGCATCCTCGACCGCTACACCTCCGCCGGCATCCGCAGCACGTTTCCCGAGCTGGCCGAACAGCGCCGGCTGGTGGGCAAGTTCTACTTCCGCCCACCCGGCGGCGAGAGCTGGTGCGACGTGATCTTCCGGCTGCGTGCGGTGCTGGCCGACCTGCAGCGCAACCACGTGGGCGAGCGGGTGATGATCGTCGCCCACCAGGTGATCGTGAATTGCTTCCGCTACCTGGCCGAGGGGCTGGACGAAGCGACGATCCTGGCGATCGACCGCGAGGGCGATGTGCCCAACTGCGGCGTCACCGAGTACGCGACCACGGCCGACGGCCAGGCGCTGCGGCTGGTGCGCACCAACTTCGTCTCGCCCGAGGTGGCCGACGAACCGGTGACCCGCGCGCCCGACCAGCCGGCCGGGGCGCGCTGACATGACCGCGCCGCGCGTGCGTGCGCTGACCCCGCAGGCGCTGCGGCGGATGCCGCTGCCGCCGCCGGGCGAGGACAAGGAGGAACGCGGCCGCGCGCTGGTGATCGGCGGATCCAGGCACGTGCCCGGCGCGGCGCTGCTGGCAGCCGAGTCCGCGCTGCGCGCCGGCGCCGGCAAACTGCAGGTGGCGACCGCCGCCAGCGTCGCCACCGGGATGGCGCTGGCGGTACCCGAAGCGCTGGTGCTGGGCCTGGCCGAGGACAGGCGTGGCGAGATCGCCCGCGGCCACCGCGACGTGGACGCCGCGCTGCGCGCCTGCGCGGCGGTGGCGATCGGCCCGGGCATGCGCGACGGTGCCGGCACCCATGCGCTGGTGCAGCGCGTGCTGGCGCTGTCGCGCTGCACGGTGGTGCTGGACGCGGGTGCGTTGACGGCCGATCTCGATGCACTGCCGGCTGGCCGCTGCGTGCTGACGCCGCATGCCGGCGAGATGGCCGCCATCACCGGGGCCAGCAAGGAGCAGATACAGGCCGCGCCGGCCGATCACGCACGTGCGCTGGCCTTGCGCATCCGCAGCGTGGTGATCCTCAAGGGCGCGGACACGCATGTCGCCGACGCGGACGGCGGGTTGTGGCGGCATCGCGGTGGCGTGCCAGGGCTTGGCACGTCGGGCTCGGGCGACACACTGGCAGGCCTGATCATCGGCTTCGCCGCGCGTGGTGCGGACCCGCTGCAGGCCGCGTTGTGGGGCGTGGTGGTGCATGCGCAGGCCGGGCGTGCGCTGGCGCGCAGCGTCGGGTCGCTGGGGTTCCTTGCACGCGAGATTCCGCCGCAGGTGCCGGGGATCCTGGACCGGCTGCAGCGCGGCGCGCGCTGACCCCGGTCAGCGACGGTAAGCGGCGCGCTTTTCCTGCACCTTGCCGGCGTGCGCGGTCACGATGCGGGGGCGCAGCCAGTCGGCGAACGCCTGTTCCTCGACGTCTCCGGCCGCCAGGCCGACGTACTGCGGATACAGCTCAACATCGTCGGCCTGCAGGCGTGCGCCGTTGAGACGGATGAGCACTTCGCAGGCGACGGCGGCGGTGCGCTTGTTGCCATCGACGAACGGGTGGTTGCGGGCCAACCCATAGGTCAGGCTGGCCGCAAGGTCGGCCAGGTCCGGCGGTGGATCGCCATACACATGCCGTTGTTGTGGGCGGGCCAGCGCGGATTCGAGCAGTGCCTCGTCGCGCACGCCGGTGCCGCCGCCATGTTCGGCCAGCTGCCGTTCGTGGATGGCCAGGGCCAGCCTGCGATCGATCCAGATGATCATGGCTGCCTCCTATTGGGCCAGCTTGTGCAGCAGCGTGCGGCGCTCGCGCATGACCTCTTCGGCGAGCTCCATCTGCGCTGCGAGATCCGGATCGTAGGTGGTCAGCCGGATGCCATCCGGCGTTTCCAGCGCGTGCAGCTCGTCGCCCTTGTCCACGCGCAGGCGGGCGAGCAGTTCCTTGGGCAGGATGACGCCGGCGGAGTTGCCGATGGCGGTGATCTTGAGTTTCATGGGGTGGGCCTGAGGTTATAACGAACGTTATGCTGCGCCGGGTTCCGCATGCCTGCAACTCCCGGGCAGCAGGTCAGCCGCGACGGCCCGGCCCATGCATGCGCTGCCGTCAAACGCAGTTGGTCTGCGGGAGCTGGCCATGCCGGAAGCCGATGCGTCGCGCCTGCAGCCAGCGGCGGTTGTCACATGGGGCCGCCATGGCAACCCGCTGCCCGCAGCCGGGAACGCCCCCGTTCGCAGAGCGCTTCCACGATCGAGCGGATAATCACCCGCTGCTTTCTGCTTCCGATGTCCGCCCATGCCCCGTTCCAGATCTTCCGCACCATCGTCTCCCGGGTTCGTCCGTGTCCGCGGCGCGCGCGAGCACAACCTGAAGGACGTCGATGTCGACATCCCGCGCGATGCGCTGGTGGTGTTCACCGGCGTGTCGGGCTCGGGCAAGTCCTCGCTGGCGTTCGGCACGCTGTTCGCGGAGGCGCAGCGGCGCTACCTGGATTCGATTTCGCCCTATGCGCGGCGTCTGATCGACCAGGCCGGGGTGCCGGACGTGGATGCCATCGAAGGCCTGCCGCCGGCGGTGGCCCTGCAGCAGCAGCGCGGCGCGCCGACCACGCGCTCGTCGGTGGGCAGCGTGACCACGATCTCCAACTCGCTGCGGATGCTGTACTCACGCGCCGGCGACTATCCGAAGGGCCAGCCGATCATCTACGCCGACGGGTTTTCGCCGAACACGCCGGCCGGCGCCTGCCCGACCTGCCATGGCCTGGGCCGGATCTACGACGCGACCGAGGCCTCGATGGTGCCCGATCCCTCGCTGACCATCCGCGAGCGCGCGGTGGCGGCGTGGCCCGGCGCCTGGCACGGGCAGAACCAGCGCGACATCCTGACCACTCGCGGCATCGACGTGGATGTGCCGTGGTCGAAACTGCCGAAGAAGATCCGCGACTGGATCCTGTTCACCGACGAGCAGCCGGTGGAGCCGGTGTATGCCGGCTTCACCCTGGACGAAGTGAAGGATGCGCTGAAGCGGAAGATGGAACCCAGCTACATGGGCACCTTCACCAGTGCGCGCCGCCACGTGCTGCACACCTTCGCCACCACCCAGAGCCCGCAGCAGAAGAAACGCGCGGCGCAGTACCTGGTCAGCACGCTGTGCCCGGACTGCGACGGCAAGCGGCTGCGGCGCGAGGCGCTGTCGGTGACCTTCGCCGGGCTGGACATCGGTGCGCTGTCGCAGCGGCCGCTGGACGAGGTCGCCGCGCTGCTGGCACCGGCCGCGCAGGGCAGGGCGCATCGCGCGGATGGCCATCCCGAGCAGCAGCTCGCCGCGCAGCGCATCGCCGAGGATCTGCTGGCGCGCATCGCGATCCTGCAGGACCTGGGGCTGGGCTATCTGACCCTGGAGCGCAGCACGCCGACGCTGTCGCCGGGCGAACTGCAGCGGCTGCGGCTGGCCACCCAGATCCGCTCGCAGTTGTTCGGCGTGGTCTACGTGATGGACGAGCCGTCGGCCGGCCTGCATCCGGCCGATGCGCAGGCGCTGCTGCGCGCGCTGGACCAGCTGAAGGCGGCGGGCAACTCGATCTTCGTGGTCGAGCACGAGATCGACGTGATCCGCCATGCGGACTGGATCGTCGATGTCGGTCCCGCGGCCGGCGCGCACGGCGGGCAAGTGCTCTACAGCGGGCCGCCGGACGGGCTGGCGCAGGTGCAGGCCTCGTCGACGCGGAATTATCTCTTCGGACAGCGGCCGGCGCCGCACAGCCGCGAACGCGCGGCGAGCGCGTGGCTGCAGCTGCGTGGCATCACCCGCAACAACGTCGCCGGGCTGGATGTGGACATTCCGCTGGGCGTGTTCACCACCGTCACCGGCGTCAGCGGCTCGGGCAAGTCCTCGCTGGTCAGCCAGGCGCTGGTCGAGCTGCTGGCCGCGCATCTGGGCCAGGCGCAGGACGCCAGCGGCGACGAGGTCGATCCGCTGGAGCGCGGCGCCGACGTGCCGACCGGCGGGCGCATCGCCGGCGGGCTGGCGCACGTGCGCCGCCTGGTGCGCGTGGACCAGAAGCCCATCGGCCGCACGCCGCGCTCCAACTTGGCCACCTACACCGGCCTGTTCGACCATGTGCGCAAGCGCTTCGCCGACACGCCCGCGGCGAAGAAGCGCCGCTACGACGCCGGCCGCTTCTCGTTCAACGTGGCCAAGGGCCGCTGCGAGACCTGCGAGGGCGAGGGTTTCGTCAGTGTCGAACTGCTGTTCATGCCCAGCGTCTATGCGCCGTGCCCGGCCTGCCATGGCGCGCGCTACAACGCGAAGACGCTGGAGATCACGCTGCGCGACAGGAACATCGCGCAGGTGCTGGACCTGACCGTGGCCCAGGCTGCGGAGTTCTTCGCCGAGGACGTGGCGGTGCTGCGCCCGCTGCAGGTGCTGATCGAGGTTGGCCTGGGCTATCTGCGGCTGGGCCAGCCGGCGACCGAGCTGAGCGGCGGCGAGGCGCAGCGGATCAAGCTGGCGACCGAGCTGCAGCGTGCCCAGCGCCGCGACACGGTCTACGTGCTGGACGAGCCCACCACTGGCCTGCATCCGGCGGACGTGGACACGCTGCTGCGCCAGCTGCACGGCCTGGTCGATGCGGGCAACAGCGTGGTGGTGGTAGAACACGACATGCGGGTGGCTGCCGGCAGCGACTGGATCATCGACATGGGACCGGGCGCGGGCGACAGGGGCGGCCAGGTGGTCGCGCAGGGCGCACCGGCGAAGATCGCGAAGGCGAAGGGCAGCCGCACCGCGCCGTTCCTGCGCGCCGAACTGGATGGTGCGGCATCGGCGAAGGCGGGCGGCTGAGCATGGCGCGCGGGCTGCCGGCCCCGGACGACGCGGTGCCGATCGACGGCCGCTGTTTCGCCTATGTGTTTCCGTGCCGCTGGGAAGACCATTGCAAGATCGGCTTCTCCAATGACCCGCTGGGCCGGATCGGCGCGCTGCATCCGCGCTGGTATGAATTCTTCGATGTCGGGCACGGCACGCTGGTCGAGGCCGAATCGGTCCGCGACGCGCGCGACCTGGAGCTGGAACTGCGGGCTTCGCTGCGCGAATACAACGCGCCGGCACCGCTGACGATCAGCGTGCCGGCGGGTGGGAAGACCGAGTGGTTCCGTGGTGTCGGCAACCTGCTGCAGGAGCGTATCGCCGTGCTGGAGGCGCGTGGCTACCGGGTCTACCCACTGGACCGCTGGCTGCGCACGATGCTGGTCGCCCGCAGCGACCGGCTGCACGAGTGGTCGCTGGCGATGCTGGGTGTGGACGAGCTGGATGGGCTGGTTGGCCGGACCCCGGCGCAGCGCAAGCTGCGTGACGCACTGGATGCCTACCGCGCGCTGGACGTCGACATCGCTGCGCTGCTGCCGGATGCCGTGCTGGACTGGTATCGACGTCCGGGTTGAGCCGGGGCCTTCGGGTCGGCGGCATCCTGGTGACCGCGACGGCGCGCTCCCTGGCCCGGTCTGTGTGGAGCCGGGCAAGATGTCGCGGCCGGCAGGACGCCGGCGAAGTGACTGCGCGCGTGGGCGGTGCGGCGATGGGCGGCGGCCCCGCCGGTGGTCGACGCATGCCGTGGCGTCGTGCCGTTCATTCGGCAGATGGCTACGCCGGCCCATCGCGGCGCGACGCTCACGGCGCGCGGGCTAGGTTCGTTCCACCCCACCAAGGAGCGTTCCATGCGCTTGAAGACCTGCACGATGCTGCTGACCTCCGCGTCGCTGGCCCTGGCGCTTGCCGCGTGCCAGAAGAACGACCCGGACACGGTTTCCGACAACCCGGTCCCGACCGCCGACTCGCACGAGCCGGTGGCGCCCAGCCCCTATGGCACCGACGCCCAGGAAACCCGCAGCCACGAAGAGGCCAAGGAGGCCGACACGCCGAACGACGATCCGGACGAGACGCCCTGACCGTTGGGCGGGGCGTTCCAGCGGCATGCGGTCGTCGCCAGCGGCGATGGAGATGGAGATGGAGATGGCAGCACCGTCGGCCAGTCCGGTCAGTCCTGACATGAGCGTCCGCTGGCCGCGTCATGCCGGCTGGGCGGTGCCCAGAGCGGCAGCGTGGCACTGCCGGTGTCACGCGATGGATCTGTCGACAGGCGATGCGACAGATTGCACGGTCCATTGACCGGAGCGTTGTTACACCGCATGCGTCGACCAGCAGGAGACGCGACATGCCGGAGCAGAAGACACGCAAGGCGGCGGCGCGCGACAAGCGCGAAGGCAAGGCGGCCAGTACCCAGGCCGGGGAATACGTCAAGGAAGAAATGGAACACGTGCGCGAAGGCAAGCACGGCGCAAAAAGCACGAAGCAGGCCATCGCCATCGGCCTGTCGAAGGCACGCCGCGACGGCGTGGATGCCAGACCGTCGAAGACCGCATCCAAGGCGACGAAGAAGAAGGCCGCCCAGGACAGCAAGGCGGCGACATCGAAGAAGGAGCCATCCGCGACACGCTCGGCTGGTGCGAAGAAGGCGCTGAAGACCGCGTCGAAGAAGACCACCGCGAAAAAGGTCGCAGGCACGAAGGCGTTGTCGCGTCAGGCGAAGAAGGCGGCTGGCGAACGCAGCGCGAGCAGCCGCTCCGCCGCGGCGAAGAAGGCAGCGAAGACCAAGGGGCCCGCGGTGCGTAAGGCGGCGGCGAAGAAGGCCGCGAAAACGAGGAAGCAGGAGAGTTGATCCTGCGCGGCAGAGTCCGGGACCAACGAGGCTATGCGTGCCGTGGGTTGCGCATACCGCCGATGTCGTCCGCCGGCCGCGTTATGGATCCCGCCATGGCGGTCGGCCTCGAGCGGCCTCCTACAAAGCGTGTGGAGGACCGTAGCCGGTGGTTGGTCTAGAGCGCTCTCCACGAGCGGGCATGTAGGAGGGGCCACAGCCCCGACCGCCGTGTCACCGGTCAGACCGCATCAATCATGTGTGGCTGATGATCCAGACGGATGCCTGCGGATGACGGTCGGCCTCAAGCGGCCTCCTACGTGCGTGTGGAGGACCGCAGCCGGCGGTTGGCCTGGAGCGGTCTCCCAACGGGCGGTCATGTAGGAGGGGCCACAGCCCCGACCGCCGTGTTACCGAGCGAGCTGCATTGATCATGTGTGGCTGATGATCCAGACGGGAGTCTGCGGATGACGGTCGGCCTCAAGCGGCCTCCTACGTGCGTGTGGAGGGCCGTAGCCGGTGGTTGGCTTGGAGCGGTCTCCAACGAGCGGGCATGTAGGAGGGGCCACAGCCCCGACCGCCGTGTCACCGGTCAGGCCGCCTCGATTCCCGTGTGGCTGATGATCCAGACGGATGTCTGCGGATGTCTGCGGATGTCTGCGGATGACGGTCGGCCTCACGCCTCCTACGTGAGTGTGTGCGGAGGACCTTGGCCCGTGATTGACTGGCAGCGGCCCCCTGCGAGCGAGCGTGCAGGAGGGCCGCAACCGTGCCGCGATGGAGCATCGGCACACCGCTCAGGCCAGCGTCCGCACCTTCTTCTCGCGGTCCCACTGGCGGGTCTTCGCGGCCGCGATGAAGGCATCGACGTTCCCGGCATCCACCACGCCTGCATCCCTGCCGACGCCACCTGCCTTGAGCACGGCCTGGGCGCCGGCATCGGCGGCGATGGCCTTCAGGTGGCCGAAGGCATCGCGGACGAAATCGACCGCGGCGGCCTCCTTCGCCAGCTTCTTGCCGCTGTCGGCCGACAGCACCACCGCCACCGCATCGAACACCACCGACGGCGTGCCGGCGAGCTGGCCGTCGGCGGCCAGCTTCTTCCCGTCCGACAGCAGCGCACCACCGAGCTTCGGCGCGACGATCTTCACCATCGCACCGGCGGATTCGGCTGCCTTGCGCAGTGTCTTGACCGTCGCCGCATCGGAGCCGTCATCGACCAGGATGCCGACGCAGCGGCCATCCAGCGTCGGCTTCATCCGGTCGACGATGCGCAGGGCGGGAGACAGCGGCAGATCCTGCGTGGGCACCTTCGCGTCCGGCGCCGGCGGCAGCGCGTCCATGCCCAGGCCATCGGCGACGCGCCGGGCCAGACCGTCGTCGATATGGCGCAGATGTCCGACCACGGCCTCGCGCACGTGCGGCGTCTCCACCTTCGACAGCTCGAACACCAGTGCGCTGGCCAGGTGCGCCTGCTCGATCGCGCTCTGGCTGCGGAAGAACTGCCGCGCCTGGCTGTAGTGGTCGGCGAAGCTCTCCGGCCGCAGGCGGCCCTTGGCGCCATCGTCGACGGTGGCGTGGTGGCGGAAGCCGACTTCGCGCGAGGCGCGCGGGCTGTCGGCCTGCAGCGAGCTGGGCTCGTAGTTCACCCGGCCCTTGGGCACCTGCATCTGCATGTGGCCGTCGCGCTGGTGGTTGGCGAACGGGCACTTGGGCGCGTTGATCGGGATCTGGTGGAAGTTCGGCCCGCCAAGGCGGATCAGCTGCGTATCCAGGTACGAGAACAGCCGGCCCTGCAGCAGCGGATCGTTGCTGAAGTCGATGCCGGGCACGATGTTGGCCGGGCAGTAGGCGACCTGCTCGGTCTCGGCGAAGAAGTTGTCCGGCCAGCGGTCCAGGGTCATCCGGCCGATCACCTGCAGCGGCACCAGCTCCTCGGGGATCAGCTTGGTCGGGTCGAGGTGGTCGAACGGGAAGGCGTCGGCCTCTTCCTCGGTGAACAGCTGCACGGCCAGGTCCCAGGCCGGGAAGTTGCCGGCCTGGATCGCCTCGAACAGGTCGCGGCGGTGGAAATCGTTGTCGGCCGCCTGCAGCTTCAGCGCCTCGTCCCAGACCGTGGACTGGATGCCCAGCACCGGCCGCCAGTGGAACTTCACGAAGGTGCTGTTGCCGTCCTTGTCGAGCAGGCGGAACGAGTGCACGCCGAAGCCTTCGATCGTGCGCAGCGAACGCGGAATCGTGCGGTCGCTCATCGCCCACATGATCATGTGCATGGTCTCGGGCGTGAGCGACACGAAATCCCAGAACGTGTCGTGCGCGCTGGCCGCCTGCGGGAACGCGCGGTCCGGCTCCATCTTCACCGAGTGCACCACGTCCGGGAACTTCATCGCGTCCTGGATGAAGAACACCGGGATGTTGTTGCCGACCAGGTCCCAGTTGCCTTCCTTGGTGTAGAACTTCACCGCGAAGCCGCGCACGTCGCGCGGGGTGTCGACCGAGCCGGCGCCGCCGGCCACGGTGGAGAAGCGGGTGAACACCGGGGTGGACTGGCCGACCTCGGTCAGGATCGACGCGGTGGTGTACTTCGCCAGCGACTTCTTCAGCACGAACGTGCCATGGGCGGCGCTGCCGCGCGCATGCACGATGCGCTCGGGAATGCGCTCGTGGTCGAAGTGGGTGATCTTCTCGCGGAGGATGAAATCCTCCAGCAGGGTCGGCCCGCGCGGGCCGGCGGTCAGCGAGTTCTGGTTGTCCGCGACCGGGATGCCCTGGTTGGTGGTCAGCAGCGGATGCTCGCCGCCGGCCTGCTGCTGCAGTTCGTCGCCGTTGCCACGCGGGTTGCGCACGTCTTCCGGCTCGGCCGTGCGGCGGGTCCGCGGCGGTGCGGGCTTGGCTGGCTTGGCGGGGGCGGGCTTCTTGCTGGCCATGGCGGTTCCTGGTCGGGTTGAACCATCGAGCCTCGCCAGCGCGGCGTGAGCGTACCGTCGAGCATGCGTTGCGCCTGCGTGACGGGTCGCGATGCGCGTCTGCCGAGTGCGTGGTCTCTGGCGCGGTGCACGCTGACAACACCGGCCGCGCCCGCTACCCTGCCGCGTTGCAGATCAAGAGGAGGGGCCGATGAAATCCATCGTGATGACAGCGCTGGTCATGGCGTGCGCCGCACCGGCGTTCGCGGCTGGGAATGCAGGGGCCGGCACGGTCACCGTCTACACCACGGCGCAGGGCGCGCCGGAACAGATGCGGCGCACCCAGGTCGCCGCGCCACGCGCCGGGCATGCGCTGACCGAGGCCGAGAATTCGATCTTCGTCGAGCCGTCCAAGCGCTTCCAGACGCTGCTCGGCATCGGCGGCGCGATCACCGACGCCACCGCCGAGACCTTCGCCAAGCTCGACAAGGCCCGCCAGGCCGAACTGCTGCGCGCCTACTACGACACCGAGCAGGGCATCGGCTACACGCTGGGCCGCACCACCATCCACAGCTCGGACTTCAGCAGCGGCAGCTACACCTACATCCGCGAGGGCGACAAGGCGCTGGAGAGCTTCTCGATCGCGCCGGACCGCAAGCACCGCATCCCGATGATCAAGCGCGCGATCGAGGCGGCCGGCGGCACGCTGCCGATGATGGCCAGCCCGTGGAGCGCGCCGGCCTTCATGAAGGACAGCAACCACATGCTGCAGGGCGGCAAGCTGCTGCCGGAGTACGCCGCCGCGTGGGCGCAGTACTACACGAAGTTCATCGCCGCCTACGAGGCCGAGGGCATCCCGATCTGGTCGATCAGCCTGCAGAACGAGCCGATGGCCAGGCAGACCTGGGAGTCGATGCTGTACACGGCCGAGGAGGAGCGCGACTTCCTCAAGCACCACCTCGGCCCGACCATGCACGCGGCCGGCTACGCCGACACGAAGATCGTGGTGTGGGACCACAACCGCGACATGATGGTCCACCGCGCCAACGTGATCTTCGGCGATCCGGAAGCATCGAAGTACGCCTGGGGCATGGGCTTCCACTGGTACGAGACCTGGGCCGGCTTCGAGCCGATGTTCGAGAACGTCGGCAAGGTCCACCAGGCCTACCCGGACAAGGTGCTGCTGCTGACCGAGGCCACGGTGGAGAAGTTCGACTTCGCCCACCTGCAGCGCTGGAGCAACGGCGAGCGCTACGGCACCTCGATCATCAACGACCTCAACAACGGCGCGGCCGGCTGGATCGACTGGAACATGCTGCTGGACGAACGTGGCGGCCCGAACCACGTCGGCAACTACTGCTTCTCGCCGATCCACGCCGACACCCGCACCGGCGAGCTGATCTACACGCCGAGCTACTGGTACATCGGCCACTTCTCGAAGTTCCTGCGCCCGGGCGCGGAGCGGGTCGGCGTGGCCAGCAGCCGCAGCAACCTGCTGGCGACGTCCTTCCGCAACCAGGACGGCAGCCTGGCCACCGTGGTGATGAACCCGACCGACGTGGCGATCACCTACAACTACTACGTCGGCAGCGCTTCGACCCGGGTCGAGATCCCGGCGCACGCGATCCAGACGCTGGTGCAGTGACGCACGCCGGTGCGGCATGGCCGCGCCGGCTGCAGCGCATGAGGCGTGCGGCGGCGGGAGCATCCGCACACACCGCATCCCTGCTCATGCGCCCTGCAACCGCGGAATACCGCTGCTGCCGGCATGTAGAGTGATGCTCCTCCCTCCACTGCGCTTGCACGCATGACGACCTTCCACGATTTCAGCGCCACCGACATCGCCGGCCGCCCGCTGGCGATGTCCGAATTCGCCGGGCAGGCCGTGCTGGTGGTCAACACCGCCAGCCGCTGCGGATTCACCCCGCAGCTGGAAGGGCTGGAGGCGCTGCACCAGGCCTACGCGAGCCGCGGCCTGGTGGTACTGGGGTTTCCCTGCAACCAGTTCGGCGGGCAGGACCCGGGCAGCGAAGCCGAGATCGCGCAGTTCTGCCAGGTCAATTACGGCGTGAGCTTCCCGATGATGGCCAAGGTCGAGGTCAACGGCCCGGGCGCACATCCGCTGTGGCAGTGGCTCAAGGCCGAGCGTCCCGGCCTGTTCGGCACGCAGCGGATCAAGTGGAACTTCACCAAGTTCCTGGTCGACCGCGACGGCCATGCGCTGCGGCGCCATGGCCCGCGGACCAGGCCTGCGGCGCTGCAGGCCGATATCGAGGCGATGCTGGCGCGCTGACCACGGAAGGCCGATCCGCTTGATGCGCCGCGTGGCCCGCCGGTGCGCGGATGCGGCATCCGATCCGGGCCCGGCAGCGGCGCCTGGCACGTGCGTGAGTCGCACCGGCTGCACCATCGCCACCCAGATCCTGATCCGCTGAAACGGCTGCGCAGGGACGCGGCCTGCGGTTCTGGCGCCTGCCTGCATCCACGGCAGGCGCAGCGCTCCGCCCCGAGCCCGGCCGCGCGTGTCGCCGATCGTGGCGCGCCCGGATCATTGGCGATCAGCGTTGCGGCCCGCAGCAGCACGCAGGGGCTGGATCCGGCGCGTAGCGGTCGTGGTGGCGGACCCAGGCCATGCCGTGCTCCAGGCCTTCCTCGTGACGGCCGCGCGGGGTCAGGTCGATCAGCCGGTAGGCGCCCATCATGGCTTCCACGCCGCGGCCGTAGGTGGAGTAGGTGTGGAACACCGCGCCGGCGGCGTCCATGGCGAACACGCTGATGCCCGGCGCCTCGTCGCCCGGGAACGGCTGACGGACATGGTTGTAGTCGACCTTGCCGTCGACGCGGTCCTGCGCGGCGAAGCCGACCCCGAAATCGCGGTTGAAGCTGCTGCGCTGCGAGGACACCCAGGGAAAGCGCCAGCCCATCCGGGCGCGGAAGCGCTCCAGCTCGTGCAGTGGCGCCGAGGAGATCGCCACGCAGGCGATGTCGCGCGCGGCCAGATGCACGGCGATGCCGTCGATGTGGTCGGCCATGAACGAACAGCTCGGGCAGCCGTCCTCCCAGCCCGGGCCGAACATGAAGTGCTGGACCAGCAGCTGGCTGCGGCCATCGAACAGGCTCGCCAGCGGGCGCAGGCCATCGGGTGCATCGAACACGTAGTCCCTGGCGAGGCGGACCCAGGGCAGGGCGCGGCGCTCGCGGGCGACCTCGTCCTGCAAGCGGGTCAGGGCCTTCTCGCGTTCCAGCAGGCGCAGGCGCTGCGGCAGGCACTGCGCGGGTGAGGCGATGCGGTGCGACGTGTCGGTCGGCTGCATGGGGATCTCCTGTCGACGATGAGGGACGCGCGCCCGGCGCTGCCGCGGCACGCGCCGGGCTGGCCCGTCATGCGTGTCCCACGGAAGGTGGCAACGGGGCGCGCGCGGCGGGGCGGCGCGGCTAGCGGCTGCTGCGACGTGGACGCCGCACCGCACGCACCATCCGGCTCGGGCCGCCACCGCAGTAGAAGAGGTCGGCGCCGTCCGATTCCAGGCCGCTGACGCCCAGGCCTTCGGGCAGCTGCAGGCGTTCGAGCACCTCGCCGCTGGCGGGATCGATGCGGCGCAGGTCGCTGGCATCGTCTTCCCAGGTGCCGTGCCAGAGTTCGTCGTCGACCCAGGTCACGCCGGTGACGAAGCGGTCGGAGGCGATGCTGCGCAGGATGCGGCCGCTGGCCGGATCGACCTGGTGGATCCGGCGGTCCTTGTAGGCGCCGATCCACAGGCTGCCGTCGGCCCAGGCCATGCCCGAGTCGCAGCCCTGGCCAGGTGCGGGGATCGAGTGCACCACCGCGCCGGTGGCCGGGTCGATCCGGTCGATGCGCGCGCCGGCGATCTGGTACAGGTGGGTGCCGTCGAAGGCGGTGCCCGCATCGGCGGCGTGTTCGAGCACGCGGCAGGTCTCGCCACTGTCCGGATCGAAGGCGAGCAGCCGCGCTCCGAGTGCGGCCCAGACCCGGTGGCCGTCGTGGCTGACGCCGTGGACCGCATCGGCGCTGTCGAACGGACCGTACTCGCGGACGATCTCCGCAGGGCGGGAAGGTGGCATCGGGTGGCTGTCCATCGAAGCGTCTCCGTCTGGCGCCGGGCAGGCGCGGCAGGCCCCACGTTAGTCGTCCTGCATCAACGCCGGGAGTAACAATGTCGTCGCGAAACCGGCGGCCGGTGGCGCCAGCCAGCGCCGGCTCCGGGTGTGGCCGATGGCGCGCACCTGACCGTCGGCCAGCAGCCCGGCCAGGGTGCGCTGGACGCTGCGCCGGCTGCTGCCCAGCGCCACCGCAAGCGAGGCGGTGGACCAGGCCTCGCCATCGGCCAGCACGGCCAGCAGCGCGCTGGCCGGGCCGTCGGCCGGCGGCAGGAGCACGGCCACGCCGCGTCCGTCGTGGGGGCGCAGCGCATAACCGGCGCGGGTGGCGTGCAGCGCCGCCCAGGGAGCCAGCAGCGTGCGCAGCCGTCCGATCTCCACCCGCAGCCGCGCCCGGTGGGTGTCGTCGATGCCGCGCAGGCCGAAGGCGGCCGCGATCAGCGCGGCGCGGGACGCGTCGGCGGGCCAGGCGGCGGCCAGCGCATGGGCCAGGGCGAACAGCACCGGGCGCCGCGCCAGTGGCAGCCAGGCATCGGCGACGCGCACGCGCAGGCGGCAGGCGTCCACGACCAGCAGGCCCGAGGCGAACAGTGCCTCGACCTCGGCCAGGTGCAGCGGCTGCCCGGTCGCGTCCGCGCCCCGGCGCGCCACCGGCTGCCGCAGGCTCGAACGGACGGCCTCCACTTCCGCGGCCAGCGAGGCGATGCCGGCGCGCTGCGCGGCGGCGGCGGCCCGCTCCAGCGCCTCGCGCGCGGGCGCGCAGCGGATCGCACGCAGGGCCAGTTCCGCCGCCGACAGGCTGGCGCGGGCGGCCAGCGCCGGGGGCAGCAGGCATCCATCCAGCCGTGCCAGCGTGGCGCGCGCATCGGCCAGGCGACCGAGCAGCAGCAGGCGGCGGACCTGGATGACGCGCCCATGGGTGGCATTGAGGGAATCGCCCCCGGCATCGAGGACCTCGATGGCGCGGTCCAGCACCTGGTCGGGGCGGTCGAGATCGCGCATCGCCAGCGCGATCTCCTCCAGCGCGAGCACGCAGCGGGCGCGTGCTGCGCGAGCCCGCGGGCCGAAGCGGCGGATCGCCCGCTGCAGCAGGCCGCGAGCCCGCGGGTGGTCGCCCAGCTGGGCCATCGCGATGCCCTGCATCGCCAGGGCAGGAGCGTCCTCGCGCAGCGCGACGTGCCTGAGCACGCCCAGCGCATCGCCCCGGGCGAGCGCCTGCGCGGCGGTGGCGAGGGTGGGATCCATTCGCCGCAGGGTACCTGCGACACGGCGATGGCGGCGGCAATCCGCGCAGATGACGGCTTGCCCCGGTTCCTGCCGCGGGCGCACCTGTACGCGGCATGGATGCGCAGGGAACGGCGTCTCGCCTCCTGCGACGCAAAGGTGTACAAATGTACACCCCGGGGTGCCCACTGCCGGGCCCGGCATCCGGCCGGGTGTCTCCACTGCCCGGTCCGCCCCGATGACGCCTGCCGATCCGCTGTCCCCGCAACGTGCCGCCGTGCTGGCCTTCCTGCGCGAGCGGCTGGCCCAAGGCCGGCCGCCGAGCCTGGCCGAGATCGCCGAGGCGTTCGGCTTCGCCTCGCGCAATGCCGCGCAGAAGCACGTGCAGGCGCTGGCCGCGGCCGGGCTGATCGTGCTGGAAGAGGGCGTGCGCCGCGGGATCCGCCTGCCGGAGCGGGCGCGGCCGGATGCGCTGCTGCCGCTGCCGGTGCTGGGGCGGGTGGCGGCCGGCCTGCCGATCGGCGCCGACATCGGCCTGGAGGCCGGGCCGGACGACACCCTGTGGCTGGACCGGCGCCTGTTCTCGCCCCGGCCGGACTACCTGCTGCGGGTACAGGGCGATTCGATGATCGACGACGGCATCCTCGACGGCGACCTGGTCGGCGTGCACCGCACGCCGGACGCGCGCGACGGCCAGACCGTGGTCGCGCGGATCGATGGCGAGCTGACGATCAAGCGCCTGCAGCGCGGCCGCCACGCGATCCGGCTGCTGCCCCGCAACCCGGCGCATGCGCCGATCGAGGTCGCGCCGGACCAGGAGTTCGCGATCGAAGGCGTCTACTGCGGCCTGCTGCGGCAGGGCTGAGATGGGCGAGGTCCTGGCCCTCGATGAGCTGCTGGCCGCACGCACGGTCTGGCGCGCGCGGCAGGCGCCGTCCGGCGGCGACGGCGAACCGACCGGACACGCCGCGCTGGACACGGTGCTGCCGCAGGGCGGCTGGCCGCGCGGCGCGCTGACCGAACTGCTGCTGCCGGCCGATGGCATCGGCGAACTGGGCCTGCTGCTGCCGGCACTGGCGCGGATGACCGCGGCCGGCGGCCGCGTGGCGCTGGTGGCGCCGCCCCATGTTCCGTACGCGCCGGCCTGGCAGGCCGCGGGCGTAGAGCTGGGCCAGCTGGAGGTGATCGACACCGATCCGCGCCAGGCGCTGTGGGCGCAGGAGCAGTGCCTGCGCAGCGGCGCCTGCGAGGCCGTGCTCGGCTGGCCGCCCGGTGGCGACGACCGCGCATTGCGGCGGCTGCAGGTGGCGGCCGACAGCGGCGACTGCTGCGGCTTCGTGCTGCGCGACCGCCGCCACGCGGCCAATGCCTCCCCGGCCGCGCTGCGGCTGCTGGCCGAGGACGGCGGCTGGCGCGTGCTGAAGTCGCGCGGCGCGCAGCCGCATGCCGGCCTGCTGCGGCTGGCGCACTGAGATGGCCACGCATCGGCAACCGCTGCCGTGGAATCCGGCCTGCCGCGCCGACGGCGTGATGCGCGCAGGACGTTGCTGCCACGCGCTGGGGGTCGCATCGATTGAACGGACGCCCGGTGGGCGGGTAGGGCGTAGAGCACGCGATCCGGCAGCGCAGCCTCTGTCGGCGGCGCTGTGGACGCGTCCGCTTGCCAGGACGGAAGCCATCATCGGGGCGCGTGCTGTCGCTGCATGGCGCTGCCGCACAAGTGCCGTGCATCAGCGGCGGTGCGTGACTTCTGTCGTGTCTGCACGGCGTGCGTGGCTCCATCGTGCCGGCACGTATGGCATGGGCTTCAATGCCTCTGTGCCGCAGCGCCTGCCGAATCCAGGAGCTGTCGCCGTACTCCGCGCATCTGCGGGGCCGCACTGATGCTGTGGGCCTGCATCCTGCTGCCGCAGCTGGCGCTGGACGCCGTGCTGCGCCGCCACCCCGATGCCGAGGCGCCGCTGGCCCTGGTCGGCGGGCCGGCGCAGCTGCGCAGCCTGCATGCGGTCAATGCCGCTGCGGCGCAGGCCGGGCTGGCGCCGGGCATGCGTCTGACCGCCGCGCACGCGCTGCTGCCGCAGTTCGCTATGGTCGACCACGATCCGCAGGACGAGGCGCGCACCCACCGGTTCCTCGCCGCATGGGCCTACCGCCACAGCTCGCTGGTCAGCCTGCAGTGGAACGCGGCGATCGTGCTGGAGGCCGGCGCCAGCTTCCGCCTGTTCGGGCCGTGGCCGCAGTTCGAACAGCGGCTGCGCAGCGAACTCGACCGGCTCGGCTTCCGTCACCGCATCGCGCTGGCGCCCACCCCGCGCGCGGCGCGGGTGCTGGCCGGCCTGCGCGACGGCATGGCGGTGATGACGCCCGATGCGCTGCCGCGCCTGCTCGATGGCGTGCCGGCCCGGCGTGCGGCGCTGCCCGACGACAGCGGCGTGCGCCTGCAGCGCATGGGCATCCGCACCCTGGGCCAGCTGCGCGCGCTGCCGGCCGATGCGCTGCGCCGCCGCTTCGGCCTGCCGCTGCTCGAGCATCTGCAGCGGCTGTACGGCGAGGCCGACGATCCGCTGGACTGCTACCTGCCGCCGGATCATTTCGACGCGCGCGTCGAGCTGGGCTACGAGGTCGAGACCCACACCGCGCTGCTGTTCCCGCTGCGCCGGCTGGTCGGCGACCTGTGCACCTACCTGTCGATCCGCGATGGCGGCGTGCAGCGCTTCGTGCTGCGGCTGGAGCACGAGCAGGGCCACACCGATGTCGCCGTCGG
The DNA here is from genome assembly GCF_014851915.1 of Xanthomonas sp. XNM01. Taxonomy (GTDB): domain Bacteria; phylum Pseudomonadota; class Gammaproteobacteria; order Xanthomonadales; family Xanthomonadaceae; genus Pseudoxanthomonas. The sequence goes on from NZ_JACVAP010000002.1 coordinate 112,230, forward strand.
CCTGCTGGCGCCCGAGCGCAGCCCGGCGATGCTGTTCGAACTGGCACGCGGGCGGCTGGAGCGGGCCGAACTGGACCGGCCGGTGGTCGCGCTGCGCCTGCTGGCGCGCGAGTTGCCGCCGTTCGTGCCGGCGATGCAGGACCTGTTCGCGCAGCGCTCGCAGCAGGCGCTGGACTGGCCGCAGCTGCGCGAGCGCCTGCGTGCGCGGCTGGGCGATGGCGCGGTGTACCGGGTCGCGCCGCAGGGCGATCCGCGCCCGGAGCGCGCCTGGGCGCGCGTGCTCGGCGACGAGGCCGTGCAACAGGCGCCGGTGCGCCCGCCGCGGCCGACCTGGCTGCTGCCGGCGCCAGTGCCGCTGCACGATGCGCGCCTGCGCGTGCTGTCCGGCCCGGAGCGGCTGGAGAGCGGATGGTGGGACGAGGGCGACGTGCGCCGCGACTACTACGTGGTCGAGACCGGGCGTGGCCAGCGCGGCTGGGCGTTCCAGCAGGCCGGCGAGCGCGACGGCGGCTGGATGCTGCACGGCTGGTTCGCATGAGCTGGGACGATGCGGTCGACGGCGTCGATGCCGACACACCCGGCGGGCGCATGCCGCGTGCCTGGCAGGTGGCCGCGCGCCTGCGCGGCGCCGCCAACGACGATGCGCCAGCGCCGCGCGGCGACGACGACCTGCCGGCCTATGCCGAGCTGCACTGCCTGTCCGACTTCTCGTTCCTGCGCGGCGCCAGCGATGCCGAAGCCCTGTTCCAGCGTGCCGTGCAGTGCGGCTACAGCGCGCTGGCGATCACCGACGAGTGCTCGCTGGCCGGCATCGTGCGCGCGCTGGAGGCCTCGGAAGCCACGGGGCTGAAGCTGGTCGTCGGCAGCGAATTCACCCTGGTCGACGGCCTGCGCTGCGTGCTGCTGGTCGAACACCGCGCCGGCTACACCCGCCTGTGCGAGCTGATCACCACCGCCCGGCGTGCGGCGACCAAGGGCCGTTACCGGCTGGGCCGCGACGATGTGGAGCGGGTGATCGCCGCGGCGGCCGCGGAGCGGGAAGCCGCTGCTGCCGACGAGGAGCGGCTGCCGGAGGCTGGTGTCGGCGAGCGGCCAGCCGCTTCTGTCGACGCTGGTCAGCTGATCGCCTCTGCTGCGTTGGAGCAGACCTTCACGCCGGTTGCAGGGAGGCAGACGGCCGCTACCGTGGTGCCGAACGCCATCCGCGCGCCTGCGCCGGTCGGCACCGGTGGTGACGGGGATGCTGCCCGCGGCACGGGCGGACGCCATTGGGACCTGCACGACCAGGCCGTCGTCGCGCGTGGTCTGCCCCACCATGTGTTGGCGGAACAGGTGGACGGCGAACACTTGGATCACGAGCAACGCCAAGCCCCGGGCGAAGCATCGCGGAAGTGGCGGAATCAAGGTGGCAGCCGAAGCGGAGACGCGCCCCGGAGCGGAGGGGCAGGCGCGCGACGGCATGCGCCGACGTCGATGGGCCAGGACTGCGGCCTGTTCGCGCTGTGGCTGCCCGGTGCCGAGCCGGATCCGGAGCAGGGCCGCTGGCTGCGTCGCGTGTTCGGCGAGCGTGCGTATCTGGCGGTGGAACTGCACCGCGAGACCGACGACGCGGCGCGGCTCGCGCAGCTGCTGGCACTCGCCGAGACCGTGCAGCTGACGCCGCTGGCCAGCGGCGACGTGCACATGGCGCAGCGCCGCGACCGCGCGCTGCAGGACACGCTGACCGCGATCCGCCACTGCACCACGCTGGCCGAAGCCGGCGCGCTGCTGTTCCGCAATGGCGAGCGCCATCTGCGCAGCCGTCGCGCGCTGGGCAACATCCATCCGCATCACCTGCTGCAGGCCACGGTCGATCTCGCTACGCGCTGCCGCTTCGGCATGCGCGAGGTGAAGTACGACTATCCGAAGGAACTGGTGCCGGACGGCCATACCCCGACCAGCTGGCTGCGCTGCCTGACCGAGGCCGGGATGAAGGAACGCTGGCCGGATGGCGTGCCCGACAAGGTGCGGGTGCAGATCGATGAAGAGCTGGACCTGATCGCCAGGTTGAAATACGAAGCCTTCTTCCTGACGGTCGAGGACATCGTCCGCTTCGCCAGGGGCCGCAACATCCTCTGCCAGGGCCGTGGCTCGTCGGCCAATTCCGCCGTGTGCTTCGCGCTCGGCGTCACCGTGGTGAACCCGGCCGAGACCCGGCTGCTGATCTCGCGCTTCCTGTCCGAGGAGCGCAAGGAGCCGCCGGACATCGACGTCGATTTCGAGCACGAGCGGCGCGAGGAGGTGATGCAGTACGTCTACACCAAGTACGGCAGGCAGCGGGCCGCGCTCGCCGCCACGGTGATCAGCTACCGCGGCAAGAGCGCGGTGCGCGACGTGGCCAAGGCCTTCGGTCTGCCGCCGGACCAGATCGGCCTGCTGGCCGACTGTTTCGGCTGGGGCAATGGCGACACGCCGATGCGGCAGCGCCTGGAGGAAGCCGGCTTCGATCCGGACAACCCGCTGATCGCGAAGGTGCTGGGGCTGGCGGGGATGATCAACGGCCATCCGCGGCACCTGTCGCAGCATGTCGGCGGCTTCGTGATCTCCGATGCGTCGCTGTCGGCGCTGGTGCCGGTGGAGAACGCGGCGATGGCCGACCGCACCATCATCCAGTGGGACAAGGACGACCTGGAGACGCTGGGCCTGCTCAAGGTCGACTGCCTGGCGCTGGGCATGCTGACCTGCATCCGCAAGGCGCTGGAGCTGGTCGAGCGGCATCGCGGCTTCCGTCCCGACATCGCGCGGTTGCCGAAGGAAGACGAGGCTTCCACCTACGCGATGATGCAGATCGCCGATACCGTCGGCGTGTTCCAGATCGAGTCGCGCGCGCAGATGAGCATGCTGCCGCGGCTGAAGCCGAGGGTGTTCTACGACCTGGTGGTGCAGGTGGCCATCGTCCGGCCCGGTCCGATCCAGGGCGGCATGGTGCATCCGTACCTGCGCCGGCGCATGGGCAAGGAGCCGGTGACCTATCCCTCCGACGGGGTGCGGGAGATCCTCGGTGCGACCCTGGGCATCCCGCTGTTCCAGGAGCAGGTGATGGAACTGGTGATCCATGCCGGCTACACGCCGGATCAGGCCGATGGCCTGCGTCGCTCGATGGCGGCATGGAAGCGCGGCGGCGACATGGAACCGCACCGGGTCCGCATCCGCGAGCTGATGGAGGGCAAGGGCTATTCCGCCGAGTTCATCGACCAGATCTTCGAGCAGATCAAGGGCTTCGGTTCCTATGGATTTCCGCAGAGCCACGCGGCCTCGTTCGCCAAGCTGGTCTACATCAGCTGCTGGCTGAAGCGGCACGAGCCGGCGGCGTTCGCCTGCGCGCTGCTCAACGCGCAGCCGATGGGCTTCTACTCGGCCAGCCAGATCGTGCAGGACGCGCGCCGCGGACGCGGCGGCCGGGTCGGCATCGAGGTGCGGCCGGTGGACGTGCAGCACAGCGACTGGGACAACACGCTGGAAGGCGGGCACCACCGCGCCCACCAGGACGATGGCGGCCAGGCCGCGCTGCGGCTGGGCCTGCGCCAGGTGGCCGGGCTGTCGCAGGCCGTGGCCGAACGGATCATGGACGCCCGCGCGCGCCACGCATTCCGCGATGTCGCCGACCTGTGCCGGCGTGCCGATCTGGATGCGAAGGCGCGCGAGGCGCTGGCCGAGGCCGGCGCACTGCAGGCGCTGGCCGGCAACCGCAATGCCGCGCGCTGGGCGGTGGCCGGGATCGAGCGCCGCCTGCCGCTGCTGCCGGGCAGCCCTGACGAGACGCCGATCGACCTGCCGGCGCCGCGGATCGGCGAGGAGATCCTGTCCGACTACCGCAGCACCGGGTTGAGCCTGGAGCGGCATCCGATGGCGCTGCTGCGGCCGCGCATGGTCGAGCGCCGCATCATCGGCTCGCGCGACCTGCAGCAGCGCCGGCACGGCAGCGGCGTGCATGTGGCCGGCCTGGTCACCCAGCGCCAGCGCCCGGCCACGGCCAAGGGCACGATCTTCGTGACGCTGGAGGATGAGCACGGCATGGTCAACGTGATCGTCTGGCCGCACCTGGCGATGCGCCGGCGGCTGGCCCTGCTGCAGTCGCGGCTGCTGGCCGTGCGCGGGCGCTGGGAGCGCGTGGACGGCGTCTCCCACCTGATCGCAGGCGACCTGCACGACCTCAGCGACCTGCTGGGCTCGCTGCAGATCGATTCGCGGGATTTCCATTGATGCGGCGTCCCGCACAACCGCTGCCTCCCGCGTTTCTGCCTGTATCGGTCGGCATGCAGTGGCCGGTCGGCAGCGTGCCGGCGGACTCCCGCGTGCGATCGCCCGATGTCGAGCGCACGGATGGTCGCGATCGGATGCCTGCGCCGCGCTGCGCGAGGCAGATGCGCCGGGCTGCGCTGCCTGGGTGCAGGCAGGTTCATGTGGGCGTGGGCACTTCTGCGGCACGGGCCGTCTCTGCGGGGCGCCGGCAGGCAACGCATGCGCCCACCGGCGTGCAAGCCGGATGGATGTCCCGATGCATTCCTCTGGCATGGACCATCGCGGCCGGGCGTTCCGGCATCGTCCGGCGGCTGCCACCGCATGTCCTTCTGGTGGACGGAGGGAACGGACGTGGCGTCATGCGTCTTCCGCGGATGCCTGTCCACACGTCGCGTCATCGTACCCGGGCCGCAACAGGTGGCCCCGGATGCAGCGATTGGCGGAATGAGGGCGGGGCGTGCGTCCGGGATCACGGTTTGCCGCAGAGACGCGCCCATGCCACCACGCCATCCCGCCGCGTTCTTCCCGCTTTTCTGGATCGCGTTGCCCACGTGATCGCCATCTTTCGTACCGGATGATTCCATGGATCTGTTCTCCGCGTGTCCCCAGCAGCTCGTCGACGATGCCGAGGGCGGCATCCGCTACTGGCCGGAGGTGATCGGGCCGGCGCAGGCCGATGCCTGGTTCGCCGCGCTGGCAGCCGGTTGCGCCTGGCAGCACCAGCGCCGGCCGATGTACGAACGCGTGGTCGACGTGCCGCGGCTGCAGGCCTGGTACACGCTGGATGCGTTGCCGGGCGAGCTGCCGTTCGCCGCGATCCATGCACTGGTCCAGCAGCACGTGCCGGGCGGCTACACCGATGTCGGCCTGAACCTGTATCGCGACGGCCACGACAGCGTGGCGATGCATCACGACACGCTGGACGCGCTGGCCGACGGCGAGCCGATCGCGCTGCTGTCGCTGGGGGCGCCGCGGCGGATGAACATCCGCGCCAACGCCGGTGGCCGCGCGCTGGGCATCGACCTGCAGCCGGGCAGCCTGCTGGCGATGAGCCACGCCAGCCAGCTCACCCACCTGCATGGCATCCCCAAGACCACACGCCCGGTCGCGCCACGGATGAGCGTGGTGTTCCGCGCACGCCCGGCGCGGACGCTGCGCCGGTGGCGGAGCGAACGCGACGCCGGCATGCAGCCGGCAGCGTGGAATGGAATGCCGACCCCCGATGGCCGCGCGGGGCGGTAGGGACGGGTTCAATCACATCGATCCGTTCCCGGCCGGCGCGGCCAGGGCGATGTTCAACGGCCCGCACCTGCGTCGCGGCAACTGCGCCATCTCCGTCGCGGCCAATGCGCGATGGCGCATGGCGGTCGCCGCTGCGGCGGCTCCTACAGGCGGAAGGCGTTCCGGGCAGGCGAACAGCGCTCATCCACTGGAGCGGGCTCCGCCTGCATCCCTCTCGGGGGAGCACGGCCGCCATCGCTCGGTTGCGGCCAATGCGCCACACGCCATTACACCATCGCGCATGGCGGTCGCCGCTGGGGCGGCTCCTGCGTGGGGACGATGCTCCGTGCACACGACCGGCACATCCATCCTGTCGCGTTCACGCGGGGCGGGCGACAATGCCGCCCCGCACTGTCCCTCGGGCTCGAGTTGAAGCCGGAACGCCTGCTGCCGCTGATCGTCGCCACCGCGCTGTTCATCGAGAACATGGACTCGACCGCGATCGCGACCTCGCTGCCGGTGATGGCCGAGGAACTGGGCGTGGAGGCGGTGGTGCTGAAGCTGGCGATGACCAGCTACATGATCGCGCTGGCGGTGTTCATCCCGGTCAGCGGCTGGGTCGCCGACCGCTTCGGCGCGCGGCCGACTTTCATGAGCGCGATCGCGGTGTTCCTGCTCGGCTCGGTCGGCTGCGCGGTGTCGGTCAACATGGAGACGCTGGTCGCCGCGCGCTTCCTGCAGGGCGTGGGCGGGGCGATGATGGTGCCGGTCGGACGCCTGGTGCTGCTGCGCAGCGTGGCCAAGGCCGACCTGGTGCGCGCGTTGAGCTGGCTGACCATTCCCGCGCTGCTCGGCCCGATCCTCGGCCCCATGCTGGGCGGCCTGATCACCACCTACGGGCACTGGCGCGGCATCTTCCTGATCAACATCCCGATCGGCCTGCTCGGCATCTGGCTGGCGTGGAAGCACATCCCGCTGCTGCGCGAGCCGGTGGAGACGCTGGACTGGCGCGGTTTCGCCCTGTCGGCCACCGGCCTGGCGCTGACGATGTTCGGCCTGGCCACGCTGGGCCGGCACATGATCGGCACCGGGCTGGCACTGGGCTGCGTGGCGCTGGGCGCAACCGCGCTGCTGCTGTACGTGCGGCATGCGCGGCATCATCCGCATCCGCTGATCGATCTGGAACTGTTCCGGGTGCCGACCTTCCGCGTCGGCGTGCTCGGCGGCTCGCTGTTCCGCATCGGCATCGGCGCGATCCCGTTCCTGCTGCCGCTGATGCTGCAGCTCTCGTTCGGGCTCGATCCGTTCCAGTCCGGCCTGGTGACGTTCACCTCAGCGGTCGGCGCGATGTTCATGAAGACGCTGGCGGCGACCATCATCCGCCGCTTCGGCTTCCGCCGGGTGCTGGTGGCCAATGCGGCGCTGGCCTCGCTGATGCTGTGCGGCTACGGCCTGTTCCGGGCCGACACGCCGTACGCGCTGATGGTCGGCGTGCTGCTGCTGGGCGGCTGCTTCCGCTCGCTACAGTTCACCGCGCTCAACGCGGTGGTCTATGCCGACATCGAAACCTCGCGGATGTCGCGCGCCACCAGCCTGGCCGCGGTCGCCCAGCAGGTCTCGCTCACCCTGGGCATCACCCTGGGCGGCTACGTGCTGACCGTGGCCAGCGTGGCGACCGGCACCGAGACCGAGGCGCCGGCCAACTTCACCATCGCCTTCCTGGTGATCGGCCTGGTCTCGCTGTGCTCGGTGCTGTCGATGCGCCGGCTGGCGCCCGATGCCGGCGCCGAGATGGCCGGCCGCGCCCAGCCGGGCGGGGAAGTGCACGATCCCAAGCCGATGGCGCGGCCGCAGACCTGAGACGGGGCCCACAGGCGATCCCGGTACGACGCTGCGCTGCGCGTGAGGGAGTGACGATGACGCCGAGGGCGATCGCACGGCGTGCGATGTTCCGGCATGTCCGGGGGATGGGCGGATGCTGCCTGGGGGCGGCGGACCGGCCAGTCCGGACCGGCCCTGATCCGCTGCCACCGCCCTGCATCGGGCCGGCGCCGCGAGCGGCGCGGACGCCTCGACATCCGTGCACGATCCCAAGCCGATGGCGCGGCTGCAGACCTGAGACGGGCGCCCACCGGCGATCCCGGTACGACGCTGTGCTGCGCGTGAGGGAGTGACGATGACGCCGAGGGCGATCGCACGGCGTGCGATGTTCCGGCATGTCCAAGGGGGGGATGGTGGGGGCGGCGGTCCGGCCCGTCCGGACCGGCCCTGATCCGCTGCCACCGCCCTGCATCGGGCCGGCGCCGCGAGCGGCGCGGACGCCTCGACGTCGGCGCATCGGGTCGTGCCGGAGTCATCGCGGTCGCCGCCGGATGCATCTGGCTGTCCGGGGAACACCCACGCCCGGCTGGTCGCGACGATATCGTCGCCACGGGACCGCGGCGTCCTCGCCCTGTTCCTGGCCGGGCGCACGCCGTGGTGATCGTCCGGCGGCCTGCGGTCTGGCGCGGTGTCCGGAGGCTGGGCGGTCGTGCACAGGCCAGGGCAGGCCGACCCCGTCGTGTCGTGCTCCGGGGGCGACCGATGGCACCTCCAGCCGTGGCCGTCTGCCTGTATCGTGTCGTGCTTTCGCCCCGTGGATTCCAGCCCGATGTCCGTCGACCGCGCCCCAACGCCCGCGAACAGCCAGACCGCCGCACATACCCTCAAACCCCGCCAGCTGATCATGATGGGCCTGGGCAGCGCGATCGGCGCCGGCCTGTTCCTCGGCTCCGGCGTGGGCGTGCAGGTGGCCGGTCCGGCGGTGCTGCTCTCGTACCTGGTCGCCGGCGCGCTGGTGATCATCGTGATGAACGCGCTGGGCGAGATGGCCGCGGCGCGGCCGACCCGCGGCGCGTTCTCGGTCTACGCGGCCGACGCGCTCGGCGCCACCGCCGGTGCCACCGTCGGCTGGCTGTGGTGGGTGCAGCTGGTCATCGTGATCGCGGCCGAGGCGGTCGGTGCGGCCGGCCTGCTGGCCACGCTGTGGCCCGGGCTGTCGGTCCCGGCGATGGCGCTGCTGTTCATGGCGGTGTTCACCGCGATCAACCTGCTGGGCGTGCGCAACTTCGGCGAGTTCGAGTTCTGGTTCGCGATCCTCAAGGTCGTGGCCATCGTCGCCTTCATCCTGATCGGTGCCGCGCTGCTGCTGGGCTGGCTGCCGGACGTGCCGTCGCCGGGCCTGGCCAACTTCACCGAGCATGGTGGTTTTGCCCCGCATGGCCTGGCTGGCGTCGGCGCGGCGCTGCTGGTGGTGGTGTTCGCGTTCGGCGGCACCGAGATCGTCGCGGTGGCCGCGGCCGAGACCGAGAATCCCGAACGCAGCGTGGCCCGTGCGATCCGCACCGTGGCCTGGCGCATCCTGGTGTTCTACATCGGCTCGCTGAGCGTGATCATCGCGGTGGTGCCGTGGACCAGCCCGGCGCTGAAGTCGCCGTTCGCCGCAGTGCTGCAGGCGGCCAACATCCCCGGTGCGGCCGCGGCGATCACCCTGGTCGCGGTGATCGCGCTGCTGTCGGCGCTCAATGCCAACCTCTACGGCGCTTCGCGGATGATCCAGTCGCTGGCGCAGCGGCGCGAAGCCCCGGCGCTGCTCGGCCGCTCGGATGCGCGGCTGGTACCGGTGGCCGCGGTGCTGGCCAGCGTGCTGTTCGGCTTCACCGCCGCCGGCCTGGAGCTGCTGTTCCCCGAGCGCGTGCTGCCGACCCTGCTCAACATCGTCGGCTCGACCTGCCTGCTGGTCTGGACCATCGCGCTGCTGTCGCAGCTGGTGCTGCGCCGCCGTGCCGACAAGGCCGGCACGCCGCTGCCGTTCCGTATGGCCGGCTTCCCGTTCCTGACCGTGTTCGCGCTGGGCATCCTCGCGCTGATCTTCGCGCTGCTGCTGAGCGGCGAGCAGACGCGGGTGCAGTTCCTGTCGATGGCGGCATTGACCGCGCTGATCGCGGCGGGCAGCGCGCTGGCGCGGCGGGCGCGGTAAGCCTTCGTCCGCCTGCTGCGCAGGGTTTGAGCGGGCGAGGGCAGGCTCCCGTTCCGGCCCTCGCCCGGGGACACGCCCGCCCGTTCACCAGTGCCGGCGTTGCCGTTGGCGCAACGCTCGGCGACGCAGGCGCTTACGCTCCTGCGTTCGCCGTTCGCCGTTCGCCGTTCGCTCGGGTTTTGCTCCTGCTCCACGGCTCTTGACCTTCCAATGCCGTGAAGCGAGCCGAGCATCGCAGCAGGCGCGGGGACGAAGAGGCCCACGTGTCCGAACGCAGCGGGTTGTGGGCCGTCCCGAAAAGGGGACAAGGCCCCACGCCTGCGAGAAACGCAGGGCACCGGCGTGGCGCAGCCGCGTCGGCTCGCGGACCGGCTGTGCTTTCTTTTGGTTGCTTTTCTTTGCACAGGCAAAGAAAAGCGACTCGCTCCCGCCCGCGACAGCGGGTAGAGCGAAAGCTCTGCTGCTGCTTCAGCTTCTGCCTTGGCTGTGACTGGCTGAAAGGCGACGGCAACGGCCGAAGCCATGGCTTCAAAGCAACGGCAATGGCGGAAGCCAGGGCTTCAGGGCAACGGCTTCCGCGCTGTTGCGCGGCTTACTTTTGTCTTGTCAAAAGTAAGCAAAACCGCCGTCGCCGGACGCGATCCGGCGCTACGCGCCGGTGCCCTGTGCTTCTCGGATGACAGGGCTCGCTGCCCAAACTCGCTTCGCTCAGACAAGGGCAGCTCTTCGGCTCTGCCACCCTGCGATGCTCGGCTCGCTCTACGGCTCGAGTGGATCAAAAGCCGAAACCAAGGCAACGGCCCAAAGCCAAAGGCAAAGGCAAAGGCAAAGCCGAGCAAGATCACGGCAACGGCAACGGCAACGGCAACGGCAGACCTTCGGCCTGCCCCGGCGGAGCGGGCAGGCTCAGTGCAGCAGCTTCTTCCACCAGGACTTGGCTGCAGGCGGCTCCGGCTCGATCGCTTCGTGCTGCAGCGACATCACCTGGCGGTCGTCGCCCAGTGCGGACGGGCCGTAGACCACCTTGATGCGCTCTTCGTCGCTGCTGCCGAGCGTGTCGCCGTCGCCGATCACCAGACCGTTCTCGATCAGGTAATGGCAGATGCCGGTCAGGCGGCCGAACACGTCCTCGGCGCTCTCGTCGGTGGACGGGATCTCGATGTCCATCAGGCCGAGCATGTCCATGCCGCGGGTATGGCCGGTCATCACCCCGTCCGGGCGCTGGCCGACGTTGATCGCCACCCATGCCAGCGGCATCGGTTCGGGCAGCATGTCCCTGGCCAGTTCGCGGAACAGCGCCGGCAGGACGACGTGGTTGGCGCTGCCGAAATACACGGCCTGGATGCTGTCGGACAGCGCGATCGCGGAGGCCAGCACCCTGCTCAGCAGGGCCGCCTGGGCGATGGCGCCGGGAGCATCGGCGTCTTCCCCGCCGAAGTGCATCACCGTGACGATGGTATGCGCGGCATAGCCCTCGGGCGCCGGCGTGGCGTTGGGCCAGAGCCGGCTGTGGGCGCAGAGGGCGGCGATGTCGTCGCCGATGGGCGCCGGGATCGGCATGAGTGCGATCAGGTAGCCGTCGTAGTCGATGCCCAGCACCTGGCTGTCGCCGTTCCCGTCGGCCTGCAGTTCCTCGCGTGGCGTCGGCCGCAGCAGGTCCGGATCCAGGTCGGGCCAGTCGCTGCGCAGCTGCGCGATCAGGGCGGGGGCATCGAGCTGCGGATCGATCTGCGACTGCAGCAGCATGGCGAGGCTGACGGCCATCCGTGATTCTCGTCGAGGAAGCGGGGGAGCATTGGACGCAGCGGCGCGCCGCGATTCAAGCCCGAGGCGGCCGCAGTGTGACCGGGCCTCCGGAAACGACACGGCCCGCCATGGAGGCGGGCCGTGAGGTGAAACGCGCAGGGACTGCGGTCAGGCGACCACGTCGTCCTTGTAGGCGTCGACCGGGATGCAGGAGCACATCACGTTCTTGTCGCCGTGCACGTTGTCCACGCGCGCCACCGGCGGCCAGTACTTGGCCTGTTTCAGCGAGGCCAGCGGGAAGGCCGCCAGCTCGCGCGGGTAGGCGTGGGTCCACTCGCTGGCGGTGACCTGCATCGCGGTGTGCGGGGCGTGCTTGAGCGGGTTGTCCTCGCGGTCCAGGCGGCCGTCCTCGACCGCGGCGATCTCCTCGCGGATCTGGATCATCGCGTCGATGAAGCGGTCCAGTTCGTGCTGCGATTCGCTCTCGGTCGGCTCGACCATCAGCGTGCCGGCGACCGGGAAGCTCAGGGTCGGGGCGTGGAAGCCGAAGTCGATCAGACGCTTGGCCACGTCCTCGGCGCCGATGCCGGTGGCCTTCTCCAGCGGACGCACGTCGAGGATGCACTCGTGCGCGACCAGCCCGTTGCGGCCGGTGTAGAGCGTCTTGAAGTGTGGGGCCAGACGCTTTGCGATGTAGTTGGCGTTGAGCAGGGCGACCTGGGTCGCCTTGCGCAGGCCGGCCGCGCCCATCAGGGTGATGTACATCCAGCTGATCGGCAGGATCGAAGCCGAGCCGAAGCTGGCTGCCGAGACCATGCCGACTTCGCCCTCGCCACCGAGCGTGCGCGGCAGGAACGGGGCCAGGTGCGACTTGACCGCACACGGGCCGACGCCCGGGCCGCCGCCGCCATGCGGGATGCAGAAGGTCTTGTGCAGGTTCAGGTGCGACACGTCCGAGCCCCACTTGCCGGGCTTGGCCACGCCGACCAGCGCGTTCATGTTGGCGCCGTCGGTGTACACCTGGCCGCCGTGCTTGTGGACGATCTCGCAGATCTCGACCACTTCCTCCTCGAACACGCCGTGCGTGGACGGGTAGGTGATCATGATCGCGGCCAGGCGGTCGCTGTACTTCTCGGCGTTGACACGGATGTCTTCGAGGTCGACGTTGCCGTTGGCGTCGGTCTTGGTGACCACCACCTTCATGCCGCACATCTGCGCCGAGGCCGGGTTGGTGCCGTGCGCCGAGTCCGGGATCAGGCAGATGTCGCGATGGCCCTCACCGCGCGCGCGGTGGTAGGCGCGGATCGCCAGCAGGCCGGCGTATTCGCCCTGAGCGCCGGAGTTGGGCTGCAGGCTGACCGCGTCGTAGCCGGTGCATTCGACCAGCATCGCTTCCAGGCCGTCGATCAGCTCCCTGTAGCCCAGCGCCTGTTCGGCCGGGACCAGCGGATGGATGTTGCCGAACTCCGGCCAGGTCACCGGGATCATCTCGGCGGTGGCGTTGAGCTTCATCGTGCACGAGCCCAGCGGGATCATCGTGCGGTCCATCGCCAGGTCCTTGTCGGCCAGCGCACGCAGGTAGCGCAGCAGTTCGTGCTCGCTGTGGTGGGTGTTGAACACCGGGTGGGTCAGGAACGCGCTGCCGCGCTTCAGGCCTTCCGGCAGCGCGTCGGCGGTGGCCGCATCCAGCGCATCCACGTCGAGGGTGGCACCAAACAGCTGGCCGATCGCGACGATGTCGCTGCGGGTGGTGGTCTCGTCCAGGCTGATGCCCAGCGAGGCGCTGTCGATCGCGCGCAGGTTGATGCCGACGCCGCGCGCGCGTGCGTGGATCGCTTCGGCATCGACGCCGGTGACGTGCAGGGTGTCGAAGAAGCGCTCGCCGACGCTGACGCCGGCGCTACGCAGCGCGGCGGCCAGGATCGCGGCCAGGCGGTGGGTGCGTTTGGCAATCCGGGTCAGGCCCTCGGGGCCGTGGTAGACCGCGTACATCGAGGCCATCACCGCCAGCAGCACCTGTGCGGTGCAGATGTTGGAGGTCGCCTTCTCGCGGCGGATGTGCTGCTCGCGGGTCTGCAGGGTCAGGCGGTAGGCGGGGTTGCCGGCGGCGTCGATCGACACGCCGATCAGGCGGCCCGGCATCGAGCGCTTGTAGGCGTCGCGGCAGGCCATGAAGGCCGCATGCGGGCCGCCGAAACCGAACGGAACGCCGAAACGCTGCGAGTTGCCGACCACGATGTCCGCGCCCCATTCGCCGGGCGCGGCGATCAGGGTCAGGGCGAGCAGGTCGGTGGCCACGGCGACCAGGCCGCCGCGCGCGTGCACCGCATCGGCCAGCGCCTTGTGGTCACCGATGTGGCCGAAGGTGTCGGGATACTGCAGCAGCACGCCGAACGCGTCGGCCTCCAGCGCCTGCTCCGGCGTGCCCAGTTCCAGCACGATGCCCAGCGGCTCGGCGCGGGTGCGCAGCAGCTCCAGGGTCTGCGGGTGCACCGCGTCGTGGACGAAGAACACGTCCGACTTCGACTTGGCCGATCGCTTGGCCAGGGTCATCGCCTCGGCCGCGGCGGTGGCCTCGTCCAGCAGCGAGGCGTTGGCGATCTCCATGCCGGTCAGGTCGGCGCACATGGTCTGGAAGTTGATCAGCGCTTCCATGCGGCCCTGCGAGATTTCCGCCTGGTACGGGGTATAGGCGGTGTACCAGGCCGGGTTCTCGAGGATGTTGCGCAGGATGACGTTCGGCGTGTGGGTGCCGTAGTAGCCCTGGCCGATGAAGCTGCGGAACACCTGGTTCTTCAGCGCGACGCCGCGGATCTTGGCCAGCGCCTCGACCTCGGTGACGCCGTCGGGCAGCGCCAGCGGGGCGGGGGACTTGATCGAACCGGGGACGATGGCGTCGGTGAGGGCGTCCAGCGAGGCGTGGCCGACCACGTCCAGCATGGTGGCGATCTCGGCGTCGTTCGGGCCGATGTGGCGCTCGACGAAGGCCGAATGGAATTCCAGGTCGCGCAGCGAGGGAGTGTTCTGAGACATGGCAGGACGTCCGGCAGGGGCATGGTGGACACGCGCGGGTCCGCGCGTGTGGTGCCCCTCTGTCCTTTTGCCTGAGAGTTTGGAAGCTGCGCGGACGAGGTCGCGGCTTCGTGCCCCTTCGGCGCCGGCGCTGGCCCCGTGGGGCGGCCGGTCTCTCCAGAGTGTTGGATGGCGGTGGTATCGGGCCTGAGCGATTACGGGCGTTTGCGCCTTCGGCAGCGGGTCGCCCCGCTTCTCCCACCTGTACTGCGGGGGCGATTATAGCGGGCCGCGGGCCGGGCAACGCACACGCCGCGCGGCCGGCCGGGGAGGCATGGCTTACCATGCTCGCCTGTCCCGCCTGCGTCGGACCATGCACACGTCCACCGATACACCTTCCGAAGCGGAGGCCTCCACGGCCAGGGCGCCGGCCGCCATGCAGACGCTCCCGGAGCCGTCCGTGGTCGGCCGGTTGATGGCGGTGCTGCGGCGCGAGCCGGTGCTGTTCGTCACCCTGGCCTACGTGCTGGTCTCGTTCATGGGCATCTGGTCGAGCTACTGGTTCTACCGCGGCCTGGGCCTGCCGATCCTCGACTACCTGCAGGGCAGCGACCTGTTCATCGCCGGCCTGCGCCGGCCCGATTACGCCCTGCTGCTCGCGCTCCCGCTGGCCATCCTCTGGGTCTCGGCTTTGCCGCTGGCCTGGGCCGAGCGCAACCCGGTGCGGACCGAGGAACTGCGGGCCCGGCGCTGGTGGGGGCGCTGGCTGTTTCCCGAGCGGCGCAGCTGGCTGGGCCTGTGGGGAATCCGGACCGACACGCTGCTGGCGATCAGCATGCTCGGCATGTCGATGTACATGCTCTATTCGCGCAACGACGCACTGGCCGAGCGCATCGTCGCCGGTGCGCCGCACGGCCAGCCGGTCCGACTGACCCTGGCCGGCGCCAGCGCGCCGCTGCCCGGCGACGCGCAGCTGCTGGGCACCACCAGCGCCTTCGTGCTGGTGTGGTGGGCGCAGCCTGGCCGGATCGAGGCGCTGCCGACCGCCAACATCGCCCGGATCGAGTCGGCTCCGGCCGACGCGCCTGCCGCTGCGCCCGGCGTGGCGCCTGTGCCGCCAGCCGCCGCCGCGCCGGCCGGTGAGCCTCCATCTGGCGAGGCGACACCGTGATGGGCGCGCCCGTGTCCACCCGCGCGGCCATCTCCACCCGCCGTCTGGCTCTGCTGCTGGGCGGCCTGGCGATGTTCGGGCCGTTCTCGATCGACACCATCTTCCCGGCCTTCCCGCAGATGGCCGGGCAGTTCGCCGCCGACAAGGTGGCGATGCAGCAGACGATCAGCGTCTATCTGCTGGCCTACGCGCTGATGAGCATCGTGCACGGCCCGCTGTCGGATGCGATCGGCCGGCGCAAGGTGATCCTGGCCGGACTGGTGGTCTTCATCCTCGCCTCGGTCGGCTGTGCGCTCGCCACCGACCTGCCGACCCTGCTGGCGATGCGTGCGGTGCAGGGGCTGTCGGCCGGCGTCGGCCTGATCGTCGGCCGCGCGGTGATCCGCGACGTGCTGCAGGGCAGCGACGCGCAGCGGCTGATGAGCCAGGTCTCGATGATCTTCGGCATCGCCCCGGCGATCGCGCCGATCATCGGCGGCTGGATGCTGGGCCTGGGCCGCTGGCCGCTGATCTTCTGGTTCCTGGCCGGGTTCTCGCTGCTGCTGCTGGCCGCGACCTGGCGCTGGCTGCCCGAGACGCATCCGGTGGACGTGCGGATGCCGTTCAAGGTGAAGCGCCTGGCCCGCGACTACGTGGCCATCGGCACCAATCCGCGCTTCCTGCGGCTGGCTGCCGCCGGTGCGCTCGGCTTTGCCGGCCTGTTCCTCTACATCGCCTCGGCACCGGCCTTCGTGATGGAACTGCTGGGCCTGGGCGAGCGCGAGTTCGCCTGGCTGTTCATTCCCACCATCGGCGGCATGACCATCGGCGCGTTCGTGTCCGGCCGCGTCGCCGGGCGCTGGGCGCCGGCGCGCCAGGTCGGCGTGGGCTACGCCTGCATGGGCGTGGCGGCGCTCTGCAATGTCGCCTACACCGGGCTGGCACCCACGCTGTCGGTGCCGTGGGCGGTGCTGCCGATGAGCCTTGCGGCGTTCGGCGTGGCCCTGGTGTTCCCGGTGCTGACCCTGGCGATCCTGGACATGTATCCGCGCCAGCGCGGCTCGTCGTCCTCGCTGCAGGCCTTCCTGCAGCTGGTGCTCAACTCGGCCATCGCCGGCCTGCTGTCGCCGCTGCTGAGCCACCACGGCCTGCATCTGGCCTTGGCCATGCTCGGCTTCGTGCTGGCCGGCTGGCTGGTGTGGCGCTGGGAAGCCCGCCTGGCGCGCCGCTTCCCGCCGCCGCCATCCTCGCCCACGCTGGAACCCGGCGAACAGCTCTGACTTTTTCTGGAGAAGACCCCCGCATGTCGATCAATTCCAAGGCCCGCCGCGACGCGCGCAAGCGCCAGGCCCTCCGCGAGCGCAACAAGGTGCACGGTGGCAATCCGTCGCCGATCGAGCCGCATGCCGAACTGCGCGATACCGAGGGCAACCTGCTGGCCGGCGTGGTGCGCCAGTCCGGTGTCTGGGTGCTGGGCATGGACGGCCGCATCGCCGGCAGTTCCGACAGTGCGGCGCAGATGCTGATGCTGATGCGGCGTGCGCAGCGCCTGCACGACGACAAGGGCATCCCGGTGAAGCTGGTGTTCTCGGATGCGCTGCGCGACGACGCGGAGATGGAAGCGGCCGCGCTGGGCCTGTCGCTGGAGGCCTACGAGCAGCAGCTGGAAGCGGAGATGGCCGCGGCCCGCCCGGCAGCGGCAGCCGAGGCAACCGACGAAGGCACCGACGAGGGCCAGGACGAGGACGACGGCAAGCCGGGCGCGGTGCATTGAACCGTCGGCCGCGTGCTGCCACGGGCCGCTGCGGCGGCGCCTGGCTCGGCCCTGGCCTGGTCGTGCTGCTGGGCGCCTGGCCACTGGCGGCGACGCCATCGCCTGTGCCTGCCGCGCAGGTCGACACCGGCGCGGCACCCGCACCGCACGCGCCGCTGGCGGATGCCGAGGCCCGGGTCGACCCGGCCTCCGGCCATGGCAGGCCGCTGCCGCCGCCGTCTGGGCTGCCGGCGAGCGTGCCGACCCGGGCCAGCGTGATCCTCCTCGTCGGCCTGGATCCCTACGGCGACGTGGTCAACGTGATGATCGAGCGCTCCAGCCGCATCCGCCAGTACGACCGGGCGGCGATCGAGTACGCGCAGACCCTGCGTTACCAGCCGCAGGTGCTGAACGGCATGCCGGTGGCCTCGCGGCTGCGGGTGCAGGTGGAGTTCTCCGGCGACGCGCACAGCGCGGACTGACACGGCATGGCGTCCTGGGCGCGCGGCGCCTGGGCACCGTCGACACGCACGAGGCCGGCGGATGCCGGCCTCGTGGATGACGCGAGCGTGGTGGATCAGCCCTGGGCGGGGCTGGCCGGCGGGGCGGCCGGCGCGGTGGCGGTGGCCTGCCAGCCGCACTGCTTGCCCTGGTTCTGCTGCTTGAGCCACTCCTGCAGCGGCGCGAAGTACTCGAGCACGGCGCCGCCATCGATCTGCTCGCTGCCGGTCAGCTCCTTCAGCGTGGCCTGCCAGGGCTGGCTGGCGCCGCGGGCGAGCATGGCCTGGAACTTCTCGCCGGCCTCCTTGTTGCCGTAGAAGCTGCATTCGTACAACGGGCCGGTGTGGCCGGAGGCCTCGCACAGCGACTTGTAGAACTGGAACTGCAGCACGTGCGACAGGAAGTAGCGCGTGTACGGGGTGTTGCCCGGCACGTGGTACTTGGCGCCGGCGTCGAAGAACTCCTCGCCGCGCGCGCTCACCGGCGCCACGCCCTGGTAGCGCGCCTTCAGCTCCCACCAGGCCTGGTTGTAGCGGTCCGGCTTGATCGACCCGTCGAACACGCCCCAGCGCCAGCGGTCGATCATCAGGCCGAACGGCATGAACGCGACCTTGGCCAGGGCCATGCGCATCTGGTTGTTGATCACCGCCTCGTGGCTTTCGGTCGGGGTGTCGACCAGGCCGATCGAACTCAGGTACTTCGGCGTCATCGCCAGCACGATGGTATCGCCGATGGCCTCGTGGAAGCCGTCGTTGGCGCCGCCCTGGAAGATCGGCGGCTGCACGTTGTAGGCCAGGTCGTAATAGATGTGGCCCAGCTCGTGGTAGATGGTGGTGAAGTCTTCCTCGTTGGGCTTGATGCACATCTTGGTGCGCACGTCGCCGGCCATGTTCATGTCCCAGGCACTGGCGTGGCAGACCACGTCGCGGTCCAGCGGCTTGATGAACTGGCTGTTGGTCCAGTAGCTGTCGGGCAGCTTGGGCATGCCCAGCGAGGTGTAGAAGTCCTGGGCGCGTTCGGTCATCTGCCTGGCGATCAGCAGCTGGGCCTCGCGCTCGGCCTCGAACTTCGCCTGCACGGTCGCGCCGGCGCCGCGCTTGGCCAGCGCCGCGGTCAGGTCCTGCTGGTACTGCTTCTCCAGCGCGCCGCTGATGTCCAGGCTGCCAGCGTTCTGGTAGGGCTGCAGGATGTCCCACAGGTTGCCCCAGTCCTGCTGCCACATGTTGCCGAGCAGGTGCGCCGGCAGCAGGCCGCCGCTGACCTGGCCGCGCTCGACGCCATAGGTCTGCTCGAGCTTGTCGCGGGTGTAGCAGTGCAGCTGCTCGTACAGCGGCTTGACCTGGTCCCACAGCCGGTCGGTTTCGGCCGCGATCTGCTCTGGCGGCATGTCGTAGCCGCTGCGCCACATCACGCCGGTATCGGCGTAGCCCAGTTCCTTCGCGCCTTCGTTGACCAGTTCCGCAAAGCGCACGTAGTCCTGGCGGATCGGCTGGGCGATGGTGTGCCAGCCCTGCCAGGCGTCCAGCTGCGCGTCGTAATCGCGGCTGCTGCGCAGCACGTCTTCGAGCTGGCCGAGCTGGCGGCAGTTCCTGGCCTCGCCTTCGCCGGTGCAGTAGCTGCCGGCGCCGTAGGTGCCTTCCATCTTCGCGGCCAGGGTGGTCAGTTCGCTCAGCTTGGCCGGGTCCTTCGGTGCCGGCATCGCGGTCATCAGCTTGAGCATGGCGATGGCGCGCGCGCTGTCGGCGCTCATCGGCTGGCCTTCGAACTTCCTGGCTTCCTCGATCCAGGCGTTGAGCTGGGTCAGGGCGCGTTCGTTGCTCTTGGCCGCCACGCGCTGGCTGTCGTCGTTGATGTAGGTCGAGGACAGCCACTGCGCCGAGGTCATCTCGGGGAAGGAGGCGCGGAACTCCTCGTTGATCCGGGCGACGAACTGGTCGGCGGTCTCGCCGGTGGCGGCGGCCCCGGCCGCCGGCGCCGTTTCCGGCGTGGGTTCCTTCTTGCAGGCGGACAGCGACAGCAGGCCCGCACCGATGGCGAGCGACAGCAGCAGGTGGCGATGGTTCACGAGACGTCCCCGGTGGAATGCAGTGCGGGCAGGCTAGTGGGGCCGCCGCTGGCCTGCAAGTGGAGCGGGGCAGGGCGTCTCAGGCGGCCGGTGCGCACCCCGCGAACAGGTCCCGGTCGCGCTGGTAGAGGCCGGTGTGGATGCGCAGCAGGCCCAGTACCGAGGAGAACAGGTCGTCGTGATCGGCGCGCCGGGTGGCCCGCTCGCGCAGGCAGGCCAGGTCGAGCCCGCGGTCGGCGGCGAACCCGGCCGAGAACCACATCACCATCGGGACCTGGGTTTGTTCGCGCGGCGCGATCGCATACGGGATGCCGTGCAGGTAGAGGCCGTTCTCGCCCAGCGACTCGCCGTGGTCGGACACGTACAGCAGCGCGGTGTCGTAGTCGTCCATCGCGGCGAGGGTGCGGATCGCGGACGCCAGCAGATGGTCGGTGTAGAGCAGCGCATCGTCGTAGCTGTTGACGATCCGGCTGCGGTCGCAGCGGCCGAGGTCGTCGCTGTCGCAGGTCGGCACGAAGCGGCGGAACGCCGCCGGGTAGCGTTCGTGATACCCCGGGCCGTGGTTGCCCAGCTGGTGCAGGACCACGACCCGGTCGCCCGGACGCGCGCGCGCACGCGCCGGCAGATCCTGCAGCAGGATTCCGTCCAGGCAGCGTCCACCGGCGCACAGGGCCGGATCACGGGCCTCGTCCAGGCGCTCGATCGCCAGTCCGTCGCAGACGCCCTTGCAGCCGGACTGGTTGTCGCGCCACAGCGTCGACAGGCCGGCATGCTCGATCACGTGCAGCAGCGACTGGTGGCCGCGGATCCTGGCCTCGTCGTAGGCATGCCGCCCCCATGGAGAGAACATGCAGGGCAGCGACACCTCGGTGGCGGTGCCGCAGGCGTGCATGTCGCTGAAGTTGATCACGCCGGCCGCGGCCAGTTCCGGCGTCGTCTGGCGGCGATAGCCGTTCAACCCCCAGTTCGCCGCCCGCGCGGTTTCGCCGACCACGATGACCAGCAGGCGCGGCCGCGCCGTCGCCGCACGTGGCGCGGCGATGGCGTCCTCGCCGATCGGCAGCCTGGCCTGGTGGGCGACGCTGCCGCTGCGCAGCGCACGCGGCAGGCCGACCAGCACGTTGGCCGGCGTGACCAGGTAGCGGATCCCGCGCTGGTTGCGCAACAGCGATGCCAGGTCCTGCGACGCCAGCAGGGCGCCGCAGGCCAGCGCTGCGAGCGCGACCACCAGCAGTGCGCCGCGCCGCAGCAGCGCCCGCCGCCAGCCGATCCTGCGCAGTCGCACCCGCCACAGCAGCACGCCCGGCACCAGCGCCAGCACCAGCAGTGGCGGCAGCAATGCCGCCGACAGCAGTTCGCTCGACTCCTTGCGGTCGGTGGCCAGTACGTTGCGCAGCATGTCCGCGTCCAGGTACAGGTGGTAGCGGCCCATGTAGTGGCTGGCCAGCGCCGCGATCACCAGCAGCGCGCCGATCAGCGGCTTGGCATTCCAGCGCCACGCCAGCAGGCCGAGCAGCAGGACGTGCACGCCGGGCACGATCAGCGCCAGGCCGACGGCCAGGCGCAGATTGCCCGGGTGCGCGACCATCGCACTGCGCCAGAACAGGCCATTGCAGGCGACAGTGAAGAACAGCGCGGCCACCAGGATCAGGCCTTCGGTGGACAGCTGCGGCTGCCATCGTCCGGCGACCGACAGCCACCGCCGCAGGGACGGAACGGAGGGGCCGGCGAACGGCCAGGTGCTCATGCCTGCGTCTCCGCCGTGTGGCCGCTGGCGGACGCGTGCCCGGACGTGGCCCCGCGCATGCCCAGGTACAGCGCCAGCGAGACCAGCCAGCAGATCGCCAGCGACCAGACGTCGTGCGAGAGAAAGTGCGCGCCACGCAGCTGCTGCGCCAGTCCGAATGCCAGGCCCGCGATCAGGCCGATGCCCATCCCCCACCAGCGCCAATGCGGCCGGTACAGCAGCGCGGCGAAGTACAGGGCCACCCAGGCATAGCCGGCGCCGGCGTGGCCGGCGGGGAAACAGGCGCCGGGTGCCGCAGCGGCATCCGCCAGCCGGGCCGTCGCGTACGCACCGCCGTAGCGGGCGATGTCCCACGGGCAGTGCACGCCGCTGGCGTGCTTGAGCAACGCGATCGTCGTGCTGGACAGCGCGACGGCCAGCAGCAGACAGGCCAGTGCGCGGCGAAGCGGCGCCGCGACGGGGTGCAGCCAGGTGCGCAGGAGGGCGAGCGCCACCAGCAGCCAGGCCAGCGTGCTCAGCAGCCGGCCGCCGCGGTGCAGCACCTGCTCGGTGATCCACGCATGGCGCAGCATCCAGTGACCGCCCTCCAGTCGGAACAGCGCGTCGGCCAGCCACTGGTCCAGTTGCAGGCCGATCAGGAGCGCGCTGGCCAGTGCCAGTCCCGCCAGCGGCAGTCCGGCATGCAGGACGAGGAAGCGACGTTGCAGACGGCCCTGGGGACGGGCGGTCAGGGGACGCAGGGCGGGCGGCGGCGGGAGCATATCGGTCGGCAGGGCGGGCGGCGTGGCGCGATGCTCGACGTGGCGCTGTCGGAAGCCGGTCGGAGCGCCGTTGCCGATGCGTTAGTCCGCGGGCGCGGTTCAGTCCCGTCGCCGTTGGACGCTGTCCGGACCGCGACGGGTTGGCCCGGATATCGGCGTTGCCGTGGCGAGCCGGTCGGCGTACGGGCGGCCGGGGTGGCCGGAGATTCGTGCGCGGCGTGGCGCACCGGCCGTGGCGGTGTCGCCGGACGAGGCGACGGCAGCATGCGGCTGCGTCACCCGATGGAGGTTGTTCTGAGGCACGGCCATGCACATGCATGCGCCGGCCGATGGTCCAGCTGGAGATCGTGCATGGATGCGCGCCGGGCGTGCGCGGGATGGCGCGTCACCGGCGCTGGTGACGCGCAACGGCCGGTCCGAGCGGTCGCTGCCGGCGCCCGCATCCGCCAGCGTGGACGATCAGGGCAGGGCGCGTGTCCGGCCGGATGCGCACGCCGCGAGCCCGCCGGCCAACGGTGCGCGATGCGATCGACGCGCCTCACCTCACTCCGCGGATCAGGCCCGCAGGGATGGATGTGCATGTATCCCCGCGTCGCCACGGGCCCTGTACCATCGCGCGGGCGGCCTTGTGCCACGGGCAACCCGCGTTCGCACAGCCAGGCACGCGCATCGTCCGCGTCCTGCTCGAACCGCGCCTATCTGGTTTGCGGGTGCCATGATGCTTGACGCGTCGCCACGCGCCCGTGCAATGCCACGCACTCGGCTTTACGCGACAGGCAACCCGCGTTCGATGAGCCAGGCACGCGCGTCATCGGCGTCCTGCTCGAACCACGCTCTCGTCGACCCCAGCCGGTACGTGTAGCCCCAGGCATCCATGTCGGCCATCAGCCGCACGCTGCCGACGCCGGGCAGGCGCCCGGCCAGCACGATCTGCAGGTAGCAGGTCGCATCCTCTTCGGGCACCGAGTCGGTGGCATCGGTATGCACCAGCGCACGCCGCTCCGGCGGCAGCACGATCAGGTGGCAGGCTTCGTGCAGCAGCGAATGCACCGGCGTATCGCCGCGCGCATAGACGGTGCTGGCGATGATCCCGGCCTCGGGCTCGCCCCAGTAGCTGCCGGGAATCGCGGCACCGTCCTCGACCATCACCAGCTGCAGGCCATGAGCGGCCAGCAGCGCGGCGGCGTCGCCCACGGCGATGTCCTGCAGGCGGGTGACGGCCGGTGCGGATGCGGGCGCAGAGGTATCCATGCAGGACGACCGGGCCGCGTGCGCGGCCCGGAGCGGGCATCAGTCGCTGCCCGGGCCGTCCGGCAGCGCGACCGAGATGTCGAGCACGTCGTGCTCGCCGTCCTTGACCAGGTCGACCTTGACCGCGTCGGCGTCGATGTTGACGTACTTCTTGATCACTTCGAGCAGCTCGCGCTGCAGCAGCGGCAGGTAATCCGGGCCGCCACGCTGGTTGCGCTCCTGCGCGATGATGATCTGCAGCCGGTTCTTGGCGGTCTCGGCCGTGGTCTTCTTCGCCTTGAGGAAGTCGAACAGTCCCATGCTCAACCTCCGAACAGCTTGCTGAAGAAGCCCTTCTTCTCAAGGGTGGTGAAACGCAGCGGACGCTCCTCGCCGAGCAGGCGCGCGACCGCATCCTCGTAGGCCTGGCCGGCCTCCGAGTCGGCGTCCAGGATCACCGGCTCGCCCTTGTTGGAGGCGTTGAGCACGGCGCCCGATTCGGGGATCACGCCGACCGCCTTCAGCCCCAGCACTTCCTCGACATCGCCGATCGACAGCATCTCGCCGCCTTCGACGCGGGCCGGGCTGTAGCGGGTGAGCAGCAGGAACGCCGGCACGCCGCCCTGGTCGCCCTCGGCCTTCTGGGTCTTGGAGTCGAGCAGGCCGATGATGCGGTCCGAGTCGCGCACCGAGGACACTTCCGGATTGACCACGACCACCGCCTTGTCGGCGAAGTACATGGCCAGGAACGCGCCCTTCTCGATGCCGGCCGGGGAGTCGCAGATGATGTAGTCGAACCCGTCGGCGGCCAGGTCCTTCAGGACCTTCTCCACGCCTTCCCGGGTCAGCGCGTCCTTGTCGCGGGTCTGCGAGGCGGCCAGCACGTACAGGCTGTCGAAGCGCTTGTCCTTGATCAGCGCCTGCTTGAGGGTCGCCTCGCCGTGGACCACGTTGACGAAGTCGTACACCACGCGGCGTTCGCAGCCCATGATCAGGTCGAGGTTGCGCAGGCCGACGTCGAAGTCGATGACCGCGACCTTCTTGCCGCGTTTGGCCAGGCCGCAGGCGATGCTGGCGCTGGACGTGGTCTTGCCCACGCCGCCCTTGCCGGAAGTGACTACGATGATTTCAGCCAATGGAACTCTCCTCGCGCTGCATGCAGTGGGGCGCGCGCCTGGCGGGGGCCGGCGCGCGGGGATCAATCGAGTGCGGCCAGTTTGAGCTGGTCGTTTTCAAGCCAGACCTGCACGGCCTTGCCGCGCAGGTTTTCCGGGATATCGTCCAGCACCTTGTAGTGGCCGGCAATGGCCACCAGTTCGGCCTGGAAATCGCGGCAGAAGATGCGGGCGTTCTGGTTGCCGTTGGCGCCCGCCAGGGCGCGCCCGCGCAGGCTGCCGTAGATGTGGATCGAGCCGTCCGCGATGACCT
This sequence comes from Xanthomonas sp. XNM01, assembly GCF_014851915.1. Classification (GTDB taxonomy): domain Bacteria; phylum Pseudomonadota; class Gammaproteobacteria; order Xanthomonadales; family Xanthomonadaceae; genus Pseudoxanthomonas. The sequence continues at coordinate 137,143 of NZ_JACVAP010000002.1, forward strand.
CGGCGCCGGCGCCGACCGTGGACAGGGCGGTCAGGTCGCAGTCCTGCGCGTACAGCTGCTGGCCGGAGCGGACCGCGGTCTTCTGCATCCGGCCCGGCTGGCGCGGCGCCTCGGCCGGGCGTGGGGCGGCGGCGCGGGGCGCCGGTGCAGGCTCGGGCGCACGCGGCGCGGGGGCGGCGGCCGGGGGCGCGTCGCTGCGCTCGTACTGGGCGCGGAACTTGGCCAGCACCGGCAGGCCGAGCTGCTCGGCCAGGGCGTCGTTGTCGCGGGTGCCGTAGGCCAGCGCGATCGGCAGCACCCCGGCGGCGCGCAGGCCCTCGATCAGCGCCTGGGCGGTGGCCAGGTCCGGCGTCTGCGACAGACCGCCGAAATCGACGATCACCGCCGCACGCCCGAACAGCTTGGGCGCGCGCTCGACCCGCTCGCGCATCTCGCGGGTCAGCTGCCCGACATCCAGGGTGCGGATCCGCAGGTTGGCGATGCCGACCTGGCCGATCTTCAGTTCGCCTGCCTGCTCGTAGTCGTTCGTCGTCGCCAGCGCCACGTCAGCTCCCGGTGACACGGGCGGTGCCGGCGGACTGACGGCGGGGACGGCCGACCCAGGGCAGGTCGGGCAGGGCATCGCCGTAGGTCTCGCGGACCCAGGCGTAGCTGCAGAGTTCCTTCATCATCATGCTGGCGCGGACATCGACATCGGGCATCACGTTCTGGCCCACCTCGTGGAAGCCGAAGCTGCCATGGAACAGCAGCGCCGGGTCGGCGCCATGGTCGAGGAAGACCTCGCAGCACAGGTGGGGATAACGCAGTTCGGCATAGCTCTGGACATCGGCATAGAAGGCGCGACCGACGCCGCCGCCGCGACGGCGGCTGGCGATCACGATACGGTCGATATAGAAGAAGTCGGGATAGCGCTGGCTGAACCAGTCGAAATTGCTGGACTGGTGGCCGCTGCCGCTGCCGAATCCGACCAGGAAGCCGGTCAGGTTGCCGTCGCGCTCGGCGATGCGGAAGTACTCGGCTTCCTCGAAGAAGCCGTGCAGCTTGTCCTGGTCCAGCGGCAGGATCGCGTCGCCGGCGTTGTTGTTCAGGGCCAGGACCGCGTCCAGTTCGTGTTCGCGCACGTCGCGGATGACGATGGACATGGTTCTGTGGCCTCCGTGGGTGGCGAATCGGCGGTCGTGGGCGACCGGCCGCGGATTATCGCATAGAGCGTGCGCCGGGCCGGACGCCGGTCTTCCGGTTCGGTGACGGCGGTCAGGCATGACTTCCGTCCCGCGACGCGACCGCCCGGCGCGGCCGTAAGATGCCGCATGTTCGGACGCTTCAGCCATACCCGCCTGCTCCGCTACGCCGGCCTGTTCACCTGGGCGATGGTGGGCGTGCCGCTGGTCTATTCCCAGTACGTGCCGGCCTACGGCATCGAGGATCTCGAGCTGGCCGCCGAAGGGCTGCGCCCGGCCTGGCTGTTCTCCTGCTACCTGGGCTTCGGCCTGTGCTACTGGTGGCTGACCCGCGGCCTCGGCCACGGCCGGGCCAGCTGGCACGACCGCGGCCTGCTGCTGGTGCTGACCCTGTTTGCGCTGTCGGTGAGCTATTTCAACGGCTCCGGGCTGGGCAGCATCCTGCTGATGGTCGCCGCCGGGGTGATCCCGTGGCTGCTGCCGGCCGCCTCGGGCGTGCTGCTGCTGCTGCTGAGCCAGCTGGCGGTGCTGCCGATCTACTACGGCGTGTTCCGGATGCCGTTGTTCGAGGCGCTGATGCAGTCGCTGCTGTACGGCGGCTTCTCGATGTTCATCTACGTGACCAGTCTGGTCGCCAAACAGCAGGCCCAGGCCCGCGACGAGCAGCGCCGGCTCAACGCCGAGCTGCGCGCCACCCGCGCGCTGCTGGCCGAGAGCGCCCGGGTCAACGAACGCACCCGCATCTCGCGCGAACTGCACGACCTGCTCGGCCACCACCTGACCGCGCTCAGCCTGAACCTGGAAGTGGCCGGCCACATGACCGAGGGCCGCGCCCAGGAGCACGTGCGCCAGGCCCATACCCTGGCCAAGCTGCTGCTGACCGACGTGCGCGAGGCCGTCAGCCAGCTGCGCGACAGCGGCGGCATCGACCTGGAGGCCGCGCTGCGCCCGCTGGCCGACCACGTGCCGGCGCTGGACATCGACCTGCAGGTCGAATCGCCGCTGGCGATCGACGACCCCGAGCGTGCCCACGTGGTCCTGCGCTGCACCCAGGAAATCATCACCAACGCGGTCCGCCATGCCGGTGCGCGCCGGCTGTGGATCCGCGTCCACCGTGCCGAAGGCGCCATCGTGCTCGACGCCCGCGACGACGGGCAGGGCGCCGACGGGGTGGTGCCCGGAAACGGCCTGCGCGGCATGCGCGAGCGCGTCCAGCAGTGCGGTGGCACGCTGGACATCCAGACCCGGAGCGGCGCGGGCTTCCAGCTGCGCCTGTCCATTCCCGTCATCAGCCCGGCCCGGATGGCCGTCGAAGGAGTACACGCATGATCCGAGTCTGCCTGGTCGACGATCAGACCCTGGTGCGCCAGGGCATCCGCTCGCTGCTGGCGCTCGATGGTGGCATCGAGGTGGTGGCCGAAGCCGCCGACGGCCGCCAGGCCGTCGACATGATTCCCGAGGTGAAGCCTGACGTGGTCCTGATGGACATGCGGATGCCGGCGATGTCGGGGCTGGAGGCGCTGCAGGTGCTCTCCCGGCAGAACCAGCTGCCGCCGACGATCATCCTGACCACTTTCGACGACGACCAGCTGGTGCTGGCCGGACTGAAGGCCGGTGCCAAGGGCTACCTGCTCAAGGACGTGTCGCTGGAGCAGCTGGTCGGCGCGATCCGCACCGTGGCCGATGGGGGCTCGCTGGTCCAGCCGGCGGTGACCCAGCGCCTGCTGTCGGGGCTGGAGCACATGCGCAACGAGTTCGTCAGCCTCGATCGCCCCGATCCGCTGACCGACCGCGAGACCGAGATCCTGCGGTTGATGGCATCGGGCTTCTCCAACAAGGAGATCGCCAATTCGCTGGGCGTGGCCGAGGGCACGATCAAGAACCACGTGTCCAACATCCTGTCCAAGCTCGGCGTCCGCGACCGCACCCGCGCCGTGCTCAAGGCCTTCGAGTTGCAGCTGGTCTGAAGGGACAGGATGGTCCGGGCCGGTGCAGCGCACCGGCCGTTCGATGACGCGCGCGGCATGCCGCGCAGTCCGCGCCCTCTCACCCAGCCGCCGCAGCGCGGCGGGCGTTCGCGACCGCGCGAGGCGGTGCCTCGCATGCAGCGGCCGCTCACCCTGTCCAGGCCCGGTGTCCGCGACCGCACCCGCGCCGTGCTCAAGGCCTTCGAGTTGCAGCTGGTCTGAAGGGACAGGATGGTCCGGGCCGGTGCAGCGCACCGGCCGTTCGATGACGCGCGCGGCATGCCGCGCAGTCCGCGCCCTCTCACCCAGCCGCCGCAGCGCGGCGGGCGTTCGCGACCGCGCGAGGCGGTGCCTCGCATGCAGCGGCCGCTCACCCTGTCCAAGCCCGGTGTTCGCGACCGCACCCGCGCGGTGCTCAAGGCCTTCGAGCTGCAGCTGGTCTGAAGGGACAGGATGGTCCGGGCCGGTGCAGCGCACCGGCCGTGCAGCACACCGCCCGTTTGACGGTCTTCATGCATGCGCCGACGCGCAACCGCGCTGCGCAAGCCGGCGCGGCGCAATGCGCTGGCGTGTGGCCCGTCCAACAATGGGCACGTCACGCCGTCGATGCGATGGGGCCGCGGTATCCCGTGCTTTCACTGGCGGGCCGCCTGCCGCCATGATGCGGCGGTGCGCGGCATCACCAGGCGTGGGTCCAGGGCGGCGATGCGCCTGTCCCGGGACAGCCAACCCACGGATTTTTGTAAGAATTCCGTTTGTTCAAAGCCATGCAGGGATGAACGGTGCCCCAATCCCGCGAAGCCTGCTAGGATTCGCGTTTCGCATTGCCCAACCTTGCCGTGGAATCGGCCCCGGAGACTCCTGAATGACCCGCATTATCGAGTTCCTGATCGCCTTGGGGATCGTGGCTGTCCTGTTCCTGGTCGTCGGCATCGTGCTGCCGTCCAAGCGCCATATCTCCGAAAGCGTCGAGACCAACCGCCGCATGACCATCGTGTACGACACGGTGAACAACCTGCGCCGCTTCAAGGACTGGAACCCGCTGGTGCTGCGTGATCCGAAGGTCCAGCTCAACGTCTCGGGCGCCGAGTCCGGCGTCGGTGCGCGTCTGGACTACAGCTCCGAGCTCGGCCAGATCGGCAAGGGCAGCTGGGAGATCACCGAGAGCGTTCCGAACGAAAAGGTCGTGATCAAGATCGACGACGAGAGCAAGGGCGACAACAAGGTCACCCAGTTCCTGCTCGAGGCGACCGGCAAGAACAACCGCAACGTCAAGATCACCCAGACCTACGACGTCGAGTACGGCTTCAACCTGTTCGGCCGTTATGCCGGCCTGTACGTCAACCGCCACATCGGCGACGACCTGAAGCTGGGCCTGGCGCGCATGACCACCATGCTGGCCAGCGTGCCGAACTTCGACTACCGCAATCCGGACGTGCCGCTGGTCGACCTGAAGATCGTCGACGTGCCGGCCGAGGACCTGCTGGTCGTCAACGCGGGCAACATCGACCGCACCAACGACGCGATCAAGCAGTCGATCCAGAACAACCAGGAATGGATCAAGCGCACGCTCGAGGCCAGCAACCTGGAAGCCGCTGGTCCGGTGCGCATCATCACCACCGATTTCGGCGCCGAGAAGTACGCGTTCGACGTGGCCCTGCCGGTCCGCCGCAAGGGCACCGGTCCGGCTGCCGAGCCGACCCCGGCTGCTGCCGAGGGCGATGCCGCCGAAGGCGAGCAGAAGCCGGCCGCGTCGATCAACGCGCCGCTGGTCGCCGCCGAAGGCGAGCCGCTGAACGTGACCATCCCGGCCGGTGCCCCGGTCGAGTACGTGCGTACCCAGCCGCGCCGCGCCGCGTTCGCGTCCTACACCGGCTTCATGGCCGAGCTGGATGCCGTGCGCAACGCCGTCCGTGCCTGGGCGACCACCAACGGCTACGAAGTCGCCGACCGTCCGTACGAAGCCTGGAAGGGCGGCGTGGACAACGCCTTCACCGCCGAAGGCCAGTACGACATTTACTGGGCCGTCAAGTAAGTCGCCGCAGGCGTGGGCCCTGGCCCACGCGCGCGGAACACCCGGACAGCGCCGCGCAAGCGGCGCTGTTCGTTTGTGGCGTCCTCCATTTTCCGGGTCCGACGCTGGCGGGGGATGTCGTCCGGCCGGGGCTGGAATCACCGGTGCGCTGGAGCCCATGCGGTGGGTGGACCATGGCATGCCGCCGCCCGCGCACGATCGCCCCCGGGCCGGGAAGCGGGGTCACCGGCGATTGCCGGTTTTTCATCGCGTCGGGGACTTCCGGCGCAGGTCCGCGCGGCGGATGGTGGCGGCATCGCCGCTCCGTTCCGACCGCTCCGTTCCGCCATCGACCGGCATCAGTGCGTGATGCAGGTCCTACACTCGCGCATCGGGATCGATGAGGAGAGCAGGCATGCAGGAGATCAGGACTGGGGCGGCGTCGCGCTCGCTCGCCGCGACCGGGGCGGTGCTGGCCGCGCTGGCGATCGGTCTGTCCGCCTATGCGGCCCATGGCGTCGATGACGGGCAGGCGCGCGTGAACCTGCAGACCGCCAGCCTGTACGCCTTCGGCCACGGTGTGGTGCTGGCGATGCTGGCGCCGCGCACGCCGGCCGGTCTGGCCCGCTGGGCGCTGGTCGGGCTGCTGCTGGGCACGCTGCTGTTCGCCGGCAGCGTGACCGGCGGGGCGCTGCTGGGGTGGCCGACCCGGCTGGCGCCGACCGGCGGCATGCTGCTGATGGCCAGCTGGCTGACCTATGCCGTGGCGATGCTGAGGCGTTGAGCTGGCCGTGCCATGGCCGCGGGTTCGATGTCGACGCCGATGCGCCACGTCGAGCGGAGGCCGCGGATCCGGATGCGCTGGCGGCGGCTCGCGGCTGGTCGGGGGCCGGGCGAGCGGACCTTTCGACCGGTGGGCGCGGCGGAGCCGATGCCGCTCCGGCCGGGTGCCTGCTCGCGCGTCGGTCAGGCCTGGGGCGGGTCCTGTCGGGGCGGCGACCGGATCTTCGCGCAGCCGCTTTCGCACTGCTCGACCGGCCTGTCCGCGCATGAATCGGAACGGGCGGGACGGTGCCAGCATGCTTCTGCCCATTTGACGCGCATGCCGCCGATGATGACCGCGCCATTGCGTGGCGTGGTGGCATCCGGTGCGATCAGGGTGATCCTGCTGGGTCGGTCAGGCTGAAGGCACCGCCGCGCCGACGCGGCGGCGGCGCTGGATGCCGTCGCCAAGGCCAGGGAACAGCGCCGCATCGAACACCAGACCGGCACTCACGAACGTCAGTCCGGCACCGGCGTCGTCAGGCCCGATCAGCACGCGTGGAACGAATACCCGCCGGATCGCGCCGAGGGCGGCGGCCAGGCTCCAGCGCTGGCGGATCGGCGCATCGATCCCGATGAGCCTGTGATCCCATCGCCGGCCCGGCGATGGTGGCGCCCGGGGCGGCATGATGCGGTGGCAGCGGGTGTCCGTGTCCGCGGCGTGGGGCCTGTCCTTGTCCCGCTCAGCTGGCGTGGGGCGATGCGGGATGCCAGCGCCAGTGCCAGGGCTCGTAGACGATGCCGTGCGGATTGTCGCGTGGGTAGCTCAGCGCGAAGCCGAAGCGGGCCGCCTGCGCCTGCAGCCAGGCGAACGCCGGCGTGCGTTCGAAGCTTTCCTCCGCCGGTGGTTCGCCGGGCGTGCCGATGTCGAGGGCGTCTCCGGCATGGTGTTCGCTATAGCCCGGTGCGGCGTTGACGGTGAGGATCTGCTCCAGCGTCTGCCCGCGCGCGAGTTTGCGGGCGACGATGCCCAGCTGGTAGTCGTGGCTGCGGTAACCGGAGATCGCGTCCAGCACCAGGCCATCGGCCGCGGCGGCACGACGCATCTCCTGCCAGGCGCGGCCGGCCGACGGCAGCAGCCAGAGCGGTCGGCCGAAGCGGTCGATGTCGGCCAGCAGCAGCCAGGCCGGTTCGGCCACCAGGGCCAGGCCGCTGCGCGCCGCATAGGCGTCCGCATGCAGACCGAGCGCGTGCAGGCGTTCGTGCAGTCGGTGCAGCGGCAACGGCGGCGGCATGCGCCCGTGTGGCGGCGTGTGGCCGTCGATCAGGTCCAGCGCCGCATCCAGGCCGGGCTCACGCGCGAGCCGGGGCACCAGCGCCTGCAGTCCGTCGCGGCGCACGGCGGCCAGGTAGCGGCCATCGCGTTTGCGGCGCAGCACGGTCTCGGCGCGTGCCAGCGCGCGGGCATCGTCGTTGCCGCGTGCGCGCAGCAGGGCGGCCGGCCACAGTTCGATCTCGGCCGTGTTGGACATGCGGGTGCGGAGCAGGACGGGCGGGGTGCGCATCGTGCCAGCTTAGGCGGGGCGCGATGCGGCTGCCAGCGTGCGCAGCTGCGCAAGCAGCGTGCGCGGGTCGCGGACTTCCAGCAGCAGGTCGTGGTCGCCGTCGCAGGGCAGCCACAGGACCTGGCGGCCTTCGCCGGTTGCGACGAACGCCCTGCGCCTGTTGCGCAGCTGGTACCAGCCGCTGCGGAAGCCGCCCGGCACCGAGAACGCTTTGCGCTTGAAGCGCGGGAGCAGCTCGACGTGTTCGTCCAGGTCGATCAGGCGCGCCTTGTCCAGGTGCATCGCGGCCAGCGCCATGCGGGTCCGGTGGAAACCTGCATCGACCTCCAGCGCGGTGTGGTCGAGGCGCAGCGCCTGGCGGTCCATCGCCGCCGCCAGCACCCGCCAGGCCACACCCATGAAGATGCCCACGACCAGCACGGTGGCGGCGATGGTGAGTGGCAGGCTGCCGGCCACCAGCGTCATCGGGCGAGCGGCCAGCAGGCCCATGGCGAAATGCGCGGCGACCATCGCCAGTGGCAGGACCATGGTCAGCAGGAACAGCATGCGCCGCGGTTCGGGTCCGGCGGGAACCAGGCTGGGCGAGGTGTCGCGTGCGCGCATGGGGAGCGGCTCCGGTGTCGATGGTGGCGAACGTGGCCGGGAGCGTCGTCAGGCCGCCGAGGCGCGCAGGCGATCGAGCAGGGCGCGCGGGTCGCGCGGTTCGATCAGCAGATCGTGGCCGCCGCTGCTCGGGATCCACAGCGTGCGGCGGCCATCGGCCAGCGCGACGAAGGTGCGCCGGCCGTTGCTGCGGAACCAGCCGCTGCGCAGCCCGGGCACCGAGAACCCGTTGCTCTTGCGTGGACGCAGTTGCGGATGTTCGTCCAGATCGATCACGCGTGCGCGCTCCAGCTGTAGCTGCCGCAATGGCACATCGCAGCGGTAGAAGGTGGACTGCAGCTGCAGTGAAACGTCGGTGAGCAGCAGCTGCTGGCGCTGCATGGCACGGGCGAGTGGATACCAGACCGCCAGGCTGATCAGAGCCACGCCCGCCAGCGTCACCGCGACGGTCAGCGGCAGGCTGTCGCCGATCAGGACCTGCGCGCTGTCGCCTGGGACCGTCAGCAACGCGGCGGCGGTGATGGCGACCGGCAGCGGCACGCACAGCAGGAACAGCCAGGTCGATGCGCGTTCCGGTGGCGGTGCCAGCTGCAGGCGTGGATCGTCGGTGTGGGTCATGGCGCGGCTCCAGGGGCGATCAGGGGAATGAGGACGTGCAGCACCAGATCCGCGCAGACGTGCGCGAGCATGGCCATCTCCAGGCCGCGCCGCCAGTACAGCCAGCCGAACGCCAGGCCGCCGACCGCATTGAGCAGCAGGGTGCGTACCACCACCGCCGGTTCCAGCCCCCAGATCGCGGCGGCGGCCGGCAGATGCCCAAGGCCGAACAGCAGCGCGGCCAGGCCGATCGCGCTCCACAGCCGCCAGGTGCCCGGCCGCTGCCGGCCGAAGCGGCTCAGCAGCCAGACCAGCAGGGTCATCAGGAACAGGCGCAGCAGCAGCTCTTCGGCGATGCCGCCGTAGAACGCCGCCAGGAAGCCTGCCAGCGGCGAGGGCCTGGTGCCGGCCGCCACATCCGGCAGCATCGGATCCAGCAGCGAGGCCAGCAGCACGATCAACGCCGCCGTGCCGGCCCCCAGCAGCGCGGCGTGCCAGGGGCGTTGCCGGCGCCAGCCCGGATGCGGGCGGGCGTTGATCCAGGCCTGCAGCAACGGGCTGCCCAGTCCGACCCGATGGCCCAGGCGCAGCCCCAGCCAGGCCAGGGCGGTGACCAGCAGCGCGGTCTGCACGCCCTGTGCCGCGGCGAGCAGGCCCAGCGGCACCGGCAGCACGGCGAATCGCGCGGGCATCGCCTGCACCGCATACGGCACCACCGCGACGGCCGACACCCCGGCGAGTACGCCCCAGGCCACGGCGACCTTCAGATCGCCACGTGCGGATGGAAGCGTGGCTGAGTGCGCGGTGGATGGCACGGTGTCGTGGCGTCAGCGCGTGGCCAGCGCCAGTCCGGCCGCCAGCGCCAGCGCGACCACGACCAGGATCACGCGTGGCGCGCAGGCGCCGGAACGCCGTTCGATCATGTGGACGATGTGCAGCATGGCGCGCGCCTCATTCGGGTTGCTTGAACACCATCATCATCGGCACCAGCGGCCCGTTGGCGACCACCTGGACCAGCTCCCAGCCGAGCCTGCCCTGGCGGCTGAGCTCCTCCTGCACGGTGTCGGCGCGGAAGCCGCCCATGATTCCGGGTTTGATCTCGATCACCTGATACTTCCAGCGTTGCGTCATTGGATGGATCCTCCGGTGCATGCCGGTCCGGTGCCGGCGTGGTCGAGCAGGGCGCGGGCCTCGCGCTGGATCAGCGCGGCCTGCTGCTGCCGTGGCAGTGTCGCGAAGCGGTCGCCCGGCTGGAAGCCGTAGGCGCCGAACTGGGAATGGTTGCCGCCCTCCAGCGTGACCCAATGGGTGGAGGCGGGCAGGCGCCGCCGGTTGCGCGCGTTGCGTTCCGGCGAGGCCAGTCCGTCGTTGGATGCCACCAGCTTGGTCACCGGCAGGTGCAGGCCGGACAGGTCGATGTCGCGCGGGTGCGAGGTACCCGCGAGGAACAGGCCCGCGACCGGAGGCAGACCACGCGCGGCCATGCGCGAGGCCACCTCGCCGCCGCGCGAGTGCCCGCCGACGACCCAGCAGCGGACACCGGCAAAGCCACGCATCACCTGGTCGGCGCGGGCGAGCACTTCGCCGCCTTCGGCGCCACCGAAGGCGCCGCGTCGCGGCAGGGCGATCACCGCGACCGGCGTCCCTGTCTGGGCCAGGTGCCTGGCCAATGGTGCATAGGCGCGCGTATCGACCAGCGCGCCGCTGAAGAACAGCAGGCCGACCGGCTGCGGGGCCTGCGCGCGCGGGATGAAGTTCCAGCCGGTGGCGGTGCGTTCGACGGCGACGGTCGCATCGGCGACCGCGGCGGCGCGGCCATCGGCCGACGCGCGGTAGGCGATCAGGCACCAGGCGGTGAACACCACGAACGCCAGCAGCCCGCAGCGCCACCAGATGGCATGGAGCCGACGCAGGAACGTGCGCATCACGCCTCCCGTGAATCGTCCTCGCTGCCGGGCTTCGGCAGCCGGCCGGCCTTGCGCAGGGCGTCGCGCAGCACGTATTCGATCTGCGCGTTGAGGCTGCGCAGCTCGTCGTCGGCCCAGCGCTGGGCCGCGTTGATCACCTCGGCGCTGATCCGCAGCGGATAGGCCTTCTTGTCCGGCTTGCCGGTCACCGGCGCGGTCCCGGCCTGCCGCCGCGGCGCAGGAACAGCAGCATCGAGATCGCCAGAGCGTTGACCGCGACCACCAGCACGCCGATCACCCAGTTGACCGCGGTGCGGTCGGCGCCGGCCCAGTACAGAGCGATGGCGCCGATCAGGATGGACAGGCCGATCAGGGCCCAGCGCAGGGCGAGGCCGCGTGAGCGGGCGTCGTCGTTGCGCAGGGTCCAGCCGGCGACGCCGAGCGCGGGCAGGCCGGAGAGGGCGAGCAGCAGGGGAACGAGTGCATCCATCGTGCGTGCCCGTCAGTACAGCGAGCCGGCGTTGACGATCGGCTGGGTGCCGCGGTCGCCGCACAGCACCACCAGCAGGTTGCTGACCATCTGCGCCTTGCGCTCCTCGTCGAGCTGCACGACATCGTTCTTCTGCAGCTCGGCCAGCGCCATCTCGACCATGCCGACCGCGCCGGCGACGATCCGCGTGCGCGCGGCGATCACGGCATTGGCCTGCTGCCGCTGCAGCATCGCCTGGGCGATCTCCGGGGCGTAGGCGAGGTGGCTGATGCGCGCCTCGATCACCTGCACGCCGGCGGTGCCCAGGCGCTCGGCGATCTGCGCCTGCAGGTGTTCGGAGATTTCCTGCGGGTGGCTGCGCAGCGCGATCTGGCCCTCGTCGTGCTGATCGTAGGGATAGCTGGAGGCCATCGCGCGCAGCGCCGCTTCGGACTGGATGTGGACGAAGCTCTCGTAGTCGTCGACGTTGAACACCGCTTCCGATGCATCGACCACCTGCCAGACGATCACCGCGGCGATCTCGATCGGGCTGCCGTCCAGCTCGTTGACCTTGAGCTTGCCGCTCTCGAAGTTGCGCACGCGCTGGCTGACCTTGCGCTTGGAATAGAAGGGGTTGTTCCAGCGCAGGCCGCTCTCCTTGACCGTGCCGGTGTACTTGCCGAACAGGCTCAGCACCGCGGCCTGGTTGGGCTGGATCGTGTACAGGCCGGTCAGCGCCGCCAGCGGCAGGATGCCGATGATCAGGCTGGCGACGACCAGGGCCGTGGCGGTCGCGCCGCCGCCCTGGGCCATGCTCACCACCCCGCTGCGGAACAGCCAGACGCCGACGGCCGCTGCGACGACCGTCGCGCCGATCAGGGGAATGCCGGGCAGGGAACCGATGGGCTGCTCTTTCATGGCGCGTCTCCGTGAGTTGGATTGAAAGATATCAATTTGATATCATGCGTCAAGTGCCGCCGGTCGGCTGCCGGCGCGGGAACGAGCGGGCTGGATGACCGGACCGGCGGATGTCGGGCGGCGCGCAGGCGCGTACAGGAATCTGCGAAGGCTGCGGGCGGAAAGACATGCGAGCCGCTTGCCATGCGCCGACGAGGGCGGGCGCATCGCGCGCGCCGGCCGCTGGCCGGCCCAGGCGTGTGGTGCCGGTCGCCGGTCTCGCCGGAACGCCGCCTGATTGCACGCCGTGAACGGAAGCCAGGCCCTAGAATGACGGCCTTTCGCCAGGATCCCCGCCATGACCCAGCTCGGTACGCCGCTCTCGCCCCATGCCACCCGCGTCCTGCTGCTCGGTTCTGGCGAACTGGGCAAGGAAGTGGCGCTGGAACTGCAGCGCTTCGGTGTCGAGGTCATCGCCGCCGACCGTTATGCCGATGCGCCGGCGATGCAGGTCGCGCATCGCAGCCATGTGCTGGACATGCTCGACACCTTCGCCCTGCGCGCGCTGATCGCGAAGGAGAAGCCGCACCTGATCGTGCCGGAGATCGAGGCGATCCATACCGAGACGCTGGTCCAGCTGGAGCAGGAGCACGGGCAGAAGGTGATCCCGACCGCGCGTGCCGCGCGGCTGACGATGGACCGCGAGGGCATCCGCCGCCTGGCCGCCGAGACTCTGGGCCTGCCGACCTCGCCGTACCGCTTCGTCGACACCGTCGAGGAGTACCGCGCGGCGATCGCCGCGGTCGGCCTGCCGTGCGTGGTCAAGCCGGTGATGTCGTCCTCGGGCAAGGGCCAGAGCACGGTGCGCGAGGCCGGGCAGGTCGACGCGGCCTGGGAGTACGCGCAGACCGGCGGCCGCGCCGGCGCCGGCCGCTGCATCGTCGAGGGCTTCATCGACTTCGATTACGAGATCACCCTGCTGACCGTGCGGCATGCGGCCGGCACGGCGTTCTGCGAGCCGATCGGCCACCTGCAGCGCGATGGCGACTACCGCGAGAGCTGGCAGCCGCAGCCGATGTCGCCGAAGGCGCTGGAGCGCGCACAGGCCATCGCCCGCGCGATCACCGACGACCTCGGCGGCTGGGGCGTGTTCGGTGTCGAGCTGTTCGTGAAGGGCGACGAGGTCTGGTTCTCGGAAGTCTCGCCACGCCCGCACGACACCGGCCTGGTCACCCTGGTCTCGCAGGAACTGCCGCAGTTCGCCCTGCATGCGCGCGCGATCCTGGGCCTGCCGATCCCGACCATCCGCCAGAACGGCCCGTCCGCCTCCTGCGCGCTGCTGGCGCATGGCCACGGCGTGCCGGTGTTCTCCAACGTGGCCGCCGCGCTGCAGGTGCCGGACACCGCGCTGCGTCTGTTCGGCAAGCCGCGCGTCGAAGGCCATCGCCGTGTCGGCGTGACCCTGGCGCGGGCCGGCGACATCGATGCGGCGCGCGCGGTGGCGCGCGAGGCGGCCGAGGCGATCGGGATCACGCTGGCCGAGTGAGGGCTGCGCCTGCGCCGGGATGGCGCGGGCGATGCCCGCTGTCCGGTGAAGGGCGATGCTGCGATCTTCGCCTTCGCCTTCGCCTTCGCCTTCGCCTTTGCTTTTGCTTTTGCTTTTAAGCTTTTAGCCGTGGCTGTTGCTGTTGCTGTTGCTCGGCTTTCGACTTTCCGGTGCCGTGAAGCGAGCCGAGCATCGCAGCAGGAGCGGGGCGAAGAGGCCCACGTGTCTGAGCGAAGCGAGTTGTGGGCCGTCCCGAAAAGGGGACAAGGCCCCGCTCCTGCGAGAAGCGCAGGGCACCGGCGTGGCGCAGCTGCGGCAGCTCGCGTCCCGGCTGTGCTTTCTTTTGGTTGGTTCTCTTTGCACAAGCAAAGAAAAGTGACTCGCTCCCGCCCGCGCAGCGGGGAGAGCGAAAGCTCCGCTGTTGCTTCTGCTTCGGCTTGCTGTCAGGCGGAGCAGCACACGCTGAAGCCAACGCCAAGCTTCAAGGCAACGGCTTCGGCGCTGTTGCGCGGCTTACTTGTGTCTTGGCAAAAGCAAGCAGAACCGTTTTCGCCGCCCCGAAGAGGGGGCCGTAGAGGACGCAAACCAACCGGCTGCGCCGGTTGGTTCCTGCGCTTCTCGCTTCGATGGGGACGGCCCACAACTGGCTTCGCTCAGACACGTGGGCCTCTTCGCCCCCATCGCCGCTGCGATGCTCGGCTCGCTTTACGGCTCGGGTGGATCAAGATCGAAAGCCAAGCCAAGCCAAGCCAAGCCAAGCCAAGCCAAGCCAAAGCCAGAGCCAGAGCCAGAGCCAGAGCCAGAGCCAAAGCCAGAGCCAAAGCCAGAGCCAAAGCCAAAGCCAAAGCCAAAGCCAGATGCAACTGCAGTCGGCAGGCGTGCCTGCCGGTTGGAGGACATGACCACATGCGGACCGGCGAGCGATCCGCCCGCCGGTCCACGCGGATGTGTCCGCCGATCACTCCACCGCGATGGCCGCACCGGGCGCGTCGCTGGCGGTGGTCAGCCGCTGCGCTTCGCCGACCAGCTGCACGAACTCCTGGCGCAGCCCCCAGCGATCGTCGCCGGTGCTGGCACGTGCGGTGGCGGCGACGTCGTCCCAGCTCCAGCCTTCGACGTTGTGGCCGCCGCGGAGCAGGTCGGCATAGGCCGCCACCGCGGTGGCGAACCGCAGGGACTGGCTGGGTTCGCGCCTCAGTGCGCTACGCAGGATCGGGGTGTCGATCAGGCGGCTGCGCGCCTCGCCGGGGCGCTTGTAGCGCAGGCGCAGGTGCGCGATCTCGCCGCTGCTCGACGCACTGGACTGGACGGGGGTAGCGCCGTAGCGACGCGCCGGCAGGCGCTCGCCACCGGAACCGACCAGGGCGATCTCGTACAGCGCGGTGACCTGGTGGCCGGCGCCGATGTCGCCGGCGTCGACCGCGTCGTTGGCGAAATCCTCCTCGCGCAGCATGCGGTTCTCGTAGCCGATCAGGCGGTACTCGGCGACCTGGGCCGGATCGAACTCGATCTGGATCTTGACGTCGTTGGCGATCGTCAGCAGGGTCGCCTGCATCTGCTCGACCAGCACCTTGCGCGCCTCCAGGTCGGTGTCGATGTAGGCATGCACGCCGTCGCCGGCGTCGGCCAGGCGCTCGGCCATCGCGTCGTTGTAGTTGCCCTGGCCGAAGCCGAGCGTGGACAGCGCGATGCCGGAGCGGCGCTGGTCGGCGACCAGGGTTTCCAGCGTGCCGCGTTCGACCGTGCCGACGTTGAAGTCGCCATCGGTGGCCAGCAGGATCCGGTTGCTGCCGCCTTCGATGAAGGCCTCGCGTGCGACCGAATAGGCCAGGCGGATGCCGTCGCCGCCATTGGTGCTGCCGCCGGCCTGCAGCCGATCGAGCGCGGCCAGGATCTCGGCGTGGCGGTCGCCCGGTGTCGGCGCCAGCACCAGCCCGGCCGAGCCGGCGTAGACCACGATCGACACCCGGTCCTGCGCGCGCAGCTGCGGCACCAGCTGCGCGAAGGCGCGCTTGAGCAGCGGCAGCTTGTCCTCGCTGTCCATCGAGCCGGAGGTGTCGATCAGCAGAACCAGGTTCGATGCCGGCATCGTCGCCTTCGGCACGTCGTAGCCCTTGATGCCGACCATCAGCAGCTGGCGGTTGGCGTTCCATGGCGACGGTGCCAGTTCGGTGCCGACCCGGAACGGCACGCTGCGGTCGGCCGGCGCCGGATGGCCGTAATCGAAGTAGTTGAGGAATTCCTCGACCCGCACCGCGTCTGCCGGCGGGCGCACGCCCTGGCGCAGCATGCGCCGCACGTTGGCGTAGCTGCCGGTATCGACGTCGATCGAGAACGTGGACACCGGTGTTTCGCTGGCGCGCTGGACCGGGTTGTCATCGGGGCGGTCGTAGCGTTCGGTGTTCACCGGCGGACGCGGGGGCGCGGCGAGCTGCGGCATGTAGGCGCTGCGCATGAGCTGTCCGGCGGCCGGCGCCGAGGCGCGGACCGCGACCGCCATCGGTGCCGGCGGCGGAGGCGGAGGCGGGGCGGCATGCAGTTTGTAGGCGGCGTCGGACGCGGCCTCCGCCTCCATGGCAGCCTGCGTTCTCGGCTCGCCGGCCGGCGTCTGGCAGGCGGCGAGCAGGGTGATGCAGGCGGCGGCGAGCAGCGTCAGGATCGGGTGGCGCATGGGATGGCTCCGGGAAGGGACGCACGGAAGAACGCGCCACCGGAGCGGATGGGGTTGAAGGAACTTCGCGTGGCTGGCGGTCCGCAGGATCTGCGCGGCGGGCCGCGCCGCCGCACGTCGAGCGTCAGCGGCGGCAGCCGATGCCGCCATGCTGCCGGACCAGCACCGGAGCGCAGCGCCGGCCCTTCGCAGGTACGCCGGCAACACGTTCCTGCCCGGCCCAAGGCCGGCCCCGGGGCCGGGGCCGGGAGCATTCTCCGGTTACAGCACCAGCGGCTGGAAGTGCATGCCCAGGCCGGGCATGCCCTCCTTCTCGCCGATCAGGTCGGCACGCAGCAGCGGCCGCGCTTCGGCCCAGTCGCGGTCCAGCACCAGGTCGAGCCGGTTGCCGTCCACGGTCAGGTCCAGGCGCGGGATCGGGTCGTTGTCGTGCGAGCGGTGCAACAGCACCGCCAGCCGCAGCAGCGCGGCCTTGCGCCGGGCCGACAGCAGCAGGCGGTCGGGCAGGGCGTCGAAGGCGGTCTTGGGCACGTTGCGGCGGTGCGTGCGCACCAGCGCCGCCAGCACCTGCTGTTCCTGGCGCGAGAAGCCGGCGATGTCCGAGTGCTCCACGATGTAGGCGCCGTGCACGTGGTACTGGCTGTGGGCGATGGTCAGGCCCAGCTCGTGCAGGCGCGCGGCCCAGCCGAGCATGTGCGCATCGTCGTCGTCCATCGCCCAGGCCTCGGCGACCTGCTCGAACAGGCGCAGCAAGGTGGCCTCCACGCGCGCGGCCTGCGCCTCGTCGATGCCGTAGCGGCGGATCAGCGACTGCACCGAGGCATCGCGCGGATCGTTGCCGCCGCCGCGGCCGAGCATGTCGTAGAGGATGCCCTCGCGCATCGCGGCCTTGCTGACGATCAGCTTCTGCAGGCCCAGCGCCTGGAAGGCGGCCTCCAGCACCAGCACGCCACCGGCGATGATCGGCCGGCGCTCGCTGGACAGGCCGGGCAGGTCGATCTGGTCGATGCTGCGCGCCTGCAGCAGGCGGTCGCGCAACTGCGGCAGCGCCTCGGCGGTGATCGCGCCCTTGGTCAGCTTCATCGCCGCGCAGATCTCGCCGATGGCCTTGTGGGTGCCGGAGGAGCCGACCGCCTCGTGCCAGCCCAGCGCGCGGTACAGGCCGGCGAACTGCTGGAACTCGGCGCTGATCTCGGTCAGCGCATCCTTCCACTTCTTGCGCGACAGCTTGCCGTTGGGGAAGAAGCGCTGAGTGCTGGCGATGCAGCCGGCTTGCAGGCTCTCGCGCTCGATCGGCTCGAAACCGCGGCCGATGATGAACTCGGTCGAGCCGCCGCCGATGTCGATCACCAGGCGCAGCTGGCCGGGCTTGGGCGGTTGCGCATGGGCGACGCCCAGATAGATCAGGCGCGCCTCTTCGCGGCCGGAGACCACTTCGATCGGATAACCCAGCTCGGTTTCGGCCGCACGCAGGAACGCCTGAGGATCGCGCAGACGGCGTACGGTGTTGGTCGCCAGCGCGCGCACGCGCAGCGGCGGCACGCCGCGCAGGCGCTGGCCGAAGCGGGCCAGGCATTCGAGCGCGCGTTGCCGGGCCGGTGCGGACAGGCCACCGCGGGTATCCAGGCCGTCGGCCATGCGCACGGTTTCGCGCAGCCGGTCGACCACCCGCAGCTGGCCCATCGAATGCTGGGCCAGGACCATGTGGAAGCTGTTGGAGCCCAGATCGATGGCGGCCAGCAGCTCGCCGTCCTGGACCGGTGGGTGATGCGGTGAGGAATAAGGCATGGCGCGAATCTTAGCGGAAGCGCCCGCCCGTCCGTTCCGTCTGCGTGAAGGGCGTCAGGGGCGCAGCGTGCCGAGCAGCTGCAGCTGCGCCGCATGCGGCGCCTGGCCGTCCACCGGCGCCAGCTTGCGGTAGCGCCCGTCGCCGCCCAGCTCCCAGGCGTTGAGGTTGTCGTCGAGGTAGTTCTGCAGGCCTTCGCGGAAGATGCGCTCGGCCAGCGCCGGGTCGAGCACCGGGAAGCAGGTTTCCACGCGCCGCAGCAGGTTGCGCTCGAGCCAGTCGGCGCTGGCGCAGTACAGCTCGGGTGCGCCGTCGTTGCCGAACCAGTAGATGCGGCTGTGCTCGAGGAAGCGGCCGACGATCGAGCGCACGCGGATGTTGTCCGACACGCCGGGCACGCCGGGGCGCAGCGTGCAGGCGCCGCGCACGATCAGGTCGATCGATACGCCGGCCTGCGAGGCGCGGTACAGCGCGCGGATCACCTGCGGCTCGTTGAGCGCGTTCATCTTGGCCACGATCCGCGCCGGGCGCCCAGCCTCGGCCAGGCGGGTCTCGCGTTCGATCCGCTGCAGGATCCCGCTGTGCAGGGTGAACGGCGACTGCAGCAGGCGCTTGAGGCGGGTCGACGGCGCCAGCCCGGACAGCTGCTGGAACAGCATGTGCACGTCGTTGCCGATGTCGGCGTCGGCGGTGATCAGGCTCAGGTCGGTGTAGGCGCGCGCGGTGCCGCTGTGGTAGTTGCCGGTGCCCAGGTGCACGTAGCGGCGCAGGCGACGGCCCTCGCGGCGCACGATCAGCAGCATCTTGGCGTGGGTCTTGTAGCCGACCACGCCGTAGACGACCTGCACGCCGGCTTCCTGCAGGCGGTCGGCGACGCCGAGGTTGGCGTCCTCGTCGAAGCGCGCGCGCAGCTCGACCACCACGGTCACGTCCTTGCCGTTGCGCGCGGCCTGCACCAGCGCCTCGACGATCGCCGAGTCCTTGCCGGTGCGGTACAGGGTCTGCTTGATCGCCAGCACGTCGGGATCGGACGCGGCCTGGGAGAGCAGCGCGAGCACGCCGCTGAAGCTGTCGAACGGGTGGTGCAACAGCACGTCGCCACGGGCGACGCGCTGGAAGATCGCCTCGTCCTCCAGCCCGTTGCGCGGCGTGAACGGCGGGTACTTCAATTCCGGCCGCGCGACCAGGTCGTTGACCTGGATCACCCGGTTGAGGTTCACCGGGCCATCGATGTAGTAGACCGCGTTCTCGCCCAGTTCGAAGTTCTGCAGCAGGCTCTGCACGATCGGCTTGGGGCAGTCGTGCGCGATCTCCAGCCGCACCGCCGGCCGGTAGCCGCGGCCGACCAGTTCGCTGCGCAGCGCCGAGGCCAGGTTTTCGACCTCGTCCTCGTCCACCACCAGCTCGGAATTGCGGGTCACCCGGAACTGGTAGGCGCCGCGGACGGTCATGCCCGGGAACAGCTCGTCGACGAAGGCCGACAGCATCGAGGACAGCAGCACGAACTCCTGCCGGTCCTTGCCCGACACGCTGCGCGGCAGCTCGACGATGCGGCTGAGCGAGCGTGGCGCGCGCACGATCGCCAGGTGGCCGGCGCGGCCGAACGCATCGCGTCCTTCCAGCACCACCACCACGTTCAGCGACTTGTTGAGGATGCGCGGGAACGGGTGCGACGGGTCCAGGCCCAGCGGCGAGAGCACCGGCATGACCTTGTTGCGGAAGTAGGCGCGCAGCCAGCGGCGCTGGCGTGCGTTCCAGCTGCGCCGGCTGAGGATGCCGATGCCGGCCTCGTCCAGGGCCGGGCGCAGGACCTCGTTCCAGCAGCGGTACTGCGCGTCGACCAGCGTGGCGGCGCGGTCGTGGATCGCATCCAGCAGCTGCGCCGGGGCGATGCCGTCCGGCGCGGCCGGCAGGCCGAAGTCGAGCGCGTGGCGCACGGTGGCCGCACGGATCTCGAAGAACTCGTCGAGGTTGGTGCAGGAGATGCACAGGAAGCGCAGCCGCTCCAGCAGCGGCACCTGCGGATCCTGCGCCTGCGCCAGCACGCGGAAGTTGAAATCCAGCTGCCCCAGTTCGCGGTTCAGATACAGCGCCGGATCGCGCAGCGAGGGTCCTTCGCCGGCGCCGGCCGGAGGAGCGCCGGTGTCGGCGGCGGGAAGAACGCTGTCGTGTTCCATGGCGGAGGCATCCGTCTGGGAGGGCGGGGTGGGCTGCGCGCGGCCGGTGGCCCGCGTGTGGCGTCGTGTCGGCGTCATGGCAGGCTCTCGGCAAGGTCTTCTTCGTGGCGCGGGCGGATCCGCTCGGCACCGAAGTGGCAGGCGAAGGTGCTGCCCTGGCCGACCTGGCTCTCGATCCGCAGCCGCGCCTGGTGCAGGCCCAGCACGTGCTTGACGATCGACAGGCCCAGGCCGGTACCGCCGCTCTCGCGCGAGCGGCTGCTGGAAACGCGGTAGAAGCGTTCGGTCAGGCGCGGGATGTGCGCCTCGGGAATGCCGTAGCCGGTGTCGCGCACCGACAGCACCGCACCCCCGTCGGGCTCGCGGGCGAAGGTGACCGTCACCGTGCCGCCGGCCGGGGTGTAGCGGACCGCGTTGGTGACCAGGTTGGAGAACGCGCTGTGCAGTTCCTTGATCGAGCCGGTGAGGTCGCAGCCGGCTTCGTCGCGGACCTCGATGGTGTGACGGTTCTGGCTGAAGGCCTCGGCCTCGCGGCGCAGCGTGGCCAGCATCGGCGCCATCGCCACGGTCTCGTCGGGCAGGCTGTCGCGCGACTCCAGCCGTGACAGCGCCAGCAGGTCCTCGACCAGCTGGGTCATGCGCTGCGACTGCTTGCGCATCTCGGCCAGCATCGGCTCCCACTCCGGCACGTCCTCCGGGTCGAGCATGTCCAGGTAGCCGTGGACGACGGTCAGCGGCGTGCGCAGTTCATGCGAGACGTTGGCGACGAAGTCGCGGCGCATCTGCTCCAGCCGCAGCAGCTTGCTGACGTCGCGCGCCACCAGCAGCCAGTAGTCCTCGGAGTAGGGGATCAGGCGCAGGTTCAGGCGCAGCCGGTCGTCGCTGGGCGAGGCCGCATCCAGCATCGGCTCGGCATTGCGGCCGGCTGCCAGCCAGCGCGCCAGCGGCAGCGGCTGCAGGCGTTCGACCACCGAGGCGCCCAGGTCGCGCGGATAGGACAGGCCGAGCAGGTCGGTGGCGGCCTTGTTGAACCACAGCACGCGCTGGGTGTTGCGGTCGACCACGACCACCGCATCGGGCAGCGCCGCGGCGGCGGCACGGTAGGCGCGGAGCATGTCCAGCAGGCGCCGCTTGCGCGCGCGCATTTCCGACTGGCTGCGGTGCAGCAGACGGTCCAGTTCGTTCCAGGCGCCGCGGCCGCGGGCCGGCTCCCAGCGCCGGCGCGCGGTCAGGCCGAGCAGGACCCGGCGCAGGCGCCAGTAGTGCCAGGCGAGGATAGCCAGCGCGGTCGCTGCCAGCACCGCGCCGACATGGCCGACGAGGATGCCGGCCAGGGTGGCGCCGGCCAGCAGCAGGAACAGCATGGACAGGGTCTTCCACCAGGCCGACCGCAGGTGCGGTGGCATGTGCTCGGTGCGTCGCTCGTCGCCGAGCAGCGGACGCAGGCCGGCCCGGCCGGAAGGAGGCGAAGGATCCATGCGCGGGCCCGTCCCGTCCGGCCCCGGCTCAGGCCGCCGCCGAGAAGCGGTAGCCGGCGCCGCGCACGGTCTGCACCATGCCGTCCACCGCGAACGGCTCGAGCGTCTTGCGCAGGCGGCGGATGTGGACGTCGATCGTGCGCTCCTCGACGTAGACGCTGCCGCCCCAGACGTGGTCCAGCAGCTGCGCGCGGCTGTAGACGCGGTCGGGGTGGGTCATGAAGAAATGCAGCAGGCGGTATTCGGTCGGCCCGATCGGCACCGGCGCGTCACCGGCGAACACCCGATGCGCGGCGCCATCGATGCGCAGCGCGCCGACCGCCACGCTGCCGTCCTCGTCGTCCTCGCGGGCGCGGCGCATCACCGCGCGGATCCGCGCCAGCAGTTCGCGCGCGGAGAACGGCTTGACCACGTAGTCGTCGACGCCGGCTTCCAGGCCGCCGACGCGGTCGTTCTCCTCGCCGCGCGCGGTGAGCATGATGATCGGCACTTCGCGGGTCAGCGCCTCGCGCCGCCAGCGTCGTGCCAGGTCCAGACCGCTCGTGCCCGGCAGCATCCAGTCGAGCAGGATCAGGTCGGGGACGCGGTCGGCGATGGCCGCCTGCGCCTCGCGTGCGTCGCCGGCGTGGATCGGTGCGAAATCGCCCTTGCGCAACGCGAAGGCCACCATGTCACGGATCGCGGGTTCGTCATCGACGATGAGGATGTGCTTCTGCACGTGTGGGTACCGGCACGGCTTGGGGGGTGCGCTGATTAGACTACCGTTTTGTGACCATTCGGTGACGCGGTCCGGAGCCGTGTCGACACGATCCGCGCAGGCGTTGGCGCCGGCTGGAGCAGCCGGCGGTGCCGGCACTCCTGAGGGTGCGGCGTGGAGCCGCGGCCGCGGTCGGGGAGCATCGGGCGGGCCCATCCTGGCGCCTCTGCGCGGCACGCCCCGCGGAGTATCGAGGCCGGACGCGGTGCGGCGAAGCAGCGCTCCCGTGGCGGGACGGGCCTGCGGCCGGGTGCCGCAGCCGGAAAGTGCGCCGACGGGATGGAGCCGGGGCGCTGGATGGCAGGGCGCTGGCGGAAGGGCGGATCGATGCCGCCAGGTGGTGATGCCGCCCATCGCCGCCCGTGTGGCCCGCGGCTGCGGACCACGCGCCACTCTGGCTGTCGCGGTGCTCATCCCGCCGACGGTCGGCCGCCCGGCCGCCACCTGCGACCCGGGCGACGTCCGTCCGGCTCAGCGACGCTGCATGTCCGGGTCGCGGACGCCTTGACGGCGCAGTTCCAGCACGGTCGGGGTGATGGTGGCGATCCGCGCATCGATGCGGGCCCGGGCCACGTAATCCAGGTTGCCCTGCTTCTTCAGGTTTTCCAGCTGGATCAGGGCCTGCTCCGGCCGCCCGTTGAGGAACGCCGCCTCGGCGAAGGCCTCGCCGGCGCGCACGGTGTCGCCGGCCAGTTCGCAGGCGCGTGCATAGGTCTGCTGGAACACCGGATCGTCGTTGCCGCGGCCGATCAACGGGCGCAGTACCTCCTGCGCCCGGCGTCCGGCCTCGGTGCCGCCCTGTTCGACCAGGCTGCGCGCATAGCTCAGGCCGACCGCGCGGTTGCCGGGCAGGCGGCGCAGCAATGCGTCGAAGCGCTGGTTGGCGTCGCCGGCGCGTCCGGCGCGCGCGCTGGATTCGGCCAGCGCCAGCTCCACCCACAGGTTGCCGGGGTGCTCCTGCAGCAGTCTGGCCAGCTCGGTCGCCGCGGCTGCCGGCTCGCGCTGCATCCGCGCCAGCGCCAGACCGTAACGCTGGCTGTCGCTGAGCGTGCCGCTGCCGCGGCGCAGGTCCTCGTACTCGCGGATGGCCGCGTCGGGCGTGTTGGCGGTCAGCGCGCGCAGGCGTTCCTGGGCCCAGCCGAACCGGTCGTCGTGCTCGTCGGCGAAGGTGACCGGCACGCTGCCCGGGGCCAGGCCGCGTGGCAGCAGCGGGTTGCTGCGGCCGGGCCCCACGTCCACCGGCGGCGTGCGCGGGATGTCCTCCACCCGTGCCGGACCGCCATCGACCGACGTGCTGGCCGCCACCGTGCCGCGCTCGCGCCGGATCTGTTCGGCGCGCTGCTTGGCTTCGCTGACGCGGGTGGTGTTGACCGGGTGGGTGCGCAGGTAGTCGGGCGCGCTGTAGCCGCCCTGGTTGCCGCGCATCGCGAACGACATGCGCTGGAAGAAGCCGGCCATCGCATCGACGTCGTAACCGCTGCGCGACAGCGTGCGGATGCCGATGCGGTCGGCCTCGGACTCGTTGGAGCGGGTGTAGTTGATCTGGTTCTGCTGGATCAGGCCCATGCCGCTGGCGATCGCCGCCTGGGTCGCCTCGCCCGACGAACTGCCGCCGGCCGCCTGCGCGGCGACGATGGCCGCCAGCATGCCGAGCAGGATCGGGACCTGGTCGCGCTGGGCGCGCTCGACCCCGCGCAGCACATGCTGCTGGGTCACGTGGGCGATCTCGTGCGAGAGCACCGCGGCGACCTCGTCCTCGCGCTCGGCGGTCAGCACCAGGCCGGCGTTCATGCCGATGTAGCCGCCCAGGGTGGCGAAGGCGTTGATCTGCCGGTCCTTGAGCATGAAGAATGTGTACTTCTGCTCGGGGCGGTCGCTGTTGGAGCCGAGCCGGTCGCCCATCGTCTGCAGCCAGTCGGCCAGCAGCGGGTCGTCCAGCAGGTAGCCGTAGTTGCGCAGCTCGCGCAGCATCATCGCGCCGTATTCGTCCTGGCGCGCCGGGGTCAGCAGTTCGCCGGCCGAGGAGCCGATGTCGGGCAGGCGCGGTTCGTCCTGTGCCGGCGCCTGCGCTGCCGGGAGGACCAGGGCGATGGCGGCGGCAAGCAGCAGTCGGCGCAACGGGGGAGACTCCATGGAGGGCCGCAGCATGCCGGCGGCCTGTGGCGGGCGGGTGAATCGACGGTTAATCCGCAGTGTTCCGGCAACGACGGTCGATCACAGGCCCGGCCGCTACCATATGCCGATAGACCTCGATTGTCCTGTGGAGTTTCCCGTGACAGACAGCACCGCCCCGACCATCACCATCTACTCGACCGCCATCTGCCCGTACTGCGTGGCGGCCAAGAACTTCCTCAAGAGCCAGGGCCGCGAGTGGACCGAGATCCGCATCGACCTGGATCCGGCCGAGCGCGAGAAGATGCTCGCCAGGGCGCGCCGCACCAGCGTGCCGCAGATCTTCGTCGGCGACACCCACGTCGGCGGCTACGACGACATGATCGCGCTGCACCGCGCTGGCGGGCTGCTGCCGCTGCTGGACGGGCAGGGGAGCCAGGCATGAGCGCTTCGGACCAGGGCGAGCAGGACCGCGTCGCCGCCTTCACCGAGTTCCGCCAGCGGATGAACCAGCGGATCCTGGCCGAGCCCAACCAGGTGGTGCGGCGCTTCTTCGCGCTCGACACCCAGACCTACCAGGCCGGCGCGCTGGACGTGAAGACCAAGGAGCTGCTGGGCCTGGTCGCCTCGCTGGTGCTGCGCTGCGACGACTGCATCAGCTACCACGTGGCCCAGTGCAAGGAGGCCGGGGTGAGCCGCGAGGAATTCTTCGAGACCTTCTCGGTCGGCCTGGTCGTCGGCGGCTCGATCGTGATCCCGCACCTGCGCCGCGCGGTCGATTTCCTGGACCAGCTCGAAACGGGCGGTGCGCCGGTGGCCGCGCCCGGGCACGACCACGGCTGACGTCCCGCGGCTGGACGCCGGTCTGGTGTCTGCGCCGCCGGCGCATGTCCACGGGCGATGGCGCCAGCCGACGGCGCCCATCCGGCCCCCCTCCAAAGGTCGATTTGGGGCCAGTACCGGCGATCGGGCATAATTTCACCACTGCTTTGCTCCCATTCCCCCTGCGCCGCCCCCGTTCCGAGGGTGTGCGCCCGTTCCGGAAAACACATTCCATGACGCAGAAAATCACGGTCATCCGCGGCGATGGCATCGGCCCGGAGATCATGGACGCGACCCTGCACGTGCTGTCCAAGCTCGATACCGGCCTGGAGTACGAGGACGCCGACGCCGGCCTGGCCGCGCTGGAGAAGCACGGCGACCTGATGCCCCCGGTGACCCTGGATTCGATCGCGCGCAACAAGGTGGCGCTGAAGAGCCCGCTGACCACGCCGGTCGGTGGCGGCTTCACCTCGATCAACGTCAGCCTGCGCCGGCACTTCGACCTGTACGCCAACGTCCGCCCGGCGCACACCTTCCCGAACACCAAGGCGCGCTTCGACAACGTCAACCTGATCACGGTGCGCGAGAACACCGAGGGCGCCTACCTGGCCGAAGGCCAGGAAGTGTCGGCCGACGGCGAGACCGCGTTTTCCGGCACCCGCATCACCCGCAAGGGCTCCGAGCGCATCGTGCGCTACGCCTTCGAGCTGGCCCGCAGCACCGGCCGCAAGAAGGTCACCGCGGTGCACAAGGCCAACATCATCAAGTCGACTTCGGGCCTGTTCCTGAACGTCGCCCGTGAAGTGGCGGCCAAGTACCCGGACATTGAGTTCCAGGAAATGATCGTCGACAACACCTGCATGCAGCTGGTGATGCGCCCCGAGCAGTTCGACATCATCGTGACCACCAACCTGTTCGGCGACATCATCTCCGACCTGTGCGCCGGCCTGGTCGGCGGCCTGGGCCTGGCCCCGGGCGCCAACATCGGCGAGAACGCGGCGATCTTCGAAGCCGTGCACGGCACCGCGCCGGACATCGCCGGCCAGGGCAAGGCCAACCCCTGCGCGCTGCTGCTGGCGGCCGCGCAGATGCTGGACCACATCGGCCAGCCGGAAAACGCCGAGCGCCTGCGCAAGGCCATCGTGGCGACCATGGAAGCCAAGGACTCGCTGACCGGCGACCTGGGCGGCACCGGTACCACGATGGCGTTCGCCAACGCGATCGCCAGCCGCCTCTGAGGCCGCTGCCGGACATCGCGGGCTGATCGGAACGGGGCGCTTCGGCGCCCCGTTCTGTTTTCGTGCGCGCGGCGCACCTCGGCATCAGCTGGGCCTGCTGCGGATGCCGTTGGGGGTGTGCTGCGATGCTGCCGGTTCCGACACGATGACGGTCGCCCGCCAGCGTCTTCTCTGGCGGCGAGGCGCTCTTCTCACGTGGGGCCCGGTTGCCGGCGGCCTCCGTGACGGCCGGGGCACGTCTGGCGAGGGCTTCGCTCTGGTCCCGGCCGCATGGACTGGACGGGGAAGGGAGCGCGCAGGCGCAAACGAAAACGGGCGCCCTGGGGCGCCCGCTCCGGATCGATGAGGCGGCGACCGTCAGTCGCGCGACTGCAGCTTGGCCAGCAGGCGCAGGAACTCGATGTACAGCCACACCAGGGTGACCATCAGGCCGAACGCGCCGTACCACTCCATGTACTTCGGTGCGCGCGCCTGCACGCCCGACTCGATGAAGTCGAAATCCAGCACCAGGTTCAGCGCGGCGATGACCACCACGAACAGGCTGAAGCCGATTCCGATCAGGCCCGACTCGTGGATGTAGGGCACGTTCACACCGAACAGGCCCAGCACCAGCGTCGCCAGATAGACCAGGAAGATGCCGCCGGTCGCGGCGACCACGCCCATCTTGAAGTTCTCGGTGGCCTTGATCAGGCCGCTGCGATAGGCGAACAGCATCGCGAACAGCGTGCCGAAGGTCAGCACCACGGCCTGGAACACGATGCCGTCGAAACGCGCGTCGAAGATCGCCGAGATCGCGCCGAGGAAGAAGCCTTCGACCAGCGCGTACAGCGGCGCGGTGACCGGCGCCCAGGTCTTCTTGAAGATCGTGACGAGCGACAGCACCAGGCCGCCGATCAGGCCGCCCCACAGATAGATCGCCGAGCCGGGCGCGATCTCGCCGGTCGGGGTGATCGTCTGGCTCCAGGCGAACGCCGCGGTCAGCACGCACAGCAGCAGCAGGATGCCGGTGCGGTTGACGGTGCCGTTGAGGGTCATGACCTCGGTGTCGCCGCCGGTGACGACGGTCCCGCTGCCGAGATCGAGGAAGGTGGATTCCTTGAGGGCCGGATTGGCGCTGCGCATGGGCGTCCTTTTCGTGTGTGACCTGATGAACGGACAGGATACACGGCCCTGACGGCGGCTTCCGGTGAACCCTGGCCCCGACGTTGCAGGGCGGCTGGCCGGACGAGTCGGCAGGCACGTGGGCAGCAGGAGTGGGCGGGAGCGGCACGCCGGCCGCGGGGCGGACAAGGGCGGCGGCATGCCGTCATCCAGCGGGCGCTTCGAGCGGCGCTGGTGCGAAAGGCGGGACTCGAACCCGCACGGGGGTTACCCGCTGGAACCTAAATCCAGTGCGTCTACCAATTCCGCCACTTTCGCAGGTCGCGCATTCTAACCAACCGGACGGCGCGTGTCGGCTGCCGCGAGGTCGCATGCCGCATCCGTCCTATCCTGGCGACGCGGATGGACACAACGAAAAACGCCCGGCGAACCGGGCGTTTTTCTGTTTCTGGTGGGCCGTCAAGGATTCGAACCTTGGACCTATTGATTAAGAGTCAACTGCTCTACCAACTGAGCTAACGGCCCTGAAACTTAGGCTGCGCATTCTAGCAGGTTCTGCTGTCCTGGCAACCCCTCGATCGAAAAAAGATCGAGTCTGAAAGGGTGGGGTGGCTGAGGGGATTCGAACCCCCGACCACTGGAATCACAATCCAGTACTCTAACCAACTGAGCTACAGCCACCACCGATACTGCAAAACCACCTGTTCCGCCGGAGCCCCACTGGCGCGCCCGGCAGGACTCGAACCTGCAACCGCCGGCTTAGAAGGCCGGTGCTCTATCCGGTTGAGCTACGGGCGCACAACCTTGAAAGTCGCTGCGACCGCCTGGCGGCGGATGGTCGGGGTAGAGGGATTCGAACCCCCGACATCCTGCTCCCAAAGCAGGCGCGCTACCAGACTGCGCTATACCCCGGTGTTGCCGGGCCAGGCTGCCCAGAGACTCGCCTGAGCCCTGCTTCCCGAAGCCTGAGCCCCGGGAAGGCCGGCTATTGTGTGGATCGCCGCAGGGGCTGTCAATGGGATGTTTGCGTCAGGCTGGCGCGGTGGGCGCCGATCGGCCAAACTAGCGCGTTCCGCCGGTGCCCGCGTGGGTTTCCGGCTCGCGTTCCATCACCGTCCAACCGTCACAGGCCGAGGCAGGCGCCCGGCAGCAGGAGCACGTACACCATGCAAGTCTCTGTCGAATCCACCGGCAACCTCGAACGTCGCATGAATTTCAGCCTGCCGGCAGAGCAGCTGGAAGACGGTGTCAGCGGCCGCCTGCGCGAGATCGCGCGCACCGCGCGCATCAAGGGCTTCCGGCCAGGCAAGGTCCCGACCAAGGTGATCGAGCAGCGCTTCGGCGAGCAGGTCAAGGCCGAGGTGCTGAACGGCCTGCTGCGGCAGACCTTCGATTCGGCGGTGCGCGAGAACGCGCTGCAGCTGGCCGGCAACCCGCAGATCGACCGCAGCGGCGAAGGCGAGCTGGACTTCGTGGCGACTTTCGAGGTGGTGCCGGACTTCGGCGACATCGACGTGGCCAAGCTGAGCGTGGTCCGCCACGTGGCCGAGGTCACCGACGCCGACATCGACCAGATGATCGAGAATCTGCGCCTGCAGCGCCGGACCTGGAACAAGGTCGACCGCGCGGCACAGGATGGCGATCTGGTGTCGGGCGAAGCCTGGAGCGAGGCCGATGGCGAGCGCCTGCCGGCCGAAGGCACCGACAAGGTCAACACCGTGATCGGCTCCGGCGGCGTGCTGCCGGCGCTGGAGCAGGCCCTGATCGGCCTGGTTGTCGGCACCGAGAGCGCGGTCGACGTCGAATTCCCGTCCAACTGGCGCCAGACCCAGCTGGCCGGCAAGACCGCCAAGGTGCACGTCACCCTGTCGCAGGTCTCCGAGCCGGTGCTGCCGGAGGTCGATGCGGCCTTCATCAAGAGCTTTGGTGTGAAGGGTGGCAACGTCGAGCAGTTCCGCGCCGACATCCGCACCAACCTGGAGCGCGAGCTCAAGGGGGCGCTGATGGGCCGCCTGCGCCGCGAAGTCGGCGAGCAGCTGGTGTCCACCTACGCCCACGTGGAGCTGCCGCCGCGCCTGGTCGAGAACGAGGCCCGCGGCATGCTGGCCCAGCAGATCGAGCAGATCCGCCGTGGCGGCCGCGACCCCGGCCAGCCCCCGGCCAATGCGCACCAGCAGTTCATCGAGCCGGCGCGCAAGCGCGTCCTGGCCGGCCTGCTGGTGGGCGAGGTCGCCCGTCGCAATGAGCTGCGGCTGGACCCCAAGCGCCTGAACGAGACGCTGCGCCTGATCGCCTCGACCTACGAAGAGCCGGAACAGGTCATTGAGATGTACCGCAACGACCCCCAGCTCATGTCCGGCCTGCAGGGGCGCGTGATGGAAGAGCAGGTGATCGACTGGATCGCCGAGCGCGCCCAGCACACCGAAACCCCGCTGTCGTTCCAGGAAGCGATCCGCGGATGATGGCGGCCGCCGTGGCGCATGACCCTCCGGGGTGGTGCGCCATGGCGCTGCGGGAATCCGGCGCGCCCGCGCCGGGCCCAATCTGAACTTTGCAGAGGCGCAAGCACCGATGAGCATGATTCCGACCCAAGCCCTGAACCTGGTGCCGATGGTGGTCGAGCAGACCAGCCGCGGCGAGCGCGCCTACGACATCTATTCGCGCCTGCTCAAGGAGCGGGTGATCTTCCTCGTCGGCCCGGTCGAAGACCACGTGGCCAACGTGATCATCGCGCAGATGCTGTTCCTCGAGGCCGAGAACCCCGAGAAGGACATCAGCCTGTACATCAACTCGCCCGGTGGCCTGGTCACCGCGGGCATGGCGATCTACGACACCATGCAGTACATCAAGCCGGACGTGAGCACGATCTGCGTCGGCCAGGCGGCCTCGATGGGCGCGGTGCTGCTGTCGGCAGGTGCGGCCGGCAAGCGTTACGCGCTGCCGAACTCGCGGGTGATGATCCACCAGCCGCTGGGCGGCTTCCAGGGCCAGGCCACCGACATCGACATCCACGCGCGCGAGATCCTCAGCATGCGCGCGCGCCTGAACGAGATCCTCGCCCACCACACCGGCCAGAGCATCGAGACCATCGCCCGCGACACCGAGCGCGACAACTTCAAGAGCGCCGCCGAGGCCCAGGCCTACGGTCTGGTCGACCAGGTGCTGGAGCGTCGTCCTGACGAGACCATCCAGGCCGGCTGACATCGCGGCATCCATCTTGCGGACGAGCTGCCGGATGGCGCCCCGTCACGCTGCAAAAGGCAGGCCCGGCGCGCCTCTGGCGTGGTTCCGGCCCTGTGCTATTCTCGAACCGAAGTCCCGTCAGCGCGGGCAGCACCACTGGACAAGCGAAGCATGAGCGAAGACCGCCAGGGCCGTTCCGGCGACAGCACCAAGATCCTTTACTGCTCTTTCTGCGGGAAGAGCCAGCACGAGGTGCGCAAGCTGATCGCCGGCCCGAGCGTGTTCATCTGCGATGAATGCGTCGAACTGTGCAACGACATCATCCGCGAGGAACTCGAGGAGAAGGCGCAGTCGGCGCGTAGCTCGCTGCCCAAGCCGCGCGAGATCCTCGAGGTCCTCGACCAGTACGTGATCGGTCAGCAGCGGGCGAAGAAGACGCTCGCCGTGGCCGTGTACAACCATTACAAGCGGATCGAGAGCCGGCAGCGCAACGAGGACGTCGAGCTGTCGAAGTCCAACATCCTGCTGGTCGGCCCGACCGGCTCGGGCAAGACGCTGCTGGCCGAGACGCTGGCGCGCCTGCTCAACGTGCCGTTCACGATCGCCGATGCGACCACGCTGACCGAAGCCGGCTACGTCGGCGAGGACGTGGAGAACATCATCCAGAAGCTGCTGCAGAAGTGCGACTACGACGTCGACAAGGCGCAGCAGGGCATCGTCTACATCGACGAGATCGACAAGATCTCACGCAAGAGCGAGAACCCGTCGATCACTCGCGACGTGTCCGGCGAAGGCGTGCAGCAGGCGTTGCTGAAGCTGATCGAGGGCACCGTCGCCAGCGTGCCGCCGCAGGGCGGGCGCAAGCATCCGCAGCAGGAGTTCCTGCAGGTCGACACCAAGAACATCCTGTTCATCGTCGGTGGCGCGTTTGCCGGTCTGGACAAGGTGATCCAGCAGCGCAGCACCGAGGCGGGCGGCATCGGTTTCGGCGCCAAGGTCAAGAGCACCGAGCGCAAGGCCGACACCGGCAAGCTGCTGGCCGAGGTCGAGCCGGAAGACCTGATCAAGTTCGGCCTGATCCCCGAGTTCGTTGGCCGCCTGCCGGTGGTCGCGACCCTGGAGGAGCTGGATGAGCCGGCGCTGATCAAGATCCTGACCGAACCGAAGAACGCCATCACCAAGCAGTTCAAGAAGCTGTTCGAGATGGAGAACGTCGAGCTGGAGTTCCGTCCGGACGCCCTGTCCGCGATCGCGAAGAAGGCGCTCAAGCGCAAGACCGGCGCGCGTGGCCTGCGCACCATCGTCGAGTCGGTGCTGCTCGATACGATGTACGACCTGCCGTCGGCCGAGAACGTCAGCAAGGTCGTGGTCGACGAGTCGGTGATCGAGCACAAGACCGAGCCGTACCTGATCTACCAGACCCCGGCCGCGGCACCGCCGAAGGCCGCCTCTGGCGACTGATCGGGGCGGGCCGTACGCGGCCGACAACCGGGATCGACCTGCCGGGTCCGCGCGCTGCGCGGGCCCGGTCTCGTTTCCGGGGTTTGCTGCAAGTCGTTGAAAAGATTCGATTCATGCCGCGCTGCTTGCAAGCGTTCGTGGCTGCCCCCATAACGGGGCGAGGACGGTCCGACCGTCATCCACGCTTCCGGAGTTCCCATGTCCCGATCCCGTTCCGACGCCCTCGAACTGCCCGTCCTGCCGCTGCGGGATGTGGTGGTGTTTCCGCATATGGTGATCCCGCTGTTCGTCGGCCGGGACAAGTCGATGCGGGCGCTCGAGCAGGCGATGGAGGCCGACAAGCAGATTCTGCTGGTCGCCCAGAAATCCGCCGAGACCGACGATCCGGAGGCTGGCGACCTGTACACGGTCGGCACGCTGGCCACGGTGCTGCAGCTGCTCAAGCTGCCGGACGGCACGATCAAGGTGCTGGTGGAAGGCACGGCGCGCGTGGCGGTCAGCCGGATCGTCGAGCAGGACGGCGCGCTGCACGGCCGCGGCGAGCTGATCGAGCGCGGCACCGAGCGCGAAGAGCGCGAGGTCGAGGCCATCGCGCGGACGCTGATGAGTCTGTTCGAGCAGTACGTCAAGACCAACCGCAAGCTGCCGCCGGAACTGCTGCAGACCCTGGCCGGCATCGACGAGGCCGGTCGCCTGGCCGATACCGTGTCGGCCCATGTCGGCGTGCGCCTGTCGGACAAGCAGCGGCTGCTGGAAAGCGCCGATGTGGGCGAGCGGCTGGAGCTGCTGGTCGGCCTGGTCGAGGGTGAGATCGACGTGCAGCAGATGGAGAAGCGCATCCGCGGCCGGGTCAAGTCGCAGATGGAGAAGAGCCAGCGCGAGTACTACCTCAACGAACAGATGAAGGCCATCCAGAAGGAACTGGGTGACCTGGACGATGCACCGGGCGAGCTGGAGGAACTGGCGCGCAAGGTCGCCGAGGCCGGCATGCCCAAGCCGGTCGAGGCCAAGGCGCGCAACGAGCTGAACAAGCTCAAGCAGATGTCGCCGATGTCGGCCGAGGCCGCGGTGGTGCGCAACTACCTGGACTGGCTGCTCGGCGTGCCGTGGAAGAAGCGCACCAAGGTGCGCAGGGACCTGAAGGTCGCCCAGGACACGCTGGACGCCGACCATTACGGTCTGGAGAAGGTCAAGGAACGCATCCTCGAATACCTTGCGGTGCAGTCGCGGGTGAAGCAGATGAAGGGCCCGATCCTGTGCCTGGTCGGTCCGCCTGGCGTGGGCAAGACCTCGCTCGGCCAGTCGATCGCCAAGGCCACCAACCGCAAGTTCGTGCGCATGGCGCTGGGTGGCGTGCGCGACGAGGCGGAGATCCGTGGCCATCGCCGCACTTACGTCGGCTCGATGCCGGGCCGGATCGTGCAGAACCTCAACAAGGTCGGCAGCCGCAACGCGCTGTTCGTGCTGGACGAGATCGACAAGATGTCGATGGACTTCCGTGGGGATCCGTCCTCGGCGCTGCTGGAAGTGCTCGATCCCGAGCAGAACCACACCTTCAACGACCATTACCTGGAAGTCGACCTCGACCTGTCCGAGGTGATGTTCATCGCCACCTCGAACTCGCTGAACATCCCGGGCCCGCTGCTGGACCGCATGGAGGTGATCCGCATCCCGGGCTACACCGAGGACGAGAAGCTCAACATCGCGCTGCGCTATCTGGTACCCAAGCAGCTGAAGGCAAATGGCCTGAAGCCGGAGGAACTGTCGATCGCCGAAAGCGCGGTCCGCGACGTCGTGCGTTACTACACGCGCGAGTCCGGCGTGCGCAACCTCGAGCGCGAGATCGCCAAGATCTGCCGCAAGGTGGTCAAGGAGATCGCGCTGGCTGGCCCGCAGCCGGCGAAGAAGGCGCCGGCGAAGAAGGGCTCGCGCAAGCAGGCCGCGCTGGTCCAGGTCGAGTCGAGGAACCTGGACAGGTACCTGGGCGTGCGCCGTTTCGACTACGGCCGCGCCGAGGAGCAGAACGAGATCGGTCTGGTCACCGGCCTGGCCTGGACCGAGGTTGGCGGCGACCTGCTGCAGATCGAGGCCACGCTGGTGCCGGGCAAGGGGCAGCTGATCCTGACTGGCCAGCTCGGTGACGTGATGAAGGAGTCGGCGTCGGCCGCGCTGTCGGTCGTGCGCGCGCGTACCGAGCGGCTGGGAATCGAGATCGATTTCCTGCAGAAGCAGGACGTGCATCTGCATGTGCCGGATGGGGCGACGCCGAAGGATGGCCCCAGTGCCGGCATCGCGATGGTGACCACGCTGGTGTCGACGCTGACCAAGGTTCCAGTGCGCGCCGACATCGCGATGACCGGCGAGATCACCCTGCGTGGCAAGGTCACCGCCATTGGTGGATTGAAGGAGAAGCTGCTCGCGGCACTGCGCGGCGGCATCCGCACCGTGGTGATCCCCGAGGAGAACCGCAAGGATCTGGCCGACATTCCGGCCAACGTCACCGACAATCTCGAGATCGTGCCGGTGCGCTGGATCGACGAGGTGCTGGACCTGGCGCTGGAGCGGCCGCTGGGGCCGAAGGCCGAGGCCAAGCCTTCGAAGGTGCGCACGCGTGCGGTCAAGGGCACGGGCAAGCGAGTGCGCAACGGTGATGAGCGGACCGGGATCAAGCACTGACCTGGGCCGTTCCATGAATGCGTGTCAAGCCTGAAAACCCGCGCCGTTATTGGGTTTTCGGCTTGCGACTCCACACCGCGCCCTGTATAACGGGCGCACCCGCGGCGGCATTTGAAGAGAGCGTACGTCGCGGCACAGGACCATCGGGGGCGCACGCCTGAAGCGGCCCCGTCCAATCACTCGCGGCAGATGCCGCCAAGGGAGTTCCAGAATGAACAAAACCGACCTGATCGATCACATCGCCAGCGACGCCGAGCTGACCAAGGCCGAAGCCGCCCGCGCCGCAGACGCGTTCATCGCTGCCGTGACCAAGGCGCTGAAGAAGGGCGACACCGTCACCCTCGTCGGCTTCGGCACCTTCCAGGCGCGCAAGCGCGCTGCGCGTACCGGCCGCAACCCGAAGACCGGCGAGACGATTACGATCAACGCTTCGGTCAATCCAACCTTCAAGGCTGGCAAGGCGCTGAAGGATGCAGTAAACTAATCGACTCGCTGCCACCCGATGGCAGGAGGCGCAAAGCGCCGGGTGCTTAGCTCAGCGGTAGAGCGTCTCCCTTACAAGGAGAGGGTCGGGGGTTCGATCCCCTCAGCACCCACCATCATCGGGAAGCGGATCGAAAGTGAAAAAAATTGTTGGATGGGGCTAGCGCAAAGCTAAAAAACATCCTACAATGATCGTCTCAGCAGCGGAGTGGTAGTTCAGTCGGTTAGAATGCTGGCCTGTCACGCCGGAGGTCGCGGGTTCGAGTCCCGTCCACTCCGCCATCTGATCCAAAACCCCCGAGAAATCGGGGGTTTCTTTTTGCGTGCGACAAAGCTGGTTGGGACGACTGGCCGCCGCCGGCCGTGGCGGGCGCCGCTGCGTGCGACGGGGTAGACTACGCGGCTAATCCCAAGAGCCTGGCAACGATGCTGCAGAAACTCCGCGACCGGACTTCCGGATGGGTCGCCACGGTCATCATCGGACTGTTGATGATTCCGTTCCTTTTCGTCGTCGACCAGAGTTATCTCGGCGGTGTCGGCGCGAACAACGTCGCCCAGGTGAAGGCACCGCCGACCTGGTGGCAGGGCGCACCGAAGTGGTGGCCGGTCTCCATGCTCTGGCAGCACCATGAAGTCAGCGCCGAGGAATTCCGCACGCGTTTCGAGCAGGAGCGGATGCAGCAGCGCGAGCAGCAGGGCGACGCCTTCGATCCGCGCCAGTTCGAGACCACCGAGAACAAGCTGCGCGTGCTCGACCAGCTGATCGACGAGAAAGTGATTCTGCTGGCCGCCGATCGCGCCGGCGTCACCGTCGGCGACATCGCGGTCCGCGATTACATCGCCGCGATCCCGGCCTTCCAGGTGGACGGCAAGTTCGATGCGAGCCGTTACCAGCTGGCGCTCAGCTCGCAGATGCCGCCGCGCTCGCCCAAGCAGTTCGAGCAGGATGTGCGCGATGCGCTGAAGCAGTCGCTGGTTCCGATGGGCATCGCCGGTTCGGCATTCGTCACCGATGCCGAGTTCGAGCGCCTGCTGCGTCTCTCAGGCGAAACCCGCGACGTCGAGATCGCCGTGCTGCAGCCGCAGGCCGAGGACACCGCGGAGGTGGACGAGGCGCAGGTCAAGGCGTGGTACGACGCGCATCCTGCCGATTTCCGCAAGCCCGAAGCGGTCAGCATCGAGTATGTCGAGGTCAATGCCAGCACGCTGCCGGTGCCGGCAGCGGCCGACGAGGCCACGCTGCGCAAGCGCTACGAGGAAGAGAAGGCGCGCTTCGTCGATCCGGAGCAGCGTCTGGCGTCGCACATCCTGGTGCGCGTGGACAGTGGAGCTGATGCCGCGGCCCAGAAGGCGGCGGAGGAGAAGGCTGCCGCGCTGGCCGAGCAGGCGCGTGCGCCCGGCGCCGATTTCGCGGCGCTGGCCAAGGCCAATTCGGAAGATCCGGGTTCGCGCGACACTGGCGGCGACCTTGGCTGGGTCGAGCCGGGCGTGATGGTGGCGCCGTTCGAGCAGGCGCTGTTCGCGATGCAGCAGGGCGAGGTGCGCGGCCCGGTCAAAACCGACTTCGGCTATCACGTGCTGCAGCTGCGCGAGATCAAGACCGGTGCCCAGGTGCCTTTCGAGCAGGCCCACGACGAACTGGCGCGTGAGCAGGCGCAGGCTGATCGCGAGCGTGCCTACAGCGAGCTCAGTGGCCGTCTGACCGACCTCATCTACCAGAATCCGTCGGCACTCGAGGCCGCCGCGGAGCAGACCGGCCTGCAGGTGCAGCGCATCGGGCCGTTCACCCGCGACGACACGGTCGGCATCGCCGCCAATCCGGCGGTCAAGCGCGCCGCGTTCTCCGAGGCGCTGGTCGAGGATGGCACGGCCAGCGATCCGATCGAGCTGGGGCCGAATCACACCGTGATCATCCGCGTCACCGAGCACACGCCGGAGGCAGCGAGGCCGCTGGCCGAGGTACGTGACCAGGTCGTCGCTGCCGTGCGTGCCGACCGTCAGGCCAAGGCGGCCGCGGCGGCAGCCGATGCGCTGCTGGAGCGCGTGCGTGGCGGTGAAGCGCTGGCTGCGGTGGCCGAGAGCGCGCAGGCCGATCTGGTGCCGCTGCCGGGTCTGCCGCGTGGTGCGCCGACCCCGTCGCCCGAGGCCAACCGCACGATCTTCTCGGTGCCTGCGCCTGCAGAGGGCAAGACCTCGCCCGGTCGCTTCGAGCTGCCCGGTGGGCGCTATGCCCTGTTCGCCGTCACCGCGGTCCACCCGGGCAAGCCGGAGGACATGCCGGAAGAGCAGCGCACCATGCTGCGCAGCCAGTTCGCGCAGGTCGATGGTGCGGCAGCGGCGGAGAGCTATGTGCGCGAGGCGCGCAAGCGGTTCAGCGTGGTGATCCAGGAAAGCCAGCTCTAACCGGCCACATCGCAGCTGTTCCAGAACGAAGGCGCGGGCGACCCCCGCGCCTTCGTCGTGTCGGGTTACCGCTCATGCAGGGAGCAGCGGGATGCACTGAGCTCATCGGCGTGCGCATGGATGACTGCTTGTGTCCAGGCACGAAGACGTCGGCAGGCAAGCGCGTTCGCGGATTGAGTCGTTGGCAGACTCCGTGGCCGCCGACGGTGCTCGACCGACATGGATCGGCCGGCGCGGTGACCCCGCCGCTTTCGACGCCTAGTCGGACTGAGGCCAGCCGGCGAACGATGGTGCACGCGCGCAGGTCGCCTCGCAGCTTCGCTGCGCGGCCCCCTCTGATCAATCGAGCTGGAGCACCGTGCCGGGGCGCAGCACACTCTTGGCGCCAAGCCCGTTGCGTTCGAGCAGGCGGGTGGCGCTCAGGCCATAACGGCGGGCGATGGCCCAGGCCGAATCGCCGCGGCGGACGGTGTGCGTGCGGCCTGGGGCGACTGCAGGATCGTCATCCGGCGTGGTGCTTTGCCCATTGCCGGCGACGATGCTGGTGCCGGACGGATCCAGTGCTGTGGGCGGGGCGAGCGCCAGCGGCGGCTTCCCGCCCGGCCAGTGGTTGGCCAATGCGGGATTGAGCCGTCGCAGCAGGCCGGCATCGACGCCGTTCGCGCTGGCCCAGTGCTCGAGCGAGCGGGCGCCTTCGAGCGGCTGTGCGTGCAGGTTCGGCACAGGACGATCGAGCGCCGCGCGCCATGTCTCGCGTTCGCCGGCGTCCTCCAGCAGGCAGGCGAGGGCATGCAGCTTTTCGACGTAGGCGTAGGTGGTGGCTGACAGGCCGGGAACCGAGCGCGGAGTGGTATCGGCCGCGTCGTCTCCGTTGCGGCGCAGCGCCTGCCGGATCCGGTACTCGCCCGCGTTGTAGGCCATGGCCGCCAGGCGCCAGTTACCGGAAAACGTGTCGTTGAGCGTTTCCAGGTAGCGCACGGCGGCGCGCGTCGATTCCGCCGGCGACAGGCGCCCGTCGTAGGACTTGCCCACCGCGATGCCGTGATGCCGGGCCGTGGGCGCGACGAACTGCCACATGCCGGCGGGGCCGCTGCTCGAGCGCGCCGCCGGCGCATATCCGCTTTCGATGAAGGGAATCAGGGCGAACTCGGTCGGCAGCTGCGCCTCGCGCAGCATGTCCACCACATGCCCGAACAGCGGCAGCGCATCGCTGTCGGCGTTCGCCAGGCGCGCCGGTGCGTGGGCGAAATGCCGCAGCCAGCGTGGATCGGCGTTGCCGCACTCCGGCTCGGCCAAGCCGTCGCGGAAATCGGTATAGATCTGCAGGCCGTTGCGGGTGGCCGATGGCTGCGCCGGTTCCGGACTGGCTGGTGCCGGCACCGGCGTGGCGTGATCCGGCGGCGAGGCCTGCAGCGGAGGGCGCGTATCCACCGACGCCTGTCGTGGTGGCGATGCCGGCGCCTGGGAGCGGGGCTCCATGCCGGTACAGGCCGAGAGCGCAACCGTGAGTGCGGCAACCAGGGTTGCCTGCAGGGCCTGCGGGTGTCGGATCATGCGGTGAATCCATCCTTCCAGGCACGCAGCGCGGCGAAGGTGCCGACATCGTCCAGCGGACCCGCGGCATCGTTCCGTGCCGCCACCGCATCGCGGACAGCGGGGACATGGCAGCGCAGAAACGGATTGCAGGCGCGTTCGTCGGCCAGCCGGGCCGGCAGGGTCGGATGAGCGGCCCGGCGCTGGGCGATGGCGTCGGCATGGCGGCGGTGCAGTGCGTCGTTGCCGGGCTCGACCGCCAGTGCGAAGGCGGCATTGGCCAGGGTGTACTCGTGCCCGCAGCAGACCAGCGTGTCGTCATCGAGCGCGGCCAGCCGTCGCAGCGATGCGTGCATCTGTTCCGGCGTGCCCTCGAACATGCGGCCGCAGCCCAGGCTGAACAGCGCATCGCCACAGAACAGGTGGCCGGCCACCAGGTAGGCCACGTGGCTGCGGGTATGCCCGGGCACGCCGATCACGTTGGCCGGCTGGCGCAGCAGCTCCAGCACGTCGCCGTCGCGCACGCGGTGGCAGTCCAGCGTGATCCGCGGATCATCCGGCGCGTGCACCACCAGCGACGGGTAGTGCTGCTGCAGCGTGGCGACGCCGCCGCAATGATCCGGATGGTGATGGGTCAGCAGGACGACATCGGGCGCGCTGCCGTGGGCATCGAAATGCGCGATCACGGGGGCGGCCTCGCCGGGGTCGACCACCAGCGCGCCGGCAGTGTCCTCCAGCACCCAGATGTAGTTGTCCTCGAGTGCGGGCAGGGCGCTGAGTCGCATAGAATCGGGACCATGCCTGCCGCCACGACCAGCCGTCAACCCGGCGCACCGTCATGGTTCAGCAGCGCGGAGGCCCGGCGGCTGCTGTCGCTGGAGCGCCGCTGGCTGCTTCAGCGCCTGTCTTCGCTGCCGCTCGCGCCCTGCCTGTGGGTCGAGCCGACCGACGCCATGGAAGCCTTGCCCTCGCCTTTGCGGGGGCTGCTGCTGTACCGTGCCGGCCCCGGATACGCCGGCAGCGTGCGCTGTGGACTGCCCTTGCCGCTGGCGAGCGGCTGTCTCGGCGCGATCGTGCTGCAGCACGTCGCCCGACCGGAGCTGCTGGACGAGGCCGCCCGGCTGCTGGCCGATAGTGGCAGGCTGTGGATCTGTGGCCTGACGCCGTGGAGCCCCTATCGATGGCGCTGGCACGGCGACGCGCGTGCGGATGGCAGCCCCGGTGGCTGGCGACGCCGGTTGCAGGCCGCAGGGTTGCAGCCGGGCACGGCTCACTACCTCGGGCCGCGCTGGCGTGACCGCCCCGGCGCCGGGGACGCGGCATCGGGCGTGTCCGGGGTGCTGCGTGCCAGCTATGTGATCGAAGCCGAGAAGCGCGCCGCGCTCCCGGTCGCGCCGGTGCCATTGCGCTGGCAGGGCAGTGCCGCCCGCGCGCGTTGACGTACAACCAGGAAGACGATGAAAGCGATTGAGATCCATACCGACGGTGCCTGCAGCGGCAATCCCGGGCCTGGCGGCTGGGGCGCGCTGCTGCGCTACAACGGCCACGAGCGCGAACTGTCCGGTGGCGAGATGGACACCACCAACAACCGCATGGAGCTGATGGCGGCGATCATGGCGCTGGAAGTGCTGAAGGAGCCCTGCCAGATCGTGCTGCACACCGACTCGCAGTACGTGCGCCAGGGCATCACCGAATGGATGCCCGGCTGGATCCGCCGCAACTGGAAGAACAGCGCCGGCGACCCGGTCAAGAACCGCGACCTGTGGGAGCGCCTGCAGCAGGCCACCCAGCGGCACCGGATCGACTGGCGCTGGGTGAAGGGGCACAACGGCGACCCGGACAACGAGCGCGTGGATGCGCTGGCGCGTCTGGCGTGCCAGCAGGTGCGCGCCGGCGGCAAGGTAAACTGACGCCCATGCGCCAGATCATTCTCGATACCGAAACCACCGGCCTGGAATGGAAGAAGGGCAACCGCGTGGTCGAGATCGGCTGCGTCGAACTGCTCGAACGCCGGCCCAGCGGCAACAACTTCCACCAGTACCTCAAGCCGGACTGCGAGTTCGAGGCCGGCGCGCAGGAAGTGACCGGCTTGACCCTGGAGTTCCTCGCCGACAAGCCGACCTTCGCCGAGGTGTCGGCGCGGTTCCTGGAGTACATCGACGGCGCCGAGCTGATCATCCACAACGCCGCGTTCGACCTTGGCTTCCTCGACAACGAGCTGTCGCTGCTCGGTGCCGGGCATGGCCGCATCGTCGACCGGTGCACCGTGATCGACACCCTGGCGATGGCGCGCGAGCGCTACCCGGGGCAGCGCAACTCGCTGGATGCGCTGTGCAAGCGGCTGGGCGTGGACAACTCGCATCGCAGCCTGCACGGCGCGCTGCTCGATGCGCAGATCCTGGCCGATGTGTACATCGCGCTGACCTCGGGCCAGGAGGAGATCGGCTTCGCCGAGCCGCAGACCGCGTCGGCGGCGGCCGGGCCGGTGGTCAGTTTCGAGCCGGTGCTGGGCGAGCGGCCGCGCGTGGTGGCGTCGCCCGAAGAGCACGCCGCGCATGCGCAGCGGCTGGCCAGGCTGCGCAAGAAGGCGGGGCGGGCGCTCTGGGATGCGCTGGAGCCGGTCGAGGAACTGGCCGACGCCTGAGCGCGCGGGCGCGGCGTTGCCGCGCGCGGCGCCTCACTGGCAGCGGACGAGGATCGCGGTGACGTTATCCGAGCCGCCGCCATCCAGCGCCGCGGCGATCAGCGTATCCACGCACTCCTGCGCGCTGCAGTCCTGGTACTCCAGCGTGCGCCCGATGGCGTCGTCGCCGACCTCCTCGGTCAGGCCGTCGCTGCACAGCAGCAGCTGCATGCCCGGCCGCAGTTCGCCGGCCATCACCGACACGTTGAGATGGGCCGGATCGGTCACGCCCAGCGCCTGGGTGACCACGTTGCGGTGCGGATGCGAGCGGGCCTGTTCGGCGGTGAGCGCGCCCTGGGCGATCAGATCCTGCACATAGCTGTGGTCCTGGCTCAGCTGGGCGAGGGTGCCCTCCTGCCACAGGTAGGCGCGGCTGTCGCCGACCCAGGCCACCTCGAAGCGCTGCCCATGGATGCGCGCGGCCACCACGGTGGTGCCCATCGGCAGGGTGTCGTTGCGGCGGCGCGAGGCGCGGATGATCTCCTCGTCGGCCACCCGGATCGCCTGGACCAGCGGAGTGCCGGCGCGGACCTCGCGGACGATGGTCTCGCGCGCCAGGGCGCTGGCCACCTCGCCGCAGGCGTGCCCGCCCATGCCATCGGCCACCAGCCACAGGCCGAGCTCGCTGTCACCGTAATAGGTGTCCTCGTTGAGCTCGCGGCGCAGCCCTACATGGGTCAGGTGTCCGAATTCGATCATGGCGTCCGCAGCGGCTTCGCTGTCAGTCAGGATAAACGCAATCGTCGTGGCCGGGCGGCCACGGCCGGGGTGATGCCGGGGCCGGGCGGTGCTCGGTTCATGCCGCGCCTGGCAGGCGGACAAAACAAAAGACGGGTCCGTTTCCGGACCCGTCTCGGGTGTTCTGGCGGGAAGGGTGGGATTCGAACCCACGGTACCGGAGACCGGTACACCGGATTTCGAATCCGGCGCATTCGACCACTCTGCCACCTTCCCGCAAACCCCGCGGCAGTGGTCCGCTGCGGGCCGCCCATCATACGGGAAGCCGGGGGCGGCGCACAACTGTCCGCGCGCTGGGACGGTACATGCGCGCTGGCATAGACTTGCAGCCCCATTCCGCAACGGCCGACGCCCATGTCCGAAATCCAGGTTCCCGTGTCGTTCGGCGAGCTGCTGGACAAGATTTCGATCCTGCAGATCAAGTCCGAGCGCATGAGCGACGAGGCCAAGCTGGTCAACGTGCGCAGCGAGCTGTCGGCGTTGGAGACCACCTGGATGGCGCACCCGGCCGCGGTCGGCAACATCGTTCAGCTGCGCGCGCAGCTGCGCGAGGTCAACGAGCGGCTCTGGGACATCGAGGACGAGATCCGGGTCAAGGAGAAGGCGCAGGAGTTCGACGAGGACTTCGTGCGGCTGGCGCGCAGCGTGTACTTCGAGAACGACGAGCGCGCGCGGATCAAGAAGCAGATCAATCTCGCGCTGGGCTCGTCCTACGTCGAAGAGAAGTCCTACCAGGACTACCGCGGTGCGGCCGCGTCCTGAGCCGGTGCCTGCGTGGCGCGCTCGAACGCGCGCACCCTGATCAGGTGGCGCACCATGCGCAGCGCGTCGCTGTGCGGCAGGGCCACGCCGTAACCCTCGTGCAACTGCTCGACCTCGGCCGGACGGCCGCTGCCGAGCGCGCCGAGCTGGGCGATCAGCAGCGCCTGCTCCTGCAGATCGCCGGGCAGCGCTTCGGGCAACTGCAGTACGCGTTCGCCATGGCGCCGCATCGCTGACGCATCGCGGTGGGCCGCGGCGGCGTACAGCGCCAGCACCTCGCGCACCGGTGCCGGCTGCAGTTCCACATCGATCCATGCCGGATCGATCCACACGCCCTCGAGATCGGACGCCGGCAGGTGGCCGATCGTGGCCGCCGCCACGGCGGAGGCCGCAGCCAGCCAGGTCGCCGGATCGTCGACCGCGCCGGCGGAGGTGCCCAGCAGCGCCTGCAGTTGCGCGTCGGGCAGCGGCGCATCGCGTTCGCGGCGCGACAGTTCGCTGCGGTGGTGGCCCGCGCGCAGCGCGTCGGCCAGGCGCAGTGCGCGCGCGCGCATCAGGGTCAGGCCATGGCCCTGCATCGACGGAATCGCCGTGCTGGCCGGAGGTGGGCTGCGGCCTTCGAGGATGTCCAGCACCGGCAGGCCGTTGTCGGCCAGCCGCTGCAGGGTGTCCGCGCGGTCGCCGCGGAAGCGGGTCAACGGTGCGCGCAGGGCGACGCTGGGATGGAAGTCGGTATGCGGCTGCGCCTGCAGTGCCTGCACGTAGGTGGCCAGCAGTTCGCGGCCGCCGAGCCGGCGTAGTGCGAGTGCGGCGTCGCTGTCCAGGCCGGTGCGTGCGGTTTCCCGCGCCAGCGCCGGCGTGACCTGCAGGCGTGCGATGTCGGCGGCCGGGCAGATGCTGCGGCAGGCGACGACGACGAGGTCGTTGTCCTGGACCAGGTATAGCGCGGCATCCGGGAACTCGAGCAGCAGGCCGGCGGCGATCCGGGCCAGCAGCGCATCGTCGATCTCGTAGGTCTGCAGCCACTGCACCAGGATGCCGTCGTCGGCCAGATGGTCATGCAGGAAGCGGTAGAACTGCTGGGTGAACAGGCCGGCGACGCCGCTGACCCAGGGATTGGACGGCTCGGAGACGATCACGTCGTAGCGGCGCTGGCCACTGGCGAAGAAGCGGCGTGCGTCGTCGAAATGCACCTGCGAGCGCGGATCGTCGAGCGCGCGGCCGA
This sequence comes from Xanthomonas sp. XNM01, assembly GCF_014851915.1. Lineage (GTDB taxonomy): Bacteria > Pseudomonadota > Gammaproteobacteria > Xanthomonadales > Xanthomonadaceae > Pseudoxanthomonas. Next base: position 181,940 of record NZ_JACVAP010000002.1, read on the forward strand.
TCCTCGGCGCGAAGAAGCGCGCCGCCGCGTGCACGGCCGGTTCGATCTCCACCGTCTCCACCCGCTGCACGCGGTCGCTGCCGAGCAGGGTGTGGGTGGACAGGCCCAGGCCCCAGCCGATCACGCCGACCTGGGCCGGTTGCGGATGCAGGGCCAGCGGCAGCGCGCCGAGGCCGACCATCGTCAGTTCGTCGCCGCCCGGTGGCGCGTCCAGCCGCTCGGCCATCGCGCCATCGGACTTGCCGTTGGTCAGCAGCGAGCGGGTGCCGTGCGTGGGCGAGCGGACCACGCCGATGGTCGCGGTCTTGCCGTCGTGCAGGAACGGCACCTCCAGCGCCGGGTCGAGCGAGGCGAAGCCGGTGCGGAACGCGCCGGACAGCTGCGCCTGCGGATCGGTCCGGCCCCAGACCAGCACCACCGCAAGGCTGGCCGCCACGGTGGCGCCGAGCGCGGCGATGCGCCGCCCGTGCAGCTCGCCGCGTGCATGCACCAGCAACCAGAAGCCCAGTACGATGTCGCCGAGCGCGGCCAGGCCCAGGCCCAGACGCACGCCGAGCAACGGGATCAACAGGTGGGTCATCGCCAGCACGCCGACGATCGCGCCGACCGTGTTGGCCGCATACAGGCGGCCGATGCCGGACTCGCCCGCGCCGTTGCGCAGCAGGGCCAGAGTGAACAGCGGCAGTGTTGTGCCGGCGAAGAAAGCCGCCGGGAACATCACCAGCAGCGCGATCGCGGCGCTGCCCGACAGGTAGATCCGGTAGCCGCCATCGGTGCGCGCCAGCGACTGCACCAGCGCGGCGGTCCAGTCGAAGCTGTGCGCGAAGGCGACCAGCGACAGCAGTGCGGCGATGCCCATCGCGATCTGCGCATGCGCGGCGCTGCGCAGCGGATCGTCCAGACGCGCCGCGCGCGGGTGCACCCACACGCCACCGCAGGCCAGGCCGAGCAGGAACGCGGCCAGCATCAGTTCGAAGCTGTGCAGGGTGGTGCCGAGCGCCTGGTTCAGCAGCCGGATCCAGCCGATCTCGTAGACGAACGAGCAGGCGCCGGACAGCAGCGACACCCACAGCACGCTGCGCGCCAGGCGCGGCATCGGCCGACGGTCCGGCGTGGCCGGCGATGCGCTGATGACTTCAGCTGCCGGGCGAGGCGCGGCATCCGCGCGCTCGATCCGCCATGACAGTACCCAGCTCGCCGCGGCCACCAGCAGGTTGGCCACGCCGGCCACCGCCATCGCCCCGGGCATGCCGAGCCACGGCAGCAGCAGGAAGGTCGCGCCGAGCGCGCCGAGCGCGGCGCCCAGGCTGTTGGCGAAGTACAGGCCGCCGAGCACGCGCGCGTCCTGGTCCGGCGCCGCGCGCAGGTAGCCCGCGCTGAGCAGCGGGAAGGTCGCGCCGAGCAGGATGCATGGCGGCAGCAGCATCACGCTGGCCGAGATCCACGGATACAGCTGGCCGGCGATGCCGCTGCCCAGCCACGGCAGCACGACGCTGCTGGACAGCTCGCCGTAGCCGACGAACAGCGCATGGAAGCCCAGCCCGAGCACGCCGATCACCGCCTCGGCGATCGCGTAGGCGCGCAGCAGCCGCGTCCAGCGCCCGGTCCAGCGTGCGGCCAGCCAGGCGCCCAGCGCCATGCCGCCCATGAAGATCACCAGCACCAGGCTCTGCGCGTAGGCGGCATGGCCGATCACCAGGCCCAGGTAGTGCGACCACAGCGACTGGTAGACCAGGCCGGCGAAGCCGGACAGCACGAACAGGCCGAGCAGGATAGGGCCGAGCGGGAGTCGGGACGCCGGCGTCATGCGGCGGACGGCGCGGCGACGGGCACGTGCGCTGCGGTGGCGTTGAAGCGGCTGGGCGTCATGGCATTCCGATGGATCGACGGGCCGGACGTGGCGGGCAGCGTCGCTCAGGCGACGATGCGGACCTGCGGCCAGCGCGCAAGGTAACCTTTTTCGGCGATGCGCTGCCGGTAGGTCGCGACGCTGACGCGGCGTGGATTGCGCCGCACGACCATGCCGAACAGGTCGTCCAGCCCATGCGGTGCGATCACGCGCAGCGTGTCGTCATGCTGCAGCTGCAATGCCACGCAGGTGGCGTATTCGGGCCAGCAGGCCACCGCATCTGCGATCGAACGCAGCGGTTCCACCGGGTGCCCGAAGTGCGCCTCGAACCAAAGATGCACCGCGGCCTGGTTGGTCACCTCCCAGGGCGTTGCGGGGTCCAGCGCCTGCAGGCGCCGCACTGCCTCGGCATCGCGCTGCGGGGACAGGTCGCCGGCATCGAACCAGGCGACGTCGATATCGGACGCGGTGCGTGGCGTGGTGAGTCGATGCAGGTGGTCCCAGACCAGGTTGCGGACTGCACCGGCACCGATCACCGCCTCCGGCAGCCCGAGCGATCGCACCTGCCGCAGCCGCGCCATGAACGCGGCGTCGCCGCGGGCGATCTCAGCCAGCCGTGCGTGCGCGTCGCTGGACATGGCCGGCCGATACCGTGGTCATCGGGCGTGATCGCCGCGGTAACGCTCGAAGGCCGCGACCGCGTCGTCCACGGTGACCAGGTCCATCACCCCGTCGAACTCGATCTTGGTCCCCCATTTCAGCGCGTCGGCCGGCTTGTGCAGGTACCTGCGCGCGGCATCGTCGTAGCGGTCCACACAGTAGCGGCGGTCTGAGTACGGGCCGCTGCGGACCGGGTTGCTGGCCGCGTGCAGACCCAGCACCTTCGTGCCCATCGCGTTGGCGATGTGCATCGGTCCCGAATCGGGCGTGACCAGCAGGTCGGCGCGGGCCAGCAGGGCCGGCAGCTGCTTCAGCGTGTCCTTGCCGACCAGGTCCAGCACCGGTGCGCGCATCGCGGCGGTGATCGCGTCGGCGGTCTGCCGCTCCAGCTCGCTGCGGCCACCGCAGAGCACCACGCGCCAGCCCCGGGCGGCGGCGTGGTCGGCCAGGGCGGCGTAGCGGTCGGCATGCCAGTTGCGGAGCACATGGCTGGAGCAGGGCGAGATCATCAGCACCGGCGTGCCGTCATCGGGCCATTGCGCGGCCGCCCAGTGGAACGCGTCGGCCGGCACCGGCATGTCCCAGACCACCTCGTCCTGGCGCAGCCCGAGCGGCTCGCAGAAGCTGCCGATCGCGTCCAGCACGTGGATGCCGGGCCGGTCGGGGATGCGTTCGTTGATGAACAGCCCGTGCAGGTCCTTCGAGCGGCTGCGGTCGTAGCCGACCCGCCGCCGGGCCGGGATGAACGCCGACAGCAGGTTGGCGCGCGCGGCGACCTGCATCTGCAGCAGCGCGTCGAAGCGCCCGTGCGGGGCCAGCTCGCGGCGCAGGGCGCGCATGCCGGCCACGCCGGTGCGCTTGTCGTAGACGTGGAAGACCACGCCGTCCAGCCCGTCCAGCAGGCGGTGGCCGGCCTTGTCGATCACCCAGTGCAGCGGCGGCGCGTCCGGCCAGGCCCGCTGCAGGGTCCGGACCAGGGGCAGGACATGGGTGACATCGCCCAGGGCGGACAGGCGCAGGAGACAGAGTGAGGGATGCATCAGGCGGCTACTTGTTAGACTCGTGCGGATGGTCGCATTCGACGCCACCGAAGCCATGACGCCGTACCGCACCGAAGGCGGGTACGGCGGCATTCTGTTCGACCGCGATCGGGTGCGGCAAGCCGGGCCCGATCTGTTCTCGCCCGGAGCCTGGGGCGACCGGGCGCGCCCGGTCGATTCCGGCGGCCGCGGCAGCGCCTGGTTCATCGATGCGCCGTTCGGTGCCTGCGTGCTGCGCCAGTACCTGCGCGGCGGCCTGGTGGCCAGGCTCAGTCGCGACCGTTATATCTGGCGCGGCGCCGACCGCACCCGCAGCTTCGCCGAGTTCAGGCTGATGCGGCTGCTGATCAGCCGCGGCCTGCCGGTGCCGCAGCCGATCGCCGCGTCCTACGTGCGCGAAGGCTTCCGCTATCGCGCGGCGATCCTGCTGGAGCGGATCCAGGACGTGCGCTCGCTGGCCGACCGTGCGCTGGTGGCCGGCAGCGGCGCGCCGTGGGAGGAAGCCGGCCGTCTGATCGCCCGGTTCCACCGAGAGGGTCTGCAGCACGCCGACCTGAACGCGCATAACCTGCTGTTCGACGGCAACGGCCGCGGCTGGATGATCGATTTCGACCGTGGCCGCATGCGGATCCCGGCCACCGGCTGGCGCGAGGCCAACCTGCGCCGGCTCAAGCGCTCGCTGCTCAAGCTGCGTGGCGAGCGCAGCCACGACGAGGTCGAGAAGGACTTCGCGCGCCTGCGCCGGGCCTACGACCTGTTCTGGAAGCGGGGCTGCTGATGAGCGCCTGGTCGCTGCGCCTGCACGGGGTCGGCAACGCGTCGGCGGTCGCGCTGGGCTCGCCGATGGCCAGCATCGAGCGCGACGGCGCGCCGTGGCTGACCATCGACTGCGGAGCGGAAGGATTGACCGCGTTCGAGGCACAGTACCGGCGCCAGCCCGAGGCGCTGTTCGTCACCCATGTGCATCTGGACCACGTCGCCGGTTTCGAGCGGCTGTTCGTGTCCAGCTATTTCGATCCGGCCAGGCGCGGGCGGATCCGCCTGTACGTGCCGGCGCCGGTGGTACCGCTGCTGCACCGGCGCGTGGCCGACTATCCCAACGTGCTGGCCGAAGGTGGCGCCAATTTCTGGGACGCGTTCCAGCTGGTGCCGGTGGGCGAGGCGTTCTGGCACGACGGCGTACGCCTGGAGGTGTTTCCGGTGCGCCACCACTGGCCCGAAACCGCGTTCGGCCTGCGCCTGCACGGCAGCCTGGTCTGGAGCGGCGATACCCGGCCGGTGCCGGAGATGCTGGCGCGCTTCGCCGATGCGGGCGAGCTCATCGCCCACGATTGCGGCCTGCACGGCAATCCCTCGCATACCGGCCTGGATGATCTGGAGCGCGAATATCCGGCCGAACTGCGTGCGCGCATGGTGCTGTACCACTACGCCAGCCATGCCGATGGCGATGCGATGCGCGCGCGCGGGTATCGCGTGGGGCGACCCGACGAGGTGCTGGCGCTGGCCGCGCCCGATGCGCAGGCGATGGCCGGATGAGCGCGGTACTGCAACTGCCGGCGCTGCCGCAGGACCGCCTCGGGCGGCCGCTGCACGACCTGCGGCTGTCGGTGATCGACGCCTGCAATTTCCGCTGCGACTACTGCATGCCGGCCGACCGGATCCCGGACGACCATGGCCTGGATGCGGCCGGCCGGCTGTCGTTCGACGAGATCGAGACCCTGGTGCGCGGCTTCGTCGCGGTCGGCGTGCGCAAGCTGCGCCTGACCGGCGGCGAGCCGCTGCTGCGCAAGCGCCTGCCCGAGCTGGTCGCGCGGCTGTCGCGGATCCCGCAGATCGAGGACCTGGCGATGACCACCAACGCCGTGCTGCTGCCCGCGCATGCGCAGGCGCTGCATGAGGCCGGTCTGCGCCGGATCACGGTCAGCCTGGATGCGCTGGATCCGCAGGTGTTCCATGCGATGTCGGGCGGGCGCGGCCGGATCGAACAGGCGCTGGCCGGCATCGCCGCGGCCGAGGCTGCCGGTTTCCGCGACCTGAAGATCAACTGCGTGGTCCAGCGCGGCGTCAACGACGACCAGGTGCTGCCGCTGGTCGACCACTTCCGCGGCAGCGGCCACGTGCTGCGCTTCATCGAGTACATGGACGTGGGCACCTGCAACGGCTGGCAGGCCGACCAGGTGGTGACCTCGGCCCAGCTGCGCGACCGCATCCATGCGCGCTGGCCGCTGCATGCGCTGCAGGCCCAGTACCGCGGCGAGGTGGCCGACCGGCATGCCTTCGACGACGGCTCCGGTGAGATCGGCTTCGTCAGTTCGGTCAGTTCCCCGTTCTGCGGCGACTGCCATCGCGCCCGCGTGTCGTCCGACGGGCGCCTCTACACCTGCCTGTTCGCCGGCGAAGGGCATGATCTGCGTCCGGCGCTGGTCGACGGCAGCCAGGCGCTGGCCCATCACGTCGCCGGCCTGTGGCAGCGCCGCGGCGACCGTTACAGCGAACTGCGCGGCGATCCGCGCGCGTCGCGCAAGCACATCGAGATGTATCTGATCGGAGGGTGAGGTGGACACGACCATGACAGCGGCTGCGGCGACGCGGAAGGACCGGCGCGGGCAGCAGGCCGGATGGGGCTCTGTCCATCGCCGGCCGGGCCGGGCCGTGCTGCGGACGGGGCGGTCGGAATGAGCGCGCGTGCCGCGAAGAAGGTGTTGACCCATCTGGACGCGCAGGGGCGGCCGGCGATGGTCGATGTCTCCGCCAAGCAGACGACCGCGCGTCAGGCCATCGCCGAATGCAGGGTGAAGTTCCCGGCTGCGGTCGCCGCGCAGCTGCGCGACAACGGGCTGCGCAGCGCCAAGGGCGGCATCGTCGACACCGCGGTGATCGCCGGCACCCTGGCGGTCAAGCGCACCCACGAGCTGATCCCGTTCTGCCATCCGCTGCCGATCGACGGCATCCGCATCGGCATCGACTGGCACGGCGAGCGCGAGCTGCGGATCGAATGCCTGGTCAAGACAACCCACCGCACCGGCGTGGAGATGGAGGCGCTGACCGGCGCCACCATCGCCGCGCTGACCGTTTACGACATGTGCAAGGCGTTGTCGCACGCCATTGTGCTGGGGCCGGCGAAACTGCTGGGCAAGCAGGGCGGCAAGCGCGATTTCGGGAGGCAGGCATGAGCGCGACCGTGCGCGTGCTGTACTTCGCCGGGCTGCGCGAGGCCGCCGGCGTGGACATGGAATCGGTGCGGACCGACGCGGCCGACCTGGCCGCGCTGTATGCCGAGGCCGCCGCCCGCCACCCGCTGGGCTGGCCGCGCGAGCGCCTGCGCGTCGCGGTCGATGGCGCGTTCGCGCGCTGGGCCGATCCGGTCCGTGATGGCAGCGAGATCGCCTTCATCCCGCCGGTCTCCGGCGGCTGAGTCTTTACGAGGAACCGCAGTGAAACGCTTCAACCTGTCCGACCAGCCGATCGATCCGGCCCCGCTGCGCATCGGCCTGCTCGATGCCCACGCCGGTGCGTTCGCCAGTTTCGAGGGCTGGGTGCGCGACCACCACGACGGCCGCCCGGTGCTGGGCCTGCACTACGAGGCCTACCTGGCCCTGGCCGAAGCCGAAGGCGAGAAGGTGCTGGCCGAGGCGATGGAACGCTTCGCGATCACCGGCGCGCGCTGCGTGCACCGGGTTGGCGATCTGGACATCGGCGACATGGCGGTGTGGGTCGGCGTCGGTGCCGCGCATCGCGATGCCGCCTTCGCCGCCTGTCGCTTCGTGATCGACGAGATCAAGTCGCGGGTGGCGATCTGGAAGCGCGAGCGCTATGCCGATGGCGACCGCCAGTGGCTGCATCCGGATGAAGGGCAGGGCGCGTCCGACGGCGCCTGAGCCTGTTCCAGGTTCTGGCGCGCCTGCCTGCCGGTGCCTGTCCGCTGGTGCGGGTGCGGTGCCCAGGCTGGCCACCGACCCCGCACGCGCTGCGCACCCTGTGCTTCGACATGCGCCATCTGCAGGCGTTCGCACCAGGCACCTGAGTGGATGTCCGGGCTGGTGATCCCGGCTCCCGTCCAGGCGGCGTCGAGACAGGAGGCGCGCCACCCACCGTCGTGTCCCGTCTGACGATTGCGCAGGCCTGACGAGAGCTGTTTTCCCAGCCGCCGAGCAGGCAGACGGATTCACAGCCAAAGACGTCGAGAGGAAGCAGGCCGGGCAGGCAGCGTCGCTGCCGCAATGCCTGTCGCGCGGAATTCCACAGGCCCGAAAAGGTGGCGGCCCCGCCGGCTGACCTCGGCGCCCGCGTCGATCGATACCGTTGCTGCCTTCCGGCCCTGGCGGGATTTTCGATCTAGCGTCGCGAGGGGCCGACGGGGCCACCATGGACGCGGGCCGCGCTTGCGGCGCGGCCCGGGTTTGGAACGCCTGCGCCAACGGCGCGGGCGGTGCGATCGGAATCGCTGAATCCGGGAGTGGAGGCGGACCGGACCGACATGATCCAGAACCCCGCTTCGCACGCCACGAACCAGGTGACCCTGCTTCGTGGCCGGCCATTGTAGCGGCCCGGATGCGCCGGCGGCTAGCCCGGCAACACCGCGACCGCACGGACGATCCATGGCGGGCATCCAGGGCGCATGCAGGTGCGGGCGGCGGAATGCGTACACTGCCGCGACCGTCGGCGCGCACTGCGTGCGATGCGAAGCAGGTGCGGAAGGACATCAGGATGAACGGATTCAAGCGCGATGGCGCCATGGCGCCCGACAGGGACGATGCGCGCGAACGGCGGATCGGGGAACTGAAGCAGTTGCTGGCCGAGCGCCAGCGGGAGCTGGATCGCGCGACGTGGGAGTTGGCGGCGGGCCGTGCGAAGAGCCGGTGGGCGCTGGCCATCGTGCTGCTGGTCGGGTTGGCGGGCATGGCCTGGAGGATGTACCCGGTGCTGCAGGCGTTCATCCGGGGCTACGTCCTCGAGTGTCCGCGCCTGTCGACCCTCGACTGCCGGCAGCTCCATCCTGATGCGCCGTGGTACTGGGGCAGCATCGCCGCCAACTCCCTGCTCGGTGCGCTGTTCCTGGCTGCGGCCGTGGCCGCTGTGCTGGGGCTGCGCGCGCTGTCCCGGCCAGCGCCGGTACTGCAGACCATGCGCGCGCAGCTGCAGCGCGTGCAGGATCAGCTGGATGCGCTTGAGCGCGGCGGGGGTGCGCGCTGAGCACGTACACCGGTCTAAGCACGAATCCAAGCCCAAGTCAGAGGCTGCGCACGTACTTTCATAAAATATCGAAGTGCAGAAGCAGAAGGTGATATCCCCAGCGATGACCTCAGGGTCTGTCGCTAGCTGGCTCAGCGCGAGCGCGCATGGACCGTTATCGCCTGACGTGCGCATAGTGCCACTCCCGTACGTCCACTGAGGTGCAGCGCGCAACGGTCGAATGAGCAGTGCGTCCAGCAAGATTAATCCATCCCAACACGATCGGATTTCGTAGGGTCATCGGACCCTTGGTCGATGGATTCGGGGTGAAGCCCTCTGCTGCAGGATTAAGTACAGCCGGACCCTGCCGTAAACGTCTTAGGGTGCCTTTGCGGCGCTTTTTGCAAAGGCTAAGCGGACAATCAAGGAAGGGGCAATGGAATGGCTGTTCATATCTCAGATTTGGAAGTTCTTAACTTTCGGTCGTGTATCTCGACTAGCCTGCAACTGACTAGCTTCACGCCGCTAGTGGGATTGAACAACTGCGGAAAGAGCAACTGCCTGACAGCGTTGCAGTGGTTAGTTAGGAAGACCAAGCTAGGTTTGGAAGACTTCCATGACCCCGGCCAACCTGTCCAAGTCACTGGGACGCTGGTCGGTATAACGGATGCTGATCTAGATGTCCTAGAAGGCAAGCACCGGAAGAAGATCGAGCCGCACATACAGGATGGGATCCTGCGCATTCGGCGGGTCCAGGAAGTGCCTGGCGGAGAGGTGACATTGATGGTTTTAGACCCGGCTACCAACCAGTGGGACCCTAATCCTGCGGGAATCGATAACGCCATCACTGCTCTGTTCCCGGATCCCATCCGCATTGGGGCGATGGAGAATGCGGAGGAGGATGCGAGCAAGGCCAAGACGACTACGACCATCGGAAAGCTGCTTGCATCTATGCTATCTGCCATTCAAGAGCAGCACGAGCAAACGTTGACTCCTCATTTGGCAGCCATTTTTGGGATGATTTCAGCTGAAGGTGACGACCGTTTTGACGAGTTGGGTCGTATCGATGCGTCCATCAACGGCAAGATCTCGGACCTCTTCCCCGGAATCAGTATCAAACTTGATTTTCCTGTTCCAGCTTTCAACGACCTGATTAAGGCGGGGACCGTCAAGGTCTACGAGGGTGGAGGGCAGGGGCGTTCCTTTGGTTCATATGGGCATGGAGCGCAGCGGGCCATTCAGATGGCCATGGTCCGGCATTTGGCTGACTTGAAGAGAGGGGCGGCAGCCGCTGGTGGCGCGACCTTGCTCCTAGTGGATGAGCCAGAGCTGTTCATGCACCCCTTCGCCGTGGAACAGGTGCGTGAAGCGCTTCGTGCTTTGTCGGAGCTGGGGTATCAGGTTGTGTTCTCGACGCACTCCGCGCAGATGATCCTTGCCAAGGATGCGAAAAACGCATTGTTGATGACCAAGAAGCATCCCCACGGGACAAAAGCAAGGCCGCGCCTGCTATCCGTCATAGAGCAGTTGGTGGAGAATCCTACCCACCAGATGCACCAAATCTTTAGTCTGACCAACTCTTCTCAGGTGTTGTTCGCTGACAAGGTGGTGTTGGCGGAAGGAAAGACAGAGCTTCGACTGCTCCCATGTCTCTTCCAGGCCATTGCAGGTAAGACACTGGGCCAATCGTCGCTGGCGATTGTGCCAATGAGCGGTGTAGCCGACACCAAGAAGTCGATAGAGGTCCTCGCGGCTCTGGGTCTTCCAGCGTGCGCCATAGTGGATCTCGATTACGCCTTCCGGCACGCGCAGGCGCATGGGTTCCTCGCCGACGATGATCCTGACATCGCTGCGTGCAGGGAAATCCTTGCGAGACTTGCTCAGAATGATGCCATCACACTGGACGCAAGCGGTCTGCCGAAGAAAGACGCGCGCGGTCCGGCATCTAGGGCATTTGAGGTTCTGGCCGGGGAGGCGGATGCCAGTGCTCACATCGATTCGTTGGTGACCAAGCTCCGAGGTCAATCCATCTGGCTCTGGAGTCGTGGGGCTATAGAGCCTCACGTTGGGCTCGGGCAAAAAACCGAACATGCTTGGCTCACTTGTCAGATTGATATTGAGACCAAGGGTTTGGACGCTACTTGTGCGGATGCAGCAGGAATTCGGGCGATGGTGGATTGGTTGTCCCAGCTTCCGGTTGAAGTCGAGGAAGAAGCATGACCTCCAAGATGCGTTCCGCTTTCATGTTGGATGATCCAGTCAGACATACGCTGATCGTGGGGCATCGCTTCTATGTCCAGCGGGCCAAAGAGAGGCTGCTTTCGACATTTGGGAATATATCGGCGGAGGCAGATGCGGCAGCAGACGCCCATTGGGAGCAGTCCGGTCGCAACTTCAATCCCGACATCCACGACGAGGGGCAGCAGGCTGAGGATGCGCAAAATCATGGAATCATGTTCTACGATCTGCTCTCAGAAATGCATGAGAGGACTCGCCTAAGCGTTGTCGCCGGTATGTTCCATCACTGGGACAAAGCTTGGCGACGGCTCTTGGTGGATCAGCTTCGGCTACCCGGGTTTGTTATAGGTGTCCACTCGAGAAGAGCAATGTGGACGATGGATAGCTCGCAGCTAGAATCGCTAGTAGAGGCGCTTGGATGGAAAACCGCAACGTTCCCAGGATATTCTCGCTTGGATGCAATGCGATTGGTCGTCAATGTGTTCAAGCACGGTGAGGGGCCCTCGATGGATGATCTTCGACAGGCCTATCCGGAGTTTGTTCCTTTGGTGAACGGGTTGGTTCGGGCTTTTCCTGACGACACCAGCATGAAGGTGACCGATACGCATCTGGATGAGTTTGCCGAGGCTATCGAATCGTTCTGGTTGAATGTACCGCGCGAGCTGAACTTCGATGCAAATGTGCCACTGAAGTTGCCTAAGGACTTGGAACGCGCACGAAAGAAGGACTTGGCGTAGGGGAGCCCCGGGTGGGGCTCCCGCACGAACGTCCGTGGGGCAGCGAAGGGCGTCCGGCCAGCGAACGGGGGCAGGTTTAGTTTCGGGTTGATTGTTCTTGCCGCGCCGTTTCAGCGGTGTCTGTGGGTGGCGGTCGCTAGGGCAGGTGAGCCAACGAGCCGAAAGGGGGGAGGGCACCACGGCGGTCTGCGCCTTGCCACTCTGGGGCGACGGCTTGGCCCTCGAGTCCGCTCGCTGCGCAGGCGGACGACCCAGTTTTTTCTTTTTCTGGGGGGGCATCCAGATTCCCCTCATCGCCGGACACGAAAAAGGCCCCCTTTCGGGGGCCTTCGCTTTTCGTATCTGGCGGAGAGAGGGGGATTCGAACCCCCGAAGCGCGGTTTAGACGCTTACACACTTTCCAGGCGTGCTCCTTCAACCACTCGGACACCTCTCCGGGACCTGCCGACCGCCGGGGCGGGCAGCAGGGGCGCAAAGTCTAGCGGTCGCGCGGGTTCGCCACAAGCGGCACGGCGCGAAGGGGCTGCCGGCCCGGCCGGGCATGGCACAATGCCGCTTCTGGTCATGACGGTTGCCTGATGTCCTATCTCGTCCTTGCCCGCAAGTGGCGCCCGAAGCGGTTCTCCGAGCTGGTCGGGCAGGAACATGTCGTCCGCGCGCTGGGCAATGCGCTGGATACCGGGCGCGTCCACCACGCGTTCCTGTTCACTGGCACCCGCGGCGTGGGCAAGACCACGATCGCGCGCATCTTCGCCAAGTCGCTGAACTGCGAGCAGGGCACCAGCGCCGAGCCCTGCGGCACCTGTGCGGCCTGCACCGACATCGATGCCGGCCGCTACATCGACCTGCTGGAGATCGACGCCGCGTCCAACACCGGTGTGGACGACGTGCGCGAGGTGATCGAGAACGCGCAGTACATGCCCTCGCGCGGCAAGTACAAGGTCTATCTGATCGACGAAGTGCACATGCTGTCCAAGGCGGCGTTCAACGCGCTGCTGAAGACGCTGGAAGAGCCGCCGGGCCACGTGAAGTTCCTGCTGGCCACGACCGATCCGCAGAAGCTGCCGGTGACGGTGCTCAGCCGCTGCCTGCAGTTCAACCTCAAGCGCCTGGACGAGGACCAGATCGAGGGCCAGATGACCCGGATCCTGGCCGCCGAGCAGATCGAGGCCGACGCCGATGCGATCCGGCAGCTGTCGCGCGCCGCCGATGGCAGCCTGCGCGACGGCCTGTCGCTGCTGGACCAGGCCATCGCCTACGCCGGCGGCGCGCTGCGCAGCGACGTGGTGCGCGGCATGCTGGGCAGCGTCGACCGCACCCAGGTCGGGGCCTTGCTGGACGCGCTGCGCGATGCCGACGGCCAGCGCCTGCTGCAGACCGTCGAGTCGCTGGCCGGCTTCTCGCCGGACTGGGGCAACGTGCTGGAGGCGATGGCCGAGGCACTGCACCGGATCCAGGTGCGGCAGCTGGTGCCGGGTGCGCCGGTCGATGCCGAACAGCTGGACGTGGACGGCTTCGCCGCCGCGCTGCGGCCCGAGGTCGTGCAGCTGTGGTACCAGATGGCGGTCAACGGCAAGCGCGAGCTCGAGCTTGCGCCGAGCCACCGCGTCGGCTTCGAGATGACCGTGCTGCGCATGCTGGCGTTCCGTCCGCACGATGTCGCCCAGCCGGTGACGGGCGGCAGCGCGCCGGCGGGAAGTGGTCGCACTGCCGGAACCGGGACGCCCGATCCGGCGTCCGGCATGGCCTCCGCCGCGGCCGCATCGAAGGAGGTGGACGAGGCTGCCCCCGTTTCAGCGGCTCCGCAGCCCGAAGCCGCGTTGGCCGAGACCGCGCCAGTTCCGCCGCAGGCCCAGACGCCGGCGCCCTCCGGGATCCGGCCTCCGGCGCCCGACATGGCGATGGCGCCGCCTCCGCAGGAGCCGGTACCGGTCCAGACCGAAGCCGCTCCCGCGATTCCCGCGGCGGCCGAGCCAGCAGTGCACGTAGCGCCGCCTGCGCCCCCTGCATCGGCACCGATCATCGTCGCCCGCGCCGCCGTGCCTGCCATCGAAGGTCGCGTCATCGACGATGCCGAGGACTGGCTGCAGCGCGTGACCACCAGCGACCTGCGTGGCCCGGCGAAGATGCTGGCCGCGCACAGCGCCTTCGTGTCCCATGCCAACGGCGTGCTGACCCTGGCGCTGGATCCGGGCTTCGAATACCTGCGTGGCGACAGCCAGGTCGCGGCCCTGGCCGAGGCGCTGGCGCTCCAGCTCGGCAGCGCGCCGAAGATCGTGTTCGATGCCTCCGCCGCGGCCGACGCCGAGACCCTGCACCGGCGCATCGACCGCGACCGCGATTCGCGCCAGGCCGCGGCCGAAGACAGCTTCCTCAACGATCCGGACGTCAAGCGCCTGATCGAACAGCACGGCGCCCGCGTCGTGCCCGACTCCATCCGTCCTTACAGCGAGTAACGAACATGCGCGGCAATATCGCCCAGCTGATGCAACAGGCGCAGAAGATGCAGGAAAACCTGCAGAAGGCGCAGGAAGAACTGGCCAGGCTCGAGATCACCGGCAGCGCCGGCGGCGGCATGGTCAGCGTGACCCTGAGCGGCACCAAGGAGTGCCGCAAGGTGCGCATCGATCCGACCATCCTGGCCGACCAGGAGATGGTCGAGGACCTGATCGCCGCGGCGTTCAACGATGCCTCCAACAAGGTCGACGTCGAATCGAAATCGCGGATGGGCGAAGCCACTGCCGGCATGCCGCTGCCGCCGGGCATGAAGCTGCCGTTCTGAATGGAGCCGGGAATGGCGAAGCGGGAAGGGTGAAGGGGCAAGGCGAAAGCCGCTGTCCATCCCTTCGCGGTGCATTCCCGCTCCAGGCCCGACGCCCATGTCCTCACTGCTCGAACAACTGATCGACGCGTTCCGCGTGCTGCCGGGCGTGGGCCAGAAGACCGCGCAGCGGATGGCCTACCACGTGCTCGAGCGCGGCCGCGAGGGCGGCCAGCGCCTGGCTGACACCCTGGCCAGCGCGATCGAGCGGATCGGCCACTGCAGCCAATGCCGCGATTTCAGCGAAACCGAGGTCTGCGCGATCTGCGCCAGCGCCGGCCGCGACCGCCAGCAGCTGTGCGTGGTCGAAAGCCCGGCCGACCGGCTGGTGATCGAGGCCTCGACCGGTTTCCGCGGGCTGTACTACGTGCTGCAGGGGCGGCTGTCGCCGCTGGACGGCATCGGTCCGCGCGAACTCGGCCTGGATGTGCTCGATGCGCGCCTGGCCCAGGGCGGTGTCGAGGAGATGATCATCGCCACCAATTCCACGGTCGAAGGCGAGGCCACCGCGCATTACCTGGCCCAGCTGGCGCGGCAGCACGGCGTGCGCCCGAGCCGTCTGGCCCAGGGCCTGCCGCTGGGTGGCGAGCTGGAATACGTCGACCGCGGCACCCTGTCGCATGCCTTCGGCACCCGCGGCGAGATGCCGCGCTGAGCCGCGGCAACGCCTCCCGCCCATCCACCAGGAGACCAGCGATGCAAGACAACGACACCCTGTTCGGCCGGATCCTGCGCCGCGAGATTCCGGCGACGATCGTGTACGAGGACGACGAGGTCCTGGGCTTCCGCGACATCGCGCCGCAGGCGCCGGTGCACGTGCTCTTCATTCCGAAGAACGTGCTGATCCCGACCCTGGACGATGCGACGCCGGAACAGGCGCAGCTGCTCGGCCGGCTGATGCTGGCCGCCGCGTCCTGGGCGCGGAAGGAAGGTCTGGCGCAGGACGGCTACCGGGTGGTGATGAACTGCCGCGAGCATGCCGGCCAGACCGTGTTCCACCTGCACCTGCACCTGCTGGCCGGCGCGCCGCTCGGGCATTTCGGCGCCTGATACGGCTGCGGCGTGGCAGGGCGCGCACTGCGCGTCGTCCGGCGCTGGTCATTGGGCGCGGCCGGTCACTTCCGGGGCGTCTCTCACGGCCGCGAGCCGGTCGAGCACGACCGCGTGCATGGAGTCTGCAGTGGGCACGCAGGCCTTCTGCAGTCTGCCGCAACCAGTCGGTGCGCCGGTCCGCAGTCATTAGCAGGCATGTGCGGACGCGGGTCGCGCTGCCCGGCAGCAGACGTCATGCGGCGCCATCGATCCCGATGCCCGAAACGACAACGCCGCCCATCGGGCGGCGTTGCGGGTTGCAGCGATGGAGCGGGGATTACCAGCCCCACCAGCCCCAGCCGCGGTACGGGCCCCAGTACGGCGACGGGCCCCAGTACGGGTTCGGGTAGGCCTGGATCACGTCGACCTCACGCACGACCGGCCACAGGTAGACCACGTCGGCGGCCAGCTTCGGCAGCCGGTAGTCGTACTCGCCGATCTTGACCGATTCGTAGCCCTCGACGCGCCCGACGAAGGTGACCTCGCGGCCTTCGGCGAACACGGCCGGGTCGTAGAAACCGGCACGGCAGGCGACGAAGCGGCCCTGGCTGGCATCCTCGGAGCGGCTGTCCGGGCGACCGCTGGCATTGAGCGGCACGGACACCAGCTGGAAGCAGGTGCGGTCCTGCTGCGGCGTGGTCTCGACGATGCGGCCACCCCAGCGCACTGTCGCGCCGGTCTGGGCGCCGGCCACGGCATCGCGCGGCGTCACGGTCGGGAACGCGCCCTGCAGCGGCTGCGGGGCGGTGGCGCAGGCGCCGAGCAGTGCGCTGGCGGCGGCAAGGATCAGGAAGCGGGCCTTCATGTCGATCTCCGGTAAGGGCGTGGGCGGTGGCGCCGCAGGTCGCGGACCAGTTGGTCCATCCCCCCAACGGCGCCAGCGTAGCGCGCAGCGGCGAAACGGCGGCTGAGTGGAATCAGGGTGTCGGCGGTGTCCGGCGCAAGCCGGCCGACGCGCTGCGCCCACGCCAGCGCGGGCTCGTGCGGCGCCCGCCCCAGCCCGATACGCGCATAGCGCGCGCAGAGCAGGTGCCAGGCCCGCAGCAGCGGATCGCGTTCGCGCTCGCCGCGGGCGAGCAGCCAGGCCATGCCCAGCAGGCTGGCGCCGGCCAGGCCGGCGAAGATCGCCAGCAGCTGCGTCGGTGTCAGCCGGTCGATGCCCATCGGCCGCAGCATCGCCTGCTGGCGTCCGGCATCGAAGCCGACCACCACGGTGTTCCAGCTGCGGCGCAGCCAGTCGCCCAGGTCGCCGATGCCGCCCATCCGCAGCATGCCCAGCGTGTCGGCGCCGCCGGTGGTGCCCACGCGCTGTTCGACGGTGTCGTAGATCCGCTCGGGCGCGACCGCTGCGGTGGGGTCGACGCGGACCCAGCCGCGCTGCGGCAGCCACACTTCGACCCAGGCATGCGCGTCCATGCGCCGCACGATCCAGTAGCCGCCGAACGGATTGCGATAGCCGCCGGCATAGCCGGTCACCACCCGTGCCGGGATGCCGGCGCCGCGCATCAGCACCGCGAATGCGGAGCTGAAATGTTCGCAGTAGCCCTGCTTCTGGTCGAACAGGAACTCGTCGGTGCCGTGACGCCCCGGCAGCGGCGTGTCCAGCGTGTAGGCGAACTCCTGGCCGATCCACGCCAGGGCGCGGTCGACGATGGCGCCATCGTCGTCGCCGGCGTCATCGCGCCACTGCCGCGCCAGCGCCAGCGTGCGCGGGTTGCGGTCCGACGGCAGGGCCAGCGCCTGCTGGCGCAGGACCGGGCTCAGGGTGTTCTCGAACTGCAGCGGCGGTGCGGAGCGCAGCCGCCAGCGCGTGGTGGCCGACAGCGAGCGCCCGCTCTGCAGCCCGTAGTCCGACCGCAGCCGGGCGCCATCGGGCGCCGTCGTCGGCAGGTCCAGCGCGACCAGATAGCGCTGGTCGGTGGGCTCCATCTCGATCTCGTAGTCCCACGCCACGTCGCCGCTGCGGACCTGCGGCACCGGCAGCCCTTCGGCCCACGGCGAACGCGTCCAGGTGGTGCCGTCGAAGTCCGGCAGCACCGGCCCGCGCCAGTACAACTGCCGGGCGTCCGGCATGGCGCCGGCGAACTCGGCCCGCAGCGCCGGTGCGTCGTCGGCCATCAGGTCCAGCCAGCCGCCCGGGCTCATGCTGTCGGACAGGCCGGTGCTGGCCACGGCCCGCTCCGGCACGCCCCACAGCGGGCTGCCCAGGCGTGGGAACAGCCAGAACGCCACCAGCGCCAGCGGCACGCCGAGCGCGACCAGGCGGGTCGTGGTGCCGAGCCGTCCGCGCAGCGTCAAGGGTGCGATGCCGGCCTCCAGGTCGGCCAGCCGTTGCAGGGTCAGCAGCGCACCGAGCGCGGAGGCCAGCCCGAGCAGCATCGCCAGCGGCCCCTGGTCGAGCAGGAATGCGGCGAAGGGGGCGAACAACGCGAAGCCCACCAGGCTGCGCGCATCGCGCAGGCCGTGGGTTTCCGACGGTTTGATCGCCAGCATCGCGGCCAGCAGCGCGCAGCCGGTGTCGCGGCCCAATCGGGTGCCCATCGCCGCGAACACCGCCGCCACCATCGCCAGGGTCAGCAGCAGGCGCAGCCAGCCGGGCAGGGGGTTGCGCCACGACAGGGCGGCCACCGCGAGCGCGGCCAGGCCGAAGCCGCCGGCCAGCCCGGGGGGCAACTCGATCAGCAGGGTCAGCAGGGCGATGGCGGCCGTGCCCAGCGCCCAGGCGCGGCTGACCGGATCGAGCGGCGGCGACGTGGCGTCAGCCATGCGGCATCAGCGCCAGCGCGCGCAGGCAGGCATGCCGGTGCTCGCTGCCGGTGGCCGGGCCGAGCGCAGGCGTGCCCGGCAAGCGCAGCCGGTAGCGCAGGCCGAGGCGTTCGGCCTGGTCGACCCAGTGCGCGAGTCGCGAGATCCGTTGTTCGTGGGGCAGCGGCGGCAGCGCGTGCCAGTCCAGCACGATGTCCTCGCCGTGGCTGCGCTCGTACTCGCGCACCACCAGCTGGTCACGGCGTGCGGAGTGCTTCCAGGCGATCGCCCGCGGCGCATCGCCCTGGCGGTAGGCGCGCAGCTGGTGCGGGTCGTCGCCGAGCGCGTCGACCCGGCTGTGGCTGCCGTCGGCGGCGGTGTCCGGCAGCGGCGGCGCGGCCGTCTCCGCCCGCGGATAGACCAGCAACGCATGCCGTGGCCAGGTCCGCGCCCAGGCACGCGCGAGCCCCAGGGGCTGGGTCGAGGAGAGCTGCAGACGCCCGGTCGGCATCAGGCCGCGGCGGACCGTGGGCACGTCGAGGGTGGCCTCGGCGTGCTCGCCGGGGGCGAGGTTGAGGTGGGTGGCGCTGGTGCCCAGCGCAATGCGCAGCCCACGGCGGGCACGCGCATCGGAGGCCGAGACCGACAGCCGCAGGCGCAGCGCATCGCCGGCGGCGACCGGCTCGGCCGACACCGCCTCCACCCGCAGCCCGGACAGCTGCAAATGCGTGCCGATCAGGCTGGCGAGCGCACTGGCACCGAGCAGCAGCGCCAGCAGCAGGGCCGGATTGTTGTTGTAGTTCAGCGCGCCCAGCAGCATGCCCATCACCAGGACCGCGAAGAACAGGCCGAAGCGGGTGGGCAGCACGTAGACCCGGCGACGGCCGATCGCGACCGGCAGCGCTTCGGGCTGCCGGGGACGCTCCAGCGCCTGCAGGGCATCGCCGAGCCGATGCAGCGCGCCGGGCATCAGTCCACCGGCACGGCGTGCAGGATCGCCTTGGCCAGCGCGTCGCCGGTGCCGGCTTCCGGCTCGGGTGTCAGCCGGTGGCTGGCGACGGCGATGAACAGCGCCTGCACATCCTCCGGCAGGACGTGGCGGCGGCCGAGCAGCAACGCATAGGCGCGCGCGGCACGCAGCAGCGCCAGCCCCGCGCGTGGCGACAGCCCGATGCGCACGCCCGGGTGCTGCCGGCTGCGCGCCAGCAGCGCCTGCACGTAGCCGACCAGCGCCTCGCTGGCATGCAGTTGCGCGGCGGCCTGGCGCAACGCGGCGATGTCGCCGTCGCCCAGCACCGGGACGGCCTGCGCGATCAGGTCGCGGCGGTCGGTGCCGGTCAGCAGCGCGCGCTCGGCGGCCGGGTTCGGATAGCCCAGCGAGAAACGCAGCAGGAAGCGGTCCAGCTGCGAGTCCGGCAGCGGGAAGGTGCCCGACAGGTCGACCGGATTCTGGGTGGCGATCACGAAGAACGGGTCGGGCAGCGGGTGCGTGGTGCCGTCGATCGTGACCTGCTGTTCGGCCATCGCTTCGAGCAGTGCGCTCTGCGTGCGTGGCGGCGCGCGGTTGATCTCGTCGGCGAGCAGCACCTGGGTGAACACCGGGCCGGGATGGAACTGGAACTGGCGGCTGCCGGCGTCGTAGACCGACACGCCGAGCACGTCGGCGGGCAGCAGGTCCGAGGTGAACTGCACGCGCTGGAAGCCGAGCCCCACGGTGGCGGCCAGCGCATGCGCGAGCGTGGTCTTGCCGAGCCCGGGCAGGTCCTCGATCAGCACGTGTCCGCCGGCGAGCAGCGCGACGAACGCAAGGCGCACTTCATGCGCCTTGCCGAGCACCAGCGCGTTGACCTGTTCCTGCGCGCGACGCAGTCCGTCCAGCTGCGCGTCGGTTACGATCCTGTCCTGTGATTCGGCAGTGTGCGCCATCGTGTACTCGTGCCGGAAACCGAAGACGGAGTGTAGCTGGATATGCAGGGTGAACAACGTGCTCGCGCAACCTTCGTCGCCTTGTGGGGCGTGGTCTGCGCACTGAAGTTCGCCATCGCCGTCCGGCTGCCGTTGTTCGTCGACGAGGCGTTCTACTGGCAGGAGGGCCGGCACCTCGCCTTCGCCTATTCCGATCTGCCGGGACTGACCGCATGGCTGGCGCGCCTGGGCACCGCCATCGGTGGCGAAAACGCATTCGCGCTGCGGCTGCCGTTCCTGCTGATCGGTGCGCTGCTGCCCTGGCTGGTGATGCGCATCGCGCGGCGCTGGTTCGGCGCGATCGTCGGCTGGCAGGCGGCCAGTCTCGCGGTGCTGATGCCGTTGTCGGGGCTGATGGGCGTGCTCGCCGTTCCCGATGTGCCGCTGACCCTGGCCACGCTGCTGTGCCTGCACGCCGCTGCGCGCCTGCTGCGCGCCGTCGGTCCGGGTGCCGCGTTCCAGCTGGGTGTGGGCCTGGCGATCGGCGCGCTGAGCCATTACCGCTTCGCCGGCGCCGTGGGGGCGGGCGCGCTGGCGATGCTGCTGCTGCCGCAGGGTCGGCGGCTGCTGTCCGATCCGCGCGTGCTGGTGGCGCTGCTGGCCGGTGCGCTGGCCTGGGTGCCGCTGCTGCTGTGGAACCTGGAAAACGCCGAAGCGGGGCTGCGTTTCCAGCTCGTCGACCGCCATCCCTGGCAGCTGCATGCCGACGGCTTCCTGTTTCCGTTGATCCAGGCGCTGTTCGTCACGCCGGTCCTGCTGGCGACCCTGCTGCTGGCGATGTGGCGCACCGCGCGCGTCGGGGGCGAGATGCGGGTGCAGTGGCGCTTTCTCGGCCTGTTCGCCGCGCTGGCCGCCGGTGGCATCTTCGCGCTCGGCTTCGTGACCGACAGCGAGCGGATCAGCTTCCACTGGCCGCTGCCGGCGTGGCTGGCGCTGCTGCCGGCCGCGGCGATGCTGCTCAGCGGGCCGCGCCAGGGCTGGCGACGGCTGGTCTGGGCCACGTCGGGGCTCGGTCTTGCCGCCGTGCTGGTGCTGGCCGGCGTGGTGGCCACCCCCGAACTACGTGCCGGACTGGCCGGCTCCAAGCATTACCCGCGCAACTTCGCCGGCTGGCAGCCGCTGGCCGAGGCGGTCGACGACGCGCTCGCGGCGATGCCGGCCGGCACGGTGGTGGTGGCCGAGAACTTCAAGGTCGGCGCCGAACTGGGGTTCCTGCGCGGCGATCCGGACATCGCGGTGCTCGACCACCCGCTCAACATCGCCCACGGACGCGCCCCGCAACTGGCGCTGTGGGGGTTGCAGGCCGAGCGCGTGCAGCATCTGACACGGCTGCTGGTGCTGGCGCCCGGCGACCTGCCGCTCAAGCACTGGCTGCAGCGCTACCACGCGCTGTGTGATTGGCTCGGCCCGCTGCCGCCGGCGCAGACGGTCAGCGTCGATCACGGGCGCCAGCGCTTCCTGCTGGTGCCGCTGCCCCCCGGTCGCGCCGAGGGCGCCTGCGTGGCGCCGGCCATGGCCTGGATCGATACGCCGGTGGCGGGTGCGCGGATCGGCCGCACGCTCGACGTCGAAGGCTGGGCGTTCAAGGAAGGCGTGGGGTTGTCGCGGGTCGAGATCCTGCTCGATGGCCAGGCCGTTGCCGACGCCGCCTACGGACACACGCTGGATGTGCGTCCGGCCTGGCCCGGCTCCACCGATCCGCACCATCCCCGTACCGGCTTCCGCGCGACCGTGCAGGTGCCCGCGGAGCTTTCGTCCGGCAGGCACTGGCTGTCGCTGCGGCTGCACGGCGCCGATGGCAGCGTCGAGGACTGGCCGGCGCAGCCGGTGATGCTGCGCTGAGTCGCGCTCAGGGCGCCTGGACGCCGGTCTCGCGCAGCAGCCGTGCCAGGGTGATCAGCGGCAGGCCGATCAGGGCGGTGGGGTCGCTGGACTCGATCGCCTCGAACAGGCTGATGCCCAGGCCCTCGCACTTGAAGCTGCCCGCGCAGTCCAGCGGCAGTTCCGCCTCCACGTAGCGGACGATCTCGGCCCGCGACAGCGGCCTGAAACGCACCGTCGTCAGGTCGACGGCTTCGCGCCGGCGGTCCGCATCGGCCACGCAGACGGCGGTGTGGAAGCGCACGCTGCGCCCCGACATCGCCTCCAGCTGGGCGATGGCGCCCTCGCGGCTGCCCGGCTTGCCGAGCGGGCGACCATCGAGTTCGGCCGCCTGGTCCGAGCCGATCACCTGATCGCCGGTGCGGTGGGCCAGCACCGCCTCTGCCTTGGCCCTGGCCAGACGTGCGACCATGGCCGGCACCGGCTCGTCCGACCATGGCGTTTCGTCGACCTCCGGACGCGCGCAGTCGAAGGGCAGCCGCAGGCGCTGCAGCAACTCGCGGCGATAGGGGGAAGTGGAGGCCAGGACCAGCATCGGATGCCCGCGGAAGCGCCGGAAAGGGGTGTCAGTGTGGCCGGCGCAGGTCCCGGGCGGCAACGGCCTGGGCCCCGGTCGCTCCGGGTGTTTGACAGGGGCAGGGCGCATCCTTAACATTCAGCGGCTTATGTCCGCAGGTACGTCCGCCGTGCAGGTCCCCGATACACTGGATGCTTGGCGGATGGTCGCTGCGAGGCGGCTGTTCGAAGGGACCCTGCCGTTGTCGGCGATGTCCCGGCTGGCCGGCAGTCTTGCCGATACCGAGGGCTCCTGCGCGTTCACGCTGGAGTTCGGCCAGGACACGCTGAAGGTGCCTTTCGTCGAACTCACGATCGACGCCGGTCTGCCGCTGCTCTGCCAGCGCAGCCTGCAGCGTTTCGTGTTGCCGGTGAAGAGCGTGCAGCGGCTGGGCCTGATCCGCGACGAGGCCGACGAGGCAGCCCTGCCTCCCGGCTACGAGGCGCTGCTGGTGCCGGAAGACGGCCAGCTGCGGCCCGCCGATCTGGTCGAGGACGAACTGGTCCTGGCCGTACCGGTGGTGGCGATCTCGCCGGACAGCGAGCCGGTCGACCAGGTCTGGTCGGCGAGCGAAGAGGAACTGCAGGCTGCCAGCCCGTTCGCGGCGCTGGTGGACCTGAAAAAGAAGTAGGACGGCCGCGCCGCCGCCTGAGGCGCCCTGGACCGGCACCTGTTTGGTGGCGTCGAGGCAACCCGAAGTAGCAATTCAACCGAGTTTTGGAGCAATCCCATGGCTGTGCAGAAATCCCGTGTCACCCCGTCCCGCCGCGGCCAGCGCCGTTCCCACGATGCGCTGACGGCCAAGCAGCTGGCGACCGACCCGACCACGGGCGAGCTCCACCTGCGCCACCACATCACCGCCGACGGCTACTACCGCGGCAAGAAGGTCATCGCGACCAAGACCTCGGCCGTCGAAGAAGACTGAGCCTGATGTCGGGCGCGCCCCGCGGCGCGCCCTGTGATGACCCTGGCCCGGTGCGGGCCGAGCAGCGGGAATGCGCATGAGCGAGCGGATCTATTCGCGTATCGCCGGTACCGGCAGCTATCTGCCGGAAAAAGTGGTCACCAACGACGATCTGGCCAAGGTCGTCGACACCAGCGACGAGTGGATCCGCAGCCGTACCGGCATCCGTGAGCGGCATATCGCCGCCGACACGGAAACCACCAGCGACCTCGGCTACAACGCCGCGGTGCGTGCGCTGGAGGCGGCCGGCATCGAGGCCTCGCAGCTCGATCTGATCGTGGTCGGCACGACCACGCCGGATCTCATCTTTCCTTCCACCGCCTGCCTGATCCAGGCGCGGCTGGGCGTGGCCGGCTGTGCGGCGTTGGACGTCAATGCCGCCTGCTCCGGATTCGTCTACGCGCTGAGCGTGGCCGACAAGTTCGTCCGTTCGGGCGACGCGAAGTACGCGCTGGTGATCGGCGCCGAAACCCTGACCCGCATCGTCGACTGGACCGACCGCACCACCTGCGTGCTGTTCGGCGACGGCGCCGGCGCGGTCGTGCTCAAGGCCGACACCGACACCGGCATCCTCAGTACCCATCTGCATGCCGACGGCAGCAAGAAGGAGCTGCTGTGGGACCCGGTCGGCGTGTCGGTCGGGTTCGAGAGCGGCGCCAAGATCAACATGAAGGGCAACGACGTCTTCAAGTACGCGGTCAAGGCGCTTGATTCGGTCGTCGACGAGACCCTGCAGGCCAACGGCCTGGACAAGTCCGACCTGGACTGGCTGATCCCGCACCAGGCCAACCTGCGCATCATCGAAGCCACCGCCAGGCGGCTGGACATGTCGATGGACCAGGTGGTGGTGACCGTGGACCGGCATGGCAACACCTCGGCGGGCTCGGTGCCGCTGGCACTGGACGAGGCGGTGCGCTCGGGCCGCGTGCAGCGCGGCCAGCTGCTGCTGCTGGAAGCCTTCGGTGGTGGGTTCACCTGGGGCTCGGCGCTGCTGCGCTACTGAGTTCTGCCGCACCGACGCTGCCGTCCCGGCGGCGTCTTCAGTGCCCGTCCTGATCTGCGCCGTGCCGGACGCCCTATCGTCCGGCGTGCCTGGCATGCCCGTGGCTGTGATGGCGTCGACACATCGCGTGCCAGCAGCGCCGCCGATCGGCGTCGATGCTGGCGCAGCACGATGCGGGCGTGGAAGGATGGGCCCCCGCCACCGGCGGGATCATGACTGCGAGCGGGCAGGTTGCTGCGCGAACGCGTCGGGCGCCGATGCCTTGCGCATGCAGGTCCGGCCTGCGTGCGGAGTGGCCGGATGATCGTCTTCCTCCGAGGGTGCATCGATGGATGTCCGCTTCCTGAGCCTCGCCGAACTCGAGCGCGCGCACTTCTACAGGGCGGTCACCCTGTCCATGCTCGTGGCCATCGGCATCCTGCTGCTGATCCGGCCCGGCGACGCCTCGCCTGCCAGCCTGGCGCTGGTCGGAGCCGGGCTGGGCCTGCTGGCGTGGCGGTTCGCGGTGGAGTGGCGACGGTTGGGCCGGTGCGTTCCGGTCGTGCCCGATGGCGATGGGCTCCTGATCGTCGGCGACGCGGCGCATCGGAGGATCGCGCTGGCGGACATCGCTGCGGTCACGTCCAGGCACAGCATTCTCACGGTGCGGCGCTACCGTTCCTGGTCCGAGCATCTGGCCTTCGTCGAGATCAGGCTCAGGAGCGGTGCACGTGTACACACGCTGGCGGAGAGCGCGGTGTTCGAGCATCCACCGGCCCGCGACAGCCTCGCCGCGCTCCGGGCCGCGGTCGCAGCGGCCAGACGGCGCAGCACCTGACCGGCGGCGCAGCGCCGGCGTCAGGGTGGCGCACCCGTCAGCCTCCCGTTCATGCGTGCCGGTGCTGCATACGCGGCGGTACAGACGCACGAGCGCAATCGCACGTATCATTCCCGCTCACTTTTTCAGGCCCATCGACCGCGTGACCGACTCGACGCTCGCCTTCGTTTTTCCCGGACAGGGTTCCCAGTCCGTGGGCATGCTCGCCGAACTGGCTGAACTCCACCCGCAGATCCGTGACACCTTCGCCGAGGCCTCCGATGGCGCCGGCGTCGACCTGTGGGCGCTGTCGCAGGGTGGGCCGGAGGAGCAGCTGAACCGGACCGAGTTCACCCAGCCGGCCCTGCTGGCGGCCAGCGTGGCGCTGTGGCGCCTGTGGCTGTCCCAGCGCGGCGCGCGGCCGGCCCTGCTGGCCGGTCACAGTCTGGGCGAGTATTCGGCGCTGGTCGCCGCCGGTGCGCTGTCGTTGAAGGACGGTGCGCATCTGGTGCGCCTGCGCGGGCAGCTGATGCAGGACGCGGCACCGGCAGGCAGCGGTGCGATGGCCGCGGTGCTCGGTGCGGAGGACGCACTGGTCGCCGAGGTCTGCGCACAGGCGGCGGGCAGCCAGGTGGTGGTGCCGGCCAACTTCAATTCGCCCGGCCAGATCGTGATCGGCGGCGATGCCGATGCGGTCGACCGCGCGCTGGCGCTGCTGGCCGAGCGCGGCGTGCGCAAGGCGGTCAAGCTGGCGGTCAGCGTGCCCTCGCACACGCCGCTGATGCGCGACGCGGCCAACCGCCTGGCCGAAGCGATGGCCGGCCTGGCCTGGACCGCGCCGCAGATTCCGGTGATCCAGAACGTGGACGGCAAGGTGCACGACGGTGTCGACGCGATCCGCCAGGCGCTGGTGCAGCAGTTGTATCTGCCGGTGCAGTGGACCTCCTGCGTGCAGGCGCTGGCGGCCCGGGGCGTGAGCCAGGTGGCCGAGTGCGGCCCGGGCAAGGTGCTGAGCGGCCTGGTCAAGCGGATCGACAAGTCGGTGGAGGCGCGGCCGCTGGCCACGCCGGCCGAGTTCGCCGCCGCACTGGATGCCTGGGTCCACTGATCCGCGCAGAGTCCGGCGGTACGCGTACGCGTGCCGCCCTGTTGTCGCCGCGGCCGCAGCGTCGCGGCATTCCCCATCGAGGAACCGCATCATGAGCAAGCCCCTGCAGGGTGGAATCGCGCTGGTCACCGGCGCCAGCCGTGGCATCGGCGCGGCGATCGCCGACGAACTGGCCGCCCAGGGCGCCACCGTCATCGGCACCGCCACCAGTGACGGCGGTGCGGCCGCGATCGGCGAGCGCCTGGCCGCCGTCGGTGGCCACGGCCGGCGCCTGGACGTCACCGACGCCGCCTCGGTCGAGGCGCTGATCGAGGCGATCGCCAAGGAGTTCGGCCCGGTCTCGATCCTGGTCAACAACGCCGGCATCACCCGCGACAACCTGCTGATGCGGATGAAGGAAGAGGACTGGCAGGCGATCCTGGACACCAACCTGACCAGCGTCTACCGCACCTCGAAGGCGGTCATGCGCGGCATGATGAAGGCCCGTACCGGGCGCATCATCAACATCGCGTCGGTGATCGGCGCCACCGGCAATGCCGGCCAGGCGAACTACGCGGCGGCCAAGGCCGGCATCATCGCCTTCAGCAAGTCGCTGGCCAAGGAAATCGGCAGCCGTGGCGTGACCGTCAACGTGGTCGCGCCGGGCTTCATCGATACCGACATGACCCGCGAGTTGCCGGAAGAATCCAAGAACGCGCTGCTGGGGCAGATCGCGCTGGGCCGCCTCGGCGAGCCGGCCGACATCGCCCGCGCGGTGGCATTCCTTGCCGGCCCGTCGGCCGCCTATATCACCGGTGAGACCCTGCACGTCAACGGTGGCATGTACATGGCGTGACCGCTGGTCAGCCCCTGTCTTTCAAAGGCCGCGTAAGCTTTTGATTCGGTTGCGGTTGCGGGCTGAGTGCCCGGCGCCGCGGCTTTTGACTACACTATCCGCCTCACGGACAGTGAACCCCGCACCGCCATTCGGGCGGTTCGATCTACAAACCACTCCGCCTGGAGCATTACCTATGAGCACCATCGAAGAGCGCGTCAAGAAAATCGTCGTCGAACAGCTCGGCGTCAAGGAAGAAGAAGTCACCAACAGCGCATCGTTCGTCGACGATCTGGGCGCCGATTCGCTGGACACCGTCGAGCTGGTGATGGCGCTGGAAGAAGAGTTCGAGTGCGAGATCCCGGACGAGGAAGCCGAGAAGATCACCTCGGTGCAGCAGGCGATCGACTACATCAAGGCGCACGTCAAGAGCTGACGCGTGTCCGGGCGCGGGCCATCGACGGCCCGCGCCGGCAGTCAACAACCGGGGCCGCTGCATGCGGCCCCGCGCGCGTCTGGCTCCGGCCGGCGTTTTCACGAAAGTCGCAGCAGTGGAGGAATCGTATGAGCCAGCGTCGTCGCGTCGTCGTCACCGGCATGGGCATGGTCTCGCCTCTGGGCAATGACCTGGCCAGCAGCTGGGACGGGATCGTCAACGGACGTTCGGGCATCGGCGAGGTCACCTCGTTCGACGCCTCGAACTTCACCACCCGCATCGTCGGTGAGGTGCGCGGGCTGGATATCACCCGCTTCGTCAATCCGAAGGACGCCAAGAAGATGGACCCGTTCATCCATTACGGGATGGCGGCGTCGCTGATGGCGCTGGATGACTCCGGCCTGGAGATCACCGAAGCCAACGCCGAGCGCGTGGGTGCGATCGTCGGTTCGGGCATCGGCGGCATCCTCGGCATCGAGCAGCAGACCGAGAAGTACCTCGAGGGCGGCCAGCGCAAGATCTCGCCGTTCTACATCCCCAGCACCATCATCAACATGCTGCCGGGCCACCTGAGCATCATGAAGGGCCTGAAGGGCCCCGGGTTTTCCGCGGTATCGGCCTGCGCGACCTCGAACCACTCGATCGGCATGGCGATGCGCATGATCCAGTACGGCGATGCCGACGTGATGGTCGCCGGTGGCGCCGAGCGCGGCTCCTCGCCGACCTCGATGGGCGGCTTCTGCTCGATGAAGGCGATGTCGACCCGCAACGACGATCCGACCCGCGCCTCGCGGCCGTGGGACAAGGACCGCGACGGCTTCGTCATGGGCGATGGCGCCGGCATCCTGGTGATCGAGGAGTACGAACACGCCAAGGCCCGCGGCGCGCGCATCTACTGCGAGCTGGCCGGCTTCGGCGCAAGCACCGACGCCTACCACATGACCGCGCCCAGCGAGGACGGCGACGGCCCGGCGCGCTGCATGCTGATGGCGCTGAAGGACGCCGGCGTGAACATCGACCAGGTCGACTACCTCAACGCGCACGGCACCTCCACGCCGCTGGGCGACGTGGCCGAGACGCTGGCGATGAAGCGGGCGTTCGGCGACCACGCCTACAGGATGATGGTCAGCTCGACCAAGTCGATGACCGGCCATCTGCTGGGCGCGGCCGGCGGCGTCGAGGCGATCTTCTCGGTGCTGGCGCTGCGCGACGACATCATCCCGCCGACCATCAACCTGGACGAGCCGGGCGAGGGCTGCGACCTGGACTACGTGCCGAACGTGGCGCGCCAGAAGCGGATCGACATCGCGCTGTCCAACGGCTTCGGCTTCGGTGGCACCAACGGCACGCTGGTGTTCCGCCGGGTCTGAGTCCGCACCCGGTCCGGCAGGACCGGCTGGCCTGCGGTGGCATCCGTGGTGGTGCCGCCGCCCCACGACCGGTCCGGCGACGGGCCGGTCGTCGCATGTCCGGGCTGGTGCGGCCGCCTGTCCGCCTTCCATCGATACAGGGGCGTCCGATGCTGTGCTGCCTTCCGCTTCCCGCCGACACCGACCTGCTGGCGCTGCACCGGCTGATGCCGGCGCGCTACCCGCTGCTGCTCGAATCGGTCGCCGCCGGAACCGCGCAGGGGCGTTGGGACCTGCTGCTGGCCGCGTTGCCGGGCGAGGGCGTGCAACTTGATGCGGATGGGGTGACCCGCACCCTTGGCGGGGAGCCGCTGGCCGGTGGCTTCCTCGATGCGCTCGATGCCGCCTGGGCGCCGCTGCGAGTGCCGGCCGAAGAGCCGCGCTGGCCGTTCCGCGGTGGCTGGGCGCTGCTGATGGATTACGAGCTGGCGATGCAGGTCGAGCCGGTACTGGCACTGCCGGTCGCACCGGCCCGCGCGCGTCCGCTGGCGCTGGCGCTGCGCTGCCCGGCGGCGGTGCTGCGCGACCGCGTCACCGGCGAGTGCGCGATCGTCGCCGAAGCGGACCATGAGGCGATGCTGGAGCGCATCCGCGCCGACATCGACGCCAGCCGTTCGCTGCCGGCGCTGCCGCGCTGGCAGGGGCCGCTGGTGCTGGACGAGGATCGCGCCGACGACTTCACCGATGGCGTCGCCCGGGTGCTCGACTACCTGCACGCGGGCGACGTGTTCCAGGTCAACCTGTCGCGCGCCTGGCAGGCGCGCTTCGATGGCGCGCTGGACCCGGCCGCACTCTACGCACGCCTGCGCGAGGCCAATCCCGCGCCGTTCGCCGGCCTGTTCGCCGGCGAGGGCTGGGCGGTGGCCAGTTCCTCGCCCGAGCGGCTGGTGTCGGTGCGCGGCCGCGTCGCCGAGACCCGGCCGATCGCCGGCACCCGTCCGCGCTTTCCCGGCGACGATGATGCCGCGCGCATCCGCGAACTGGTCGGCCACCCCAAAGAGCGCGCCGAGCACGTGATGCTGATCGACCTGGAGCGCAACGACCTGGGCCGGGTCTGCACGCCCGGCAGCGTCCAGGTCGACGAGCTGATGACGGTGGAGAGCTATGCCCACGTCCACCACATCGTCAGCAACGTGCGCGGCATCCTGCAGGACGCGGCCACGCCGGGGCAGGTGATCGCCGCGGTGTTCCCCGGCGGCACCATCACCGGCTGCCCGAAGGTGCGCTGCATGCAGATCATCGCCGAGCTCGAGCGCACGCCGCGCGGCGCCTACACCGGTGCGATCGGCTGGCTCAACCGCGACGGCGACATGGACCTGAACATCCTGATCCGCAGCGCCGAGGTGCAGGGCGACATGCTGCGGTTCCGGACCGGCGCCGGCATCGTGGTCGATTCGGACCCGGAGCGTGAACTCGACGAAACCCGGGCCAAGGCACGCGGTCTGCTGCGCGCGCTGGAGCCTGCGGCGCGCTGAGCGCGGGCCACCGGGCCCGGCCAGCCCGCAACCGCGACGCGGTATCCTGTGCGGCCTTCCGATGGACGAGGTGGACGTGGCTGCAGGCCGTAAGCGTGGATGTCTGGCGATCGTGCTCGGAATGGCGGCCGTGCTGGCGCTGCTGGCCGGCATCGCCGCCTGGGCGTGGCTGCACTATCAGCGGTTCGCCGACACGCCGGTCGCCGGCACGCCGGCGCCCAGCCTGCAGGTCGAGCGCGGCGACGGCTTCAGGACCGTGCTGCGCAAGCTGCGCACGGCCGGTATCGACACCGGCCACGACATCGAATGGCAGTTGCTGGCGCGGCAGATGGATGCCGCGGGCCGGCTGAAGGTCGGCGAGTACGCGCTGGCCCCGGAACTGAGCCCGCGCGAGCTGCTGCAGCGCATGCGCGACGGGCGGGTGATCCATTACCGCGTGACCCTGGTCGAAGGCTGGAACTTCCGCCAGGTGCGCGCGGTGCTGGCCGCGGCCGAGCCGCTGCGCCACGAGACCGCCGACCTGGACGATGCCGCGCTGATGGCCGCGCTCGGCGTCGCCGGCCAGCATCCGGAGGGGCGTTTCCTGCCCGAAACCTACCTGTACCAGCAGGGCGACAGCGACCTGGACGTGCTGCGCCGCGCGCACGCGGCGATGGTCACCGCGCTGGCGCAGGCCTGGGAGGGGCGCAAGCCCGGCCTGCCGCTGGCCTCGGCCGAGGAGGCGCTGATCCTGGCCTCGATCGTCGAGAAGGAAACCGGCAAGGCCAGCGAGCGCCGCCAGATCGCCGGCGTGTTCGCCCGCCGGCTGCAGAAGGGCATGCTGCTGCAGACCGACCCGACCGTGATCTACGGCATGGGCAGTGCCTACGACGGCAACATCCGCAAGCGCGACCTGACCACCGATACGCCCTACAACACCTACACCCGCACCGGCCTGCCGCCGACCCCGATCGCGATGCCCGGGCGCGCGGCGCTGCAGGCGGCGGTGGATCCGGAGCCGGGCGATACGTTGTTCTTCGTCTCGCGCAACGACGGCAGTCACATCTTCTCGGCGACGTATGCCGAGCACAATGCGGCGGTCGACTGCTACCAGCGGCGCCGCAACTGCCGCGACGAGCACGCCGCGCAGGCGCAGGACGAAGGCGACGCGCCGTGACGCAGCGTGTGCCGGGACATCCGCATTTCATCAGCCTGGAGGGCGGCGAAGGTGCGGGCAAGAGCACCGCGATCGCCTCGCTGCACGGCCTGCTGCAGTCGCTCGGCCACGAGGTGGTGCTGACCCGTGAGCCCGGCGGCACGCCGCTGGCCGAGCGGATCCGCGGCCTGCTGCTGGACCGCACGCCCGATGGCGATGCCGAGGTCGAACCGCTGGAGGCGGAAACCGAGCTGCTGCTGGTGTTCGCCGCGCGCGCCCAGCACGTGCGCCGGGTGATCGCACCGGCGCTGCAGCGCGGCGCGTTCGTCATCAGCGACCGCTTCACCGATTCGAGCTACGCCTACCAGGGCGCCGGCCGTGGCCTGGACGCGGCGTGGATCGCCGACCTGGAGCAGCGTGCGGTCGGCCTGCGTCCGGGACTGACCCTGCTGCTGGACCTGGACGTGCGCGTGGGCCGCGCACGCACCAGCAGCCGCGACCTGTGGCCGGACCGGATCGAGAGCGAGCAGGACGACTTCTTCGAGCGTGTCCGTGGCGGTTTCCGCCGGCGCGCGCAGGCCGATCCGGCGCGTTTCCGGCTGATCGATGCATCGCTGCCGCCGCAGGGCGTGGGCGAAGCGGTGGCCACGGCGGTCACCACCTGGCTGGGAGCGCAGGCATGAGTGCGGCAGTGTTCGCACCGTGGCAGCAGCGCATCCACGACCAGGCGCTGGCCGCACTGGATTCGGGCAGGCTGGGCCATGCGCTGCTGCTGTGCGGTCCGGCCGGGCTGGGCAAGCGTGCGGTCGCCGAGCGCCTGGCCGAGCACGTGCTGTCGGCCGGCGACGCTGCGCAGGCTGCGCGCACCCGCCAGCTGATCGCCGCCGGCACGCATCCGGACCTGCACGTGGTGTCGTTCGTCCCCAACCGGGACGGCAGCAAGCTGCGTACCGAAATCGTGATCGACCAGATCCGCGAGCTGGGCCAGAAGATGGCGCTGACGCCGCAGTACGGCGTCGCCCAGGTCGCGATCATCGACCCGGCCGATGCCATCAACACGGCCGCCTGCAATGCGCTGCTGAAGACGCTGGAGGAGCCGGCCGCCGGCCGCTACCTGTGGCTGGTGAGCGCGCAGCCCGGGCGCCTGCCGGCGACCATCCGCAGCCGCTGCCAGCGGCTGGAGTTCCGCCTGCCGCCGCGCGAGGAATCGGCCCAGTGGCTGCACGCGCGCGGGCACGGGCAGACGGCGGCGGCCGAGGCGCTGGACGCCGCGCGTGGACATCCGGGCCTGGCCGATGCCTGGCTGTCCGGCGACGGCCTGACGCTGCGTCGCGAGGTGGCCGCCGACCTCGGCGGCATTGCCGCCGGTCGCGCCGATCCGATGGAGGTGGCGCTGCGCTGGGCCGGAGACGAGCGCAGCGCCGAGCGCCTGCGCCATGCCGCCGAGTTCGCGCTGGCGCAGGCCGGCGGCACCGGGTTGACCGACCCGGACCGATTGCACAAGCTGTCGACGTGGTTCGATGCGGCCAACCGGGCGCGCGACCTGCTGCGGACCACGGTCCGCGCCGACCTGGTGCTGGTGGAACTGCTGCTGGCCTGGCGCGACGGCATGCGCGCGCAGGCAGGAAAAGGGGAGAGTCGATGAGTGCTGCAAGCGGACGCCAGGGCATCCTGTCGCTGGCGGTCAAGGACAAGGCCGCGCTGTACAACGCCTACATGGGCTACATCCGCCATGGCGGCATCTTCGTTCCCACGCCCAAGCGCTACTTCCTCGGCGACGAGGTGTTCCTGCTGCTGACCCTGCCCGATTCCAGCGACCGCCTGCCGATCGCCGGCAAGGTCGTGTGGGTGACCCCGGCCGGCGCGCAGGGCAACCGCGTGGCCGGCATCGGCGTGCAGTTCCCGGAGACCAGCGAGGGCGAAACCGTGAAGAACCGGATCGAAACCCTGCTGGCCGGCACCCTCAACGCGGACAAGCCGACCCAGACCATGTGAGCCGGGCCGGCGTCCGTCGAGGCCGTCGGTCCGCATAACGGGAGGACACCGATGCGCCTGACCGCGCTGATCGCCCCGGCCATCCTGGCCGCCGGCCTGGCCACGTCCGCCGCGGCGCAGGCGCCCGTCGACGAGCGGCGCCTGGTGCTCGAAAGCCCGCAGCTGCGGCTGGAGGTGCTGCCGACGCTGGGTGGCCGCGTGCTGCATTTCGGCGCACGCGGCGCGCCGAACCTGCTGGCCGTGGGTGAGGACGCCCTGCGCGACCAGCCGCACCCCAGGGTGCACGCCGACGCCGGCAACATCGGCTATCTCGGCCACGAGATCTGGGCCGGTCCGCAGCGCGACTGGTGGCGGGACCAGACCGTCAATCCCGCCCGCCGCGCCGCCGCCGCCGACTGGCCGCCCGATCCGTGGCTGGCCTACGCCGAGGCCAGGGTGCTGGTGAACGAGCCGCAGCGGCTGGTGGTCGAGGGCGCGGCCAGCCCGGTCAGCGGCGTGCAGCTCACCCAGAGCTTCACCCTGGCGCCGCAGCGGCCCGACGCGGTCGAGCTCACCGTCGAGATGCGCAACACCCGCGCCGAGCCGGTCGCGCGCGACATCTGGTTCAACACGCGGGTGCATCCGGAAACCCGGGTCTACGTGCCACTGGCGGCCGACGGCAGCGGGTTGCGCGTGCGCTCGGACATGGACGACACCTACGACGGCCTGGTCAGCACCACGGCCGACGGCCTGTTCTCGCTGGAACTGCTGCCGCCAGCCGAGGGCAGGCAGGGGCGGCGCGGCAAGGTGTTCATCCAGCCACGTGCGGGCTGGATCGCGGGATTCGCGGCCGGCCAGGCGTTCCTGATCCATTTCGAGCACCAGCCACGCGCGCGGATCCATCCCGAGCAGGGGCAGGTGGAGCTGTACCTGGACTGGAAGCCCGGGCAGGTGCCGACCGGCCTGCTCGAACTGGAAGTGCACGGGCCGTACGAGACCCTGCAGCCGGGTGAGAGCATCAGCGCACACGAGTGGTGGGTGGTGCGACGCTACGACGGCCCCGACCGGCGCGATGCGCAGATCGCCTTCCTGCGGCGGATGCTGCGCGAGGCCGGTGTCGAGTGAGTGCCGACGTGGGGCGACGGTCTACGCCTGCCGCGGCCGGCGGCACCCGGCCGGTGCACCGCGGCTGGCGGGTGCTGGCGGGCCTGCATGCCATCGCCGTGAGCGCACTGGCTGTTGCCGCGTTTCCCCTGTACGGCATGTACTGCGAGAACGTCGGCTGCATCGGCCGTGGCGTGCTCTGGTTCGCCTGGGCCTGCGGCTCGGTGGTGGTGCTGGCGATGGGTCTGCTCGCGGTCTGGCGGCTGCGGAGTGGCGCCTGGGCGCGGCTGACGGCCACGATGCTGCTCGTGCAACTGCTGCCGGGCCTCTGGCTGCTCGGGCAGTGGTGGCAATCGGGTCCCGCCGGCCTCTGATCGCGGGCCGATGCCCGACCGGGCGACCGCATGGACGCAGCGAGTGGAAGGGCCGGCCATCGCCTGGGGCCCGCATCACCACGTGCCGCCGGGCCCGCCCGGTTGCAGACGTGAAAACGCCCGCACAGGGCGGGCGTTCCATGGCGCATCAGCGCATCGGCGCGCTCATTCCGGCGGCTGCCGCAGCAGCGGGTTGTCCCAGCCCGGTCGCGGTGCGAACCGGTCGCCATGGCGGCCCTGCAGTACCTTGAGCTTCTCCAGCAGCGCATCGGCGCCGGTGGCGCGGATGTGCTGGATCGGGCCGCCGCGGAACGGGGCGAAACCGGTGCCGAAGATCACGCCGGCGTCGAGCAAATCGGCATCGGCCACCACGCCATCGTGCAGGCAGGCCACCGCTTCATTGAGCAGCGGCAGGACCAGGCGGTCCTCCAGGTCGGACGGCGCCTCGTAGCCCTGCGGGACCTCCGGCTTGACCGCCTTGCCGTTCTCCCACTTGTACAGGCCCTGGCCATCCTTCTTGCCGCGCTTGCCGGGCTCGACCGTCGCAAGCGCGGCGGGCAGTTGCAGGCCGAGGAACGGCGACAGCTCCGCGCCCACGCCCTGGGCGACATCCAGGCCGACCGTGTCGATCAGCTCGATCGGGCCCATCGGCATGCCGAAGCGCACCGCGGCCTTGTCGATGACCGCGCCGGGGATGCCTTCGGCGTAGGCGTTGGCCGCTTCGAGCATGTACGGGAACAGCACCCGGTTGACCAGGAAGCCCGGCGTACCGGCGACCGGCACCGGGAACTTGTCCAGTGCCTTGCAGAACGCGGCCAGGCGCCGGACCGTCGCCGCATCCAGCCCATCGTGCTGGACGATCTCGACCAGGGGCATCAGTGCGACCGGGTTGAAGTAGTGCAGGCCTGCGAACTGCGCCGGACGCGCGATGTGGCCGCGCAGTTCGTCCAGCGGGATCGACGAGGTGTTGGTGGTCAGCAGGGCGTCGGGCTTCAACCGCGGCTCCAGAGACTGGTACAGCTCGCGCTTGGCCTCGGGCTGCTCGATGATCGCTTCGATCACCAGATCGGCGTCCGGCACGCCGTCGCCGGCCAGGTCGCCCTTCAGGCGCGCAGCCACCGCCGGGCGTTTGCTCTCGTCGCGCACCTTCTTCGCGAACAGCTCCTGCGCGCGGCCGAGCGCGCCATCGATGAAACGCTGCTCGCGGTCCTGCAGCGTCACCTCGAAGCCCTTGTACGCCGACCAGGCCGCGATGTCGCCGCCCATCACGCCGGCGCCGACCACATGCACGTGGCGGATGCCATGCTCCTTGCCGGCCAGGCCCTTGAGCCGCTCGGTGAGGAAGAAGATCCGGATCAGGTTGCGCGCGGTCGGCGTGCCGGCCAGCTTGACCACGGCCTTGCGTTCGGCGTCCAGGCGCGCCTGGATGCCGCTGCCGCCGGTGCGCTGCCAGACATTGATCAGCGCATACGGGGCCGGGTAGTGGTCCTTCTTCGCCTTGCGCGCGACCTGCTTGGTCATCTGCGGTGCGAGGATCTTCCGCGCCAGCCAGGTGTTGGTCGCCCAGCCGAGGAAGCGCTGCCGGAACGGCCGCTGGTGGCCGCGCAGGACCAGTGCCGCGGCCGCGTCTTCCAGCACCGCAGGTTCGGCGACCTTGTCGACCAGGCCGATGCCGCGCGCGGCCGAGGCCGACAGCGTGCGCCCGGTCAGCATCATGTCCATCGCCGCCGGCGCACCGACCAGGCGCGGCAGGCGCGCGCTGCCGCCCCAGCCGGGGAAGATGCCCAGCTTGGTCTCGGGCAGGCCGATCCGGGTCGAACCATCATTGGAGGCGGCGCGGTAGTCGCAGGCCAGCGACAGTTCGGTGCCGCCGCCCATGCAGAAGCCATGGATCGCCACCGCGGTCGGGCAGGGCAGCTCGGCGACCTTCTGGAACACGGCCTGGCCGCGCCGGATCGCATCGTTGACGGTGCCCTTGCGGTCGAACTCCTGGAACTCCTTCAGGTCGGCGCCGGCGATGAAGCCGGACGGCTTGGCCGAAGCGAACACCACGCCCTTCGGCGGATCGATCGCCAGGCGTTCGACGATGTCGGCCAGCTCGATCAGCACGTCCTGCGACAGGGCGTTGACCGCGGCGTCCTGGCGGTCCATGGCCAGCACCACGACGCCGTCGTCGCGCTGTCTGACCTGCCAGTGGCTGAATCGGAGTCCGTCGAAGCCTGGGAGCATGGCGAAACCATCCGGTTGTGTATGGAAGAGGGCCGTATCATCCCGAGGTTGTTTCCATGGCGTCAAATCCCAATAGACGACCCATGGCATGCGGCATCGGGGACCGGGCGGCTTACGCTAGCGGACATGCGGTTAACGTCCTGCATGGCGCAGGGACGGCGGCCTCACCCGTGCGACCGCATGCTTGCGTCTCATCCGTCCGGGGTGGCCCTTCGCCAGGCCGCCGAACTTTTTCCGGCAATGGCGGTCACAGGGCACGGCCATCGGCCGAGCTGACAGGAGTGCGGCCCGGCATGGCCGAGTTGATGCAACAGGATTCACCGCAGGAACTGGACCTCGAACTGGTGCGGCGCGTGCAGCGCGGCGACAGTGCGGCCTTCGACATGCTGGTGCGCAAGTACCAGCACAGGGTGGTGGCGCTGATCGGGCGCTACATCCCCGACTGGAGCGAATGCCAGGACGTGGCCCAGGACACCTTCATCCGGGCCTACCGGGCGATGGGCAATTTCCGCGGCGATTCCCAGTTCTATACCTGGCTGCACAGGATCGCCGTGAACACAGCGAAGAACCATCTGGTCGCCCACAACCGCCGCCCGCCCACCGACGACATCGATGCCACCGAAGCCGAGCAGTTCGATGGTGGCATCCGCCTGCGCGACAACGACACGCCCGAGCGCGAGGCGATGCGCGAGGAACTGGAGCGCACCGTGATGAAGGCGGTCGACGCGCTGCCGGAAGAACTGCGCACCGCGATCACCCTGCGCGAAGTCGAGGGCCTGAGCTACGACGAGATCGCGCAGAAGATGGATTGCCCGATCGGCACCGTGCGTTCGCGGATCTTCCGTGCCCGCGAAGCGATCGATACGGAACTCCGCCCCCTGCTTGATGTCCAAAGCGCCACACGCGAGCGTAACCGTCCATGAGCCAGGAACGTCACCCAGCGAATCCCGGCGCCGTCGGCGCCGACAAGATCGAGACCCATCACCGGCAGCAGCTGTCGGCGCTGATCGATGGCGCCCTGGCGCCCGACGAGGCGCGCTTCCTGCTGCGCCGGCTCGAACACGACGATGAGCTTGCCGGCTGCTACGAGCGCTGGCAGCTGTGCGGCGACGTGATGCGCGGCCAGGTCGCCCGCACCGCCGATGCCGGTTTCAGCCAGCGGGTCGCCGCGGCGCTTGCCACCGAAGCCGCGGTCGAAGCCGTGCGCCCGATGGCCGCCACGACCGGGCGTCGCCATGGCTGGGCGCGCTGGGGCGGCGGTGGCGCCGCGCTGGCCGCTTCGGTGGCCGTGGTCGCCATGTTCGTCGGCCGGCAGCAGGACCCGGTGATCGATGCCGGCCCCGCACCGCTGGTCGCCGAACAGCGCATCGTCGAGCCCGCGCCGGCCCCAGCCGCCGTTGCACCGGCATCGGCGCCAGCCGCCGTCGCGGTGGCCAGCGCGGCGGTCGCGGCGGCCGCTGCTCCGGTGGCGCGGACCACGCCCCGCCGCGAGGCGGCACCGCGGACGCCCGCGATCGAGCGCGAGCCGGTGCAGGTCGCGGCCGTCGCGCCGGTGCGCGACAACCGCACGGTGGATGCCGCCAGCCGCCAGGTCGCGGACATCCTGCCGTTGGCGGCGGTGCCGGCGATCGGCTCGGCCGACAACGATCCCTTCGCCTCGGCTGCCCCCCTGCAGGCACGGCCGTGGCCACGCGCGGCGCTGCCGCAGGCCGCATCGGGGGCGTTCAACGCCAGCATCGGCGAGCGCGGCGATGCCGGCGCCACGTTCTATCCGTTCGAGCCGCGGCTGCCTGCCGAAGGGGTTTCCCCGCGGGCCGACCTGCCGGCGCCGCCGGATGCCGACACGCCCACGCGGCGCTGATCCCCTTACCTTCACTTGTCCGGCGTCGCCGGTCCGCCCTGCCGCAGCCGCGGCGGGAACGGCGTCGCCTTGTCCCTTGCCACATCGTCGATAGGAGGCATCCTCATGAATCCACGTGTCCGCAACGGAATGCTGGCCGCCCTGGTGCTGGCCGCGCCGCTGGCCGCCTGTGCCCGTTCCCCCGACAACGCCGCCGCCGCGTCGGCGCAGGCCACCACGGCCGCCGCGCCGGCGACCGCGCCTGCCGCGCCGCTGGTCACCGGCCTGCCGGACTTCACCCGGCTGGTCGAACAGGTCTCGCCCGGCGTGGTGAACATCGAAGTGCGCAGCTCGCCGCGCGCCGCCAGCCGCCGCGGCGGCATGCCGGACGAGGCGCAGATCCCGGAGATCTTCCGGCGTTTCTTCGGCCCGGGGTTCGGCATGCCCGAAGGCGACGGCCAGTCGC
Organism: Xanthomonas sp. XNM01; assembly: GCF_014851915.1. GTDB lineage: Bacteria > Pseudomonadota > Gammaproteobacteria > Xanthomonadales > Xanthomonadaceae > Pseudoxanthomonas. The sequence goes on from NZ_JACVAP010000002.1 coordinate 221,823, forward strand.
CGGCACGGCGCGGCATGGGCTCGGGCTTCATCATTTCCGATGACGGCTACGTGCTGACCAACCACCACGTGGTCGACGGCGCCGACACCATCACGGTCAAGCTGGCCGACCGGCGCGAGTTCGAGGCCAAGCTGATCGGCAGCGACGAGGGCTACGACGTGGCCCTGCTGAAGATCGAGGCCAAGGGCCTGCCCGAGCTGCGCCTGGGCAAGTCGGCCAGCCTCAAGCAAGGCCAGTGGGTGGTGGCGATCGGTTCGCCGCTGGGCCTGGAGCAGTCGGTCACCGCCGGCATCGTCAGCGCGCTGGGCCGCAGCGCCGGGCAGGGCCAGCAGTACGTGCCCTTCATCCAGACCGACGTGGCGATCAACCGCGGCAATTCCGGCGGTCCGCTGCTCAACACCTCCGGCGAAGTCGTCGGCATCAACTCGCAGATCCTCAGCAATTCCGGCGGCTACATGGGCGTGAGTTTCGCGATCCCTGTCGACGTGGCGATGAGCGCGGTCGAGCAGATCAAGAAGACCGGCCGGGTCAGTCGCGGCATGCTCGGCGTGACCATCCAGCCGATCGACGCGAACCGGGCCAAGGGCCTGGGGCTGGACAGCAGCCGCGGTGCGCTGGTCAACGGCGTCGAGCCCGACAGCGCGGCGGCCAAGGCCGGCATCCAGATCGGCGACGTCATCACCGGAGTCAACGGCCAGCCGATCAACAGCAACTCCGACCTGCCGCCGCTGGTGGGCATGCTGCCGCCGGGCAGCAAGGCCAGGATCGAACTGATCCGCGACGGCAAGCCGCGCGAGCTGACCGTGACCCTGGGCGAGCTGGCCAGTGATGCCGAACGTGCGTCGACCATGGCGGCCGATGCCGGCGACGATGCGCCGGCCGCCGGTCCCAGCGCGATCGCCAAGCTCGGCATCGAGGCGGCCGACCTGAACGCGGCCAGCCGCCGCCAGCTGGGCCTCGAGAGCGGCGAGGGCGTGCGGATCACCGCGGTCAGTTCGATGGCCGCGCGTGAGGCCAACCTGGCACCGGGCCTGGTGATCCTGCGCGTGCGCAACACGCCGGTCGGCAGCGTCGCCGAGCTGGAGCGGGCACTGCGTCCGCTGAAGGACGGCGACGTGGCCATGCTGCTGGTGCGTTCGCCGAACGGGTCCAGCGGTTTCGTTGCGGTCCCGGTCGGCGCGGGCGACCAGTAAGGCGGACCGATCCGGGATGGACGGCCATTGGGCCGCTCCATCCCGGCGTCCGACCGGGCGGGTGCGGCGCGATCGCCGAGGTGGCCGTGAAACCTCCCCCGGCCGTGCGATAATCGCCCGTTGACCCGACGACGGCCGTCCCGCCGCCCCCACATGTCCTCCGATTCCATGCGGTTCATCCGCAACTTCTCCATCATCGCCCACGTCGACCACGGCAAGTCGACCCTCGCCGACCGCATCATCCAGCTGTGTGGTGGCCTGGAAGCGCGCGAGATGGAGGCGCAGGTGCTCGACTCGAACCCGATCGAGCGCGAGCGCGGCATCACCATCAAGGCCCAGTCCGTCTCGCTGCCGTACAAGGCGAAGGATGGCAACACCTATTTCCTGAACTTCATCGACACCCCCGGCCACGTCGACTTCTCCTACGAGGTCAGCCGCTCGCTGGCCGCGTGCGAAGGCGCGCTGCTGGTGGTCGACGCAGCCCAGGGCGTGGAGGCGCAGTCGGTCGCCAACTGCTACACCGCGGTGGAGCAGGGCCTGGAAGTGGTGCCGGTGCTGAACAAGATCGACCTGCCGACCGCCGACATCGACCGGGCCAAGGCCGAGATTGAGGCGGTGATCGGCATCGACGCCGAGGACGCGGTCGCGGTCAGCGCCAAGACCGGGCTCAACGTCGGCGACGTGCTCGAGGCGATCGTGCACCGGATCCCGCCGCCGCAGCCGCGCGACACCGACAAGCTGCAGGCGCTGATCATCGATTCCTGGTTCGACAACTACCTGGGCGTGGTCTCGCTGGTGCGCGTGATGCAGGGCGAGATCAAGGCCAAGAGCAAGATCCTGGTGATGTCGACCGGGCGCGCGCACGAGGTCGACAAGGTCGGCGTGTTCACCCCCAAGCGCAAGGAACTGCCTGCGCTGCGTGCGGGCGAGGTGGGCTGGATCACCGCGTCGATCAAGGACGTGCACGGTGCGCCGGTCGGCGACACCCTGACCCTGGCCGCCGACCCGGCGCCCAAGCCGCTGCCCGGCTTCCAGGAAATGCAGCCACGCGTGTTCGCCGGCCTGTTCCCGGTCAACGCCGAGGACTACCCGGCGCTGCGCGAGGCGCTGGACAAGCTGCGCCTGAACGATGCGGCGCTGCGTTTCGAGCCCGAGAGCTCGGAGGCGATGGGCTTCGGCTTCCGCTGCGGCTTCCTCGGCATGCTGCACATGGAGATCGTGCAGGAGCGCCTGGAGCGCGAGTACGACCTGGACCTGATCACCACCGCGCCGACCGTGATCTACGAGGTGCTGCGCACCGACGGCACGGTGATGCCGCTGGACAACCCGGCCAAGCTGCCGCAGTCGAACCTGATCGACGAGGTGCGCGAGCCGATCATCCGCGCCAACATCCTCACGCCCGAAGCCTACATCGGCAACATCATCAAGCTGTGCGAGGAAAAGCGCGGCGTGCAGATCGGCATCACCTACATGGCCAGCCAGGTGCAGATCAGCTACGAACTGCCGATGGCCGAAGTGGTGCTGGACTTCTTCGACAAGCTCAAGTCGGTCAGCCGCGGCTACGCGTCGCTGGACTACCACTTCCTGCGTTTCGAGGCCGGCCCGTTCGTGCGCCTGGACACGCTGATCAACGGCGACCGCGTCGATGCGCTGTCGCTGATCGTGCACCGCAGCCACGCCGACCGGCGCGGCCGCGAGCTGTGCGAGAAGATGAAGGACCTGATCCCGCGGCAGATGTTCGACGTGGCGATCCAGTCCGCGGTCGGCTCGCAGATCATCGCCCGCAGCACGGTCAAGGCGATGCGCAAGAACGTGCTGGCCAAGTGCTACGGCGGCGACATCAGCCGCAAGAAGAAGCTTCTGGAAAAGCAGAAGGAAGGCAAGAAGCGGATGAAGCAGGTCGGCCGTGTCGAGATCCCGCAGGAGGCCTTCCTGGCCGTGCTGCAGGTCGACAGCAAGTAAGCTTCATCGTGTCGTTGGCTCCACATTCCCACCCGCTGCAGGATCGCGCATGAAATGGTTTGAGATCGGCCTGGTCGTGCTGACCTTCGCCACCGGCATCATCTGGCTGCTGGACCGGCTGTTCTTCGCCAAGCGGCGTGTCGCCCGCGGCGGTCTGCTGGACGAGGAGCCGGTGGTCGTCGACTACTCGCGCGCGTTCTTTCCGGTGCTGGCCCTGGTGCTGGTGCTGCGCAGCTTCATCGCCGAGCCGTACAAGATCCCGTCCAGCTCGATGATGCCCAACCTGCTGATCGGCGACTTCATCCTGGTCAACAAGTTCGCCTACGGCCTGCGCCTGCCGATCAACAACCACAAGTTCGTGTCGCTGGGCGAGCCCGAGCGCGGCGACGTGGTGGTGTTCAAGCCGCCGCACGCACCGGACCAGAACTGGATCAAGCGCGTGGTCGGGCTGCCGGGCGACCGGATCGGCTTCCACGGCGACACCCTCTACATCAACGGCGAGCCGGTGACCTACCAGCTGCAGGGCGAGTACGTCGGCCAGGGCAAGGGCGTGGAGATGAATGGCGCCTCGTTGCTGACCGAGGAGCTGCCGGGCCGCTCGCACAGCGTGCTGGAGTGGGTCGGCCGCGCCAATCCGGCCGGCCAGGGTGACTGGACCGTGCCGGAGGGCCAGTATTTCGTCATGGGCGACAATCGGGATAATAGCGAGGACAGCCGGTTCTGGACCCAGACCCACTTCCTTCCGGAAGCCAACCTGCGGGGCAAGGCGTTCCTGATCTGGCTGAACTGCGATGACTGGTTCTGCAAGGGGAGTTTCGATCCGTCGCGGATCGGGACGACGGTCAAGTGACGCGCCCGATGGCGCCTCCAAGGGGAATGGCAATGAAGCGCAAGCAAGGCGGTCTGAGCCTGGTGGGATTCCTGATCGTGCTGGCGGTGATGGGGTTCGCCGCCTACGTGGGCATGAAGCTGTTCCCGATGTACCAGGAGTACTACTCGGTGCGTTCGGCGATGAAGGGGCTGTCCGGTGAGCCGGGCGTGGCCGACATGGATCCGTCGCGGATCCAGGACCTGTTCTTCCGTCGCCTGTACATCAACTACTCCGAGAACGTGAAGCCGGCGAACGTGAAGTTCGAGCGGACCAATGGCGGCTGGAAGATGCGGGTGAACTACGAGGTGCGGCGCCCGCTGGTGGGCAATCTCGACGTGGTCGGCCGCTTCGACTCCACCCAGGAACTGACGCGGTCCGGTGGCGGCTGAGCGCACCATCCTGCGTGACCGGATCGGGCATCCGTTCGCCGATCCGGCGCTGCTGGCGCAGGCGCTGACCCATCGCAGCGCCGGCGCCCCGCACAACGAACGTCTGGAATTCCTCGGCGACGGGGTGGTCAACCTGCTGGCGGCCGAGGCACTGTACCTGCGCTGGCCCAAGGCCGACGAGGGCGTGCTGACCCGGGCCCGGGCCGAACTGGTGCGCGAAGGCTCGCTGGCCACGATCGCGCGGCAGCTCGAACTCGGCGAGCGCCTGACCCTGGGACCGGGCGAGCTCAAGTCCGGTGGTTTCCGTCGCGATTCGATCCTGGCCGACGCGCTGGAGGCGGTGGTCGCGGCGATCTACCTAGATGCCGGCTACGAGGGCTGCCGCAAGGCGGTGCTGCCGTGGTTCGAGCAGGCCCTGGCCGCGCTGCCGGTCGGCAAGCCGGAAAAGGACGCCAAGACCCGGCTGCAGGAGTGGCTGCAGGCCCGCCAGCGGCCGCTGCCGGTCTACGAGCTGGTGTCCGAATCCGGGGAGGAGCACGCCAAGGTGTTCCTGGCCCGGTGTACCCTGAGCGAACCGCCGCTGAGCGCCGAGGGCCAAGGCACCTCGCGCCGTCTGGCGGAACAGGCCGCGGCACTGGCGGCCATCGACCAGCTGGCGTCCTGACGCCGGCAACCAAGAGCGGCAACGTGTGAACCAAGAACAGACCCCTTCCCACCGCTGCGGCAGCGTCGCGGTGATCGGCCGGCCCAACGTCGGCAAATCCACCCTGACCAACGCCCTGGTCGGCGCCAAGGTCAGCATCGTCTCCAACCGGCCGCAGACCACGCGCCACCGGTTGCTTGGCATCGCCACGGTCGAGGGCGGCCAGCTGCTGCTGGTCGACACGCCCGGCCTGCATCGCCAGCAGGGCCGCTTCAAGGCCTCGGCGATGAGCCGGGTGATGAACCGGGCTGCGCGCGGCGCGCTGGAGGACGTCGACGTCGGTCTGATGGTGGTCGAGGCCGGGCGCTGGGACGAAGAAGACACCCTGGCCTTCAATGTGCTGAAAGACGCCGGCATCCCGGTGGTGCTGGCGATCAACAAGATCGACCGGCTCAAGGACAAGACCGCGCTGCTGCCGTTCCTGGCCCAGGTCAGCGACGGCCGCGAGTTCGCCGGCATCCATCCGCTGTCGGCGCTCAAGCGCAACGGCCTGGAAGCGCTGGTCCGCGACCTGCTGGCACTGGTGCCGGAGGCGCCGCCGGCATACGACGAGGACGAGATCACCGACCGCAGCCAGCGTTTCCTGGCTGGCGAGCTGGTCCGCGAGCAGCTGATGCGCCAGCTGGGCGAAGAGCTGCCCTATGCCACCACGGTCGAGATCGAGCGCTTCGCCGAAGACGGCGAGCTGCTGCGCATCGGCGCGGTGATCTGGGTCGAGCGCGAGGGCCAGAAGCCGATCGTGATCGGCAAGGGCGGCACCCGCCTGCGCGAGATCGGCAGCAAGGCACGCGGACAGATGGAGCGCCTGTTCGGACGCAAGGTGTTCCTGGAAACCTGGGTGCGCGTGCGCGAGGGCTGGTCCGACGACGAGTCGGCGCTGAAGGCCTTCGGCTACGGCGACAACTGACCGGCTCGCGCTTCCTGCGCGGCGCACGCTGACGGGCCGGTCATGCGGATCGATGGCGACAGCGGGTTCGTGCTGCACGCGCGCCCCTGGCGCGAGACCAGCCTGCTGGTCGAGGTGCTGAGCCAGGCCCACGGCCGGATCGGCCTGGTCGCGCGCGGCGTCACCGGTCCGAAACGGCACGTGCTGCGCGCCGCGCTGCAGCCACTGCAGTGGATCCGTTACGACGCGTCGCAGACCGGTGAGCTGGCCCAGCTGCGCCAGGCCGAGGCGCTGGACGCCGCGCCGCTGCTGAGCGGCGATGCGCTGCTGGCCGCGTTCTATCTCAACGAACTGGTGCTGCGCCTGGCGCCGCGCCAGGACCCGCTGCCCGACCTGCATGCCGCGTACGCGCGGACACGCGAGTGCCTGCGCATGGGCGAACCGCTGGCCTGGAGCCTGCGCCGGTTCGAGCGCGACCTGCTCGATGCGCTGGGCGTGGGTGTGATCGCCGACAGCGATGGCGACGGCGAGCCGATCGATCCGGCCGCGCGCTATCGCCTCGAGCCCGAACACGGTGCGCGCAGGCTGCTGACCGACCGCGGTGGGGGCGAACGCAGCGCCGCCGCGACCGGCAGCGCGCTGCTCGCGCTTGCGGCCGATGAGCAGCCCGACAGCGAGGATCTGGCAAGCCTGCGACTGCCGCTGCGCACGGTGCTGGCCCATCACCTCGGCCCGCGCGGGCTGAAATCCTGGGACATGCTGGCCGACCTTGGCCGGCTGCGGAAGCCCGAACCGCGGGCCTGACGGCCGGTTCCCCGAACCGGACGTCGGCGCGTGCGGACAGTGCGTGGCGCTTCAACGAGCACGCTCGGCAACACCACCACGTTTGCGCGCTTTCGTATCCGCACAGCCAGTGGGCGCAGCCGGCGATCCGTCGATCAGGCACTCGGGATGCGCGGGGCGATGCGTGTCTGCTGCTCGTCGTGCGATGCCTCACGCGGACGTCTGTCCATGCAGCCGATGCGCGCCTCGATCACACGATGCGGCACGCGGCTTTCCACACGCGGCGCCGCGCCCGCATCGATGCGCGCAGGACGCCGCATCGGCGCAACCACCAAGCGCTTTCGATCATCGGGAGGATCGCGCGGCGGTGGCGGCGGCGCGTGCCGCGCCATCTCCGCATCGAGCGGGCGTCCCGACACCGCTCGCGATGCCGCGCGCGACGCGCCTGCCGCCGGCCTCGCACGGAAGCTGGACCGATGCACACTGCCGCGATCCGGCCGCGTCGGCCCGACCGGCATCCCCGATCCATGATGCGACGGCGCACCATCTAGAATGGCGTGATGACGACCCCACTCGACATCCGCAGCGTGCGCGGGCCCGACATCGGGCCATGGCTGGACGCTGTGGCGGCATTGCGCATCGCCGTGTTCCGCGACTGGCCGTATCTGTACGACGGCGACCTGGCCTACGAGCACGCTTACCTGCGCGCCTACGCGCAGTCGCCCGACAGCGTGTTCGTGCTTGCGCTGGAGGACGGGCGCGTGGTCGGCGCGTCCACCGGCTTGCCGCTGGAAGACGACACCGAGGCCTTCGGCGCCCCGTTCGCCGCCACCGGCGTGCCGGCCGCGCAGGTGTTCTACTTCGGCGAATCGGTGCTGCTGCCGGCGTACCGCGGCCGCGGAGCGGGACATGCGTTCTTCGACCGGCGTGAAGCCCACGCACGTGCGCTGGGGCGTTTCCGCTGGACCGCCTTCTGCGCGGTCGACCGCGACGACAACGATCCCCGCCGGCCGGCAGGGTATCGGCCCAACGACGTGTTCTGGCACAGGCGCGGCTACGCGCGGCAGCCGGGCATGACCATGCAACTGCGCTGGAACGAGGCCGGCGTCGGCGAGACCACGCACGCGCTGACCTTCTGGCTGCGCGACTGGAAGGAGGATCTGCGATGAAAGTGGCCGTTGCGAAGTACCCGATCGGCATGCCGGCCGATTTCGAGGCCTTCGCGGCACGCCAGCGCGGCGTGCTCGCGCAGGCCGCCGCGCAGGGCGCGCGGGTCGCGGTGCTGCCGGAGTATCTGTCGCTCGAGCTGGCGGCCACCTTCGCCCCGCCTGTCCGCGCCGACCTGCTCGCCTCGCTGGCCGCGATCCAGCAGCACCGCGATGCGTGGCTGGCGCTGTATGCCGATCTGGCGCGCGCCACCGGCATGTACGTGGTCGCCGGCAGCTTCCTGCTGGCCCATGCAGATGGCCGCTATCGCAACCGCAGCGACATGTTCGCGCCCGACGGTGGCCGGTTCTGGCAGGACAAGCTGCAGCTGACCGGCTTCGAGAAGGCCACTGGCGTGATCGACGGTGGCGACATGCTGAAGGTGACCGCGGTCGATGGCGCACGCGTCGGTGTGTCGATCTGCTACGACAGCGAGTTCCCGCTGCCGGTGCGCGCGCAGTACGAAGCCGGTGCGCGCCTGCTGCTGGTACCCAGCTGCACCGATACCGCCGCCGGGGCGACCCGCGTGCGCGTGGGCTGCCTGGCCCGTGCGCTGGAGAACCGCTTCTTCGTCGCGCAGTCGGTGACCGCCGGCGAGGCGGCGTGGAGTCCGGCGCTGGACGTGAACACCGGCGAGGCCGCGCTGTATGCGCCGATGGATGCAGGATTTCCCGCCGACGGCGTCGTCGCCCGGACCCGCGGCGACCAGCTGTGGGCGGTGGCCGAGCTGGATCTGGACGCGCTCGACGCCAGCCGTGCAGCGGCCCAGGTCGCCAACGACCGCGACTGGCGCGGCCAGCTGCAGCCGGCGCTGCTGCGCGCGCGCCACGACGCGTTCGCCGGGTAGATCGCACCGTCGCGATCAGCGATGCGGTCCTTCCCGGCACACGCCGGCAGGAGCGCCGGCCCGTGCGATGCGCCGTTTTTTCGCCATGCGGTGGAGAGCAACCGCTGTCGAGGCGATGGCGGCAGGCAACGTGCGCTCAGCGACGGAAGTCTCCGCAGGGGCGTCCATGCGCGATCGCCATCCGCCCAGCGTGTGCGGCGTGTCGGCTGCCTCGCAGCGGCCGGCGAACTGGCGGTTACAGAACGGCCGGCAACGTGCCGGCGACCCAGAACGAACCGCCGGCCAGCAGCGAGCCGATCGCCGTGGCTGCCAGAACATCGCTGGGGTAGTGCAGCCCCAGCACCACGCGCGACACCGCGACCGAGGCGGTGAACGGAATGAGCAGCAGCGCCAGCATCGGGAAGTAGCCGAGCGCGACGATGGTGAACGACACCGCGTGCAGGGTGTGCCCGGACGGAAAGCTGAACTCGTCCAGCGGCGCGACCCAGGCCTGGATGCGGCCATCGGCAGCGAAGGGGCGCGGGCGACGGGTCCAGCGCTTGAGCGTCTTGTACAGAGTCAGTGCGACCAGGCTGATCGCGGCCATGTGCAGTGCCGCCGTCCAGCCCGCGCGGCCGCCGGCCACCGCGAGCACGGCCATCAGCGCATACCAGAACACGCCGTCGCCAAGCCGGCTCACGATCGAGAAGTAGGCGCGCACGCTGCGGCGCAGTCCCCAGCGGTTGGCGCGCAGGCACCAGTGGCGGTCGCGTGCGGACAGCGCGGACGGATGCGGCGGAACCGCGACCGGAGCAGGATCAGGCGGCGAGCGGCGCATGGCGGTCTCCGTTGTGGACCAGGCCGGCGAGCAGGGCGTCGAAATCGGCCGCGACCTGCTCCGGACGCAGATGCCGCATCGCGGCGCTGGCGGCGATGCCCATCGTCCTGCGCAGCGCCGCATCGTCGGCCAGTGCCAGCGCGGCCCGCATGAAGGCCGCATCGTCCGCCACGGCCGCGCCGTGCACGCCATCGCGCAGGTGCTCGCGTGCGGCGCCGTAGTCGAATGCGACCGTCGGCACGCCGCTGGCCATCGCCTCCAGGGTGACGTTGCCGAACGTCTCGCTGTGGCTGGGGAACAGGAACAGGTCGGCCGAGGCGAAATGACGCGCCAGCTCGGCGCCGCGCCGGATGCCGCAGAACACGAAGTCCGGATTGGCCTGTGCCAGCGCCTCGCGCGCCGGGCCGTCGCCGACCCAGACGAAGCGTGCGTCCGGATGCAGCTGCTGGATGGCCCGGTAGCCGCGCACGGCCAGTTCCAGGTTCTTTTCGGCGGCGATCCGGCCGACATGGATCACCACCAGTGCGTCCGCCGCCACGCCCCATTGCTGGCGCAGCGTGGCGTCGCGTCTGTCCGGGCAGAACTGCGCGGTGTCGACCGCGCGGGCGAGCCTGGCCACCCGGCGGAATCCGGCGCCCTGCAGGAAGCCCTGCAGTTCCAGGGTCGGCACCACCGTCGCGTCGGCGCGGTTGTGGAAGCGGCGCATCCATGCCAGCGCCGTGCCCTGCAGGAACGGCATGCCGTAGTCGCGCATGTAGGTGTCGAAGCGGGTATGGAACCCGGTCGCGACCGGGATCCCGAGCCGGCGCGCTGCGCGCAGCGCCGACCAGCCGAGCGGGCCCTCGGTGGCGATGTAGATCGCATCGGGCCGGGCGGTTGTCCAGCGTCCGGCCAGGGTGCCGGTGGCGGGCAGGCCGAAGCGCAGGCCCGGATAGCGCGGCAGTCCGGCGCCACGCACCAGCATGGTCTGGCTGTCGCCGGTCTGGCCGGCCGACTGGCGCGGTCGCACCAGCGTCACCTGATGGCCGCGTTCGCGCAGGCCGTTCTCCAGGCCCTGGACGGTCAGGGCGACGCCGTTGACTTCGGGAGGATAGGTCTCGGTGACGATGGCGTAGTGCATGCGCGGCACTCCCTGTTTTGCGCATGCTGCGGCCGCTGGATGGAACTCGGATGACGCGATGATGACGCTTGCGTGACCCGCGGCCGGGCGCGCCGGTCAGGGCGTGTCGTCCGCAGGCCGGACCCGTTCGACGCGCAGGTCGAGTTCGCCATCGCGCAGGCGGGCGCGGACCAGATCGCCGGGCCGGGCCTGGGTCACCGACTGCAGCAGGCGGCCATCGCCGATGCGGTCGAGGATGCTGTAGCCGCGCGCGACGGTGGCCAGCGGGCTGACCGCTTCCAGCGAGCGCGCGAGCGCGCGCAGCCGCAACGCGTCGCGGCGCAGGGTCTGGGCGATCGCCACCTGCGGCCGCGCCTGCAGCCGTTGCAGGCGCGCTGCCAGCTGGGCCAGGCGGCGACCGGGCGCATGCGCGCGCAGCACCGCGCCAGCCTGCGCGGTACGCGCCAGGCGGCGCTGCAGATGGCCGCGGATCTGGGTCTGCAGGCGACGCAGCAGCGCGTCCTGGCGCTGGCGCAGCAGCCGCAGGCGGGCCTGCGGGCCCTGCGCCTGCAGCCGCAGCGCGGCACGGTCGGCGCGCTGCATCGCCTGGCGCAGCCGGCCCCGCTGCAGGCTGTCCATGCGCGCCTGCAGTGCGCGCAGGCGTGCGCCCAGGTCGCGGCGTTCGGGGACCAGCAGTTCGGCCGCGACCGACGGCGTCGGCGCGCGCAGGTCGGCGGCGAAGTCGGCCAGGGTGAAGTCGGTCTCATGCCCGATCGCCGATACCACCGGTACCGGCGAGGCGGCGATGGTGCGGGCCAGGCGCTCGTCGTTGAACGCCCACAGGTCCTCGAGCGAACCACCGCCTCGGGCGAGCACGACCACGTCGTAACGGCCGCTGCGGGCGGCGCGCTGCAGCAGGTCGGTGATCTGCGCGGCGGCGGTGTCGCCCTGGACCAGGCTGGGCAGGATCTCGACATCGACCAGCGGCCAGCGCCGGGCCAGCACGCTGAGCACGTCGCGCACCGCCGCGCCGGTCGGCGAGGTGATCACCGCGACCCGGCGCACGTAGGCGGGCAGGGTGCGCTTGCGGTCCTCATCGAACAGCCCTTCGGCGGCCAGCTTCGCCTTCAGCGCTTCGAACGCGCGCCGCAGCGCGCCTTCGCCGGCCTCTTCCATGTGGTCCAGCACCAGCTGGTAGTCGCCGCGCGCCTCGTACAGGGTCAGGCGGCCGCGCGCCAGCACGCGCAGGCCTTCGCGCGGGGCGAACTTCAGCCATTGGCTCTTGGGCTTGAACATCGCGCAGCGCACCTGCGCGCGCGCGTCCTTCAGGTTGAAGTACAGGTGCCCGGAGGCGGGCCGGGTGACGTTGCCGAGTTCGCCTTCGACCCAGATCAGCGGGAACGCGCTTTCCAGCAGGTCGCGCGCCAGCGTGTTGAGCTGGCTGGGACTGAGGACGGCGTTCTGCTCGGGCATTGCGGCGGGGCCGGCGATGGCGCGACAGGATACTGTGGTGGGGCCGGGCGGCGTGAATGCCGCGCTGGATCAGCCGCCGGCGGACGTGTCCTGCATGGCGGCGGCATGGCGCTGCAACGCCCAGGCCACGTGCTCGCGGACCAGGTCCGATGGATCATCGCGACGCGAGGCGAGGGCCGCCAGCACCGATGGCGTGGTCGGGGCGTTGCCCAGCGCGACGGCGATGTTGCGCAGCCAGCGCTCGTGCCCGCTGCGCCGGATCGGGCTGCCCTCGGTGCGGCGCAGGAACTCGGCTTCGTCCCACGCGAACAGGTCGGCCAGACTGGCGGTGTCCAGGTCGTTGCGGGCACGGAAATCGGGCTCGTCGGTGCGCCTGGCGAACTTGTTCCACGGACAGACCAGCTGGCAGTCGTCGCAGCCGAAGATGCGGTTGCCGATCGCGACGCGGAACTCCTCCGGGATCGGGCCGTCGTGCTCGATCGTCAGATAGGAGATGCAGCGGCGCGCGTCGAGCCGGTGCGGGGCGATGATCGCCTGGGTGGGACAGACCTCGATGCAGCGCACGCAGCTGCCGCAGTGCGCGCTGGCCGGCGGATCGACCGGCAGCGGCAGGTCGACGTAGATCTCGCCGAGGAAGAACCACGATCCCCCGTTCTTGTCGATCAGGCAGGTGTGCTTGCCGATCCAGCCCAGGCCCGCGTTGCGGGCGAGCGCGCGTTCCAGCACCGGCGCCGAATCGACGAACACGCGGTGGCCGAACGCACCGACCTCCTCCTGCAGGCGCGTGGCCAGCTTCTGCAGGCGGTTGCGCATCAGCTTGTGGTAGTCGCGACCCAGCGCATAGCGGGCGACATAGGCGCGTTCGCCATCGGCCAGCGTATGCCAGGCGTCGTCGCTGTCGTTGCGGCCGTAATCCAGACCGACCGAGATCACCCGCACGGTGCCCGGAATCAGCTCCTGCGGACGCGAGCGCTTGTCGCCATGCTGGGCCATCCAGTCCATCGTTCCGTACAGGCCCTTGGACAGCCAGTCGCGCAGATGGGTTTCGTCCTCGGCCAGGTCGATGTCGGCGATGCCGCAGCGCTGGAAGCCGAACTCGGCGGCGAGCGCGCGCACGCGTGCGGCGATGGCATGGAGGTCCGGCGGCGGCAGCGGCAACGACATGCGCCGATTATAGAGTCGCGCCGTGCGCCTCCGACCGGAACACGATCGTGCGATGCCGTCGTGGCGACTGCCCGCTTCGCTGGCGATCGCCCGTCGTCCCGCCCGCAGCGGGTGCACGCAGATGCCGTGCACCGCCTAGAATCGCCGCATGAGCGACTCCGCGCTGCTGCCCTTGCACGACACGTCCGCCGCCCGTGCGCTGGACCGCGACGCGAGCGCGGCGCTGGGCGATGCCTATGGCCTGATGCAGCGTGCAGGCGATGCCGCCTGGCAGTGCCTGGCGCGCTACTGGCCGACGGGACCGGTCGTCGTGTGCTGCGGGCCAGGCAACAACGGTGGCGATGGCTACGTGCTCGCGCGGCTGGCCCGGCAGGCCGGTCGGCAGGTGCAGGTGCTGCATCCGGCCGATGCGGCGCCGCGCAGCGCGCTGTGCCGGCGTGCGCATGACGACCATGTCGCGTCGGGTGGCGTGGTCGATGTGGGCGACACGGTGCCCGCTGCGGCCACCCTGGTGGTCGACGCCCTGTTCGGCATCGGCCTGTCGCGCGCGCCGGACGGCGCGACCGCCGCGTTGATCGGCGCGATCGCCCGATGCGATGCGCCGGTGTTCGCGCTCGATGTCCCCAGCGGCGTCGATGCGGACCGGGGCTGCGTCCCCGGCATCGCGGTGCGCGCCGAGCGCACCCTGCAGTTCATCGTCGCCCACCGCGGGCTGTACACGGGCGACGCGCTGGAACACTGCGGCGAGCGTCTTCTCGATGGCCTCGGCGTGGATCCGGCACTGGTGGCCAGCACCGGTGCCGCCGCCGAACGGCTCACGCCGGCCGCACTGCCGCGCTGGCTGGCGCCGCGCCGCGCCAACACGCACAAGGGCGAGTCCGGCCGCGTGCTGTGCCTGGGCGGCGATCACGGCGGCGGCGGGGCGCTGGCGCTGTGCGCCGAAGCGGCATTGCGGAGCGGAGCCGGGCTGGTGGCGGCGGCCACGCGGCTGCGTCATGTCGCCGCGTTGCTCTCGCGTTGCCCGGAAATCATGGCGCTGTCGCCCGATGACGATGCCGCGCAGCTGCGGGTGCGCCTTGAGGCGGCTGCCGTGGTCGCGGTGGGACCCGGCCTGGGCCAGGCCGCCTGGGGGCGGCACCTGTATGCGCTGGCGCTTGCCTCGCAACGCCCGCTGGTGATCGATGCCGATGCGCTCACGCTCCTGGCCAGCGCACCGCAGCGGCTCGACGCCGCGGTGATCACCCCGCATCCCGGCGAGGCGGCGCGCCTGCTCGGCTGCTCGACCGCCGACATCCAGCGCGACCGGTTCGCCGCGGCGGCGGCCCTGGTCGACCGCTACCGCTGCAGCGTGGTCCTGAAGGGCGCCGGCAGCATCGTGGCCGCGCCCGGGCGCAGGCCGCGCGTGATCGCCGCAGGCAATCCGGGCATGGCGGTCGGCGGCATGGGCGACCTGCTGACCGGCATCGTCGCCGGACTGATGGCGCAGGGGCTCGCGCCGTTCGAGGCGGCCAGCGCGGGCGCTCTGCTGCATGCGGCTGCTGGCGACGCAGCGGCCGCCGCCGGTCAGCGCGGTCTGCTGCCTAGCGACCTGTTGCCGTGGCTGCGCCGCCTGGCCAATCCATCACCGTCCCTCATCCCATTCCCGGAGCGTTCCTGATGCAGGTGTTCCTTCCCGACAGCGAGGCCACCGCCCATCTGGGCCAGGCGCTCGCCGTCACCCGGCCGCGTCCGGCGATCGTGCATCTGCAGGGCGATCTCGGCGCGGGCAAATCGACTCTCGCACGGGCCCTGCTGCGCGCGCTGGGCGTAGAGGGGCCGGTGCGCAGCCCGACCTACACCCTGGTCGAACGTTATCCGGTGGAGGGTGGCGAAGCCTGGCACCTGGACCTGTACCGGATCGGAGACGCGGGCGAACTCGATTTCCTTGGCCTGGATGGCGACGAGGCCGTGCTGTGGCTGGTCGAATGGCCCGAGCGCGGGCGCGCCGCCTTGCCGCCGCCCGACCTGACCGCGTGGCTGCAGCTGGAGGGCGAGGGGCGTGCGCTGCGGCTGCAAGCCCACGGCGCGCGCGGCGAGGCCTGGCTGGCGGCGTTGCAGGCCGGGGGGTACTTGCGGGGCCTTTCTGTGATCTGACGCCAGAAAGGTCCGGCAGGTTACGGATTATTAAGGGAAAACGTATTGCAATCACTGCGCGTCGGTGCTTGAATCCCGGACCATGCGCAATCGGATTGCACGCCAACTGGGACTGTGGGGAGCAGGATTCGTCCTGGCCGGCCTGCACATGGCATGCGCGTTCGCTGGTGAAGTGAAGTCGATGACGCTCGGACACGGCGCCACCGGCACCCGCGCCGAGATCCAGCTGCACGGGGACGGTGCCTACAAGACCCTGTCCCTGACCGGCCCGCACCGCCTGGTCGTCGACTTTCCCGATTCCACCGTGGCGCGTGGCATGGCGCTGCCGGCGCCTGCCGGCATCGTGACCAGTGTCCGCACCGGCCAGCCCGTGCCGGGGACCTTCCGGGTGGTCTTCGAGCTGGCCAGCCCGGTGGTGCCGCTCACGCCGCGGACCGAGCCCGTGTCCGGCGGCAGCCGGCTGGTCATCGAATGGCCGGGCGATGGTCCGGCCACTGCGGTCGCCTCCGCGCCTGCCGCCGCGACCAACCCGACCGTCCCGAAGGTCGACACCGGGGCCGACGCGCGCGCCGAGGCCGCGCGGGCGACCGCGCTGCTCACGGCGCAAACCGTCCAGGCGGTGCAGGCAGGCACGGCGCCCGCGCCCGCGTCGCCTTCCGCGCAGGCCATTCTCGACGGCGCCGCCGTTGCAGCCACCCAGGCGCCGGCCACGGCGCCGCCCGTACAGGCACCGGCACCCGCGCCGGTGCAGGCGCCACCGCCGCCAGTCGCGACCAAGACCCGGCCGCTGATCGTGGCGATCGACGCCGGTCATGGCGGGCAGGATCCCGGTGCGGTCGGCCCGACCGGCAAGCGCGAGAAGGACGTGACCCTTGCGATGGCCCGCGAACTGGCCAGGCAGGTCGATGCCACGCCCGGCCTGAAGGCCTTCCTCGTGCGCGACAGGGATGTGTTCCTGCCGTTGCCGATGCGCGCCCAGCGCGCCCGCCAGGCCAAGGCCGACATCTTCATCTCGATCCACGCCGATGCTGCAGAGAACCGCAGTGCGCGCGGCTCGTCGGTCTACGTGCTGTCGACCAAGGGCGCATCCTCGCAGCGCGCCCGCTGGCTGGCGGACAAGGAAAACGCGGCCGACCTGGTCGGCGGGGTGCGTCTGCAGCAGACCGAGAACGTGCTCGCCGGCGTGCTGCTCGACCTGGCCCAGAGCGGGCACATGCGCGCCTCCGAAGATGCCGCGCACCACGTGCTCGGCGGCCTCAAGCAGGTCGGCAACAACCACAAGCCGAACATCGAGCGCGCCAACTTCGCCGTGCTGCGCACCGCGGACATGCCGGCGATGCTCGTCGAAACCGCCTTCATCTCCAATGCGGACGAGGAAAAGCGGCTGATCGATCCGGCGTTCCAGCGCAAGGTCGCCGGCGCGGTGCTCAACGGCATCAACACCTATTTCACCCGGCAGCCGCCGCCGGGCACGCTGTTCGCCGCACGTGCGGCACAGGCCGAGGCGGCCGGTGCGACGATCTCGGGCGGCACGCCCTGAGAGGCGGCCCCCGGTAGCGACCGCGTTGCCGGTCGGCGCGGATGACGCCAGTGCACTCCAGTCGCCGCATCCGGGACGCCGGCACCACGGGCGCGGCTATCGCCGTGCTCGCTGACCACGGGTTCCCGCTTCTGCTTCCTGCCTGAGCGGCAGGGTGTGGCGGTTTTACGCACATCCCCGTGATGGATGCGGCCTGCGATCTCCTGCCGACACCGCGGCCGGTCGGTTCCTGTCGCGACGTGCGTCTGCGCGCTCCTCGGGCCGTACGCGCTGAGGATGCCCCATGCGCGAGTGTGGTCTTGGCGATCGGGTGCAGGTACTGCAGCCGATACCGCTGGCGTCGCGCACCGCCAGAAGCGTGTACTCGCAGGCGACGCAGGCGCGGGCCTCGGCCCTGCGGCTATCATCACCGCTGGTTTCCTGCAGTGCCGCGACCCGTGCCGATCCGCCAGCTCCCCGACACCCTCATCAACCAGATCGCCGCCGGCGAGGTCGTCGAACGTCCCGCCTCGGTGGTCAAGGAACTGGTCGAGAACGCGCTCGACGCCGGTGCGCGCCGGGTCGATATCGACCTGGAGGAAGGCGGCGTGCGCCTGATCCGGATCCGCGACGATGGCGGCGGCATCGCGCCCGAGGAACTGCCACTGGCGGTCTCGCGGCATGCGACCAGCAAGATCGCTTCGCTCGATGATCTGGAAGCGGTGGGGACGCTGGGCTTCCGTGGCGAGGCGCTGCCGTCGATCGCCTCGGTCAGCCGATTCCAGCTGTCGTCGCGCCGCGCCGGTGACGAACATGGATCGATGCTGCATGTCGAAGGCGGGAAGGTCGGCCAGATCGAGCCGAAGGCGCAGCCACCGGGCACCACCGTCGAGGTCCGTGACCTGTTCTACAACGTGCCGGCGCGGCGCAAGTTCCTGCGTGCCGAGCGCACCGAACTCGGCCACATCGAGGAATGGCTGCGTTCGCTTGCGCTGGCGCGGCCGGAGGTCGAGCTGCGGGTCAGCCACAACGGCAAGCCCTCGCGCCGCTACCGTTCCGGCGTGGACACCTCGGGCGAACGCCTGAACGAAACGCTGGGCGAGGACTTCGCGAAGCAGGCGCTGCGCGTCGATCACGCCGGCGCCGGGTTGCGCCTGTCCGGCTGGATCGCACAGCCGCATTACTCGCGCGCCAGCGCCGACCAGCAGTACGTCTACGTCAACGGACGCGCCGTGCGCGACCGCAGCATCGCGCACGCGGTGAAGCTGGCCTACCAGGACGTGCTGTTCCATGGCCGCCAGCCGGCCTATGTGCTGTTCCTGGAACTCGATCCGACCCGGGTCGACGTCAACGTGCATCCGGCCAAGCACGAAGTGCGTTTCCGCGACGGCCGCCTGATCCACGATTTCGTGTTCCGTACGCTGCAGGAAGCGCTGTCGCATACCCGCGCCGGGCAGACGCCGACGCCGGAAGAACTCGCCCCGCCGTCGATGCCGCATGCGGCTGACGGCGATGCGACGCGTTCACCGGCCGCGTGGATGCCGCAGTTGCGCGAACAGGCGCCGCTGGGGCTGCGCGTGGAGCAGGCACCCGGCGCCTACGCCGCGCTGTACGCGCAGCCGGCATCGGCCGCGGTACCGGCGCAGGTGGCCGCGCCGGCCTGGACCCACCAGCCGCTGCCCGACACCGCCGATGGCGAGGTGCCGCCACTGGGCTATGCGATCGCGCAGCTGCACGGCATCTACATCCTGGCCGAGAACGCCGATGGTCTGGTCGTGGTCGACATGCACGCCGCGCACGAACGCATCGGCTACGAGAAGCTGAAGCACGCGCACGACGGCATCGGCCTGCGTGCGCAGCCGTTGCTGGTGCCGATGGCGCTGGCGGTCGGCGAACGCGATGCCGACGTCGCCGAGCGCGAGGCTGCGACGCTGGCCGAGCTCGGCTTCGACATCACCCGCAGCGGCCCACAGACGCTGGCGGTGCGCAGCATCCCCGCGCTGCTGGCGCAGGCCGATCCGGAAGCGCTGCTGCGCGACGTGCTGGCCGACCTGCGCGAGCACGGCCAGACCCGGCGCGTGGCGGCCGCGCGCGACGAACTGCTGTCGACGATGGCCTGTCATGGCGCGGTACGCGCCAACCGGCGCCTGACGCTTCCTGAAATGAACGCGCTGCTGCGCGACATGGAAGCCACCGAACGCTCCGGCCAGTGCAACCACGGCCGGCCCACCTGGACCCGTTTTGGACTTGGAGAGATCGACCGATGGTTCCTGCGTGGGCGATGAGAGGGCTGCTGCCGGTGCTCGCCGGCCTGCTGCTGGGCGGATGCGGCGAGCGTGCCGCGCAGGCGGCCGCTGACCGGCCGGCGCCGGTCGATGCGGCCTTCGTGGCGGCCGAGCAGGCCTGGCGCACCTCGCGCCAGGAGGACCTGCTGCGGCCAGATGGATGGACCAGCCTTGCGGGCCTGCACTGGCTGGATCTGAAGGCGCACTACATAGGCAGCGGAACCGCGATCGGCAACGGCGTGCGCTTCGCGTTCGGGCCACCGCGGATGGGCATGGTGGCGCGCGATGCCGCCGGGCAATGGTCGTTCACCCCGGAGGCCGGCGTCGCGCTGACCTACAACGGCCAACCGCTGAAGGGGCGCGTGCCGCTCCACAGCGATCACGACGCCACGCCCAGCGTGATCGGTTTCGACGAGGGCAGGGGCCAGATGACGCTGCTGCTGCGCGGCGACCGCCACGCCTTGCGGATCAAGCACGCCGATGCGCCGGGACGGCTGCAGTTCGCCGGCCTGCAGTACTGGCCGGCCGATCCGTCGTGGCGGATCACCGGTCGTTTCCTGTCGCATCCCGCGGGCAAGACGCTGCCGATCGCCGACATCATCGGCATCAGCAACGACTCGCCCAATCCGGGAGCGGTCGAGTTCGAGCGCGATGGCCGGACCTATCGTCTCGAAGCCCTCGGCGAACCGGGGCGGAGTCTGTTCTTCGTGATGGCCGACCGGACCAGCGGACACGGCAGTTACCCGGCCGGGCGTTTCCTCGAGGCGGACTGGCCCGGTGCCGGTGGCGAGGTGGTGCTGGATTTCAACCGCGCCTACAACCCGCCGTGCGCCTTCACCCTGTTCGCGACCTGCCCGTTGCCGCCGCCGGAGAACCGGATCGACCTGGCGGTGACGGCCGGCGAGAAGACCTACTCGGCTCCAGGGCATTGATGCCGGCACGGCCGGCGGCGAGGACGACACCGATGATGAAGAGAGCCACGACCTGGATGACGCGGCGGATCGTACTGGCGCTGCTGCTGATGCTGGCCGGACTGACGGCCGCGCAGGCCCAGCCGCCGGTGCCGCTGCTGTGGAAGGTGTCCGACGCCGACAACGCGGTCTATCTGCTCGGCTCGTTCCATCTGCTGCACGCCGACGACTATCCGCTGTCGGCCGATGTGGAGGCCGCGTTCGCCGCGTCCGACAGGCTGATGTTCGAACTTGCGCCCGAGGAGATCGAGGCGCCCGATTTCGCGCTGACGCTGATGCAGGCCGCGCGGCGCGAAGGCCCGGGCACGCTCGAGGACGATCTCGGCCCGATCCTGTGGGCGCGCCTGGAAGGGTATGCGGATCGGAATGGACTGCCGTTGGCGCAGCTGTCGGCGTTCGACCCCTGGTTCGTGGGCATGAGCATCACGATGACCGAAATGGGACGCCAGGGGCTGGATCCGGCGCTTGGCCTGGATCGTCATTTCATGCGCAAGGCCGCTGCCGCCGGCAAGCCGGCCGCCGGGCTGGAGAGTGCCGCCGAGCAGATCGCGGTGCTGGCCGACATGGACCGCCCGGCGCAGCGCCAGCTGCTGGCCGAGGCGCTCGACCAGGCCGACGACGGCGCGACGCAGACCACCGCGCTGCATGACGCGTGGCGCCGTGGCGATGCCGACGCGCTGTGGACCGGCACCGCGCTGCAGATGAAGCGCGAGTATCCGGCCCTTTACCGGCGGATCAACGTGGAGCGCAACCAGGCCTGGGTGCCGGCACTGGAACAGGAACTGGCGCGCACCTCCGGCGACACCCTGGTGGTGGTCGGTGCACTGCATCTGCTCGGCGAGGATGGCGTGGTCGCGCTGCTGCAGGCGAAGGGTCATACCGTCGAGCGGATCTGCTCGGCGTGTGCCCCGACGAGGTAGGGCAGCACCGCCCCCGCGGTGCGAATGGTCCAAGGATCCATGACGGTGTTCGCACGGCTGCCGCCGATGCCGGGCCATCCGTCGTCCATCCGCCGGGTTCTTCGGACCGTGCATGGGGTAGGCCACCCGCAGGAAGCGACGTAACCAACCGCTCGCACGAATCGTCGCTGCCGCATGAAGTTCTCTCGCAACGGCCGACATCATGAAGCGGGGTGCGGTGCGGGTGCGAAATCCGGATGGAAAGAGCCCCGCCTTCCGGCGGGGCTCTTCTGCTCATCGTGCTGCGGCTCAGCGGGCGCCGAAGCGGTAACGGGCCTCCATGTAGATCGCACGTCCGTACGCGCTGTATTGAGCGCTGTTGTACGGCTCGCCGCTGGTGCCGGGGAAGGTCCTGTCCTCCGGCGGCATGTCGTTCAGCAGGTTGCTGACCGACAGCGACAGATCCAGCTGATCCAGCGCGGCGTAGCTGACGCTGAGGTTGTACGTCGTGAAGCCGCCGAGCTTGCCTGCTGCACCGGTCGGATCGTCGTAGGTCTCGATCAGGCGTGCACGATAGTTCGGCGTGTGGCCGATCCGGTTCGCATACAGGGTGGTGCTCCAGTCGCTGATGCGCCAGTTGAGCGACGCATTGGCCTTGGTCTTCGGGTCGCTGCTCCAGCCCGGGTTGCGCAGCAGATCGATCGGCGCGTCGCCGTCGAACGAGGTCAGCTCGTGCTTGAGGTTGTTGGTGTACGAGCCACGGAACGTCAGGTCGCCGTACTGGCCGATGTCCAGCGTGTAGTTGGCGGCGACGTTGACGGCTTCCAGCACGCGCTTGGCTTCGTTGACCTTCGGCGTGTAGATGTCGGTGATGTAGCCCAGCGAATCACGCGTGATCTTGGAAAGCGCGTCCACGCAGACCGGAGACGCGATGTCGTAGCCCGCCGCACCGGTACGGCAGAACATCTCGCGCAGCGCCAGGCCACGCGCATCCTGCGAGGCGACCTCGTCGCGGATGTCCCAGCGGAAGTAGTCGGCCGTCAGCGAGAACGTCGGCACCGGCGCCCACACCGCGCCCACGTTCCAGACGTCGGCATTCAGCGGCTGAAGGGTGCGGCTGCCCTCGGTCGTGCCGAAGTACTGGCTGTCGGAATACTCGGCAGGGCACTGGTCGACGTTGGCCGGACCGAAGCCGAGCAACTGGCAGTTGTAATAATCGGGTACGAAATTGTAATAGCCGCTCGCTGCCTGGAACTGGTCGGCCAGCGTCGGTGCCTTGAACGCGGTGCCGTACTTGCCGCGCAGCAGGAAACTCTCGACAGGACGGTACTCGAGGCCGATCGAATAGGTTGACTTGTCCACGTTCTCGGCGCCAACGGGTTCGAAGCGATCGAAGCGCCCGGACAGCGATGCCGTCAGCTGGTCCAGCAGCGGCAGGCGCAGCTCGGCGATGGCGGCCATGCGGTCGCGCTCGCCACCACCATCGACCGACGTGGTTCCCCACACCTCGCCATCCAGCAGGCGCTGATCGGGACGGTAGGTCCACTCTTCCTGGCCGTACTCCATGGCCAGCGCCAGTCCGGCGCTGCCGCCCGGCAGGCTGAACAGGTCGCCGTTGGTCACCTGGGCGCGCAGCATGTCGTTGCTGGTCTTGCTGCGGGTGGTGGTGTAGCCGGTGAAACTCGCGAGGTCCTCCGGGGACATCAGCGTGTAGAAGGCCGCATAGTCCGGACGGTACACGTCGTACTCGCCGTAGACCGGGTCGAGCCCCAGCGACGGACCCAGGACGCGTTGCTGGAAGTACGCATTGATCGGATCGGCGAAGCGGGCAAAGGAGTTTTCGCGCAGTTCGTAGCGGGTCGAGGTGACGCCGACGTCGTAATCCCAGTTCGACGCACCGAAGGTGCCATCCACGCCAACCGTCAGCTGCCAGGACTTGGTCTTGTCCTGGCTCATGGTGTTGCGGAAGCCGCCAGGTCCCATTTCCTCAGGCGCGAACGCGCGCTGCAGATTCAGGAACTCGCCGAGATCCGGATCGTAGTAGGCGCCCATGCTGGACTGCGTGCCCCACCAGGTGTAGCCGGAACCAACGTGGTACTTCACTTTTTCCTCGTTGTACAAAGCATCCGCGTACAGGCGTGCGTTGTCGTTGAGGTCGTAAGTCAGGTGGGTATAGACCTGTCCGGAGTCCTTGGAGTTCTTCAAGGTCCGATAGCCCGGCGTGTACATCGACCCACAGTAGGTCCCGTCGCCGAAGTTCGGACCCGGGCGCGTCTGCTGCTCTACCGTTCCACCGAACGCGTCGGCGAGGTTGGCGCAGTTTGCGGGATCAAGGAAGTTGTAGCCCGTGAACGGGCTGTGCACCAGCCAGTCGCGGCTGGCCACTGGTGCGGAGCTGCCGTTTGCGTAGAAGCGACTGGTCAGGTCCCGCTGGGACGCCCAGATCGGTTCGCTGCTTTCGTACTGCGCACCGAACACGCCATTGAGTCGCCCCTCGGCGGCGCTGAAGCCGGTCGCGAAGGTCACACGACCCGAATCGCCGCCTCCATCGGTGAAGGTGCCCGCGCGCACGCTGATCGTGGTCGCATCGACATTCTTCTTCAGGATGACGTTGATCACGCCCGCGATCGCATCCGATCCGTACAGCGACGACTGGCCACCGGGCAGAATCTCGATCCGCTCGACGAGGTCGACCGGAATGCCGCTGATGTTGTTGAACGTATCGCTGCCGTTGTAGAGCGCGGGATAGTCCGCCATCGGGCGGCCGTTGATCAGGTACTTGGTGTAGCTCGGCTTGAGGCCGAACATGCTCGCCGCTTCCGCACCCTGGGTGAACGAAGCGGAAGACTGGCTTCCCTGGACGCCGCCGGTGGCGAACGAAGACTGCTGCAGGACCTCGGCGACGCTGGAGAAGCCGCGGCCCTGGATGTCTTCGGCCGAGATCACGGTGATCGGAACGAACGTCTCCTTCTGCGTCTGCGGGATCAGCGAGCCTGTGACGACGACGCGATCGAGGTCGGAGACCGGTCCCTGCTGTGCGAGGACGCTGCCAGAGAAGGGGATGGATGCGGCAAGCAGGGCAACCGTCAGTCGATTGCGACGGGGGGAGCCGGTAAAGCGTACGAACATGGAAGTTCCCGAGTGTTGCGAATGAGGTCTTCCCCCGAAACGCGCGATGAACGCGTCTGAGAGGACTCGGGAACCTAACATGCCGTCAACGCTCGCCGCATGTGAGGTCGAATTCAGCTTTGCCACCATCTGTGAGTGTGAAATGCCTGTAAAACAAGCACTTTCAGTAATCAAGATTTCACATGGGTGACTGCTTGCTGAGTACTGGCGTCAATTCTTGTGCAGATGAGCGGCGGAGTTAAGTTGCTTTCATGAAGCCTTCAAGCAGAGGAGAACTTCACTTGATGCCTCACCGGCCAGGACGTGCGTTCAGCGTGCGATCGGATGCAGCACGATGCAGTCCACAGGGCACGCGGGTACGCACAGCTCGCAGCCGGTGCACAGCGGCTCGAGCACCACGTGCATCAGTTTCGGCCCACCGATGATCGCGTCGACCGGACACGCCTGGATGCACTTCGTGCAGCCGATGCAGTCGGCTTCGACGACCGCGGCGACCTGGGCCGGCTTGTGCAGGCCGCGGCCGCGGTCGTAAGGTCGCGGCGCGACGCCGAGCAGCCGCGCCAGCGCGTGCGCACCCGTGTCACCACCTGGAGGGCAGTGATCGGGACCGGCGTCGCCAGCGGCCATCGCCTCGGCGTACGGGCGGCAGCCGTCATAACCGCACTGGCCGCACTGGGTCTGCGGCAGCAGGCGGTCGAGGCGTTCGATCCGGTCGGCGATGGTGGAAGGCTGGGTCATGTGCGGAAGAGATGGCGTGCGGCCGCCGCCCGGATTATCGCCCGGGCCAGGGATGAAGGCGGCGACTGCGCGAAGGGCCATGGATGCAAACGCCGCGATGCCACCGTTCATGCGCCAGCGCGAGCATCGGCCGATCCTCGAGGCTGTCGCCGTAGGCGTGGATGCGGCCGTAGTCCGACAGGGAATAGCGTGCATGGATGTCGGCGGCCTTGTGTTCGCCGCGGTCGCCGCCCTGGTAGCGTCCGCTCAGGCGCCCATCGATGACTTCGAGCCGGTTGCAGATCAGCTCCAGCCCATGCTGATCGCACCAGGGACGCAGGTAGGCATCCAGCGACCCCGACACCATCACGAGCGTGTCGCCGCGTTGGCGATGCCAGGCGATGCGTTCCATCATCTGCGGGCGCAGCAGGCCGGGCAGCGCCTGCGCGGCATAGCGCAGGCCAGCCGCGGCGATCTCATCGGGATCGCGGCCGGTGAAGGCGAAGCGGGTCACCCGCACGCGCAGCGCCGCAGCCGTGACAAGACCACACCGATAACCGAGCACCCACGGCGCCACCTGCCACTTCGCCGCGGCCAGTTGCTGCGGCGTGGCGATGCTGCGCAGGAAGCCGGCATAGGTGTCGCGGTGGGTGACCGTGTGGTCGAAGTCGATCAGGGCCAGATCCATCGACGATCCTTCTGGAGGTGGCGTGGGCGGCCTCGACGGGCGGCGGAGAAGGGCTCGGTCGGTGGCCAGTGCTGCAGGTACATCTGCAGTCAGGATCTGTCGTGCTGCCGAGGTTCCGGGCCGGCATTGCCGCATGCCAGTGCCTCAGCTACCGACCAGCGTGGCCCGCAATCGCGTCGTTGCGGCGAGCGCGCAGCATGCCTGCGTCGGGCACAGCGCAGGCTGCCGTCCTGCCCCGGCTGTCATGCCGGGCAGGAACAGGAGCCGTGGTGCGCTCAGCGCACCGGCATGCCGGGCTGCGCAGCGGCATCGGCGTCCAGCAGCGCCAGCGCGCCACCGTCGAAGCCGGCCGACAGGATCATGCCTTCGCTGAGGCCGAAGCGCATCTTGCGTGGGGCGAGGTTGGCGATGAACACCACGTTGCGGCCGACCAGCTGCTCCGGCTCGCCGTAGCTGGCGCGGATGCCGGAGAAGATCTGGCGCTGGCCGAGATCGCCGGCGTCGAGCAGGAAGCGCAGCAGCTTGTCCGAGCCGTCGACGAAGCCGCACTCCAGCACCTTGCCGATGCGCAGGTCGAGTTTCGCGAAATCCTCGATGCCGATGTAGGCGGGCGCATCGGTTGCAGCGGCAGGCGTTGCGGCCTCGGGCTTCTTCGCCTCGGCGGGCTTGGCCGGTGCGGTGGCGGGAGTGGCGGCGAGGGTGTCCTTGGAAGCGTCGGTCATGGCGTCGATGGATTTCGGGTCGATACGGGTGAACAGGGGCGTGTAGGCGGCCAGGGTGCGGCCGTCGAGTGCGGCGCGCTGGCCGGGCGCCAGTTCGACACCCAGATAGGCTTCGACCTTGGCGATGGTGGCCGGGATGATCGGCTTCAGTGCACCGGCGATGTCGGCGAAGGCCTGCAGCGCGGTGCCCAGCACCAGTTGCAGGTCGGCGCGGCGGGCCGGGTCCTTGGCCAGCGCCCACGGTGCGGTGCGGGCGATGTATTCGTTGGCCAAGTCGGCGGCGGCCATCGCACTGCGCGCCACGGCACCGTAGTTGTTCTGGCCATAGAGCTCGGGCACCTTGTCCAGCGCGGCGGCGACGTGGGCCAGCACGGCCTGCGCGTCCTCGTGCCAGCCGGCGCTCAGGTCTTCCCGTGCATCGAGCTGGCCGACGGCATTGCCGAAGTGGGTCTCCAGCAGCTTGGCGCTGCGGCTGGCCAGGTTGACGAACTTGCCGACCAGGTCGCTGTTCACGCGGGCGACGAAATCGGACAGGTTCAGGTCCAGGTCGTCGACGCCGCCGGAGGACTTGCAGGCGAAGTAGTAGCGCAGCGCATCCGGCTCCAGACCCGCGTCCAGATAGGTGCGGGCCATGATGAAGGTGCCGCGCGACTTGGACATCTTCGCGCCGTCGACGGTCAGGTAGCCGTTGACGTGCAGGCGGGTCGGCGCGCGGTGGCCGCTGCCGTGCAGCACGGCCGGCCAGAACAGGCCGTGGAAATTGACGATGTCCTTGCCGATGAAGTGGTGCAGTTCGGCGTCGCTGCCGGGCTTGAGGAAGGCGTCGAAGTCGGCGCCGTTCTTCGCGCACAGGGTGCGGAAGCTGCTCAAGTAGCCGATCGGTGCGTCCAGCCACACGTACAGGTACTTGCCCGGCTGGCCGGGAATCTGGAAGCCGAAGTAGGGCGCATCGCGGGAAATGTCCCAGGCGCGCAGGCCGCCTTCGGCATCCAGCCATTCGGCCAGCTTGGCCTTGACGCCGGGCAGGGCGACGTCTCCGCCCAGCCACTGCCGCAGGAAGCCGTCGAACTGGCCGACCTCGAAGAAGAAGTGTTCGGAGTCCCGCATCTCCGGTGTCGCACCAGACAGCACCGAGCGCGGCTCCTTCAGGTCGGTGGGCGCATAGGTGGCGCCGCAGACCTCGCAGTTGTCGCCGTACTGGTCGGCGCTGCCGCAGTTCGGGCAGATGCCCTTGATGTAGCGGTCGGGCAGGAACATGCCCTTGGCCGGGTCGTAGAACTGGGCGACCGAGCGCCGGCTGATGTGGCCGTTGGCCTCCAGCCGGGCGTAGAACTGCTCGGTGAGTTCGCGGTTGGCCTCGGAGTTGGTCGAGTCGTAATGGTCGAAGGCCACGCCGAACGCGGCGAAATCGCGCTCGTGGCTGGCCTGCATGCCGGCGATGAAGGCTTCCGGGGTGACCCCGGCCTTCTCGGCGGCCAGCATGATCGGCGTGCCGTGGGTGTCGTCCGCGCACACGTAGTGGACCGTGTCGCCGCGCATGCGGCGCGCCCGCACCCAGATGTCGGCCTGGATGTAGCCGACCAGATGGCCCAGGTGCAGGGGGCCGTTGGCGTAGGGCAGGGCGTTGGTGACGAGCGCGGAGCGGGACATGGCGGTCGGTCTGCTGGGGGGCGGCGATTATCGCATGGCCGAAACGACGCGACCCGGCCGGAGCCGGGTCGCTGGGACCAGCATGTATTGCTGTTTACTGGCGCAGCCAGGTCTGCGACTTGCAGATGAAGGCGATGCAGCCGGAGACCTCCAGCTTGGCGCCGCCGTCGATCAGCTCCATCTTCGACTTGTAGACCTTGCCCTCGTCGGGCTTGAGGATCGTGCCACCGGCGTACTTGCCGCCACCTTCGGCCTTCATGCCGCGGATGATCTCCATGCCGGTGATCGGCTTGTCCTTGCGGTCGTCCTTGCACTTGTCGCAGGTCGGGTTGGGCTTGCTGGGATTGATCAGCTCGACGATGCGACCGCTGAGGCTGCCATTGGCCGCCTGACTGATCTCGACGATGGACTTCGGCTTCCCGGTCTGGTCGTCGATGGTTTTCCAGCGGCCGACGGCCGGGTCGGCGGCGGCGGCTGAGCCGGCCGCGAACAACAGCGCGATGCCGGCCAGCATGGTGAAACGGGTGCTGCGCATATCCCCTCCAGGATGTCAGGGCCCGGACACGTGTCCAAGCCGTGCCATCAACTCTAGCTCAGCAATCGGTGGGTGCCTACGCCTGCGTATCGTCATTGGCTCCCAAGACATCGGTCATTACGTTGGAGGAGTTTCCGGCTCGGGCGCATCGATGGCCGGCTTGGTCTGTGGCACCCGACTGTTCATGATCTCCAGCTCGCCAACATCGACACGGCCGACACGGGGCTTGGCCCAGATGGAGTCGTTCCATGCGCGATACTGGACAGGATCCCAATAGCGCTCGTCATAGAACTTTGTGCCATCGATCTGCTGTGTCGTGCCGCCAGGGCCAGGTGCGATGATCTGCACGCTGCCCGTAAAGCCGGTGCGACTACCCACCTGCTTCTTGCGTTCACGCCGGAGCAGGGCTGCAAGCCGTGGCTCCGCTGCAGCGTCTCCATAACGTGCGTAGATCTCCTGGCCAATCTCGATAGCGCGCGCGCGTTCGTTGTCGTCCAAGCCTTCCCAATAACGTTCACGGAGGATCAGAAAACCCTCGTAGCCGCGTTCAGCTGCAAGGTCCATCCAGGCATATGCGGCGGGACGGTCTTGCGGAACGCCCTGGCCGCCCCATAGCATCTCAGCCACCATCCCCTGGGAAGGTTTGTCGGAGTACCAGGCGGCGCGCTTGAAAAACGCCATCGCGTCCTCGTGCTTCCCCGACTTGAGGGCATCCCAGCCCACCATGCGAAACCGCATGTCTGGATGAGAGGAAAGGAAGCCAGCGCTCATTATGGCGGGATCCTGAGTGGGATCCGGCGGGGCAGGATTGGCCGCGAACGCTACAGGCATGGACAGTGCTGCTAGCAGCACCCAACCAGTCGATCTTCCTTGCTTGCTGATCATTGAGGCTCCTTGGTGGCGCAAACATTTGCTGGGCCGCGCATCGTACGTTGCCGATGAGCATGCTGGGCACTGCCGTAAGTCACTCCTACCCCGCCGCGCAACCCGGCTATAGGGGTGCCATCTGGTGACACCTCCTCAGTTGGCCTTGGTCGGTGCGCCGACCGAGACCTCCCCACCAATATGGCGGCTGAAGAAATCAAGCATCTTGGTGTACAGATTGACCCGATTCTGGACGTCGTAGAACCCGTGCATTTCCCCGGACTGGATGATCATCCCCTCCGGCGGATTGCCCGCCTCGATCAGCGCCTTGTTCATGAGTTCCGTCTGTTCGGGAGGTGTGCGCTCGTCACGTGCACCGGCGGCCAGATAGACCGGGATCTTCACCTCTGCGGCACGTTGGGCAGGAGAATTCTCGGCCCAGGTCTTGGGATCGGTGCCATGTGTGCGACGCAGGTAACGCTGGCCGAAATCGCTCTGCGGGATATCGCCGCGTTTGAACATCATGTCGATGTCGTAAACGCCAACGTAACCGAACGTGCATTGAAACAGGCCCGGCGCGCGTATCGGCGCCATCAGCGATGAGTACCCGCCGAAGCTTCCGCCATAGATGCAGATGCGCTCCTTGTCAGCGTGACCGTTCTGGATGGTCCATTGAGTTGCGTCGATGATGTCGTTCTGAATGCCTTGCCCCCATTGCTGGTGACCCGCGTCCTGGAAACCCTGCCCATATCCGCCGGAGCCGCGATAGTTCACCTGCAGGACGGCATAGCCGCGGCTCGCCAGCAACTGGGTCTCCCAGTTGAACCGCCAGGAATCGCGAGGTCCGATCGGGCCGCCATGCGGATTGACGATGAGCGGGAGGTTTTTGCCATCGGAACCGTTGGGAATGGTCAGGAAGGCATGGATAGTGGTTTTCCCATCACGGGACAGGAAGCTGAAAGGCCTCACTGATGCCATCTTCTCCTTGTCCAGCTGCGGCCGGCGCTGCATGAGGAAACGGGCTTTGCCCGTGTCACGGTCGTACAGATAGAGCTCGCCGGGATTCCTGTCGCCATCGACCGAAACCACGATCTTGCGCCCGTCCTGCGTATGGCTAGAGAAATCCACCATTTCACCAGGGAAAGCAGCCGCGAGGGATGCATACAGCTTTGCATCTGGATGGGAGTCATCGATCAGCGAGACGCTTGGTGCGCCGGCTTCGGTCACCACGCCGATGAGTGCGTTCTCGTCGGTCGACCAGATGAGGTTACTGATGTCGGCGACGGGGTCCTGGAAAAGCTGCTTGAACTGCCCGCTGGCGACGTCCAGCGTACCGACTGCTGCCGGAGCCTTGTTTTCACTCTGCGTCGCATAAACGGTGCCGTCGGCAGCAGTGTGTTCGACGGTCAAGTGCCTTCCATCCGTCTTGGAGGCATTCAAAAGCGTCCAGCTGAGGCCATTCAACTGATAAAGCTCGGTACGTTCATCGTACCTGCCTTCTTCATCGCGACTGGAGGAGCAAACCGCAAAGCGCGGGTTCTTATCAGTGTCCAAGGTGATCCTGCAGTTCTCCTTGGGGGCGCTCGCAAGCGAAGTTCGGCGTCCGCTTACAGTATCCATCCTGACAACTTCCGTGCCGAAACCTTCGCTTGACCTCTGTGATGTCACCTGCATGATGACGTTCTGATCGTCATCCTTGAGCGTATCGAGCAATGAAAAGCGCTCCGCACCGACGGTCTTCCCCCGCTGGGTCGCGCCACGGGTTCCGTAGAAGATCAGAGGGCGGGGCTGGGAGCCATCGGCATTGACAGCAAACCACTCGCCAGTCGCGAACGGTTGCGCGTAACCGCCCATTTTCCTGACCGCGTTGAACATCAGCCGCTCCGGACTGACCCAGTAGAAGCTACCCACGCTTTTCTTGTCAGGGAGCTGATTGATCTTGATGACTTTGAGATCGTTATCATCGATCCGCAGTATGGTCAGTACGTCCTGGTCGCCGCGATCAACCGTGATCGCCAGGTGGCGTCCATCCGGCGAAATCTTGGCTGTGCCATAACTGGGATGCTTGGCGAACTCATCAATCGGAATTCGAGGTGTGGAGGCTGGTGCGCTGCCGCAGTACAGGCCTGCAGCGCAGATCACAGCAAAACGGCTGAGCGTCATCGTCGGTCCCCATGGTGTTGGTCAGCTCCGTGGCCTGTGCGTAAAGCACGCTCCTTGGCCCTGGATGCGCCTGCATTCTCGCACCATCCGTCGTGCGCTGGATACTCGGCGGAATAAAAAAAAGGGCCCGGTTTCTACCGGGCCCTCTCGATGTCCTAACGCCTGATCTTCGATCAGAACTTGTAGGCAACGCTCACGTAATAGCTGCGGCCATACGGATTCGAGCCACCATACACGTTGAAGAACGGATAAGCGGCCGAAGCGTCGTATCGATACTGGTTGTCCAGCAAATTGACCACGGTCAGCTGCGTCTCCACGCTGGTGCCGAACTTCTTTCCAACCGTCAGGTTGTAAAGCATGTAAGGCGGCAGGCGACGCGGCGAGAAGCCACCCGCAGTGTTGGTGAAGTCGGCATTGGCCGAGTTGCGGATGGTGCCCCAGCGCGTGCCGAACAGCGTGACATTCCAGTCGTCCCTCTGCCAGCCGACAGAACCACGGACGCGGCTGCGGGTGTCGTACAGGCTCGGGGTGTCTCGGTAATCGACCAGCTCATCTTCCTCGAACTGCTTGTACTTGTCGGTCAGCTTCAGCGAGTAGCCGAGGTCAAACGTGAAACGTCCCAGGCGATCGGTGTCCAGGCGGTACCGATATGCCGCATCGATACCACTGGTGTCGGTCAGTGCAGCGTTGATGAAGGCCGAACGCACCTGCTCGATGCGACCGGTCTGCGGGTCGCCACCGCGAACCACCAGGTTATACACGTTCTGGCAATAAGCCGAACTGGAGGCATTCGGATACTGGCGGCCATCCGGGTAGACGCCAAGACGGCAGTTGGCTTCATCCTCAAGAAGCGTTGCCGCCGAGAGCAGCAGGGCCTGGTCTTCCAGCTTGATGCGGTAGTAGTCAACGGACAGCGACATGTTGTCCATGATGTCCCACACAAAGCCGGCACCGAACGACTTGCCGTTCTCCTCTTCCAACAGGCTGTTGCCCGCGGTCACGGTCTGCAGCTGATAGATGGTCGGATCGCCAGCCACGTTGCACTGGGCGATGCTGCGCGGACCTTCGCCCTCGGCCACGCCGACGCCGGCCCGGCACGCGTAACGATCGACGTTGTTGGCGAAACCACCGGCACCTTGTGCGTACACCATCTGCATGTCGGGAGCGCGGAAGCTGGTGGCGTAGCTGCCGCGGACCAGCAGGCTGTCGAACGGACGCCATTCAAGTCCGAACTGCTGGGTCACCGCGTCGTCGACCGGTGCCAGATCGTCGTACTTGTCCCAGCGCGCAGCCAGTTGCGCGGTCAGCGAGTCCAAGATCGGCACGCGGACCTCGAGGCCAGCCGCATAGCGTTCACGCTTGCCGTGGGTGGCGCCCGAGCCGCTGAGGCCAAAGATGGTCTGGTCGTCGATCGGGCGATTCGGGTCCAGGCGCGGATCGCCTTCCATGTCGATGGTCTGACGGTTGTACTCGAGCACGCTTGCGAAGCTGACGGAGCCTGCCGGCAGCTCGAACAGATCGCCAGACACGACGAAGTTGGCCGTCGCGGAGCTCGACTCCGAATCGTCGCGGATTCGTGCCGTCACGCTGTCGCGCATTTCGGGGGTCCACGGCGCGAGGTAGCGTTCGAGATTGAGGTTGTAGATCGGGTAGCGAGTCCCGTTGGTGTGGGTGTGCCATCCCAGCTGGTCGCCAAGGAAGTAATCATGCACGCCCTTCGCGAACAGCTTCGGGCGATCGCGTTCGTACTCGTACTTGGAGTAGGCTGCGGTGAACTCCCAGTCGAAGCGGTCTGCAAAGGTGCCAAGAACGCCCGCGGACACCTCATAGGTCTGTTCGTCGTACGTCGTCACGCCCGAGTCGAGGCCGCCGATCTCAAACGGCTGGAAAACACGCTGCAGGAAGGTGATGGCACCAAACTGCGGATCGTAATAGCCGAGCGCCTGGGATCCACCGCCGGTACGCAGGAACGGATCGCTGGACGTGCTCCAGAACTCAGTGCCGTTGCTGGACGTTGCTTCGCTCTTGTAATAATTGACGCTGCCGAACAGCTGCGTGCTCTCCGTCAGATCGAACGTGCCATAAGCGTAGGCAGCATAGGCGTTGTCCTTGTTCTGAATGCTCTGCGCGCCGTTGCTGGTGTAGGAGCCGCAGTAGGTACCGCGTTGCGCCGTGGTCTTGGTTTCGAAGCCGAACAGATCACACACCGCCTGGCCCGGATAGTAGAGCGAGGTGGTGGGAGCAGTGACAGTCGCATTGGTGCGCAGAATCGCGAGCGAGAGCCCAGGATTGGTAAACTCCGGACCCAGAGGACCATTGCGCGTGTCGGCCATGAAATCGCGCTGCGTGCCGTAGATCGGCTCGGACGCACCATACTGGAACGCGTAGGTGGTGCTCCAGCGATCGCCCGTCTTGCCGCCGGTGAACTCCAGCTGGACGTTGTCGCCACCGCCGGCTTCAGTGGTCCCGGTGGTCAGGCGAACCTGATGGCCATCATAGTTTTCGCGCAGGATGATGTTCACGACACCTGCGACAGCATCGGATCCGTAGATGGCGGAGGCGCCGCCGGTCAGGATTTCGACGCGCTCGATGATCGCGGTCGGAATGCTGCGAACGTTGACGACATTGTTGTCGCGGTTGTACGTGGTGGGGTACATCGCCGGACGACGGCCATTGATCAGCGTCAGCGTATAGCCCGGACCCATGCCGCGCAGGTTCACCACCTGTGCATTCGGAGTAAACCCGCCGACAGCCAGGTCACCGGTGAACGAGCCGCTGCTGTTCTGGTTCAACGACTGCAGCATGTCGCCCACGGTCTGGAAGCCTTCGCGGTCGATGTCGGCACGCGTGATCACGGTCACGGGAGCCGGACCTTCGATCTCTGAACGCTTGATGCGCGAACCAACCACCGAGACGCGATCCAGGTTGGTGGCGCCTTCAGTTCCCGAGGTGGACTCGCCGTCCTGAGCCAACGCGAAGCCGGTCGGGAGCATCAATGTGGCAACTAGGGCCGCGGTGAGGCGATTGCGCTTGTGTATCTGATTAGGTGTCACGGATTGGTTCCCCTGGATCGATGTAAGGACTCGTCCTGAGTCGAAGTCTGAATGAGGCCGCAACGAGAGCGGCCTAGGTCGGAACTTAACATGGAATTAATTTCGTGTGCATCACTTCGTCACATGGCGCTCATCCAGGGAAAATGAATAGGTCCGCATCGGTGAGACAATGGGACTCCTAGGAGTTGTCGAGACTTGTATGAATAGCCAGTCCTCGTTACGGGTGGCCTTGGAAGACCTGCAGACAATGGGAGGCACGAAGCTGGCCCCACCTCTCGCCAGATGGGAGGTCACGGAGCTAGCGCCGCACAGTGCCCGTGTGACGCTTCATCTCGGTTGGCCCGCCGGCGACCTGGCTGAGCGTGTGTTGGTCGAAGCTGAAGCTGCCGTATCAGAAGCCGGACTTGGGAGGCTGCATGGGATAGAGATCCGTACCCGCATCGCCGCCCATCAGCCCCAGCCAGGCCTGTCGCCGGCCCCCCGGGTGCGCAACGTGATCGCGGTTGGCTCGGGCAAGGGCGGCGTCGGCAAGTCGACCACGGCGGTGAACCTGGCGCTGGCGCTGTCCCAGTTGGGCGCGCGGGTCGGAATCCTGGATGCCGACGTGTACGGGCCGAGCGTGCCGGCGATGCTGGGTCTGTCGGGCCGGCCCGACAGCCCGGACAACAAGTCGATCGAACCGATGCGGGCGTTCGGGGTGGATGCGATGTCGATCGGATTCCTGGTCGACCAGGACACGCCGATGATCTGGCGCGGGCCGATGGCCACCGGTGCGCTGACCCAGCTGTTCACCGACACGCTCTGGGGCGACCTGGACTACCTGCTGGTCGACCTGCCGCCGGGTACCGGCGACATCCAGCTGACGCTGGCACAGAAGATTCCGGTCGCCGGCGCGGTGATCGTGACCACGCCGCAGGAGATCGCGACGCTGGATGCCCGCAAGGCCTTGAAGATGTTCGAGAAGGTCAACGTGCCGGTGCTGGGCATCGTCGAGAACATGGCCATGCATGTCTGCTCGAGCTGCGGCCATGTCGAGCATCTGTTCGGCAGCGGCGGCGGCGTGGCGATGGCCGAACAGTACGGTGTGCCCCTGCTGGGCTCGCTGCCGCTGGACGTGCGGATCCGCGAGCAGGGCGACGCGGGGACGCCGATCGTCGTGGCCGAACCGGACTCCGCGCTGGCCCAGGCCTACCGGGCGACGGCGCAGACGATGGCCGTGCATCTGGCGCAGCGGCCGCGTGCGGCAATTCCGATCTCGGCCTCGCTGGGCTGACCCAGGCGAGGCCGCGAAGCGTCCCGGGGGGGGGGCACTTGTCGTTGCGGCCCGTGGCGGCGGCGCGTCTGGTGATGCAGTGCGCTGCGATTGCGGCGCCTGGTCACTGCCGGAACGAGTGGATGGAACCGGCACGGGCATGCGAGGTGTTCTCGCCGGGCCCCGGTCGTGCACGCCATGACGCGTGGGCGGCCTCTGGCCGGAGCACCCGCTGGCTCGCGGAGGTGAGGCGGGTCGGTTCCCGATGCGGAGCGCCGTGAGCCGCTGCCACGTGGTGGCGCCGTGGCGGTGGGCCCCGATCCGTCGTGCGGGCGTCAGGTCTGGCCTGGCAGCCGGCGACGCCCGCGATGTGCCGGACTGCCGACAGCTGCATCGGTGGTCAGGAGGCTGCATGCGAGCCTGTCCGCTGTACTCCCGAGGTGTGCAGCAGCCGGATGCAGCTCTACAATCGCCGGATTGGGTGAAGGGCCCGCAGGGAACATCGCATGAGCATCAAG
Source organism: Xanthomonas sp. XNM01 (assembly GCF_014851915.1). Lineage (GTDB taxonomy): Bacteria > Pseudomonadota > Gammaproteobacteria > Xanthomonadales > Xanthomonadaceae > Pseudoxanthomonas. Next base: position 258,314 of record NZ_JACVAP010000002.1, read on the forward strand.
AGCGACCGCTGGATCCGCCGGATGGCCGAGCAGCAGGGCATGATCGAACCGTTCGAGCCGGGCCAGGTGAAGCATGCCGCCGACGGCCAGCGCATCGTCAGCTACGGCACCTCCAGCTACGGCTACGACGTGCGCTGCTCGCGCGAGTTCAAGGTGTTCACCAACATCAACTCGACGATCGTCGACCCCAAGCACTTCGACCCGAAGAGTTTCGTCGACATCGAGGCCGACGAGTGCATCATCCCGCCGAACAGCTTCGCGCTGGCGCGCACGGTCGAATACTTCCGCATTCCCCGCGACACGCTGGTGGTCTGCCTGGGCAAGAGCACGTATGCGCGCTGCGGCATCATCGTCAACGTGACCCCGCTCGAACCGGAGTGGGAAGGGCACGTGACCCTGGAGTTCTCCAACACCACGCCGCTGCCGGCGCGCATCTACGCGAACGAGGGCGTCGCCCAGATGCTGTTCTTCCAGTCCGATGCCGACGACGTCTGCGAGACCTCGTACAAGGACCGGGGTGGCAAGTACCAGGGCCAGACCGGCGTGACCCTGCCCCGGACCTGAGCGGCACGCTGGGGCGGTTTCGCCGTCGATGGCTGGAAAAGGCGCGGAGATTCCGCGCCTTTTTTGTGTGGGCCGGTCTGCCGGCGCATGCGCGTGATCGCGTCGGAGGACGACCGCGTATCGCTGCCCCTTCACGTGTCCGCGTCGATTTCCATCGGCGGTCGGTCGGCCTGACGCGGTGCCGTCTCCGCGCCCGCGCTGCGGCACGATGGTGCCGGTGGCCAGCGCCGAGAAGACGTTCATCGGGCCCTGTCGGCCGGCCCCGGCCAGACGCTCAATGCGTTGCCAGAACCGGCCTCGGCCGTGACTGCATGTGCCGTGCGTGCCGTCGGCAGCATCCGGATCCCGATCCCGACGGGGCATCGCCGATCAGCAGTGCCTGCTGGCCGGATCGGCGGGCAGCAGCAGCTTGCCGATGCCGGCGGCGATCAGGAACGCCGGCCACCAGGTCGCCAGCAACTGCGCGGCATCGATGCCGGCCACGCCCAGGTTGTCCAGCAGGAACAGCGTGCCCAGCACGATCAGGACCAGGGCGGGAATCAGGCGGCGGTGCATTGTGGCGTCCTCGGGTGGTGTGACGTCATGGTGCGCCCGCCGTCGGGCTGGATCAGGTGCCGGAAGTCAATTTCCGGAGGCGACGGTCGTCATGTGTGCGCGGCCGGGTATCGCGAGGCAGCCGCGCGCCCGGATGCAGGCCGACGCACGGCGCGGTCGGACGTGGTTGCCGGCGACGGCCGGGGAGCGCAGGTCCACGGATGAGCTCCCTTCCGTGAAGGCCTGCGCTGCGGGGTCCGCAACGCGGCGGCAGGAAAAGCGCACATCGCCTGTCGTCGAGGATGGCTGCGCCTGATCTGGCGCCTGAAGATGGTCGCCGTGTCGGCGGCCGGGCGGCCTACTTGCCGCGCTTGAGCAGCATGCCGACGCCGACCGCGACCAGGATCGCGGGCCACCAGGTGGCCAGGATGTTGCCGATGCCGCCGTCGATCCAGCCCAGGTTGCGGGCCAGGAAGAACAGGCCGACGCCGATCAGGATGAGTGCGGCAAGCAGGTTGGAGCTCATGGGGATCGGCGGGACGGCAGCGGTGGGATGCCTATGCTAGCCGCTGCCGCCAGCGTTCGGTAAGGGCCGCCAACGCGTCGGGGGCATGCCGCTGGGCCGCGCCGCTGCCCCAGACCGGACCCGGCCAGGCCGGGTCGCCCGCATGCCGGCCGACGATGTGCACGTGCAGCTGCTGGACGATGTTGCCGAGCGCGCCGATGTTGAGCTTCTCCACGCCCGGTTCGCCACGCAGCAACTGCGAGACCTGGTTCAGCTCGGCCAGCAGCAGGCGCTGCTGCTTGCCATCCAGGTCGATCCATTCGCGCGCGCCGTCGACGCGCGGCACCAGCAGGAGCCAGGGGAAGCGGGTGTCGTCCATCAGGCGGACCTGCGACAGCGGGCCATCGGCGATGAAGATGCTGTCGGCAGCCAGGCGCGGATCGGGCTCGAAGGGAGTGACGGTCATGCCAGGTGTTCCTCGAAAAAGGCCAGGCTCCGCCGCCGGGCCAGGTGTGCGCTGTCGGGATGCCAGGCACGGGGATCGACGTCGCGGTTGAAGGCGTGGCCGGCAGGGTAGACGAACTGCGGCATCGTCGGCAGGCGGGTGCGGTGGGAGGCAATCGCCGCCTCCGGGATCGATGCGTCGTCCTGGCCGAAATGGAACATCACCGGCGCCTTCGGCTGCTGCAGGAACGCGGACGATTCGGCATCCAGTGCGTCCATGACCTGCACGTTGCGCGCGCCGTAGTAGCTGACCGATGGCAGTCCCAGACGCAAGGCCGCCAGCAGCGCCACGCTCCCGCCCCAGCAGTAGCCGACGCTGCCCACCGCGATCGGTGCCTGCCGCGCGGCAAGGTGCGCACGCAGCCAGTCGGCGGCGGACGCGACGATGCCGGTGGCCGCCGCCAGACCAAGCGCGCCGACCAGTTCGCGGCCACGGGCGAAGCCGGCTTCGCTGTAGTCCAGTTCGACGCCGCGCTCGATCGGGTCGAAGAACGCAGGCGCCAGCACCGCGTAACCTTCCGCGGCATACCCGTCGGCCACCGCCCGCATGTGCGCGTTGACGCCGAAGATCTCCTGGATCACCACCAGGCCGCCTCGGGCCGGGCCGGTCGGATCCGCCTGCCAGGCGCCGATGCGGCCGCTGGGCGTATCGAACTGCAGCCACTGTCCCATGGAGTCGCCTCGCTGTGCCGGGTAGGGCGGCCATTATCGGCGGCTGGCGTTGCAGGGCAGTGAGCGGCGGACCCCCGGAGCTGCCGTGGCCGCCGGAGCCGCGCTCGGCACCGGTGGCACCACATTGGAGTTCCATCTGGTGGAACGTGGACATGGACGGTGCGGCGGGGATGTCGGCGCCGTGGTACGGGATGCCGCGAGCCTGTTCCGGGCGGCCTGTGCCATACCGCGTCGTGCGGCGTCATGCCGGCCAGGCTGAACACGCGCCCCGGTCCACCTGCGCCGACCGTTCTATAATCCGCGCCCTCTGGCCCCAGGCCCTCCACGTACCCAGGCCCCCATGTCCCAGCTGAACCCCCGGGTCGGCTTCGTCAGCCTCGGCTGCCCGAAAGCCCTCGTCGACTCCGAACGCATCCTCACCCAGCTGCGGGTCGAGGGCTACGACATCGTCCCCAGCTACGACGACGCCGACGTGGTGGTGGTCAACACCTGCGGCTTCATCGACTCGGCCGTGGCCGAATCGCTGGACGCGATCGGCGAGGCGATGAACGAGAACGGCAAGGTCATCGTCACCGGCTGCCTGGGCAAGCGCTCGGAACTGATCCGCGAGCAGTACCCGGACGTGCTGGCGATTTCCGGCCCCCAGGACTACGGCAGCGTGATGGAAGCGGTGCACGCGGCGCTGCCGCCGAAGCACGATCCCTTCATCGACCTGGTGCCCGACTACGGCCTGAAACTGACCCCGCAGCACTACGCGTACCTGAAGATTTCCGAGGGCTGCAACCACCGCTGCAGCTTCTGCATCATTCCGTCGATGCGCGGCGATCTGGTGTCGCGTCCGGTCGACGAGGTGCTGCGCGAGGCCGAGCGTCTGGTCAAGGGCGGCGTGCGCGAGCTGCTGATCGTGTCGCAGGACACCTCGGCCTACGGTGTCGACCTGAAGTACGCGGCGCGCACCTGGCGCGGCCGCGAGTACCAGACCCGGATGAAGGCGCTGTGCGAAGGCCTGTCCGAGCTGGACGCCTGGTCGCGCCTGCACTATGTCTATCCATACCCGCACGTCGACGACGTGATCCCGCTGATGGCCGAAGGCAAGGTGCTGCCGTACCTGGACATTCCGTTCCAGCATGCCAGCCCGCGGATCCTGCGGTTGATGAAGCGGCCGGGCGCGGTCGAGAAGACGCTGGAGCGCGTGCAGCGCTGGCGCGCGATGTGCCCGGAACTGACACTGCGCTCGACCTTCATCGTCGGCTTCCCCGGCGAGACCGAGGCCGAGTTCGAGCAGCTGCTCGACTTCCTCGACGAGGCGCAGCTGGACCGCGTCGGCGCGTTCGCCTATTCGCCGGTCGATGGCGCCGCCGCCAACGACCTGCCGGGTGCGGTGCCCGAGGAGGTCAAGCAGGAGCGGCTGGCCCGCTTCATGGAGCGCCAGGGCGAGATCTCCGCCGCGCGGCTGGAAGCCAAGGTCGGTACCGTGCAGCGCTGCCTGGTCGACCTGGTGGACGGCGAGCTGGCGATCGCGCGTTCGATGGCCGATGCGCCGGAGATCGACGGCACCGTGCAGATCCAGGACGGCCGCGACGCCGGCCTGCAGCCGGGCGAGTTCGTCGACGTGCGGATCATGGGCAGCGACGAACACGACCTGTACGGCGAGGTCGAGTACAACGGCGACGCCGGGGCGCTGGACCTGCGCGTGCTCTGACCCGCACGCGCGTGACCGTCGTGCCGCAGGCGGCATGACGGCGATGGCCGGGTCGGCGCTCGTGGCCGCGCGGTGAATCCGCGCGGCGAGGTCAGGGCGTGTCGCTGTGTTCGGGGCCTGAGAAGGCCAGCGTCAGGCCGCCGGGGCCGATGTTCATCATTCCGGTGATGCTCATCTGCAGCACATGCAGGGCCACGCCGTGGCTCTTGCAGGTGGTGCTCAGCCGCAGGAATTCCGGAATTCCGGCGATATCGTCCAGCGGGCCGGCATAGGAGAGGAGCACGTGCGGCGTGTACAGGCCGCCGGCGACCTTGCCCGCGGCGAAGGCGAACAGCCGGCCCCAGGCTTCGATGCGCCCGCGGCACTTGAGCACCGGCGTGGTATCGCCGTGATGACCGCGGATGATCGGCTTGATGTCGAGCGCGCCGCCGAGCAGCGCGCTGAGCAGGTTGATGCTGCGGTCGCCACGCACGCGCGAGCGGGTCCGCGCGTAGCCCAGATCGTCGGGTACGTAGTAGGTGTAGGTGCCGTCGATGATGCGCGACAGCGCTTCGCGGATGTCCCTGGGTGGCAACTGTCCGCGCAGCATGTCGCGCAGCGCCATCGCCGGGATGCCCGAGCCGGCGAACATGTTGCGCGTGTCGATCACGCGGAGCTGGAACGGCCGGCGTATCTCGGCCGCGCCGCGCATCCCGCGGATCTGGTTGAGCGCGAGCGTGCTGCCCTCGGTGGCCGCGTCGTGGATCGGGCTGCGGCTGGCGGTGATGGTCAGGCAGTAGACCGAGTCGTAATCCAGCGCGAAGCGTTCGACGAAGAACGCGCGCATCTGCTCGGCGTCCAGTGGCATCGACTGCCCGGCCGCACCTTCGCCGTTGCCGTTCTCGCGCATGTAGCGCGCGCTCGCGTCGGGGTCGTGCCGGTCCACGTAGGTGGACGCTCCGATCCGGATCGGAATCGGGATCACCGCCACATCGGGATCGGCCAGGAAATCGGTTGAGACGTCGCAGGACGCATCGATGACGATGCCGGTGCGCAGCGGAGGACTGGCGGCGGGCGCAGTCCGGGTGACGGGTGTGGCAACGGCGGGGTCCGGGGCCGACATGTGTTCTCTCCCTTGAATACATGTGCAGTGAGGCGCCGGATAGAAACCACGCACGGATGCGAGCGTCAACTGCGCCTGCATACGCCCGCGTGCGGTTCGGCCCAATGCCTTGATTCCACGATCCGCACGGTCGCCCCGCATGCGCCTGCGTATGTGCGCACTGCGCGGTTCGCACGCTGCGTGGTGGCCTGCGCCGGACGTTGTCAGGCGGACGGATACTCGACCGCGACCACTGCGAACCGGGTCGGTCCGGCGGGCAGGTCGGCCGCGAATTCGTCGTCGATGCGCTTCTTCAGCAGGGCGCGCGCGAGCGGCGAATCGATGCTGATGTACCCGCGCGCGGCGTCGGTCTCGTCGGGGCCGACGATGCGGTAATGCAGCAGGTCGCCGCTGGCCAGGTTCTCCAGTTCGACCTGCGCGCCGAAGAACACCGCCTCGCGGTCGGACGGCGCGCTGTCCACCACGCGCAGCGCAGGCAGGCGCTTGCTGAGGTAGCGTACGCGCCGGTCGATCTCGCCGAGCTGCTTCTTGCGGTAGGTGTACTCGGCGTTCTCCGACCGGTCGCCTTCGGCGGCGGCGGCCGCCAGCGCCTTGACCACCTCGGGCCGGCGTACCCGCCAGAGCTCGTCGAGCTCGGCCTTGAGCCGGTCGTGGCCTTCGCGCGTGATCAGCGCGGTGCTTTTTTCCGGGGGCGGACGCCAGCGCGACATTCAGCGGGCCTGCGCGCCGGGCAGGACACGATGCAGGCTGCGCCCGCGTGGATCGGCGACCGGTTCGATGCAGCTGCCGTCGGCGAGCACCAGCAGCGCGTCCGACGCGAGCGCGAACGCATGGCCGGACAGCGTCAGTCGATCGGGCTGGGCCAGCTGAACGCAGGTGCCGTTCCAGGTGATCGACCAGATGCCATGCTCGACCGGCAGCGCCTGCATCGTCGCCACGCAATGCGCCTGCAGCGCATAGGTGCCGTCGTCGTGCAGCTGCAGCAGCGCGTCCGCGCGGGTGCAACCGTCCAATGGCAGGCTGCCGAAGTAGCCGCCTGCCAGCCGGTCGCGCGCACCGCGGTCGTCGGGAGGTGTGCCTTCCTGCGCGGCCGCGGTGGCGGCGACACCGAGGAGCAGCACCGCCAGCCCTCGGTGGAACGGCCGCGTGGGCGGCGTCCGCCGGCGATCAGCGACGCCGGCCACCGAGCAGCCCTCCGAGCAGTCCACGTACGATCTGGTTGGTGATGGTGCGGGCCGCCTGCTTGGCAGAGGCTTCGACCACGCCCTGGCGACGGCCATTGCCGAACAGGACATCGCGTACTGTCCCACCGATGCCGGTCCCGGCGGGCTGCGGGGCTGGCGTCTGGCGTCCGGCCGCCGGTGGCGCCTTGGCCGCATCGGTGGTGGCCTGCGCACGCGCGGCCAGCCGTTCGGCCGCCGACTCGCGGTTGACCGGTGTGTCGTAGCGGGCACCGACCGGACTGCCGGCGCGGACCTGGGTCCGCTCGGCTTCGGTGATCGCCCCCATCCGGCAGCGCGGCGGCGCGATCTTCGTGTGCTGCACCGGCGAGGGAATGCCCTTGTCCTGCAGTGTGGACACCAGCGCCTCGCCGGTGCCCAGCTGCGACAGCGTCGCGGTCACATCCAGCTTCGGGTTGGGGACGAAGGTCTCGGCTACGATGCGCACCGCCTTCTGGTCGCGGGGGGTGAAGGCGCGCAGCGCGTGCTGGACGCGGTTGCCGAGTTGGCCGAGCACATTGGCCGGCACGTCGTCGGGGAACTGCGAGCAGAAGTACACGCCGACGCCCTTGGAGCGGATCAGGCGCACGACCTGCTCGATCCGCTGCTGCAGTCCGGCCGGCGCATCGTCGAACAGCAGGTGCGCTTCGTCGAACACGAACACCAGCTTCGGCTTCTCCAGGTCGCCGACCTCGGGCAGGGTCTCGAACAGTTCCGACAGCAGCCACAGCAGGAAGGTCGCGTACAGCCGCGGCTTGAGCACCAGCTGGGTCGCGGCGAGGATGCCGATGACACCGCGGCCGTCGTGGTTGACCCGCATCAGGTCGTTCAGCTCCAGCGCCGGTTCGCCGAAGAAGCCATCGCCGCCGTCCTGTTCCAGACGCAGCAGGGCGCGCTGGATCGCCGCGATCGACGGCGCGCTGACAAGTCCATACTCCGACGAGACCGCCTTGCGCTCCTCGGCGACCAGACCGAGCAGGGCGCGCAGGTCGTCCAGGTCGAGCAGCAGCAGGCCGCGGTCGTCGGCGAGCTTGAACACGATGTCGAGCACGCCGGCCTGGGTGTCGTTGAGTTCCAGCACGCGCGCCAGCAGGGTCGGGCCCATCTCGCTGACCGTGGTCCGCACCGGGTGGCCGAGCTTGCCGTACAGGTCCCAGAACACGACCGGGCTGGCCGCCGGCGCGTAGTCGGCCACGCCGGTTTCCGCCGCGCGCTGCAGCAGCTTCTCGCCGCCGGCACCCGGCATCGCCAGGCCGGCCACGTCGCCCTTCACGTCGGCCATGAACACCGGCACGCCGATCCGCGAGAATCCTTCGGCCAGGGTCATCAGGGTGACGGTCTTGCCGGTGCCGGTGGCGCCGGCGACCAGACCATGGCGGTTGCCCAGTGCCGGCAGCAGGGTGACCGGGACGTCGTCGGTGAGGCCCTTGCCCAGCAGGATCGGATCCATGGCGCGTCTCGCGTGAAGTCGTCGGCCGATTCTAAGCGAGCGAATGCCGGCGGCGAGGCGGCTTGCCGCTGCGCCGCCGTCGCCGCTACCCTGCCGGTCGCACCGCCGACCGCCTGCCTGATGCTTTCCTCGCCGAATCCGCTGCGCCGCCTGCCCGTGCTGGGCCTGCTGTCCCTTCTCCTGATCGCACCGCCTGCGCTGGCCCAGCGCGTCTCCGCCAAGGACCGTGCCGCCGCCGATGCGCTGCAGCAGCGCATGACCCAGGCCGAGCAGCGCTACCGCGACGCGCTGGTGCTGGTCGGCAACGGCGATGCCAAGGGCACCTGGGAGAGCAACGCGGCGCTCGAGGACATGGAAGACGTCATCGATGCCTGCGTGAAGCAGCGCGGCTGCCCGCTCAGCGACGTGCTGGCCACCTACAAGCGCCTGCTGAAGGCCGACGTGGACGCGGAGGCCCAGGCCGCGGACGACCTCGGCGACGAGGAGCTGCTGGAAGGCGATCCATCGCTGGCACCGCTCGCCGACGACGTACCGGAGGCGGTGCGCGCGGCGACCCTGCTCGGTGGCGACCATCGCCACACCTTCGACCGCATGGTCCAGTACAACCCCGCGGTCCAGGCCGGCATCCGCCGCTGGCTGACCGACATGCGCCCGCAGCTGATGACCAGCTACGAGAACTACCAGGTCATGCGGCACCTGATGTGGCCGGAGTTCGAGCGGCGCGGCCTGCCCGAGGCGCTGCTGTTCGGGATCCTGGCCAAGGAATCTAACGGGCGCGTGCACTCGACCTCGCGTGCCGGCGCCAGCGGCCCGCTGCAGTTCATGCCGGCGACCGGCCGCCGCTTCGGCCTCGGCCCGGACGGCACCGGCTTCGATACCCGCTACGACGCACGCGCCTCGGCCGAGGCCAGCGCCAGCTATCTGAACGAGCGCCTGCGTCAGCTCAACAACGACATGGAGATGTCGCTGGCCGGCTACAACGGCGGCGAGGGCAGGGCGCTGCGCGTGCATCGCCAGAGCGGCGGTACCGGCTTCTGGTACGCCGACGCCTACGAGCAGTTCCCGGCCGAGACCAAGGACTACGTGCCGATGGTGATCGCCGCGGCCTGGATCTTCCTGCACCCGCGCGAGTTCGGCGTGCAGTTCCCGAAAGTGGACGCGCATCCGGCCACGTTCCGGCTGACGCGCACCGCCAGCATCTACGAGCTGACCGTGTGCCTGGGCAACGCCGGCAACCGCGACGGGTACATGCGCACCCTGCGCAATCTCAATCCGCGTTACGAAGCCGAGGACTGGATTCCCGCCGGCACCGTGCTCAACGCGACCACCCGCGTCGCCGGCCTGTACGGACGGCATTGCGCCAGCGGCGCGCGCGCCGACCTCGCCCATGCGCTGGTGACCGCCGACGTCAACGCGGCGATCCTGCGCGAGGCGCCGCGCGGCAATGTCTCGGTCGGCGACCTGACCCCCGTCGAGGGCGTGCCGACGACGATCGCGACCGGCACGCCTCAGCCCGCACAGCCCAAGGCGCAGCAGGTGCGGACCTATCGCGTCGCCCGCGGCGACACGCTGGGCAGGATCGCGCAGAAGCATGGCTGCGAAGTCAGTGCGCTCGCCGCGGCGAACGGGCTCAAGGCTCCTGGTTATGCGCTGCGCCAGGGGCAGGAACTGCGCCTGCAGGGCTGCCGGTTGTAGGGCGCGGGCAGCGCGACCATCCCGTGCTGCCGATCGCGGCCGGCGCCGCGCCGGTACGCTCGGCCCACAGCCGTTGCTGCGGGTGTGCAGATCGGGTTGGCGGTGGGCGGGTCCGGCCTGGGGCAGCGTCTCCGCTGCGGGAGGCGGCCTGATCCACGCCGTGGCGGTGACGCATTGTCTCTGCCGCCGGCAGGTGAGCGCGGCATGCGACTGCGAACGGTTGCCGGATCGTGGGGATGCTGCGGATCCGCGCCGCGCCGCGTCGCGCGGGTGGCGTCACGTACGCCTGCGACACGCGTCGAGGTGGTTTCGGCCCCGACAGACACCGCCGGAGTGGTGTCGGCCGAGGCCGACCATGTCCACCGATAGCCTGATGGGAATGCCGGCCCTGCGATCCCGTCAGGCGTCAGCCGGTGCGACGCGCCAGCGCCTGGCCCAGGCGCACCGGCGACTCGGCGGCCAGACCTGCGTCCAGCGTGGCCACGCCCGGCGGCAGCAGCACGATCACAGTCGAGCCATAGTTGAAGCGCGCCATCTCGGCGAAGCGCTCCAGCACGATGCCCTTGCCGCGCCAGTCCTTGCGGGTGATGCGGTCGCCATAGTGCGGAATTTCCTCGCCGCTCCACACCGTCTCCACGCCGGAAACGAGCAGGGCGCCGACCATCACCGACACCATCGGCCCGAAGTCGGTGTCGAAATGGCAGACCAGGCGCTCGTTGCGCGCGAACAGGCGCGGCACCCGCTGCACCGCGGCCGGGCCCACGCTGAACAGCCGGCCCGGCACGTGCACGGTTTCGCGCAGGGTGCCGGTCCACGGCATGTGCACGCGGTGGTAGTCGCGCGGCGACAGGTAGACGGTGGCGAACACGCCATTGGCGAACGGTGCGGCCGCCTCGGCATCGCCGAGCAGCTCGGCGGCGGTGAACGACTGGCCCTTGGCCTGGAAGATGCGGCCGTCCTCGATCGGGCCGAGCTGGCTGATCCGGCCATCGGCCGGCATCAGCAGCGCGTCCGGATCCGGATCGGCCACGCGTGCGCCGTGCTTCAGCGCACGGGTGAAGAAGGAGTTGAAGCTGTGGTAGCTGCGCGGATCGGCATCGGCGGCCTCGGACAGGTCGACATCGAAGCGCTTGACCACCTCGCCGATCATCCGCTGGCTGAACCAGGGCGAGCGCGAGTACGCGGCGCGGCGCGCCAGCGAGGACAGCAGCCGGTGCGGCAGCACCCAGCTCAGCGTGGTCATCAGGCTCATGGGGCGCGGTCCGCGTCGGTCAGCAGGGCGAGGTCGTCGGCGATCGCCTGCGGCTGGAACGGCGGGCGGATCAGCCCGGCCCAGCGGCCCTGCGGGTCGAGCACGGCGATGTTGGCCGAATGGTCGACGCTGTAGTCGTTCGGGTTTTCCTCGAACTTCTGGCCAGGCACCTTCATGAACACGAAGCCGACCGAGGTCGCGAACTTCTCCAGCGCCGGCACGTCGGCGGTGGCGGCCAGGGTGTCGGGGTGGAAGCCGCGCGCGTACTCGCCGGTCCGGGCGGGGGTGTCGCGCTCGGGATCGACCGACACGAACAGCACGCGCGGGCGGGTGCTCTCCGGCAGGGTTTCCCACTGCTTCTGCGCCTGGGCCAGCTCGGCCAGCGTGGTCGGGCACACGTCCGGGCAGAAGGTGAAGCCGAGGAACACCAGGGTCCAGTGGCCGGCCAGCTCGCCGGGAATCAGCTGCGTGCCATCGGACTGGCGCAGCGTGTAGGCCGGCAGCTCACGCGGCTGCGGCAGCAGGGTCACCGTCTGCAGCGCCGGGCCCTGCGGTGCGGGCTCCTGGCCGAGGAAATGGCGCGCGGCCAGCAGGCCCAGGCCGGCGGCCAGGGCGACGATCAGCACGTAGCCGAAGGTGCGGTTGAACATCGGGGTGTTCCGCTCATCTGACGACAACGGGCCATGATACCGGCCCGGGCGTATAATCGCCGGCCCTTCCGTTCATGCGTCCAGCGCCTCCATGACCGCAGATCCGGCCGCCGAGCTGCACACCATCATCGACCTGATCCGCTACGGCGCCAGCCGCTTCAATGCGGCCGGGCTGACCTTCGGGCACAGCTACGACAACGCGCTGGACGAGGCGACCCAGCTGGTGCTGCACGCATTGCACCTGCCGCACGACCTGAGCCCGGTCTACGGCCAGTCGCGCCTGACCGGCGAGGAGAAGCAGGCGATCCTGGGGCTGTTCGCGCGTCGCATCGACGAGCGCATCCCGGCCGCCTACCTCACCGGCGAGGCCTGGTTCGCGGGCCTGAGCTTCAGGACCGATGCGCGCGCGCTGGTGCCGCGTTCGCCGATCGCCGAACTGATCGAGGCCGGCTTCGAGCCGTGGCTGGGCGGCCGCGAGGTGCGGACCGCGCTGGACCTGTGTACCGGCTCGGGCTGCATCGCCATCGCGATGGGCCATTACAACCCGGAGTGGCAGGTCGATGGCGTCGACATCAGCGACGACGCGCTGGCGCTGGCTGGCGAGAACAAGGAGCGGCTGCTGGCGCACAACGTCAGCCTGGTGAAGTCCGACCTGTTCGATGGCCTGACCGGCCGCCATTACGACCTGATCGTCACCAATCCGCCGTACGTCACCAACGACGAGACCGATGCGCTGCCGGCCGAGTACGCGTTCGAGCCCGAGCTCGGCCTGCGTGCCGGCGACGACGGCCTGGACCTGGTGCTGAAGATCCTGCGCGACGCGCCGCTGCACCTGAGCCAGGACGGCCTGCTGATCTGCGAGGTCGGCGAGTCGGAGCAGCACCTGGTCAAGCTGCTGCCGGAGCTGGACCTGGCCTGGATCGAGTTCAAGGTCGGGCAGATGGGCATCTTCGCGGTCGAATGCCGCGAGCTGATCCGTCACAACGCACGCATCAGCGAACTGGCCGCCGCGCGCGCCTGATCGACCGGCTCCGCGCGGCCACCGGCCCGCGGAAAACCGCTGCGGACAAGGGTGATCGGTTGCCAATGCAACCGTTGCGCGCCTGCTTGCGCAGTGCACAACGGCGCGTGCCGATATGCGATGCTTGGCGGCCCGTCACTGGGTCCCTGCGGAGCGGCGCTTGAGCAGCAACACCTTCGGAAAACTCCTGTCGGTCACCACCTTCGGCGAATCGCATGGTCCGGCGATCGGCTGCGTGATCGACGGCTGCCCGCCCGGGCTGGAGATCGCGCCGGAGGAGTTCGCCCACGACCTGCAGCGGCGTGCGACCGGCAGGAGCCGGCATACGTCGGCGCGGCGCGAGGCCGACGAGGTCGAGATCCTGTCCGGCGTCTACGAAGGCCGCACCACCGGTACGCCGATCGCGCTGCTGATCCGCAACACCGACCAGCGCAGCAAGGACTACAGCAACATCGCCGCGCAGTTCCGCCCGGGACACGCCGATTACAGTTACTGGCAGAAGTACGGCGTCCGCGACCCGCGCGGTGGCGGCCGCAGCTCGGCGCGCGAGACCACGATGCGCGTGGCCGCCGGCGTGATCGCCAAGAAGTGGCTGCTGCAGCGTCACGGCGTGGTCGTGCGCGGTTTCCTGTCGCAGCTCGGTGATATCCGTCCAGCCGGCTTCGACTGGAGCGCGGTCGAGGACAACCCGTTCTTCTGGCCGCATGCCGCCCAGGTGCCCGAACTCGAGGCCTACATGGACGCGCTGCGCAAGTCCGGCGATTCGGTCGGCGCGCGCGTGGACGTGGTCGCCGACAACGTGCCGCCGGGCTGGGGCGAGCCGATCTACGGCAAGCTCGACGGCGAACTGGCCGCGGCGCTGATGAGCATCAACGCGGTCAAGGGCGTGGAGATCGGCGACGGCTTCGCCAGCGCGGCGCAGAAGGGCACCGAGCACCGCGACCTGATCTCGCCCGACGGCTTCCTGTCCAATCACGCCGGCGGCATTCTCGGCGGCATTTCCACCGGCCAGCCGGTGACCGCGTCGATCGTGCTCAAGCCGACCTCCAGCCTGCGCCTGCCCGGGCAGACCGTCGACGTGGACGGCAATGCGGTCGAAGTGATCACCACCGGTCGCCACGATCCGTGCGTGGGCATCCGCGCCACCCCGATCGCCGAGGCGATGGTCGCGCTGGTGCTGATGGACCAGGCACTGCGTCACCGCGCACAGTGCGGCGACGTCGGTACCGTCACCCCGCGCATTCCGGCCAGCGGCGGGAACCTCGATGGCTGATGCACGGCCACGCGTGTGGGTCAGCCAGCCGCTGTTCGACGATGTCGTCGCGCAGCTGGAGGCCCATTTCCAGGTCGAGACCACCGATGCGGTCACCGCGCATTCGCCGGCCGATCTGGCCGCGAAGCTGGCACCGCTGGATGGCGCGCTGGTCACCCTGAACGAGCGTATCGGCGCGGCCCAGATCGCCGGCGCGCCGGCGCTGCGTGCGATCGCCAACGTCGGCGTCGGCTACAACAATCTGGATATCGACGCGCTCAGCGCGGCCGGCATCGTTGCGACCAATACGCCGGACGTGCTCACCGAGACCACCGCCGACCTCGGCTTCGCCCTGCTGATGGCCGCCGCGCGCCGGATCACCGAATCCGAGCGCTGGCTGCGCGAGGGGCAGTGGGGGCAGTGGTCGTTCAAGACCATGCTGGGCGCCGACATCCATGGCAGCACGCTGGGCATCCTCGGCATGGGCCGGATCGGGCAGGGCATCGCCCGCCGCGGCCATCATGGCTTCGGCATGAAGGTGCTGTACCACAACCGGTCGCGCCTGCCCGAGGCCACCGAACGCGAGGTCGGTGCCGCGTATGCCGGCTTCGATGAGCTGCTGGCGCAGGCCGATCATCTGGTGCTGGTGCTGCCGTACTCGGCCACCAACCACCACATCATCGACGCGGCCGCACTGGCGAAGATGAAGCCGACCGCGACCCTTGTGAACATCGCCCGCGGCGGCATCGTCGACGAGCTGGCCCTGGCCGATGCGCTGGCCAACGGCCGCCTGGCCGCGGCCGGGCTGGACGTGTACGAAGGCGAGCCGCAGGTTCGCCCCGAACTGCTGGCGCTGCGCAACGTGGTGCTGACTCCGCACATCGGCAGCGCCTCGCTGGCTACGCGCCGGGCGATGGTGCAGCTGGCGGTGGACAACCTGGTCGCCGCGCTTGGCGCCGGCCCCGATGCCGGGCGTCCACCGAGCGCGATCAATGCCGTGGCGATGACCAGCATTGCCGGCAAAGCCGGCGCTGCGACCGTGGGCGCGACCAAGATCGCCGACGGAAAACGATAGGGAACCTCCGCTGCCGCATCTGGAGGTTCCCCGAACCCGGACCACAGCGCGCCCCTGTCTTCCGTTCCTCCCCATCCGATAGAAGCACACACCATGAGCAACGCAGAACGTCGTTTCACCGTCGCGGTCGTTGGCGCCACCGGCGCCGTCGGCGAGACCATGCTGTCGATCCTGGCCGAGCGCCAGTTCCCGGTCGAGAAGATCATCCCGCTGGCCTCCGAGCGCTCCGCCGGCGGCGAGGTCGAATACGCCGGCCGCAAGATCACCGTGCAGGACCTGGCCAGCTTCGATCCGACCGGCGTCGACATCGCCCTGTTCTCGGCCGGCGGTGGCGTCTCCAAGGAGTACGGCCCGAAGTTCGCCGCCGCCGGTGCGGTGGTGATCGACAACTCTTCGGCCTTCCGCTACGACGACGACGTGCCGCTGGTGGTGTCCGAGGTCAATCCGGACGCGGCGAAGAACCGCCCGCGCGGCATCATCGCCAACCCGAACTGCTCGACGATGCAGATGCTGGTCGCGCTGGCGCCGCTGCACCGGAAGTACGGCATCGAGCGCATCAATGTGGCCACCTACCAGTCGGTGTCCGGCGCCGGCCGTTCCGCGCTGGAGGAGCTGGGCCGCCAGACCGCCAACATCCTCAACTTCCAGGATGCCGACCCGCAGCGCTTCCCGCTGCAGATCGCGTTCAACCTGATCCCGCACATCGACGACTTCCTGGACAACGGCTTCACCAAGGAGGAGATGAAGCTGGTCTGGGAGACCCGCAAGATCCTCGGCGACGACAGCATCCGGGTGAACCCCACCGCGGTGCGCGTGCCGGTGTTCTACGGCCACTCCGAGGCGGTGGCGATCGAGACGAAGGAGAAGGTCACCGCGGCCGAGGCGCGCGCGCTGCTGGAACAGGCGCCGGGCGTGGAAGTGGTGGACGAGCGCAAGGCCGGCGGCTATCCGACTCCGGTCACCCATGCCTCGGGCAACGATGCGGTCTATGTCGGGCGCATCCGCGAGGACATCTCGCATCCGCGCGGCCTGAACCTGTGGATCGTCTCCGACAACATCCGCAAGGGCGCCGCGCTGAACGCGGTGCAGCTGGCCGAGCTGGTCGCCAGCGGCGGCTGAGCACGGCCTGCGCGCGCTGGACAGGGCGCGCGGCTTCGGCCGCGCGCTGTTTTTCATGCAGCCGCAGCAGGTGGCGCGCGCATGCTCCGCCGCTCCGCGAGCTGAGCGCAGGCCCCGACCGTGATGCCGGGCACCCGCGTCGGGTAGCCGGGAAGGGCCGGGATGCAGCTGCCGCGCATGGCCGCGGGGCACCATCACGATTCCCGCCCGCCGATGCGGCCCGCCGGGCGAACCGGCTATAGTGCGCCGCATGAATGCGAGGGGACGGAGCGCGCTGCGCTCATGGACATGGCTGCTGACGGTGTCGCTCGCCCTGCTGAGCGGCAGCGCGATGGCGCTGGGGCTTGGACAGATCCGGGTGCTGTCGGGCCCTGGCCAGCCGCTGCTGGCCGAGATCCCGATCGTCTCCAACGAACCCGGCGAGCTCGAGAACGCCCGCGCACGGCTGGCGTCGCCCGATACCTTCGCCCGCGTCGGCCTGCAGCCGCCGCAGGGGCTGGTGCGTGACCTGCAGTTCGAGATCACCCAGGATGCGCAGGGTCGTGCGGTCGTGCGCGTCACCAGCGACCGGCCCGTGGATGTGGCGGCGGTCGCCTTCCTGATCGAGGTCGACTGGGGCCAGGGCCGGCTCGTGCGCGAGTATTCGGCGCTGGTCGCCGCGCCGCAGACGGCGGCCGCGATCGAAGCGCCCGCGATCCAGGCACCGCAGGCCGCGCCGGCCGACATCATCGTCCGCGAGCCGGCGCCGGTGTCCACACCCGCTCCCATACCGACGGCGACACCCGCCGCGCCGGTGGCCGAAGCACCGGCAGTGCCGCCACCACCCGCACCGATGGCCGTGGCCGGAGGCGAGGTGCTGGCGCAGGTGGAACGCGGGCAGACGCTGTCCACGCTGGCTGCGGGCATGGACCGCGGCGGGCACACGCTGAACCAGGTGATGCTGGCGCTGCTGCGGGCCAATCCCGAAGCCTTCGTCGACGGCAACATCCACCGCCTGCGGGCCGGTGCGGTGATGCGCATGCCCGCGGCCGGCGATTTCGCCGAGGCCGACGCGGCAACGGCCAGTGCGCTGGTGCGGGAACAGACCGCGCAGTGGCGCCAGTCGCGCCGGCCGATCCAGCAGCCGGCCGAAAGCGCCGGTGCGGCGGCATCCGCTCCGACAACCGCCCCGGCTGCGATCCCGGTGATCCCGACCGGCGGCGCACGGCTGGAAATCGCACCGGCAGCCGCCGATGCGGGCACGCAAGCGACACGGTCCGGCCTGGGCGCCGGCGGCGAGGACGGCGACATGCTGGCGAACGAACAGCTGCGGCAGGCGCAGGAAGACATCGCGACCCGCGATTCGGAGCTGCAGGAATTGCGCGGACGGGTCGAGGAACTGGAGAAGCTGCAGCAGCAGCAGGCCCAGCTGATCGCGCTCAAGGACAGCGACCTGGCCGCCGCGCAGGCGCGCCTGTCCCAGCTCGATGCCGGTGCGGGCGACGCAGCCGGTGGCGGCGTGCCGTTGTGGCTGTTCGGCGGCCTGGCGCTGCTGATCGCCGCGGCCGCGGTCTGGTGGCTGGCGCGGCGGCCCAAGCCGCTGCCGATCCCAGTCGCGCGTGCCGGCGGCGGTGGGTTCGATGCCGCGTCGCTGACTGCCGCCGTGCCCGAACAGACCGGCACCGATCCCGGCCTGGCGGTCGACGCGCCCGAGGAGGCCCATCACGCGCCCGCACCGGCGGTCGCGCCCGAGCCCGCGCCTGCACCCGAGCCCGGGCATGACCGCGCCCCGGAGCCCGCGGCCCCGGCCGCGCCGCGCGCCTACCCGGCCGCCTGGCAGCCGGACGCGTCCGCGGTGCCGGCCTGGCATACCGATGATGTCTCGGCGCCGCTGGCGCCGCTCAACCCGGCGCCGGCCGGACGCGAACGGCTCGAACTGGCGATCGCCTACCTCGACCTGGGCGATGCCGAAACCGCGCGCACCCTGCTGCGCGAGGTCGCCAATGGCCAGGATCCCGCCGCACGCGACGAAGCGCTGCAGTTGCTGCGCGAGATCGGCTGAGCCGGTCTCCCGGCCGACAGAAAGGAACGAACGATGCGTTACGCGCTTGGCGTCGAGTACGACGGCGGCGGATTCCGTGGCTGGCAGCAGCTGGGCGGTTCGCGCCGCGCCACGGTGCAGGCGACCCTGCAGGATGCGCTGTCCTCGGTGGCCGATACGCCGATCCAGGTGGTCTGTGCCGGCCGCACCGATGCCGGTGTCCATGCCGAGTGCCAGGTCGTGCACTTCGACACCGACGCGCAGCGCGATCCACGCGCCTGGACGCTGGGTACGACCGGCCGCCTGATTCCGTCGGTCTGCGTGCGCTGGTGCGTGCCGGTGGCCGACGATTTCAATGCGCGCTTCTCCGCGCGCGCGCGCCGTTACCGCTATCGGCTCGTCAACCGCCTGGTCCGCCCGGCGCTGTACCGGCACATGATGGCCTGGGAACGGCGCCCGCTGGACGCCGACGCGATGCACCGTGCCGGTCAGGCGCTGCTGGGCGAGCAGGATTTCAGCGCGTTCCGCACCGTGCACTGCCAGGCCCGTCACCCGCGCCGCAACCTGCAGGAGATCGTCGTCCGGCGTGAAGGCGAGGTGATCGAAATCGAGGTCCAGGCCAACGCTTTTCTTCACCACATGGTGCGTAACATCGTCGGCTCGCTGCTCGAGGTCGGAGCCGGCGCGCGCGACGAGGGGTGGATTGCCGAGTTGCTTGCCGGCCGCGACCGTACCCTGGCCGGGCCGACAGCGCCGCCGCAGGGGCTGGTGTTCCTGCGGCCGCTGTATCCGGCCGAATGGAATCTGCCTGCGGAGGTGACCCTGTGAATCGCACGCTGTATCGCACCCGGATCAAGTTCTGTGGCATGACCCGCCCCGGCGACGTCCGTCTCGCCGGCGAGCTGGGTGTGGATGCCGTTGGTTTCGTGTTCGCCGCGCGCAGCCCGCGGCGGCTGGCGCCGACCGAGGCGCGGGTACTGCGCCAGGCGCTGTCGCCGCTGGTCGACGCGGTCGCGCTGTTCCGCGACAACACCTCCGAGGAGGTGCGCGAGGTCGTGCGCCAGGTCCGGCCCAGCCTGATCCAGTTCCACGGCGACGAGGACGACGCGTTCTGCCGCGCGTTCCGCGTGCCCTATCTGAAGGCGGTGCCGATGGGCGATGGTGCGAGCTGGGATGCGCGGATGCTGCAGCACCGCTGGCCGAACGCGGCCGGCTTCCTGTTCGACAGTCACAGCGTCGGTGGCGATGGTGGCAGCGGACAGGGATTCGACTGGCGCAGGATCCCGACCGGCCTGCACCGGCCGTTCCTCCTGGCCGGCGGCATCACCCCGGACAACGTCAAGGACGCGATCCTGGCCACGCTGCCGTGGGGTGTCGACGTGGCCAGCGGCATCGAGGTCTCGCCCGGCATCAAGGATGGCGACAAGATGCGGCGCTTCGTCGAGGAAGTGCGTCACGCCGACTGCACCGAGATGGGCTGAGCGACGCGACACATCCCTCGGCCGGGTCGGCCGCGCCCTGGCGCGATCGCGGTGGGACCGGTGCTCCGTTCGGCCTGTTCTCGTCGGAGCAGGCCGTTCGTGCCGCAACGGTTCCGCGCTAGACCGGCGGCTTCAGGGCGTGGCCGCATCGGTTGCGGACCACGCCATCATGTTCTGCGTCGCCCCTCGAAGCGCTGGATCCTTGCCTCGATGATCTGCAGCAGGACGCGCTGCGTGGGGCGACTCGTCTGTCGGTAGGCAGCCAGCAAGCGGCGTTCGGCTGGATCGTCAACCAGCTCCGCACCCACGGCGGGCACGTTCTCCGGTGGCTCGTAGGCCAGTGGGCCGCGACCTGTCGCCAGCCATTCAAAACAGACGCACGTCACCCGGGCCAGCCGTTCGAGCCGGGACGTCGCAGGCCGTGCGCCGACTGCGCATTCCCAGTTCGCTACCGCGCCCCGCGTCACGCCCATCCGGGTTGCAAGCGCTTCCTGGGACAGATGCACCCGCTGGCGGGCGATCCGGATTCTCGTGGAGAGATTCATGTGTTTTCCTCATGCCGTCCGTGGCATGAGTCGAAGCCTAGTCCCGTTGCGGATATGCGGCAAGCGGGTGGCATGCACGTGATGGTGGCGAAAATCTGTCCAGTTCCGCTTGCACTCGTCCGCGCGTCTTCAGATGACGCAGGCCCCGTCCGCCATGGCAAGCGGGATTATCCGCGGCGGCGCCGCGTGTCACTTGTAGTTTGTACGGGTCATCCACCACCATCATTGCCGTGCAGCGTTTCACCACGAACGCTGTCAGCGGGGAGGTGGCGCGGCCGGCACGGTCCCGATTGCGGTGCAAGGGATTGATTGCTGGGCGTGATGTGGTCGATGGCGCAGCTTCACGCTGCAAGGAAAGCAGGTGAATGCGCTGTCGGGTGTGCACGTCGATGGCGGAACCATTGGCGCCATAACCGTCATCGAGCGTTTCTTCCATGGGATACGTCAATGAGGAGCAGGGAATGCACCAGTTGAACAGCAACGAGCTTTTCCGGGTGGCCGGCGGCACGCAGGGTGTGCCGCGCTTCGAGCTGCCACCGTCCGATCTGCCGGAGATGAGCCAGCCCGGTTATCCGGATGACGGCAGTGGAACCCGGCCCGGGATCAGGCCGATTCCCTGATCCGGCGGCCGGGGTTACGTTCAATCATGTGACAAGGAGATGGTCATGCGTGAACTTGAAGGCGAGGAACAACTGGATGTCGCTGGTGGCGAGCTGGGTGTCGCCGGAGTCGATCCCTCCGACCGACTGCGTCAGGTGCAGGAGCGCCAGCTCGAGCGGTTCCTGGAGCAGTACCGGCACTTCAGATGATGGGGCATACCTGCCGCACTGGCCCATGAGGGCGTTGGCGCCCGGTCGTTCCTTCCCGGAAGCCGGGCGCCAGCACGCAAGGCCGCAGCGAACAGCATCTTGGGAAGCGGTTCAATGCTGGTCGGAGTTTGCCGAATGGTAGGCAGCGATGGGGGAACACAGCCGTCGTTTGCGAAGGTGATGCTGCCATGCATGCGTTGTTGCCGGGCGCTGCGCACGAGGTTTGCCCGATGCATGTCATGAAGGCCGCGATTCCCACCACGGTTGGTGCGCCCGCAAAGCTGGCGGCGGATTGTTCCACCGTAACGCAGCGTCGCTGGCGCGCGAGCGCATCCAGGCTAAGAGAACGGGTGCACCGCACCGGTTATCGACGATCAATGCCCCATCACCTCCAGCGTCATTGAATCGGGCGAACACGCAATCGATGTCCCAGGCCCTGCGCGGGATGGTTCGCTGTCGTCGCTGCTGGGACGCCGCGGGTCGGATGTTGACCGGGCTTTGCATCTGCCAGGGATCGCGCAGTTTCCGCCACCGGCTTGGCCGGTTCGGCATGCACCACCTGCTCACGCACATCCATGTTCCGCATCGCGGTGGCGAGGCCGATCGACTGGTGCAGGCCAGTGCGCATGGATACCTCTGCGTTCGCCACGGAGCCGCGGACAGCAGTTCTGCCCTCGCTGAATGGCTGCATCATTCCATTGGATGGCAGTCATGCCAGCATCGGATGCACGGGGCCGTCTCCCATTCCGATCATCGGCGCGCGGGGCGACGACAGCGGTGCGCGGTCTGTCACCCACCGCGGTGCTTGTCGCGCGCCCGTCGTGAGGCCACGACCGGTATTGAGCGGATGCAGGCGAGAGGCAGGACCGGGAGTGCAGCAGCGGGTACGTGACGGGAACGATGGTCATGCGGCCACCTGAGGTCCGCAGTGCGGGCCGCGGCTCTGGGCCGCTCCTGCCGGGACTGTCGAAACTGACGGATTGCTGGTCGCGGTTCCAGGTGGCTGCTTCCGGCATGGCGGTTGACGGCGGCACAAGGCTTCGGGACCGGCATCGCTGGTGCCGGCGGGATCAATCGTGCAGTGCATGGCGCAGCCAGCCGGCCAGCGCATCGATGCGTGGATCGTGCCGGCCGCGTGGCGCGCACAGCGCCCACTGGCCGCCGGTGTCGAGGAAGCCCCACGGTGCCGCCAGCCGCCCGCTGTCGAGATCGGCCTGGACCAGTTCCTGCGGCGCGATCGCCACGCCGAGCCCGGCGGCCGCCGCTTCCAGCAGATAGGTCAGGTGTTCGAACGTGCTGCCGGCTGTCATTGCGCTGCCGTCCAGGCCCTGCGCGGCGAACCAGCGCGGCCAGGCCTGCGGGCGCGAGCCGGTCTGCAGCAGCGGTTCGCGGAGCAGGTCCGAGGCGGGCGCCTCACGCAACGCCGGCCAGCCGGGATGGCGCGGGCTGAGCACCGGCCCGATCCGTTCCGGTGCCAGCGGATGCACGTCCCAGCTCTCCGGCCATGGTGCCTCGCCGAGCAGCAGGGCCGCATCGAGGCCGCTCAGCGCCGGATCGAAACCGCCTTCGCGTGCGGACAGGTGCAGGGTCAGCCCAGGCAGGTCGTGCTGCAGCCGCTCCAGGCGCGGGATCACCCAGCGGGCCAGCAGGCTGCCGGGGCAGCCCAGCACCAGTGCATTGGTGTCACTGCCGCGCTGCAGGGTGGACCAGACCGTCTGCAGGCCGGCGAAGGCGTCGCCGGCTGCATCGCGCAGACGCCGGCCGGCGGACGTCAGGGCCAGGCCGCGGCCCTGACGCTCGAACAGCGGCGCACCCAGCGCCTCTTCCAGCGTCCGGATCTGACGGCTGACGGCGCCATGGGTCACATGCAGCTCGTCGGCGGCGCGGCTGACGCTGCCCAGCCGGGCGGCGGCCTCGAAGGCGCGCAGGGCATTCAGCGGCGGCAGCGGACGGGTCATCGATCTGTGACTTTTCCTCACGGGTCATGCAGATATTATCGGTTCCGGCGGCTGGACGTGTGCGCTAGGCTGACGGCCCGTCGTCCGCTTCCGGTCCTGCCGCATGAACGCCCCCGCCGACTTCCACGCCTTCCCCGATGCCGCCGGCCACTTCGGCCGCCACGGTGGCCGCTTCGTCGCCGAGACCCTGATCGGGCCGCTGCAGGAACTGGCCGCCGCCTACGATGCGGCGCGGGCCGACCCGGCCTTCATCGCCGCGTTCGACAAGGACCTCAAGCATTACGTCGGCCGGCCCAGCCCGATCTACCACGCCGAGCGCCTGAGCCGCGAGGTCGGCGGCGCGCAGATCCTGCTCAAGCGCGAGGACCTGAACCACACCGGCGCGCACAAGATCAACAACACCATCGGCCAGGCGCTGCTGGCCGCGCGGATGGGCAAGAAGCGGATCATCGCCGAGACCGGCGCCGGCCAGCACGGCGTGGCCAGCGCCACCGTCGCCACGCGGCTGGGCCTGGAATGCGTGGTGTACATGGGCGCCACCGACATCGAGCGGCAGAAGATCAACGTCTACCGGATGAAGCTGCTCGGTGCGACCGTGGTGCCGGTGACCAGCGGCTCGGCCACGCTGAAGGATGCGCTGAACGAGGCGATGCGCGACTGGGTGACCAACGTGCAGGACACCTTCTACATCATCGGCACCGTCGCCGGCCCCGACCCGTATCCGCGCATGGTCCGCGATTTCAACGCCATCGTCGGGCGCGAGGCGCGCGCGCAGATGCTGGCCGGCTACGGCCGCCTGCCCGATGCGATCACCGCCTGCGTCGGTGGCGGCAGCAACGCCATCGGCCTGTTCCATGCCTTCCTCAACGACCCGGGCGTGCGCATCGTCGGCGCCGAGGCCGCCGGCGACGGCATCGAGACCGGCCGCCATGCATCGTCGCTGGCGGCAGGCCGGGTCGGCGTGCTGCACGGCAACCGCACCTACGTGATCTGCGACGACGACGGCCAGATCATCGAGACCCATTCGATCTCCGCCGGTCTGGACTACCCGGGCGTCGGCCCCGAGCACGCCTTCCTGAAGGACACCGGCCGCGCCGAGTATGTCGGTGTCACCGACGAGGAGGCGCTGGCCGCGTTCCACAGGCTGACCCGCACCGAAGGCATCCTGCCGGCGCTGGAATCCAGCCACGCGGTCGCCCAGGCGATCAAGCTGGCGCGCGACCTGCCGAAGGACCAGCTGGTGCTGTGCAACCTGTCCGGCCGTGGCGACAAGGACGTGCATACCATTGCCGCGCGCGAAGGCATCGTGCTGTGACACGGGGCGCCGCGCTGCTGGCCGCCTGTCTGCTGCTACCCGGGTGCGGTGCGCAGGCGCCGGTCGCCGCCGATGCCGGCGGCGATGCGCTGCCGGCCGTGGCCGACGCAAGCGCGGCCGACGACGCTGAAACCGCCGCACCGGCACTCACGAATGAGGCGCCACCCGGGGCGCCGGTCGTGCTCGACGCGCTGGACCGCATCGGCGATGCGGTCGTCGGCGAGGCCTTCGACGAACAGGACTGGCTGCAGGAGTGGACCGACGAAGGCCGCCATCCCGATGTCGACTGCCGCCACGTCGGCGGCGGCGTGCTGCCGGCCGGCATGAGCATGATGGTGATGGACGGGCGGATCGCCCGTTTCGAACTTGTGCACCGCGATGCACCCGATATCCCGCGCGTGCAGGCGCCGTTCGGCCTGTTCACCGGCATGGCCCGCGGCGATGTGCTGGCGCTGCTGCCCGACGGCGTCCAGACCAGCCGGCACGAGTACGGCGACCCCGGCGACGTCTATCTCGACTGGCGCCAGCCGGGTGCGCCGCTCGGCCTGAGGGTCGAGATCGTCGGGGACGTCGCCAGCGCGATCTTCTGGGGCGACGCGGGCGCGACCACCCTGATCGAGGGCTGTTCGTGAGCCCGCCCATCGTTCCGCTCCGTCTTTCCGCTTTCCGCAAGGTCCTCCCATGAGTCGCATCGATACCCAGTTCGCCCGCCTCGCCGCCGCCGGCCGCAAGGCGCTGATTCCGTTCGTCACCGCCGGCGACCCGGCGCTGGAGACCACGGTGCCTGTGATGCACGCACTGGTGGAGGCCGGGGCCGACGTGATCGAACTCGGCGTGCCGTTCTCCGACCCGATGGCCGACGGCCCGGTGATCCAGCGCAGCTCCGAGCACGCGCTGGCGCGCGGCGCCGGGCTGGACTACGTGTTCGGCTGCGTGCGTGCGTTCCGCGAGCGCGATGCCGGCACCCCGGTGGTCCTGATGGGCTACCTGAATCCGGTCGAGATCCGCGGCGCGGCGCGCTTCGCCGCCGAGGCGGTCGCAGCCGGCGTCGACGGCATGCTGCTGGTCGACCTGCCGCCGGAAGAGGCCGACGAATTCCGCCAGGCGTTCGAGCCGGCGGGCCTGGCGCTGGTGATGCTGGCCTCGCCGACCACCTCGCCCGAACGCGCGGCGATGCTCAGCGCCGGCGCGCAGGGCTATCTGTACTACGTCAGCTACGCTGGCGTGACCGGCGCCGACCGGCTCGATACGCGCGCGGCCGGCGACCGGCTGCAGGCGCTGCGCGCCGAGGCGCGGGTGCCGGTGGTGGCCGGGTTCGGGATCAAGGACGCCGCCAGCGCCGCGGCGATGGCCGTCGATGCCGACGGCGTCGTGGTTGGCAGTGCCCTGGTCGCGGCCCTGGCCGAGGCGGTCGATGCGCACGATGCGGTCCGTCGTGCGGCCGGCTTCCTGGCGCCACTGCGCGAGGCGCTCGACCGCGTTTGACGGCGGGCCTGCCAGTGGGGGGCTGGCCCCTTCGTGGGGCAGCGAACGCGTCCTCCACGCTGCGGTCGCTGCCAGGACGTCGCCAGCGGGCGGGGCGCTCCGGCACGTGCCGGATCATGGCGTGGCCGGCGCCCGCAGCCGCACCTGGTCGCCCACGGTCGATGCGCCGCGCATGACCGTCGCCGCCTTGCAGGCCGCGCACCGCGATGGTTCCGGATCACGCTCCGGACCCTGACCGGGGCCGCGTTCCATACCGTACCGTCGGCACTGGAATGGTGCCGGTGAGCTAGACTGTCGGCCTTTCCGGCCGGCGACGGCCATGACAGAACGGAATCCACCCTCCGCATGAGCTGGCTCAGCAAATTGATGCCGTCGGGCATCCGCACCGACAGCGGCGCAAGCCGCAAACGCAGCGTCCCTGAAGGCCTGTGGGAGAAATGCGACCGCTGCGGCGTCGCCCTGTACCGCCCGGAGCTGGAAGCGAACCTGGAGGTCTGTCCGAAGTGCAGCTTCCACATGCCGATCCGCGCCCGCGCACGCCTGGCCTCGCTGTTCGACCCCGGCACCGTGCCGACCGAGATCGCCGCACGTCTGGCGCCGACCGACGTACTGAAGTTCAAGGACCAGAAGCGCTACGCCGACCGGATCAAGGCCTCGCAGAAGTCCACCGGCGAGTACGACGCGCTGGTCGCCATGCAGGGCCTGCTCAAGGGCCGGCCGCTGGTCGCCAGTTCGTTCGACTTCGCCTACATGGGCGGCTCGATGGGCTCGGTGGTCGGCGAGAAGTTCACCCTGGCCGCCGAACGCGCGCTGGAGATCGGCTCGCCGTTCGTCAATTTCTCCGCCAGCGGCGGCGCGCGCATGCAGGAAAGCCTGTTCTCGCTGATGCAGATGGCCAAGACCTCGGCCGCACTGGGCAAGCTGCGCGCGGCCGGCCTGCCGTACATCTCGGTGCTGACCCATCCGACCACCGGCGGCGTCTCGGCCAGCTTCGCGATGCTGGGCGACCTGAACATCGCCGAGCCCGAGGCGCTGATCGGCTTCGCCGGCCCGCGCGTGATCGAGCAGACCGTGCGCGAGAAACTGCCGGAAGGCTTCCAGCGCTCCGAATTCCTGCTCGAGCACGGCGCCATCGACCAGATCTGCGACCGCCGCGAGCTGCGCGACCGCATCGCCGAGCTGCTGGCGATGATGACCCGCCAGCCGAACCCGGACGCCAGCCAGGACGCCGCATGAGCGGTCGCCGCTACTTCGGCACCGACGGCATCCGCGGGCGGGTCGGGCAGGGCCCGATCTCGGCCGATTTCGTGCTGCGCCTGGGCAACGCGCTCGGGCGCACCCTGGTCGCCGGCCGCGGCAAGCGGCCGATGGTGCTGATCGGCAAGGACACCCGCATCTCCGGCTACATGTTCGAAGCCGCGCTGGAGGCCGGGCTGGTCGCCGCCGGCGCTGACGTGCAGCTGATCGGGCCGATGCCGACCCCGGCGATCGCCTTCCTGGCGACCACGCTGCGCGCCGATGCCGGCATCGTCATCAGCGCCTCGCACAATCCGCACTACGACAACGGCATCAAGTTCTTCTCGGCCGATGGCGAGAAGCTCGACGATGCCACCGAGGCGGCGATCGAGGATGCGCTGGATGCGCCGTTCGTCACCGTCGATTCCGAGCGCCTGGGCAAGGTCAGCCGCACCCGCGACGCGATCGGCCGTTACATCGAGTTCTGCAAGGCCAGCGTGCCGCGCGGCTTCGACCTGCGCGGTCTGAAGATCGTGCTGGACTGCGCGCACGGCGCCACCTACCACATCGCGCCACTGCTGTTCCGCGAACTCGGTGCGGAGGTGGTCGCGATCGGCAACGCGCCTGACGGCCTGAACATCAACGACGGGGTCGGCTCGACCCATATCGGCAATCTGGCGGCCAAGGTGCGCGAGGCCGGTGCCGACCTGGGCATCGCCTTCGACGGCGACGGCGACCGCGTGCTGATGGCCGACGACCAGGGCAATCCGGTCGACGGCGACGACCTGCTGTACGTGCTGGCGCGTTCCTGGCAGGCCAGCGGCCGCCTGCAGGGCACCGTGGTCGGCACGCTGATGACCAATTACGGCCTGGAGCAGGCGCTGCAGCGGCTGGGCATCGCGTTCCAGCGGGCCAGGGTCGGCGACCGTTACGTGCACCAGGCATTGGTCGAGACCGGCAGCACGCTGGGCGGCGAGGCCTCCGGCCATCTGCTGTGCCTGGACCGGGCGACCACCGGCGACGGCATCGTCAGCGCGTTGCAGGTGCTCGAATCGCTGCGCCGCGACGGGCTGGGTCTGCGCCAGGCGCTGGCCGGCCTGAGCCGGGTGCCGCAGAAGACGATCAACGTGCGCCTGGACGGCGGCGGCGCGAAGGCGGCGGTCGACGCACCGGCGGTGCAGGCCGCGCTGCGCGAAGCGCAGGCGGCGGTGCAGGGGCGCGGCCGCGCCTTCCTGCGCCCGTCCGGTACCGAACCGGTGGTGCGCGTGACCGTCGAGGCCGACGATGCGGGGCTGATGCAGCGCACGCTGGACACGCTGGCTGCGGTGGTGCGTGCCGCGGCAGCAGGCTGAGCGCCGCGGGCACAGGATCGATCACGACATGCGGCGCCTGCGGCGCCGCTTCAACCAGGCAAGAGACATGAGCAGTCAGATTCCAACCCTCGACATCACCCGTTTCGACACGGACCGCGAAGCCTTCGTCGCCGACCTCGGTGCCGCCTACCGCGAATGGGGCTTCGCCGGCATCCGCAACCACGGCATCCCGCAGGCCGAGATCGATGCCGCCTATGCGGCGTTCAAGGCCTTCTTCGCGCTGCCGGACGAGGTCAAGAAGCGTTACCACGTGGCCGGTGGCGGCGGTGCGCGCGGCTACACCGCGTTCGGCGTGGAGACCGCCAAAGACTCCAAGCACTTCGACCTGAAGGAGTTCTGGCACATCGGCCGCGAGATCGCCGACGACTCGAAGTACCGCGAGGTGATGCCGCCGAACCTGTGGCCGGCCGAAGTGCCCGGTTTCCGCGAGGCCGGTTACGGCCTGTACCAGCGGCTGGACCAGCTCGGCGCCAAGGTGCTGTCGGCGCTGGCGCTGCACATCGGGCTGCCTGAGCAGTACTTCGCCGACAAGACCGATTCGGGCAATTCGATCCTGCGGCCGATCCACTATCCGCCGATCACCGCCGACGACATCCCCAACGTGCGCGCCGGCGCCCACGAGGACATCAACCTGATCACGCTGCTGGTCGGTGCCAGTGCGGCCGGCCTGGAAGTGCTGTCGAAGAAGGGCGAGTGGGTGGCCTTCACCTCCGATGCCGACACCATCGTGGTCAACATTGGCGACATGCTGCAGCGCCTGACCAACCACGTGTATCCGTCGACCACGCACCGGGTGACCAACCCGCCGGGCGAGCAGGCGCGCCAGCCACGCTATTCGGTGCCGTTCTTCCTGCATCCGAACCCGGATTTCCTGATCGACGTGCTGCCGTCGACGGTCACCGCCGACAATCCCAGCCGCTATCCCGAGCCGATCACCGCGCAGGGCTACCTGGAAGAGCGCCTGCGCGAGATCAAGCTGAAGTGATGCCGGCCTGGCCGGCCATGCCTGATGCATGATGTCGAAACGGCGCCCTTGTGGCGCCGTTTCTCTTTTCTGTTGCGGAGCAGCGATGGCGCTTCCCGGTCATGGGTGCCAGAAGCGCCGTCACAGCATGTCAGAACCCGTACACCACGTTGACCGTGGTCAGCGTGTCGGTGCGGCGCGTCTCCGCCAGGGTTTCGGTGTTGTGGCGCACCTGCAGGCCCGCCTTGAGCGCCAGCGCGTCGGTCATCTTCACCTGCAGGCCCAGGTCGTTGCGGACGAAGGTGTTCTCGTCGCCGGCTTCGACCAGCAGTGTGTTGAACACCGAGGTGGTGTCGGTCAGTTTGCGGCTGAAGTCCATCAGCCCTCGCAGGATGACCTCGTCGTTGTGCACGCGCACGCCCTGCAGCTTGGCCCAGCGATAACCGGGGCCGATCTCGAAGATCAGGCGGGTGCGCTCGTTGGAGATCGCGTCGTAGCCGTAGCCGAGCGCGACGGTCCACTGGTATTCGTTGGTGGCGAAATGGTCGCGCTCGTTACGCATCGAGCCGGACAGGCGGTTGCGCTCGTTCAGCCGGAAGCCGCTGGCAGCCGACCACTCGTAGCGGTAGGCGCTTTCGACGTCGTCGCTCTTGCCGTACAGGAAGGCGGCGTCGAGGTCGTGCTTCCAGGTCGCATCTTCGTAATCCATCGACATCTTGCCGACGAAGGTCTGGCTGTCGGTGTTGCCCTTGGAAAAGGCCAGGCCGAGTTCGCCCTTGCCGCTCCAGCCGGCGTCGTCGGACTGGGCGGCGGCGGGGAGGGCGACGGCCATGCAGCAGGCCAGGGCCAGGGGGGCGAGGAGCAGGGGACGCATGCGGACTCCGGTACGCGAGTGGAGGAGGGGGCAAAAAAAAACGGCCATCGGCCGTTGCCGCATTGTCCGTCATCGCCGACCCGCCGCGCAAAGGCGATGCCGGTGCGATGTCGTGCGTTGTCATCGCGTTGCCCGGCGCTGCCGGTCCCTTCGGGCCATGCCGCATCGCGCGAAGCCCCGTTCCCATCGGCTATCCTTGCGCGCCCGGAACAGCCGTCGAGGTCACTGGATGCGCCGCAGGATCGTCGCAGGGAACTGGAAGCTGCATGGCACGCGCGCCTTCGCCACCGCGCTGGTGCGCGATATCGCCGACGGAATGCCGGCCGACGGCGCCGAGGTGGTGATCCTGCCGCCGCTGCCCTACCTGGGCGACCTGATCGAGGACTTCGAGGACCGGCCCATCGCCTTCGGTGCGCAGGACGTCAGCAGCAATGAACAGGGTGCCTACACCGGCGAGGTCTCGGCCTCGATGCTGGTCGATGTCGGCGCCCGCTACGGGCTGGTCGGCCACTCCGAGCGGCGCCAGTACCACGGCGAGAGCAGCGAACTGGTCGCGCTCAAGTTCCAGGCGGCCATCCGGGCCGGCCTGCGCCCGATCCTGTGCATGGGCGAGGGCCTGGAGCAGCGCGAGCAGGGCCTGACCGAACAGGTGATCGCCAGCCAGCTCGCGCCGGTGCTGGCGCGGGTAGGGGTGGCTGCCTTCGCCGACGCGGTGCTGGCCTACGAGCCGGTCTGGGCGATCGGCACCGGGCGCAGCGCGACGCCGGAGCAGGCCCAGGCGGTCCATGCATTCATCCGTGGTCAGATCGCTGCGCAGGATGCTAGAATCGCCGATTCCCTGCCCATCCTGTACGGTGGCAGCGTGAAGCCCGACAATGCCGCGGCGCTGTGCCAACAGCCGGACGTGGATGGCGGGCTGATCGGTGGCGCCTCGCTGGTGGCCGCGGATTTCCTGGCCATTGTCCGGGCGGCGCGGAGCTGACCGGCTATCGAGACGACAGCGATGCTGATGCTGATCCTGAATTTGGTGTACGTGGCGGTCGCGATCGCCATGATCGTGCTGATCCTGCTGCAGCGCGGTGCCGGCGCCGCTGCCGGCTCCGGTTTCGGTGCGGGTGCATCCGGTACCGTGTTCGGCGCGCGTGGCGCGTCCAACTTCCTGTCCAAGAGCACCAAGTGGCTGGCGGTGGTCTTCTTCGGCATCAGCCTGTTCATGGCCTGGTATGCGACGCACAGTGCGCGCCCGGTCGTGCAGCAGGATCTCGGGCTGATGGGCCAGGCCGCCCAGGTCGCCCCGCAGCAGCCGGCCGCCGCGCCGGGCGAGCTGGCCGTGCCGCCGCCGACCGCACCTGCCTCGGAAGTGCCGGCGGCAGCCCCGTCCGCACAGGATGTCGAGGTTCCGGCGCAGGAATCGCAGCCGGAGGCTGTGCCGCCGGCGCAGTAACGCGTACAATGCGCGCCGCGCCGGCCATCGGCGCACAGTTTTTTGCCCAGGTGGCGGAATTGGTAGACGCACTACCTTGAGGTGGTAGCGACGAGAGTCGTAGGGGTTCGAGTCCCCTCTTGGGCACCAGCAGTACCTGGACCGGCGCATGCGGGTCCGGGCCGCAAGAAGCCCGCTTCGGCGGGCTTTTTTCATGGTTACAGCGGGAGTCCGGGCGATCCGGGTCGCGGCGTAAGCGTTTACTCAGGTGAGCGCCAGCCGCTACAATTCCGCTGCTGTGCACCCTCGGTGCATGGCGAATCCGGTGCAGGCGGTTGCGCAGCACCCCTGGCGTCGCAGCCGCGGATCTCCATCCGCCCCGGTGACGGGCCAGAAAGAACGTGGCGGTCGGCGGCATGTCCGTGCGAGCGCTAACCCAAGCCTGGCCCCGCCGGGCAGAGGCAAGAGAGAACCGCACGTGCTGGCCCAATACCTGCCGACCCTGTTGTTCCTGATCGTGGCCACCGGTATCGGCGTTGCGCTGATCATCGTCGGTCGCGTCCTTGGTCCACGCCAGCCCGACGCGCAGAAGCTCTCGCCGTACGAGTGCGGCTTCGAGGCCTTCGAGGACGCGCGCATGAAGTTCGACGTGCGCTACTACCTCATCGCGATCCAGTTCATCGTCTTCGACCTGGAAATCATCTTCATCGTGCCGTGGACGCTCGTGTTCCAGGACCTGGGCGCGCGCGCGCTGGTCACCATGGGCCTGTTCGTCGGCATGCTGTTCCTCGGTTTCATTTACGTTTGGAAGAAGGGAGCGCTCGAATGGGAGTGATCCAGACCCTGGACCGGTTGATGACCAACCCGATCCCGGAAGGGCGGGTCGACGACATCCTGCGTCCCGAAGGCGAGAACCCGCTGCTGGAGAAGGGTTACGTCACCACCAGCGTCGACGCCCTGGTCAACTGGGCCCGCACCGGTTCGATGTGGCCGATGACCTTCGGCCTGGCCTGCTGCGCGGTCGAGATGATGCACGCCGGCGCCGCACGCCTGGACCTGGACCGTTACGGCGTGGTGTTCCGCCCGTCGCCGCGCCAGTCCGACGTGATGATCGTCGCCGGCACCCTGGTCAACAAGATGGCCCCGGCGCTGCGCAAGGTCTACGACCAGATGCCGGACCCCAAGTGGGTCATCTCGATGGGCAGCTGCGCCAATGGCGGCGGCTACTACCACTACTCGTACTCGGTGGTCCGCGGCTGCGACCGCATCGTGCCGGTCGACGTGTACGTGCCGGGCTGCCCGCCCACGGCCGAAGCGCTGGTCTACGGCATCCTGCAGCTCCAGAAGAAGATCTGGCGCACGCAGACCGTGGCCAAGCAGAACACCATCGCCCGTTAAACCCCTTTCCGGAAGACGCCAAGCCCTCATGGCCGAGCCAGCTGCCTCCTTCGCCCAACGACTGCGCGCCCGTTTCCCCGGCGCCGAAGTCACCGTGGCCGAGCCCCGCGGTGAAGTGACCCTGGAGGCCGACGCCAGCGACTGGCTGGCGACCTGCCAGGCCCTGCGCGACGAACTCGGTTTCGAACAGCTCAGCGCGCTCAGCGGCGTCGACTATCTCGGCTACGGCAGCGACGAGTGGGATACCGGCGACGTCTCGTCCGGTGGCTTCAGCCGCGGCGTGGAAGGCAAGACCGCCGGCCGTCTGGCCTGGGGCGAGCGGCCGACCGAGCAGGGCGGCGAGCAGATCGTCGCCACCGAGGTGCCGGTGCGCCGCTTCGCCGCCGTCGCCCACCTGATGTCCTATGCGCACAACCAGCGTCTGCGCGTGCGCTGCTATGCGCCCGACGACGCACTGCCGGTGGTGCCCTCGGTGACCGGCCTGTGGCCGGGCGCGAACTGGTTCGAGCGCGAGGCGTTCGACCTGTTCGGCATCGTCTTCGAGGGCCATCCGGACCTGCGCCGGATCCTGACCGACTACGGTTTCGTCGGCCATCCGTTCCGCAAGGACTTCCCGCTGATCGGCAACGTCGAAGTGCGCTACGACGAAGAGCGCAAGCGCGTGGTCTACGAGCCGGTGACCTCGGTCGAACCGCGCGTCAACGTGCCGCGCGTGATCCGCGACGACGCACGCTACCAGACCGCCGCGGGTGAAGCCGCGCAACGTGAGGCCGCCAAGTGAGCGCCCAGATCCAGCAGGCCCACGAGGGCTTCGCGGCACCTGCAGCAGGCAAGCAGGAAATCCGCAACTACACGATGAACTTCGGCCCCCAGCATCCGGCCGCGCACGGTGTGCTGCGCCTGATCCTGGAGATGGACGGCGAGACGATCATGCGCGCCGATCCGCATATCGGACTGCTGCACCGCGGCACCGAGAAGCTGGCCGAGTCCAAGCCGTTCAACCAGTCGATCGGCTACATGGATCGTCTGGACTACTGCTCGATGATGTGCAACGAGCACGCCTACGTGCGTGCGATCGAGACCCTGATGGGGATCGAGGCGCCGGAGCGCGCGCAGTACATCCGCACGATGTTCGACGAGATCACCCGCATCCTGAACCACCTGATGTGGGTCGGCTCGAACGCGCTCGATCTCGGCGCGATGGCAGTGTTCCTGTATGCGTTCCGCGAGCGCGAAGAGCTGATGGACGTCTACGAGGCGGTCAGCGGCGCACGCATGCACGCGACCTACTACCGTCCGGGCGGCGTGTACCGCGACCTGCCGGACCGGATGCCGAAGTACAAGGAGTCGCCCTGGCACAAGGGCAACTCGCTGAAGCGCTTCAACGAGGCCCGCGAGGGCTCGCTGCTCGACTACATTGAGCATTTCACCCGCACCTTCCCGGCGCGCGTGGACGAGTACGAGACCCTGTTGACCGACAACCGCATCTGGAAGCAGCGCACCGTCGGCATCGGCGTGATCACGCCGGAGCAGGCGCGCGCCTGGGGCATGACCGGCGCGATGCTGCGCGGTTCGGGCATCGCCTGGGACCTGCGCAAGAAGCAGCCGTACGCGAAGTACGACGCGGTCGACTTCGACATCCCGGTAGGCAAGGAAGGCGACTGCTACGACCGCTACCTGGTCCGCATCGCCGAGATGCGCCAGTCCAACCGCATCATCAAGCAGTGCGTGGACTGGCTGAAGGCCAACCCCGGTCCGGTGATGATCCAGAACTTCAAGGTCGCCCCTCCTCGCCGCGAGGAGATGAAGGACGACATGGAAGCGCTGATCCACCACTTCAAGCTCTTCTCCGAGGGCTACTGCGTGCCGGCTGGCGAGACCTACGCCGCGGTCGAGGCGCCGAAGGGCGAGTTCGGCTGCTACCTGGTGTCCGACGGCGCCAACAAGCCGTTCCGCGTGCACCTGCGTGCTCCGGGCTTCGTGCACCTCTCGTCGATGGACGAGATCGTGCGGGGCCACATGCTTGCCGACGTCGTGGCGATGATCGGTACCTATGATCTTGTGTTTGGTGAGGTGGATCGATGAAGGCCACCGGTAATTTCGAGAACGCCCGCAACGTCGACCCGATGGTCGTCCTGAGCGACGACACGCGCGCGCATATCGACCACTGGTTGACCAAGTTCCCGTCCGACCGCAAGCGGTCGGCGGTGCTGCAGGGGCTGCATGCGGCCCAGGAACAGAACAAGGGCTGGCTGTCGGACGAGCTGATCGTCGGCGTGGCCAAGTACCTGGACCTGCCGCCCGTGTGGGCTTACGAGGTCGCCAGCTTCTACTCGATGTTCGAGACCCAGCCGGTGGGGCGCAACAATGTCGCCTTCTGCACCAACATCAGCTGCTGGCTCAACGGCGCCGAGGATCTGGTCGCGCATGCCGAGAAGAAGCTCGGCTGCAAGCTGGGCGAGTCGACCGCCGACGGCCGCGTCTACCTCAAGCGCGAGGAAGAATGCGTCGCTGCGTGCTGTGGCGCGCCGGTGGTCGTGATCAATGGCCATTACCACGAGAAGCTGACCACCGATGAGGTGGATACGCTGCTCGACGGACTGAAGTGAGCGACTGACCATGGCGCATCACACCAAGATTTCCGAGGGCTACGGCCCGGTCGGCCCGGCACCGAAGGAGCACCAGGCGGTCTACACGACGCTGCACTTCGACAAGCCGTGGTCGTACGAGAACTACCTGAAGACCGGCGGCTACCAGGCGCTGCGCAGGATCCTGACCGAAAAGATCCCGCCGGCGGACGTGATCGAGATGGTCAAGCAGTCCGGCCTGCGCGGCCGTGGCGGCGCGGGCTTCCCGACCGGCCTGAAGTGGAGCTTCATGCCCAAGGGCGACATGCAGAAGTACATCCTCTGCAACTCGGACGAGTCCGAGCCGGGCACCGCCAAGGACCGCGACATCCTGCGCTACAACCCGCACGCGGTGATCGAGGGCATGGCGATCGCCTGCTACGCCACCGGCTCGACCGTGGGCTACAACTACCTGCGCGGCGAGTTCCACCACGAGCCCTTCGAGCATCTGGAAGAGGCCACGGCCGAGGCGTACGCCAACGGCTGGCTGGGCAAGGACATCCTCGGCAGCGGCGTGGACATCGACCTGTACAACGCGCTGGGCGCGGGCGCCTACATCTGCGGTGAGGAAACCGCGCTGATGGAGTCGCTGGAAGGCAAGAAGGGCCAGCCGCGGTTCAAGCCGCCGTTCCCGGCCAACTTCGGCCTCTACGGCAAGCCGACCACGATCAACAACACCGAGACCTACGCCTCGGTGCCGGCGATCGTGCGCAACGGCGCCGAGTGGTTCATGAACCTGGGCAAGCCCAACAACGGCGGCTGCAAGATCTTCTCGGTCTCCGGCCACGTCGCCAGGCCGGGCAATCACGAAATCCGTCTGGGCACGCCGTTCTCCGAACTGCTGGAGCTGTGCGGTGGCATGCGTCCGGGTCGCAGGATCAAGGCGGTGATCCCGGGTGGCTCCTCGATGCCGGTGCTGCCGGGCGAGACCATGATGGGTCTGACCATGGACTACGACAGCATCCAGAAGGCCGGCTCCGGCCTTGGTTCCGGTGCGGTCGTGGTGATGGACGACACCACCTGCATGGTCCGCGCCTGCCAGCGCATCGCACGCTTCTATTTCAAGGAAAGCTGCGGCCAGTGCACCCCGTGCCGTGAAGGCACCGGCTGGATGTACCGCATGCTGACCCGCGTGGCCGAGCACAAGGCCACCCTCGAGGACCTGCAGACGCTGCGCGCGGCCGCCGGCCAGATCGAGGGCCACACCATCTGCGCGTTCGGCGAAGCCGCCGCGTGGCCGGTGCAGGGCATGCTGCGCCACTTCTGGCACGAATTCGAATACGCGATCGTGAACAAGCGCTTCCTCGTCGACGACGAGCGCGACGGCACGGTGGTCCGTTCCAACCTGGAGGTGGCCGCGTGAGCGCGCAGCCCGTCAACCCGAACCTGCCGCCCGACCACGTCACCATCTTCATCGACGGCGTCGAACTGGCCGCGCCGAAGGGATCGATGATCATCCAGGCGGCGGACAAGGCCGGGATCCCGATCCCGCGCTTCTGCTACCACGACAAGCTCTCGATCGCCGCCAACTGCCGCATGTGCCTGGTCGACACCGAGGTCGGCGGCCGCGGCGCGCCCAAGCCGTCGCCGGCCTGCGCGACCCCGGTGATGGATGGCCTGAAGGTCTTCACGCGCAACGACAAGGCGCTGAAGGCCCAGCGCAACGTCATGGAATTCCTGCTGATCAACCATCCGCTGGACTGCCCGATCTGCGATCAGGGCGGCGAGTGCGAGCTGCAGGACCTGTCGCTGGGCTATGGCCGCTCGGTCAGCCGTTTCCAGGAACGCAAGCGCGTGGTGCCGGACGAGGACATCGGTCCGCTGGTCGCCACCGAGATGACCCGCTGCATCCAGTGCACCCGCTGCATCCGCTTCACCGGCGAGATCGCGGGCACCTACGAGCTGGGCGGCATGTACCGTGGCGAGAACCTGCAGATCGGCACGTTCGACGGCAAGCCGCTGACCACCGAGCTGTCGGGCAACGTCATCGACGTGTGCCCGGTCGGCGCGCTGACCAACAAGGTGTTCCAGTTCCGCGCCCGTCCGTGGGAACTGACCGCACGCGAGTCGCTGGGCTACCACGACGCGATGGGCTCGAACCTGTTCGTGCACGTGCGCCGCGGCGAAGTGCTGCGCACCGTGCCGCGCGAGAACGAGGCGGTCAACGAGTGCTGGCTGTCCGACCGCGACCGCTATTCGCACCAGGGCCTGTACGCTGCCGACCGCGCCACCGTGCCGATGCGCAAGATCGACGGCGAGTGGAAGGAAGTGAGTTGGGCCGATGGCTTGGCTGCCGCCACCGAGATCCTGAAGGCCAACCGCGGCGACGCGCTGGGCGTGCTGGCGCATCCGTCCACCTCGAACGAGGAGGGTGGGCTGCTGGCGACTCTGGCCGCCGAGCTGGGCAGCACCAACATCGACCACCGCATCGGCAACCGCGATTTCTCCGATGCCGCCGTGGCCGAGCCGTTCGGGCTGCCGCTGGCCGAGATCGAGGATGCCGACGTCGTGGTGCTGCTGGGCACCAATCTGCGTCACGAACTGCCGCTGCTGCATGCCCGTCTGCGCAAGTCGCAGACCAAGCGCAACGCCCGCATCCACGTGGTCAACCCGGTCGACTTCGACTTCACCTTCGCGGTGGCCGGCAGGCAGATCGTCGCACCGTCGCGCTTTGCCGAGGCGCTGTCCGACGCCGGCCTGCGCGATGCGGCCAAGGGCGCGAGCCGTGCGGTGCTGATCGTCGGCGCCATCGCCGAGAACCACCCGCAGGCCGCCGCGATCCGCGCCGCCGCGCGTGGCTTCGCCGAGGCTACCGGCGCCACGCTGTGCCGCATCCCGCAGGGCGCCAACGCGCTCGGCCTGGCCAAGGCCGGCGTGCTGCCGGCCGGTCGCGACGTGGCCGGCATGTTCGCCGAGCCGCGCAGCGCCTACGTGCTGTACGGCATCGAGCCGGGCCTGGATTTCGCCGATACCGCCGCCGCGCTGAAGGCGCTGAACGCGGCCAAGGTCGTGGCGTTCAGCCACTACGCCTGCGAGTCGACCCGCGCCACCGCCGACGTGATCCTGCCGATCGGCGCGCTGCCGGAGATCGAGGCCACCCTGACCAACCTCAACGGCGTCGAGCAGCTCGCGTATGCGGCCGGCAAGCTGCCGGGCCAGGCCCGTGAGGGCTGGCGCGTGCTGCGTGCGCTGGGTGGCGAGCTCGGCCTGGCCGGTTTCGAGTTCACCGATCTGGCCGGCGCCCGCGCGATGTCCGAAGGCGGCCGCAAGGTCCAGGTCAGGGCGGGCGCCGCTGCCGCGGTCCAGGCCGAGGGTCTGGAACTGGCGGTGACCCCGGCGATCTACCGCACCGATGCGGTCGTGCGTCGTGCCGCCGCGCTGCAGGCGCACCCGTTGAACGTTGACGCGCGCATCGCGCTGCACCCGGCCGACGCGGCCGGGCTCGGCGTGGCCGAGGGCGGCGTGGTCAAGGTCCGTGCCGGCGACGGCACCGCGACCCTGCCGGTGGTGATTGACAGCCATGTCGCGCAGGGCGCGGCGTGGATCGAGAGCGGCCACGGTGCCACCGCACCGCTGGGCGCAGGCCGTGTCGAGGTGGTGAAGGCATGAACGAGCTGCTGATCAACGCGGTCGGTCCGCTGCGCGAGTGGTTCTATGGGCTCGGCGAGCTCGGTCCTGCGCTGTGGATCGTGCTGAAGATCCTGACCGTGGCGATGCCGGTGATCATCTCGGTCGCGTTCTACGTGGTCTGGGAGCGCAAGC
Source organism: Xanthomonas sp. XNM01 (assembly GCF_014851915.1). Lineage (GTDB taxonomy): Bacteria > Pseudomonadota > Gammaproteobacteria > Xanthomonadales > Xanthomonadaceae > Pseudoxanthomonas. The sequence continues at coordinate 297,901 of NZ_JACVAP010000002.1, forward strand.
TGATCGGCTGGATGCACGCGCGCCACGGGCCGATGTACGTGGGCATGGGCATCTTCCAGGCCTTCGCCGACGTCTTCAAGCTGCTGTTCAAGGAAGTCATCCAGCCGGCCAGCGCGCACAAGGCGATGTACATCATCGCGCCGTTGATCGTGCTGGCGCCGGCGTTCGCGGCATGGGCCGTGGTGCCGTTCGACTACCAGCTGGTGCTGTCCAACGCGAATGCCGGCCTGCTGTACCTGCTGGCGATGACCTCGCTGGGCGTGTACGGCGTGATCCTGGCCGGCTGGGCATCCAACTCCAAGTACGCGTTCCTCGGTGCGATGCGCTCCGCCGCGCAGGTGGTCAGCTACGAGATCGCGATGGGCTTCGCCCTGGTCGGCGTGCTGATCGCCGCCGGCAGCCTGAATCTGACCGACATCGTGATGGCGCAGGCCGGCGACTCGGGCTTCTTCGAGTGGTTCTGGCTGCCGCTGTTCCCGCTGTTCATCGTCTACTGGGTGTCCGGCGTGGCCGAGACCAACCGCGCGCCGTTCGACGTGGTCGAAGGCGAGTCGGAGATCGTGGCCGGTCACATGGTCGAGTATTCGGGTGCGGCGTTCGCGCTGTTCTTCCTGGCCGAATACGCGAACATGATCCTGGTCAGCTTCCTGATCGCGCTGTTCTTCCTAGGTGGCTGGCTGAGCCCGATCCAGGGCTGGGTGACGGCGGACGTGTCGCCCTGGATCGACTGGATCTGGAAGGGCGGCTGGCCGTGGCTGCTGGTCAAGGTGTTCTTCTTCGCCAGCGCCTACATCTGGTTCCGCGCCAGCTTCCCGCGCTACCGCTACGACCAGATCATGCGTCTGGGCTGGAAGGTCTTCATTCCGCTCACCATCGTCTGGATCGCGGTCACCGCGCTGATGGCTTTCTTTGGCGTGTTCGAGAAGGGCGCCTGATCCGATGAACAAAGTCGTCCATTACTTCAAGAGCCTGCTGCTGCTGGAGCTGCTCCAGGGCCTCGCGCTGACGTTCCGGTACCTGTTCCGTCCCAAGTACACGCTGATGTACCCGATGGAGAAGTTCCCGCAGTCGCCGCGCTTCCGTGGCCTGCACGCGCTGCGCCGTTATCCCAACGGCGAAGAGCGCTGCATCGCCTGCAAGCTGTGCGAAGCGGTCTGCCCGGCGCTGGCCATCACCATCGATTCGACCCGGCGCGAGGATGGCACCCGCCGCACCACGCGCTACGACATCGATCTGTTCAAGTGCATCTACTGCGGGTTCTGCGAAGAGAGCTGCCCGGTGGATTCGATCGTGGAGACGCACGTGATGGAGTACCACTTCGAGAAGCGCGGCGAGAACGTCGTGACCAAGCCGCAGCTGCTGGCCATCGGTGACCGCCTGGAGGCGGAGATCGCCGAGCGCCGCGCCGCCGACGCCGCTTTCCGCTGAGGACGTCATGGACTGGGTCAAGATCGCTTTCTACGCCTTCGCCACCGTCGCCGTCGTTTCGGCCGGTGCGGTGATCAGTGTGCGCAACCCGGTGAACGCCGTGCTGTGCCTGATCCTCACCTTCTTCTCTATCGCCTGCACCTGGCTGCTGGTCGGTGCCGAGTTCCTCGGCGTCGCCCTGATCCTGGTGTATGTCGGCGCAGTGATGGTGCTGTTCCTGTTCGTGGTGATGATGCTGGACATCGACGTCGCCGCGCTGCGCCAGGGCTGGGTCAAGTTCCTGCCGGTCGGCGTGGTGGTGGCCGTGGTGATGCTGGTGCAGATGCTGACGCTGATCGGCGTGCGCGCGCGCTCGGCCTCGCCGTTCCCCGACAATGCCGCATCGGCCGCTGCCGACGTCTCCAACACCAGGTGGCTGGCCGAGCGCCTGTTCACCGATTTCATCCTGCCGTTTGAGTTCGCCGCGGTGATCCTGACCGTGGCGGTCGTGGCCGCGGTGATGCTGACCCTGCGCAAGCGGACCGGCATCAAGACGCAGAACCCGTCCGAGCAGTCGCGGGTCAAGGCGGGCGACCGCCTGCGCATGGTGCGGATGGAGGCGGAAAAGCGTCCTGTCGCCACCGATGCCGCGGCCGAAGGGGAGGGCAAGGCATGATCAGTCTCGGACATCTACTGGCGCTTGGCGCCGTGCTGTTCTGCATCAGCCTGGCCGGCATCTTCCTCAACCGGAAGAACGTGATCGTGCTGCTGATGTCGATCGAGCTGATGCTGCTGTCGGTCAACATCAACTTCATCGCGTTCTCGCGCGAGCTGGGCGACGCGGCGGGACAGATCTTCGTGTTCTTCATCCTGACGGTGGCCGCGGCGGAAGCCGCGATCGGTCTGGCGATCCTGGTCGCGCTGTTCCGTACGCGGGGCACGATCAACGTCGCCGAGGTCGATTCGCTGAAGGGCTGAACACCGGTGCGGGCCGCGAGCCCGCGCCGGAAGGACTACATCGACGAGTGGCGGGACGGCGTGCGCTCCACCGGGGCGACGCCGGCGCCACGGCCGGTCGGGCGGGGCAGGGCGCACAGGCGCCGGCACCGCCGGATACGGACTGGAACAGGCTAGAACCGGGCAACGGCAAACCATGATGATTTCCAAAACCCACCTGCTGCTGATCGTGCTTGCCCCGTTGCTGGGCAGCATCATCGCCGGCCTGCTCGGCCGCCAGGTCGGGCGCAAGGGCGCCCAGTTCGCGACCATCCTCGGCGTGGCGGTCAGCTGCGCGCTGTCGAGCTGGGTGCTGTACCAGCTCGTGGTGCTCGGCGCCTCGCCGTTCAACCAGAACGTCTACACGTTCTTCGAGGTCGGCAACTATTCGGCCCACGTCGGCTTCATGGTCGACCGGTTGACCGCGATGATGATGGTGGTGGTGACCTTCGTGTCGCTGCTGGTCCACATCTACACGATCGGCTACATGGCCGACGATCCGGGCTACCAGCGCTTCTTCAGCTACATCTCGCTGTTCACCTTCAGCATGCTGATGCTGGTGATGGCCAACAACTTCCTGCAGCTGTTCTTCGGCTGGGAAGCGGTGGGTCTGGTGTCCTATCTGCTGATCGGCTTCTGGTTCAAGCGGCCGAGTGCGGTGTTCGCCAACATGAAGGCGTTCCTGGTCAACCGCGTCGGCGACTTCGGCTTCATCCTCGGCATCGCCGGCGTGCTGCTGTGGTTCGGCACGCTGGACTACGCCACCGTGTTCGCCAACGCGCCGCAGCTGCAGGGCGCGGCGGTGCAGATCTTCGAGGGCCACACCTGGAACGTGGCGACCATCATCTGCGTGTGCCTGTTCATCGGCGCGATGGGCAAGTCGGCCCAGGTACCGCTGCACGTGTGGCTGCCCGATTCGATGGAAGGCCCGACCCCGATCTCGGCGCTGATCCATGCTGCGACGATGGTGACCGCCGGCATCTTCATGGTGGCGCGCATGTCGCCGCTGTTCGAGCTGTCGCAGACCGCGCTGAACTTCATCCTGTTCGTGGGCGCCACCACCGCGTTCTTCACCGGCCTGATCGGCATCGTGCAGAACGACATCAAGCGCGTGGTGGCGTACTCGACGCTGTCGCAGCTCGGTTACATGACCGTGGCGCTGGGTGTGTCGGCGTACTCGGCGGCGGTGTTCCACCTGATGACCCACGCCTTCTTCAAGGCCCTGCTGTTCCTGGCGGCCGGCTCGGTGATCATGGGCATGCATCACGAGCAGGACATGCGCAAGATGGGTGGCCTGCGCAAGTACATGCCGGTGACCTACTGGACCAGTCTGATCGGCACCCTGGCGCTGGTCGGCACGCCGTTCCTCTCGGGTTTCTACTCGAAGGACACGATCATCGAGGCCGCGGCGCATCACGCCCACGGCGGCCACGGCTGGATCGCCACCTACGGCTACTGGGCGGTGCTCGGCGGTGTCGTGGTTACCAGCTTCTACAGCTTCCGCCTGCTGTTCCTGACCTTCCACGGCAGCGAGCGTTTCCGTGATGCGCATGCGCACCATGACGAGCATGCCCGTGGCGCCGCGGCGCATACCGATGCCGAGGCGCAGGGTGGGCACGGGCACGAGGCCGCGCACGACGACCACCACCATGGACACGACGACCATCACGGCCACGGCGCACACGAGCCGCACGAGTCGCCGTGGGTGGTGACCGTGCCGCTGATCCTGCTGGCGATCCCGTCGATCGCGGTCGGCTTCTTCACCATCGGCCCGATGCTGTTCGGCACCGACTGGCAGGGCCATCACGCGGCCGCGGCGATTCCGGGTCAGACGATGGGCTTCTTCACCGGCGTCATCGATTTCTACGATCCGGCGCGCGACACGGTCGCGGCGGTCGGTCGCGAGTACTGGCATGGTGCGGTGGGCTATGCGCTGCACGGCATGCAGATGCCGGCGTTCTGGCTGACCGTGACCGGCTTCGTGCTGGCCGCGCTGCTGTACCTGTGGAAGCCGGATGTTCCGGGCCGTATCCGCAGCGCGCTGTCGCCGCTGGTGCGCGTGCTCGAGGAGAAGTACGGCTTCGACCACCTGTGGATCAAGGGCTTCGCCGGTGGCGGCCTGCAGATCGGCAGGGTGTCGCGCTGGATCGACAGCAAGCTGATCGACGGCCTGGTCGTCAACGGCAGCGCGCGCGTGGTGGACCTGGCGGCCACTCTGCTGCGTCGCACCCAATCCGGTTACCTCTACCACTATGCCTTCGCCATGATCATCGGCCTGATCGCTCTGCTGGCCGTGATCATGCGTTTCTGGCGATGAACTGACTGCACGGAAGAAGACGACGTGGCGAACGCGCATCTGTTGAGTGTCCTGATCTGGCTGCCGATCATCGGCGGCGCGCTGATCCTCGCGCTGGGCAATGCCCGCGCGTCGGCAGCACGCTGGTCCGCGGTATCGGTGGCGCTGGTCACCTTCCTGTGGAGCCTGAAGCTGCTGACCGGGTTCGATTACAACGAACCGGGCATGCAGTTCATCGAGCAGCACGCCTGGATCCCGACCTACGGCATCCACTACAACCTCGGCGTGGACGGCATCTCGATCGCGCTGATCGTGCTGACCACGCTGGTCGGCCTGCTCGCGCTGATCGGCGCGTGGGGGTCGATCCAGAGGCGCGTGCACCAGTACGTGGCCTCGTTCCTGATCCTGCAGGGCGTGACCGTGGGCATCTTCGCGGCGACCGACGCGATCCTGTTCTACGTGTTCTTCGAGGCGATGCTGATCCCGATGTTCCTCATCATCGGCGTCTGGGGCGGTCCGCGCCGCATCTACGCCGCGATGAAGTTCTTCCTGTACACCTTCCTCGGCTCGGTGCTGATGCTGGTGGGCCTGGTCTACCTGTACATCAAGGGCGGGAGCTTCCAGCTGGCCGACCTGTACGCGCTGCCGCTGAGCGCCAAGGAGCAGACTTGGCTGTTCTTCGCCTTCATGATCGCGTTCGCGGTCAAGGTGCCGATGTTCCCGGTGCACACCTGGCTGCCGGACGCTCACGTCGAGGCCCCGACCGCCGGTTCGGTGATCCTGGCGGCGATCGCGCTGAAGATCGGCGGTTACGGCTTCCTGCGCTTCAACCTGCCGATCACCCCGGATGCCGGCCACGAGTGGGCCTGGCTGGTGATCGCGCTGTCGCTGATCGCGGTGGTCTACGTCGGCCTGGTCGCCCTGGTCCAGGACGACATGAAGAAGCTGGTCGCGTACTCCTCTGTCGCGCACATGGGCTTCGTCACCCTGGGCACCTTCATCGCCTTCACCTTGGTGCGCGACTTCGGCTCGGTCGATGCCGCACGCCTGGGCCTGCAGGGCGCGATGGTGCAGATGATCTCGCACGGCTTCGTCTCCGGCGCGATGTTCTCCTGCATCGGCGTGCTCTACGACCGGATGCATACGCGCAACATCGCCGACTACGGCGGCGTCGCCAACGTGATGCCGTGGTTCGCCGCGTTCTCGATGCTGTTCTTCATGGCCAATGCCGGCCTGCCCGGCACCAGCGGTTTCGTCGGCGAGTTCATGATCATCCTGGCCAGCTTCCAGAAGCATCCGGTGATCGCGCTGCTGGCCGCGACCACGCTGATCATCACCGCCGCCTACACCCTGTGGCTGTACCGCCGGGTCTACTTCGGCGAGGTCGGCAACGCCCACGTCGCCGAGATGAAGGACATCAATGGTCGCGAGGTGCTGGTGCTGGGCGTGTTCGCCGCGGGCACCCTGCTGCTCGGCGTCTGGCCGAAGCCGCTGACCGACCTGATGGAACCGTCGATCGCACACCTGGCGACGCTGATCGCCAACAGCAAGCTGTAAGGATTTCCCGAGATGACCACGACTTCCGTGATGCCATCCGCAGCCGACCTGCTGCCGCTCCTGCCTGAACTGGCATTGATCGGCGGCGCCTTCGCGCTGCTGATCATCGACCTGTTCATCGAGACCCGGCACAAGGTTTGGACCCACTTCCTGTCGGTGCTGATCCTGGCCGTGGTGCTGGCGATGCTGGCCACCGGCGTGGGCGGGCAGGGCGTCGTGTTCAACGACATGTTCGTCCGCGACACCGCCGCCGACGTGATGAAGCTGGCCATCGTGCTGATGAGCGCGCTGACCCTGATCTACGGCTGGAGCTACCTGCGCGAGCGCAGGCTGTACCAGGGCGAGATCCCGGTGCTGATCCTGTTCGCCACCGCCGGCATGATGATGCTGGTGTCGGCCGGCAGCCTGGTCGTGGTCTACCTGGGCCTGGAACTGCTGGCGCTGTGTTCGTACGCGCTGGTCGCCAGCAACCGCGACAACGGCCTGGCCACCGAGGCCGCGATGAAGTACATCGTGCTCGGCTCGCTGGCGTCCGGCCTGCTGCTGTACGGCATGTCGCTGGTCTACGGCGCCACCGGCACGCTGCAGCTGGACGGCATCCATGCAGCGGTGGCCGGCTCCCAGGAGCGTACGCTGCTGCTGACCGGCACCGTGTTCATGGTCGCCGGCGTGGCCTTCAAACTCGGTGCGGCGCCGTTCCACATGTGGCTGCCGGACGTCTACCAGGGCGCACCCGCGCCGGTCGCGCTGTTCGTCAGCTCGGCGCCCAAGCTGGCCGCGTTCGGCATGGCATGGCGTCTGCTCGACGTCGGCGTCGGCCCGCTGGTGGATGAATGGAAGTGGCTGCTGGCCGGCCTGGCCGCGCTGTCGCTGGTGATCGGCAACCTGATGGCGATCGCCCAGGCCAACCTCAAGCGCATGCTGGCCTACTCGACCGTGTCGCACATCGGCTTCCTGCTGATGGGCCTGGCAGGCGGCAACGAGCAGGGCTACTCGGCCGCGCTGTTCTACGCGATCTTCTATGCGGTGATGTCGGCGGCGGCGTTCGGCGCGATCATCGCGCTGTCGCGGCAGGGCTTCGAAGCCGAGCACATCGACGACTTCAAAGGCCTGAACGCGCGCAATCCGTGGATGGCGTTCCTGGTGCTGTGCATCATGGCATCGCTGGCCGGCGTGCCGCCGCTGCTGGGCTTCTGGACCAAGCTGGCGGTGCTCAGCGCGGCCGTGCAGGGCGGGATGCTGTGGCTGGCATTGCTGGGCGTGATCTGCGCGGTGATCGGCGCGTTCTACTACCTGCGCGTGATCAAGGTCATGTATTTCGACGAGCCCGTCGGTGCTGCGCCACCGGCGCACAACGACCGCATCCTCGGCGTCGTGCTGGGCGTGAACGCGCTGGCGCTGCTGTTCCTGCCGCTGGGTCTGAACCCGATCACCGCGTGGTGTGCCCGGGCTTTCATGTAAGTGATGATGTGTTGTATGATGCGCGCCCGCTGATTCGCGTCGGCGGGTGTGCGGCGCCGGGCTCGACCCAGTCCGCAGGTGAGGATCGCCGGGTTGGCCGAGTCACGAAAGATCCGGAAAATCGCAATTCGCGCTTGCAATAGTTGGCAAAAATCTTCATAATCGTTCTTCTGATGCGGGGTGGAGCAGTCTGGCAGCTCGTCGGGCTCATAACCCGAAGGTCGCAGGTTCAAATCCTGCCCCCGCTACCATATTTATCTGCGCACATTGCTCCGGTGCAGAGTCAGAACACGAAGCGGCGATCTCGGCAACGAGGTCGCCGTTTTCGTTTGCGCGGACGGTGATGCGGTCGCCGAGGATCTCGCGCAGCGACTCACGCGCTGCCGGCAGATTGCGGGCGCTTTCCTCGAGCATGGCTACGGCCCGCTGCCACACTTCGCGGGCACGCGGTAGGACGTGCGCTGGCTGGAAGCGGCGGGCAGCGTCCAGTTCGGCGGTCAGCGTGGCCACGTCGCCTTCGGCGCGCTCCAGCTCGGCCTTGGTCGAGGTGGTGATGATGCCGGCGCGGATGGCGGCCATGATGTTCTCGCGCACCCGCTGAGCGTCCTCCAGGCGGCGCTGGTACACGGTGGTGTCGGGCGCCGCGCGCTTGAGGGCGGCCGTGACTGCGCGCTGGAAGCGCTGGAACGCAGCGTCGCTCAGCAGGTCGCGCTTCACGCCTGCCAGGATGCTGCGCTCGGCGGCCTCGCGCGGTACGCGCAGTCGGCTGCTGCAGGCGGCGTCGCCGCGATCCTTCTGGATGCTGCAGCCGTAGCGGTAGCGGTCGATGACGACCATCGGGCCGCCGCAGGTCGCGCAGCGCAGCAGGCCGCTGAGCAGGTAGCGCGGCTGTCGGCCGGGCCGCCGTGCGTTGGGCTGGCCGAAGTGGGAGCGGCGCTTGCCGCTGAGGCGCGACTGCACGGCCTCCCACGTCTCCGCGTCCACGATGGCCAGCTCGGGCTGGTCGGTGGTGATCCACTCGCTTTGGGGGCGCTCTTGGCGGATCCGCCGGCCGGTGTCCGGATGCTTGACCCAGCGGCTGCGGTTCCAGATCTGCCGCCCGGTGTAGATCGGGTTGGCGAGGATGCCGACGCCGCGGCGGGTGTCGCCGTAGATGGCGGTCATGCACCAGGTGCGGCCGCGTGCCGTCGCGATGCCATCGGCATTGAGCCGTGCCGCGATCTCGCGCGGGCTGAGGCCTTCGAGGTACTGGCGGTAGATGCGGCGCACCACGTCGGCCTGCTGCTCGTCGATCGCACGGCCACCCGTGCCGACCACGCGGTACCCGTAGGGCAGCCCACCGGCGCTGGCGCCATCGAGGGCACGGCCGGTGAGGCCGCGGTGGGTCTTGTCAGCCAGGTCGTCCAGGTACAGCTCCGACATCAGGCCGCGCAGGCCCACGTCGATCTTGTGGCCCTTGCGCTGCGTGTCGACGCCATCGCATACGCCGATCAGGCGCACGCCGGCGAACGTCAGCCGCTTGACCACCTTGCCGACCTCGTCCTTGTCGCGCCCCAGGCGCGACAGGTCGTCGACCAGCAGCACGTCGTAGCGGTCGATGTCGGACAGCAGCCGGCGGTAGCCGTCGCGGTCGAGCCGGGCGCCGCTGATCGCGGCGTCGGTGTACTCCACCGGCGCCGGCATGTTGTTGCGCGCCGCCCACGCGCGGCAGTTGCGCAGCTGGTCGTCGAGGCTGGCCTCGCGCTGGGAATCGGAGCTGTAGCGGGCGTAGGCGGCAATGCGCATCCGGCGGATCCTAGGCGGCCTGGTCCGTGACCGGCAACGGGACGGGATTCGAGCAGACGCCCGCGGATTCCTGCTGGCGTGCGGCTTCGGCGCGCAGATAATCCGCCGCGATGGCTTCGGCCAGCGTATCGATGAGGCGCAGGTGGGGGAGGGTGAGGGGGCTCAAGGTGTCTCCTTCGGGCGCATCAGCTCGCCCGGATGCGGCCACGCTTCTCGGCGTGGTTGCGGATGGCGGGATCGATGCCGTACGTCTCGGCCAGGGCGAGCGTCCAGCGGTAGGCGGTGGCCCGGCAGACAGCGAAGCGCGTCTGCACGGCCTCGACGGATGGGAAGCGGTCTTGCTCCACCGCCCAGCGCATGAAGGCCATGATGGTGCGCACATCGCCGTAGCCGGCCATGCAGTGCTTGCGGCGATTGCTGTACGCCGATGCATGCTGGGGGGGGGCGAGTTCCGCCATGGTGCTGGATGCTGGCTTCCTCGCCCCGGCGCCGAGTGCGGCGGTGAGCAGCGCTGCTCGGGCGCTCATGCGGCGATCCTCTGGTAAAGGTCGATGAGGTCGGCAAGGTCGTTGCGCACCTCAGCCTCTGCGACGTCGGGGCATACGCTGTTGCCGATGAGGCGCACCTGGTCGGTCTTGCTGATAGGGCGCCACTCGTAGGTGCCGCTGCCCGGCGCGGTCTCGAACAGGCCGCGATCGAGGATGTAGCCAGGGTGGAAGCCTTGAGCGCGCGCGAGCTCGGCCGGCACCAGCATGCGCAGGGTGATGTCGGTGAGGACGTAGTCGCCCACCAAGACCGCATCGACCGGCTCCGGGAAGTGCTCGGGCAGATACTCGTGCAGGAAGGCGGCGCAGCGCTTCGCGGCGGCCATCTGGTCGGGCGGCAGCAGGTCCGCGCGCACCTTGACCGCCTGCACCAGGCCCATCCTGTCCTTCGTCGGGATGGTATGCATGGGCTCGTCGCAGCCCTGCCATTGGCCGCCGGTGCCGTAGTACTTCACCAGGTAGGCCGAGACCAGCCGCTGGTTCGCGCCGGCAGTACAGATGGTGGACATCGGTGCGGCCAGGCCGCGGCCGTCGCCGTCGTAGAAGCCGCCGTTGGCCTGCTCGAGGAAGTGGGCCTGCACGACGGCCTGTTCACCTCGGTGGGCTGCGGTGATCGTCTTGAACGGTTCTTCCACGGGATAGCCTGCGCGGCTGTCGTGGTGGGTCAAATGCATCAGGTGCGCCGACACCAGTCCCATCGCATGCGCGGCGCCGGCCGGCCGCTTCATGTCGCCGCCGGCGGTGATCGTATGCATCGGTTCGTCGATCGCGGTGCCCACGCTGTTGGCGCGGAACTTGGTGATGTGCGCGGCGACGACAGAGAAGTGGCCGCCCTTCACCTGCGCGACCTGCGTTCGCAGCGGCTCATCCGCGGGGAACACGCGCTGGCTGCTGGCGTTGGCGTGCTCGGTCAAGAATGCCGCGCGTGGGTCTGCGCCGGTGTCCGCCATACCAACGATATAGGGCTTCTCCGCAGCGAGGACGTAGCGCCACAGGCCCTTGGCGACGCGCTTGCAGGTGTTGAGCGCCAGGTCCTTATTGCGGCCGAAGATGGACTGTGCCGGCAGGTTGAAGTCGATGCATTCGGCTGCGGTGCGCCACGGTTTGAGGCCGCCGGCGCCGTCCTTCGCGTGGGTTTGTGGTGCCCAGGTGATCGGCTTTCCGTCGCGACGGAACTTGACGTAAAGGCGCTTGCGAATGGTCGGGGCGCCACGGTCGCAGGCGCGGATCTCGCGCCAGTCGGACAGGTAGCCGAGGCCACGCACCAGCCTCGGCACGTACGCGTCGGTGCCGAGGAACTCGATGATCTCAGCCATGGCCGGATGGTCGGCGGCCAAGCCAGTGGTCATCGCCGCGATGAAGGCGCGGAAGGTCTCGCCGCGGCGATCGGCAATGGGCTTGCCGTGCTCGTCAAGTGGGCACCAGTCGATGAATTCCTCCACGTTCTCCAAGTTGATCTGGCGCGGCGCCGTCAGCAGGCCCCACAGCACCACGATCCACGCCAGGCCGCGGATGCGCTTGTTGCGCGGCGCGCCGCCCTTGGCTTTGGAGTGGTGCCGGCAGTCCGGCGACGCCCACAGCAACGCAACCGGCTGCCCGCGGGTGACCTCCAGCGGATCGACGTTGAACACGTCCTCGATCAGGTGCTTGGTGCGCGGGTGATTCGCGCGGTGCACGGCGACGGCGATGGCGTTGTGGTTCACCGCGATGTCGGGCTCGCGGTAGGCGGCCCCGATGCCCATGGAGGCGCCGCCGCCGCCGGCGAAGAGGTCGACGACCAGCTCGCGCTGGAACGGGAGGGCGAAGCTGTTGCCGTCAGCCATGGATCGTCACTCCGGCCGTCTTGCGAGCAGCGTCCGGTGATGGTCTAAACTCCATCGCATGCGATGTTTGTGGGGCTCCCTGACGAGCACGGAACTTGCTGCCTGGGTTGGGGCGGTGGGTTCTGTGCTTGCCGCCGTGGTTGCGGTCTACCTCCACCTGCTCACCCGCCAAGAAGTGCGACGCCAGGCGAGAATTGCGGCGCGCAGCGCGGCGCTTGCGATGCTTCCAGCCTTCCGCGATGCGTCCAGTAGCTTCACCTGGACAATCCAACAGCTTGCAGATGGCAAGCCTCCTGACGCGATCGGACGGACCCCTTACAACGAGAACATCAGCGTTGGTGATCTCCGCGACCACCACACGCAGATCTCCGCACTTGCACCCGCGATGCCACAGCTGGGGCATGACGCAATTGAGGTTCAGCATGCGCTCCGTGCCCTTCAGATCCTTGACGCGAATCTGGCGGGCTACGCGTACGGCGCCTGGGACGACGACTCGATCTACGTCGGTGAGACCTGGCCAGCCAGCCGAAAGCTCATCGACGAAACGGGCGCCGCAATTCGTGAGGCGCTGGAGCGACTGGAGGCCGTCGCTGCATCGCGGGTCTAGCGCAGGGCTCATCCTCAATCCCCCGTGCACTGGCTGACCGGCGCGAACACGCCGGCGGCGGTGGCGGCGGCCTGGTAGGTCATCACGTCGCAGCCGGCGATCTCGCGCGTGCCCGTGAGGTCGACGCTGGTGAGCAGCAGCGTGCTGGCGTGGATGCCGGGCGGCAGTGCGTGTGGGTCTTGGTCGTCCAAGATGTGGGCCAAGCCGAAGTGCCGGGCAATGGCGACGCGGTGGAGCGTTTTGCCGCAGCCGCTGGGGCCGTGGACGATAATGGAGTTACGCATGGCGGCGGATCCTCAAGGTGATAGCGCGGCCGCGGCGGGCGGCCGGGAAGCGGCGACGCACCAGCGCGGTGGTCAGCCAAGGGAAGCGGTGCCGCAGGGCGCGGCGCAGGCGGTATGCGCTGGCGTGCCGCAGGTGGCCGCCGTAGCTGGCGACGCGGCACTGCACGTGCTCCAGCTGGGCCGGCGTGCAGCGGATGCGATCGCCGCGCACGTGCTGGCCTTCCCACTCGGCCAGCGCCTGGCGGACATGTCCGACCACGCGGCGTCGCGCCAGCGTGTGCGTGGGGCGGATGACGTAGCCGAGGAAGTCGAGGCCGTCCGTCAGTTGCCGCAGGCGGATGTCGGGTTTGAGGCGCAGCTGCAGGCGCTCGGCGAGGAACTGCTCGATGCGCGGCAGCCAGGCGGCCAGCACGTCGCGGTCGTGGTGGAACAGCACGAAGTCGTCCACGTAACGGACGTAGCGCCGCGCGCGCAGCGTGTGCTTGCAGAACTGGTCCAGCGCGTCCAGGTAGACGTTGGCGAAGAACTGCGAGGACAGGTTGCCGATGGGCAGCCCGCGGCCGGGCGGTGCATCGGCCAGGCGCTTGTGTGGCGGCACCATCGCCAGCTCCGCAGGCGTGGCGCGCAGCTGGAAGCCGGCGTGCAGCGGCGAGCGGCGCAGCAAGGCATGTGCGGTACGCTGGACCAGGTGCGGCACGTGCGCGCGCTCCAGCCGCTTGCGCAGCATGGCCCAGAGCGTGGGGCGGTGGATCTGGTTGAAGAAGTTGTGCACGTCCAGTTGCAGGTACCAGCCGCCGCCTTGGCCGCTGTGCACCTGCCGCGCGAAGGCTTGGGCGCGGCGCACGGCGGCGTGGCTGCCTTTGCCCTTGCGGTTGGCGTAGCTGTCGTGGATGAAGGTTGGTTCGTAGATGGCTTCGAGCTGCGGCACCAGCCAGTGGTGCACGACGCGGTCTGCGAAGTCGGGCGCGTGGATCTCGCGTGCCTTGGGTCGCGTGGCGATGAAGCACGTGGACGGGCGCGGTGCCCAGCTGCCGTCCTGCAGCTCCCGCTGCAGCTGCAGCAGGTTGCACATCCAGTCGGCGTCGAAACGCAGCTGATTGCGGCTGGGCACCTTCTGGCGCCGCGCCCGGCGCCATGCGTTGTAGAGCGACTGCAGCGAGGCATCGGCGGCCCCCTGAAACTCACCGGCGCGGCGAACGGCCAACGCGAACCCGTTGTTGTTGCGGTGGTTGTTGTTGACGTTGCCGTTGTTGAAGTTGACGTTCCACGCGGACGCCGAAGACCAGGCGGCCGCCTCCCCGTACACTTGCGACCAGGCGGCGCAGCCCGGATGTGGGTAGCGCAGCGTCGTCATCGATTGGCCCCCGCAGAGGCGGCACGGGTACTCAGTTTCTGGCCACGCTGCGGCTCGCCACGCTGGGCGGCCGCATTCTGGGCGCTGGGGTGCAACTGGCGGTTCCAACCGCCGACCTGGGCGCCAAGCTCATCGAGCTGGCGGGCCAGGCGTTCAAACTGCCGAAAGCTGGCGAGGGCGCCCACCAGCTTTGCCTGCTGCAGGCATTGCTTCAGCTCATCGACTTCCCACACCAGCTGGCCTACCCATTGCTCGCGGCGTGCCTTGTCACGCCACGCGCGGTTGGCGACGCGCATGAGCTTGCGGGCCTGCTCGCGCAGGTCCTTGCCGATCTCGTACCGGTGCGTGCGCGCGAAGCGCAGCGTGACGGTGTAAAGCTCGGCGGCAAGGCGTTCGGCTGCCTTGATGACGGGCGGTGGCTGGAATCGGGAAGTCATGCGCTGGCCAATCTCAGATCACTGACCGGCGCGGCGAACGGCCAACGCGAACCCGAGGCTGTAGCGGCGGAGGTCGTAGTTGACGTAGCCGTCGTAGAAGTAGACGAGCCACGCGGACGCCGAAGACCAGGCGGCCGGCGTGCTGGTCCAGTGCCAGCGCGGCTTCACGCGCGGGAAGAGCGCGGTGTCGATCGCCGGCTCGTGCCGGGTGTCGTCGACCAGGCCGACCAGCTCGGCGCGGGTGGGCAGGCGCCAGTCGTCGAAGCCGAGCAGACGCAGCTCCGCGCAGCGCTCTTCGCTGGCGGCGTGGTCCAGGCCGGTATCGCTGTCGGTCGGGTCGCCCAGGGATTCCACGGCCCACATCAAGCCCGTGGTGTGGTCGATGACGGCCACGTGCGGCGTGGTGGTGTCGTCCGGCGACAGGTGGGTGCCGTCGGCGGCGATGCGGGTGCGCGGCCAGATGTCGCCCTGGCGCAGGTCGATGGTGCTGATGACGGTCAGCGGCTCGGGCGGCAGCGGCGGCTGTGCGCCGAGGAACGACACGCTCAGGTGCTTGGCGCGGATGTTGACGGTGAGGCTCATGCGGGTGTGTCTCCCTTCGGAAGTGCCGGTGTGCGGGCGGCGTTGTGGATGCGGATCCGCTCGAGCAGATCGCGCGGGCAGTGGTGGTCGGGCAGGTCGTGCAGGGCGCGCTCGGCTTCCAGCAGCAGGGCTTCTGCGCGTCGGAGCCGCCGGGCGGTGGTGCGCGCCTGGCGGGTGGTCGGGTGGCTCATTTCCGTGCGGTGCTGGCCTTGCGCGCGGCCTGAGTGCGTGCGCCCGTCTCGGTGGACTGCTGGCGCATCGACTTGATGACCGGTTCCACGCGCTCGCCCATGGCGAAGCGCTGGATCTTGTTGCCGCGCTTGCGCTCCCATTCGGCGACGTCCGCGGCGATCCGTTCGCGCTCGGCGTCCTTCGAGCGGATGGTGTTGAGGTTGTTGGACAGCACGGCGGTCACGCGGCACCTGCCTTTGCCTGGTCGGCCGCGCGCAGGCGCTCGGCCTCGGCGACGCCGCGGGCGTTGAGGGTGACGGCGCTGGGGAACGTCGGCGAGTCGAACTCGGCCAGCGCGGCTTCGCGCAGCCAGTTCACTGCGCGCCTGGTGAAGGTTTCGACCTGCACCGGGGCGCTGGTGCGCACCTGGGCGGGCAGGCCGGCGAAGCCACCGCGCGTGCGGCGCAGGGTGTGGCCCTGGGAGGCGTGGGCGGCGAGCAGTGCGCGCCGGACGACGGGTTGCAGGTGCATGGGTAGCCTCTCAGGCAGCAGCCACGAGCAGCGCAGCGGCCAGCCGCTCGCGTGCACGGGGAAGGTGGGACAGCGGGATGTGATGCGTGCGGGCCGGGTCGGTCCAGCGGCTCTCAGCCATGGCGCGGCTGAGCGTGGGCACGGTGGCGCACTGGCAGCGGCAGCACTCGATGTGCCAGCTGGTGGGCATGTGCACGCCCACGCGCGCGCCAGCCGGTGAGCCGTGGGTGGCCACCAGGTGCGGGCGGTGGCCGTCGTGGCCGCAGCCGGGGACCGATGCGGGCAGAGCAGTGGCGATCTGGCGCATGTCAGGCCCCCGGATGGATGTCGGCGTTGCCGCGGAGAATTCCGTCGGCGGGCGCGGCATCGACGCCCGCGGCCTGGGCGGCGCGCAGGTCCTCCAGCTCTGCGCTGCAGGCGGCACGGGTCTGTGCCCAGCGGGCTGCGTCGGCCGGGTCGCCGGCCTGGTCTGCGGCGCGCTGCATGCGCCAGGCGTGTGCGTGCGCGGCGAATGCGGCGGCAGCGCGGCGTTCGATGGTCACGTTCATGCGAAGAAGCTCCGGGGCAGGGAGGGCAGGACAACGGCGAGGGTCATGCCCACGCCGATGAGGGCGCCGAGACCGACGAGCAGCAGGGCGTCGAGCAGCGCGGCACGGACGACGCGACGGGCAGCCGCTTCCGAGGTGATCGCCTGGTCGGTGTCGTTACGCATGCGTGGCGTCCTCGGTGGTGCGCACGCCGTGGTGGTCGAGCCACACGACGGCGCGGCGCAGCTGAGTGCTGTGCATCGGGTAGGCCTGGCCGCCGATCACCAGCTGGCGGCCACGGCGGCGGGCGGGTGCGCGGCGTGGGGCCACGCTCAGTTCCAGCGGCGATTGCGTGTAGGGCGAGGCGTACAGGCCGGCCCACACGTGTGCGCCGAGCAGCTGCAGGCAGAGCACCTGGCCGCGGATGCCGGTGGGAATGTTGATGAGGCGGCTCATGCGCGCTGCCCCTGGAACTCGATCACCCACACCCACGGGTTGCTGTCCCAGTCGCCGCCGGTGCTGTCCCATAGCGCACTGAAGGCGATCCGCTCATCGCCTGCATCCAGGTCGCGGATCTGCGTGTCCTGCTCGCCTGCCCACTCCATCGCACCCTCGGCAAGGGCATCGGCTGGGCTGATCGCCTGCAGCCGCTCGACTCGCACGTTGGTGATCTCCAGCACGAGGCGGCAGGCCCAGCGCGGCATGTGGATGCTGGGGCGCCAGCGGCCCGGGTCGCAGCGGTCAAAGCCTTCGCGGTAGTAGGCGATCTGCTTGCCGTCCTCGGACACAGTGGTGGGCAGGCCGCCCCACGGGCCCCAGCGCTCGCCGTCGGTACGGCGCTGACCGTACGCGGGGAAGATGGCGTGCGTCTCCCGCACCCACAGCCGGTCGCCGGGCTGGCCGTAGGGGCAGCGGAATCCGATGGTCAATTCATCGTGGCCGGCAATGCGGAACTCGCCGGCGTTCTGGAACGGCGCCGCGTGGCTGAAATTCTGGTTGGCGCCCGCACGCCATGGGATGCGTTTCACCGCCCGCCGCGTCTGCGTCTTCTGGCCGGACAGGATCGCGCGCACCATGGCGCCGTTGAACAGGATCGGTCGCTCGCGATTCATGCCGCACCGCCCGTGCGCACCTGGCGCATCCGTTGCAGGCTGCTGTTGGCCAGCGCCACCGCGGCGGCGGACGAGCGGCCGGCCTGCATTTCGTGCAGCAGCACGTTGAGGGCGTTGCGGCGCGCGGCGGGGCTGGCGTGGTCGCGCTGAGCGCGGGTGCGCACGGCCGCCATGCCGGCGCGGAAGCGCGGCACGTCGGCAGGCAGGTGGATGACGGTGGCCATCAGCGCGCCTCCTCGGCGAGGGCCGCCGCGCTGGCTTCGGCCACTTCGCTGCAGCGCTTCAGGCGCAGGGCCCGGCGTTTGCGGGAGCGGCCGTTCTCGCCGCTGCTGCGGGCGCGCAGGGCTTCCGCGTTGGCGTGGTCGTTGACCGCGCACGCACGCATGCAGCGCGTCGCGGCATGCGGCAGCTGATCGTTCGGCTTGCTGGTCATGGTCGGCTCCATGGCAAAGGGGCCAACTACTGACCGGCGCGGCGAACGGCCAACGCGAACCCGTCGCTGAAGCGGGGGCTGAGGCCGACGCCGCCGTAGCTGAAGCCGACGAGCCACGCGGACGCCGAAGACCAGGCGGCGAGGTCGCTCGACCAGAACCACGACGCCGGGAAACCCGGGAAGGCGTCGGTGTCGATGGCAGGGTCGTGCCGCGTCAGGTCCACCAGGCTGAGCAGCTGCTGGCGGGTGGGGAGCGCCCAGTCGGTGTGGCCGGCGTGGTCCAGCGCGGCGCAGGCGTCCAGCGCCTCCTGGTGCGTGTGGCGCTTGCCGCCCACCGGCGCGGGCGTCCACTCCAGGCCGGTGCTGCTGTCGATGACGGTCAGCACGGCGCCAGCGGCGTCGTGGGTGTGGGTGAAGCGGGGCTGCTGCTGGTTCGACATGGCGCTCTCCTGGTGGAAGGAGGGCGCCGGCGGGTCACGTGGCCAGGGGAGGGGCCGTCAACCGGTCAGGGGAGGGACCGGCGGCGACCCGCCGGTCGCCCGCCAACCGGGGGAAGCGGCTGGCGGAGCCAATCTACGGGACTCCGTTACTGCGTGTCAACGGGGTTCCGTAATTCTCTGCCGGCGAGGCGGGCGGCTTCCCGGCAAGGCTATGCTTGCCCTGGCCGACAACGGGGGTGTGGGATGCGTAGAGTCGCGGCTTGTCTGGTGATGCTGTTGCTGGCCGGGTGCCACGCACAGGAAGCCAAAGAGAAGGTTCGCCAAGCGCTGAAAGATCCTGCGTCAGCACAATGGCGCAACGTCAACGTGATCTACAGCAATGTGGTTTGCGGTGAGGTCAACGCGAAGAACAGCATGGGCGGATACGCTGGATTCCAGCGGTTTCTTGTCCGCAACGGCCGGCTGTATCTCGGTAATGACTCCACGGAGTCGGCCGCCATCTTCGTCTGTTGTGCCCAGATCGATGGGCTCGAAAAGCACGGGGAACGGTATGGGTACTCGAAACAGGGCGTCGCTGATGCATGCGACGCCCTGCAGTGGACCTTGCCCTGATGGCCGATCGCGCTCGCCTGCTTAGGGCGCCTGGATGACCGTGCAGCCGACGGCAGGGGCGTCCGAAACCACCTCGGTGCCGCCAGGGCCCGGGCAGCGGTACAAGGGTTTGCCGGGCTGTGCTGCAGAGGCTGGACGGGTGCCCCAGCTGCGCCAGTTGTTGCTCGCCTCGCTCGCGGGGGTTGCAGGTAGAGAGGTTGCTGCGGACGTAGGTGCGGCAGCCGGTGCCGCAGTCGTGGCTTGAACGCCGCGTGGAGCGCTGCACGACTGCCGGTCCATCGCTCGCCGCACGGCTTCCTTTTCGCCACGCACGTTAGCCAGCTCGGACGCCTCGATGCCGTCGCCGTGGCCGTAGCCCATCCAGAAGGCCTGCACCTTGCTGCTCTTGCGTCGCTGCTCCTGTGCGACGGCGAGTTGATCCTCGCGTCGCGCCAGCGAATTGACTTCGATTCCAAGCTGGTCGCACGTGTAATTTCCGTACTTCAGATCCGACGTGTATGAGCCGGTGATCTCTGCCGGCTTTGTTGCGAGGTTCATGCAGCCGGTAGCGGCTGCGGCCGCGATGACGGCCACTGCAAGTGCGCGCATTTCCCTTCCCCCTGTTGGTGTGGTCCTTCCACAAAGCAACGCGTTTCGTACAGCAATCAGCTGGACTCAGTCTTCCCAGCTTCCTATCCAGCGGACGCGGCCGATCACTTCTATCGGCTCGCGTGCGCTGTCCATCCGCTTCGGCCGCCCCCATGTATGGTCACCGAAGGGGTTGTCGCTTTCGAACAGCACAAGGTCCTCAACGACCTTTGCACGTTTGACGTATTCCTCGCCGCGCCAGCGCACCACGTAGATCCCGTTGTGCACCGGCGTCGTGTCATCCTGGTCGAACAGAATGGCGTCGCCAGTGCGTATCCGCGGCTCCATGCTGTCGCCTTTCGCGTAGTACACAGCGAGGCGGTTATTCAGCAGGCCCTTTCGTCGCAGGCTTGTGGCCTTGAACTTCAGTGCATGCGTTTCCGCGTACTCCTGGGCTTCCGTGCCTGCACCCGCTCCGACGTCCTGGACGTAGCCGATCACGTCTTTCCACTCGCCCTCCGGCTGGGCTGTCTGCGTCTTCGGGCCTTTGCCGGTTTCCAGCCAGGTCGTCCGGACGCCCAGGGCGGCCGCGATTCGATGGAGGCTCAAGCTGGACTGTGAGTAACCCAGCTCCAGGTCGCTTAGCGCAGTAGCGGAGATGCCGGCTGCGGTTGCCAGCTTCGCCCTAGAGTCGCCTCGCGCTTCCCGTTCCGCTCTGACGCGCTGTCCGATTGTTTCCATCGCGTGATTACAACGGGATGCCGTAACGGAGTGCCGTTGACAGCCGGTGACGGAGTTCCGTAGAGTGCCGTCCATGAACTGGGCATCCCTCGTTTCTGATCTCGAAAAAGCAGGCTGGTCGCTGACGGCGCTGGGCCGTGCGATCGGTCTTTCTCCCCAAGCGGTCAGCGACATCAAGCAGGGGCGCACGAAGGCGCCCAGCGGAATGGCCGCCGTGCGCCTGCACCAGATTCACGAGCGGGGCGAGCTGCCGCCATCGGATCGGCAGGAGGCGCCCCATGCGGCCTGACCGGCGAACTGTCGTACCCCTCGGCGATTGCCTCGGCAACACCGAGATCGGCGTCCTGCTGGACGCGCCCCTGCTGATCAACCCGCCCGACGAGGACCTGGTGCTCACCAGCGATCAGTGGGCATCCCTGTTGATCGCCCGGCGCACTGCCGGCCGGGCTGTCCATTTCGTGGAGGTGGCCTGAGATGAGCCTGATCGAACGAGTGCGCGTTGCGGTGCGGGACTGGCTAGCGATGCCCGTCGCCTCGCGTGATCCGGAGCCAGTCGTCCGGCTGGCCCAGTGGCTGTACGAGAACGGCCAGGCCGCATCGTTCGACGAGGCTCTGGATGCCGCGTGCGCTGCTTGGGTCAGCCTGCGGGGCGGGTCGCGGTCGGTCCCACGCGCAGACGCTTCTCCAGCAGATTCAGCAGGCGAATCGCCTCGTCTGCTGCCGCATCGACATGAAGGTCGCTGACGATGGTTGGGTTGCTGAGGATGGCGCACGTGAGTTCCAGCGCAACCTGCCTGTTGCTGGGTGAAACTGACCGGCTCTCGCTCATGTCGCCCTCCTTGCGGGCTGTGTCGTTGGCACGCGCAGCGTACCGCAGGGTGGGCGGCGCCTATCTGGAAGAAGACCGCCGCGATGGCGGTCTGCCCCGTGCGGGCGTCGATGTGGCGCAGCGCGGCCATGTGCAGCGGGGCAGGGTGTCGGTTCGTCATGGCGCGCATGGTGCGCTGCGGCAGGCGGTGCGCGCATGAAGCCGGAGCCTCAATTCCTGCCTCCAGCGCAATCGGTCGTGTACGCGTACACCCGCCGCATGCTCGAGGAAACGGCGACCAACGCGCAGTCATTCGCAGTCGAGGTGGCAGAGCGCTACCTCGCGATGACCTCGCCGTCGGCGCGGGCCGTGCCGTTCAAGACGTCCGAGACGGACCCGGCGGCGGCGATGCGCCACAACGGGCAGATCCTGCGCCGCTATCTGGATGGCGCGGTCAAGACACTGCCGGCGGATCTGGTGGACGCGTGGGTGCTGGCGCTGCCGGACCCGTATCGGTGCGAGTGCGAGCGTGATCTGGCGCGTCGGCGTGGCCTGCTGGCCGTCCGGGCGATCGACGCCGGCGATGTGGGTGCTGCGGCCAGCCTGGCCGACCTCGCCGTGCACTTCGCCGAGTTGATGCGCGCCCTGGCGCCGGCCATGGCCGATGGCGTCATCAACGAGGCCGATCTGCCGCACGTTCGCGCGGCACTCAACGAGTCCGACGACCTGATCACTGCGGTGGTGTCGATCCGCCGCCCGCTGCAGGCCTTGCTGCCCACGGGGGAATCCCATGTCTGATCCGCAGCCGTACAGCCGGGACGAAGACGGCTATGTCGCCGCGGTGATGCGCGAGCTGGCCGAGCGCCACGCGCAGCAGGCCGAGGGGGAGTGATGGTCAGCATCCATGCTTGCCGCCGGCCGCACGTGACAACGCCGAGCCGTCCGAACGCGTGCGCCTGCCGTGGTGTCGCCGCGGCCCTGCGCGAGCTGGAATCCGGCGCACCTGGCCCCACCGGCGACGATGCCGTGGCCGCGCGCCAGCAGTTGCACGCCGAGGCCGATGCGGCCGCGACGGGGCAGGGCGTGCTGGCGCTGGAGTCCGCAACGTGAGCCGCGGCGCCCCATCCCCCCGGGGTGCAGACGAAAGGGCGCGATGCGGCGTGTCGCGCACTGCGCCCCTGAACCTGAATGCGAACCTGAACGGTCCGGGGTTTGGGTCCTCCCTGGCAGGGCCTGTCGCGGGTAATTCGGACCCCGTTCGTTCGGTAGATAGCGCGGCGGGAAGTTACTGAATGCCTGCGAACTACGATGACGTCCTGGGACAGCTGCGCGATGCTGGCCTGATCCTCGACACCCTCGACACCAGCGGCAAGATGGTCCGCTGCAAGATCGGCGGCGACCGCGAGCGCCGCGGCTGGTACGTGCTGCACGAACTGCAGGCGAGCGGTGGCGATGTCCTGATCGTCGGCACCTACGGCGTCTGGCGCGGCAACGACAACGGCGCCATGAAGGTCGAGTTGCGCAAGCGCGACAGCGACTTCAGCGCGGAGCAGCGCGAGGCGCTCAAGCGGCGCCTGGCCGAAGACCGGAAGAAGGCCGAGGCGGCGCGTCGGGCCGAAGCCAAGCGCGCGGCGGACGTCGCCGAGAAGACGTGGGCCAAGGCGCTGCCGGAAGCCGACGCCGACTACCTGGCCGGCAAGGGTGTGCAGGGCTTCGGGCTGCGCTACGGCAAGAGTGGCGTGGCGATCGTGCCGCTGCTGGACGTCAACGGCGCCATCCACGGCCTGCAGCTGCTCCGCAGCGCCAAGCAGGCCGAGGCCGCACGCAAGCCAGCGAAGGAGTTCTGGCCGGCGGGCGTGGCGAAGAAGGGCCACTTCCACCTGATCGGCGGCACGCCGCAATGGATCTTGCTGATCGCCGAGGGCTACGCGACGGCGGCCACGCTGCACATGGCCACGGGCTACCCGGTGGCCGTGGCGTTCGATGCCGGCAACCTGCTGCCCGTCGCCGCCGCGCTGGCGAAGCGCTACCGCGGCATCAAGATCCTGATCACCGGCGACGACGATGTGCTGCAGAAGTGTCGGGCGTGCAGGGCGCGCCTGGTTCTGGCCGATGACCCGAAGCTCTGCCCGACCTGCGGCGAAGAGCACAAGGCGGAGAACGCCGGCCTGCTCGGCGCTGATGCCGCTGCGCTCGACGTCCATGGCGCCACGGTGCTGCCGGTCTTCGCCGACGAGGCCGGCCGGCGCCAGCGCTTCATCGACCGCGGCGCCAAGATCAGCGACTTCAACGACCTGCACGCGGCCGAGGGCCTGCATGCGGTGCGGCGCCAGATCGAGGCCCGCATCACGGAGCTTTCGTGGCGTGCGCCGACCGAAAACCGCGCGCCTTCATCGCCCACCACCGGGGGCGAGGGGCCGGCCCAGCTCAAGCCCATCGACAACCTCAACGAGCTGCTCAAGCGCTTCGTGCTGGTGTACGGGCAGGGCGGCACGGTGTTCGACCGGCAGGAACACCAGCTGGTCGCGCTGGGCGACATGCGCGATGCCTGCGTGCGCAAAGAGCTGCATCGGGCGTGGATGGAGAGCGACCAGCGCGGCATCGTGCGCGTGCGCGAGGTGGACTTCGATCCGTCGTGCAGCAAGCCGGGCGTCACCTGCAACCTCTACGCCGGCTGGCCGACGGTGCCGAAGGAGGGCAGCTGCGACAAGCTGCTCGCGCTGCTCTGGCACATGTGCGGCGAGGAGGCCGGGCAACGGGCGCTGTACGAGTGGGTGATCAAGTGGCTGGCGTACCCGCTGCAGCACCCCGGCGCCAAGATGAAGTCGGCCATCGTGATCCACGGCCCGCAAGGCACCGGCAAGAACATGTTCTTCGACGAGTACCTGAAGCTCTACGGCGACTACGGCCGGGTGCTCGACCAGGCCGCGCTGGAGGACAAGTTCAACGACTGGGCAAGCCGCAAGCTGTTCCTGCTCGCCGACGAAGTGGTCGCGCGCACCGAGGTGTACCACCTCAAGAACAAGCTCAAGGCGCTGGTCACCGGCGACCGCATCCGCATCAACCCGAAGAACATCCAGGCCTACGAAGAGGACAACCACGCCAACTTCGTATTCCTCTCCAACGAAGCCATGCCGCTGGTGCTGGAAGAGGACGACCGCCGCCACGCCGTGATCTGGACGCCTGAGAAGCTGGCGGCCGGGTTCTATCAAGAGGTGCTGGCCGAGATCCGCGACGGCGGCACGGCGGCGCTGCACCACTACCTGCTCCGGCTGGACCTGGGCGACTTCACCAACGGCACATACCCGCCCATGACCGCGGCCAAGGCCGAGCTCATCAACCTCAGCCAGGACAGCCCGCAGCGTTTCCTCGACGAGCTGTACAACCAGGACATTCCCGGCCTCAAGCCGCTGCCGGCGCCGTCGAAGGAGTGGTACGAGGTCTACCGCATCTGGTGCGGCCGCGAGGGCGTCAAGACGCCGGCGCCGGCGCCAAAGTTCGTCAACGCGCTGGTGCGAAAGCGGGGCATCCCGCATCCAGAGAAGTCGCGCAAGCGCTACCAGATCGAGCAGACCACGCACGGGCCGCACGGCTTTCTGATGCTGGGCAATGCGACACCGCCCGAGGACAAGGGGGAGGCGGCCTGGCTGGGCGAGGAAACGGTCCGCTTCCGCGTGGCGGTACAGGAATACAGGGGGCGGGCATGACTGCGCCTGCCGATGTGCGGGATGTGCGGGATGGTGTGCGGGCACATGTGCGGGCGCAAAGCCTTGCGACGCAAGGCGTGTGCGGGATGTGCGGCCACCCGCGCCCATGCGGGCGTGCGGGCGCGCGTGGTCAGGCCGGCATTCCCCTCTGCGTGCGTGGCGAATCCCGCGCGTATGAGTGCCCGCACATCCCGCACATCCCGCACAAGCGAGCAGAGGCGCGGGTTTCGCCCCTTCTCGCTCCCGCACACAAGGCCGCACATCCCGCACATGGTCGCGCGCGCGTGATTTCTCTGACCTCAACGGTCTCGAAAGGAATGGAAGAGGAGGGGCTGTCGGTATGACGAGCGGCGACGTCGTCGTGAGCGGTGCACAGTTGGCGGCCATCATCGGCTGCAAGCCCTCGTATGTCGTGGAGCTGAAGCGCAAGGGCAGGCTGGTGCTGGCCGATGGCGGCAAGGGCTACCTCAAGGCCGCCTCCCTGGCGCTGTACGAAGAGACTAAGGACCCGTCGCGCGCCGGCGTCTCCGCGCGACACGCCGCGGGGCGCGGGGCGCCGTTGGCTGGGGCTGAGCCTGACGACGCGGAGGACATGGGCGACGCAGCCGACGAACCGCGTGCGCCCGGCGAGCTGCCCAGCACCGACGCCAAGCGTCGTGCGAAGGCGCTGGCGGACCGGGCCGAGACGGACGCCGAGCTGGCCCGCCTGGAACTGGCGCGCGAGCTGGGCGAGTTGCTGCCGCGGTCCGGCGTGGAGCAGGCCGTGTCCGAAGCCGCTACCGCGCTGCGCACCGCGCTGGAACGCATCCCCGACACCCTGGCCCCGCAGTTGGCCGCCACCAGCGACGAGACCAAGGTGCGGCAGCTGCTGATGGACGAGATCACCCACGCATTGGAGGAGCTGAGCCGCGGCTTCCGCGCGGCGGCGCGCGGTGAAGAGGTGCACGCGTGAACCGTCCGCTGCCACGCATCGACCTGCAAGTGCAGCCCGCATCGGAGCCCACGCCGGCCGCTGGCTGGTACCTGTGCTTCGGCTACAGCACCAAGCCGATGGTGCTGTACGCCCAGGCCGGGCAGACCGTCTGGCGCGAGATCCTGCGCATCGTGCCCATCACCCACTACGCCGGGCCGCTGCCGGCAGGTGGCCGCGCATGAATGCCGCCTACGCCATCACCAACGTCCTGGCGCGGGCGCTGCAGCCGCGCAAGCCGCTGAGCGTTTCGCAGTGGTGCGACGAGCACATGCGCCTGTCCAGCAAGGGCAGCAGCAAGCCTGGCCGCTGGGTCACCGACAACAACCCGCCCCTGCGCGAGCCGATGGACAACATGTCCGCGCGCAGCCCGGTGCGTGACCAGTCGTGCATGTTCCCCATCCAGTTCGGCAAGAGCCAGCTGGCCACCAATGCCATCGCCTACTGGATGGACTACGCACCCGCGCCGATCATGTACGCGCTGCCTGGCGAAGCCTCGTTCAACAAGTGGATCAACCAGAAGCTCAACCCGATGATCGAGGTGTGCCCGGCCGTGCGCCGCGCGCTCAGCAGCACCGCCAGCCGAGACAGCGCCAACCAGCGCGCCTTCAAGGACTTCGCCGGCGGACAGATCTACGTGGAGCACATGGGCAGCCCGCAGCGCCTCAAGTCCACCACGGTGAAGTACTTGGGCGTGGACGAGATCGACGAGGCGCCGGCCCAGCTGTCCACCGGCGACGACCCGGTCAAGATGCTGGACGGCCGTACCTCCGCCTTCCCCACCACGTACAAGCGCCTGTACATCAGCACCCCGGGTATCGCCGGGCTCAGCCGTATCGCCAAGCTGTTCGAGAAGGGCGACCAGCGTCGCTACCACGTGCCGTGCCCGCACTGCGGCCACTTCCAGGCGCTGCAGTGGAGCGGGCTGGTGTGGTCGCCGGATGCCAAGCATGCCTGGTACGCCTGCAGCGAATGCGGCGTGGCCATCGAGGAGCACCACAAGACCGACATGATCGCCGCCGGCCGCTGGGTGCCGGCCAACCCGGACGCGGAGTCGCGCAGCTACACCATCAACTGCCTGTACTACCAGTTCGGCTTGGGCCCGCGCTGGGCCGATCTCGCGCGCGAGTGGCTGGACGCCCAGAACGATCCGGCCTCGCTCAAGACCTTCATCAACGATCGCCTGGCCGAGACCTGGGAAGACCCGTCGATGCGGGCGGTGAAGCACAACGTGGTGGCCGACCGGGCCGAGCCGTACCGGCTTCGCCATGCGCCGCTCGGCGTGCTGGCCATCACCGTCGGCGTGGACACGCAGGACAACCGCTTGGCCGTCCACATCATCGGGTGGGGCAGGGGCATGGCGGCCTGGACGCTGGACTACGTCGAGTTGCCCGGCGACCCGGCCGAGGAGGCGGTGTGGCTGGCGCTGACCGACCTGCTCAACCGCCCCATCGAGCGCGACGACGGCGTGCTGCTGCGGCCCCTGGCCGTGGCGATCGATGCCGGCGGCCACCGCACCGAGGCGGTGAAGCACTACGTGCGCCAGCGCCTCATCACCCGGCCCATGTGCATCTTCGGTGCCGTGCCCAACAACGCGCCCATCCTGTCCAAGGGCAAGCTGGTCGACGTGACGTGGCGCGGCCGCACCGACAAGCGCGGCATCACCATCTACCACGTGGGCACCGTGGCGGCGAAGCACTACCTGTATAGCCGGCTGTCCGCCGACGCAGAGCGCCAGCCCGATGCGCGCCTGGTCCACTTCAGCGACCAACTGCCGCCTGAGTTCTTCCCCGGCCTGGTGTCCGAGGTCTACAACCCGGTCAAGAACCGGTTCGAGAAGAAGGTCACCCGCAACGAGCCGCTGGACGGCTGGATCTACGCGTACGCGGCGACGCACCATCCTGAGGTGCGGCTGCACCGGTACACCAGGGCGGACTGGGATGCGCTGGCGGCCAGGCTGGAGGCGCAGGTGGGTGATCCGGCGGTCGCCGATTCCCGTGGAACACCTGCTGCACCGGTCGCACCGGTGGCCGAATCCGATTCCCGTGGAACACGTTCCGTCGGCAGTCGGCCGCGTGGCCTCGCCACCCGCGATGGCTGGGGGCTCTGATGGCGAAGGATCAGCGTGCCCAGCTGCGCGACAAGATCACCGAAGCCTTGATGCGCGATGTTGGCGTCAGCGAGCGGATGGCGCAGCCCTTCGTGGACTCCATCCTGCGATGCTTCGCTGGCGAGCAACCCTACTTCCCGGCGCCTGCCCGCGAGTATCCAGTAGCGCTCATCCGGGAGGCGCTGGAGCGCGGCGAATCGGTGAAACGCGTCATGCGCGCGTTCGACATCAGCCGGTCGAAGCTGCACCAGATCTTCCCTGGTGGGCTGCCGAAAAGCGCGGCGAATGAGCCACTGTCCACGGTTTCAATGAAATCAGAGACAAAATAATTTTCTGTCCCTTGTGAATCAGTAGTTTGCGAGGGGCGTTGTCCACGGTTTTGTTTAGATCGTGGACAGCGAAGCCGGGACCATATGCACATGGCCACGGCACAGCAAATGCTCGATCTCTACACCACCGCGGAAGCCGCGGTGCTTCAGGGGCAGAGCGTCCGCATCGGTGAAAGGCAGCTCACCCGCGCCGATCTGGCGGAGATCCGCGCCGGCCGGCGCGAGTGGCAGTCGCAGGTGCAGGCCGAGGCCAACCGCGGGCGTGCCCGCTTCGCCACCGCTGACTTCGGCGGCACGACCTGATGGCCAGCGCATCGACCGCCCGCACTCGCCTCGATGCCGCGATCGCGCAGGACCGCGCGCATCGTGCCGTGTCCGCCCAGCGTGCCGGGGAAGTCGCCGTGCTGGAGCGCAAGGTCGCCCAGCGCGACGAGCAGATCAGCATCATGGCGCGGGCTCACGAGGTCACGCGCCCGTCGCGTAGCCGCAAGCTGGCGCGGGACTGGGGCAGCGGCAACGCCATCGCTGGCATGGACGCCCGGCAGCTGCGCGACCAGGCGCGGCACCTGGATCGCGACCTCGATCTGGCGACCAACGCGCTCAACGTGCTGGTGCAGAACACCGTCGGCGCCGGCATCGACGTGCTTTCGGCACCGCGGCTTCCCGGTCAGCCCATCAACCGCGATCTGGCCCTGCAGCTTGATGACCTGTGGGACGCCTGGTGGGATGCGCCGGAAGTCACACGCATGCACGACTATGGCGCCTGCCAGCAGCTGCTCGCGCGCAGCTGGTTTCGCGATGGGGACGCCTTCTACCAGGACCTCATCGGCCCCGTGGCGTATCTGGAGCACGGCACGTCCGTGCCCTACAGCTTCGAGATGGTCGAGTCCGACCTGGTGCCGCTGGAGCTGACCGACGCCGCGCGCAACATCCTGCAGGGCGTGGAGCGCAACGCGTGGGGTCGGCCCGTCGCGTTCCACGTGTACAAGCAGCACCCGGGCGACCCGCTCGGCTGGAACGCGGAAACCAAGCGGGTCGGCGCCGATGTCATGCACATCATCGCCAACCTGACGCGCCTGCATCAGGTGCGCGGCCTCAGCGTGTTCGCATCGGCCATGTCGCGCTTCGAGGACGTCAAGGACTATGAAGAGTCCGAGCGCATCGCGGCGAAGGTCGCGGCCTCGCTCACCTTCCAGATCAAAAAGGGCGCGGGCGAGGCCTACGGCGCCGGCGACGGCCTGGGCGGCACCGCGCTGATCGAAAACGGCCGGCCCATTCGTGAGCTGCGCCTCACGCCCGGCGCGATCTTCGATGACCTGATGCCGGGCGAGTCCATCGAGAGCCTGGGCAGCGACCGGCCGAACCCGAATGCCGCCACGTGGC
Organism: Xanthomonas sp. XNM01; assembly: GCF_014851915.1. GTDB lineage: Bacteria > Pseudomonadota > Gammaproteobacteria > Xanthomonadales > Xanthomonadaceae > Pseudoxanthomonas. Next base: position 327,476 of record NZ_JACVAP010000002.1, read on the forward strand.
GCAAAGAGCAATTGCGTGCGGCGGCTGGCGGCATCGGTGTCAGCTACAGCAGCCTGTCGCTGGACTACAACGGCACCTATTCGGCGCAGCGACAGGAGCTGGTCGAGAAGTGGGGCGCCTACCTGACGCTGGCCGAGCGCTTCATCGCGCTGTGCGTGCGCCCGCAGCGCATGCGGTTCGTCGAGGCGGCGGTACTGGCCGGCAAGGTACGCCTGCCGCGCGGCTGGACCCTGCGACACCTGGCGGCCAGCACCTACGTGCGCCCCGTGATGCCGTGGATCGACCCGCTGAAGGAGGCCTACGCCCGCGGCGAGGCCGAGGACCGCGGCTGGGTGTCCCCGCAGCAGAACACGCTGCAGTACGGCAACAACCCCACCGACGTCATCACCCAGACCGAGGACTGGCGCGAGCAGCGCCAGGCTCTCACGCCGGCGGAACCCGCCACCGCCGATCCGGCCCGCGCATCCATGCGCGCGGCCGTGGTCAGCGACATGTTGAGGAGCGAGTGACCATGCGTCCCCACCGACTGACAGCCGCCATCGCCGCCATCCGGGCGGATGCCGGCCACGACTCCCTCGGCCCGTGCCTGCTGCGGATCGAAGCACGTGCCGATGCCAGTGCCGAGGTCATGATCTACGGCACCATCGGCGACAGCCTGTGGTGCGATTCGGTGTCGCCATCCGCGCTGGCCGAGCAGATCGGCGGCATCACCGCCGGCACCATCCACGTCCGCATCAACAGTGGCGGTGGCGTCGCCGCCGATGGCATCGCCATCTACAACGCGCTCAAGCAGCACAAGGCGCGCAAGGTGGTCTACATCGACGGGCAGGCCGCGTCGATCGCCTCGCTCATCGCCATGGCCGGCGATGAGGTCGTCATGTACGCCACCTCGCTGCTGATGGTGCATGCGCCGCACACCATCGCCGCCGGCAACGCAGCCGCGTTCCGCCAGTTCGCCGAGGCGCTGGATACCCACGCCAACGCCATGGTGGAGGCGTACGCCGCAAAGACCGGCAAGCGCGACGAGGTGATGCAGCTGCTCACCGACGGCGCCGACCACTGGTACACCGGGGCGCAGGCCGTGGAGTTCGGCTTCGCCGACACCATCGCCGATGCCGCGGTGCAGCCCAGCGAGTCCGCCCGTGCGGTGGCGCTCACCAGCTACCTCGCTGCCGTCCAGGTCGCGCCCAACCCGTTCGCCAAGCAGCTGCGCGGCCAGATCGCCGCGTCGCTGACGCCGAGCGTCTTTTCCTCGCTCCCCGAGGTCACCCAGACGGCCCTCGTGGCCCACATTGAGGATCCCACCATGCAACAGCAGTACCTTCGCATCCTCGCGAATGTCCATGCGAACGCCGCGCCGCCCCCGGCGCCCTCCGCACCCACGCCGGCCCCAGCGCCCGCACCCGCTCCGAATCCAGCGCCTGCTCCGGTCGTTGCCGTCGGTGGCGATGCTGCAGCCGCGGTCCAGGCCGCGCTGGCTGGCCTGCGCACCCGCAACGCGGATATCCAGGCGCTGGCCCAGCCGCACATGGCCAACGCCGAGGTGCGCGCGTACGTCGAGGGCGTGATTGCCGCCGCGGACGCCAACGTCACCGCCGACAACGTCGGCCGCCACATCCTCGCCCTGCTGGCCAACGGAGCCGGCCCGCTCAATGGCGGTGGCCACGTGGTGGTGGCTGGTCCCGACCAGCGCGACCAGACGCGCACGGCCATGGGCAACGCCATCGAGGCGCGTGCCGGCATGGCCCAGCTGGATGCGGGCAATCCGTACCGCGGCATGACCATGGCGGAGCTGGCGCGCGAGTCGCTGGTGCAGGCCGGCGTCAACGTGCGCGGCATGGATCGCCGCGAGATCGTCGGCCTGTCGTTCACCCACTCCTCGTCGGACTTCCCGGCGCTGCTGGGCGACGCGGCGCGGCGTTCGGTGATGCGGGGTTACGAGGAGGCCGAGGAGCAGATCGACCAGTTCACCCGCCCGGTGAGCGTGCCGGACTTCAAGCCGACCAACCTCGTCGGCCTGGGCGCGTTCTCTGATCTGCTGGTCGTGCCAGAAGGTGGCGAGTTCAAGTACGGCACCTTCAGTGAGCAGTCGCAGGCGATGAAGATCGTCACCTACGGCCGCCTGTTCTCGATCACCCGCCAGGCCATCATCAACGACGACCTGGGCATCTTCAACGAGGTGCCGCGCAAGCTGGGCCAGGCCGCCCGCCGCACCATCGCCAAGGCGGTGTTCGACCTGATCAACAGCAACCCGGTGCTGGCGGACGGCCACGCGCTGTTCAGCGCCGAGCACCGGAACCTGCTGACGGCCGCTGCGATCAGCACCACCAGCGTGGATGCCATGCGTGTGGCCATGGGCAATCAGCGCGACGCTGATGGGCACCGCATCCGCGTGCCGATGAAGTCGCTGCTGACGCCGCTGGCACTCGGCGGCCTGGCCCGCACTGTGCGTGAGAGCCAGACCGAGGTCAGCGGCGGCAAGAACCTGACCGCGCCGAACATCGTGCGCAACACGTTCGACGTGATCGACGACGGCCGGCTGGACGACGTCAGCGCCACCGCCTGGTATGGCATCGCCAACCCGGCGTTCGTCGACGGCATCGTCATCGGTTACCTGGACGGCAACCAGACCCCCTACCTGGAGCAGGAAGAGGGCTTCACCGTCGACGGCGTGGCCTGGAAGGTGCGCCTGGATGCGGCGCCGGCCATCGCCGACTACCGCGGCATCTACAAGAACCCGGGCCAGTAACGCGAGCGGGCGCCGCGTGCCGGCGCCCCCTTCGCGCGTGTCCGCTTCACCCCCTCGCATTACTGGAGAACACCCATGAAAAACCAATACCAGGACGGCCGCGTCATCGACCACGTGCTGGCTGCGGACTGCGCCAGCGGCGACGTCATCGTCAAGGGCTCGCTGGTGGGCATCGCGGTCACCGGCGGCAAGGCGGGCGACACCATCGCGCTGGCGATCGAGGGCGTGTTCGCGCTGTCCAAGCTCAACACCGCCGTGGTGGCCGATGGCCGTGCCGATCTCATCTGGGACGTCAGTGCCAGCCGCGTGATCGTCGCCTCGCCGGCTGCCGGCGATGTCACCGGCTTCGGTGTGGCGCTCGGTGCCTACGCCAACGGCACGCTGGAGCTGCTGGTCAAGCTCACCCCGGGCCGCGGCACCGTCACCGCGTAACAGGCCGCCGCCGCACGCAGATGCCCGAGTGGCGCGTGCGGCGGCGAATCCTCCACCCACCGATCGAGCAGGGGCGATGGCTGAGCAGATGAAGATGAAGGATGCCGCCGAGAACACGCTTGCACGCTTCGTGGTGCAGCTGATCACGCCGGTGCTGCTCGGTCTGATCGCGTTCCTCGGCCAACGGCAGCTGTCGGCCATCGAGCAGAAGCAGGCCGACGAATCCGCCCGCTCGGCCAAGCAGGCCGAGCAGCTGTCCTCCGTCGCGTCCGATGTGCGCGACCTCAACACGCGGTTCGACCTCATCGCAGTGCGCCGGCTTGAAGAGCTGGACAAGCGGGTCGAGCGCCTCGAACGGGCCACGAAAACACCATGACCATCATTGCCTCTGCGTGGGCGCGCATCCGCGCCTTCTTCTACCAGTCGCAGGAGTTCACGCTGTGGCTGCCGCTGTGCGTCGTGCTGGCCGTCGTCGGCTATGTGGTGCTGGGCGCCATCGTGCGCGTCGGCCCCGATGCGCTGGCCTGGCTGGCCGAGCTGCCGGCGCTGTGCGCCTACGCCGCCGCCTGGCTGGCCTGCAGCTGGGCCATCAAGCGCGTGTACCTGCACGACATCGACCGGCCGCTGGAGGTCGACCTGCAGGCCCGCGTGCTGTCCGGCGATGCCAACGCCCGCTGGCTGCTGCTGAAAGACCGGGCCGAGACGCTGGCGTGCCTGGCGCTGTCGCTGGCCTTCTTCTGGCCGGCGCGGTGATGCACATGCGCGCCGTCACCTCTTTCCTTGCGCTGCTGCTGGCCGCCTGTGTGCAGGCGCCCGCAGTGGCAAACCCGCCGCTCGTCGAGACGACGCCGGCACCGGCCACCGTGCGCGCGGACGCGGTGATCGAGCGCGCGCAGTCCGCGACGGCCCAGCGCGCCGCACCCGCCATCGTGGCGGTGCGCGATGTCGTGCAGGCCGTGGTGCCGCTGCCGGTCGCAGACGAGAGCGCCCTCGTCTCGCCGGCGGCGGTGGCCCATATCGTCCGCTGGGAGGTCACCAGCGCGGCGCACTACACGCGCCGGCTGCAGTGGCCCATCTGGCCGGGGGGCGCCAGTGGCATCACCTGGGGCATCGGCTACGACGGCGGCCACCAGGCGGCGCGCACCATCACTGCCGACTGGGCCGCGCATCCGCAGGTGGATCGTCTGGCGCGCACGGCCGGCATCACGGGCACGGCCGCGCGCGCCGTGCTGCCGCAGTACCGCGACATCGTCGTGCCGATCGGCATCGCCGAGCAGGTCTTCAGCGACGTGTCGCTGCCCGTCTATCACCGCAGCACGGTGCGCGCCTACGGCGATGCCGTGCGCGGTCTGCCGGCAGATGCGCGCGGCGCGCTGGTCGGCAACACCTACAACCGCGGCGGCAGCATGGTCGGCAGCCGCAACGCCGAGAAGCGGCACATCCGGGATGTCTGCATTCCCGGCGGCGACCTCCCGTGCGTTGCGGCGCAGCTGCGGCTGCAGTGCCGGCTGTGGCGCGGCACCAACCTGGAGGCTGGGCTGTGCGGCCGACGTGAGTCGGAAGCCGTGCTGGTGGAGCGTGCGCGATGAGTCTGGTCTCCAAACTCACCGTCAAGCCGCTGCTCTACGTCGCCGGCGGCCTGTTCGCCGCACTGGTGGCCACCGCCACCGGCTGGTGGATCGACCACACCACGGCTGCTGCGGATCTGTCCGTGCAGGCCGCCGCCGCCGCGTCCGCCAATGCCTCCGACCAGGCCAACCGCACCCGCGTCCGTGAGCTGCAGGCCGCCAACGCCGGGTACGCCAGCACCGTCGGCGCGCTGCAGGCGGAGCTGCGCCGCGCGCAGGCGCAGGTGGTCACCGTGCGGCGCCAGGCGGATCAGGCCGTTGCTGCTGCCGACGCGCGCGCGGCCGATGCCGACCACGTCCTCAAGACCTTCATGGATCGCTATGCCGTCCAGGTCAAGCAGACCCACTGCGCCCAGGCGCTCATGCATGTGGAGGCCGTATGTCCCGCGTTCTCCGGGTACTGATCATCGCGTTGGCCGCGCTGTCGCTGTGCGCCTTCGGCAGCTGCGGGCGCAAGCCCGAGCAGCCGGATCCCGGCGTTGCCGTCACGCCCGAGGCGGTCATCGTCGAGCGTCGCGTGTACGTGCCAGTGCCGCGCAGCCTGACCACGGCGGAGCCCATCGCGGAAGGCCCCATCAACCAGTGTTTCGACGTGGCCGCGAAGCGCCGCGCGGCACTGGAGCGCGCCAACGGCAAGCTCAAGGCCATCGGCGAGATGCAGGGCAGCGAGGTCACGCCGTGAGCCTGGTCAAGATCGACGTCGACGCCGACAACATGCTGGGCCGCAAGTTCAGCGACCTCGAGCGCGAGCAGCTTCCCTTCGCGATCATGCAGGCGTGCAACGCGACCGCAGTGGAGATCCGCGATGTGTGGGCGCGTACGGCGCCGCGCGTGTTCGACCGGCCGGTGCCGATGACCGTGCGCGCCGCGCAGTACCAGAAGGCGACCAAGACCCGCCACTACGCCACCATCAAGCTGCGCGACGAAGCGGTGGGCGGCACGCCGCCGGCCAAGTATCTGCTGGCCCAGGTGCAGGGTGGCGAGCGGCGCAAGAAGGGCTTCGAGCTGCTGCTGCAGTCGAAGGGTGCCATGCCGCCCGGTACCTTCACGGTGCCGGGCAAAGGTGCCGAGCTGGACGCGTTCGGCAACGTCAAGGCGCGGCAGATCAACCAGATCCTGTCGCAGCTCGGCGCGCGCAACGACAAGTACCAGAACGAGACCGAGGTGAGCCGCAAGCGCCGTCGCCGCCGTGGTGGCCACGACGTCTTCGCCCTGCAGCAGAAGCGCGGCAACCTGCTGCCCGGTATCTATGAGCGCATGGAGATGGCGGCGGGCGACGCGGCGCGCCGCGCCATCGGCGTCACCAGCCGGATCCGCAGCATCCTGATCTTCGTGCGGAACGCGACGTACAAACCGCGCTTCGACATCTTCGGCCTGGCCGAACGCACGTGGAACCGGCTGATGCCGTTCCACTTCAATCGCGAGCTGCAGAAGGCGCTGGAGTCCAGCAAGTACCGGGGGCGCCGATGAGCCAGGCCGACTTCCTGCGGGCGTTCGACGCGTCGGCGTTCGCGGCCTTCGCGACTGCTGGCCTGGCCGATGCCGCCCACTACCTGCCGGCGCAGGCTGCGCCCGGCACGCTGCCGGTGCGCTGCGGAGTGCTCGTGGACCGCAGCGTGCAGGACTTCGGCGATGAGCTGGCGCCCGTGGCGGTGCCGCGGACGCTGATCACGCTGCAGAAAGCGGAGGTGTCGGCCGTGCAGTTCGGCACCGTGCAGCTGCTGGATGCACTCGGCCAGCCCCAGCCCGGTGAGATGTACGACCTGGTGAAGCTGGTGCGCGAGGACGAGTCCATCACGCGCTGGGAGGTGCAGCATGCCGAGCCCGCGTGAAGTGCTGCTCGGCGCCGTTTCCGACTGCCTAAGCCGCATCCGCACCGCAGATGGCTACCAGACCAATGCCGGCGCCGGCGTCACGCTGGAGCCGGCGCCCGCGCTGGAGGGCGATGCCGCATTCATCGCCGTGGTGTGGGCGTCGCAGGCGCGGCCGACCGAGCCGGCGGTGTCCCGCACGCACCGGCTCACCACGGTTCGCATCGTCGCCCACGTACCGGCCCGCCTGCATGTCGCCCGCGAGGTCATCGACCAGATCACCGGCGACATCGAGCGCGCCATGGCAGACCAGGCCTACCGCTACCCGCAGGGCTACAGCGTGCCGCAGTACCAGAGCGCCGAGCCCATCGTCGGCGCCAGCACCGACCGCTGGGTCGGCGTCGGCCTGACCTACATCTCCAACATCCCGATCCAGTAACCGCCGCCCAGCGGCATCACCGACGAGGAAAACCCTATGTCCTTCGCCCCCGATCACAGCTACCTGGGCAGCGGCATCATCCTGATCCGCCCGTGGGGCTCCATCGAGCCGTTCGCCGAGATCGGCAACTGCTCGGCCTTCAGTGTGTCGCCGCAGACCAACGAGCTGAGCCTGCCGGACTACAAGAATCCCGGCGGCGGTATCCAGAACAAGGTGGACCGCGTCAGCGACTGGCAGCTGGCGTACACCTTCCACGACTTCAACGCCCCCAACTTCGCCCGTGCCACCCGCGGCAAGGTCACCAACGTCGTGGCCGGCACGGTGACCGACGAGCCGCATGCGGCGGTCAAAGGCAGCTACGTCCCGCTGAAGTACCTGGCCTCGGCGATCACCTCGGTGGACCCGGTCGGCGCCGGCAGCGCCTACGTCGCCGGCACCGACTACATCCTCGACCGCGGGATGATCTACATCCCGGCGGGCAGCGCCATCCCCAATGCGACCGGCGGCACTGCCAATATCGAGGTGACGTACGCCCACGGCGCCATCGGCCACGTCGAAGGCGCGGTCACAGCCGCGCAGTTCTACGAGATGCAGTTTTTCGGCAGCAACGAAGCGCGCAGCGGCAAGAAGGTGCGGCTGGTGGCGCACAAGGTGTCCGGCGGCGTGATCCAGCAGCTGGGCCTGCTCGGCGACGAGTACGGCGGCGGCGAGGTCACCGGCTCCATCACGTCCGATGCGGCCAAGCGCACCAGCGCCGACAACAGCGCCTACTTCTACTGGCAGGAGGAGGCCTGATGTCCGACGCGCTCGACGTGATCGAGCCGGCGCCCGCCGCGGTCCAGTACCGCGGCGAGCAGCTGGAGGTGCGGCCGCTGACCGTCGGTGCCGTGCCGGCCATCGTGCGGCTGGCGCGCCCGGTGATCGACCGGGTGCTGTCGCTGGAGGCGGTGCCGGATGCGGCCGACGGCAGCACGGTGGATCTCGCCCTGGACCTGATCGACGCCCACGGCGAGACCCTGTTCAAGGCCGTGGGTCTGGCAATCGAGCGCGACGCGGCCTGGGTTGCCGGCGGCGATATCGGCGAGTTCGTCGACCTGGTGCTGGTGCTGGTGCAGGTCAACCGGGATTTTTTCGCCCAGCGCCTGGTGCCCCTGCTGCAGGCAAGGCGAACGGCGCAGGCGACTGGGGCTGGGCCGACACCATCCAGCTCCTCATCGAGCGCGGCCACGCACTGAGCGACATCCGCGGCTACACGTTCCAGCAGGTGCGGCTGTACACCGCGGCGGCCGAGCGATCGCGCCGCCGCCACCTGCGCGACCAGGCCGTGAACCTGCGCGCCGCGCAGTTCGACAAGTCCACGTTCAAGTCCTACCTCCGGAAGCTCGATGAATAATCCCGCCAACCTGCGCGTCCGCATCTCTGCCGACCTGGCCGACATCAAGCAGGGGCTCGGCCTGCTGCGCGGTGATCTGCACAAGCTCAAGCAGGACGCGGCGCGCGAGTTGACCGGCGTCACCGACGGCCTGGAGTCCGGGTTGCAGCGGGTCAAGGCGCTGGTGGGCGGCCTGTTCGCCGGCCTCTCGGCCGGAGCGCTGGTGCGCGGCATCGTGGCCGAGACCGGGCAGGCGCAGGCAGAGTTGGCCCAGCTGCAGGCCGCACTGAAGAGCACGCAGGAAGCCGCCGGGCTGACCGAGGCGGACCTGGTCGGCATGTCCGAGCGGTTCGCCAAAGCCACCAGCTTCAGTGCCGGCGAGATCGTGGACGCACAGACGCGGCTGCTGAGCTACAGCGGCATCGCGGCCAACGAGTTCCCCCGCGCCCTGCAGCTGGCCATCGACCAGTCCGTGCGCCTCGGGCAGGACCTGACCAGCAGCGCAGAGGCGGTGGGCAAGGCGCTGGAGTACCCGGCCGAGGGTGTCGCCTCGCTGACCAAGCAGGGTTTCAGGTTCACCGAGGAGCAGAAGAAGCTCCTGAAGGAGCTGGAGCGCACCGGCAAGCTGGCCGAGGCGCAGGCCATCGTGATGGGCGTCATGGAAGAGTCGTACGCGGGTGCGGCTGCCGCGGCCCGCAACACCTTGCCGGGCGCGCTGAAAGCAGTGCAGAACGCGATGGTGGAGCTGCTGGATGGCAATGGCGGATCGGGTGCCAGCGCCCTCGTCAGCGCGCTCAACAGCCTGGCGATCGCACTCCAGCAGCCGGCGGTGCGCGAAGGCTTCGGCAACCTCGCCAACCAGGTGCTGCAGCTGACCACGGCGTTCGCCCGCTGGATGGCGCAGGACGGTGTCGGTTACCTCACGCGCCTCGGCGAGGCCGTGGCGTTCGTCGTGCGCCACCTGGACGTCCTCATCGTGTTTCTGGGTACCCGGCTGCTGGCGGCGGGTGCGGCATCGATCCCGGCGCTGATCGCCCAGTTCGCGGCGCTGCGGGCGCAGCTGCTGGCCTCGGTGGCTGCGGCCGGCAGTCTGCGTGCCGCACTCGCGTTGCTGGGTGGACCAATCGGCATTGCCATTGCCGCCCTCACAGCGGCCATCTATGCCTTGTACCAGCGCTCCACGCAGGCCGCCCGGGCCGCGGAGGAGCACACCCGCGCCATGCGGGACAACAAGGACATGGCCAAGCAGAGCCGCGAGGCGGCGCTGGCCGATGCCCGAGCCAAGCGCGAGCAGGCCCTGGCGACGCTGGCGGCGGCCCGGTCCGTGCTGGAAGAGCGCCGCGCCCGGCTGGCCGAGGCACAGTCGCGGCAGTCGTCGGCCAGTGGCCGCCGCGCCAGCCAGCTCGCGGGGGTGACGGCGGCCGAGGGTACCGGCGTGCTCGACGCCCAGAACCAGGTGGATCAGGCGGCACAGCACCTCGCGGATTGGACCAAGCAGCTGCAGGGGCTGATGGTCGAGGCCGCCATGGAAGTCAGCCTGCAGACGCTGGAGGGCGCCACCGAGGAAACAAAGAGTCTGGGCGAGGCGGTCAAGGGCGTCGCCCAGGCGTCGGACCTGGCCGAGGACGCACTGCGCCGCCAGCTCGCCGCGTTGGAGATCCTGCTGGCCGATGGCAAGGTCTCGCTGCGCGAGTACTACGCCGAGAAGGAGCGGTTGGAGCTGGCCTCGATCGACAACGCCATCACCGCCGCGAAGGAAGAGGCCCGTGTCGCGAAGAGCAGTGACCAGCAGAGCAAGGCGCTGACCGAGATCGTCAAGCTGCAGCGTGACCGGGCAGAGATTGGCCCGCGTACAGCCCGCGAGCAGGCCCAGGCCGAGGCGCAGCTCAACCGCCAGCTGGACCAGCTGCGCGCCCGGCTGCTGGAGGCGCAGGGCGATACCGTCGGTGCGCGCACCATAGAACTCAAGGGCGAGTTCGAACAGCTGCTGCAGTCCCTGCCGGCGGGGGCGCGCGAAGCCGGCCAGGCGCTGGTGAACCAGCTGGTGCCTATCGAGCTTGCCAAGGCGCGGCTGGATCAGCTGCAGGCCGATTTCAGCCAGGCGACCGCGGGCCTGCAGGCTGCGGAACAGGGCATGTCCGCGCAGGTCACAGCCGGGCTGCTCGGTGCGGCGGAGGGTGAGCGCCAGCTGCAGACCGTGCGAGGTGACACGCTGACCCAGCTGCTGGCGTTGCGGCAGCAGTCGCTGGACTTCCTCGCAACGCTGAGTCCCGACAGCCCCGAGGCGGCCGGCGTGGCGCAGTTCATCAGCCAGCTCACGGCGAAGATCTACGAGGTCGCCTCGTCGATGGACGTCCTGCGCAACCAGACCGCGGATGCCGGCATCAATGCGCTGACCACCTTCTTCACCGATATCGCCAATGGTTCCAAGAGCGCGGGCGAAGCGCTCAAGGATTTCGTGCGCGGGTTCGCCCAGTCGATGGCGCAGATCGCGGCCCGGGCGCTCGCCACCATCGCGGTGCTGAAGCTGCTCGATGCGCTGTATCCCGGTGCCGGCCGCATGGTCGCCGCGACGATGGGCGTCGGCCAGAACCACTCCGGCGGCGTCGCCGGTGCCGTCGGCGGCATCCGCCGCAACATCTCGCCGCTGTTGCTGGGCGCCGCCCCGCGCTACCACGGCGGCGGCATCGCCGGCATGGAGCCGCTGAAGCACAACGAAGTGGTGTCCGTCCTGGAGCGGGGCGAGACCATCCGCACCGAGGAGCAGGAGGCCGCGCTGCGTGCCCAGCTCAACGCGTCCACGGGGAAGGTGGAGTACCGCCAGCCGATCATCGCGTTCGGCGAGGACCAGCTTGCGAATGCAATGGCCGGTGCTGCCGGCGAGGGCATGGTGGTTACCCACGTGCGCAACAACTGGGAGAGCCTGACCCGGTGAGCGACCCGATTCCCTGGACGTTCGGCGCCGGCGGCGACGTCACCGAGCAGCTGCAGTTCCTCACCGACGTGCAGGCCGCCGACCACGGCGCGGAGCAGCGCCGCGGCCTGCGCATCGCGCCGCGCGTGGTGCTGGGCTTCGATGGGCTGGACCAGGCCGACAACCGCCGGCACATGGAGAACCTGCTGGCGGCCAATGGCAGCGGGCGGTGGCAGGTGCCGTGGGTGGCCGAGGGCGGCACGCTGTGGGCAGACCTCGCGGCGGGCGTTGCCGCCATCGCCGTGGACACCCGCTGGCGGCACTATCGGGCCGGCGGCAAGGCGCTGTTGATCGGCCGCACGCCGCGCGAACGCGAGGTGGTCGCCATCGACAGCCTCACCGATGACGGCCTGGTGCTGGCCGCGCCGACGGCCCAGGCGTGGCCGGCGGGGACGCAGATCTACCCGGCGGTGGTGTGCCGGCTGGACGCCGCGCCGCTGCTGCCGCGCTTCACGGCGGACGCGGCGCCGTACAGCGTGCAGTTCCGCGCGGACGAGCCGGTGGACTGGCCGGCCGATGCCGGTGCGGCCACGTACCGCGGGCTGCCGGTCTTCGAGTGGGAGCCGGACTGGACCGAGGACCCGAGCGCGCAATACGCCCGCGACGTGGTCACCGCCGACAACGAAACCTCGTTGCCCTACGTGGCGGACCTGGTGGGCGCGCCGCGCACGCTGCTGACCCAGGCGCTGACGACCGAGAGCCTGCAGCGCGCCGCAACGCTGCGCAGCCTGCTGTACGTGCTGGATGGCCGGCGCTGCCCCATCTGGGTGCCGGGGCAGGCGCACGACCTGGTGGCCGTGGCCGGCGTCGCCAACGGCGCGGTGGCGCTGGACGTGCGCTGGTCCGGGCTGTCGCAGTCTCCGCTGGCCGAGGGTCGGCGCGACATCCGCATCCAGCTGCGCAACGGAACGGTGCACTACCGGCGCGTGACCAGCGCGGCGCAGCTGAGCGACAGCGTGGAGCGGCTCACGCTGTCCGCCGGACTGTCGCCGGGCTTCGCCGCGGGCGATGTGGCGATGGTGTCGTTCCTCGTGCCGTGCCGGCAGGAGGCTGACGTCAACATGCTGCGCTGGTGGGCCTCGGGCGTGCTCCGCACGCAGCTGACGTTCCGGGGGCTGCGCGATGGCCTTTGACCTGCGCGAACTCTCCCGCTGGTTCGGCAAGCCGATCCAGCTCGTCACCTTCGCGCGGCAGGGTGTGGCCTGGCGCTTCTGCACCGCGGATCGGCCGATCAGCGCGGGTGGACACGACTACCTGCCCGAGGCCATCACCATCAGCGAGATCCGCGACACCGCGGAGCGCGCGAAGAACAACGTCACGATCACGCTGCCGTACTCGCTGGACCCGCTGGCCGACGTGCTGCCGGCCACGCAGGCGCTGGGCGACAACTGGCGCCCGTACGTGCCGTCCGACGAGGTGCGCGTGGTCATCATGAGCCTGCACCACGGCGATGACGAGGTGCAGACCAACTGGCACGGGCACGTGGCGCAGCCGAAGTACAAGGCCGCCTCGCTGGAGCTGGTGTGCGCGCCCGGGCGCATGTCGCGTGGCGGGTGGGTGGGCCGCGCGCCTCGCTGGAGCCGGCCGTGCGAGCTGCCGGTGTACTCGCAGGGCGAGGGCATGTGCAACCTGGACCCGGCCGCCTGGGCCGTGCCGGCGACGCTGACCGACGTGGATGGCCTGACGCTGACGGCACCGGAGTTCGAGCGCGCCGACGGCATCGCTTGGCCCGGCGGCTACATCGAGTGGACCCGCGCCGACGGCATCGTCGAAATGCGCACCATCAAGTCGGCGGCGGGCCTGACGATCACGCTGGACTACGGCGCGTCCGACCTGGCCGCGGCGCTCAACGTGGTGGCCCGGCCGGGCTGCCCGCACAACTGGGCCGGGTGCACCGCCCGCGCCAACACCGACAACTACGGCGGCTGCATGACCATGCCCGGCAGGTCGCCCTTCAACGGGACCCGTGCCGTATGACTCATCTTCCGCGCACCGGCCTGCGCCGCCTGTGGTACGTCGCATCGTGGCGGGCGCGCTACTGGTGGATGGACACGCGCGCAGGTGTTGCTGCGCAGCTGCTTGCAACCCTCGCGTTCGGTGGCGTGGCCTGCTGGTCGCTGTGGCAGTCGTGGACTGTGGGCGTGGCGGTGGAGGCTGGGCGAATCCCGGTGAATCAGGCGATCGCGCAGTGGGCTGTGTACGCGATCATGTTCATCGTCTCGGCCCTCATCAGCCTGGCGCTCGCCCCGAAGATCCGCGGGACGGAGGCGCAGAAGGTCGAGGTCCCCATCGTCGAAGATGGCGCGGTCATTCGTCGCATCTACGGGCCGGTGTGGATCAAGGATCCGATCATGTTGGCGTTCAAGCCCAACGGCACGACCGAGATCAAAAAGAAGGCGGGCAAGAGCTGGAAGCTGAAGACGAAGTGGCAGGTGGTCGGGCACCACTACGCGCACTTCTTCCAATTCGGCCTGTGCCGCGGCGTGCTGGACGCCGTGATGGCCATCCGCGCCGCAGACAAGGAGGCCTGGACCGGCCAGCTGACCAGCTCCGGCATCGTGAGCATCAACAAGCCCAACCTCTGGGGCGGCGAAGATGCCGAAGGCGGCATGGTCGGTGATTTCGAGGTCGCATTCGGCAACCCCGACCAGCTCCCCAGCGCGTACCTGGCCGCCAACATCGCGCCCGAGCAGAGCGCGTACCGCTGGCGGCCGTACGCCACGTGGCGCGGCGGGCGGTGGGGCAACAGCCCGTACCCGAAGGCGCCGGCGTTTCTCGTCTCGCGCATCCTGCAGGGCTGGGATGGGCAGGACTGCTGGTATCCGGAAAAGGCCGCAGTGCCTGTGGTGGACGCGTACCTGCAGATGCTCGGCGACGGCTGGGAGTATGTGATCCAGACCTTCGCCGAGCCGAACAGCGGCTGGAACGACTTCACCGTGCCGACCAGCGGCTGGCAGCAGGGCGGGGAGCTGCCGTTCGCGACCGCCGACACCTGGTCGCCGATGCGCTCCAACATCTGGCTGCGGCGAAAGATCCACGTCAACGCGCTGGGCCTGACCCTCAACATCGGCGCGGACAACGGTTGTGTGGTGTGGGTTGACGGTGTCGAGATCGGCTCGTCCAACCCGACCAACATCCCGATCACCAGCAACCAGAACAATCCGGTTTCGTTCACCTTCAGTGCGGTGGGCATCGTGGAGGTCGTGGTCAAGGCGTTTGCGGAGATCAGCGCCGGCGCGGACTCGGGCAACGTGGTGGACCTGTCGTTCACCGGGGCGCCACTGCTCGGCATGAACATCGCGCACGCGCTGTACGACAGCCTCACCGCGCGGGAGATGGATGGCGAGCCGCGCGCGCTCGTCAATGACGCAAACTGGCGGGCTGCGGCCGATCGGTTGTACGGCGAGGGGTTCGGCATCGGCACCGAGTTCATCGCCGGTGCCGAGACCATCGAGCAGTACCAGCAGCGCCTCTGCGACCTTGCGGGTGCACGGATGTCCACGGACCCCACCACCGGTGAGTGGCACCTGGACCTCATCCGTGGCGATGTGCCCGACGACATCCTGGTGCTCACCGATGACGATGTGCTGGAGTTCGAAGAGCAGCCAGGCTTGCTGGACGAGGCGGTGAACCAGGTGACGGCGCGCTGGACCGACGTGCTGAAGGACGAGATCCGCGCAACGGCCCCCCTGCAGGCGCTCGGCGCTATCCAGTCCTTCGGGTCGGTCAACGCCGAAAAGCTGGAGTGCCCTGAGGTACTGAGCGAGTCGCTGGCGCTGCGCCTGGCAGCGCGCAATCTGGACGCGCGCGCCACGCCGCTGAAGCGGCACAGCCTGAAGGTCACCCGCGTGGCCTACCGTGTGCGGCCGGGGCAGAAGGTGCGTTTGCAACTGCCCAAGCGCGCGATCAACGACATGGTCGTCGTGCTGGGCGACGTCAGCCGCGGCACGCTGCGCTCCGGCGCGATCGCGCTGACCACGGTGCAGGATGTGGTCAGCATGCCGGACACCACATACGTGATCGGCGAGCCGGGCACTGCGCCGACCACACCCACCACGGCGCTGCCAGCACCCGCGCAGGCCGCCTTCGAGCTGCCATACCGCGACCTCACCGAGATCCTGACGGAGGCGGACCTGGCGTACCTGGCACCGTCCGCCAGCTATGTGGGCATGGTGGCGCAGCGGCCGGCCGGGGCGATGGACTACCTGCTGCATACGCGCGTTGGCGCCGGCGAGCTGGAGGAGGCGACCTCCGGCTCGTGGTGCCCGACTGCGCTTGTGGTGGAGGCCTCCGCTCTTGACGATCCCGACGGCGGGCTGCTGCGCACGGAGTTCACCCTGGTCGGCGGGGCGGCGCTGTCGGAGGTGGTGGTCGGTAGCGGTGCGCTGTGGGGCGCGGAGATGGTGCGCGTGGACGCGTTGGACCTGGTCACCGGCGCAGTGACGCTCGCCCGCGGCTGCGGCGACACCGTGCCGCAGGCGCATGCCGCCGGCGAGCGCCTCTGGTTCTACGACGCGGACACCGCCATCGACCCCGAGGAGCGCGCCACCGGCGACGTCATCGGCGCCCGTGTGCTCACCCGCACCGGGAGCGACGTGCTGGATCCCGCGTCGGCCCCGGAGTCGACCGTGGTCGTCGGCGGGCGGCCTGCGCGGCCGTACCCGCCGGCGGCGGTCAGGATCAACGGGACCCTGTACCCGGATAGCGTGCTGTTCGGCGCCGTGGCTGTCTCCTGGGCAAGCCGCAACCGCATCACGCAGGCCGAGCAGCTGGTGGACTGGATGGCGCCGGCGATCCCAGCCGAGGCCGGGGCGAGCTGCACGCTCAACGTGTATCCGGACGGCAGCTCGTCCCCGGTGCACACCGCTGCGGGGCTGACCGGCAGCAGCGTGACCTGGACGCCGGCCGCGGAGGGGCGGTACCGCCTTGAGCTGCTCGCGCAGCGGGCCGGGCTGGCCTCGTGGCAGGCCTACTCGCACACGCTGGATGTGGGCGGTGCCCTGTGGACCCTGGCGTCGCTGTCGATCCCGCCGCAGTTGTGGTTCAGCGACGACAGCCCGATCACCGAGGATTCCGGCGGCGTCAGCCAGTGGGGTGACATCAGCGGGCACGGCTACCACGCCGCGCAGTCCGTTGCCGCGCGCCGGCCGGTGCTGGTGCCGGATCTGCTCAATGGCCGGCGTGGCCTGCGCTTCGACGGCAGCGACGATCGGCTGCTGGGCCCCGCGTCCGGCCCTGCCGTGCAGCTGCTCTCGGGTGCCAGCGAGGCATGGGGGCTGGCGGTGTACCGGTCGTCGAGCGTGGCGTCCAGCGCCCGCAACCTGTTCGGCATCACCCACACATCGAGCAACCTGGCGCGCTTCCTGATGGCGCCGTCGCGCATCGCCGGCGGGGCCATGATCAACTACCCGGGGGTGGGCGGCCGCTCCCAGGTGACGGACTCCTACTCGCACATCTACTCGGCCACCCATGCCGGCACGGACTGGGTGATCGTCCTCGCGCGGGTGCGGTACACCTCGGCGCAGGCCGTGCTCAACGTCAACGGCGGTGCGGACGAGGTGGGCGCCCTGACGAGCATGACCGCCGCAGCCTCGCAGGCCGTCAATCAGCAGCCGTTTGCGATCGGCAAGGACGCGGACGGCACGACGAGCGGCCACTTCATGGGCGACCTGGTCGAGCACGCGTTCGGTGTCGGCGCGCTGACGAATGACGACGTCGAGCGGATCGCCGGCTACATCGCGCACAAGTGGGGACTGGTCGACCGGCTGCCGGTGGATCATCCGTACAAGACGGCGCCGCCTGTGGTTGATTGAGACTTCGGGCGGCTGACTCGCTGATCCGCTAATCTCGGGCAAAATTCTCCATGGCCCCAGATGACGCGTCTCTTCCGAGTGATCTATGCAGGCTTGCACATCCTGTTGGGCTGCATGATGCTCGAACTGGTGCGCGGAGCTATTGCGTTCGCGTACCCCGTCACCACCCAGTTGGTTCCGGATCTCGCAAGGGGTGTGTACCTGGCGATCACTGTTTTCTGGGGAAGTTGGGGTTGGGACGTGTGCAAGAGCATCAACGACTGCGATGACCTCTTCGGCGCGCTGTTGGTCACCACGTTCCCCGGTTCCATGCTGGTCAGCATCGCGTTTGCGACGATGATCTTCTATGTCCCTTGGATGCCCAGGGCGGGAGATCAGCCGCATCTCGCCATCAATCTCGCACTCATCGGGACCGCTCTGTTTCTCATGACCTGGCATCACGCCATACGCGCGGAGCGCAGGTGCCAGGCTCCAGAGCGAGGCCAGACGACTGGCAGGGCCTGACCGCGGGGTGTCTGCATTTTCTGACGCCTCTCCACGGGCTTTTCCGACCTGGCGATGTCTGGATCGCCGATGGATGAACGTGCGCAGGCGCCCAGGATGGATGGGCCAGCAACGTGCGCGCGGCCGAAAGGCCCGGCTGATCACCCGTGCGGGCTCCTCGGCGAGCTAGAGACCATGGCTGCGAGGAGCTGCTGGCACCGCATGCGATCTGAGGTGGACCGCGCGGTTCGCTGATCTCTCAGAGAATTCCTATGCGAATGCGGGCAGAAGACCTCGCCCCGCCGCGCGGCGTGCTGTGCATAGTGGGGTCGCCAGCACCGCGCGCGCCGGCTACTGCAGCCCAGGCCCCTTTCCCGCGCGTGCCCCGCGGTCCCCCCGCGGGGCTGCTGGCGCCCATGGGCTATCAAGGAGAGATCTATGAAGGGTCGGATCGGAAAAGCGCTGGCATTCGTTGCGCTGGGGTGTGCTGTTGCGGTTGGTACGGCATCGGCGCAGATGCAGACGCCGTCGGAGCCTTGTCTGGTGGACGGGCAGGTTGGCGAGGTGCCGCTTTTCAATGGCGTCCGCTATTTCATGTGTTTCGAGGGCGAGTGGTACGTGTTCCGGCAGTGCATCGGTGCCCCCGGGCAGCAGACGTGCACTGACCTGTAACCGCAAGGCCCCGCAAGGGGCCTTTCTCGTTTCGCATGGTGGTGAAGCGGACTGGGGCTTTTCCTACACGCTGACGCGGACATCACTGATGGGGGTGTGCAACGTCGGCCTGCAGGATGCAAACGCCAGCAGCGCACGGCACCGGCCAGGATGGCCCAGGATGACGCCGCCGCGTGCCCCTCGACCAGCGCGAGGGGCCGCTGGCCACCGACACAAGGCGCCCATGTCTCATTCCGCTGCATTCGACGATGTCATCGAGCGCGTGGTCGACCGCCTGACGGAGATCGAGCAGGTGTCCGGCCGGGATGCGCGGGAGCAGCAGGCGGCGATCTTCGCGGCCTGCCTGCGGGCCGAGGCGGTGCATGCCGCAGACGCTGTCGAATCGGCGTTCCGCGACGCCTACGCCGAGCGCTTCGGCGACTGAACCCTGGAGACGTGCAGGTGCCCCGGCACATGCCAGCGCCATGGCAAGTCCGCGGCTTTGCTGATGCCAATGCGGGGGCCGACCACCGGCTCGGCCGGCGGCGGCGTGCCGTCGTCCACGATGCGCAGCCCGCGGTCGCCTGTGACGATGTCGGCGCCGTCGAACGCGCGGGTGATGCCGAAGGCCTGCGACAGGCGGCCGGGCCCGCTGGCCAGATCCCGGTCCCTGCGCGCCGCCGGCCTGGCCGCACGCATCGCCTCGATGCCGGCGACGGGCTCGGCCGCACGCAACAGCACGCCCCAGCCTTCGCCCACCGGGCCGCACACGGCGTTGGAGCCCCAGTGCATGCCGTAGGTGAAGTACACATACAGGTGACCGGCCTCCCCGAACATCGTGGCCGTGCGCGGCGTCTGGCCACGGTATGAGTGCGCCGCCGGGTCCTGGCTGCCCGCGTATGCCTCGACCTCCACGATGCGCGCAGCGCGTCCGTCGTCGCGCACGAGGAGCTTGTTCAGCAGGTCTGGCGCTACCTGGGTGGGGTGCCGCTGAAAGAATGCGCGGGGAAGCGGCAGCCAGGTGTCAGCGGTTGATGCCGGCACGCCCCACCATCTGCTGCAGTCGATCGAGGATGTAGGCCTCGTCCTCGGGCGCGGCGTCAGCGCACAGCCGGTCGGTGCGGTCTTCGAATTCGCGATAGAAGCGATCCATGTCGCGCGTCAGCGCCGGGATCTCGCCCTCGATCTGGCGGATCCGGGCGTCGATCTCGTCGCGCGTCAGGGGCTGGGTCCTCACCGCGCCGGTGAGGCAGGCCTCGCCCTCGCTTTCGCCCGGGATCAGGCCGGCCGAGGCGAGCATGCAGCTGATGCGGTCATCGACATAGGCATCGTGCTCGGCTGTCACGTGGTGGGTCAGCCGGGCGGCCTCCGCGGCAAAGGCCTCCAGCACGTCGCCCGGGTCGCACTCGTCGATCAGCTCAGGGATGCGCTGCTGCAGGCGCTGCAGTTCGGCGTCGATCGATTCGCGTGTGCGGAAGTCCATGGGCCAAGCCTCGCGCCGGGTCGGTCAACGCGACGTGCAGGTGTGCGGTTAGGCAGCGACCCGATGCTCGTAATACGGGTGCCGCTTGTCGTCGAAGATGCGGTACAACGCCGTCAGATCGGTCGGGTCCGGATTGAGCCAGACATCGACGTGCTCCGGTTTGAGGTTGATGATCGTGCGGTCGTGGCCGGCCGCAGCCACCTCCGGTTCCGGATCGTCGGTGATGGCGGCGAAGGAGAGCAGGTCCGGCTCCACGCCACGCGGGTCGGTCCAGTGCGACCAGAGGCAGGCAACCAGCATCGGTTCGCCGGTGCGCGGCTCGAACTCGAGGATCTGGTTCTCGCCGTCGACTTCGACATGCTCGTAGAACCTATCCGCGATCATGATCCCGTGCGTGTGCCCGAACTGCCCGCGCCAGAAGCCCTCCAGGTTGTCGCGCCGGGCGTTGTACGTGCCCGGGTACTGTCGGTCATAGCTGGCAGGCTTGCCGACCGGTCTGCACTGGTAGCGCATCGGCTTCACCACGCGCTGTCCGTTCTCCCAGACCATGACGGGGCAGTAGACGCCGGGGTAGACGCGGTTGTCCTCCGGCAGCATGTCGGTGCGCTTCAGGGCGTCCAGGCGCCGGCGGGCGGCCCTCCCTTTACTGGTGCCGATGCGCACGTCCTCCTGGGCCTTCTTGGTCACCTTGGTCTGCAGGGCGCGCTGGGCATCCCCGACGCGCCGGCGCAGGGCGAACAGTTCCTCCTCAAGGGCAGCGATCGCGGCCGCGTCCTGCTCGGCCAGGTTCTCGCGCAGCTCGGGCGGGCCGATCTCCTGCAGCTCCCGGATCATGGCCCGCGGCGCCTTGGCCAGCTGCTTTCGAAGCGGGTCGCGGCCCTGGTCCCACCAGAAGGTGCGGACGTAAGTGTCCAGGTCCATGACGGCCCCGGTGGTGCGCTGGAACTTCTTCCACTCGGCGTGGACTTGGGCGGAATAGCACATGCGGCGGAGCCTACTACTGGGCCGGCAGGCCGGCGTGAGGGCGGGACGGGCGCCCCGGCAACGGGTTCAGCATGGTCGGCGGCGGGCGTCGCGCCGGGTGAGATCACCGGCAGTACCCTCTGTGGCCCAGCCGTTGGCCTCTCCGCTGTGCAGCTCCGGATCGCCCATTACCACCACGTGGACGAGTTCGAGGAACTGCTCGGGCTCAAGCGCCCCGGCCCGGGCCGCACCGGCGGCAAGGCGAGCCGCTGGCGAGTGCCGCCTGGCGATTACCCGAGCGCCTATGGCCACGAGGAATGGGGCGAGGAGGGCATCTTGTCGTTGCTCTGGGACCCGAGCCGACCTGTGGTCTGGGACACCGACCTCCCCACGCACGACAACCCCGGGCGGACATGCGCGGTGCTGGCTAGCGGCGTTCTGGTGCAGGAGGAGGATCGCCAGTGGCGGTACTACGTGCCTCCGGGTGGCGACCCCATGCTGCTGGCCGGCGTGATCCGTTTCCGCGGCAAGCAGAAGACGATGTCCATCTTGGGCCGCGCTGCCGAGCGGTTCCCCGCCGTGGTCCTGTTCGAAGACGCCCGGGCATGGCTCACCGGCGGCGCCCCGACCCGGCGGCGTGCTGGCGAGCTACCGCCTGTCCAGCGCGACTGGTTCCGCAGCTGGCCGATCCGGCCGCCGGATGTGGCAGAGAGCGACGATGAGGGTGTCATCCGTCTGTGTTGACTGACTTGAGTTCAGTTAACGCCATGATGGGCAGACTCTGAGATAATTGACATCTCATTAGGGGGTGAGAATGGCAACAGAGAAGACAAGGAAGCTTCACTACAAACGAGCTACTCTGCTTTCTACAGGGCAGCCGGTGAGCTTGGAGCAGATGCTTGTGGCCGCGATGGCGGCGCGTTCCGATGTGGAGCAGCGAGAAGAGGCTGTTGGCCTAGACAGGCAGACCACTCGCGTGATTTCAGGCGTCGGCGCATCTAACAACATGCGTGTAGGGCGCCTGATGCAGTTCACCAAAGGGCAGAAGCAGCACTACCTCGAGAAGGACGCTGCGACAGGCGACTATAAGTTGGATGCGGCCGCTGTTCCTGGGGAAGATGGTGAGACCAAGCGCGAGTTCGTCGAGTCTCTGACGTTTTTCGCGGTTTCGGCTGAGCATGTGATGTACATCGCTACGCTGCATCTGGGGTCGAAGGCCTTGGAAGATCACCTGAACTGGCTCCTTCGCGAGTGTGGGCTCATTCAACCTGACGACTATTTACTGTTGGTTGATCTTCAATCCCAAGACGCAGAGCAGCGCTTGAACAGGCGGCATGTGGACAGAGTGACGATCGGCTCCGAGTTGGACTTTGAAGTGGTGGAGAAGGTGGCGACTCAGCGTCGAACTTCTGAGCGCGAGACTATTCGTGGGTATAAGAAGGTAGTGCCTGTCGGCCCTATGGCTGAGATGCTCGGGCCTATCTTCGGTGACTGGTTTGGTGATGTGCCTCTGCAACAGGCGCTAGGTAAGAATGAGCGCGTAAAGGTCACTGTCGACCTGCGTTACAGCAACCGAAAGAAGTCAGATGAGGGCTTCGTTCTGATGCAGCGGTTAGCGGTAGCTGGCCGTCATTTCGATCCAGGCGAGACGCGCATTCACCTCCACAAAGGTGGGACTCTCGCCGGATCGGACCTGAAGGTTTTCTCGGACATCAGCGTGAGAGTGTTGGACTCTGGTCTCGTAGACGAGTTCGATCTGTGGGGGAGGGTGAACGCATGGCTGCTGCAGGCAATCCGCACTGGGATAGTTCATTAATGGCCTCAGGTGTTGGCAAGAATCTCGCAGTGACTGTCGCCATCATCGTGGCGGCGGTGCTGTGCGCATCCTTGTCGACACGCTTTTTGAGCGTTGCTGAGTTGGGTGCTGTCCTGAAAGAAATGTGGATAGTTCAGGCGGTGCTTGCGACGGCCGTCGTCTCGCTGATCTATCGCCTGCAGAGTGATTTGGCGGCGGTGGGCCACCTCACTCCTCTGCAGCGCTCGCGTCTTGATGGGATGGTTCGGGTCAAGTCTAGGCGTCTTTGGGTTCTTTTTTTGGCGATCACCGTTGCTGGTGCGTTGGTCAGGATCGCAGATCCTGTGTCCAGCGAACTGCTGAAGCGGTGGCTTGTTGCGGGTGGCGCAGGGTTGATGGTGGCTACACTCCTCTACTGCTTCTACTTGCCCGGTATGTGGAACGAGTTGCGTGGTTTCGTGACCTTGCTGTCTGCCGAGAAGGCTGCCGACGATAGGCGGCGGACAGAGTTGAAGCGGCTTGGTGGTTGAGGTGGGCAGGCAGGCCGGCACTTGAAAGGGTGCCGATGTGATCTATGAGGCGCTTTGCCTCTGTCGCGCGTTCAGGTGGGCTGCTGTCGCGAGCTTGCGACAGCAGCCAGGAACCCTTAGACTTCCCAGCCTCAGCGGATAGGGATCCGGACCGGCTCAGTCAGATAGAGCCCAAATCCTGCCCCCGCTACCAAGTTTTGCGGTTCATTTCGGTGGTAGTGAAATGATTCCGCAATGCTCGGGCTCGCAGCGACGCATGTTCCCGTCGCTGCACCGATTCCAGCAATATCGGACAAGGGGCCCTGATGGGCCCTTTGCCGTTTTTGGCGGCCGGGCTTCCCGGCCGATTCCGTTTCCGCGTTCGAGCATCACGCCTTCCATGAGCGAAAAGAGTCGCGAAATCGTCGAACTGCTTGGCCCGACCGTTGCGTCGCTTGGCCTCGAGCTGCTCGGCATCGAGTATCTGCCCGCCCCGGGCGGTGCGACCGTGCGCCTGTACATCGACGTGCCGGCTGCGGGGTCCGAGCGGATGGTCACCATCGAGGACTGCGAGGCGGTCAGCCGCGAAGTGTCGGCCCAGCTGGACGTGGCCGATCCGATCTCCGGCAACTACACGCTGGAGGTCTCTTCGCCCGGCCTGGATCGCCCGCTGTTCGGGCTCGCCCATTTCGAGCGTTTCGTGGGCGAGCAGGCCAAGGTCGGCCTGAAACTGCCACAGGACGGCCGCCGTCGCCTGCAGGGCACGATCCTGCGCATCGAAGGCGATACCATCGTCTTCTCGCTGGACGGGACCGAGTTCCCGGTCGCGGCGGACAACATCGACAAGGCGCGTCTGGTCCCGGACTGGGCTGCGCTGGGCCTGGCGCCGGACAAGCGCGCGTCGGGCGGCAACAAGGCCCCCGCCAGGGGCGGTGCCGACAAGGGCCGTCAGGGCGCGGGTGCGAACGCTGGCAAGCATTCCCCAAACAAGCCGGCGACCGACGGGTCGCGTGCGGAGTAACGAGATGAGCAAGGAACTTCTGCTGGTAGTCGACGCGGTCGCCAACGAGAAGGGCGTGCCGCGCGAGGTGATCTTCGATGCGCTGGAAGCCGCGCTGGCTTCGGCCGCGAAGAAGCGCTACATCGACCAGGACGTGCTGGCGCGCGTGGCGATCGACCGCAAGGACGGCAGCTACGAGACCTTCCGTCGCTGGGAAGTCGTCGCCGACGACGTGGTCATGGAGTCGCCGGACCGCCAGATCCGCCTGATGGATGCGGTCGACGAAGCCGACGGCGTCGAGGTCGGCGACCACATCGAAGAGCAGATCGAGAACCCGGAGTTCGGGCGCATCGCCGCGCAGGCGGCCAAGCAGGTCATCGTCCAGCGTGTGCGCGAGGCCGAGCGGCAGCAGGTCGTCGATGCGTGGAAGGATCGTGTCGGCGAGCTGGTCACCGGCGTGGTCAAGCGCGCCGAGCGCGGCAACATCTACGTCGACCTGGGTGGCAACGCCGAGGCCTTCATCTCCAAGGACAAGGGCATTCCGCGTGACGTGCTGCGCACCGGCGACCGCGTCCGCGGTTACCTGGCGGAGGTCCGTTCCGAGCCGCGTGGCCCGCAGCTGTTCATCAGCCGTGGCGCCCCCGAGTTCATGATCGAGCTGTTCAAGCTCGAGGTGCCGGAAGTCGGCCAGGGTCTGGTCGAGATCAAGGCCTGCGCCCGCGATCCGGGCGACCGCGCCAAGATCGCCGTGCTCGCCCACGACACCCGGACCGACCCGATCGGCGCGTGCATCGGCATGCGCGGTTCGCGCGTGCAGGCCGTGAGCAACGAGCTCAACGGCGAGCGCGTCGACATCGTGCTGTGGAACGAGAATCCGGCCCAGTTCGTGATCAACGCGATGGCACCGGCCGAGGTCCAGTCGATCATCGTCGACGAGGACAAGCACTCCATGGACCTGGCCGTGGCCGAGGAGCGGCTCGCGCAGGCGATCGGCAAGGGTGGCCAGAACGTGCGCCTGGCCAGCCGTCTGACCGGTTGGCAGCTGAACGTGATGACCCAGGACCAGGTCGCCGCCAAGTCCGAGGCCGAGCAGGCCGTCGCCCGCCAGCTGTTCATGGACAAGCTGGAAGTGGACGAGGAGATTGCCGGCATCCTGGTCGCCGAGGGCTTTGGTTCGGTCGAGGAGATCGCCTACGTTCCGGTCGGCGAGCTGCTGTCGGTCGAGGGCTTCGACGAGGACATCGTCGAGGAACTGCGTGCCCGCGCCCGCGACGCCCTGCTGAACGAGGCGCTGGCGGTGGAGGAGGGGCTGGAGGACAGCCAGCCGGCCGCCGACCTGCTGGCCCTGGACGGGATGGACGAGGACACCGCGTTCGCCCTGGCCGCCAATGGCGTGCGCACCAGCGAGGACCTGTCCGACCTGGCCGCCGACGAGGTCATGGAGTTCGGCATCGAGGGTCTGGACGAAGCCCGTGCCGCGGCGCTGATCCTGGCCGCCCGCGCCGAGGAGATCGCCCGTCTGGAACGCGGCGAATGAGCCGGCGATGAACACCGCCCTGACCCGATCAGGGCTTAGAATCTGCGCTTCCCTTGCTCTGCGCGAGGGGGCGCCACTCAGAGCATAGGATCCGAATGTCGCAGCAAACCACCATCCGCAAGCTTGCCGAGCTGGTCAACACGCCGGTCGAGAAGCTGCTGGAGCAGCTGGCCGAGGCCGGCATGACGTTCAGTGGCCCCGACCAGGTCGTCACCAGCGCCGAGAAGCTCAAGCTGCTCGGCTTCCTCAAGCGTTCGCACGGCAAGGCCGAGGCGCCCGCCGAAGAGATCGCCGCACCGAAGAAGATCACCCTGGCCCGACGCAAGGTCCAGGAGCTGACCGTCGGTGGTGGTCGCACCAAGACCACGGTCAACGTCGAGGTCCGGCAGAAGCGCACCTTCGTCAGCGGTGACGGCGCCGGTTCGTCGCGCCCGATGAGCGAGGACGAGGAGCGCGCCGACGCGCTGCGCAAGCTCGAGGAATCGCGCCAGCGCAACCTGGCCGAGCAGCAGGCGCTGGCCGAACAGGACCGCGCGCGCGCCGAAGAGAACGAGCGTCGCCGCCAGGCCGAGGAAACCGAGCGCCAGCGCATCGAGGCCGAGCGCAACGCCGCGGCGGCCGCGGTCACCGAGGCGGCGGCTCCCGTGGCAGGCAAGGCCGACGCGGACGAAGCGCCGCGTCCGACCAAGACCGTGCACCACGCGCCCAAGCCCCCGGCCCGGGTCGAGGACAACCGCGGCGGCGCCGCGGCCAAGCACAAGACGCGCGGTTCGCACGCGATGGTTTCCGGTGTCGAGGACGACGATGCGGCCAGCCGCTTCGCCGGCCAGCTGCACCTGTCGGCCGCCGACCGTGCCCGCCGCACCAGCGCGCGTCCGGGTGGCAACACCCGTCCGGGCGGTCGCCCGGGCATGCGTCCGCAGCGGCGTCAGGACGTGCGCTCCAGCGGCAACAACGGCGGCGTCGGCGGTTTCGAGCGCCCGACCGCACCGGTGGTGCGCGAAGTGGCGATCGGCGACACGATCACCGTGGCCGACCTGGCGCAGAAGCTCGCGCTGAAGGGCGGCGACGTGGTCAAGGCCATGTTCAAGATGGGCGTGATGGCCACCATCACCCAGACCATCGACCACGACACCGCGGCGCTGGTGACCGAGGAGCTCGGCCACAAGGTCGTGCGCGCAGGCGCCGACGATGCCGAGAGCGAGCTGCTGGCGCATGTCGAACAGCCCGATGGCGACCAGACCGCGCGTCCGCCGGTGGTCACCATCATGGGCCACGTCGACCACGGCAAGACCTCGCTGCTGGACTACATCCGCCGCACCAAGGTGGCCACCGGTGAAGCCGGCGGCATCACCCAGCACATCGGTGCGTACCACGTGGAAACGCCGAAGGGCGTGATCAGTTTCCTGGATACCCCGGGCCACGCCGCCTTCACCTCGATGCGCGCCCGCGGCGCCAAGCTGACCGACATCGTGGTGCTGGTGGTCGCGGCCGACGACGGCGTCATGCCGCAGACCAAGGAAGCGATCCAGCATGCGAAGGCGGCCGGCGTGCCGCTGATCGTGGCGATTAACAAGATCGACAAGTCCGATGCCGACCCGATGCGGGTCAAGAACGAGCTGCTGACCGAGCAGGTCGTGGCCGAGGACTTCGGCGGCGACACGCAGATGGTCGAGCTGTCGGCCAAGACCGGCATGGGCGTGGACGACCTGCTGGATTCGATCTCGCTGCAGGCCGAAGTGCTCGAGCTCAAGGCCGTGCCGACCGGTCGCGCCAGCGGCGTGGTCATCGAATCGGCGCTGGACAAGGGCCGTGGCCCGGTCGCGACGGTGCTGGTGCAGCAGGGCAGCCTGAAGAAGGGCGACTACCTGGTGTGCGGCGTGCAGTACGGCCGCGTGCGTGCGCTGTTCGACGAGACCGGTGGGCAGCCCGAATCGGCCGGCCCGTCGATCCCGGTGCAGGTGCTCGGCCTGTCGGGCGTGCCCGACGCCGGCGACGACTTCGTGGTGGTCAAGGACGAGCGCCTGGCCAAGGACGTGGCGCAGCAGCGCGACGCCAAGCGCCGCGAGTCGCGCCTGGTCCAGTCCGCGGGCAGCCGCATGGAAGACATCATGGCCCAGCTCGGCAAGGGCGACGGCCAGCTCAGCCTGAACCTGATCGTCAAGGCCGACGTGCAGGGTTCGGTCGAGGCGCTGCGCCACTCGCTGGTCGCGCTGTCCAACCAGGACATCCGGATCAACATCATCAGCTCCGGCGTGGGCGGCATCACCGAGTCCGATGCGAACTCGGCGGTGACCTCCAAGGCCACGGTGATCGGCTTCAACGTGCGTGCCGATGCTTCGGCCCGCCGGATCATCGAAGCCAACGGCGTCGACCTGCGCTACTTCTCGATCATCTATGACGTGATCGACCAGGTGAAGCAGGTGGCCTCGGGTCTGCTGGGTGTGGAGATCCGCGAGGAGATCATCGGTATCGCCCAGGTCCGCGACGTGTTCCGCAGCTCGAAGTTCGGCGCTGTCGCGGGCTGCATGATCGTGGAAGGCGTGGTGAAGCGGAACAAGCCGATCCGCGTGCTGCGCGACAACACCGTGATCTTCGAGGGCGAGCTGGAATCGCTGCGCCGCTTCAAGGAGAACGTCGAGGAAGTGCGCAACGGCACCGAGTGCGGTATCGGCGTGAAGGCCTACGACGACGTCAAGGCCGGCGACCAGATCGAGTGCTTCGAGCGCATCGAGGTCCAGCGCACGCTGTAATCCGTCCTGCCGCCGGCTCCGGCCGGTACAGGCACCAAGACAGGACGGCCCTTGCGGCCGTCCTGTCGTTTCACGCCCACGCCGTCGTGGCGCGCTACCGTTCCATCGGTCCGGCACGGGCCGGCAAGGAGTTCCACCATGCCCACCAAGTCCTTCCATCGCACCGACCGCGTTTCGGCCCAGCTGCGTCGCGAAGTCGGCACCCTGGTCCACGAAGCCGTGCGCGAGCATGGTCTGCCGTCGTCCAGCGTGTCCGACGTCGAGGTCAGCCGCGATCTGGCGCATGCCAAGGTCTTCGTCACCGCCCTGATGCCCGAGCGCTCGGCCGAAGCGGTCAAGGGACTGAAGGCGATCGCCTACCAGCTGCGGATGGAACTGGCGCGCCGGGTCAAGATGCGCCACGTGCCCGAACTGCATTTCCATTACGACGATTCGGTCGACCGTGGCGAGCGCATCGATGCGCTGCTGCGCGAAAACCCGCCGACCGCCGGCGAGGACTGATCCGGCCGTCCATCGGTTGTCCGGTTCGCGGGATGCGCCATGGCGATGGTTCGCCGGTGGTGTACACCCTGGATCCGGCACGTCCGGCCGCTCCTGCGCATGAACCAGAAAAGAAACGCGTTCCGTCGCCTCGACGGCATCCTGCTGCTGGACAAGCCGTCGGGCATGAGTTCGAACGCCGCGCTCCAGCTCGCGCGCCGGCTGTTCCGGGCCGAGAAGGGCGGCCACACCGGCAGCCTCGATCCGCTCGCCACCGGCCTGCTGCCGCTGTGCTTCGGCGAGGCCACCAAGATCGCCGGCCTGCTGCTGGGCTCGGACAAGGCCTATGAGGCCGGCATCGTGCTGGGCACGACCACCGATACCGACGATGCGGACGGCCAGGTGCTGCAGCAGCGGCCTGTGCCGGAGCTGGACGAAGCCCGCCTCCGTGAGGCGCTGGCCGGATTCACCGGCCGGATCCGCCAGCAGGCCCCGATCTATTCGGCGCTCAAGCAGGGCGGGGAACCGCTGTATGCCAGGGCCCGCCGCGGCGAGGCCATCGAGGCGCCGGTGCGCGAGGTCGAGATCCGCGCGATCGAACTGCTGGCCCACGACGGCGCGCGCATCGACCTGCGGGTGACCTGCGGCAGTGGCACCTACATCCGCAGCCTGGCCCGCGACCTGGGTGAGGTGCTGGGCTGCGGTGCGCATATCGCCAGTCTGCGCCGGCTCTGGGTCGAGCCGTTCAGGTCGCCGCGGATGTGGACCTTGGAAGCGCTGCAGGCCATGGCCGGGACCGACCCGGCCGGGCTCGAGGCCTGCCTGCTGCCGCTGGCGGCGGGCCTGGCCGATTTTCCGGCCGTCGTCCTGGAGGCGCCGGAGGCGGCCCGCCTGGCGCAGGGCCAGCGGCTTCGCGGCCCGTGGCCGGCCGCCGAACCGGTGGCGGTGTTCGACGGGCAGGGCCGTCCGCTGGGCCTGGCCTCGGTCGACGCCGACGGCCGGCTGTCGCCGCAGCGGCTGTTCCAGCCCCCGGCCGATCCCGCTCCACGGGAGGCGGCGCCGTAAGACCTTGTTGGGCAAGGCGTCCAGCGGGTACAATTCGCGCGCCTTTTTCAGGCGTTCCTTTCCGCTCCCGGTTCACGCGGGCGGCCATCAGCAAGCGGCGGGTCAGGCGGTGCGCCTCGTGCGTTCCTGCAGGCCTCGCATCAAAGAGAAAACATCATGTCGATCGACACCCAGAAGATCATCCAGGACAACGCCCGCGGCGCCAACGACACCGGCTCGCCGGAAGTCCAGGTCGCCCTGCTCACCGGCCGCATCGAGCAGCTGACCGAGCACTTCAAGGCCCACAAGAAGGACCACCACAGCCGTCGTGGTCTGCTGCAGCTGGTCAACCGCCGCCGCAGCCTGCTGGACTATCTGAAGAAGAAGGACAACGGTCGCTACAAGGCCCTGATCGAAAAGCTCGGCCTGCGTCGCTGATCCACCCCCGCCGCGGCGCAGAGATGCGCCGCGGTTTGCTTTTCGGCACCGTGAAAACGTGATGCCGGTCGGGCCAGGTCCCGGCAGTACCACAGCAGCGGCCGGGACCACCGGCCACCCGCATGCGGCAAGGGCCGCATCCGGTCAATTCGCCAAGCAGCAGCCCCCAAGGAATCCACGTGGCAAAAATCACCAAAACCTTCCAGTACGGCAAGCACACCGTCACGCTTGAGACCGGCGAGATCGCCCGTCAGGCCGGCGGTGCCGTCATCGTCAAGATGGACGACACCGTACTGCTGGTCTCCGCCGTCGCCGCCAAGAGCGCGCGCGAGGGCCAGGACTTCTTCCCGCTGACGGTCGACTACCAGGAGAAGTTCTACGCCGGCGGCCGCATCCCGGGTGGTTTCTTCAAGCGTGAAGGCCGTGCGACCGAGAAGGAGACGCTGATCTCCCGCCTGATCGACCGTCCGATCCGTCCTCTGTTCCCGGAGGACTACAAGAACGAAGTGCAGATCATCGCCACGGTGATGTCGCTGAACCCGGACATCGACGGCGACATCGCCGCCCTGATCGGCGCCTCGGCCGCGCTGTCGCTGGCCGGCACCCCGTTCAAGGGCCCGATCGGCGCCGCCAAGGTCGGCTACAAGAACGGCGAGTACATCCTGAACCCGACCGTGTCGGAGCTGAAGGAGTCGCAGCTCGAGCTGGTCGTCGCCGGTACCGCCAACGCGGTGCTGATGGTCGAGTCCGAAGCCGCGCTGCTGTCGGAAGACGTGATGCTGGGCGCCGTGACCTTCGGTCACCGCGAGATGCAGAAGGTCATCAACGCGATCAACGAGCTGGTCGTCGAAGCCGGCACCAAGCCGTCGGCCTGGGTCGCCCCGGCCAAGAACGAGGCGCTGATCGGCGCGCTGAAGGAAGCGGTCGGCGGCAAGCTGGTCGAGGCCTTCCAGGTGCGCGACAAGCTGCAGCGCCGCGACGCCATCTCGGCGATCAAGAAGGACGTCACCGAATCCCTGGCCGGCCGCGTCGCCGCCGAAGGCTGGAACCCGGCCGAGCTGTCGAAGGAATTCGGCGAGCTCGAATACAGCACCATGCGCAACTCGGTGCTGGACACCAAGGTCCGCATCGACGGCCGTGCGCTGGACACCGTCCGCCCGATCGCCGTGAAGACCGGCGTGCTGCCGCGCGTGCACGGTTCCTCGCTGTTCACCCGTGGCGAGACCCAGGCGATCGTCGCGATCACCCTGGGCACCGCGCGCGACGGCCAGATCATCGATGCCGTCTCGGGCGAGTACAAGGAAAATTTCCTGTTCCATTACAACTTCCCGCCCTACTCGGTCGGTGAGTGCGGCCGCATGATGGGCCCGAAGCGTCGCGAGATCGGCCACGGCCGTCTGGCCAAGCGCGGCGTGCTCGCCGTGATGCCGACCATCGAGGAATTCCCGTACACCATCCGCGTCGTCTCGGAAATCACCGAGTCGAACGGTTCCTCGTCGATGGCCTCGGTCTGCGGTTCCTCGCTGGCCCTGATGGATGCCGGCGTGCCGGTGAAGGCGCCGGTCGCGGGCATCGCGATGGGCCTGGTGAAGGAAGACGACCGCTTCGTCGTGCTGTCCGACATCCTGGGTGATGAAGATCACCTGGGCGACATGGACTTCAAGGTGGCCGGTACGTCCGAGGGCATCTCCGCCCTGCAGATGGACATCAAGATCGAAGGCATCACCGAAGAGATCATGAAGCAGGCGCTGCAGCAGGCGAAGGCCGGCCGTCTGCACATCCTCGGCGAGATGGCCAACGGCCTGACCGCGCCGCGTTCGGAGCTGTCCGAGTACGCGCCGCGTCTGCTGACCATCAAGATCCACCCGGACAAGATCCGCGAAGTGATCGGTAAGGGCGGCGCCACGATCCAGGGCATCACCAAGGAAACCGGCACCCAGATCGACATCCAGGACGACGGCACCATCGTCATCGCCTCGGTCAACAATGCCGCTGCGCAGGCCGCCAAGGCCCGCATCGAGCAGATCACCTCGGACGTCGAGCCGGGCCGCATCTACGAAGGCAAGGTCGCCAAGATCATGGACTTCGGTGCGTTCGTCACCATCCTGCCGGGCAAGGACGGCCTGGTCCACGTCTCGCAGATCTCCAGCGAGCGCGTGGAGAAGGTCAGCGACAAGCTGAAGGAAGGCGACGTGGTCAAGGTCAAGGTGCTGGAAGTCGACAAGCAGGGCCGCATCCGCCTGTCGATCAAGGCCGTGGAAGAAGGCGAGGGCGCCGCCGGCTGAGCCGCGGTCCCACGCATCCGATCCAGGAAAAGCGGGCTTCGGCCCGCTTTTTCTTTGCGCGGGATTCGTAGCGGACGTGGCGGCTGCCCGGGAGCCTTCCTCTGTCTCCCGCGATCGACGGGCGCACGTGCTTTTTCGTGCGTCAGGCGATCACGTCGCCGGCTGTTTGCCGGCGCAGCGTATGTGGGTGAGCCGGCGTGCGGTGCCGGAGGGGCGGGGGCATGCGGCGATGCGCCGGTGCCGTCCGGGTGGACGCAATGCCGCGTGGGCGGCTCGCCAGACGCCCCGGCGTCCCCGCCGCGCGGGCGGACCGTCCACGCGTGGCATCAGGCATGCGGCGGTATCGGATCGGTGTGATCCGACGAGCATCGAGGCGCATGCAGTCGACGCCGAGTCGTCATCGCAGGGTTCCAGGCTGAAACCCCCATCGGCGCAGGGCCCTGGCGAGACTTGGCGCCGGCATGCCGGCGTCGTGTTTCCCTGTCGATGTCGGCGTCGATGGCGTGGGCCGGGCGCGCAGCGGCCCGGCGCGACTCAACCGGCGTTGAGTGCTTCCAGGCCGGCCTCGTCGAGGATCTCGACCTGGTAGGTTTCGGGCAGGGAAATCAGCCCCTTGCTGCGCAGTGCGGTCAGGCTGCGGCTGACGGTTTCCACGGTCAGGCCAAGATGATCGGCGATGTCGGCGCGCGGCATCGGCAGGGTCACGATGGCGCTCTGGTGGCCGGCGCGGGTCTGCTGCGCGGCCAGCTTCAGGATGAAATCGGCCAGGCGCTCGGTCGGGTTCATCCGTGCCAGCGACATCATCTGCTCGCGGGCGGCGTCGAGTTCCACGCAGGCGCGTTCGAGCAGCTTGCGTTGCAGGTGCGGATACTGGCTGCCGAGCCGCTGCATCGAATCCAGGCTGAACTTGCAGACCTGGGTCTCGCCCAGCGACTCGATGTCGTGCTGGTAATGGTCGTTGCCGCTCAGGCCGACGTAGTCGCCCGGCAGCGCGAAGCCCGCCACCTGGCGGCGCCCGTCGGGCATCAGCCGCACCAGGCGCAGGGCGCCGCGGGTGACGGTGTAGGCGTGGCGCCGGGTGTCGCCCTGGCGGGCCAGGATCGTGCCCGCCTGCAGGACCTGGGTGCTGGCCGCGGCGTCGAGCGCGCGCATCTCATCCTTGGACAGCGCCGAGCAGATCGCCAGATGACGGACCTGACAGTGCAGGCACTGGCCGAGGATGCTGGCTTCCTCGGGCGTGGGCGTCAGGCAGGGATTGTCCAGCGGGGGCCAGGACATGCGTCGGGCTCGCATGGGTCGGGGGCACCATGATACCGGGATGCGGCGGCGCTGGCCCTCGGGCACTTTGTCACATGCCGATTGCCTGCTGCCCGGCGCTGCCCGGTTGCGAGGCCGCCGCCGCCCGCCGCGCTGCGTCGTGCTATCCGTGGCCGGAGCGTGGGCCTAGAATTGCGCATCGCGTAACCGAAGCACCGCAGGAGCCTTCGCTTGATCAAGCCCCGTACCCCCGCCGGCACCATGGAGCTGCTCCCGCGCGAGCAGATCGCGTTCCAGCGCATGCTCGACGTGATCCGCCGCAACTACGAGCGCTTCGGCTTCCTGCCGGTGGAAACGCCGGTGTTCGAGCTGTCCGACGTGCTGCTGACCAAGTCCGGCGGCGAGACCGAGCGCCAGGTCTACTTCGTGCAGTCCACCGGCGCGCTGGCCAATGCCGCCGAATCCGGCGATACCGGCCTGCCGGAACTGGCCCTGCGCTTCGACCTGACCGTGCCGCTGGCCCGCTACGTGGCCGAGCACGAGCACGAGCTGAGCTTCCCGTTCCGCCGTTACCAGATGCAGCGCGTGTACCGCGGCGAGCGCGCCCAGCGCGGCCGCTTCCGCGAGTTCTACCAGTGCGACATCGACGTGATCGGCAAGGATGCGCTCAGCATCCGCTACGACGCCGAAGTGCTGGCGGTGATCCACGCGGTGTTCTCCGAACTGGGCATCGGCGACTTCGCCGTGCAGCTCAACAACCGCAAGCTGATGCGCGGCTTCTTCGAGGCCCAGGGCGTGGCCGACCCGCAGCAGCAGGCACTGGTCCTGCGCGAGGTCGACAAGCTCGACAAGCGTGGCGCCGACTACGTGCGCGAGACGCTGACCGGTCCCGAGTTCGGCCTGCCGGCCGACGCGGTGCAGCGGATCCTGGCCTTCGTCGAAGTGCGTTCCAGCTCGCATGCCGATGCGCTGGCGCAGATCGAACGCGTGCTGGCCGACGCGGGCGAGGGCGCCAGCGCGTCGCTGCGCGCCGGTGCGGCCGAACTGCGCGAGGTGCTGGAGCTGGTGCGTGCGCTGGGCGTGCCCGAGAGCGCCTACCGGCTGAACTTCTCGATCGCCCGCGGCCTGGATTACTACACCGGCACCGTCTACGAGACCACGCTGACCGGACATCCGCAGATCGGCTCGATCTGTTCGGGCGGCCGCTACGAGGACCTGGCCAGCCACTACACCAAGTCGAAGCTGCCGGGCGTAGGCATCTCGATCGGCCTGAGCCGGCTGTTCTGGCAGCTGCGCGAGGCCAATCTGATCGACGGCATCGCCGCCAGCAGCGTGCAGGCGATGGTGGCGTTGATGGACGAGGGGCAGTTGCCCGAGGCGCTGGACATCGCCAGCCGCCTGCGCGCCGGCGGCATCAACACCGAAGTGCAGATGGAGCCACGCAAGGTCGGCAAGCAGTTCCAGTACGCCGCCCGCGCCGGCATCCGCTTCGTGGTGCTGGCCGGTGAGGACGAGCTCGCCCGTGGCGTGGTCGCGGTCAAGGACCTGGTCCGCGAGCAGCAGTTCGAGGTCGCCCGCGACGAGCTGGCCAGCACGCTGCAGGTGGAACTGGAGCAGGCCCGGGTCATGGCATGAGCGTGCCGCGCGCGGCACTGGGCGTGGCGCTGGTCGCGGTGTTGGCCGGCTGCACCAGCGACGCCAGCGTCAAGGCCAAGCGCCTCGGCCCGGGCCACTACCGGATGGTGGCCGACCGCTGCATGGGGATCGACCAACGGCAGCTGGAGGACGATCTGGCGAGCGAAGCCGCGCGGCGCTGTCCGCAGGGTGCAGGGCCGCTGGAAGCGATGCTGCCGGTCGGCAGCCGCAAGGGCAGCCTGCTCGGCGAATGCCTGCATGGCCGCGCATTGCAGGCCGAGGTGCGCTGCCACTCCGCAGCCCGCTGAACCGTCCCGACACCCCGCTGAACTGTCCCGACACCCGCCGCCAGGCGGGTGTCTTCGTCTGGGCCCCCGATCGCGGCGGGCCGTGCGGGCGATCTCTGCAGCATGGTCTGACCGCGGCCTTCGTCAGTGCTCCCGGAACGCGACTGCGCGATGCCGCTCGACAGCGAGATGCCGTCATCGCGTGGTGACCGGCCTGCGCTCCGCCTCCGTCCGTGGGGCGAGCGGGCAGGGGCACGGCGCTGTCTGCGAATGGGGGAGAGCAGGCGTCCGTGGAGCGCCGGCTGTCCCTGTCACGCTGCGGCGGTCGGCCTGGAGAGGCCGCATTCCCGATGGTTTCTGCATGCGTCGCCACTGCCGCGTGGAGCCTCGCCCCTGAACGCCGTGGGGTGAGACAGGCGCAGGGCTTTGACCGCCGCGCAGGTTTGCACTAATGTACTAGCGCGCTATTACATTGGTTCGAGATGAAGGCACGCCCGCTCCCCGTCGAGAAAGATGCCCAGGCCGACCTGCAGGCCCTGGCTGCCGCGTTCGCCGGCCTGCGCGAGGTCGACGAGGTCGTCGCCTTCCTGCGCGACCTGTGCACGCCGGCCGAGCTGGAAGCCATGGCCGACCGCTGGAAGGTCGTGCCGCTGCTGCAGCAGGGCGTGCCCTACCGCGAGATCCACGAACGCACGGGGGTCAGCGTGACCACCACAGGGCGCGTGGCCCGCTCGCTGGAACACGGCCATCGCGGCTATGCCGCCGCGCTCGCCAGTCTTCCGACCCCCTGATCCGCCTTTCCCAGAGACTTCCCCCATGAGTGCATCCCCGGCAGCCCAGGCCCGTGACCGCCTGCGCATCGCCATCCAGAAAAGCGGCCGTCTGGCCGAGCCGGCACGCAGCCTGCTCAGTGCCTGCGGCCTGAGCTGGCGCGAGAGCCGCGACAAGCTGTTCTGCTACGGCGAGTCGCTGCCGGTGGACCTGCTGCTCGTGCGCGACGACGACATTCCCGGCCTGATCGCCGATGGCGTCTGCGATTTCGGCATCGTCGGCCGCAACGAGCTGGACGAGCAGGCCGCCGCCCGCCGCCGCATCGGCCTGCCGGATGCCTACAAGGCGCTGCGCGGGCTCGGCTTCGGCCAGTGCCGGCTGATGCTGGCCGTGCCGGAGGAGTGGGACTGGCAGGGGCCGGCGCAGCTGGCCGGCAAGCGCATCGCGACCAGCTACCCGGCGATCCTGGCCGACTGGCTGGCCGCGCAGGGCGTCGAGGCGTCGGTGGTCGAGCTGTCCGGCTCGGTCGAGATCGCGCCGCGTCTGGGCACCGCCGACCTGATCTGCGACTTGGTCTCCAGCGGCGCCACGCTGCGCGCCAACCAGCTGGTGCCGGTGGAGACGCTGCTGGAGAGCGAAGCGGTGCTGGCCGGTCCGGTACGCGAACCGGGCGACGTGCGCGCCGGGTTGATGGCGATGCTGCTGCGCCGCCTCGACGGCGTGATCAAGGTCCGCGACAGCAAGCTGCTGATGTTCCGTGCCGAACAGGACAAGCTACCCGCGCTGCAGCGCCTGCTGATCGACGCCGATCCGCTGGTGCAGCTGCCCGGCGACGGCGGTGCGCTGCAGTTGCAGACGATGTGCCACGGCGCACTGACCTGGCAGCGTCTGGAGGAACTCGAACGCGCCGGCGCACAGGGGCTGATGGTCCTGGCGGTGGAGCGCTCGCTGGCATGAACGCGCAGTCCTCCACCAACACTGCCGGCTGCAGCCGGCTGGTCTGGAACCAGCTCGACGCCGCCGCCCAGGCTGCGGCACTGACCCGCCCGGTGCAGACCGTCGCCGCGCAGACCCGCGACGCGGTCGCCGGCCTGATCGATGCGGTGCGCAGCCGCGGCGACGAGGCGCTGCGCGAGATCACGCTGCGCTTCGACGGGATCGCGCCGGAGACCTTCGAGGTCGGCGAGGCCGAATTCACCGCGGCCGCACGGCAGGTCCCGGCGGCGTTGCGCGAGGCGATGGAACGGGCTGCGGCCCGGATCGAGGCCTATCACCGCGCCGGCCTGCCGCAGGGCTATGCGGTGGAGACCGCGCCGGGCGTGTCCTGCGCGCGGATGGTGCGACCGATTGCGCGGGTGGGCCTGTACGTGCCGGCCGGCAGCGCGCCGCTGCCGTCGACCGCGCTGATGCTCGGCGTGCCGGCGCGGCTGGCCGGTTGCCGCGAGGTCGTGCTGTGCACGCCGCCGCGGAAGGACGGCAGCGCCGATCCGGCGGTGCTGGTGGCCGCGCGCCTGACCGGCGTGAGCCGGGTGTTCAAGCTCGGTGGCGCGCAGGCGGTGGCGGCGATGGCCTACGGCACCGCGTCGGTGCCGTCCTGCGACAAGATCTACGGGCCGGGCAACAGCTTCGTCACCGAGGCCAAGCAGCAGGTCGCGCAGGCCGGTGCCGCGGCGATCGACATGCCGGCCGGCCCCTCCGAAGTGCTGGTGATCGCCGATGCCGGCGCGGACACGGCCTTCGTTGCCGCCGATCTGCTGTCGCAGGCCGAGCACGGGCCGGATTCGCAGGTGCTGCTGCTCAGCGACGATGATGCGTTGATCGACGCGGTCGAGGTGGAGCTGGCGCAGCAACTGGCGCAGCTGTCGCGCGCCGACATCGCGCGCCAGGCGCTGTCGGCCTCGCGCCTGGTCAAGGTCGAGGCGCTGGAGCAGGCCTTCGCGATCAGCAACCGCTACGCGCCCGAGCACCTGATCCTGGCGCTGCGCGATCCGCAGGCCTGGCTGCCGCAGGTCGAGGCCGCCGGCTCGGTGTTCCTGGGCGACTACACGCCCGAGGCGCTGGGCGACTACTGCAGCGGCACCAACCACGTGCTGCCCACCGCCGGCGCCGCGCGCGCCTACAGCGGGGTCAGCGTGGCCAGTTTCATGAACTTCATCAGCGTGCAGTCGGCATCGCGCGAGGGCATCGCCGGCATCGGCCACGATGCGCTGGTGATGGCGCGGGCCGAGGGCCTGGATGCGCATGCCAACGCGGTCGCGCTGCGCATGGGGGTGTCGCGATGAGCGGCGGTGCCGTGCTGTCGCTGGTGCGCGAGGATCTGCGTGGTTTCGCAGGCTATTCCTCTGCACGCAGCGCAAAGATCGATGGCGAGATCTGGCTCAATGCCAATGAATCGGCCTGGGCCAGCCCGGGCGATGCGGCCGGGAGCAGCCGACGTTATCCCGAGCCACAACCGGGCGCGCTGCGTGCGCGCCTGGCCGGCCTGTACGGCTGCACGCCGGAGCAGCTGCTGATCGGCCGCGGCAGCGACGAGGCGATCGACCTGCTGGTACGTGCGCTGTGCGTGCCGGGGCGCGATGCGGTGCTGGTCACCCCGCCGGTGTTCGGGATGTACGCGGTCTGCGCGCGGCTGCAAAACGTGGCGCTGGTCGAGGTGCCGCTGGTCGATGGTGAGGCCGGGCTGGGCGCCGACATCGATGCGCTGATCGCCGCGGCGCTGGCTGCACCGGTGAAACTGGTGTTCCTGTGCTCGCCATCGAATCCGGCCGGCAGCCTGATCGCGCTGGACGAGGTCGAGCGTGTCGCGCAGGCGCTGCGCGGGCGTGCGCTGGTCGTGGTCGACGAGGCGTATGGCGAGTACAGCGGCCAGCCGTCGGCGACGACGCTGCTGGACCGGTACGACAACATCGCCGTGCTGCGCACGCTGTCGAAGGCGCATGCGCTGGCCGCGGCACGGATCGGCAGCGTGATCGCCGACGCGGAGCTGATCGCGGTGCTGCGCCGCTGCCAGGCACCGTATCCGGTGCCCACGCCGTGCGCGGAACTGGCGCTGCGCGGTTTGTCCGATGCCGCGCTGGCGACCACCGCGCAGCGCGTGGACACGATCATCGCCGAACGCGCGCGGCTGCAGACGGCGCTGGCCACCGCGCCCGGCGTGCGCCGGGTCTACGCCTCGGCCGGCAACTATCTGCTGGCCCGCTTCGACGATGCGCAAGCCGCGTTCGATGCGCTGCTGGCCGCCGGCGTGGTGGTGCGCGACCAGCGTGCGGTGCCGCAGCTCGGCGACGCGCTGCGCATCACCATCGGCACTCCCGAACAGAACGACCGCGTGATCGCGGTGCTCGCCGCATTGAAGGTGGCCGCATGACCCCGATTCTTTTCGTCGACCGCGACGGCACCCTGATCGAGGAGCCGGCCGATTTCCAGATCGACGCCTACGAGAAGCTGCGCTTCGTGCGCGGTGTGATCCCGGCGATGCTGAAGCTGCGCGATGCCGGCTACCAGTTCGTCATCGTCACCAACCAGGACGGGCTGGGCAGCGAAGCCTATCCGCAGGCCAGTTTCGACGGCCCCAACGACCTGATGCTGCAGATCTT
Source organism: Xanthomonas sp. XNM01 (assembly GCF_014851915.1). GTDB lineage: Bacteria > Pseudomonadota > Gammaproteobacteria > Xanthomonadales > Xanthomonadaceae > Pseudoxanthomonas. The sequence continues at coordinate 367,661 of NZ_JACVAP010000002.1, forward strand.
CGAAAGCCAGGGCATCGTCTTCCGCGAGGTGCTGGTGGACCGCAGCTGGCCGGCCGACAACGCGCCCACGCGCAAGCCGGGCATCGGCCTGATGCTGCCCTACCTGCAGGACCGCACGATCGACTGGGCGCGCTCGGGCATGGTCGGCGACCGCATCACCGACATCCAGTTCGCCGACAACATGAAGATCCGCGGCTTCCAGCTGCGCACCGAGCAGTTCGGCGGGCAGTGGGACTGGGCCGGCATCGCGCATGAGCTGGCCGATGCGCCGCGCCGCGCGGTGGTCCAGCGCAACACGAAGGAAACGAAGATCCGCGTCGCCGTGGATCTGGATGGCGCGCCGGAGGCGCACATCACGACCGGTCTGCCGTTCTTCGACCACATGCTGGAACAGATCGGCAAGCACGGTGGCTTCAGCCTGGAGATCCGGGCCGAAGGCGACCTGCACATCGACGAGCACCACACCATCGAGGACACCGGCCTTGCGCTCGGCCAGGCGCTGAAGGAGGCGCTGGGCGACAAGCGCGGCATCGGCCGCTACGGGTTCACCCTGCCGATGGACGAGACCCTGGCCAGCGCCGCGCTGGATTTCAGCGGGCGCCCGTACTTCGTGTTCGAGGGCAGCTTCGTGCGCGAGCGCGTCGGCGACATGCCGACCGAGCTGGTGCCGCACTTCTTCCGTTCGCTGTGCGATGCCTCCGGTCTGAACCTGCACCTGAGCGTGCACGGCGACAACGACCACCACAAGGTCGAGGGCAGCTTCAAGGCGCTCGCGCGTGCGCTGCGCCAGGCGATCAGGCGCGAAGGCACCGCGCTGCCGTCGACCAAGGGGGCGCTGTGAGCGTTGCCGATGTCGCGGTGATCGATGCCGGCGGGGCCAACCTCGGATCGGTCTGCTATGCGCTGGAGCGGCTGGGGGTCACCTCTAGGTTGGTCCGCGATGCGGCCGGGCTGGAGGGCGCGCAGCGGGTGATCCTGCCCGGCGTCGGCGCCGCGCCGCCGGCGATGCAGCGCCTGCACGCGCAGGGCCTGGTCGCGCCGCTGCGCGCGCTGCAGGTACCGCTGCTCGGCGTCTGCCTGGGCATGCAGCTGCTGTACGAACGCTCGGAAGAGGGCGATGTGGAATGCCTCGGCCTGCTGCCGGGCACGGTGCGCAGGCTGCCCGAAGCGCTCGGCATCCGGGTGCCGCACATGGGCTGGAACCGGCTGCGCAGCCTGCGTCCGTCGGCGCTGCTCGCGGGCGTGGCGGAGGGCGCGAGCGCCTACTTCGTGCACAGCTACGCCGCACCGATCTCGTCCGATACCGTGGCCGCCAGCGACCATGGCGGCCTGTTCACCGCGGTGGTCCAGCGCGGCCTGTACTGCGGCGCGCAGTTCCACCCCGAGCGCTCGGCCACGGCCGGTGCGCGCATCCTGCGCAATTTCCTGGAGATGGACGTCTGATGGGCTTCACCGTTTACCCCGCGCTCGACATCCGTGGCGGCCGTGTCGTGCGGCTGGCGCAGGGCGACTACGCGCGCGAGACCCACTACGGCGACGATCCGCTGCCGCGTGCGCAGGCCTTCGCCGATGCCGGTGCCGGCTGGATGCATCTGGTCGACCTGGATGCGGCAAAGGCCGGCGGCTACACGCTGCTGCCGCTGCTGGCCGACATCGCGCGCGCGACCGGTCTGCAGGTGCAGACCGGCGGCGGCATCCGCGGACGCGACGATGTGGCGCGGCTGATCGAGGCCGGCGCCGCGCGCGTGGTGATCGGCTCGCTGGCGGTGCGCGAGCCGGAGTCCGTGCTGGCCTGGCTGCAGGAGTTCGGCGGCGAGCGCATCACCGTGGCGCTGGACACGCGCCAGGACGCCGACGGCATCTGGCAGCTGCCGGTGCATGGCTGGACCGAGAACGCCGGCGTCGGCCTGGATGCGCTGCTGCCGCACTATGTCGACGCCGGCCTGCGCCATCTGCTGTGCACCGACATCGCCCGCGACGGCATGCTGTCCGGCCCGAACCTGGACCTGTACGCGCATCTGCGCGCGCTGGCGCCGGACGTGGCGATCCAGGCGTCCGGCGGCGTGCGCGATGCGGCCGACGTGCGTGCCGCACGCGAGGCCGGCTGCACCGGTGCGGTGCTCGGCCGTGCGCTGCTGGAAGGAAGGCTGTCGCTGGACGACGCCCTGGCCGAGGCGCGCCCATGCTGAGCCGGCGCATCATTCCCTGCCTGGACGTGCGCGACGGCCGCGTGGTCAAGGGTGTGCGCTTCCGCGACCACGTCGACATGGGCGACATCGCCGAACTGGCGCTGCGCTACCGCGACGAAGGCGCCGACGAGCTGGTGTTCTACGACATCGGCGCCAGCCCGGAAGGGCGCTCGGTCGATGTCGCCTGGATCGAGCGCGTCGCACGCCTGATCGACATCCCGTTCTGCGTGGCCGGCGGCATCCGCGATGTCGAGACCGCGCGGCGGGTGCTGCACGCCGGCGCCGACAAGATCTCGATCAATTCGCCCGCGCTGGAACGCCCGGCGCTGATCGCAGAGCTGGCCGACGTGTTCGGCGTGCAGTGCGTGGTGGTCGGCGTCGATTCGATCCGCGAGGCCGACGGGCAGTGGCGGGTGCGTACCAATACCGGCGACCCGGACAAGACCCGCGCGCTGGCGGTGCGCACGCTGGACTGGATCGTCGAGGCGCAGCGTCTGGGCGCTGGCGAGATCGTGCTGAACTGCATGGACAGCGACGGCGTACGCCGCGGCTATGATCTGGTCCAGCTGGGCGAAGCGCGTGCGCTGTGCCGGGTGCCGCTGGTCGCCTCCGGCGGCGCCGGGGAGCCGCAGCACTTCGCCGATGCATTCGCGCAGGCCGATGTGGATGGCGCGCTGGCCGCCAGCGTGTTCCACAGCGGCGCGATCGCCATTCCCGACCTGAAGCGCTTCCTGCGCGCACGCGAAATCGAGGTCCGCGATGTCTGATTCCTCCCCCGTTGCGTCCCCGCCCGATCCGCTGCAGGTCCAGGCCGATGTGCTGGACTGGGACAAGGGCGATGGCCTGCTGCCGGTCGTGGTCCAGGACGCGGACACGCTGCAGGTGCTGATGCTGGGCTACATGAACCGCGAGGCGCTGCAGGTCACGCTGGGCACGCGCCGTGTCACCTTCTTCAGCCGCAGCAGGCAGCGGCTCTGGACCAAGGGCGAGACCTCGGGCCATGTGCTGGCGCTGGTCTCGATCGAGGCCGACTGCGACGCCGACACGCTGCTGGTGACCGCGCGCCCGCATGGGCATACCTGCCATCTGCAGCGGCCGAGCTGCTTCCCGTCGGCGCCGTCGACCGGAAGCGCCGACGCCAGCAACGCCAACACCGTGCAGTTCCTGGCCGAACTGGATGCCCTGATCGCCACGCGCGCGCGCGAACGGCCGCAGGGAAGCTACACCACGCGGCTGTTCGAAGGCGGCGTGCGCCGGATCGCGCAGAAGGTGGGTGAGGAGGGCGTGGAAACCGCGCTGGCAGGCGTCGCCCAGAGCGACGAGCACCTGCTCGGCGAGGCCGCGGACCTGCTGTACCACCTGACCGTGCTGCTGCGTTCGCGCGACCTGGCACTGGCCGACGCGGTCGAGATCCTCGCCAGCCGCCACCGGCGCTGAGCGGCGCAGGTCCGCGCCGGCGGCATCAAGCTGCAACGGATGGCGCCTAGAATGGCGCACCTTCCCGGTTCCGGACCCACCGCCCATGCGGATTGCCGCTTTTCTCTCGTTCGGCCTGCTGGCCGCGTCCGTGCCGGCCGTGGCTTCGCCGCTGCTGGTCGAAGGCCGGGTCCACCTCGAGCGCGACGGGGTGCCCGGCTTCGGACGCCAGGACAGGCCGCTGGAGGGCATCGCGGTGTCCAACGGCAGCACGCTGGTGCGCACCGATGCGCAGGGCCGCTACAGGATCGCGGTCGAAGCGGGCGGCACGGTGTTCGTGATCAAGCCCGACGGGCATCGCTTCATCGCCGCCGAGGACGGACTTCCGCGGTTCTGGCGCACCCGCGTCGACGGCGATGCCGGGCAGGGCTGGGATTTCGCGCTGGAGGCGTCGCCGCGCGCCCGGCGCGAGGCCGGCAGCGAGGTGCTGCTGTTCGCCGACACCCAGGTCAAGAGCGCGCGCGACATCGACTACTACCTGCGCGACGTGGTCGAGCCGCTGGCCGCGAGCCGGCCGCGCTCGGCGTTCGGCGTGACCCTGGGCGACCTGGTGGACGACACGCTGCACCTCTATCCGGAGCTCAACGCGGTGACCACGCGGATCGGCGTGCCATGGTTCCATGTGCCCGGCAACCACGACATGGATCTGGATGCGGCCGGCGACGCCGATGCGCTGCGCAGCTGGCGCGCGGTCTACGGCCCGGACACCTATGCGGTGGAGGAGGGCGGCGCGTCCTTCGTGTTCCTCGACGACGTGATCCACCAGCCCGGTGTCGGCAACGGCTACATCGGTGGCCTGCGCGAGGACCAGTTCGCCTTCCTCGAAACCTATCTCGCCCAGCTGCCACGCGAGCGCCTGCTGGTGATCGGCGTGCACATCCCGCTGTTCGACACCGGCGGCCGGCAGACCTTCCGCGCCGCCGACCGCGCGCGCCTGTTCGCGCTGCTGCGCGAGCGTCCGCGGCTGCTGGTGCTCAGCGGGCACAGCCACACCCAGCGCCAGTTCTGGCATGGCCAGGCCGAGGGCTGGCAGGGCACGGCGCCGCTGCACGAGTACAACGTCGGCGCGGTCTGCGGCGCGTTCTGGTCGGGCGTGGCCGATGCGGCCGGCATTCCCGCCGCGACGATGAGCGACGGCACCCCGAACGGCCACGCCAGCCTGCGCGTGCTGCCGGGCGGCGACTACGCGCTGGCCTGGCATCCTGCGCGCGTCGACGGCAGCGACCCGGCCTCGACCGCGGCGATGGCCCTGCACGCGCCGAAGGTGCTGCGCCAGGGCGCGTATCCGGCCTGGGGCGTCTACGCCAACGTGTTCATGGGCGATGCGGACACGCGGGTCGAGTACCGCGTCGACGGCGGTGCGTGGGCGCCGATGCGCCGCGTCGAACGCCCCGACCCACGACTGCTGGTCGAGAACGTGGCCGATGACCTGGCGACAGCGCTGCGCGGCTACGACCGCTCGCCCGAGGCGACGCCATCGACGCATCTGTGGCGCGGCGCGCTGCCGACGACGCTGGCGCCCGGCGAGCACCGGATCGAGGTGCGTGCCTTCGACCGTTGGCAGGGCGAGCAGCTGGCCAGCACCGTGTACCGGTTGCAGGCGGAGCCCGCGTTGCCCTGAGCGGGCTGCGATGCGCATGCGGCCGTTGCTTGCCGCGACAGGCATCGCCGTCGTCCCGGGGCGCGCGTGGCACATCGCGGTGCGCGTCAGCGCGGCATGCGCGGTGCGCACGGACATCGCACGCGATGACAGGCCGATGGCGGTCGCCTGCAGCCCACGCACCTGCAGTCTGACTGCGCGAATCCTCCTGGCAGCAGTCATTACCTGGGAACGTGGGACGGCGAAGGTTCCGGAGCGGAGAGATCAGGGGCATCCGCGGCCCGGTGACCTCCTCTGTCGGTGCCTGCGAGCAGGGCCGACGAACCGTCATGGCCCAGAAACGTAGAACGCCCCTCGCGGGGCGCCTGTCGGATCCGCGGCTGGCTGGCTGTCGGCTGGCTGGCGCGGAATGCGTCGCTGGCTGGCCGGTGGCGAGCGAGCTGCGTGGCGCGCAGTCTAGACAGTCCGTCACCAGCGTGTTCGAACGAGAAACATTCGCAGTCGCAGCAGTCCGGTTGCCCGGCCAGGCCGCATCGCAGGCGGATTCGCCGGATGACGGCCGTGCCTGCCCGCTGCGGCCGATCGTCCTGCTGGCGCGCTGCGCGCCGATCTGATCGTCATGGCCGGAACTGTACGCCGCGACCGCGCAACCGGCTGGTAGCGGACGCGATCGCCTCGTGTCGGGACTGGCCCGGGTGCGTCGCCGTGGACGCCGCGCCCGCACTGCAAGCCGGTGTCCAACGGCATGGATCCTGGGATGCACACGCCGTCAGGCGCGTCGCCCGCTCACGGCGTCACAGCGGCAGTTCGATCTCGACGAAGCTGCCGACGCGGGTGTGCCCGTGCGTGGCCTCGCCGTGGCGTGGCACCGGATAGTCGGCCAGGCGGTCGACCAGCACCGTCTGCAGGCCGGCCTCGCGTGCGGCGTCCAGTTCCTCGACCACGTCCGACAGGAACAGGATGTCGTGCGGCCTTTCGCCGATCGCCTCGGCAATGCGGCTGTAGCTGGCCGCCTCGCGCTTGCCGCCGACCTCGGTGTCGAACCAGCCGGAGAACAGCCCGGTCAGGTCGCCGGCGTCGCTGTGGCCGAAGAACAGCTTCTGCGCCGGCACCGAACCGGACGAGTACACGTACAGCGGCAGGCCCAGTGCGTGCCAGCGTTCCAGCGTCGGCGCGGCGTCCGGGTAGATGTGCGCGGTGAAGTCGGCGCTGGCGTAGCCGGCCTGCCAGACCATGCCCTGCAGCGCCTTCAGCGCCGTGTGCTTGCGGTCCTGGTCGATCCAGCCCTGCAGCGTCTCCACCACCAGCGCGTCCTGGCAGGCGCCGCCGATCTCCACCGCCACCGCGTCCAGCCAGCGCCGGACCTCGGGCTCGTGGCCGTGTGCCTGGACGAAGCCGGGCAGGGCGCGGCGTGCGTAGGGGAACAGCACGTCCTTGACGAACGAGATGCTGCTGGTGGTGCCTTCGATGTCGGTGAGGATCGCGCGGGTCATGCGGGTCTGCCTGAAAAGGAAAACCCCTCCCGGATGGGAGGGGTGGGATCGGTGCGTGCCTGGATCAGGCGGCGGTCGGCACGTAGCGCGGGAACTTCTGCGCGATGTCGGTGCCGGTGAAGTGGCCGACCCAGCCGTCCGGCTCGGTGAAGAAGCGGATCGCGATGAAGCTCGGCTCCTCGCCCATGTCGAACCAGTGCGTGGCGCCATCGGGCACCGCGATCAGGTCGTCCTTCACGCATTCGATCTCGTAGACCTTCTCGCCCACGTGCAGGGTGAACAGGCCGGAGCCGGCGACGAAGAAGCGCACCTCGTCTTCCTTGTGGAAGTGCTCGTCGAGGAACTTCTTCCGCATCTCGGCGCGGTTCGGATTGTCCGGCGCGATGCTGACCACGTCGACGGTCTTGAAGCCGCGTTCGGTCACCAGGCGGTCGATGTCGGCGCGGTAAGCCTCCATCACCTGCTCGGGCGTGGCGCCCGGCGCGACCGGCTGGCTCGCCTGCCAGCGCTCGAAGGTCACGCCGATCTTCTTCAGTTCGGTTGCGATCTCGGTGCCGTCGGTGCTGGTGAACAGCGGCTGCTCGGGGCGGGTGTCGTCGAAGATGCGGAGTCGGCTCATGGGATCCACCTGCTTGGCGCGCGGCTGGGCGCGTGGAAAACGCAAAGGGTATCAGGCGTGCGCGACCGGACGGGGAACGCAGGCGAAACAGCGGCGTCCCGCTACCGGAACACCTCCGTGCCCGCGATCAGCCCGTGGCGCGCAGACGGCGCAGTTCCAGCTCGCAGTGGAACAGGAACTCGAAGGCCTCCAGGTGCCGGCGCGCCTCGGCCATGTCGCGGCCCCAGGCATACAGACCGTGGCCGTCGATCAGGTAGCCCCACAGGCACTGCGTGTCGAGCAGGGCATCGACCTGCGCGGCCAGCACGTCCATGTCCTGGGTGTTGGCGAACACCGGCACGTCCACCGCCGTCTCATGGGTGCTGTTGCCGTGGAAGGCCTTCAGCAGCTCGTAACCTTCCAGGCGGATGTGGCCCTGCGGCGCGTACAGGCGCGAGGCGATGGTCTGCACCGGCGAGTGCGTGTGCAGCACGCAGCCGATCTCCGGGAAACGCCGGTACAGCTGGGTGTGCAGCAGCGTTTCGGCGGACGGACGCAGCGGGCGGCCGACCGCCTTGCCGTCGAAATCCACGACCATGATGTCGTCCTCGACCAGCCGGCCCTTGTCGCGGCCGGAGACGGTGATCGCGGCATGCGCGTCGTCCAGCCGGTGCGAGAAGTTGCTGCTGGTGGCCGGGGTCCAGCCGGCCTGGGCCAGCTCGCGGATGTTGCCGATCAGCAGCTGCGCCAGCTCGCGCAGGCGGCCGCTGTCGTAGGGAACCTGGGTCGCGTCGTTCATGCCGCGCAGTGTAGGGCCTGCGTCCGGCAGCGGGTAGGCCGGGGCGTCATGGCGACGCCCCGGCGCGTTCCGCTCAGGCGCCAGGCGGGGTGGCCCGCGAACGGCGCGAGAAGCCGCGGTATGCGGCCCATGCCAGCGCGGCCACGATCAGCGCGCCGACCAGGATGTCGGTGTCGGTCGACCAGGCGAGCAGGCCGCAGGCGATCAGCGCGCCCATGCCGAGCGCACGGTCGCTGCCGCGCGGCCGCCGCTCCGGGGTGCCGAACAACAGGCTCAGGCCGGCGGCGACGTAGGCCATCACCACCAGGGTCACGGCCATCTCGATGATCGTGCCGAACTGCTCGCCCACCGTCGGCGCCTGGGTGATGATCGAGATGACGCTCATCGACAGCACGATGATGAACAGCCCCCAGCCGGCGGCACCGTTCGGGCGCAGGCGGCCGAAGATCGCCGGCAGGAAGCCGCGCTGCGCGGCACGGGCACCGGATTCGCCGGTCACCAGCATCCAGCCACCGAGCGTGCCGCTGGCCTTGAGCGCGGCGGCGGCCGCGATCACCGGGATCGCCCAGGCGCCGAACATCTGGCCGGCCACCAGCGCGAACGGCGCACTCGAAGCGGCCATCTCCGCGGCCGGCACGATGCCCATCATCAGCACCGAGGACACCAGGTAGACCACGCCGGCGATCAGGATGCCGCCCAGGGTGGCGATCGGCACGTTGCGGTTCGGGTCGCGGACCACGCCGGCGATCATCGCGCCGGTCTCCAGCCCGACGAAGGCCCAGAACACCGAGGCCAGCGAACCGAACACCACCGCCGTGTCGGAGTTGCCGGTCACGTTCCAGCCCGCGCGGTAGATTTCCGGGTCGAAGCTGCCCCAGCCGGCGATCAGCACCGCCACCACCGGCATCAGGCCGAACACCACGCACATCGACTGGAAGCGGGCGATCGAGCGCGGGCCCAGCAGGTTCAGCGCGAACATCAGCCACAGCAGCGCGATCTGGCCGATCAGCCGGGTCGAGCCGCCATCGTCGATCGGCAGCAGGATCACCAGATAGCCGAACGCGGCCACGGCGATCGCGTTGTTGCCGATCCACGACGACAGCCAGTACATCGTGGTCGCCAGGAAGCCCATGTCGCGGCCCAGCGAGGGGCGGATGTAGTCGTCCGGCGAGGTCAGGTCCGGATACTGGCGGGCCAGGCGCGCGAACGCGCCGCCCAGGGTGACGGCCAGGATCGTGCCCAGCAGCCAGGAGAACGCGGTGACGCCGCCGACCTTGGCCAGCGAGGCGGGCAGCAGGAAGAAGCCCGAGCCGATCATGTTGTTGGCGACCACGAAGGTGGCCAGCACGGGTCCGATCTTCTTGGCCTGGGTGACGGTCGACATGCGCGCGGGGGCTCGAAGGAAGTGGAGGGCGGCCGGGGCCGGAACGCGCACGGCCCGCGCGAGGGCGGGCCGTGCGGGGTGCGCGTCGGGACTCAGCCCTTGCGCAGTTTGCTGTTGCGGTAGCCGTACACGGCGTAGATCAGGAAGCCGATCACCGTCCAGCCGGCCAGCACGATCCAGTTGAGCATCGGCATGATCGCGATCAGGCCCAGGCAGGTCAGCATGCCGAGCGTGCCGACCACGTACACCGCCGGGGTGCGGAACGGGCGGTGCAGATCGGGCTGGGTGCGGCGCAGGACCATCACGCCCACGCACACCGTGGCGAAGGCGACCAGGGTGCCCATCGAGACCACGTCGCCGAGCAGCTGGATCGGCAGCAGCGCGGCCATCAGCGCGGCGACCGCGGCGACCAGCACCGTGCCCTTGTGCGGCGTGCGGAAGCGCTGGTGGACCGCGCCGAAGAAGCGCGGCAGCAGGCCGTCCTGCGCCATCGAGAAGAAGATGCGCGCCTGGCCCATCAGCATCACCAGGATCACCGTGGTCAGGCCGGCGATCGCGCCGACCTCGACCAGGGTCTTCAGCCACAGCAGGCTCGGATAGGCTTCCAGCGCGGTCGCCACCGGCTTGGGCGTGCCCAGCTGGGTGTAGGGCACCATGCCGGTCAGCACCGCCGACACGGCGATGTAGATCACCGTGCACAGCAGCAGCGAGCCGAGGATGCCGATCGGCATGTCGCGCTGCGGGTTCTTGACCTCCTGCGCCGCGGTGGAAACCGCGTCGAAGCCGATGTAGGCGAAGAACACGATCGAGGCGCCGCGCAGCACGCCCTCCCAGCCGAAGCGGTCGCCGCCCTGGTTTTCGGGAACGAACGGCAGCCAGTTCTGCGCATCCACGTACTGCGCGCCGAACACCAGCAGCAGCAGGATCACCACGACCTTGATCGACACGATCAGCGCATTGACCGTGGCCGACTGGGTGATGCCGACGTAGCACAGCGCACCGACCGCGCCGATCACCAGCACCGCCGGCAGGTTGAACAGCGCGCCGGTCAGCACGAAGGTGCCGAACTCGCAGGCGCCGGCCTGCGCGGCTTCATGGGTGCAGAAATTGATCGGCGCCTGGGTCAGCGCCGCGGGCAGGTGCAGGCCGAAGCTCTGCAGGAAGCTGGCCGTGTAACCGGACCAGCCCACCGCAACCGTCGACACCGCGAACAGGTATTCCAGCACCAGGCTCCAGCCGACGAACCAGGCCAGGGCCTCGCCGATGGTGGCGTAGGTGTAGCTGTAGGCGCTGCCCGACGCCGGGATCATCGCCGCGAACTCGGCGTAGCACAGGCCGGCCATCGCGCAGGCGAAGCCGGCGATGACGAAGCTGAGCATGATCGCCGGGCCGGCGTGGTTGGCCGCCGCGGTGCCGGTGATCACGAAGATGCCCGCGCCGATCACCGCGCCCAGGCCCAGCATGATCAGATGCTTGGCCGTCAGCGTGCGCTTGAGACCGACCTCGCCGGACAGGCTGCCTTCGACCGGTTCGCCCGCATCGACATGCGGCTGGGCCGCGATGGGCTTGGTGATCAGCAGGTTCTTCAGCATCGGGGTCCCCGGTTCGGTGTGGGTGGCGCACTGCGGCCGCCCAGACGTTCCGTCGTCCCCCCGCGGCCACGCGGCAATCGCCGTACCATGCCAAACGCCGCGGTCGCGCACAAGAACGCCGGGCGCACTTGCCGGCGTGCTGGCGAACCCGGACGATGCGGCTCCGGTTTTCGCCGCAACGCAGCAGGATCACGATGTCGGACACGCATTCCGCGGGCCACGCCATGTCGTCGGACCGCACGCCGCTGCGGCAGGCGCTGCTGGGGTATGCCAGCGACCACGCCGATGAGGCGGCGCTGGCGGAGCAGTTCCTGGAACTGCTGGACGATCCGGTCGATCCGTTCCTGCGCAGCCGGCTGGCCGGTCATTTCACCGGCTCGGCCTGGGTGGTCAGCGCCGATGGACTGCGCACCCTGCTGACCCACCACCGCAAGCTCCAGCGCTGGCTGCAGCCCGGCGGACATGCCGATGGCGACACCGATCTGGCGCGGGTCGCGCTGCGCGAAGCCGAGGAGGAGACCGGCGTGCCCGGCCTGCGGCTGCAGGACGGCGCGATCTTCGACCTGGACCGGCACTGGATTCCGGAGCGGCGCGACGTGCCGGGTCACTGGCATTACGACGTGCGTTACGTGGTGCGCGCCGGCGACGACGAGCGCTACGTGGTCAGCGAGGAGTCCGACGACCTGGCCTGGCGCGCGGTCGCCGCCGTCGCCGCCGATCCGGCCAGCGATGCATCGATGCGGCGCATGGCCGGCAGATGGCTGGCGCAGGCGACGCCGTTGCAGGGCGATCCGCAGCGGCGATGATCGAGGACATCCGCTACCTGATCGTGTTCGCCAAGATCGCCGAGGTCGGCACGGTCTCCGGCGGCGCCGAAGCGCTGGGGATCGCGACCGCGACCGCCAGCGAGCACCTGTCGCGGCTGGAGAAGAACCTCGGCACCGCCTTGCTCTACCGCAATACCCGCAAGCTCTCGCTCAGCCAGGATGGGGTCCGCCTGCTGGAAACGGCGCGGGCGATGCTGGAACTGTACGAGAAGGGCGTGATCGAGTTCCGCCAGCGTTCGGTCTCGACCGCGGCCCGGCTGCACATCTCGATCCCCGCGGTGTTCATCAATGGTCCGTTCACCGCGCACCTCGCGACGTTCATCCGCGCGCACCCGCAGCTCGGCCTGCGCATCAGCTGCCAGGACAGCCGCGAGGACATCGTCGCCGAGGGCATCGACCTGGCCTTCCGGATCGGCGAGCTGCCCGACAGCACGCTCAAGGCGCGGCATCTGTTCCTGCTGCCGCGGCGGGTGGTCGCCGCGCCGTCGCTGCTGGCCGGACACGGCCCGGTCGCGCATCCATCCGGGCTGGAGCGGCTGCCGTGGATCGGCCTGGCGATGCGCCCGGACACACGCCGGTTCCGGCACGTGCACAGCGGCGAGACGGTCGAGATCCGCTACGTGCCGCAGGTCCGGGTGGACAACGTGGAGGCCGCCTGGCGGCTCGCCGCCGCCGGTGCCGGCCTGGCGGCGCCGCCGGAGTACCTGAGCGAAGGGGGCATCCGCCGCGGCGAGGTCGTCGCGGTGCTGCCGGACTGGACGCTGGAGCCGCTGCAGGTCCACGCCGTCTGGCCGGCCAACGTCTCCGCCAGCAGCGCCGCCTACGCGCTGGTCAACGCCCTCTACGACGCCTTCAACCCGTCGCCGGTCCGCTGAGCAGCTGCAGCCAGAGCATGTAGCCGGCGGTGGCGACCAGCGTCCCGCCCATGGCCAGGTTGAAGGCGCGGATGCGGCGCGGGCTGTCGAGCAGGAGCGAGACCCGGTCGCCGAGCACCGCCCAGGCCGCCAGCGACAGGTAGCAGACGACCGCGTAGATCGCCACGAACACCGCCAGGGTGACGTGCGTGCGCGGATCGGAGAACAGCGCCGTGCCCGAGGCGCAGGCGATCCAGGCCTTGGGATTGAGCCATTGCAGCGCGACGCCCTGCACGAAGCCGGGCACGCCGGCCTTCTCGATCGCCAGTTCCGGCCGCGCCGAGGCGATCTTCCAGCCGACCCAGGCGATGAACAACGCGCCGGCGATGCCCAGCCAGTGGAAGAACGCGGGCCGGCCTTCCAGTGCCCTGGCCAGCCAGACGCCGACGAAGACCAGCAGCAGGGTGAACCCCGCGGTGGCGCCGGAGACGAACGGCAGGGTCCGCCAGACGCCGTGATTGGCGCCGGAGGCCACGATCACCATGTTGACCGGCCCGGGCGAGATCGACATGCCCAGCGAGAACAGGCCCATGGCCGGAAGCAGTGCCCAATCCATCGCTGATCCATCCCTTCGGCGGTCGCCGCTGCGCGCCCGGGAGCCGGGCGTCTCATGCAGCGACACGCTACAGAAGGCCGGCACCGCGATCAGCGGGGCCGGGCCTGAATCAGATTTCGGTTTTCCGTTGCATGCCGCACGGTCCGGCCGCTCGGACCGGACCGTCGCTCAGTACAGGACGCGGGTACGCAGCGTGCCGGTGATCGCCGACAGTTCGTCCTTCAGCACCGCGCCCAGCGCTTCGTCGGCGGCCACGTCGATCACCACGTAGCCGACCTTCGGGTCGGTGCGCAGGAACTGGCCGTCGATGTTGACGTTGTGGCGCGAGAACAGTTCGTTGATCTGCGACAACACGCCGGGCACGTTGCGGTGGATGTGCAGCAGCCGCAGGCTGTCCTCATGCTCGGGCAGGGTGACTTCGGGGAAGTTCACCGCCGACAGGGTGCTGCCGTTGTCGCTGTAGCGGACCAGCTTGGCCGCCACTTCCACGCCGATGTTGTCCTGCGCCTCCAATGTGCTGCCGCCGACGTGCGGGGTCAGGATCACGTTGTCATGGCGGGTCAGCGGCGACTCGAAGATGTCGCCGTTGCCCTTCGGTTCGACCGGGAACACGTCCAGCGCGGCGCCGCCGATGTGGCCGGACGCCAGCGCCGCGTCGAGCGCATCGATGTCGACCACGGTGCCGCGCGCGGCGTTGATCAGGTGCGCGCCGCGGCGCATCTTCGCCAGTTCGGTCGCGCCGATCATCCACTGCGTGGCGGCGGTTTCCGGTACGTGCAGGGTGACGATGTCCGCGCGCCCCAGCAGGTCGTCCAGGCTGGCCGCGGCACGCGCGTTGCCCAGCGAGAGCTTGGTCTCGATGTCGTGGAAGATCACGTGCATGCCCAGCGCCTCGGCCAGCACGCCGATCTGGGTGCCGATGTGGCCGTAGCCGATGATGCCCAGGGTCTTGCCGCGCACCTCGTGGCTGCCCGCGGCCGACTTGGACCAGCCGCCGCGGTGGCACTCGGCGTTCTTCTGCGGGATGCCGCGGGTCAGCATGATCGCCTCGGCCAGCACCAGCTCGGCCACGCTGCGGGTGTTGGAATAGGGCGCGTTGAACACCGGGATGCCGGCCAGCTCGGCCGCGTCCAGGTCGACCTGGTTGGTGCCGATGCAGAAGCAGCCGACCGCGATCAGGCGCTTGGCCTCGGCCAGGACCTCGGCGGTGAGCTGGCTGCGCGAACGGATGCCGACGATGTGCGCCTCGGCGATGCGCGCCTTCAGCTCGTCCTCGGGCAGCGCCTTGGCGTGCAACTCGATCTGGCTGTAGCCGGCCGCCTTGAACACGTCGACGGCGGTCTGGCTGACCCCCTCCAGCAACAGCACGCGGATGTCCTGTTTCGGGTACGAGGTCTTCTTGGGCGACATGACGCGCTGTGTCCGGCAATGGCGGAAGGAGCCCGGAACTATGCCAGATGCCGACCGCCTTTGCCGCGGTGCCGCATGCGCTTTTTCAGCTCTGCGGCGGAACACCGTGTGCGGCGCCGGAGCGCAATCGGCGCGCGCCTGCGGTTGCCGCTGAAACCGTGCGCCGGCGCGGGTTTGCGTGGCTGGACGCGTGTCGGCTTCGCTGGCACGCTTGCCGGCTGCCGTTTCCCTCTTCGAGCCGTGCCCACGCCATGACCGATCCGCGCCTGACCGACCTGCAGCAGGCCCTGCCTGCGCTGCGCCTGAAGACCGATGCCGCGGACCTGGAGCATTACGGCCGCGACTGGACCCGACGCTGGACCCCGGCGCCGCTGGCGATCGCGCTGCCGGGCTCGATCGAGGAGGTGCAGGGTGTGGTCCAGTGGGCCAACCGGCATGGCGTGGCGGTGGTGCCCTCGGGCGGGCGCACCGGCCTGTCCGGCGGCGCGGTGGCCGCCAACGGCGAACTGGTGCTGAGCCTGGAGCGGATGAACAGGGTGCTGGCCTTCGACCGCGTCGACCGCACCCTGACCGTGCAGCCGGGCATCGCGCTGGAAGCGGTGCACAACGCCGCGCGTGAACACGGCCTGGTCTATCCGGTCGATTTCGGCGCGCGTGGTTCCTGCTCGATCGGCGGCAACATCGCGACCAACGCCGGCGGCATCCGCGTGATCCGCTACGGCAACACCCGCGAGTGGATCGCCGGCCTGACCGTGGTCACCGGCAGCGGCGAGGTGCTGGAGCTGAACCGTGCGCTGGTCAAGAACTCCAGCGGCTACGACTTCCGCCAGCTGATGATCGGCTCGGAAGGCACGCTGGGCATCGTGGTCGAGGCAATCCTGCGCCTGACCGATCCGCCGCCTCCCACCAACGTGATGCTGCTGGCGCTGCCCACGTTCGAGGCGCTGATGCAGGTGTTCGCCGAGTTCCGCGGACGCCTGCGGCTGGAAGCGTTCGAGTTCTTCACCGACCGCGCGCTGCGCCACGTGCTCGCGCATGGCGCGCAGAAGCCGCTGGACGAGGAATATCCGTTCTACGTGGTCACCGAATTCGCCAGCGACGATGAAGCGACCGAGGCCGCGGCGATGGCCGCGTTCGAGCACTGCATGGAGCAGGGCTGGGTGGTCGACGGCGTGATCAGCCAGAGCGATGCGCAGGCCGCGCAGCTGTGGCGGCTGCGCGAGGGCATCACCGAGGCGGTGGCGCGCTACAAGCCGTACAAGAACGATGTCTCGGTGCGGATCTCGGCGATGCCGGCGTTCCTGGCCCAGACCCAGGCCCTGCTCGGCGAGGCCTATCCGCAGTTCGACGTGGTCTGGTTCGGCCACATCGGCGACGGCAACCTGCACATCAACGTGCTCAAGCCCGACGACACGGCCGATGCCGATTTCGTCGCCCAATGCGAGCAGGTGACCAAGCTGCTGGCGAAGGCGCTGAAGGAACACGGCGGCAGCATCTCGGCCGAGCACGGCATCGGCCTGGTCAAGAAGCCGTATCTGGGCAGCACCCGCGGCGAGGCCGAGATCGCGCTGATGCGCGGAGTCAAGCGCGTGTTCGATCCCAACGGCATCCTCAACCCGGGCAAGCTGCTCGACGCCTGAACGAGAACGGGCGCGTGGGCGCGCCGGGCATGCAGGCCGCCGGCGGCTGCGGTTAGTCTTCACGCACCGGCCACAGGCCATCGATTGCGGATCGTCCCCGATGAAGCGCTCCACGCTGCTGCTGTCCTTCCTTGTCCTGTCCGCCGCTGCGCCGCTGGCGCTGGCATCGAGTTTCGCCGGTACCAGTGCCGGTGCCTCTTCGGCCGGTTCCTCGGCTTCTTCGGGCAGCAGTTCGGGCGACGACAAGCTGGTCGAGCAGGCGCGCGAGGATGCGGCCGGCTTCGTCGCCAGCGAAGGGCGCGTGCGCACCGCACGCCTGGAAGCCGCGCTGCGGGTGATGCGCGAGCGTGATCAGGCCACCGGACAGCAGGACGACCTGGCGCTGGCGCGGGCGATTCTCGCCCGGCAGTGATGCGCTGCGCGGCGGCGCTGCTGGCGTCGTGGCTGGGGCTGGCCGCGGCGCAGGCCGCGCCGGTGTTCGAGATCGAGCGGCACGGCCTGTCGCCAGTCGAGTACGAGGCGAGCGAGCGCCTGCTGGCCGATGCGGTCGCGCGCCTGCCGGATGCGTGGGCTGCCGCGCTGGACGAGCGGCCGATCGGCGTGCGCTGGCGCGACGATCTGCCGGACGGCGTCCATGGCCGCGCCACGCACTGGAAGATCGCGCTCGACCTGCGCCTGCTGCATGACCTTGCCGCGCGGGACGACATGGCACCTGCCGTCGGCCCGGTCGACGACGCGGCACTGAGCGCGGTCCTGCACGAACTCGCGCACCTCTACGACCGCACACCGCAGGGCCGTCTGTCGCGCGACCCGCGCCTGCTCGATCTGGCCGGCTGGCAGGTGGCCGCGCTCGGTCCGGGCCGGCGCGGGCGCAACGACCTGCGCGACCGCAGTCCGGATCCCTACGAGCTGGCCTCGCCGCGCGAGTTCGTCGCGGTCAATCTCGAGCACTACCTGCTCGATCCCGGATACCACTGTCGCCGTCCCGCGCTGGCCGCGTACTTCGACGCGCATTTCGGCCAGGTGCCGCCACGGCGCGCGGCCTGTGCGGACGGCCTGGCCTTCGTCCAGGACGACCTGGCTGGTGCCGATCCGCTGCTGCAGCTGGATCCGGCACGCGTCCACGCGGTCGACTACCTGCTGGCCGAACCGAACGCGCAGCCGATGAGCCGCTGGGGGCACAGCATGCTGCGCCTGGTGGTGTGCGCGCCCGGGCGCACGCCGGGGCCCGACTGCCGGCTGGACCTGCAGCACCATCTGGTGCTGTCGTTCCGCGCCTTCGTCGACGACGTGCAGATCTCCAGCTGGCGCGGCCTGACCGGACGGTACCCGTCGCGCCTGTTCGTGCTGCCGATGGGGCAGGTGATCGACGAGTACACCAAGGTCGAGCTGCGCGACCTGAGCGCGACGCCGCTGTCGCTGTCGCCCGGGGAAATCCGCGCGCTGGTCGAACGCGCCGCACAGCTGCACTGGGGCTACGACGGGCGCTACCTGTTCGTCAGCAACAACTGCGCGGTGGAGACCTTCCGCCTGCTGCACGACGGCGTGCCGCGGCTGGCGCAGCTGCCGCTGGCGGCGATCACCCCGACCGGCCTGCAGCGCCGGCTCGCAAAGCACGGCGTGCTCGACCTGGAACAGGTGCCGGCCGGCCGCGAGGCCGCCGAACGTGCCGGTTACCATTTCACCGCGGCCGACGCGCAGTACGACGCGCTGTATGCGGTCGCGCGCGACGCGCTGAGGCTGGAGGCGGCCGATGCCCGGGCCTGGATGACACTGGCACCTGCCGCGCGCGCGCGGCACCTGCAGCGCAGCGGCCTGCGCGACGGCGCGGCGCTGCTGGTGCTGGAATCGGCGGCGCTGCGGCGCGAGCAGGCGCTGGCGCGGGACGAGGTGAAGCGGCACTGGCTGGGCAGGCCGGCGCCACACCAGGCGGATGATGACGGGACGGTGGAGGCGTTGCGGGCGTACCTGCGCATCGGCGGCGCGTTCAGCCGGCCCGCCGCCTGGCTGGACGGCATCGACGGTTACGGCCTTCCACAGCAGGGCGAGCGCGCCGCGCTGCGTACCCGTGCGGCGCAGGACGCCGGCCAGCGCCGCACGCACGCCGCCGCGCTGGAACTGGGATTGAAGCGGCTGCTGTCAGCACAACGGCGCGAACGCGTGGAGATGACCGAGGCCAATGTCGCCCTGATCGGTGAACACGTACGCGCAATGGCCGCGGAGACTCCGTAGGGACGGGCTTGCCCGCAATCATGAACCTGCCCTTCCTGGACAAGGGCCGCAGCAGGCATGGCGGTCGCGCCCGAGCGCGCCCTGCTGGAAAGTTGTCGTGCGGATGCGTGGCTTGCTGTGCAGGAGCGCGATCGAGCGCCACTGCCATCTCTGTGCCGCAGCCATGCTTCATCAGGCGAGGTGGCCGCGCGCAGACCTGCGAGCACGGCATCGCGCGATGTGCCGCTGCCTGCCACAGCTCTCCGTGGCACAACGGTGGCCGCTGCGTGTTCCGCAGCGGCCACCGCCTCCGTCGGTCAGTCGGCGCGGCCGCCGAACTCGCCGGTGGTGGTGTTGACCAAGATGCGTTCGCCGGTGGTGATGTACTCCGGCACCATGATCTCGATGCCGGTGTTGAGCGTGGCCGGCTTCGGGCGTTTGGTCGCAGTGCCGCCCTTCAGTTCCGGCGGGGTCTCGACCACTTCCAGGGTCACGTGCTGCGGCAGCTGGATCGCCACCGGCTGGTCGTCGATGACCTGCACGTAGATGCCGGTCAGGCCATCGGTGATGTAACCGACCGCATCGCCGAGCGCGCCCGGGTCCAGTGTGTACGGGGTGTAGTCCTCGTCGTCCATGAACACGAACGCGTCGCCGTCCTTGTACGAGAACGTGGCCTGCCGGCGCAGCAGCTCGACTTCGGTCAGGTTGTCGTCGGCATCGAAGCTGGCATCGAGCTTGGCGCCGCCGGGCACGCTGTACATGATGAAACGGAAGCGCACGTTGCCGCCGCGGCCCTGCGGCGAGCTGCGTTCGATGTCGCGGATCTGGTAGACGCCGTTGTTGTACTCGACGACGTTGCCCTTCTTGATTTCGCTGGCTCTCATGGGTCTGTTCTGTCTTGGTGGTGCGATGCCCGCGGTGCGGGCGGAAGTGGGGCTTACTTGGGTTGCAGCCGGGTCGCGCCATCCAGGCGGATGGTCTCGCCGTTGAGGTAGCGGGTGCGCAGGATGAAGGCGACGGTGTCGGCGAACTCCTCCGGCCGGCCCAGCCGCGACGGGAACGGGATGGTCGCCGCCAGCGATGCCTGCACGGACTCGGGCATGCCGTCGACCATCGGGGTCCAGAACACGCCCGGCGCCACCGTCATCACGCGGATGCCGAAGCGCGACAGCTCGCGCGCCATCGGCAGGGTCATGCCGACCACGCCGCCCTTGGAGGCCGAATACGCGGCCTGGCCGATCTGGCCTTCGTAGGCGGCGACCGAGGCGGTGTTGACGATCACGCCGCGCTCGCCGTCCTCGCCCGGTGCATTGTGCTGGATCAGCGCCGCGGCGGCCTTGGCCACGTTGAAGCTGCCGACCAGGTTGACCATGACCGTGCGGGCGAAGCCGTCCAGCGGCATCGGGCCGTCCTTGCCCAGCACGCGGCCGGCGCCGAGGATGCCCGCGCAGTTGATCGCCGCGTTCAGCCCGCCGAGGAAGGCCTGCGCCTGCTCCAGCGTCGCGGCCACGCCGGCCTCGTCGGTGACGTCGGTGCGGAAATAGCGCGCATTGGCCTCGCCCAGCGCGGCCACGGCCTCGGCGCCCTTGGCGTCGTTGACGTCGAGCAGGGCGACCCGGCCGCCGTCGGCGACCAGGCGCTGCGCCACGGCCAGGCCGAGGCCGGAAACGCCGCCGGTGACGACGGCGCGGATGGTGTCGTGGTGCATGGCGTCCTCCCAGAAGCGAAGCCGCCATTGTAGGCGGAGCCGCCGCCCGCCGCGGAAGCCGCCGGCCTCGCCTACTGGGCGGTGTACCAGTCGCGCCGGTGGTTCATCGCGATGCTGGTGTTGAGCACGACCGCACCGAGCAGCGACAGCGCCATCGCCTGACGGTCCAGGACCAGGGCCGCGCAGGCGAACAGGAGCAGGTCGAAGCCCAGCTGCACCCAGCCGGCGCGCGGGCCGCCGCGGTCCTGCAGGTGCAGGGCCACGATCCCGATGCCGCCGCAGCTGGCGCCGTGGCGGAACAGCGCGATCAGGCCGATGCCCTGCGCCAGTCCGCCGATCAGCGCCGCGGCGGCCGGGTCCAGGTGCGCATAGGCGATCCAGCGCGGCGCGAGCTGGGCGAGCAGCGACACCCCGGCGACCGCGGCCAGGGTGCCGGCGGTGAAGCGCCAGCCGCGGTGGCGCAGCGCGAACAGGTAGACCGGCAGGTTGAGCAGCAGGAACACCGGGCCGAAGTCCCAGCCGCCGACGCGCGACAGCAGCAGCGCCAGACCGGCGAACTGGCCGGTGATCAGTCCGGCGGCCTGCAGCATGGACAGGCCGAAGGCGGTCATGACGATGCCGAACGCCAGCCCCTGCACGTTGTCCAGCCGCGTATGGCGGATGGCCGGCAGGACATGCGGGACGCCGGCGACGGGATGCGGTGGGGACGCGTCCATTGGGCGATGGTCTTCCTTGCGAGGTCGGGAGGATTACTCGGGGTCGTAGTCGAGGTTGGAGGCCAGCCAGCGCTCGGCCTGGGCCAGCGTCGCGCCCTTGCGCCGGGCGTAATCGGCGACCTGTTCCTTGCCCAGCCGGCCGACCACGAAGTACTGGCTGTCCGGATGGCTGAAGTAGTAGCCGGACACCGCCGCGGTCGGCAGCATCGCGAAGCTCTCGGTCAGCTGCATGTCGGCGCGGGTTTCCGCGTCCAGCAGCCGGAACAGCGTGGCCTTCTCGCTGTGCTCGGGGCAGGCCGGATAGCCGGGCGCGGGACGGATGCCACGGTACTGCTCGGCGATCAGCGCCTCGTTGTCCAGTGTCTCGCCGGCGTCGTAGCCCCAGAACTCCGTGCGCACGCGCTGGTGCAGGCGTTCGGCCAGGGCCTCGGCGAAGCGGTCGGCCAGCGCCTTGAGCAGGATCGCGTTGTAGTCGTCGTGCGCGGCCTCGAAGCGGGCCACGTGGGCGTCGATGCCGATGCCGGCGGTGACCGCGAACGCGCCGATCCAGTCCTGCACGCCGCTGTCGCGCGGGGCGATGAAGTCGGCCAGGCAGAAGTCGGGGCGCTCGACCGGCTTGTCCACCTGCTGGCGCAGGAAGTGCAGGGTGGCCGGGCCGTCGGCGTGCTGCAGCACGATGTCGTCGCCGACGCTGTTGGCCGGCCAGATCCCGAACACGGCCTTGGCGGTCAGCCATTTCTCCGCGACGATCCGCTCCAGCATCGCCAGCGCATCGCGGTACAGCTCGCTGGCCTGGCTGCCGACGATCTCGTCGGTCAGGATCGCCGGGAACTTGCCGGCCAGTTCCCAGGCCTGGAAGAACGGTGTCCAGTCGATCAGCGGCAGCAGGTCCTCCAGCGGCCAGTCGTCGAAGCCGTGCACGCCGGTCCGGTTGGGGGCCGGCGGGACATGCGTGTCCCAGCGGCCGTCGAACTTCTGTGCGCGCGCCTTCTGCAGCGACACCAGTCGCTTGGCGTCGCCGCGGTTGGCGTGGCGCTTGCGGATCTCGGCATAGTCGGCGTCGTTGGCGGCGACGAACGGGCCGCGCAGGTCGCGTGAGATCAGCGACTGGGCCACGCCGACCGCGCGCGAGGCGTCCTTCACCCAGACGGTGGGCGCGGTGTAGTGCGGATGGATCTTCAAGGCGGTGTGCGCGCGCGAGGTGGTGGCGCCGCCGATCAGCAGCGGCGTCTCGAAGCCCTGCCGCTGCAGTTCGCGCGCGACGTGGCTCATCTCCTCCAGCGACGGCGTGATCAGGCCGGACAGGCCGATGATGTCGGCGTTCTCGGCGCGGGCGGTGTCGAGGATCTTCTGCGCCGGCACCATCACGCCCAGGTCGATCACCTCGAAGTTGTTGCAGGCCAGGACCACGCCGACGATGTTCTTGCCGATGTCGTGCACATCGCCCTTGACCGTGGCCATCACGATCTTCCCGTTGGACTTGCCGGCATCGCCGGTCCGCGCCTTTTCCTCTTCGATGAAGGGCAGCAGGTAGGCCACGGCCTTCTTCATCACCCGCGCCGACTTCACCACCTGCGGCAGGAACATCTTGCCGGCGCCGAACAGGTCGCCGACCACGTTCATGCCGTCCATCAGCGGGCCTTCGATCACATCCAGCGGGCGGCTGGCCTGCTGGCGCGCTTCCTCGGTATCGCCTTCGACGTACTGGTCGATGCCGTGCACCAGCGCATGCGCCAGCCGCTCGCGCACCGGCTTGCCACGCCAGGCCAGGTCCTCGACCTTCTTCTCGCCCTTCTTTCCCTTGAACTTCTCGGCGATCTCCAGCAGCCGCTCGGTCGAATCGGAACGCCGGTTGAGGATCACGTCCTCGACCCGCTCGCGCAGCTCGGGATCCAGGTCGTCGTAGACCGGCAGGCCGCCGGCGTTGACGATGCCCATGTCCATGCCGGCGGCGATCGCGTGGTACAGGAACACCGAGTGGATCGCCGCACGCACCGGCTCGTTGCCGCGGAACGAGAAGCTGACGTTGGAGACGCCGCCGGACACGTGGCAGTGCGGCAGCGTGTTTTTGATGATCCGGGTGGCCTCGATGAAATCGACCGCGTAGTTGTCGTGTTCCTCGATGCCGGTGGCGACCGCGAAGATGTTCGGGTCGAAGATGATGTCCTCGGGCGGGAAGCCGACCTGTTCGGTCAGGATCCGGTAGGCGCGGGTGCAGATCTCGACCTTGCGCGCGCAGGTGTCGGCCTGGCCGACCTCGTCGAAGGCCATCACCACCGCCGCGGCACCGTAGCGCAGCACCTTGCGGGCGTGCTCGACGAACAGCGCCTCGCCTTCTTTCAGCGAGATCGAGTTGACCACGCCCTTGCCCTGCAGGCACTGCAGGCCGGCCTCGATCACCGTCCACTTCGACGAGTCGACCATCACCGGGATGCGGGCGATGTCGGGCTCGGAGGCGATCAGGTTGAGGAAGCGCACCATCGCCTTCTCGGAGTCGATCAGGCCCTCGTCCATGTTGACGTCGAGGATCTGCGCACCGCTGTCGACCTGCTGGCGCGCGACTTCCACCGCCTCGGCGTAGCGCTCTTCCTTGATCAGCTTGCGGAACTGCGCGCTGCCGGTGACGTTGGTGCGCTCGCCGACGTTGACGAACAGCAGGTCGGGCGTGATGACCAGCGGTTCGAGGCCGGACAGGCGTGTATGGCGTGGTGCGGACATCGAGGACGGGCTCAGGCAGCGATGGCGGTGGAGGACGGTGCAAGGCCCGGAGGCAGGGCGCGCGGCGGCAGCTGCGCGACCGCGTCGGCGATCGCGCGGATATGCGGTGGTGTGGTGCCGCAGCAGCCGCCGACGATGTTGAGCAGGCCGGACTGCGCGAACTCCTGCAGCACCCCGGCCATCTCCTCGGGCGTTTCGTCGTAGCCGCCGAAGGCGTTGGGCAGGCCGGCGTTCGGATGCGCCGACACGTAGCAGCCTGCCACGCGCGCCAGCGTCTCGACGTGCTCGCGCAGATCCTTCGCGCCCAGCGCGCAGTTCAGCCCGATCGCCAGCGGCCGCGCATGCATCAGCGAGGTGTAGAACGCCTCGGCGGTCTGTCCGGACAGGGTGCGGCCGGAGGCATCGGTGATCGTGCCGGAGATCATGATCGGCAGGCGCGCACCGCGTGCGTCGAAGCATTCCTCGACCGCGAACAGCGCGGCCTTGGCGTTGAGCGTGTCGAAGATGGTCTCGACCATGATCACGTCGGCGCCGCCGTCGATCAGGCCTTCGGTGGCCTCGCGATAGGTCAGGCGCAGTTCGTCGAAGCTGGTGTTGCGGTAGCCGGGGTCGTTGACGTCCGGGCTGATCGAGGCGGTGCGGCTGGTCGGGCCGAGCACGCCGATGACGAAGCGCGGCTTGTCCGGCGTCAGCGCCTCGGCGCGGTCGCAGCAGGCACGGGCGATGCGCGCACCCTCACGATTGAGCTCGTAGACCAGATGCTCGAGGTGGTAGTCGGCCTGGCTGACCGAGGTGGCATTGAAGGTGTTGGTCTCGACCAGATCGGCACCGGCGTCCAGATAGCCGTCGTGGACCGCGGCGATGATCTCCGGACGGGTCAGCAGCAGCAGGTCGTTGTTGCCCTTCAGGTCGTGGTCGCAGCCGGGGCCGTGTGCGTGCGCATGGGTGACGTCGCAGCCGTCGGCGAAACGCTGGCCGCGGTAGTCGGGCTCCTCCAGTCCGTACTGCTGGATCATCGTGCCCATCGCGCCGTCGAGGATCAGGATCCGCGCGGCGAGCGCGTCCAGCAGCGCCTGCGCGCGCTGCGGATGCAGCCAGGGCAGGGCGCTCACGCCTTGCTCCCCAGCAGCGAGACCACCTCGAAATGCGGCGGGCGCCGCTCGCGGGTCACCGTCTCCAGGCTCTGCACCTCCAGCCCGGCCTTCTCGACGAACTTCTTCAGGTCCTTCGCGGAGAATCCGAGATTGACGTGGCCATAGGTCTCGACCACGGCGCGGTGTTCGTGCCGGCCCAGGCTGGTGACCAGCAGGCGGCCACCGGGGCGCAGCACGCGCGCGGCCTCGGCGACGGCTTGGGCCGGCTTGGCGGCGTAGGTGAGCGCATGCATCAGCACGACCAGATCGAAGCTGGCATCGCCGAACGGCAGCGCGTGCATGTCGCCCTCGCGCACTTCCACGTTCGCCAGGCGGCGCAGGCGTTCGCTGGCCGCGGCGACCACGCGCGCGCTGGTGTCCACGCAGACGTAGCGGTGCGAGTGCGGGGCCAGCAGTTCGGCCAGCACGCCGTCGCCGGAGGCGATGTCGAGCACGTCGCCGGTGTGCAGCAGCGGCAGCGCGCTGCGGGCCAGCGCTTCCCAGGTGCGGCCGGGGGAGTAGTGGCGTTCCATGTCGCCGGCCACGCTGTCGGCCCAGTTCTGGTCGGCGGCGCGTGCGGCCAGTACGGCGGGCAGGCGTTCGGCGTCCTGGCGCAGCAGCGGGTCGTCGCTGCCGGTGCTCAGCGCCTGCCACAATGCGCGCTGGGCCGGGTCCAGCGCGGCCTCGTCGAAGCGGTAGTAGGCCGACACGCCGGCGCGGCGGTCGCGCACCAGTCCGGCTTCCTTCAGCTTGGCAAGGTGGGTGGACACGCGCGGCTGGGCCAGGCGGGTGATGGCCGAGAGCTCGGCCACGGTCAGCTCCTCGAGCTCCAGCAGCGCCAGCAGGCGCACGCGGGTGGCGTCGGCGAAGACCTTGAGCCGGGTCGACCAGTCTTCCAGATCCATAAATATCTTCCTATCGCGATATAGAGATATTCTGGCGGGGCGTGACGGGCGGGTCAACCGCATACGCATGCGAATGGTGGGTACAATCCGGTCAAACACTGACCGGAGGGGTCATCCGTGGATTTCAGCTTCACCGAAGAGCAGTTGATGTTGCAGGACGTCGCGCGACGCATCGCGCAGGACGTGATCGCACCGAGCGCCGAGCACCATGACCGGACCGGCGAGTTCCCGCTGGAGAACATCCGCCTGCTGGGCGAGAACGGGCTGATGGGCATCGAGGTGCCGGACGAGTACGGCGGCGCGGGCATGGACCCGGTCGCCTATGCACTGGCGATGATCGAGATCGCCGCCGGCGACGCGGCCCATTCGACGATCATGTCGGTCAACAATTCGCTGTTCTGCGCCGGCATCCTCAAGCATGGCAGCGAGGAACAGAAGCAGGCCTACGTGCGGGCGATCGCGGAAGGCCGCGAGATCGGCGCCTTCGCCCTGACCGAGCCGCAGTCCGGTTCCGACGCCACCGCGATGCGCTGCCGCGCCGTGAAGCAGGCCGATGGCAGCTTCGTCATCAACGGCAAGAAGAGCTGGATCACGTCCGGCCCGGTGGCCCGTTACATCGTGCTGTTCGCGGTGACGGAGCCGGACAAGGGCGCGCGCGGCATCACCGCCTTCGTCATCGACACCACCCGCGACGGCTTCCACCGCGGCAAGACCGAGCCCAAGCTCGGCATCCGCGCCTCGGCCACCTGCGAGATCGAGTTCCAGGACTACGTGGCCCAGGCCGCCGACGTGCTCGGCAACGAGGGCGAGGGTTTCAAGATCGCGATGGGCGTGCTGGATTCGGGCCGGATCGGCATCGCCTCGCAGGCGATCGGCATCGCCCGGGCCGCCTACGAGGCGACGCTGGCGTACGTGAAGGAGCGCAAGGCCTTCGGTGCGGCCATCGGCACCTTCCAGATGACCCAGGCCAAGATCGCCGACATGAAGTGCCGGCTGGACGCGTCGCTGCTGCTGACGCTGCGCGCGGCCTGGCTGAAGTCGCAGGGCAGGCCGTTCTCGGCCGAGGCGGCGATCGCCAAGCTGACCGCCTCGGAGGCGGCGATGTGGATCACCCACCAGGCGGTGCAGATCCATGGCGGCATGGGCTATTCGAAGGAAATGCCGCTGGAGCGCTACTTCCGCGATGCCAAGATCACCGAGATCTACGAAGGCACTTCGGAGATCCAGCGGCTGGTCATCGCCCGCGCCGAAACCGGGCTGCGCTGACGCTGCACGCGCTCCAGTCCGCCGCTGTCGCGGCGATGCTGGAGCGCTTCCGGCGGCGCAGGTCGAAAGCCCGCGATTGGCCCGGAGATCGATGGCGCGATGTGCGCGTGGCGCCGTGCTCGCGTGAGATCGCCGCAGATGGGCTCGATGCCCATGCCGCATGTCGTGCTCCCCGGCCTGCACCGCATCGGGCGGCCGATGCGGATCACCGCTTCTCCGTGCGTACGGCATCTCACCGGCTGGCAAGCGGCTCCAGCGGGGCATGCGTCGACGCGACCAATGACGTGTGCCGACGAATGTAGACGAGGATGCGCGCATGACGATCCGACCGTTCGAGACAGGCGACCTCCCCGGCGTGCTCGCCGTGTACGCCGCCTCCAAGCTCGACGAACTCCGCAACGAGGGCCGCGTGCCCGCGCTGGTTGCGCTCGACCATGACGCCGAGCGGTTCGCGACGTTCCAGCGCTCGACGGTGTTCGTCTGCGGCGACACCTCGCTGCAGGGCTACGGTGCGTGCCACGGGCGCGAGATCACCGGCCTGTTCGTGCATCCGGAGGCGCGTGGGCAGGGCCTGGGCGGCCGGCTGCTCGCGCATCCCCCGGATCGACCGCCTGAGCGTGGTTGCCTCGAACGCGGCGGCGCAGACGCTGTATCGCCGGTTCGGTTTCGAGGTGGTCGATACCTGGATGGGGCGCTATCACGACCAGCCGGTCCGGGTCGCGACGATGGCGCGTTCCATCGCCGGCTGAACCCAGGAGGATGCAGCGGGCTCACCCCGGCACCGTCATGCCGACCGGGACAGATCCGGCATCCGCAGCAGCACCGGGCCCGCCGGCGACCGGTACAGCAGCCCGGCCTGGCCGAAGCGGCGGGCGAGGGCATCGGCGTCATGCATGTCGATGCCCACGATCAGCCAGCCAGGCTCCGGCCAGCTGCCATCGACGGCATCGGCCAGGCTCGGCAGCCGTCGGCAGCCACCCGCATCGATCGCCGAGCGCAGCGCGGTGTCGGCCAGCCGGTTGCGCGAAGCATCCACCGGGACCGAGCCCGGATTGAATGCGGTCAGCAGCGCGCATGGCGCGCCGGCGACATCGCGGTCCAGCACGGCCGGCAGCGGCGCGTCGATCGCCAGCGGCACCCATGCGCCGTCGAGCAGCACCCGGTAGCGCGCGGCCCGCCAGGCCTGCATCAGCGCTTGCGGATCGGGAATGCCGGTAGCGGTCATGCCGCATGATCGCGCGACACCGGCATTGCGTACACTTCGCCGTTCACGCCGCTGCACGGATTCCCGATGTACCAGACCCCGCCGACCAAGCTGCCCCGCGTGGGCACCACCATCTTCACCGTGATGTCGCAGCTGGCGGCCGAACACGGCGCGGTCAACCTGGGCCAGGGCTTCCCCGATTTCGCGGTGCCGCAGCGGCTGGTCGACGAACTGGACAGGGCGATGCGCGCGGGCCACAACCAGTACGCGGCGATGACCGGCGTCGCGCCGCTGCGCGAGGCCATCGCGTCCAAGGCGCTGCGCTGCTACGGCCGCACCGTCGATCCGGACACCGAGGTCACCGTCACCAGCGGCGCAACCGAGGCGCTGTTCAACGCGATCCACGCGGTGGTGCGCCCCGGCGAGGAGGTGATCGTGCTCGACCCGGCCTACGACAGCTACGACCCGGCGATCGAACTGGCCGGCGCGCGCGCGGTGCACGTGCCGCTGGATCCGCAGACCTTCGCCGTGGACTGGGAGCGGGTCCGCGCCGCGGTATCGCCGCGCACCCGCGCGCTGATCGTCAACACCCCGCACAACCCATCCGGTGCGATGTTCGATGAGGCCGACATGCGCGCGCTGTCGGCGCTGCTGGACGGCACCGACATCACCCTGATCTCCGACGAGGTCTACGAGCACATCGTGTTCGACGGGCGCCGCCACGAGTCGGTGCTGCGCTGGCCGGAATTGGCCGCGCGCGCGTTCGTGATCTCCAGCTTCGGCAAGACCTACCACTGCACCGGCTGGAAGATCGGCTACGCGATCGCGCCACCGGCGCTGAGCGCCGAGTTCCGCAAGGTGCACCAGTACAACGTGTTCTGCACCTTCGCGCCGGCCCAGCATGCGTTCGCCGCGATGATCCGCGACGAGCCCGAACACGACGAGCAGCTGGGCGCGTTCTACCAGGCCAAGCGCGACCGCTTCCGCGAGCAGCTGCTGGGCACGCGGTTGAAGCCGCTGCCGGTGCCGGGCGGCTACTTCCAGCTGGTCGACTACTCGGCCGTCAGCGACCTGCCGGACCATGAGTTCGTGCGCTGGCTGACGATCGAGCATGGCGTCACCGCGATTCCGCTGTCGCCGTTCTACGAAGCACCGCCGGCCGGCCAGCGCCTGGCCCGGCTGTGCTTCGCCAAGAACGAGGCGACGCTGGACGCGGCGATCGAGCGGTTGCGCAGGCTCTGAATCAAACCGCGTGCATGGAGGCACGGACATGGCGGATGGAATCTTCGGGGTGCTCGATCTTCTGGTGCTGGTGGCCGCAGGCCTGGGGCTGGTGTGGGCGTCGGCGCGGCTGGTCGTGCTGGCGTTCGCGCCGCAGCTGCGCGGACGACGGCCGTTCCGGATCCGGCAAGGCTATTCAGTGCGTGGCGGCGTGTGGGAGTCGGTGTTCTGGCTAGCTTGGAGCGTCGGCATGCTGGGCAATGGGCTGGGACCCAGGTCCGGCTGGTTCACGCTGCTGACATTGGCGGCGCTGGTCGGCATCCTGGTGCTGGCGTTCTCGCGCCGAAGCACCCGGGCCGGTTAGCCTTCGCATCCCGAACCCACGAAGTCCCACGCATGCAGGACCTCCGCATTTCGCTCGTCCAGGGCGACACCCGCTGGCACGACCCGGCCGCCAATCGCGATTACTACGGTGCGCTGCTGGCACCGCTTGCCGGCACGACCGATCTGGTGATCCTGCCGGAGACCTTCACCAGTGGCTTCTCCAACGACGCGATCGACCGCGCCGAAGGCATGGACGGCCCGACCGTGGCGTGGATCCAGCAGCAGGCCGCACGGCTCGGCGCCGCGGTCACAGGCAGTGCGCAGCTGCGCACGGACGAGGGTGTGTTCAATCGTATGTTGTGGGCCACGCCCGATGGCGGCCTGCAGTGGTACGACAAGCGCCACCTGTTCCGTTATGCCGGCGAGCACAAGCGCTATGCCGCCGGGCGCGAGCGGCTGACCGTGGAGTGGAAGGGCTGGCGGATCAATCCGCAGGTCTGCTACGACCTGCGCTTCCCGGTGTTCTGCCGCAACCGCTACGACGTGGAACGGCCGGGCGCGATGGATTTCGACCTGCAGCTGTTCGTCGCCAACTGGCCGTCGGCACGCGCCTACCCGTGGAAGACGCTGCTGCGCGCGCGCGCGATCGAGAACCTGTGCTACGTGGCCGCGGTCAACCGCGTCGGCGTCGACGGCAACGAGCTGCATTACAGCGGCGACAGCGCGGTGATCGATTTCCTCGGCCAGCCACAGGTCGAGATCCGCGAGCGCGAGCAGGTGGTGACCACGACGATCTCGGCCGCGGCGCTGGCCGCGCACCGCGAGCGCTTCCCGGCGATGCTGGACGCGGACGCGTTCGAGCTGCGCTGAGCGCGACACCTGTCGCCACGCATCGCGCATGCCGCCGCAACGGCATGCCCGGAATGATCCGCCCGCCACCGATGCAGCAGGGTTTCCCGCACATCGGGACCGAATCCGGCACGCGCTGTTTCTGCCGCCATCGCCGGCGCATGCAGTCGGTGGACAGTTGTCGGTGGATCCGGCGTCCGGTCATCCAGGCAAGGTCTGGCGCAGGTGCCGGATGGCGCGCGCGGCAGGATATCGGGCAGGTTCCGTCGCGTTTCCCCGGACGGGGGATGTTCCCGTCACGCCGGCTGCGCGATGCTGCCGCTCCTGAGAAGCAGGTCCCCCCGATGAGCACCGATCCGATCCAGCTTGCCTGTCCACAGTGCCACGCACTGAACCGCGTGCCTGCGGCCCGGATCGCCGATGGACCGGTCTGCGGCCGCTGCCGCCAGCCGCTGTTTCCGGGCGCGCCGTTCGCGCTGACCGCGCCGGGCTTCGACGCGCACGCATTGCGCTCGGACTGGCCGCTGCTGGTCGACTTCTGGGCGCCCTGGTGCGGACCGTGCCGGGCGATGGCGCCGGCCTATGCGCAGGCCGCGCCGTTGCTCGAGCCACGCATGCGGCTGGCCAAGGTCGACACCGAGGCCGAGCCGGGGCTGGGCACGCGCCTGGGCATCCGCAGCATCCCGACGCTGGTGCTGTTCCGGAATGGGCGTGAACTGGCCCGGCAGTCGGGGGCGATGCCGTTGCAGGCGCTGTTGCAGTGGGCACGCCAGCACGTGTGACGTTGGCGCACGGTCGTGCGCGGCGATCCTCACGCACCAGACCGTGGGTCTCCTGGCAGGGCAGGGCTGCCATGCTGCCGGATCATGGGCGGTGCCCTGTTGATCGGTTCGCGACGTCGCTTGAAGCGGCAGACGACAAGGGACTCAGGAATCTGAACGGATGCCCGGCGGCCGCTCTGCGCGGCGCCTGAATCCACGGAGGCGTGACGAAACCCGCTGCTATGCTCGGCCGCGTTTCCCACACCGGATCGGAGCGTTTCCATGTCGAACAAGAAGCATGCACTGCTCGCTGCGCTGGTCCTGCTTGCCGCCGCGCCGCTGGCGCAGGCGCGCGAAGTGGACTGCAAGCTCAGCTTCAACCTGTCCGGCTGGTCGGCGTTCTACAAGACCGCATCGGGCACCGGCACGATCACCTGCGACAACGGCAGCAGCCTGCCGGTGAAGATCAGCGCCAAGGGCGGCGGCATCACCTTCGGCAAGTCCACCATCGAGAACGGCACCGGCGAGTTCTCCGGGGTGAAGAGCATCAACGAGACCCTGGGCACCTACGCCGCAGCCGAGGCGCATGCGGGCGCGGTCAAGTCGAGCAAGGCGCAGGTGGTGACCAAGGGCGAGGTGTCGCTGGCACTGGCCGGTACCGGTCGCGGCTGGGACCTGGGTGTCGGCTTCGGCAATTTCGTGATCGAACCGCGCTGAGCCGGTGGGCCGCCCGGGCTCAGTGCCCGGGCGTGCCGCGTCGATGGAAATAGACCTGCTCGGCGGCCCAGCGCAATGGCGCGGAGTGCAGCAGCAGGTCGAACGGCCAGTCCATCTGGAAATGGTCGAACGCCCAGCGCAGCAGGCGCTTGCGCCGGAAGCGCGGTGCGGCCGCGTCGGCCACCGCCTCCGGCGAGGGTCCCACGCCCCGCGCATGCGCGGCCGCGGCCTCGCCGATCGCCCAGCCATGCGCCCAGGCCGAATGGATCCCGCCGGCGGTGACCGGAGACACGATGCCGGCCGCGTCGCCGGTCAGCATCACACCGGCCCGCGCCAGCGGCGAGACCGGGCCGCCGCAGGGGATCAGGCCGGCACGGATCGCATCGGGCCTGCGCCCGACCGGCAGCCCGACCTTCGGTGCGATGCGTTCGAGGAAGCCGGCGATGTCCGGCAGCCGCGCACGCGAGGCGTCGTGCCGCAGTGCCAGCCCGGCCTGCACGCCGGCAGGATTCTGCGCGACCCAGCCGATGTAGCCCGGCGCGAAACGACGGCTGACGAAGCAGTGCAACGCATCGGGTTCGGGCAGGGATGCGCCGGCGTACTCGTATTCGACCCCGTAGAGGAAGTCGCGCACCGGTGCGAGCCCGGTGCGCTCGGCGACGCGTGAGCGGGCACCGTCGGCGCCGACCAGCCAGCGGACGCGGCCGATGCCGGGCACCTGCCAGCCGTCGCCGTCGCGCTGCGCCGTGGTGAACGACGTGCCCAGCCGCAGTTCCGCGCCATGGGCCGGGATCTGCCCGGCCAGCCAGCGCATCAGCACCGGTGTGTCGGTGGTCAGGAAGTAGTAGCCCGGCGCCGCCAGCGCGATGTCGCGCAGCGACGGCGCGTACAGGCGGACCCGTTCGACGCGTTGCAGGCACTCGGCCGGTGCCTGGCCGAGCAGCGTGTGCTCGGCGGCCTCGCGCACGATGATGCCGGTGGTGTGCAGCCGCGCACCCGGATCGTCCTTGCGCTCGACCACGCAGACGCGCAGCCCGGCCGAGGCGGCGGCGATCGCGCAGGCGGCGCCACCGAAGCTGGCACCGACGACCAGCAGGTCATGATCGAAACTCGACATCGATTCGGCGGTGTCCCGGACGCGTCGTGCGATCAGCCCTGGCCGCGCGGGCCACGGTTGCCGCCGCGCGGGGCGCCACCGGGGCGACCGCCGGGACGGGGGCCGCCACCAGGCCGGCCACCACCCGGGCGCCCGGCGCCCGGACCGCCGCCACCAGGACGGCCTGCACCGTGGCCTCCGCCCGGACGGCCAGCGCCAGGGCCGCCGCCGGGACGCCCACCGCCCGGACCGCCGCCACCGGGGCGACCGCCGCCGGCAGGACGCGGGCCGCGGCCACGCTCGTTGCCCGGGAACGCGCCCGGGGTGGCATGGTCGGACGGGAAATGCGGCGCATTGCCGGGATGGCCGTACGGCCGCGGCTTGCGCTGCTGGCCCTGGCCGCCGCCGCCGGGGCCGCCTGCACCAGCGCCTGCACCGGACTTGCCGTAGTACGGCTTCTTCGGACCGGCGTTGCGGTGGCCGCTGGGGCCGGTGCCGACGCCGTCCGGCACGTACCACGTGCGGAACGCGGCGGGATTGCCTTCGGGCAGCGGCTTCAGGCCCTTGTCCTTGCGCTGCTTGAACGGCTTCTGCGACTGCTTGGCCGCCATCTCGCCGCTGACGGTCAGGCCGCCGTGCGGCTTCTTGTTGCCGCCGCGACCGCCGCGGCGGTCCTCGCGGACGTGATCGAAGCGGCGCAGCTCGCGGCCTTCGTCGGCGGTGTTGTTGCCGTTGACGTAGGCCTGGCCACGGCCGCCATCGCGCCCGATGTGCACGGTGGCCTTGGCTGCGCGGCGCTGGCCGATCACCGGCTGCAGGGTCAGCGCCGAGGCGACGCCTTCCTCCAGCGCCAGCTCCTTGCGCAGTGCGGCCACCTGGGTGGCGGCCGCTTCCTGCGACTGGCCGCGCAGCAGTTCGCGCGGCAGCGCGATCTTGCCGTAGCGCACGCGCTTGAGGCGGCTGACCTGGCAGCCCTGCGATTCCCACAGGCGGCGCACCTCGCGGTTGCGGCCCTCCTTGACCACGACCTTGAACCAGTCGTGCGAATCGGTGCCTCCGATGCGTTCGATCTGGTCGAACTTGGCCGGGCCGTCCTCCAGCGCGACGCCGCGGGCAAGGCGGTCGACGATGGCGTCGGCGACCTTCTCCTCGCCTTCCGGTGCACGCACGCGGCAGACGTATTCGCGCTCGACCTCGTAGGACGGGTGCATCATCGCGTTCGCCAGCTCGCCGTCGGTGGTGAGCAGCAGCAGGCCGGTGGTGTTGATGTCCAGGCGGCCGATCGCGATCCAGCGTGCGCCCTTGAGCGGCGGCAGCGCCTCGAAGATGGTCGGGCGGCCTTCGGGATCCTCGCGGGTGGTGACCTCGCCCTCGGGCTTGTTGTAGATCAGCACGCGTGCGGGTTCGGTCAGGGCCGAGGCCACGAAGGCCTTGCCGTCGAGCTCGACGCGGTCGCCGCTGCGGACGCTCTGGCCGATCTGGGCGGTCTCGCCGTTGACCTTGACCAGGCCGTCGGCGATGCGCTGTTCCAGCGCACGGCGCGAGCCGAGTCCGGCCTGGGCCAGGACCTTGTGCAGGCGCTCCTCGAGCTTGGCGGTGGCGGCGGCGTCTTCGCCGCGCTTCAGCGACAGTTTGCCGAGGGGCTTGCGTGGGGTTGAATCAGTCATCAGTGGGTGCTCCGGCCGTCGGTGTCTTCCGGGGCCTGGGTGTCGTGGGTCGCGTCGGACGCATCGGCGTCCGCGGTGGTTTCGGGTGCATTCGCGCCGGCATCCGCCTGCGCGTGGGTGGTGCCGGAAGCGGCCTCGGCCGCCTCCGCGGGAACGGCATCCGGCGTGTCCTGCCCGTCGCCGGGGTCGGCGTCCGCACCGGGTGCGTCGGCGCCGGCATCGCCGGAAGCGTCCGGCCCGGCCGCGTCGCCGGCGGCGATGCCGGCCGCGGCGGGCGCCGCATCCGGATCCAGCGGCAGCTGCGGCTCCAGCTCGCCGATGTCCTTGAGTTCGGACAATGGCGGCAGTTCGTCCAGGCGCTTGAGGCCGAAGTAGTCGAGGAAGGTGCGGGTGGTGCCGAACAGCGCCGGCCGGCCCGGCACGTCGCGGTGGCCGACCACGCGGATCCATTCGCGTTCTTCCAGTGCCTGGATGATGTTGCTGCTGACCGCCACGCCGCGGACCTGCTCGATCTCGCCGCGGGTGATCGGCTGGCGGTAGGCGATCAGCGCCAGGGTTTCCAGCGTGGCGCGGGTGTAGCGGGTCTTGCGCTCCGTCCACAGGCGGGCGACCCACGCGTGGACGTCGGCCTTGACCTGGAAGCGGAAGCCGGAGGCGACCTCGACCAGTTCCACGCCACGGTCGGCGCAGCCTTCGCGCAGCAGGTCGAGCGCGCGCTCGACGCTGCCCGGCGGCGCCGGCTCGTCCTCCGGGAACAGCCCGTGCAGCTGGGCCAGCGCCAGCGGCTGGTTGGCCGCGAGCAGGGCGGCCTCGACGATGCGGGTGATCAGCGCTTGGTCCATTGCAGCGGCGTTGATTCTCGGGAAAGGAAGGGCATCAGCGGACGGCGGCTTCGCCGTCGTCGTCGTGTTCGTCGAACTCGCTGTGGAACTGCAGCGGCTCGTTGGTGTTGCCGATCGCCAGCGACTTGACGTAGATCGGCGCCAGCGGTGCGTCCTGGACGATGTCCAGCAGCTGTTCCTTGGCCAGTTCCAGCAGCGACAGGAAGGTGACCAGGACGCCGAGCTTGCCTTCCTCGGCGGTGAACAGCGATTCGAAACGGTGGAACCGGCCATCGTTCAACCGCGACAGCACCTCGCCCATCCGCTGCCGCACGCTCAGCGCCTCGCGCTTGATCGCGTGGCCGGTGAACAGCTCGGCGCGCTTGAGCACGTCGTGCAGCGCCATCAGCATCTCGCGCAGGTCCACCGGCGGCGGCAGCCGGATCGCCTGGCGGTCCGGGACGTGCGCCTGCACCGGCGTGGTGTCGCGGTCCTGCCGGGGCAGGGCGTCGATGTCCTCGGCGGCCTGCTTGAAACGCTCGTACTCCTGCAGCCGGCGGACCAGCTCGGCGCGCGGATCGGCCTCGTCGCCGTCCTCGCTGACCGGCCGCGGCAGCAGCATCCGCGACTTGATCTCGGCCAGCATCGCGGCCATCACCAGGTACTCGGCCGCCAGCTCGAACCGCAGTTCCTGCATCACGTTGATGTAGTCCACGTACTGCCTGGTGATCTCGGCGACGGGGATGTCCAGGATGTCCAGGTTCTGCCGGCGGATCAGGTACAGCAGCAGGTCCAGCGGCCCTTCGAAGGCGTCGAGGATGACTTCCAGCGCATCCGGCGGGATGTAGAGGTCCTGCGGGATCTGCAGCACCGGCTGCCCATGCACCACCGCCAGCGGCATTTCGTGCTGGTGCGGAACCGAGGACGTCGCCTGCGTTGTCGGGATCGCGTCTTGCGCGGTTTCGGAACTCATCTACTCGGAAGCCATGCCCGGGAGGGGCGCGCGCAGCTGCCAGACTGCCGCCACCTGCGGAGACGGACGCCCACGGAAGTCGTCGGGCGTACGCCGCATCTACATGCACATCAAAACAGGCCCGGAGCACCGCAGGGGGAGGCGGTGGCCGACAGCCGGGGGAGGTCGTCTGCTGCGGAGAGCGGGTCAGCGGATCGGTCGTCGGGAGATGGGCGTTCCCCGCTTCGGGAAGAGGCCGTGGCGCCGACGGGCCGCTGCTTCCGGCCGCATGTGGTGCCAAGCGTAAGGCCTGCGCCGGCGGCTGTCCAGCGGGCAGGCGCAGGCCGGTGGGCATCGGTCAAGCCGGCGCGGAACAGAATGCCCGCGGACCGACCGGACGGGAAGCAGGCGCATGCGCTGGTACGTGATAGAGGGATACGACGGGGACGATGTGCTGGAGCGCCGGCTGGCCGTGCGCGCGCGCCACCTGGCGCGGCTGCAGGCGCTGCACGATGCCGGTCGCCTGCTGGTGGCGGGGCCGTGTCCGGCGATCGACGCCGACGATCCGGGGCCGGCGGGATACAGCGGCAGCGTCGTGATCGCCCGCTTTCGCTCGCTCGACGAGGCGCGGGCCTGGGCGGCTGCGGATCCCTATGTGGCGGCGGGCGTGTATGCCCGTGTCGAGGTGCGCCCGTTCCGGGTCGTGCTGGCCTGAGCCGGGAGTGCGGCAAGGCGCGTTGCCCCGC
The DNA here is from genome assembly GCF_014851915.1 of Xanthomonas sp. XNM01. Taxonomy (GTDB): domain Bacteria; phylum Pseudomonadota; class Gammaproteobacteria; order Xanthomonadales; family Xanthomonadaceae; genus Pseudoxanthomonas. The sequence continues at coordinate 405,154 of NZ_JACVAP010000002.1, forward strand.
TTGTCCAGCGGCTGGCAACAGCGCGACAATCCGCCTATTCAGTGTTGCGGCGCGGCAATTTGCGTGCGCCGCAGGTCACTGATCGGAAAGGGGATTCCTGCCTGGAAGTGGTGGGTTCGCCATGGCGCTTGAAAACGGTTACATTGCGGCCGCCGAGCCGGGAAGAGGACGCAGGATGGGACGTCAGGCGGTCACGATCCGCGATGTCGCGCGTGAAGCGCGGGTCTCCGTTGCTACCGTGTCGCGTGCGCTCAATGGCCACAGCAATGTCGCCGAGCCGGTGCGCCAGCAGGTGCTCGAGGTCGCCCGCCGTCTGCGCTACAGCCCGCACGCCGCCGCCCGCAGCCTGTCCAGCCGCAGCACCCAGACCATCGGCGTGGTCCTGCCGGACCTGCATGGCGAGTTCTTCTCCGAACTGATCCGCGGCATCGACGCGGTGGCCCGGTCCCGCGGGCGCCACCTGCTGCTGTCCAGCTATCACGGTGACCCGGAAGAGCAGGGCGCGGCGCTGCGCGCGATGCGTGGCCGGGTCGATGGGCTGCTGGTGATGTCGCCCTATGCCGACCAGCCGGGTTTTCTCGCCGACAACCTGCCCGACACCCTGCCGGCGGTGCTGATCAACACCCGCCAGCCCGAGCAGGTCTGGCCCTCGCTGGGCATCGACAACCACGCCGGCGCGCTGGCGATGACCGGCCACCTGCTGGGTCTGGGCCATCGCCGCATCGCCTTCATCGGCGGCCCCGACGGCAACCACGACGCCGACGAGCGGCTGCGGGGGTTCCGCGAGGCGATCGCCGCGCAGCCGGGCGCGCTGGGCATCGAGTATCCGGGCCGGTTCGACGAAGCTTCGGGCCACGAGGCCGGGGCGCGGATCCTCGAAGGCGGCGCGCTGCCGGACGCGGTGTTCGCCGCCAACGACATGATGGCGCTCGGCTGCCTGTACGCATTCGCCCAGGCCGGAGTGCGCGTGCCCGAGCAGATCGCGCTGGCCGGCTTCGACGACATCCCGCTGGCGCGCTTCGTTCACCCGTCTTTGACAACGATGCAGGTGAGTATCGCCGCACTCGGCGGAAAAGCCTTGATGCGCCTGCTCTCGCAGATGGATTCGGACGAATCCCTCGTTCCTGGACACCAGATGCTGGTGCCTGAACTGGTCGTGCGCCAGTCCAGCGTCAGTCGTCGTGCATCGCATCCGCCGGCCCATTCCGAACGGCTGGACGAACAAGCCTCATGACCAAGCAGCACCATCTCCTGGGAGGGAGCACCGCGATGAACCCGAACCACCAAGCGCCGCACCGCAAGCTGCTGACCGTCGCGCTCGCCAGTTGTCTGGCGCTGGGCGTCACCCCGGCGTTCGCGCAGAGCACCAGCGCGACCATCCGTGGCCAGGTGATGGCCGATTCGGCGCCGGCCAGCGACGCCACCATCACCGTGACCAACACCGCAACCGGCCTGAGCCGCACCGCGCGCTCCTCGGCCGGTGGCGGATACTCGGTCGGCGGCCTGCCGCCGGGCCGCTACCGCATCCAGGTCGAGTCCGGCGGGCAGACCAACGTGCAGGAGCTGACGGTGCAGGTCGGCCAGACCGCGACCCTCAATCTCGGCGTCGGCGGCGTGGCCGAAACCGCCAGCGCGGGCGACGCGACCACGCTCGACGCGGTCGAGGTCACCGCGACCGCGGCGGTGGAAACCAAGACCTCGGAAGTGGCCACCTACGTGACCCAGCGCCAGATCGAGGCGCTGCCGCAGGCCTCGCGCAACTTCCTGGCCTTCGCCGACACCGTGCCGGGCATGGTCTTCGAGACCCGCTCCAACAACACCACCCAGCTCAAGAGCGGCGCGCAGAGCGCCAACGGCGTCAACGTCTTCATCGACGGCGTCGGCCAGAAGAGCTACACCCTGGCCGGCGGCATCAGCGGCCAGACCCAGAGCCAGGGCAATCCGTTCCCGCAGCTGGCGATCGGCGAATACAAGGTCATCACCTCCAACTACAAGGCCGAGTACGACCAGATCAGCAGCGCGGCGGTCACCGCGGTGACCAAGTCGGGCACCAACGAGTTCAGCGGCGATTTCTTCTGGGACAAGACCGGCACGCCGGACTGGCGCGAGTCCACGCCGATCGAGGAAGCCCAGGGCTTCAAGAATCCCTCGGGCGAAACCCAGTACGGCGCTGCGCTGGGCGGCCCGATCATCAAGGACAAGCTGTTCTTCTTCGTCACCTACGAGGCCAAGGAGTTCGACCGGCCGCGCACCGTGCGCGCCGACAACCAGCTCAACGCCGGCGACCTGACCCCGGAACTGGCGCAGTACCTCAACACGGTCACCGTGCCGTTCAACCAGGACCTGTGGTTCGGCAAGCTGACCTGGCAGGCCGGCGAGAACCACCTGATCGAGCTGTCGACCAAGCAGCGCGAGGAAAGCGAGATCACCGACATCGGCAACGGCCCCAACAGCGAGTCGTTCGGCAAGACCAACAACAACGAGAGCTCGCGTTACGACCTGCGCTGGCAGTTCAGTTCGGCCGACTGGCTGAACGACATGCACCTGACCTACGAGGACGACACCTTCAACCCGCGCGCGATCAACCTGGTCAACGGCCAGCAGATCGTCGGCTGGAGCCAGGGCCCGACCGCGACCCGTCGCGGCGTGTTCCTCAACCTGGGCGGCGGCGCCGACTACCAGGACAAGGGCCAGAAGGGCTGGGGCTTCCAGAACGACCTGACCTTCACCGGCTGGGACCGCCACACGATCAAGGTGGGCGTGAAGTACAAGGACGTCGAGCTCAACGCGTTCGAGCAGCAGCCCTACAACCCGCAGTTCCGTTACGACTACTACGCGAACCTGCTGGCCGGCAATTCCGCGCTGGCCTCGATGATTCCGTACGAGGTCCAGTTCGCCCCCGACTATTCGGGAAGCCGCAACATCTCCTCGGACAACAAGCAGTTCGGCATCTACATCCAGGACGACTGGGATGTCACCGACAAGCTGCAGCTGAACATCGGCCTGCGCTGGGACTACGAGACCTCCTCGAGCTGGGAGGACTTCGTGACCCCGCAGGGCGTGGTCGACGCGCTGCGCGGCTGGGCCAACGTCAACAACCCGGGCGTGGACTACGACTACAACGACTACATCAGCACCGGCAGCAACCGCAAGCCGTTCAAGGACGCCTGGCAGCCGCGCCTGGGCTTCTCCTACGACCTGTTCGGCGACCAGCGCCACGTGATCTTCGGCGGTGCCGGCCGTGCCTACGACCGCAACGTGTTCGACTACCTGGCGCTGGAGCGCTCGAAGGGCGCGTTCCCGAGCTTCACCTACCAGTTCAACTCGCCGAACCATGCCTGCACCGTCGGCACCGGCAACTGCATCGCCTGGGATCCGGCGTACTACGACCGGCAGAACCTGTATGCGCTGATCTCCGGCCCCAGCCGCTCCGGCGCCGAGGTCGACCTGATCAACAACGAGCTCAAGGTGCCGTACTCGGACCAGCTGAGCCTGGGCATGCGCAACATCGTCACCGTCGGCGGCCACGACTGGAACACCTCGGCCGCTGTGGCCTACATCGAGAGCCACGACGGCATCCTGTTCACGCTGGGCAACCGCAATCCGGACGGCAGCTACCACGCGCCGGGTGCGACCTTCGGCAGTGCGCCGTGGGGGCAGCCGCTGCCCGGTTACGGCTCGCTGATCCTGGCCGACAACGCGGTGGAGACGCGCATCACCCAGCTGCTGCTGTCGGTGGACAAGCCGTTCACCGAGGAATCGCCGTGGGGCTTCACCATGGCCTACACCTACAGCGACGCCAAGGAGAACCGCGGCAACGCCGCCAACAGCGACGAGCACTACTCGTTCGACTACCCGAACCTGGACAACGTCCAGTTCGTGCGTTCGGTCGGCATCTCCAAGCACCGCTTCGTGGCCACCGGCATCGCCGAGTACTGGGGCCTGCAGTTCTCGGCCAAGCTGACCGTCGCCTCGCCGCCGGGCAAGGACGCGCTGAACTGCTACTTCGTGGACGGCTGCGCCAACGGCTACTTCGAGACGCTGTACTTCAGCCCCTCGCGCCAGCGCCAGCTCGACCTGGCGGTGCAGAAGGAATGGGATACCGGCACCGACCTGAAGCTGCGCATCCGCGGCGACGTGTTCAACGTCACCAACGACCGCAGCTACGTCAACTTCAACACCAACCGTGGTGACGTGCAGAACGGCACGCTGGTGCCGAACCCGGCCTTCGGCGAGCGGTCCAACCAGGAAATCCTGGCCAACCTGCCCAGGACCTTCAAGCTGTCCTTCGGTCTGCACTGGTAACGACGCAAGGCCCCGGCCGGATCCTCCGGCCGGGGTGGCATGAAACGATCCTGGTATCGGGGAGGAGACACACGGCATGGGTGGAAAGGTCCGACTGCTTCTGGCGACGACGGCGATGGCGCTGCTGCTTGCGTCCTGTGGACGCGAGCCCCCGCAACCGCCGGCAGAGTCGTTGCCGCCTCCACCGCCCAAGCCCGACGTGATCCTGATCGAGCCGGTGCTGCCCGAGCGCCCGCCGCGCCCGGAACTGCCGCCGCTGTTCCGCGACATCGAGAAGCGCACGTTCCAGTTCTTCTGGGACACCACCAACGAGGTCAACGGGCTGACCCCGGACCGTTATCCGTCGCGTCCGTTCGCCAGCATCGCCTCGGTGGGCTACGCGCTGACGGCCTATCCGATCGGCATCGAGAACGGCTGGGTCAGCCGCACCCAGGCAGTGGACCGTACGCTGACCACGCTGCGCTTCTTCCGCGACATTCCCTCGGGCCCGCAGGCCACCGGCAAGGGCGCCTACAAGGGCTTCTACTACCATTTCATCGACATGCAGAACGGCCATCGCTACGACAGCTGGGTGGAGCTGTCGAGCGTGGACACCGCGCTGCTGATGATGGGCGTGCTGTTCGCCCAGGCGTATTACGACGGCGACGACCCGCGCGAGAAGGAGATCCGCCAGCTGGCCGACGTGCTGTACAAGCGCGTGGACTGGAACTGGCTGCAGATCCGCGACCCGCTGGTGTCGATGGGCTGGTTCCCCGAGAGCGGTTTCATCGTCCACGACTGGATGGGCTACAACGAGGCCATGCTGCTTTACATCCTGGCGCTGGGCTCGCCGACCCATCCGGTCAGCCCGGACGCCTGGACGGTGTGGGCACGCACCTACAACCACGACTGGGGCGTGTACTACGGGCAGGAATACCTGAGCTTCGGCCCGCTGTTCGGCCACCAGTACAGCCATGTCTGGATCGATTTCCGCGACATCCAGGACCAGTACATGCGCGAGCGCGGCATCGACTACTTCCTCAACAGCCGGCGCGCGGCACTGGCGCAGCGCGAGTACGCGATCGCCAACCCGATGAAGTGGAAGGAGTACGGCGAGAACGTGTGGGGCCTGACCGCCGGCGACGGCCCGCAGAACACGCGCCAGATCTACGAGGGCGAGGAACGCGAGTTCCGCCATTACTCCTCGCGCGGCGCGGGCCTGCGCGAGAACTTCGACGACGGCACCATCGCCCCGACCGCGGCGATCTCCTCGATCGTGTTCGCGCCGGAGGTGGTGATCCCGGCCACCGAGGAGATGCACCGCCGCTTCGGCGACTACCTGTACTCGAGCTACGGCTTCCTGGATTCGTTCAATCCCAGCTTCGACTACGACATCCCGCTCAAGACCGGCCGGCGCGTGCCGGGACGGGGCTGGGTGGCCAGCGACTACATCGGCATCGACCAGGGCCCGATCCTGACGATGATCGCCAACTACCGGAACGAGTTCGTCTGGGAAGTGATGAAGAAGAGCCCGTACGTGCGGCTCGGTCTGGAGCGTGCGGGTTTCCGGGGCGGCTGGCTGACTCCCGAGGACGAGGCCGGCGAGCCGTACCAGGCCAACCCGAACGCCGCCGCCGCCCGCGCGCTGGGCATGGCCGAGTCGCGCGCGGCGGCCGCCGAGGCGCAGAAGCAGCAGGCGACCAGCGAGCGGTCGCAGGGCCAGTGAAGCAGCGCTGGCGGCGTGGCCTGTCCTGCATCGGCGCCGGCCTGCTCGCGCTGGTGCTGGGCGGCTGCGCGCGCGACGAGGGCGACACCGAGGTCGTGCGCTTCTGGGCGATGGGGCGCGAAGCCGAGGTGGTGGCCGAGCTGATCCCCGAGTTCGAGCGCGCCAATCCCGGCATCCGTGTCGACATCCAGCAGATTCCCTGGACGGCCGCGCACGAGAAGCTGCTGACCGCCTTCGCCGCCGACGCGCTGCCGGATGTCTGCCAGTTGGGCAATACCTGGATCCCCGAGTTCGCCGCGCTGGACACGCTGGAGCCGCTGCAGCCCTACGTCGACGCCTCCACGGTGGTCGAGGCCGACGACTACTTCCCGGGCATCTGGGACACCAGCGTGATCGACGGCCAGCTGCTGGGCGTGCCGTGGTACGTCGACACGCGCCTTCTGTACTACCGCAAGGACCTGCTGCGCCAAGCCGGCTTCGACACGCCGCCTGCCACCTGGGCCGAGTGGGAGCGGGCGATGGCCGCGATCAAGGCGCAGGGCGGGCCGCGCCGCTACGCCATCCTGATGCCGCTCAACGAGTTCGAGCAGCAGCTGTCGTTCGCGCTGCAGCAGGACGATCCGCTGCTGCGCGACGACGACGGCTACGGCAACTTCGAGAGCGAAGGCTTCCGCCGTGCGCTGGGCTTCTACGCCAACATGTTCGAGCAGGGCTGGGCGCCGAAGATGTCCGAGACCCAGATTTCCAACGTCTGGGACGAATTCTTCAACGGCTTCTACGCGTTCTACCTGTCCGGGCCCTGGAACATCCGCGAATTCCGCAAGCGGCAGCCGCCCGAGCTTGCCGATCAATGGGGCACGATGCCGCTGCCCGGCCCGGATGGTCCCGGTGCCGGCATCGCCGGCGGCACCAGCCTGGTGCTGTTCCGCGGCTCGCAGCGCAAGGACGCGGCCTGGAAGCTGGTCGAGTTCCTGTCACAGCCGGACATCCAGCAGCGCTTCCACGGCATGATCGGCAACCTGCCGCCGCGGCGCAGCACCTGGGAGCACCCGGCGCTGGCGCAGGACGAGCTGGCGCGCGCATTCCGCGACCAGCTCGAGCGGGTCAAGCCGGCGCCGAAGGTGCTGGAGTGGGAGCGGATCGTGCAGGAGATGCGCATCGTCACCGAGCAGGTGGTACGTGGCGGCCAGTCGCAGGACGCGGCCGTGCGCGAACTCGACGACCGGGTCGACGCGATCCTGGCCAAGCGCCGCTGGATCCAGCAGCGCGAGCGCACGCTGGCGGCCGAGGCCCAGAGCGGAGCAGCGGAGGGCGCGCCATGAACCGCTCGCTCGCCGGCTGGCTGTTCGCCGGCCCCGCACTGCTGGTCATCGGCCTGTTCTTCGGCGTGCCGGTGCTGTCGGCGCTGGCGTTGAGCCTGACCGACTTCGACCTGTACGCGCTGGCCGACAGCGACAACCTGCGCTTCGTCGCGTTCGACAACTACATCGACCTGCTGCGCACGCCGATGTTCTGGAAGTCGCTGTGGAACACCACCTACTTCGTGATCGTCGGCGTGCCGCTGTCGATCGCGGTGTCGCTGGGCGCCGCGCTGCTGCTGAACGCACCGGTGGCGCGCTTCAAGGCGCTGTTCCGCACCGCGCTGTTCGCGCCGGTGGTGACCACGCTGGTGGCCGTGGCGGTGATCTGGCGCTACCTGTTCCACACCAGCTACGGCCTGGTGAACTGGACCCTGGGCCACATCGGCATCGCGCCGGTGGACTGGCTGGGCGACCCGCGCTGGGCGATGCCGACCATCATGCTGTTCGCGGTGTGGAAGAACTTCGGCTACAACATGGTGATCTTCCTGGCCGGCCTGCAGGCGATTCCGCAGGACCTGTACGAAGCGGCGCGCATCGACGGCGCCAACCGCTGGAAGCAGTTCCTGCACATCACCCTGCCGATGCTCGGCCCGGTGCTGCTGGTGGTCGGCGTGATCACCGTCTCCGGCTATTTCCAGCTGTTCGCCGAGCCCTACGTGATGACCCGCGGCGATCCGCTGCAGAGCACGGTGAGCGTGCTGTACTTCATGTTCGAGGAAGGCTTCAAGTGGTGGAACCTGGGCCGTGCCTCGGCCGTGGCCTTCCTGCTGTTCCTGATCATCCTCGGCGTGACCACGCTGATGCTGCGCATCGGCCGCAGGAAGGAGCTGGTGTGAGCGCTTCACGCATGCAGCGCACCTCCGGGTGCGCGGGTGTTTCCCGATGAACGCCGAGGTCGGTCAGTCGCGCTGGCACGCGGCGCTGGTCAACGGTGCGCTGCTGGCGCTGGCGCTGGTCAGCCTGGCGCCGCTGCTGTGGATGCTGTCGGTCTCGTTCATGCCGACCGGGCAGGCCAGCAGCTTTCCGCCGCCGCTGCTGCCCTCGCACGCCACGCTGGACAACTACCATGCGCTGTTCGGCCGCACCGGCATGGGCCGCAACTTCGCCAACAGCCTGCTGGTTTCGGCGGCGATCACGCTGGGGTCGCTGCTGGTCAACACGCTGGCCGGCTACGCCTTCGCCAAGCTGCGTTTTGCCGGGCGCGAGCGCGTGTTCCAGATGCTGCTGGCGGCGCTGGTGATCCCGGCGCAGGTGGCGATGCTGCCGCTGTTCCTGATGATGAAGCAGCTCGGCCTGGTCAACAGCTTCGGTGGGGTGATCCTGCCGGCGCTGGCAGGCGTGTTCGGCATCTTCCTGGTCCGCCAGTACGCGCGTTCGATCCCGGACGAACTGCTGGAGGCCGCGCGCATCGACGGTGCCGGCGAGTGGCGGATCTTCTTCCAGATCGTGCTGCCGATGCTCAAGCCGGTGCTGGTGACGCTGGCGATCTTCACCTTCATGGCCGCGTGGAACGACTTCATGTGGCCGCTGATCGTGCTGACCGACCAGGAGCACTACACGCTGCCGGTCGCGCTGGCCTCGCTGTCGCGCGAGCACATCATGGACGTGGAAATGATGATGGCCGGCGCGGTGGTCACGGTGATCCCGGTACTGGCGCTGTTCCTGCTGCTGCAGCGCTACTACATCCAGGGCCTGCTGCTGGGCAGCGTGAAGGGGTGAGGACATCCGCTGGCGCGGCACTGCCGTGCGGATGTCCGAACGCCCGGCAGATGACGGACCCGTTGCGCCCGTATCAGGCGAACACGCCGCGAGGCAGCATCAGGCTGCGACGATCATCGAGCCGGTAGCCGCCATCGCACGACCCGCCTGCAACTTCCGCTTCAACGCATCACGCACGTCACGTCCCGACTTCCGGAACCACGAACGCCATGAAGATCCTCGACATCCGCACGCCGCACGCGCCTGCCGACACCGACATGCGCCCGCGCGCTTCCCGGGCCGTATCGCATCGCCGCCCGCTGCTGACGTTCGGCGTTCTGGCCATCGCCGCTGCGCTGGCCGGCTGCAATGGCGACACAACGGCAACGGGCACCGACGCAGGGCAGGGCATCCGCGTACTCGACGATTTCGAGGACATCACGCCCTGGCGGGTGGTCACCTCCAACCAGGTCAGCGGCACGCTGCGCCAGGTCGACGGCGCGGAAGGCAAGGCGTTGTGCCTGGACTACGACTACAACGGCGTGTCCGGCCATGTCGGCATCCAGCGCGACCTGCCGCTGGAGTATCCGGACAACTATCGCTTCGGCTTCCAGCTGCGTGGCGACTCGCCGGCCAACGATCTGCAGTTCAAGCTGATCGATGCCAGCGGCGACAACGTGTGGTGGGTCAACCGGCCGCGCTACGACTACCCGGAGGCCTGGCAGGAGGTTCGTTACCGCAAGCGGCATATCGACAAGGCTTGGGGCCCGGATCCGGACAGGACCCTGCGCAGCAGCCAGAAGGTCGAGTTCACGATCTACAACAATGCCGGCGGCAAGGGCTCGGTCTGCTTCGACCAGCTCACCCTCGAGCCGCTGCCCGCCGATGACGGCGCTCCGCTGGCATCCACGGCGACCACCTCCGACAGCACGCCGGACAACGCCGCGCTGGCGGCCGATGGCGACCGCGCCACGGCATGGGAGGCGGGGGCCGGCGCACAGACCCTGCAGCTCGATCTGGGCCGCACGCGCGAGTTCGGCGGTCTGCGCCTGGCCTGGCAGGACGGGCGCAGACCGCCAGGCTATACGGTGTCGGTCTCGGACGACGGTGCGCAGTGGCGGCAGCTGCGCGAGGTCTCGGGCGCGCAGGGCCGCAGCGGCGATCTGGACTGGCTGTCGCTGCCGGAATCGGAGGCGCGCTACATCCGCCTCGATCTTGCTGCCGCCGACGCGGGCTTCGCGCTGGGCGAGGTCGAGGTGCAGCCGCTGGCGTTCTCCAGCCACCCGAACGAATTCCTGAAGGCGGTCGCCGCGGATCTGCCGAAAGGCCGGCTGCCGCGCGGCTTCAGCGGCGAGCAGCCGTACTGGACGATCCTCGGCCTCGATGGCGGCAGCGAACAGGGCCTGATCGGCGAGGACGGTGCGATCGAGGTCGCCAAGGGCGGCTTCTCGATCGAGCCGTTCGTGCAGGTCGACGGGGCACTGCTGGGCTGGGCCGACGTGGAGACGCGGCAGTCGCTGCAGGACGACTACCTGCCGATCCCCAGCGTTGACTGGTCGCACCAGGCGCTGGCGCTGAAGGTCACCGGCTTCGCCCGCGGCACGCCGGAGCAGTCTCAGCTGGTCGCGCGCTACCGGCTCAGCAACACCGGCACGCAGCCGCGCGACTACCGGCTGGCGCTGGCGGTGCGGCCGTTGCAGGTCAATCCGCCGGCGCAGTTCCTCAACACGATCGGCGGCTACAGCCCGCTGCGCACGCTCGCCCTGACTCCGAACCAGATCAGCGTCGACGGGCGGCCGCGCGTGTTCGCACGGCAGCCGGCGCAGCAGGTGTTCGCCTCGACCTTCGATGGCGGGCTCGACGTCGAGCATCTGGCCGCCGACGCGCTGCCGGCGACGACCAGCGTCGACGACCCGCAGGCGCTGGCCTCCGGTGCGCTGGTCTACGCGATGCGGCTGGCGCCGGGCGAGTCGCGCGAGGTCGACCTGCTGATTCCGATGACCGGCGACATGCCGCTGAAGTCCGGCGACTGGAACGCACAGGCCTGGCAGGAGGCGGTCGCGCGCGACTGGCACGCGAAGCTGGACGAGGTCGGCATCGGCGTGCCGGAAGCGGGCAAGCCGCTCGCCGACACGCTGCGCACGGCGCTGGCGCACATGCTGATTTCCCGGATCGGCCCGCGCCTGCAGCCGGGCACGCGCTCCTACGCGCGCAGCTGGATCCGCGATGGCGCGATGATCTCCGAAGGCCTGCTGCGGCTGGGCCGCCCCGAGGTCGTGCGCGACTACGTGGAGTGGTATGCGCCGTACCAGTTCCAGAACGGCATGGTGCCGTGCTGCGTCGACGACCGCGGCAGCGATCCGGTGCCGGAGAACGACAGCCACGGCGAGCTGATCTTCAACATCGCCGAGTACTGGCGCTACACCGGCGACGGTGTGTTCCTCGCGTCGATGTGGCCGCACGTGCTCGGCGCGTTCGAGTACATGGAGCAGCTGCGCGCCAGCGAGCGCACCGAGGGGAACCGCGCCCGCAATCCGGCCTTTTACGGAATGATGCCGGTGTCGATCAGCCACGAAGGCTATTCGGCCAAGCCGATGCACTCGTACTGGGACAACTTCTGGGCGCTGCGCGGCTACAAGGACGCGGTCGAGGTGGCCGAGGCGCTGGGCAAGACCGACGAGGCCGTGCGCATGCGTGCGGCGCGCGATCAGTTCCGCGACGACCTGCATGCCTCGCTGCTGGCGGCGACGCAGCAGCACGGCATCGACTACCTGCCAGGCGCGGCCGAGCTGGGCGATTTCGACCCGACCTCGACCACGATCGCGCTGGCGCCGGGCGGCGAGCAGGACTGGCTGCCGCGCGAGCTGCTGCATGGCACCTTCGAGCGTTACTGGAGCCAGTTCGAGCAGCGTCGTGCCGGCACCCGCGAATGGAAGGACTACACGCCGTACGAGTGGCGCAACGTGGCCGCGTTCGTGCGCCTGGGCTGGCGCGAACGGGCCTGGAGCGCGACCGAATACTTCTTCGCCGACCGCGTGCCGCAGGCCTGGAACCAGTGGGCCGAAGTGGTGTCGCGTACGCCGCGCACCCCGTTCTTCGTCGGCGACCTGCCGCATGCCTGGGTGGCCTCGGACTTCGTGCGTTCGGCGCTGGACATGTTCGCCTACACCCGCGAACGCGACGACAGCCTGGTGCTGGCCGCGGGCGTGCCGGCCGACTGGCTGGATGGCGAGGGCATCGCGATCTCCGGGCTGCGCACGCCGCATGGCGAACTGTCGTACACGCTGCGTCGCCGCGACGGTGTGCTGCAGCTGGATGTGCCGGCCGGCACCGCGCTGCCGCCCGGTGGCCTGGTGCTGCCGTGGCCGTACGACACCGAAGCCGGCGCCGTCAGCATCGATGGCCAGCCGGCGGCGCTGGACGATGGCGCGGTCCGGGTGACGAAGGCGCCGGCACGGGTCCGGATCGAAGCGCGCTGAGGCGGCCCTCGGCCGGTGATGCCTGCGGTCGGCGTGAGCGCAGGCATCGCGCCGCCGCGGGCTGTCACCGTGCCGCGATGGTGGGCTGCGCCGCAGATCGGCGACACTCGCGCGAACGCATCGAAGGAGTGGGCTGGATGACACGGATGTCGATGATGGGCTGCCTGCTGGCAGTGGGAATCGCCGGCTGCGGCAGCGTGCCGGAACGGCGCAGCGGCTGGATCCAGCCGGTCGAGGCGGTGCAGGCGGCCAACGATGATCCGGTGTTCGGCATCCGCGGCCGTTTCGCGCTGACGGTGCGCGCGATCGGGACGCAGGACGACAGGACCTACCTCAACTCAGAACGCGATTACCGGCACCAGACCAATCTGACGATCGCGATGCCGACCACGGTCGCCGACCAGGTGGCCGCACGCCTGCAACTGCCGTTGGCCGACCTGCGCAACCGCCGGCTGCTGGTCGACGGGCAGGCGCGCCGGGTCAGGATCGCCTTCGTCGAATCCGATGGCCGGCGCAGCGGCGGGTACTACTACCAGACCCACGTCACCGTGCGCGATCCGGCGCAGATCATGTTCGCCGACTGAGGCTGTCGCAGGGTTTGCGCCGGGTGGCGCCGGTTGCAGAATGGGGGGCCGTCCACAGGTCTTCGACATGCCCGCCACGATCCGCCGCATCCACGATATCGACGATGACCTGCGCGCCGGACTGGTCGCGCTGCTGCGCGACGTGATCGACGGCAACGGCTCGGTCGGCTTCGGTGGGCACGACGACGATGCCGCACTGGCCGCGTACTGGGCCGGTGTCGGCGACGCGCTCGGCGACGCGCTGCAGCTGTGGGTCGCCGAGCAGGACGGGCGGGTGGTCGGCAGCGTGCAGCTGGCGCCTTGCCAGCGCAGCAACGGCAGGCATCGTGGCGACCTGCAGAAGATGATGGTGGCGCGTGCGGCGCGCGGGCAGGGCCTGGGTTCGCGTCTGCTCGTGGTCGCCGAGAGCCACGCGCAGGAGCGCGGACTGCGCCTGCTGGTGCTCGATACGGTGGTCGACTCGCCGGCCGACGCGATGTACCGGCGCGGCGGCTGGGTCGAGGTCGGCACCATTCCCGGCTACGCGAGCGATCCGGCCGGCATCCTCCAGGCCACGCGCTACTTCTACCGTCAGCTTCCGGCGTGAGGGCCGCATCTGCGCGCGGAAGCGTCAGGCGTGGCTGCTGCCGCGTCCGCAGCACCGTCGCCTGCCGCCTCGCAGGCAAGTAGGCCGCTGACGCGGGACGATCGCCGCGCCGGTGCGGTGTGCGGCGATCGCATCCGTGGTGCCGATGCGGGCGCGCTCCAGCCACCACAACGTGCATGCGACGGGGCCATCAAACGACAACGGCCCGGAGCGCATCGCGCCCCGGGCCGCTGGCGGGATCAGCCGTTGGCGCTCAGCGCCAGACGCGGATCTGGTCGGTCTCGGCGCGCTGCAGCGGCTGGCCGGCGGCGCAGCCGAAGGCCTTGCCGAACGCCGGCAGGTTGCTCAGCGGCACATCGCTGCGCAGCGGGCCCGGTGCGTGGATCGAGGCGGTCAGACGCTCGGTGGCCACGTTCGGCGAGACCTGCTGCGCCCACAGCCGCGACCAGGCGCGGAAGAAGCTCTGCTGCTCGGCAGGCTTGGCGTCCGGCTGCGCCTTGGCATACGCGGCCCAGGCCAGTTCCAGGCCGGCCAGGTCGGCCAGGGCTTCTTCCTGCACCAGCGCGCCGTTGACCTTCGCCGCCGACAGGCCCGGATAGGCCAGCGCGCCGTACTGGGCGGCGACGCGGTTGCCCAGCTGCCCCCAGGCGGCCTTGTCGGCCGGCGTCCACCAGCCGCGCAGTTCGCCGCGTGCATCGACCAGCGAACCCTTGGCGTCGACCGCGCGGGTCAGCTGGTTGCCGACCAGCGCGCCGAAGCCGCCGTACAGCGCGGCGGTGTCGTTGGTGTCGAGCACCGGCGGCTGCAGCACGGCGGCGGTGGCGATCAGGCGGTTCTGGGCGATGTCGTAGGCGAGGGCCGGCTGCTGCGGCAGCACGTCCCAGCGGCGGTCGGCGTTGCCCTTGCCGATCCGCTTCATCTCCTGCCCATGACGCCAGGTGGAGGCGATCAGGATGTTGCCGCCGAAGCTGCCACGACCCATCGGCTGCACGCTGTAGTCCAGGTCGCGGCGCGGTGTGCCGACCTCGATCTTCAGTTCCTGCAGCTTGGTGCGGGCCTCGGCCTTGGCTTCGGCGCTGAGCCAGGTGCTGGCCTCGATCGCGGCGATCTGCGCGTCGCGGATCTCGTCGATCGTCGCGGCGGCACGGCGGCGGGTATCGGCGCCCAGGTAGCGCTCGGCGTACTCGCGGCCGAGCATCGGGCCGGCGGCGGTGTTGATCGCCTCGATCACCTGCTGCCAGCGCGGCGCCTGCGCGGTCTGCCCGGCCAGGACCTGGCCGCGGAAACCGAAGCTGGCGTCGCGGAAGCTCCTGGACAGGTACGGCGCCATCGCATCGCCGACGCGCCAGCGCAGGTAGGCCTTCCACTGTTCCGGCTTGACCCGGGTGACCATCGCATCGAGTTCGGCGAACAGCGCCGCGTCCGGCAGCGACACCAGGTCGTCCTTGACGCCCTGGGCCTCGAGGAAGGCGCCCAGCTGCAGGTTGCGGTAGCGCTTGACCACGTCGGTCACGGCCACCGGCGTGTAGGTGCGGAAGGGATTGTTGAGGTCGGCCAGCGACTGCGCCTTGCGCGCCAGCGCGGTCTCGATATCGAGCACCGCCTGGGTGTCGGCATCCAGTTTGGCCGGCGTGCTGCCGGTCAGGGTCAGCACCTGCCTGACGTACTCGCGGTAGCGGACGAGCAGGGCCTGGGTGTCGGCGTCGTTGCGGGTGTAGAAGGCCGGGTCGGGCAGGCCCATGCCGCCCTGCATGAAGTAGCCGATGTGGCGGTCCAGCGCCTTCAGGTCCACGTCCGGCGCGAAGTTGAACGCCACCGGGATGCCGACCTGGTGCAGCGCGGCGATCGCGGCCGGTACGTCCTTGGCCCGCTTGATCGCGTCGATGCGCGCCAGCAGTGGCGCGATCGGCTTGCTGCCGTCGGCCTCGACCGCGGCTTCGTCCAGGCCGCTGGCCCAGAAGTCGCCGAGGCGGGTCTGCACTTCGTTCTTCGGCGCGTTCATCGCATCGTTGAGCAGGTCGCGCTGCTGCAGCAGGCTGCGCTCGCTCAGCTGGGCCAGCGCGCTGCTGGCCTGCACGCCATCGGCCAGCGGATTGGTCTTGAGCCAGTCGGCGTTGGCCTGGGCGTAGAAATCGGTGCACTGCGGCGGCACCGCCGGCGCACGGGCGGCGCGCTTGCGCTGGGCATCGGCCACCGGGGCGGTCAGCAGAGCGGCCAGACCGAGGCCAAGGGCGAGCACGAGCGGGCGGGGCGTGGACATCATCGTGGGCGGGCCATGCGAAAGGTGGCGCAAAGTGTAGCAAGCGCATCCGCGGCCGCAGCGCCCGGCGTTCACGGCCGTGCGGTGTCCAGCAGGGGGCAGTGCTGGCCGCGGATCGACGGCCGCCGCAACGCATGAGGCCCGGACAAGCCGGGCCCCATGCATCGCTCATGACGGCTGCGCGATTACCAGATCACCACCTGGGCGTCGCCCTGGCGCGCCATCGGCGTTCCCGGCGAGCACGAGAAAGCGGCGGCGAAGGCCGGCAGGTTCGACGGCGCGCCCGACGCGCGGAACTGCGCCGGTGCGTGCGGGTCGGTGGCCAGGCGGATCTTGGCGTTCTCCGGGGTGTACTTGGTGCGCCACACCGTGGCCCAGTTGGCGAAGAAACGCTGGTCGCGGGTCAGGCCGTCGATCTTCGGATCGTCCTTGCCGGCGCTGGCCTTCTGCAGCGCGTCGTAGGCCGTGGCCAGACCGCCCAGGTCGGCGATGTTCTCGCCCAGGGTCAGGTGGCCGTCGACCGCCTGCTCACCGACCTTGTACTGGTTGAACTGCTTGACCAGCTTGTCGGTGAGGCCGGCGAAGTTCTTCGAATCACCCTCGGTCCACCAGTTCTCGAAGTTGCCGGTCGGTCCGAAGCGCGCGCCCTGGTCGTCGTAGCCGTGGGTCATCTCGTGGCCGATCACCGCGCCGATGCCGCCGTAGTTGAGCGCGTCGTCGGCGTTGGGGTCGAAGAACGGCGGCTGCAGGATCGCGGCCGGGAACACGATCTCGTTCTGCAGCGGGTTGTAGTAGGCGTTGACCGTCTGCGGGGTCATGCCCCACTCGGTCTTGTCCACCGGCTGCCCGATCTTGGACAGGTTCCACCGGTAGTTGAACTCGGTGGCGGCGCGCACGTTGGCCAGGTAGCTGTCGCGGCTGGTCTTCAGGCCGTTCCAGTCACGCCACTTGTCCGGGTAGCCGATCTTCGGGGTGAAGGTCTCCCACTTGGCGATGGCCTTGGCCTTGGTTTCCTCGCTCATCCACGGCAGGCCCTCGATGCGCTCCTTGAGCGCGGCGGCGAGGTTGCCGACCAGGGTTTCCATCTTGGCCTTGGCTTCCGGCGAGAAGGCGACCTTGACGTAGAGCTGGCCGAAGGCCTCGCCCGCGTCTTCCTCGATGGTGCCCAGCACGCGCTTCCAGCGCGGCTTGATCTCGGCCTGGCCGTTGAGGGTCTTGCCGTAGAACGCGTAGTTCTCCTGCACGAACGCATCGCTCAGGTACGGCGAGGCGCCGTCGACGGTGTGGAAGCGCAGGTAGGCGCGCCAGATCGCCGGATCGGTGTCGGCCAGGGCCTTGCTCACTTCCTCGTGGAAGGACGGCATCGCCAGCGAGAAGGTCTGCGGAACGGCCACGCCCTGCGCCTTGAAGAACTCGGTCCAGCTGAAGTTCGGGGTCAGGGCGTCGGCATCGGCCAGGCTGACCGGGTTGTAGTACAGCGAGACGTCGCGCGAGAGCTCCACGCTGGACTTCGATGCCTTGGCCAGGCGGGTCTCGAAGGCGACCACGTCGGCGGCCTGTTTGGCGGCGTCGGCGGCCGGCACGCCGGACAGCTCCAGCACCTTGGCCACGTGCGCCTCGTAGGCCTTGAGCTTGTCGGCCTTGTCGGCATCGATGTAGAAGGTCTTGTCGGGCAGGCCCAGGCCGCCCTGCATCGCATAGGCCATGTTCATGGCCGAGTTCTTGAAGTCGGCTTCGGCGCCGAAACCGAACAGCATGTTCTCGCCCTTGGACGCGCTGGTGCGCAGCCAGGCGGCGATGGTGTCCTTGTCGGCGAGCGCGTCGATCACGGCCAGGTCGGCCTTCAGCGGCTCGATGCCCTGGGCGTTGATCGTGGCCTCGTCCATGCCGGTGGCCCAGAAATCGCCGACGATCTTCTCGATGTGGTTGGGGTTCTTGATCGCCGCGGTCTGCTCGACCAGCTGGTGCTGCACGGCGACCGAGCGCTCGTCGAGGATGGTGAACGCGCCCCAGCTGGTGCGGTCGCTCGGGATCTCGTTGGCGGCAAGCCACTTGCCGTTGACGTGCGCGCCGAAGTCGGTGCAGGCGTCGACCGTGGTGTCCAGATCGGACGCGTGGAAGGCGTTGTAGGCCGGCAGCTTGCTCTCGTCCAGATGGAACGTGGTCTCGGTCGGCGCGGACTCTGCGGCGGCGGCCGGCGCCTTGTCTTCCGGCTTGGAGCAGGCGGCCAGGGTCGCGGCGATGGCCAGCGGCAGCAGCAGAGCGTGTGGGGTGCGGATCTTCACGAACGGTCTCCGGCCCGCGGTCGCGGGCGATGTGGAAGCGCCCCGGGACGGGACGGTGGCCGCGACTGTACGCCCGTGTCCGGGGGGCAGGGAATGCCGGACGTCATGGGAGCCGCGGGATGGTGCCGCCATCGGCACCGGCATGGCTGCCCGGCGCCGGCCATGCGACGCAGGGACGATGCGGATGGCATCCCCTTGGAGGCCGGCCGGGGGCATGTGCATCACCGGCATCGGCGACCCGTTCCCGCGTGCCGGCCGGCCCGGGCGCCTGGTGCGCGGGCCTCGCCAACGTGCCGCGCCACCCCGGGTGCTGGACTCGGCCGGGTCCGCACCTGCGCGGTGATGGCGGGCGGGACTGGCGGCACCGCAGGCCGCCGCCGGTGCATCCGGCGATGGTGCTGGTGGCCTAGCCGGGGCCGCGCGGGACCGCATCGCCGGACCGGCCGCGCTGGCGTGGGCCGGCACCCTGCGTCTGCAACCGGGCGATGCAGCCGCAGCCGCCACCGTCGCAGACCCAGAGCCGGCCGTGCAGTTGCAGCGGTGGATCGCGGTGCGCGGGGCCGGCGAAGGCCGCCTCGCCGCGGATGGCGTCCAGGATCGACTGCGCCGCGTCGTGCGACGTCGCCGGTAACAGCAGGGCCACCTGCCGTGGGCCGAGGCGGGCGACCAGGTCCGCGGGCCGGCGCGCATGCGCTGGCAACAGCCGGACGAGGCAGTGCCAGCGTCGCCGCGTGCGCCTGCCGTCGTCGGCCGGTTCGATCGTCAGCAGCGCATGCGCGCCCTCGCCGCCGACAGGCAGCCGGCGCAGCCTGGCCAGCAGGTGGCGACGTGCGGCCAACCCACTCCACGCTGGATGCTGCAGGACGAGGCAGGCGACGAGGCCCAGCGACTGCAGCACCAGCGTCGCGGCCGGCGCGAACCACAGGCCCGGCCCGCGCGGCAGCCACCAGGCCAGCGCCAGCGTGGCGAGGATGCCGGCGGCGGGCGGCAGCCAGCGCCGGCCGGGCGGGGCGGGCAGCAGCACCAGCAGCACCAGCACGATCGACAGCAGGGCCTGCATCGGCGCCGACAGCGGCACCAGCATCGCGTCGTCCAGCAAGGCCTGCAGGGCAAGTGCCTGGTACTGGACCGGATGCCGCGGCGCGCTGCCGGCCGGACCCGGCAGCACGGCGGCGCCGCCCGGCTGGATCGGCCCGACCACGATCCAGCGTCCGCGCAGGGGCGGCAGCGGCGCACGGCGGTCGAGCAGGGCGCGTGCGGAGTACACCGGGACCTCGGCTGCCCTGGCCGGCAGCCGCCAGCGCGCCGGTGGCATGCCCGTGGTCGGCGGCGCCGCGTCGGCGGTCGCGGCGACGGCGAGTGCCGGCCACGCGGTGCCGGTGTCGTCGTACAGCAGCGGCAGGTAGTGGCGCACGCGCCCATCGGCATCGCGCGGAAGCAGGCCATGGCCCGGCCGCGCGACCGCGGCCAGTGCAGGCGGCAGCGGCGTGGCCGCGTCGGGAAGCGTCGGTATCACTGCCGGCGGCCCGGACAGCAGCGCGGCGAGCCGGCTGTCGGCAGCGGCGTCGCCGTGTCCGGACAGCGGGGCGTCAACCACCAGCGCGTTCGGCTGCTGCGCCAGCAGCCGTTCGATCAGCATGGCCAGCTCCGACCGCGGCCAGGTCCGCGCGGGGTCCGGCAGCGCGGAATCGAGCGCGACGATCACCACGTCGGCGCGCGCGACCGGACGCTGCAGCAGGCCGGCAGCCCGGTCGTCGACCGTGGCCGGCCATGCGGCCATGCCCGCCAGTGCGGCGCAGACCGCCAGCACCAGCATGCACAGCGCGCGCGCGGGCGGCCGTCGTCCGCCGGTCATGCGCGTGCCGGCCCCGTCTGCACCGGACCGGATGAAACCCCGCCACGCCCGCTGGCCATGCGTCGTCCCCTGCGCCGGCCCCCTGTGGCGGCAGTATAGGCACGCCGGTGGTATACCTGCGCGATGCGCAACGATGCCTCGCAACGCGATGTGATTCTGGTCGGTGGCGGCCACAACGGCCTGGTCTGTGCTGCCTATCTGGCCCGGGCTGGACGCAGCGTCACCGTACTCGAGCGCCGGCCGGTGGTCGGCGGTGCGGCGGTGACCGAGGAGTTCCATCCGGGTTTCCGCAACTCGGTGGCGTCCTACACGGTGTCGTTGCTGCAGCCGAAAGTGATCGCCGACCTCGACCTGCACGGCCACCGCCTGCGCATCGTCCAGCGCCGGCGCAACAACTTCCTGCCGCTGCCCGACGGCCGCTACCTGTTGACCGGCGCCGGCCGTACCGCCGAGGAGGTCGCGAAGTTCTCCCTGCGCGATGCGCAGGCGTTGCCGGCCTACGAGGCACGGCTGGAGGCGATCGCCGACGTGCTGCGCGCGCTGGCCCTGCAGCCACCGCCGAACGTCACCGATGGCGGCTGGCTGAAGGCCTTGCCGGAACTGCTGCGCGGCGCGCGTCTGGGCCAGCGCCTGCACGGGCTGGACGCCACGCTGCGGCAGGACCTGCTGGACCTGTTCACGATCTCGGCGGCCGAGTATCTGGACCGCTGGTTCGAGAGCGCGCCGCTCAAGGCGCTGTTCGGATTCGATGGCGTGGTCGGCAACTACGCCAGCCCGTACGCGCCGGGCAGTGCCTACGTGCTGCTTCACCACGTGTTCGGCGAGGTCGACGGAGTGAAGGGCGCCTGGGGCCACGCGATCGGCGGCATGGGCGCGATCACCCAGGCGATGGCGGCCTCGGCGACGGCGGCGGGTGCGCAGATCCGCACCGGCTGCGGCGTGCGCCGGCTGCTGGTCGAGCGCGGGCGCGTGGTCGGCGTGGAAACCAGCGAGGGCGAGCAGCTGCGTGCCCGCGCGGTGGTCGCCAACGTCAATCCGAAACTGCTGTACGAGCGCCTGCTGGCGCCGGACGAGGTGCCCGAGCCCACGCGCGAGCGGATGCGCCACTGGCGCTGCGGCTCGGGCACGTTCCGGATGAATGTGGCGCTGTCGCGGCTGCCGGACTTCAGCGCACTGCCGGGCCCCGGTGAGCACCTGACCGCCGGCATCATCCTGGCGCCGGACCTGGACTACATGGATCGCGCCTGGCGCGATGCGCGCACGCATGGCTGGTCGCGCGAGCCGATCGTGGAGATGCTGATCCCCTCGACGCTGGACGACTCGCTGGCGCCGCCGGGGCGGCATGTCGCCAGCCTGTTCTGCCAGCACGTCGCGCCGACGCTGCCTGACGGTCGCAGCTGGGATGCGCACCGCGACGAGGTCGCCGACCTGATGATCGCCACCGTCGAGCGCTACGCGCCGGGGTTCGCCGATTCGGTGCTGGGCCGTCAGGCCTTGAGCCCGCTCGACCTGGAGCGCGAGTTCGGTCTGGTCGGCGGCGACATCTTCCACGGCGCGCTGAGCCTGAACCAGCTGTTCTCGGCCCGGCCGATGCTTGGCCAGGCCGGCTATCGCGGCGCCTTGCCTGGCCTGTATCTGTGCGGCTCGGGCACCCATCCCGGCGGCGGCGTCACCGGCGCACCGGGACACAACGCCGCACAGGTGGTGCTCGGCGACCTGTAGGCGCGGCCCCGGCCGCGACCGATGCATCTGGATCCGCAGCCGTGCTGCGACGCTGCGATGACGGTCGCGCTCCAGCGCGCTCCTACGGAACGACAGGTCTGCGATCGCCGCCGGATCCTGCCAACGCTCCCGTAGGAGCGGCCCCAGCCGCGACCGCCATGTCCGAAGCGAGATGGTGCCGCGGCGGTGCGATGACGGTCGCGCTCCAGCGCGCTCCTACGGAACGACAGACCTGCGATCGCCGTCGGATCCTGCCAACGATTCCGTAGGAGCGGCCCCAGCCGCGACTGCCACGCCGGAATCCGCAGCGACGTGCAGCGGTGCGATGGTGGTCAGTCCGCGCGCGCGCCCACGAAAGATCCGGCCTTCGATCACCGCAGGGGCCACGCGGGGTGCTTCCATCGGAGCGCCGCAATGCTCGAGCCGCGGTAGCGCTGCAGCGGTGCGATGGCGGTCGCGCTCCAGCGCGCTCCTACGAGACGACAGGCCTGCGACCGCCGCCGGATCCTGCCAACGATTCCGTAGGAGCGGCCCCGGCCGCGACCGCCACGCCGGAATCCGCAGCGGCGTGCGGCGGTGCGATGGTGGTCAGTCCGCGCGCGCGCCCACGAAAGATCCGGCCTTCGATCACCGCGGGGCCACGCGGGGTGCTTCCATCTAAGCGACCGCAATGCCCGAGCCGCGGTAGCGCTGCGGCGTTGCGATGACGGTCGCGCTCCAGCGCGCTTCTACGGGACGACAGGCCTGGACCCTGCCAACGATCCCGTCGGAGCGGCCCCGGCCGCGACTGCCACGCCGGAATCCGCAGCGGCGTGCGGCGGTGCGATGGTGGTCAGTCCGCGCGCGCGCCCACGAAAGATCCGGCCTTCGATCACCGCGGGGCCACGCGGGGTGCTTCCATCTAAGCGACCGCAATGCCCGAGCCGCGGTAGCGCTGCGGCGGTGCGATGACGGTCGCGCTCCAGCGCGCTCCTACGGAACGGCAGGCTTGCTATCGCCGTCAGGATCCTGCCAACGCTCCCGTAGGAGCGGCCCCAGCCGCGACCGCCATGTCCGAAGCGAGATGGTGCCGCGGCGGTGCGATGACGGTCGCGCGCGGATGCGTTACAGCACCGTGACCTTCTTCCGGTTGTCCTCGGAGTTGCGGTCGATCAGCTTGTTGTAGGGATCGATGCCGGCCTCGTACGGCAGGGCGTCGACCACCAGCTCCAGCGTGGTGTCGGCGGCGGTGATCCGGTGCTTCTGCAGGTACAGCACGGTCTCGTCGGACTCCTTGCCGCCGTCCGGGCGCGCGAACACGCCGATGTCGACCTCCACGTCCACCGGCTCCTGGGTCTCCTTGCCCTTGCCGTCGGTGGACAGCTTGTCGGCGTGCACCTTCAGCGTCACCGCGTACCTGCCGTCGTCGCGTTTGCGCACCTCGGCGGTGGTGACGCGGTGATCCCAGAACACGATCCGCTCGAACAGGTCGCGGATCAGCGGATGGTGCTTTTCCTCGGTGCCGGCATACAGCGCGGCCATGAAGTCGCGGGTGGTCGGGTAGGGCGGTCCCTTGAAGCCCCAGTCGCGCAGGAACTGGGCCAGGATGCGGTTCAAGGTGTCCTCGCCGACCGCGTCGCGCAGCGCGTAGAACACCACCGAGCCCTTGTTGTAGTGCACGTACTGCTGGTTCTCGTTCAGCGCCAGTGGCAGTTCCTCGACGCGTTCGGAAATGCGGCTGGCCAGGTAGCGGTCCAGTTCGTACTTCAGGAAGCGCCGCATCTTGTCGCGGCCGTACTCGCGCTCCATCACCATCAGCGCCGAGTACTGGGCCAGCGACTCGGACAGCATCGTCGCGCCCTGCACGTCGGCGCCGACCACCTGGTGCGCCCACCACTGGTGCGCGGCTTCGTGCGCGGTGACGTAGAACACGTAGTCGATGTCCTCGGCATCGCGCAGGTCGGCGACGAAACCGATCGACTCCGAGTACGGGATCGTGCCGGCGAACGCCTGCGCGAACGAGCTGTAGCCCGGGAACTCCAGGATCCGGAACTGGCTGAACTGGTACGGCGAGAAATGCTGGCTGAAGTAGTCCAGCGACTTCTTCGACGCATCGATCATCCGCGGCACGTTCCAGGCATGCGCCGGGTGGTGGTAGACGTCGATCTTCACGTCGTTCCAGCGGTCGCTGGCCACGGCCCAGTCCGCCGACAGCCAGGAGAAGAACGGCAGCAGCTTCGCGTCGGACCGGTAGTGATAGTAGCGGCGGCCGTTCTCTTCCCATTCCCGCTGCAGGTCGCCTGGCGCCAGCGCGATCTGGCCGGCACTGGTGGAGACCGTGGTCTCGAATTCGACCCAGTTGCCGTTGTCGGTGATGTAGTTGGCCTGGCGACCACGCGGATCGTCGATCGGGTTCATCCGCGGCAGCACCGGCAGATCGAACTTGCGCCGGTCGTTGCGGTCGCTGAGCTGCCGGTTCTCGTCGTAGCCGAACTGCGGCAGGGCGGCGTAGTTGTTGAAGAACGTGC
This sequence comes from Xanthomonas sp. XNM01, assembly GCF_014851915.1. Classification (GTDB taxonomy): domain Bacteria; phylum Pseudomonadota; class Gammaproteobacteria; order Xanthomonadales; family Xanthomonadaceae; genus Pseudoxanthomonas. The sequence goes on from NZ_JACVAP010000002.1 coordinate 429,501, forward strand.
CGTTGTAGACCACGGACGTGCCGCCGCCGTTGGCGGGGAAGCCATGCGGACGGCTGGTCAGCGCGTAGTCGAAGTCCATCGATGCGCCAGGAGCCAGCGGCGTGTCGAGGCGATAGATCGTATAGCCGTAGACATCGTCGGTTTTGACCACCGTATGCGGTCCGAACTCCAGCCTGGTGACCTCGATCTCCGGGTTGAGGCTGACGTGCAGTTCCTCGATCGGCGTGCCGGTCCGGTTCTCCAGCCGGTAGTGGCCGCGCAGCTGCACCTCGCGGCGCTCGGGGAAGATGTCGACGTCGACCCGGATCGCGGCGATGCGCGGCTTGGGCATGTCGCGGTACTGGCGGTAGGTCTTCTCGTACTCGGCGGCGCGCTCCTTGGCGACATCGCCCGGCACGTAGTCGTTGAGCACGTTGGTGTTGTAGAAGATCCAGCCGCCCAGGCCGGCGAAGGCCAGCATGCCGATGCACAGCGTCGCGACGACCGGCGCACGCAGGCGGGCGCGCGCCTGGCGCAGGCGGTCGCCTAGGCTGAGCGAGGTGCCTCGCGGCCATGCCAGCAGGGCCACGATCAGCAGCATCACCGCGAACACGCCCCAGTACGCACGGAACCATAGGTGTGGCCCGATGAAGTGGCCGTAGCCATTCATGTCCGAATACGGAATCTGCGACGAACTACGGTAGCGGTACAGGGGATGGTCGAAGTCCAGCATCGCCATGCCGGCAGCTGCGACGAGATACACGATCATCAGCAGGTAGCCAATGAACTTGTTTCCGCTGATCACCTGCAGGAACACCGCCAGTACCGCGACGAGCAGGAACGACAGTGTCGTTAGGGTGACTCCCTTCATGTAAAGCAACGGTTCCAGCGATGTGTATCCGGAGGCTAACTGCCAGAACACGCTGAACGCCACGCCTGCCAGCAGGAAAGCCACGATGACACCGAGCAACGATGTCAGCTTGGACGCCAGCGGAATCCAGTCCGGGAGCGCATAGGCGTCGGTGGCCTCGGCCACGCGCAGACTACGCTCCCGCCAGACCAGTTCGCCGGCGTAGAAGGTCACGATGATCAGCAGGAACAGATTCATGCCACCGTTCAGCGTGGTCAGCATCAGGCGCGTGACCGGATACAGCTCGGTGCCGTACATGCTGGCGCCGAACTTCAGCCCGGCGAAGATCATCAGCAGGCCGAGGATCAGCATCACCAGGAACGGTGCGCCGCCCAGTGCGCCACGCATGTCGAACCAGGCCAGGTGGCGGTACTGCGTCCAGCGCGCGGCCGGGCCCTCGCGCAGCGCCACCTGGGGCAGCGACAGGTCGGCGCCCGGTGCGACGATCGGCGAGACCGGTGCGGGCTGGACCGCGACGGCCTTGCGCCGGCGCAGCACCAGGCCCTCGCGGTCGGCGCGGAACAGGCGGAACGCCACCGCCAGCAGCGCCACCGTGACGCCCAGCCACAGCGCCCGGTTGCCAAGCAGCAGGCCGGTCAGTTCGGGCAGCTGGGTGTTGTACTGGGTGCTGGACCAGTAGCGGGTCTGCTCGTTGACCGCGGTGGTGCCCAGCGGGTCGAGCAGGGCGCCGATCCAGCGGCTGTCCAGGTCACTCAGACTGTAGTCGGCCACCGTCGCCAGCACGAAATAGCCGATCACGCCGATGTAGGTGTAGAGCATCGACCGGGTCAGGGTGGCCAGCAGGAACAGCAGAGCCGACATGAACAGCAGGTTGGGAATCACCAGCACGCCGAACGACCAGGCATAGGCGCTCCACGGCGTCGGCCCCAGCCGCTCGGCATCCAGCCACGGCATCAGAGTGCCCAGCCACAGGCCCAGCGCCGCGGCCAGCATCACCAGCAGGCTGGCGGTGAGACCACCGCCGAAGCGGCCGAGCAGGTAGTCGCGCTTGCGCATCGGCGTGGCGAAGAACAGCTCGGCGCTGCGCTGTTCGAAATCGCGCAGCGCGATGCCGGCGACGAAGATCGTCGTCAGCAGCACGCTGAACATGCTCAGCGCGGCCAGCAGGTTGATCATCACCACCGGCGCGTTGCGCAGCACATTGCCGACGCCGCCGCCGTAGCTGATGTCGTCGGAGGCCATCATCCCGAAGCCCAGCAGGGCATACACCGAGGCGACGATCCAGAACACGCCGTTGCGCAGCAGCAGCCGGCGTTCGAAGGAAAGAATGTGGCGCAGCATGGTCAGGCCACCTGCGCCGGCGCCGGAGCCGCGGCCAGCGCGACCTTGCGCAGCTCGCCGAAGTACACGTCCTCCAGGTTGGCCGGTACCGCGGTGAAGCCCTCGCCGGGCGCGCTGTCGGCCAGCACGTGGACCACCGGCAGGCCGCCGACCAGGCGCGTCGACAGCACCGCGTGCTGCTGGATCAGGTCGGACAGCGCGGCCTTGTCGACGGTCTTGCGCCAGATCCGGCCTTCCAGCGAGCGGATCGCCTCGCGCGGCTCGCCGCTCAGGCGGACCTGGCCGGAGGCGATGATCGCCATCCGCGGGCACAGGTCGGTGACGTCCTCGACGATGTGCGTGGACAGGATCACCACCGTGTTCTCGCCGATCTCGGCCAGCAGGTTGAGGAAGCGGTTGCGCTCCTCGGGATCGAGGCCGGCGGTGGGTTCGTCGACGATGATCAGAGAAGGCTGGCCGATCAGCGCCTGGGCGATGCCGAAGCGCTGGCGCATGCCGCCGGAGAAGGTGCCCAGCTTGCGCTTGCGCACGTTCCACAGATTGACCTGGCGCAGCAGCGCCTCGACCAGCTCCCTGCGCTCCTTGCGCGTGGTCACGCCCTTGAGCACGGCGAAGTGGTCGAGCATCGCCTCGGCCGAGACCTTCGGATAGATGCCGAACTCCTGCGGCAGATAGCCCAGCCGGCGGCGCGCGGCGGTCTTGTCCGCCAGCACGTCCAGGTCGTCGAGCCGGATGCTGCCGCTGTCGGCCTCCTGCAGCGTCGCGATCGTCCGCATCAGGCTCGACTTGCCGGCGCCGTTCGGGCCGAGCAGGCCGAACATGCCGCGGGGGATGTCGAGGGTGACGCCCTTCAGCGCCTGCACGCCGTTGGCATAGGTCTTGGACAGATCGCGGATCGCCAGCATGGTCGTCATCGCTCCTTGGGGAAGATCCCAAGCATGCACGAAGATGAATGGCGATTCAGCCTGGCGGAAGTCACGGTGCCCGTGGATCTGGGCATCGGCTGTGAGGCCGCGTCGTCGTCGGCGCAGGGGTGTTCGACGATTCATGGCGCCGCGGGTCGCGGCGTGTCGGAAAGTCCCCATCGTCGCGCACGGCACGCACCGACATCCGGATCGGACGCCGGCGCGGCGACATGGGGAACCGGTGGGCCCGGAGGTCGGGTCAGGGCGTCGCCGGCGGGCTGGCGATCCAGGCGTCGATCTTGTCCTCGAGCACGTCCAGCGGCACCGAGCCGTCCTTCAGCACCTCGGCATGGAAGGCGCGGACGTCGAAGCCGGGCCCGCGCGCGCTGCGGGCGCGCTCGCGCAGCTCGGCGATCTTCAGCTCGCCGACCTTGTAGGCCAGCGGCTGGCCGGGCAGGGCCATCGAGCGCTCGACCTCGGCAACCGCATCGGCCTGGCTGGCGGCCGAGTTCTTCTGGATGTAGTCGATCGCCTGCTCGCGGCTCCAGCCCTGGTCGTGCAGGCCGGTATCGACCACCAGCCGCACCGCGCGCAACAGGGCGCTGTGCAGGTAGCCGAAGCGCGCGTAGGGATCCTGGTAGAGCCCCAGCTCGCTGCCCAGCGATTCGGCATACAGGCCCCAGCCCTCGGTGAAGGCGGTCTCTGCGCCGAGCCGGCGGAAGCGCGGCAGTCCGCCCAGTTCCTGCTGCAGCGCCAGCTGCAGGTGGTGCCCTGCCAGGCCCTCGTGCAGGAACAGGTCCTCGGCCTCCCAGCTGCGGCGCGTGGCCGGCGCGCTGGTGTTGACCTGCAGCACGCCGGGCCCGTCGCCGACAGGAGGCGCGTAGGCCGCCGCCGGCGCGGCGGCCGCGCGCCAGGCCTCGACCGGGCGGATCTCGAAACCGGCGCCCGGGAAATGCATGAACTGCCCGCCCATGCGGGACTGCACCGTGGCCTGCAGCTGGGCGTACTTGGCCAGCACGGCGGCCTCGTCGGCGTAGCGGAAGCGCTTGTCCTCCTGCATGAAGCGGAAGAACTTCGCGCGGTTGCCGCGGAAGCGGGTCTGCTTCATCAGCGCGGCGATCTCGTCGTGGATCCGCGCGACCTCGTCCAGGCCGGTCTGGTGCAGCTGCGCCGGCGCCGCATCGGTGGTCGTGGCCTGGCGGATCTGCCAGGCGTACCACTGCGCGCCGCCGGGCAGTGCGCCCAGTCCGGCACTGGTGCGGGCCGCGGGCAGGTATTCGGTGGCGATGAAACCGCGCAGCCGCCGGTACGACGGCATCAGCCGGTTCTCGATCATGCGCCTGTATTCGGCGGTGAGCCGCTCGCGGTCGGCCGGCGCGAAACTCTCGGGCATGTTGCGCACCGGCGCCCAGAACACGGTGTCCTCCGCGGCGGAACGGATCACCGCATCCAGCTGCGGCAGCAGCTTCTCGGCCAGTGGCCGCGGCAGCACCACGCCGGCGGTGATGCCCTCGCGCATGTTGGCGATGGCCTGGTCGAACAGGGCCGGCACGCCGATCACCCGCTGCGACCAGCGTTCGTAGTCCTGCACCGTCTCGAACGGCTGCGCGCTGGTGCCCGAGCCGAGCATCGCCACCAGCGTGGCCGGGCTGTTGTAGGGGGTCACCGGCTGCATCCAGCCGGGGAAGCGCTCGCCATCGAGCGCGTTGCGTGCCTGGCGCACGAAGATGCGGTAGCTCAGCAGATCCTGGCCGCCCAGCCCGTCCTCGCCGATCGCCTCGACGCGGGCCAGCCAGTCGCTGGTGAACTCGTGGACCTGCTGGCGGTAGGCCGCCGACAGGAAGTTCGGCAGGTAGGCGCCGTGGCGCGGGTCGCCCTGGAAGGTGGCCTGCAGCGGATTGAGCTGCAGCGAGGCGTCCCAGTACTCCTCGTAGAGCAGGTTGAGCCGGGCCGCCTTGTCCTGCAGCGGGGCGGTGCGTGCCTGCGTGGACTGCCTGCGTGGGGCCGCCTCGGCGGGCGGATGCGGAAGCAGCAGGGCGACGGCGATCGCCGCCGACAGCCAGCGGAGGGGACGTGCAGGCATGCGGTGTTCCTGTGAAGCCGGGCGCCGAGCTTGCCGGATCGTGGCGGTGCAGGCCAGCCCCGGCGGCGGCATCGGTTCACCTGCGGACGCCGCTCAGCCGGCGGCCGCTTCCCCGCGCAGCTGGCGCGCGCGGTCTGCGCCCAGGTACAGCGTGATCGCACGCCGCATCAGGTAGAGCAGCGGAATCAGCGCGATCGCGAACAGCATCTTGTAGCCGTAGTTGAGCGTGCTGACGGCCAGGAACAGCGAGGTGGGCCATTGCTGCGGGCCGAGCACGAAGGCGATCCAGATCACCACGAAGCTGTCGACCAGCTGCGAGACCGCGGTCGAGCCGGTGGCGCGCAGCCAGACGTGGCGTTCGCCGGTGGCCCGCCGGATCCGGTGGAACACCGACACGTCGATCAGCTGGCCGACCAGGAAGGCCACGATCGAGCCGGCGATGGTCCACAGGCCCTGGCCGAACACCGCGGCGAACGCCGCCTGGTAATCCGGCACGCCCTGCGCCTGCGCCGCGCCGACCCACCAGCCGGCCGGGGCCAGCGCCATCGCGGCGAACGCGAACACGAAGCCGTACGAGATCAGCGCGACCGCCACCCAGGAGATGAAACGCACGCCGCGTCTGCCGAAGAACTCGTTGATGGTGTCGGTCATCACGAACACCACCGGCCACAGCAGGGTGCCGGCGGTGAAGCTCAGCGAGCCGGTCTGGCCGAACAGGTTCCATTCCAGCGGCGCGATGCCGAGGGTGTCCTCCAGGGCGAAGATCTTGACCCCGATGAACTCGGCCAGCACCGCATTGACGCAGAAGAACGCCGCCAGCGCGATGAACAGGCGGACCGCGCGGTCGTCCAGCGTGCGCGCGGCCGGGGCGCTCACACCCGGTCGCCGGCCCGGGTGAAGGGCATCGTCTCGGGGGCGACCGCGCCACCGGAGATGATGAAGCTCATCGCCTGGTCGACCGTCCAGTCGGTCGGCGTCAGCAGCTCGACCGGCACGATCTCCAGGTAGCCCGAGGTCGGATTGGGCGTGGTCGGCACGTAGACCGCGGCCAGCTCGCGGCCGCTGCCTTCCTCGCGCAGCACGCGGGTGACCAGGCCGATCGATTTCATGTCGCGGTGGGGGAAATCGATCAGGACCACGCGCTGGGTGCTGCCCGGCTTGGTCTGCAGGATGTCCAGCAGCTTGCGCGCGCTGGTGTAGATGATGTTGGCCAGCGGCACCCGCGCGATCACCGCCTCGAACCAGCCGAGCAGCCGCTGGCCGATCACGCGCCGGGTCAGCAGGCCCACGCCGACGATGACCAGCACCGTGGCCAGCATCGCGATGGTGTTCTGCACCCACAGCGCGCTGACCCAGCCGAGCGCGTCGGGAAAGCCCTGCGCGATGCGCTCGGACAGCGGCCCTACCCACGGCGTGCTGATGCTGGAGAGCATCACGAAGACGAACTTCACCACCACCCAGGTCAGCCAGATGGGCAGCAGGGTCAACAGGCCGGTGAAGAAGAGTTTCTGCAGCGAGGCCCGCTGCTGGGCGTGGTCGGGGGACATGGCGCGCGCATTGTAGCGCCCGCCGAAGCTATGCTGGGGCACGCAAGGAGGCGGTGTTCACCGGAGGGATCGGGAGAATGATGCGGGCGGTTCTGAAGAGTCTGGTGATCGTGGCAGCCAGCGTTCTGCTGCTGGGGCTGGGGGTGTATCTGGCGTCGCGTGCGGTTGGCCCGAGCGCGGAGGAGGCCAGCGCGCTGGCGCTGCTCGACCGGCCTCAGCATGTCGGCGACCGGGATGGATCGGCGGCGCTGTACACGCTGGATCTGGACATGCCGGATGCGGAGCGCGAGCCCTTGCTGGCCGCTGATGTCGCACTGTTTGCGGCTGCGCAGCCGGATGGACAGGGCCGCAGGCGTTGGCGAAGCGGGCGGGAGCACTGGCCTGTCCTGGGGCGGAGCGGGCGCGATGATCCGAAGTGGTGTCACTCACGTGACTCGGACTGCCTGCAGCAGGTCCGTGCCGCACCGGAGGACTATGCGGCCCTGCTGGATCGCGACCGCGAACTGGTGGACCGGGTAGAGGCGCTGCTGGTCTACGACCATTTCCAGAACCGGTTTCCCTTCCGCCCGGACATGCCGTTACCGTCCTATCAGTGGTCGTTGCGGCCATTGACTCGCAATGCCCTGCGTTTTGCCACGGGTGAAGTCGATTTGGCATTGGCAGGGACGTGCAAGGGGATCACGCAGGGGCGCGTGCTGATCGACGCAGGCGACAATCTGATCGGCAGCATGCTCGGCGTCGCTCTGGTCCGGGGGCATGGTGAACTGCTGGCGTCGATGCTGGCCGAGCTGCCCCGGACATACCCGCTTCCCGACGCGTGTGCAGCTGCGCTGTCCCGGCCACTGCAGACCCAGCAGGCGACCTGCCGGGCGATGACCGCGGAGGGGCGCTGGTCGGTGAGCGGCATGAGGCAGATCGTGGCCGACACGCGTGATGCATCTGCCGGTATCGAGGGCATGTTTGGCTGGGTCGTTCTGGACGGCGAGCGCAGCGCTGCGCGTATTGCCCCCCGATTCACCTGGTTCTGCGGCGATCACGCCGCCGCGCTGGTCGAGTCCGATGCGCCGCTGGTGGACCCGTCCGGGCCACCGTCGCGCTGGTCGCTGGCCTGTGCATCGAACATTGCCGGCTGCATCCTGGCCGACATCGCTGCACCGGCCTACGTGGATTACGGACTTCGGTTCCAGGACAGTGAGGCACAGTTGCGGACGTTGTCGGCACTGTTGTGGCTGCGCGCGCGCCCGGGGCCGATCGATGCCGATGCCCTTGCCGCGCTGCCCGTCGACATGACCAGCGCGGCACGGCCGCTCCGCGTGGATGCAGAGGGCGCAACGCTGGGAACGCCGCTGTACTCACACCGTGAGAAACAGTCGGTAGCCGACGACGTCTGGCGCATCCCGCTCCCCGGCAGCCGCCTTCAGCCGGCGCCCGCGGCGCCCTGAGCCGGACGCCGATCCGGCTTGCGCCGCACGTAGACCTGCTTGCGGACCCGGGCGACGACCTCGCCGGAGGCGTCGGTCACCGCGTTCTCGAACCAGTGCAGGTATTTGGCGCCGCCGTCGGTGGCGGCCCGGATCTGCGCGAGCAGCGTGTCGTCCACGTCGAATGCGGTGGCGACCGTGCCGCGCCCGGGTTTGACGAACTCGATCTCGGCCGCCTTGTCCCAGACGTAGTAGTCGCGCCCGAGCTGGTGCATCAGCAGCAGCATCCAGAACGGGTCGGTCATCGCGAACAGGCTGCCGCCGAAGTGGGTGCCGACGTAGTTGCGGTTCCACGGCCGCATCCGCAGTTCGACGCGTGCGTGCCGGTAGTCGGGCGTGATCCGGGCGACGTGGATGCCGGTGAACAGGAACGGCGGCCACAGGTTCAGGCCGAGGCGGAACGTCGAGGCTTTCATCGAAGGGGGGCGGCGTGGCGAGGGGATCCGGAAGGCTAGCATACGCATGCGTATGCGAAGCCGGCCGCTCTTGCCACCCGCCCTTGCCCTCATCCGGTGCGCGTCGCCGCCGCGAACAGATCCTCCGCCGGTACCGGCGGCAGCGCGCCTTCCAGGGCCAGCAGGAAACGCTTGGTCGGCAGGCCGCCACCGAAGCCGGTCAGTGCGCCATCGGCGCCGATCACCCGATGGCAGGGCAGCACGATGGGAAGCGGGTTGCGTCCGTTCGCGGCGCCGACCGCACGGCTCGCCCCCGGCCGGGCGACGCGGCTGGCCAGGTCGCGGTAGCTGACCGTCGTGCCGAACGGGATCGTCGCCAGCGCATGCCAGACCTGGCGCTGGAAGTCGGTGCCCTGTGGGTCCAGCGGCAGGTCGAAGCCCTGCCGCTCACCGGCGAAGTAGGCGTCGAGCTGGCGGCGCGCCTCGTCCAGCAGCCGATGCCCGCCCTCGCGCCAGGCCGCGCTGCGGCGCACCGGATGCCGGTTCTCGGGGAACTCGATCGCGTGCAGGCCAGCGTCGGACGCGGCGACCAGCAGCGGTCCCACCGGGCTGGCGATGCGGGTATGGAAGATGGGGGTCATGCGGGCTTCCTCGGGGAGCGCGTGCGCGTGGCGCCGGTGCGACGTGCGCGTGGTGTCGTCGCGGCGGGGATGTTGCTGGCCGCCGGCCGTGCCTGCGGTGGCGATGCCGGGGTGGCGGAGGGCGCCGGCGCCGCGGCCGGCCTCATCGCCTCGCGCCACAGATGGATCACCGCGTAGCCGCGCCAGGGCCGCCAGCGTTCCGCCTCCAGCCGCAGTTGTCTGGCGCTCAGGCGACTGCCGTCGCCCGGCAAGGCCTTCTGCAGGACCAGGTCCTCGGCCGGGAACGCATCCGGATGCCCGAGTGCGCGCAGTGCGATGTACTGCGCGGTCCACGGGCCGATGCCGGGCAGGGCGGTCCATCGCGCGGTGATGTCGTCCAGCGTGCGGTCGGCGCGCAGGTCCACGCGTCCGTCGAGCAGGGCGCGGGCGATGCCGCGCACGGTGTCGGCACGCGCACGGGTCAGGCCGATCGCGGACAGGTCCGCGTCGGCCAGCGCGCCCGGCTCGGGAAACAGATGCTCCAGCCCAGGCCCCGGCGGGGCCGGCAACGGCGTGCCGAAGCGCTGCGCCAGGCGTGCGGTGACGGTCCGTGCGGCGGCCACGCTGACCTGCTGGCCGATGACCGCGCGCACCGCGATCTCGAAGCCGTCCCAGCCGCTGGGCAGGCGCAGGCCGGGGCGTCGGGCCAGCAGTGGCGCGAGCCGCGGATCGGCCGACAGCGTGGTGGCGATCGCATGCGGGTCGGCATCCAGATCGAACATCCGACGCAGGCGGGCGACCACGTCCAGCAGCGTGTCCGCGCGCGCGCCGTGCAGCTCCAGCCGCAGGGCGTGCTGGCCGCCGGGCCAGGCGGTGACGCGCAGGACGCCCGGCGCGGCACGGCTGCCGATCACCCGCGCGTAGCTGGTGTCGTCGACCGCCTCGACCCCGGGCAGCGCGCGACCGCGCAGGAAATCCAGCATCGCGGCGAGGTCGTACGGAGGGCGATAGCCCAGGCGCAGGACCAGCGGGCGCGCGGGATCGTGGCGCATGGCGCCGTCGGCCTCGTCGCGGCGCAGCGCCCGGGGCGCCATCCTGTAGGCCTCGAGGAAGGCGGCGTTGAACCGGCGCAGGCTGCCGAAGCCCGAAGCCAGCGCGACTTCGGTGACCGGCAGCGTGGTCTCGGTCAACAGCTGCTTGGCGAACAGCAGGCGACGGGTGCCATGCACGCCGATCGGCGGCGCGCCCAGGCGCTCGACGAACAGCCGTCGCAGCTGGCGCTCGCCCAGGTGCAGGCGCTCGGCCAGGGCCGGCAGCGGCTGGTCGGCCAGAAAGCCCTGGTCGATCAGCTTCAACGCCCGCGCCACGGTCTCGTCGCCGCGGCGCCAGGCGCCGTCCTCGGGCGCCAGTTCCGGCCGGCAGCGCAGACAGGGCCGGAAGCCGGCGCCTTCGGCCGCGGCCGCGCTGGGGTAGTAGTCGACGTTGGACGGCTTCGGCGGCGGTGCCGGGCAGACCGGCCGGCAGTAGATGCCGGTGCTGCGCACGGCGGTGAAGAACAGGCCGTCGAAGCGGGCGTCCCGGCTCAGCCGGGCCTGCTCGCAGACCCGGGCATCGGGGAGGGGGCTGGCGGTGGCGTCGGTGCGGGACATGCACGCAGGCTAGCACCGCCCCCCGCCGTGGACTGGCCGCTTTCGGACATCAATGCAGGCCGGCCGCCGGGTGCGGTTCAGCGCGCGCGCAGGGCGGGCTGCAGCACGGCCGGATCGCCGTCGCTGGGTGCGGCCCGGATGCCGAGCAGGCGCGCGAGCAACGGGTAGACGTGCACGTTGTCGAACGCCGGCAGTACCTTGCCTTCCGCGAAGGCCGGACCATGCGCGATGAACACCGCGCCCATCGACGGCAGTGCCGGGTCGTAGCCGTGCGAGCCGCGGTCGCGCACCGGCCGCCGCGCGATCGTCTCCGCACCCAGCGCGTCCCAGCCCTCGTCCATCTGGCACACGATCGGCGGCACCCGCGGGTGGCTGCCGTACGCCCAGCGCGCCGGCAGCTCCTGCCTGCGCCAGCAGGTGTACGGCGGATGCCTTCCCAGCAGCTGCCGCTCGACCGCGGCGGTCCGCCCCGGCTTCGGTGCGATGCCGATCACCTGGCCGACGCTGACCACGTCGGCATCGTCCGGCGCCACCATGTCCTCGACCGCGATCACCTGGCCGGCCGGCACCGACGCCATGCCGTGGTCGGAGACGATGACCAGGTTCACCTGGTCGTACTGGCCGCGCGCGCGCAGCGTGTCCACCAGGCGCCCGATCGCCGCGTCGGTGACGCGGATCGCCTCGTGCATCTGCGCCGAGTCCGGGCCATGGTCGTGGCCGGCCTTGTCGACCTTGTCGAAGTACAGCGTCATCAGCGCGGGGCGTTCGGCGTCGGGCAGCGCGAACCAGGCCAGGACCTGGTCGACGCGCGCCTGCTCGGTCATGTCGACGTCGAACGGGAACCAGGCATCGGGGTGCAGGCCTTGGATCGGCGCCTCGGTGCCGGGCCAGAACATCGCCGCGGTGCGCAGGCCGGCGCGGTGCGCGCCGATCCAGATCGGTTCGCCGCCCCACCAGCGGCCATCGCCGACGGCATCGCGGTCGCTGAGCCGGAAATCGCCCAGGCCCTCGTCGCGCATGCTGTTGTGGATGATGCCGTGGTGGTTCGGGCGCAGGCCGGTGACCAGGGTGTAGTGGTTGGGAAAGGTCAGCGACGGGTAGGAGGGATTCATCCGCTCCGCCCGCACGCCCGCGGCCGCGATCGCGTCCAGGTGCGGGGTTTCGCCGCGTCCGAGCAGGCGGGCAGGCAGGCCGTCCACGGAGACCAGCAGCAGCGTGGTCGGGGCGGGGTCGGCCACGGTGGCCGGACGGGAAAGAGGGCTGGTACAGGCGGCCAGCAGGAGCAGCGCGGCCAGCCAGGGCAGGCGTGCGGACAGAACGGTCATCAGGTCATGAACATGAAGCGGAACACATCCGCGACAGCTTGGCAGAGTTGCACGACCCCGTCATGACACCGATGCGCCCGCCAGATCATCCCGGTGAGTGCGCGCTGAAGCAGGGATGAGGCGGGGCTGAAGCGGCAAGATCCGCGTCCGGACGCTGCACCGTGCAGGCGCTATAACAGAGGCCTGCCCGTTGCCCGGAGCTTCTCCATGCACATGCCCGCCCGACCCCGTTTCGTGAGTGCACGCCTGGCCCTGGCCGTTGCGGCGTCGCTGGCCGCAGTACCGGTGCTGGCGCAGTCGGTGGTTCCATCGGTACAGCCGAACCGCTACACCACGCCGCCCCGGCAGGCCACGCAGGATGCACGCAGCAACCAGGACGCGCTGCGCCAGGCCAACCAGGAGGCCCAGCGTCGCCAGGGCGAGGCGAGCCGGCGGGCCGCGAACGACCAGGCACGCAACCAGATCGACGCGAACCGGCAGCGGATGGAGGCCGACCGCGCCCGTACCGAACGGCAGCGTGCCGCCGTGGCCGACGATCCGGTCGAATCCGAGCGCCTGCGCCAGGCGTTCGAGGCGCGCAGGCAGGCCTACGAACGCGAGCGCGAGGCGATCGAGCGGCAACGTGCCGCGGACGAGGCCCGCAATGCGGACCGCTCGCGTGACGGGGCCGACGTTCCCGCATCCACGCGCAGCCCCAGGCCGGCCGGCGGTGGCCGTCGCTGACGGAACGCCGTCCGCGACCCGCCTTCAGCCACGGCGCCGGCGTCCGTCTGTCGCAGGCTGTGGTGCCTGGCCGGCCACCAGCTCGTAGTGCGTGCCCAGGAACAACTGGCGCACGAAGGTGACGCAGTCGCCGCCGCGCCAGGTCTGGCGCTCGATGGTCAGGCAGGCGCTGCCGGCGGCGACCTGCAGGTGGCCTGCCTGGGTCGCATCGGCGGCGACCGCGCCGATCCGGTGCGTGGCGGTGGTCCAGGGAATCGTGTGCAGCAGCCAGCTGCCCGGCGAGGTGTCGGCGAAATCGCGCGTCAGCGCTTCCGGCAGCAGTTGCGGGTTGAGCAGGCGCGTTTCCAGCGCGAACGGCCGGCCGTTGGCCAGGTGCAGGCCGCGTAGTTCCAGCACCCGGCCGTCGTCGGCGCGCAGGTCCTGCTCCGGCGCCAGCGCGGGGCGAGCCGCGCGCCGCCGCCGCGACAGCAGTTCGAAGCGGTAGGCCATGCCGCGCTGGCTCACCTCCACCGCGATGTCCGGGATCTGCAGCGCCACCGATTCGATCTGCGGGTCGGGCGCGCGGACGTGGCTGCCCGAGCGCTTGCGGCGTATCACCAGGCGTTGCTCGACCAGCGCGCCCAGCGCCTTGTTCACCGTCATCCGCGAACAGCCGTACTCGGCCATCAGCGCGTGTTCGGGCGGGATCCGGTGGCCGGGCGGCCACGCGCCGCTGCGGATCCGCTGCTCGATGTCGTCGCGGATGCGCTGGTGCAGCGGGACGGGCTTCGTGTCGGGCATGGCGGGCCTGGAAGGAGCGGGCGGACGGGCGACGTCCCGGCCTGCTGCGCTGCGTCTGGACGCGGCGCGGCAGGGGTCCGTAATGTATATACATTACTGCCACGCCGTCTGCCGGAGACCCCGATGACCGTTCCGATCCTTCTCGTCCCCGGCCAGGTCGCGCTGGCGCAATGGCGTGCGGTGCTGCAGGGCGCACCGGTCGCCTTCGACGGCTCCAGCGCCGAGGCGGTGCGCCGCAGCGCGGCCACCATCGACGCGATCATCGCCAAGGGCGAGCCGGTCTACGGGGTCAACACCGGCTTCGGCAAGCTGGCCAGCGTGCGCATCGGCCGCGAGGACCTGGCCACGCTGCAGCGGAACATCGTGCTGTCGCATGCGGCCGGCGTCGGCGAGCCGATGCCGCTGCCGGTGGCGCGGCTGATGCTGGCGCTGAAGGCGACCAGCCTGGCCCAGGGCGCCTCCGGCATCCATCCGGAAACGCTGGCCCTGCTGCAGGCGATGATCGAGCGCGACGTGATTCCGCTGGTGCCGGCGCAGGGCTCGGTCGGTGCGTCCGGCGACCTGGCGCCGCTGTCGCACATGGCCTGCGCGATGCTCGGCATCGGCGAGGCCTTCCTGGCCGGCGAACGCATGCCGGCCGACGACGCGCTGCGGCGGGCCGGGCTGGCGCCGGTCGAACTGGGCGCGAAGGAAGGCCTGGCCCTGCTCAACGGCACCCAGTTCTCCACCGCCAATGCGCTGGCCGGGTTGTTCGCGGTCGAGGACGTGTTCCGCGCGGCGCTGGTCACCGGTGCGCTGTCGGTCGAGGCCGCGCGCGGCTCCGATACCCCGTTCGACCCGCGCATCCACACGCTGCGCCGGCACCGCGGCCAGATCGACGTCGCCGCCGCACTGCGCGGCCTGCTGCAGGGTTCGGCGATCCGCGCCTCGCACCTTGAGAACGACGAACGCGTGCAGGACCCGTACTGCCTGCGCTGCCAGCCGCAGGTGATGGGCGCCGCGCTGGACGTGATGCGCCAGGCCGCGGCCACGCTGGCCGACGAGGCCAATGGCGTGTCCGACAATCCGCTGGTGTTCGCCGACAGCGGCGAGGTGCTGTCTGGCGGCAACTTCCATGCCGAACCGGTGGCCTTCGCCGCCGACATGCTGGCGATGGCCGTCTGCGAGATCGGCTCGCTGTCCGAGCGACGCCTGGCGATGCTGGTCGACCCGGCGCTGTCCGGCCTGCCGGCCTTCCTGACCCCGCGGCCGGGCCTGAATTCGGGCTTCATGATTCCGCAGGTCACCGCCGCGGCGCTGGTCTCGGAAAACAAGCAGCGCGCGTATCCGGCCAGCGTCGACTCGATCCCGACCTCGGCCAACCAGGAGGACCACGTGTCGATGGCCGCGCATGGCGCGCGCCGGCTGGGCGAGATGGCGCGCAACGCCGCGCACGTGGTCGGCATCGAACTGCTGGCCGCGGTGCAGGGCTGCGACTTCCATGCGCCGCTGCGCTCCAGCGACACGCTCGAAGCCGCGCGCGCCGCGCTGCGCGCGCAGGTACCGACGCTGGACGATGACCGCCACATGCATCCGGACCTGCTGGCCGCGACCGCGCTGGTGCTCGACGGCGGCCTGGTCGCCGCCACCGGCCACGTGCTGCCCGGTATCGACGCCTGAGCACCTGTTCGACGTCCTGCCGCGCCTGTCTGCTGGCGCGCGTGCGGGCCTCGGAATGCGCTCGTATCACCGATACGCTGCGCGTCCCGGGCTCCGCCACACGACAGACGTCGAGCAGGCACTGATCCACACGCCATCCCGTTCCAGGAGACCGCCGTGACCCGCCACGATCCGTCCCGCACCATCCGCGCCCCGCGCGGCGCCACGCTGACCTGCCGCAGCTGGCTGACCGAAGCCCCGTTCCGCATGCTGCAGAACAACCTCGACCCGGACGTGGCCGAGCGCCCGGAAGATCTGGTCGTTTACGGCGGCATCGGCCGCGCCGCGCGCGACTGGCCGAGCTTCGATGCGATCCTCGACACGCTGAAGACGCTGGAGGACGACCAGACCCTGCTGGTGCAGTCCGGCAAGCCGGTCGGCGTGTTCCGCACCCATGCCGATGCGCCGCGCGTGCTGATCGCCAATTCCAACCTGGTGCCGCACTGGGCGACCTGGGAGCACTTCAACGAACTGGACCGCAAGGGCCTGGCGATGTACGGCCAGATGACCGCCGGTTCGTGGATCTACATCGGCAGCCAGGGCATCGTCCAGGGCACCTACGAGACCTTCGTCGAGATGGGGCGCCAGCACTACGGCGGCGACCTGACCGGGAAGTGGATCCTCACCGCCGGCCTCGGCGGCATGGGCGGCGCGCAGCCGCTGGCAGCGTCGCTGGCCGGCGCCAGCAGCCTGACCATCGAATGCCAGCAGAAGTGCATCGACTTCCGCCTGCGCACCCGCTACGTCGACGAGCAGGCCAGCGACCTCGACGACGCGCTGGCGCGGATCGCCAGGTACACCGCCGCCGGCGAAGCGAAGTCGATCGCGCTGCTTGGCAACGCTGCCGAGATCCTGCCCGAGCTGGTGCGCCGCGGCGTGCGCCCGGACTGCGTCACCGACCAGACCAGCGCGCACGACCCGGTGCACGGCTACCTGCCGGCCGGCTGGAGCGTCGAGCAGTGGCTGGCGGAGCAGACCGCGAATCCGGATGCCGTGCGCGACGCGGCCAAGGCCTCGATGCGCACCCATGTCGAGGCGATGCTGGCCTTCCACGCGCAGGGCATCCCGACCGTCGACTACGGCAACAACATCCGCCAGATGGCCCACGACGAAGGCCTGGCCAATGCCTTCGACTTCCCCGGTTTCGTGCCGGCCTACGTGCGCCCGCTGTTCTGCCGCGGCGTCGGCCCGTTCCGCTGGGTCGCGCTGAGCGGCGATCCGGAGGACATCGCCAAGACCGATGCCAAGGTCAAGGAACTGATCCCCGACGACCCGCACCTGCACCGCTGGCTGGACATGGCCGCCGAGCGCATCGCCTTCCAGGGCCTGCCGGCGCGGATCTGCTGGGTCGGCCTGGGCCTGCGCGACAAGCTCGGCCTGGCCTTCAACGAAATGGTCCGCAACGGCGAGCTGAAGGCGCCGGTGGTGATCGGCCGCGACCACCTGGACAGCGGCAGCGTGGCCTCGCCCAACCGCGAGACCGAGGCGATGGCCGACGGCTCGGATGCGGTCTCCGACTGGCCGCTGCTCAACGCGATGCTCAACGTCGCCGGTGGCGCGACCTGGGTCTCGCTGCACCACGGCGGTGGCGTCGGCATGGGCTACAGCCAGCACAGCGGCGTGGTCATCGTCTGCGACGGCAGCGAGGCGGCCGATGCGCGCATCGCGCGCGTGCTTTGGAACGACCCGGCCACCGGCGTGATGCGTCACGCCGATGCGGGCTATGCCATCGCGAAGGATTGCGCGCGCGAGCAGGGGCTGGACCTGCCGGGCATCCTCGGCTGAGGGCAGACGTCCGGCTTCGCGTCGCTGGGCGCGTCGCGTCCGGCCTCAGTCGCGCTGCTGCGCCCTGGCGCGCAGCAGCGCGGCGATCTCGTCCAGGCGTACCCGGATCGCGTCGAGCGCCACCAGCTGGCGCTCGTCCACCGAGGCCGGTGCCGGCAGCGCGGCGCGCTGGCGCAGTGCCTCGCGACGACGCAGGATGTCGTCGCGCAGCGCGTGCGCATCGACGATGCCCGCCAGCGACATGCTGTGCGCCTGGCCGGGGCTGCTGCCCGCGGTTTCGATGCGCAGCACGCTCAGATGGAACATGCGCAGCAGCGGACCTTCGATGAAGGTCACGTCCTGGATGTTCTCCAGCGGCACGGTCTTCTCGACCCGCAGCACGATGCCCTTGCGGAACTGCAGCGCGGTGTCGCTCAGCGTGCAGCCGAGCCGGTCGAAGTAATGCCGCGACCACCATTGGCCCACGCCCAGCAGCCACACGATGATCAGCGGCGAGAACACGATGGTCATCAGCAGGTAGAGCACCCCCATCAGCAGCAGGTAGCTGCGGATCAGCGGGTTGAAGCGCGCCTGCAGCGGCGCTGTGGTGGGGGAGGCTGGGTCCATGTCGGTGCCCTGGCGGAGAGCGGCGATTCTGCCACGACATCCCGCCCGCACCGTGCGGTCGCGACGGCCGCTCAGCAGTCCGGCGACAGTCCAGTGGCATAGCGCAGTCCCTGGCGCAGTTGCGCGAGGAAGTGCGGATCGGCATAGACCGACGCGTCGTGGCCGAGCCCGGTGTACCAGGTACGGCCGCCGTCGAACGCACGGCACCAGGCGATCGGGTGGTCCTCGCCCATCGTGCCGCCCTCGTACATGCCGGAATCGACCGTGGCGGTGACTTCGACATGCGGGCGCGGGTTGCGCTTGTAGTTGTAGATCTCGTCGCGGATCGGCCAGGACGCGCCGCTGCGCCGGCCGTCGCGCTCGGGCCGTATCACGGTGGACTGCAGGCCCGGTGGATGCTTGTGGAACCATGCGCCGACCAGCTCGCCGTACCACGGCCAGCCATGTTCGGTATCGGCCGCCGAATGCACGCCGACGAAGCCGCCACCGCCCCGGATGAAGTCCTGCAGCGCCTGCTGCTGGGCCTCGTCGAGCACGTCGCCGGTGGTGTTGGCGAACACCACCGCCCGATAGCCGGCCAGGCGCCCGGCCTCGAACACGCCGGCATCCTCGCTGGCATCGGCCTGCATCCCCTGTTCGTGGGCCACGCGGACCAGCGTCTCCACCGCTACCGGGATCGAGTCGTGCCGGAACTTGGCGGTCTTGCTGAAGACCAGCACGCGCGCGTGGTCCTGGTGGGCGACCGGCGCTGCGATGGTCTGGGACGAGGGCGCCAGCACCAGGGCGGCGGCGAGGAGAAGGGAAAGCGGGGCGATTGTCATCCGGCGATGATGCCAGCCGCGCATGGCGATCGCGCCCTGCATCGCAGCATCGTCGCGGTCAACGCGTGCGTTCGGCGAGAAAGGCGTGCAGGTCGTCGATGTCTTCGCGCAGCAGTTCCGGCAGCGTCGGCAGTGCGGGAGGCGGACGCAGCTGCAGCCAGGCCAGCGCGAGCGCCCGCAGCGGACCCGCGGCACCGGCGATGGCGCCCGGGTCCGGACGCGCGCGCGACGGGCCCGGCATGCCGGCCGGATCGCGTTCGGCATCCCAGCAGGCGGCCAGCACGCGATACGCCAGGCGCTGGCAGGTGGCGACCGCCGGCCACCACGTGGCCGCATCGCGGCGTTCGCCTGCCGAGCCGGCCACCGCATCGTCGACCGCCTGCGCCAGCTGGAAACAGCGATGCTGGAGGTCGCGGCGCGCCTGGCGCGCGGGCGGCCGGGTGACGTCGCCATCGGCCAGCATCAGGCAGGCCTGGCGGATCGCCAGCAGGCAGTGGCCGATGCCGGCGCTGAGCGTGCGCGCGTCGTTGCGCGGCCGCAGCCAGCGGAAGGCGAGCAGCGCGCAGGCGCAGCCGAGCAACGTATCCACGCCGCGCTCCAGCAGCAGTCCGCCGAGGTCGTCCACCGCGTGGCCGCCGCTGGCGATGGTCAGGGCGATGCCGGTGATGAACACCACCGCGATCGCGTAGTTGCGGACCACGGCGATCTCGATCGCGAACTGCAGCGCCATGATCGTCACCACCAGCCAGAGGCCGTCCGGATGCAGCCACAGGATCGCGCCGGCCAGCAGCAGCCCGACCCAGGTGCCCAGCGTGCGTTCCAGGCTGCGCTGCAGCGTGCGCGGCCAGTCCAGGCCCTGGTGCAGCATCAGCAGCGCGGCGGCGATCGCCCAGTACGCGCGGTGCAGGTCCAGCAGGCCGGCCAGCACACCGGCCAGCAGCGTGGCCAGCCCGACGCGCAGCACGGTGCGCAGCGCGTTCGAGCCCCACGCCAGCCCTTCGCGCAGCCGCGTCCACGAATGCGGGTAGCCGTGGGGAATGGCCGAGGCCGGCAGGTCCGGTGGCCGCTGCACAGGCGGTTGCGTGGCCGCCGCGATCAGCGCGCCGGCCTGCGCGCGCCACTGTGCGAGGGTGGTGGCATCGGGCGTGGCGTCGATCGTCGCGGCGAACAGCAGATGCAGGTCGCGGTTCAGCCCGCGCAGCCGCGCCAGTTCGCCCCGTGGCCGGGCCGGGATCGGCTGGAAGCCGACCAGGGTCTGCCAGCTCTCGTGCAGCGCCTGCGCGGCGGTGCGCCTGGCGCTGTCGGCATCGGGCGAGGCGAGGGCGTCGATGCAGGCGATGACGGCCCGTCCTGCGCGCACCACCGCGCTGCGCTCCGGCCCACGCGGCCACAGCAGCGCGCCGGCCATGTGCAGCAGCCAGGCGAAGCCGCCGCCGGCCAGCACCAGCAGGCCGGCGTGCCAGGCGGAAAGATGCTGCGCGGGCATCGCGGTGCCCGCGGCGCAGGCCAGCACGAACAGATAGGCGCCGGGCGGGCCGAGGCGGCAGGCGTTGCTGAGCCAGGTCGCGGTCATCGCCACCAGCGCCAGGGCCGGCACCACCAGCCAGGGCAGCCGTTCCAGCCACAGGCCGAGGATCACCGCCGCCGCCAGCGCGACGGCGATGGCGGCCAGGACCAGGCCGCGCGACGGGTAAGGGCGGCTGCCCGCGTACAGCGCGGTGAATCCGCCGATCGTGGCCATCATGCCGGCGGGCAGGTCGCCGGCCAGCCACCCGCACAGTACGGGCACCCCCATGGCCAGCGCCGCGCGCAGGGCGAAGGCCCAGCGCAGCGGCGGCGCCTGGCCGATCCGGCCGATCTCGGTCAGCAGCCGGCGTGGCGAGGAGGGAGGCGGGGACGGCGGCGCGGGCGGCAGCGATCGGACCATCGCCGCATGGTAGGCGACCGCAGGTCGCCGGCGCCTTCATGCCGCTCATGCGGGATGACCGAACTGCTAGGCTGCGCGCTCCGCAGACAAGGAGCACGTCGCATGACGATCGAACTGCAGTACCTCGCCTGGGCCGTCGTGCTCGGGTTCGCCCAGTTGCTGCTGGCCGACCTGCTGATGACCCGGCAGCGCGGCATGGCCTGGAACACCAGCGCACGCGATGGCGAACCCAAGCCGCTGACCGGCGCGGCCGGGCGCGCCGACCGCGCGTTCCGCAACTTCCTCGAGACCTTCCCGTTCTTCGCCGCCGTGGTCCTGGCCGCGGTCGTGGCCGACCGTACCGACGCGCTGACCGCGCTCGGCGTGCAGCTCTACCTGTGGGCCCGCGTGGTCTACGTGCCGCTGTATGTAGCCGGCATCCCGTACCTGCGCTCGCTGGCATGGATGGTGGCGGTGGTCGGCGGCGGACTGGTGCTGCAGGCGCTGTTCTAGGAGCGTGCGCCGCAGGCGCTGGCGCCCACGTTCATTCGACATTGATCCAGCCGGCGGCACAGGCCCTAGACTGGGGACGCCCCCGTCACCGCGCCCTGCCCAGGGTTTCCGAGTCGATGCTGCGTTCCCTGCTGATCCCGCTCTGCCTTGTCGTGTCGCTGGCCGCCTGCCAGCGTGATCCGGCGACCACACTGACGGTCATCGAGACCCAGGAAGTCGCCAGTCCCGAGGAGGGCGGCGCGGTCAGTACCGCGCCGGTGCAGCCGGCGCCGGCACCGCCCCAGGCCGCGCCGGCGCCCGTGCCGGCCGCACCGGACTGGTCGCCGCTGGAGCTCGCGGCGGACCACGCCTGGCTGGGCTGCACGCTGGACTATGTCGACGGCGACGGCGAACCGTTGACCGACCTGGGGCGCGAGTCGCTGCAGTCCGCGCTCGCACCCTGCGTCGCCGCCGACGTGGTCCGGCTGCGTTACCGCGGCAAGATCAACAGCGACCTGGTGGCGCTGGTCGAGCGGGTGACCCGGACCGCCGACGCGCTGGGCATCGACAGCCGCGTGCTGGACATCGATTCGGCCGGCGGCCAGGTCGAGGATGCGATCCGCGTCGGCGACTGGATCGGCGGCTCGCACTGGACGATCTGGATCCGCGAGGACTCGGTCTGCCACAGCGCCTGCGTGTTCGTGCTCGGCGCCGGCGACGTGCGCGTGGTAGGTGGCCGGGTCGGCATCCACCGCATCATCCGCCTCAGTTCCACCGCCACCACCCGCGCCCAGCTCAATGCCGAGCTGACCGCCGTCTACGGGCGCGTGCGCGAGTATCTGGAGCGCAACGGCGTCTCCACGGTGCTGGCCGACCTGATGAAGTCCGTGCCCAACCGCAGCCTGCGCCTGCTGACCCACGACGAGCTGCGCCAGTACGGGCTCGATGGCGTCAATCCGGCGCAGGACGACCTGGACCGCGTGCGCCTGCTGGCCAAGTGCGGCGACGACTTCATGCGTCGGCGCGACGCCTACGTGCGTGCGTTCGACGACCGCTGCCGCGCGCCGGGGCGCGAGGTCGCGGCCCTGAACACCTGTGGGCTGGAACTGCGCGGCAGCTTCGGCTTCCCGGATGAGACATGCCCGATCGAGAGCCCGTTGTCCGAGTTCAATGCGCTGGCCGCGGCCGGCAAGGACGCCGGGGACGATGCCGCGGACGCCGGCGCCGACGCGGCCACCGGGGCGTCGGGCAGCGGCGGCGACCGCAGCCTGGCCCAGGACCGCGCCCGCACGCCGCGGCCCGATGATGGCGGCTGAGCCCGTCGCGGCCGCGGACGGCCCCGTCGCCGCCGACTGCGGCGCCGCGCTGGACGCGTTGCGCGGATTCGTCGCTGCGCATCGCCGCCTGTTCGTACTGACCGGCGCCGGCTGCAGCACCGGCTCGGGCATCCCCGACTACCGCGACGAGGCCGGCGCCTGGAAGCGGCCGCAGCCGGTGACCTTCCAGGCCTTCACCGGCGAGGACGCGGTGCGTCGCCGCTACTGGGCGCGCAGCCTGGTCGGCTGGCCGCGTTTCGCTGCCGCCCTGCCCAACGACACCCACCACGCGCTGGCGGCACTGGAAGCGCAGGGCAGGGTCGAACTGCTGCTGACCCAGAACGTCGACCGCCTGCACCAGGCCGCCGGCAGCCGCGCGGTGATCGACCTGCATGGCCGCCTGGACCGGGTCCGCTGCCTGGCCTGCGGCGACGACAGCGCCCGCGCCGACCTGCAGCAGCGGCTGCTGGCCGCCAATCCCGGCTGGGCGGAACTGCCGGCCGGCGTCGCCCCGGACGGCGATGCCGATCTGGAGGGCGTGGACTTCTCCGGGTTCGCGGTGCCGGCCTGCCTGCGCTGCGGCGGCATGCTCAAGCCAGACGTGGTGTTCTTCGGCGAGAGCGTGCCGCGCGATCGGGTGCAGCAGGCGCTGGACCGCCTGCAGGCGGCCGATGCGGTCCTGGTGGTCGGCTCCTCGCTGATGGTGTGGTCCGGCTACCGGTTCGTGCGCCAGGCCGCGCTGGCCGGGCTGCCGGTGGCGGCGGTCAATCTCGGCCGCACCCGCGCCGACGCGCTGCTCGCGCTGAAGGTTGCATGGCCGTGCGGGCCGGCGCTGGCGGCGCTGCTGCCGGCCCCCGGGCGGGCGGTCCCGGCTCCGGCCGGCGGCGCGTGAAGCGGGCGCGGGGCTGAATCGCGGCTACGCGCGTGCCGGCGGAAGGCGCGACAAGCGGCCCGCAACAGCGCACAATACGCGATTCTTCCGCCGCGCCGTCCTGGCGCGCGCCGCCGGAGCACCGGATGTCCGCCCCAGATCAAACTCCCCCCGCCGCGCCGCGTTTCGGCGATCTCGGCCTGCCCGAACCGTTGCTCGCCGCCCTGAGCGCGGTCGGCTACGAATCCCCGTCGCCGATCCAGGCGGCCACCATCCCGGCGCTGCTGTCGGGCCGCGACGTGCTGGGCACCGCCCAGACCGGCACCGGCAAGACCGCTGCGTTCGCGCTGCCGGTGCTGGCACGGCTGCAGACCAACCGGACCAAGCCGCAGGCGCTGGTATTGGCGCCCACGCGCGAACTGGCCATCCAGGTCGCCGAGGCGTTCCAGCGCTATGCGGTCAACATTCCCGGCTTCCACGTGCTGCCGATCTACGGCGGCCAGGGCTATGGTCCGCAGCTGGCGGCGCTGCGCCGCGGCGTGCACGTCGTGGTCGGTACCCCGGGCCGTGTCATCGACCATCTGAACCGCGGCACCCTGGACCTGTCCGAACTGGACTGCCTGGTCCTGGACGAGGCCGACGAGATGCTGCGCATGGGCTTCATCGACGACGTCGAGGCCGTGCTGAAGAAGCTGCCGGAGAAGCGTCAGGTGGCGCTGTTCTCGGCGACGATGCCGCCGCCGATCCGGCGCATCGCCCAGACCTACCTGAACGACCCGGCCGAAGTCACCATCGCGGCCAAGACCACCACGTCGGCCAACATCCGCCAGCGCTACTGGTTCGTCAGCGGCATGCACAAGCTGGACGCGCTGACCCGGATCATCGAGGCCGAGCCGTTCGACGCGATGATCGTGTTCGCGCGGACCAAGGCCGGCACCGAGGAACTGGCGCAGAAGCTGCAGGCCCGTGGCCAGGCAGCCGCCGCGATCAACGGCGACATCCAGCAGCAGCAGCGCGAGCGCACCATCCAGCAGCTGAAGGACGGCAAGCTGGACGTGCTGGTGGCCACCGACGTGGCCGCCCGCGGCCTGGACGTGGAGCGGATCAGCCACGTGCTGAACTACGACATCCCGTACGACACCGAGAGCTACGTGCACCGGATCGGCCGTACCGGCCGTGCCGGCCGCAGCGGCGAGGCGATCCTGTTCGTCACCCCGCGCGAGAAGGGCATGCTGCGCGCGATCGAGCGCGCCACCCGGCAGCCGATCGAGGAGATGCGCCTGCCGTCGGTCGAGGCGGTCAACGACCGTCGCGTCGCCCGCTTCTTCGAGAAGATCTCCGGCGCGCTGGAAGCCGGCGGCCTGGAGCCGTACCGCGACCTGGTCGCCCGCTACGCCGGCGAGCATGGTCTGCCCGAGTCCGAGGTGGCCGCCGCGCTGGCCAGGCTGCTGCAGGGCGACACGCCGCTGTTCCTGGAAGCCAACGATCCGCCGCCGCGTGCGCCGCGCTTCGAGCGCGAGGCGCGTGAACCGCGTGAGGGTGGTCGCGAGCGCGACGAGCGCCGTGGTCCGCGCCCGCCGCGCGAGCACGACGACGGCTTCGCCCCGCGTCCGCCGCGTGCGCCCAAGCCGCCGCGCGAGGCGCCGTCCGCCGGCATGGAGACCTACCGGGTCGAGGTCGGCCACATGCATGGCGTGAAGCCGGGCAACATCGTCGGCGCGATCGCCAACGAGGCCGGGCTGGAGAGCCGCTTCATCGGCCGCATCGACATCCACGACGACCACTCGATCCTGGACCTGCCTGAAGGCATGCCGCAGGAGATCATGTCGCACCTGCAGAAGGCCTGGGTGGTCGGCCAGCAGCTGCGGATCAGCCGCTGGGACGGCACCACGCCGCCGCCGTCCAATGCGGGCCCGCGCCCGCCACGTCCGCCGCGCCCGGGTGGCTTCGCCGGCCGTGGTCCGGGCAAGCCGCCGCACCGGAAGGGACCGCCGCGCTGAATGCGGCCGACCCCGCCCGTTCCGTCGCCGGAACGCTGCGGGGTCCGTGACCGGCGTCGCTGGCACGGTACTTGCAGAGCGTCATGGAGATGCGGCCGCCACGCGGCCGCACCGGTGGTTCCGTGACGGAGTGCGAGGGCGTGATCGGGTCGGTCTGGAAACAGTGGAAAGCCGTATTGCTGCTGGGCCTTCTGGGTCTGGCCGCTGACGCGTCCGCGCACCATGGTGACCGCGACCACGCCTATCTGGTGACCGGCGAGGCGACCACCGAGCAGACGCCCGCGCGCCGCTGCGCACCGGAGATGCTGGCCGGGCTCGACCAGCACGCGCAGATCCCGGCACCGGCCGAGGGCTGGTCCGGTGCGCCGCAGGCGGTGGACGTGTTCAACGTCTTCGCCGGCGAAGTGATGCTGCGCCAGGGCGACCGCCAGATCTGCGGGCGGATGCACGACGCGCGCACCCGCGATTCGCGGTTCCGCGCCGGCATCGGCCTGGTGGTGGTGCCCGAGGCGGGCAGCCGTGAGCCGATCCATGTCGCGTGGCGCACGCCGCTGCGCGAGCGCTGGATCCCGACCCTCCGCCTGGGCGGGCCGAGCCCGGTCCAGCAGGCCGATACGTTCCGGCTGATCGTGCGCACCGCCTGCATGGCGATCGCGCTGGCGCTGGCGTTCTCCGCGCTGATGGGCTTCGTCGGCGCGCGCGACCGCGCCTTCCTCAACCACACCGTGATCTGCCTGATGCTGCTGCTGTGGCAGGCGGTGCTCAGTGGCCTGTCCGGCTATCCCGAGCCCTGGCTGCCGGTGGGCGATGCCGAAGCCTGGTGGCTGCTGGGCCTGTCCTTCACCGGCAGCGCCGCGTTGCTGTACGGCCTGTGGGCGCTCTCCGGCGGCGTGCAGCTGTGGCCCAGGCTGCGCCATCTGTCGCGCTGGGTCACCCGGGTGCTGCTCGCGCTGGCGGTGGTGACGCCGCTGCTGCCCTATGCGTATCTGCCGTTCATGGCGGCGTTGCTGGACCTGGGCTTCGCCATCGCCTGCGTCGCGATCCTCGTGGTGGCCTGCGTGGCGCTATGGCGCCGCGATTCCGGCGCGCTGCGCGTGGTGGTCGCGCTGGTACCGTTCCTGGCGATGACGGTCGGCGATCTGTGCGACAGCCATCTGCTGCTCGAATACCGGGTCGAGGCGATCCAGCTGTCGATCACCTGGTTCCTGATCGTGATGGCCTATGCGCTCAAGCGCCGCTACGGGCAACTGCGCGAGCAGCGCGACGCGATGCAGCTGCTGGCCGACACCGATGCGCTGACCGGGCTGCCCAACCGGCGTGCCGGCCTGGCCCGGCTCGAGCGCCTGCTGCGTCAGGCCCGCAGCAGCCAGCGCGAGCTGGCGGTGGGTTTCGTCGACATCGACCTGTTCAAGCGGATCAACGACGTCTACGGGCATGCGGTCGGCGACCGGGTGCTGGTGGCGGTGGCCGACGCGCTGGGCGCGTCGGTGCGCGAACGCCGCGATGTGGTCCGGATGGGCGGCGAGGAGTTCCTGGTGCTGCTGCCGGGCATCGGCGGCGCCACCGCGCAGGCGCGCCTGGAATCGATGCGCCGGCGCGTGGGCGAGGCGGGCGCGCGGCTGGGCGTGGCCGGCCTGGACGTCACCGCGAGCATCGGCCTGGCCACCCTGCGCGCCGAGGACGCGGACAGCGCCGCGCTGCTGCGCCGTGCCGACGAGGCGATGTACCGCGCCAAGCAGGCCGGACGCGACCGCGTCGTCGACGCCGCTGCCGCCACCGCTGAGCGGTCCCCGGCGGCGTGAGCCGCACGTCGGGGCGGGCCGGTGCGCCCGCGTTGCCCGCTGGCTGCGGCGATCGCGGATAATCGCCGCCATGACGACCCGACTGAACAAACACATCGCCGAAACCGGCTTCTGCTCCCGCCGCGAGGCCGATCGCCTGATCGGCGAACGCCGGGTCACCGTCAACGGCATCGTCGCCGGCACCGGCGCGGTGGTCGGCGAGGACGACACCGTGCTGGTCGACGGCCAGCCGCTGCGCACGCGCGTGGCGAAGAAGCCCGGCGCGCGCCGCCATGTCTACATCGCGCTGAACAAGCCGGTCGGGATCACCTGCACCACCGAGAGCTCGGTCAAGGGCAACATCGTCGACTTCGTCGGCCACGAGCAGCGGATCTTTCCGGTCGGGCGCCTGGACAAGGATTCCGAAGGGCTGATCCTGATGACCAGCAACGGCGACATCGTCAACCAGATCCTGCGCGCGGAGAACCGGCACCAGAAGGAGTACCTGGTGGCGGTGAACAAGCCGGTGACCGACGAGTTCCTGCGCGGCATGGCCCGCGGCGTGCGCATCCACAACGAGACCACGCTGCCGTGCCGGACCTCGCGGATCGCCAAGCTCGGCTTCCGGATCGTGCTCGAGCAGGGCCTGAACCGGCAGATCCGCCTGATGGCCGCCGCGTTCGACTACCGCGTGACCCAGCTGCGCCGCGTGCGCATCGACAACATCAAGCTCGGCGCGCTCAAGCCCGGCCAGTGGCGCAACCTGACCGACGCCGAGCTGCGCGGCCTGCTGCCGGGGCGCGAGGACTGGTAAGTCCGCGGTCTTGATCGGGATCATGCCGGCGACTGGAGCCGGCGCTACCATCGGGGCGTGATGACCCCGATGGAGGCGTGGCGATGAGGATCCTGCTTGCGGTGGACGACAGTGCGGTCGGCGAGGCCGTGGTCAAGCGCGTGGCCAAGCTGGCGAAGAAGCTCAGGGACGCACCCGAACTGCACGTGCTCAGCGCGGTGCCGCGGCTGTCGAAGGCGGCCGAGAAGGAGTTCGGCAAGGCCGGCCCGGTGCGCTATTACGACGGCCAGTTCGAGGCGGCGCTGGCGCCGTTGCGGCCGCTGCTGGCGCGCACGAAGCTGAGCGTGGTCGAGCGCAAGGCGATCGGCGACATCGTGCCGACGATCCTGGACGAGGCGAAGAAGGCCAGGGCCGACATGATCGTGATCGGCAGCCACGGCAAGGGCGCGCTGAAGAGCCTGCTGGTCGGTTCGGTCACGCAGAAGGTGATCGCTCTGAGCCCGCTGCCGGTGCTGGTGGTGCGCTGAGGGCGCCACCGGTCACAGGACGGCGCATGACGCGCGGATGCCGGGCGTGCGCGCGACGCCTGGCGTCTGGCATCGCGCTTCGAAGGGACACCTAAGGAACGCCGGGGTGCGCTGCGCGAAGCGGACGCGTCGGATGAGGTCTTCCGCAGCGATGTCCAGCAGCATCCGGTGTCGGACGCGGTGTGCATGCCCTTGACGACGACGGTCGCTCCAGGGCGCGGCAGGCATCGCGCCGCCGGATGCCTCAATCCACCAGCTGCTTGGCTTCCGAGGTGCCGAGCACCTCCGGGTGCTGCACCGGCGTGCCGCGCCGGCGGCGCTGCAGCAGCGGATCCAGGCAGACCGCGGCCAGCAGGATAGCCACGCCGAGGTAGAACAGCGGCGTGAGTTCGCGCTGCTCACCCAGCAGCACGATCGCCAGCACGATCGCGTAGACCGGTTCCAGATTGGTCGCCAGCTGCACCGTGTAGGCGCTGATGTGGCGCAGCGCGACCAGCGACAGGGCGAACGGCAGCAGGGTGCAGGCCAGGGCGAGGGTGAGCAGCAGGACGCCGTCGCGCAGGTCCGGCAGCACGAACAGCGCACCGCCGAACGCGGGAAACAGCAGCGGCATCAGCGGCGCAAGCGCGGTCAGGGCCAGCGTGCCGGCGCCCAGCTCGACCGCGGTCACGGTCAGCGGGTCGGCGTGCTCGACCATGCGCTTGTTGAACGAGCCGAAGATCGCGACCAGGAAGGCCGACAGGGCGCCGACCGCGACGCCGATCCGCATGCCGTCCGGCACGCCACCCACGACCAGCGCCACGCCGGGCAGTGCGGCCAGGCCGAACACCAGCTCGCGCGGGCGGAACGGCCGCCGGGCGACCAGCGGTTCGATCAACGCGGTGAACACCGGCGCCAGCGCGATGCAGGTCGCCGCCACCGACGCGTTGGCCAGTTTGATCGCGCCATAGAAGGTTAGCCAGTGCAGGGCGACCACCACGCCGATGCCGGCGTAGGCGGCGGTCAGCCGCGGCGGCAGCGCACGCAGTCCGCGCCAGACCGCCGGCACCAGCGCCAGTGCCGCGACCACCAGCAGCATCCGCCACCACACCAGCGGCAGCGCCGCCAGCGTGATCAGCTTGCCGAGGATCGCGGTGATGCCCCAGAGCAGCACGCAGAAGTGGATTTGCAGGTGCGCCTTCGCGCTCGGGGTCATGGCCATGGCGCGGATTATCGCTGGCGCCATGGCTGCTCCGATAGCGGTCGGCCACGCATTCGGCCGCGCCGCCGGCATTGGCTCAGGCGGGGCTGCCGAGCCGTTCGATCAGCGCCATCGCCGCGGCCGGGTTGCGCTCCTTGGCCGCGGAAATGAAGAACACGAACACCTCGCGCTCCTTCGCCGGCACCGCGTCGCTCCGGCCGGCATGCGGCAGTGCGTCCGGGTCCTCGCCGCGCGCCCATGCCTGTGCGAGCGCGGCCCAGCGGTCCAGCGCCTGCGGCGCATATCCGGTCGCCCGCTCCGCCTGCGAGCGCATCAGCCGCGCATAGACGAAATCGGCGGTGAGGTCGGCGAACGACGGGTGTTCGTCCGAATCGGTGAACACGGTGGCCACGCCGTGGCGGCGGGCGAGGGCGAGCAGGTCCTCGCCGACCACGTCCGGGTCGCGGATCTCCAGCGCATGGCGCAGCCGGCGCCCGCGCACCGCATGCGGCAGCAGGGCAAGGAAATCGTCCAGTTCGGCCAGGTCCAGCCGCCGGGTGCGGTCGAACTGCCAGGACAGCACGGCCAGGCGGTCGCCCAGCTCGGTGATGCCGCCGACGAAGTCCTCGACCTGGTGGCCGGTGCCGGCCAGCCGGCGCGCGCCGACGATCCGCTTCGGCGCCTTGGCGGTGAACACGAAGCCCTCGGGTGTTTCGTCGCGCCACTTCGCGTAGGTCGCCGGCGACTGGGTGCCGTAGTAGGTGCCGTTGATCTCGATCGCGGTCAGCTGGCGACTGGCGTATTCCAGCTCACGGCGCTGGACCAGGCCGGCCGGATAGAAGTTGCTGCGCCAGGGCGCGTAGGTCCAGCCTCCAACGCCGACATGGATCGGGCTGGTGGCGGCGCGGGTGGCGAACAGGTCGGACATGCGGCGGAAGACGGAGCGGGCGTGATCACGATCATAGCGAGGCGCGGTGCAGGCCGGGTCCACGTCCGCACGCGCACCCGGCCGGCCGCATTGCCTACAATCGGCGCTCCTTCCGTTCCAGCAGGCCATCGCGCATGCCTCCGCGCCCGCTCCGTTCCTTCATGCAGGGCCTGGCCCTCAGCGGCCTGTGCGCGCTCGCGCCGGCCCATGCCGATGCCGGCAACGACGCGCCGCTGGACATCGCCGCGCTCGACGCGCATGTCGAGCGGGTCCGCGAACGCTTCGAGGTGCCGGGCATCGCGGTGGCGGTGATCCAGGACGGCAAGGTGGTGGTCGAGCGCGGCTGGGGCGTGCGCGAACTCGGCAAGCCCGAACCGGTGGACGCGCACACGCTGTTCGCGATCGCCTCCAACACCAAGGCCTTCACCGCGGCCGCGCTGTCGATGCTCGCCGACGAAGGCAGGCTGAAGATGGACGACCGGGTGATCGACCATCTGCCCTGGTTCCGGATGTCGGACGCCTACGTCACCCGCGAGATGCGCATCCGCGACCTGCTGACCCACCGCAGCGGCCTGGGCCTGGGCGCCGGCGACCTGCTGTTCTGGCCCGGCAGCGACTACAGCACCACCGAGGTCGTGCAGCGGCTGAAGGACGTGCCGCTGGCGCGCGGCTTCCGCGACAGCTACGCCTACGACAACATCCTGTATGCGGCCGCGACGCTGGTGATCGAGCAGGTCTCGGGCCAGTCCTACGCGCAGTTCGTGCAGCAGCGCATCCTCGACCCGCTGGGCATGGACGGCACCCGCGCCAACGCCGATGCGCTGCGCGCCGGCGACGCGGTCGCCATCGGCCATGCCAGGGCCGACTTCACCACGCTGCAGCCGACCTTCCCGCTGACCTGGCACAACGCGTCCGGCGCCGGCGGGATCTACTCCAGCGTGCACGACATGGGGCTGTGGGTCGCCGCGCAGCTGGCCAAAGGCGCCTACACCGACCGCGACGGACGCCTGCAGCGCCTGTTCTCGCCGGCGCGGCAGAAGGCGATGTGGTCGCTGCTGTCGCCGATGAACATCGCCGAGCCCGCGGTGCCGTCGCTGGCCGCCGCGCGCCCCGATTTCCAGGGCTACGGCGAGGGCTGGATCGTGTCGTCCTACCGCGGCGAGAAGCTGGTCTGGCACACCGGCGGCTGGCCGGGCATGGTCTCGCGCGTGACCCTGGTGCCGGGGCGCAACCTGGGCGTCGTGGTGCTGACCAACCAGGAATCGGGCGCGGCGTTCAACGCCATCACGATGGAACTGCTGGACAGCGTGCTGCGCCCGGCCGAGCGCACCGACTGGATCGGCGCGTACGCCGCCGCCAGCGACAAGGCCCGCGGCCAGGCCGAGCGCCACTGGCGCGAGCGCGAGCAGGCGCGCGCCACCGGCAGCCGGCCCTCGCTGCCCCTGGCCGGCTACGCAGGCACCTACCGCGATGCGTGGTACGGCGACGTCGAGGTCCGCGAGCAGCGCGGCCGGCTGGTGCTGCGCTTCACCCGTACGCCGTTGCTGGTCGGCGAGCTGCAGCACTGGCAGCACGACACCTTCCTGGTGAAGTGGAACGACCGTACCCTCAACGGCGATGCCTTCGTCAGCTTCGCGCTCGACCCGGACGGCGCCGTGCGCGAGGCGCGGATGGAGGCGGCCTCGGAGATGACCGATTTCAGCTTCGATTTCCAGGACCTGCTGCTGAAGCGGCAGTAGGAGCGGGCTCGACCGCGACCGTCGTGCCTGGTGACGTATTGGCCAGAACAGACGGATGGTGGTCGGCTTCGCGCGGCCTGCTGCATGCGGATCGTCTGCTGATGCAGGAGCGGGCTCGACCGCGACCGCCATGCCCGGTGACGCATCGGCCAGGACGGGTGGATGGCGGTCGGCCTCAAGCGGCCTCCTGCAGGCGGGGCCGTCGTTGTAGGAGCGGGCTCGACCGCGACCGCCATGACCCGGTGACGCATCGGCCAGGACGGGTGGATGGCGGTCGGCCTCGAGCGGCCTCCTACAGGCGGTGCCGTCGTTGCAGGAGCGGACTCGACCGCGACCGCCATGCCGGGCGCCGCATCGGCCAGAACGGATGGATGGTGGTTGGCCTCGAGCGGCCTCCTGCAGGCGGATCGTCCGCCGATGTAGGAGCGGACTCGACCGCGACCGCCATGCCGGGTGACGCATCGGCCAGGACGGATGGATGGCGGTCGGCCTCGCGCGGCCTTCTACAGGCGGTGCCGTCGTTGTAGGAGCGGGCTCGACCGCGAGCGCCATGCCCGGTGACGCATTGGCCAGGACGGATGGACGGCGGTCGGCCTCGAGCGGCCTCCTGCAGGTGGTGCCGTCGCTGTAGGACCGGGCTCGACCGCGAGCGCCATGCCCGGTGACGCATCGGCCAGGACGGATGGATGGCGGTCGGCCTCGCGCGGCCTTCTACAGGCGGTGCCGTCGTTGTAGGAGCGGGCTCGACCGCGAGCGCCATGCCCGGTGACGCATTGGCCAGGACGGATGGATGGCGGTCGGCCTCGCGCGGCCTCCTGCAGGCGGTGCCGTCGCTGCAGGAGCGGGCTCGACCGCGACCGCCATGCCGGTGATGCATCGGCCAGGACGGATGGATGGCGGTCGGCCTCAAGCGGCCTCCTACAGGCGGATCGTCTGCCGATGTAGGAGCGGTCGGCCTCAAGCGGCCTCCTGCAGGCGGATCGTCCGCCAATGTAGGAGCGGGCTCGACCGCGACCGCCATGCCGGGCGCCGCATCGGCCAGGACGGATGGATGGCGGTCGGCCTCGCGCGGCCTCCTGCAGGCGGATCGTCCGCCGATGTAGGAGCGGGCTCGACCGCGACCGCCATGCCGGGCGCCGCATCGGCCAGAACGGATGGATGGTGGTCGGCCTCAAGCGGCCTCCTACAGGCGGATCGTCCGCTGATGTAGGAGCGGACTCGACCGCGACCGCCATGCCGAGTGACGCATCGGCCAGGACGGATGAGTGGCGGTCGGCCTCAAGCGGCCTCCTGCAGGCGGGGCCGTCGCCACGACGGCCCCGCGCCGGCCTCACTCGATCGGCTGGTCCAGCATCAGCTGGCGCACGAAGCGCACCGGCGGTGCGCCGTAGGACAGGACCTGGTCGTGATAGGTCTTCAGGTCGAAGGCCTCGCCGCGTGCTTCCTCGACCGCCTTGCGCATGTCGAAGTGTTCCTGCACACCGACGAAGTAGGTCGGCAGCTGGGCGGAGCTGAGCTGGGCGCGGATCCACTTGCCCGACGCCTCGCTCTCCTGCTGGAAGGTGTCGTGGGTCATCAGCCGCATCGCCTGCTCGCGGCTCCAGCCGTCCACGTGCACGCCCTGGTCGAGGATCGCGTTGGCCACGCTGCGCAGATAGAACTTCAGCTGGACCAGGCGGAACAGCGGGTCGTTGTCGAGGTAACCGGCGTCGGCCATCATCTTCTCGGTGTAGACCGCCCAGCCCTCGGCGAACATGCCCGAGCGCAGCACCGCACGCAGCGTCGACGGGAACTTGCCCGAATGCCAGCCTTCCAGGTAATGGCCCGGCGTGCCCTCGTGGATGCTCAGCAGGTGGATCATCCGGCTGTTGTACTCGCGCAGGAACGAATCGACCTGCTGCTGGTTCCAGTCCTCCGGAATCGGCGAGACCGCGTAGAAGGTCTTCAGGTGCTTGTCCAGCGGGCCGGGCGAGTCGCAGTAGGCGACCGCGACGCCGCGCTGGAATTCCGGCATCAGGATGATCTCGACCTGGGTGTCGGGCAGGGTCATCAGGTCGTGCTGGCGGACGAACGCCGTCGCGTGGTCGAGCGCGACCTTTGCGTCCTCGACCACCTTGTCGCGCGCCGGGCGCTCGGCATACGCCAGTTCCAGCGCCGCTTCGATCGCGGCCTGGCGCTGGTCGTCGCTGGGGCTGTCGGGCAGCGCCGGCGCATCGGCGCGGTCCTTCAGCACGGTACGGGCGATGCCGTACATCTCGTCGCGCACCCGGGCCAGCTCGGCACGGGCGCGTTCGCCGATCTGCGCGCGCGACAGCGAGGAGTTCAGCGCGAACTGCAGCTTCTGGTCGTACAGCGTCGCGCCGATGCGAAAGTCGCCCTTCGCGTTCGGCACCAGGGTGCCGTCCAGCCAGGCCTGGTGCTCGTCGACCGCGGCCTTGAGGCCGTCGATCGCCGCCCGCAGCCGCTGCTGGCCGTCGGCCGGCAGTTCGCCGATGTGCGGGACGATGAAGCTGTCGACGATGCTCAGGATGCCGCGGTTCTGCCGGGCGACGGTCTCGGCGTGGATCTTCGGCACTCGGGCCGGATCGAGGTTGGCGCGGGCCTGCGCCAGCAGCGCCGGCAGCTTCTCCATGCGCGAGGTGGCCGACACCAGACGCTCGGGCAGCGGCGCGAAGTCGCGCGAGACCAGGTCGTACAGCGAGCCGCCGGCCATGCTGTTGTAGGACAGCGGATCCCAGGCCCAGGACTGCAGCACCTCGGCCGACCAGATGTCGGCTTCCAGCTTGTTGCGCAGGATCGATGCGTCGACCTGGTTCTCGCGCGACAGTGCCGCCACGTCGATCGCCTGCAGATCGGTCAGCAGGCCGCGGCGCGCATCGAGCGCACGCTGCCGGCCTTCGGCGCTGAGGTCGTCCAGCTCGGCGTCGAAGCGGTGGTCGCCGATGCCGGTGGCCCAGATCGGCGAGAGCTGGATCCAGGTGTCGACCGCGCGTGCGGACAGCGCGGAGAACGCCGCATCCGCTGCCGCGTCGCCGGCCTGGGCGGTGTCGGCGGTGCCGCCAGGCGCGGGCGGTGTGGACGGCTGGCAGGCGGCCAGGCCGGCAGCGAGCGAGAGGGCGAGCAGGGTGCGGCGCATGCGGTCATCCGGGAGCGAGGGAACAGCCGCGCAGGATAGGACGGAAGCGCGTGTGCCGCACCCGCTGGCGTGCGCCGCGTCGCATCCGTGCGGGCCGACGCGCCTGCGCGCGTGCCGGAAGTCATTTGACCGCGCCGCGGGCGGCTGGCATCAATGCGGTCCGCCCGGTGCATCCATCGCACCTGCTGCCGCCTGCGTCCATCGCCCCGCGCATGGCCGCCCGGATCCGGAGAATGCCGTGCACAGACGTGATTTCCTTGCCCTCGGCGGTGTCGCTGCCGGCGGCCTCCTGCTGCCGGCCTGGTTCGGCCGCGCGATCGCCGCCGAACAGCTGCAGTCCACGCTGGACATCGGGTTCAAGAAACGTCTGGCCGATGCGGCGCTGGCCGCGGCGACGGGCGCGGGCGCCAGCTACTGCGACGTGCGCATCGGCCGCTACCTGCGCCAGTTCATCAACACGCGCGAGGACAAGGTCCAGAACGTCGTCAACGCCGAGTCCACCGGCGCCGGCGTCCGCGTGATCGTCGGTGGCGCCTGGGGCTTCGCCGCGACCAACCAGCTGGACGAGGCCGGCATCGTCCGTGCCGCGCGCCAGGCCGCGGCGATCGCCCGCGCCAATGCGCGCCTGCAGCAGGTGCCGGTACAGCTGGCCGCAGTGAAGGGCGTCGGCGAGGTCAGCTGGAAGACGCCGATCCGGGTCAACGGCATGGCCGTGCCGGTCAAGGACAAGATCGACCTGCTGCTGGGCGTCAACGCGGCGGCGATCGAGGCCGGCGCCGATTTCGCTGCGTCCAACCTGTTCCTGGTCAACGAACAGAAATACTTCGCCAGCACCGATGGCTCCTACATCGACCAGGACGTGCACCGGATCTGGGCGCCGTTCACCGTCACCGCGATCGACAAGAGCAGCGGCAGGTTCCGCACCCGCGATGGCCTGTCCGCGCCGACGGGCATGGGCTACGAGTATCTCGACGGCGACCGTGCAGGGCGGTACGAGCTTCCGGGCGGCGTGGTCGCCTACGGCAGCTCCTACGACATGCGCGAGGACGTGGTCGCCGCGGCGAAGCAGGCGCGGGCCAAGCTGTCGGCGCCGTCGGTGAAACCCGGAAAGTACGATCTGGTGCTGGATCCGTCCAACCTGTTCCTGACCATCCACGAGAACGTCGGCCACCCGCTGGAGCTGGACCGCGTGCTCGGCTACGAGGCCAACTACGCCGGTACCAGCTTCGCCACGCTGGACAAGCGCGAGAGCGGCTACCGCTGGGGCAGCGACATCGTCAACTTCGTCGCCGAACGCACCCGGCCGGGCAGTCTCGGCGCGGTCGGCTACGACGATGAGGGCGTGAAGACGAAGGAATGGAACCTGGTCGAGAACGGCGTGCTGGTCGACTACCAGACCATCCGCGACCAGGCCCACATCCTCGGCAAGTCGGCATCCGATGGCTGCTGCTATGCAGACTCGTGGGACAGCGTGCAGTTTCAGCGCATGCCCAACGTATCGCTGGCCGCGGGCAAGGCGCCGCTGACGGTCGAGCAGATGATCGCCGGCGTGGACAACGGCATCTACATCCATGGCCGCGGCTCGTATTCGATCGACCAGCAGCGCTACAACGCGCAGTTCGGCGGCCAGCTGTACTACGAGATCAGGAACGGCAGGATCACCCTCCAGATCGAGGACGTGGCCTACCAGATCCGCACGCCGGAATTCTGGAATGCCTGCTCTGCGATCTGCGACGAGCGCGACTTCCGCCTCGGCGGTTCGTTCTTCGACGGCAAGGGCCAGCCCAGCCAGGTGTCGGCGGTATCGCATGGCTCGGCGACCACGCGCTTCGACGGCATCAACGTGATCAATACCGCGCGCAGCCTGGGATGACGGGCGCAATGCGATGCACCGCACCGGTGCTGCGGCGCCACAAAGCGGGGCGGCGATCGGGGTTCGGCGGATTTCTTCGCCACCCATGCCGAAAGTCATTTGACGCTCGCTCCGGGCGACGGCAAGAATCGGGCGGTTGCCTGTTCACCAGCACGTAACGCCCCATCCAACCCGCAGCAAGGGTCCACGTCCGCGCGTGGCCCGCATCCGGAGAACTGCCTTGCATAGACGCGACTTCCTGATCCTTGGCGGCCTTGGTCTCGGCGGTGCCGTGCTTCCGTCCTTCCTGGGGCGCGCGATCGCGGCCGAGCAGCTGCAGTCGGTGATCGACGTGGCCTTCAAGAAGCGCCTGGCCGATGTGGCGCTGAACGCGGCCACCGGCGCCGGCGCCAGCTACTGCGACGTGCGCATCGGCCGCTACCTGCGCCAGTTCGTGATGACGCGCGAGGACAAGGTCCAGAACGTGGTCAACGCCGAGTCCACCGGCGTCGGCGTGCGCGTGATCGTCAACGGTGCCTGGGGCTTCGCCGCCAGCAACCAGCTCGATGAGGCCAGCGTCGCCAAAGCCGCGCAGCAGGCCGCCGCGATCGCCCGCGCCAACGCGAAGATCCAGACCACGCCGGTGCAACTGGCGCCGGTGAAGGGCGTCGGCGAGGTCAGCTGGAAGACGCCGATCCGGACCAACGGCATGGCCGTGCCGATCAAGGACAAGGTCGACCTGCTGCTGGGCGTGAACGCCGCGGCAATCGAGGCCGGCGCGGACTTCGTCAATTCCACCCTGTTCCTGGTCAACGAACAGAAGTATTTCGCCAGCACCGACGGTTCCTACATCGACCAGGACGTGCACCGGATCTGGGCGCCGATGTCGGTGACCGCGATCGACAAGGCCAGTGGCAAGTTCCGCACCCGCGACGGCCTGTCCGCACCGATGGGCCTGGGCTACGAGTACCTGGAGGGCGACAGCCGGCAGAAGTTCGTCAGCCCGAACGGTGTGGTCAACTACGGCCTGTCCTACGACATGCGCGAGGACGCCATCGCCGCGGCGAAGCAGGCGCGCGCCAAGCTGTCTGCGCCGTCGGTCAAGCCGGGCAAGTACGACCTGGTGCTCGATCCCTCGCACACCTGGCTGACCATCCACGAGGCCATCGGCCATCCGCTGGAACTGGACCGCGTGCTCGGCTACGAGGCCAACTACGCCGGCACCAGCTTCGCCACGCTGGACAAGCGCGAGCAGCGTTTCCAGTACGGCAGCGACAAGGTCCAGGTGTTCGCCGACAAGATCCAGCCGGGCAGCCTGGGTGCGGTCGGTTACGACGACGAAGGCGTCAAGTGCAAGCGCTGGGACCTGATCAGCGACGGCAAGCTGGTCGACTACCAGACCATCCGCGACCAGGCCCACATCCTCGGCAAGACCGAGTCCGATGGCTGCTGCTATGCCGACTCGTGGTCGAAGGTGCAGTTCCAGCGCATGCCGAACGTGTCGCTGGCGGCGGGCAAGGACCCGCTGTCGGTCGAGCAGCTGATCGGCGGCGTCGAGAACGGCATCTACATCATCGGCGATGGTTCGTTCTCGATCGACCAGCAGCGCTACAACGCGCAGTTCGGCGGTCAGCTGTTCTACGAGATCAAGAACGGCAAGATCACGCGCCAGATCGAGGACGTGGCCTAC
Organism: Xanthomonas sp. XNM01; assembly: GCF_014851915.1. Lineage (GTDB taxonomy): Bacteria > Pseudomonadota > Gammaproteobacteria > Xanthomonadales > Xanthomonadaceae > Pseudoxanthomonas. Next base: position 468,321 of record NZ_JACVAP010000002.1, read on the forward strand.
CAGATCCGCACCCCGGAATTCTGGAACGCCTGCTCGGCCATCTGCGACCAGAGCGACTACCGCCTGGGCGGTTCGTTCTTCGACGGCAAGGGCCAGCCCAGCCAGGTTTCGGCCGTGTCGCACGGCTCGGCCACCGCCCGCTTCGACGGCATCAACGTCATCAACACCGCCCGTTCGCTCGGCTGATCCGGAGACACCATCGACATGAGCATCTTCACCGAAGCGCAGGCCAAGGCCATCCTCGACAAGGTCATCGCGCTGTCGACCGCCGACGAATGCACCGCCACGCTCACCGGCGCCATCGACGGCAACATCCGGTTCGCGCTGAACAACGTCTCCACCAGCGGCATCGTCGAGAACACCGAGCTGGGCGTGCAGGTCGCGTTCGGCAGGCGGGTCGGCACCGCGACCACCAACGCGTTCGACGACGCGGCGCTGGAGCGGGTGGTACGCCGCGCCGAGGAACTGGCGAAGCTAGCGCCGGAGAACCCCGAGTTCGTGCCGGCCATCGGCAAGCAGGAGTACCGCGCCAGCCCGACCTTCAGCGATTCGACCGCGGCGATCGATCCGGACTACCGCGCTACCGTGGCGGCCGACTCGATCCTGCCGTGCCGCGAGGGCGGGCTGATCGCGGCCGGCTTCCTGCGCGATGGCCAGAGCTTCGTCGCGATGGCCAACAGCAACGGCAACTTCGCCTACCAGCAGGCGACCAACTTCAACTACACCTGCACCGTGCGCACCGAGGACGGCCGCGGTTCGGGCTGGGTTGGCCGCAGCCTGCAGCACGCGAAGGACTTCAAGGCCGGCAGCGACATCCGCACCGCGATCCAGAAGGCCAGCGATTCGGCCGAAGCGCGCGCGCTGGAGCCGGGCAAGTACACGGTGATCCTGGAGCCGGCCGCAGCGGCGGGCCTGATCTCCTTCATGATGCGTTTCTTCGATGCGCGCACGGCGGACGAGGGGCGCAGCTTCCTGTCGAAGAAAGGCGGCGGCAACAAGCTGGGCGAGCAGGTCTACGACCCGCGCGTGAACATCGTCGCCGATCCCTGGCATCCGGACGCGGCGGTGCTGCCCTGGGACGGCGACGGCCTGCCGCGCGAGAAGATGGCCATCGTCGAGAACGGCAAGGTCGCCAACCTCAACTACTCGCGGTTCTGGGCGCAGAAGAACGGCAAGCGCGCGTCCGGCCAGCCCGGCAACCTGCTGATGGCCGGCGGCGACAAGTCCACCGCCGAGCTGGTACGCGGCACCCAGCGCGGCATCCTGGTCACCCGGACCTGGTACATCCGCATGGTCGACCCGCAGACCGTGCTGCTGACCGGCCTGACCCGCGACGGCACGTTCTACATCGAGAACGGCCAGATCAAGTACCCGGTGAAGAACTTCCGCTTCAACGAGTCGCCGGTGATCATGCTCAACAACATCGACGAGCTCGGCAGGCCCGAGCGCGTCGCCGGCGACGAGTCCAGCCTGGTGATGATGATCCCGCCGATGCGTCTGCGCGATTTCACCTTCACCTCGCTCTCGGACGCCGTCTGACCGCACGGGAGGGACGGTGCGGCGCATCCTCGTCGCGTCGCACCGTCCTTCCCGCTGCTTCGCCCGTCGTTCCCCCGTGCCGGACCTTCGATGATGAAACGCCGTGGCTTCCTGCAGCTCGGGCTCGGTGCCGCCGGCATCTCGCTGCTGCCGGAGCCGCTGCGCGCCGCGCCCGGCTACGACTTCTGGTTCACCCGGATCCGCTACGCCTCGGGCAACTGGGACGTGGACGCGCGGATGCCGTCCAACCTGATCACCTCGCTGATCGATTACACCAGCCTGCGGGTCGACCCGAAGGAGCATGTGATCGACCTGGCCGATCCGGCGATCCTGATGGCGCCGTTCTGTTACCTGTCCGGGCACAAGTTGGTCGAGTTCTCGCCCGATGAGCGCCGCAATTTCGAGCGTTACGTGCGCAACGGCGGCTTCGTCTTCGTCGACGACTGCAACCACGACATCGACGGCCTGTTCGCGAAATCCTTCGAGGCGCAGATGGCGGCGATCTTCGGCCGCAGCGCGCTGAAGAAGCTGCCCAACACGCATCCGCTTTACAGCAGCTTCTTCCGTTTTCCCGACGGCCCGCCGGCGACCAGCTTCGAGCTCAACGGCTGGGGCGACGATCTGGTCCACGATTACCTCAAGGGCATCGAGATCGACGGCCGCCTCGGCGTGCTCTACAGCAACAAGGATTACGGCTGCGAGTGGGATTACGACTGGCGCAACAAGCGCTTTCTCGCCGAGGACAACACGAAGTTCGGCGTCAACATCGTGATGTACGCGCTCAACGGCTAGCTTCTTCCCATCGACAGGTCACTGCCCCACGCATGGACACCATCACCGAAAGCGAGATCCAGTCGCGCATCGCGCGCCTGACCCAGTTGCGCCAGGCCATCGGCCAGGCCGTGGTCGGCCAGAATGCCGTGGTCGAACAACTGCTGGTCGCGCTGCTGGCCGGAGGCCACTGTCTTCTGGAGGGCGCGCCCGGCCTGGGCAAGACCCTGCTGGTGCGCTCGCTCGGGCAGGCGCTGGAACTGCCGTTCCGGCGCGTGCAGTTCACGCCCGACCTGATGCCCAGCGACATCCTCGGCACCGAGCTGCTGGAAGAGGACCACGGCACCGGCCGGCGTCACTTCCGCTTCCAGCCCGGGCCGGTGTTCACCAGCCTGCTGCTGGCCGACGAGCTCAACCGCACGCCGCCCAAGACCCAGGCCGCGCTGCTGGAGGCGATGCAGGAGCGCACCGTCAGCTACGCCGGCACCACCCATCCGCTGCCGGCGCCGTTCTTCGTGCTGGCCACCCAGAACCCGGTCGAACAGGCCGGCACCTATCCGCTGCCCGAGGCGCAGCTGGACCGCTTCCTGCTGCACGTGCGGGTCGACTACCCGGACGAGGCCGAGGAGCGCGCGATCCTGGTCCAGACCACCGGCCGTGGCGATGCCAGCGTGCCGGTGGTGATGCAGGGCGAGGATCTGCTGGCGCTGCAGGCGCTGGTGCGCGACGTGCATCTGGGCGACGACCTGCTGACCTGGATCACGCGGCTGGTGCGCGCCAGCCGCCCCGGCCCGGACGCGCCCGAGGTCGTGCGCCAGTACGTGCGCTGGGGCGCGGGGCCGCGCGCCGGCCAGTCGCTGGTGCTGGCGTCCAAGGCGCGTGCGTTGCTGCATGGCCGGCTCGCCGCCACCCGCGAGGATGTGCTGGCGCTCGCCGCGCCGGTGATGCGTCACCGGCTGCTGCTGTCGTTCGCCGCCGAAGCCGACCAGAAGAGCACCGACGACGTGATCGAGGCGCTGCTGCGCGCCGTGCCGCACACCGCCTGATCCGCATGGACGTGTCCGCCGACCCGCGCGTGGCCGAGCTCGTCGCGCGCCTGCGCGACCTGCGCCTGACGCCGCGCCGCGAGGCCGGCGGGCTCGGCGTCGGCCAGCACGCCAGCCGCAGCCGCGGCGCCGGGCTGGAGTTCTCGCAGTACCGCGCCTACGAGCAGGGCGACGAGCCGCGCCGGATCGACTGGCGCCTGTACGCGCGCAGCGACCGCTTCTTCGTCCGCGAGTCCGAGCGCGAGAGCCCGTTGACGCTGTGGCTGCTGCTCGACGCCAGCGCCTCGATGGCGCAGGCCGACGACGCGCGTCCGGGCTGGCGCCGCTTCGATGCGGCGCGGACCATCGCCGCGGCGCTGGCGGACCATGTGCAGCGGCAGGGCGACCGGGTCGGCCTGGCCGTGCTGCACGACGCGGGCCTGCGCCTGGTCGCGGCCGGGCAGGGGCCGCGCCAGCGCGACCGGATCCGCCTCGCACTACGCGCGCTGCAGGCCGGCGGTGGCGTTCCCGCCGAGCGCCAGCTGCTGCCGTTGTGGGAGCGGATCGGCCCGCGCGACATGGTGCTGCTGCTCAGCGACTGCTTCGATCCGCAACTGGTGGCGCTGGTCGAACGCCTGGCCCGGGCCGGGCGCGATGCGCTGGTGCTGCAGCTGCTGACCGTGGCCGAGCGCGATTTTCCGTTCGATGGCGGCCATGAGTTCCACGATCCGGAGAGTGGGCAGCGCCTGCTCGGCGACGGCGCGACGCTGCGCGACGACTACCTGCGCCGCTTCGGCGACGCCCAGCAGGCGCTGCGCTCGCGTCTGGCCGGCGCGGGCGCGCGCTACGCCTGCTGCTGCCTGGAAGAACCGCTGGACCGCGCCCTGCGGCGGTTGTTCGATCCCCGTGCGCTGGCGGGTGGCCGATGAACCTGGTGCTGCTGGCGCCGCTGGGACTGGCCGCGCTCGCTGCGCTGCTGGTGCCGTTGCTGCTGCACCTGCGCCGCCGCGACGAGCGCCGTCCGGTCGACTTCGCCGCGCTGCGCTGGCTGCGCCAGCACCCGCGGCCGCGCTTCCGCCTGCGCATGGAGGAGTGGCCGTTGCTGCTGCTGCGCCTGCTGCTGCTGGCCCTGCTGGCGCTGTGGCTGGCGCGGCCGGCGACGACGGCAGTGGAGGCGTCGCGGCACTGGACGCTGCTGGTGCCGGGCGTCGATCCCGCGCCGCTGCTGCCGCCACGCGAAGGCGAACAGCGGCGCTGGCTGGCGCCCGGGTTTCCGCCGCTGCAGCAGGCGCCCGCGCCGGCCGACGGACACGCCTCCCTTCCCAGCCTGCTGCGCCAGCTCGATGCCGATCTGCCTGCCGGCGATACCGTCAGCGTGTTGGTGCCCGCGCGGTTCGCCGCCGATGGCGGCCCGCTGCAGCTCTCGCGCGAGGTCGACTGGCGCGTCGTGCGCACGCCGGCGGTCCTGCCTGCCGCGGACCCGGCTGGTCCGGCCTCTGGACCCGCGCTGCGATTGGCCGTACGCCATGCCGGTGGAGTGCCCGGTGCGCACTATCTGCATGCCGCGGCGGCGGCCTGGTCGGATGAGGCCGCGTTGCCTGCCGCCACCGATGCGCCACCGACTGGAGCGGCGGTCAACGACGCGCAGTCCCCGTGGCCGGCCGATGCGCAGGTCCGCGCCTGGCTGGGCGAGGGGGCGATGCCGTCCGCACTACAGGACTGGGTCGCGCAGGGCGGGACAGCGCTGCTGGCCTCCGGTGTGGACCTGCCGTCGACCGATGCCGTGCCGCTGGTGCGCTGGCAGGACGCCGACGGCCTGCCGCTGATCGAGGAGCTGCCGACCGGCCGCGGCCGGATCCTGCGCTTCACCCGCGCGTTGACCGCGCAGGCGATGCCGGCACTGCTCGAAGCCGATTTCCCGCAGCACCTGCATGAGGCACTGGCACCGGCATCGCCTGCGGCGTCCATCGCCGATGCCGGGGCCTATCGGCCTGCCGCGGGTGCATCGGCGTTCGTGCCGCCGCCACGCGATCTGCGGCCGTGGTGGGCGCTGGCCATCGCCGCGATGTTCCTGCTCGAACGCTGGTTCGCCAGCACACGCCGGCGCGGAGGCGTGGCATGAGCACGCCACTGCATCGGCTCGCGGCACAGGCGCGCGCGCGTGCGTTGACCGGCGTCCTGCTGGCCGGCGTGCCCTGGGCGGCCGCATTGGCCGTGCTGGCCTGGCGGCTGCGCGGCATGCCGGCAGCGCTGCTGGTGGCCGCGGTCTGCGTGCCGGTGCTGCTGGTACTGGCGGCAGTGCGCGCCCGCCGCTTCGATCCGGCCTGGGCGGTGCGTCGCCTGGATGCGGCGCGGGCCGACCTGGAAGACAGCAGTGGCCTGCTGCTCGTGCCGGAGACGGACCTCGGCCCGCTGCAGCGGCTGCAGCAGGCACGCCTGCGCGAGCGGGTGCGGGTGCGGCCCGTGCAGGGGCTGGCGCCGGCGCTGCCGTGGCGACGGCTGCTGGCCGCCGGCGCCGCTGCGATGGCGCTGGGCGTGATCGTGCTGCTGTGGCCGGCACGGCCACCGGCGCCACGGCAACCCACGGCACAGCAGCGCAGCGCGCCGGTCGAGCGCGCACCGGGCGTGGTGGACCAGCGCCTGGCTTACCAGCCTCCGGCCTATACCCGCGTCGCCGCCGGCGAACAGGACGGCCTGGATGCCCGGCTGCCCGAGGGAACGCAACTGGACTGGCGGTTCCGGTTCGACCCTGCGCCCGCGTCGGCCGCGCTGGTGTTCGTCGACGGCAGCCGCCTGGAGCTGCAGCGCGGGGACGACGGCTGGCGCGCGCGCCATGCGCTGCGCGCGTCGGCGCTGTACCGGCTGGAGATCGATGGCGCCATCGCCGATCCGGCGGCCGCGCCGCATCGGCTGGAGGCCATCGCCGACGCGCCGCCGCAGGTGCAGGTGATCGAACCCGAGCGCAGCCCGGTCCTGGTCGAGGCCGGACAGCGGCGCTGGGCGCCGGTGTTCGAGGCCAGCGACGACTACGGCCTGGTCGGCAACGCGCGGCTGCGGATCACCCTGGCCCAGGGCAGCGGCGAAAACGTGACCTTCCACGAACGCAGCCTGGAGCTGGCCGGGCAGGGCGATGCGACGCGCCGCCGTTACCGCGCCGACCTCGACCTGGCCGCATTGGGCATGGGCGCCGGCGACGACCTGGTCGTGCAGCTGGAGGTGCGCGACAACCGCAGCCCGCAGCCGCAGTCCACGCGCAGCGCCAGCGTGATCCTGCGCTGGCCGGCGCATCTGGACGCGGCCGCCGAAGGCCTGGAGCTGCTCCAGCGCAGCGTGCTGCCGGCCTATTTCCGCAGCCAGCGCCAGATCATCATCGATGCCGAGGCGCTGCAGGCGCAGAAGCCGCGGCTGGAGGCGGAGCGCTTCGTCGCCCGCTCCGATGCGATCGGCGTCGACCAGCGCATCCTGCGGCTGCGCTACGGTCAGTTCCTCGGCGAGGAGGCGGAAGGCGCACCGAAGCCGCCGCCGCGCGCGGCCGATGCGGACGCCGACGCGCACGAGGCGCACGCCGGCCACGACGGCCATGACGACCATGCGCAGGGCGGCGCGCGTCCGTCCGCCGACGTCGCCGCGGCACCGGAGGCGCACGACCACGCGCACGCCGACGCGCCCGGGCAGGACGCCGCCGGCTTCGGCCGGGAAAGCGACGTGCTGGCCGAGTACGGCCACACCCACGACCACGCCGAGGCGGCGACCCTGCTCGACCCGGAAACGCGGGCCACGCTGAAGCAGGCGCTGGACCAGATGTGGCAGTCGGAGCTGCAGCTGCGCCAGGGACGTCCGGATGCGGCGCTGCCGTTCGCGCACCGCGCCCTGGCGTTCATCAAGCAGGTGCAGCAGGCCGAACGGGTGTTCCTGCCGCGGCTCGGTGCCGAGCTGCCACCGATCGACGAAAGCCGCCGCCTCGGCGGCAAGCGCGACGGCATCGCCCGCGCGGCCTGGAGGGTGCCCGCGCGCGATGACGCCGATGGCGCCGTGCTGCTCGCGGCCTGGCAGGCGCTGGCCACCGATGCGCCGCGCGAGGCGCTGGACCTGGAGGCGCTGCAGCGCTGGATCGACACGCACCGCGACCGCATCGAGCGCCCGCTGGACCTGCTCGCCGCGCTGGACAGCGTGCGTCTGCAGCCGGCCTGCGATCCGTGCCGGCGCGACCTGCGCGCGCGCCTGTGGAGCGTGCTGCAGCGTCCACCGGCGGGTGCCGCGGTGCGCGCCCCGCTCGATGCGCAGGGCGGGCGTTATCTGCGTGCACTGCAGGAGCAGGCACGATGAGCGCGGCGACGTGGACTCCCGATCTCTGGCTGGCCGGCGCGCTCGCCCTGGCGGCGCTGCTCGCGCTGCTGCGCCTGTGCCTCCGCCACCGGCGCGCGGTAGCGGGCACGCGTCTGCCGGCCTGGCGCCTGGGCCTGCTGCTGGCATTGCAGCCGCTGGCCGCCGGCCTGCTGTGGTTGACGCTGTCGCCGCCGCGCGTCGCGGTGCCGGCGGCCACGCTGACGGTGCTGACCGCGGGTGCCGACGCCGCTGCGGCCGCCGCGGAAGGCCTCGTCGTCGCCCTGCCGGGCGTCGATGCGGTCCCTGAACATGCCGAACGCGTGCCCGATCTCGGCACGGCGCTGCGCCGCCACCCGCAGGTACGGCAGCTGCAGGTGATCGGCCACGGGCTGGAGGCGCGCGACCGTGATGCGGTGCAGGGGCGGGCGCTGGCCTTCGTCCCGGCCGCGCTGCCCGTCGGCCTGGTCGAGCTGCACCTGCCGGACAGCGTGGTCGCCGGTGGCAGCCTGCGCATCGCCGGCCGCGGCCACGCGCTCGATGGCGGGCGTGCGCTGCTGCTCGATCCGGCCGGGCAGGTACAGGACGTCCGCCCGCTGGACGGGGACGGACGCTTCGCGCTGGCCACCAGCCTGCGCTTGCCGGGCGAGGCGCCGTTCGCGCTGCGGCTCGAGGATGCCGATGGCAACATGCGCGATACCGTGCAGCTGCCGCTGTGGGTCGAAGCGGCATCGCCGCTGCGGCTGGAGCTGCGCGCCGGCGCGCCGTCGCCCGAGGTGAAGCATCTGCGGCGCTGGGCGCAGGACGCCGGTCTGCGCATGCAGGCGCAGATCGCCACCGGCGCCGGCATGCAGTTCGGCGATGCGGTGATCCCGCTGGACGCGACGCGTCTGGCCGAGGTCGATCTGCTGATCGCCGACGAACGCAGCTGGGCCGGCTGGACCGCCGGGCAACGCCAGGCCGTGCTCGACGCGGTCGAACAGGGCATGGGCCTGCTGCTGCGGATGACCGCGCCACCGCCGGCAGCGGTGCGCACGCAGTGGCGCGCGCTGGGCTTCTCGCTCGACGGCAGCGGCGCGGCGGTCACCCTGCGCCTGCCCGCGCCGGCCGGCGTCGCCCGGAACGGGCAGGATGCCGGCACGGCCGACGCCGATGCGCTCGCGCTGCCCGCGCTGGGCCGCATCGGCGTGCGGGTCGACGCTGGCGATGCGCCGGCGCTGGCGCGCGATGCCGACGGCGCTCCGCTGGGCTGGTGGCAGGCGCGCGGTCTCGGCCGGATCGGGCTATGGCTGCCGGCCGACAGCTTCCGCCTGGTCCTCACCGGGCATGCCGACGTGCATGGCGCGCTGTGGGCGGACCTGGTGCAGCGGCTGGCGCGCGCGCCGGCCGACGCATCGCTGCCACGTCCGGACGCCGGCGATGCGCGCGTCGGCCAGCGGATGCAGTGGTGCGCGGCCGGCGAGGCGGTGCGCGTACTCGATCCGGCCGGCAACGCCTCGCCGCTGCTGGTCGATCCGGCCACCGGCGCGCGCCGCTGCGCGGGCTACTGGCCGACCGGCGCCGGCTGGCACCGTGTGGTCGATGCCGACGAGAACACGCGTCGCTTCCATGTCCGCGCGGCCGACGATGCGCCGCTGCTGGAGCTGGCCGGACGCCAGCGGGCGACGCAGGCCCTGGTCGGCCCCGGCACCGGCGCGGCGGCCGGCGATGCGCAGCGCGACGTCCCCGGTTCGCCGTGGCCGTGGGCGCTGGCCTGGTTGCTGGCGATGGCGGCCAGCTGGTGGCTGGAGCGGCGGCGTTCTCCGGCTGCGCCACGCGCCTGAACGCTTTTCCGGGCGCAGGCTCCAGCGACGCCGGGCCGACGAAGAGGTCGAAGTGGTGCAGTCGCGCGTGGCCGGTCACCACGACCGTGGCGAGCCGTGATGATGGATCGCCGTAAAAACAGGTGGTTACAGCGCCCGCGCTGCCGCGATGCGCAGGCGCGGCTGATCCGGCGGCGGTCACCGATTAAGCTGTGCGCCCCCAAGGATTGGACCAGAACCCATGCAGCAGCCCACCGACGACATCGTGCGCACCCCGCGCGGCTGGATGCCGCGGATCCCCGGATCGCTGGCCGTCGCCGCGTTGCTGGCGCTGCTGGCGGGCTGCGCGCCCGGGCCGGGCAGCGGTGTTGCGTCGGCCGGCGCAGGTGGCGCATCGCGCGGGGCGTTCCTCGCCTACGAGCACGATGTCCGGATCGAGCTGGAGGCGCAGGCCATTCCCGCGCGGCTGGCCGCCGCGCGCCAGGCCTGCGAACAGGGCAGCCACGGTCCCTGCGAGGTCCTGCAGGTGGAGCAGGCCGGAGGTGACCATCCGTCCGCGCTGCTCACGGTGCGCATCGTGCCCGACGGCGTCGAGCCGTTGATCGCGCTGGCCGGCGAGGACGCCAGGATCGGCAGCCGCAACACGCAGGCCGAGGATCTGGCGGCGGCGGTGCACGACACCGCGCGGCTGCAGGCGCGGCTGCAGCGCGAGCAGGCCAGGCTGCAGGAGTTCCAGCAGCGGCGCGACCTGTCGGTGGCCGACATGATCGCCCTGTCGCAGCAGCTGGCCCAGGTCGAGGCGCAGCTGGAAGAGGCCGCGCAGGTGTCGGCCCAGCAGCAGCGGCGGATCGACACCCAGAAGCTGACCCTGCGGTTCCGCGTGCCGGAGCGGGTCGGTGGCGGCGAGATCGGCCAGGCCGTGCGCGATTTCATCGGCACGCTGGCGATCGGCACCGCCTGGACCATCCGTGCGGTCGCCTTCGTGCTGCCGCTGGCGGGGCTGGTCGTGGCGGCGCTATGGCTGCGTCGCCGCCTGCGCCGGCGGCAGCGGGCCTGAGCCCGGCGGCTTACTCGTCCTCGGCCTCGAACTCGACCACCAGACCGAGCCGGATCGCCAGTTCCTCGACCGCCGCGCGCACCCGCCCGGCGGTGTAGTCGTTGGGGGCGTCCACTTCCAGCTCATGGGTGCCGGGGCCGATGTCGTCGGACAGGCCGGCCGAGCTGGAATCCTCGTCGTCCATGCGCGGCATCAGGTCGGCGACTTCTTCGACGTGCTCGATGCCTTCCACGCTCTGCAGCAGGTCGGCCACCGCACGCAGGTCGTCGCTGCTGCCGATGATGCGGATACGGAGCTGGGGCATGGCGTGGTCTCGTTCGGGAACAGGCATCCAGACTGGCCGCTGGCCGATCAACGAGGGGTGAGGGCGCGCGCGGCGTCGACGCCGGCGCACTCGCGATGCGCGTTGTTGCGTGGCAACATCGATCCCGCCTTCGCCCCCGCCGACCCCGCCACGCCGTGCCGCGCATCCTGCTGGTCAACGACACCGACAAGCCGATCGGGCAGCTGCGCGAAGCGCTGGCCGCTGCCGGGCACGAGGTGCTGGAAGAGGTGGTGGCCGCCCGCGACCTGCTGCGCGCAGTGCAGACCCGGCAGCCGGACGTGGTCATCGTCGACGTCGACTCGCCCTCGCGCGACACGCTCGAACAGCTCGCGCTGATCCACCAGCACGCACCGCGCCCGGTGGTGATGTTTTCCGGCGACGGCGACGACCAGCTGATCCGCTCGGCGGTGGGTGCCGGCGTCACCGCCTACGTGGTCGACGGCCTGGCGCCGACGCGGCTGGCGCCGATCATCCAGGTCGCGCTGGCGCGCTTCGAGCGGCAGAACGACGTGCAGCGCCAGCTCGATGCCGTGCAGCAGCAACTGAGCGAGCGCAAGCTGGTCGACCGCGCCAAGGGCGTGCTGATGGACAAGCGCGGCATGAGCGAGGCCGAGGCCTACGCCGCGCTGCGCCAGCAGGCGATGAAGCAGGGCCGGCGCCTGGCCGACGTGGCCCGCCAGATCATCGCGATGGCCGATCTGCTCGACCGGGGGACCCCATGACCGAGACGCTGCGCACGCTGGACGTGGGCTTCATGCCGCTGATCGACTGCGCGCCGCTGGTGGTGGCCGCCGAACTCGACCTCGGCCGCCGCCATGGCCTGGCGCTGCGCCTGCACCGGCAGGCCTCGTGGGCCGCCGTGCGCGACCGCCTGCTCAGCGGCCAGCTCGATGCAGTGCACGCGCTGGCCGGTATGGTCTACGGCATCGATGCCGGCATCGCCGGGCCGCAGGCCGACCTGGCGATCCTGCTCACCCTCAACCAGAACGGGCAGGCGATCACGCTGGCGCCCGCGCTGGCCGACGCGCTCGCCGCCGGCACCCCGTTGCCGGCGCTGCTGGACGCGCTGCCGCGGATGCCGGTGTTCGCCCAGACCTTTCCCACCGGCACCCACGCGCTGTGGCTGTACCACTGGCTGGCCGCGCAGGGCGTCGACCCGATGCGCGGCATCGTCTCGGTGACCCTGCCGCCTTCGCAGATGCCCGAGGCGCTGGCCTGCGGCGAACTGGACGGCTACTGCGCCGGCGAGCCGTGGGCCGCGCATGCCGAAGCGCTCGGCATCGGCCGGCGGGTGATCCGCAGCGGCGCCATCTGGCCCGGGCATCCGGAGAAGGTGCTGGCCTGCCGCCGCGACATGGCGGCGCTGGAGCCGGAGCTGGCGACCGCACTGACCGCGACCGTGCTCGAGGCCTGCCGCTGGCTCGATGCGCCGGCCCACCGTGCCGAGGCGGCGGCCTGGCTGGCGCGCCCCGAGGTGATCGGGCTGCCCGAGGCGCGCATCGCCGCCTGTCTGCTGCCCGACCCGTCGGTCCCCGAGGAACAGTGGCTGCGCTTCCACGATGCGGGCCGGGTCAACCTGCCGTGGCTGTCGGACGGGCACTGGTTCCTGCAGCAGTTCCGGCGCTGGGGCTGGCTGGAGGCCGCCGATGCCGGCGACGACGAACGTCGGCTGCGCAACCTGCACCGGCTCGATACCTTCCGTGCCGCCGCCACGCGGATCGGGGTGGCCGCGCCCGACGAGGACGTCAGGGAGATCCGGCTGTTCGATGCCCAGGGGCTGGCCGCCCCGTAACCCGGTGCACCGCCGCGGCGCCTGCGCTCGTCGGACATCGGGGGGATGCGGACATGTCTGCATCGCCGGATCGCGGATGCGCCGCGGCAGACGCGGCGCTGCAATGCGGTCAGGCCGGAACCTGCCCTGGACGCAGGCGGCGATGTGATGGATCCCGTCGGGTGCCTTGCCGGCGACCGCGCCCTGATGGCCCGCGGCTGCGCGGCGCCGTCGTGACGCCATCGGGCGCGTCCGCGTGCCGCGTCTGCGCTTCGCTCCTCACTCCGCTGCGGCCTGCGCGGTCGGTGGCAGGTAGAACGCGGCGATGTGGGGCAGGAAGCGCTGCGGATTGGCGCCGGCCAGGTTGGTCAGGACGATGATCGCCAGCCCGTCGTCGGGATAGATGACGAAGGCGGCGCGTGCGCCGCCGATGCCGGCCACCTGCCGGTGCGCGCCCGTCGCCAGCACCGGCCAGCCGGCCGACCAGGCGCCGGCGCTGCCGTCGGCCAGCTCCGCCGGCGTCCACATCGCGCGCAGCGCGTCCTTCGGCAGCAGACGGCCGTCGGTCAGCGCGATGATCCAGCGCGACAGTTCCTCCGCGTTGGTCTGGATGCCGCCGCCGGCCCACAGGCTGTAGGGGATCGCGTAGATCCAGCGCGACATGCGCTGGCCGTCGTCCGGCGCCAGGCTGCGGCGCGGCGAGTGGCTGTAGATCGTCGCCGCGCCGGGCACCAGGTCGTAGCTGTCGCCGAACCGCGTGGCGGGCATGCCGGCCACCGCGAACTGGTGCGTGGCCATGTACCGGTCGTACGGCATCCCGGACTGGCGGGCGATGATCCGCGCGAGCAGACCGTAGTTGGTCTGGTTGTAGGCGAAGCGGGTGCCGGCCGGCGCGTCGGGCGCGTGCGCCTCGGTCGCGGCCCAGGCCGCGCGCTCGTCCGCGTCGATCAGATCCCCCTGCGGGTCGACGATGTCGGGCAGACCGGAGGTGTGGGCGAGCAGTTCGCGCACCCGCACCCACCGCCACGCGGGCGGCAGGTCGTCCAGATAGCGGCCGACCGGTGCGTCCAGCGCGACCCGGCCCTCGGCGGCCAGCTGCGCCATCGCCACGCCGGTGAGGGGCTTGGTGGCCGAGTTGAGTGGAAACAGTGTGCTGGCGGTGACCGGCACCTGGTTCTCGACATTGGCCAGGCCCAGGCTCTCGGACAGCACCACGCGGCCGTCCCGGATGACCGCGATCTGCAGGCCGGGAATCCGCTCCTGCGCCATGGTCCGGCGGATGTAGTCGCGGGTCAGCGCGTTGGCGTGCTCCAGCGCGTCCGTGGCGCGGGCGATGCCGGAGCACGCCAGCAGCGCGACGCTGGTGGCCAGGGCGAATCGGTGCAGTCCAGCCAGCATGCAGGTCTCCGGGATGATCGGTTGGCGGATCGATGGACGGGCTCTGCCCGTCATGTGGTCAGCTCAGAACCGGCTTGGATGCGGACCACGCGTGGAAGGTTGGGGGCGGGTGGGGCGCACCCCGCCAAGCAGGCGACACGGCTGGCGCAATCCTGCGCGTGCATGAAGGCGCGGCCCGGGCGGGAGCCGTGCACGCCGCCATGGCCGGGCCCGGCCTCGCGCCGTCGCGATGGTGCGGTGCACACATGCGGTGCGAGCGCCTGCACGGAATCGGTGCGTCGTGTGGCCACGTGCCGCCGCAGCAGGACGCCGCGCGCCCGCGGATCGTCCACGGAGGCAGGCAGGGCGGACGTTCCGGCCCTCCGCGCAAAGCTGGCACGGCGTTTGCGATGGACTCTGCGTGGACGCAACGGCGCGTCCGCGACAACACGAATGCGGTACGGCGCGCCAACGGCGGTGTGCGGTACCTGGACAACGGCGTCCTCCGGTCACTTCCGGTGGACGCCGTTTTTGTTTTCCCAAGCCCCTTCCTCCAGCCGCCGCTGCATGCCACTGGAACCGTGCATCGCATTGCGGCCACCACGCGGAGATCTGCGGATGAACCGTTCCTTCTGGCGGGCCGGGCACACGCCCACGCTGTTGTCGGCGTTCCTCTACTTCGACCTGAGCTTCATGGTCTGGTACCTGCTCGGCCCGATGCAGGTGCAGATCGCGCAGGCGCTGGCGCTGGATACGCAGCAGCGTGCGCTGATGGTCGCCATCCCGATCCTGTGCGGTGCAGTGCTGCGGTTGTTCCTGGGCCTGCTGGCCGACCGCATCGGCGCCAGGCACGCGGGCCTGCTGGCGCAGGTGCTGGTGATCGTCGCGCTGGCCGTGGCCTGGCGCGTCGGCGTGCACAGCTTCGCCCAGGTGCTGCTGCTGGGCCTGATGCTGGGCGTGGCCGGCGCGTCGTTCGCGGTGGCGCTGCCGCTGGCCTCGCGCTGGTATCCGCCGGAGCACCAGGGCACGGCGATGGGCATCGCCGGCGCCGGCAACTCGGGCACGGTGTTCGCCGCGCTGTTCGCGCCGCTGCTGGCGGCCGCGTTCGGCTTCCAGAACGTGTTCGGCCTGGCCTGCATCCCGCTGCTGCTGGTGCTGGCCGTGTTCGCCGTCTGCGCGAAGGACGCGCCGGTGCCGGTCGCGCGCAAGACCCTGCGCGACTACGCGCAGGTACTGGTCGGCAACCGCGACTCGTGGTGGTTCATGTTCTTCTACGCGATCACCTTCGGCGGCTTCGCCGGCTTCGCCAGTGCCCTGCCGGGCTACTTCCACGACCAGTTCGGGTTCGATCCGAAGATCGCCGGCTGGGCCACCGCCGCCTGCGTGCTGGCCGGCTCGGTGATGCGTCCGGTCGGCGGGGTCATCGCCGACCGCATCGGCGGCACCCGCACCCTGCTGACGGTGTACCTGTCGGTGGCGCTGCTGGTGGCCGCGGCGGGTCTCGGCCTCGGCGGCGCGGCCGGCGTGGTGTGCCTGTTCGTGCTGACCCTGCTGTGCCTGGGCGCCGGCAACGGCGCGGTGTTCCAGCTGGTGCCGCAGCGCTTCGGCCGCGACATCGGCCTGATGACCGGGTTGATCGGCATGGCCGGCGGCGTCGGCGGCTTCCTGCTCGCGGCCGGGCTGGGCGTGGTCAAGCAGCACAGCGGCGGTTACGGCATCGGCCTGTGGGCGTTCGCCGGCGTCGCGCTGCTGGCCTGGGGACTGCTGTCGGGCGTGAAGCAGCAGTGGCGCAACCAGTGGACGGCGCTCGGCGCCGCCCGCGTCTGATCACGGGAACGAAACGATGAAGAAGCCACGCCTGGTGGTGGTCGGCAACGGCATGGCCGGCATCCGCACGCTCGAGGAGCTGCTGAAGCTGGTGCCGGACATGTACGAGATCACCGTGTTCGGCGCCGAGCCGCACCCGAACTACAACCGCATCCTGCTCTCGCCGGTGCTGGCCGGCGAGCAGGCGTTCGAGGAGATCGTGCTCAATCCGCTGTCCTGGTACGCGGACAACGGCATCACCCTGCATCTCGGCAAGGAGGTCACGCAGATCGACCGCGTGCGCCGCCGGGTGATCGCCGCCGACGGGACCGAGGCCGGCTACGACCGCCTGTTGCTGGCGACCGGCTCGGTGCCCTTCATCCTGCCGATCCCGGGCAAGACGCTGAAGGGCGTCATCGGCTACCGCGACATCCACGACACGCAGACGATGATCGACACCGCGAAGGTGAAACGGCACGCGGTGGTGATCGGTGGCGGCCTGCTCGGGCTGGAGGCCGCCAACGGGCTGAAGCTGCGCGGCATGCAGGTCACCGTGGTGCACCTGGCCGGCTGGCTGCTGGAACGCCAGCTCGACCCGGTCGCCGGCGGGCTGCTGGAGAAGTCGCTGGCCGAGCGCGGCCTGGACTTCCGCCTGGAAACTTCGACCACCGAACTGGTCGGCAACGCCGCCGGCGAGGTCGCCGCAGTGCGCTTCTCCGACGGCAGCGAGATCCCGGCCGACCTGGTGGTGATGGCCGCCGGCATCCGCCCGAACACGACCCTGGCCCAGGCCGCGGGCATCCACTGCGACCGCGGCGTGGTGGTCAACGACACCCTGCAGACCTACGATCCGCGCGTGTACGCGGTGGGCGAATGCGCCAGCCACCGCGGCGTCGCCTACGGCCTGGTCGCGCCGCTGTTCGAACAGGCGAAGATCTGCGCCAACCACCTGGCCAGCTACGGCATCGGCATCTACCGCGGCTCGGTCGCCTCGACCAAGCTGAAGGTGACCGGGATCGACCTGTTCTCGGCCGGCGACTTCATGGGCGGCGAGGGCACCGAGGAGATCGTGCTGTCCGACCCGGCCGGCGGGCTCTACAAGAAGCTGGTGATCCGCGACGACCGGCTGGTCGGCGCCTGCCTGTACGGGGACACCGGCGATGGCGGCTGGTACTTCCGCCAGATCAAGGACGGCACGCCGATCGACGCGCGCCGCGACACGCTGGTGTTCGGCGAGACCGCACTGGGCGATGCCGGCACCGGCGGCCAGGACCGCGCCGCGGCGATGGCCGACGGCGACGAGGTCTGCGGCTGCAACGGCGTGTGCAAGGGCACCATCGTCAAGGCGGTGCGCGAGCAGGGCCTGTTCACCGTCGACGAGGTCAAGAAGCACACCAAGGCGGCCAGTTCCTGCGGCTCGTGCACCGGGCTGGTCGAGCAGATCCTGATGAACTGCCTGGGCTCGAACTTCCAGGAAACGCCGAAGACCAAGGCCGTGTGCGGCTGCACCAGCCTGAGCCATGGCGAGGTCCGGCAGGCGATCCGCGAGCATCGCCTGGTCAGCCACGCGCAGGCCTACGCCTTCATGGAATGGCGCACGCCCAACGGCTGCGCGACCTGCCGGCCGGCGATCAACTACTACATGCTGTCGAGCTGGCCGCGCGAGGCGGTGGACGACCCGCAGAGCCGGTTCATCAACGAGCGCGCGCACGCCAACATCCAGAAGGACGGCACGTTTTCGGTGATCCCGCAGATGAAGGGCGGGGTGACCAACGCCGCCGAACTGCGCCGGATCGCCGACGTGGCCGACAGGTACGCGGTGCCGATGGTCAAGGTGACCGGCGGCCAGCGCATCGACCTGCTCGGCGTGCGCAAGGAGGACCTGGTCGACGTCTGGCGCGAGCTGGGCATGAAGTCCGGCCACGCCTACGGCAAGTCGATCCGCACGGTGAAGACCTGCGTGGGCAGCGAGTTCTGCCGCTTCGGCACGCAGAACAGCACCCAGATGGGCATCGACCTGGAAACGATGCTGGCCAACATGTGGAGCCCGCACAAGGTGAAGCTGGCGGTGTCCGGCTGCCCGCGCAACTGCGCCGAGTCCGGGATCAAGGACGTGGGCATCATCGCGGTCGACTCGGGCTGGGAGCTGCATGTGGGCGGCAACGGCGGCATCAGGACCGAGGTCGCCCGCTTCCTGGTCAAGGTCAGGACCGCCGACGAGGTGAAGGAGTACACCGGCGCCTTCCTGCAGCTGTACCGCGAGGAGGCCTATTACCTGGACCGCACGGTGCACTACATCGAGCGGGTCGGGCTGGACTACATCCGGCAGAAGGTGGTCGAGGACGCCGACAGCCGCCGCGCGCTGTACGAGCGGCTGCTGTTCGCGCTCGAAGGCCTGCCCGACCCGTGGGCGGCGCGGATCGCCGGGGCGCAGCAGCGCGAGTACGCGCCGTTGAAGCTGGAACGGCAGATCCCGGTGCTGCTGGAGGATCCGGCATGAGCGGCTGGATCCGGATCTGCATGATCGACGACATCCCGCTGCTTGGCGCGCGCGTGCTGCGCCGCGACGGCGCCGACGACATCGCGGTGTTCCGCCCGGCGCCGGACCGCGTGTTCGCACTGGCCGACCGCTGCCCGCACAAGGGCGGTCCGCTGTCGCAGGGCATCGTCTCCGGCGACACCGTGACCTGTCCGCTGCACGGCTGGAACATCCAGCTCGACAGCGGCCAGGCCTGCGCCCCGGACGTCGGCTGCGCGCGCCGCTATCCGGTGCAGCTGCGCGATGGCGAGGTCTGGCTGGCGCTGGAGGTGGCGTCGTCGCCGGCACCGGCGGGCGCCACCGACGCGGTGCCGGCCTGATGGACGGCGGCGGCCCGGATCCGGCCGTGCAGCGGCGCACCACGCGCTCGACCTGCTGCTACTGCGGGGTCGGCTGCGGCGTGCTGATCCACAGCGAGCACGACGCGCAGGGCGCGCGCATCGTCGGCGTGGAGGGCGACCCGCAGCATCCGGCCAACCATGGCCGGCTCTGCGGCAAGGGCCGCAGCCTGGCCGAGACCGCGCGCAGCACGCAGGGCCGCGTGCTGCAGCCGGAACTGCGTGCGCGCCGCCAGGATCCGCGCCGGCCGGTCGACTGGGGGCGCGCGCTGGACACCGTGGCCGAGCGGCTGGCCGGCATCGTCGAGCGGCACGGGCCGGATGCAGTCGCCTTCTACCTGTCCGGCCAGCTGCTGACCGAGGACTACTACGTCTTCAACAAGCTGGCCAAGGGCCTGCTGCGCACCAACAACATCGACACCAATTCCCGGTTGTGCATGTCCAGCGCGGTCACCGGCTACAAGCTCGCGCTCGGTGCGGACGGCCCGCCGACCTGCTACGACGATCTCGAGCACGCCAGGACCGTGCTGTTCGCCGGCAGCAACGCGGCCTGGGCGCATCCGGTGCTGTTCCGCCGCCTGGAGGACGCGAAGGCGCGCGATCCGCAGGTGCGCTGGATCGTGGTCGATCCGCGCCGCACCGACACCGCGGCCATGGCCGACCTGCATCTGCAGATCCAGCCGGGCACAGACGTGGCGCTGTTCAACGGCATGCTCCACCACCTGGTCTGGGAAGGGCTGCTGGACCGCGAGTTCATCGCTGCGCATACCAGCGGCTTCGACGCGCTCAAGCAGCTGCTGCGCGACTACACGCCACGGATGTCGGCCGAGATCTGCGGGATCGCCGCCGCCGACCTGGTCGCCGCCGCCGAGTGGTTCGGGCGCAGCCCGGCCGCGCTGTCGCTGTACTGCATGGGCCTGAACCAGTCCGCGCACGGCACCGACAAGAACCTCGCCCTGATCCACCTGCACCTGGCCACGCGCCAGATCGGGCGGCCGGGCGCCGGCCCGTTCTCGCTGACCGGGCAACCCAACGCGATGGGTGGACGCGAGGTCGGCGGCATGGCCACGATGCTGGCCGCGCACCGCGAGATCGGCGACGACGGCCACCGCGCCGAGCTGGAAACGCTGTGGCGCCTCGCGCCGGGCAGCCTGTCGCCGCGTCCCGGGCTGGCCGCGGTGGACCTGTTCGACGGCCTGCACAGTGGCAAGGTCAAGGCGGTGTGGATCGCCTGCACCAATCCCGCGCACTCGATGCCGGACATCGCCCGCGTGCGCGAGGCGCTGCAGCGCGCCGAGTACGTGGTGGTGCAGGAAGCCTTCGCCGGCACCGACACCGTGCCGTTCGCCGATGCGCTGCTGCCGGCCAGCAGCTGGGGCGAGAAGGACGGCAGCGTGACCAACTCCGAACGCCGGATCTCGCGCGTGCGGGCGGCGGTGCCGCCGCCAGGCCAGGCACGTGCGGACTGGTGGATCGCACGCGAGGTCGCGCGCCGGATCGAGGCGCGGCTGGCCGCCCCGGGCGCATCGCCGCTGTTCGAGGCCGACTCGCCGCGGGCGATCTTCGACGAACACCGCGACCTCACCATCGGCCGCGACCTCGACATCGGTGGGCTGGACCATGCGCGCCTGGACGCCGACGGCCCGCAGCAGTGGCCGTTCCCGGCCGGCAGCGCGCAGGGACAGGCGCGCCGCTATGTCGATGGCGTGTTCGCCACCGCCGACGGGCGCGCGCGTTTCCACGTGACGCCCTACACGCCGGTGGCCGAGCAGACCTCGGCGCGCTTCCCGCTGCGCCTGCTCAGCGGCCGTCTGCGCGACCAGTGGCACGGAATGTCGCGCAGCGGCCGGGTGCCGGCGGCGTTCGCGCACAGCCCGGAACCGGCGCTGCAGATGCATCCGGACGACGCGGCCCGGCGCGGCCTGCGTGCCGGCACGCTGGTGCGCGTGGCGAGCAAGCGCGGCGCGCTGGTGCTGCCGCTGGAGCTGTCCGACGAACTCGCCTCCGGCACCGTGTTCGCGGCGATGCACTGGAGCGGTCAGCATCTGTCCAGCGGCGGCATCAACGAACTCAGCCAGCCGGCGGTCGACGCACGCTCGCGCCAGCCCGAACTCAAGCACGCCGCGGTGCGGGTGGAGCCGGCGGCGTTCGGCTGGCACCTGCTGGCCGCGCGCCGTGGCGATGCGCTGGCGCTGCAGGCCGCGGTGCAGCCGCTGCTGAAGGCCTGCGGCTATGCCGGCGTGTCGCTGCACGCGGATGCCACCGACACCACCCAGGCCTGGCTGGTGCTGCGCGCAGCGGCGGACGCGGCGATGCAGCCCGACTGGCTGGCTGCGCTGGACGACGCCCTGCACCTGCACCCGGGTGCGGACACGCTGGAGTACCGCGACGCACGCCGCGGGCTGCTCAAGCGCGTGGCCTGGCGCGCAGGGCAGGGCGGCAGCCGCGTCGACGGCCTGCTGTGGGCCGGCGGCGAACCCGGCGGGCAGCCGCTGCTGCAGACGGCGCTGGCCGGCATGCCGTGGCAGGGCCCGCGCCTGGCAGCGTTCGCGTCGCTGCCCACCGTCGCCCGCGATCCGGTGGTGTGCAGCTGCCGCCAGGTCACCGCATCGGCGATCCGCGGCGCGCTCGATGCCGGCGACGACCTGCCCGGACTCAAGCAGCGGCTGGGTTGCGGCACGGTCTGCGGTTCCTGCCTGCCGCAGCTGGCGCGGATGGCGCGCGAGGGCGCCAGCGCATGAGTCCGCACGCGCCGGGCTCGCCACCGCGCAGCCAGCACCGCTTCGACCGCATCCATCCCCACGGGACGACCGCCATGCACACCGCCGCTGATTCCGGCCCGCGCCGCATTCCGTCCGAGGTCGTGCTGCTGTCGGCCGGACCGGGCGATCTCGACCTGCTGACGCTCAAGGCGGTGCGTGCGCTGCAGGCGGCGCAGGTGCTGCTGCTGGACGAACTGGTCGATCCGGGCATCGTCGAGCTGGCGCCGCAGGCGCGCGTGATCCGGGTCGGCAAGCGCGGTGGCTGCCGCTCGACGCCGCAGGCCTTCATCTGCCGGCTGATGCGGCGCTACGCGCTGCAGGGCCTGCGGGTGGTGCGGGTCAAGGGCGGCGATGCGCTGCTGTTCGGGCGGGCGGGCGAGGAGATCGCCTTCCTGCAGGCGGCCAGCGTGCCGGTCCGCATCATCAACGGGATCAGCGCCGCGTTCGCCGCCGCGGCGGCGCTGGGCGTTTCGCTGACCCATCGCGAGCACTGCCACGGTGTCACCTTCGTCACCGCGCACACCGCCGACCATGGCGAGCCGGACTGGGCGGCGCTCGCCCGCGGCGGCACCACCCTGGCCATCTACATGGGCATGGGCCGGCTGGCGTCGCTGGCGGCCGGACTGCTGCGCGCGCTGCCGGGCGACACGCCGGTCGCGATCGTGCAGGCGGCCAGCCAGGCCGGCGAGCGGCGCCTGCTGACCCGGCTGGATCGCCTGGCGCAGGTGGCCGCGGAGGTCGCTGACGGCAGCCCCGGCGTCGTCCTGGTCGGGCGTGCGCTGGCCGAGGCACGGGAGTACGTGTCCGCGCGCGAACACGGTGTCGGTCAGGTGGTCGTCCGGACCGCGGCGGCCGCGGGCTGACACGCCGCTGCTGTGACGCAGCGCCCGCTTCGTGCATGGCGAGCGGCGATGCGCGGTGGATTGATCAGGATCAAGGACGCGCCGCGCCGGCGGGGGCACGATACGCCCACTCCCGGACACGAGGGTCCGCCCCATGTACCACCACATCCTGATTCCGACCGACGGTTCGTCGCTCTCGGCGCATGCGGTGGAGCAGGCGCTGACCCTGGCCAAGAGTGTGCAGGCCACCACCACGGTGCTGACCGTGCTCAACCCGTTCCATGCGTTCGCGATGACGCCGGAACTGATCGCCGATACCCGCGAGCAGTACGAGCGTCAGGTGCGGGACCAGGGGGCGCGCTGCCTGGCGGCGGCCGAGGTCGTGGCCCGTGCGATGGGCGTGCCCTGCGACACGGCGATGGTCGAGCACGAACTGCCGTACGAGGCGATCATCGAAACCGCGCGCGAGCGTGGTGCCGATCTGATCGCGATGGCCTCGCACGGGCGTCGCGGACTGAGCGCGCTGGTGCTCGGCAGCGAGACCCTGAAGGTGCTGACCCACTCCAACATCCCGGTGCTGGTGTTCAGGAAATGACTTCGCGTTGACGTGGTCGCGGCGGAGGGCGGACGGGGCCCGCTCCCGCCGCGGCCACATCACGTCGCGGTACCCCCTCCGGTACCGCGACCCTCTTCCGCCGCCCGGCATCCGCGTGATGCCGGGCGGTTTTTTCATGGGCCGCCGTCTGTGCCGCCGCCACTGGATGGGCGTGGAAAGCGTGGCCGCACCGGCGCACCGGAGGTAGCCGATCCGCGGATGGATGCGGCGCCCGGCGGTGACATGCATGCTCCCGCTGCCACGCGTCCGCACCCATCCGGCGAGGATCGCGACCCGCACTCCGTGTCGTGAGCCTCGCGCTACTGCAGGCGTGGCAAGGCTGAAAGCCGGGCCGGCCCGTGGCTGCTAACGCGGCGTGCGCCTGCGCGTCGCCTGGCCGCGTGCAGGCCGCGGCGGCGTACCCTTCGCTGCCGGCAGGCCGACGAGCGCGGCCGGCAGCTCCGGCATCGGCGTGCGCTCGTCCAGCGCCTCGCGTTTGAGCCAGTCGATGAACAGCGCCGCGGCCGGGCTCGGCGCGCGGTGCGTCGGGTAGACGATGTAATAGGCATGGCGCGCCTTGAGCGCCGGCCCGGGCAGCCGCACCAGTTCATGGCGCTGCAGGTAGGGCTCGGCGATGCGGGCCCGCGCCAGCGCGGCGCCGATGCCGTACACCGCCGCCCGCATCACGTCGGTGCTGTCGTTGAAGGTGTGCATCGGCGGCAGGGCCACGCCGCGCGCATCGGCGGCGCGGAACCAGTCGCGCCAGCTCTGCGGCGACAGGTCGGTCAGCAGCGGCAGGCCGGCGATGTCGCGTGCGGACTGGATCCGGGCCAGCTGCGGCAGTGCCGGGGAGGCCACCGGAAACAACTCTTCGTCCATCAGGTGGTGCGCCTGCAGCCCCGGCCACTGGCCCTCGCCGTAGCGCACGCCCAGGTCCGGGCCGCCCTCCTCGAAGCGCGAGAACGCGCTGTCGGTCTGGATTTCCAGCCGCACGTGCGGATGCGCGGCGCAGAACCCGGGCAGTCGCGGCAGCAGCCAGCAGTAGGACAGCGAACGCAGCGTGGTGATCCGCAGCGGCGCGGCGTCCGGATCCGGATGCAGGTTGCCGGCGACCGCGGCGATGTCGTCCAGCGCGGCGCCGGCTGCATCGGCCAGCTGGCGCCCCTCGGCGGTGAGCTTGACGCCGCGCGCATGGCGTTGGAACAGCGTCGTGCCGAGCAGCGCCTCGAGCTTGCGGATGTGGTGGCTGACCGCGCTGGCGGTCAGGTGCAGCTCGTCCGCGGCATGCGCGAAGTTCTGATGGCGCGCCGCGGCGACGAACACGCCGAGGGCAGGCAGGAGGGCGGGGCGCAGCTTCATCGCGAGACATGAACCAGATTTGTGGCTTGCCGCGATACTACGCGCTTGTCGGCATCGCGCCGCAGGCGGATGCTCGCCTCCCGTCACCAGGATGCCTTCCGCGATGCGCGCCGCCACCACCGCACCCGATCCCTTCGCCTGCCGGACACGGTCGATCTGCGGAGGCGGGGCATGAGCGCGCCGCAGGCCGAAGCGATCGCGGTCGGCGACGGCGCCAGCCGCGACCTGCGCACGCCGCTGGAGTTGCTGTTCCTGGGCGTGGTCTGGGGGTGCTCGTTCCTGTTCATGCGCGTGGCCGCGCCGACATTCGGTGCGGTGGCGCTGGTGGAACTGCGTCTGGCCCTGGGCGCGGCGGTGCTGCTGCCATTCCTGTGGGTGGCACGCCGCCATTTCCCGCTGCGGCGCTGGCCGATGCTCGCCGCCATCGGCGTGCTCAATTCCGCGTTGCCGTTCCTGCTGTTCGCCTGGGCAGCGGCGCGTGCGCCGGCGGCGATCGGCGCGATCTGCAACGCGATGACGGTGCTGTTCACCGCGCTGATCGCGTTCCTGTTCTTCGGCGAGAAGATCGGCAGCCGGCGTGCCGCCGCCCTGATGATCGGCTTCGTCGGCGTCCTGGTGCTGGCGGCGGGCAAGGCCGGTGGCCTCAGCGTCGGTCCGGCCGCGCTTGCGGGCGCCACGGCCTCGCTGCTGTACGGCATCGGCTACAACCTGGTGAAGCGGCACATGGCCGATCTGCCGCCGGCGGCGTCGGCAGCGGCGACCCTGGGCAGCAGTGCGCTGCTGCTGGCGCCGCTGGCCTGGTTCCACTGGCCGGCCACGCCGGTGCCGCTGCAGGCCTGGGCCTGCGCCGCCACGCTGGGCGTGCTCTGCACCGGGCTCGCCTTCCTGATGTATTACCGGCTGATCCAGCGCATCGGCCCGGCACGCGCGTCGACGGTGACCTACCTGGTGCCGGTGTTCGGCGCATTGCTGGCCTGGGCGATCCTGGACGAACCGCTGACCTGGACGATGGCGCTGGCGGCCGCGCTGATCCTGGGCAGCGTGGCCTTCAGCCAGCGCGCCCGCTGAGGCGACGGCGCGCGTCGCCGACGCATCAGGCGAACAGCCCCTGCGTCATCGACAGCGGCGCATGGCGGCGGGCGAGGCCTTCCACCGCCATTCGCAGCATCGCCGGGGCGACATAGCGCCGGTGCACCGCACTGATCGCGGCCATGTAGAACCTGCCGAACGCGTTGCGGCAGCGCACGCGCGTACCGAGCGTGACCTCGACGCCGTCGGAGGTGATCCGCACGCCGACGCACGAGCGGAACACCAGGTGGCGGTCGTCCGCACCCAGCAGCACCTGCGCACCGCGGCCATCGGCATCGATCCGCTGGTCGAGCACCGGATGGCGTCCGGCGAACAGCCGCTCGCGCTCCGGCGACAGCAGCGAGGACACCGGACAGCCGAGCGGCGAGGTCCGCAGCCGCAACGGCCGGACCAGCAGGTTGCGCAGCTGCATCAGCCGGGTGACGCCTGCGGGGCGATGCTGCACGAAACCGTCCAGCACGTCGGCCAGCAGCGCCTGCGCGTGGGTGCCATCGGCGACGCCGCCCTGCAGGCGCAGGACGAACGTGTCCTGGTGATGGAATCCTGGCAGCTGCGCCAGCAGCAGCGAGTCCGGCGGCGGCGCCGGCAACGCGCGGACACCCTGCGTGCGGCCCTCGACGAAACCCTCGCCCGGCGAGAAGCGTGCCCGCAGCCTGCCAATCGGACCGCGCAGCGCCGCGCACAACCGCTGACGCCAGCTGCCCGGCGGCGCGTGCAGCGCCAGCCGCACGGTCGGCACCGCCTGGCGTTCCAGCGGATGCCGTGCGATCCAGGCCTGTACGGCGTGCGGCAGGGTCTCGGTCAGGCTGGCGATGGTCGCGTCGCCGGCGAGCACCTGCTGCTGCACCGCACCGGCGGCCAGCCCGCCGAGTTCATCGGTGTGGCAGGACAGCGCGAACAGCACCGGATGCGGCGTGCCGGGCTGCAGCGGCGCGAACTGGTGCCAGGTGCCGCCGCCGAAGCGCACGGTGAACATGCAGTCCGGCGGAATGTCGACGTGATGCAGCGCGGCGGCGAAGTGGGCCGGGTCGCGCGCCAGCTGCGCATCGGAGGCGGTGGAGAACCGCAGCCGTGCGCCGCCGCTGCCGCTGACCGCGGTGAACACGCGATGCCCGGCGTGACGGTGGAACGGATGGCCGGCCGGACCGACGCCGAAGGTGAACAGGGCGCTGCGCTCGCCGGCGTCGAAATCGGGTGCGGCGATCCGGACCGAGGGCTCGTCGAGTTCATCGACGAAGCCGCTGTGGCTGGCCTGCCGCGCACCGGCATCGCGATGCATCCGGTCGCCGGCGCCATGGCCGAGCTGCGCGACCAGCACCACCTCGACCGGCAGACCGCCGGAGTACGAACGGATGCGGGCCCTGGGGAATCCTGCAACGACGTCGGCATGGCGGCGCATGACGCGGCTCCTTCTGTCAGCGGGTCTTCGGCGGGGGCGTGCGAGCACCGGTCTGTCGGGCCCGCGCCTTGGCCTCGCGCCTGAGCGGCCCGGCGGTCGGGCAGACCTCGAACGCGAAGCCGGTCAGCGTGTTGACCAGGTTGTCCGGCACCAGGCGGTAGAACACGTACTGGCCGCGCTTGTCGCTGGCGACCAGGCCGGCCGCCTCCAGCACGGACAGATGGCGCGAGATCGCCGGTGCGCTCATCTCGAACCGCGCGGCGATCTCGCCGGCGGTCAGTTCCTGTGCGGACAGGTAGGCAAGGATCTCGCGCCGGGGGCGCGAGGCGAGGGCGTCAAAGATGCGGTCCACGGCCATGGATCCACCGTTTAGATAATTAACGTAATTGCTAAATATCTAACTGCTGGCGCGATGTCAATCAGGTGTCTGGAAAGCAACTGGATGCGTCTGGCCTCGCGTTGTCGCTTCCGGCCAGCTGCTCCACTGCGTGTCTCTTTCGCGCACCCCCATGCATCTGCTGCGGATCCGGTTGGCGAGGCGACCCGACCGCCGCCTGCACCTGGTGACCGCCTCATCGCTTCAGGCGATGACCGCGTGCTGGTCGATCGGTCTTACTCCACACCGTCTGCGCTCGCCGCGTGTCAAGCGACACCGGTGTCGGATCCGGCGTCTTCACGCTGTCTCCACGTCTTCCAACTAGAGCTGAAAGTGGGGGAATGACACGGCTGAAAAGGCCGCTATATTCCAGTCTCCCCAGACGAAGGAGGAGTCCAAATGCTCCTGAACAAGCAACATCTGAAGGCGGCACGCATGCTCGGCGTGGCCATTGTCGTGACCGCGAGCCTGAGCGCGTGCAACACCTACAAGGAAGAATTCGCAACCATCAACTCGCGCCTCGACACGCTCGATACGCGGGTACAGGGTGCCGCCCAGAGCGCCGAGTCCGCCAACCAGTCCGCGCGCCAGGCCAACCAGCGCCTGGATCAGATCGAAGGTCGCGTCCAGCAGCTCGAGCAGGCCCCGCGCCGCACGCCGCGCGGCTGATGCGACCCGGCAACCAGTGACTCCTGCGGGGGTCACTGGTTGCCTGAAGCACGCATTGGTTTTTTGAGGAATCGATCATCCGTACGTACTCATGCTCCGCACTTGGCGCCCTCTATGGCGCGCTGGTGATCGCACTGGCCGTTGCGAGTGTCGACGTCGCCAGTGCGAAGGACGCGCCCGCGCAACCGGTCGCCGCCGTCGATGAGCTTCCGCAGGGGCAGGAGGTGTCCGACACGGTCATCGAACTGGCCGGCTGGGTCGTCGCAAGCGAGGACGCGCAGGGCTATCCGTTCGCGATCATGGACAAGGCCGCTGCGCAGATCCTTGTGTTCGGTGGCGATGGTCGCCTGCGTGGCGCGGCGCCCGCGCTGTTCGGCTCGGCGATCGGCGACCACACCGCACCCGGCGT
This sequence comes from Xanthomonas sp. XNM01, assembly GCF_014851915.1. GTDB lineage: Bacteria > Pseudomonadota > Gammaproteobacteria > Xanthomonadales > Xanthomonadaceae > Pseudoxanthomonas. Next base: position 496,494 of record NZ_JACVAP010000002.1, read on the forward strand.
GGCCGGACTGGCGCTGCGCGAGATTCCCGGGCGGGACCGCACGACGCCGGCGGGCCGCTTCATCGGTGGTTACGGCCCCTCCATCGACGCCGGACGCGTGTTGTGGGTGGACTACGAGTCCGCCGTCTCCATCCATCCGATGCCGCCGGGTAGCCCGGCCGAGAAGCGCGCCGAGCGGCTCGCGTCTCCCTCGCCCGACGACAACCGCGTGACCCACGGCTGCATCAACGTCTCGCCTGCGTTCTACGAAGGGATCGTCCAGGCGACGTTCGAACGCGGCGGCGTGTTCTACGTGCTGCCGGACAACGACGCGCTGGAGGACACCTTCCCGGAGTTCGCGCAGAGCCGCGCGGCCACGCAGGAGGGTGATCGGAAGCGTGGGCGCGCCGCCAGCAGGTGAGGCCTGAGGCCACGCCGCGCCGCGGTGCGGCTGAAACCTCGACATGCCGCCGGCGCTCATGCCGTTCGACGCGCGCGTCCGGCGCCGTTGCCTGATCCGTCGAGTTTGAGTGTGCTGTCGGTGGCCATTGCCCGGCCACCGCCTCGCCGTCCATTCGAACGACGCGCGCTGCGCTCGTCCGCGTTTCGCGGGCGTCGTTATCCGTTTCCTTCCTTCCTGTTGTCCTGTTCTTCCTTTTTCTTCTTCTTGCCCTGGTCGTAATGCCACTTGATGGCGAAGAACATGCCGATGCCCAGCACGAGCACCTTGAACACGATGAAGACGACAGGGAACCAATCCACCATTTCAGTTACTTCCAAGCGATGACGTCATCGAGCGTCGAGAGGGAGTGCCGTCGCGGACCGCCGCGCGGCAGTTTCGCGTTCCGGTCGTAGCGACGCGGAACGCGCGGGCCGGCTTTCAGCGCTTCGGCGCGCGCACCGGCAGCGGCACGTTGCACAGGTCGATATGGCCGGCCGGGCGCTTGTAGAAGCTGTCGCGGCGGTTGCGGCGGGCTTCGACGATCTCGCTGAAGGTGGCGGTATCGGTGCGCAGCAGTTCCAGCGGTGTGCGCTCGGCGGCCGGCACCTCGCTCGCCAGCCGGATCGCGCGGATCGGGGTGCGCAGCGCGGCGTCCGCGTAGAAGCCCATCGGCTCCGGTCCCCGCCGGATCGTGCTGAGCAGCTCCATGCCCTGGACCACGCGGCCGACGGTGGTGATGTTGCGGTCCAGCTGGCGTGGCGACTGGCCCGTCACCACGTACAGCTCGGCGCCGATGCTGCTGTCGGCCGCCTCGTTGCGCCCGGCGCCCAGCGTGCCGTAGCAGTGCGCCAGCCAGGCCTTGCCGGTGGCCGGATCGCGGCCGGCGGGGAAGCCATCGGCGAAGCCGACCTCCGGCGCCCAGCCGTCGACATCGGGCAGGCGATCGAAGGCCAGACCGGCGGCGCTGCGCTCGAACTCGGCCGGCAGCTGGCGCTTCGCGCTGCCGAGATCCTTCGCCTTGGCCGCGTCGTCCGCATCGGCATCGCCGAACTGGACCACGAAGTTGTCCTGCGAGCGGTAGATGCTGGTGCCGTTCCAGAACCCTTCGCCAGCCAGGGTGCGGATGTTGGCGACGTGCTCGGGCGCGAAGTCCGGTGCCAGTTCGATCACGACGCGGCCGGCGTCCAGTTCCAGGTACAGCGTGCTGGCCGGGTCCAGCGTGCGCCAGGCCGAGGCTGGCGAGGCGTCGAGGATCTGCTGCGGGCTGCGATAGGGCGTGTCGGCCGCGGTGGCCGTGGCCGGGAGGCCGCAGGCGAGGGCGGCCGCCAGGGCGATCACGCGGGGCGGGGCGATGGGGCGCATGGACGGTCCTCGGGGCGAGACTGCGATTCTCGCCGCGTGCCGGACATCCGCCAATGGGGCGGAACGCCCCACGACAGTCGAGGTCATGACTACCGGCACATCCGCTATACCAGACTTAATACTAGTCTGACCTCCAGATTAGCGGAGGTGGACATGGACACTTCGGACACCGCGGATGCCCAGCTCAGGAAGTTCCAGAAGGAGCTCAGCGCGGGGACCGTGTCGCTGGCCCTGCTGGCGGTGCTGGCCCAGGCCGCCGAGCCGCTGTACGGCTACCTGATCGCCAAGCGCCTGGAGCAGGTCGGCGACGGCGTGCTCAGCGGCAAGCAGAGCGCGCTGTATCCGGTGCTGCGCAACCTGGAGGGGGCCGGCCTGCTCGACAGTCACGTCGAGCCGTCCGTGGCCGGGCCGCCGCGCCGCTACTACCGCATCACCGACGTGGGGCGACAGACCCTGCGTCACTGGATGGCCGCCTGGCGCGCCACCCGCGATTCCGTCGATTCCGTCCTGGAGGGGGTACCCGCATGAACATCGAACACGCCGGCCGGCCGTTGCCGACCACGATCCCCGAGTACCTCGACCAGCTGCGCACGGCCCTGTCCGATGCCGACCCGGCGATGGTGCGCGACGCCCTGTACGACGCCGAGGAGTACCTGCGCTCGGAACTGGCCGAACAGGCCGGCAGGAGCGAGGCCGAGGTGATCGCCTCGGTGGCCGGCAGCTACGGCGCTCCCGAAGAGGTGGCCGAGATCTATCGCGAGACCGAGGTCACCGTGAGCCGTGCGCTGCGCCCGCCGCAGCCGCCGAAGCAGCGCTCGCTGGCCGGTCGCTTCTTCGGCGTGGTGGCCGACCCCTACACCTACGGCTCGCTGTTCTACATGCTGCTGTCGCTGGCCACCGGCATCTTCTACTTCACCTGGGTGGTGACCGGCGCGGCGCTGTCGGCCAGCCTGCTGATCCTGATCATCGGCGTGCCGCTGCTGCTGGTGTTCCTGCTGTCGGTGCGGGTGCTGTCGCTGGTGGAAGGGCGCATGGTCGAGACCCTGCTCGGCGTGCGCATGCCGCGCCGGCCGCTGTACACCCAGCGCGACAAGCCGTGGCTGAGCCGGATCGGCGAGATGTTCACCGACCTGCGCACTTGGAGCACGATGCTGTACCTGCTCCTGATGCTGCCGCTGGGCATCGTCTACTTCACGGTCTTCTTTACCGCGTTGTCGCTGTCGTTGTCGTTCATCACCGCACCGCTGCTGGTCTGGACCGGCCTGGCGGACTCGGCGATCTCGGTGGACGGCTGGCTGATCCTGAGCGTGCACGACGGCATCGTCGGGACCTCGGCGCCGTTCTGGATGCTGCCGGCGATCTTCCTGGGCGGGGTGCTGCTGCTGTTCACGAGTCTGCACCTGGCCCGCGGCCTCGGTCGCGTGCACGGCTGGCTGGCCAAGCACCTGCTGGTGCGCGAGCCGGTGGTCTGACGCCTGCGCAAGCGCGACCTGGAAAGAGAAAAGCCCCGCAGTGCGGGGCTTTTTTTGTGTGGAGCGGTGGGCTCAACCGTCGTGGCGGGCGAAGAACGCGCGAACCTGCGGATAGACCGTCTCGCGCCAGCGGCGGCCGCTGAAGATGCCGTAATGCCCCGCGCCCTCGACCGTCAGGTGCTCGTGCTTGGCCTTGGGGATGCCGGTGCACAGATCGTGCGCGGCTTCGGTCTGGCCCAGGCCCGAGATGTCGTCCAGCTCGCCCTCGATGGTCATCAGCGCGGTGGTCTTGATCGCCGCCGGCTTGACCGGCTTGCCGTCGATCTTCCACTTGCCGCGCGGCAGCAGGAACTCCTGGAACACGGTGCGGATGGTGTCCAGATAGTAGTCGGCCGGCATGTCCAGCACCGCGTTGTACTCGTCGTAGAACTTGCGGTGCGAATCGGCGTCCTGCATGTCGCCCTTGACCAGGTCCGAATAGAAATCCCAGTGCGACATGAAGTGGCGGCTGGGATTCATCGCGATGAAGCCAGCGTGCTGCAGGAAGCCCGGATACACCTCGCGGCCCTCGCCCGGGTAGGGCTGCGGCACGGTGTGGATCACGTTGTTCTCGAACCACGACAGCGGATTGCGCGTGGCGAGGTTGTTGACCGCGGTCGGGCTGCGGCGCGCGTCGATCGGGCCGCCCATCATCACCAGCGAGCGCGGGGTCGGCTCGCCGGCGGCGGCCATCAGCGACACCGCGGCCAGCACCGGCACGGTCGGCTGGCACACGCTCATCACGTGGATGTCGGCCGCGCCGATCTGGCGGATGAAGTCCTGCACGTAGGCGACGTAGTCGTCCAGGCCGAAGCTGCCGTCGGTCAGCGGCACCATGCGCGCGTCGACCCAGTCGGTCACGTAGACCTTGTGGTCGCGCAGCAGGGTGCGCACGGTATCGCGCAGCAGGGTGGCGTGGTGGCCGGACAGCGGCGCGACCACGAGGACCGCCGGGTCGTCCTTAAGCGCGGCGATGGTCGTCGCGTCGTCGCTGTAGCGCTTGAAGCGGACCAGCCGGCAGAACGGCTTGCGCGCCACTTCCTGCTCCAGCACCGGCACCTTGCGGCCTTCGACGTCGACCTCGTGGATGTTCCACGGCGGCTTCTCGTAGTCCTTGCCGAGCCGGTGCATCAGCTCGTTGCCGGCGGCCACGCGTTCGGCGCCCGGCAGCGACGAGGCCCAGCTGCTCGGATCGGAAAAGATCCGCGCGTTGGCCTCGGCCAGATGGATCCAGGGGGCCATCATCGCCCGGTTCAGTTCATGCAGCTGATACAGCATGGTGTGTCCGTGTTTCCGGTCAGGCGGCTGTTGCATCGCAGCATCTTACCGGAATCGACCGCCACGCAAGGGCTGGGTCGCAGCCCCGGCTGAGACGTTCAGCCGTGGCCCGGCGACGCTTCAGGAAGTGCAGGGGCGATCCGCGATCCGTGCGCGGGCTGCACCGGATGAAGCGCGAAGGCCGCAAGCGGCGATGGCCCGTCAGCGCTGGGGCAAGGGGATGAACTCGTTCTCGCCCTCGATCCGGCCGAAGCGGCCGTCCAGCCAGTCCTGCTTGGCCTGCTCGATCCGCTCCTTCGAGCTGGATACGAAGTTCCACCACAGGTGGCGGTGCCCGTCCAGCGGCTCGCCGCCGAGGAACATCGCCTTCAGCGGCGTCTTCGCGCGCAGGACCGGGCGGGTGCCGCGCTCGGGCACGACCAGGTGGCGGGCGGGGATGTCCACGCCATCGAGCTGGGCCTCGCCATCGAGGATGTAGATCGCGCGCTCCACGTGCTGGCCGTCGAGCGCGAGTTCGGCATCGGGCTGCAGATCCACCGCGACGTTGAAGGTGTCGGCGAACACCTGCACCGGCGACTCCTCGCCGTAGGCGCGCCCGGCGATCACCCGCAGCCACACGCCATCGCGCTGCTGCTGGGGCAGGCTGGCGGCGCCGTGGTGGAAGAACGCCGGCGCCGTCTCCTCATGTTGCTTCGGCAGCGCGACCCAGGTCTGCATGCCGTGCGCGGTGCTGCCGCTGGCGCGTTCGATCACCGGGGTGCGTTCGGAATGCGAGATGCCGCGGCCGGCGGTCATCCAGTTGACGTCGCCCGGCCGGATCACCTGGTCCGAGCCGAGCGAGTCGCGGTGGTGGATCGCGCCCTCCCACAGGAAGGTGACGGTGGCCAGGCCGATGTGCGGATGCGGACGCACGTCCATGCCGCGGCCGCCTTCGAACACCACCGGGCCCATGTGGTCCACGAACACGAACGGGCCGACGCTGCGCGCCTGGATCGACGGCACCGCGCGGCGCACGACGAAACCGTCGCCGAGGTCGTGGGTGCGCGGTTCGATGATGGTGGTCATGGCCTGGCTCCGGAGGCTGGGCGCACAGGATGGCACGGCCTCGCGGCCGGGCCGACGCGCTGTCCGCGATGGAGCGTTGCAGCGACGGTGCCGCCGTGCCCGGGGCGATGCGGTGGGGAGCGACGGCGCGGCCGTCGCGTCAGAGCAGCCGGTCGCCGCCGCCGGCGTTGCGGTCGCGACGCGAGGCCAGGCGATCGGCCAGCCGGGTCGGCTCGGGCAGGCGGTAGCCGGCGAGGAAGCGCTCGCTCAACGTCACCGCCGATGCCAGCGAGACCTTGTGGCCGGGCGAGACGATCAGCGGATTGCAGCGGCGCTTGCTGCGCAGCGCATGACCGACGACCTCGCCGCGATGGACGATGGCGCTGCGGTCGCCCGGCATGTCGCCCACCGGTTCGAACCGTCCTGCCAGCAGCGTCTTGGCCACGCCCAGCGCGGGCAATCCGGTGGCGACACCGAAATGCGCGGCGATGCCGAGCCGGCGCGGATGGGCGATGCCCTGGCCGTCGACCATCACCAGGTCCGGCCTGCGTTCGAGCATGTCCAGCGCCAACAGCAGCGCGGGCAGTTCGCGGAAGCTGAGCAGGCCGGGCACGTAGGGCATCGAAGTCGGCAGCCGGGCGACATGCGATGCCAGCGGCTGCAGGCTGACGGCATCGAGCAGCACGACCGCGGCGCGGGTGGTGTCGCCGTCGTCCTCGAAACCGACGTCGAAGCCGGCCACGGTGCGCAGCGGTTCGACGAATCCATCCTCGAGCAGGACGCGCGAGGCGAGTTCGGCCTGCAGCAGGCGCGCGCCGGGAATGCTGCCATCCCACCCTGGGAACGGGTCGCCGATGGAGGTGGCGATGGAGCGGGCTTGGCTGGACATGCGGCCGATTATCCGCCGTGGCGGTGAACGGGCGGCGAGGGCGCGGCGTGTCGTCGGGACAGTGCGGGACAGCCGGTCCGCCGGGCGGAACGCCGGCGCTTGCCGCTACAATCGGGACCCGTTTCGCCCCCATCCCGGAGACCGACACAGTGACCCGCAAGCTTGTCCTGCTGCGCCACGGCCAGAGCCAGTGGAACCTCGAGAACCGTTTCACCGGCTGGGTCGACGTCGACCTGACCGAGCAGGGCCGCGCCGAGGCCGCCGCCGGTGGCCGCCAGATGCGCGAGGACGGCCTGCGCTTCGATGTCGCCTTCACCTCCACGCTCAAGCGCGCGATCCGCACGCTGAACCTGGCGCTGGGCGAGCTGGACCAGGACTGGCTGCCGGTGCACAAGAGCTGGCGCCTCAACGAGCGCCACTACGGCGCGCTGCAGGGCCTGGACAAGGCCGAGACGGCGGCCAAGCACGGCGAGGACCAGGTCAAGATCTGGCGCCGCTCCTACGACATCCCGCCGCCGCCGATGCCGCTTGACGATGCCGGCCACCCGGCCAACGACCCGCGCTACGCCGGCCTGGACCGCAACGCGCTGCCGTCGACCGAGTCGCTGGCGACCACGCTGGACCGCGTGCTGCCTTACTGGCACGACGCGATCGCCCCGCAGCTGAAGGCCGGCAAGACCGTGCTGGTCGCCGCCCACGGCAACTCGCTGCGCGCGCTGTACAAGTACCTCAACAACGTGTCGCAGGAAGAGATCCTCGAGCTCAACATCCCGACCGGCATCCCGCTGCTGTTCGAACTGGACGACGAGCTCAACGTGATCTCGCACCGCTACCTGGGCGACCCGGAGGCGGCCAGGCGCGCCGCCGAGGCGGTGGCCAACCAGGGCAAGGCGAAGTAAGCCGGCGATCGGATTGCTCCGACCATCGCCCGCGTGCCGGTCCGGCCGGCACGCGGTGCGGCCCGGTTGCCGCGTCGCCGCCTCGCGCCGTGGCCGAGGGAAGCGGCAAGGCCGGTCGCACATCGTAGCGGCGACGGCCCGCGTGCCCGGTCGTGCGGCCGATGCTCGAGCACGCCATGACGCGGGCGTGCTGATTCCGCCGGCTACATGAATGCGACAGCGTTGCCGCATGGAACGCGGCTGCCGGGACGAGCGGCATGGCATGATCGTTCCGGGCCGTCGGGGGGCGGCCGGGAGTGCATGTGTGGCGATCAAGACGATTCCCGTCGAGGATCTGGTGGCCGGCGCCTACGTCGTCCGCCTGCATGGTCCCTGGCTGCACCATCCGTTCTGGCGGACGCGGTTCATCGTCGACGACGACGATGTCGCCACATTGAAGGCCAGCCCGGTGCGGCAGGTCGACATCGACGCGGACCTGGGGGCGGTGATCGCACCTGCGTCGGCCGGCACGCCGCCGGTCCCTTCGCCGACGGCGGCCACGGAAGCGGAACCGGCGTCGCTGCCGGGACGATCCGCCGCAGGTCTGGAGCCAGGCACCAGCGACACCGCACCGTCCAGTTTCGCCGACGAACTGGCCAGGGCCCGGGTGATCTGCCGCGAAGGCTACGACGTGGTGGCGGCGATGTTCGGCGAGGCGCGGATGGGGCGCACCCTCGCACTGGCTCCACTGCAGCGGCTCGCCTCGCGGATCGAAGGCTCGGTGTCCCGCAATCCGACCGCCCTGGTCAGCCTGGCGCGGCTCAAGACCGCGGACAGCTACACCTATCTGCACAGCGTGGCGGTCGCCGGCCTGATGGTCGCGGTCGCGCGCGAACTGCGCCTGCCCGCTGCCGAGCAGGAGAGGGCGGCCCTGGCCGGCCTGCTGCACGACGTGGGCAAGGCGCTGGTGCCGCTGGAGATCCTCAACAAGCCGGGCAAGCTGCTGGATGCCGAGTTCGACCTCATGCGCGGTCATCCCGCGCACGGCGAGCGGCTGCTGCGCGACGCCGGGATCGACGATCCCGACGTGCTCGACGTGGTGCGGCACCACCATGAGCGCATCGATGGCGCGGGCTATCCGGACCGGCTGGCGGACGCGGGCCTGTCGTTGCTGACGCGGGCCAGCGCGGTCTGCGACGTGTACGACGCGATCACCTCCAACCGGCCGTACAAGGCCGGCTGGGATCCGGCCGAGTCGCTGCGCAGGATGGCGTCCTGGGAAGGGCACTTCGATCCCGACGTGCTGAAGGCACTGGTACGGGTGCTCGGCATCTTTCCGGTGGGCTCGCTGGTCAGGCTGGAGTCCGGGCATCTGGCGGTTGTCACCGCGCCCGGCGCGCATCCGCTCGCCCCGCCTCACGTGCGCGTCTTCTATTCGACCAGGTCGCGACAGCAGGTGCTGCGGCGGGATCTGGACCTGGCCACGGGCGCGGACCGCATCGTCGGCATCGAATCCCCGCAGCGCTGGGGATTCCGCGATCTCGAGAAGCTCTGGCTGCCGTAGAGCGGTCGCCAGAGGGGCGCACGATCCGTCATCGCACCGGTGGCCCCGACGTCTTGAAAAACGGCCGCGGGAGACGGCCGGCCGGCGCCCGATGTCGACCTCGGACACATTCCTGAACGCGATGCCGCTGTGCCGCCGATGCGGACTGTGGTAAAAAATGAGAGGCATTCGCATTCGCGACTGATCATCTCAATCCCATCCCGAGGCTCACCGTTCCATGTCCGCGCCCGCCGCCCGCCCGCTGTCCGTCCCGTCGCATTCACGGGTCATCCTGCGTCACCTGCCGGGCGTGCTCGCCTCGGCGATCGGCCTGGCGCTTGCCGCGCCGGCCCTGGCGGCCACCCAGTCCGCGGACGGCAACGCGTCGACCACCGATCTGGACGCCATCCTGGTGGTGGCCCAGCGCGCCGAGCGCGTCAGCAACGGCGCGACCAACCTCGACCTGGCGATCAAGGACACGCCGCAGTCGATCAGCGTGGTCGGCAGCGAGCAGATGCGCCAGTTCGGCGCCGACAGCCTCAACGACGCGCTGCGCCTGGCGACCGGCATCCAGGTCGAGGAGTGGGAGACCAACCGCACCAACTTCACCGCGCGTGGCTTCGACATCGCCAATACCCAGATCGATGGCGTGGGCCTGCCCAACGGCTGGGGTATCGTCACCGGCGCGCAGGACACGTTCGGTTACGAGAAGCTGGAGGTGATCCGTGGCGCCAACGGCCTGCTGACCGGTGTGGGCAACGCCGCCGGCACCATCAACTACGTGCGCAAGCGTCCTACCAACGATGCCCAGGGCATGTTCGGGCTGAGTCACGGGTCATGGAACACCACGCGTGCGGAGGTCGACTATTCCACGCCGTTCACCGCTGATGGCACCTGGGCCGGGCGCATCGTCGCTGCCCATGAAGAGGGGGATTCCTATCTTCGCGGAAAGGATGACCGCCGCGACTTCCTCTATGGCGTCGTCGACGGTCAGATCGGTGAGAGCGGCACCCTGACCGTCGGCTACTCGTGGCAGGACGCCAGGACCAACGGCAACATGTGGGGTGCGCTCGGTTTCATGTACAGCGATGGCACCCAGGCCGAGTGGAGCCGTAGTGCGTCCACGACGCAGGACTGGACGTACTGGGATACCACCAGCAGGGCCGGTTTCCTGGAGTACACCCATCAACTTGGTGCGGACTGGTCGATGAAGGTCGCGTACAACCACCGCGACGTCCGTAACGATGACAAGCTGTTCTATGCAACCGATCTCCTCGGCAACGGGTTGGAGCCCGGGACCAATCTCGGGCTCCACGGGTATCCGTGGGGCGGGCACGACAAGCTCACCGCCGACCTCTGGTCGGCCACGGTCAATGGTCACTTCCAGATGCTCGGACGGGACCAGGAAGTGATGCTGGGGGTGAGCTGGTCCGAAAGCGAAAACACCAGCTCGCAGTTCGCGGAGGCGATGTGTGGAGATGGTGTCTGCGGCTATCTACCGATGCCGGGATTCCCGTGGGCCGGCGACGTGGTGCCCGAGCCGGTTTGGGGCGCAAGCTCGGTCTACGGCACGCTCGACGAGCGGCTGAGACGGGCCTACGGCGCGACCCGCCTGGCATTCACGAACCGTCTCAAGGCCGTGGTCGGCTTCAATTACGCGGAGTACCACCGGGAAGGAGTCAACTACGGTGTTTCGTTCAACCAGACCGAGAGCCAGACCAGTCCCTATGCCGGCGTGACCTTCGATTTCACCGACGGCGTGCTCGGCTACGTGAGCTACTCCGACATCTACCAGCCGCAAAGCCAGGCGGATGCAGAGGGCCGCTATCTCGACCCGACCAAGGGGTCGAACTACGAGGTCGGCGTCAAGGCCGAATGGCTCGATCGCCGCCTGCTGACGACGGTGGCGGTGTTCCGGGCCGAGCAGGACGGACTGGCGACGGGCGCCGGCTACAACGCGCAGGGGCAGTACTACTACGAGGGCGTCGACGTGGAGTCGAAGGGGATCGAGTTCGAGGCGACCGGCAAGGTCAACGAAAATCTCGATCTCGTGGTGGGCTACACCGCGTTGAAGCTGACAGGCCAGGATGGCGACGATACCTACCGCTGGGTTCCCCGGCGCACGGCCAATGTGCTGGTCAGCGCCCGTCTGCCTCAGTACAGAGCGATCTCCTACGGCGTCGGCGCGCGCTGGCAGAGCGACATTTCAAACGTGGAAAGCAACGGGTTCACCGTGCGTCAGGACAGCTACGCGGTCGTCAACGGCTTCATCGCATGGGATTTCGTGCCCAATGCCACGCTGCGCTTGAACGCCAACAACATCGGCGATGAGAAGTACATCAACACGCTGCGCTACAGCGGCTACTACGGTGCGCCTGCCAACTACACGCTCAGTCTGAACTGGCGCTTCTGAGTTGCCCTGACTCTTTGCCTACCGACACAGCCGCCGCCATGTCCAGAGCATCCGCCGTTTCCGTTCCCGTCCGCGCTCCCTGCCTTGCACCACGCCTGCGGCTCGCCGCGCGCGTGGGGGCCGCCATCGTCGGCGGCTACGCCTTCAGCTGGGGCTTCATCGCCGCCGGTGCGGCACTGCTGTTCAAGGCCGGCATGGATTTCCACGATGCCGAGTTCCTGTCCAGCGCGCTGGGGCTGATCGCGTTCCTGCTGGTGTTCCTGTGGACCTTCGCCGCCCGTCGCGTGTGGCTGGCCTGGGTGCTGCTGGCGGGCGGCGGCGCGTTGCTGGCGGCGGTCGCCTCGCTGGTCCAGGCGAGCATCGTCTGACATGGCCGGCCATTCCCACAACGTCGCGGGCCAGAGCTTCCGCCAGGCGATGGCCTGGCTGCACACCTGGTTCGGCCTGGTCCTTGGCTTCGTGCTGATGGCCGCGTTCTTCTTCGGTGCGCTGTCGGTGTTCGATCGCGAGTTCGACCGCTGGGCGATCCCGTCCACGCGCTTCGAGCCGCAGCCGATGCCGTCCTACGAGCGGATCCTGCGGCCGGCCTTCGAGCGGATGCAGCCGACCCGGCAGGCGGTCGATGCGATGCGCCCGCGCGTCGAGGGCGAGATGCCCGCGCGTTTCGACACCGTCGGCAGCTGGAGCGCCTACACCACGCACCGCGACCCGGTGCTGGCGTTGTTCGCCGGCTATCAGGTGCCCAATGCGAAGGACCCGGACGAACTGATCTGGGCCGACGCTACGATCGATCCGCGCGATGGCACGCCGCTGCCGGACGACAGCCTCAAGGTCGGCAGCGGCTTCTTCTACCCGATGCACTACAGCCTGACCCTGGACTGGAAGAACCTGGGCATCTGGATCGTCGGCCTGTCGGCGCTGGTGATGCTGGCTGCGCTGGTCAGCGGCGTGGTGATGCACCGCAAGCTCTTCCGCGAGATCTTCACCTTCCGCCCTGGCAAGGGCGGGCTGCGCAGCGTGCTCGATCTGCACAACCTGACCGGCGTGGTCGCGCTGCCGTTCCACTTCTTCTTCGCGTTCACCGGCCTGCTGATCTTCTCGGCGGCCTACTTCTTCCCGGTGGGCCATACCCAGCTGCACGACCTGCACGATCTGCACACCGAGGTGGAGGCGCGCGAGCTGGGACTGCCGCACAAGCGCGCGGGCGTGCCGGCCGGCCTGGCCGATGTCGACGCGATGGTGGCCGATGCGCAGCGGCGCTGGGAGGCGCGCGGCATGGCCGGCGATGTCGGCTTTCTGGTGTTGCAGCATGTCGGCGATGCCAACGGCTACGTCAGCGTCTATCGCGCCGGCACCGACCGCATCGCGCTGGTCGGGCAGGGCATCCACTACAAGGCCTCCAGTGGCGAGCTGATCCGCGAGGATCCGGTCGCCACGCCGGTCGGCAAGGTGGCCGAATTCCTGACCGGCCTGCACCTGCAGCACTTCCGTCACTGGCTGCTGCGCTGGCTGTACGTGCTCGGCGGCCTGCTCGGCGCGGTCTGCATCGCCACCGGGTTCGTGTTCTTCGTCGAGAAGCGCAAGCGCCAGCATGCGAAGCAGGGCAGCCAGGGCGCCCGCATCGTCGATGCGCTGGCGGTGACCACGGTGACCGGCATGGTCCTGGCGGCGCTGGGCATCCTGGTCGCCAACCGGCTGCTGCCGCTCGACCTGCCTGCGCGCGGCGACTGGGAGCGCTACGCGTTCTGGGCCGTGTGGGCGCTGGCGCTGGTGCATGCGGGCCTGCGCAGCGCGCCGGTCGCGCGCGGCCTGTCCAATCCGGCCTGGCGCGAGCAGTGCTGGGCGATCGTGGCGCTGGCGCTGGCCGCGGTCGCGCTGAACTGGATCACCACCGGCGACCATCTGCTGCGCACCATCGGTGCGGGTTACTGGCCCGTGGCCGGCGTCGACCTGGCGCTGCTGGCGACTGCGACGGTCGCGGGGGCGACGGCGACCGCGCTGCGGCGCCGTGCCACGGCGGCCCGGAACGCGCCGGTCGCGACGCGGCGCGGGGAGACCGCGCATGCATGACGGTGCGTACGCGGGATGGCTGCTGGCGGCCGCGCTGCTGACGAGCGTGGCCGGCATGGGCTGGCTGGCGCTGGCGATGCAGGTGCACGGCCGCCAGGTGTGGGGGCAGCCGGCGTCGGTGGGGGATGCACGCCTGCTGCGGCTGCTGGGCGCCAGTGCGCTGGCCACCGCGCTGCTGCTGTGCCTGCTGGTCGATCACGCGACCATGGCGGTGCTGGTCTGGGTGATGAGCCTGGCCGCTGCGGCCGTGCTGGTGGCCTTCACCTTGGCCTGGCGTGCGCACTGGCTCGGCGCGCTGGCGCCTTGGGTACGCGCACGGGCTGGCCGGGCCGGATAAGCCGGTGCTGCGGCGCGGCCGGCTGCCGGCGTGACGCGTGCCGCGAATCCGGCGTCGCCGTCGACAGTCGACGCCGTCGCAGGGAAGGGCGGGGGTAGACTCGGCCCCGCCGGCCTTCCCCGGCACCCGAGCCGCCGTGGTCCAGCGATGTGCCCGCGGCCCTGCAACGCCGGAGCGATCCGGCCTTCGAAGGATCGAACCATGCATGGGAATCCGGCAATCCGCGTGACGCGTGTCCTGGCCCTGGCGGCCGCCCTGGTCGTGCTGTTCCCGCTGGCCGCGGCCGAGCCTCCGCTGGAAGAAGAGCGCGTGCACCCCGGCGAGGTCACGTTCGAGCAGGGCGCGCCCTGGTACCAGGACGGTCCCAACCGCGTGCCGTTGCAGATGCGCGTCGAAGCCGGACAGACCGTCTATTACCGGCTGGTGCGCTACGACCCCGAGCATGGCTACCTGCGCGACGACACGGGCTTCGCCGGCGTCGATGCCGGCAGCCGCGGCGCCCGCCCGTCGGCGAGCGGTCCGGGCATCTACTACGGCAACGGGCTGTATGGTCCGGATCCGTTCCGCAGCCCCTACAACCGCGACGCGCGCCAGCGTTACGTCGGTCCCGGGTACATCGGCGCCTGCGACTGGCGCGGATGCAGGGAAATGCATCTCTATCCGTCGTACTACGGCGGGTGGCGCTGACCGGCCGCGCATGCCGGTGGATCCGAACACGCCTCTGCTTCGCTGATCGGCAGCCGGCCGTCGGACGGGCGCCTTCCCGCGCCCGCGGCGGTCGCATGGTGTAGATTCGCGGTGCCGGTCCCGACGCGATGCGTCGGCCACGTACCGGCATCCCATCACGAAAGGAGATCGTGCCATGGCTGTGCAGACCGACAACGACGTCATCACCCTCACCATCCGCCGTTCCAGCCTGCGGGTCCTGTGCCTGCTGGGCGCGCTGCTGTTCGTCTGGAGCGAGCGCGCCGCGTTCGCCGACATGGCCGACGGCTTCTACACCGGCTACGAGCAGGCCAACGCGGCGCATCGCTGACCGGGTCCGTGCGGCGTGCGGCGGCCTGCCGCACGCCGGCGGACGACAGTGGGGGACCGGCCGGCGCTCATCGACGTGACGGGCGCGGCCACGCTCCGGCGTCCGGTGCATCGGCCATGACCTGCACACGCCGGGGAGCCGGAGCAGGAGCGACGGGTCCATCGGCATGGCCGCCCGCCCGGCGCGGCGGAAGCGGGCCCGCGCGAACGGCGCGTCGACGGATCACGCCACGCCCGGCGTTCTACAATCGCCGCAGGTCCCGACCCGCAAGGTCCCTGTGACGCCATTCACCCTGTTCCAGCGCGTCTCCCGCGCGCCGACCAACCCGAAAGCGGAGCCCGCCCCACGCACCTTCGATGTGGCCGACCTCTACGAGGGGCCGGTGCAGGCCGGTGACGCCTCCGACGCCGCGGCGCTGCCGCTGGACGAGAAGCTGCGCCAGGCCTACTTCTGGATCGTCAACAACGCGATCATCAGTCCGCATTACGACATCGAGTACCACGACGGCCCGTCGGCCTCGTTCGCGGTCGGCGACACGCGCCGGCAGCTGACCCTGCCATCGGCGCAGAGTTACTCCAGCTACGTGCTGCTGCCGCTGCTGACCTTCGCCACGCGGCGCAAATGCCTGTTCATCGGTGGTCCCGGCCGCGGCAAGACCGCCAGCGCGATCCTGATGGGCGTGCTGGCCGGCTACCCGGTCCGCGACGTGCGCCGGGCGATGCAGCACGGCCATCCGCAGATGACCATCGCCGACCTGCTCGGCAATCCGCTGCCGGCCGATCTGGTCAACGCGCAGGACATGGACAGCATCCGCATCGCCTGGCGCAAGTGGCTGGGTATGCGGGTCAAGATCATCGACGAATACAACCGCATCCCGACCCGCACCCAGAGCGCGCTGCTGACAGTGATGGGCGACAACTACGCCGAGGTGCTCAACCAGGTCTACGAATGCCCGGACGCGGCCTGGTACCTGACCGCCAACGACGACCGGGGCGGCGGCACCTATCAGGTGATCGAGGCGCTGCGCGACCGCATCGACGTGGTCGTGCAGGCGCTGGCCTTCAATCCGCGCTTCCTCGAGGAGATGCTGCTGCGGATCGAGCAGGACGTGCGCCCGGAGGAACTGGTACCGCGCGAGATCATCTTCAGCCAGGACGAGGCCGACGCGCTGCAGCGGCAGATCCGCGCGGTCGAGGTGCCGCAGGACGTGCGCCGCCGGATCGAGTTCTTCTGCAGCCAGTTCGAGCTGATGGAGACCGCAGGCGCGCAGTTCGAATACCTGACCAAGGACACCGCGCGCCTGGCCGGCACCGACTGGGCGCTGCTGACCGCCGCCGACACCGGCCGCGACCGGATCAAGGACCTGGGCTGCCAGACCCGCAACGGCCTGTCGGTGCGCAACCTGATGACGCTGCTGGTGTTTGCCAAGGCGATGGCCTACTTCCGTGGCAACGCCGCTGTGTCGCTGGACGATGTGCGCCAGGTGCTGCCGTTCGTGCTCAACGACAAGCTGCAGCCCGATCTGGACGCGCCGTTCTTCGCGCTGCCCGAGAACGCCGCCTACCGCAGCGACCGCCTGAGCTGGCTGCGCTGGCTGCTGGATGCCTCCAATGCCGAGTACGACCGGCTGGACCTGGACCGCAACGATCCGGTCGGCGTGCTGTCGGCCGAGTTCGCGCGCGGGCTGGAAGGCGTGAGCGAACGCGAGACGCGGGCGCGGCTGGTCCGGATCGAGCGGCTGATCGAGGAGCGGGCGAAGAGCCGCAAGCTGTACGGCCATCTGTACGACGACCTGCTCAAGCTCAAGTACCTGCACCAGCGCTACACCAATTACCTGCACTGGCAGCAGGCGCGCTGAGATGGTGTCGGCGGTACTCGCGGAACTGCTGGCGGCACGCCGGCCGGTGCTGAACCAGCACGTGGCCCAGGCGCGTCGACGCTGGCCGTCGCTGGATACGGCCGCGTTCTCGGCCTTCGTCGCGCAGACGCTGGATCCGTTGTGCGTGGCCGTCGCGCGGGTCGATCCTGCCGCCGTGCAGCCGGTCGGCGAGCTGGCGTTCGAACTCGGCCTGGACCTGGTCGGGCAGGGGCTGGCCGGCCCGGCGGCGCGCCTGCCGTGGGTCGACCAGGCCTGGCAGCGGCTGGCGCCGGCCGCGGCAGCGCTGCTGGTGCAGGCGCCGCGCGAGACGCTGGGGGCGATCAGCAATGCCGTCCTGCGTCTTGCCGACGTGTCCGGCGCGCGTGTCGATGCGTGGATCGACGCGATGGCGGCGCTGGCGCCAGGCTGCCGCTCGGTCGCGCAGTTCCGTGCGGTCGGCGCGTTGTGCGCGTGGCGTGCCGGCATGGCCCAGCTGCGCCGCCCTGCGCTGGAGCAGGGTGATCGGCTGCCGGCTGCACTGGCCGTGGCCGCACTGGGCGGCGAAGGCGACGACTGGGGCATGCTGCGCGGCCGGTTCGAGGCCGACCGCTGGTGGCATCCCGGCATGACCGGTGCCGATCGCCGTGGCTGGACCGTCGGCGGTTTCACCGGTCTGGGCGGGCCGTTCGCGGTGCCGCCGCGGCTGCGTGCCGTCGCCGACGGGTTCGTGGCCGAAAGCGCCGGCCGCTGTTTCCTGCTGATGGCCGACGCCTTCGGCGCGGTGGTGCTGCCGGCCAGCGCCGAGGAGTTCGCTGCCGGCAGCGAGACGCCGGCGGAGGTGCCGGCCGGGGCAGCCGCGCTGCGCAGGGCGGACGGATCCGATGACGCTGGGCCCGCTGCTGCCGCTGCTGCCGCTGCGGTCGACTTCGCACCGCGCGGAAGCGTGCGCGCGGTGGCCGGAGGCGCCGGCGTCGCACTGTGCTCACCGCTCTCGCACCACGTGCGGCTGCTGCCGGGAATGCCGTGAGCGAAGAGGCCGTTTCCACGCTGATGGACGCATGGCGTGCGGCGTGGCCGCAGGCGCTGGCCGCGTGGAGCCGGTTCACCCGGCTGCAGGATCCGCGGTTGTGCGCGACCCGGGTCGAAGCGGCCGGAGAGGGCCTGAGCGGCAGCTTCGCGATGATCCGCCTGGTCGACCAGCGGGTGGTGATCGACCTGGCCGAGGTGACGCGCTTCGGGCTGCACGACCACGCGGTGGAGATCCTCGCCCACGAGATCGGCCACCACGTGCTGGCGCCGGCCACTGCCAGCGATCATGCCAGTCTGCTGGCGCGGATCCGGCGTGCGCTGCCGACGCTGGAAGCGCATGCGCCGATGGTCGCCAATCTCTATACCGACCTGTTGATCAACGACCGCCTGCAGCGCCAGTGCGGGCTGCGCATGGCGGAGATCTACCAGCGGCTCGCCGCCCATGCCGGGCCGTCCACGCCGGGCGCATCGCCGGTGTGGACCCTGTACATGGGCATCTACGAACAGCTCTGGCAGCAGGCAGCCGGAACGCTGGGCGGCCCTGTCGACGACGCGGAACTGCGCGGCGACGCCTGGCTCGGCGCGCGGGTGATCCGGGTCTATGCCGGCGAGTGGATGGACGGGGCGGGACGCTTCGCCGCATTGCTGCTGCCGCGCCTGCTGGAACAGGCCGGCGACGCGCGCGTGGACGCGCTGATGGACACCCGCCAGGCCGGGCAGGGCAGCCAGCCGGCCGGCCTGGACCGGCTGGAAGAAGACGAGCTGGCGCCGGTGCCGCATCCGTCGATGGATCCCCGCATCACCGGCGAGGCCGCCGACGTCGACCAGGCGGTGGTGCAAGGCGACGATGCGCCCGCGCGCGACGGCCAGCCGGGTGCGCAGGCGCGCGAGCCGTTCGAGTATGGCGAGATCCTGCGCGCCGCAGGGCTGGATCTGGACGACCATCAACTGGCGGTGCGCTACTACCGCGAGCGGGCGCTGCCGCATCTGGTGCGGTATCCGGTGCGCCCGCAGCCGCAGGCGCTGGAGCCCCAGATCGAAGGACTCGAGCCATGGGAACCCGGCGATCCGCTGGACGCGGTGGACTGGCTGCAGAGCGTGCTGCAGTCGCCGCGGGTGGTGCCCGGGCTGACGACCGTGCAGCGCGTGTACGGGCTGGCGCCGGGCCGCGAACCGGACGACGAGCCCATCGACCTGGACCTGTACGTGGACAGCTCGGGCTCGATGCCCGACCCGCAGCAGCGCACCTCGTGGCTGGCCTTGGCCGGTGCGGTCATCGCGCTGTCGGCGCTGCGCGTGGGCGCGCGCGTGCAGGCCACGCTGTGGAGCGGCAAGCACCAGTACCTGCACACCGACGGCTTCGTGCGCTCCGAAGACGAGGTGCTGAAGGTGCTGACCGGCTACTTCGGCGGCGCCACCGCCTTCCCGATCCACCGCCTGCGCGAGACCTACGCGCAGCGTCCGCCGCAGGCGCGTGCGGTGCACATCCTGCACCTGTCCGACGATGGCATCACCACGATGTTCGACGACGACGAGCGCGGGACCAGCGGCTGGGACGTGGCCGCCGGCGCGCTCGCTGCCGCACGCGGCGGCGGCACGATGGCGTTGAACCTCTACAGCCCGCTGCCGGACACGCTCGCCGACCGGTCGGCTGCCGGCTGGACAGCGGATCTGCTGCGCGCGCGCGATGCGGGCTGGGACATGCACGTGGTGCGTGACATGCCGGAGCTGCTCGGGTTCGCCCAGGCGTTCAGCCGTCGCCATTACCAGCAGGCGGGCACGGGAACGGGCCGATGATCGTGCTGTGGCGGATCACCACCGTCTGCAACCTTGCATGCGGTTCCTGCGCCTACGACCGGCGCGTCGTGCAGCCGCGCCGGCAGGTGGACGCCGACGAGGTGGAGCGCGTCGCCACGCTGCTGGGCCGCTACCAGGTGACCAGCGGCGAGCCGGTGATGCTGAGCTGGCTGGGCGGCGAACCCCTGCTGTGGCCTGGCGTGCTCGCCCTGTCGCGGCGGTTGCGGCAGCAGCATGGCCTGCGCCTGAGCGTGACCACCAACGGGACCACGCTGCGGCGTGCCGGCATGGTCGAGGCGCTGGCCGAAGCCTTCGACGAGATCACCGTCAGCATCGATGCGCCCGATGCCGTGCATGAACGACTGCGCGGCTGGCCGGGCGGCATGTCGCAGCTGGCAGACGGTATCCGCAGGCTGGCGCGGCTGCGCGATGCCGGCGCCGCACTGACGCTGCGGGCGAACGTGGTGCTGATGCAGGACACCCTGCCGTCGTTCGAGGCACTGTGTGCCTGCCTGGCCGACTGGGGCGTGGAGCAGATCACCTTCAACCAGCTGGGCGGACGCGACCGCCCGGAATTCCATCGGCAGCAGGCGCTGGCGCCTGCCGATGTCGACCGGCTGCGTGCGGCCATGCCGGCCCTGGTGGCAGCGTTGAAGGCGCGTGGCGTGCGCCTGCATGCCGAGGACGGCTACCTGGCCCGGCTGGAGGCCAGTGCACGCGGTCAGGCACTGGCGGTGCACGACTGCGAGTCGCGTCGTCCGACGCTGTTCATCGACGAGCATGCGCGGATCGCGCCCTGCAGCTTCACCGTCGACGACTTCGGGCTGCCGACCCGTGCGCTGCGCAGCGTGGCCGATGTGGCCGCGCTGCGGTCGCGACTCTCGGCGCGCCGACGTGCCGCACCCTCAGCGGTCTGCGGCGATTGCCCGTCCACCCAGGTGTTTTCCAAGTTCGGGGCATGCGCATGAACACCGGTCCCTCGCTCGATGCGTTGCTGCGGCGGCTGCTGGACACGCCGCCCGACTTCCTCGACCCGCCACGGCAGAACGGCGGCGGCCAGGTCCACGTCGCCGCCGTGGTCAACGATGTGCTGGCCGGCCACGGCGCGCAGCCCACGCCTGCGCTGCTGTCGACGCTGGGCGGCGAGCTGCGCGGCGTGTCCACGCAGCAGCTGACGCTGTCGGCGGTCACTGCCTGGCTGCTGGCGGACGAGGCGTGGCGGCACTGGCCGCTGCCCGGCGATGCGCTGTTGGCATTGTTCGCCGATGCGGTGCCCGCGCTGGCTGCCGAGGCGCCGGCCAGCCGCTATGTGCTGGAGCCGGAGCGGCGCGAGGAACTGGTGCGCACCACCGTCGCCAGGCTCGGCCTGCAGCCCGATGGCGAAACCGCCGCGCAGGCCGCCGATCGGCTGGCAAGCGTCAGTGGCGTCGAGCGCCGCCGTCTGCTGCAGGCCAGCCGCGCGGCCGAGGCACGGGCGCGGGCGATCCGCGAGGCGCTGGCGCGCAAGGCCGCCGAGGAGTCGGCCGACAAATGGACGCGCGAGTGAACACAGGTCCCGACGCGGAGCCCGACGATGCCGAGCGGTACCCGACGCTGGGCGAGGCCGGCCGGGCGATGCTGCAGCGCATGCGCGAACATCCATGCGCGCCGCTGTTCCGCAATGCCAGCGGCAATCGGCTGCTGGCGGCGGAAGTGGAAGAACTGCGGGCGTACGAGCGCGCCATCGCGGCGGCCCGGTTCGCCTGGTCGCCAGGCTGCCCGCCACCGTGGCTGGATGCGTTCGTCGCGCGCACCGTTGCGCAGGTGCCGCATTACCGCGCACAGGCCGGCGGTGCATCTGCCGACGTCGGGTTCGCTGACATCAGGTTCGCCGACATCGTGCCGGTCGACCGTGGCGACCTCGCCGCCGACATCGCCCGCTTCGTGCCCGACGACGTCGCGCTGGAGCGGATGATCAATTTCAGAACCACCGGCACCACCGGCCACCCGCTGGTGCTGCCGTCGCATCCGCGCGTCGCGGCCCGCTACCTGGCGTTCCACAAGCGCGCGCTGGCGCGGCTGGGCATCGTCCTGCGGCACGGCGCCGGGCAGATGGGGGTGATGCTGCTGGGCATGCAGCAGCGCTGTTTCACCTATGTGTCGGTGACCCCGACGATGGGCGAATCGGGCCTGGCCAAGATCAACCTGCATCCGGCCGACTGGCGCCACCCCGACGACCGCGCGCGCTACATCGACGCGATGGCGCCCGAGGTGATCGCCGGCGACCCGATCTCGTTCGCGACGCTGCTGGAGCTGCCGCTGGCGCATCGGCCGCGCGCGCTGCTGTCGGTGTCGATGGCGCTGTCGCCGGCGCTGCGCGAACGCCTGCAGCAGCGCTTCGGCTGCCCGGTGCTGGACATCTACTCGATGAACGAAGCGGGTCCGCTGGCGGTGTACGACGAGACGCTTGGCGGCCATCTGCTGCTGCAGCCGGGGATGTACGTGGAGATCCTGGATGCTGCCGGGCAGCCGTCGCCGGCGGGGCAGGACGGTGAGATCGTGCTGACCGGCGGCTTCAATTTCTGCCTGCCGCTGCTGCGCTACCGCAGCGGCGACCGCGGCCGGCTGGCGATGACGGACGAAGGGCCGATGATCGTCGGCCTGCAGGGCAGGCGGCCCGTGCGCTACCTGACCGCCACCGGTCAGTGGATCAACAACATCGACCTGAGCCATGCGCTGGCCCGGCTGCCGCTGTCGCGTTACAGCGTGCACCAGCACGCCGATGCCGGTGTCGTGCTGCGCCTTGCGGCCAGCGAAGCCGGCCATGCCGCCGAGGCCGCCGCGTTGCTGCAGGCGGCGCTGCTGGGGCGCCCGGTCGCCGTGGCCGTGCTGGACGCCGAGGACAAGGTGCTGCAGTACACGACCGAACTGGAAGAAGGGCTGGCCGCATGACGGCACTGGAAGTCGCCGCCAACGCGATGGTGAGCCTGTCGATCCTGCTGGCCGCGCGCAACAGCGTGCACACCTGGTGGACCGGCATCATCGGCTGCGCGCTGTTCGCGCGGCTGTTCTGGACGACCCAGCTGTACGCCGACGTCACCCTGCAGCTGTTCTTCATCGCCGCCAGTGCGGTCGGCTGGTGGCACTGGCGCGGCGGCCGCGCCGAGGGCGTGCTGCCGATCCGCCGCACGCCGCTGCGCAGCCTGGGGTGGATGCTGCTGGCCGCGGTGCTCGCAGCGGTCGGCTACGGAGCACTGCTGCATCGTTTCACCGATGCGTATGCGCCCTTCGCCGACTCTGCGGTGCTGTGCCTGTCGGTGCTGGCCCAGCTGCTGCTGATGCGGCGGCGGCTGGAGACCTGGCCGGTGTGGCTGCTGGTCAACAGCATCGCGGTGCCGCTGTACGCCTCGCGCGGGCTGAACCTCACCGCGGTGCTGTACGTGGCCTACTGGATCAACGCGCTGGTCGCGTGGCGGCACTGGCGCCGGTTGATGCGCGACCAGGCCAGAGCGGCATGAGCCGGTTCCGCACCGGCCTGGTGGTGGGCAAGTTCTGCCCATTGCATCGCGGGCACCAGTTCATCCTCGACCAGGCACAGGCCCGCTGTGGGCGGCTGATCGTGATCAGCTACACCCAGCCGGACTTCGTGGGCATGGACGCGGCGCGGCGCGAACGCTGGCTGGCCGCGCTGTATCCGCATGCGCAGCGGCTGGTACTGGACGATGCGCGGCTGGCCGCGCACTGCCGGCGGCTCGGCCTGGCGGTGCGGACCCTGCCGCACAACGACGCCGACGACGACACGCAGCGGCGTTTCGTCGCCTGGCTGCTGCGCGAGGTGCTCGACGCCCGCGTGGATGCGGTGTTCACCAGCGAGGCCTACGGCCCGGGGTTTGCCGAGGTGTTGTCGGAGGAGCAGCAGGCATGCGGCGGTCCAACGGTGGTGCATGTGGAGATCGACCGCGCGCGCCTGCAGGTGCCGGTCTCCGGCTCGCTGCTGCGCGAGGACCTGCATGCCCGGCGCGCACAGCTGGCGCCGCAGGTGTACCGCGACTTCGTCGCCCGCGTTGCCATCCTCGGCGGCGAGTCCACCGGAAAGTCGACGCTAGCCATGCAGCTGGCCGCGCAGCTGCGGACCCGCCACGCTGCCGAGTACGGGCGCGAGCTGTGGGAGGCGCAGGGCGGCGAACTGGCCGAGGCCGACCTGCTGCGCATCGCCCAAACCCAGATCGCCCGCGAGGAATCGCTGGCCGGCAGCGCCAACCGTGTGCTGGTCTGCGACACCTCGCCGCTGACCACGTTGCTGTACGCGCAGGCGATGTTCGGTCGCGCCGATCCGGCGCTGGAAGCGCTGGCCGCCCGCCGCTACGACCTGGTGCTGCTGTGCGCACCGGACGTGCCGTTCGTGCAGGACGGCACCCGGCGCGACGACGCCTTCCGGCAGTGGCAGCATGCCTGGTACCTGCGCGGGCTGGAGGCGCGTGGCATCGTGCCGGTCCACCTGCAGGGCGACTGGGACGCCCGGCGCGTGACGGCGCTGGCGGCGATCGCGGCGTTGCCGTCCACGTGCATCGATGCCGCTGGCCCGGCACCCGCGACGGTGCCGGCTGTCTGAGCAGTGTCGTCGTCCGCCGTGGACCGGCCGGCTGTGGCGGGGGCGCGCCGCGGGCGTTCCTCCCGCAGGCCGGAGCCCATCCCTGCGGGGTGTCCAGTCGGCTCTTCGACCTGTCGCCCATCCGGTGGGGACGCAGCGGATGCCGCGCGGACATGACCGCGGCTGGCCGCCCGACATGGACGCGTTGCGATGTCAGCCGGGCGGATAGCCGGCCAGCGGTTCCCCGTCGATGGCGACGATGCGGTCCAGCCGGATCCGTTCGCCGGAGTCGAGCAACATCCACTCGATGCCGTCCCGCGCGACCAGGTCGATGATGCGTGCGTGGCAGTGGCGTGGCGTCCCGTCATCGCCGATCAGTTCCAGTGCGGCGACACGACCGCGCGTGGCGGCCGCCTCGAGCAGGTCGTGGAACTCGCAGTTGATCGGGCGGTAGGGCGCAGATGCGTCGGGCATGGGATCGCTCCGGAATGCTGCGATCGTGCCGCAGCATCGCACCGGCATCCAGTGCCGGTGGTCTTGAAGACGCACCGCGGCGCCCACTAGCATCGGGCGTCCCGCGCAGGAGTGCCGCCGATGTCGTTCACCGATCCGCTGGCCGTGGCCCGCTACGCGCAGGGCCCGGTGCGTCAGGTGCCGGGCTTCCACGCGCTGCAGCTGATGACCGCACTGCTGCTGGAGGAGCGCGTGCCCGCGACCGGCCAGGTGCTGGTGCTCGGGGCCGGCGGTGGACTGGAGCTGAAGGTGTTCGCCGAACGGCAACCGCAGTGGCGTTTCGTCGGCGTCGATCCTTCCGCGGAGATGCTGGCGCTGGCGACCGCGACGCTGGGCCCGCTGGCGTCGCGGGCCGCACTGCATCACGGCTACGTCGACACGGCGCCGGAGGGGCCGTTCGATGCGGCGACCAGCCTGCTGACCCTGCATTTCGTGCCACGCGAAGGGCGCCTGCAGACGCTGCGTGCGCTGCACGCCCGGTTGAAGCCGGGCGCGCCGCTGGTGGTCGCGCACCACAGCTTTCCCCAGCATGAGCCGGCGAAAACGCGCTGGCTGCGGCGGTATGCCGCGTTTGCCGCCGCCTCGGGCGTGCCCGGCGTGGACGCGGCGAAGGCGATCGAAGCGATCGGCACGCGGTTGCCCGTCGTGGCGCCGGAGGCGGAGGAGGCGCTGCTGCGCGAGGCGGGATTCGACGGCGTGGAGCTGTTCTATGCCGCGTTCTCGTTCCGTGGCTGGATGGCGCATGCCGCGTGACCGGGCGCAACGCATCCCGCCGCTGCGGTGCGCGACGACCACTCAGCGGAGGATCGATGGCACACGTTGAAGGCGATATGGGCCGGGCGCAGCGGATCGCCGCGGAGTTTCAACCGGGCGTCCGGATGCCGGAGGCGATGCGCCGGCTGTGCGATCACCTCGACCGCACGGGCTACCCGATCAGCGGCTGCATGCGGCTGCGGCCGGAGGGCGAGGCACTGAAGCACTGGTTCGGCGCCGGTTCGACCGCCTGGTGCCAGCTGGCCGGGTTCGGTGCCGGCCCGGACGGGTCGACGCTGGCCGCATGGATGCCCGACGGGCAGGACGTGATGGACGCGCCGGTGGTGCTGCTGGGCTCGGAGGGCGAACTGCGGGTGCTGGCCGATGGCTTTCTCGACTTCCTCGCCCTGTTCGGCATCGGCTACGACGATCCGACCCGGCCACCGACCGACCCGGCATCGGCCGCAGGCCTGCGCGACTGGCTGGAGGCCGAATTCGGCATCGTCTGCCCGCCGACCGGCGCGGCCCTGGTCGGTCGCGCGCAGGCCCGCCATCCCGGCTTCGCCGAGTGGGTCGCGGCCGCCCAGGCCCTGCGCGACGGCAACGGCTGAGCGCATCCGGCTCGCGCATTGCGGGCGGCGGGCAAGCGGTAGCACGGTGCGCAGCGGTCGTCCGCCGGCCGGCACGGGGCGCATCCGCGGATACACTTCGCGGCCTCCAATACCGCGATATCCGCAGGGTCGACACGATGTTCCATCACCTGTCCCTGGGCGTGCGCGACCTGCAGGTCGCCGCGACCTTCTACGATGCGGTTCTGGCCGCGATCGGGCAACGGCGGGTGTTCGAGGACGACACCGCGGTCGGGTATGGCCTGGAAGACGACGAAGACCTGCTGTGCCTGAAGCTGCATGGCGATGCCGCCGCGCCGGGTCCTGGATTCCATCTGGCCTTCGCCGCGCCGTCGCGCGCCGCGGTCGACGCCTTCCATCGTGCCGCGCTGGCCGCTGGTGGCCGCGACAACGGCGCGCCCGGACTGCGTCCGGATTACGGGCCGGGCTATTACGCGGCGTTCGTCGTCGATCCGGACGGGCATCGGATCTAGGCCACGTTCAAGGGGCGGGACGCAGACGCATCCGCGCAGTTGCCGGGCGGCTGATCGCGCGGGGTGAACGGGCGGCGGCGCGGGCAGGGCGCCACACACGCCTCCGTCGCGCGCGCGCCCTACAATCGGCGGGACCGTCACCCGGGGCCAGGGATGAAGAAGAGGGCGTTGAAATGGATCGGCATCGCGCTGCTGGCGTTCGCGCTGGCCTCGCTGCTGTCGCTGTACGCCTATGGACGCTTCGCCGAGAGCGCCCGCGGACCGCAGGTGCATGCGCTGCCGCTGGCGCTGCAGACGCCGATCGACCGCGCGATCGCGCCGCTGACCGACGCCCGGCCCGACGAGACCGGCATGGTGATCCTGGGCGACAACATCGATGCGTTCGCGGTGCGCGCGACCACCGCCCGTGCGGCCGGTCGCAGCCTGGACCTGCAGTACTACATCTGGCACGCCGACTTCACCGGCAACCTGATCCACAACGAAGTCCTGCGCGCGGCCGACCGTGGGGTGCGCGTGCGCCTGCTGCTGGACGACATGAACGTGCACGGCAGCCATTCGGTGCTGGCCGCGATGGACCAGCACCCGCTGATCGAGGTGCGCCTGTTCAATCCGACCCGCGCGCGCGAGGGCACCGTCGCACGCGGGATGGAGCTGCTGCTGCGTTTCTTCAGCCTCAACCGGCGCATGCACAACAAGACCTGGATCGCCGACGGGCGCATCGCGGTGGTCGGTGGGCGCAACATCGGCGACGAGTACTTCGACGCCGCCACCGACGTGAACTTCATGGATACCGACGTCGCCGTGGTCGGCCCGGCGGTGGCGCAGGCGGAGGTCATCTTCGACGCGTACTGGAACAGCGCCTCGGCGATCCCGCTGTCGGCCCTGGTGCAGGCCGACGCGGGGGCGCTGGACACGCTGCGCGGCAGCATCGATGCGGGCCTGGCATCCGAGCGCGCGCATCCGTACGTGCAACGGCTGGAGGCGTCGCCGCGCGTGCGCGACCTGCTCGAAGGCCGCCGCCAGGTGCACTGGACCGCCGATGCCGACCTGGTCTCCGATCCGCCGGAAAAGGCCGAGGGCGCCGAGCCCGGGCCCGACTGGATGACGCCGCTGCTGGTCGAGCGGATCTCGCGGGTCGAGCGGGACGTGAAGCTGATCTCCCCGTACTTCGTGCCGGGCACCGATGGCGTGGAGTGGATCGCCGGCATGCGCCGGCGCGGTATCGAGGTGAGCATCCTCACCAACTCGCTGGCGGCCAACGACGTGCTGGCGGTGCATGGCGGATACGCGGGCTACCGGGTGCCGCTGTTGGAGAGCGGGGTGGTGCTGCACGAGCTCAAGCCGCAGGGGCGCACCGACGGCAGCCTGTTCGGCTCCAGCGGCGCCAGCCTGCACACCAAGGCCTTCGTGTTCGATGGCCGGCATGGCTTCATCGGCTCGTTCAACCTCGACCCGCGCTCGATGAACCTCAACACCGAGATGGGGTTGCTGTTCGAATGCCCCGATGCGGCGGCCGAGCTCGAGGCGCTGTACGCGGCCAAGACCTCCGCCAGGATCAGCTACCGGCTGGAGCTGGTCGACGGCGCGTTGCGCTGGCACGACGACGCGCAGGATCCTGCGAAGGTCTGGCGCCACGAACCCGATGCCAGCCTGTGGCAGCGCGGGGCGGCGTGGACGATCGGCTGGCTGCCAATCGAGTCGCAGCTGTAGCGGTGTCGCGCGCCGCCCGGCCGGTCACTGGTAGGCGGCGATCTCACGGGCCATCACCCCCAGCGGCAGCACGCGGTCGACGCCGCCGCGCTTGATCGCCTCCCGCGGCATGCCGAACACCACGCTGCTCTGCTCGTCCTGGGCGATGGTACGTGCGCCGTTCTCGTGCATTTCCAGCAGGCCGGCGGCGCCGTCGTCGCCCATGCCGGTCAGGATGATGCCCAGCGCATTGCCGCCCGCGGCGCCGGCGACCGAGCGGAACAGCACGTCCACGGACGGGCAGTGGCGGTTGACCGGCGGGCCGCTGACGACCTCGACGAAGTACTGGGCGCCGCTGCGGCGCAGCAGCATGTGCCTGCCGCCGGGTGCGATCAGGGCGCGTCCGGGCACCACGCGGTCGCCGTGCGCCGCTTCCTTCACCGCGATCCTGCACAGCTTGTCCAGGCGCGCGGCGAAGGCCGCGGTGAATTTCTCCGGCATGTGCTGGACGATCACGATGCCGGCGCAGACGCGCGGCAGTTCGGTGAGCACCTGTTCCAGCGCCTGGGTGCCGCCGGTGGAGGTGCCGATCGCCACGATGCGCTCGGTGGTCCGGTCCAGGGCGCGGGCGCCCTGCGGCGGCAGGATGACATCGGCCGAGTGGCGGACCTCCACCGCGGGCAGTGGCGCGCGCACGACCGGCTTCCTGACGTTGGCGCGCGCGGCGGTGCGCACGGTGGCGACCAGCTCGTCGGCCGATTCGGTCAGGAACTGCTTCAGGCCGAGCCGGGGCTTGGTGACCACCGCGACCGCGCCGGCGGCCAGCGCATCGATGGTCACCTGCGCGCCCTTCTCGGTCAGGGTCGAGCAGATCACCACCGGGGTCGGGCGCTCGGCCATGATCCTGCGCAGGAAGGTGATGCCGTCCATCTTCGGCATCTCCACGTCGAGCACGATCACGTCCGGCCACTGCAGGCGCATCTTCTCCATCGCCAGCAGCGGATCGGCGGCGGCCGCGATCACCTCGATGCCGGTCGCGGCATCGAGGATGCCCACCAGCACCTGGCGGACCACGGCCGAATCGTCCACCACCAGCGCCTTGATCTTGTTCATGCACCACCCTGCGTGATCATCCGGGCCGGGCCGGCCGCTACGGCCTTCGATAGACGGCCGGCGCGATCTGGACCAGGTCGAGATCGAATTCGTTGAGGCTCTCCGAGTGTCCCACGCACAGATGCCCGCCGGGCCGGAGCTGGGACAGCAGGCGCTTGACCAGCGCGTACTTGGTCGGGCCGTCGAAGTAGATCATGACATTGCGCAGGAACACCACGTCGAACATGCCCAGGGCCGTGCCCGGCAGCGGCGCGTTGAGGTTGAGCTGCAGGAACCTGACGTGCTCGCGCAGGCCGCGCTCGATCAGCATGTAGCCCTCGTAGCGGCCGTTGCCCTTGCGGCAGAAGCGCTTCAGGTAGCCCGGCGGCATGTGGTCCAGGCGCTGCATCGGATACAGCCCCGAACGCGCGCGCTCCAGCACCCGCGAACTGATGTCGCTGCCGACCACCTCGTACGGCCTTCCGCCCAGCGCGTCCTCCAGCACCATCGCCATGCTGAAGGCCTCCTCGCCGCTGGACGAGGCTGCGCTCCAGCAGCGGAACGGCGCGCTGCCGTGCGCCTGGCGCGCCAGCCGGGCCAGCAGGTCGAAGTGCTTGGGTTCGCGGAAGAAGTAGGTCTCGTTGGTGGTCAGCAGGTCGATCGCGATCTGGACTTCCGGCGTGTCGACGTCCTCCTCCAGCAGCCGCAGGTACTGGCTGTAGCTGGTCATCTGGTTGGCGCGCAGGCGCTTGCCCAGGCGCCCGCACAGCATCGCCTTCTTGCTGTCGGCCAGGGTGATGCCGGCGCGTTCGGAGATGAAGCGCTGGAATCTGCTGAACTCCAGCGCCGTGATGGGAGCATCGCTCATCGGTCGATCCGTGACGGGCGGTCAGGCCACGGCTTCGGCCGGCTCGCGCGCCGCGCCGGACAGCGCCGCCAGCTCGTCGGCCGCGAGTACCGCATCGGTGTCGAGCAGGATCACGAAGCGCTCGCCGACCTTGCCCATGCCGTGCATGAAATCGCGGCGGATGCCGGCGCCGAAGCTCGGCGGCGGGGCGATGTCGGCCGCCGGGATCTCCAGTACCTCGCTGACCGCATCGACCAGCAGGCCCAGCACGTGCCGCTCCTCGCCCTGGTTCACCTCCAGGATGACGATGCAGCTGCGCTTGCTGATCTCGCTGGCGCCGCGGCCGAAGCGCTGTGCCAAGTCCACCACCGGCACCACCGCGCCGCGCAGGTTGATCACGCCGCGCAGGGCGGGCGGCATCATCGGCACCTCGGTGGGGACGCGGTACTCGATGATCTCCATGATCGGCAGGATGTCGACGCCGAACATCTCCTTGCCCAGCAGGAAGGTGAGGAACTGTTCCGGCGTCTCCGCCGTGTCGACGGCGGATGCTGCGTGCTCGTTCATGTCGCGACTCCGGTCAGAACTGGCTGAACTGGCTTTCGTCGATGCTCTCCGCGCGCCCGTGGCTCCTGCCGGCGCCGTGCAGCGACCTTGCGTTCCTGCGCGAGGCGACGGGCGCGTGGTGCGCGGTGCGATGCCGCGCGGCCAGCGGGGTGCCCTGATCGGACTGCCCGAGCTTGAAGAACGACATCAGCTGCTGCAGCGTCTCGGCCTGCGCGCTCATCTCCTCCGCCGTGGCGGCCAGTTCCTCCGAGTGCGACGCGGCCTGCTGGGTGGTCTGGTTGAGCTGGCTGACGGCCGAGTTGATCTGGCTGACGCCGGAGGCCTGCTCGTCGGATGCGGCGGTGATCTCCTGGACCAGGTCCGAGGTGCGTCGGATCGAAGGCACCATCTCGTCCAGGAGCTTGCCGGCGTTCTCCGCCAGTTCCACGCTGGAGCTGGCGACATCGCCGATTTCCTGCGCGGCCACCTGGCTGCGCTCGGCCAGCTTGCGCACTTCGGCAGCGACCACCGCGAAGCCCTTGCCGTGCTCGCCGGCGCGCGCCGCCTCGATGGCCGCGTTCAGCGCGAGCAGATTGGTCTGGTAGGCGATGTCGTCGATGATGCCGATCTTCTGCGCGATCTGCTTCATCGCCACCACGGTGGAACGCACTGCCTCGCCGCCCTCGGCCGCCTCGCGCGAGGCCTTGGCCGCCATGCCGTCGGTGACCTTGGAGTTCTCGGTGTTCTGCGCGATCGAGGAGGTCATCTGCTCCAGCGATGCGCTGGTTTCCTCCACGCCGGCCGCCTGTTCGCTGGCGGCCTGGCTCAGCGCCTGCGCGGTCGCGCTGACTTCCTCGGAGGCGCCCGCCAGCGACTCGGCGCTGCTGTTCACCTCGCCCACCACCTGGGCCAGGCGTTCCACCATCGCCTTGAAGGCCGCCAGCAGGCTGGTCTTGTCGCCCTCGCGTGTGACGATGGACACGGCCAGGTCGCCGTCGGCCACGCGCTGGGCCACCTCCATCGCGTAGGCCGGCTCGCCGCCGAGCTGGCGGGTCAGGCTGCGGGTGATGAAGATGCTGAGCAGGATGGCGATCGCCAGCGAGGCGGCGCCGATCGCGATCATGACCTTGTTCGCCTGGTCGAACGCGGCCTTCGACTCCTCGACGCTGCGCTGCATCAACGTGTGCTGGAACTCGGACAGCTCCTTCAGGCTGGCGATGTACGCATCGTTGGCCGGCTTGAAGCTCTCGCTCAGCAGTGCCTTGGCCTGCGCCTGGCTCTCTTCGTCCGAACGCTCGACCAGACGGAAGTAGTCGTCGTAGATAGGCGCCAGCGCTTCGCGCCGCGACACGATCTGGCTCATCAGGCGCGTGCCTTCCGGGGTGTTGATCACGGCCTGCAGGCGCGCGACCCGCTCGCTGCTGTCCTCGCGGTTCTTCTGGATGGTGGCGATGATCGGCTGGTGACGCTCCGGGCCGGTCAGCATCAGGTCGCGCATGAGCCTGGCGATGTCCAGCGTGTTGACGATCATCTCGCCGAGGGCCTGCGTCTTCGGGAAGCGGTCCTCGGTGATGTTGGTGGTGGCGGCGTCCATCTTCCTCATGTTGAGGGTGGACACGACGGCCATCAGCACGAGCATGACGCTCAGCAGGCCAAAGCCCAGGCCGAGCCTGTGGGCGACGCGAAGATTCTTGATCATGGGATCTACCTGGTGATGTCGGATGCTGGAAGGAGGGTCAGGCGGCGAGGGGTGCGTCGGGTTCGTCGGAGCGCAGCAGGCTGCCGACGTCGAGGATCAGGGCCACCTCGCCGCTGCCGAGGATGCTCGAGCCGCTGATGCCCCTGACCCCGGAAAACACGCTGGAAAGCGGCTTGATGACGGTCTGCCATTCGCCGAGCAGCTGGTCGACCACGATCCCGCAGCGTTGGGGGCCGTGCTTGACGACCACGATGCTTTCGCGCGGCGGCGGCGTACCGTCGATGCCGAACGCGCTGCGCAGACGCAGATAGGGCAGCACGCCGCCGCGCAGGTCGGTGTACTCGGCCTGGTAGCCGGACGAGAACTCGATGCATTCCTCGACCACGTCCAGCGGCAGGATGAACACCGACTTGCCGACACCGACCTGGAAGCCGTTGATGATCGCCAGGGTCAGCGGCAGCCGCACCGAGATCGTGGTGCCGATGCCCGGGCGGCTGGCGATGTCGACGCTGCCGCGCAGCGCACTGATGTTGCGTCGGACCACGTCCATGCCCACGCCGCGGCCGGACAGGTTGGTGACCTTCTCCGCGGTGGAGAAGCCGGGCTCGAACACCAGCGCGAACACCTCGGCATCGGTCAGCGTCCGGGCCGGGTCGATCAGCCCGCGTTCGACCGCCTTGGCCAGGATCCGCTCCCGGTCCAGGCCGCCGCCGTCGTCGCTGATCTCGATGACGATGCTGCCCGAGTCGTGGAAGGCGTTCAGGCGGACCGTGCCGCGCTCGGGCTTGCCGCAGGCGCGGCGCACCGCGGCCGGCTCGATGCCGTGGTCCATCGCGTTGCGCACCAGATGGGTCAGCGGGTCGGCGATCTTTTCCACCACCGACTTGTCCAGCTCGGTGTCCTCGCCGCTGACCACCAGCGCGATGTCCTTGCCCAGTTCGCGGGCCACGTCGTGGACCACCCGGTGGAAGCGGCTGAAGGTGCCGCCGATCTTGACCATCCGCAGCTGCAGCGCGCTCTCGCGCACCTGCTCGACCAGTTCGGCGACCATCGACGTCGACTCCTGCAGCGCCGCGTCGCCGCTGCGCTGCGCGCTGGCGTTGCTGCCGGCCACGGCGATGATCAGCTCGCCGACCAGGTCGATCATGCGGTCCAGGCGATCGGCATCGACCCGGATCGAGCGGCTCTCCTGGCGTGCGCCGCGCGCGCTCGCCTGGACGCCCGTACCGCTTTCTCCGGCAGCAGCCGGCGGCTCGCCATCGTCGATGGCCGGCGGCGGCAGCGGCGTCGCTGCAGCGGCGGTGGCACCCTCGACGACGGGCGCGATCAGCAGCTCGCACTCGTCGCGGACGAACTCGAAGACCTCCTCGATCCGTGCGCGCCCCGCGTCCGTGCGCAGCTCGATCTCGAAGCCCAGGTAACAGGCTTCCGGCTCCAGCAGCTCCAGCGGCGGCACGCCGTCGGTGCGGGTCCGGACCTGCTCCAGCGTGCCCAGCGCCTTGAGGCAGCGCAGCACGCGCAGCGGCGAGTTGCCGAAGCGCAGCGCAGTGGGGTGAGGATGGTAGGAAATGCGCCACAGGCCGCTGTCCGCCATGGGCGCGTCGGCGCTGGCGACGCCATCGGGAGCGTGCGTCGCGTGCAGGTGGACCTCCAGACGCGCCAGCAGGGGGGCGGCCTGCGCCGGATCCGGCGCGGGCGCACCGGCAGCCGCTTCCACCAGCAGGTGGATGTGGTCGCAGCACGCGAGCAGCAGCGCGACCAGATCGTGGTCCAGCGCCAGGGAGCCATCGCGGACCAGGTCCAGCACGCTTTCCACCACGTGGGTGAACTGCACCAGCTCGGTCAGATCGAACAGGCCTCCCGAGCCCTTGATGGTATGGGCGGCGCGGAAGATGGCGTTGACCGCATCGTCGCCGCACTGCCCTGCACGGATGTCCAGCAGGTGGCGCTCCATCTCCTCGAGCAGATCGCGGCTCTCGCCGAGGAAGGTCTGCAGCAGCTGTTCCATGTTCATCGGGGGCTGCCTGCTTCGGCGACGTTCGGAGCGGGGCTGGACACGACGTCGAGATCGATGCCCAGCAAGGCGAATGCGTGTTCGACCGCCGGCGGCACGCCATGCAGCGTGACCGGCCAGGCATGCGACGCCAGGCTGCGCGTCGTCGCCAGCAGCAGCTGGACGCCGGTGACGTCGATCGCGATCACCTCGCCCAGGTCCAGTTGGACCGGCCCGGAATGGGTGAGGGCTGCGCGCAGGCGCCTGGCCTGATCGGCGGCGTGCTCGATGGTCATGCCGCCGGAGAGTGCGATCTCCAGCGGCGGCGCGTCGTCCGCGCTGCGTGTCCTTGCCGGGCAGTTCATCGCTGCACCTGTCCTCAGTGGCGTGGAGGCGAGGGGCCGCGTCCACGTTCTGGGATAACGACGCAGCCGGGTGATTCTTTAAGCTGGCGTGAAAATCTCAAAGAAAGTTGTGAAATGCGTTGTGAAGAAAGCCCGCGACCTGTCGCGTTTTCGACAATGCATCGGATTTTTCCGCGACACCTTCGCTATAGCGAATCGATGTGTGGGTGTGCCGGCCGTCGATATGCCGGCCGCGATTTCAAGGGGTTTTCTGAAGACGGCGACGACAGCCCGTGGTCGCGATCGAGCGCGCGATGACGCGCAGCTGCGTCCGTATCGCCACCGCATCGACGCGTGCGGCTCTCCTGCATCTCATTCGCGGCTGACGTCGATTCCTGCCGCCGCGCATGCGACTGCCGTAGATGCATGCGCCGACGTGCCTCTCATTCGCAAAATGACGTGTCGCCGGGAGGGGAAGGTGCTTCCGTCTCGTCCGGAGGCTTGCGCGGGGCGGTGACATGCAACGCGTTGAGTGTGCGGACACCGATGCGTTGCGCCGCCGCCTGCCGGCGAAACGGGCAGGTCTTCGCGAGCCACGGCATTGCGCCGGCGGTGTGCGGCGCCTCTGCACCGTCCGGGTCGCCCGAAGCCGGCGTCGTGGTGCGCAGGGCGTTGCCCGGGCACGCCGCCGTGCGCCAGCAGCGAGACGGTGGCGCACGCCGCTCCGTGTCCGCAGCGCGCACGGCGCGTCGGGCCACAGCCCACCGGCTGCGCCATTCGAACCGTGCTCAGCGCTCGCGCAGCGCCCGGTCGCGCATCAGGCGCTCGAACTCCGCATACACCTGCGGATCGATCCTGCAGTGCTGCTCGTCGTGCAGGATGCGCATCGCTTCGTCGTGGCTGCGCTCGGGGCTGTACGGGCGCCGGGTGGTCATCGCGTCGTAGCT
Source organism: Xanthomonas sp. XNM01 (assembly GCF_014851915.1). Taxonomy (GTDB): domain Bacteria; phylum Pseudomonadota; class Gammaproteobacteria; order Xanthomonadales; family Xanthomonadaceae; genus Pseudoxanthomonas. Next base: position 532,055 of record NZ_JACVAP010000002.1, read on the forward strand.
GTCGGCCACGCGCAGGATGCGTGCCGACAGCGGGATGCGTTCGCCGGCCAGGCCATCCGGATAGCCGCTGCCATCCATCGCCTCATGGTGATGACGGATGATCCGGCCGACCTCGGCCGCATGCCGGTGACGGCTGGCCAGGAAGATCCGTTCGCCGATCTCCGAGTGCGCCTGCATCGCCACCCAGTCGTCGTCGTTGATCCTGCCCGGATGCAGCAGCACCTGGTCGGGTACGCCGATCTTGCCGACATCGTGGAAATGCGCACCCAGTTCGAGCTGCTCGAGCGCGTCGGCATCGAGGTCGAAGCGGCGGCCGAGCGCCACCGCGATGCGGCCGGTGCGGTCGCAGTGGCTGCGGGTATAGCTGTCGCGTACCTCGATCGCCAGCGCCAGGGTTTCCAGCGAGCAGGCGACATCGCCGAAGTCCGGCGCCTCGTCGAAGCTCATGCGCGGTGACCGGACGGGGCAGGGTGCGCGCAGGGGCAGCCGGCGGCCCGGGCGTGGCGGGCGGCCATCATCCGGGCCCCAGCGTGGTCAGCAGGGCGCGCGCCGCATTGAAGCGGTCGGCCGGCTCGGGCAGCGGGTGGCGGATGCGCAGCTTGTCCGGGCCATCCATCGCGTACAGCTTGGGCTGCTGCTGGATCATCCGGATCACCGACATCGGGTCCACGCGCGGTTTTGCCTCGAACACGATGCGGCCGCCGTTCTCGCCCAGTTCCAGCTTGCGGATGCCCAGTCCGCTGGCCTGCAGTTTCAGTTCGGCGATCGCGAACAGATGCTTCACCGGATCCGGCAGCAGGCCGAAGCGGTCGATCATCTCCACCTGCAGCTCGCGCAGCGCATCGCTGTCGCGGGCGCTGGAAATGCGCTTGTACAGGGTCAGGCGGGTGTGCACGTCGGGCAGGTAGTCGTCCGGGATCAGCGACGGCACGTGCAGCTCGACCTCGGCGCCACGCGCTTCCTCGCCGGCGTCCAGGTCCGGCAGCTTGCCCTGGCGGATCGAGCGCACTGCGCGTTCCAGCAGCTCGGTGTACAGGCTGAAGCCGACCTCGGCCATCTGTCCGCTCTGGTCCTCGCCCAGCAGCTCGCCGGCGCCGCGGATTTCCAGGTCGTGCGTGGCCAGGGTGAAGCCGGCGCCGAGCTCGTCCATCGAGGCGATCGCTTCCAGCCGCTTCTCCGCATCGGGCGTGATCGCGCGCCGGTCCGGCACGACCAGATACGCGTAGGCGCGGTGGTGCGAGCGGCCGACGCGGCCGCGCAGCTGGTGCAGCTGGGCCAGGCCGAAGCGGTCGGCGCGGTTGATGACGATGGTGTTGGCGTTGGGGATGTCGATGCCCGATTCGATGATCGTGGTCGACAGCAGCACGTTGAAGCGCTGCTTCTGGAAATCCAGCATGACCCGTTCCAGCTCGCGCTCGGGCATCTGCCCGTGGGCGACGCCGATGCGCGCCTCCGGCACCAGCTCCTGCAGCTGGCGCTGCATGCGGCCGATGCTCTCGACGTCGTTGTGCAGGAAGTACAGCTGGCCGCCGCGTGCCAGTTCGCGCTGGAAGGCCTCGCGCAGCTGCGCGTCGTCCCAGGGCACGACGAAGGTCTGCACCGCCAGCCGGTTCGGCGGCGGGGTCGCGATGATCGACAGGTCGCGCAGCCCGGCCATCGCCATGTTCAGCGTGCGCGGGATCGGGGTCGCGGTCAGGGTCAACAGGTGCACGTTCGCGCGCAGCGCCTTCAGCGCCTCCTTCTGGCGCACGCCGAAGCGCTGTTCCTCGTCGACGATGACCAGACCCAGGTCCTTGAACTTCACGTCCGGTTGCAGCAGGCGGTGGGTGCCGACGATCACGTCGATTTCGCCACGCGTCACCTTCTCCAGCTCGGCCTCGATTTCCTTCTTGGTCTTGAAGCGCGACAGCACCTCGACCTTCAGCGGCCAGTCGGCGAAGCGGTCGCGGAAGTTGCGGTAGTGCTGCTCGGCCAGCAGCGTAGTCGGCACCAGCACGGCCACCTGGCGGCCACCGCTGGCCGCGGCGAACGCGGCGCGCACCGCGACCTCGGTCTTGCCGAAGCCGACGTCGCCGCAGACCACGCGGTCCATCGGCTGGCTGGACTGCAGGTCGCGCAGCACCGCCTCGATGGCGCTGTGCTGGTCGGGCGTCTCCTCGAACGGGAAACCGGCCGCGAACGGTTCGTACATCGAACGGTCCACGTCCAGCGCCAGGCCGGCGCGCGCCTGCCGGCGGGCCTGGATCTCCAGCAGTTCGGCGGCGACGTCGCGGACCTTCTCCTGCGCCTTGCGCTTGGCCTTGCTCCACTGCTCGCCACCGAGCGAATGCAGCGGCGCAGTCTCGGGCGATGCGCCGGAGTAGCGGCTGACCAGGTGCAGCTGCGACACCGGCACGTACAGGCGGTCGCCCTTGGCGTACTCGATGTCGAGGAACTCGCCGGGCATGCCGCCGATGTCCATCGCGATCAGACCACGGTAGCGGCCGACGCCATGGTCCTCGTGCACGATCGGCGCGCCTTCCGACAGCTCGCCGAGGTCGCGGATGATCGCCTCGGGCTCGCGCCCGGCGCGGCGGCTGCGCCGCGGCTGGGTCGCGCGCTCGGGGAACAGCTGGCGCTCGGTCAGCACCGCCAGCGGCGGCGCGTCCAGTGCGAAACCGTCTTCCAGCGGGGCCACCGCGATCGCCAGGCGCGCATCGCCGGCGAAGAACGCCGGCGCATCGGCCAGCACCTGCGGCTGGATCCCGGCCGGCGCCAGCACCTCGATCAGCGCCTCGCGGCGGCCGGGCGAATCGGCGGCGATCAGGACCCGGCCCGGATAGCTGCCGAGAAAGGTCTTCAGCGCCTCGCCCGGCGCGTGGTCGCGCACCGCCAGCGGCAGGCTCGGCGCCGGCTGGTCGCCGAGCGCGGCCGCGTCCTCGCGGCGGGCGTGTTCCGGCCCGCACAGCTCCACGCGCGCGCCCTGGTTGAGCCGCTCGCGCAGCGCATCCGGCGACAGGTACAGCGCCTCCGGTGCCAGTACGGGGCGTTCGACGTCGTGGCGGCGCTGCTCGTGGCGGCTGCGAGTCTGTTCCCAGAACGCATCGGCCGCGGCATTGGCGCCGTCGGCCAGCACCGGCAGAGCGGTAGCGCCCAGGTAGTCGAACAGGGTGGCGGTGCTCGGTTCGTCGCGCCCGGCGCGCTGCGGCTGCTCGAAGAACAGCGGCAGGTAGTACTCGATGCCGGCCGGGGCGATGCCGGCCTTCAGGTCCTGGTACAGCGCGCTGCGGCGGGTGTCGACGTCGAAGCGGTCGCGCAGCAGTTCCAGCACGCGGCCGATGCTGGCCTCGTCCATCGGCAGCTCGCGGCCGGGCAGCATGTGCACCGCGTCGATCCGCTCCAGCGAGCGCTGCGACTCGGGGTCGAACTGGCGGATCGTGTCGATCTCGTCGTCCAGCATCTCCACCCGCAGCGGCGCCTCGGCGCCCATCGGGTAGACGTCGAGCAGGCCGCCGCGGACGGCGAAGTCGCCCGGGTCCAGCACCTGCGGCACGTTGCGGTAGCCGGCCGATTCCAGCCGCCGTTTCTCGGCGTCCAGGTCCAGGCGCTGGCCGGTCTTCAGGTCGAAACTGCCGCCGGCGATGTAGCGCAGCGGCGGCAGCCGCTGCATCAGCGTCTGCACCGGCACCACGACCAGGCCGCGCGTGAGCGTCGGCAGCCGCTGCAGCGCCGACAGGCGCTGGCTGATGATGTCCGGATGCGGGCTGAACTGGTCGTAGGGCAGGGTTTCCCAGTCCGGGAACGGCACCACCGGCAGCGATGGATCCTGGCCCAGCAGGGTCAGCAGGTCGGCTTCGAGCTGGTGCGCGCCCTGGTTGTCGCGGGCGACGACCAGCAGTGGCCCGTCGTGCGCACGGGCGGCGGCAGCGAGGTGCCAGGCCAGCGCGGACGGTGAGGTGGGTGTACGCCACCAGGCGCGGGACTGGCCGCGCCGCGGCAGCGGCGGAATGAGGAGGGAGTTGGGCGACGGCATTGACCGACTATTGTAGGTGCAGCGCCGTCAGCGGGCGATGCACGCCGGTCGCCATCCTGCCGAAGGGCGAGGGCTCACTCCTCGCCGAGGTCGAGCACCAGCCGGACGAAGCCCTCCGCCGGGCGGCCCTGCGCATCGGGTCGGAAGCCCATCGATTCGGCCAGTTCCAGCATCGGACGGTTGCGTGCCGGGGTGTCGCCGTACAGCCGGTCCAGGTAGCGGCCGCGCGACCACTTGACCAGCTTCTGCAGCAGATGGCGGCCCAAGCCCAGGCCGACGATGAAGCCGCTGAGCAGGATCGTGTACTCGGCGTCGCGCGTGCCCGGCACGACCCGTGCGCGGGCCAGGCCGGCGATCAGCGCTTCACCCGGCGGCAGCGGCTCGGTGCCGACCAGGATCAGTTCGTTCTTCGGATCGGGCCGGGCCAGGCGTCGGGCACCGGCCTCGTCGAGACCGCCGTCCGCGGCGCCGAAGCGGCTGCGCAGCTCGACCGGATCGAACAGGTCGAACACGCCGAGCAGCGGTTCGGCGTCCTCGGGCCGGATCGGGCGGATCAGGATCGGCCGCCGGTTGGGCAGGACGAACTCTTCGTGCCAGGGAGGGAGCCGGTTGCGGGGCATGTCCCGGATGTTCCCATGTTTTGGCAACGACGTGCACTGCGCGCGCGTCGCCACGCGCGGCGGTCAGGCCTGGCCCTCGCGGTGCAGCCACTCCAGCCGGGTGCCGGCGCCGGCATCCTCGCCCAGCGCACGCTCCAGGACCGGCAGTGCATCGGCCAGCTGCTGATCCAGTTTCCACGGCGGGTTGAGCACGGCCATGCCGCTGCCGTTCAGGCGCAGCGGCGAGTCGTCGGGCCGCACCAGCAGTTCGGCCAGCAGCAGGCCGCGCGCGGGCAGCGCGGCCAGGTCGCGGAAGAACGGCCGCAGCGTGCGCCGCTGCTTGATCGGGTACCAGATCGCCACCGCCGCCTGTGGCCAGCGCGCCAGGCATTCGGCCACCGCCTCGACGATGCGCGGATACTCGGCGTCCTGCGCTTCGTAGGGCGGGTCGATCAGCAGCAGGCCGCGCGCGTAGCGCACGCCGTCCGCCCGCGGCGGCAGCAGCGCCCGGATCGCGCCGTAGCCGTCACGCGCATGTACCGCGACGCGGCGGTCGCCGGCGAACAGCGACTTCAGCGCCTCGGCTTCCTCGGGCTGCAGCTCGCAGGCGGCCAGGCGATCCTGGCTGCGCATGGCCTGTGCGGTCAGCAGTGGCGAGCCGGGATAGGCGATCAGGGTGTCGACCGGATTGGCCGCGGCCACGGCCTGCAGGTAGCGGACGATGGCTGCCGGCGGTGTCTGCAGGCCGGCCAGGCGCAGCACCCCGCTGGCGGCCTCGGCGGTCTTGCCGGCGGCCTCGGACTGCAGCAGGTAGCGGCCGCGGCCGGCGTGGGTGTCGAGCACGAAGAACGGGGCGTCCTTCTGCTGCAGCAGATCGAGCATCGCCAGCAGCGTCACGTGCTTGAGCACGTCCGCATGATTGCCGGCATGGAAGGCGTGGCGGTAATTCATCCGCGCAGTGTAGGGATGCGGCCGTGACGCGGGTAGCGCCCGCGCCGTTCAGCCGAGCAGGGCGCGGGCGGCGCTGTCGAAGCGGTCCAGCGCGATCGCCGAGTCGGGGCTGCGCCGCAGCGACTCCACCGCCTCGGCCAGGCGCGAGGCGCCGACCAGGCCGCAGCTGGCCTGCAGGCGGTGCAGGCGCGCGCGCAGGCGTTCGTTGTCGCCGGCACGCGCGCTGGACAGCACGTCGGCGCGCGCCCCGGGCAGCTCATCCAGGAACAGGCCGCGCAGCGCCTGCACGTTGGCCATGTTGTGGTTCATCGCGCTGGCGGCTGCGGCGTTGTCCCAGTCGGGCCTGTCGCTGGTCAGCGCGCTGCGCACCGCGGAGGTCAGCGCCACGGCCTGGATCGGCTTGACCAGCAGGTCGCGGAACCCGGCCGCGAGCAGGGGCTGGCGCAGGGCAGGATCGGCATCGGCGGTATGGGCTAGCGCGGGGACCTGCGGCCGCTGGCGGCGCAGCCGTGCGAGCAGCTCCTGGCCCTGGCCGTCGGGCAGGGACAGGTCGATCAGCCACAGGTCGTAATCGGCGCGCTCGATGGCGGCCAGCGCGCCGGCCTGCGAGGCGACCACGTCGACCTGGGCGGGCAGCGATTCGAGGACCGCGCGGAAATACGTCTGGCTGATCGCATCGTCCTCGACCAGCAGCAGGCGTGGCATGCGGAGCGGATGTTGTTGTCCCATCTGGCTGACTCCCTGTCGGCTCAGGCGCATCTTACCGCCGGGCCCTGCACGCGCAAGCGACCTGGATTCCGGTTTCGTCGTCGCGATCTGAGACAATGGCCGGCCCTTTGCCCCGCAGCCTGCGCCACGTGGCCCGACTCGACCGTACTCCGTTCCAGCTCCAGATCCTCGACCTCAGCCACGATGGCCGTGGCGTCGCCCGCCGCGACGACGGCAAGGCCGTGTTCGTCTCCGGCGCCCTGCCGGGTGAAACCGTGATGGTCGAACAGACCGCGCGCAGCCGCAGTTTCGACGAGGCCCGCACCCTGGAGGTGCTGCAGGCCTCGCCGGACCGGGTCGCGCCACGCTGCCCGCATTTCGGTACCTGCGCCGGCTGCGTGCTGCAGCACCTGGCCGAGGACAAGCAGATCCTGGCCAAGCAGCGCGTGTTGCTGGACAACCTGGAGCGGATCGGCAAGGTCGCGCCGGGCACGGTGCTGCCGCCGCTGACCGACGCCAGCTGGGGGTATCGGCGCAAGGGCCGGTTCTCGGTGCGCCGGGTCAACAAGAAGGACAAGACCCTGGTCGGCTTCCGCGAGCTGGACCCGCGCTTCGTCGCCGACCTGCAGGTCTGCCATACGGTGATCCCGGAGATCGGCCTGAAGGTCGCCGCGCTGTCGGCGCTGGTCGACGGGCTGGCCGCGCGCGAGAGCATTCCGCAGATCGAATTCATCGCCGGCGACGATGCCATCGCGCTGACCGTGCGCCATCTGGTGCCGCTGTCGGATGACGACAAGGCCGCGCTGGCCGCGTTCGGGCGCGAGCATGGCTTCGCGATCTTCCTGCAGCCCAAGGGCATCGACACGGTGCATCCGCTGGAGGGACAGGCGCCGTCGCTGGCATTCCGGCTGCCGGCCTGGGACGTGGAACTGGCGTTCCAGCCGCTGGATTTCATCCAGGTCAATGCGCGCCTGAACGACAGGATGATCGCGCGGGCGCTGGAGATGCTCGGCGCCGGCCCGGACGAGCGCGTGCTCGACCTGTTCTGCGGGCTGGGCAACTTCACCCTGCCGCTGGCCCGGCAGGTGCGCGAGGTGGTCGGCGTGGAAGGCGATGCCGGCCTGGTCGCCCGCGCCCGCGCCAATGCCGAGCGCAACGGCCTGACCAACGCCCAGTTCTTCAGCGCCGACCTGACCCAGGACCAGCGCGGCACCCCATGGATGCGCCAGGGCTTCGACAAGCTGCTGCTGGACCCGCCGCGCTCGGGCGCCGACCAGGTGCTGCGCCAGTTGCCGCTGAACGCGATCAACCGGATCGTCTACGTCAGCTGCCACCCGGGCTCGCTGGCCCGCGACGCCGGCTACCTGGTCAACGAGCGCGGCTTCAAGCTGGTCTCGGCCGGCGTGATGGACATGTTCCCGCACACCGCGCACGTCGAGAGCATCGCGCTGTTCGAGCGCTGAGCTGGCCGGCGGACCGACGCCCGGTCGACGGGCGTGAAGGTCCTGCCGCCATCGGGAGGACGGGCTGGTGCCGTCGCGACGCATGGTCGCTGCGGCACGATGCTCCGCGCTGGCGGTCGCCCGCAGCAGGCCCGCTGCGGATGCCGGGCGCTGTCCCGGCGTCGACACCGTCGCCAGGGCCGATGCGGAGCTGCAACCGGCCTGCATCGGTGCAGGGAGGGGTGGCGCAGGTCGGCCGGGGCCCAGGCGTGACCCCTGATCGCGCGATGGCCTCTACCAGCGACTGTGGCGTGCGAGTCGCTCGGCCGCGGTTCACCTGGTCTGGTGGCCGGGTGGGCCATGGCCTGCCGTCTGTGCGGCCGCGCTGCCACCGGCCTGGCATCCGTGCGCGCTGACTGCGGGTGCCGGTACGGCACGACAGGCGGGATCCCCCTCAGCGGGCCAGGGCCCACGCTGCAGGCATCAAGGAAGAACGCCCGATCAGAGCGGGCGCTTGCCGGTGTCGCCCTGGATCTCGCGGACCAGCTTCGGCACCAGGTAGCCGGACAGGCGCGCGGCCAGTGCCGCATGCAGCGCCCGCGCCTCTTCGTCCGGCACCTCGAAGTGGGCGACGCCGGCGACCCGGTCGATCTGGTGCAGGTAGTACGGCAGCACGCCGGCGGCGAAGCTGCGTTCGCTGAGCGCGGCCAGCGCCTCGACGCTGTCGTTGACCCCGCGCAGCAGCACCGCCTGGTTCAGCAACTGCGCGCCGGTGGCGCGGATCCGTGCCATCGCCGCGTCGACGTCGGCGTCGAATTCATTGGCGTGGTTGGCGTGGATCACGAACGCGAACGGCCAGGGCAGGGTGCGCAGCCACTGCACGAACTCGGTGTCGATGCGCTCGGGCAGCACCACCGGCAGACGGCTATGGATGCGCAGGCGGCGGAGGTGCGGGATCGCGGCCAGCTGCGCGCTCAGTTCGGCCAGCTTGGGCGTGGCCAGCGACAGCGGGTCGCCGCCGGACAGGATCACCTCGTCGATGTCCGGATCGGCGGCGATCGCGGCCACCGCCCCCTGCCAGCCGTCGCGGGCGGCGGTCTCGTCGGCGTACGGGAAGTGCCTGCGGAAGCAGTAGCGGCAGTTGATCGCGCAGCTGCCGGTGGCCACCAGCAGGGCGCGGCCACGGTACTTCTGGATCACGCCGGTGGCCTTCTTCGCCGCCCCGTCGCCGACCGCGTCCAGGCCGAAACCGGGCACGATCCGCTCCTCGTCGGCGACCGGCAGCACCTGGCGCAGCAGCGGGTCGTGCAGGTCGCCGTGGCGCATCCGGGCGATGAACCCGCGCGGCACGCGCAGGGCGAACCCGGCGGCCGCCGCGTCCGACAGGCCGGCCGCGGCGGCATCCAGGCCGAGCAGGGCCAGCAGGTCGCGCGGGTCGCGCACGGCCTCGCGCCACAGGCGCTGCCAGCGGACGGGCGTGGCGCCCGGCTGGGGCGGGGTGTCGGACGCCGGCAGGACGGGCGCCGGCTGCATCGTCAGGGGGGCTGCGGGTATCATGTGCGGTCTGGAAGACAGGCCCCGGCGCGGTGCGGCGGGGTTGCCCATTCTAATCTGCCCGGCCGCCGTCTTCCGCGGCGGCCCAGCCATACCCAAGGAGTTCCCATGGCCTCTTACGGCATGAACGACGTCAAGAACGGGATGAAGATCCTGGTCAACAACGAGCCCTCGATCATCAGCGACACCGAGTACGTCAAGCCGGGCAAGGGCCAGGCCTTCACCCGCGTGAAGTACCGCCAGATCCGCACCGGCCGCGTGCAGGAAATCACGATGAAGTCGACCGACTCGGTCGAGGCCGCCGACGTCGTCGATACCGACATGCAGTACCTGTACTCCGATGGCGAGTACTGGCACTTCATGCAGCAGGAAACCTTCGAGCAGGTCCAGGCCGACAAGGCCGGCATGGGCGACGCGGCCAAGTGGCTCAAGGGCGAGGAAGCCTGCGTGGTGACCCTGTTCAACGGCAATCCGATCCAGGTCACCCCGCCGAACTTCGTCGAACTGAAGATCGTCGAGACCGACCCGGGCGTGAAGGGCGACACCGCCGGCACCGGCGGCAAGCCGGCCACCCTGGAGACCGGCGCGGTGGTCCGCGTGCCGCTGTTCGTCGCCCAGGAAGAAATCATCAAGGTCGATACCCGCTCCGGCGAGTACGTCAGCCGCGTCAAGTAAGCCGATGCCGGTTGTGTCCAGCGCCCCGTGGCCGGTGTTCCGCAAGGAGCGCCGGTGGCGGGGCGCGGTCGTATCCGGCGCCGTGCTGGCGCTGGCGTTGTCGCTGGTCCAGCCGGTGCAGGCCCGGGACGCGGCCCAGCGCTGCGATGCCGCCAGCCTGGCCCTGCTCGGCGCGGCGGCAGGGGCGGAACCCGTCGCCGCGGCCTGCCGCGACTGGCCGTACGATCCGGCGATCCGCCTGGTCGCCGCGGCCTGGCCGGACGTCGGCGCGGATGGATCGGACGACGACCCGCTGCTGCTGGTCAGCGCGATGCTCGATCCCGCCGGGGGCAGGGTACTGGCCCGCCACGAGCGCCCGCTCGAACAGGACGCGGCCTTCGCCCTGCGCGAAGGCGGAATCCGCCTGGACACTGCCCGCTACGACCTCGCCCCAGGCGTGCGCGCGTTCGGCGTGGTGCTGACCAGTTCGGCGCGCGGCCCCAGCTGCCCGGACCGGGGCTTCGAGCGCGAGCTGACCCTGCTGGTCCGCGACGGCCAGGCGCTGCGCCCGGTGTTCGCCACCTGGCTCGACACCTGGGAGATGGTCGAGGGCTCGCCGTGTTCCTGGTCGCCGCAGCGCTCGGTCTCCGACCATGCGCAGGTGACGCTCGGGGTGGAGCGGACCTCCAGCCATGGCTTCGCCGACCTGACGCTGACCGCCTCGGTCGAGCGGCATGCCAGCGACGAGGACGGCGCACTGCAGGTCGAGACGCGCCGTGCCCGCCGCACGTTGCGCTACGACGGCAACGCCTATGCCACCGATCCGTTCGATAATCTCTTCTTCTGGTCTTCCAACCCGTGGTGATGCATGACTGAGGCAGTCCTGGAATCCGTCGACCTCCTGATCGAGGCCGGCCATGTGGTGCCGATCGAACCGCACGCGGTGGTGCTGGAGCGGCACGCGGTGGCGGTGCGCGAGGGCAGGATCGTCGCGGTGCTGCCGATCGATCAGGCCCGCGCGCGGTTCCGCGCCACCGAGGTCGTGTCGCGTCCGGACGGCGTGCTGATGCCCGGCCTGGTCAACGCGCACACCCACAACCCGATGACCCTGCTGCGCGGCGTCGCCGACGACCTGCCGCTGATGACCTGGCTGCAGGACCACATCTGGCCGGTCGAAGCCGCGGTGATCGGGCCGGAGTTCGTCGCCGACGGCACCACGCTGTCGGTGGCCGAGATGCTGCGCGGCGGCACCACCTGCGCCAACGAGAACTACTTCTTCCCCGACGTGCAGGCCGCGGTCTACAAGCGCCACGGCTTCCGCGCGCTGGTCGGCCTGCCGGTGATCAACTTCCCCACCGCCTGGGCCAGGTCCGACGACGAGTACTTCGACAAGGCCGGCGAAGTGCATGACGCCTGGCGCCACGACGCGCTGATCGGCACCGCGTTCGCGCCGCATGCGCCCTACACGGTCAGCGATGCGAACTTCGAACGCGTGCGCATGCTGGCCGACCAGCTCGACATGCCGGTGCACCTGCACACGCACGAGACCGCGCAGGAGATCGAGGACTCGATCAGGCAGTACGGCCAGCGCCCGCTGGCGCGGCTGGACCGGCTGGGCCTGGTCAACGACCGGCTGATCGCCGTGCACATGACCCAGCTGACCGAAGCGGAGATCCATCTGTGCGCCGAACGCGGCGTGTCGGTGGTGCACTGCGCCGAATCCAACCTCAAGCTGGCCTCGGGCTTCTGCCCGGCCTGCGCCCTGCAGCGCGCAGGCGTGAACCTGGCGATCGGCACCGACGGCTGCGCCAGCAACAACGACCTGGACATGTTCGGCGAGCTGCGCACCGCCGCCATCCTGGCCAAGGCCGTGGCCAACGACGCCACCGCCCTGGACGCGGCGACCACGCTGCGGGCGGCGACCCTGGGCGGCGCACGTGCGCTGGGCCTGGGCGATCGGATCGGCTCGCTGGAGCCGGGCAAGGAAGCCGACCTGGTCTGCGTGGACATGTCCGCGCTGGAGACCCAGCCGCTGCACCACGTGCTGTCGCAGCTGGTCTACGCGACCGGACGCCAGCAGGTCAGCGACGTGTGGATCGCCGGCCACCGCAAGCTCGACCGGCGCGTGCTGGTCGACATCGACATCGAAGCGCTGCTGGCCAACGCCCGCCAGTGGCGCGACCGCATCGCCGCGCTGGGCCGCTGAGCCCGCGCCGCACAGGAGAACACCGATGAGCCTGCCCGTTCCCAGCGCTTCGGCGCATGCCCCCAACTACCGCCAGGACGAGCTGGACAAGTTCGGCGCGCTGGCCAGCCGCTGGTGGGATCCGGACGGCCCGCAGCAGGCGCTGCACGTGCTCAATCCGGTGCGCCTGGACTACGTGCGCCAGCGCATGCGGCTCGAGGGCGCCGCGGTGCTGGACGTCGGCTGTGGCGGCGGCCTGCTGAGCGAGGCGCTGGCCCGCGCCGGTGCCCGCACCACCGCGATCGACCTGTCGCCCGAGCTGGTGAAGATGGCCAGGCTGCACATGCTCGAATCAGGCGTGCAGGTCGACTACCAGGTGATCGCGGTGGAAGCGCTGGCCGCCGAACGGCCGGGCAGCTTCGATGCGATCACCTGCATGGAAATGCTCGAGCACGTGCCCGATCCGGGCGCGATCATCGCGGCCTGCATGGCGCTGCTGCGTCCGGGTGGACGCCTGTTCCTGTCCACGCTGAACCGCACTCCGGCCGCGTTCGCGCTGGCGATCGTCGGCGCCGAGTACGTCGCCCGGCTGCTGCCGCGCGGCACGCACCACTACAAGGACTTCATCAAGCCCTCCGAGCTGGCGGCCTGGCTGCGCGACAGCGGCATGCAGATCGAGGATGTCAGCGGCCTGGCCTACGATCCGCTGCGCAAGCGCGCCTCGTTGTCCCGGCGCACCGACGTGAACTACCTGGCCTGCGCAGTGAAGCCGGACGGGCAGGGCTGAAGTGAGCACTGTCGCCAACGCCGTGCGCTTCCCGCGTGTGGTCCTGTTCGATCTGGATGGCACGCTGCTGGACAGCGCACCGGACATGCTGGCCACCGCCAACCGGATGCTGGCTGCGCGGGGCCGGGCGCCGACCACGCTGGCGGCGCTGCGTCCGCATGTGTCGAAGGGCTCGCGCGCGATGATCGGCGCCAGCTTTCCGGACCTGGATGCCGTCGCGCGTGACGCGCTGGTGCCGGAATTTCTCGCGATCTATGCCGAGGAGCTGGGCCGGCACAGCGTGCTGTTCGATGGTGTGGCCGCGCTGCTGGATGCGTTGGAACGCGACGGCGCGCGCTGGGGCATTGTCACCAACAAGCCTGAAGGCCTGGCCCGCGACGTGGTCGCCGGGCTGGGTTGGCAGGACCGCTGCGCGCTGCTGATCGGCGGCGACACGCTGGCCGAACGCAAGCCGCATCCGCTGCCGCTGACCACCGCGGCCGCGCGGCTGGGCGTTGCTCCTGCCGACTGCGCCTACGTCGGTGACGACGAACGCGACATCGTGTCCGCGCGCGCGGCCGGGATGCCGGCCATCGCCGCGCTGTGGGGCTACCGGCTCGACGGCGACGACCCCGAAACCTGGCAGGCGCAGCGCATCGCCGCCGACGTGGCCGACCTGCACGATCCGGCCTTCTGGCCGCGCTGAGCCGTCATTCCCGCGATGCCGTCGCGCATCGCGATTTCCCCGTACCGCAGCCCCGTTCCGATGACCGACACCACCGCCCTCGACAGCTTCCTCGACAAATGGCGCGCGCGCTGGCCGGAGTGGAGCGTGGCCGAGGTGTTCGTGCCACTGGAGCAGCGCGAGCGCACGGTGGCCTGGTTCTCGCTGTTGCAGGAGTTCGACGACGTGCTCAACGTCGCCGGCGACCCGCTGCCGGCCGACGCCAAGCTCGGCTGGTGGATCAACGAACTGCGCGACTGGGCCGGGCACCGTTCGCGGCATCCGCTCGGGCGCCTGCTGGAACCGGTGCCGGCGCCGTGGGCGCAGCTGTCGGCGGCGCTGAACGGGCTGGTCGCCGCGCGTGCGCGGCCGGCCAACGGCGAAGCGGCGCTGCTGGCGCTGCATGCCTACGCGGTCGCGGTGGCGGCCGTCGATGACGCGATGTTCCCCGGTGGCCGTCCGCTGGCGCCGGAGGCGATCTCGACGCAGGTGCTGGCCACGCGCCTGGCCGAGGCCGGCATCGGTGCCGTGCCCGATGCCTTCCTCGCCGACAGCGGCACGGCCGCGCAGGAACGCGCCCAGCGCGACTGGGCCGGCTGGCTGCTGAAGGCCTGGCCGCGTCGCGGCGGCGGACGCCAGCGCAGGATCCTGTCCGCGCTGGCGCGCCGGCGTCTGCAGGCGTATGCCGATGGCCAGGTGCCGCGCACCGCGCAGCAGCCGCTGCGCATCCTGTGGGCGGCGTGGCGTGCCGCACGCGATTGAGCGGATCGATCGGAATGCACCGCGACAGTCCGTTCCAGCCCCGTTCGGCGGCCCGCGCCGGCCGGCCGCTACAATTCGTCCCTGTTCGGTCCTGATTCGACGTCCCCATGTCCGCCATTCCCACGATCGTCCCGTCCGCCGCGCCGCTGCCCGACGTCGCCCACCAGCAGGTGGCGCTGGCGCGTCCGCTGGACTGGGTCGGCATGGAAGGAATCGCGCTCCCGGTACGCGTGCCCGATGGCGCCGGCGCCTACGTGCAGGTCGCCGCGCAGGTGGACCTGTCGGTGGACCTGGTCAAGGCCGGCGAGCGTGGCATCCACATGTCGCGGCTGTACCTGAGGCTGCAGCAGGAATTGGCCCGGCACGAGGTCACCCCGGCCGGCCTGCGGCAGATCCTGCGCAGCAGCATCGATTCGCAGTCGGGCATCTCGACCAGCGCCCGCCTGCGCCTGCGCTACGAGGCGCTGCTGCTGCGTGCCGCCCTGCGCAGCGACAACGCCGGCTGGAAGCGCTATCCGGTCGAGATCGACGCGGTGCTCGGCCCGGACGGCCTGCATCTGGTGCTGGGCGTGGGCGTCGAGTACTCCAGTACCTGTCCGGCCTCGGCCGCGCTGTCGCGGCAGGCCAATGCCGAACGTTTCAGCGCCGACTTCGGCGCCGGCGATGTCGGCGCCGGCGAGGTCCACGACTGGCTGCGTTCCGAGCGTGGCATGGCCGCCACGCCGCACGCGCAGCGCAGCCTGGCCCAGGTCCGCGTGACCCTGCGCGACGATGCCGCGGCGCTGCCGCTGGTCGAGCTGATCGATGCGCTGGAAGCGGTGCTGGCCACGCCGGTGCAGACCGCGGTCAAGCGCGAGGACGAGCAGGCCTTCGCGATGCTCAATGCGGCCAACCTGATGTTCTGCGAGGACGCCGCGCGGCGCGTGGCCTCGGTGCTCGCGGCCGACCCGCGCGTGCTGCGCTACGAGGCCGTGGTCTCGCACTACGAGAGCCTGCATCCGCACGATGCGGTGGCCAGGGTGAGCGGCGCCGGCCCGACCGGCTGAGCCGTCCGCATCGGGAACCGGAAGGCGGGCGGACGCCCGCTGCGGCACGACGCGATCGTGAGCTGACCGGGTGGCCGGGCATTCAAGCCCAATGCACCAGCCAGGCAAGGATCAGGAATACGCGCCGCGACGCCGGCCACCAGCGCCGCCCGTGTCACCCTGACCCGGGCCCTGCGGCGTGGTGCGCATGATGTGCCGGATGTGAGCGGTCCAGGCATCCCGCGGGCGCCTCGCCACGCGGGCGAGACCCGCCGGCCCGTCATCCGTGCCGATGCACGAAGGGCGCGGCCGAAGCCGCGCCCTTCGTGGTGTCACCGGGTCCTCAGAAACGGACCGAGAAGCGCGCGTTGACGCCGTGGTCGCGTGCCTCGTCGGCATCGACGCTGGTATAGCCCAGTTCCAGCACGCTGTTGCTCGACGTGCGTGCGGCCAGGCCGATCTCGGCCAGCAGCGCGCTCGAGCCGATCACCGGGCTGGAGACGCCGAACCAGTTGCTGCCGTCCAGCGAGAGCTGGGCGGTGCGGCGCTGGTCGCCACCGGCGTGGCGGTAACCGAGGTTGCCGCGCAGGCTCAGCCAGGTCTGCTCCTGCCCGCTGCCACGCAGGTTGGCACCGAAGCGCAGGCCGGCGGTCGCCAGTTCCGCACGTGCCTCGCCGGCGCGGCCCTGCAGGGCGGCGATGCTGCCCTGTTCGCGGAAGCCGTCGCTGTCGAGTTCGACATGGGCGTACTGCAGGTAGGGTTCCAGCTCCCAGGCCTCGTTGCCGAAGCGGTAGCCCGCGTCGACGAAGGCCTGCTTGCTGTCGGCGTCGTAACGCGTGCCCACCGTGCCGGCGAAGCCGGGGAAGGCGAGCGTGCGGTCGACATCGACCCGGTTCCAGCTCTGCGCGTAGCCGGCGCGGACGCCGAAGCCGCCCCAGGCCTGGCCCACGTAGACGCCGGCGTGGCGGCTGCTGGTTTCGCCCTTGGAGGCGCGGCCGCGCAGGTTGAAGTCGGTCTCGCCGGTGCCGCCGTAGGCACCCACGCGCCAGCCACCCTCGAACTGGTGGTCGACACCGACCAGGGCACCGTTGCCGCTGTACTGCACGCGCGTGGCGTTGCCGTCGCCGGCGATGCTGCCGCCCTGGTGCTGGACCTGCACCCACGCGCCGGTCGCCGCGTCCGCGTCGTGCTGGGCGAGGAAGCCGCCGTGTCCGGCGGAAGCGCGCGCGAGCGCGGCGTCGCGGACCAGGCGGCTGCCTTCCAGCAGCACCTGGCGGGCGCTGGCGTGCGCTTCGCCGGACAGCTGGTCGAAAGCACCCCGTGCCTGGGCGACGTCGAGTCGGGTCAGCGGCTGCAGCAGTACCTGCGACAGCGGCAGCGCGTCCAGCGCCGCGGCGGTGGCGAACTGGTTGCCGCTGGTCGCGGCGCTGGCCAGCGCCGCGCCGCGGATCACGTCGACGTCGACCGCGTTGGCCGACTGCAGCAGCGACAGCGCCAGGAACGGTGAGAGCCCGCTGCTGTCGATGGAGGAGAACCCGCCGGTGATGCCGCCTTCGGCCGACAGGATCCGGTACTGCTGGCCGATGGTGTAGCCATCGCCCAGGCTGCTGGCCACCAGGGTGCCGCCGAGCAGGTTGGCGCTGCCGGTCACGCGCAGCAGGTCGGCCTGGTCGGGCGGCAGGATCTCGGCGACCAGGCGTGCGCTGGCGGCCTGGGTGTAGTCGCCGTCGATGGTGAGGGTACCGATCGAACTGCCCGGGGCGATGGTGCCGGCCACCCAGGTGTCGCCCAGGGTGCCGCTGCCGCCGAGGGTGCCACCGGCCTCGACGCGGGTGGCCGCGCCGGCGACGGTGCCGTTGATCACCGCCAGGCCGCCAGCGACGGTCAGCGCGCTGCCGTCGAGGCGGCCGTTGACCAGCAGGGTGCCGCCGTCGACGCGCACGTCGCCGGTCAGTGCGTTGTCGCCGTCGAACTCGAGCAGACCCTGCGCCACGGTGGCGCCGGCGAAACTGTTGTCGCCGGACAGGCGCAGCCAGCCCGCACCGGACTTGGTCAGCCGGCCGGGGCCGCCGATGTCGTTGGTCCAGTCGTCCCAGGCATTGCCTTCCCACACCTTGCGGCCGCCGGCGGCGACCGACATGTCGACGGTGGTGTCCACGCGCAGCTGGCCGTAGCCCTCGATCGCCTTTTCCAGGTTGAGCAGGCCCCAGCCGTAGATCTCGTCCACGCCTTCTTCGCCGAGGTCGGTGGCGGTGGTCAGCATCACGTCGCGGACCTGGGCACCGGTCAGGTACGGGAAGCGCTCGAACAGCAGGCCGAGCGCGCCGGTGACGTGCGGGGCGGCCATCGAGGTGCCGGACATGTCGGCGTAGGCCGGGATGCCGGTGCGGTCCTCGAACTCGTAGCGCAGGTTGCCGGCATCGTCGATCACCCAGCCGCCGACCAGCTCATCGCCGCCGTCGAGCACGGTGGAGGTGATCACGCTGCCGGGCGCGGCGATGCACCACTGCGCGCTGATCCCGCACTTCATCGAGCGGTTGCTCAGCTCCAGCTGGTCGTTGAGGTTGACCACGCTGACCCAGTACTGCTCGATGTCCGGGAAGATCGACGGCAGCGTCGCCGGGGCGGTCGGTTCCGGGCTCTGCTCGGGCGTGGCGATGACGACATTGGTATTGCCGGCCGACAGCACCTGGATCATGCCGGACTGGCGCGAGGCCTCCGCCATGGTGGTCAGGATGCCCGCGATCCGCGGGTTGTCCATCAGCGCCTCGTGGTAGAGCTCGGCCACCTCCGGCGTGTAGGCGTAGTAGGTGTAGCCCCAGCTGTGGTTCATCGCCTTGACGCCCTGGGCGATGGCCTGGTCGTACATGCCGACGAAGGCGCTGGCATCGGCCGAGGTGCCGATCGTGCTGCACTCGTTGAACAGGATGCAGGCGATGTCGACGATGGCGAGGCTGTCGTTGAACAGGCGCGCCGAGCTCAGGTCCGCACCGAACGCCACGCCATGCATGCCGCTGCCGTCGCGGTTGGCCGCGATGGTGCCGGCCACGTGGGTGCCATGGTTGCTGAAGGTGTAGAAGGTGTTGCCCCACAGGTAATCATTGGCCGGGTTGGGGAACAGCGCTGCCAGCTCGGGGTCCCAGTACTCGCCATCGATCGAGGACTGGTCGCCGACCGAGTAGAAGCAGGCGTCGGGGCCGCCGAGGATGGTGCCGTCGCTGCACAGCGAACCATCGGCCAGCACCTGCGCCATGGTCAGGCCGCGGTGGTCCTTGCCCGCGAATTCCGGGTGGTCGAACGCGGTGCCGGAGTCGAGCAGGCCCAGGCGCACGCCGGCGCCGGTGAGGCCGCGCGCGTAGGCGTGGTGCGCGTTGATGACCTCCAGGCCCCAGTCGGCCTGGAACTCCTCGTCGATCCAGGCGGAGGCATCGGTGGCATCGGCCGGCACGGAGGCGGTCGTGCTGGCCGCCGGTGCGGCGGCGGGGGCGGCGGTCGTGGCCGGACGCTGCGTCCAGTGCTGGCTGAAGAGGGCGCGCGGCAGCGTCGGCTGCAGCGTGGTCGTGTCGACGCTGGACGCGGCGAACGCGGAGGAGATCGCGTGGGCGACAGGATCGGCCCGTTCGTCGGCGAAGGCCAGCGGCGCGGTGATCAGGGCGGCGAGGCCGCCGGCGATGGCCAGTGCCATCGTCGAACGGGAAAGACGGGTGCCGGGGGAGATGGAACGTGAAGCGCGGTACTTCGACATGCAGGATCCTTTGCTGGAACGTGGGACACCGCGGCACGGCCACGGTGATTCCTGAACGTATCCGTACCGCATGTGAAGTGGCAAGTGATGCACGTCACGGCACGCGGCGCCCGTCGCGACGCTGTCAGTCGGCTGTCACCTCGATGCGCAGCAGCATCGGGGCGCGCGTGCCGCCGCGCAGGATCCGGACCGGATAGACACCTGGCTGGTCCGGCATCCGCAGGGTGATGGCGCCGTCGGCGGAAGGCACCAGCCGACGGCCGAACGCCTCCACGGCACTGCCGATGGGCACGCGACCCTGGACCAGGCTGCCGGCCTTCGCCCGCGACGGCAGGCGCAGCAGGCTGCCCGGTTCGCGCTCGCCGGGCCGGCCTGGATGCACGGCCGTCCGCGCCTCTGAAGCTGTCGACGTGCCGACCGGCACCGTGGCGACGGAGGGTGCCGTCGGCGTCGCGCAGGCGCCGCTGACGAGGGCGAGCATGGCCAGGCCACAGGCCTGCAGGCTGCCCGGGACCGCCAGGTGCCGTTCCCGCTGCGGTTCCTGCACTTTCATCGGCCACATCCCTGGACCGTCGTCCGGAACCTGCCGCGCACGGACGTCGCCGGAAGCAGGCGCAGGAGCGAGCGTGGGCTCATCCGAGCTTGGGGCATCGGCAGCGGGCCGACCCGCACCGGCGCGAGCATCCAGCGCTGCGGTGTCCGCTGTGCTCCCGCGCTGCGTGGAGCGGATGCCACGGTGGCGTTCAACCTCGTCGTCCGAGAATGCGCAATGGACGATACGCACGTCGAACCGCGCCACGGTGGAACTTCGATGTCCGCAATGGCCGGCGTGCCGCCGCGCGTGGAGGGCGTGACGTCGCAGCGGCGTTCAGCTGCCACGTTCGAGCACGAGCAGCGGGTCGATCCGCACGTCGAACCGCGCCACGCTGGAACTTCGATGTCCGCCATGGCCGGCGCGCCGCCGCGCGTGGAGAGCGTGACGACGCAGCGGCGTTCAGCTGCCACGTTCAAGTACGAGCAGCGGGTCGAACCGCGCCAAGCTGGAACTTCGATGGTCGCCATGGCCGGCGCGCCGCCGCGCGTGGAGGACGCGACGGCGCAGCGGCGTTCAGCTGCCACGTTCGAGTACGAGCAGCGGGTCGATTCGCACGTCGAACCAGTTCATGCCCCAGTGCAGATGCGGGCCGGTCGCGCGCCCGGTCGCACCGACCGCGCCGATCACCTGACCCTGTTCCACCCGGTCGCCGACCTTCACGTCCAGACGCGACAGGTGCAGGAAGTTCGAGCTGATGCCGTGTCCATGATCGAGCAGCAGGGTGCCGCCGGTCAGGTACAGGTCGGCGCCGGCGAAGGTGACGATGCCGGCCGCCGGCGCCTTGATCGCGGTCCCCGTCGGCGCGGCGATGTCCATGCCCGAATGCGGCGATCCGGGCTTGCCGTTGTAGACGCGCTGGTTGCCGAAGCGGCCGCTGATGCGGCCCTGCACCGGCCAGATGAAGCGCTGGGCGAAATCGGCGCGGGCATCGTCGCGCACGCGTGCGGCGGTGACCTGGGCCTGCTCGCGCCTGATCCGTTCGGCGATCGCCGGCGGCGGATCGACCGTCTTCGGCGGCACGCCGTCGACCCGCTGCACCGGGAAGTCGCGTGCGCTCACCGCGATGGTCGCGGCGCTGCGGCTGCCGTCCGGGCGGATCACCTCGACCGTCACCGGCGCCGCCTGGTCGCGGCCGACGCCGAACACCACGCTGCCGTAGCCGGTGGTGCGCAGGCTGCGGCCGGCGTACTCGACCCGGCTGCCCGGCGGGACCTTGCCGATCACCATCGCGCCCTGCTGCACGCTGGCCGGAAACACCACGCGCGCGTCCGCATCGGACTGCGCGTGGGCGATGCCGGCCTGCAGGCCGAGGCAGGCCAGCAGCACGCCGGCCAGGCGACCACCCCGCATCAGCGGTCGAACTCCAGGCGCTGGCCGTTCGGGTTGCCGACCAGCTCGCGTCCGTTCCAGACCAGGCGACCGTTGACCCAGGTCGCGCCGATCCGGGAACGGAAGGTGGTGCCCTCGAACGGCGACCAGCCGCACTTGGACAGCACGTCCTCGCGGCGCACGGTCAGCGGCTCATCGTCGACCAGGACCAGATCGGCCCAGTAGCCCTCGCGCAGGAAGCCACGTTCCTTGACGTCGAACAGCTGCGCCGGCGCGTGCGCGGTCTTCTGCACGATCCGCGCGATGTCGGCGCGTTTCTCGTGGGCCAGTTCGATCGCCGCCAGCAGCGCGTACTGCACCAGCGGCAGGCCGCCCGGCGCGCGGCCGTAGTGGGTCTGCGCCTTCTCTTCCAGCGTGTGCGGGGCATGGTCGGTGGCCAGCACGTCGATCACGTCCTCGGCCAGCGCCCGGATCAGCGCCTCGCGATCGGCTGGATCCTTGATCGCCGGGTTGCACTTGATCTGGTTGCCCAGGCGCGCGTAGTCGCGGCGGTCGAAGCGCAGGAAGTGGATGCAGGTCTCGGCGGTGATCCGCTTGCGCCTGCCGTCGGCGACCAGCGGACCGCGCTGGAACAGCGCCAGCTCGTCGGCGGTGGAGATGTGCAGCACGTGCAGCCGGGTGTCGTGGCGACGGGCCAGTTCCAGCGCCAGCCGGGTCGACTTGATGCAGGCCTCGCGCGAGCGGATGTCCGGGTGGAATTCGACCGGAATCTCGTCGCCGTACCGGGCGCGGTAGCGCTCCATGTTGGCCTGGATGGTCGGAGTGTCCTCGCAGTGGGTGATGATCGGCACCGGCGTGTCGCGGAAGATCGCGTCCAGCGTCTCCGGATTGTCGACCAGCATGTTGCCGGTGGACGCGCCCATGAACACCTTCACGCCCGGCGTCGCCTTCGGGTCGGTGCGCTGGATCGCCTCCAGGTTGTCGTTGCTGGCGCCCATGTAGAAGCCGTGGTTGCCCCAGGCGCGGCCCTTCGCGGCGGCGTACTTCTCTTCCAGCCGCTCGGCATCGAGGGTCGGCGGATTGGTGTTGGGCATGTCCATGAAGCTGGTCAGCCCGCCGGCAACGGCCGCGGCCGACTCGGTCGCGATGTCGCCCTTGTGGGTCAGGCCCGGCTCGCGGAAATGGACCTGGTCGTCGATCATGCCGGGCAGCAGCCAGCGTCCCGCCGCGTCGACCACGCGCTCGCCGCTCTGTGCCTTCAGGCCGCTGCCGATCTGCGCGATCCGGCCGTTCTCGATCCGCAGGTCGCCATCGAAGGTGCGTCCTTCGTTGACCAGACGGGCGTTGACGATCAGGGTAGTGCCGGGCATCAGTGGTTTCCTGTGCAGGAGCAAGAACGGGGGGAGTCGGGCACCGGGTCGTGGCCACCGGGATGGAACGGGTGGCAGCGCCCGAGACGGCGCAGGGTCAGCCAGCTGCCGCGTGCCGGGCCATGCCGGCCGATCGCTTCCATCGCATATTCCGAGCAGCTGGGGACGAACCGGCAGCGGGGACCGAGCAGGGGGCTGATGAAGCGCTTGTAGGCGCGCAGCGCCAGGATGAGCAGGCGGGCGATCACGTCCGCATCATACGCCAGCCCCCGCGCGCCGCGTCACGCCGCGGGCATGCGCACCGGGATAGCATGCGCCGGCGATGACACCGTCAGGGCCCGTCCATCGCGGCGGTCCGTCCCAGGTTGCCGCATCGGATGGGGTGAGCTATAAAGGCCCGCTTTCCCGGGGACGGGAAAATTACGAGGAACCCTTGTACGTGGCTGCCAAGAAACCCGTAAAGAAGGCCGCCAAGGCCGCAAGCAAGACCACCGCCGCCAGGAAGCCGGCCAAGCCGGTCGCCAAGAAGGCCGTGGCCAAACCCGCCACCAAGAAGGTCGTCGCCAAGAAGGCGGCGCCCGCCAAGAAGACCGTCAAGCCGGCCAAGCCGGTCGCCAAGAAGCCTGCCGCCAAGAAGGCCGTCGCCAGGACGCCGGCGAAGCCGGTTGCGACCAAGGCCGTCAAGAAGGCCGCTGCGGTGCCGAAAAAGCCCGTAGCGCAGAAAAGCGTGAAAGCCGCACCGGCGCCCGTGAAAAAGACGGCCGCCAAGCCCGCGCCGGTGAAGAAGGCCGCTCCGGCCACGCCGTCCAAGGGCAAGCCGGCGGTCACGCCGACCAGTTCCAGCAAGAAGGCCGCGCCGGCCGCCACTCCGGCAAAGCCGGTCGCAAGGAAAGCGACCACTCCCACCGTACCGGCGTCGGCCACCAGGCCTGCGCCGGTCCAGTCCGCACCCGCGAAGACCGTGACGGCCTCCGCCAAGAAGGCGACCGCAGCGGTTTCCGCTCCTTCGCAAGAAAAGTCCGTGCCCGCATCGAAATCCCCCAGTTCCACCAAGCCCACCGCCTCCGCCACGCCGGCCACCGCCTCGCGTCCGGCCGTCCAGGGCAAGGTCGCCGTCGCCGTCGTCTCCAAGAAGGCCGACGCCCCGGCGCCGCGCAGTGCGCAGAAGTCCGTCGACTACAAGATCGACGACGCCACCGGCCGTCCGCTCCTGCCGCAGGGCTACAAGCCCAGCGCCGGCGAGGAGTACATGAGCCCGCTGCAGCTGGAGTATTTCCGCCAGCGCCTGCTCGGCTGGCGCGCCGACCTGGTCGAAGAGTCCAAGCAGACCATCGAGAACCTGAAGGACGAGGTCCGCGACATCGGCGACGAGGCCGAGCGTGCGACCCGCGAAACCGAAAACTCGCTGGAACTGCGGACCCGCGACCGCTACCGCAAGCTGATCGGCAAGATCGACAGCACGCTCAAGCGTCTGGAAGCCGGCGACTACGGCTACTGCGTCGATACCGGCGAGGAAATCGGCCTGGAGCGTCTCGAGGCGCGCCTGACCGCCGAGCGTACCATCGACGCCCAGGAGCGCTGGGAGCACATGCAGAAGCAGCAGGGCGAGTAACGCTTCCGGCTGCATCGCGGTGCCACCATGACGAACCCCGCTCCGGCGGGGTTCGTCGTTTCTGCGTCCGGCTGCGCCTGTCGTCATCGCCGCCCTGCGTGGCGGGCAGGACGAGCGCCTGCGCGCAAGGTGCGGCGACGCTGTTGCCTGTCGTGACGCGGAATGGATGACACGCGTGGCCGAAGTGTGCCAAGGCGAGGGTGGGCCTGTGCTGGAAGACTCCGGGCGCGGGGCGCATAGCGCATAGCGCATGGCGGATGCGACCAATGGGTGCAGGCGATCCTGCCCTGTGTCTCCGGTGTCTCCTGTGCCTCACGTGTCGCGGAGCTGCGCGGCGCTCCGGCATCCGCGTCCTGCGACGCAGTGGAATGGGCCCGTGCCCGAAGAGGTCACGGCACATCCGGTGTAGCCAGCGAGAGGGCGTCGGCCGGCCGCCAAGGCGCTTGCGGAACATGTCGGGCGAAATGGATTGGTGACGTGGTCACCCGTGGACGGGTCCGCGCGGGCCTGCTCCGGCCTCAAGGGCAGGGTGGCGAACGGTGCATTCCCGCCCGCGGCACGCCATCCGGTGGCCGATGTCGCCACAACGGTGGCGGCTGCATGCACGCGTTACTGCAGGTCCTTCAGGTCCAGCCGGCGTAAGCGTGGTGCCTTCGCCGCCGTGGTGGCGACCACGCCCAGGGTCACGCAGCCGCCCAACACCACGGCCGGCACCAGTCCGAGCAGGCGCGCCATCGAGCCGGCGTAGAACGCACCCAGCTCGTTGGACGAGCCGATGAAGATGCCGTTGATCGAGGCCACACGCCCGCGCATCTGGTCCGGGGTGACCAGCTGCATGATGGTCGAGCGCAGCACCACCGACACGCCGTCGCAGACGCCCGACAGCAGCAGGAAGAACGCCGACAGCCAGAACGCGCGCGACAGGCCGAAGCCGATGATGCACAGGCCGAACCCGGCGACCGCGTACAGCAGCAGACGGCCGGCGTGGCGCCCGGGTGGGCGCCGCGCCAGGACGATGCCCGCGGCCACCGCGCCCAGTGCCGGCGCCCCGCGCAGGATGCCCAGGCCTTCCGGGCCGTAATGCAGGATGTCGTGGATGAAGGCCGGCGCCAGCGAGATCGCGCCGCCGAACAGCACCGCGAACAGGTCCAGCGCCTGCGCGCCCAGCATGATCTGGTTGCCGAACACGAAGCGCAGGCCCTGGCCGATGCTGGCGAACACCGGTGGGCGTGGCCCGTCCACGCGTGGCTCGACGATCCGCAGCGACAGCAGCACCACGCCGGCGACCAGGGCCAGTGCGGCGGCCAGGCCGTAGGCGGCGGTCTTGCCGGCCACGCCGACCAGCACACCGCCAAGCGCCGGCCCGCAGACCATCGCGCTCTGGAAGAAGATGCTGCCCAGGCTGGCGCCGCGGGCGAACTGCTCGCGGCGCAGCACCCGTGCGAACAGCGCGGTGTAGACCGGGGTCAGAAACGCGCGGACCAGGCCGGTGAGGACGATCGCCGCGTAGATCGGCCAGGTGGCGGCCGCACCGAGCCGGCCCGCGGCGATGAAGGTCAGCAGCAGCGCGGTGCCGCACAGCCCTGCGCAGGCCGCCGCGCCGAGCATGCGCTTGGGCAGGTGGTCGACCAGATAACCGGCGAACAGCGCCATGCCGATGAAGGGCACGACTTCGGCCAGGCCGATCAGGCCGAGCGAGAAGGGGTTGCGGGTCAGTTCGTAGACGTGCCAGCCGACGGTGACCGCGACGATCTGATAGGACAGGATCGCGCAGACCCGGTAACACAGCAGGATCCGGAACGGCACGCTGCCCAGCGGCGAGGCCGGGCCTGGCAGCGCGGCCTCGGCCGTGTTCACTGGCGTTGCTGGCTGGCGGCGGTGTCGCGGATGAAGGCCAGCAGCGAGGCCAGGCCATTGCTGCGGGTGGGCGAGAGGTGTTTGGCCAGGCCGATGTCGGCGATGTAGTTCGGATCGGTGGCCAGGATTTCTTCCGCCGGGCGCCCGGAGTAGACGCGCAGCGCCAGGAAGATCAGGCCGGAGACGATGGCCGAGTCGCTCACGGCATGGAAATCCAGGCGCCCGCCGTTGCCCTGCGGCACGATCCAGACCATGGACTGGCAGCCATGCAGGCGGTGCTCCTCGGTCTTCCATTCGTCCGGAAAGGGCGGCAGCTTGCGGCCGAGGTCGATCAGGTACTGGTAGCGCTCGGACCAGTCGCCGAAGAAGGCGAACTCGTCCTTGATCGCGGCCTGGGCGTCTGCGGCGGTGGGCTCGAGCGGGAAGGGGGAGTCGGTCACGGTGTTCTCGTCGGTCTGTGGTGGCTGCCATCCCTGGCGCGGCGCTGCCGGCCCGGTCTCGTCAGGCCCGGCCAGCGCGTGGCAGGGCGCTACCGACACGCAGCGGGCGCGGATGCATCCGTCAGGCGCGCTTCCAGCGCACGCCCTGCGGCGTGTCCTCGAGCAGGATGCCCTCGGCGGCCAGCTGGTCGCGGATGGCGTCGGAGCGGGCAAAGTCGCGGGCCTGCTTGGCCGCGCCGCGCTCGTCGATCAGAGCCTGGATGCGGGCGTCGTCGCCATCGCCGGCGCCGCGGTTGAACCAGTCGGCCGGCGCCTGCTGCAGCAGGCCCAGGGCCAGGCCGGCGCCGAGCAGGTCGGCCTTCAGGCGCGCCTTGGCGTCGGCGTCGACGGCCCTGCGCGCTTCGCCGGCGAGACGGGCGACTTCGGCCAGCGCCAACGGCGTGTTGAGGTCATCGTCCAGCGCATTCTCGATACCGGCGGGAATCGAGGCGCTCGCTTCGACGTCGGCCAGGTCGCGCAGCGTGCCGTACAACCGGTCCAGCGTGCGCACCGACTGCTCGATCAGCGCATCCGACCAGTCCAGCGGCTGCCGGTAATGCGCCGACAGCAGCGCGTAGCGCAGCGCCTCGGGCGGATGCCGGCGGACCAGGTCGTGGACGCGTTCGATGTTGCCGACCGACTTGCTCATCTTGGCGCCGCCGAAGTTGAGCATGCCGTTGTGCAGCCAGAACCGGGCGAAGGTCTGGCCGCCGTGGGCGCATTCGCTCTGCGCGATCTCGTTCTCGTGGTGCGGGAACTGCAGGTCGACGCCGCCGGCGTGGATGTCGATGGTCGGGCCCAGGTGGGCGGCGGCCATCGCCGAGCATTCGATGTGCCAGCCCGGACGGCCGCGGCCCCAGGGCGACTCCCAGCCGGGCAGGTCGTCGCTGGACGGCTTCCACAGCACGAAGTCGCCGGCGTCCCGCTTGTAGGGCGCCACCTCGACCCTGGCGCCGGCCAGCATCTCGTCCGGATCGCGGCGCGAAAGCTTGCCGTAGCCGTCGAAGCTGGCGACCGCGAACAGTACGTGGCCTTCGGCGGCATAGGCATGGCCGCTCTCGATCAGGCGCTCGATCATCGCGATCATCTGCGGGACGTGCGCGGTGGCATCGGGCTGGATGTTCTGGGGCGTGACGCCCAGCGCGGCCATGTCCTCGCGGTAGGCGGCGGCGAAGCGCTCGGTGATGGCCGAGATCGGCACGCCCTGGTCCTTCGCCGCGGCGTTGATCTTGTCGTCGACGTCGGTGATGTTGCGCGCGTAGCGCAGCGCGCCATGGCGGCGCTGCAGCAGGTCGGCCAGCACGCCGAAGACCACCGGGCCGCGCGCATTGCCGATGTGCACGTAGTTGTAGACGGTCGGCCCGCACAGGTACATGGTCGGGCAGGCCGGATCCTGCGGTGCGAAATCCTCGGACTGGCGGGTCAGGCTGTTGTAGAGGCGCAGGGGCATCGGTGGCGGACGCAAGGACGTGGGTGGTCGGCGATTCTACTCCCAGCAGCCATCCGGCACCGCCGCGGGGCACCGGAGCGCCGTGGCAACACCTGGCCTCACTGCCGGTTCAGCGCGGTGCAAGGCGCGATGCCTACACTGTCGGTTCCAGTGCGCCGACTTCCGGGACCGATGCGACCTTCCCCGATACCGCTGTTCCTCTGCCTGCTCGTGCTCCCGGCGCTGCCGGCGGCAGCCCAGGATCCGGCGGCGGTCAGAGTGGTCCCTGCGGAGAACGTCAAGCTCGATTACGCACAGGTCCTGCGCGTGGAGCCGGTCTACCAGACGCTGCGCGCCAGCCGCATGGAGGAGCGCTGCGACCCGCCGCCGCAATCCCCGCAGCCGGAGCCCGAGGCCAGGGAGCAGGGGGCGTTCTCGCGCATGCTCGATTCGGTCAAGGGCGTGTTCTCGCGCGACGACGCGCCGCCGCCGCCGGCCGAACAGCCCAGGGCGCCGGCCCAGCGCAACTGCCGGATGGTGCAAGTGGACCGCGAGTTCCAGCGGCCCATCGCCTACGACGTCGACTACGTCTACAAGGGCACCAAGTTCCGTTCGCGCCTGGCCGAGGATCCGGGCAACCGCCTGCGCGTCCGTGTCTCGGTCACGCCGTACGCGGCCGAGGCGCCGGCGCGCCCAGCCTCCGGTCCCTGAGCCGCGGGGCATGCTTGCGTGCCCGCGCCGCGCGTGCGAGGATGCCGCCCCTATGAAGAATCACCCGCACACGCACGCCGCAAGCGCCGCCCGGATGGCCTCCGGGATGACCTCGCGTGCGCGTCGACCGGAACCCCACATCTTCGCTGGGTAACCGGAGCGTGTCGCGCTGCAATTCCGAAAACCCAGCCTGAGGCTGGGTTTTTTCGTTTTCGGCCCGGCAGAAGTTTCAACTGAAATAGGTTCGACCGTCTAACTCCGCACAGCGCACCCGCGCACAGGCATGCCGGCAACGGGGCCTCCACGCAGCAAGGGATCGATCGATGTCACTGAAGCATTTCCTCAACACCCAGGACTGGACCCGCCCCGAACTGGACGCGCTGCTGACCCAGGCGGCCCTGTTCAAGCGCAACCGGCTGGGCAGCGAACTGAAGGGCAAGTCGATCGCGCTGGTGTTCTTCAATCCCTCGATGCGGACCCGGACCAGTTTCGAGCTGGGCGCCTTCCAGCTGGGCGGGCACGCCATCGTGCTGCAGCCGGGCAAGGACGCGTGGCCGATCGAGTTCGATTTCGGCACCGTGATGGATGGCGACACCGAGGAGCACATCGCCGAGGTGGCCCAGGTGCTGGGCCGCTACGTCGACCTGATCGGCGTGCGCGCGTTCCCGAAGTTCGTCGACTGGCAGTACGACCGCCAGGACATCGTGCTGAAGTCGTTCGCGAAGTATTCGCCGGTGCCGGTCATCAACATGGAGACCATCACCCATCCCTGCCAGGAGCTGGCGCATGCGCTGGCCCTGCAGGAGCACTTCGGCACCTCCGACCTGCGCGGCAAGAAGTACGTGCTGACCTGGACCTACCACCCCAAGCCGCTGAACACCGCGGTGGCCAACTCGGCGCTGACCATCGCCACCCGCATGGGCATGGACGTGACCCTGCTGTGCCCGACCCCGGACTACATCCTGGACGAGCGCTACATGGGCTGGGCCGAGCAGAACGTCGCCGAGAGCGGCGGCTCGCTGCGGGTCAGCCACGACATCGAAAGCGCCTACAGCGGCGCCGACGTGGTCTACGCCAAGAGCTGGGGCGCGCTGCCGTTCTTCGGCAACTGGGCGCCGGAAAAGCCGATCCGCGACCAGCACCAGCACTTCATCGTCGACGAAGCCAAGATGGCCCTGACCAACAACGGCGTGTTCTCGCACTGCCTGCCGCTGCGCCGGAACGTGAAGGCGACCGACGGGGTGATGGACTCGCCCAACTGCATCGCGATCAACGAGGCCGAGAACCGTCTGCACGTGCAGAAGGCGATCATGGCCGCGCTGGCCTCCCAGTAACCCAACCCACGCAACGCGGAACTCCCCCATGAGCAAGAAAGACATCGTCCTGGCCTTCTCCGGCGGCCTCGATACCAGCTTCTGCATTCCGTACCTGCAGGAGCGCGGCTACGCCGTGCACACCGTGTTCGCCGATACCGGCGGCGTGGACGACGAGGAACGCGACTTCATCGAGAAGCGCGCCGCCGAACTGGGCGCGGCCAGCCACGTCACCGTCGATGGCGGCCCGTCGATCTGGGAAGGCTTCGTCAAGCCGTTCGTCTGGGCCGGCGAGGGTTACCAGGGCCAGTATCCGCTGCTGGTCTCCGACCGCTACCTGATCGTCGACGCCGCGCTCAAGCGCGCCGCCGAGCTGGGCACCAACATCATCGCGCACGGCTGCACCGGGATGGGCAACGACCAGGTCCGCTTCGACCTGGCGGTCAAGGCGCTGGGCGACTACGAGATCGTCGCCCCGATCCGCGAGATCCAGAAGGAGCACACCCAGACCCGCGCCTACGAGCAGAAGTACCTCGAGGAGCGCGGCTTCGGCGTGCGCGCCAAGCAGAAGGCCTACACCATCAACGAGAACCTGCTGGGCCTGACCATGTCCGGTGGCGAGATCGACAGGTGGGAAGCGCCGGGCGAAGGCGCGCGCGGCTGGTGCGCACCGCGCAGCGCGTGGCCGATCGAGCCGCTGACCGTGACCCTGAAGTTCGTCGAGGGCGAGGCGGTGGAGCTGGACGGCAAGCCGCTGCCGGGCGCGCAGATCCTGGCCAAGCTCAACAAGCTGTTCGCGCAGTACGGCGTCGGCCGCGGCGTCTACACCGGCGACACCGTGATCGGTCTGAAGGGCCGCATCGTGTACGAAGCACCGGGCCTGGTCTCGCTGCTGGCCGCGCACCGCGCGCTGGAAGACGCGGTGCTGACCAAGCAGCAGAACCGCTTCAAGCCGGAAGTGGCGCGCAAGTGGGTCGAGCTGGTCTACGAAGGCTTCTACCACGACCCGCTGAAGACCGACATCGAGGCGTTCCTGAAGTCCTCGCAGGCCAAGGTCAACGGCGAAGTGGTGCTGGAAACCCGTGGCGGCCGCGTCGATGCGGTGGCCGTGCGATCGCCGCACCTGCTCAACGCCAAGGGCGCGACCTACGCGCAGTCGGCCGACTGGGGCGTGGAGGAGGCCGAGGGCTTCATCAAGCTGTTCGGCATGAGCTCGACGCTGTACGCGCAGATCAACCGCTGAAGGCGGTTCCGGCGCTCCGCGGAGGCGGGGCGCCGGGCCACGCCAGGTCGTCGTCCCGCGTCCGCGGTTTCCGCGGGCGCCGGCGTCCGTCATGCACAAGGATCACCGACCCGCGATGTCCGACGTCACCGCTCCCGTGGCCCGTCAGTTCGAGGCGTACAACCGCCGCGACCTGGATGGCTTCGTCGCCTGTTTCGCCGAGGACTTCCGGTCGTACCGGATGCCGGCCGAGACGCCGTCCCTGCAGGGCAGGACTGCGCTGGCCGCGTTCTACGCCGAACACCGGTTCAACAACCCGGCACTGCGCGCCGAACTGATCTCGCGCACGGTGGTGGGCAATACGGTGTTCGACCATGAGCGCATCCATGGGCTGGGCGACCGGGCGGTGGAGAACATGGCGGTGTTCGAGATCCGCGACGGACTGATCGCCGTGGCCTGGTTCTTCGTGGCGGATGCAGGCTGACGTGGGCACGCTGCGCATCGGCACCGACCGGCATGAACTGGACGTGGATCTGATCCATGCCTTCCTCGCGACCGAGGCCTACTGGTGCCGCGGCATTCCCCGTGCGGTGGTCGAGCGTGCGATCGCCGGCTCGCTGTGCTTCGGCGGCTATCTCGATGGCGTCGGGCAGGTGGCGTTCGCGCGGGTGATCACCGATGGCGCCACCTTCGCGTACCTGGCCGACGTGTTCGTGCTGCCGGAGCATCGTGGGCGCGGCTACAGCAAGCAGTTGGTCGCGACGATCATGGAGCATCCGCAGCTGCAGGGCCTGCGCCGCTTCATGCTGGCCACCTTCGATGCGCATGGGCTTTACACGCAGTTCGGATTCACCCCGCCGGCCCGGCCCGACCGGCTGATGGAGCGGCTCGACAGCGACATCTACACCCGGGCGATCGCCTGAGCCTCCACCGCAACCAAGACCGACCATGACCGACCTGCTCGCAACCACGCTCACGCATCTGGAGACGCTGGTGTCCTTCGACACCCGCAACCCGCCGCGTGCGATCACCACCGGTGGCATCTTCGACTACATCCGCGCGCAGCTGCCCGGCTTCGCCGTCGAGGTGATCGACCACGGCGCCGGTGCGGTCAGCCTGTACGCGGTGCGCGGCACGCCGAAGTACCTGTTCAACGTGCATCTGGACACCGTGCCCGATTCGCCGGCGTGGAGCGCCGATCCGCACACGATGCGGCGGCTGGACGACCGCGTGGTCGGCCTGGGCGTCTGCGACATCAAGGGCGCGGCCGCTGCGCTGATCGCTGCGGCCAACGCCGGCGACGGCGATGCGGCGTTCCTGTTCTCCTCCGACGAGGAAGCCAACGACCCGCGCTGCATCGCCGCCTTCCTGGCGCGCGGCCTGCCCTACGAGGCGATCCTGGTCGCCGAGCCGACGATGGGCGAGGCGGTGCTGGCCCATCGCGGCATCAGTTCGGTACTGATGAAGTTCGCCGGCCGCGCCGGTCATGCGTCCGGCAGGCAGGATCCGTCGGCCAGCGCGCTGCACCAGGCGATGCGCTGGGGCGGCCGGGCGCTGGACCATGTCGAGTCGCTGGCGCATGCGCGCTTCGGCGGCCTGACCGGGCTGCGCTTCAACATCGGCCGGGTCGATGGCGGGATCAAGGCCAACATGATCGCGCCTGCGGCCGAGCTGCGCTTCGGCTTCCGTCCGCTGCCGTCGATGGACATCGACGATCTGCTGGCGACCTTCGCCGGCTTCGCCGAGCCGGCCGCCGCGCACTTCGAGGAAACCTTCCGCGGACCGAGTCTGCCCTCCGGTGACATCGCCCGTGCGGAAGAACGGCGCCTGGCCGCGCGCGACGTCGCCGACGCGCTGGACCTGCCGATCGGCAACGCGGTCGATTTCTGGACCGAGGCCTCGCTGTTCTCCGCCGGCGGTTACACCGCGCTGGTCTACGGCCCGGGCGACATCGCCCAGGCGCATACCGCCGACGAGTTCGTGACGCTGGAGCAGCTGCAGGGTTACGCGACCTCGGTCGACCGGATCATCAACGGCCCGCGATGAGCGCCGGCCGCTTCCTCCTGCGCGGCTGAGCCGCGTTCTTCCGGCGTCGTTGCCGGTTGTTTCCCACCTTCCGCAGACATCGTCCCAGTGAACATCCCCGTCACCAACGCCCAGACCCGCCAGACCATCGTGCGCCTGCTCTCGAGCATGGCCAGTGCGAAGGAGATCAGCCAGTACCTCAAGCGCTTCTCGCAGCTGGACGCCAAGCGCTTCGCCGTGGTCAAGGTGGGGGGCGCGGTGCTGCGCGATGAACTGGACGACCTGACCTCGTCGCTGACCTTCCTGCAGGAAGTCGGCCTGACCCCGATCGTGCTGCACGGTGCCGGTCCGCAGCTGGATGCGGAATTGTCGGCGGCCGGCATCGTCAAGCAGACCATCGGCGGCCTGCGCGTGACCTCGCCGGAAGGCCTGGCGATCGTGCGCAAGGTGTTCCAGGCCTCGAACCTGAAGCTGGTCGAGGCGCTGCAGCAGAACGGCGCGCGTGCGACCTCGATCACCGGCGGCGTGTTCGAGGCCGAGTACCTGGACCAGGCGACCTATGGCCTGGTCGGCGAGGTGCGCAAGGTCAACCTAGCGCCGATCGAGGCCAGCCTGAAGGCCGGCTCGATCCCGGTGATCACCAGCCTGGGCGAGACCGTCAGCGGCCAGATCCTCAACATCAATGCCGACTTCGCCGCCAACGAACTGGTCCGCGAACTGCAGCCGTACAAGATCATCTTCCTGACCGGCACCGGCGGACTGCTCGACGAGGAGGGCAAGGTGATCGACTCGATCAACCTGTCCACCGAGTACGACCACCTGATCGAGCAGCCGTGGATCCACGGCGGCATGAAGGTCAAGATCGAACAGATCAAGGACCTGCTGGACAAGCTGCCGCTGGAGTCGTCGGTGTCGATCACCCGGCCGGCGGACCTGGCCAAGGAACTGTTCACCCACAAGGGCTCGGGCACCCTGGTGCGTCGTGGCGAGCGCGTGCTGCGCGCGACCTCCTGGGCCGAGCTCGACCTGGACCGGATGAAGTCGCTGATCGAATCCAGCTTCGGCCGCGCACTGGTGCCGGACTACTTCGAGACCACCACGCTGCTGCGCGCCTACGTCAGCGAGAACTACCGCGCCGCGGTGATCCTGACCGAGGCCGCCGGCTACACCTACCTGGACAAGTTCGCGGTGCTCGACGACGCGCAGGGCGAAGGGCTGGGCCGCGCGGTCTGGAACGTGATGCGCGAGGAAACCCCGCAGCTGTTCTGGCGTTCGCGCCACAACAACCAGGTCAACATCTTCTACTACGCCGAGTCCGACGGCTGCTTCAAGCAGGAGAAGTGGAAGGTGTTCTGGTACGGGCTGGAGGACTTCGCCCAGATCCAGCACTGCGTCGCGCACTGCGCCACGCGCCAGCCGACGCTGGTCGGCTGAACATGTCCACGGCCACGCTGCCGCAGGCCTGGCGCGCCGTGCCGACGCTGCGCGGCACGCATGCCACGCTGGAGCCGCTGCAGGCGGCGCATGCCGATGGCCTGCGCGCGGCGCTGGACGGCAGCGGGCTGGAGCGGCTGTGGTACACCAACGTGCCGGCGCCGGTGCACGTCGATGCGTACATCGCCGCCGCGCTGCAGGCGCAGGAAGACGGCGAGGCGCTGCCGTTCGTCGTCCGTGATGCGGCCGGCGCCATCGTCGGCAGCACCCGCCTGTACGGGCTGGACGCGACGGTGCCGCGGCTGCTGGTCGGCTACACCTGGTACGCGCCGCGGGTGCAGCGCAGCGGGGTCAACACCGAGACCAAGCTGATGCTGCTGACGCATGCGTTCGACACGCTGGGCTGCCTGGGCGTCGCCTTCGAGACCAGCTTCTTCAACCACACTTCGCGCGCGGCGATCGCGCGCCTGGGCGCGAAGCAGGACGGCATCCTGCGCCACCACAAACGCCACGCCGACGGTACCCCACGCGACACCGTCGTCTTCTCCATCATCGACAGCGAGTGGCAGGGTGTGAAGCGCCACCTGCAGCACCGCCTGGAAGCACACGCATGAGCAAGCACTACACCGTCGGCATCGTCGGCGCCCGCGGCCACACCGGCAGCGAACTGATCAAGCTGGTCGCCGCGCATCCGCAGCTGCAGCTGGCCTTCGTCTCCTCGCGCGAGCTGGACGGCCAGCGCGTGGCCGATCACAACGCGGCCTACAGCGGCGAACTGCGCTTCGAGAATCTCGACCCGCAGGCGATGGCGGCCAGGCGTGCCGACGTCGTGGTGCTGGCCCTGCCCAACGGCAAGGGCGCGCCGTTCGTGGAGGCGCTGGACGCGGCCGCGCCGGACACCATCGTCGTCGACCTGTCGGCCGACTACCGTTTCGACCGCGGCTGGTACTACGGCCTGCCGGAACTGACCCGCGGCCGCTATGCCGGGCAGAAGCGGATCAGCAACCCGGGCTGCTACGCCACCGCGATGCAGCTGGCGATCGCGCCGCTGCTGGACCAGCTGGCCGGCCCGCCGCAGTGCTTCGGCGTGTCCGGCTATTCCGGCGCCGGCACCACGCCGTCGGACAAGAACAACACCGAGCTGCTGGCCGACAACCTGATGCCGTATGCGCTGACCCAGCACATGCACGAGCGCGAGGTCTCCACCCAGCTCGGCGTGCCGGTCGAGTTCATGCCGCATGTGGCGCCGCATTTCCGCGGCATCACGATGACGATCAACCTGTGGCTGCAGCAGCCGCTCGCGCCCGAGGCGATCAAGGCGCTGTACGCGCAGCGCTATGCCGGCGAACCGCTGGTCGAGGTGATCGACGAGGCGCCGTGGGTCAGCCGCATCGCCGGCCGCCACGGCGTGCAGATCGGCGGCTTCACCACCGCGCCGGGCAACAAGCGCGTGGTGGTGGTGGCGACCATCGACAACCTGCTCAAGGGCGCGGCCACCCAGGCCGTGCAGAACATCAACATCGCGCTGGGGCTGGACGAAATGACCGCGATCCCGGCGTTCAAGGTGGAGGGCGCGGCATGACCAACCTGTTGTGGCAGAAGCCCGGTGTGGCCGTGGATGCCAAGATCCAGGCCTTCCTCGCCGGCAACGACGTGATCCTGGACCGCGAGTTCTTCCTGCACGACATCGTCGCAAGCACCGCGCATGCCGAGGGCCTGCAGCACATCGGCATCCTCAGCGCCGACGAACTGGCCGGTCTGAAGCGCGAGCTGGCGGTCCTCGCCGACGATTTCCGCAGCGGCGCCTTCGTGCTGGACGAGCAGTACGAGGATTGCCACTCGGCGATCGAGGCGCGCCTGACCGAGCGTCTGGGCGATGCCGGCCGCCGCATCCATACCGGCCGCAGCCGCAACGACCAGATCCTGGTCGCAACGCGCCTGTGGCTGAAGGAGAAGCTGGCGCGCGTGGCGGAGCTGAGCCGCGAGATCGCGCGTGTCGCGCTCGACCGTGCCGAGGCCGAGAAGGACCTGCCGGTGCCCGGTTACACCCACATCCAGCGCGCCGTGGTGTCCTCGGCCGGCATGTGGTGGGCGGGCTGGGCCGAAGGCTTCATCGACAACGCGATCCGCGCCACCGACACGCTGAAGCTGGTCGACACCAATCCGCTGGGCACCGCCGCCGGTTACGGCGTCAACCTGCCGCTGGACCGTGCCCACACCACGCAGGCGCTGGGCTTCGCGCGGATGCAGGTCTCGCCGATGTACGCGCAGCTCTCGCGCGGCAAGTTCGAGCTGGCCGCGCTGGAAGCGCTGGGCGGCGCCACGCTGGACCTGCGCCGGATCGCCTGGGACCTGTCGCTGTTCACCAGCGGCGAGTTCGGCTTCGTCGCGCTGCCGGCGCAGTACACCACCGGCAGCTCGATCATGCCGAACAAGCGCAACCCGGACGTGATCGAGCTGATGCGTGCGACCCACGCCAGTGTCGCCGCGGCGCGCACCGAGATCGAGCAGCTGCTGTCGCTGAGCTCGGGCTATCACCGCGATCTGCAGAACAGCAAGGGCGCGATCGTGCACGGCTTCGCCCACGGTCTGGCCGCGCTGGAGCTGCTGCCGGCGCTGCTGGCCAACCTGGAATGGCGCGAGGACCGCCTGCGCGCGGCGATCGATTCGGGCATGTACGCCACCGACGTCGCGGTCGAGGCTGCCGTCGCCGGCGTGCCGTTCCGCGAGGCCTACAAGGCCGCTGCGGCCAGCGCCGACACGGCCGGGCAGGGCCGGACGCCGGAAGGCAGCCTGGCCGCACGCGTGTCGCCTGGTGCGGCCGCCGATCTGCAGCTGGACGTGCTGCGTGCCCGCTGGGAGGCGCTGGCATGACGCGCTATCTGGTGCTGGCGATGCGCCGGCCCGACTTTCCGGCCGATGTGATCGAGCCGCATCGCGCGTTCCTCGCCGAACTGCGCGCGGCCGGCCAGCTGGAGCTGACCGGTGGCTTCAGCGACGGCAGCGGCGGCGCGTATCTGCTGAAGAACGTCGACAGCCTGGAGCAGGCGCGGGCGCTGGTCGCGCGCGATCCGCTGGTGCTGCGCGAGACCTCCGACATCACCATCCACGCATGGGACGCGCACTGAGCGCATCCGGCACTGAGCCATGACCGACACCGCCGCCAGCGTCTCGCCGTTTCCCGAACAGACGCTGCCGCCGTGGCGGCGCGGCGTGCTCAAGGTCGGCAGCAGCCTGCTGGCCGCCGATGGAGGCGGGCTGTCGCCGCGCTTCGCGCTCGGTCTGGCGCAGTTCGTCTCGGCCAACCTGCTGGCCGGGCGCGAACTGGTGATCGTGTCGTCCGGTGCGGTCGCGGCCGGGCGTGCGATCGTGCCGAAGGCGGCCGAGGCCGGTGCGGCGATGGCCGCGCGGCAGGCGCTGGCCGCGCTCGGCCAGGCGCAGCTGATCGCACTGTGGCAGCGCTTCTTCGAGCGCCCGGTCGCGCAGGTGCTGTTGACCCACGACGACCTGCGCAACCGCCGCCGCTATCTCAACGCACGCGCCACGCTGGGCGAACTGCTGCAGCTGGGCGCGCTGCCGGTGGTCAACGAGAACGACACCGTGTCGGTGGACGAGCTCAAGCTCGGCGACAACGACAACCTGGCCGCGACGGTGGCGGCGCTGATCGATGCCGATGCGCTGTTCATCGCCACCGACATCGACGGTCTGTATACCGCCGATCCGCGCCGACACGCCGATGCGCAGCCGCTGCACGAGGTACCCGAGCTCACGCCCGAGGTGCTGGCGATGGCTGGCGGCTCGGGCAGCGCGGCCGGCACCGGCGGCATGCGCACCAAGCTGGAGGCCGCGGCCAAGGCCGGGCGCGTGGGCATCGACACCTTCCTGTTCAACGGCCGCAACGGCGACGTGGTGCGGGCGCTGGCGCAGGGCCGGCTGCATGGCACCCGCATCCACGCCGGCCAGAGCCGCGACGCAGCGCGCAAGTACTGGTTGCGGCACGCGCCGCTGGAACCGGGCTGCATCCTGGTCGATGCCGGCGCTGCCTCGGCGCTGGCCGACAAGGGTGCCTCGCTGCTGCCCGGCGGCGTGACCGGTGCCGAGGGCGACTTCCGCCGGGGCGACATGGTCGCGGTGCTGCTGCGCGATGGCGACGGCGAGCAGCGGATCGCACGCGGGGTCAGCCAGTACTCGGCGGTGGACATCCGCCGCATCGCACGCCGGCACTCGCGCGACATCGAGGCGATCCTCGGCTACAACTACGGTGGCAACGTGATCCACCGCGACGATCTGGTGCTGCTGTAGTGGGTGAAGGGTGAAGGGAAAAGAGTGAAGCGTCAGAACCGCTTTGATCTTTCCAATGCACTGCACACCGATTGCGGCTTCACCATCGCGTTTCACCCTTCACCCTTCACCCTTCACCCTTCACCCCCAACGGTCCCGCTGCCATGACGATCAAGACCCTCGCCCTGCAGTGCCGCGATGCGGCGCAGACGCTGGCCACGCTGTCGTCGCCCGCCAAGCGCGACCTGCTCGAGGCGATGGCCGCCGCGCTGGAAGCCGATGCAGGTCTCATCCTGGAAGCGAACGCGCGCGATCTCGAGGCCGCCAGGGGCAAGGGCACCGGCAGCGCGATGCTCGATCGGCTGGCGCTCGATCAGAAGCGTCTGGCCGGTATCGCCGCCGCGCTGCGCGAAGTTGCCGCGCTGCCCGATCCGGTCGGCCAGGTGACCCGTGAGGACGTGCGTCCGAACGGCATCCGCGTGCAGAAGGTGCGGGTGCCGCTGGGCGTGATCGCGATGATCTACGAGGCACGGCCGAACGTGACCGCCGATGCCGCGGCGCTGTGCATCAAGGCCGGCAACGGCGTGATCCTGCGCGGCGGCTCGGAGGCGATCCATTCCAATACCGCGATCGCCGCGGCGCTGAAGCGCGCGTTGGCCGCCGCCGGCGTGCCCGAGGCCGCGCTGACCCTGGTCACCGACCTGCGTCGCGAGACGATGCTGGAGCTGCTGCAGCTCAACGACATCGTCGACCTGGCGATCCCGCGCGGAGGTGAAGGCCTGATCCGCTTCGTCGCCGAGCATGCGCGGGTGCCGGTGATCAAGCACTACAAGGGCGTCTGCCATCTGTTCGTCGATGCCAGCGCCGACATCGATCTGGCGCTGCGTCTGCTGGTCGACGGCAAGGTCTCGCGGCCGTCGGCGTGCAATTCACTGGAAACGCTGCTGGTGCATGCCGACATCGCGCCGCGCTTCCTGCCTGCCGCCGCTGCGGCGCTGCGCGAGCGTGGCGTCGAGCTGCGCGGCGACGCAGCCAGCCGCGCGCTCGTCGCTGGCTTGGGCGACGCCGGTGAGGAGGACTACGCGGCCGAGTTCCTCGACCTGATCCTGGCGATCCGTGTCGTCCCCGACCTGGACACCGCCATCGCCCACATCCGCCGGCACGGATCGGACCACACCGAGGTGATCGCCACCGCCGACGCGGCCAATGCCGAGGCCTTCGTGCAGGCGCTGCGTTCGGCGGTGGTGATGGTCAACGCCTCCTCGCGCTTCTCCGATGGCGGCGAGCTTGGCCTGGGGGCCGAGATCGGCATCTCGACCACGCGCCTGCATTCCTACGGCCCGATGGGCCTGGAAGCGCTGACCGTGGAGCGCTTCGTCGTGCGCGGCGAGGGCCAGGTCCGGCACTGAGCATGCCGGCGGCTGGATGACGCCGCCGGGGACAGCGCGTGTGGTGGTCGCCGGTGGCGCGTGGATCGTGCCGACCTGCGACACGGCGCCACCGCGTGTCCGTGCGTGGCCCGCTGGTGCGTATGCGCGAAGTGCGGACGCGTACATCCTCCGGCGTCCGGGGCGCCTTGCGTCACCGGGCCGCGCTGCACCTACTACCAGCGGTCCTCGAGCAGCTGCGGCCGGCAGACGAACCAGGCGCCGATCGCGGTCAGGCTGACGCAGCCGAGCAGGAAGGCGAACGGCAGCGTCCAGCCGTGGCTGCGTTCGTGCAGCCAGCCGAACAGCAGCGGACCCAGGCAGCTCAGGCTGTAGCCGACGCCCTGCATGAAGCCCGACAGCGCCGCCGAGCCCTCCGGCGTGCGCGTGCGCAGGTTGATCAGGGTCAGGGTCAACGGGAAGGTGCTGGGACCCAGGCCGAGCAGTACCACCCACAGCACCGGCAGGCTCATCGGCGCCCACAGCAGCCCGGCGAACGCACCCAGGTAGGCCAGCACGCACAGCAGCACCAGCGGATAGGGATTGCGCAGACGCGTGGCCAGCGCCGGCATCGACAGTGCGCCGACCAGGCCGAGCGCCGAGAACAGCGCGACCATGCTGCCGCCGAAGGCGCGGCTGGCGCCGGCCTCCACCAGCAGCCGCGGCAGCCAGGTGAACATCGAGTAGGTCACCAGCGAGGTCATGCCGAACATCACCGCCATGCCCCAGCCGAGCGAGGTGAGCCACACCCGGCCGCGTGGGCGCGCAGCGCCGAGTTCGGGGGCGGCGTCGCCCGGCGTCACCGCGGCGTCGTGGATGCGCGCGAGCAGCGCGTTGCCATGCGTCCCGGCGCGCAGCACGCCGATCCACGACAGCGCGGCGGCGACGGCCATCAGCGACCACACGCCGAGCGAGACCCGCCAGCCGGCCGCATCGGCCAGCGGTACCGCCAGCAGGGCCGGCAGCATCGTGCCGACCTGCAGGATGGTGATGTAGGCCGTGCTGACGGTGCCCACGCGCGACGGGAAGTAGCGCTTCACCAGCGGCGGCAGCACCACGTTGCCGATGCCCATGCCGGCCAGCGCCACCGCGGAGCAGACCAGCAGGCCGCCGGTACCGCCGACGAACGAGCGCATCAGCAGCCCGGCCGCGGCCAGCACCATCGCCAGCAGCGCGGTGCGCTCCAGCCCGATGCGGTGGCCGATCGCCGGCGTCGCCACGCCGAACACCGCGAAGGCGGCGGTGGGCACCATGCCGAGCACGCCGGTCATGGTCGGGCCGAAACCGAACGCGCTACCGAGCACGTCCAGCAGCGGCGTCAGCGAGGTCACCGCGGTGCGCAGGTTGAACGCGGCCAGCAGGATGCCGGCCAGCACCAGCCATTGCCCGCTGCGCTGCGGAGGGGAGGAGGGCATGGCGGATGGCGGCATTGCGGAGTCCTCGAGCGGCGCCGGCCCCGGGCCGGCGGTCTCGCGGGACGCGTCGGCGCCAGCGGGCGCCAGAAAGCAAAAAACCGGCGCGAGGCCGGCATCTGCGTGTCACACCTGATTGGTCGGGGAGACAGGATTCGAACCTGCGACCTC
Source organism: Xanthomonas sp. XNM01 (assembly GCF_014851915.1). GTDB lineage: Bacteria > Pseudomonadota > Gammaproteobacteria > Xanthomonadales > Xanthomonadaceae > Pseudoxanthomonas. The sequence continues at coordinate 573,849 of NZ_JACVAP010000002.1, forward strand.
TACGTCCCGAACGTAGCGCTCTACCAGCCTGAGCTACACCCCGATTGAGCCGCCCATGATACCGGCATCGTCGGGTTTGGGCAACAATCCGTGAAGCATTTTCTTCACATGCCCGACCCGATGCCGGTCGGCGGTGCGTCGTGTCATTCGCCCGGTTTGGCTCCCGAACTCGGAGAGTCGGTTGCCGCGCGGCGGGCCAATGTCGCTTCGCGGTGCGCAATATAGGCGTTCGCGCCGAAAATGACCAGCGCGCCGGCCAGCGTCCAGCGATCGATCGCTTCGTCGAACAGCAGCCAGGCCAGGACCGCGACGATCGGCAGCTGCATGAAGCCGATCGGAGTCAGTGCCGAGACCTCGCCGAGCTTGAGCGCGCGCGTCCACAGCATGTGCCCGCCGGTGCCGAACAGGCCCGCCGCGGCCAGCCACAGCCAGACGATGCCCTGCGGCCACTGCCAGACGCTGAGCGCGGGCAGCAGCGACATCGGCACCCACAGCAGTGTGGTGTAGAGGACGATGCGGTCGGCCGGCTCGGTGGCCGACAGCTGCTTGATCTGGATCGCCACCAGGCTGGACAGCAACGCGGCCAGCAGCGCGATCATCGTGCCGGTGCTGAAGCCGGTGGTGCCGGGCCGCACGATCAGCAGCACGCCGGCGAAGCCCAGCGCCACCGCCGCCCAGCGCCGCACGCGGACCTGCTCACCGAGCAGGGCGGCCGCGGCGATGGTCGCGAACAGCGGCGTGGAATACGAGAGCGAGATCGCCTGCGCCAGCGGCAGATGGCCGATCGCCCAGAACCCGGCGATCATCGAGCACACGCCGATCAGGCAGCGGAAGATGTAGCGCGGGAACTGGGTCGTGCGCAGCAGGCCCGGGCCATGCCGCAGCAGCAGTGGCAGCGCCGCCACCAGCCCGAACAGGTTGCGGAAGAACGCGACCTCGAAGGTGTGCAGGCTCTCCGAGGCCAGGCGGATGGCGATGACCATCATCGCGAAGAACGCGGTGCTGCCGAGCATGAGCAGCGCGGCGCGGATGGGCACGGGCAGGTCGCGCGGCACGGCCGTCATCGGTGCGCGGCGGCCGGTACCGCCGCCAGGCCATCGGTGGGCGCCGGGCTGCTCACCACTGCGCGCCGATCAGCCGCGGCTCGGGGTCGAGCGCCACGCCGAAGCGGTCCTGGACCGAGCCGGCGATGCGCCGGGCCAGGGCGAGCAGCTGCGCGCCGCTGGCCTGGCCGTGGTTGACCAGTACCAGCGCGTGCTCGGCGGACACGCCGGCGTCGCCCTCGCGCGCGCCCTTCCACCCGGCCGCTTCGATCAACCAGGCCGCCGACAGCTTGCGCTGCGCGTGACCGGCCTCGAACACCGGCAACGCCGGGTGCGCGGCCTTCAGCGCGTCGGCACGCGACGTGGCCACCAGTGGATTCTTGAAGAAGCTGCCCGCGTTGCCGGTCACCGCCGGGTCGGGCAGCTTGCGGCGGCGGATGCGGATCACCGCGCCGGCCACGTCGCTGGCGCTGGGCTGGGCGATGCCGCTGGCCGCCAGTTCCTCGGCGATGCCGGCGTAGCCGGTGCGCAGCGGGGCGTGGCGCGGCAACGCCAGTTCGAGCGCGACCAGCAGGTAGCGGTCCGGCGTGCGCTTGAACACGCTGTCGCGGTAGCCGAACGCACAGGCGTCGCGGTCCAGCCGGACCAGCTGGCCGGCGTCGCGGTCCCAGGCCTCGACCGCGTGCACGAACTCGCCGACCTCGGTGCCGTAGGCGCCGATGTTCTGGATCGGGGCCGCACCGGCATGGCCGGGGATCAGGGCCAGGTTTTCCAGGCCGCACAGGCCCTGCCGCAGGGTCCACAGCACCAGCGCGTGCCAGGCCAGGCCCGCGTCGGCGCGGACGATCGCGTGGTCGTCGTGCTCGGACAGGATCCGCACGCCGGCCGCCTGCAGGGCCAGGACCACGCCGGGCGCGTCGCCGGCGAACAGCAGGTTGCTGCCGCCGCCCAGCGGAAGCAGCGGCAGGCCGCGGATCTGCGGCAGGTCCAGCGCCTCGGGCAGGGTGGCGGTGTCGTTGACCTCCAGCATCCACGGCGCCCGCGCGGGGACGCCAAAGGTGTTGCGCGCCGAGAGGTCGGCGTCGCCGTACAGCCGGTACAGGGACGTCATGCCGGGTCGGCCGTTCCGCGGCTGGGCGATTCCTTGCGCCGGCGCATCGCGTCCACGCACTCGGCGATCAGCTGCGGCCCGCGGTAGACCAGGCCGCTGTAGCACTGCACCAGGCTCGCGCCGGCAGCCATCTTGGCCACCGCGTCGGCGCCGGACAGGATGCCGCCCACGCCGATCAGCGGAACCGACTCCGGCAGCCGTGCGCGCAACCGGCGCAGCACCAGCGTCGACTGGCCCATCAGCGGCGCGCCCGACAGGCCACCGGTTTCCGAGGCGTGCCGGTGCCCCTGCACGCTGGTGCGGGCGATGGTGGTGTTGGTCGCGATCACGCCATCGACCGCCAGGTCGCCGAGCACGCGCGCGGCGGCGTCGATGTCGTTGTCGCTCAGGTCCGGAGCGACCTTCACCAGCAGCGGTACGCGGCGGCCATGCTGCGCGCCCAGGCGTTCCTGCGCCTCGCGCAGCGCGGCGACCAGGCGGCGCAGCGCCTGCTCCTCCTGCAGTTCGCGCAGGCCGGCGGTGTTGGGCGAGGAGATGTTGACCGTGATGTAGTCGGCCAGCGGGTAGACGCGCTCCAGGCAGTGCAGGTAATCGTGCGCCGCGTCCTCGTTGGCGGTGTCCTTGTTCTTGCCGATGTTGATGCCGAGCAGGCCGCCCTTGCGGCTGGCGCGTTCGACGTTGCGCACCAGCGCGTCGACGCCGCCGTTGTTGAATCCCAGGCGGTTGATCAGGGCCTGGTCGCCGACCAGCCGGAACATCCGCGGCTGCGGGTTGCCCGGCTGCGGGCGCGGGGTGACGGTACCGATCTCGACGAAACCGAAGCCCAGCGCCAGCAACGCGTCGATGTGGTCGCCGTTCTTGTCCAGGCCGGCCGCCAGGCCGACCGGGTTCGGGAAGTTCAGCCCGAAGACCTTCGTCGGCAACGGCTCCGGACGGCGCGTGAGCAGTCCGCCCAGACCGCTGCGGTAGGCCAGGTCCAGGGTGTTGAGGGTGATGCCGTGCGCGCGCTCGGGCGGCAGGGCGAACAGGAAGGGACGTGCGATGCCGTACATGTCAGCGCGTGCCCAGCCAGGCCAGGCCACCGAAGAACAGGATGAAGACGAGGATGCCGACGATCCACAGCACCACCGACGCCCAGCCCAGGATCAGCCCGATCACGGCCATCCCGTCGCCCTGCAGGCCCGGAGTGCGGCGGATCTCGGAGCGCGCCATGTGGCCGGCGATGATCGCGCCGATGCTGCCGAGGAACGGGAACAGGGTCCAGCCGAGGATGCCGGCGACCAGGCTGACGATCGCCAGGCTGCTGTTCTGCGGGGAAGGGATGCTCATCGAGGAATGGCCGGGGGAGGGATTTCAGGCGGAAAGGGTACCGGCAAACACGCGGGTGTCGTAATCGAAATCGACCAGACCATCGCGTGCGGTGGCGTCGAACAGGGCGCGCAGCGCCTCCAGCATCGGCGCGTGGCCGGGGTGGCCGGCCGGCGGCGCGTAGGAGGAGGACAGCAGACGCCCGCGCAGCGCGTCGAAATCCAGCCGCTGGCCGTGATCGAAGCGGGCCTTGCCGCGCAGGCCCTCGCCGAACCAGCGCTCCATCATCGCGTCGTCGCCGTAGCGCTCGGACACGCTGCTGTAGTCCAGGCCGTGCTCGAGCAGCAACTGCTCGTAGCCTTCGAGGAAGGCGCTGCCGGTGAGCCGGCGCGAGTTCCAGTAGATCGCGGCCAGGCCGCCGGGACGCAGGATGCGCGCCCATTCGGCCTTGACCGCCTGCTGGTCGAACCAGTGGAAGGCCTGCGCGGCGGAGACCAGGTCGACGCTCGCATCGGCCAGCGTGGTGGCTTCGGCACGGCCGTCCACCGCGCGGAAGCCGGCATCGCCGCCCAGCCAGCGCTCGGCCGCGGCGCGCATCGCCGCGTTCGGCTCGACCGCGGTCACCGGGTGGCCGGCGTCGAGGAACATCTTCGTGGAAATGCCGGTGCCGGCGCCGATGTCGGCCACCCGGGCGTCGGCGGCCACGCCCATCTCCCGGTGCAGCCAGTGCAGCAGGGCGGGCGGATAGTCGGGCCGGTAGCGGACATAGTCCTCGACCCGGTTGGAGAAGCGCGCGGTCGGCGAGAGATCCTGCATCGGCATGTCCTGCGGGAGGCCGGCCCGGCCGGCGTGGTCCGCAAAGCGGCGCGGCGGCCCCGGTGAGGGAGCCGCCGCGCGTGGTCTTACAGGTCGAACTTGATGCCCTGGGCCAGCGGCAGCGAATCGGAGTAGTTGATCGTGTTGGTCTGGCGGCGCATGTAGACCTTCCACGCGTCCGAGCCGGACTCGCGGCCGCCGCCGGTGTCCTTCTCGCCGCCGAACGCGCCGCCGATCTCGGCACCGGAGGTGCCGATGTTGACGTTGGCGATGCCGCAGTCGCTGCCGGCCGCCGACAGGAACTTCTCGGCCGCCTTCAGGTTCTGGGTGAAGATCGACGACGACAGGCCCTGCGGCACGCCGTTCTGCATGTCGATCGCCTCGTCCAGGGTCTCGTACTTCATCACGTACAGGATCGGGGCGAAGGTCTCGTGCTGGACGACCTCGTCGCTGTTCTTCAGGCCGGTGACGATCGCCGGCAGCACGAAGTTGCCGGCGCGGTCGATGCGGGTGCCGCCGGTGGCGATGGTGCCGCCGCTGGCCCTGGCCTTCTCGATCGAGGCCAGGAACTGCTCGACCGCCGCTTCGCTGTTCAGCGGGCCCATCAGGTTGGCCGCATCGGTCGGGTCGCCGATCTTGCCCTCGACCTGCTTGTAGGCCTTGACCAGGGTCTCGACCACGGTGTCGTACAGCGAGGCATGCACGATCAGGCGGCGGGTGGTGGTGCAGCGCTGGCCGGCGGTGCCGACCGCGCCGAACACGATGCCCGGGATCGCCAGCTTCAGGTCGGCGGTCTCGTCGAGGATGATCGCGTTGTTGCCGCCCAGCTCCAGCAGGCAGCGGCCCAGTCGGCGGGCGACCTTCTCGTTGACCACGCGGCCGACCTGGGTCGAGCCGGTGAAGCTGATCAGCGGCACGCGGCGGTCGTCGACCAGCTTCTCCGACAGGGCGGTGCCGGCGTCGTTGATCAGGAAGAAGATGTCCGGGAAGCCGGCTTCGCGCAGCGCCTCGTTGCAGATCTTCATCGAGGCGATCGCGGTCAGCGGGGTCTTGTTGGACGGCTTCCAGATGCAGATGTCGCCGCAGATGCCGGCCAGGAACGAATTCCATGCCCACACCGCGACCGGGAAGTTGAACGCGGAGATGATGCCGACCAGGCCCAGCGGCTGGTACTGCTCGTACATCCGGTGGCCCGGGCGCTCGGAATGCATCGTGTAGCCGTACAGCATGCGGCTCTGGCCAACCGCGAAGTCGGCGATGTCGATCATCTCCTGGACCTCGCCGTCGCCTTCGGGCTTGGACTTGCCCATCTCCAGCGCGACCAGCGAACCCAGCGCGTCCTTGTTCCGGCGCAGTGCGTCGCCGCACAGGCGGATCGCCTCGCCGCGGCGCGGGGCCGGGGTGGTGCGCCACACCTTGAACGCCGCCTGGGCGCGGGCGACGACGGTCTCGTAGTCGGCCTCGGTGGTGGCCTCGACCGTGGCGATCACCTCGCCGGTGGTCGGGTTGGTCGGCGACAGCACGCCGGCGCCGGTGGCCTGCGACCACTGGCCTTCGCCGAGATAGGTGCCGGAATTGGTGGCGCCGAGGCCCAGGGCCTGGAGCAGAGCAGCGGACATGGAATCTCCTGATCGGATGCGGGCACGGAGGCCCGAGGCGCGCCGCGGGTGGGGGCGGCGGCGCAGGGAACGTGGCGCGATTCTATCAAAGCGGCATTGCCTGGCCGTGCGTGCCGGCCTTTGCCGGGCAGGACGTCCATGCGACAATCCGCCGCCTGTGGCCCCGTAGCTCAGCTGGATAGAGCGGTCCCCTCCTAAGGGACAGGTCGTGCGTTCGAATCGCGCCGGGGTCACCATTCTTCCAGGCGTGCAGCCGCTGCCGTGCCCCCTGGCCCGCCACTCCGGCGCGGCGAAGGCACTCCCGAGTCCTGTTGACCGTGCTGGCGACGTGCAGTCCCCTGCATGGCGCCGCGTGCAGCCCGTGCTGGCCCGATTCATGACGTGCGGATCCGCCGACATCCGACCTGGCACCATGCCCCGCGCATCTCGCGCGGGGAGCTGGTGCGACTGCGCCTGCCTGCGATGCAACCGGTCCGCGCAATGCGCTTGCGCGGATCCGTCAGGAGCGGGTCCGGGGACCGCCTGCCCACGGTCGCGGCAGGGCGGCGGACGCTCGTGCATCCGCCGCCCGCGTCGACCGTGTCGCCTCAGAACTCGGCCCAGTCCGTGTCGGCGAAGGCGACGGCGCTGGACGACGCACGCGGGACCGTTGCGGTGCGTGCCGGCCGGTGCGCGATCGCGGGTGCCGCCATCGATGGCTGCGGCCGGGTGGCGACGGGCGGCTGTTCGCGGGCCTGGCCGTCGATGCGGAACACGGCGATGGCGGTAGCCAGGCCGGCGGCCTGTTCCTCCATCGCACGCGCCGCGGCGGTGGCTTCCTCCACCAGCGCCGCGTTCTGCTGGGTGGTCTCGTCCATCTGGGTGATGGTCTGGTTGACCTGCTCGATGCCGGCGGCCTGTTCCTGCGAGGCCGCGGAGATCTCGGCCATGATGTCGGTCACCCGTTGCACCGAGGCCACCAGTTCGCCCATCGTCGCCCCGGCCTGCTGGGCCAGCGCCGAGCCGGTCTCGACCTTGCCGGTCGAATCCTCGATCAGGCCCTTGATCTCCTTGGCCGCCGTGGCCGAGCGCTGGGCCAGCGAACGCACCTCGGTGGCGACCACGGCGAAGCCGCGGCCCTGCTCGCCGGCGCGGGCCGCTTCCACCGCGGCGTTGAGCGCCAGAATGTTGGTCTGGAAGGCGATGCCGTCGATCACCGAGATGATGTCGGCGATCTTGCGCGAGGAGGCCTGGATGTCGGCCATGGTGGTGACCACCTGGCCGACGACCTCACCGCCCTGGGCGGCAACCGAAGCCGCACCGATGGTGAGCTGGTTCGCCTGGCGGGCGTGGTCGGCGTTCTGGCGCACGGTGGAGGTCAGTTCCTCCATCGAGGCGGCTGTCTCTTCCAGATTGGCGGCCTGCTGCTCGGTGCGGCGCGACAGGTCGTTGTTGCCCGAGGCGATTTCGGTGGCGGCGGTGTTGATGGCCACGTTGGACTGCTGGATGCGGCCGACGATGCCGGTCAGCTGCTCGACGGTGGCATTGGCGTCGTCGCGCATCTTCGCGAACACGCCATGGAAATCGCCGTGCATGCGTGTGGTGAGATCGCCGGCGGCGATGGCCGCCAGCACCGACGACAGCCCCCCCAGGCTACGGTCGGCGCCGTCCATCATCGCGTTGAGGTCGCCGATCATCAGGCGGAAATCATGCTGGAAGCGCGCCACGTCGCCGCGCTCGGAGAAGTCGCCGGCGGCGGCGGCTTCGGCCAGGCGGCGGATCTCGCCGTTGATCGCCAGCAGGCTGGCCTTGGCCGCATCCATGCTCTCGTGCAGCGTCGCGCGGCTGCCGGGCAGGCGCCGCGCGTCGCGGCGCAGGTCGCCGTTCGCATATTCGTTGAGCACGCTGATGGCATCGACGATCGCATCGAGGTGTTCGAACACCATCGCGTTCGTGCCGCGCGCCAGCTCACCGTAGACGCCGGGGAAGTTCTCGGGCATGCGATGGCCCATGTCCTCGGCGGCATGCAGCTGGATCATCCGGCCTGCCTCGTCCGAATACCGCTGCAGCAGCCGCACCATGGTGTTGGTCGCCACGATCATCGCGGCCGGCTCGTCCTGGCCCTGGTCGACCGCCACCCGGCTCAGGTCGCCGCGGGCCACGGCCTCGATCGACGCCTGCACCCGCGCCAGCGGCGTGGTCAGGCTGCGGGTGATCGCCAGCGCCAGCAGCGTGCCCAGCAGCAGGCTGCCCAGCGCGACACCGACCACCAGGGCGGTCATCGTGCGGTCGATCCGCTTCATGTCGGCGGTGGCCGCGTCCACGTAGGTGCGCTGCAGCGCGATGGCCCGTTCGATGGCCTCGTTCCAGGCGTTGGCCGCGGTCCGGGCCTCGGCCACGGTCAGCTGCGCCGCGCCCGCGTAGTCGCCGGCCTGCATCAGGGCGGTCAGCTGCTGGTTGAGCGCACGGGCCGTCAGGCGCGCCTGGACGATGTCCTCGCGCGCCTGTTCCGCCACCGGGTCGTCGACCCGGGCGTTGGCCACCAGCACCTCCCAGATCTCGTCGTAACGGCGGACCAGTTCCTTCATCGCCTCCAGGTCGCGCTCCAGCCCCTGGCCATGGTTGATCACCATCTCCCGGCGCAGCAGCAGCATGTCGTTGTTGAGGTGGAGCAGTTCGGTGAAGCGCTGCATGCGCACCATGTCCACGTTGACGACCTTGTGGAACTGGGCCTGCTGCTGGCTGTTGCTGTAGAGCGAGGCGGCGGCGATGCCCAGCAGCAGGCACAGCAGCAGACCGAAGGCGGCGGCGAGGCGCGCGCCCACCTTGAAACGGCGGAGGAAGTTCATCGGGAAAGTCCTGGGAAGATCGGGATCGGGAGCGCGGCCTTGCCGGCTGCAGGCGGACATGCGCTCGCGCCCGTCACCGTCGCGGCAGCGGGTGAAGGCGCGGGATGTGGCCTGGAAACAGGGAGGCGCGGTGCGTCGTTCCGGGGCAGGAACGCGCTGGGGGGGGCGTGCGGGGGAAGGAACGTCTCAGTACATGGATGTGGCGCTGACGGTGGGTGCGGCCGACGGCCTGCGCGGCCGGCAGGCGCGGGAAGGGCCTCCGCCTGCCGTATCGGCGCCGCCCGTCATTTCTTCATTGGGATTTCGTTGAGGATCGGCGGGGCGGTTGCGCGCCCGACGCGTCTGAACGCTGGCTGCCGTGCCGGGGATCCCACTGCGCCAGGTGCAGCAGCACGCCACTGGGATCCCGGACGCAGGTGACCAGCGCACCGTAGGGTTCCCGTTTCGGTGCGGCGATGCGTGCGCCGGGAAAGCGGCCGTCCGCGAGCAGCGCCGCGATGGCCGCATGGCAGGCGCTGGCGTCGCGCACGCCGCTGTGCAGCATGCTGTTCCCGGTCCAGGCCTCGTCGTCGCAGGCCTGCAGAGAGAAGCGATGGCCGCGGTTGTGCAGCAGCGCCAGGCTGTCGTCCTGGTACTCCTCGTCCCAGCCCAGTGCGCGGTAGAACGCACGCGACAGTGCGAAATCGCGTGCGGCGACGAAGGGGCGGAGGTCGTCCAGGCGAGATCGATCATGACCGGACTCCGCATGGTTCAGGGGTGCTGGGACGCCGGGATGTCGCCGGCGCGCTCGGCGAACGGCCGCGCCAGCTGGACCAGCGACAGCAGGGTCTTGCCCGGCTCCTCGATCATCACCTCGTGCGCCGACTGCTCGAACCAGACCAGGTGCTTGGCCGGCGCCTGGACCCGGTCGAACCATTCGGCGGCGAGTTCGGACGACACATTGATGTCGTGGCGGCCCAGGAACAGCAGCAGTGGGCAGTCGAGCGCGCGCACGCCGCGCATGTCCATGGTCAGCACCTCGGTCAGCAGGTGCTCCATCGAAAAATCGTTGCCGGCCCAGACCTGGCGGACGTCGCTGTCGCGGTACTCGGGCGAGAGCGCGATTGCGGCGGCCTCGGCGCCGCCACCGCGGCGGTTGTGGACCATCCCGCCGTAATGGTTGAGCCATCTGCGCTGGACCATCAGCGCCTCCAGCGGCACCGCCTCGCGTCCGGCCGCATAGGGCGCCAGCGCTTCCAGTTCGGCGATGGCCTGCGCGTTGCCGTCGGCGCGCGCGCGGGCCAGGGTGGCGGCCCAGCCGCGGCGCTCGCTCTCGGGGCCGTCGCTCAGCTGGCCGATGCCGATGTAGGCGTGCAGCCAGTCCGGGCGCCGCTGCGCCAGTTCCAGGCCGAGGTAGCTGCCCCAGGAATGGCCGAGCACGAAGATGCGCTCCTTGCCGAATTCCGCGCGCAGCCAGGCCACCATCTCCTCGGCGTCGGCGACCATCCGTCCCGTGGTCATCGTCGCGGCGACGGCCTGCGGATCGTTGTCCGCGTAGGTCTTGCCGGCGCCGCGCTGGTCCCACTGGACCACGGTGAAGTACTCCTCCCAGCCGCGCTGGAAGTACCAGCTGCTGGGCATCGCCACCCAGCCCGGGCCGCCGTGCAGCATCAGCAGCACGGGATTGCCGGCATCGTTGCCGCGGATCGAGACCCACTGCTCGATGCCGCCGATCCGCACCTGTTCAAGCCGTTCGATACCGTTGTCGCTGACCACCCTGCGCAGGTCGGCGATGATCGCGGTGGCCTCGGCACGCGAGGCCGGCTTCGGTGCCGGCGGCGTGATGGCGAAGGCCGGGACGGCCCACGCCAGGGCGAGCAGGGCGGCGATGCGGCAGGCGGCAAGGGGCATGGGCCGATCCGGAGCAGGGCGGGTCCGCATGCTGGCCCGCCCTGCAGCCGGTGTCACGCTGCCACGCACGACGCGGCGGCGTGGCGCGTCAGCGCGGTCCGGCGTCGCCGGTCGCGGGTGGTGGCGCACGGTCGCAGGGCATCGCATCGGCGTCGCAGAAGGCCGCCGCCCGCAGCAGCTGCGCGTCGTCGAGCGGCGAAGGGCGCGCGACCGCGGCCTGGATCGGACCGGGCCCGCCGGTGATGCGGCCCAGCCCCTGCAGCCCTTTGCCGAGCAGGTAATTGATGCCCATGATCACGTAGCCGCCCTGCATGCTGACCTGTTCGGGCGACGGCGGCGGCCGCCACGCACGGTCGAAGCGGTTGGCCTCCAGCTCGACAGGGTTCCTGAACCGGTACAGATCCACCTCCTCTTCGTCCGGCTGCAGCGCACGGACCTCATCGAGCGTGGGGATCTGCGTCTGCGAGGCGGCGGCCTCCGGTGGGCGCGGAGCGTCCTGGGCGATCGCGGCACCGGCCAGCAGCAGTGCCGCGGCAGCGCCAGCGCGGCGCATGCCGCAATGAGTACGGGGGGAAGTCGTCATCCTGCCAGTGGCGTCCCTGTCGATGCCGGTGGGTGGGCGGCACGATAGCGTCACCGCGGCCGCGATTGGTTGGTTTTCCGTTCTGCCGCCGCCGCATCCGTGCGCGCCGTCTCACCCGGTGAGACGGCGTTCTGCTTGGATGCCTGCCCCGATCCCGATGTACACCGATGGTCTTCCCCCTCGCTCCACGTACCGAAGCCGGCGAACAGGCGCTGGCCACCACCGATGGTCTGCCCAGCCGCGACGGCGCCCTGCTTGGCGCGCGCCTGGCGCGGCGCTATGCCGACCGGGTGACCGGCAACTTCACCATTCCCGGGCGCGAGGGCCGCTATGCGCCGATTCCCGACGACGTGCCCGAGGCGCTGAAGGCCGCCCTGCAGGCGCGCGGCATCGGCCAGCTCTACAGCCATCAGGCCGAAGCCTGGGCCGCGACCCAGCGCGGCGAGCACGTCGCCGTCGTCACCCCGACCGCCTCGGGCAAGTCGCTGTGCTACACGCTGCCGGTGGTGGCCGCGGCGATGCAGGGCCGGGCCAAGGCGCTGTACCTGTTCCCGACCAAGGCGCTGGCCCAGGACCAGGTGGCGGAGCTGCTGGAACTCAACCGCGCCGGCGACCTGGGGGTCAAGGCCTTCACCTTCGACGGCGACACGCCCGGCGATGCGCGGCAGGCGATCCGCCTGCATGGCGACATCGTCGTCTCCAACCCGGACATGCTGCACCAGGCGATCCTGCCGCATCACACCAAGTGGGCGCAGTTCTTCGAGAACCTGCGCTACGTGGTGATCGACGAGATCCACACCTACCGCGGCGTGTTCGGCAGCCACGTCACCAACGTGCTGCGCCGGCTCAAGCGGATCTGCGCGTTCTACGGCGTGCGCCCGCAGTTCATCCTGTGCTCGGCCACGATCGGCAACCCGCACGCGCATGCCGAGGCGCTGGTCGAGGAACAGGTGCATGCGATCACCGAATCCGGCGCGCCCACCGGCGACAAGCACGTGCTGCTGTGGAACCCGCCGGTGGTCAATGCCGACCTGGGCCTGCGCGCCTCGGCCCGCTCGCAGGCCAACCGCATCGCGCGCATCGCCATCAAGTCGGGCCTGAAGACGCTGGTGTTCGCGCAGAGCCGGCTGATGGTCGAGGTGCTGACCAAGTACCTCAAGGACATCTTCGACCACGACCCGCGCAAGCCCCCGCGGATCCGCGCCTACCGTGGCGGCTACCTGCCGACCGAACGGCGCGAGGTGGAGCGGGCGATGCGCGCCGGCGACATCGACGGCATCGTCAGCACCTCGGCGCTGGAACTGGGTGTGGACATCGGCGCGCTGGACGTGGTGATCCTCAACGGCTACCCGGGCAGCGTCGCGGCGACCTGGCAGCGCTTCGGCCGCGCCGGCCGCCGCCAGCAGCCCGCGCTGGGCGTGCTGGTCGCCAGTTCGCAGCCGCTGGACCAGTACGTGGTGCGGCATCCGGATTTCTTCGCCGACGCCTCGCCCGAGCACGCGCGCACCGCGCCGGACCAGCCGCTGATCCTGTTCGACCACATCCGTTGCGCGGCATTCGAGCTGCCGTTCAACGCCGGCGAGGGCTATGGCCCGATCGAGCCGCAGGTGTATCTGGAGGCGCTGGCGGAGACCGGCGTGGTCCATCAGGAAGGCGAGCGCTGGGAGTGGATCGCCGACAGCTACCCGGCCAATGCGGTCAGCCTGCGCTCGGTGGCCGATGGCAACTTCGTCGTCGTCGACCGCAGCGACGGCCGCCAGCAGATCATCGCCGAGGTCGACTATTCGGCCGCCGCGCTGACCCTGTACGAAGGCGCGATCCACATGGTCCAGTCCACGCCCTACCAGGTCGAGCGGCTGGACTGGGAAGGCCGCAAGGCCTACGTCACCCGCACCCACGTCGACTACTACACCGACAGCATCGACTTCACGAAGTTGAAGGCGCTCGACCGATTCGACGGCAGCGCTGCCGGCCGCGGCGACAGCCACCACGGCGAGGTGCACGTGGTGCGGCGCGTGGCCGGCTACAAGAAGATCCGCTACTACACGCACGAGAACATCGGCTACGGCCCGGTCAACCTGCCCGACCAGGAACTGCATACCACCGCGGTCTGGTGGCAGCTGCCGCAGGCGACGCTGGACAAGGCGTTCGCCTCACGCCAGGACGCGCTCGACGGCTTCCTCGGCGCGGCCTACGCGTTGCACGTGGTCGCCACCGTGGCGGTGATGGCCGATGCGCGCGACCTGCAGAAGGCGGTGGGCAACGGCGATGGCGCGTGGTCGGCGCTGGCCGACCAGAACGGGCGCGGCCAGCTGCGCGGGATCGAGGACCAGCCGGCCGGCGTCGAGCTGCTGCAGTCCTTCGTGCCGACCGTCTACCTGTACGACAACTTCCCCGGCGGCGTCGGCCTGAGCGAGCCGCTGTGGCTGCGCCAGGCCGAGCTGGTGCAGCGCGCCGGCGAGCTGGTGCACGGCTGCGACTGCAGGGCCGGCTGCCCGGCCTGCGTCGGCCCGGTGCTGGCCGCGCACGAAGAGGGGCAGGCCGATTCGCCGAAGGTGCTGGCGCTGAAGGTGCTGGCGCTGCTGCGTGGCGGCGCCGATGCCGGGCCCGGCGAGACGGCCACGCTCGATGAAACGCCGCACGGGCGGAACAGGCTGGAATCCGAGGCCTGGGCGTGAGGACGCGCGCGCATGCCGGCGGCATCACCGCTGACGGCGTCGCGGTGATGCCGCCGTGTCCGGAATGGACGATGGTGAGCGCCTGCGACGCGCCGGGCGGAGCGCATCGGCGCCTGCGTGGACCTGCGTTGCCCGCGTCCTGGATCGCCGCACCACGCCATGATCGCGGCCTTGCACGCGGACCGTGTGCAACGGGCGGCCACGTCCGGAGCCGGCGATGAGCATCAGCCTCGAGCGCTTGCGGATGCTGCGTCGCCAGGCCGGCGACGCGACGGCGGCGCCGGCGTCCAGGGACGCATCCGAGACAGCTCCTGCACCCGCTGCACCTACGGCGACGCCGCTGGCCGGACACCCGGGCACGGGCGAGCGCGCACCCTCCGTCGGCCGTGCCGCCGATGCGGTGGCCGCGCCCAGGTCGGGCACGCCGTCGGCGTCGCGTTCGGTGTTCGACTGGATCGATCGACCGCCGGCCGCCAACAGCGCGCCGCCGGGGAAACCGTTGCAGCCGCACAACGCGGCCGCGCTGCGGCGGCTGCTCGGCGCGCGTGGGCGCGTGCCGGCGACGGCCGCTGCTGCCGCACCAGCGCCGACACCGGCTCCGGTCGCACGCCGCCGCACCGGGCTGGGCCGCTCGCTGCCGGGCACCGAGATCGCCGCCGGGCTGCACCTGATCGAAGCCTTCCTGCCGCAGCCGGTCCCGGCCGCGCCGTTGTCGCTGGCCTTCGCTAAACGGCCGGAAGAGCACGTCGCTGCGACCGACCTGCTGTTCTTCGATACCGAAACCACGGGCCTGGCGGGAGGCACCGGCACCCGCGCCTTCATGATCGGCGCGGCCGACTGGGTCGATGATCCCGACCGTGGCCAGGGCCTGCGGGTGCGCCAGCTGCTGATGGCGACGATGGCCGCCGAGGCGGCGATGCTGCGCGCCTTCAGTGGCTGGCTGGGCGCCGGCACCGTGCTGTCCAGCTACAACGGGCGCAGCTACGACGCGCCGCTGCTGAAGACCCGCTTCCGGCTGTCGCGGCAGGTCGAACCGATCAGCGCGCTCGACCATGTCGACCTGCTGCATCCGACCCGGCGCCGCTATCGCGGGCGCTGGGAGAACTGCCGGCTGGCCACGGTCGAGCGGCAGCTGCTGGGCGTGGTGCGCGAGGACGACCTGCCGGGATCGCAGGCACCGGCCGCGTGGCTGGGCTTCCTGCGCGGCGGCGATGCGCACGACCTGCATCGTGTCGCCGCGCACAACCATCAGGACGTGGTGACGCTGGCCCTGCTGTTCCAGCAACTGGTGCGTGCGCAGCACGAGGAGGCCGAGGCGCTACCGGAACCACTCGCATCGGCGTAGCGGTACAGCGCATCCCGGGTCGATCCGCGCAGGTCCGGCATGGGTGCGTCCGAAACGGTTTCCAGGGCAAGCAGTTGCGGCCGCTCCCGGCCCGCAACCCCTTGTCATGCAAGGGAGAACTGCACCGTCGTCCCGGCGTGCGCGCCATGGTGCACGGCAGCACTTGACAGCTTCCATTCAGCTGAAAGACTCTTGGGCGCATGCCGTCCGCATCCACCCGCATTCGCCTTTCCGCCACGTCGCATGACGTGCGGGGCCGCGGCGTGACCGGCATTACCACCACCATTACCACCCTCACCATTCGCCCGGTGCGGCCCGTCGTCTTCGCGTAACTTCCGAAAACCACGGCCCCGCACCCGGATCAGGATGCGGGGGAACTCCCCAGCCTGATGCGGACGGGGCCTCACCACGAGGTCTGTCGATGTCATCGCCCGCAGTTGCCGTTTCCGCCGGTTCCGTCACGCCGGTCTCCAAGCTCCGCACCGTCGCCCACAAGTTCGGCGGCACCTCCGTGGCCGGCGCCGACCGCTACCGCCATGTCGCCGAGCTGCTGCTGGCCCGCGACGAGACGCTGCAGGTGACCGTCGTCTCGGCGATGAAGGGCGTGACCGATGCGCTGATCGAACTGGCGACGCTGGCGGCGGCGACGCCGGCCGGGCAGGACTCGCCCGAGTGGCGCGAACGCTGGCACCAGCTGCGCGCGCGCCACCGTGGCGCGGCCGTGTCGCTGCTCGGCGAGCATGCCGGCCCGGCGGTGGAGTGGCTCGACCAGCGGTTCGACGCGCTGGCGCAGGTGCTCGAAGCGCTGTCGGTGATCGGCGGCTTGCCGCAGGAAGTGCTCGATCGCGTGCAGGGGCTGGGCGAGGTCTACTCCGCGCAGCTGCTCGGCGAGCATCTCAAGGCGCTGGGCGAGGACTGCGCGGTGCTCGATGCGCGCGACGTGCTGGTGGTCAGCCACGGCGAGCTCGGCGTCGACGTGGACTGGGCGACCAGCGCGCAGCGGCTCGCCGCGTGGCGCGAGCGCAACCCGCAGCGGCGCGTGGTCGTCACCGGCTTCGTCGCCCGCGATCCGCAGGACCGCATCACCACGCTCGGCCGCAACGGCAGCGACTACTCCGGCGCGATCTTCGCCGCCCTGTTCGATGCCGAGGAACTGCACATCTGGACCGACGTCGACGGCGTGCTCTCGGCCGATCCGCGCGTGGTTCCCGAGGCCGTCCAGCTCGAATCGCTGAGCTACGACGAAGCCTGCGAACTGGCCTATTTCGGTGCCAAGGTGGTGCATCCGCAGACCATGTCGCCGGCGATCGAACGCGGCCTGCCGATCATCATCCGCAACACCTTCCAGCCGGAGCATCCCGGCACCCGCATCACCGCCGAGCGCGATTTCAGCGGCCCGGTGAAGGGGTTGACCCTGAGTCCGCGGCTGTCGCTGGTCAACGTCGAAGGCACCGGCCTGATCGGCGTGCCCGGCACGGCCGAGCGCGTGTTCGCCGCGCTGCGCACTGCGAAGGTGTCGGTGGTGATGATCTCGCAGGGCTCGTCCGAACATTCGATCTGCTGCGTGGTCAAGCAGGAGGAAGCCGAGCGCGCGCAGGCGACGCTGATCCAGGCCTTCGCCCATGAACTGACCGTCGGCCACGTGCAGCGCGTGCAGCTGGTGCCCGACATCAGCGTGCTGGCGGCGGTGGGCGACGGCATGACCGGCCAGCCCGGCGTGGCCGCGCGTCTGTTCGAGTCGCTGGGCCGTGCGCAGGTCAACATCCGCGCGATCGCGCAGGGTTCGTCCGAGCGCAACATCTCGGTGGCCATCGACAGCGAGCAGGCCACCCGCGCGCTGCGTGCCGCGCATGCCGGGTTCTGGCTGTCGCCACAGACCTTCGCGGTCGGCGTGATCGGCCCCGGCAATGTCGGCGCGGCGCTGCTGGACCAGCTGCTGTCGGCGCGTGCGCCGCTGCTGGAGCGCACCCGGCTGGACCTGCGCCTGCGTGCGGTCGCCTCGCGCAGCCGCCTGCTGCTGGACCAGCGCGGGATCGAGGACGACTGGCGCGCGCGCCTGTCGGCGGCGACCGACCCGGCCGACCTGGACCGGTTCACCGCGCACCTGCTCGATTCGCACCTGCCGCACATCGTCATCGTCGACTGCAGCGCCAGCCCGGACGTGGCCGACCGCTACCCGCAGTGGCTGGCCGCCGGCATCCACGTGGTGACGCCCAACAAGCAGGCCGGTGCCGGTCCGCTGGCGCGCTACGACGCGATCCGCGACGCGGCCGCCGCCAGCGGCGCGCGCTTCCGCTACGAGGCCACGGTCGGCGCCGGCCTGCCGGTGATCTCGACGCTGCGCGACCTGCTCGATACCGGCGATGCGGTGACCTCGATCGAAGGCATCTTCTCCGGCACGCTGGCCTGGCTGTTCAACAGGTACGACGGCAGCGTGCCGTTCTCGCAGCTGGTGGGCGAGGCGCGCGCGCTGGGCTACACCGAGCCCGATCCGCGCGACGACCTGTCCGGCACCGACGTGGCGCGCAAGCTGGTGATCCTGGCCCGCGAATCGGGCAGGGCGCTGAGCCTGGAGGACGTGCAGGTCGAGAGCCTGGTGCCCGAAGCGCTGCGCCAGGCCAGCGTCGAGGACTTCATGGCGCGGCTGGGCGAGGTCGACGCGGCCTTCGCCGGACGCCTGGCGACGGCGCGTGCCGCCGGCAAGGTGCTGCGTTACGTGGCCAGGCTGGACGTGGACGGCAGGGCCAGCGTCGGCCTGGTCGAGGTGCCGGACGACCATGCCTTCGCCAACCTGCGCCTGACCGACAACATCGTCCAGTTCACCACGCGCCGTTACTGCGACAACCCGCTGATCGTGCAGGGCCCGGGCGCCGGTCCGGAGGTCACCGCCGCCGGCGTGTTCGCCGACCTGCTGCGGGTGGCCGCAGGCAGGGGAGCGCGCCTGTGACGCTGGCGATCGACCCGTCCGTGCAGCGGCCGGCTGGCGCCTCCGCGCGGACCGAGGCGCGTGCGTTCGCGCCGGCCTCGGTGGCCAACGTCGCAGTGGGGTTCGACCTGCTCGGCTATCCTGTCGACGGCGTGGGCGACACCGTCACCGTGCGTCGCATCGCCGAACCGCAGGTGCGCATCGCCGCGATCCGCGGCACCACGGCCGCGTTGCCGCTGGAGGCCGCGCGCAACACCGCCGGCGCGTCGCTGATCGCGCTGCGGCAGGCGCTGGCGCTGCCGTTCGGCTTCGAAATCGAGATCGACAAGGGCATTCCACTGAGCTCGGGCATGGGCGGTTCGGCCGCCTCCTGCGTAGCCGCGCTGGTCGCCGCGAACGCGCTGCTCGATGCGCCGCTGCCGCGTGATCAGCTGTATCTGTATTCGCTGGAAGGCGAGGCGGTGGCCAGCGGCAGCCGGCATGGCGACAACCTCGGCCCGATGTTCTTCGGTGGGCTGGTACTGGCCACGCTGGAGCGCGTGGTGCCGGTGCCGGTGCCGGCCGCCTGGCACAGCCTGCTGGTGCATCCGGAGGCGGTGCTGGAGACGCGCCGTGCCCGCGAGGCGCTGCAGGGTCACTACGCGCTGAAGGAGTTCGTCGACCAGAGCGGCAACCTGGCGCTGGTGCTGGCCGGCTGCCATGCCGGCGACGCCAGCCTGGTCCGTGCCGGGCTGCGCGACGTGCTGGTCGAACCGCGCCGCGCGCCGCTGATCGTCGGCTTCGATGCGGTCAAGGAGGCGGCGCTGGCGGCCGGTGCGATGGGTGCCAGCATTTCCGGCGCGGGCCCGAGCGTGTTCGCCTGGTTCGAGACCCGGGCCGAGGCCGAGGCGGCGGCACCGGCGGTGCAGGCGGCATTCGCCGCGGCCGGGTTCGACAGCCAGGCCTGGGTCTCACCGATCGCCGCGCCTGCCGCGCGCCTGCTGTAGGCGCCGCTCGTGCATCGACGCTCGCACCTCCACGAAAGCCGCTATCGGCAGGCCACCGCCGGCGGCGTGAGGCGCGACCGGGGCGTCAGCCGCCCAGCCACGACGCGAGGCGGCCACCGGACCGGTCCATGCGCCCGCCCGCCACGTGCACGCACCAGCGCCTCGTCCGGCAGACGGCCGGTGAGTCTTCCTTCATCCACGCAGCGTTGCGGCGATGGCCGGCCCGTCGTGCCGGCGGGCCGCACCTGACTTCCAGGACGTTCCATGAACTTCATTTCGACCCGCAATGCCGCTCCTGCCGTTTCGCTCAGCGAGGCGATCGCCGCCGGCCTGGCACCGGACGGCGGCCTCTACGTGCCGCAGGCGCTGCCGGCCGGCCGTGTCCTGCACGCAGGCGCGGATCTGGCCGCGACCACCGCCGCGCTGCTGGCGCCGTTCTTCGCCGGCGATGCGCTGGAAACGGAGCTGCCGGCGATCTGCGCCGAGGCCTTCGATTTCCCCGCACCGCTGCTGCCGCTGGCCACACCGGGCGACCACGTGCTCGAGCTGTTCCATGGGCCGACCGCCGCGTTCAAGGATTTCGGCGCACGCTTCCTCGCCGCCAGCCTCGCGCGGATCCGTCGCGGCGCGCAGACGCCGTTGACGATCCTGGTGGCGACCTCGGGCGACACCGGCGCCGCCGTGGCGGCCGCGTTCCACCGCCAGCCCGGCCTGCGGGTGGTCGTGCTGTATCCCGACGGCCGGGTGTCGCCGCGGCAGGCGCACCAGCTGGGCTGCTTCGGCGACAACGTCGGCGCGCTGCGCGTGGCCGGCTCGTTCGACGACTGCCAGGCGCTGGTCAAGCGCGCGCTCAACGATGCCGACCAGCAGGCGCAGGTGCCGCTGAGTTCGGCCAACAGCATCAGCCTGGGGCGCCTGCTGCCGCAGACCAGCTACTACGCGCATGCCGCGCTGGGGCATTACGCTGCCACCGGCAAGGAGCTGAATCTGGTCATCCCGACCGGCAACCTCGGCAATGCGCTGGCGGCGATCCTCGCGCGCGCGCAGGGCGTGCCGCTGGGGCGGATCGTGCTGGCCACCAACGCCAACCGGGTGCTGCCCGAGTACTTCGCCGGCGACGATTACCGGCCGCGCGCCAGCCAGGCCACGCTGGCCAATGCGATGGATGTCGGCGCGCCGAGCAACTTCGAACGCCTGCGCTGGCTGTACGCCGGCGACGACGCGGCGCTGCGCGCGGCCTTCACCGCGATCGCGGTCGACGACGACACCATCCTGGAGACCATCGCGCGTCGCCATCGCCTGCATGGCGAGGTGTTCTGCCCGCACACCGCGACCGCGGTGCACGTGCTGGAAACCCTGCGGGCGGATGGCGTCGATGGCGACTGGGCGGTCGCGGCGACCGCGCACCCGGCCAAGTTCGAGGCCGTGGTCGAGCCGCTGGTCGGCCCGGTCGAGGTGCCGCCGGCGCTGGCTGAACTGCTGGAGCGGCCGGCGCATGCCGAACCGGTGCCACCGGACTACGACGCGCTGCGCGCGCATCTGCTGGCCTGACCGGTGCATGTGGTCGCCCGTCTCGTTCGTCTGGGCGACGGAAGGGCGGGCAGAGGCAGCGGCGACGCCGCCTCCAGCCGGGCGACCCGTCTTCCGGTTCTTCGCAGGGGCCTGTCCGCCCGGGCATCCGGGGGACGCATGGCGTCCATGCGTCGCCGTTCTTCGTTCCGGTCCATGCATGCGATGAAGGCGGATCGCGTCGGCATCATGTCGTCGGCGAGTGCGGACGGCATCGCCGGACATCGCTGGATCCGCACGGCACGTGCGGTGCTGCATGCGCATGTCCATGCATGCGACGATCACCTCCGCCCCCGAATCACGTAACGTCCGGAGCAGACATGGACCCGATCGCGCGACGCCGTCGCACTGCGTGGATGATCGGCCTGGCACTGGCCGTGTGCATGCCGTTTGCCACCCCCGCCCAGGAGCCGGCCGCCGCGGTGCGCGGGCCGCTGGACCTGAAGCCCGGCGAGTTCCTCTGGCATCCGGAAATCTCGCCGGCCGGACCGATCGTGCTGGTGGTCAGCCTCGACGAGCAGCGCGCCTACGTCTACCGCAACGGCATCGCGATCGGCGTGTCGACGATCAGCTCCGGCAAGGCCGGACATGAGACACCCACCGGCGTGTTCACGATCCTGCAGAAGAACAAGGATCACCGCTCCAATCTCTACAACAACGCGCCGATGCCCTACATGCAGCGGCTGACCTGGGACGGCATCGCCCTGCATGGCGGCAAGCTGCCCGGCTATCCGGCCTCGCACGGCTGCGTGCGCCTGCCGCAGGCGTTCGCCGAGAAGCTGTTCGGCCAGACCCGCAACGGCGACACCGTGGTCGTCGCCGAAACCAAGGCCTCGCCGACCACGATGGTGTATCCGGCGGTGCTGGCGCCGGTCACCGCCAAGGGGGCGCCGCTGGCGCTGCCCGAAGGTGGCGACGGCTATGCCTGGGACGACAGCGTCGCGCCGACCGGCCAGGTCGGGATCCTGGTCAGC
The DNA here is from genome assembly GCF_014851915.1 of Xanthomonas sp. XNM01. Taxonomy (GTDB): domain Bacteria; phylum Pseudomonadota; class Gammaproteobacteria; order Xanthomonadales; family Xanthomonadaceae; genus Pseudoxanthomonas. Next base: position 595,525 of record NZ_JACVAP010000002.1, read on the forward strand.
ATCGCCGACCGTCGCATCTACGTGCTGCGCGACGGCCTGCTGGTCGGCGAGGCGCCATTCGAGCCGGCCAGCCCGGACTTCAGCTTCCACGGCACCACGCTGTTCGTGATGGGCGCCGGGCTGGAGGATGCCGCGAGCCCGCTGGATCCGAGCAGGCCGCGGCACCACTGGACGACGTATCCTATTCTCGGCGCGGTCGCGCCCGATCCGGCCGCGGCGACGCAGCCGCAGACCGATCCGCTCGATCTGCTGCGCACGCCGAGCCTGCCGGTGCGCCTGCCCGAGGCGTTCTCGCGGCGCCTGTACGACGCGCTGGTACCGGGTACCACGCTGCTGGTCACCGACCTGCCGGCGGTGCGGCCAACCACCGATGAACAGGGCCTGCAGCCGGTACTGGAATCCGACGCCGGCGACCCCATACGCTAGGGAACGCGCCGGGCGGATACACCGCCGCGGCCTCTCCGCCGGGGACGATCCGATGCAGGCTCCGTTCGCCATCACCCGCCCGCTGTTGTGCGTGTCAGCGCTGCTGGCGATGTGCGCGCCGGCGATGGCGGGCCAGCCGACGCCGGCGGCATCCGGTCTGGCCGAACGACTCGCACGCCAGGCACCGGCGGCCGATGCAGGCGTACTGCGGCTGGCCGCGCAGGCGATGCGCTGCGCGCTGCGCCATCCGGAGTTCGGTATCGATCCGCAGCGGCTGGGCGTGATCGACTACTCGCGCCCGTCGACCGAACCACGGCTATGGATCTTCGATCTCGCCCGGCAGCAACTGCTGTTCGAGGAATGGGTGGCCCATGGCCGCAACAGCGGCGACAACCTGACCACGCGTTTCTCCAACCGCGAGGGCAGCTACATGTCCAGCCTGGGGGGATTCGCCGCGCAGGAAACCTATGTCGGCGGCAACGGCTACTCGCTGCGCCTGCGCGGGCTGGAGCCGGGCTTCAACGACCAGGCGCGCGAGCGCGCCATCGTGATCCACGGCGCACCCTATGTGAATCCTGCGGCGGCGAAGCTGCAGGGCCGGCTCGGTCGCAGCCTGGGCTGCCCGGCGGTGCGCCCGCAGGTCGCGCGCGAGCTGATCGACACGCTGCGCGATGGCACCTTCGTCTTCGCCTACTACCCGGACCAGGACTGGCTGGCGCAGTCGCGTTTGCTGCAGGGTGCCTGCGGTGGCAGTGGAGCCGGCACGCCGCACACGGCGGCCGCGCCCTGACGGCGCGTGTGCGGAATGCCGCAGCGCGGCGGCACGCGCGGCGATCCCGGGGCATGCGCTCATGGATGACACGGGATGATCGCGGCCGGGCAGCGCAGCACGCTTGATGCCGCGTGTTTCGCGCGGATCCGGATGCGCGGCGCCGGCGCGGAGGCCTGAACGCCGCATCGATGACCACGCAGCGTCAGGTCGATCCCTCGACCCGGTGTGCGGCGCCGCAGCGGCACCCGCTACCATGTGCCCCCCATTGAGGCCTCGACGTCGGGATGACGAAGCACGAAACGGACAGGGATGCCCCACGGCGGGCCGGCACGCCGCACGCCATCGATCTTCCACGCGCCGCGCGCTCGGGCATGCCGGTCCTGCTGGCTGCGATGCTCTGCATGGCGTCGGCCCGGGCCGGCGAGCCGGCGACCTTTTCGCTGCAGGCCAGCGGCTTCGACACCGGCGTGGTGGCCGACGACCAGGGGCGGCTGCTCCAGGCGTGGCCCGGCCGGCCGCAGCGGCTCGCGCCGGGACGCTGGGTGAGCGTGGATTTCGATGCGAAGCGCAGCGTATGGTTCGACGACGCCGGCCGCGTGTCGCGGCGCGGGCCGTATGTCGAGATCCGTGACGGCGAGTTCGCGCGGCATCCGGACGATCCTGATCGCAGTCCGCTGTTCAGCACCTGGTCGCATGAGGGGACCGCGCTGCTGCGTGCCGATGGCAGCGCATTCATCGACTGGCAGCCCGAGCGCGGCGGCGAGTGGGCGATCACCGCGCACCCGCAGCGGTACAGCTGGCGTCCGCGCGACGGCGGCGAACGCATCTTCGACCAGCACGGGCAGCTGCGCCTGCGGCTGGAAGACCATGAGCTGCGTGCCGCAGGCCCGTTCGCCGGGCGTGCGCAGTACCTGATCTGCGATCTGTCGGTCGAGGCACCGTGCGCGCTGCGCGACGAAGCAGGCACCACGTTGTGGACGGCATGGGTCGACGATCTGCTGCCGCTGGACAAGGGCGGCTGGCTCGCACGGCAGGGCAATGCGTGGCGTCGCCTCGATGCGCGCGGGCAACTGGCCGGCGAGCGCGAGCAGGTGTTCGCTGCCGGGCAGTTCCTGCCGCGCGCGCGCAGCCAGGCCGATGCGCGCGCGGCATCCTGGCCGCGCTGGATGACCGGATACCGGATCCAGCAGGAGACCGGGGACGAACTCGTCCTCCAGCCGGAGACCTCGACGGGTGGCCTGATGCAGGCCGACGGACGTTTCGTTCCGGTAGCCGGTGCGACGTCCGCGCAGGAGGTCTGCCCCGGCGTCTGGCGTTTTTCGATGGAGCGGGACGGCGACCGGCTGGGCGACGCCGATGGGCGCTTGCAGGGGCGGTTCGAGGCGCATGCATGGCGCGAGATCGACGCGCGCCCGGAACTGCGGGTGGCGATCGCCGAGGATGGCCAGGAGACGCTCGTCGATTGCCGGGGCCGGCGCCTGGCCGACACACCGCCGCTGATCCGCCTGGCCGCCGAGCCGGCCGGGTTCGCCGGCACGCTGGTCGGTGAGTCGCAGCCTCGCCTGTGGCTCGATGCGGCGCTGCGTCCGCAGCTGCTGCCGGAGGGCAGCGCCATCGAGAAGGCCAGCCGCGATGGCGCGCTGCTCGTGGTGCGGACCCTCGGCGACGGTCTGCGCCTGTACGAGGTGAAGCGCGGCCGGTTCGTCGGCGAGGCGTTCGCGTACGCCGAAGCGCTGCTGCCGGGCGGACTGGTGTTCATGCGCGACGGCTACTACGGGTTCATGGATGGCGAAGGGAACGAGCGCCTGGCGCCGCGCTACAACGGACTCGAGCCCTGGGGCGAGGATCGCCTGTGGAGTTCGCGCTACGTCGACGAGGACACCTTGAACAGGCAGCAGGTGACGCTCCACCGCATGGACGGCTCGGTCGTCGCCAGCTGGCTGGACGCGACGGTGCGTCTGGAGCCGATGCTGGCCGACAGGCCCGATGCCGGTCCGGTGACCCAGTTGATCGCGACGACCTTCGAAACCGCGCAGGGCAACTACGTCGGCCAGCAGTGGGTCGACCGCGAAGGCCGCACGCTGTTCGTGGCGATGCAGTGCTTCGGCACGTCGAAGGAGACCGAGGGCGCGGTGATCGAGCCCTCGAACGGAACGCCGCTGCGCACCGGTGCCGACTGCACGATTCCGGCCCGGATCCGAAAGGCGATGGCCGCGCTGCCGCCGGACGACAGGGCGGCGGCGGCTCAGTCCGCTGCCGGCGCTGCCGAGCCGGCACCGGTGGGCATGCGCAGCCAGCCCAGCAGCCGGGAATGATCGACGCGGACGCCGGCGTCCGCCCGGTGCAGCGCGTAGCGCTCGCGGCTGCTGCCGAACGGGCCCGGGTTCTGCTGGATCACTTCCACGAAATCCGCGCCGACCGCGCTGACGATGGCGACATGGCCGTAGCGGTTCAGGACCCACGGTGAGAACACCACCAGGTCGCCAGCCACCGGCGCGCTGGCGCCGCCGTTGACGAACTGCAGCAGGCCGCGTTCGGCGTTGAGCGTGCCGTCGGCCAGGCTGCGCTGGAAGAAGTCGCGGGCGTGGCCGCGGTCCTGCGGCATGCGGTGGTCGAAGCGCTGGTAGTAGTAGCGCTTCACGAACTCGACGCACTGGTACTTCAGGCCCAGGTTGTAGCCGTCCGGCGCCAGGTTGCGGCCGAGCACGTGGCCGGTACCACCATTGTGGAAGACCTCGACGCCATCGAGACTGTCGACCACGTCGCCGACCGCGTGCGCGCGATCCAGATTGACCCGGGTGGCCGTGAACCATGCGCCGCCCGGCACGACCGCCAGCAGCATGAGCGCGGCGGCCAGGCGCCGGACCCGGCGGGAAAGAGGCCTGCGCGCGCGGCTGCGGAACATCATGGTGATGACGATGGGAACGGGAACCGAAGTGTAGCCGCGGCGTCGATCATCGCGACGGTCGCGGATCGCGGTCGTCGCGCAGCAGGCCGTACAGCGCCGAATCCGACAGGACGCCATCGATCTCCCAACGCTGGCGCAGCAGGCCTTCGCGCTGGAAGCCGAGGCGCTCCAGCGCGCGCGCTGACGCCAGGTTGGCCGGGTCGATCTCCGCCTCGATCCGGCGCAGCCCGAGCGCATCGAACGCATGCGCGATCAGGGCGCCGGCCGCCTCCTACACGTGACCGTGGCCCCAGGCCTGCCGCGCGATGCCGAAGCCCAGTTCGGCCCTGCGCGAGGCGGGCGCGTAGGCGGCCAGCAGGCATTTGCCGATCAGTTGCTGGTCGGCCTTGCGCACGATGCCCAGCGCCAGCGTGGCGCCCTCGGCCAGCGCTGCCGTGGTGCCCGCGATGAACGCCAGCGCATCCTGCCGCGTGGTCCACGGCGGCGTGTTCCAGTAGCGCATCACCTCGGGGTCGGAAAAGATCGCCAGCAGCGCATCGGCATCGTCGTTGCGCAGCGGGCGCAGCAGCAGGCGCGGCGTGTCGAGGGTGCTGATGCGGGGCGATGTCATGGGTTTGGTCCTGGAGCGCCGGAAAGGTGCGGCCGACGCCGGTCGCTTCAACCCCGGTCGACTACAATCTGCGCCCCCGTCCGCGATCCCGGCAGCCGCAATGCCCTATACCCCCATCGTCGCCACGCTCGGCTACGTGCTCTCGCCCGATCGGTCGCAGGTGCTGATGATCCACCGCAACGCGCGGCCCGGCGACCAGCACCTGGGCAAGTACAACGGGCTGGGCGGCAAGATCGAGCGCGACGAAGACGTGGTCGCCGGCATGCGCCGCGAGATCATGGAGGAGGCCGGCATCAGCTGCGATGCGCTGCACCTGCGCGGCACGATCAGCTGGCCCGGGTTCGGCAGGAACGGCGAGGACTGGCTGGGCTTCGTGTTCCTGATCGACGCCTACAGCGGCACCCCGCTGGCCAGCAATCCCGAGGGCACGCTGGAGTGGGTGCCGGTGGAGAAGATCCTCGACCTGCCGCTGTGGGAAGGCGACCGCCAGTTCCTGCCGCTGGTCTTCGATGCCGACCCGCGCGGCTTCCACGGGGTGATGCCGTACCGCGACGGGCGCATGCAGTCCTGGAGTTACACCCGGCTGTAGCCGCTGGTCGCTGCACGCGGCCCCGACTGCGGCGTCATCGGCCCGGTCGCGCTGGTCCGCCTCGTACCGCTCAATCGCGTGTGGCGACCAGCAGATGCATGCTGCGCTCGACCTGTTCGCCCGTATTGCCGATGACCTGCTCGTGATGCAGCCGGTGGGTCACCTGACCGAATCCCGCGTCGCGCAGCATGGTGTCGATCGACGCGACCTCATGCAGCCGGAAGCCGTGCGCGGCGAACGGCATGCGGCGCAGGAAGGCGGCATCGGCGAACGCCAGGCACAGCACGCCGCCGGGGCGCAGCACCCGTGCCAGCCCGTCCAGCACCTGCGACGGCGCGTCCCAGAAATACAGCGTGTTGACCGCCAGCACGCGGTCGATGGCGGCGGTGTCGAACGGCAGCGCCGCTGCATCGCCGAGCAGGAAGGCCGCGCGTCCTTCGGCGATGGCCGTGGCATGCAGGCGCGCGCCTTCGGCCGCCATGGCCGGGGACAGATCCAGGCCGATGTAGCCGGTGCCAGGGACGTCCAGGATCAGCGACGCGAAGGCGGCATTCCCGGGCCCGATCTCCAGGATGCGCTCGCCGGGCAGGGTGCCCAGTGCGGCGATCGCCGCCCGGGTCAGCGCGCCGTTGGCTGCATTCATGCGTTCGCCAACTTCGCGCGCTTGTGGACCATGCGGGCAGCGCAGCTGCGCCGACAGTTCCTCTGGGGTCATGGCGTTCCGGTCCGATGACGGGTGGCGTGCGCTTCCCGGTGCGCGGCGGAGTATCGGCAGGGAGTCATCGGCCTGTCCAGCGCGGCGTTGTCCACACCGGGTGTGGATGAAATCCGGACAAGCTTGTGGATAACGATGGGCGCGCCTTGCGTGGCAAGGCTGTCAAGAGGTGTGGCGAAAAAATGACCAGCACCTGTCGCGGCGATGACAGCGTTTTCCACAGGGCGTGTGGATGGTTTCCGCGCAAACATGTGGATAAGCGGCGGCGGCCCTTGGGGCACAAGCGTGTCAATAGGGTTGGTCAAAAAATGACCAGTGAATGACACGGCTTTTTTTCTTGACCTCGCGGGGGGAATCTGCCGCAAGGCCGGCGCGCGCCACGCCGGCGACAGCCACGGCGCGAGGCGGCCATGCCGAGGCCCACCGCTCATCCAGGCCCGAGTTCGGGCAGGTCGTCGAGCGCTGCGTGGGCCAGCACGCGACGGACCACGTCCGGGTCGTCGTCTGCCGGCGTCACCGCTGGACCGCGCGCGCGGGCCAGCCCGTGATCGCCGGGCACGTGCGGGCGAGTCGATACCAGGGTGACATCGGGACGGTGTTCGCTCGCTTCCAGAACCTCGTCCAGCCACGTGGACCCGGGCATCGTCGACGGTGCTGCGCGATGACATCGGTTCGCGTGTTGCGCGAAGCACCGGAAAACAGCCGATGGCCGTCGTCGGCCTGCAGGGCCAAGCGCAGGCGCGCAATGAAGAGCAGGGGTCAGGCCTGAAGAAGAGGGCGCCGTGCAGGAAGCAGGCGTTCCTCTTCACCATTCACCGCTCGCTCCAGGCTGCCTTCACTGCACCGTCCAGCCGCCATCCAGCACCAGGGTCTGGCCGGTCATGTTGCGTGCCGCCGCCGAAACCAGGAAGGCGGTGACGCCGGCCAGTTCGTCCATCTCGATGAACACGCCCTTCGGCATCGGCTTGAGCATCACCTGGCTGACCACATCGGCCTCGGAGATGCCGCGGGTGCGCGCCTGGTCGGCGATCTGCCTGTCGACCAGCGGGGTCTTCACGTAGCTGGGGCAGACCGTGTTGATGGTGATGTCGGTGTCGGCGGTCTCCAGCGCGATCACCTTCGAGAACCCGACCAGCCCATGCTTGGCCGCCACATAGGCGCTCTTGTACGGGCTGGCCACCAGCGCGTGGATGCTGCCGATGTTGACGATGCGGCCGAAGCCACGCTCGCGCATGCCGGGCAGTACCGCGCGGGTCAGGCGGGCGACGCCGACCAGCATCACCTGCACAAGAACCTCCCACTTGCCGACCGGGAACTCTTCCAGCGGCGAGACATGCTGCAGGCCGGCGTTGTTGACCAGCACGTCGACCGGACGGGTGATCGTGGACAGGGCTTCGGCGACGCTGTCGTCGGAGGTCACGTCCAGCGCGACCGACTCGGCCGAGCCGCCGCCATCGCGGATCGCCAGTGCGACCCGTTCCGCGGCGTCGCGGTCGAGGTCGCTGACGATGATGTGGTGGCCGGCGCGGGCCAGTTCGTGGGCGATGCCGGCGCCGATGCCGCTGGCCGCGCCGGTGATCAGGATGCTGTGCATTGGGGAGTCCTCCTGCGGCCAGCTTAGCAATCCGGATCGGAACCGGGGCGTGCCCGGGTACGATGGCCGCGGCCGGTGCGCGCGGCGGTGCCTGCATCGTCGCCGACGCCCTTGCCGGCCAGCAGCGCACTGCGTGTCGCCGCTGGTGGCCGGCACCTCCCATCGCCCTCGACAGGCCCCGCATGATCGATCCGCAACGCGTCACGGAACACCGCCACGGCGACGAGCTGCTGACCGCCGGCCTGGGCCTGGACGGACTGCGGGCGATGACGCCGCCGGCCTTCGCCGATGCCGACGCCCCGACCACCGCCGAGCTGCGTCGGCGGGCGCTGTGGAGCAGCTGGCGCGGGATCGCCGATCTCTCGCCCGGTGGCGGCTACGGCACGGTCTATGGCGATCTGCGCGCGGTTCCCGGCCGCGAGTACGCGGCGCTGGTCACGCTGCCGGGCGCGCGCCAGCCGCACCGGGTGCTCGCGCAGGTGCCGAACGGGTTCGATCACGCGCGCCGCTGCCTGGTGGTGAGCGCCAGCTCCGGATCGCGTGGGGTCTACGGCGCGATCGCGGTTGCGGGCGCCTGGGGACTGCCCCGCGGCTGCGCGGTGGTCAGTACCGACAAGGGCGCCGGCAGCGACTACGTCGACCTCGATGCCGGCACCGGCGTGCGCGAGGACGGCCGCATCGGGCGCCTCGGCGACCATGACGATCTGGCCTTCGCCCCCGATGTGCCGGCCGGCGCCCGCGGCATCGCATTCAAACATGCGCATTCGCAGGACAATCCGGAGGCCGACTGGGGCCGGCATCTGCGCCAGGCGGCGGAGTTCGGGCTGGCGGCGCTGGATCGCGCCTTCCCGCAGGCAGCGCCGTTCCGCTTCGACAACACGCGGGTGATCGCGGTCGGCATCTCCAATGGCGGTGGCGCGGTGCTGCGTGCCGCCGAGGACGCCTCGGGCTGGCTGGACGCGGTGGTCGCCGGCGAGCCGAGCGTGCATGCGCAGGGCGCGCCCGGCGCGCGCAGCCTGTACGACTATGCGACCGAGGCCGCGCTGTGGATGCCGGCCGCGCTGCTGGCGCTGCCCGGGACGACCGGCAACTCGCCGCTGCTGCACGCCCAGGCCGCGCCGGCATGGATGCAGCGCTGCGCCGGGCTGAAGGCGGCGGGTCTGGTCGACGGCACCGATGTCGTCGCGCAGGCCCGCTCGGCACATGCACGGTTGCGCGCGGGCGGCTGGACGGACGCCGCACTGGCCGCCGGCGCCTCCAGCGTCGGCTTCGACCTGTGGCGTGCGATCGCCGCGACCTACGCTTCGGCCTATGGCCGCTACGGCATCGGCGCGCATCCCTGCGGGTTCCGGTTCGCGGCCCAGCGGCCGGATCTGCACCCGCGTCCGGCCACCTCCGTCGAGCGTGCGGCCTGGCCCGCCGACGCCAGCGGCATCCCGCCGGGCGCCGGTGTCGGCCTGATCGATCCGGCGATGTCGCCACCGGATCCTGCCCTGGCAGGCCTGCAGGCGCTGCGCGCCCTGCAGACCGGCGATGGCGCGGATGCGCAACGGGTCCGGGCCGGCATCGCGGAGACGCGTGCCTGCCTGCCGCGCGCCGGTCTGCCCGTGATCGTCGTGCATGGGCAGGACGATGGCCTGATCCCCGCCGCGTTCACCAGCACGCCCTATGTCGCTGCGGCACAGGCAGCCGGTCGCGACGTGCGTTACTGGCAGGTGCGCAACGCGCAGCACTTCGACTCCTTCCTCGGCCTGCCGGCGTACGGCGCGCGCCATGTGCCGCTGCTGCCCTACGTGTACGCCGCGCTGGACCGGGTGGCCGCGCACCTGGACGGGCGGGGCGCGCTGCCCGCCGACGCCGTGATCGATGCGCGTGGCCGGGGCGCCGGCGTGGTCGAGGCCTCGCAGCTTCCCCGGCCCTAGCGCGCGTTCCCGTGTCCGAAGCGGGGCTCTGGACCCGGCCGCATCGAGCCACGCGGGCGCAGGGCGGCGAGGGCAATCCGACAGTCCGTGCGGCACGCTCACGATGATCGTGATCGTGATCGTGGCAGGAGTTCGCGTGGCCAGGTTGGTGCGACGATGGCGGTGTTGACGCAGCGGGAGCCCGGTGGGGCGGCGGCAGCCTCGGGCGCGGATGCAGCATTGCAGATGATCGGCTGCATGCCGCTGGAGCAGGCGCTTCTTCAAGATCAGCCACGGTGTGTCCGATTGCGGATCCGCGTTGGGTGACGTGGCGTGGTGCGTGTTCCCGCGGCCCGCTCCGACCGGACAGGGCGCCCGCAGCGGCATGAGCGGACTCGCCGCCGCCGCTCGCTCACGCGGCATCTTGCGATCGTCGCCTCGGTCGGCGGGGCCACCACGGTACTGCCGATCGGCGCGGTCGAGGACCGGCGGTCCCGGTCGCGCGCCGCTCCCACACCGGCTACACGCCGCACCGGTATCCTGTCGCGGTCGTCTCCAGGATCCCCGCGATGTCCCGCCATTTCTCGATGCTGCGCGAGTTCCAGCTGGCCGACTGGTTCACCCTGGCCAATGCGTTCTGCGGCACCGGCGCGATCTTCGCGGCGATGCGTTTCCTGCAGGACGGGCGCACCAGCGACCTGCTGCTGGGCATGGCGCTGATCCCGCTGGCCTTCATCTTCGATGCGCTCGACGGCCGCATCGCGCGCTGGCGCAAGTCCTCGTCCACCCTCGGGCGCGAACTGGACTCGCTGGCCGACATCATCTCCTTCGGCGTGGCGCCGGCCGCGCTGGCCTATGCGTGCGGCATGCAGGGCGGCTGGGACTGGCTGGTGCTGTCCTACTTCGTCGGCTGCGGCGTCAGCCGCCTGGCCCGCTACAACGTGACCGCCGAGGCGCTGTCCGGTGGCGACGACAAGGTGCGCTACTTCGAGGGCACGCCGATTCCGACCAGCCTGGCGCTGGTGGTGGTGCTGGCGGTCGCTGCTTCGCAGGGCCGCATCGGCGAGGCGCTGTGGTGGGGGCAGTGGCAGCTCGGCCCGTGGCAGCTGCACCCGCTGGTGCTGCTGTTCGCGCTGTCCGGCTCGCTGATGATCAGCAAGACCCTGCGCATTCCCAAGCCCTGATCCCCGTGGACATCGCGCGGCCACCGCCGTGCGCGCACGGGCGCCGGTGATCGCACCGGCGCCTGCCGGACGCGTGCCGCCGCGCCGGGCGCCAGCCGTCGACGCTGGTAGACTCGGGCGCGTACGGGAGGACGCATGATCATGAATGGGTCGACCGGCGATTTCGAATCGCTGGCAAGGCAGTACTGGGATACCTGGAACGAGCTGCTCGGGCGGGGTGCCGGCGGTGGTCTGGATGCGTTCGGCCTGGCCGGCGCGATGCCACCGGGCCTCGGTCGCATGGATCCGGGCGCGTTCGACTGGTACAGCAGGATGCAGCAGCTCGCCATGCAGTTCAGCGGCCAGCAACCCTCCGCCGCGGACGTGACCCGCGCCTGGCGCGACATGCTGGGCGGGCAGGGCGCCAATCCGTTTGCCGGCATGCAGCACGGCCTGCAGGCGGGGCCACTGTTCGGCAACGACTGGATCGAGCAGGTGCGCCCGTGGCTCGATGGCGTCATGCACCAGTGGCGGCAGGACCACACGCACTGGCTGCACCGCCCCGCGTTCGGCCCGCAGCGCGAGCACCAGGAGCGCCTGCAGCGGCTGGCGCTGGCCTGGCAGGACTGGCAGGAACGCAACCAGGCATTCGTCGCCCAGCTCGCCGGTGCCGGCCAGCAGGCGTTCGCCCTGTTCGAACAGCGGCTGGAACAGCGCGATGCGCCCGGCCAGCGGATCGAGAGCGCACGTGCGCTGTTCGACCTGTGGATCGACGCGGCCGAAGAAGCCTGGGCCGAGATCGCGCTGACCCCCGAGTTCCGTCACGCCTATGCCGAGATGACCAACGCCCAGATGCGGCTGCGGCTGGGCGTGCAGCGCGAGGTCGAGCAGGTCGCCGCGCTGTTCGGGCTGCCGGGCCGGACCGAGATCGATGCGGTGCACCGCAAGGTCGCCGAGCTGGAACGCGCGCTGCATGCGGCGCGGCGCGCGGCGCAGGCAGGCGTCACTGCGCCGGCCGGACGGCAGCGCACCACGCGGACGGACAGCGCCGTGGATGCCGGGGCGGCGATTCCTCCGTCGGCAGCACCTGCGAAGCGCAGGGCCGCAGCGGATCGCCCGGCAACGCCGGCCGGGAAAACGGCAAAGCGCCAGCAGAAGCCCGTCACGGCGAAGGCCGGGAAAGCGCCGGCCAGCGGGAAAAAGCCGGCCAGATCCCGCGCTGTCGCGGCATCGGCCAGTGCGACGTTCGCAGAGCCGGCCGGCAAGAAAACCACGCCCGCGCCGCGCCGCGCGGGCAGCAAGCCTGCCGCTGCAGGGGCGCCGGCGAAGCACGCGCCTGCCGTCCAGCCCGGCCTTGGCAGGACCGGCTCGCCTGCCTCCCGTCAGGCGCCGAAGGCGACGGCAGCAGGCAGGAAGGCGTCAAAGGCGACACCCGCCGGAAAGCCCGCGGCCGGCAGGAAGGTGGCGGCCGGCAAGGCCACCGCAGCCGGCCGCACGGCCACCGGCGGCACGCCCCGCAACGTGGTCTCGATGAAGGACTGGGTCAGCCGCAATCTCGATGCGGTACCGGCGTCTCCCGCCGAGACCAGCGGCGGCACGCGCACGCGTGGCAAGCGCGGAGGGCCGGGTAAATGAGCCAGGGCCCGCTGCAGTTCAATCCGGTCGATCTGGCGCAGGAGGCGCTGCGCTTCCAGCAGCGGCTGGCCGACGGCATGCGCACGCTCGGCGACATTCCCGATGTCGAGTACGGCGCGACCGAGAAGCAGGAAGTCTGGCGCGACGGCAAGGTCGTGCTGTACCGCTTCGTCGGCGAGCGTCCCGCGTCCGGCCCGCCGCTGCTGATCGTCTATGCACTGGTCAACCGGCCCTACATGGTCGACCTGCAGGCCGACCGCTCGCTGGTCAAGGGCCTGCTCGCGCTGGGCGTGGATGTGTACGTGCTCGACTGGGGCTATCCGGACCGCTCGGACCGCTACCTGACCCTGGACGATTACATCAACCGCTACATCGACGGCGCGGTCGATCATCTGAACGCAGCCGGCGATGGCCCGCTGAACCTGCTCGGCGTCTGCCAGGGCGGCGCGTTCTCGCTGTGCTACTCGGCGCTGCACCCGGAGAAGGTGCGCAACCTGGTGACGATGGTCACCCCGGTGGATTTCCAGACACCGGACAACATGCTGTCGAGCTGGGTGCGCGAACTCGACGTGGACCTGTTCGTCGATACGCTCGGCAATGTCCCGGCCGACCTGATGAACGCCAGCTACCTGATGCTCAAGCCGTTCCGGCTGAACCTGCAGAAGTACGTGGGTCTGGTCGACACGCTGGAGAATCCGAAGGCGGTCGAGGATTTCCTGCGCATGGAAAAGTGGATCTTCGATTCGCCCGACCAGGCCGGTGAAGCCTTCCGCGAGTTCATCAAGCAGTTCTACCAGGGCAACGCCTTCGTCAACGGCACGGCGAAGATCGGTGCGCAGCCGGTGGACCTGGGATTCGTCGACATGCCGGTGCTCAACATCTATGCCGAGCAGGACCACCTGGTGCCGCCGGATGCCTCGCGCGCGCTGGCCGGCCTGGTGGGCACCGACGACTACACCGAGCTGGGCTTCAAGGGCGGCCACATCGGCATCTACGTCTCCAGCCGCGCCCAGCGCGAAGTACCGGCGGCGATCGAGCGCTGGCTGGCGGCCAGGCGCTGAAAGTGGCGCCACGGCGTACACCGGTCGCCGCGGCCCGTGCGCACGCGGCTGGACTGTCCTGCTTCCACAGGGATACGGCTGCATGAAGACCGGTCTTTTTTCCACGAAGCGAAGCGACGTTTCCATCGCTGTCGTCCTGTGCGCGCTGCTGGCGTGCGCGGCACCGGCATCCGCCCAGCAGACGCCGGCGGCCTCCGCGGATGCCGAGGTGCGTGCCCTGATCGCCGCGCTCGGCCAGTCCGGGTGCCGCTTCCAGCGCAATGGACGCTGGCACGATGCCGCCGAAGCGCAGTCCCACCTGCAGCGCAAGTACGACGTGGCGCGCAAGCGTGGCCGCGAAGGCACAGCCGAGGACTTCATCGAGGCCGCGGCCAGCCGCAGCATGCTCAGCGGCAAGGCCTACCGCGTCGTCTGTCCGGGGCAGGCCGAGCGTGATGCCGGTGACTGGTTCAGGGAGCAGTTGTCCCTCACGCGTGGGCAGCGGTCAGCGCGATAGACTCGAAGCACCTGCCCAGCCAGCGCCTTCGCGGAGCGCGCCATGAACGTCAGTGCACATCCCACCACCGGGCTGTCGCGTTCCCTGAACGACCGGATGATCGCCGGCGTGATCGGCGGTATCGCCCGTCGCCTTGGCTGGAACGCCAATCTGCTGCGCCTGGGCTACGTGGCGGGGTCGATCCTCTCCGCCGCGTTCCCCGGCCTGCTGGTCTATCTGATCCTGTGGCTGCTGATCCCGAACGAAGGGGATTGATGGTCGCGCAGGCGGAACGGGGGCTGCGCGCGCCATTGCGCGTCGCGGGATTCTGGCTCGGCTGCCTGTGGGCGGCGCCCTATACGCTGGCCGCACTGTTCGCAGGCGTGGCTGCGCTGCCGTTCGGCGCGCGCTTTCGCGTGAGTCGCCGCGACCGCGCCATCGTGATCGCGCGCTGGCCGTGGGGTCCCGGCGGTGCGATGACTCTCGGCAACGCCATCCTGCATACCGGCACGAGCCTGGACGTGTTCTGCGCGACCTACGAGCACCGGGCCGGCCGTTGCCGCCATCCGCAGGTGCGCCTGGGCGACCACGAGCGTGCGCACGTCTACCAGTACATGGTGCTCGGCCCGCTGTTCGTCCCGATCTACTTCGCCTGCGGCGGCATCTCGGTGCGCAATCCGTTCGAGCGTGCCGCCGATCACTATGCGATGCATGGACATGGCTGGTGGCCCCGCCGGCGCGGCAACTGAACACCGGGGCCATTGTCGTGCGGCCATGCGCAAACGGTAACGTGCGTTGCACGGAATTCTAACGGCGTGTCGGCCACACTTGCGCTTGTCGACCGAAGCGCAATACAGAACAGGGAAACGGCCGAATGTCCATTGTCCTTTACGTGGGTGGCAGCAAGGATGGTACCCGCGGCGTGATGCCGAACGGCTTCACCAAATCGATGCTCGAAACCGCCGAGTACGGGCGGGAAATCTATGTCGAACGGATGATCCGGCTGGCCAACTACGGCACGGTCCGGATCATGGCGCTCGAGTCGCTGTGCGAGGAGCTGCTCGCCAGCTGGACCGCGCGGCACTACGCCGCGGCGACGGCCTGACCGCAGGTCGTCATCAGCAGCGGTAGAGGCGCGACGTGCGCCATCCACGATGACTGCGGAACTCGCCGCTGTCGCCCCACAACGCGAACCTGAAGGCAGCCAGCGCCGACACCTGTGGCGGGCACGACCATGAGCGTGCCTTGCGGTAAGCCTTGAAGAAATCCCGGGTGCGCAGTGTCAGACCCGCGCGTGATGTCCCGTCGGTCCCCTGCATGGGCCGCCCCTGATGCCGTGTCATCGCCACTCTCCTTGTCGGGCGCCGACGTCGCGGTGCCCTGATATCTGATTACCGGGCAAACCGGGGCGGGCCTATCACCGCTTCCGATCGCCAGCACGAAGAGCGAGGCCCGGCACTGCGCCGGGCGGCATCGCGCCTCGTGCACGACGCCTGTGTCGACGTGCCTCCGGAAATCGCTGGATCTTGATGCCGGTCCGGTCAGGCTGCCCGCGAAGCCCCGGCCTGCGTCCGCCGCCAGCTTTGTGGCGACCGGCGCCCACGCATCCGCGTCGTCCCGGGACCTGCGGCGGGACGCGGTGATCTTCGTCCGGTCAGCGCCTGCGCATATCGGCGCATGGACGGGCAGCTCCCACGTCACGCGCGGGAGCCGCCGCCGTCACGGCACGGACGCAGCCTGCGCGACAGGATGCAGGGGAACGCATCGCCATGAGCCGCATGACTGCCCACTTGACCGGAGATACCCATGTCGACCCGTCGAAGCTTCCTGAGCGCCGCTGCCTACGCATCGGCGGCCCTCGCCGCCGCACCGCTGATCGCGCAGGCCCAGCGCACGCCGGGTGATGTGATGCCGACGACTGGCAGCACGGGACGACGGCCGCTGCCGGTCAACGCGCCACGATCCGGTGGTCGCTGGCGGCCCCATGCGGTGACCGGGATGGGAGGCGCACCGCTGGGCAACAATTTCGCGGCTGTCGCCGAGGCCGACGCGCAGGCGGCGCTCGAGGCGGCGTGGAGTGCCGGAGCGCGCGTGTTCGATACCTCGCCCTGGTACGGGCTGGGGCTGAGCGAACGCCGCTTCGGCCACGTGCTGGCGCAGAAGCCGCGCGATGCGTATGTGCTGTCGAGCAAGATCGGCCGCCTGCTCACGGCGAGCCGTTCGCCGAAGAAGACCAGCTGGAAGGACCCGTCGCCGTTCGACTACCGCTACGACTACAGCGCCGAGGGCACGCGCCGCTCGGTGGAGGACAGCCTGCAGCGGCTTGGCGTTTCGCACTTGGACATCGTGTTCGTGCACGACCTGTCGCCGGACAACGGCGACATGGGCGAGCGCTGGACCGAGTACTTCGAGCAGGCGCGCACCGGCGCATTCGTGGAGCTGACGAAGATGCGCGAGGAGGGCCTGATCAAGGCCTGGGGCATGGGCGTGAACACGCCCGATCCCGCACTGCGTGCGATCGAGGTCGCCGAGCCGGACATGTTCCTGCTGGCCTGCCAGTACTCGCTGCTCGATCACGAGCAGGCGCTCGCTGGCGTGTTCCCGAAACTGCACGCGCGCGGCATCTCGGTGATGGTCGGCTCGCCCTTGCTGGCCGGCTACCTGACCGGCCGTGACCGTTACCTCTACGGCGGCCGGCCGGTCCCTGCGGGCGCGGCGGAGAAGCGGGCGAAGGCGATGGAGATCGCCGCCAGCCACGGCGTGGACCTGCGCACGGCCGCGCTGCAGTTCGCCGCGGCACCGGAGGTCGTGTCCTCGATCGTGCCGGGCGCACGCAATGCCGAGCAGGCCAGGGCCAACATGGAGTCGATGACCGTCGCCATCCCGGCCGGCTTCTGGGCCGACCTGCGCCGCGCCGGAATCGTCAGTGCCGACGCCAGCGTGCCGGCCTGAGCGGCGACCCACGAAATCTGCACGGGCCAGAAACGACGAAGCCCCGAAACCGGGGCCAGGTCGCTGGTGCCGAAGGTGGGACTCGAACCCACACGATATCGCTACCGGCGGATTTTGAGTCCGCTGCGTCTACCATTCCGCCACTTCGGCCAGGTCGCGCAGTATAGCGGCCGACGGGCAGGGCGGCTAGGAATCGCTCGCCAGCAGGCGTTCCTCCCGGCGGGTCCAGCCCGGGTGCCTGGTGTCAGGCACGAATACGTGGCAGCGCAGCAACGGCCGCTGGTAGACATGGATCGACACCGCAACCGCCTGCTCGCTGGGATTGCGCACGGTGTGGTACTCGTGCGGCGGGATCAGGCTGCCCGCCGAGCCCGGGCCGGCCTCCTCGGGCCTGCCAGCAACGTCGAAGCGCCAGCGCTCCTGTGCGTGCTCGACAGGGATGTACTGGGTAATGGCCAGCCGGCCGTGCCAGACGCCCTCCACGCACCATGCGCCGTCGTGATCGTGCACATGGGTCCCCTGACCCGGCCCCCAAGTCATCGCGATCACGCTGTAGCCGTGGTCGGTACTGACATGCAGTTCCCGCCTCGCATAGTGATCCGCACAGGGGACGAGCACCTCTGGTGGCAGGCGTACGTCACGATCGGCGAAGAGTGCGACCAGCGCCGCACGGACCGCAGCGGTACAGGCGATGTCGTTGCCGGTGGCAACCGCGGCATCGAGCGCCGAGACAAGCTTTTCCTTGCCGGAGAAATGCATCACTCGGCGGTCCCACAGAACTCAATCCGGTAGTTTACCGATCGCGCGTTAGATGGATGTTCTCCGTTGGCCGGGGACGTACCGCGAATCCTTGTCGTGCGTTTACAGCCCGTCGAGAAATCCCCTGACCGCAGGCCCGAAGCGCTCGAAGTCGACCAGGAAGGCATCGTGCCCCTGCGGCGAATCCAGGCCGAGGAAGCGGGCGTCGGCACCGCCCAGCGCCAGTCCGTCGGCGATCTCTTCCTGCTGTTCGACCGGGAACAGGATGTCGGTGTTGGCGCCGATCGCCAGCGCCTGTTCGACCCGGATCCTGGCCAGGCCGGCGAGCACGTCGCCGCCAGCGACATCGGCCAAGTCGAACCAGTCCATCGACCGGCTCAGGTACAGATAGCAGTTGGGATCGAAGCGGCGCACGAAGCGGCGCGCGTGACCCTCCAGGTAGCTCTCGACCTGGAACTCCAGGCCGAACGGCTCCTCGTCGGGGCGGTCCGATTCCAGCCGCACGCGGCCGAAGCGGCCGTCCCACTCCAGCGCCGAGCGGTAGGTGATCACGCCGAGCTTGCGGGCGATGCGCATGCCCGATTCAGGCCAGGTCGCCTCGTCGTAGCGGCCTTCGTTCCAGTTCGGATCCAGCCGGATCGCCTCGCGCTGCAGCGAGCGCACCGCGATCGAGAACGGCAGAGCGCGGGCGCTGCCGGAGATGTTGAGGTGGGCGCGGGCGATGCCGGGGTGCCGCTGCAGCAGGGCCAGCGCGGTCATGCCGCCCATCGAGTTGCCGATCACGCAGGCCAGCCGTTCGATGCCCAGGCCACGCATGACTTCCGCCGCCGCGTCGGCGATGTCCTCCACCGACAGCTCGGGAAAGGTGAGCCGGTACGGCTCGCCGGTGGCCGGGTCGCGCGACGCCGGGCCGGTCGACCCCTTGCAGCTGCCGAGCGAATTGACGCAGACCACGAACCAGCGGTCGCTGTCGATTGGTTTGCCGGGGCCGAGCATGGCCTCCCACCAGCCGGGGCCGGGATCGTCGACGCTGGCCGCCGCATGGGCATCGGGAGAGAGGCCGGTGACGATCAGCACCGCGTTGCCGCGGGCGGAGTCGAGCGTGCCCCAGGTTTCGTAGGCGATGCGCGCGCCATGCAGCGCGCCGCCGCGTTTCATCGGGAAGGGCGAGGTCAGCGCGTGGAAGCGGCTGCCGGGCGGGATGAACTCGGACATAGGCGCGGGAGTGTAACGGGATCGCCGCCCGCCACGGCAGGCAGGCGGCGGGATCCAGCGTTCCGCCGGATCAGCGCTCGGCGCCGATCACCAGTTCCAGCGGTCCGCTGGCCGGCAGGCGGACCCGTACCGGCGTCGACTCCAGGTCGTCGGCGCTGCGTTCGGCACCGCCGCCGGCCGAAATCCGGGCCAGCACCTCGACCTCGTCCAGCTGCGACAGCTTCAGCGTCGGCATGGCGGCGTCGGCGTCGTCGAGCACCGTGTCCAGCGGCAGGTCGCGCAGGCGGTGGCGCTCGGCCGCGACCGGCATCGGCGGGCCGCCGGGGGCGCGTGCGATCACGAACACGGTCGCATCCGCGGACAGTTGCAGGCGTGCGGCCACGTCCGGCGCCAGGCTGACCCTGACCTGCAGCGCGTGGCTGGCGGCGTCGGTCGCGGTCGCACCGGCGGGACTCTCCGGGGGCGCCGGCGCGGCCGCCAGCGGTGCCTGGCCGGCGTCGGCGCGGGCCTCGTCGATCTGCGTGCGCAGGCTGCGCGCGGTGGCGTCGTCGACGCTGCCGATCAGGGTTTCCCAGGTCGCTGCGGCGTCGGCCGGGCGGCCGGACTGGCGATGCCAGACACCGAGGAACCAGGTCGCGCGCGGATGGCCCGGCTGCCGCGCGAGCGCATGCTGCAGCCACTGCACGGCCTGCGCGTCGAAGCGGCGCTGCGGATCGGCCAGTGCGCGGGATTCGGCGGCGTCGACCAGCAGGGCCGGTTCGTCCGGCGCCAGCTGCACCGCGCGCGCATAGGCCTCGCGCGCCTCCAGCAGGCGGCCCAGCGTGGCGTGCGAACGCCCCAGCAGCGCCCAGCCCTCGGGCTGGTTCGGGTTGCGCTCCAGCTCGGCCTGCAGGCGGGTGATCGCCTCGTCCAGGTTCTGCGGGTTCTCGGTCTCGACCGGATGCAGCGCCTCGGGGGTGCCCACCCACTGGTAGAGCGCGAACGTCACTAGGGTCAGGGCCAGCACCGATCCGGCCAGCGGCACTCCGATCCGGCGCCACAGCGGCCACAACACCCAGGCGAGCACGCCCAGGCTGAGCACCGCGGCGATCGCGGCGAAAACGGGCGTCACCATTCGGTTTCCTCTTCATTGCCACGGCTGCCGGCCACCGACCGTGCGCGCGCGCGCACGATCCGCCAGACCACCACGGCACCGGCCAGCAGCAGCAGGGCCGGGCCGAACCACAGCACCCAGGTATGCGCATCGACCGTCGGGCGGTACAGCACGAACTCGCCGTAGCGGTCGACGAGGAAGCGCTTCACGTCGGCGTCGCTGCGGCCTTCGCGCATCAGCGAAAGCACTTCGCGGCGCATGTCCTGCGCGATCTGCGCATGGGAGTCGGCCAGCGACTGGTTCTGGCACATCACGCAGCGCAGTTCGGCGGTCAGCCGCTGGAAGCGGGCTTCCTCGGCAGTGTCGTTGAACTCCAGCGGGCTCATGTCGCCGGCCGGCTGGGCGCCGGCCAGGCCGGACAGCAGCAGGCCCAGCGCCAGCAGCAGGGCGCGCAGGACCGGGCTCACCGCGCCTGCTCCGCCTGCTCCAGCGCCGGCAGCAGCCGTTCGCGCACGATCGCTTCGGTCAGCGGCCCGGTGTGCTTCCAGCGCACCTTGCCCTGCGCATCGACCAGGAAGGTCTCCGGTGCGCCGGCCACGCCCCAGTCCAGCGCGTAGCGGCCTTCCTTGTCGGCGACCACCACGAAGAACGGATTGCCGTAGCGCTCGAGCCAGCGCAGCGCGTCGTCCGGCTCGTCGCGCCAGTTGTAGCCGACCACGCGCACGCGCTTGGTCTGGGCGAAGGCGGTCAGCACCGGGTGCTCGTCGCGGCAGGCCGCGCACCAGCTGCCCCAGACGTTGAGCAGGTACGGTGCGCCACGCAGGTCGTCCGCGCCGAACTGGACGGTCGGGTCGTGCAGGACGGGCAGGGTGAAGGCGGGTGCGGGCTTGTCGATCAGGGCCGACGGCAGGACATCGCGGTCCTCGTCGCCCGAGCGCAGCACGCCGTGCAGCATCAGCCCCACCAGGCCGATGAAGAACAGCGCACCGATCACGATGGCGACCGGCGGCAGGCCCTGGGGCTTGTTCTGCGTGCTCATGCGGACTTCTCCGGAAGGCGGCGGAAGCGCCGGTCGGCGGCGGTGACGAAGGCGCCCAGCGCCATCAGCAGCGAGCCCGCCCAGATCCAGCGCACGAACGGCTTGATGTGCACGCGCACCGCCCAGGCATCGCCGCCCAGCGGCTCGCCGAGGGCGACGTAGACGTCACCGGTCAGCCCCGGCCGGATGCCGGCCTCGGTCATCACCTGGCCGCCGCTGGCGTAGGCCCGCTTTTCCGGATGCAGCAGCACCAGCTCGCGGTCGCCGCGCAGGACCTGGATGTGGCCGCGGTCGGACAGGTAGTTCGGCCCCTGTTTCTCGTCTACCCCCTCGAAGCGGAAGGTGTAGCCGGACACCTCCAGCGACTGGCCGGGCTTGAGCGCGACCTCGCGCTGCACGTTCTGCGCCTCGACCAGCAGCGCGCCGACCAGGAACACGGCCACGCCCAGGTGGCCGAGCACCATGCCCCACATTTCCAGGGTCAACCGGCCGCTCTTGCGCAGGCGGCCCCAGACGAAATACAGCGTGCCCGCGCCGACCCAGACCGCACCGGCCACGCCCAGCGCGGTCTTCCACGCACCCTGCGGCGCCATGAACCAGGCCAGCACCGCCAGCACCAGAGCCAGGGCCAGCCACGGCAGCAGCAGCCGCGCGACCTTGGAGGCCTGGTCGCGCTGCCAGCGCACCAGCGGACCGAACGGCACCAGGGCCACCAGCGGCGCCATCAGCACGAAGAACAGCAGGCCGAAGTAGGGCGGGCCGACCGAGATCTTGCCCAGGTCCAGCGAGTCTGCGATCAGCGGATACAGCGTGCCCAGCAGGACCATCGCGCAGGCGCTGGTCAGCAGCAGGTTGTTGAGCAGCAGCAGGGTCTCGCGCGATTCGGGCTGGAACCCGGCACCGGCCTCGAGCCGGCCGGCACGCAGCGCGTACAGCAGCAGCGAGGCACCGACCACCGCGCCCAGGAACACCAGGATGAACAGGCCGCGCGAGGGATCGGCGGCGAACGCGTGCACGCTGGTCAGCACGCCGGAGCGGACCAGGAACGTGCCCAGCAGCGACAGCGAGAACGAGGCGATCGCCAGCAGCAGGGTCCAGCCGGCGAAGCTGCCACGCTTCTCGGTCACCGCCTGCGAATGGATCAGGGCGGCACCGGCCAGCCACGGCATGAAGCTGGCGTTTTCGACCGGATCCCAGAACCACCAGCCGCCCCAGCCCAGCTCGTAGTACGCCCACCAGCTGCCGAGCGCGATGCCCAGGGTGAGGAACGCCCAGGCGACGTTGGTCCAGGGCCGGGTCCAGCGCAGCCAGCGCGCGTCGATGCGTCCGTCGAGCAGCGCGGCGATCGCGAACGCGAACGGCACCGCGAAGCCGACATAGCCGAAGTAGAGCATCGGCGGATGGATGATCAGGCCCGGATCCTGCAGCAGCGGATTCAGGTCGCGCCCTTCCGTGGCCGCCGGCAGCAGCCGCACGAACGGGTTGGAGGTGAAGATCAGGAACGCCAGGAAGCCGATCGCGACGAAGCCCATCACGCCGAGCACGCGCGCGACCACCGGTTCGGGCAGGCCGCGGGAGAACAGCGCCACCGCCGAGGTCCACAGCGCCAGCACCAGCGCCCACAGCAACAGCGAGCCCTCGTGCGCGCCCCAGACCGCCGAATAGCGGTACAGCATCGGCAGCAGCGAGTTGGAGTTGTCGGCCACGTACTTGACCGAGAAGTCCTGGGTGACGAAGCCCACCGTCAGGATCGCGAACGCGCCGGCCACCAGCAGCAGCTGGGCATGCGCGGTGGGCCGGGCCAGCGCCATCAGGGCGGCATTGCCGCGATGGGCGCCGATCAGCGGAAGCGTGCCCTGCAGCAGGGCGACGAGCAGGGCCAGGATCAGCAGGATCTGGCCGATTTCAGGAAGCATGCGGAGCTCCGGTTGCGTGCGCGGCGACGCCGTCGGCCGGCGTCAAGGCGCCTGCTCCGCCGGCGGCGGGGTCGGCACGTTGTGCTTCTCGTGCGCGAGGCCCATCTTGTCGGCCACTTCCTTGGGCATGTAGGTCTCGTCGTGCTTGGCGAGCACGTCGTCGGCGACGAACACCCCGTCCTGCATGCGACCGGTGGCGACCACCGACTGGCCCTCGCGGAACAGGTCCGGCAGCAGGCCGGTGTAGCTGACCTCGAGCAGGGCATCGCCGTCGGTCACCAGGAACCTGGATTCGAGCGAGCCTTCCTCGCGCTTGAACGAGTTCTTCTCGACCATGCCGCCGAGGCGGAAGCGGGCGCGCTCGCCGGCGTCGCCGCGCAATACCTCGACCGGCGTGTACAGGTAGGCGACGTTGCGCTGCAGGGCCATGGCCACCAGCGCGGTGGTGGCGCCGGACGCGAGCACCAGCAGCATCACGAAGATCAGCCGGCGGCGGCGGACGGGGTTCATCGGCTCAGTTCTCCCTGGGGGGCGGCGGCAGGGCGGGCACGGCGTGCACGCAGGCGCGCGGCACGCAGCTCACGGCGGATCTGCAGGCGCGGGGCGAGGAAATCCCAGAGCAGAACCACGACGAACACGGCGTAGGCGCCGATCACGTACGGAAGATAGCTCATGGCGCATCTCCGGAGAGGCGACGGATCCAGTCCTTGCCGGCCTCGCGGCGCAGGTTGTCGGCGCGCGCACGCGCCAGCAGCGAGCCGACGAACCAGAACTTGGTGCCGATCACCATCCACCACAACGGCGCGATCATGCTCGCATCCATGCTCGACTCGCCGAACACGCGGATGGTCTGGCCCTGGTGCAGCGAATCCCACCATTCGACCGAGTAGCGGATGACCGGCAGCAGGGCGACGCCGACGATGGCCAGCAAGCCGGCCGCGCGCGCCGCGCTGCGGCGGTCGTCGCTGGCGTGGTACAGGCCGATCACGCCCAGGTACAGGAACAGCAGGATCAGCTCCAGGGTCAGACGCGGGTCCCAGTCCCACCAGGTGCCCCACATCGGCTTGCCCCAGATCGAGCCGGTGGCCAGGGTGATGACGGTGAAGGCGGCGCCGATCGGCGCGCAGGCCATGGACAGGATCTCGCACAGCTTGATCCGCCAGACCAGGCCGATGGCGGCGTACAGCGCCATCAGGGCGAACACGAACATGCTCATCCAGGCCGCTGGCACGTGGATGTAGAGGATGCGGGCGCTGTCGCCCTGCTGGTAGTCGGCCGGCACCTCGAACAGGGCCAGCCAGATGCCCACGCCCATCGTCAGCAGCGCGGCCAGGAAGCACCAGGGTGCCCAGCGCGCCGCGAAGCGGTCGAAGTACGGGGGTGAGCCCAGTTGGTGGAACCAGCGCATCACCGGATTCATGGACAGAGTCGCATCGCTTGCTGGGGTCAACGCCGGCCTGGACCAGCGCCTGGCAGGCATCGGGCCTTGCATTTTTTCAGACTATGCCCCGCTAGCCAAGCGAAGCCGGGCCACGGTCGCCAGGACCGTGGCCCGCGCTGGATCACGGCTTGAGCGTGATCGAGCCCTTCATCATGGTCGAATGACCCGGGAAGCTGCAGAAGAACGCGTACGGGTCGGTGCCGGCCAGCTTGGCCACCGGGATCTTGAACGAGGTGGTTTCGCCGCCGCCGATCACCTTGCTGTGGGCGATGACGCGGGCGTCGCCGGCCTTGACGTAGTCGGCGGCGATGCCGGCCTTGACGCCGTCGGCGTCCACGCCCTTCATGTCGGCGGTCTTGGCGATGACCACGTTGTGGCCCATCACGTTGCGGGCCATCTTGCCGGTGTGCTTGAAGTTCACGGTGAACTCCTTGCAGCTGCGGCTGATGTCGATGTTGCCCAGGTTGTACTTCATGGCGTCGTTGCCTTCCAGATCGATCGAGCAGGTGGCGGCCTGGGCGAACGGAGCGGCAGCGAGCAGGGTGGCGGCGAGCAGCAGTTTGCGGATCATTCGGGGTCTCCTGTGACCTTGCGGTGTTGTGCAGTGCGATTCTGTCCCCGCCGCGCGCGGGGTGCCTTGATCCGAGTCAAGGACAGCCGGTGGCGGGCGCGGATGCGACAACCGTTCAGCCCTGCGAGATACGGATCGCCGCCGCCGCCGCGATCGGCGCCAGCACCGCCGAGGCGACCAGGCCGGCCGCCATCAGCAGCAGCGCGCCGCTGGCATCCAGGCCCTGCGCGCTGGCCGCGACCGACCCGGCGCCGAACACCAGCACCGGCACGTACAGCGGCAACGCCAGCAGCGCCACGAGGATGCCGGAGCGCTTCAGGCCGACGGTCAGCGCGGCCACGACCGCCCCGAGCAGGCCCAGCACCGGCGTGCCCAGCAGCAGGGTCAGCATCAGCATGCCCAGCTGCGCGTGCGGCAGGTACAGCAGCTCGCCCAGCACCGGCACGGCCAGCAGCAGCGGCAGGCTGGTGGTCAGCCAGTGGCTGGCCACGCGCACTGCCACCAGCCAGGCCAGCGGCACCGGCGCCAGCAGCCACTGCTCCAGCGAGCCGTCCTCGGCATCGCCGCGGAACAGACTGTCCAGCGACAGCAGGCCGGCCAGCAGCACCGCCACCCAGATCGCGTACGGGGCCACGTGCTTTTCCAGCACCTGGCGCTCGCCGCCCATGGCCAGCGCGAACATCACCACGACCATCAGCGCGAACAGCGCCGGCTGCAGCGCATCGCCGCGGCGCCGCCAGACCAGACGCAGATCGCGCTGCAGCAGGGCCCGGGCCGCGCCGAGCAGGGACGGCGCGCTCATGCCGCCGCTCCCAGTTCCAGCATCCGCGTGCGCACCGGCGGCGCGGCGTAGGCGCCATGCGTGGTCAGCAGGGTCGCGCCGCCCTCGCGCAGATGCGCGGTGACCATCCGGTTGACCAGGTTGATGCCTTCCAGGTCCAGGTTGGCGTACGGCTCGTCCAGCAGCCACAGCGGTGCCGGCGACAGCCACATCCGTGCCAGCGAGAGCCGTTTCTTCTGCCCGGCCGACAGCTGCCGGGCCAGCGCGTCCTCGTAGCCTGACAGGCCGACGATGGCCAGCGCGTCTTCCTGGCGCTGGTTCGCCCGCTGGCCATGCAGGCCGCACAGGAAGTCCAGGTTCTCCAGCACCGACAGGTCGCCCTTCTGCGCATGCAGATGGCCCAGGTAGGCGATGGCCTGCGCGCGCAGCGCCGGCGCGGCCGGGCGGCCCTCGATCGCGATGATGCCGCTGTCGGCCTGCAGCAGGCCGGCCAGCACGCGCAGCAGCGTGGTCTTGCCCGAGCCGTTGCCGCCCTGGACCAGCAGCGCTTCGCCCGCGTCGACCGCGAAGTCGAGCGGGCCGAACACCGGCGTCTCGTTGCGCGAGAACGCCAGACCATGTGCGGCCAGCAGCGGGGCAGGGGTAGGCGTGGCGGTCATTCGGGGCGCGGCACGGGACACCGCTGTCTGCATCCGGGAACGGCGCGCATTGTAGCCGGCCGCATGTCCGCGGCCTTGATCGCGATCATGGGGCCGCCCAGTGGGTGCTGCGTGGGATGATGTCGGCCCTCGCATGGCACCGGTCGTGCGCAGCACGGGAGCGGGACGGCGGATGCGGTGGCGTTGGCAGGAGGCGTGCGGTCGGATCACGCGTGCGGTGGCGGGGCCGCCGACGCGCTGGCGCCTGCTGCGCTGGATTCTGGCCGGCCTGCTCGTGCTGCTGCTGGCGTTCGACCTGGCGTTCCCGCCGCCGTTGCCCGAGGCGGCGGGCACGGCGACGGTAGTGGTGGCCGCCGACGGAACGCCGTTGCGTGCATTCGCCGACCGCGAGGGCGTGTGGCGCTACCCGGCGCAGGTCGATTCGGTATCGCCGCTGTTCGTGCAGGCGCTGCTCGGCTACGAGGACCGCTGGTTCCGGCGGCATCCGGGGATCAATCCGCTGGCGATGGCGCGCGCGGCCTGGCAGTGGCTGCGCAGCGGCGGCATCGTGTCCGGCGGCTCCACCCTGACCATGCAGGTCGCGCGGATCCTCGACGGCGGGCAGACCCGCAGCGCCGGCGGCAAGCTGCGGCAGATGCTGCGTGCGCTGCAGCTCGAAGCGCGGCTGTCCAAGGACCAGATCCTGGCGCTGTACCTGCAGCGTGCGCCCTATGGCGGCACCATCGAAGGCGTCGAGGCCGCCAGCTGGGCCTACCTGGGCAAGTCCGCCGCGCAGCTGTCGCACGCCGAGGCCGCGCTGCTGGCGGTGCTGCCGCAGGCGCCGAGCCGGTTGCGTCCGGACCGGCACCCGGAGGCGGCGCGTGCGGCGCGCGACAAGGTGCTGCGGCGGATGCAGGATCTCGGCGTCTGGGACGCGGCCGCGGTGGACGATGCCAGGATCGAACCGGTGGTGGCGCGGGTGCTGCAGCCGCCGATGCATGCCGCGTTGCTGGCGCAGCGGCTGCGTGCGGCCGATCCCCGCGCGCAGCGGATCGAGACCACGCTGGACATGGACCTGCAGCGCGCACTCGAGGAGCGGGTCACCGCGTACTTCTCGTCGCTGCCGCCGAAGACCTCGGCCGCGCTGCTGGTGGTCGACAACGCCAGCATGGAGGCGCGCGCCTACGTGGGCTCGGTCGCGTTCGGTGACGCCGCGCGCCTGGGGCACGTGGACATGGTGCGCGCCTGGCGCTCGCCGGGCTCCACGCTCAAGCCGTTCCTGTACGGCATGGCGCTGGACGACGGCCTGATCCATTCCGAAAGCCTGCTGGTGGACGCGCCGCAGGATTTCGGCGGCTACCGCCCGGGCAATTTCGACACCGCCTTCAACGGCCCGATCGGCGCGGCCAGCGCACTGCGGCTGTCGCTGAACGTCCCGGCGGTGGACCTGCTCGACCGGGTTGGCCCGGCGCGCTTCGCCGCGCGCCTGGACAATGCCGGCGTCGGCCTGCGCTTTCCGCGCGGCAGCCGGCCCAACCTCGCGCTGATCCTGGGCGGCACCGGCGTGCGCCTGGAGGAACTGGTGGGCGCGTTCGCCGCCTTCCAGCGGGGTGGCGTGGCCGGGCAGGTGCGCTACACCCCGGCGCAGCCACTGCGCGAGCGGCGTCTGCTGTCGCCGGGCGCCGCGTGGATCGTGCGCGAGGTCCTGCAGTCCAATCCCCGCCCCGGCTATGGCGGTGGCGCCTTCGATACCGGCAGCCGCCCCGGCGTCGCCTGGAAGACCGGCACCAGCTACGGCTTCCGCGATGCCTGGGCGGTCGGTGGCACGCGCCGCTACACGGTCGGGGTCTGGGTGGGCCGGCCCGATGGCACCGCGCTGCCCGGGCAATACGGTGCGGTGACCGCGCTGCCGCTGCTGTTCGAGACCATCGACAGCCTGCCGCGCCAGCCGGGCGATGCCGCACCTGTGCCGCGACCCACGGAGGTCGCCGAGGTGGAGATCTGCTGGCCGCTGGGCGTGGCCGCCGCGCAGACCCCGCCGGCGCTGTGCGCGCGCCGGGCACCGGCCTGGAGCCTGGATGACGTGGTGCCGCCGACCCTGCCCGAACGCGAGGCGCGGCTGTGGAGCGCCGGCCGCGAGCGCTTCCGGGTGGACGCACGCAGCGGCCTGCGGCTGTCGGCCGACTGCAGCGCCGCACATGCGTCGCGCGAGGCCGAGATCGCGCGCTGGCCCGCACTGCTGTCGCCCTGGCTGAGCGCCGGGCAGCGCCGCGCCGCGCGGCTGCCGCCGCTGTCGCCCGACTGCGCGGACGACGGGCGCGAGGCGGTCGAGACCCTGCGCATCGAAGGCCTGCGCGACCGTGCGACCTTGGCCGCCGCCCCCGGCAGCCGTGCCGGCCTGCGCCTGCAGGTCCGTGCGCTGGGCAGCGCCGGTCGGGTGCAGTGGCTGCTCGACGGGCGCTGGATCGCCACCAGCGAAGGCGGCCGGCCGTTCGAACACGATTACGGCCGGCCCGGCGAGCACGTGCTGACCGCGCTGGCCGACAGCGGCGCCTGGGCCCAGCTGCGGTTCCGGGTGCTGGACACCGGCGCGGGCATTGCATCAGGACCTGCCGGCACCGCGCTGGACGGCGCTGCGGCTACCGACTGAGCAGCGGCCGAGGTCCGCGCGATGTGAGCGCGATGTCTGCCTCAGGCACGGGCGAGCCGCTATGCTCAGCCGCTCGCTTCCGACGGGCCACGACGATGGGTGCTTCTCCGACAATCGCCGCAGAGCTGGCCGCGGCCATCGGCACCACGCCGCTGGTGCGCCTGCGCGAAGCCTCGGCGCTGACCGGCTGCGACGTGCTGGCCAAGCTCGAATCGGCCAACCCGGGCGGATCGATCAAGGACCGCACGGCACTGGGGCTCGTCCTTGACGCCGAACGGCGCGGCCTGCTGCAGCGTGGCGGCACCATCGTCGAGGGCACCGCGGGCAACACCGGCATCGGACTGGCGCTGCTGGCCGGCAGCCGCGGTTACCGCACCATCATCACGATGCCGCAGACCCAGAGCCGGGAGAAGATCGACGCGCTGCGCGTCACCGGTGCCGAGGTGCGTCTGGTCCCCGCGGTGCCCTACGCCAACCAGGATCATTACGCGCACGTGGCGCGGCGCCTGGCCGAGGCGATGAACGCGGCCGATCCGGGCAGCGCCTGGTTCGCCAACCAGTTCGACAACACCGCCAACCGCGACTTCCATGCGCGCACCACCGGCGTGGAGATCTGGGAGCAGACCGCAGGGCGGGTGGACGGATTCGTCTGCGCCACCGGCACCGGCGGCACCCTGGCCGGCGTCGGCCAGGCGCTGAAGCAGTTCAAGCCGGGTGTCTGCATCGCCCTGGCCGACCCGGCTGGCTCGGCCCTGGCGAACTACGTCACCACTGGCGAGCTCAAGGCCGAGGGGGGATCGATCACCGAAGGCATCGGTTCGAGCCGGATCACCGCCAATTTCGATGGCGCTCCGATCGACCTGGCCTGGTCGATCCACGACAGCGAATCGCTGCCGTGGGTGCATGCGCTGATGGTACGGGAGGGGTTGAACGTGGGCGGTTCCAGCGGCGTCAACGTCGCCGGCGCGGTGCGTCTGGCGCAGCAGCTCGGCCCGGGGCACACGGTGGTGACGGTGCTTGCGGATGCGGGCACGCGCTACCAGTCAAAGCTGTTCAATCCGGCGTTCCTGCATGCGAAGGGATTGCCGGTGCCCAAGTGGCTGGAGGCGGCGTTCCCGCAGGAGTGACACCGCGGCAATCTACGCCGTTGCCGTTGCCGTTGCCGTTGCCGTTGCTTGTACTTTGCTTTTGCCCCGGCTCCTGCTCCAGCACTTGATCGTGATTCTGATCTTCGGCGCCTTAAAGCAAGCCGAGCATCGCAGGCGGTCAGGGCCGAAGAGGCGCCCTTGTTTGAGCGCAGCGAGTTTGGGCGCCGTGCCCTGATCGCCGAGAAGCACAGGGGACCGGCGCATAGCGCCGGATTGCGTCGGCGCCTGCGGTTTTGCTTACTTTTGCCAAGACAAAAGTAAGCCGCACGACAGTGCGGAAGCTGTTGCTGCCAAGCTTTGGTTCTGGCGTGAGCAGTTGCTCCGCTTCCGCAGTGCTGTGGTCTTCGCTTCAGTGCGAGCGAATGCATGGAGCAGAATCTTGAGGCCAAGGCCAGCGGCTTCCGCGCTGTTGCGCGGGTTCCTTTTGTCTTGTCAAAAGGAACCAAAACCGCCGTCGCCTGCCCCGAGAAGGGGGTCCGTAGAACGCGATCCAACCGGCTGCGCCGGTCGGTTCCCTGCGCTTCTCGCGTCGATGGGGGATTTATCCCCTTTTCGGGACGGCCCACAACTCGCTTCGCTCAGACACGTGGGCCTCTACGCCCCTATCGCCACTGCGATGCTCGGCTCGCTTCAAGGCTCGAATGGATCAAGGTCCATGGCAACAGCAGAGCGCAAGCAACAGCAATAGCAGGTCCCGCAGCAGGATCAGCTGCCTGTGCAGCCGATCCCGGGAAACAGGCTCAGCCCAGGTGCTCGAGCACGTACTCGGCCGCCGAGACCTTGAACTCTCCCGGCGCCTCGACGAACAGCTGCTTCACGATGCCGTCCTCGGCATACAGCGCGAAGCGCTTGGCGCGCACGCCCATGCCGTAGCCGCTGGCATCCATTTCCAGGCCGAGTGCGCGGGTCAGCTCGGCGTTGCCGTCGGAGACCAGCTGCAGACCGGCCGGGGCGTCGAGGGTGCGGCCCCAGGCCTGCAGGACGAAGGGGTCGTTCACCGCCAGGCAGATCACGTCGATGCCGCGGCTGCGGAACTGCTCGAAATGGGCGACGTAACCGGGCAGGTGCTTTTCCGAGCAGGTCGGAGTGAAGGCGCCGGGCACGGCGAACAGCAGCACCTTGCGGCCGTCGAACAGGGTCGGGGTGTCGATGCTCTCGACGCCTTCGCGGATGCGCTTGAGCACGACTTCGGGAATGCGGTCGCCGATGTTGACGGTCATTGGACGGTCCTGGAAAAGGAGGCTGAACGGATTCTAGCGCCGCCGGCGCGACGCCGTGGCCGACGCTTGAAAGCCCGTTGCCCGCACCTACGTTCCTGTCATCGCCGCGCGCCACTGCAGCGGCTTCCCACAGACAGGAGAAGTTCCATGGCAATCGTCCATTACCGTGCGTCCTTGCCGGCCCAGCTGCAGGGCGAGATCGGCCGCCTGTTCGGCGCCTCCCAGGGCGGCAGTGCGTCCGGCCAGTGGTCGCCGCGTGTCGACATCCACGAGGAGGCCGGCCGTTTCGTGATCCTCGCCGACATTCCCGGCGTCGACCCGCAGTCCATCGAGATCCAGATGGACAAGGGTGTGCTCAGCCTGAAGGGTGAGCGCACCGCCGAGGCATTCGCCGAAGGGGGGCAGCAGACCCGCAGCGAACGCGTCCATGGTGGATTCGAGCGGCGTTTCGCGCTGCCCGACAGTGCAGATGCCGACGCGATCACCGCCAGCGGCCGTCATGGCGTGCTGCGGATCGACATCCCCAAGCGGGCCGATGTCGCACCGCGCCGGATCCAGGTGCAGTGATCCGGATGGCGTCAGGGAGGTCTGCGGGCGCGTGAGGCGCAGGCGGGACGGCGGTGGGCCGGTGATTGCCGGCCACACTCGCTAGAATCACGGCCCGTGGCGTCCGCGTCGCGGGCCGTTCTCGTTCCAGGCCGTGCGTTCCGTGTGGAAGGCAGGGCCGCAACCGCAGGCATGGTGAGTCGATGGAGTTCAAGGATTACTACGCGATTCTGGGGGTCGAGCCCAGCGCAGGCGAGGCGGAGATCAAGTCCGCCTACCGCCGTCTGGCGCGCAAGTACCATCCGGACGTGAGCAAGGAGGCCGATGCCGAGGATCGCTTCAAGGCGATCGGCGAGGCCTACGAGGCGCTGCGCGATCCGCAGAAGCGCGCGGCCTACGACCAGTTGCGCGCGCAGGGCTACCGGCCGGGCGAGGAAGTCCGGCCGCCGCCGGGCGGCTTCGGAGGCGCCGACTTCGACTTCGGCGAGGTGTTCGGCGACATGGGCGGCCGCGGCGGCCCGGGCAACGGAGGCTTCAGCGATTTCTTCGAGAGCCTGTTCGCGCGCCAGCGGGCGGCCGGCGCCGGGCCGCGTGCGGGCGGTGCGCCGCCGCGTGGCGACACCCGGGCCAAGCTCGCGGTGCCGCTGGAGGCGGTCTACAAGGGCGACAGCGTGCGCATCACGCTCAATGGCCGTCAGCTCGACGTGCGGGTCCCCAGGGGCATCCGTGCAGGCCAGTCGATCCGCCTGACCGGGCAGGGCACCGGTGGCGGCAACCTGCTGCTGGAGGTGGAGTACCAGGCGCATCCGCAGTTCGAGGTCGACGGGCGCAACATCCTGTACACGCTGCCGGTGCAGCCGTGGCAGGCGGCGCTCGGCACCACCCTGAGCGTGCCGACCCTGGGCGGCCCGGTGGAGCTGAAGATCCCGGCCGACTCCGATTCGGGCCGCAAGCTGCGGCTGCGTGGCCGCGGGCTGCCGGGCGAGCCGGCCGGCGACCAGATCGTCGAGCTCGAGGTGCAGGCGCCGGCGCCGGTCACCGAGGCGCAGCGCAAGGCCTACCGCACGCTGGCCAAGGCGTTCGGCGACGAGTGATGGAGCGGATGCAACGGCCCGGATCCCGGGCCGTTGTGGTTCAGGCGGTCGGTGCGACCGGCGCCTCGCCGTTGAGCAGGCGGCCGATCAGCTCGGACAGGTCGCCTTCCGAGAACGGCTTGGTGAGGTAGGCGCGCGCGCCCTGGCGCATGCCCCACATCCGGTCGGTGTCCTGGTCCTTGGTCGTGACCAGCACCACCGGAATGTCGCGGGTGCTGGCATCGCGGCTGAGCGTCCGCGTGGCCTGGAACCCGTTGAGGTTGGGCATCACCACGTCCATCAGGATCAGGTCGGGCAGCGTAGCCTTGGCCACGTCGACACCGGCGGCGCCATCTTCGGCGGTCAGCGTTTCATGTCCCAGTTTCTCGACGATGCGCTGGATGCCGAGCAACTGCGACGGCGAATCGTCCACGATCAGGATGCGAGCCATACCAAATCCCCGGATTGTCCCCGCGGCGAGTATAGCCATTCGCCGGGAGCGCGCCACCGCGTCTCCCGGCCCGGCCGACGCCCGCGAAACGGTTCATGATCCGGGGCCGGCAAAGGGGCGATCGCCGGATGCGCGGTACAGCTCGCCGGACCCTGCCTCGGTGTACGGACACGTCGCGCTGCAGGGCGGCGGCGGGCAGGCACGCAGCGCGCCTTATGGCAGGCGCACCACGGTGCGGCCGAGCGAGCCGCCGGCCAGCATGGTGTCGAAGACCTCGGGCAGCTGTTCCAGGCTGGCTTCGCGCGTGCAGATCGTCTGCAGGCTGGACGGCTTCCACTCGCTGGCGAGCAGGTGCCAGATGTCGTCGCGCACATCACGCGCGGTGCCGGCCGAACCGATGCCCAGCAGGGACACGCCGCGCAGGATGAACGGCATCACCGTCATGTCCAGTTCGGGCGTACCGGCCAGGCCGGCCGCGGCGACGTTGCCGTAGGGCGTCGTCTGGGCGAGCAGGCTGACCAGCATCGGCCCGCCCACGTTGTCCAGGCCGCCGCCGAAGCGGACCGATTCGAGCGGGCGCCTGGCCTCGAGCGCATCGCGGCCGAGGACCTCGGACGCGCCGAGCGCCTTCAGGTAGCCGGCCTGGTCGGCCTTGCCGCTGATCGCATGCACCTCGTAACCGGCCTTGCTGAAGATCGCCACCGCCAGCGAGCCGACGCCACCGGTGGCGCCGGTGACCGCGAGCGGGCCGAGGGCGGGTGTCTGCCGGTTCTCGCGCATCCTGTACAACGCCAGCGCGGCGGTGAAGCCGGCCGTGCCCAGGATCATGGCCTCGCGCGGATCGAGGCCGGCAGGCAGCGGAATCACCCATTCCGCCGGCAGGCGCGCATAGGCCGCGTAGCCGCCATCGCGGGTTTCACTGAGGCCGCAGCCGGTGACCAGCACCGGATCGCCTTCGCGGAAGCGCGCATCGCTGGAGGCGACGACATGGCCGGCGACGTCGATACCGCCGACCAGCGGGAACCGTCGGAGGATCTTGCCCTTGCCGGTGCCCGCCAGCGCGTCCTTGTAGTTGACCGACGACCAGGCGGCCTTGATCACGACCTCGCCCGGCGACAGCGCTTCCAGCGGCAGCGCCTCGATGCCGCTGCGGTAGCCGCTGTCGTCGTTATGGATGCGGAAGGCGGGAAAACTGGCCGGTACCGACATGATGGATCCTCGTGCAGGTGTGCTCCGATTCTGTCATGGGATGCCCGCGGTCGATGTCCGACCTTTGTCGGAGCGGTGGGCTTCACAGCGTCGGGGCTCGGACGTTGTACGCGGCACATGCCTGTGACGCATTACGCTACTGGCGGGCTCCTGCAGGAGCGGCTGCAGCCGCGACCGCCATGCGTCCGTCGTTGCAGTCGCATCGTCATGCATGGCGGTCGGCCTCGGGCGGCCTCCTGCAGGCGCCCCGATATTGTCGGCGCATGTCTGGAGCGTGCGTCAGTGACGCGCCAGGCGCGAGGGCTCGATCCTGTAGGAGCGGCTGCAGCCGCGACCGCCATGCGTCCGTCGTTGCAGTCGCATCGTCATGCATGGCGGTCGGCATTGGGCGGCCTCCTGCAGGTGCCCCGATACTGTCGGCGCATGTCTGGAGCGTGCGTCAGTGACGCGCCAGGCGCGAGGGCTCGATCCTGTAGGAGCGGCTGCAGCCGCGGCGGCCACGCGTCCGTCGTGACAGTCGCATCGTCATGCATGGCGGTCGGCCTCGAGCGGCCTCCTACAGGCGCTCCGACACTGTTGGCGCGTGTCTTCGGCGTGCGTCAGTGACGCACCGCATCACGCGGCGCCTCCTACTTCATGATGCTTCGACGCTTTTCGTCGATCCACTTGGACGCCTGCGCCGGTTCATACGTCCGCATCCACGCCAGCATCGCGTCGATGTCGCTGCCGTACCAGAGATCGGCGCGCTGGTCGGGGTGCAGGAAGCGCTCTTCGACCATGCGGTCGATCATCCCGATCAGCGGGGCGTAGAAGCCGTCGATGTCGAGGAAAGCGCAGGGCTTGCTGCCGATGCCGAGCTGACGCCAGGTCAGCATCTCGAAGATCTCCTCCATCGTGCCGAAGCCGCCGGGCAGGGCGACGAAGGCGTCGGAGAGCTCGAACATGCGCATCTTGCGCTCGTGCATCGAGCCGACGATCTCCAGCTCGGTCAGGCCACGATGCGCCACTTCCCAGTCGGCCAGCTGCTTTGGGATCACGCCGGTGACTTCGCCGCCGCCGGCGAGCACGGCATTGGCGACCGTGCCCATCAGGCCGACGTTGCCGCCGCCGTAGACCAGGCGCAGGCCATCCCTGGCCAGGCGATCGCCTAGGGCGATCGCGCGTTCGGTGTAGATGGGTTTGCTGCCGGCGTTGGAGCCGCAATAGACGCAGAGGGAGCGCATGTCAGAGTCCGGAGGAGAGTGGGGCGGGAGCGGGCGTCGGCGCCGGGCGGCCGCATGCGACCTCCTCGACCACGCCACCGCTGGAACGGATGCTGGAGATGAGGGGACGGTTCCGGGCGTCGACGCTGTTCCAGGCATCGATCGCGTAGCTGCCTGCGGGTGGCTGCCCGTCGGGGCCTGCCTCCGCATGCCCGGAGAGCGTGCTGTCGGGATCGCGGCCCATCGTGGCCAGTGCGTCCCGGTAGGACATGCCGACGCGCACCAGCGCACAGCGGTCATGGGCGGGACGGGCGTTTTCGATGACGGGCTCGGTCATGGCATGGGCACCGGATGACAGCGTGCAGAGCAGCAGGACGGGCAGGAGAACGGGAGGAAGGCAGGTTCGCATCGAGTGGGGTCCCCAAAACGCAACGGCCCGGGGCGAGCCCGGGCCGTTCTGGTGCCTGCGCGGCGATCAGTTCGCCTTGTGGATCGCGCGCTTGTCGACCGCCATCGCCGCGTCGTGGACGACCTCGGACAGCGAGGGATGCGCGTGGCAGATCCGGGCCAGGTCGTCGGCCGAGCCGCTGAACTCCATCGTCAGCACGCCCTCGTGGACCAGCTCGGAGACGTTGACGCCGACCAGGTGCATGCCCAGCACGCGATCGGTTTCGG
Organism: Xanthomonas sp. XNM01; assembly: GCF_014851915.1. Lineage (GTDB taxonomy): Bacteria > Pseudomonadota > Gammaproteobacteria > Xanthomonadales > Xanthomonadaceae > Pseudoxanthomonas. The sequence continues at coordinate 631,953 of NZ_JACVAP010000002.1, forward strand.
CATGCGCCAGCACCTTCACGAAACCGGCCGGTTCGGCCATCGCCACCGCACGGCCGTTGGCGGCGAACGGGAAGCTGCCGGCCTTGTACGGAATGCCCTCGGCCTTCAGCTGCTGCTCGGTCTTGCCGGCCCAGGCCAGTTCCGGCTCGGTGTAGATGACCCACGGGATGGTGTCGAAGTTGACGTGGCCCGGCAGGCCTGCGATCAGCTCGGCCACCGCGACGCCTTCCTCGAAGCCCTTGTGCGCGAGCATCGGGCCGCGCACGCAGTCGCCGACCGCCCAGATGCCGTCGACGCCGGTGTGGCAGTGGTCGTCGACCTCGATCTGGCCACGCTCGGTCAGCTTCACGCCGGTGCCCTCGGCCAGCAGGCCCTTGGACGCGGCCTTGCGGCCCACGGCGACCAGCAGCTTGTCGACGGTCAGGGTCTGCTCGCCGGCGCCGTCGGTGTAGCTGACGACGACTTCCTTCTTCTTGCCCTTGCCGGTGACTTCGGTCTTGCTGACCTTGGCGCCCAGCTTGATGTCCAGGCCCTGCTTCTTGAATTCCTTCAGCGCGACCTTGCCGACTTCGGCATCGGCGGCGGCCAGGAAGTCCGGCAGCGCCTCGAGGATGGTGACCTCGGCGCCCAGGCGCTTCCACACGCTGCCCAGCTCCAGGCCGATCACGCCGGCGCCGATCACGGCCAGGCGCTTGGGGACTTCGGTGAAATCCAGCGCGCCGACGTTGTCGACGATGGTCTCGCCGTCGAACTTCGCGAACGGCAGTTCGATCGAATCCGAACCGGCGGCGATGATGATGTTGGTGCCGGTCAGCTCGACCTCGGTGCCGTCGTGCTGGGCGACCTTGACCAGGCGGTTCGGGTGCAGGGTGGCGAAGCCGTAGTACGGCGCGACCTTGTTGGCCTTGAACAGCTGGGCGATGCCGCCGGTGAACTGCTTGACGATCTTGTCCTTGCGGCCAACCATCGCCTCGACGTCGATCTTCGCGTCCTTGAAGCTGATGCCATGGTCGCCAAAGATGTGGCCCATGTTCCAGAACTGGCGCGAGGAATCGAGCAGCGCCTTGGACGGGATGCAGCCCACGCGCAGGCAGGTGCCGCCGAGGGCGGGCTTGCCGTCCTTGCCGAGCGCCGCGTCGATGCAGGCGGTCTTCAGGCCCAGCTGGGCGGCGCGGATGGCGGCGTGGTAACCGGCCGGGCCGGCACCGATGACGACGACGTCGAAGTGCTGTTGTTCGCTCATGGACAGAAACCTTTTGCTGGATGTCTGGCGCTCATCGCGTGATGAGGCGGTACATGGCGAAGGGAAGGGTGGCGCGCCACCTCTCTCCCTCGCCATCGAGCGCGCCAGGCGCGCTCCCTTGACGCTTCCCGGCCCTTACAGGCTCAGCAGCATGCGGTGCGGGTTCTCGAGCTGGTTCTTGATGTCCACCAGGAACAGCACCGCGTCCTTGCCGTCGATGATGCGGTGATCGTAGGAGATCGCGATGTACATCATCGGCGCGATCACGATCTGGCCGTTCTCCACCACCGGACGCTCCTTGATGGCGTGCATGCCCAGGATCGCGCTCTGCGGCGGGTTGACGATCGGGGTCGACATCAGCGAGCCGAAGGTGCCGCCGTTGGTGATGGTGAAGGTGCCGCCCTGCAGGTCGTCCAGGCCCAGCTTGCCGTCGCGCGCCTTCTTGGCGTACTCGGCGATGCCCTGCTCGATCTCGGCGAAGCCCAGGCGCTCGACGTTGCGCAGCACCGGGGTCACCAGGCCCTTCTCGGTCGACACGGCGATCGAGATGTCGGCGTAGCCGTGGTAGATGATGTCGTCCTTGTCCACCGAGGCGTTGATGATCGGATAGCGCTGCAGCGCGTTGGCGGCGGCCTTGGCGAAGAAGCTCATGAAGCCGAGCTTGATGCCGTGCTCCTTCTGGAACTGCTCGCCGAGTTCCTTGCGCAGCGCCATCACCTTGCCCAGGTTGACCTCGTTGAACGAGGTCAGCATCGCGATCGAGTCCTTGGACTGCATCAGGCGCGAGGCGATGGTCTTGCGGATGCGGGTCATCGGCACGCGCTCTTCCGGACGTGCGCCGCCGGCCTTGCCGGCGCCGCCGTTCTTCGCGTAGTTGATCAGGTCTTCCTTGGTCACCGCGCCACGACGGCCGGTGCCGTCGACCTGCGACGGATCGATGCCTTCCTTCGCGGCGGTGAAGCGCGCGCCCGGCGGCAGCTCGCCACCGGCGGACTTGGCGGCCGGTGCCGGAGCGGCGGCCTTGGCCGGCGCAGCGGCCGGGGCGGCAGCGGCAGGCGCCTCGGCCTTGGCTTCGGCGGCCGGAGTTGCCTCGGCGACCGCACCTTCCTCGATCACGGCCAGGACCTGCGAGCTGGTGACGGTGTCGCCTTCCTGGAACTTGATCTCCTTGAGCACGCCGTCGACCGGCGAGGGCACCTCGAGGACCACCTTGTCGGTCTCCAGGTCGACCAGGTTCTCGTCGCGCTTGACCGCCTGGCCGGCCTTCTTGTGCCAGCTGGCGATGGTGGCGTCGGATACGGATTCGGGGAGGACCGGAACTTTGACTTCGGTGGCCATGGGGCGTCCTGAGCGTGTGTTTTCTGAGTCGGAAGGAGGGGCGTCTTACTCGGCAGCGATGTGGCTGCCGAGCGGGTTGACCAGCGCGTCGGCGACCAGCTTCAGCTGCTCCTCGACGTGGTCGGCGAAGTGGCCGACGGCCGGCGACGGCGAACGGGTGCGGCCGGCGTAGTGCAGGCCCTGGCCGTCGGCCAGCACGGCCTGCAGGTGATGCTTGATCTGATACCAGGCGCCCTGGTTCTGCGGCTCTTCCTGGCACCAGACGACCTCGGTGGCCTTGCCGTACTTCTTCAGCTCGGCGGCCAGCAGTTCGCGCGGGAACGGGTAGAGCTGCTCGACGCGGACCAGGGCGACGTCGTCCTGGCCACGCTTGGTCGCGTCCTCGAGCAGGTCGTAGTAGACCTTGCCCGAGCACAGCACCACGCGCTTGACCTTCTTCGGGTCGGCCTTGGCATCGGGGATCAGGTGCTGGAACTCGCCGTTGGCCAGCTCGTCCAGGGTCGACACGGCCAGCTTGTGGCGCAGCAGCGACTTGGGCGACATCACCACCAGCGGCTTGCGGGTGGTCATGCGCATCTGCCGGCGCAGCATGTGGAAGCACTGGGCCGGCGTGGTCGGCACGCAGACCAGCATGTTCTCCAGCGCGCACAGCTGCAGGAAGCGCTCCAGGCGCGCCGAGCTGTGTTCCGGGCCCTGGCCCTCGTAGCCGTGCGGCAGCAGCAGGGTCAGGCCGGAGATGCGGCCCCACTTGGCCTCGCCGGAGGCGATGAACTGGTCGATCACCACCTGCGCGCCGTTGGCGAAGTCGCCGAACTGGCCTTCCCAGATGTCCAGCGTGTTGGGATCGGTGGTCGAGAAGCCGTACTCGAACGCCATCACCGCCTCCTCGCTGAGCAGCGAGTCGATCACGGTGACCGTTTCCGGCGCATCCACCAGCTGGCGCAGCGGCAGGTAGTAGTTGTCGGTCTGCTGGTCGTGCAGCACCGCGTGGCGGTGGAAGAACGTGCCACGGCCGGCATCCTGGCCGACCAGGCGCAGGCTGTGGCCTTCGTCGAGCAGCGCCGCGTAGGCCAGGTTTTCGGCGAAGCCCCAGTCGCCCGGGATCTCGCCGGCCGCCATCTTGCGGCGATCCTCGTAGATCTTGGCGACACGGGCGTGCAGAGTGACGCCTTCGGGGATCGTGGTGATGACCTTGGCCAGTGCCTTGAGCTTGTCGGCATCGAAGGTCGTGTCGACCGCATCGGACAGCTTGCCCGACAGGTACCTGGACCAGTCGATGGTCAGCTCGTAGTCCTCCGGCTTGGAGGTCGACAGCTCGGTGGTGACTTCGCCGGCGTCGAGCTTGTTGCGGTAGGCATCGGCCAGCGCCTTGCCCCCGTCCTTGGCGAGGACGCCGGCCGATTCGAGCTTGGCCGCATACATCTCGCGCGTGGTCGGGTGCTTGCGGATGGTCTGGTACATGACCGGCTGGGTCGCCGCCGGCTCGTCGGCCTCGTTGTGGCCCCAGCGGCGGTAGCAGACCAGGTCGATGACCACGTCCTTCTTGAACTGCTGGCGGAAGTCGTAGGCCAGGTTGGCCACGTACAGCACCGCTTCCGGGTCGTCGCCGTTCACGTGGAAGACCGGTGCGCCGACCATCTTGGCGACGTCGGTGCAGTACAGCGTGGAGCGCGCGTCTTCCTTGTTGCTGGTGGTGAAGCCGACCTGGTTGTTGATCACCACGTGCAGCGTGCCGCCGACCGCGAAGCCGCGGGCCTGCGACATCTGGAACAGCTCCATCACCACGCCCTGGCCGGCGAACGCGGCGTCGCCGTGGATCAGGATCGGCAGGACCTGCGCGCGCTCGGTGTCGCCACGACGCTCCTGGCGCGAACGCACCGAACCGGCGACCACCGGGTCGACGATCTCCAGGTGCGAGGGGTTGAACGCCAGGGCCAGGTGGACCGGCGCGCCCGGGGTCGCGATGTCGGCCGAGAAGCCCATGTGGTACTTCACGTCGCCGGCGCTGGCGCGCTCGTCGTGCTCGAACTTGCCTTCGAACTCGTCGAACAGCTTGCGCGGGTTCTTGCCCAGCGTGTTGACCAGGACGTTGAGGCGGCCGCGGTGGGCCATGCCGATCACGATGTCCTTGACCCGGTCGCCGCCGGCCTTGCGGATCATGCCGTCGAGCAGCGGGATCAGCGAATCGCCGCCCTCCAGCGAGAACCGCTTCTGGCCGACGTACTTGGTGTGCAGGTAGCGTTCCAGGCCCTCGGCGGCGGTCAGCCGCTCGAGCACGCGCTGCTTGGCCTCGGCGCTGAGGTTGTAGTCGCCGCCGGCGGCCTCCAGGCGCTGGTACAGCCACTGGCGCTGCTCGACCTCGGAGATGTGCATGAACTCCGCACCGACCGGGCCGGTGTAGGTGGCCTTCAGCCGGGCCAGCAGGTCGCGCAGCTTCATGCGCGGCTGGCCGGCGATGCCGCCGGTGCTGAACTCGCTGTCCAGGTCGCGTTCGGACAGGTTGTGGAACGGCAGGCCCAGATCCGGCGGATTCATCGGCGGAGTCAGGCCGAGCGGATCGAGGTTCGCGCCCAGGTGTCCGCGGTAGCGGTAGGCGGTGATCAGGCGGCCGACGTTGCGCTCGCGCTCGTCGCCGGCACCGGCCGTCGCGGCGCTGGTGCCATGGCTGGTGGCCTGGCGCGCGGCCTCGGCCACGTGGGCGATGACGGCCGAATGCGGGATGTCGCCGGCCTCGCGGCCCTTGAAACCATCGAAGTAGGTTTTCCACTTCGGGTCGACGCTATCGGGGGAGACCAGGTACTGCTCGTACAGGTCCTCAAGGTAGGCGGCATTGCTGCCGAGTTGCGAAGACTGTGCGAACTGCTTGAGTAGATTGTCCACGATGGAGGTCGTCTGGATGGGAATGCGGCCCTTGAGGCCCGCCGGACGGACCGACACGGGCGCGACAGCCGCAAAAGTATACCCCCAATGCTTTTGGCTGCGGGCTTAGTCGTTTGGCGAATGCGCCTGCGGAGGCGGCCGTGGCCTGCTGCGGTTCACAGTTCGAGCGCGCGCAGCGCGCTGCACGCGCCGGCGCGTTCCCATACGGGATCGAAGCGTGCGCGCAGCTGGCGCGCGGCCACCGGCGCATCGACGCCGGCCTCGCCCTCGAAGCGATGGCCGAGCGGCCGGAACAGGCTGCCGGCGGTGTCGTTGAAGGCATAGGCGGCCGGATAGGCCAGGTCCGACGGTTCGCTGATCTGGCGGAAGGCGAACACACTGGGCAGGCGCTGGGCCAGCCCGATCAACGGCGCGCGGCCACGCTGTGGCGCGTCCACGTCCTGCAGCAGGATCCGGACCTGGCGGTCGCGACCGCCGGTCGCGAAGCGGCGCAGCGCATCGACCACCTCGCCGCGGTCGAGCAGGCCCGGGTCGAGTGCGCGGCTGTAGAGGCCCAGGCTCCGCCGCGCGCTGGCGGCCAGGCCGAGCAGCGCGGCCGCCGCGGCATCGGCGTCCTCGCAGGCGACCAGCCCGTCGAGCCGGCGCTGCATCGCGCGATGCTCGATGCCGGCCTCGGTGAAGCGCGGACCATGCGGGATGAAGCCGCCGCGGGCATAGAAGTCCAGCGCGTGGACCTGCGCATGCAGCCCGATCACCGGCCAGCCCAGCTGCCGTGCCTGCGCGACCAGGGCGGCGAGCATGGCCTCGCCGACGCCCTGGCCGCGGCTGTCCTCCAGTACCGCCATCCGGCCGATCCGGCGTTCCGGGGTGAGCCGGGCGGTCCCGATCGGGCGGCCCCCGCGTGCGCGGGCGAGGACATGCACGCTGAGCGGATCCAGCGCATCGCGTTCGAGCCCGGCCGGCACGCCCTGGCCGAGCACGAACACGGTCTCGCGCAGCGCATGCACTTCGACGTGGTCACGGGCGTAGTCGGCCACGACGACATCGAAGTGCGGGCTCATGCCTGGCCGTCTCCGTCGTCGGCATCCTCGTCCCCGGCCTCGTCGGCCAGCACGTAGAAGCCGGCCTGCTGCAGGGTCAGCACCGCCGCGCGGCCCTGTGCGCCCAGCGCGGCGTAGGCGGGTGCGTCGATCGTGTCCAGGTCGGCCAGGCGGCGCGCGTCGGCCACGCCCATCGCCAGGCTGCGGCCGCTGCAGAACAGCGTGGCGCCGCGGGTGTTGCGGCGCCAGGCCAGCCGCGCCCACGGATGCCGCGACAGGGTCATGCCGGCCGCCAGCGCCTGCTCCAGGTCGCCGTGGTCCAGCTGCGGGCCGTGCGCCATCACATCGCCGGCGGCGCGGTAGTTGGTGATGAAACGGCCGAACCAGTCGCCGAGGCGGTCGGGGTCGTTCATGCGGATGGCGTTGAGCGCCTCGACCACGCGGTTCATCGAGGACACGTCGATCTCGTTCGGATCGGCCGGCACCGCCAAGTCCTCGTCGTGGTAGCGGATCGCCTCGTCGGCGTCGATCAGCACCTCGTCCAGCCAGTCGCCCATCAGCTCGGACGAGGATGGCGCGCGCATGCCGACCGAGAAGGTCAGGCACGGATCCTCGGCCACGCCGTGGTGCGGCACCAGCGGCGGCAGGTACAGCATGTCGCCCGGCGCCAGCACCCAGTCGTGGGTGGGGGTGAACTCGCGCAGCAGCTTGATCGCCACGTCGTCACGGAACTCCAGCGACGGCGCCCCGCGGCCCATCGCCACGCTGGAGTCGATCATCCAGCGGCGGTGGCCGTGGGCCTGCAGCAGGAACACGTCGTAATGGTCGACATGCGCGCCGACCGAGCCGCCGGTGGCGGCGAAGCTGATCATGATGTCGTCGATGCGCCAGCGCGGCAGGAAGCGGAACTGCTCCAGCAACGCGCGCACGTCCGGGTCCCAGCGGTCGACGTCCTGGACCAGCAGGGTCCAGTCGTGGTCGGGCAGGCCGGGGAAGTCCTCCTCCTGGAACGGTCCAGTGCGCACGTTCCAGGCGCCGCTGTGGCGGTCGTGCTGGATCAGGCGTGCCAGTACGCCGTCCTCGCAGGCCAGGCCGGCCAGGTCCTCGGGCATCACCGGCGTCTGGAAATCCGGGAACGCGTTGCGGATCAGCAGCGGGCGCTTGTGCCAGTAATCGCGCAGGAACCGGGCGGCCGGCATGCCCAGTGGATGGGCGCGGGTGGCCTGGATCTCGAACGGCAGGGACGGAGCGGCGGTCTTCTTCTTCATCGGGATGCTGGCGGTGGCCGAGGGCGGCGAGGCGCGCATTGTCGCCCACCTGCGCGGCGTCCGCCTTGCGCTGGAGCAAGACGGCGCGCGAACGCCGCCGCCCTGCACCCGGTCAGATCACGCGGTTGCCGGTGCCGGTGTCCTCCAGCGCCGGGCTGTTGCTGGTATTGACCGAATTGCGGTCGCCATCGAAGCGCACGCTGCGCAGGGTGCGGCCGAGCACGGTGTTCTCGCTGCCGCCGATGCGGACCTGGCCGGCATCGGTGAGGTTGAGCGTGTTGCCGTTGCCGCTGACCTCGATCGTCTCCACTTCCTCGTTGAGCACGGTGAAGCGGTCGCCCCGCACCCGGATGCTGCGGGCCTTGTCCAGGTTCAGCGAGCCGTTGCTGGCGCTGATCACGACCTCGCCGCACTGGCCGTGGATGACCAGGCGACTGTCGTGGCGGGTGATGTGCAGGTCCTTGCCGCCACAGTCGGCGCCGGAGGCGGGGTCGGTGAGGGCGGTGGCCGCCTCGGCGGCGGAGGTGATGCCGGTGCTGGCCGGGTGCTCGCCGCAGGCGGTGGTCGACAGCAGGAGCAGCAGCGCGGACGCGGTTCGAATCGGACTGGCCATCCCGAGGGTCCCAAGTGGAGATGGCCGGATGCTCGCAGCGCCGATGTTCAGCCGCCGTCAGCGCTGTCCGCTTCCTGGCGCAGGCGGGCCTCGAGCCGGGTGCGACCGCCATCGGCATAGGCCTGGCAGGCGCCGGGTTCGGACAGGGGGCGGTCGGCGCCCGGGCCCAGCCGCGACCACAGCGCGCTGGCCGATGGGTGCGGTGTCAGCAGGATGTCGCAGGGCAGGGCGGCGACATCGGCCAGGGTCTGGCGGAAGGCAGCCACTGCGGCCGGGTCGTCGCTGTAGCGGTACTGGTCGTCGGTGAAGGCGGTGATGCTGTCGACGTAGGCGATGTCCAGGCAGCGGTCCGCCTCGCAGGAGCGCCAGGTCCAGCTGGTGCCGCCGGGGGTGTGGCCAGGCGTGGCATGCGCGGTCAGCCGGTTGCCGCCCAGTTCCAGCACCCGGCCGGCCTCGATCGGCTGGACGGTGCCGACCGCGGGGAAGGGCTTGAGCGTGAGCAACTGCGGGTCGCGGCGATCGCTGCTGCCGCGGGCGACGACCTCGGCGGCCACGCCACGGGCCAGCACCGGCGCACCGGTGGCGCGCTGCAGCGCGGCCAGACCGCCGGCGTGGTCCATGTGCTCGTGCGAGAACACGATGGCGCGCACGTCGGCGGGATCGAAACCGAGGGCGCGGATGTTGGCCAGGATCAGCGGCGCGGCGCGTTCGGTCGCGGCGTCGACCAGCACGTGGCCCTGCGGCGAGGTCACCAGCAGCGCGCCCAGACCGCAGGTGCCGACGTACCAGGTGTTGCCGTGGACGTGGTACGGCGACGAAGGATCGTTCCAGCCGGCATCGGCGGCACAGGGGGCGGCCGGCGCGGGCGTGGCCGCAGCGGAACCCGGCGCTTCGGCGAAGGCCGGGAACGCCGCGATGGCCAGCAGCAGGCAGGACAGGTATCGGGTCATGACGCGATCTCTTCGTAGCCGCGGCCGACGAACTGGAGCAGGCACCAGCCATGGCCCCAGGGGTCGGCCAGGCGGACGATGCGGCCCCAGGGCGTCTCGCGGATCGGGGTTTCCTGGAGCAGGCCGGCGGCCAGCGCGCGCTCCAGTGCGGGTTCGAGCAGTTCGACCACCACATCCAGATGGATGGGCGTCCAGTGGCGGTCGTAGTCGCGCAGGGAGCCGGCGGCGGCGAGACTGCCGCCGGCATTGGCCAGCAGATAGAGCGGCGCCTGCGCGCCGAGCAGTTCCACGCCGGCATCGCCGAAGCGGCGCGCCGGCCGCAGCCCGAAGGCCCGGCAGTACAGTGCCTCAGCGGCGGGCAGGTCGGGAACGTCGATGTTGATCAGCAGGTGCATGGCGGAACTCCGGGGCCCATCGCAATGCCGCTGCACGGTCCGCATGCCCGGCCACCGCGTGCACGATGGCCGGGACCGCGCCGGCGTCAGATCGCCTTCGCCAGCCGTTCGGCCAGGCCGGCATAGCCACCCGGGGTCAGCTCACGCAGGCGCTGCCTGGCGTCTTCCGGCAGTTCCAGCGATTCGACGAAGGCACGCATCGACTCGGCGGTGATGCCCTGGCCGCGGGTCAGCGCCTTCAGCTGCTCGTAGGGGTTGGGCAGGCCGTGGCGGCGCATCACCGTCTGCACGGCCTCGGCCAGCACTTCCCAGGACGCGTCGAGGTCGGCGTCCAGGCGCTGCGGATTCACTTCCAGCTTGCCCAGGCCCTTGGCCAGCGAGTCCAGCGCGACCTGGGTGTGGCCGAACGCAGTGCCCAGCGCACGCAGCACGGTGGAGTCGGTCAGGTCGCGCTGCCAGCGGCTGATCGGCAGCTTGGCGCTGAAATGCTCGAACAGCGCGTTGGCGATGCCGAAGTTGCCTTCGGCGTTCTCGAAGTCGATCGGATTGACCTTGTGCGGCATCGTCGACGAGCCGACTTCGCCTTCCTTCAGGCGCTGCTTGAAGTAGCCCAGCGAGATGTAGCCCCAGATGTCGCGCGACAGGTCGACCAGGATGGTGTTGGCGCGGCGCGCGGCGTCGCCGATCTCGGCGATGGTGTCGTGCGGCTCGATCTGGGTGGTGTAGGGATTGAACACCAGGCCCAGGCCGGTGACGAAGCGTTCGGCGAAGGCCGGCCAGTCCACGTCCGGATAGGACACGACGTGGGCGTTGTAGTTGCCGACCGCGCCGTTGATCTTGCCGGTCAGCTCGACCGCGGCGATCTGCCGGGTCTGGCGTTCCAGGCGCGCGACGACATTGGCGATCTCCTTGCCCAGCGTGGTCGGCGAGGCGGTCTGGCCATGGGTACGCGACAGCATCGGCTGCGCGGCCTGGGCGTGGGCCAGCGCGCGCAGGCTGGCGGCGATGCCTTCGAATGCCGGCAGCAGCACTTCGCGGCGGGCCTGCTCGAGCATCAACCCGTAGGACAGGTTGTTGATGTCCTCGCTGGTGCAGGCGAAGTGCACGAACTCCAGCGCGGGCCCCAGCTCGGCATCGGCCTTCAGCTGCTCCTTGATGAAGTACTCCACGGCCTTGACGTCGTGGTTGGTGGTGCGTTCGATCTCCTTGACCCTTGCTGCCTGGGCCGGGCTGAAACCGGACGCCAGCGCGCGCAGGCGCAACTGGGCGGCGTCGGAGAACGGCGCCAGCTCGACGATGCCCGGCTCGGCGGCCAGCGCCAGCAGCCACTCGATCTCGACGGTGACGCGGGCCTTGATCAGACCGTACTCGGAGAAGATCGGGCGCAGCGCATCGACCTTGGACGCGTAGCGGCCATCGAGCGGGGACAGGGCGAGCAGGGCGGCTTCTGGACGAGTCGGATCCGACATGGCGGTCAGGCTGGGCAGCGTAGGGAGCCGGCTAGTGTAAGGGCAACGCCCACGAGGCGGGTCCGGGAGCCGTGCGGCCGGCGTCCGGATGCCCCGGCCGCGGCATCGCCGCTGGCCCGTCGGCCACGGCGGTCCCGGCCGCCTGGCGTATGCTGGCCGGCCCCAGCCAGCCGCCGTGTGTCATCCGGCAGCCCGCCGTAATCCATTACGCCAACACTGGAGACGGTTCATGAGCAAGACCCCGCGCGCGCCGAAGAAGACGCGTACTCCCGACGACACCGCACCGGCCCGCACCCGCATCGAGCACGACAGCATGGGCGAGCTGCGGGTGCCCGCCGACGCCCTGTGGGGCGCGCAGACCCAGCGCGCGGTGCAGAACTTCCCGGTCTCCGGCCAGCCGATGCCGCGCGGCTTCATCCGCGCGCTGGGCCTGGTCAAGGCCGCCGCGGCCGAGGTCAATGCCGGCCTGGGCCTGCTGCCCAAGGGCGTGGCCAGAACGGTCAGCGCCGCCGCGCTGGAAGTGGCCGACGGCCAGCATGACGCGCACTTCCCGGTCGATGTCTACCAGACCGGCTCGGGCACCTCGTCGAACATGAACGCCAACGAGGTCATCGCCACGCTTGCTACCCGCAGCGGCAGGGCCGGCAAGGTCGCCGTCCACCCCAACGACCACGTCAACCTGGGCCAGAGTTCGAACGACGTGGTCCCGACCGCGATCCGGGTCGCCGCCCAGCTGGCGGTGGTCGAGGATCTGCTGCCGTCGCTGAAACACCTGCGCCGCACCATCGACAGGCGCGCCAGGGCGCTGCAGAAGGTGGTCAAGACCGGCCGCACCCACCTGATGGATGCGATGCCGCTGACCTTCGGCCAGGAGTTCGGGGCGTGGTCTTCGCAGATCGCCTCGGCGGAAGGCCGCATCACCGACGCGCTGGCGCGGCTGCGCCGGCTGCCACTGGGTGGCACTGCGATCGGCAGCGGCATCAATGCCGATCCGCGTTTCGGCGCACGTGCGGCCAAGGCGCTGTCGACGCTGTCGGGGACCCGTTTCGAAAGCGCGGCGGACAAGTTCGAAGGCCTGGCCGCGCAGGACGATGCGGTCGAGCTGTCCGGCCAGCTCAACGCGCTGGCCGTGGCCCTGATCAAGATCGCCAACGACCTGCGCTGGATGAATGCCGGTCCGCTGGCCGGCCTGGGCGAAATCGAACTGCCAGCGCTGCAGCCGGGCAGCTCGATCATGCCGGGCAAGGTCAATCCGGTGATTCCGGAGGCCACGGTGATGGCGGCCGCGCAGGTGATCGGCCACCACACCGCGATCACCGTCGCCGGCCAGACCGGCAACTTCCAGCTCAACGTGACCCTGCCGCTGATCGCGGCCAACCTGCTCGACTCGATCAGGCTGCTGGCCAACGTGTCGCGGCTGCTGGCCGACTCGGCCATCGACGGGCTGGTGGTCCGCCAGGACCGCGTGCAGGAGGCGCTGGCGCGCAATCCGATCCTGGTGACCGCGCTGAACCCGGTGATCGGCTACGAGAAGGGCGCGGCGATCGCCAAGCAGGCCTACAAGCAGGGCCGGCCGGTGCTGGAGGTGGCGGTCGAGGTCACCGGTCTGCCGGAGAAGACCCTGCGCGCGCTGCTGGACCCGGCGGTGCTGGCCAAGGGCGGGATCCACGGCAAGCCGGGCGGTGGCGGCGGCTGAGGCCAGCCGCGTCGGCGATGCTCCGGTTGCTGCACGCGCGAGCGCAGCAACCGTGAGCTGCACCGCCCGCGTCGCAGCCGGCAGCGACGCGATGCGCCGGGCCGGTCAGCGGCGCGCGGCGGCGGCGTCCGCTTCGGCAGCGGCGTCCATCGCCGGCGCATCGGCCTCGACCCTGGCCGCTGCATCGGCGTTGCCAGCCGTGGAGCGGTCGGGGGCCTGGGTCAGCGCCTCGCCGGTCTGGCCGCCGGCCTCGTCGTTTCCGGCATGCCTGGTGCGGCAGCCGCTGACGTCGCTGGCGTCCATCGTGGCGTAGGGCGCGAAGGCCGGCAGCGCGGCGGCCACGGCCTGCTGCGATGCGAGCAGGTCCGGCAGCAGATCACAGATCTTCTGCGCCTCGGCTTCCATCCGCGCGCCCTCGGCCTCCATCTGCTTGCTGAACTCCTCGCTGTTGCCGCCGAGCAGGCTCTTGAGCGCGCCCCCGGCGGCCCGGGTGCCGAGGTTGGCGCCCTGCATGCCGATCGCGATCCCGGCTTCGGCCACCTTCACGATGTTGCCGCGATGGGCCAGCAGCAGCGCGCGCTGCGTCTCGTCCACCGGCACCGGCTTGCCATCGATCAGCAGGTCGCCGCGCGGGCTGATCTTGGCCTTGGTCTCGCCTTCGCCGACGTCGATGTCGGCGTCGGCCAGCTCCCGCCGGGCGCGTTCGATCGCGTCGCGCGAGGTTTTGCCCATCGCGTCGGCCGCGGCGGCAGTGGCCTGCTGGGCCGCGCTGCGGGCGGTGTCGGCCGGCTGGCAGGCAGCCATCGGCAGCAGGGCGACGAGCAGCAGGGTGCGGGTGATGGTCATGGCAGTGTCCCCTTGGTGATGTCAGCGCTTGCGCGGCAGGTCGACCCCGCCGCTGACGGTGCGGTGGGCAACGTCGCCGCTGCCCAGCGAACGGACGCTGAGCCGGCCGCGCACGTCGCGCACGTCCAGGTCGCCCGAACCGATGGAGCCGATGCGGACGTCGCCGTCGATGTCGGCGAGGGTAGCGTCGCCCGAGCCGATCGACTCGATGCGCACGTTGCCGCGTGCACCGGCGAGCTCGAAATCGCCCGAGCCGATGCTGCCGACCTCGACCTGGCCGCCGATGTTGCGCGCGATGAAATCGCCCGAGCCGATCGAGCCGGCCGCCAGGCTCGCGGCACCGTCGACCATGACGTCGCCCGAGCCCACCTTCGCCACCACGGGGCCGCGCACGTTGCGCACCTCCAGGTCCCCGGAGCCGACCGTCGCGTCCAGCGAGGCGATCCCGGTGACGTGCACGTCACCCGAGCCCATCGCCAGCTGCACCGCGATGCCGGCAGGGACGCTGCCGCTCAGGTCCAGATACGCATGGCTGTCGCCGAGCGACAGGCCGATGTTGCCGGCGTCGCGTGCGGCGCGTACGACCAGCGTGTCGCCGCGCTTTTCCTGGGTCAGCGTCAGCTGTTCCAGCCAGGACGCCTTGGCCGCGCAGGCGCGGCCGGTGACGGCATGCGCACCGCCGGGGAGGGCGTCCAGCCGCAGCGTGTGCTGCGCGGTTTCGAAGCGGACCGACGTCACGCCCGCCAGATCCAGCTGCAGCGCGCGCGGTGCCGAGTGCGTGCAGTGCTCCGCGGCGATCGCGCCGAGCGGCATCAGGCAGGCCAGGGCGGTGGCGAGGCCAAGCATGGTCTTGTTCATGGATCGGGACACTCCTTGAGGATGGCGGCAGGCGGCAGGCGGCAGGCGCGCGCCGGGACGGACGGTCAGCGCGAGGCGAACTGGCTGCTGAACTCGCGCTCGCAGGATTCGGCGTCGCCCGGTTCCAGCGTCGCGTAAGGCTGGAAGGCAGGCAGCGCCTGTGCCAGCTGCTGCTGGGTGTCCAGCAGTGCCGGCAGGCGCCGGCAGATGCCGCGGACGCCCGGCTCGACGTGCTCCCTGACGGTCTTCTCGATCCGCCTTTCCAGGCTGCCGGTCATCGCGCCGACCATCAGGCTGAACAGCCCGCGGTCGACCGCATCGACCGCCGCCAGCGCGGTGCGCTCGCCGATGTCGATGCCGCTCTGCGCGATTTCGATGACCAGCCCGCGGTAGGCGAGCAGGTGCTGGCGCTGGCGGGCGTCGACCTCGACCTGGCGTCCGTCGATCAGGAAGTCGCCGGTCGGGGTGATCTCCGCCTTCGGCACGCTGTCGTCCTGTTTCCTGCGGCGTCCGTCCTTGCCGAAGCTCAGGCTGCTGCCCAGCGCCAGGTTGTCCGTTTCCAGCTCCCGCCTGGCCTGGGCCAGTTCGGTCCGGATCTCCTTGCGTGCGTCGACCATCTCGCGGCGGATCTCTGCATTGACGCCTTCGTCCCGCGGCGGTGCCGACCAGGCCGACAGTGGCATGCACAGGGCCAGTCCCAGTCCCACCAGAGGTGCGTACTTCATGAGCGTGTCTCCTTTGCGGGGCCAGGCGGGATCAGGCTTCGTCGCGCCAGCGGCGCAGGTAGATGGCGGCGGCGATGAAGGCCACGCCGACGGCGACGCCGATCCACAGGTCCAGGTTGGCGTAGATCTTCCAGCTGGTGGTCTGCTCGAGCACCATGCGGATCACTTCGCCGGGGTTCTCGATCTGGCGGTCGCCGACGTCGAACTGGCCCTGCAGCGCGGCCGGCGCCCAGGTGCCGGGGATGACGCTCATCAGGCCGCGGTAGACCACCACGTACCAGATGGTGCCGTGCGGAACGCTGATGCCCGGCATCGCGCCGACGATGCTGATGATCAGGCAGCCCAGGAACGGCAGCAGCACGGCCCACAGGAACGGCTTGCTGCGCACCCAGGCCGAGCAGAACATCAACCAGCCCACTGCCGGCAGCGACCACAGCACGCCGAGCGGAAGGGTGATCAGGGCATTGCCGAACACGCGCAACGGATGGGCGTGGGTGAAGATCGCAGCCGGCTCCGGGGCCCCGCTGGCGTACATCGCGACGCCGGCGACGATCCACAGCAGCAGGCCGAACGCCAGGCCGACCACGACCGAGATCACCGGCGCCAGCAGCGCCGCCCAGACCGCCTTGGACAGCACGGTCTGCGTGTCCGAGACCGGCAGCGACTTCCAGAACAGCGCGCTGCGGTCGCGGCGGTCGTCGTAGAGGCTGCCCAGTGCGTAGAAGAACACCACGAAGGCCAGGACGATGCCGGTCAGGCTGAATCCGGTCAGCAGGATGCCGTCGGCCGCCGCACCCACGTTGTGCGCGTAGCGGGCGAGGTCCTCGATGCCGGCCGGTGCATCGTCGGCGATGTTGTCGCGGACCTGGATCACGCCGATCACGGCCACCAGCACCGTGAAGAACAGCGCGATCCCGCAGCTGATCAGCTGCGCCCACAGGAACCCGCCGCGGTTCTCCCAGTACTCGCGGCGCAGCAGCCAGCCGAAGGTCTGCATCCAGCTGCGTGGAACGGTGGAGGTCATGGCGTTCATGCGTAGGTCCCCTTCATCAGTGCCACGAACAGGTCGGCCAGGCCGGGATTGCGGATCTCGCCGAGCGCGGCCAGCCGGTCGCGCGGGGCGTTGTCGAACAGCAGCACGGTCTTGCCGAACGGCAGGCTGCGTTCCTCGACCGGACCGAGCGCGCGGGCTTCTTCCAGCCGGTCGGCCGGCACCAGCACTTCGGCATAGCGTTCGGCCAGGTGTTCCATGTCGGCCGACAGCACGATCCGGCCGTCGCGGATGAACAGCACGTCGGTCAGGATGTGCTCGATCTCCTCGACCTGGTGGGTGGTCACCAGGATGGTCTTGTTCTCGTCGAAGTAGTCTTCCAGCAGGCGCTGGTAGAACTGCTTGCGGTACAGGATGTCCAGGCCCAGGGTCGGCTCGTCCAGCACCAGCAGACGCGCATCGATGGCCATCACCAAGGCCAGGTGCAGCTGCACGATCATGCCCTTGGACATCTCGCGCACACGCAGGCCGGGCTTGAGCTGGGTGTTGGCCAGGAAGCGCTCGCACTTGGCGCGGTCGAAGCGTGGATGGACGCCGGCGACGAAGTCGATCGCCTCGCGGACCCGGATCCAGCGCGGCAGCACCGCCACGTCGGCGATGAAGCAGACCTCGTTCATCAGCGCATCGCGCTGGGTACGCGGATCCATGCCCAGCACGCTCAACTCGCCATCGAACGGGGTCAGGCCGAGGATGGACTTCAGGGCGGTGGTCTTGCCCGCGCCGTTCGGGCCGATCAGGCCGACGATGCGGCCGGCGCCGATCTCGAAGTCGGCGCCGGCCACCGCCAGCTTGTTCTTGTAGGCCTTGCGCAGGCCACGGGCGGAGACGACGGAGTCGGTCGCGGCGTTCATTCAGTGTTTCCCCGTTGAATTGAGCAGGTCCTGGATCGTCAGGCCCAGCCGCTGGATGCGTTCGGCCACGGCCGGCCACTCGTCGTTGAGGAAGCGCTCGCGCTCGCTGCTGCGCAGCTGCTTGGACGCCTCCTCGGTGACGAACATGCCCAGGCCGCGCCGTTTCTCCACCAGGCCTTCGTCAGCCAGTTCCTGGTAGGCGCGGGAGACGGTGATCGGATTGAGCTGGTATTCGGCCGCGACCTGGCGGACCGAGGGCAGGGCTTCGCCCGGCTTGAGGATGCCGTCCAGCATCATGGCGATCACGCGCTCCTTCAGTTGTCGATAGATCGGAGCGCCGTCGCTCCACTGGATGTCGCTCATGTCAACCCCGAGTACGCAATGCATGCGCAAAGGAGAAATAGGGCATGGCGGAGGAAGCACGGAGCCTGCGCACGGGCCGCTCCGCGGCATCGCCCAGGTCGCTGTCGCCGCGTTCCGCGGCGGCCTCCTCCCGGCCATAATGGCCACGGAGTCCATCGTGGTCGGGCAGCGCTCGGCTGCCCCCCAGTACCAGCAGGGCAACGCCCGTCGCCAGCAGGCTGGAGCGAAGTGCGGGAGACATGCGAGTCATCGGCGTTTCCTGCTTTGGGTGACTGGTGTTGTATTCAACTATAACACCTAAACACATCCAGTCAACTGTCCAGCCACCCAACCAATGGCCTAGTCCCACAATCCCTCAGGAGCGCCCCGGATGAATTTCTTCAAGTGTCTGATCGTCATTGCGATTTCGGCCTCGGCGGCGATGCCGGCCGTCGCCGCCGGCCCGGCTGGCGTGCTGGACGGTATCCGCCTGCGGCCGCTGGCGGGCGATACGTCCGTGGATCTGGCCACGCGCCACAGGGGCCAGGTGCTGCTGGTGGTCAATACCGCGAGCAAGTGCGGCTTCACGCCCCAGTACGAAGGGCTGGAGGCGCTGCAGCAGCGCTTTGCCGGGAAAGGGTTTTCGGTGCTCGGCTTTCCGTCCAACGACTTCAAGGGCCAGGAGCCGGGCAGCGAAGCGGAGATCCAGGAGTTCTGCACGCTGACCTATGGGGTCAAGTTCCCGATGTACGAGAAGCTGCACGTGACCGGTGCGCAGACCGCGCCGCTGTACCAGCGGCTGCAGGCGGCGACCGGAACCGCGCCGGGCTGGAATTTCCACAAGTACCTGGTGGCACGGGACGGGCGCGTGGTCGGCAACTGGCCGAGCAAGGTCAAGCCCGATGATCCGGCGCTGGTGGCGGCGATCGAACGCGAGCTGAAGGCCCCCGCACCCGCGCGCTGAACCCGGCTGCGGCGCACATCGCCGCTCAGCCACGGACCGCCCTGGATCGGCCGCCGCATGCGACAATGCGGCGGTTCCGGCCAGGCCGGAGACGACGATCCAATTCCGGGAAGCAACAGATGAACAACCGCGTGCGTGGCGCGATGGCGTCGCTGATGATGGGAGCAAGCATGATGGCAGGAGTGGCTGTGGCACAGGACAAGACCGTACTTGCGACCGAGAAGGACAAGGTCAGCTACGCGATCGGCCTCGACGTGGCGCGCTCGTTCGAGCCGATCGCCCAGGACATCGACGTGGCCGCGCTCGAGCGCGCCGTCGGCAACGCGCTGGCCGGCAAGGAACCGCTGCAGTCCGAAGAGCAGGCCCGTGCGACCGATGCAGCGCTGCGTACCGCGCTGGCGGCCCGTTCTGGCCAGCGCGTGCCGGGCATGGCGCCTGGCAGCGAGCCGCAGGCGCCGTCCAAGGACCAGGTCGGTCTGCTGGTCGGCGACCGCATGGTCGGACCGTCGCTGCAGCCGCTGAAGGACGACATCGATCCGGCGGTGCTGTTCCAGGCCGTGCGCACCGCGCTGGCCAAGGGCACGCCGCTGCTGAACGAGCAGGAGGCCATGGCCACCCTGCAGGCGTTCATGACCCGCAAGCAGTCGGCGGTCGGCGACAAGAACCGCGCCGACGGTGCGGCGTTCCTGGCCGAGAACGGCAAGCAGAAGGGCGTGATCACCACGCCGTCGGGCCTGCAGTACCAGGTCCTGCGCGAGGGCAGCGGCCAGCGCCCGGTCGCCAGCGACACCGTGCGCGTGAACTACGAAGGCAAGCTGCTGGACGGCACCGTGTTCGACAGCTCCTACGCGCGTGGCGAGGCGATCGAGTTCGGCCTGGGCCAGGTCATCCGCGGCTGGACCGAAGGCGTGAGCCTGATGCCGGTCGGCGCGAAGTACCGCTTCTGGATCCCGTCCGACCTGGCCTACGGCCCGAACGGCGCGCCGGGCGGCAAGATCGGTCCGAACGCGACCCTGACCTTCGACGTCGAGCTGCTGGGCATCGCCCCGTAAGCAGGAGCAGGGCCGTGTCCGTGACGATGTCTTCCGGCCCGCAGCGGCGGTGGCGCGCGTGAGCGCCGCCACCGATCCGCTCGAGCTGCGCCTGGTCGAACTGGAAACCAGGCTCGCATTCCAGGAGCAGGCGCTCGGCGAGATGAGCGAGGCGCTGGCCGAGGCGCGGATGGAGCGCACCCGCAGCGATGCGTTGCTGCAGGCCGTGCTCGCCGATCTGCGTGGCCTGCGGGGCGCGCTGTATGCCGATTCCGGCGTCGAGCCGCCGCCGCCGCACTACTGAGTGCGGCGCTCCCGTCCTTTCAACGTTTCCGTGTTGTCCCGCTTCGTATGACCGATACCCTCCGCGATCAGCTGATGCACCTCGGCTTCAGGCCGGCCCCCAAGCCCGAGCGCAAGCCGGAGCGGCGGCCCGACGCGCGTCGTCCGGACGGCACCGGCAACAAGCGGCCGGGCGGGCAGGAGCGGAGTGGTCCGGGCGGCAAGCCCGGTCAGCCGCCAGCCGCGCAGGCGCGCGGTCCGCGCAAGGGTGGTGGCCGCGGTGCCGAGATGGACCTGGGCAAGGCCTTCGCCTTGCGCGCCGAGCAGGAAAAACGCGAGCGCATCGAGGCCGAGCAGCGCCGGCAGGAAGAGGCCCGGGTGCGCCGCGAGGCACGGGCAAAGCTCGACGAGCTGCTGAAGGGCAAGGCGCTGAACGACCCGGCCGCCGAGATCGCACGGCATTTCGATTACGGCGGCAAGATCAAGCGTGTCTACGTCACCGAGGCGCAGCTCAAGGCGCTCAACGCCGGCGAGCTGGGCGTGGTGCAGAGCAATGGTCGCTATCTGCTGGTGACTGCCGACATGCTGGCGCAGGCCGAGACGGTCTTCGCGGCGGCCGTGGCGCTCAAGGTCGATCCGGACGCGCCGGTCGAGCAGCCGGCCTATTCCGATCCCAGGTTCCAGGTGCCGGACGACCTGGTCTGGTGATCCGTGCGCCCGCCCTCCGGGCGGGCTGCGTCCGTGCTCTTGGCACGTGTCGCTTCGCCGGCTTTCATGGCTGATGCCTGCGGCTGCGTCCGCTTGCATGGCACCGGCAATGCCACATTCAATCCAGCCGCGTTGCCATGCGCCTGCACGCACCGGGGCACCGTTGTGCGCGCATGACCAGGGCGCACGCAGGGGCGGTGGCTGCCGCGGTCGCTCCAGCCGTCGATGGGCCTCCGGGACACGCCGCGATGGCGCGCCCCGGAAGTCATGCCTACTCGGCGTGCACCTGGTAGCCGGCGACCGGGCCGGCGACCTGCTGCCCCGCCTGCCAGACCGCTTCGATGCTGCGCGTGTTGCGGATGTCGGCCAGCGGATCGGCCGACAGCACGACGAAGTCGGCGCGCCTGCCGGCCGCGAGCACGCCGCGGTCGTCCAGGCCCAGCAGTGCCGCCGCATCGGCAGTGGCGGTGCGCAGGGCCTGCCGCGGGGTGAAGCCGGCCTGGATCATCAGTTCCAGTTCGCGATGCTCGGCCACGCCGATCACCCGCTGCGGCATCGCTCCCGAATCGGTGCCGAAACCGATCCGGACGCCGGCCTCGTGCAACGCCTTGAGGTTGGCCAGGTTGGTGGCCACGGCGCGGCGTGGCGCGTCGGCCTTGCCGAGCTGCTCGCGCCGCCAGCCGGGGTCGGCGATGCGAGCACGCATCGCCGGCGGCAGCGCATTGGCCACGAACGGATCCTGCAGCCATCCGGGATGTTCGGCATACAGGTAGTTCGCCTCGTCGATGTTGACCGTCGGCACGTACCAGGTGCCGTGCCGTTTCATCGCGGCGATGAATGCGGCATCGACAGGCCGGTCGCGCACGCCGTGGGCGATGATGTCCAGCCCGTGCGTGACCAGGTCGCGCGCCGGCTCGAGGTCGTGGATGTGTGCGGCGACCTTCAGTTCATGGCGGTGCGCCTCGTCGATCGCGGCGCGGTAGACCTCGGGCGTCATCGGCGGGAAGCGGCCGCCGAGGTCGTCGACCCACAGCTTGATCAGGTCGACGCCGGCCTCGGCCTGGCTGCGGACGGCGGCGCGCGCCGCCTCGGCCGTGGCCGGGCGCGGCATCGGATCCTGCTCCAGCCCCATGATCGCGGCCGGGGGTGCGCCTTGCGGTGCGCCGATCCCGGGCCCGGCACCGAGCAGTTGCGCGCCCAGGCGCGGCGCGTCGGACACCCGTGCGCGGATCGCGTAGAAATCGGGTCCGTTCATGCCCAGCGCGGTCACCGTGGTGATGCCGTAGGCCTGGAACTGGCGCAGGTCGCGCAGCACCACCTCCTGCGTGTAGAAGCGGTCGCCATGTTCGGTGCCGGAGGTGTTGCCCACGTGCGAATGGTCGCTGACCAGGCCTGGCACCAGATGGCATCCGGCGTAGCTGTGGCGCACGGCATCAGCGGGGATCTCGATCGTGCCGGCCGCGCCGATTGCCTGGATGACGCCATCGCGCAGCAGCATGGTCACCTGGCCCAGATCCTCGCGGCCATCGAACACGCGTGCGCCTTCGATCGCGATGGTCGTAGCGTGGGCGCCGCCGGACGGCAGCAGCGCAATGCCTGCGAGCAGCAGGGGCGGGAGCAGGCGGGCGTGGAGCCGCATCGATACCTCCATCGTTCAGCGGGATGTCGCCGGCAGGATAGCGGTGCGCGGATGACCGCAAGGTGGCGACGCTTGCCGGCGACCTGCGCGCGCCGCTAGCCTTGCGCCATGAACATCTCGCCGATCCGCCTGTTGATCCATGGAGCATCCGGCCGCATGGGCCAGGCATTGCTGCGCCTGGCCGCCGAGGCGCCCGCGCAGTGGCAGGTGGTCGCCGCGGTGAACCGGCGAGCGCCTGCGCAGCGCGTGGTGGAGGGTGTGGCGTTCTTCGCCGCGTCCGAGCTGTCGGCGGTGCCGCCGTTCGATGTCGCCATCGACTTCAGCCTGCCCGAGGGCTTCGATCCGGTGCTGGCGCTGTGCGTGCAGCGCGGCCGGCCGCTGGTGTCGGGAACCACCGGTCTGGAGCCGGCCCAGCGTGAGGCGCTGGCTGCGGCGGCGACGCGGATCCCGTTGCTGTGGGCCTCCAATTTCAGCGTAGGCGTGGCTGCCTTGACCGAGCTTGTCGAGCGCGCTGCCGGCGCGCTGCCGGGCTGGGACTGCGACATCGTCGAGTCGCACCACGTGCACAAGAAGGACGCGCCTTCCGGCACCGCCCTGAGCCTGGGCGAAGCCGCGCAGAGCGGCGGCGCGACCCCGCGGTACGCCAGCCTGCGCGCCGGCGACATCGTCGGCGAGCACCTGGTCCAGTTCGCCGGGCAGGGCGAGCGGATCGAGCTGGTGCACCGGGCGACCAGCCGCGACGTGTTCGCGCGCGGCGCGTTGCAGGCCGCGACCCGCCTGAACGGACGCGCCCCCGGCGCGCACACGCTGCGCGGGCTGCTGTTCGATCCTGCCTGAACGCATGAACGGCCGTTCCCTTTTCGGGGGCGCGCCGGTACAATTCTCGCTCGCCTGTACACCCACGCCCCGGACCGGAGAAAGACCGAGTCCGCGGTTTTTTGCAGCCCCGATCCGGGCAGCCGGAGCGGCGGTGGCGAAGCAGGGCTCCTCCATTCCAGGGCGAACGACGTGACCCATACCGCAATCCTTGTCCTCGAAGACGGCACCGTGTTCGAGGGCGATTCCGTAGGCGCCAGCGGCCTGTCCGTCGGCGAGGTGGTGTTCAACACCGCGATGACCGGCTACCAGGAAATCCTGACCGATCCCTCCTACGCCCGACAGCTGGTCACGTTGACCTATCCGCACATCGGCAACACCGGCTGCACCGACCAGGACGACGAGGCCGCACAGGTCTGGGCCTCGGGCCTGATCGTACGCGACGTGCCGCGCCGTCCCAGCAACTGGCGCAGCCAGGCCTCGCTGCAGGACTGGATGACCACGCGCGGCGTGGTCGGCATCGCCGGCATCGACACCCGCAAGCTGACCCGCATCCTGCGCGAGAAGGGCGCCCAGAACGGCGCGCTGCTGGCGGTCGAGCCAGGCCAGGTGCCGGACGTGGAGCAGGCGCTGGAAGCGGCGCGCAAGTTCCCCGGCCTGAAGGGCATGGACCTGGCCAAGGTCGTCTCGACCGACAAGGCCTATCCGTGGCGCGACGGCCAGCTGGACCTGGACGACAACGCCTTCGTCCAGGCCGAGCCGAAGTTCAAGGTCGTGGCCTACGACTACGGCGTGAAGCTCAACATCCTGCGCATGCTGGCCGAACGCGGCTGCGAGGTCACCGTGGTGCCGGCGCAGACCCCGGCGGCCGAGGTGCTGGCGATGCAGCCCGATGGCGTGTTCCTGTCCAATGGCCCGGGCGATCCGGCGCCGTGCGACTACGCGATCACCGCGATCCGCGAGTTCATCGCGAAGAAGATCCCGACCTTCGGCATCTGCCTGGGCCACCAGCTGCTGGCGCTGGCCGCCGGCGCGCAGACGGTCAAGATGGGCCATGGCCACCATGGCGCCAACCATCCGGTCCAGGACCTGGACAGCGGCCGGGTGATGATCACCTCGCAGAACCACGGATTCGCGGTCGACGAGACCTCGCTGCCGGCCAACGTGCGCGTGACCCATCGCTCGCTGTTCGACGGCACCAACCAGGGCATCGAGCTGACCGATGCGCCGGCCTTCAGCTTCCAGGGCCACCCGGAAGCCTCGCCGGGACCGCACGATGTGGCCCCGCTGTTCGACCGCTTCGTCGCCCTGATCGAGCGCGGCGCGTGAGGCGCAGGCTGCCTGCGCTGTGCGTGCTGCTGGCCGGCCTGGTGCCGGTGGCGCACGCGTCGGCGCAGGACGCACCCGCCGTGTCCGACGCGCAGATCGCGCGCATGGCCGAGCTGGTCGGGCAGACGCTGCCGCTGCACGTGGTGCTCGACGCGGTCGTCGCCGGCGACCCGCAGTGGCCGTTCCAGGACCGTCCCGAGGTGGTCGACGCCACGCAGCTGGCCTGCGTGCGCGGCGAGATGGGATCCACCCAGCTGGCCGCGCTGCTGGACAGGCGCGTGCGTACCTATGCGCGCAGCCATGCGGCGCGCATGCCGGGCGATATGGAACTGCTCGAAGGCGGCGGCGCGCGGCTGTTCTCGAAGATCATGCTGGCCGGCATGGCGACCCAGACCGACGGCATCGAGAGCGAAGCGCCCGAAGCACTGATCGCGCAGGCCACGCCGCAGGACTTCGCGGCGATGTTCGAACTGTTCCGCGACGCCCAGTACGGCCCGCTGCGCGAACTGCTCGGGTTTCCCGCGCACAGCATCGACATGGAGCAGGGCGAGGCGACCGGCCGCGCGGTCGGCGCCACCTTCCTGATCCCGATGATGATGGACGCCTTCACCCGCTGCCAGGTGCCGATGTCGGTCCTGACCGGCGCCGGCGCTGCCGGCGACGATGCACGGAAAAGCAAGACCAAGCCGGGCGGCAGCCACTGAGCGCGCCCGACGCCGCAGCCCCACTCCCTCCTGATCGACCGCGTGCGATCACCCCGGTCCACGCCGTACAGACGTAGAGAAGAACATGCCCAAGCGCACTGACATCAAGACCATCCTGATCATCGGCGCCGGTCCGATCGTCATCGGCCAGGCCTGCGAGTTCGACTATTCCGGCGCGCAGGCGTGCAAGGCGCTGCGCGACGAGGGCTATCGCGTGGTCCTGGTCAACTCCAATCCGGCCACGATCATGACCGACCCGGAAATGGCCGACGCGGTCTACATCGAGCCGATCAACTGGCAGACGGTCGAGAAGATCATCGCCAAGGAAAAGCCTGATGCCCTGCTGCCGACGATGGGCGGGCAGACCGCGCTGAACTGCGCGCTGGACCTGGCCGACAACGGCGTGCTGGAGAAGTACAACGTCGAACTGATCGGCGCCAAGCGCGAGGCCATCCGCATGGCCGAGGACCGCGAGCTGTTCCGCGTGGCGATGGGCGAGATCGGCCTGGAATGCCCGAAGGCGGCCGTCGCGCACACGCTGGAAGAGGCGCTGGAGATCCAGACCACGGTCGGCTATCCGACCATCATCCGCCCGAGCTTCACCCTGGGCGGCAGCGGCGGCGGCATCGCCTACAACCGCGAGGAACTGGTCGAGATCGTCAACCGCGGCCTGGAGCTGTCGCCGACCACCGAAGTGCTGGTGGAAGAGTCGGTGCTGGGCTGGAAGGAGTTCGAGATGGAAGTGGTCCGCGACACCGCGGACAACTGCATCATCGTCTGCTCGATCGAGAACCTCGATCCGATGGGCGTGCACACCGGCGACTCGATCACCGTCGCCCCGGCGCAGACCCTGACCGACAAGGAATACCAGCGCCTGCGCGATGCCTCGATCGCGGTGCTGCGCAAGATCGGCGTCGACACCGGCGGTTCCAACGTGCAGTTCGGCATCAGCCCGACCACCGGCCGCGTGGTCGTGATCGAGATGAACCCGCGCGTGTCGCGTTCCTCGGCCCTGGCCTCCAAGGCCACCGGCTTCCCGATCGCCAAGGTCGCGGCCAAACTGGCGGTCGGCTACACGCTCGACGAACTGAAGAACGAGATCACCGGCGGCCTGACCCCGGCCTCGTTTGAGCCGTCGATCGACTACGTCGTCACCAAGATCCCGCGCTTCGCGTTCGAGAAGTTCCCGCAGGCCGACGCGCGCCTGACCACCCAGATGAAGTCGGTGGGCGAGGTGATGGCGATGGGCCGCACCTTCCAGGAATCGATGCAGAAGGCGCTGCGCGGGCTGGAGACCGGCAAGGTCGGCTTCGACCCGACCGGCCTGGACCTGGCCAGCGAGGACGACCTGACCACGTTGCGCCGCGAGCTGAAGGCCCCCGGCCCGGAGCGGCTGTTCTACGTGGCCGATGCGTTCCGCGCCGGCATGAGCGTGGAGGACATCTACAACCTGTCCTTCATCGATCCGTGGTTCCTGGACCAGATCGAGGAGATCATCGCCGCCGAGACACAGCTGGCCGCCGACGGCATCGACGCGCTCGATGCCGCGCGCCTGCGCCGGCTCAAGCGCGCCGGTTTCTCCGATGCGCGCCTGGCCCAGCTGACCGGCACCAACGAGGCCGCCGTGCGTGCGCTGCGTCGTGCGCACAAGGTGCGCCCGGTCTACAAGCGCGTGGATTCCTGCGCGGCCGAGTTCGCCACCAGCACCGCCTACCTGTACTCGACCTACGAGGACGAGTGCGAGGCGCAGCCGAGCAACCGCGACAAGATCATGATCCTCGGCGGCGGTCCCAACCGCATCGGCCAGGGCATCGAGTTCGACTACTGCTGCGTGCATGCCGCGCTCGCCCTGCGCGAGGACGGCTACGAGACCATCATGGTCAACTGCAACCCGGAGACCGTGTCGACCGATTACGACACCTCCGACCGTCTGTACTTCGAGCCGCTGACGCTGGAAGACGTGCTGGAGATCGTCGAGCTCGAGCAGCCCAAGGGTGTGATCGTGCAGTACGGCGGCCAGACCCCGCTGAAGCTGGCGCGTGCGCTGGAAGCCAACGGCGTGCCGGTGATCGGCACCTCGCCGGACTCGATCGACCTGGCCGAGGACCGCGAGCGCTTCCAGCAGCTGGTCGACAAGCTCGGCCTGAAGCAGCCGCCGAACCGCATCGCCAAGAACGACCAGGAAGCGCTGCTGCTGGCGCGCGAGATCGGTTACCCGCTGGTGGTGCGCCCGAGCTACGTGCTGGGCGGCCGTGCGATGGAGATCGTGTACGGCGAATCCGACCTGGCCCGCTACGTGCGTGACGCGGTCAAGGTGTCGAACGATTCGCCGGTGCTGCTGGACCGCTTCCTCGACAACGCGGTCGAGGTCGACGTCGACCTGATCGCCGACGCCCAGGGCAACACCCTGATCGGCGGCGTGATGGAGCACATCGAAGAGGCCGGCGTGCATTCGGGCGACTCCTCGTGCTCGCTGCCGCCGTACTCGCTGTCGGTCGAAACCCAGGACGAGCTGCGCCGCCAGGTCATCGAGCTGGCCAAGGCGCTGAACGTGGTCGGCCTGATGAACACCCAGTTCGCGATCCAGGCCAACGACGACGGCGCCGACACCGTCTACCTGCTGGAAGTGAACCCGCGCGCCTCGCGCACCGTGCCGTTCGTGTCCAAGGCCACCGGCGTGGCGCTGGCCAAGATCGCGGCGCGCTGCATGGCCGGCAAGACCCTGGAAGAGCAGGGTGCGACGAAGGAAGTCGTGCCGGACTACTACTCGGTGAAGGAAGCGATCTTCCCGTTCGCCAAGTTCCAGGGCGTCGACCCGATCCTGGGCCCGGAGATGCGCTCCACCGGCGAGGTGATGGGCGTGGGCCGCACCTTCAGTGCCGCGTTCGCGCGCGCCCAGGAAGCCGGCGGCATCCGCGCCGCGCAGCCGGGCAAGGCGTTCGTCTCGGTGCGCGACCCGGACAAGAAGCGCGTGCTGCCGGTGGCCCAGGCCCTGGTCGAGCGTGGCTTCACCCTGGTCGCGACCCGCGGCACCGGCGCCTGGCTGCAGCAGCATGGCCTGGAATGCGAGATCGTCAACAAGGTGGTCGAAGGCCGTCCGCACATCGTCGACTCGATCAAGAACGGCGAGATCTCCTACATCGTGAACACGACCGAAGGCCGCGCGGCGATCTCCGACTCGTTCTCGATCCGCCGTGAGGCGCTGCAGCAGCGCGTCACGTACTCCACCACGATCGCCGGCGCCAAGGCGCTGGTCCAGTCGCTGGAATTCCGCGGCACCGGCCCGGTGTGGTCGCTGCAGGAACTGCACAAGGAGCTGCAGGCATGAGGGCACCGATGACGTTGAAGGGCGCGCAGCGCCTGCGCGAGGAGCTGGATCACCTGAAGGGCGTCAAGCGCCCCGAGGTGATCGCCGCGATCGCCGAGGCCCGCGGCCACGGCGATCTGAAGGAGAACGCCGAGTACCACGCCGCGCGCGAGCAGCAGGGTTTCATCGAAGGCCGCATCAAGCAGCTGGAAAGCGAGCTCTCACACGCCGACCTGATCGACGTGAGCAAGCTCAACGCCGGCAGCAAGGTGGTGTTCGGCGCGACCGTGACCCTGGCCGACGTCGAGACCGATGAAGAGGTCCGCTACCAGATCGTCGGCGACCTCGAGGCCGACATCAAGCAGGGGCTGATCGCGATCTCCTCGCCGGTGGCGCGTGCGCTGATCGGCAAGGAAGAGGGCGATGCGATCGTCATCGACGCGCCGGGCGGCAAGCGCGAGTACGAGATCGCCGGCGTGAGCTACGCCGGCTGACGCCGATGAGCCGCATGCTGTTGCTGCTGCCGGAGCGCGCGCGCCTGGCCGGCCCGCTGCCTGCGGTGGTGGCCACCGCGCTCGGCCGCGGCGCCCAGACCGGTGCCGCGGCCGGTACCCGCGCGCAGCTGCAACGTCATTTCCGCCTGCTGCCGGCGCACTGGCCGGTCGCGGCGCTGACCCGCCAGATGGATGCCGGCGACGCGGGCGACGCATGCTGGCTGCGTGCCGATCCCGCCTACGTCGCGCCGGAGATGAACGGTGCGCGGCTGCTCGGCTGGAGCGAAGGCCTGGGCGTGGATGCCGACGACGTGCGCGAGCTGCTGCCGGCGCTGCGTCCGCTGTTCGGCGATGCCGGCTTCGCGCTGGACTCGCCGCATCCGGCGCGCTGGTACCTGCGGCTGCCGGCGGGCACGGTGCTGCCGGCGCTGCCCGACCCGGGCGATGCGGTCGGCGCCGACCTGTTCGCGGCGATGCCGCAGGGCAGCGATCCGGCCGCCCGCCGCTGGCGTGCGCTGATGACCGAAGTGCAGGTGACCCTGCACCAGCACCCGCGCAACCGGGTGCGTGCGGCCGCCGGCCGGCCGGCGATCAACGCGCTCTGGTTCTGGGGTGCGGGACGCATGCCCGATGCGGTCGACAGCGACCTGCGCCATCTGCGCAGCCCCGATCCCACGCTGCGTGCGCTGGCCAACGCGGCCGGCGTGGCGCTGGACAGCGAAACCGGCAACGGCCGCGGCACCGGCGACAGCCTGGTCGACCTGCGCCATCTGCGCGGGGTCGAGCCGTTCGCGGGCCAGGCGCTGATGCCGCTGCTGGATGCGCTGGCGCGCGGCGAGATCGACCAGCTCCGTCTGGACTTCGAGGACGGCCTGCTGATCGACCTGCGCCAGGCGCAGCGACGCTGGCGGTTCTGGCGCCGTCCGTTGCCCGATCTGGGCGTCTGATGGCCGCCACGCGCATCGTCCGACGCGCCACGGTCGCGCCGGAAGGCCTGTGGCCGGAGTCCGTGCCGCCGCTGCTGCGGCGCATCTACGCCGCGCGCGGGGCCGCCTCGGCCGAGCTGGCACGGCCGCGTCTGGCCGGTCTGCTGCCGCCCGATGCGCTCAGCGGCATGGATGTCGCGGTCGACCTGTTGCGGCAGGCGATCGCCGACGACCGCCACATCCTGGTGATCGGCGACTTCGACTGCGACGGCGCCACGGCCTGCGCGGTCGGCGTGCGCGGCCTGCGCATGCTCGGTGCGCGACGCGTCTCGCACGCGGTGCCCAACCGCATGGTCCACGGTTACGGCCTGTCGCCGGCGCTGGTGGAGGAACTGGCCGCGCTGCAGCCGGACCTGCTGCTGACCGTCGACCACGGCATCGCCTGCCATGCCGGCATCGCCGCCGCGCGTGCGCGCGGCTGGCAGGTGGTGGTCACCGATCATCATCTGCCGGGGCCGTCGCTGCCGGACGCGCATGCCATCGTCAATCCGAACCTGGCCGGCGACGCATTCCCGAGCAAGGTGCTGGCCGGTGTCGGCGTGATCTTCTACCTGCTGCTCGCGCTGCGCCGGAGGCTTGAAGGTGATCCTTCGGATGGCGAGGATCGGACGGCGGCCGTCGATGGCCGCACGCCGCCACAGGCGCGCGCGGATCTCTCCTCGCTGCTGGACCTGGTCGCGGTGGGCACCATCGCCGACCTGGTGCCGCTGGATGCGAACAACCGCACCCTGGTCGCCGCCGGCCTGCGTCGGCTGCGCAGTGGCCAGGGCTGCGTCGGCCTGCATGCGCTGATCGCCGCCTGCGGCCGCGACGCCAGCCGCCTGAGCGCGGCCGACATCGGTTTCGCGATCGGTCCGCGGCTCAACGCGGCCGGGCGGCTGGAAGACATGGCGGTCGGCATCGCCTGCCTGCTCAGCGAGGATCGCGATGAAGCGTGTGAGCTGGCCGCACTGCTGGACCGGATCAACGCCGAGCGGCGCGCCGTGCAGCAGGACATGACCGATGCGGCCGAGGCCGCGATCGCCGCGGCGATGCTGGCCGACGGCCAGACCACGCCGCTGGCGCCGTGCCTGTTCGACCCGGACTGGCATCCGGGCGTGGTCGGCCTGGTCGCCTCGAAGATGAAGGAACGCCTGCACCGGCCGGTGCTGGCGTTCGCTCCGGCTGAACCGGGCAGCACGCTGCTGCGTGGCTCGGCGCGTTCGATTCCCGGATTCCACATCCGCGATGCGCTGGCGGCGGTGGACAGCGCCCATCCCGGCCTGATCCCGCGCTTCGGCGGGCATGCGATGGCCGCTGGCCTGAGCCTGGATCTGGCGCAACTGCCGGCGTTCGAACGGGCCTGGCAGGCGCATGCGGCCACTGCGCTGGACGCGACGCTGCTGCAGGCCGAACTGCTCAGCGACGGCGAACTGCTGCCGCGCGAGTTCGACCGCTTCCACGCCGAGGCGCTGCGCGATGGCGGCCCGTGGGGGCAGGGCTTCGCCGAGCCGCTGTTCGACGGGCACTTCGAAGTGCTGGACTGGCGCACCGTGGGCGAGCGCCACCTGAAACTGACCCTGCGCCATCCCGACCGGCGCGAGCCGCTGGCGGCCATCCACTTCGGCGGCTGGCGCGGCACGCCACCGGCACGGCTGCTGCACCTGGCCTACCGGCTGACACCGGACGATTACCGTGGCGGTGGTGCGATCCAGCTGGTGGTCGAGCACGCATTGCCGGCCTGAGCCGGCAGGCCGGTGCCAGGGGCGATGCCGGCACCAGCCATGCTTCCCGCCGGGTCAGTCGCGCAGCGCGTGCAGGGGCGGCGCGTCGTGCTCAGCGCACCACATCCGCCACCCGGGTGGGCAGCGACCAGGCGCCGCCGGCGGTGATGCCGCGGCACAGGCCGGTGGTCTCTTCGCTGGTCTGCACGAAGCCGCGTCCATCCCAGGTCCAAGCGGCGGTCCAGAAGCAGTCGCCGAGCCCGCGCCCCTTGTGCCCGGCGAACAGCTGGCCGTCCTCGTAGCCGACCGCATCCATGGTGACCAGCTCGGCCTGCCACGGCGCGCTGTCGCGCATCACCCAGTAGCCGGCGCCACCGTTGTAGGCGCCGGTCCAGCATCCGGTGGTGACCAGCACATGCTGCGCGTCCAGGCGCGCGGCCACTTCCAGGGGCTGGCCGCTGTATTCCGGCTCCAGCCCGTCGCAGGTCTGGTCCACGTCCAGGCTCGCGCGCAGGGCGTCGGCGACGGCCGGCAACGCCGCCAGCCCGGCGTCGTCGGGCCGCAGCGCGGGAACGGCGGCCGCGCGGACCTGCGGGACCGGCACGGCCGGCAGCACATCGCGCTCGTCGCGCGCGCCGCGGCGCACCAGCGCACCGGTGCTGCCGAGCCGCCCCTGGGCCTCGTCCATCTTCAGCAGCACGGCCGCGGCGCCGGCATCCGACAGCGGCCAGCGCGCCCGCTGGCCGTCGACGAAGACGATGCGGCTGTCGCGCAGCAGCGCGCTCCGCAACGCGTCGACCTGGGCCGGGCGCAGCGTGGTCAGTGCCGGATCGTCGGGGGCCGGCGCGGGCAGCGGCCCCAGGTCGCGGCCATCGATGTGCAGGTGGACCGGCGCCTGCGGCAGGGCCTCGTCGTACCAGTCGGCGAAGCGGACCTCGGCGGTGACCGGCTGGCCTGGCCCGGCCTTGCGGGTCAGCAGGACCGAGACGCCGCCAGCGTCCGATGCGTCGCCGCGGTCGGCCTCGGCGGTGTAGCCGGCGGCGCGACAGGTGCGGGTGTTGTCGCAGGCCAGCTGCCAGTCGCGATGCTCGAACTGCTGGCCGGCCGACGACGCCAGCGACGGCGTGGCCACCAGCAGCAGGCCCAGGGACAGTGGCGGCGACAGGCGTGGCATCGGCATCGGAAACCCGGTCGTTGGGGAGGACCGCCGCATCTTGCTGGGCCTGCCCGCGCACGTCCACCGTGGCAATGCGCGCGTCGTGGCCGCGCGCGAATGCACGGCGGCCCGGCCTGTGCACCTCGCGGCACGCGGCGCCGCGCTTGCGCTCTGCGTTGGGCGACGATGCGAGCCGGTCTGATCGCCGCACGACCATCTTCCGACGCGACACCCCGCGACGCGGCGCCGTGGCGCACGCAGACGATGCGCCTGCGTGCGCGGCTCAGAGCTGGGCGACCGCGTCCTCGAGGCTGCGTGCGCGCAGGCGCTCGCGGTCGCGCGGCTGGCTGGAGAACACGTCGACGATGCCACGCGCCGCCTCGGGGAACTCCAGCGCGGCTTCGGCGGTGGCGTCGTCGGGCAGGCGCGCGCCCCAGTAGGCGACCCAGGCGTCGCGGTGCTCCTTGGCCGCATACAGCGCACGGTCGGCCATGCGCATCGCGTAGTCCCAGCGCCGCGCGACGTGGCCCTCGGGCGCGTCGTCGAAGAACGGGATCGGCGCCAGTCCCAGCGAGACGGTCACCGGCCGTGGTTCTGCCCCCAGCTCCAGCGTGTAGGCCATCGACCGGCACAGGTGGCGCGCCATGACCTGGGCCTGGGCCGCGTCCAGGTCGGCGCAGGCGACCAGGAACTCCTCGCCGCCCCAGCGTGCGACCAGATCGCCCGGCCGGCAGGCGGCTTTCAGCCGCGCCGACATCACTTCCAGCACGTGGTCGCCGGCGTGGTGGCCATGGGTGTCGTTGATGCGCTTGAAGTGGTCGATGTCGATCAGGAAGAGCACGTGCCGGGTCTCGCCGCGGCCGCGCTGGGCGGCCAGCACGTTCAGAGCCTGGGTGGCGGCGTGACGGTTGGACAGGCCGGTCAGCAGGTCGCGTTCGCTGAGCTCGCGCAGCTGGCGGTGACGGTGGCGCTGCAGCAGGCCGAAGGCGACCGCGGCCACCGCCAGCAGCAGCGCCAGGGCGATGCCGACCAGGCGCAGCACGCGGGATTTTTCCTCGGCGAGCGAGCGGATGCGGTCCTCGTAACGCATCCGCTCGAGTTCGCGCTGCGAGGTCGCATCCTGGTTGCGGGCCTGCAGGTCGGCGAGCAGGTCCAGGCGTTGCTGGCGCAGCGCGTCGAGCTTCATCGCATGCATCCGGCCGGCGTGCAGCAGCGCCTGGTCGGTATGGCCCAGGAGGCGGTGCGCGTCGATCAGCGCCTGCAACGCCTGGTAGGTCTCCTGCGGGCTGTGCGCGGTGGTGGCCAGCGCGAACGCGCGCTGCGCGGTGCCCAGCGCCTGCTCCGGGTGGCCGGCCTCGGCCTGCAGCGTCGCCATCCGGGCCAGGGTCGCCGCTTCGCCGGCCGGATCGGGCAGCGACGCCTGGTCCTGGCGCAGCTGCTCCAGGGCCGCCAGGGTCCCGGGCACGCCGTGCTCGCGGCGCAGCATGAGCAGTGCGCTGCGCACGCGTTGGGCGATCAGCAGTTCGCCGCTGCTGGTGCTGGCGGCCGCGGCCTCCTCCAGTGCAGGCAGGGCGGCCGCGGGATCGTCCAGCCGCATCTGGTTGATCGCGAAGTTGTACAGGGCCGGCGCATTGACCCGGCCGATCGAGCGGCTCAGCTCGATCGCCTGGCGGAAGTGGCGGTCGGCGGCCTGCGGCGCGTCCAGATAGTCGGCGTGGATCAGGCCGATGTTGTTGAGCGTGCTGGCCTGGGCCAGCACCGCGTCGGTATCGCCGATGCCGGCGCCGACCGCCGCGGTCTGCGCATAGACCTGCTCGGCGCGGTAGATCTGGCCGGCGCCATGCAGGATCCGGCCCAGGTTGGACAGGGCCCGCATCCGGTACGGCGCCGGCAGCTCGGGGTGCGCCTCCAGGTCGGCGGCGATCCGGTCGGCCACGGCGACCGCCGCATCGCTGTCGCCGGCGAGGTTGGCGGCCACGCCCTGGCAGCTGAGCGCCTTGATCCGACGCTCGACGTCGAGCGGCTGCGCCAGCAGCGCCCGCGCCAGGGTGATGGCCTGCTGCGGATGGCTGCCGCGCAGCTCGAAGCAGCGGTCGATGCGCGCGTCCACGTCGCCGGGCGCTTCGACGTCCGCCGGGCCCGCATCGGTGCCGGTGCCGGCCTGCGACACGGACGCCGGCAGCAGCACCGATGCGAGGATCAGCGGCAGCGCACGCAACAGGGACGGGACGTGGCAGGGGCGCATCGTGGCGGGATGGCGGCGGGTGCCTGTGCCGATGCAAGAAGCGTGCCCCGGTGGCGCCCCGCAGACACCGCCCACCGATGCCGACGACGTCCCCCGCGCCATGGCAGGTCCGCCATCCTTGCGGATGGCCCCGCCGCCCGGACCGTCATCGGGCCGGTCCGGCAGGCGACGGCCGATCCAGCCGCAGCAGCCTGCAGGCCCCCGCCGTGGCGATGAACACCAGTGCCGTGCCCAGGCAGGCGAACAGCAGCGCCACCGGATGCCCGTCGTGCCAGTCACCGGCCTCGTACGCCAGGCCGGACAGCCACATCACGCCGTAGCCGAGCGCGAGCACGCAGACGCCACGCGCGATCCGCTGCCACCAGGTGCCGGGTGCGGGCGGCAGGCCATGCCGCTCGAACCAGGCGATGCACAGCAATGCCCCCACCACGTAACCGGCGCTGCCGGGCGGCGGCATGCCCAGCGCCAGCGACGCCACGACCAGCGCGGCGGCGATACCCGACATCGGCAGCCAGCGGCCGATGCCGGCCCCAGCCAGGCGGCGCATCCAGGCCGCGACCCACCACGCCACGCCCAGACCGAGCGCCAGTCCGCCAAGGACGTCGCCAAGAAAGTGGCGGTCCAGATGCATCCGCGACAGCCCCATCGCTACGGCAGCACCCACCGCCAGCACGATCCAGCGCCGGCGCCCGCCACCGAAACCCAGCGCCAGCGACAGCCCGAATGCCGCGGCCGCGCTGGTGTGGCCGCTGATGAAACCGAACGCCGGTTCCGGCCTGGCCCGGGCCGCGGCGATGGCCGCGTCCGAGGGCAGGGCGAAGAAGCCAGGCGCGCCGCCGTGTTCGACCAGATGGCGCCCGCTGCGGTTCTTGTCCAGCACGCGTGCGTCGACCTCGCTGGGTCGCGGCAGGCCGAACCGGCTTTGGCCAGGTCGGTGAGCGCGCCGGTCAGGGCCATCGCCAGCAGCAGCGCCAGCGCGGGCCGCAACTTGCCGGCGAAGGCCAGCAGCAGGATCGCCGGGGTGTACAGCCAGCCTTCGCCCAGCCAGCTCAGGGTGGTCATCAGGTCGAAGAACAGCCGGCCTTGAAGGCCTGCAGCCAGAGGATCGGTTCGACTTCAAACACTGGAGGTTCCTTGTGGGCGATGTGCGGTGACGACCGGGGCCGCGATCGGGCCCAGCCCGAACAGCGGACGCAGCCAGGACACGCGGCGGATCAGCTCGTAGCCGGCGAAGCACAGCGCGAAGGTGGCCAGCACCAGCAGCGGGCCCTCCAGCGACACCGGCAGCGCCGCGGGGCGGAGGGTGTACGCCAGGGTCACGGTGACGGTCTGGTGCAGGATGTAGACCGGAAATACAGCCGGCACCAGGTAGCGCAGCACCGGCCCGTCGCCCGGTGCGAGACGGCGGGCGAAGCCGAGTACGGCCACGATCGCCGCCCACTGGTCGATGCCCCAGACCAGGCGCATCGCCAGACGCAGTGCGTCCGGCGGCGTCGCATCGGCGAAGGTGCGGAAGTAGCCGATGATCCCGGCCCAGCTGGCCAGCCACAGCAGCAGCGCCGGCCAGCGCAGGCGCTCGATCGCGTCCCAGGCCGGCGCCTGCCGGGCGATCAGCACGCCGAGCAGGAACACGCCGAAGTACTGCACGTGGTTGTACCAGTCGCCGACCAGCGCGTGGGTGGAGGGAAAGGGGCCGACCAGCAGCCGGGCCAGGCCGAGCAGCAGCGCCGGCCAGACCAGCATGCCCCAGCCGCGCAGGCCCCGTTCCACGAGGCGGCGTCCGGCGTCCAGCAGCAGGGGAGCGAACCGCCACAGCGCCCACAGCACCAGGGTGTAGACCCACAGATAGGCGACGAACCAGAGATGGTTCCAGGTCGGGATGGTCAGGCAGTCGTTGGCGTCGCAGAAACTGCCGTCGGCCTGCAGGTAGCGGGCCCAGAACGCCAGGAAGCCGTCGTGGTACCCCCCGGGCAGCTGCTCCAAGACCTGGTAATAGGACTGCGGCGGCACGATCACCAGCATGCCGAACGCCAGCGGCAGCAGCAGTCGCCAGGAGCGCGCGCCGATGAAGCGTGCGCGCCGTCCTTCCGCCTTGGCCGCGCGGCCGGCCTTTTCGATCAGGAAGGCGGTGGCCACGCCCGAGACCAGGAACAGCAGCGACAGCCGCCACGGGCTGCTCAACAGCATCACCGGCTCCAGCGCGGTGACCGGCTGCGGACTGTTTACGTGCCAGGACCAGCTCACGTAGTACATGCCGACGTGGTACAGCACGAGCAGCCCGAAGGCGCAGACGCGGACCCAGTCCAGATCGTGGCGGCGTTGCATGGGGAGAACTCCAGTGGGAATGCCGGCACAGGCTGGCCACCGCGGCAGGCGTCTGCCAGCGCGAAGGGACCGCATGCGACGGTGTGGTGACCAGACGCGGAACGCGGTGACCGGTGGCGTACGCCGGGTGGCGCATCGCCCGCCCGGACGTGGCGGGCGGCCGCATCGGCGCGGTGCGGGCCAGGGACGAGCGGCGGGACCGCAGGGACGAAAAGCGGGCTGGTCCGGCCGCGTCAGCGGCAGACGGCCGGCGATGGTGCAGGAGCGGCGGGCAGGCGAGCGGTGGCCGATGCACGCTGCGGCAGCGGACCGCTCATCCGATGCTCCGTCGTGACCGATGGGATGGGAGCGGCAATGGCGCACTGGCTAGACTGGCGCGATGCACGACCGTCGCCACACCTTGTCGTACGAACGCTACCTGCCATGGAAACGCTGGTGCGAGATCGGCTTCTGGCTGCTGCTGCTGGGCGCCAACTGCATCGGCAATGGCCTCACCACGCTGATGGAGCTGCGGCGTGGCGAGTCCGGCATCCTCGCTTGGGAACCCTTCGTGTGGGAGGCCAGCAGTGCGCTGGTCTGGCTGCTTGTGATCCTGCCGGCCACGGCGTGGTTCACCGCCCGGTATCCGGTGCAGTGGGGCCAGTGGGGGCGGCAGCTGTCGCGCTATCTGGCGGCCAGCGTGGTGGTCTGCCTGGTCCACGTGCTGCTGATGGTCGCGCTGCGCAAGGCGGCCTACGCGACCCAGGGCATGGACTACGACTTCGGCCTGTGGCCGCGCGAACTGGCCTACGAATACCTGAAGGACGTCCGCGGCTTCGCCTACATCGTGCTGTTCATCGAGGTCTACCGCGCGCTGCTGCGGCGCTGGCAGGGCGAGGCCAGCCTGCTGGGCGAGCCGGACGAGGGCCCGCCGGTCGAGCCGGTCGAGCGGCCGGAGCGCTTCCTGGTACGCAAGCTCGGCCGCGAGTTCCTGGTCGCGGCCGACGACATCGAATGGCTGCAGGCGTCCGGCAACTACGTGAACCTGCGCGTGCGCGGCCACGACTACCCGCTGCGCAGCACCATCGCCGGGATCGAGGCGCGGCTGGACCCGCGCCGCTTCGCGCGGGTCCACCGCAGCTACATCGTCAACCTGGACCAGGTCGCCTCGATCGAGCCGGTCGACAGTGGCGAGGCCCGCCTGCACATGAAGGACGGCGGCACGGTGCCCTGCAGCCGCCGCTACCGGCAGGCGCTGCGCGGCCGGATCGACGGCGGCGAGTGAGCCGCACGCCGGCACGGAATGCCGGCGGCGCGTGGTCCCGTCATGCGCCGCGAGGCGCGCTGCCGCCGCGGCTCAGGGCAGCACCGGCTGCAGGCCCACGCCCAGCCGGTTCCAGGCGTTGATCACGGCCACGCCCATCGTCAGCTCGGCGATGCCCCGGTCGTCGAAGTGGGCGCGCAGCGCCTCATAGGTCGCA
Organism: Xanthomonas sp. XNM01; assembly: GCF_014851915.1. Taxonomy (GTDB): domain Bacteria; phylum Pseudomonadota; class Gammaproteobacteria; order Xanthomonadales; family Xanthomonadaceae; genus Pseudoxanthomonas. Next base: position 670,667 of record NZ_JACVAP010000002.1, read on the forward strand.
TCAGCCGGCGCACCGGCGGGCAGCGTGGTCAGCTGCTCGGCCCAGGCCAGCGCCGCGCCTTCGCGGGCATCGAAGAAGCGGCTGTCGCGCCAGCCGGCGACGGTGTCCAGCTTGCGCTGCTCGACCCCGGCCTTGCGCAGCGCGGTGCTGTGCATGTCCAGGCAGAACGCGCAGCCGTTGATCTGCGACACCCGCAGGAACACCAGTTCCAGCAGCTCCTTGCCCAGCGAGCCGTCATGCACGGCCATGCTGGTGGCATACAGGCCCTTGAAGGCCTCGGGCAGATGCTTCGGATAGTCGACGCGGTGGAACGTCATGGTCATGGCAGTGCTTCCGTGACGGCCACGGTGGCCGCCTTCACTACCAGGACGGGGCAGCGACCGGATCCGTGACAGCGGTGGCGGCGGCGCCGAGTTTGTCCGGGTTGGCCACGGTCAGCAGCTCGAGAATGCGCTCGCCGTCGCTGACCGCGACCATCACGCCGAGCAGCACGCCTTCGCGGTAGCGCAGGATCGCCGGCTCGCCGTTGACCATGCCCATCCGCCATTCCAGCAGCGGGTCGTGGCGGCGCCAGACCGCCCAGAACAGGCGGCCGATGCGCTCGGCACCGAACAGCGGGCGCCGGACCGCGATCGCCTTGCCGCCGCCATCGGAGGTCAGGCGCGCGTCGGCATGCAGCAGCGCGCCGATCGCCTGGCGGTCGCCATCGCGCGCGGCCTGCATGAAACGCTCGAGCAGGCTGCGGTGCTTGTCGGGTCGCACCTCGAAGCGGGGCCGCCCGGCCTCCAGCCGCTGCTTCGCCCGGTGCACCATCTGCCGGCAGTTGGCCTCGCTCTGCTCCAGCAGCGCGGCGATCTGCGCGTAGTCGTAGTCGAAGGCCTCCCTCAGCAGCCAGGCGGCGCGTTCTTCCGGGCCGAGCCGTTCGAGCACGGCCAGGAAGGCCAGCGAGACCTGCTGGGTGCGTTCGGTCAGCTGCGCCGGCCCGGGGGCGTCGTCGATGCGCTCGGGTTCGGGCAGCCACGGGCCGATGTAGGTTTCGCGCTGGCTGCGCGCCGCGCGCAGCCGGTCGATGCCGAGCCGGGTGGTGGCGGTGACCAGCCAGGCTTCCGGGTCGCGGATGTCGGCGCGGTCGGCCTGGTGCCAGCGCAGCCAGGCGTCCTGGACCAGGTCCTCGGCGTCGCTGCGGCTGCCGAGCAGGCGATAGGCCAGCGCCGACAGGCGCGGACGGTGCTGCTGGAAGGTGTCGGTGGCGTTCATGACGTCCAGGACGGAACAGGGCGTGCCGCCGTGACAACCGGGGGCAGGGCGGTCACTTTGCCCTAAAATGGGCCGGTTCCCCCGCCAGCTCCCGAGCCAGCCGTGACTTCGATCAAGCAGGAAGACCTCGTCCAGTCCGTCGCCGACGCACTGCAGTACATCAGCTACTACCACCCGGTCGACTACATCAGGAGCCTGACCGCCGCCTACGAGCGCGAAGAGTCGCCGGCCGCCAAGGACGCGATGGCGCAGATCCTGATCAATTCGCGGATGTGCGCCGAAGGCCACCGCCCGATCTGCCAGGACACCGGCATCGTCACCGTGTTCCTGGAAGTGGGCATGGACGTGCGCTGGGAAGGCTTCACCGGCTCGCTGGAGGATGCGGTCAACGAAGGCGTGCGCCGCGCCTACAACCATCCGGACAACAAGCTGCGCGCCAGCGTGCTGGCCGACCCGGCCGGCAGGCGCCAGAACACGAAGGACAACACCCCGGCGGTCATCAACGTCAAGATCGTGCCCGGCAATACGCTGGACGTGATCGTCGCCGCCAAGGGCGGCGGCTCGGAGGCCAAGTCCAAGTTCGCGATGCTCAACCCGTCCGACTCGATCGTCGACTGGGTCCTCAAGACCGTGCCGACGATGGGCGCCGGCTGGTGCCCACCGGGCATGCTCGGCATCGGCATCGGCGGCACCGCCGAGAAGGCGATGCTGCTGGCCAAGGAATCGTTGATGGAGCACATCGACATCCAGGAGCTGATCGCGCGCGGCCCGTCCAACCGGATCGAGGAACTGCGCATCGAGCTGTACGAGAAGGTCAACGCGCTGGGCATCGGCGCGCAGGGCCTGGGTGGCCTGAGCACCGTGCTCGACATCAAGATCAAGGATTACCCGACCCACGCGGCCAACCTGCCGGTGGCGCTGATCCCCAACTGCGCGGCCACCCGCCATGCGCATTTCACGATGGACGGCAGCGGCCCGGTGTCGCTGGAACCGCCGTCGCTGGAAGACTGGCCGAAGCTGACCTACAACCCGCAGAACGCGCGCCGCGTCGACCTGGACACGATCACGCCGGAGCAGGTGACCACGTTCAAGCCGGGCGAGGTGCTGCTGCTCAACGGCAAGCTGCTGACCGGCCGCGACGCCGCGCACAAGCGCATGATCGACATGCTCAACAAGGGCGAGAAGCTCCCGGTCGATTTCACCAACCGCTTCATCTACTACGTCGGCCCGGTCGACCCGGTCGGCGACGAAGTGGTGGGCCCGGCGGGCCCGACCACCGCCACCCGCATGGACAAGTTCACCCGGCAGATGCTGGAGCAGACCGGCCTGCTCGGCATGGTCGGCAAATCCGAGCGCGGCGATGCGGCGATCGAGGCGATCCGCGACAACAAGGCGGTCTACCTGATGGCGGTGGGCGGCTCGGCCTATCTGGTGTCCAAGGCGATCAAGGCCAGCCGGGTGCTGGCGTTCGAGGACCTGGGCATGGAGGCGATCTACGAGTTCGAGGTCAAGGACATGCCGGTGACCGTCGCGGTCGATTCCAGCGGCGAGTCGGTGCACAAGACCGGCCCGCGCGAATGGCAGGCGAAGATCGGCAAGATCCCGGTGGTCGTCGTCTGACCGATGCAGCATCCAGAAGCCGGCCTCGTGCCGGCTTCTTTCTTTCCACATCAAGGAGTCGCCGATGTCCGTGGTGCTGTATGGCTCGCCGAGTACCGCCTCGCTGGTCGTCCATTGGCTGCTGATCGAGCTGGACATCGCGCACACGCTGCACCAGCTGGATTTCGATGCGCGCGCGCAGAAGTCGGCCGAGTATCTGGCGCTGAACCCGCAGGGCAGGGTGCCGACGCTGCTGATCGGCGACCAGGTGCTGACCGAGTCGGCGGCGATCGCGATGCAGCTGGCCGACCTGCATCCGCAGGCGGGCCTGGCGCCGGAGGTCGGCACGCCGGCGCGCGGCGACTACTACCGCTGGATCTGCTTCTGCGTCTACACGCTGATGCCGGCGTACCGCGCCTGGTTCTATCCGGACGAGCCGGCTGGTGTCGACCAGGTCGAGGCGGTCAAGGCGCGTGCCCGCGTGCAGATCGAGGCGGCCTGGCAGCAGGTGGCCGAGCACCTCGACGCGCACGGTCCGTACTTGCTGGGCGCCGCGCCGTCGGCCGCCGATTTCGTGCTGACCATGCTGATGCGCTGGTCGCGCAACATGCCGCGGCCGTCCGATACCTGGCCGGTGCTCCAGGCATTCGCTCGGCGGATGAAGGACCGCCCGGCGTTCCAGGAAACCTGCCGGCGCGAGGGCATCGACGACTGGCTGTGACGTACCGCGCAACACCTGCGCGCGGTTCGCGGGTGGCCGCGCAGTGTGTTCGAGGCATGCGCGCGGTCGGATCCATGGGCAGGCGCGGACCTGGCGCTGCCCGGTTCCCGCGCCATGCACGTCAGGCGCACCGCGTGGGCTGACGAATGCGGCCGCTCCAGGTCGAAACCCTGTCCGGCACCCGTTGCGCCCTTCATCCGGCCGCGCGGCATGCGCGCCGGCTCAGATTCCCAGGAAATAGATGTCGACGTAGTCCGTCGTGCTGCCGCAGGGGCTCTGCATCTCCTGCAGGCGCCAGTACTTGCGCGTGCCCGTCGTGCGGAAATGCATGGTGCCGCTGCGGGTGCAGGGCGCGCCGCCGGCGACGCTGTCGACCTGCATCGTGATCGCGCCTTCGAAGACGAAGCCGTCGGTACTGGCCGAGACGATGTGGCCATGGATGTCCAGCCGCTGCCTGCCGAGGGTCTCGCTTCCGTTCACCACGAGAATGCCGCCGCGCTCGCTGATCTCCACCGAGCCGGCCTTGTCCAGGTCGCCCCAGTCGATCCACTGCAGGCTCAATGTGTGCGTGCCGACCAGGCGCGCCCTGGCCGCGTCGTCCACGCCGGCACCCACATCCGCGCCTGCGGATGCCACGCCCGGCAGCAGCGCCAGTGCGGACACTGCCGCCAGGACGATGCGTGTTGCTCTCATCTGGTTGCTCCTCTGCGGTCGTGGCGTCCATCGGCACGATGGACGGCGCCGGCTGTCTCAGTCCACATACTCGTCGTACTTCCGGCCGCCCTGGAAGGGCATCAGGTGCTGGCGCAGGATGCCGCGCGGCACGGTCTCCAGCTTCATCACCCCGTACTCCTCCGGCCACTGTTCCTGCTTCGGCGGCAGCTTGAACGTGCCCATCAGCATGTCCACCAGCGGCAGGTGGATCGCGTAGTTCACGTCGATGTAGTCCTGGTGCCGCGCGTGGTGCCAGTGGTGGTAGCGCGGCAGCACCAGCAGGTACTCCAGCCAGCCGAAGCGCACGCCGATGTTGGCGTGGGCGACCACGGCCTGCAGGCCGACCAGGATCACGTAGGCATTGACCGCCGGCGCCGAGAAGCCCAGCACCAGCAGCGGCAGCAGCACTGCGCTGCGGGTCAGCACGATCTCGATGAAATGGATGCGCGAGCCGGCCAGCCAGTCCAGCTCGCGGCTGGAGTGGTGCACCGCGTGGAAACGCCAGAGCCAGGGAATGTTGTGGTAGGCGCGATGCAGCAGCGCCTGGGCCAGGTCTGCCACGAACACCGCGATCAGGAACTGCGCCCAGACCGGCAGCGACTGGATCACCGCTTTCAACGACGGAAACGCCGCCAGGCCGGCGATGCTCGAGGTGGAGGCGGTGACCAGGATCAGGATGAACTGGACCAGCACGTGGCTCATGAAGAAATAGGTCACGTCGGTGCGCCAGCCCGGCCGCAGCGGGGAGACGCGACGCCGGCCCAGGTAGTGCTCCAGCGGCACGAACACCAGCGCCGAGAAGAACAGCGAAATCACGAACCAGTCCAGCCCCAGCGAATACGGCGTGGCGCCGATCGCGTCGAACTGCACGTTGGTGCCGCCGAACAGCACGGCCAGGGTCGCGCCGGCGACGCCGATCATCGCGATGCGCTTGTTGCGGTCGCGCAGGATTGCCAGCGTACCGAGCACGAACGCGGCCACCAGCCCGGCCAGCAGCAGGTGGCGGGCGAACTGCTCGCTGTAGACCGCGCGGAATTCCTTGCTGGTCAGCAGGTCGGGGAAATGGAAGCAGGCCACGGCGAAGACGCTCAGCAAACCGAGCAGGGCCGAGGCATAGGCGAAGAACGAACGACGGGGGCGTACGGCGTCGGAATGCATGGGGCGTCCTTGTTCCTGGAGATCAGCGCGCGGCGGCGGGCCGGACGATGCGCTGGCCGGCGGCGTCGATCACCGCCTCGCCATCTTCCTTGCTGAAGGCGCCGCGCTGCGGCGACGGCAGCAGATCGAGCACCTGTTCTGACGGGCGGCAGAGCCGGCTGCCGAGCGTCGTCTCGACGATCGGGCGGTTGATCAGCACCGGATGCGCGAGCATCGCATCGATCACCGCCGTATCGTCGGCGTCGGCCAGGCCGAGTTCTGCGAACACGGACTCCTTGGCCCGCACCAGATCGCGCACCGGAATGCCGAGCCGCCCGATCAGCGCCAGCAATGCGTCGCGGTCCGGCGGATCCTTCAGGTACTCGATGACCTGCGGCTCGATGCCGGCATTGCGGATCAGGCCCAGGGTGTTGCGCGAGGTGCCGCAGCGCGGGTTGTGCCAGATGACCACGCCCTGACCGCCCATCAGAACCACTCCAGCAGCGACACGCCGACGCCGACGTAGGTCGCCTTGTGGTTGTAGTCGATCAGGCTCTCGCCGTAGCCGTCGAACACCTGCACCCGGCCGCGCAGCATGTTGTTGATCGGAAAGCCCCAGTCCAGCTGCACCGAACCGTGCGAGCGTTCGCCGCCGCGCAGCGAGTGGCGCGCGGTCAGGCTCAGCTCGTGGCCGTTGCGGTTGTAGACCAGCATCGCGTCGCCGCGGCCGATGTAATCCTCGATGTCGGGATTGTTGTCGTCGGCCACGTCCTCCTCGATCCGGTACCACGGCCGCAGCACCAGCGCCCAGTTCTCCCGGTCCAGGCCGACACTGAGGATCACCCGGTTCCAGCTGCGCGACAGCGGATCGCTGCGGCCGTTGGACTGGTGGTTCAGGCTCAGGCCGGTCATCCGCCCCTTCCAGCCGAACAGGCTGTAGTTGTTGCGGAACACCAGCATCGCCTCGGGTTCGTAGTTGGTCTCGCGGAACGGGCGCGACGCCTCGGTGTTGTAGGCCTGCCAGCGCGAGCTCTGGGTGTAGCCGATCCAGACGTCGCCGTTGTCGCCGAACAGGTCCTCGGCGACCTTGGTCTTGAAGCTGAGCTGGAACTTCAGCTCGGCAGAATCCAGCACCTGCGGCGTGGTCACCGTGTTGGCCGGGTTGGGCGAATGCGGCGCCTCGTTGACGTTGCTGGTCCAGAACGCCGGCAGCAGGTAGACCGGCTTGTAGGCACGCAGCTGGAAGGCGCCCAGCTTGGAGTCCTTGGCCAGCTCCCAGCGGCTGTCCAGCAGCGAGCCGCGGCCGGCGTTGGCGATCTCGTCGCGGTAGAGGTCGTCGCGGCGGAACAGCTCGCCGGTGCGGGCGCGGGCCCGGTCGGCCAGCCCCGCGTCCGCGGGCAGGGTCGCGCTGCGGGCGGCGGCGCGCTCGGCCTCGGCCAGCCGCTGGGCCTCGACCGCCACCGCATCGGCCTGCCGGGTCGCGGCGGGCGTGTAGCCGTGGACGGCGTCGTAGCAGGCCAGGCGCTGGGCGTCGGTCTCCAGCCCCACGCAGGCCGCGGCCGAGGTGGGCGCCGGGGCGATGTCTTGGGCGCTGGCGGCCAGGGCCGGCAGGGCGGCGAGCAGGGCGGTGGCGAGCGCGGCGGGCACGCGGGGGGGAAGGACGGAAACCGGAGGCAGGCGGCGCATCAGAGGAACCAGGCGAGGATGAACAGGCCGAGCATGGCGAAGGCCAGCGCCAGCTTCAACACCACACCCAGCAGCATGCCCAGCCACGAGGCCAGGCCGACGTGGGCGGCGCGGCGCAGCTCGCGGGTATGCCACAGCTCGCCGAGCAGGGCGCCGACGAATGGCCCGAGCAGCAGGCCCAGCGGCCCGAACCACAGCCCGGCGAATGCGCCCAGCGCCGCGCCCCAGACGGCGGCCGGGCCGGCACCGACCCGTTTCGCGCCGGCTGCGCTGGCCAGGACATCGGCCACCACCGACAGCACGGTCAGCAGGCCGAGCACCACCAGGGTCAGGGCGCCGATCCGCTCGAAATCGCCGGCCCAGGCGGCCACCAGCATGCCGGCGAAGACCAGCGGCAGGCCGGGCAGGGCCGGCAGGATGACCCCGGCCAGGCCGATCAGGACCAGGGCGGCGGCCAGCAGGTACAGGAAGATGCTGGGATCAAGCTGGGGCATCGATGGCGGACCGGCGGCAAGTCCTTGCCATGATTGCATTTGTTCGGGGTGGGGGGTAAGTTCTCGGACGCTGCGCTTGACAAGGTCACCGTGAATCGTGGCCGGATGCGGCAGGTCCCGATGGTCCGCTACATCTACACCGTGACATCTCGCGTACTCCTTGCAACCAGCCGCCGCGGCAACGGCGTAACCACCACCCCAGAAGAGTTCGAGGAGTCAGCAGGAATGGCAGAGCGCGAGATCGGCACCGTCAAGTGGTTCAACGACGCCAAGGGATTCGGTTTCATCAGTCGCGAGAACGGGGAGGACGTGTTCGTCCACTTCCGCGCGATCCAGATGCAGGGATTCAAGAGCCTCAAGGAAGGACAGAAAGTGTCCTTCACCGTCGTCCAGGGCCAGAAGGGCCTGCAGGCCGACGCGGTCGAAGCGGCCTGAAGCCACCGACGATCCGTTGTCCATCGGAAACGGCCCGCATCGCGGGCCGTTTCCCTTTCCGTCAGGGGTCGTGTCTTCCGTCGTGGGCGACCGGTCAGCGGATCACGACGCGGTTGCCGACCACGCGCACGTAGGTGTTCTCGCGGATGCCGCCCAGGTCGCGCTGGTTGACCACGATGGTGCGGCCGTCATCCATGCGCACGTGCACGTTGTAGGTGTCGTCGGTCACGCGGTTCTGGATCGCGTTGCCCGCCGCGGCGCCTGCAACGGCACCGGCGACCGCCGAAATGTTCTGGTTGCCCTTGCTGCCACCGGTCTTGTCGGAGATCTCATGGCCGGCCACCGCACCGACGATACCGCCGAGCACCGCGCCGGTGGCGCGCGGTGCGCTGCGGCCGGAGGCGATCGCGTCGATCCGGGTCACGATGCCGCAGTCGGCGCAGCGCGAGGTGCTGCCATACGAGGGCGAGCTGCCGTAGCCGGAATTGCCGTAGCCGTAGTTGGGAGAAGTGGAGGCACAGCCGGCCAGTGCGACGGTGGCGACGGCGGCGATGCCGAGCAGGCGGGTCTTCATGATCTTCTCCTTGCGGGTGGTTCGTCGGGGCGGACGCGGGACGCTGTTCCGTGACCGCATCCTGTGACGGCCTGCGTGAATGGCACGCCAACCGGAACGCCTTCTGACGCACGCCCGCGCCGCACCTCAGAGCCGGTTCATGAATCTCGGTGCGCGGTGAGGGCGCCGGTTAGCGGAAGTCGCGATGGCAGGACAGGCAGCTCTCCGAGACCTTGCCCTGCACGTCGGCGAGCGCGGCGCAGTCGGCCGGGGGCTGCGCCAGCGCGGCATCCAGCGCACCCCGCAGCGCGCTGGCGCTCGCCACGAAACGGGCATCGTCGCGCAGCGAGGGAAATGCGCCTTCCAGGTCGTTGGACATCGCGCGCAGCGACTGCAGACGGGGCAGCGCATCGCTGACCGTGCAGCGGTTGGTGTCGATGGCCTTCTTCAGCTCGCCCTGCTGCCGGGCCATCACCTGCATCAGCGCATCGGGGAACGGATCGGTGCGCGCCTGCAGCGCGCGCAGCAGCATCACGGTGCACATCGCGCCGACGAAAAGACCGAGCAGGAACAGGAACAGGTAACGGCCTGCGGCGGAGGGGCGGGGTGTGCTGGGTTGGCTGGTCATCCGACGGGCTCGTGGAGGCAAACGGCCATGATAGCCGCCGCGCCTGTCCGGATCGCCCTGCGTGTTCCGTCATGGCGATGCCGACTGCGATGCACGGCGGCGAGAGCGCTGACCGCGGCGGGGCGCAGGTCCTAGAATGGGCGCATGCAGGATTCCCTACTCGAACGTTTTGCCGGCATCGACCGGCTGTATGGACGCGGCGCGGTCGCGTGGCTGTCGCAGCGGCGCGTGGCGGTGGTCGGCCTGGGCGGCGTCGGCTCGTGGGTGGTCGAGGCGCTGGCGCGTTCGGCGGTCGGGCGGATCGACATGATCGACGCCGACGACCTGTGCGTGTCCAACACCAACCGGCAGCTGCCCGCGATCGCCGGCCAGTACGGCCGCAACAAGGCCGAGGCGATGGCCGAGCGCGCCCGCGCGATCAACCCCGGCATCGATGCGCGCCCGGTGGCCTCGTTCCTGACCGGCAGCAACCTGGAGGACCTGCTCGGCGAGGGATACGACCTGGTCGTCGATGCCTTCGACAGTTTCCGCGCCAAGGTCGAGACCATCGCCTGGTGCCGGCGGCGCAAGCAGCCGATCATCTCGGTCGGCTCGGCCGGCGGCCGCACCGATCCCACCCTGGTGCGGGTGCGCGACCTGTCGCGGACCGAGCACGACGCGATGCTCGCGCTGGTGCGCAAGAAGCTACGCGGCGAATTCAATTTCCCCAAGAGTGCCCAGCGCTACTTCGGCGTGCCGGCGATCTACTCGCTGGAAAACGTGAAGTATCCGCAGGCCGACGGCAGCGTCTGCGGCCTGCGCCCGCAGCTGGGCGGGGATGCGGCGCTGAAACTGGACTGCGGCATGGGCCTGGGGGCGGCCACGCACGTCACCGGCGCCTTCGCCTTCGTCGCATCGGGCAAGGCCCTGGAGATGTTGCTCAGGCACAGGCCGGCGGCCGGCTAGGCAGGTTCCCACCTGGTGGCCGCAGTGCCCGGCGAGGCTGACTTGCCGATGGTTGAAGCCACGATCGGCGCTGCGACGCCGTCCGGGCATCGCCGGTCCGGTCAACCGTCGCCGGTCAGCGCGAACAGGCGTGCAGCGTTGGCGCTGGTGACCGATGCGACATGGGCCGGGTCCTCGCCGCGCAGCGCCGCGACGGTCGCGAGAATCGTCCGCAGCCGCGCCGGCTCGTTGCGCTGGCCGCGGATGCCGGCATCGGGCTGGTCCGGCGCATCCGTCTCCAGCAGCAGGCATTCCAGCGGCATGTCCGCGACCAGGCGCCGCAACCGCTGCGCGCGTTCGTAGGTCAGCGGGCCGCCGAGGCCGATCAGAAATCCCATGTCCCACAGCCGCCGGGCCTGGTCGGGGCTGCCGGAGAAACTGTGGACCACGCCGCGCAGGGGGGCGAAGCGGCGCAACGAGGCGAGCACCGCATCGACCGCGCGGCGCGCGTGCACGATCACCGGCAGGGCGTGGTCGCGTGCAAGCCGCAGCTGGCCGTCGAAGATCCGCTGCTGGGTCGCCGGATCCAGGCCTTCGACGAAGTAGTCGAGCCCGCATTCGCCGATGGCGACGGGCCGCTCGCGTTCGATCCAGCCCTGCAGCTCCTGCAGGTGGCGGTCCTCGTGCTCGGCCAGGAACAGCGGATGCAGGCCGTAGGCGGGATACAGCCCGGGCGTGGTCCGGCAGACCTCGCGCAGCCTGGGCCAGCTGGCGGCGGTCACCGCCGGGACGATCTGCCGGTGCACGCCGGCGGCGCGCGCGCGGGCGACCACCTCGGCGCGGTCTGCGTCGAATTCCGCCGCATCGAGATGGCAATGGCTGTCGACCAGCTCCATCGCGGTCAGCGATGCCGGCGTCCGGGCTGACGGGACAGCGCCGGCTCGGGATCCTTGCGCCGTTTCCAGCTGGCGAGCAGCAGGGTCCCCAGGCCGAGCGCGATCTCGTCCACCAGCGGGATCGGATCGGGCACCAGCACGCTGACCAGGAACACGAGGCCGGTCAGCTTGAACAGGGTGGGAAAGCGCAGGCGGCGCGCCCATTCCATGAAGGGCAGCAACAGCGGGCTGGGCATGGTCGTGGTCCGCAGCGGGCGATGACGCAAGTATGGGGGCGCCATCGCGTCCGTTCATCGTGCCTTGGGGGTTTTCCGGGGTCCTGTTCAGCTTCTGCGTGATGCAATGCAGCCACCACCACCGCGGGATTGGCCCGCAAGCAAGGAGTCGGCCATGAAGCAAGCGTCCACCATCCTGACCGCAGCGGGCGCGCTGCTCGTCGGCGGCATCGCCACCGCCGCCTACATGAACAACCGCGATGCCTCTCCGGATGGCAGCGCGCTGGTCGCCGGCGATGCGCGGCCCGGCGCGGACGCGCTGGCCGACAAGGAGCCGGCGATCGACTTCGCCGACGTGGTCAAGGTCGACGAGATCACCGAGAAGGAAAAGCAGTACGCCACGGTGATCGGCAGCGACCCGGTGCGCGAGACCACCACCACCAGCGTGCCGCAGCAGGTCTGCCAGGACGTGGTCGTGCAGGAGCGCCTGCCCGAGCGCGACGGCAATGTCGGCGGCACCGTCGCCGGTGCGGTGATCGGCGGCCTGCTCGGCAACCAGGTCGGCGGCGGCAGCGGCAAGAAGGCGGCCACCGCGGCCGGCGCGATCGCTGGCGGCGTGATCGGCAACCAGGTCGACAAGCGCCACGTCGGTGGCCGCGTGGTGACCCGTACCGAGCAGCAGTGCCATACCGAGAACATCAGTTCCGAGTCCTCGCGCGTGACCGGCTACAACGTCACCTACCGCAACGCCGACGGCACCACCGGCACGATGCGCATGGCCAGCAAGCCGGGCAACCGCGTGGCGCTGGGCAATGCGGACAAGGTCGTCGGTTACGACGTGACCTACCGTTACGAGGGCCAGGAAAGCACGGTCCGGATGGACCAGAAGCCGGAAAGCAGCCGGCTGCCGATGATCGACGGCCGGCTCGTCACGGCCACCACGGCGCCGTCCGCATCGGTCGAGCGCCAGTAACGTCCGACCGGCACGCATGGCGTGACCGGACCGAAGGCCGGCCCTGTGCCGGCCTTCGCCGTATCCGGGGGTGGACATTTTGCCGCAGTGCGGATTGCGGTCCAGTGGGTGACGCTCGATACAATCGATCCACTCTCCTACCGGGTCCGGCAATGGCACTTGCTCCGTACGATCTGTTCGATGTCCGTTCCCTGCTGACCGACGACGAGCGCGCCGTCCAGGATGCCGTGGCCCGCTTCACCGATGAGCGCGTCCTGCCGCTGATCGGCGACGCGTTCGACCAGGCGCGCTTTCCGCATGAACTGGTGCCCGAGATCGCCAGCCTCGGCCTGCTCGGCTCCTCGCTGCCGGAGGAGTACGGCTGCGCCGGCCTCAACGCGGTCAGCTACGGCCTGATCTGCCAGGAACTGGAGCGCGGCGATTCGGGCCTGCGCAGCTTCGTCAGCGTGCAGTCTTCGCTGTGCATGTATCCGATCTTCGCCTACGGCAGCGAGGAACAGCGCCGCCGCTGGCTGCCGGACATGGCCGCCGGCAAGGTCATCGGCTGTTTCGGCCTGACCGAGCCGCATGGCGGTTCCGACCCGGCCAACATGAAGACCCATGCGCGCAGGGACGGTGGCGACTGGGTGATCAACGGCTCCAAGATGTGGATCACCAACGGCAACCTAGCGGACGTCGCGATCGTCTGGGCGCAGACCGAGGACGGCATCCAGGGTTTCCTGGTCGAGAAGGGCACGCCCGGCTTCAGCGCGCAGGAAATCAAGCACAAGATGAGCCTGCGCGCATCGGTGACCTCGTCGCTGTTCTTCGACAACGTTCGCGTACCCGACAGCAGCCGCCTGCCCAACGTGAAGGGCTTGAAGGGCCCGCTGGGCTGCCTGACCCAGGCCCGCTACGGTATCACCTGGGGCCCGGTCGGTGCGGCGATCGCCTGCCTGGACGAGGCGCTGAACTACTCCAAGGAACGCATCCTGTTCGGCCGGCCGGTCGCCGCGACCCAGAGCGCGCAGATCAAGCTGGCCGAGATGGCGAGGCGGATCACCCTGGCGCAGTTGCTGGTGGTCCAGCTTGGTCGCCTCAAGGATGCCGGCACGCTGCAGCCGCAGCAGGTGTCGCTGGCCAAGTGGAACAACTGCCGCATGGCGATCGACATCGCCCGCGAATGCCGCGACCTGCTCGGCGGCGCGGGCATCACCACCGAGCACGCCGCGATCCGGCACGCCCTGAACCTGGAATCGGTGATCACCTACGAGGGCACCGAAACCGTGCACCAGCTGGTGATCGGCCGCGAGCTCACCGGCATCAACGCATTCTGATCCGTCTTCCGTCGTGCCCGCGCAGGCGGGCATCCAAGGGCGTTCGCCATGTCCCTGCCGCACTTGCAGATCGAAACCGGGCGTCTGTTGCTGCGTCCGCCGCAGATCGAGGATTTCGAACGCTACGCGCAGTTGCATGCGGATGAGGGCGCCATGCGTTTCCTCGGCGGCCCGATCTCGCGGCATGCGGCGTGGCGCAAGTTCCTGCAGATGCCCGGCGCGTGGGCCATGCAGGGCTTCGCGATGTTCTCGGTGATGCACAAGGACGATGGCCGCTGGCTGGGCTTTCTTGGTCCGTGGCGCCCCGCGGACTGGCCGGGCAATGAAGTCGGCTATGTGTTCCATCCCGATGCGTGGGGCAACGGCTACGTGGTCGAGGCTGCGGTGGCGGCAATGGACTGGTCGTTCGACACCCTCGGTTGGGACCGTGTGATCCACTGCATCGCGCCGGGCAATCTTCCATCGCAGAAGGTGGCGCAGCGCCTGGGCTCGACCAATGGCGGGCCGGGCCGGCTGCCCGTGCCGCTGGACGACCAGGACGTGGATGTCTGGGGCCAGACGCGCGAACAGTGGCGGGAGAACCGGAAGCGCTTGGCATGACCGTCGTGCATGGCTGCTCGGTCTCCGGCAACTGCCACAAGGTGCGGCTGCTGCTGGAACAGCTGCAGCGCCCGTATGACTGGGTCGAGGTCGACAGCCCCAACGGCGCGACCAGGACCGATGCTTTTCTGGCGATGAACCCGAACGGCAAGGTGCCGGTGCTGCAGCGGGCCGACGGCCAGGTGCTGGTCGAGTCGAACGCGATCCTGTACTGGCTGGCCGAGGGCACGCCGTTCCTGCCGGACGACGCCTGGGGACGCGCGCAGGCGCTGTCCTGGCTGTTCTTCGAGCAGTACAGCCACGAGCCGTACATCGCGGTGGCCCGCTTCATCCGCGGCTGGACCGCCCCCGATTCGCCGCGCCGTGCCGAACTGCCGCGGCTGTGGGAGCGCGGCGCGCAGGCGCTGGCGGTGATGGAGCGGCACCTGCGCGATGCCGAATGGTTCAGCGGCCCGCGTTACGGCATCGCAGACATCGCGCTGTCGGCCTATACCGCGCACGCCGACGAAGGCGGTTTCGACCTTGCGGCATTGCCCGCGGTCAGCGCCTGGCTGGCCCGAGTACGCGCCACCCCGCACTACCTGGGCATGCCGGCGGTGGATGCCGCGGTGGCGGCCCGTTTCCAGACATCCCGTCCCTGACAGGAACCGCACAGACCGATGAGCAGCGTCGCCATCCCCGCCCGCATGAAGGGCATCAACCGCGCCGAGATCTGCGACCGCAACTTCATCGAATTCGTCGACCACTGGCAGGGCCGCAGCGGCACGGCGCCCGCTCCGGGAGGCGCGGTCCTGCCTGGCAGCGCGCTCGATGCGGCCGGCTTCGTCGAACTGCTGGAATCGCAGCTGGTCTCGCGCCACCTCGACCTGATGGCGCGCGTGCTGCGCGTGCAGAACAAGGTCTTCTACACCATCGGTTCCAGCGGCCACGAGGGCAATGCGATGGTCGCGCGGCTGGCGCGGCACACCGATCCGGCATTCCTGCATTACCGCAGCGGCGGCTTCATGGCCGAGCGCTTCCGCAAGCTGCCGGACATGGATCCGGTGATGGACTCGGCGCTGAGCTTCGCCGCCAGCGCCGACGATCCTGCCTCGGGCGGCCGGCACAAGGTCTGGGGCAGCAAGCCGTTGTGGGTGCTGCCGCAGACCTCCACCATCGCCTCGCACCTGCCGAAGGCGCTGGGCACCGCGCTGGCGATCGAGCAGGCGCGGCGCATCGGCCATGCGCTGCCGGTTCCGGCCGACAGCATCGCGATCTGTTCGTTCGGCGATGCCAGCGCCAACCACGCCACCGCGCAGACCGCGTTCAATGCCGCCGCCTGGACCGCGCACCAGAAGCTGCCGGCGCCGGTGCTGTTCGTCTGCGAGGACAACGGCATCGGCATCTCGGTGAAGACGCCGGACGGCTGGATCGGCAGCCGCTTCGGCAGCATGCCGGGGCTGGACTACTTCGCGGCCGACGGACTGGACCTGGCGGCCGGCTACGGCCAGGTGCAGGCCGCGGTCGAGCACTGCCGGCGCAGCCGCCGCCCGACCTTCCTGCACCTGCGCACGACCCGGATCATGGGCCATGCCGGCACCGACTTCGAGATCGAGTGGCGCAGCATCGAGGAGCTGTGCGCGGTCGAGGCCACCGACCCGTTGCTGCGCAGCGCCGCGATCGCCCTGGAATCGGGCCTGTTCTCGCGCGATGAACTGCTGGCGTTGTACGAACGCGTCCGCCTGCGCTGTTTCACCGCGGCCGAGGAGGCCGACCGGCGGCCGAAACTCGCGTCGCTGCAGCAGGTGATCGCGCCGCTTGCGCCGTACACGCC
Source organism: Xanthomonas sp. XNM01 (assembly GCF_014851915.1). Taxonomy (GTDB): domain Bacteria; phylum Pseudomonadota; class Gammaproteobacteria; order Xanthomonadales; family Xanthomonadaceae; genus Pseudoxanthomonas. Next base: position 686,628 of record NZ_JACVAP010000002.1, read on the forward strand.
CGGGGCGGTGCAGGCCGAGGCCGCCCGTGCGGCCGACCCTGCGCGCCGTATCGGCGCGTTCGGGGGCGAGGAGCGCCTGCCCGAACGGCAGCCGCCGCGGCACCTGGCGATCCAGATCAATCAGGCCCTGCACGAGCTGATGGCCAAGTATCCGGAGGCGCTGCTGTTCGGCGAGGACGTCGCCCAGAAGGGCGGCGTCTACACGGTGACCAAGGGCCTGCAAAAGGCCTTCAAGGGCGCGCGCGTGTTCAACACGCTGCTGGACGAGACGATGATCCTCGGCCTGGCGCAGGGCTACGCCAACATGGGCATGCTGCCGCTGCCGGAGATCCAGTACCTGGCCTACCTGCACAACGCGGCCGACCAGATCCGCGGCGAGGCGTGCTCGCTGCAGTTCTTCAGCAACGACCAGTACCGCAACCCGATGCTGGTGCGGATCGCCGGGCTCGGCTACCAGCGTGGTTTCGGCGGGCATTTCCACAACGACAACTCGATCGCCGCGCTGCGCGACATCCCCGGGCTGGTGGTCGGCTGCCCCTCGCGCGGCGACGACGCGGCGACGATGCTGCGCACACTGGCGGCGCTGGCGAAGGTCGACGGGCGGGTCGCGGTGTTCCTGGAGCCGATCGCGCTGTACATGACCAAGGACCTGTACGAGGCCGGCGATGGCGGCTGGCTGTTCCCGTACCCGGAGCAGGGCGAGGCGATGACGCTGGGCGAGGGCCGCGTGTATCCGTCGGGCGCGGCCGAAGGTGTGGCCGACGACCTGGTCGTGTTCACCTACGGCAACGGCGTGCCGATGAGCCTGCGCGCGGCGCGGGCGATCGAAGCCGCTCACGGCTGGAGCGTGCGCGTGGTCGACCTGCGCTGGCTGGTGCCGCTCAATGCCGCCTTCATCGTGGAGCAGGCGCGCAGCGCGAAGCGGATCCTGATCGTCGACGAGGGCCGGCACAGCGCCGGGGTCGGCGAGGGCGTGGTGACCGCGATCGTCGAGGGCGGCCATGGCGGGCGTCCGTTCCGTCGGGTGACCGGGGTGGACACCTACACGCCGCTGGCCGGCGCCGCCTTCCTGGTGATCCCCGGCGAGGAGGACATCGTGGCCGCGGCGGCCCAGCTGGCCGGCTGACCGGGAAGGCTGCCGCACCTTCACCCGTCGCCCGCAGGCGGGCGCCTACGCTCGTGCTCCTGTCCCAACGCCGGAGAGGAACATGGACAAGCGCAGGATCGTGGTGTTCGTCGGCAGCCTGAGGAAGGGCTCCTACAACCGTCTGCTGGCACGCGCGCTGGAACGGCTCGGCGAGGACCGCCTGGAGTTCGACCACGTCGCGCTGGGCGCGCTGCCGTTCTACGACCAGGATTTCGACGACGATTACCCGGCCGCCGGCACCCGGCTCAAGGAGCAGGTGCGCGCGGCCGACGCGGTGCTGTTCGTGACGCCCGAATACAACCGTTCGGTGCCGGGCGTGTTGAAGAACGCGATCGACATCGCCTCGCGCCCGTACGGCGACAGCGCGTTTGCCGGCAAGCCGGCGGCGGTGATCGGTGCCTCGGTGGGCGCGATCGGCACCGCGCTGGCGCAGCAGCACCTGCGCAACATCCTGTCGTATCTGGACATGGCGGTGCTTCCGCAGCCGGAAGCCTTCATCCACTTCAAGGATGGGCTGATCGACGCCGACGGGCGGATCACCAACCAGGGCACGCGCGAATTCCTGGAGGACTTCGTCGACCGCTTCGTCGAGTGGATCGCGCGCCAGCGCGACTGAGCGCCAGGGCACACGGTCGCCGGGGCGTGGTCGGGGGGTTTCAGCCCGGACGCAGCTGGGCCAGGCCGGCCCGCAGGCGCTGCAGCGGGCTGGGATCGGCCGGGCCGGCGTCGGTCAGGGTCGCCGCCACCGTGCGCCGGAACGGCAGCACGCGGGCGCTGGCACGCAGCGCGGTACTGCGCAGCCAGCGCGCCGGCGCCGTGTCGTTGGTGTACAGCTCGACGATGGCGCGGGTGGCCTGGTACAGCGGCCAGCTGCCGTGCCGATGCCGGCGCTGGTAGCGGGCCAGCAGGCCGGCGTCGCCGAGATCGCGGCCGCTGCGTGTCGCATCCGCAGCCAGGTCCATCAGGCGCTCGACGCTGGCCAGGCCCAGGTTGAAGCCGTGCGCGGTGACCGGATGCATGCCCACGGCGGCATCGCCGGCCAGCGCGAAACGCGGGCCGACGAAGCGGCGCGCATACACGCCGACCAGCGGATAGAGGTGGCGCGTGCTGGCCAGTTCCATCGCGCCCAGGCGCTGGTCGAAACGGGCGGTCATCATCGTGTTGAATGCCGCCTCGTCCATCGTCGCGGCCAGCCGCGCCTGCTCGCCCGGCAGGGTCAGCACGGCCGAGGCCAGGTGCTCCTCCAGCGGCAGCAGCGCCAGGGTCTGGCCGTGGCCGAACCACTCCCAGGCGGTGCCCTCGTGCGGCAGCGCATGCTTCATCCGGCACACCAGCATGCTCTTGCCGAAGTCGTGCAGGTCCGCATCGATGCCCAGCGCCCGCCGGGTCTCGGAAAAGCGGCTGTCGGCGGCGACCAGCAGGTCGGCCTCGATCCGGGTGCCGTCCTTGAGCCGCACCCAGGCCGCGTGCCGGTCGGCATGGACCGCCTCGACCGTCGCACCCGCATGCAGGGTGATCGCCTCGCCGCTCTCCTGCGCGGCCAGCCAGGCCGCGGTGCGGATCTGGTGGTTGGGGACGAGGCTGCCAAGCTGTTCCTGCCCGGCGAGAGCGCCGTCGATCCGCAGCTCGTGCGGCGACTGGCCGTCGATCACGCGCGCGGCGCGCAGGGGCGCGACCGCCGTCTCCGGCAGGTGCCGCCACAGGCCGAGTTCGCGCATCAGCCGCATCGAGGCATGGGTCAACGCGATCTCGCGGCCGTCGAAGGCCGGCGCGGCCAGGGCGTCCTGCGGCTGGCGCTCGACCAGCGCCACGCGCCTGCCCTGCAGGGCCAGGGCGCGTGCCAGGCTCAGCCCGACCGGGCCGGCACCGATGATGGCGACATCGTGCTTCACCGCGATTCTCCTTGTTTCATGTCCGGGCCAGTGTAGGCATCCGCCGCGGCGGCGCCCTGATCCTGGTCAATCGCCGCCGGAGATGGCGTGCATCGGCCCTGTACCTGGCAGGAGGGACCGCTATACTGCCGGTTGGCGTCGGTTTTCCGACACTGTTCGCCTTGTCCGTTCAATGGTTTGGCGGATATTCCAGACAAACCACATCAGTCCGGTCCCGGGTTCGTCCCGCCCGGCCGCAGAACGACCGCCGCATGCGCCTGTCCACCATCAAGCTGTCCGGCTTCAAGTCCTTCGTCGATCCGACCACGCTGCACCTGCCGACCAACATGACCGGCGTGGTCGGTCCGAACGGCTGCGGCAAGTCCAACATCATCGACGCGGTGCGCTGGGTGATGGGCGAAAGCTCGGCCAGCCGGCTGCGGGGCGATTCGCTGACCGACGTGATCTTCTCCGGGTCCTCGGCCCGCAAGCCGGTGTCGCAGGCCACCGTCGAGCTGATCTTCGACAACACCGACCACACGATCTCGGGCGAGTACGCCGCGTTCAACGAGATCTCGGTCAAGCGCCTGGTCAGCCGCGACGGGCAGAGCAGCTACTACCTCAACGGCACAAAGTGCCGCCGGCGCGACATCACCGACCTGTTCCTCGGGACCGGCCTTGGGCCGCGCAGCTACTCGATCATCGAGCAGGGCATGATCAGCCAGATCATCGAGGCCCGGCCCGAGGACCTGCGCGTGTACCTGGAGGAGGCCGCCGGCATCTCCAAGTACAAGGAGCGCCGCAAGGAGACCGAGACCCGCATCCGCCACACCCGCGAGAACCTCGACCGCCTCGGCGACCTGCGCGAGGAGATCGACAAGCAGCTCGAACACCTGCGTCGGCAGGCGCGCCAGGCCGAGCAGTACCAGGCGCTGCAGGCGGACCGCAAGGTCAAGGACGCGGAGTGGAAGGCGCTGCAGTACCGCGAACTGGACCTGCAGCTGCAGGGCCTGCGCGAGAAGCTGGCGCAGGAGGAGACCCGGCTCGAGCAGATCATCGCCGGCCAGCGCGAGGCCGAGCGCGAGATCGAGACCGGCCGCGTGCGCCGCGAGGAAGCCGCCGAGGCGCTGAACCGCGCCCAGGCCGACGTCTACCAGGTCGGCGGCGTGCTGGCCCGGATCGAGCAGCAAATCCAGCACCAGCGCGAGATGGCCTCGCGCCTGCACAAGGCGCGCGACGAGGCCGCCAGCCAGCTGGGCGAGCTCGACCGCCACATCCAGGACGACCAGGGCCGGCTGGCGGCATTGACCGCCTCGGTCGAGGACGCCGAGCCGCAACTGGAGCAGATGCGCGAGGACGACGCGTTCAAGCAGGACGCGCTGCACGAGGCCGAGGCGGCGCTGGCGAACTGGCAGCAGCGCTGGGAGGCGCATGGCCGCGAGGCCGCCGAGGCCAGCCGCGCCGGCGAGGTCGAGCGCACCCGCGTCGACTATCTGGACCGGCAGGGCCTGGAAGCGCAGCGTCGCCGCGAAACGCTGGTCGCCGAACGCACCGGGCTCGATCTCGACGCGCTGGCCGAGGCCTTCGAGGAGGCCCAGCTGCAGCACGAAACGCAGAAGGCCGCGCTGGACGGGCTCAACGAGCAGCTCGAAGCGCGCAGGCAGGTGGTCGCCGAGACCCAGGAACAGCAGCGTGCCACCCAGGCCGAACTCGGCGAGGTGCGCAAGCAGGCCCAGGCCGCGCGCGGCCGCCTGTCCTCGCTGGAAACCCTGCAGCAGGCCGCGCTGGGCCAGGAGCAGGGTGCCGCCGTGGCGTGGCTGAAGGCGCACGGGCTGGAGTCCGGCGCCCGCGTCGGCGAGCGGCTCGAGGTCGAGGCCGGCTGGGAAAACGCCGTCGAAGGCGCGCTCGGGCAGCTGATCGAAGGCGTGCTGGTGCAGTCGCCCGAAGCCCTGGTCGAGGCGCTGGCCGATCTGGGCGAGGGCCGGATCGCGCTGGTCGCCGAGGGCGCCGGCAGCGTCGACTTCGCGCCGACCTCGCTGGCCGCACGCGTGCAGGGCCCGTTGGCGATCCGTCGCCTGCTCGCGCGCCTGCACGTGGCCGAGGACCTGGAGGACGCGCGCCGGCTGCTGCCGCAGCTGGGCGAGGGCGATTCGATCATCACCCGCGGCGGTGAACGCCTCGGGGCCGGCTGGGTGCGGGTATCGCGCTCGGGCGCGGCCAAGCAGGGCGCACTGCTGCGCGAGCGCGAGATCCAGACCCTGCGCGCGCAGATCGAGACGCTGCAGGAGCGCGAGGCCGAACTGGAACACCTGCTGGTGGAGCAGCGCGACCGCCTGCTGGCCGGCGAGCAGCAGCGCGAGGACGCGCAGCGCCAGCTGTACGTCGCGCACCGCGCGGTCTCCGAACTGGCCGGGCAGCTGCAGAGCCAGCAGGGGCGGATGGACACTGCACGCCAGCGCATCGACCGGATCGAGCAGGAGCTGGAGCAGCTGGTCGAGACGCTGGACGACAGCGGCGAACAGGCACGCGAGTCGCGGTCGCGGCTCGAGGAGGCCGTCCTGAGGATGGGCGAGCTGGAGAGTGCCCGCGAGGCGCTGGAGGCCGAGCGCCGCCGCCGCATCGAGGCGCGCGACCTGGCCCGCGACGCCGCACGCAGCAGCCGCGATGCCAGCCATGCGCTGGCGCTGAGCCTGGAATCGCAGCGCAGCCAGATCGCCTCGCTGACCCAGGCGCTGCAGCGCATGGGCGCGCAGCGCGGCCAGCTCGATTCGCGCCTGGGCGAGCTCAGCGAGCAGCTCGACACCGGCGATTCGCCGGTGGAGACGCTGGAGGCCGAACACCAGATCGCGCTGGGCGAACGCGTGCGTGCCGACCGCGCGCTGGGCGAGGCGCGTGCGCTGCTGGAAGGCATCGACCACGAACTGCGCACCAGCGAGCAGACCCGCCACCAGCGCGACGAGCAGTCGCTGGCGCAGCGCGAGCGCATCGCCCAGCGCCGCCTCGACCAGCAGGCGCTGGCGCTGAAGGCCGAGCAGCTGGCGCAGGCGATCGTCGGCGAGGGCCTGGTCGTGGACGACGTGGTCAACACCCTGCCCGAGGTCGCCGATCCCCGCGAGTGGGAGCAGGCGGTCGGGCAGATCGACGCGCGCATGCGCCGCCTGGAGCCGGTCAACCTGGCCGCGATCCAGGAGTACGGCGAGGCCGAGCAGCGCAAGCTGTACCTGGACGCGCAGAACACCGACCTCAACACCGCGCTGGAAACCCTGGAAGAGGCGATCCGCAAGATCGACCGCGAGACCCGCGGCCGCTTCAAGGACACCTTCGACCGGGTCAATTCCGGCGTGCAGGCGTTGTATCCACGCCTGTTCGGCGGCGGCCACGCCTACCTGGAGCTGACCGGCGAGGACCTGCTGGATACCGGCGTTGCGATCATGGCGCGCCCGCCCGGCAAGCGCGTGTCCAGCATCTCGCTGCTGTCGGGCGGCGAGAAGGCGATGACCGCGGTGGCGCTGGTGTTCGCGATCTTCCAGCTCAATCCGGCGCCGTTCTGCCTGCTCGACGAGGTCGACGCACCGCTGGACGAGGCCAATGTCGGCCGCTTGGCCAACATGGTCCTGGAGATGAGCGAGAAGGTGCAGTTCCTGTTCGTCACCCACAACAAGGCGACGATGGAAGCGGCGCACCAGCTGTCCGGCGTGACCATGCGCGAGCCGGGCGTGAGCCGCCTGGTGAGCGTCGACCTGGCCGAAGCCGCGCGCCTGGTCGGGGCCGCCTGAGCCGGGTCAGGCGCCGTGCGCCTGGCATGCGGCGCCGGCGATTTGGGTTGAACGATTCACGGATCCCGGCTTTTTTGCCATCCTGCACCACCCGGAACACAGGCGGAGAGCCGCACGATGGATGAGAGAGACCTGCTGCGCATCGGTATCCTGGCTGCCGGCCTGTTGCTGATCGCAGGCATCTTCTACTTTGGCCGCCCCAAAAAGGAGCAGCAGGGACGCCGCCGTCCGTCGCCCGCACCGTCGCCCGATCCGGCCGGTGGCCGCCGCGAACCCTCGCTGGATGGCGAGCCCGCCGCGGCCCAGGCCTCGCCTGCCGACGGCGAGGTCGCCGGCGGTGCGGTCGCGCAGTCCGAGTTCGGGCTGGAGCCGCAGGCGCAGTCCGGCAGCGACGTCGGCAAGCGCGCGACGCAGGATTTCGACAAGATCGTGTCGCTGTACGTGGCGGCGCGTGCCGGCCAGGTACTGCGCGGCGAGGACATCGTGGTGGCGGCGGAGAAGACGGGCATGGTCTTCGGCCACATGAACGTGTTCCACCGCCTGGTCGAGGGCCAGCCCGAGCGCGGCCCGGTGTTCAGCATGGCCAGCATCATCAAGCCGGGCAGCTTCGACATGGCCACCATCCGCGAGATGGAGACCCCGGCGATCGCCTTCTTCCTGACACTGCCCGCTCCGATGCCGGCGCTCGATGCCTGGGAGAAGATGCTGCCGACCGTGCAGCGCATGGCCGAGCTGCTCGATGGCGTGGTCCTGGACGACAGCCGCAACGCGCTGGGCCGTCAGCGGATCGCGCACATCCGCGACGAGCTGCGGGCGTACGACCGCCAGCACGAAGCGCCGCCGCTGACGAAATCGCCGCGCTGGTGAGTCGCCCGCGGCATCGGCCCGACATGAGCGCGGTGGCCGTGCGTCGGCGACGCTGATCGAGGGCCCGCGCCGCGGGCTCGCGGGTCGTCGTACGCTCTTATGCAAGCTCGGCGACTGTCGACACGTCGCCGAGGCTGGCCGGTGCCACGCAGCCGCTGTCTCTGCCGTCCGCGCTGCGGCTCCGGTTGCAGACGCAGGGTGACGTGCAGTACGCGGGCGCAGGAGCAGGCAGTCGTGCATGTCGTTGAAGCGCATGCCGGCACTCCCGGCATGCGGCAGTCCGGTGATGGACGCTGCCCGGCCAGGGCGGCTGGATGCGCGGCAGAAGCCGCCCCGGCCGCGTATCGCATGCAGTCGCAGCGTCGCTTCCACCCCGGCAGCAGGCCATGCATGGCAAAACGGCAGGCGCCCGTCGCAGCGCCGCCGCTGGCCGTCCGGCCACAACCTCCGGGGCCGAACTCAGTCAGACGAGCTGTTGAAGCTGCCCGCGAGGGCCGCGTTGGCGTGCGCCGCCGTGCCTCTGCCGCCGGTTACGCCGATGCGGCAGCCGGTCGCCCGCCGTCGGCGGCGACCTCGGCGAAGACCTCGCGGAAGCGCGCCATCTCCGCCTCGGTGCCGACCGTGACCCGCACCCGGTGCGGCCACACCGGCCAGGCGCGTCCGATCACCACGCCACGCTCGGCCATCGCCGCGGCGAACGCCTTGCCGTCGCCGCCGACGTCGACCATGAAGCAGTTGGCCGCAGACGGCAGGCAGGCGAAGCCGCGCGCCTGCAACCACGCGATGGTCCGTTCGCGCAGCGCGGCGTTCTCGCGACGGCGCTGCGGTACCACGTCGGCGTCGCGCAGACTGGCCAGGCCTGCGGCCAGGGCGGTGACCGGCAGCGGATTGCCGCCATAGGCGGCCAGTTTCGCCAGCAGCTCCGGGCGGCCCAGCGCCAGGCCCAGGCGCAGGCCGGCCATGCCGTAGAGCTTGGAGAAGGTGCGCAGCACGACGATGTCGTCGCCGGCGGCGACCCGGTCCAGCATCGAGCGCTCGTCCGAATAGTGGATGTAGGCCTCGTCGACCAGCAGCACGCTGGAGGCCGGCTTGTTGGCCAGCAGCCAGTCCAGTTCGGCGCGGGCGGTGACCGAGCCGGTCGGGTTGTTCGGATTGCAGACGTACACCAGGCCGGCGTCGGGCGCTGCGGCCGCCATCGCACGCACGTCGTGGCTGCCGTCGGCGCGCAGCGGCACCCGGTGCACGGTGGCGCCATGGCGCGCGGCGGTGTCGGCCACGGCCTCGAAGGTCGGGTCCGGGATCACGACCGGGGCGCTGGCCGAGGTGAACGCCAGTGCGGCGCGGTCCAGTGGATCGCTGGAGCCGCCGTAGACCGCGACGTGGTCGACCGGCAGTCCGTTCTGCGTGGCGAACTCGGTGGCCAGCTCGCGACCCAGGCCGAACAGGTAGCGGCCGCTGGCGGGCACGATGTCGCGGGCGGCGGCGACCGCCGCCGGGACCGGCCCATGCGGGCATTCGTTGAAGTTCAGCAGCACCGGGCCGGCCTGCGGGCCGGTGGACGCCACCGGTGCGGTGCTGGCGGCCGGCGAGGCGGCGACCAGTCCCGGCAGCCCCAGCGCGGCGGCGGCGAGGCTGGAACCGTGCAGGAAACGACGTCGACTCAGCTGCGTGGACATGGGCGCGGCACCGGGAGCGGGGCGGCCACGCTAGCCCGTGCCGGGCGTCGCCGGCAAGCGGCGCCTGTGGTTCCGGAGTCGACGCGGCGGCAGGTAAGATCGCCCACTGCCAGCAGAGCCATCCGCATGACTGCCGATCCGGCCATCGCCGCCCGTGTCGCCGACCTCCGCCGCCGCATCGATCAGGCCAACCAGCGCTACCACGGGCTCGATGCGCCCGAGATCACCGACGCCGAATACGACGCGCTGGTGCGCGAACTGGAGGGCCTGGAGCGCGCGCATCCCGCACTGGCCTCGGCCGACTCGCCGACCGCGCGCGTCGGCGCGGCGCCGAGCGGGCGTTTTCCCGAGGTCCGCCACGCGCTGCCGATGCTCTCGCTGGGCAACGCCTTCAGCGACGAGGAGGTCCGCGATTTCGTCCGCCGCATCGACGACACCCTTGGCGGCAGCGCGCCGGCGTTCTCGGCCGAGCCCAAGCTCGATGGCCTGGCGATCAGCCTGCGCTACGAGCAGGGCCGCTTCGTCCAGGGCGCGACCCGGGGCGACGGCACCACCGGCGAGGACGTCAGCGCCAACCTGCGCACCATCGCCGACATCCCGGCCGTCCTGCAGGGCGAGGGCTGGCCGGAGGTGCTGGAGGTGCGCGGCGAGGTCTACATGCCGCGCGCCGACTTCGAGGCGTACAACGAGAAGGCGCGCCTGCACGGGGGCAAGGTGCTGGCCAATCCGCGCAACGGCGCGGCCGGCTCGCTACGCCAGCTCGATGCGAAGATCACCGCGCAGCGGCCACTGGCGTTCTTCGCCTACGGGCTGGGCGAGGTGCGGGGCGCGGACGTGGCCGAAACCCATTCGGGCACGCTGGCGCGGCTGCGCGGCTGGGGATTTCCCGTGAGCGAACTGGCGACCGTCGTGCACGGCGCCGACGGCCTGCTCGACTATTACCGGCGCATCGGCGAGGCGCGCGATGGCCTGGCCTTCGACATCGACGGCGTGGTCTACAAGCTCGACGACATCGAGGGCCAGCGCGAGATGGGCTTCGTCTCGCGCGCGCCGCGCTGGGCGATCGCGCACAAGTTCCCGGCCCAGGAGCAGACCACCACGGTCGAGGCGATCGAGATCCAGATCGGCCGCACCGGCGCGGCGACGCCGGTGGCGCGGCTGGCCCCGGTGCAGGTGGCCGGCGTCGTCGTCACCAATGCGACGCTGCACAACGCCGACCAGATCGCGCGGCTGGACGTGCGCATCGGCGATGCGGTGATCGTGCGCCGCGCCGGCGACGTGATTCCCGAGGTGGTCAGCGTGATCGCCGACCGCCGCCCCGACGGCACCGTGCCGTGGCAAATGCCGACCGCCTGTCCGGTGTGCGGCGCGGAGATCGTGCGCGAGGAGGGCGCCGCGGTCTGGCGCTGCTCGGGCGAGCTGAGCTGCCCGGCCCAGCGCAAGGAGGCGATCCGCCACTTCGCCTCGCGCCGGGCGATGGACATCGACGGCCTCGGCGAGAAGTTCATCGAGGTGCTGGTCGATGCCGGCATCGTGCGTGGCGTAGCCGACCTGTACCGGCTCGACCGCGACCAGCTGCTGCATCTGAAGCTGGCGCTCGATGCCGACGGCGTCGAGGCCTACGCCTCGGCCGTGCTGCCGCACCTGCCGCCCGAGGACAGCGGCGCGCATCTGGCCGCGGCGCTGCGCCTGTCCGGTGCGGTGGACTGGCGCGCGCAGCTGCTGGCGCGGCCGGCGCGCTTTGCCTGGAACACGAAGAAGATCGCCACGAAGTGGGCCGAGAACCTGGTCGCGGCGATCGACCGTTCGCGCGACACCACGCTGGAGCGGCTGCTGTTCGCGCTGGGCATCGAGCATGTCGGCGAGAGCACGGCCAAGGCGCTGGCGCAGTGGTTCGGCGATGTCGCGCTGATCCGCCGCCTGCCGTGGCCGCTGTTCAAGCGCGTGCCCGACATCGGTGGCGAGGTGGCGCGCGCGCTCGGCCACTTCTTCGAGCAGCCGGGCAACCAGCAGGCGATCGACGACCTGCTTGCGCAGGTGCGGATCGGCGACCGGCATGCGCCGAGCGCGAAGCTGCGCGACGGGCTGGATCTGGCCGCGTGGCTGGTCGATGCGGAGATCCCGGGCATGACCCGGCTGCGCGCTGAGCGCGTGCTGGCGGCGTTCCCGACCGCGCAGGCGCTTCTCGATGCCGAGCATCACCAGCTGCTCGCCGCCGGCCTGCCGGAGGATGCCGCTCGGACGCTGGCGGACTGGCTGGACGGCGAGGGCCATGGCGCGCTGCTGCTGGCCGGCGAGGCCGCGCTGGGCGAGCTGCTGGCCACGGCGGCGGAGACATCGGACGCGGCGACCGGTCCGCTCGATGGGCGGACGGTGGTCCTGACCGGCACCCTGGCCGGCCTGTCGCGCGATGTCGCCAAGGCGCGGCTGGAGGCGCTGGGCGCGAAGGTGTCGGGCAGCGTGTCGAAGAAGACCAGTTTCGTCGTGGCCGGCACCGAGGCCGGCTCCAAGCTCGACAAGGCGCAGGAACTGGGCATCGAGGTCTGGGACGAGGCGCGCCTGCTGGCGTTCCTGGAGGAGCACGCGTGAGCATGGACGACTGGCGGCCGAGCGCCGATATCGAGGCCCTGCGGCTGCGTGCGCGGGTGTACGCGGCGATCCGTGGGTTCTTCGCCGACCGCGGCGTGCTCGAGGTCGAGACGCCGGTGCTGTCCGAGGCCGGCAACACCGAGCCCAACATCGACAGTTTCAGTACCCGGTTCAGCGGACATGGCGATGCCGGGCGCGCGCAGCGCTGGCTGCGCACCTCGCCGGAGTATCCGCTCAAGCGCCTGCTGGCCGCCGGCATCGGCGACTGCTACGAGCTCGGGCGCGTGTTCCGCAACGGCGAGGCCGGCGGGCGGCACAACCCGGAGTTCACCATGCTCGAGTGGTACCGGGTGGGCTGGGACCACCTGCGCCTGGTCGACGAGACGGTGGAGCTGGTGCAGCAGCTGCTGGCCCTGGTCGGCCGGCGTGCGCAGGTGACCTCGCTGACCTACCGCGCGCTGTTCGGGCAGGCGCTGGGGCTCGATCCGTTCGTGGCCGACGTGGCGGCACTGCGCGCTCCGCTGGCTGACATCGGCATCGACGAGGACGGGCTCTCGCGCGATGACTGGCTGGACCTGCTGATGACCCACCGGATCCAGCCGCATTTTCCCGACGACCGCATCACGGTGGTCCACGACTGGCCGGCCACCCAGGCTGCGCTGTCCCGCATCCGCCCCGGCGATCCGCCCGTCGCCGAGCGCTACGAGCTGTACCTGGGGGCGATCGAGCTGGCCAACGGCTATCACGAACTGGCCGATGCCGACGAGCAGCGGCAACGCTTCCTGCACGACAACCAGCGGCGTGCGGCCCGTGGCGACGCGCAGCCGCCGCTGGACGAACGCTTGATTGCGGCGATGGTGCACGGCCTGCCGGACTGCGCAGGTGTCGCGCTGGGCGTGGAGCGGCTGTTGATGGCCCTGTGCGGGACATCACGCATCCGTGACGTGCTGGCGTTCGAGTTCGCACATTCCTGACGCGCTGCGCGGACATTCATCGTTTCTTCCCGATTGCCGGCAGAGAATGCGGATGACGTCAGGGCCAGTCCCCGGCGCAGGAACAGGGGCAATGAGCAGAATGGGGAAGGCAAGGCGTTCGATGGTGGCGCCGTTCGCGGTGCTGCTGGGCCTGCTCGGCGTGCCGGCTGCACCGGCAGCCGCGCAGGAGGCGGCGCCGACCTCCACGCGTTGCGAGTCGCGCGACCTGCGCTGGGTCCACTGCGCGCTCGACACGCGCCAGGGCGTCGACCTGGTCCGGCAGATGTCGGACACCCCCTGCATCCGCGACACCGACTGGGGCACCGACGAGCGCGGCGTGTGGGTGGCGCGCGGCTGCCGCGCCGATTTCCGCGCGCGCGGCGCCGGTTCGACCGAGGAGCCGCGGACGGTGGCGCGCAGGATGATCCGATGCGAATCGCGCAGCGGCCGCGTCGCGACCTGTCCGGTGACCCTGCGCGGCGCGCCGGTCCGCCTGCTGCGGCAGATGTCCTCGTTCCCGTGCCGCGCCGGCGAGAGCTGGGGGGTGGAGCGCAACGAGATCTGGGTGTCGCGCGGCTGCAAGGCCGAATTCGAGATCGGCGATCGCGACGGCGGGTTCCCGCCCGGACCACGCGCGCTGGAGTGCGAATCCAAGGATCAGCGGCGGCGCTCCTGCGGCACTACCGTCGAGGTCGGGGTGAAACTGCACCAGCAGCTCTCGCACGCACCCTGCGTGGAAGGCCAGAGCTGGGGCTGGGATGCGGGCGGGGTGTGGGTCGACCAGGGCTGCAGGGCGCGCTTCGCCGTCGAGTGACCGGGCTGCATGCCCGGCATGGGCCAGGCGGGGCAGGCCGTACAATGCGCGGATGAACACCGACATCGACTTCGCCCGCTACGACCGTATCCGTCCGATCCTGTGGACCGGCGACGCCCTGGAACTGCTCGACCAGCGCAAGCTGCCCTTCGTGGTCGAACACGTGACCTGCACCGACAGCGATGCGGTTGCCGCCGCGATCCATGCGCTGACCGTGCGCGGCGCGCCGGCGATCGGCATCGCCGCGGCGTGGGGCGTGGTCCTGGCCGGGCGGGCGGTCGATGCCGACGATGGTGCACAGGCGCTGCTCAGGCTGGAGCCTGCGCTGCAGCGTCTGAACGCCTCGCGCCCGACCGCGGTCAACCTGGCCTGGGCACTGGCGCGGATGCGTCGTGCGCTGGCCGCTGCCGGTGCGGACTGGCGCGAGGTGGTCGAACGCGAAGCGCAGGCCATTTCCGACGAAGATCTGGCCGCCAACCGGCACATGGGCGCGCTGGGTGCGGCGCTGATTGCCGACGGCAGCGGCGTGCTGACCCACTGCAACACCGGTTCGCTGGCCACCGCCGGCTTCGGTACCGCGCTGGGCGTGATCCGCGCGGGCATGGCCGAGGGCCGGATCGCCCGCGTGTTCGCCGGTGAGACCCGGCCGTGGCTGCAGGGCGCGCGCCTGACCGTGTGGGAACTGCAGCAGGACGGCATCGACGCGACCCTGATCGCCGATTCGGCCGCCTCGCACCTGATGAAGACCGGCGCGGTGCAATGGGTCGTGGTCGGCGCCGACCGGATCTGCGCCAACGGCGACACTGCCAACAAGATCGGCACCTACCAGCTGGCGATCGCCGCCCGCCACCACGGGGTGAAGTTCATGGTGGTCGCGCCGTCCTCGACGGTCGATCTGGACACCGCCGATGGCGACATGATCGAGATCGAGCAGCGCGACCCGGGCGAGCTGTACGGTGTGGGAGGCAGCCGCACGGTGGCCGAGGGCATCGCCGCCTGGAATCCGGTGTTCGACGTGACCCCGGCCGATCTGATCGACGCGATCGTCACCGAGAAGGGCGTGGTCGAGCGCCCGGACGTGGCGGCGATGCGCCGGGTGTTCGGCAGCCCCTGATCCGGCGGCCGGTACCGCGCGAAAGCGCCCTGCGTCGGAGCCGGCTCAACGCCTTGCCGTGTGTCCCGGCCGACAGGCGTGCGCTGTCCGGATGCATCAGCGGCGACGGTGTCCGGCATCGCGCTGCGATGGTCCGCAGGGCGAGCGGGATGGACGGCGGCGCGGGAGGCGCACGCATCGCCCGGGCATCGTGTGTTCCATGCATCGCACGGGTTCTGGCGATGCGCGCGACGGATCCTCCGGGGGAGGCGCTCAGCGCTCCGTCGACGGTGTCGTGCGCGCCGTCCAGGCAGGGCCGAGCGCACCCCAGCGGAAATGCGGATGCAGCAGGCCGAGTACCACGCCGGCGCTGGCGCTGGGCAGCAGGATGAAGGCGAGGAACTGCAGGGTCTGCATGCCCTGCACTGCGAACGGCGTTTGCTGGCCGGTCAGCAACTGGGTGGCGGCCATCATCGCGGTGTGGAAGCCGATCGCGGTCCATGGCGTGCCACTCATGGCGCGCAGTCCACCCAGGATCAGCGCGAAGCCCGGCAGGAACATCCACTGCCGGGCATCGTGCAGTGCGCCGATTTCGTAAGCGAAGCCGACGAATGCCAGCGCCTGCAGCAGCAGCGCCGCCCACTGCGGCATGCGGCTGCCGAACAGGCCCTGCAGATAGCCGCGCCAGATCACTTCCTCCGGCAGCGCTTCGGTCAGGAACACCGCGAGCATCAGCAGGGCCAGCCGCGGCCAGATCTCGGCGAATGGCGCCAGCGGCGCGATCTGGGCGATGCCCAGCCCCAGGCACAGCGCCATGCCGGCTGCCGCCGGCAGCAGCCACAGGCACAGCCCCAGCGCGAACGCGCGCGCGGAGGCGGCGGCGCCCGCCATGCCGATGCGCGACCACGGTATGCGGTCCCGGTGCAGCAGTCCGGCCACCAGCGCCAGTGCGCCAGCGGCGAGCACGCCGCCGCTCAGCAGGCGCCCACCGAGGCCGTGGCCGGGGCCGGCCAAAGGCAGCGCCAGCATCCACAGTGCCCAGGCGGCTGCCAGTGCGACCAGGCTGCGCCATATCAGCTGTGTGCCACGCATCGCACGCCCCCTCCGGATCCATCCAGGATGCTGGAGGGTAGCCGATCGTCGCGGCCGGCCCGGGGCGTCGCACCGCTACAATGCGCGCATGACCTGCAATGTCGCCGCCTACCATTTCGCCCGGATCGAGGATCCGCAGTCGCTCGCCGACGTCCTGCATGCGCGTGCCGAGGCCGATGGCCTGATGGGCACGGTGCTGGTGGCGGGCGAGGGCATCAACGTGTTCCTGGCCGGCGACGAGGCCGCCGTCCATGGCTTCGTCGCGGCGCTGCGCGACGACGCGCGCTTCGCCGGCCTGCAGGCCAAATACAGCACCTGCATCCGGCAGCCGTTCGCGCGGCTGAAGGTCAAGGTCAAGCCGGAGATCATCAGCTTCCGCCATCCGCAGGCCTCGCCGCTGGAAACCGGCGAGCGCGCCCCGGCCGTGGATCCGCCGACGCTGGCGCGCTGGCTGGAGCAGGGCCATGACGACGCTGGAAAGCGCGTGGTGATGCTCGATACGCGCAATGTCCAAGAGGTCGCCCACGGCACCTTCACCGATGCGCTGACGCTGCCGATCGAGCGCTTCACCGAACTGCCGGCGGCGCTCGCACCGCACCGCGAGGCCCTGCGCGATGCGACCGTGGTCAGCTTCTGCACCGGCGGCATCCGCTGCGAGAAGGCCGCGCTCTGGATGCGGCAGGACGGCATGGACAACGTCTTGCAGCTCGAAGGCGGCATTCTCGGCTACTTCGAGCAGGTCGGCGGCGTCGGTTACGACGGCCGCTGCTTCGTGTTCGACGAGCGCATCGCACTGGATCCGCAGCTGCAGCCGCTGGTGGACTGAGCCGGCCGCATCCCGCAGTCACGGATGTGAAACGCGGACGCAAAAAGGCTTGCACCCGTCGTAACGAGTGGCTAAGATTCTCCTCCTCAGCTTCGTGGGGCCATAGCTCAGCTGGGAGAGCGCCTGCATGGCATGCAGGAGGTCGGCGGTTCGATCCCGCCTGGCTCCACCAAATCCGACATTACGCCGGTGAAGCGACGGTTCCAAGTCCCCATCGTCTAGAGGCCTAGGACATTACCCTTTCACGGTAGCGACCGGGGTTCGAATCCCCGTGGGGACGCCACCATGCAGTACCACGATGCAGTCGCAGCCACGCGACCACATCGTTCCCGATCCAAGGGGCCATAGCTCAGCTGGGAGAGCGCCTGCATGGCATGCAGGAGGTCGGCGGTTCGATCCCGCCTGGCTCCACCACACCGGACACGCCGGTGAGGAAACCACGTTTCACGTCCCCATCGTCTAGAGGCCTAGGACATTACCCTTTCACGGTAGCGACCGGGGTTCGAATCCCCGTGGGGACGCCACTCGCAAGACACGACAGGGCCGCGCAAGCGGCCCTGTCGTGTTGTGGGCACCGTTCTTCCGATGAGGGCTGCATTGCTGCAGGGGGAAAGTCGTATACGGTGCGGGCATCGCGTCGTGCTCTCGCGCCGTGTCGATTCCTTCCGCAGAAATCGGCTGTCACTCTTCTGACGACGGCGATGTTCCACCTGTCGATCCACTGCGCGTTCGAGCGTACCAACGCAACAAGGCCGGCATGATGCCGGCCCTGCTGCGAACGCGTGCGGCAATGGGTCAGCGCTGCTGACGCTGCTGGTCTTCCTGCTGGCGACGTCCCTTCTGGTTGTCCTGCTGGTCGTCGCGCTGCTGCTGCTGCTGACCCTGCTGGCCGCGCTGGTTCTGGTCCTGATTCTGCCGCTGCTGCTCGTTCTGGTTCTTCTGCGTGGTCATGTCGGCGTTGTCCGAATCGAGCGGCCATCATTGACCGCACGTGCAGGCTAGGCGTTTGCCGGTAAACCGCCGGTGCAGCAATCGCTAGGATCGCGTGACAGTCGCGCCGATCAGACGCTGCCGGATGCGGCAGGCGCGTCGCGGAGGTGTGGCGCGGGTGAAGCATTCATGCTCGATGTCTCCGGACGTGGCGTGCGCGCAGGCGCAGCGCGTTGCCGATCACCGACACCGAACTCAGGCTCATCGCCAGTGCCGCCAGCATCGGCGACAGCAGCAGGCCGGTGAAGGGATACAGCACGCCGGCAGCGACCGGCACGCCCAGACCGTTGTAGAGCAGGGCGAAGCCGAGGTTCTGGCGCATGTTGCGCACGCTGGCTTCGGAGATCGCGATCGCGGCGGCGATGCCGCGCAGATCGCCCTTGACCAGGGTGACCTGCGCGCTGGACATCGCGACATCGGTGCCGGTGCCCATCGCGATGCCGATGTCGGCCGCGGCCAGTGCAGGGGCATCGTTGATGCCATCGCCAGCCATCGCCACGCGGCGCCCTTCGGCTTTCAGGCGTTCGACCAGGGCGACCTTGCCGGCCGGTGTGACCTCGCCATGCACGTCAACGATGCCGAGCCGGGCGCCGACCGCGCGCGCGGTGGCGCTGGCATCGCCGCTGGCCATCACCACGCGCACGCCACGCGCATGCAGCGCGGCGATCGCCTCCGGCGTGCCGGCCTTGACCGGGTCGGCGACCGCGATCATGCCGAGCAGGTGGCCATCGGCGGCCAGGAACACCACGCTGGCGCCTTCGTCGCGCAGCGCGTCCGCGCCCGCCTCCAACGCGGTGGTCGGCGCGCCGGCCTCATGCATGAGGCCGGCGGAGCCGAGCAGCAGGGCCCGGCCGTCGATACTGCCGCGGACGCCGCGGCCGGTCAGGGAGTCGAATGACTCGACGGGCAACAGCGCGATGTTCCTCGCCCGTGCTTCGTCGACGATCGCCTCCGCCAGTGGATGCTCGCTGGCCACATCCAGCGAGGCGGCCAGCTGCAGCACGCGTGCGGCGTCGATGCCGTCGATCGCGGTCACGCAGCGGAACGCGGGTCTGCCTTCGGTCAGGGTGCCGGTCTTGTCGACGACGAGCGTGTCGATCTGGCACAGGCGTTCGATCGCCTCGGCATCGCGGAACAGGATGCCGGCCTGCGCCGCGCGCCCGGACGCCACCATGATCGACATCGGCGTGGCCAGCCCCAGCGCGCAGGGGCAGGCGATGATCAGCACCGAGACGGCATTGAGCACCGCATGGGTCCACGACGGCTCCGGGCCGAACAGCCCCCAGCCGATGAAGCTGGCAACGGCCACGCCGAGCACGCCGAGGACGAACCAGAACGCCACCTTGTCGGCCAGCCGCTGCATCGGCGCACGCGAACGCTGGGCCTGCGCGACCAGCTGCACGATCTGCGCGAGCATGCTGTCGGCGCCGACGCGCTCGGCGCGCACCAGCAGTGCGCCAGTGCCGTTCATGGTGGCGCCGACCACCCGGTCGCCGGTGGTCTTGGCCACCGGCACCGGCTCGCCGGTCAGCATCGATTCGTCCACATGCGAGCGGCCGTCGATGACGATGCCGTCGACCGGCACGGCCTCGCCCGGGCGTACGCGCAGGCGCTCGCCGACCTGGATCGCATCGAGTGCGACGTCCTCCTCGCTGCCGTCGTCATTGAGCCGGCGCGCGGTCTTCGGAGCCAGGCCGAGCAGGGCGCGGATCGCGCTGGAGGTGCGCGCGCGGGCTTTCAGTTCCAGCATCTGCCCGAGCAGGGTCAGCGACACGATCACCGCCGCCGCCTCGAAGTACACGCCGACCCGGCCGTGTTCGCGGAAGCTGTCCGGGAACAGCTGCGGCGCGATCGTGGCGACCACGCTGTAGCCGAACGCGGCCAGCACGCCGGTGCCGATCAGGCTCCACATGTTCGGGCTGCGGTTGCCGATCGACTGCGCCCAGCGCTGCAGGAACGGCCAGCCAGCCCACAGCACCACCGGCGCGCTCAGCGCCAGTTCCAGCCAGGTACGTGTACTGGCGGACAGCGCAGGAAGCAGATGGCCGCCCATCGCGACCAGCATCGTCGCTGCGCTCAGCGGCAGCGTCCACCAGAAGCGGCGGCGGAAATCGGTGAGCTCCGGATTCTCTCCGTCGTCCAGGCTGGGCAGCGCCGGCTCCAGCGCCATGCCGCAGATCGGGCAGGTGCCGGGGCCGTCCTGTTCGATCTCCGGATCCATCGGGCAGATGTAGCGGGTGCCCGGCGGTACGGCCTCGGTGGCGACGCCATCGGGGTCGAGGAAGCGGTGCGGCTCGGCGATGAAGCGCTCGCGGCAGCGTGCGGCGCAGAAGTGGTACTGCTGGCCGCGATGGTCGGCATGGTGCGGCGTCTTCGCCGGGTCGACCTGCATGCCGCAGACC
This sequence comes from Xanthomonas sp. XNM01, assembly GCF_014851915.1. Lineage (GTDB taxonomy): Bacteria > Pseudomonadota > Gammaproteobacteria > Xanthomonadales > Xanthomonadaceae > Pseudoxanthomonas. The sequence continues at coordinate 706,745 of NZ_JACVAP010000002.1, forward strand.
GGGTCGCGTGCCAGCGTCGTCTTGCCGGGGTCAGATGCAGGTGCGCGGGCACCGCAGCAGGTGCTGCCGGCGGCAGCTTGCGGGGCATCGAGGTACCGTGCGGGCTCGGCGATGAAGCGCTCGCGACAGCGTGCGGCGCAGAAGTGGTACTGCTGGCCGCGATGGTCGGCATGGTGCGGTGTCTTCGCCGGGTCGACCCGCATGCCGCAGACCGGGTCGCGTGCGATCTCCGGTGCGTGGGTCGACGCAGCGGCGCCGGACCCGCAGCATCCGCCCGCAGCGTGTGGGGTGTTTCTGCTCACGGCGTCGGCTCCTGCTCCCCGGACAGGGCGGCCATGATCGGGCACTCGCTGAGCGCGCCGTGGCCCGGACAGGCGTCGACCAGCAGCTGCAGCGCGTCGCGCACCCGCCCCAGTTCCTCGATGCGGGATTCGACCAGGGCCAGCTTCCCGGTCGCCGCGGCCTTGACCGAGGCCATGTCGGTCGCGCGCGCGTCGCTGAGGCCGAGCAGATCGCGGATCTCGTCGAGCGTGAATCCCAGACCTTTGGCGCGCTTGATGAAGTTCAGGCGCAGCAGGTCGTCCTGGCCGTAGCGGCGATACCCGCTGGCTGAACGCAGCGGTTCGGGCAGCAGGCGCTGGCGCTCGTAGTAGCGGATCGTATCGATCGGAACGCCCGCCTGGCGGGCCAGTTGTCCAATGATCATGACGGTGCTTCCCGGGAAGTCGGAGCATTCTGATCCCTGGAGTCTGGTCAAGAGTCAAGGCTTCGGCACCGGTCGCCCGGGCGTGCTAGCGTCGGAGCGGCGCACGGATGCGCTGGAGGAGTGCCATGGAAACGAAGCGGGGCATGTGCCTGCTGTGGGTGGTGCTGGCCTGGATGGTGGCCGGCGGAGTCCGGGCCCAGCAGGTATCCCGGTGCGTCGACGCCCAGGGGCAGGTGAGCTATCAGTCGGGCGCCTGCCCGGTCGGGCTTCCCGACAAGACCTGGGAGCATGGCCGGTTCGCGCCCCCATCGGCGGCCGATGCGGCCCGCCTGCGCGCACTGGAGCGGGAGGCGCAGCGACGTTCCTCCGTGCGCCAGGTCGGCGCGCTACGGCCCGAGCGGGTGCGCACCGCCGTGGACAGCAGCATCGGCCGTTGCGAAGCGGCGAAGAAGCGCCGCGACGACGCGGTCTACCGGCTGGGGCCGCGGCGCACCATCGCCGCACTGCGTGCCCTGGACGCGGAAGTGTTCCAGGCCTGTCGCTAGGCTGCCGTCGCGGCGCGCCGGTCGCGGTGCTTGTCGAGCCGGATGCATCCCCGCTAAGGTGCCGGCCCCTGCTGGCACGGCACGACCCACGCACGATGCACCCACCGGATCCGGGCACCCGCCGCGGCCGCCCGCCCAAGTACGGCCGCGCGATGAGCGACGCCGAGCGGGCGCGCGAGTACCGCCTGCGCCGCCGCCAGCGTGCGGCGTCCGGCAGCCAGGTGCTGCAGGTGCAGACCGACACCATCCTGCTGGACAAGATCCGCGCGGCCGTCACCGCTGGCGATCGCGCGCTGGTGGCGACGCTGGCCGCGGAGCTGGTTCGGCGCTATCCGCCGCATGAGGGCAAGCGTGCAGGACGCGCGGCGCGGGCGGGGCTGGAGCGGGAAGGCTGAGCCAGGGCGTGATGCGGGGTGGTGAGGGTGCCGTACAGTGCCACGTGCAGGCGCAAGTCCCTGTTTTCCCGTGGAAATGCCGGGCCTGAACGGAGGCGGTTTGTGCTAGAATCGGCTGCTTGCGTGGGGTTTTCCCCGCATCGGCCGTTCGCCCGATGGCACGGCCCCAGACCGAATCCTGACGAAGAGTCCTGATGACCGATCTCGCGAAAGAAATCATCCCGGTCAACCTCGAAGACGAGATGCGGCGCAGCTACCTCGATTACGCGATGAGCGTGATCGTCGGCCGCGCGCTCCCGGATGTCCGCGATGGCCTCAAGCCGGTCCATCGTCGCGTGCTGTTCGCGATGAACGAGCTTGGCGCGCACAGCAACAAGCAGCATTACAAGTCCGCCCGTATCGTCGGTGACGTGATCGGTAAGTACCACCCGCACGGCGACCAGTCGGTCTACGACACGCTGGTGCGCATGGCCCAGCCGTTCTCGCTGCGCTACATGCTGGTCGACGGCCAGGGCAACTTCGGTTCGGTCGACGGCGACTCCGCGGCGGCGATGCGTTACACCGAGTCGCGCATGTCCCGCCTCAGCCACGAGCTGATGGCCGACATCGACAAGGAAACCGTCGATTTCCAGCCCAACTACGACGAGAAGGAACTGGAACCGACGGTCATGCCGACCCGGTTCCCGAACCTGCTGGTCAACGGCTCGGCCGGCATCGCGGTCGGCATGGCGACCAACATCCCGCCGCACAACCTGACCGAGGTCGTCGACGGCCTGCTGGCGCTGATCGACGACGCCGATCTCGATGTCGAAGCGTTGATGCAGTACATCCCCGGCCCGGACTTCCCCACCGCGGGCATCATCAATGGCGTCGCCGGCATCCAGCTGGCCTACCGCACCGGCCGTGGCCGGGTGCGCATGCGCGCCAAGGCCGACATCGAAGTGGCCGACAACGGCCGCGAGGCGATCGTCGTCACCGAGATCCCGTACCAGGTCAACAAGGCGCGGCTGATCGAGAAGATCGCCGAGCTGGTCAAAGAAAAGAAGATCGAAGGCATCAGCGAGCTGCGCGACGAGTCCGACAAGGACGGCATGCGCATCTACATCGAGGTCAAGCGCGGCGACTCGGCCGACGTGGTGCTGAACAACCTGTACCAGCAGACCCAGCTGGAATCGGTGTTCGGCATCAACATGGTGGCCCTGGTCGACGGCCGCCCGCAGCTGGTCAACCTCAAGCAGATCCTGGACGCGTTCCTGCGCCACCGCCGCGAGGTGGTGACCCGCAGGACGATCTTCGAACTGCGCAAGGCGCGCGCCCGTGCGCACGTGCTGGAAGGCCTGACCGTCGCGTTGGCCAACATCGACGAGATGATCGAGCTGATCAAGACCTCGGAGAGCCCGCAGGTCGCGAAGGAGCGGATGCTGGAGCGCAGCTGGACGCCGGGCCTGGTCGGTACGTTGCTCGAGGCGGCCGGTTCCGAGGCCTCGCGCCCGGACGACCTGCCGACCGGCGTCGGTCTGGTCGAGGGTCTGTATCGCCTGACCGACGTACAGGCCCAGCAGATCCTGGAAATGCGCCTGCACCGCCTGACCGGTCTGGAGCAGGAGCGTCTGACCGAGGAGTACCGCCTGCTGCTGGAGACCATCCGCGGCCTGATCGAGATCCTCGAGAATCCGGACGTGCTGCGCGAAGTGATCCGCACCGAACTGCAGGCCCTGAAGGCCGAGTACGGCGACGATCGCCGCAGCGAGATCCGCGCCAGCGAGGAAGACCTCGACATCCTCGACCTGATCACCCCGGAAGACGTGGTGGTGACCCTGTCGCATGCCGGCTATGCCAAGCGCCAGCCGGTGTCGGCCTACCGCGCGCAGAAGCGCGGTGGGCGCGGCCGCAGCGCGGCGGCGACCAAGGAAGAGGATTTCATCGACCAGCTGTGGCTGGTCAACACGCACGACACGCTGCTGACCTTCACCAGCAGCGGCAAGGTGTTCTGGCTGCCGGTGTACCAGCTGCCGGAAGCCGGCTCGAACGCGCGTGGCCGCCCGATCATCAACTGGATTCCGCTGGAAGCCGGTGAGAAGGTCCAGGCCGTGCTGCCGGTGCGCGAGTACGCCGAGGGCCAGTTCGTGTTCTTCGCCACCCGCAACGGCACGGTCAAGAAGACCCCGCTGGGCGAGTTCGCGTTCCGTCTGGCCCGCGGCAAGAAGGCGATCAACCTGGACGAGGGCGATGCCCTGGTCGGCGTCGCCCTGACCGACGGCCAGCGCGACGTGCTGCTGTTCGCGTCCAACGGCAAGACCGTGCGCTTCGGCGAGGAGAACGTGCGCTCGACAGGGCGGACCTCGACCGGCGTGCGCGGCATCCGCATGGCGGCCGGCGAGGAAGTGGTCAGCCTGATCGTGGCCGAGCGTGCCGCGGGCGTCGAACTCGAGGGCGCCGAGGACGAGGCGGCCGAGGAGGTGGTCGAGACGGCCGCGATCGAAGGCGAACTGGTCGATGCCGGCGCCGATGTGGGCGTGGCCTACATCCTGACCGCCACCGAGAACGGCTACGGCAAGCGCACCCCGCTGAGCGAGTATCCGCGCAAGGGCCGCGGCACCCAGGGCGTGATCGGCATCCAGACCACCGAGCGCAACGGCAAGCTGGTCGCCGCGGTACTGCTGGGCGGCACCGACGAGGTCCTGCTGATCTCCGACGGCGGCACCCTGGTCCGCACCCGCGGCTCGGAGATCTCGCGGGTGAGCCGCAACACCCAGGGCGTGACCCTGATCCGTCTGTCCAAGGGCGAGAAGCTGCAGGCGGTCGAACGCCTGGATGGTTCGATCGACGAAGGCGACGAGGCGGGCGACGACGCGTCCGTGCCGGCATCCGCGGTCGACGGCGAGGCGTCGCCGCAGGCCTGATCGGCAGCGGCGCATGTCCTGATGCTGTACAGCGAAACGCCGGCGCATGCCGGCGTTTCGCGTTGTGACGCTGGAAAACCGCGGGTGTGGTGGCGGTCACCCCCCGTCTCGTCATGATCTCGCCGTCTCTCGCCACATGAGGGCGATGCCGTCGCGCTCGGACATCGCGCCCGCTGCCGGTGGCAGCCCTACCTTGAATGCCTGGACGCGCGGCGGATCCTGCGACTCCCGCCAGGTTCGCTGATGCGTTCAGAGCACGAGTCGGCGTGCGCGTCATGCGTATCGCACGAGGGCTCACAGGGGCGCCAGGTGTCCGCTGCTGCTGCTGAGGCAGCACGATCCGCTACCCGCGAGGTCGGATGGACCCGTTACCCAGGGCGCCGGTACCTCAACGATCCCCGCCCGCCCGCCCGCCTGCGTGCAGGTCGGGTCTCAGATGGTCCGGCACTGGCGCCAGCGCACCGGCTCGTCGTGCCCTGGGCGCGGATTGAGCTGGATGCGGACCGTGCGCAGCGACGGGTAGCGCTCGATCTGGCTGCAGATCAGCGGCCAGATCATGGCGTCGTCGCCACTGCGGTCGATCACCAGCGTGGCGCGGGTCAGCCAGTACGCACGTCCGATTCCCGGCTGCAGGCCGATGCTGCGGGCGACCTCGGCCTGGTAGCGCGCCTGCGTTTCCTCATCCGGGTCGGCCTGGATCGTGCTGGCGCCCGCATCGGGCGTCCCGGTTTCGGTGGCGGGCGTCTCTGCCGGCGCAAGGTCGGGGGCGTCCGGGCGCGACGGGGCGACCACCGCCGCCGTGGAGGCGGGGGCGGCAGGTGCCGCGGCCGGGAGGCCGATGTGCGTTCCGGTGGTCGGAGCGATGTCGTCCTGCAGCAGGCGTGCCGGAAACACCGCGGCCACCAGACCGATCGCAATCGCGCCCAGCATGCCGATCAGGATGTGCCGTACCGCCTGGCGGCGACTGGCGGCGATGATCGTCTGCCGGGTGTCGGATGCGACGAAGGGCTTGAGCAGTGGCCACAGCCGGCGGCCGTCGACCAGTTCGATGCCGTTGCGTTCGGCCATGCCGTGCGCGTCGCGCGCGGCGCTGCCCTGGGTCAGCAGCATCCCGCGCCGCGCGCCGGACAGGTCCATCGCCGCGACCAGTTCCTCGATCGCAGGCAGGCCGATCCGGTAGGCCATGCCATGCTTGCAGACCAGCAGCCAGCGGTTCTGTCCATCGCTCATCAGCAGGCGGCTGCCGTCCTCACCCGGTGCGTCCGTGTTGCGCTCGGCATCCTGCAGGCCACGCTGCCGCATGGCCTGGCGGATCAGCGAGGAGACCTCGCGCCAGCGCAGCGCAGCGAGCGCCTGCAGCCCGGCAGCGGTCTCGCTGCGGGGACGGCGTACGAACCAGAAATAGGCGATGGAGAGCAGGGACAGCAGCCCTGCGAGACCGGCGCCGAGCACCCACGACGGCATGTGGATTCCTGCGGAAAAGTGATGCCCCGAGTTCAGGCGCGATGGTACACCGCGACAGGCAACACTCCGGTCATGCAGACAAAGCGGCCCGCCAGTCCATAGCCGAGAGGGGAGGGGAGCAAACGGCTAGGTACGGGACTGGCGGGCCGCGTCCGATTTTGCCGGAGCGCATGCTGCCCTGCAACATAGTACTTTCGTATTAGTCCACGCCGCCGGCCGGGTCCGAGGCCGAGCCGCGCGGCCGGGCGGGACGTGCCCGCGGCCGCGGTGTGGGGGCTTCGGCCGGCGCCGCGCTGGGCCGCGCGGAAGACCGGCGGCGCAGCTCCACGGTCAGCGCGTCGATCCGCGCACCGAGCGCATCGATGTCCTCTCGGCTGGGCACGTCGAGCGAGCGCAGCGTCTGCTGGACGCGCTGCTCGAACGCGCGACCGACGCTCTCCCATGCATCGCCGGCGCGGGTCTGCGCGCTGCCGATGGCCGAATCCAGCGACCTGCGCAGGCTGTCCAGGCGGGCAGTGGCGCCGTGCACGGCACCGGAGCGCGTGCTGTCCACCGCGCGCCCTTCTTCGGCGAGCTGCTCGAACAGACGGCTGCCTTCGGCCTGTGCCCGAGACAGGGCGCCGATCCCGGCCAGCCAGACCTGCTGGGCGGATTCGCCGAACTCTCTGGCGATGCGTTCGGTCTGCGCCTGGAAACCCGTGCTTTCCGGCGTTGCGTCGTCGGATGCGGAATGACGTGTGCGGCTCATGAGCGGTCCTTTGGCGAGGGTCCCGCCCGAGTATCGCCCCGGCGCCGGCAAGAGCGCGTGAGCCGCGGCCGCCCGCGTCAGCCGAGTTGCTCCTGCAGGACCCGCCGGATCTCGGATTCGATCATTCCCTTCATCGCCGACATCAGGAAGCCGAGCTCGGCGGTGACCCGGACCTGCTCGGGTTCGAGCGAGATGCGGCCATCGATGCCCGGACCGGACAGCGTCAGTGCGTCGCCCTCCCACTGGCTGGTCAGGCCGTGCCGTTCGCGCAGCTTGTCGGCCACGGTCTGGAGCACCACGCGGACCTGGTCCGGCGTGCGGGTATGCGGATGTCGGATATCGATGCTGGACAAGCGGGCTCCGTCGGCTGGCTGCACTGGGTGCGCCATCGTACGCGGCACGCGCGCCGGGACCAATGCAGCGCAGCAGGTGGGCGATTTGCTAGGCTGCCGCGCATGCCCGACCTGCGCCTCCATTTCAGCAATCGACAGCAACCCGATTTCGCGCTCGCGCCGGGCGTGCACCGGCTGATGCGGCAGGCCAATGGCGTGGTCGGTCTCGGCGATCTGGTGCAGGGTGTGCTGCTGGCCCAGTTCTGCCTGGACCGGCGTGGCCTGTGGCTGCAGGTGGCCACGGGCATGCGCGGCATCCACGTCAACGGCCGCCCGGTGCGGAGGATGGCGCTGCTGCGGCCTGGCGACGCGGTGTATGCCGACGGCGCGGAGCTGCTGGTCCAGGCGCCGTCTCGCCAGGATCGCGCACCCGAGGCGGAGGACGGGCATGCGACCGATCCGCGGGTGGTGCTGCGCGGGATCGGTGGGCGGCACCACGGCCGCAGCTTCACCTTGGGTCCGGTGCGCGTGGTCGGGGCCGCGCGCGACGCCGACATCCGCATCGACGAGCCCGCGTTCGCCGACCGCCACGCCACGCTGGAACGACGTGGCGACCGCGTGCTGCTACGCGATCTGGGGCAGGGCGACGGCAGCCAGGTCAACGGCGTGAAGGTCCGCGATGCGGTCCTGCGCGCCGGGGACCAGGTCGTGTTCGAAGGCCAGCACCGCTTCGTGGTCGAGTTCCCCGCCGCCGGGCCGGGAACGGCATTGCCGGTGATGGAGCCGGCGCCCCAGGCGAAGCCGCAGGCCGACCTGGCCGCATCGCCGCGACGCGCGGGCGGCGTCCGCCTGCCGTGGCTGCTGGTGGCGGCCCTGCTGCTGGGCGCGGCGCTCAGCGCGCTGCTCTGGTTCGGTGCCCGCTGAGCGCGGCGCGGCCGGTTGTTTTCGCCTTCGCTTCGGCAGCTGCCGCCACCCGGTTCCAGGTGACGGGTCGTCGCCGCGGCTTCATGGCGCAGGGCGCGGCACGCGCGACCGCTGCCGTCGCCGCAGCGCATGGGCCACGCGCCACCCCAGCAGAACCGCGAGCAGCCCGGCATAGAGCGCGGGCTCGCGCAGGTCGGATTTGACCAGCCACCAGAAGTGCAGCACCGCAAGGATGCCGATCGGATAGATCAGCCGGTGCAGCAGGCCCCAGCGCCGGCCCATGCGCCGCATCCAGCCGCGGGTCGAGGTGATCGCCAGCGGTACCAGCAGCAGCCAGGCGGCGAACCCCACCGTGATGAAGGGACGCTTGACGATCTCCTCGAAGATCATCGACCAGTAGCCGCCCAGGTCCAGGACCAGATAGGCCGCCAGGTGCAGCGAGGCATAGAAGAACGCGTACAGGCCGGCCATGCGCCGGAACTGCAGCAGCACGGTCTGGCCGGTGAGCTGCCGCAGCGGGGTGATCGCCAGGGTGACCAGCAGCAGGCGCAGCGCCCACAGGCCGGTGCGGTGCTCGATCTCCGCCACCGGATCGGCGCCGAGCGCATCGCTGCCGGTGCGCCAGACCTCGGCGATCTGCCAGCCCAGCCAGGCCGCGGGCGACAGCGCCGCGGCGTGCAGCAGCGCCTTGGTGGCGATCAATGCACGTCGGGAAGGCATCGCTGCGCCTGTGCTGGAGGTGATGGAGCGGGAATCAATACCACCGGCGCAGGTCCATGCCTGCATACAGCGATGCGACCTGCTCGGCGTAGCCGTTGAACGGCAGCGTCGGGATGCGCTCGGCGAACAGCTTGCTCTTGCTGCCGGCGATGCGGCGCTCGGTCTTCTGGCTCCAGCGCGGATGGTCGACCGCCGGATTGACGTTCGAATAGAAGCCGTACTCGGAGGGCTGCAGCATGTTCCAGGCGGTCTGCGGCATCTTCTCCACGAAGCGGATCGCCACAATCGACTTGATGCTCTTGAAGCCGTACTTCCACGGCACGACCAGCCGCAATGGCGCGCCGTTCTGCTGCGGCAGCGGCTTGCCGTACAGGCCGGTCGCGAGCAGGGTCAGCGGGTGCATCGCCTCGTCGATGCGCAGGCCCTCGCGGTAGGGCCAGTCGATCGAGCGGTAGCGCATGCCGGGCATCTGCTGCGGATCGGAGAAGGTGGTGAAGGCGACGTACTTCGCCTTCGAGGTCGGCTCGAAGCGTTTGAGCACGTCGGCCAGCGGCACGCCCTGCCACGGGATCACCATCGACCAGCCTTCCACGCAGCGCAGCCGGTAGATCCGTTCCTGCGGCGTCAGGCCCCTGACCAGGTCCTCCAGGCCCAGCGTGCCCGGCTTGGCGCACTCGCCCAGCGCGCTGACCGACCAGGGCGAGACACGCAGGGTCTTGGCCGCGCGCGACGGATCGCCCTTGTCGGTGCCGAACTCGTAGAAGTTGTTGTAGGTGGTCACGTCCTCGTAGCGGGTCTGGACCTCGTCGGTCCGGAATCCGCTGCGCGCGTCGGCCACACTGACCACCGCACGCGGCTCGGGTGGCGGCTCGGCATCGGCGCAGCCGGACAGCAGGCCCAGCGATGGGCTGGCAGCCAGCGCGGCCAGCAGGCGGCGACGGTCGCGATAGACGGTTTCGTCGGTGATCTGGCTGGCCGGGATCGCGCCGGAAGTCCCACGGGTTCGCTGCGTCATCGACGTTCTCCGGAGGTGGCGGACGGGGCGTTGGACCCCACCGGCAGGATGCCGGTTCCCGCGCCGCGCGTGGCGCTGACCGGCAGCGGTGCAGCGGCACCGGGCGGCCCGGATGGTTGCCCCGGCAACCGCTGCGCTGCGGCATACTACGAGACCTTTCGTGACGGGTGGTTCATGACGCGCGCGTACAACTTCAGTGCCGGTCCGGCGGCCCTGCCCGAACAGGTCCTGCGCCAGGCGCAGGCGGAGATGCTGGAGTGGAACGGCGTGGGCGCCTCGGTGGTGGAAATCAGCCATCGCAGTGCCGAGTTCGTGGCCCTGGCCGAACGCATCGAGGCCGATCTTCGCACCCTGCTGTCCGTGCCGGACGACCATGCCGTCCTGTTCCTGGCCGGCGGCGCGACCACCCAGCAGGCGCTGCTGGCGCTGAACTTCGCCGCCCCCGGGCAGGCCGTCGACTACGTGGTCACCGGCCACTGGGGCAAGACCGCGGTCAGGCAGGTGCGGCCGTATGTGGCGGTGAACGTCGCGGCCGACGCCGAGGCCGGTGGCTTCCGCGACATCCCGGCGCGCGCGACCTGGGCGCTGCGCGACGACGCGGCCTATGTCCACATCACCGCCAACGAGACGATCCACGGCGTCGAATTCCGCGGCACGCCCGACGTCGGCGAGGTGCCGCTGTTCGCCGACTTCAGCTCCTCGATCGCCTCCGAGCCGGTGGACGTGTCGAAGTACGGCCTGATCTACGCGGGCGCGCAGAAGAACCTGGGGCCGGTCGGCATCTCGGTGGTCATCGTGCGTCGCGACCTGCTCGAACGCGCCGGGCAGCCGCGGGCGGACATCTTCAATTACGCCTCGCATGCCGCGCGCGATTCGATGCTCAACACGCCGCCGACCTGGAACTGGTACCTGCTCGGCCTGACCGTCAGGTGGATGCTGGAGGAGGGCGGCGTGGCCGAATTCGCGCGGCGCAACGCGGCCAAGTCCGCGCTGGTCTATGGCGCCATCGACGGCTCGGGTGGGTTCTACCGCAACGACGTCGCGCCGGCGGCGCGCTCGCGCATGAACATCCCCTTCTTCCTGCCGGACGACACGCTGACCGCGCGTTTCGTCAGCGAGTCCAAGGCGGCCGGTCTGCTGGCGCTGAAGGGCCACAAGGCGGTCGGCGGCATCCGCGCCTCGCTGTACAACGCGGTGCCGCTGGACGCGGCGCAGGCCCTGGTGGGCTTCATGCGCGACTTCCAGCAGCGCAACGGCTGAGCGGCAGCAGGATCTCCAAGGGCGCCCGCGGGCGCCGGTCACGCACGACGGAACACTCCCATGGCAGCACCGAAGAAACCCGCCGCGACGCCGGCGAAGTCCAGGCAGAAGAAGTCTGCCGACGCCACTTCCACCGCCCCGGCCCTGGCCGACGTCCGCGCGCACATCGACGGCATCGACCGCCAGATCCAGGCGCTGATCGCCGACCGCGCGCGCTTCGCGCTGCAGGTCGGCAAGGCCAAGGGCAAGCTGGCCGCCGCGGTCGACTACTACCGGCCGGAGCGTGAGGCGCAGGTGCTGCGCATGGTGGTGGACCGCAACGAGGGGCCGCTGTCGGACGAGCTGCTGGTCCATGTGTTCCGCGAGATCATGTCGGCCTGTCTCGCCCAGCAGGAACCGCTGAAGATCGGCTACCTCGGCCCGGAGGGCACCTTCAGCCAGCAGGCGGTGCTCAAGCATTTCGGACGTTCCGCGCATGGCCTGCCGATGGGCAGCATCGAGGAGGTGTTCCAGGAGGTCGAGGCCGGCAACGCCGATTTCGGCGTGGTGCCGGTCGAGAACTCGGGGCAGGGCACGATCCAGGTCACGCTCGACATGTTCCTGACCTCGCCGCTGAAGATCTGCGGCGAGGTCGAGCTGAAGGTGCACCAGTACCTGCTGTCGCGCAGCGGCCGGATCGAGGACATCGAGCGCATCTGCGCGCATCCGCAGGCCTTCGCCCAGACCAGCGGCTGGCTGCGCGCCAACCTGCCGAACGTCGAGAAGGTGCCGGTCTCCAGCAACGCCGAGGGCGCGCGTCGCGCGCGCGGCGCGGACGATGCGGCCGCCATCGCCGGCGAGAGCGCCGCGCACGTGTATGGCCTGAAGAAGGTCATCATGCAGCCGATCCAGGACGACCGCGACAACACCACGCGCTTCCTGGTGATCGGCCGCAGGATCTTCCCGACTTCCGGCCACGACCGCACCTCGGTGCTGGTGTTCATCCACGACAAGCCCGGTGCGCTGTTCGACGTGCTCAGCCCGTTCGCGCGGCACGGCATCAGCATGAACCGGATCGAATCGCGTCCGTCGCACCAGGCCAAGTGGGAATACGGCTTCTTCATCGATCTGGCCGGCCATATCGAGGACGAGGCGATGCAGCGCGCGCTGGCCGAGCTGAAGGCGCATTCGGCGCAGATCAAGGTGCTGGGGTCCTACCCGGTGGCGGTGCCTTGAGCACGCGACATCACGCAGGCGGCGGCATCCGGCAACGCGCGCCGTACTGGTTCCCCGCCAAGACCCATGGCATCGGCTGGGGCGTGCCCGACGTCTGGCAGGGCTGGGCCGTGCTGCTGGCCTATGTGGCCGGGACCGTGCTGGCGGCCATGCGTTTCCCGCCGGGGCAGGCGACGTTGCCGTTCGCCGGCTGCATCGCCCTGCTGAGCGTCCTGTTGATCGCGGTGTGCTGCTGGAAAGGCGAGCCGATCCTCGCCGGCAGCCGTCGCCGCACCTGATCCGCCTCCTGCGCGAGGCGGCGTTCCCCTGAATCAAGCGTTGGAGTCGAGATGTCGCAGCACTGGGTCGCAACCGCCGGACAACCGTTGCAGGGCACGCTGGAGATCCCCGGCGACAAGTCGGTATCGCACCGCTCGGTGATGTTCGCCGCGCTGGCCGACGGCGTGTCCACCATCGACGGGTTCCTCGAGGGCGAGGACACGCGTGCCACCGCCGCGATCTTCTCGCAGCTCGGCGTGCGCATCGACACGCCGTCGCCCTCGCGCCGGGTCGTGCATGGCGTCGGCGTCGACGGCCTGCGTGCACCGGCAGGCGCGCTGGACTGCGGCAACGCCGGCACCGGCATGCGCCTGCTCGCCGGCCTGTTGGCCGCGCAGCCGTTCGACAGCGTGCTGGTCGGCGACGAATCGCTGTCCAGGCGGCCGATGCGGCGCGTGACCGGCCCGCTGGCGCAGATGGGCGCGCGGATCGAGACCCGCGACGACGGCACGCCGCCACTGCACATCCATGGCGGCCAGACGCTGTCCGGCATCGATTACGCCAGCCCGGTCGCCAGTGCGCAGGTGAAATCGGCGGTGCTGCTGGCCGGCCTGTACGCCCAAGGCGAGACCTCGGTGACCGAGCCGCATCCGACCCGCGATTACAGCGAGCGCATGCTGTCGGCGTTCGGCGTGGAGATCGAGTTTTCGCCGGGCCATGCGAAGCTGCGCGGCGGCCAGCGCCTGCGCGCGACCGACATCGCGGTGCCGGCCGATTTCTCCTCTGCCGCGTTCTATCTGGTTGCGGCCAGCATCGTCCCGGGCTCGGAACTGCGCCTGCGTTCGGTCGGCCTCAACCCGCGTCGCACCGGCCTGCTGCAGGCGCTGCGGCTGATGGGTGCCGACATCCGCGAGGAAAACGCCGGCACCCACGGCGGCGAGCCGGTCGCCGATCTGGTGGTGCGTCACGCGCCGCTGCACGGCATCGAGGTGCCCGAGGCGCTGGTGCCGGACATGATCGACGAGTTCCCCGCGCTGTTCATCGCGGCCGCCTGCGCGGCGGGGCAGACCGTGGTGCGCGGGGCCGCCGAACTGCGGGTCAAGGAATCCGACCGGCTGGCGGCGATGGCCACCGGCCTGCGCACGCTGGGCCTGCGCATCGACGAAACGCCGGATGGCGCCACGATCCATCCGGGCGAACTCGGCTCGGGGACGATCGAAAGCCATGGCGACCATCGGATCGCCATGGCCTTCGCAGTGGCCGCGCAGCGCGCCGTCGGCGAAGTCCGGATCGAGGACGTCGCCAATGTGGCGACGTCCTTCCCCGGCTTCGACACGCTGGCGCGTGGTTGCGGCTTCGGCCTGGTCAGCCCTGCTGCCTGAAGTCCACCGGCAGCTGCACCGTCGCGGCGGCGGGCTTGCCGCCACGGATCGCCGGCTCGAAACGCCACTGGCGGGCGGCGTTGACCGCGGCACGGTCCAGGCTGCGGTCGCGGGTGCCGCTGCGTTCGACGACACGGACATCGGTCGGCACGCCGGTGCTGTCCACGGCGATGGCGACCACCACGCTGCCCTCGTTGCCGGCACGCAGCGCCTCGCGCGGGTAGGTCGGCATGGGATTGCCGGCCAACGGACGCGGCGCGCGATCGGCCACGACCGGGCGAGCACGCTCACGGTTCTGCCCGGTGGCCGGTGCGCGCGTCGCCGGTGGCGGCGTGGTGTCGGCCGGCATGGTGGCGACCGGTGCATTGGTGTCGATCGGCGCGGTCGCGACCCGGTCCTGCCGGGTCCACCAGACCAGTGCGGCGATCAACGCGACGGCCAGTGCGGCCCACAGGACGGGCGACGTGCGCTGCGCCGGGGGCGGGGTCGGCTCGGTCCCGGAGACATGCGGGGTGTGCTGCGTGTAGGTGGTCATGACTCGCTCCTCGGTTGTCCATCAACCGGGGTCGAGTGTTCCGCTGTGTGTGTGGTGAACCGGTCTTTTCGCGGTTAATCCCGCGCGAAACGCGGACCTGCGTTCATCGTGGTGAGTGGAGCGTGCAGGTCGTCAGCGGGTTGCGAAGTTGATCGGAATCGTGAGTGTGCCGGGGACCGATTGGCCGCCCGCATCGCGCGCCGCTTGGAACTGCCAGCGCGACACCGCATCGACCGCGGCCCGGTCGAGTGCGCGCGAACCGCTGCGGCCGACCACCTCGACGCCCACCGGATGGCCAAGCGCGTCGACATCCACCTTCAGCACCACCGTGCCGGTTTCGCCGGCACGCAGTGCGGACGCCGGGTAGCGCGGCTGCGGCTGGTCGGGCAGGAGGGCCGGCGCCTGGACTGCCGTCGCGGCTGCAGGCGAGTCGGCGACAGGCGCGGGCAGCTCCGACACCGGGCTGGGTTCGGTCGGCGCGGCCGGCTCGGGCGGAGGAGCGGTTTCCACAAGCTGCGCAGGCTCATCGCTGGGCTCGGGCATCGAGGTGGCCGCATCGCCCGGCGACATCGGTACCGGCAGTGGCTCGAACCCCGGCGCGGCCGCCGTCGGACGGACCGGTGCGTCGGGGGCGGGACCGTCGTCGCGGACCGCGAGCCACACCACCACGAACAACAGCAGGCCCAGCGCGAAAGCGACGGCGGCGAGCAGCCAGGGACGCTCGGGCAGACGCAGGAGCAGGTCGGGCATGCGGAGACGGGCGGTGCTGGCCATGGCAAGGGATGCGGAAGGACCGGCCGATTCTGTCACAGCGGCGATGAACGCAGCGGGCGTGCTCCCGATTGGCGATAATGCCCGGCCACGTCCTTCCGAAACGCCGCTGCCATGCTCGATCCCGCACTGCTCCGCAACCAGACCGCCGCCCTGGCCGAACGCCTGCTGGCCACCCGTGGCTACGCGCTGGATCTGGCCGTGCTGGAGTCCGCCGAGAGCGAGCGCAAGCAGATCCAGATCCGTACCCAGGAACTGCAGAACCTGCGCAACACGCGTTCCAAGGCCATCGGCCAGGCCAAGGCGAAGGGCGAGGACGTGTCGGCGCTGATGGCCGAGGTCGCCGGCTTCGCCGAGGAACTGGCCGCATCCGAAGTCCGTCTGGCGCAGGTGCGCGCGCAGCTGGAAGAGCTGTCGCTGGGCATCCCGAACCTGCCGGCCGAGGACGTGCCGCTGGGCAAGGACGAGACCGAGAACCAGGAAATCGCGCGCTGGGGCACGCCACGCGGCTTCGATTTCCCGGTCAAGGACCATGTCGAACTCGGCGCGGCCAACGGCTGGCTGGATGCGGAAACCGCCGCCAAGCTGTCGGGCGCACGTTTCACCGTGCTGCGCGGCCCGATCGCGCGCCTGCACCGCGCCCTGGCCCAGTTCATGCTCGACCTGCACACCGGCGAGCATGGCTACCAGGAGACCAACGTCCCGGTCATCGTCAATGCCGACAGCCTGTTCGGCACCGGCCAGCTGCCGAAGTTCGAGGAGGACATGTTCGCCACCTCGCTGGGCGAACAGAAGCGCTACCTGATCTCGACCTCGGAGATCTCGCTGACCAACGTGGTACGCGACGAGATCGTCGAGGACGAGCGCCTGCCGCTGCGCATGACCGCCCATTCGCTGTGCTTCCGTTCCGAGGCCGGCAGCGGCGGCCGCGACACCCGCGGCATGATCCGCCAGCACCAGTTCGAGAAGGTCGAGCTGGTCAGCGTCTGCCGCCCGGAGGAGAGCGCGTCCGAGCACGAGCGCATGACCACCGCCGCCGAGGCCGTGCTGCAGAAGCTGGGGCTGCCGTACCGCAAGGTGCTGCTGTGCACCGGCGACATGGGGTTCTCGGCGACGCGCACCTACGACCTGGAGGTCTGGCTGCCGTCGCAGGACACCTACCGCGAGATTTCCTCGTGTTCGAACTGCGGCGATTTCCAGGCGCGGCGCATGCAGGCCCGCTGGCGCAATCCGGCCACCGGCAAGCCGGAGCTGGTGCACACGCTCAACGGCTCGGGCGTGGCCGTCGGCCGGGCGATGATCGCGGTGATGGAGAACTACCAGAACGCCGATGGCTCGATCGATGTGCCCGAGGCGCTGCGCCCGTACATGGGCGGGATCGAACGCATCGGCTGACCGCAGCGACGTCCCGTTCGGGACTTCCACGCCGCGCGCGCGGGGCCATCGTGCAGGGCACCGACACCGCGGCACGGGTGGCTCGCGGCGCGGTGTGACGGGCGCCGGGGCGATCGCCGGGGTTGGACGACCAGAGCGCATCCGCACGTCATGGCATGACGAATGGGTGTTGCCCTCGTGGAATGAAAGGTGCTTTGATATCGCGGTTCGTTCCATTCATGGAATTACCTCTATGCAGGATCTCAACGACCTGTACTACTTCGCGATGGTGGTCGAGCACGGTGGCTTCGCCGCTGCCGAACGTGCCCTCGGCATCCCCAAATCGCGACTGAGCCGGCGCATCAGCCAGCTCGAAACCGATCTCGGCGTGCGCCTGCTGCAGCGCTCCACCCGTCGCTTCGCGGTCACCGATGTGGGCATGAGCGTGTATCGGCATGCGCAGACCATGCTCACCGAGGCGCAGGCCGCGCGCGAGGTCGTGGACCGGCTCAGCGCCGAGCCGCGCGGTGTGGTCAGGGTCAGCGTGCCGGTGGCGCTGGCCCAGCAGCAGCTGCCCAAGCTGCTGCCGAAGTTCCTGGACCAGTACCCGAAGGTGCGGCTGCAGCTGCACATCGGCAATCGCCGGGTCGACCTGATCAACGAAGGCTTCGATGTCGCCCTGCGCGTGCGTGCGCGGCTGGACGATGACGGCAGCCTGGTGATGCGCAGCTTCGGCCAGATCCAGGAACTGCTGGTCGCCAGTCCGAAGTACCTGGACCGCGCCGGCCGCCCGAAGGATCCGTCCGACCTGGCCTCGCACGTGACGTTGAGCATCAGCGAGGACGAAGCGCACCAGCGCTGGGAGCTGCACGGCCCGCAGGGCGAGGTGCGTCGCGTCGACCTGCAGCCGCGCCTGGCCGGCTTCGATTTTCCGCTGCTGCAGGCGATGGTCCGCGACGGCTTCGGCATCACCATGCTGCCGGAGACGGTCTGCGCCGAGGCGGTGCGTCGCGGCGAGCTGGAAGTGGTGCTGCCGGAATGGTCGTTGCCGCAGGGCATCTGCCATGCGGTGTTCGCCTCCCGTCGTGGCCTGCTGCCGGCGGTGCGGGTGTTCATCGATTTCCTGGCCGAGCACCTGCCGCAGCAGATCGAAGCCTCGCGCCTGGACTGCGGCAACTGCCCGCAGAAGAAGAGTGCGATGGTCGAGCTGGAGGCCGCCGCCGGCTGAGCGGGGCGAAATCGACCGGCGCGGCGTGCCACAATGCGCGCCGCGCGGGACGCGCCGGCGGCAGATGCGCGAGCGTGCCGTTGGCGGCAGCGGATCGACGCGACAGCACACAGGAAGCGTGGCCGAGCGGTTTAAGGCACCGGTCTTGAAAACCGGCGTAGTGGCGACACTACCGTGGGTTCGAATCCCACCGCTTCCGCCATTCCCACCGGACACGGCGATGGCGCACCGCGGAAAGCACGAGGCGGCGACGCGACTGCCGGACGGCAGCTACCCGCGTTACGGCGCGGCGCCAGTGCGAGCCGCCGGATCGCCGGTGCGGTCGCCTCCATCCCGGTCGACGGCATCCGCTACCACCGCCAGCACCGATCTCAGGATCGCTTCGGAACGCCGCTGGCCATGCCGGGTGTTGTAGGCGCGCGAGACGATGGTCACCACCATCGCCAGTTCCGGAATCACGTAAAGCTTGTTGCCGCCGTTGCCCGAGGCGAAGAACACCTCGACCTGGCGACCATTGACCGGATGGCGCTGCCGATACCAGAAGTAGCCGTATCCGTCGGCGAACGGGTCGCTCGCCGCGATGTCCACGCGTGGATGCAGGCTGTCCTCGATCCAGCGGCGGCTGACGATCTGCCGGCCATCGTGGACGCCGCCATGAAGCACCAGGTCGCCGAGGCGGGCGAAGTCGCGCGCGGTCAGGAACAGGTTGCCCTGGCCCTTGGTCTCGCCGGCACGGTCCTGCTGCCAGTCCCACGCCTGGATGCCGAGCGGCGCGAACAGCGACACGCGCGCGAACGACGCCAGGCTCTGGCCGGTCGCACGGGCGATCACGATGCCGGCCACGTACGTCGCCAGCGAGTTGTAGCGGTAGCGTGTTCCCGGCGGTTCCAGCCGGGGTACCGCCAGGACGAACGCGTGCGGATCGTCCGCCGCGTCCATCGCATCCTCGTTGCCGGGCAGGCCGTCGATATCGTCGTCGGCTGCCAGGCCCGTACGCATGGTCAACAGGTCGCGGAGCGGCAGGTGGCCGACCGGGCTGCCCGCGGCCTCGGGCCAGTAGGCCTGCACGGGGTCGTCGAGCGTGGCGATCGCGCCCTGGTCCAGCGCGATGCCCATCAGCAGCGAGGTCACGCTCTTGCCGGCGGACCGCACGTCGACGCGCGTGTGCGCGTCGCCGCCGTTGAAGTAGCGCTCGGCCAGCGTCTTGCCGTCCTGGCGCACGATCACCGCATGCAGGTCGCGATGCGGATCGTGGTCGAGATCGGCCAGCACCGCCTGCAGTGTTTGCGGGCCTGCGGCGGCCGCCGGATTGCCGGAGAAGCACAGGGCGGCGAGCCCCGCGTATGCGATGCGCCTCATCATCGTCGACTGCTCCACGTCCACCGGGTTGCAGTCATGGATGCGCGCAGCGGGCGGAAGGTTTGGAGCTGGCCTCGCTCTGCGGTGGCGTCAGCCGGGCCCGGCCCTCTTCCTTGCGGCCGCAGGTGCGGCCGGTGCGCGGCGTCCCGGCTGGGCGGGACGCCGCGCATGGCGTTCGATCAGTGGGCGTGCGGGGCAGCAGCGGCCGCAGCGTCGGCATCCCAGCTGCGCAGCGCCGCGTCGAGCGCGGCGACGGCAGCAGGAATGCCGGTGGCATCGAGCTGTCCCACGGTGTCCTTGTCGCTGTGGATCACTTCCATCACCTTGGGCATCCGCTCCGGCTTCTGGCGCGAGAAGACCTGCAGGATGCCGGGGATCTCGTCGCCGCCGACCAGCGAGAACGACACGGCCGGCCAGCCTGAGCGCTGGAAGGGCAGGTGGTCGGTGGGCGGGTAGGTCTGGCCGGGAGAGAACCCCAGCTTGTTGGCACTGGTCGAGGCGCGCAGCGCGGTGACCAGCGCGGTGTCGTCCTGCGGCGTCATCATCCACAGCGTGTCGCCCCAGCCGAACACGTCGAAGTTCACGTACAGCGCCGGCTGCTCGCGGCCAGGCGTGGCGACCCACGCGCGCGAACCGAGCAGGCCGAGTTCCTCGAGGTCCCAGAACACGAGCTGGACCCGGTGATGCGGCAGCGGCGTGGCCTTCAGCCGCTCGGCCAGTTCCAGTACCGCCGCCACGCCCGACGCGTTGTCGGTGGCGCCGTGTCCGACTTCGACGCGGTCGTAGTGCGCGCCGATCAGCAGCAGCGGCGCATCGGCGCTTCCGCCCAGATCCGCGACGATGTTCTGGCCCTTGCGGTCGTCCTGCTCGAACGGTTCCGCACGCCATGCCAGGCCCATCGCGTCCAGACGTTCGCCGATCGCGTCGGCGCGCGCGGCCGTGTCGTCGCCGGCGCTGATCCGCGCGACCTGGGCTTCCCAGGAGGCGGCTACCGTGCCTGCGTCGGCGCTGGCCGACAGCGGCGCGAACAGAAGTCCGGCCAGTGCGACATGAAGGAAGGTGGTGCGGAAAGAACGGAATTCCATGGCGATGTCCCCTGGCTTCAGGGCGGCAGTATGCACTGTGCGACGGGGCCGGCGCTTGCCGTGAAGGAGTTGCGCGGCTAGGCTCCTTCACAACGGCCATTCCCAAGGAAGAGGCAATGACCATCCGTGTATTTCTGGTGGACGACCATGCTCTGGTCAGGACCGGCCTGCGCATGATCCTGTCGGCCGAGGACGATATCGAGATCGTCGGCGAGGCCGAGAGCGGCGAGGAAGCGTTGCCGCAGATCCGCCGTCTCAAACCGGACGTGGTGCTGTGCGACCTGCATCTGCCGGGCGTCAGCGGCCTCGAGGTCACCGAGCGCATCGTCCGTGCCGGCCACGAAAGCCGGGTCGTGATCGTATCGGTGCTCGAGGACGGGCCGTTGCCGAAACGTCTGCTCGACGCGGGCGCGTCGGGTTACATCGGCAAGGCCGGCGACGCGCGCGAACTGCTGCGTGCGGTGCGCGAGGTCTCGCGCGGCAAGCGCTACCTGGGCACCAGCATCGCCCAGAACATCGCACTGGCCAGCGTCGATGGCGGCGGCTCGCCGTTCGACCAGCTGTCGCCGCGCGAACTGGAGGTGGCGATGCTGCTGGTGCAGGGGCTGCGGCAGGATGCGATCGCCAAGCGCCTCAGCCTGAGCGCCAAGACCGTCAACACCCACAAGTCGCGCCTGTTCGAGAAGCTGGACGTGGGCGACAACATCGCGCTTGCACGGCTGGCCGCCCGCTACGGCCTGATGGAGCCTACCCAGGGGCTGTAGGACGGCCGCTGCTTCGGCGGTTTCCTCGCTTGGCCGATGGCGTCGATGCCAGGCGGGCGATCCGGGAAGTGCGGACTGCGCGCAGGCTCGACGCCGCGGCGCCGCCTCGCGCTGGCGACGTGCAGCTGGCTGCCTGACACCCCTGGCCCGGCAGCACGTCGCGCAGGCCTTGTCCCGCGATGCGACCAGGGGCGCGCGCCTGATCCCGACCTGATCGGCCGCCTGGCCCCGATGAACGCCCAAACGCAACGGGCCGGCATGTGCCGGCCCGTTGCGCGATCAGGCGAGTGACCGCCTTCAGTTCGGCTTGGCGTCGCCAGGCGTCGCTGCGTCGTCCTCGCCAGTCGTGGCGGAGGCCTCAGGCTGCGTATCCGGCTCCGTGCCGGCCGGCACCGTGTCGGCGTCGGTCGGCAGCGGTGCGGCATCGAACAGGCCCGGCATGGCCGGAGCCGGCGCCGCAGGCCTGGAGACGGCGGCTTCCGCGGCCGGCTCCTGCGGCGGGGTGGTGTCGACCACGCTCGCCTCGGCTTCGCTGACGGCAGCCGGATCGGCCTCGACCACAGGTGCGGTCCGCGCCTCGGCGACGGGTGCAGCGGCGACCTCGGCGGCGGCATCGACCGGCGTCGGCACGACCGCTGCCGTCTCCACCGGCTGCTGCGCTGCCACGGTGGCCGCGGCTTCGACGCTGTCCGTGCTGGCTGCCACCTCGGCGACGACCGGGGCGACCTCGATTGCCTCTGCTGCAGCGACCCTGGTCTCGACCTCGGCCGGGGCGACCGGTGCTGCTTCGGCCTCGGCACTCACCGGCGCGGTCGGCCGTGCGACGGGCTCCACCACCGGCTCGGCACCGCCCGCATCGACCGCAGCGGCGGGCGACACGGAGCGGGGCTGCGGCACGGGAGTGGTCGCGGGCGCAACGGGCTTCGGTGCGACGATGTCGTCGAAGTCGAACTCCGGCTGACCGGCGGTGCTGGCTGC
Source organism: Xanthomonas sp. XNM01 (assembly GCF_014851915.1). Taxonomy (GTDB): domain Bacteria; phylum Pseudomonadota; class Gammaproteobacteria; order Xanthomonadales; family Xanthomonadaceae; genus Pseudoxanthomonas. The sequence continues at coordinate 728,706 of NZ_JACVAP010000002.1, forward strand.
AGGCGCGGCGCTTTCGCCGTCGCCTTCGTCGCTGCCGTCGTCCAGGCCATCATCGACGCCATCGGCACTGGCTTCGGTCGCTGCACCGGCGCCTTCGGCACCACGCCGACGGCGACGACCGCCACGCCGACCACGCCGGCGCCGGCTTCCACCTTCACCATTACCGTCCTCGCCGGCAGCCGGCTGCTCGCCTGCCACCGTCTCGACAGCAGCGATGTCGGCGCCATCGGTCTCGGGCGCCGACGTCGGCGCAGTCACGAGCGCGGCGGTCGATGCGGCGACCACGGCAGTTGTGGCCACGTCCTCGGCGGCCACCGCCGGATTCTCGCGCGGGGCCTTGGCCGGTGCGTTCTCACCGTTGGCTGCCGGCACCTGCTGCTTCTGCTCCTGGCGCGGCGCCTGGGCCTGCCGGGGCTGCTTCTGCTTCTGCGGCTTGGCGGCCTGGGCATCACCGGTGGTCGCGGCGGACGGCTGCTGCCTGACCTTGTCCTGCTGCCGATCCTGCTGCTTGTCCTGCGCCTTTTCCTGGCGCGGCTGCTGCGGATTGCCGCCCTTGCCCTGGCCGCGCTGCTTCTGCTGCTGGCCACGGCCGTTCTGGCCCTGGCCGCCGGCATCGCCGTTGCGACCATCGCGGCGCTGGCGATCACCGCGCTCGCCGCGGTTGCCACGCTGCTCGCCCTGGCGGGTCGACTGCTCCCTGGTCCGTTCCGGTGCCGGAGCGGAATCGGCCGCGCCGAACAGGCGCTTGAAGAAGCCGACCACGCCGCCACCGGTCTGCACCGGCGTCTGCACGGGCACGGCCACCGGCGCGGGTGCCGGCGCTTCCTCGCGCTCCTCGCGTACCGGGGCCGGGCGCGGCGGCGCCACGCGGGTCACGGCCGGCGGCGGCGGGATGTTGAGCTGGGCCTTGGTCAGCGCATGCACCGGCAGCTTGCGCGGGGTGCCGCGCTGGTAGCTGGGCTTGCCGCTTTCCTCGCCGAGTTCGTTCTCGCGCAGGCGCGTGACTTCGTAGTGCGGAGTGTGCAGCTGTTCGTCGGCGACGATGATGATCGGCGCGTCGTGGCGCTTCTCGATCTCGCGCAGCGCGTTGCGCTTCTCGTTGAGCAGGAAGTTGGCGATCTCGACCGGGGCCTGGACCAGCACCTGTCCGGTGTTCTCCTTCATCGCGTGCTCTTCGGCGACGCGGATGATCGACAGCGACAGCGACTCGACGCTGCGCATGCGGCCGTGGCCTTCGCAGCGCGGGCAGACGATCTGGCTGGACTCGCCCAGGCTGGCGCGCAGGCGCTGGCGCGACATCTCCATCAGGCCGAAGCGGCTGATGCGGCCCAGCTGGACGCGGGCGCGGTCGTACTTCAGCGATCCCTGCAGGCGGTCTTCGACCGCACGCTGGTGCTTGGACGAGGACATGTCGATGAAGTCGATCACCACCAGGCCGCCCAGGTCGCGCAGGCGCAGCTGGCGGGCCACTTCCTCGGCCGCTTCCAGATTGGTGTGGAACGCGGTTTCCTCGATGTCGCCGCCCTTGGTGGCGCGGGCCGAGTTCACGTCGACCGCGGTCAGCGCCTCGGTCTGGTCGATCACCAGCGCGCCGCCGGAGGGCAGGCGGATGGTGCGCTCGTACGCGTTCTCGATCTGCGACTCGATCTGGAAGCGGTTGAACAGCGGGATGTCGTCGGTGTAGTGCTTGAGCTTGCGCAGGCTCTGCGGCATCACCTGCTGCATGAACTGCTGCGCGTCCTGGTACATCTCGTCGGTGTCGACCAGGATCTCGCCGATGTCGGCGCGCAGGTAGTCGCGCAGGGCGCGGATGATCAGGCGCGATTCCTGGTAGATCAGGAACGGGGCCGGCTTGGCCAGCGCGGCCTCGGCGATCGCGCGCCAGGCGGCCAGCAGGTAGTCCAGGTCCCACTGCAGCTCTTCGGCATCGCGGCCGACGCCGGCGGTGCGGATGATCACGCCCATGTCGTCGGGGATGTTCAGCGCGTCCATCGCGCGCTTGAGCTCGGCGCGGTCCTCACCCTCGATCCGGCGCGAGACGCCGCCGGCCGACGGCGAGTTCGGCATCAGCACCATGTAGCGGCCGGCCAGCGAGATGAACGTGGTCAGGGCGGCGCCCTTGTTGCCGCGCTCGTCCTTGTCGACCTGGACCACCACTTCCTGGCCTTCGCGCAGCAGCTCGCGGATGCCGGCCTTGTTGTGGTCGACACCGGCCTGGAAGTAGTCGCGGGAGATTTCCTTCAGCGGCAGGAAGCCGTGGCGGTCGGCGCCGTAATCGACGAAGGCGGCTTCGAGCGAGGGCTCGAGGCGGGTGATGCGGCCCTTGTAGATGTTGGACTTGCGCTGTTCCTTCGAGGGTTGCTCGATGTCGATGTCGTACAGCGTCTGGCCATCGACAATGGCCACGCGCAGCTCTTCGGCCTGCGTGGCATTGATCAGCATTCGCTTCATTGTTGCGTTCCTTGAATGCGCTCTACCGCGCGGAACGCCGGGGTATTGGCTCTGGAATCCCACCCCGGGAGGTGGGGTCCGCCGTCCATACCGCGCAGGCGCGGGTTTGGACGGAATCTCGCTTCCAGCGCTGCAACACCGCGGCGGACCACGGGAGCGCTCTGTTACCTGTTGTTGCGGGCCGGCGGCGCTGGGCGCCGCACGGGACATGTTCAGCTACCGATGCTCTGACCCACCGGGCCATGGCCGGGTCTGCCTGCAAGCCGCTAACATGGCCGCCCCGGGGGCGGTGGTCGCGCACTGTGCCGGGATCGCGGGAAGCCCGGGCTTCTGGCCCTGCAACTTCTTCCAGCGGAATCAAACCCTTACATAGCCCCCCGAGTCTAACAGAATAATCGTGTCCATGACCGACCCAGCCAGCGCCCGTGCCGGCGCCCGCACCGTGAAGGTGCCGGACGACCGCGCCGGACAGCGCCTCGACAACTTTCTGCTCGGCCAGCTCAAGGGCGCGCCGCGCAGCCTGGTCTACAAACTGGTCCGCAGCGGGCAGGTGCGTGTGAACGGTGGTCGGGCCAAGGCCGAGCGCAAGCTCGAGGGCGGTGACGAGGTCCGGATCCCGCCGGTGCGGGTGGCCGAGGAAGGCGAGCGTGGCACGCCCGCGCCCGGCCTGCTGCAGCGGATCGAATCGGCGATCGTGTTCGAGGACGCACGCCTGCTGGCGCTGGACAAGCCGACCGGCGTGGCCAGCCACGGGGGCAGCGGGATCAGCTTCGGCGCGATCGAGACCCTGCGTGCCCTGCGTCCCGGCCAGACCCTGGAACTGGTCCACCGGCTGGACCGCGACACCTCCGGGGTGCTGATCGTGGCGAAGAAGCGCTCGGCGCTGAGCGAGCTGCAGGCGCTGCTGCGCGAGGATCATGGCGCCGGCATCCGCAAGCGCTACCTGACCCTGCTGACCGGCCGGATGCCGGACGGGACGATGACCGTGGACGCGCCCCTGCACGTGGGCCTGCGCCAGGGCGGCGAGCGCCATGTCCAGGTCAATCCCATCGGCAAGGAATCGATCAGCCATTTCCGGGTGCTGGAGCGACACGGCGGGCAGTCGTACTGCGAGGTCCGCATCGAGACCGGCCGCACCCACCAGATCCGCGCCCACGCCCAGCACATCGGTCATCCGGTGGCCGGCGACGACAAGTACGGCGATCCGGAAGTGAACCGGCGGCTGCGTGACAAGGCCGGCCTGCGCCGGCTGTTCCTGCACGCGGCTTCGCTGGAGTTCGCGCTCGACGACGGACGCAGCCCTTACACGATCAGGGCGCCGCTGGCGCCTGAACTGCGCGAAGTCCTCGAGCGGTTGTCGTGAGCGGAGGGGGCGGGACAGCGGATCAGTGTCCCGGGCTTCCCTCGTTCTCTCCGCCATCGATTGCCGATCCACCGGCGGGAAGTGCTGGCGGCCGGCGCTTCGGCTTCGGTCGCCACCACCGGCCCTTCCGATCGGCGGATCGCCGTGGGCGAGGGGAAACGTGGGCGAGGGGGAGGTTGCCTCCGCCTTCGGTGGTCGGTCGCCCGATCGGCGACGGGTGAAGGCGGGACTGCCGCTCCCGTCATGCGCCTGGGCTATACGTCCGTCACCATTTGAACAGCACCAGGCTCAGCGCCAGCACGCCCATGCCGCTGACCAGGCCGTACACCGTCTCGTGGCCCTTGGCGTAGCGCTTGGCTGCCGGCAGCAGTTCGTCGATGGCCAGGAACACCATCACGCCGGCGATCACGCCGAACACCGCGCCGAACACCGCCTCGGACAGGAAGTTCGACAGCAGTGCGTAGCCGATGAGCGCGCCGACCGGTTCGGCCAGGCCCGACAGCAGGCTGGCGACGAAGGCGTAGGTCTTGTTGCCGGTGGCGTAATAGACCGGTACCGCGATCGCGATGCCCTCGGGGATGTTGTGGATGGCGATGGCGAACGCCAGCGGCAGGCCGACGGCCGGGCTCTCCAGCGTCGCGAAGAACGTCGCCAGGCCTTCCGGGAAGTTGTGCGCGGTGATCGCGATCGCGGTCATCAGGCCGACCCGGCGGATGTAGTCGCGGTTCTGTTCGCGCAGCGCCGGGTCGTCGCTGGTCAGGCTGTCGTGCGGATTGGGCACCAGCCGGTCGATCAGCATGATCAGCACCATGCCGGCCAGGAAGGCGAAGGTGGCGTAGGTGAAGCCCAGCCGATCGTCGAAGGCCGCGGTGAACGAGGCGATCGACTTGTTGAGGATCTCCGACAGCGACACGTAGACCATCGCGCCGCCGGCGAAGGCCAGCCCGAACGCGAGCAGGCGCGGGTTCGGGCCGCGCGCGAAGGTGACCAGCAGGCTGCCCAGGCCGGTGGCCAGGCCCGCGGCGAGAGTGACGCCGAGGGCGACCAGGACGGCGGACAGGGAGGGGTCTTGCATCGGTATGGGCGGGATGGGCGGCGATGGAGAAGGGCGCGGCGGCGGTCAGCCGCCGCGACGGGCGTCGAGCGCGAAGCAGGCGTCCGGACGGATGTCCGGGGCGCGGAAGTTCATCGGCACCTGGATGGTCTTGGCCACCGGCTGCCCGTTGCGGGTCGCCGGGCGGAAGGTCCAGCCCTTCACCGACTCCAGGGCCAGCGTGTCCAGCGCCTCGACGCCGCTGCTGCGGGCCAGGTCGATCCGGGTTGGCTTGCCCTCGACGCCGATCTCCACGTTGAGCACGCTCTGCCCGGCGGCGCCGGCGCAGGCCAGTTCCATCGAATAGACCGGCGGTGGCGTATCGATCGCGGCGACCTCGGTCGGCGGGACGGCCGGGGCCGCAGGCTCGGTGCTGCCGCCACCGCAGGCCGTGAGCAGGCCGGCCGTGGTCAGGAGCGCGAAGATGCGGAAGGACGCGTGGGTCGTCATGGTCAGGTCTCCAGCAGGGCGGCGGCGCGGGCCGCGCAGATGAAGTCGTTCTCGCTCAGTCCGCCGACGTCGTGGGTCGAGAAGCGGACCACGCAGCGGTCGTAGTGCACGCCCAGGTCGGGATGGTGGTCCTCGCGGTGGGCGACCCAGGCCAGCGCGTTCACGAACGCCATCGTGCGGTGGTAGTCGTCGAAGCGGAAGGTCCGCATCAGGGCGCGCCCGTCCTCGGCCAGCTCCCAGCCCGGAATCTGCGGCAGCAGCTCGGCGATGCGGGCTTCGCCCAGGCGATGGTCCTGGCCGCGGCGCGGAGTGCAGTGGGCCTGGGCGAGCGGAATCAGGTCGGACATGGTGGTCCCTCCGGCAGTCTGAACATGGTGCGTGGCCCGTCCCCACGCCCGGGTGCGGCGTTGCGATGGGAGGGCGCTAGAATAGCCGCATGATCAACATTTCCGACAGCGCGCAGGCGCACTTCCGCAAGCTGGTCGAGCGCGAGGCGATCCCGGGGCTGGGCGTACGCCTGAGCGCCGTTCATGGTGGTACCTCGCGTGCGGACGCCCGGCTCGAATTCGCCGAGCCGTCCGAGCTGGCAGGCGACGAATGGGCCGTCGACTGCGACGGCTTCACCTTGTATGTGGCGGCCGACAGCGTGGCCTGGCTGGACGGGGCGGACATCGATTACGTGTTCCAGGGCACCGGGGCGCAGCTGACCATCAAGGCCCCGAAGATCAAGGGCGAGGCGCCTGCCGAGTCTGCGTCGCTGGTCGAGCGTGTGCGCTGGGTCATGGAGAACGAGATCAATCCGCAGCTGGCCCAGCATGGTGGCCGCGCGACCGTGCAGGAAGTGTCCAGCGACGGCGTGGTGCTGCTGCGCTTCGGTGGCGGTTGCCATGGTTGCGGCATGGCCGACGTGACCTTGAAGCAGGGGATCGAGAAGACGCTGATCGCACGGGTTCCGGGCATCACCGCCGTGCGCGACGCGACCGACCACGATACCGGCGACGCACCGTACATGCCGCGCGGCAACGCCGCCTGATCGCCTGCGCGCGCCGATGATGCGGGCTGCCGAGATCATCGACGCGCTGCTGGCACGCAGGCCGGGCGCGCTGCTGCTGGAGCGCGTGACCCGGCTGCCCTATGGGTGGGCGTTCTGGATCCGCGCCCGCGCGGCCACGCCGCTGCCGCCCGTGCCGGCCCAGCCGCTGGAACTGGCGCTGGCCGCCGGTGCCCGGGTCCATGAACGCGCTCCGCCGCTGGGGCGCTGGGCGGCGATGCTGTCGCTGCTGTGGCAGGGCTGGTATCCGGCACCCCGGGACGAGCGGCCATTGCGCTGGTGCTCCGGTGTCGGCAGCACGCTGCTGCATGTCCTGTTCTTCGCGGCCCTGCTCTGGATGGCGTACCTGCAGTCGCTGGTGCCGCCGTCGCCTGCGGCCGGTGGCGGTGGCGACCGGGTCCAGGTCGGCTTCGTCGCCCGGGAGGGGGAAGAGGGCGAGGCCGGAGCGGAAGCCGGGGTGACCGCCGCGACCGAAGCGGCCGATGGCGCCACACGCGCCGACGCCGCGGCGCCACCTGTGCCGCAGGCGGACGACGCACGGCCGTTCTCCTTCCTCGATATCCCGGTGCCGACCCCGCCCGACGCTGCCCCCATGCCGCCACTGCCCGATGAGGCGCCGACGCCGGCGCAGCCGGTGCAGGTCACCGTGGTGGACGTGCCGACCATCGCCCACGTGCTGCCGCCGACCACGCCGCCCGCGGCCCCGGTGCCGGAGGTGCGCGAGCGCGAGGTGGCGCTGGTGATCGTGCCCCGGGTGACCGCCCTGCAGCCGCGTCCGGTCGACGTGCCGCAGCCGCCGCTGCGCGAGCCGCAGCTGCGTCCACGCGAGATCCAGGTGCCGGAGGCGATCGCGGCGCCGGTGCTGCCCGACCGCACGCTGCCGGTGCGCGACGCGGCCATGCCGGCGATGCGGGAGCCCGCGGTGCGCCAGCGCGAGATCGCGATGCTGGAACAGCCGCCGGTACCGGTGCTGCGCGCGCCCGATGCCGGCGTGCGCGAGGTGATGGTGCCGGCAGCGCCTGCGCCGCAGCTGCGCGAGCGTGAAATCGAAACCCGGCAGGAACTGACGCGCCCGATGGCCCGGGTGCAGGTGCCGCAGGCCGCCGTGGCCGCGCCCCCCTCGCCGGAGCAGCGCGTCCGCCAGCGCGAGGTCGCGCCGCGCGCGGCCCCTGCCGCTGCGGCGTCGATGAGCCCGGCGGCAGCGCCGACGACCGCCGGCCAGCCGTCGGTGGCCGGCGATCGCAACGCCAGTGCGGACGACTGGAGCCGTGGTCCCGCCGCCGACGCGTGGGCGCAGTCGGGTCCGGCACCCGGCAGTGGCCTGTTCGACGGCGACGGACGCGCCCGTCTGCCCGATGCCGCGCCAGGGCCGGGCGCCGCCGAGCGCGGTGCGCCGGGTGGCGACAACGATCGCTGGACCGAATCGCGGATCGCCGAGTCGGGCAGCTGGATGCAGCGTCCGGCGGACGATTTCAGCCGGACCCGGTTCGACCAGTACTGGGTCCCCAACGAATCGCTGCTGGCCGACTGGGTGCGGCGCGGTGTCAGGAACATGTCCATTCCCATTCCCGGCACCAGCCGGCGCATCAACTGCGTGATCTCGCTGCTGCAGCTCGGCGGCGGGTGCGGCGTCAGCGACGACAACCTCAACGAGCAGCCCGCGGTCGCGCGCCCGCCGCCGGACGTGCCGTTCAAGCCTGACCTGCAGGAGGACAACGGCAGCGTGCGGCCGCAACGCTAGCGGCGGCACCTGACTAAACGCGCGCGTGCTGGCTGCGCCTCGGGATGCGCTGGAGCGCGGCGAGGCCATCGCTGACCCGCCGCCGGCCCGGCCGGGGCTCGACCCGCTGCCCGGTCGGCATGTCTTCGTCGGCGCCAGCTGCTAGAATCCACGACCGCTTTTCGCAGCCAGTCCCGCCATGATCGAGCTCAATCCCATCCGCCAGCGCATCGCCGACCTGACCGGTCGCGTGGTTTCGCTTCGGGGGTATCTTTGACTACGACGCCAAGCGTGAGCGTCTGGAAGAAGTCAACCGCGAACTCGAACTGCCCAGCGTCTGGGACGACCCCGAACGCGCCCAGGCCCTCGGCCGCGAGCGCGCGACGCTGGAAAAGACCGTCGGCGGCATCGCCACGGTCCTCGATGGCCTGACCGAATCCAGCGAACTGCTGGAGCTGGCCGAAAGCGAACAGGACGAAGACACCGCCACCGCGGTGGTCGCCGACGTCGACCGCTACGAAGAGGCGATCGGCAAGCTGGAATTCCAGCGCATGTTCTCCGGGCAGATGGACGGCGCCAGCGCCTTCGTCGACATCCAGGCCGGCGCCGGCGGTACCGAGGCCCAGGACTGGGCCGAGATCCTGCTGCGCATGTACCTGCGCTGGGCCGAATCGCGCGGCTGGAAGACCGAGCTGCTGGAAGTCTCCGGTGGCGACGTGGCCGGCATCAAGTCGGCGACGTTCCGGGTCGAGGGCGATTTCGCCTACGGCTGGCTCAAGACCGAGATCGGCGTGCACCGGCTGGTGCGCAAGTCGCCGTTCGACTCGGACAACCGCCGCCACACCAGCTTCACCTCGGTGTTCGTGTCGCCGGAAGTGGACGACAAGATCGACATCGAGATCAATCCGGCCGACCTGAAGACCGACGTCTACCGCTCGTCCGGCGCCGGCGGCCAGCACGTCAACAAGACCGAATCGGCGGTGCGCATCACCCACGTGCCGACCAACACGGTCGTGGCCTGCCAGACCGAGCGCAGCCAGCACGCCAACCGCGACCGCGCGATGAAGATGCTGGCGGCCAAGCTGTACGAGCTGGAGCTGCAGAAGCGCAACGCCGAGAAGGACGCGGTGGAAGCCACCAAGTCCGACATCGGCTGGGGCAGCCAGATCCGCAACTACGTGCTCGACCAGAGCCGGATCAAGGACCTGCGCACCGGCATCGAGCGCAGCGACACCCAGAAGGTGCTCGACGGCGACCTGGACGAGTTCGTCGAGGCCAGCCTCAAGGCCGGCCTGGCGGCTGGTTCGAAACGGAGTGACGCGGCGTAAGCTGCGTCGGCGGTCGGAGCGCTCCCGCACCGGCCGCCCGCGATGGGCCCGCACCGCGTCCGCATCCCGCATACGATGCCCGGCGGTCGCACCAGGACGCCGGGCGAGTCTTCCTCTCCCGCCTTCCTGACCGCCATGACCGACCCGACCTCCGCTTCGCCGACGCCCGCCCCGCAGCCGCCCGTCGACGAGAACCACCTGATCGCCGAGCGCCGCGCCAAGCTGGCCGCGCTGCGCGCCGACGGCATCGCCTTCCCGAACGACTTCAAGCGCGCCGAGTACGCCGGCGACCTGCAGGCCGAGTTCGCCGACGCCGAGGCCTGGACGGCTGAAGCGCTCGAGGCGCTGCCGCGCCAGGTCGCGCTGGCCGGCCGGCTGATGGCCAAGCGGGTGATGGGCAAGGCCAGCTTCGCCCAGATCCAGGACGAGTCCGGCCGCCTCCAGGTGTTCCTGCAGGCCAACGCGCTGGGCGATGCCTACGCTGCCTTCAAGGGCTGGGACGTGGGCGACATCATCGCGGTCGAGGGTGGCCTGACCCGCACCAAGACCGGCGAGCTGTCGGTCAAGGCCGGCGCGATCCGCCTGCTGACCAAGTCGCTGCGCCCGCTGCCGGACAAGTGGCACGGCCTGAGCGATGTGGAACAGCGCTACCGCCAGCGCTATGTCGACCTGATCGTGACGCCCGAGGCGCGCGAGGTGTTCGTCAAGCGCAGCAAGATCATCCGTGCGATCCGCGCCTGGCTCGACGCGCGCCGCTTCCTGGAAGTGGAAACGCCGATGATGCATTACATCCCCGGCGGTGCGACGGCCAAGCCGTTCACCACCCACCACAACGCGCTGGACCTGGAGCTGTACCTGCGCGTGGCGCCGGAGCTGTACCTCAAGCGTCTGGTCGTCGGCGGCCTGGAGCGCGTGTACGAGATCAACCGCAACTTCCGCAACGAGGGCGTGTCGACCCGGCACAATCCCGAGTTCACGATGCTCGAGCTGTACGAGGCCTACGCCACGTATCACGAGGTCATGGACCTGACCGAGAACGTGATCCGCGACACCGCACAGCAGGTGCTGGGCACCACCGCGGTGGAATGGGACGGTGCGCAGATCGACCTGGCGCCGGCATTCCGCCGCTGGCGCATGGACGAGGCGGTGCGCCACCACAACCCGGAGATCACGCCGGCCGACTGCACCGACCGCGCCGCGCTGCTGGCCCACTGCGAGCGGCTGAAGATCAAGGTCAAGCCCTCCTACGGCTGGGGCAAGCTGCTGCTGGAGATCTTCGAGGCCACGGTCGAGCACACCCTGGTGCAGCCGACCTTCATCACCGACCACCCGGTCGAGGTCTCGCCGCTGGCCCGCGCCAGCGACACCGAAGCCGGCTATACCGACCGCTTCGAGCTGTTCATCAACGGCAAGGAGATCGCCAACGGCTTTTCCGAGCTCAACGATCCGGAAGACCAGGCCGCGCGCTTCCAGGCCCAGGTCGAAGCCAAGGACGGTGGCGACGACGAGGCGATGCACTTCGACGCCGACTACATCCGCGCGCTGGAGTACGGCATGGCGCCGACCGGCGGCCTGGGCATCGGCATCGACCGGCTGGTGATGCTGCTGACCGGCAGCACTTCGATCCGCGACGTGCTGCTGTTCCCGTACATGCGCCCGGAACACTGAGCCGGACCGGCTCCGGTTCCGCGGCCCGCGTGCCGGTCCGCCGGCCCGGGTGCAGTGGCCCGGCGCGCTGGCCGCCCGGGGGCGGGTCTTTCGTTTCAGCCGATACCGGCGCCCGGCAGCGGCGCCGGATCCGCTCGTCCGGAACAGGTTGATCCGGCGGCGGGCACCGGGCGGATGCGGGACACCGCAGGACCGCGTTATCCTGCCGGCAGGTCACGGCCAACGGGGGCGGAGCAGGCCTTGGATATCGTCATCGTCGACGACCAGGCATCGGCACGCACGATGCTGCGCCACATCATCGAGGACATCGCCTCGGAACTGGCCGTGCACGATTTCGGCGATGCGCGCCAGGCGTTGACCTGGTGCGACGCCAACCCGGTCGATCTGCTGCTGCTCGACTACCGCATGCCGAACATGGACGGGCTGGAGTTCGCCCGCCGTTTCCGGCGTCTGCCCAAGCACCGCGACATCCCGATCATCCTGATCACCGTGGTCGGCGACGAGCCGATCCGGCAGGCCGCGCTGGAAGCGGGCGTGATCGATTTCCTGGTCAAGCCGGTCCGTCCGCGCGAGCTGCGGGCGCGCTGCCACAACCTGCTGCAGCTGCGCCAGCAGGCCGAGACGGTCAAGCAGCGCGCGCTGTCGCTCGAGCAGCGGCTGCTGTCGAGCATGCACGAGGTCGAGGAGCGCGAACGCGAGACGCTGTCGCGGCTGGCGCGTGCGATCGAGTTCCGCGATGCCGGCACCAGTGCCTATCTGGAACGCATGTCGCGTGTGGCCGGCCTGATCGCCGAGGGCCTGGGGCTGCCCGGCGACGAAGTGCGCATCATCGAGATGGCCGCGCCGCTGCACGACATGGGCAAGATCGCGATTCCCGACGCGGTGCTGATGAAGCCCGGCAGTCTGGACCACGAGGAAATGGCGGTGATGCGGCGCCACCCGCGGATCGGCTACGAGCTGCTCAGCGGCAGCCAGAACCGGTTCATCCAGGTCGGTGCGGTGATCGCGCTGCGCCACCACGAGCGCTACGACGGCAGCGGCTATCCGGACGGCCTGGCCGGCGAGGCGATCCCGCTGGAGGCCCGGATCGTGGCGGTGGCCGACGTGTTCGATGCGCTGATCTCGCCGCGCCCGTACAAGGAGGCGTGGACCATCGATGGCGCGCTGGCGTACCTGTACGCGCAGCGTGGCCGGCTGTTCGATCCGGGCTGCGTCGATGCGCTGATGCGCAACCGCGAGCGCCTGCAGCAGGTGTGCGAGCAGTACTCGATCGCCTCCGCGCGTCCCGGAGGGCTCGACCATGTCTGATGTCGTGGCGTGGATCAGGCGGCGGCTGTCGCAGCGCCCGGACAGCGAGCATGGCCAGGCGCTGATCCGGATCGCGCTGATCCTGCTGATCCTCGGTTACGTGCTGTTGCCGGGCCCGCGCGCGGAGCTGTCGGCCGGCCAGTACCGCGACGTGCTGGCGATCGTGCTCGGCGGGCTGACCCTGAGCCTGGGCATCTTCGCCGCGCTGCTGGTGCGCCCTGGCCGCTCCGACGTGCGCCGCTGCCTGGGCATGGTCGCCGACTACGGGCTGATGGCCGCCGGCATGATCCGCATGGGCGAGCCGCTGGCCTGGGTCTACATCGTGGTGATGTGGGTGACGGTGGGCAATGGCCTGCGCTACGGCAACCGCTACCTGTACCTTGCAGTGGCCGCGGCGCTGGCCAGCTTCGGCGCGGTGCTGGCACTGGACGACTACTGGCAGCGCAACCTGAGCCTGGGCATCGGCCTGCTGGTGGGACTGGCGGCGGTCCCGCTGTACCTGTCCAACCTGCTGCGCCAGCTGACCCGCGCCACCCGCGAGGCGCGCCGCGCCAGCGAGGCCAAGAGCCGGTTCCTGGCCAACATGAGCCACGAGTTCCGCACCCCGCTCAATGGCCTGGCCGGCATGTCCGAGCTGCTGGTCACCACCCGGCTGGACGACGAGCAGCGCGAATGCGTGCGCACCATCCAGGCGTCCACGCGCAGCCTGATGGCGCTGGTGACCGACGTGCTCGACATCTCGGCGATCGAGGCCGGCAAGCTGCGGCTCGATCCGGAGGATTTCTCGGTCCGCGAACTGATGGGCGGGATCGGGCTGATCCTGCAGCCGCAGGCGCGCGCCAAGAAGCTCGATTACCTGGTGGTCATCGACGACGCGGTACCGCCGCTGGTGCATGGCGATGCCGGGCACCTGCGCCAGATCCTGCTCAACCTGGTCAGCAATGCGGTCAAGTTCACCGACCAGGGCCGGGTGCGCGTGGACGTGCGCCCGCTGGCCGAAGGTGGCGATGCGCACGAAGGCGCGCCGCTGTGGCTGCGCTTCACCGTCACCGATACCGGCATCGGCATCCCGCACGCGATGCGCGGACGCCTGTTCGAGGCTTTCGAGCAGGGCGATGCCGGGCTGGCGAGGCGCTACGGTGGCACCGGGCTGGGCACCACCATCGCCCGCGGCCTGGCCGAGGCGATGGGCGGGCGGATCGGCTACGAGCCGGCCGAAGGACGCAGCGGCAGCCGCTTCTGGCTGGAGCTGCCGCTGCGCGTGGCCGGTGGCGCCGGGCGCGTGCCGGCACCGGCGCTGGAGGGCGGGCTCGCCGAGGAGACGCGCGACGCCGGCGGCAACGTGATCGCCTTCAGCGACCCGTTCCTGCGCCACCGCGCGCGGATCCGCAGCATGCAGGTGCTGATCGCCGACGACTACGAGGCCAATCGCATGGTCCTGCAGCGCCTGCTGCAGAAGGCCGGCCACCGCGTCACCAGCGTCGACGGCGGCGAACACGTGCTGGAAGCGATGGCCGGCACCGACTACGACGCGGTCATCGTCGACCTGCACATGCCCGATGTCAGCGGCCTGGACCTGCTCAGGCAGCTGAAGGTGATGCAGGCCGGCGGCGGCACGCGCACCCCGGTGATCATCCTCAGCGCCGATGTCACGCCCGAATCGATCCAGCGCTGCGAGCAGGCCGGCGCCTATGCGTTCCTGTCCAAACCGGTCGCCGCCGGACGGCTGCTGGATACGCTGGCCGACATCGCGGCCCAGCGCGGCCGCCGCAGCGCGACCCTGCCGCAGCGGCCGCAGGCGCCGGCCGATGCGGTGTTCGATCCGGGCGTGCTCGACGAACTGGCGGCGATGGGCATGGGCGAGGCGTTCGAACGCGAGTTCGTCGCGCACTGCCTGGCCGATGCCGACGGCTGCATCGGCGCGATGGCCCACGCCGGCGAGAGTGCGGACTGGGCGCGGCTGCGCGACCACGCGCACGCGATCAAGGGCGTGGCCTGCAACACCGGCCTGGTCAAGGTGGCCGAGCAGGGCAGCGAGCTGATGCGGCTGGCCGACTGGCAGATCCGCAATGAATGGCGGCAGCGGCTGTCGATGCTCAACGCCGCGCTGACCCAGGGCCGCGAGGCGCTGGCCGCGCGCCTGCGCCAGGCCGATACCCGCGACGGCGATCCGTAACGCCGGGCGGCGCGGTCCGCCTGTGGGCGGCCGTTGCGTCGTCAGCCGCGTGCGGCGGCCTGTTCGGCCAGCAGGCGCCGGGCGAACTCGTCCGGCGGCAGCCCGGGCGCGAACAGGAATCCCTGGCCGACCGGGACGCCCAGTTCGAGCAGGAAACGCCGTTGCGCCTCCGACTCCACGCCTTCGGCGACCAGGCCCAGACCCAGGCTGCGGGCGATGCCGCACACCGCCTCGCACACCGCCACGTCGGAGTGGTTGTCCGGCACGCCCTCCATGAACAACTGGCTGAGCTTGAGCCCGTGGATCGGCAGACGGCGCAGGTAGTTCAGCGCGCTGTAGCCCTCGCCGAAGTCGTCGATGGTCAGCACCACGCCCATCTGCCGCAGGTCGGCGAAGGTGCGCAGCGTGGCCGGCGCATCCTCGATCAGCACCCGCTCGGTGAACTCGAGCTCCAGAGCCGAGCCTGGCAGGCCATGCTCCTGCAGGGTGCGCCGCACCTTGGCGGCCAGGTCCTCGGAGACGAACTGCCGGTAGGAGACGTTGATCGCCACCCGCACGATGCCCAGCCCCTGCTGCTGCCACTCGCGTACCTGGCGGCATGCTTCGCGCAGGACCCAGTCGCCGATCCGCACGATGTCGCCGGTGGTCTCGGCATGGCCGATGAACAGGTCCGGGCGCAGTTCGCCGAGCTGGTGGCTCTGCCAGCGGATCAACGCCTCGGCGGCGACGATGCGGCCGCGGCGCAGGTCCACCTGCGGCTGGTAGACCAGGCGGAACTCGGCGTTGTCGAGCGCGCGCCGCAGCTGGGTCTCGATCTGCAGCCGGTCCTGCTGGCGCTGGGCCAGGTCGGGGGTGAATTCCTGCCAGGTATTGCGGCTGCGGTGCTTGCAGTCGTACATGGCGATGTCGGCGCTCTGGATCAGCTGCTGCGGCCGGCTGCCGTCGGCCGGCGCGTAGGCGATGCCGATGCTGGCGCCGATGGTGAATTCGTCCTCGCCGAAGCGGAACGGGCGCGTCAGCGCCGCCAGGATCGCGTCGGCCAGCCGCCGCGCCTGGCCCGCGTCGGAGCCGGTGTCGCAGACCACCAGGAACTCGTCGCCGCCGAAGCGGGCCAGCAGGCCCTCGGTGCCGATCGCCATGCCGATGCGCTGCGCGGTGCGGATCAGCAGTTCGTCGCCGGCACCGTGGCCGAGCACGTCGTTGACCGTCTTGAACCGGTCCAGGTCGATGTAGAGCACGGCCAGCTGCGACGTCGACGGATCCTGCAGGCGGGTGTCCAGCTCGCCCAGGATCGCGTCGCGGTTGCGGATGCCGGTGAGCGGGTCGGTGCGCGCCTGCACCCGCAGGGTTTCCTCGGCCTGCTTGCGCTCGGTGATGTCCTGCAGGGTGCCGGCGATGCGCGGCGAGGCGTGCTTGCCCGGCTCGACCTCGCCGATCATCCGCACCCAGAAGCTGTGGCCGTCGCTGCGCTGGCCCTGCAGTTCCATGTCGAAGCTGCGGCGGTCCTCGTAGATGCGCTCCAGCGCGCCCTCCAGCCGGCGCTGGTCCAGCGGGCGCAGGCGGGCCAGCAGGTCCTCCATGCTGTGCCGGCCGACGTCCAGGTCGACGATGCGCAGCGTCTCGTCGGTCAGGTAGAGGTGGCGGCGGCTGCGGTCCCATTCCCAGCCGCCGATGTGGGCCAGCGACTGCGCGCGGTCGAACAGCGTGTTGTCGCGCTTGAGGTCGGTGATGTCGCTGAACAGCACGAACACGTGATCGGCGCAGTCGCGTCCGGACGAGAACACCGGCACCGTGGTCGCCGAGATCCAGATCATGTGGTCGCTGGGCAGGTGGTGCAGGCCGATCGTGGTGCTGGGCACGATCTGGCCGCTGCGCAGCGCACGCGACATCGGCCAGCGCTCGCGTGGCAGGCTGCGGCCGTGCTCGTCGACCACGCTCCAGTCGGCGAAGCGCGGCGGCCCGTCAAGGCGTCCGCCGAAGCCCAGGATCCGGTGCGCGGCCGGATTGGCCGACAGCAGCGCGAACTGGCGGTCGATCAGCAGCACGCCCTTGTCGATGGACTCCAGCAGCAGCCGGTAGCGCGACTCGGCCTGCCAGCGGCCGCTGAGGTCGCGCGCCACCGCGACGATGCAGCGCCGTCCATCGTGTTCGAAGCCGGCCGAGTGCACCTCCACCGGGAAGCGGCTGCCGTCGCCACGCATGTTGGTGACTTCGATGACGTAGGTCTCGCCGCGGTCCAGCGTGTCCCACACCGGGCACAGATGGTCCGGCGGCAGGTCCGGGTTGAGGGTCTCGATCGGCTGGCCGACGATCGCCTCGCGCGGGCGGCCGTAGGCGAGCACGCCGGCGCGGTTGAGGTCCAGCACGGTGCCGCCTTCGCTGAGGATGCTGACCGGGTCGGGCACCGCGTCGAACAGCGTGGTGTAGCGCAGGCGCGCGTGCTCGGCCTCGGCCTGGCTGCGCAGCAGCGCGTCGCGTGCCCGCACCAGCAGGGCGCGGGTCTGCGCGGGCAGGGCAGGGTCGTCGATCGCGCCGGCCAGCGCCTCCAGCACCGCGTCCGCCTGCGCCCCGGCGATGCTGTCGGAGGCGGGCGCGGCCAGGTTCATGCGTCGGCCAGCGCCTGTCCGACCCGGCTGCCGGTCGGCCGTCCCAGCCGCCGCGCGAGCCAGCGGCCGGTATCGGCCAGTGCCTCCAGGTCGATGCCGGTCTGGATGCCGATGCCGTGCAGCATGTAGACCAGATCCTCGGTCGCCAGGTTGCCGGTGGCGCCGCGCGCGTACGGGCAGCCGCCGCTGCCGGCGACCGCGGCGTCGACCACCCGCACCCCGGCCTCCAGGCAGGCGGCCACGTTCGCCAGCGCCTGCCCGTAGGTGTCGTGGAAATGCACCGCCAGCGCGTCCATCGGCACCGCGCCGGCCACCGCTTCCAGCATCGCCCGCGCACGCCTGGGCGTGCCCACGCCGATGGTGTCGCCCAGCGAGATCTCGGCGCAGCCCAGCGCATGCAGGCGCGCGGCGACGCGGACCACGTCGTCCAGCGGCACCTCCCCCTGGTACGGACAGCCGAGCACGGTGGAGACGTAGCCGCGCACGCGCACGCCCTCGGCACGCGCCTGCTCGATCAGCGGGATGAAGCGCTCGATCGAGGCGTCGATCGAGGCATTGATGTTGCGCTGGTTGAAGGCCTCGGACGCGGCGGTGAACACCGCGACCTCGTCGGCGCCGGCCGCGCGCGCCCGGGTGTAGCCCTGCAGGTTGGGGACCAGCACCGGATAGACCACGCCGGGGTGGCGGGTGATGCCGGCCATCACCTGTTCGGCATCGCCCAGCTGCGGCACCCAGCGCGGACTGACGAAGCTGGTGACCTCGATGCAGCGCAGCCCGCAGGCGGACAGCCGGTCCACCAGCGCGATCTTGTCGGCGGTGGAGACCGGCGTGGCTTCGTTCTGCAGGCCATCGCGCGGACCGACCTCGACGATCCGCACCGCATCGCCGCTCATTCCAGGACCACCAGGACCGCATCGGCATCGACGAAGTCGCCGCTGCCGGCCCGCAGTTCCACGATCCTGCCCGCACGCGGAGCGCGGACGCCGAGTTCCATCTTCATCGCCTCCATCACCAGCAGCTCCTCGCCCGCCTCGACCGGTTGTCCCACCTGCGCCCGCACCACCACGACCCGGCCCGGCATCGGCGCGCGGACGCGGCCATCGCCGCCGCCCGCGTCGCCTCCGCCGGACCGTTCCTCGTCCGCGATCTGCAGCGCGAGGCGTCGCGTCCCGTCGTGCACTTCGATGGTCCTCCCCTGGAAACGGACCCGGAGCGGACGCCTCTCCCCGTCGATACGCAGATCGAGTCCGCAACCGGACAGCGCCGCGTCGTCGACCGTGTGCGCCTGTCCATCGAGCCGGACCGCGTAGCGCCCGTCGCTGCCGGTGGCGGCCAGCGCGTGCGTGCCGTCGCGGCGCTGCAGGCGCAGCCGGCGCGCGCCGTGGCCGTGCAGGCGCCAGCCATCGGCCAGCGCCCACGGCGAGCCGGGATCGCCGCTGGCCGCGGCGCGGGTGCCGGCCGCCTGCTCGCCCCGCAGCAGCAGGGCGGTCGCGGCGCCGAGCACCAGGTGCGGTGCCTCCGGCGACGCCGCCAGGACCTCGTCCAGGTGCCGGTCCAGATAACCGGTGTCGATGCTCGCGCCGGTGATGGCGGGGTGCCGCACCAGCGCCTCGAGGAAGCCGATGTTGCTGTGGATGCCGGCCACGTGACACTGGGCCAGCGCCTCGCGCAGCCGCGCCAGCGCACGCGGGCGGTCGAGGTCGTGGACGATCAGCTTGGCGATCATCGGGTCGTAGAACACGCTGACCGTGTCGCCGGCCTCCACGCCGCCGTCGATGCGCACGTGCGCCGAGGGCGGCGGCAGTTCCAGCGCCTGCAGCCGGCCGGAGGCGGGCAGGAAGCCGGACGCGGGATCCTCGGCGTACAGCCGCACCTCGATGGCATGGCCGCGCTGGGGAATCTGCTGCTGGGGCAGTGGCAGCGGCTCGCCGGCGGCCACCCGCAGCTGCCACTCGACCAGGTCCAGGCCGGTGACCAGCTCGGTGACCGGGTGTTCGACCTGCAGCCGGGTGTTGATCTCCATGAACCAGAAACCGCCGTCGGGTGCGACGATGAACTCGACGGTGCCGGCGTTGACGTAGTCGATCGCGCGCGCCGCGGTCAGCGCCGCCGCACCCATCGCCGCGCGCCGCTCGGGCGTTAGGAAGGGCGAGGGCGATTCCTCCAGTACCTTCTGGTAGCGGCGCTGGGCCGAGCACTCGCGTTCGTTGAGATGCACCAGCTGGCCGTGGCTGTCGCCGAACACCTGGATCTCGATGTGGCGCGGCGACTCGATGTAGCGCTCCAGCAGCACCCGGTCGCGGCCGAAAGCGTTGCGCGCCTCGCGCTGGCAGCTCTCCAGCGCGGCCGGGAAGTCCTCGAGCGCACGCACGATGCGCATGCCCTTGCCGCCGCCGCCGTGCGCGGCCTTGATCATCAGCGGCACGCCCACCCGCGCGGCTTCGGCGGCCAGCGTGGCCGGCGCCTGGTCCTCGCCGGTGTAGCCGGGCACCACCGGCACCCCAGCCGCGGCCATCAGTTCCTTGGCGCCGGCCTTGCTGCCCATCTTCCGCATCGAGGCCGCGCGCGGACCGACGAAGACCAGGCCGGCGGCGGCGACGGCCTCGGCGAAATCGGCGTTCTCGGACAGGAAGCCGTAGCCGGGGTGGATCGCCTGCGCGCCGCTGCGCAGGGCCGCGGCGATGATCGCGTCGCCGCGCAGGTAGCTGTCGGCCGGCGCGGACCCGCCGATGTGGTGGGCCTCGTCGGCCAGGCGCACGTGCAGGGCGTCGGCGTCGGCGTCGGAGTACACCGCGACGCTGCGGATGCCGAGCCGGCGGCAGGTGCGGACGATGCGGCAGGCGATCTCGCCCCGGTTGGCGATCAGCAGGGTGTCGAACATCAGGGCTCCATGCCGTGGCAGACGGCTTCGATGTTGTGGCCGTCTGGATCGAGGACGAAGGCGGCGTAGTAGCCCGGGTGGTAGTGCGGGCGCAGGCCGGGCGCGCCGTTGTCGCGGGCGCCGGCGGCCATGGCCGCGGCGTGGAAGGCGTCGACCTGCGCACGCGAGGCCGCGCTGAGCGCGACATGGGTGCCACCGGCCGGCGTCACTCCCGGCCAGTGGCCGATCCAGAACTGCGGCTTGGCATCCGGGCCGAAGCCGGCGCCGGCGTAGCCGCCGGTCTGGTCCGCGCCGATCTCCATCACCAGGCGGTGGCCCAGCACCGCCAGGAGGTCGGTGTAGAACGCGCGGCTGCGCGCGAGGTCGGCGACCTGCAGTCCGATATGGTCGAACATCAGCGTGATTCCTTCTGCGCCCAGGCGGGCGGTCGTTTGTCGAGGAAGGCGGACAGCCCTTCCTGGCCTTCCGGCGAAACCCGCAGCGCGGCGATCAGCGCGGCGTTGTCGTGGTCGGTGGTCGTGGCGTCGTGCGCGCCGGAGGCGACACGGCCCACCAGCTGCTTGGCCGCGGCCGCGGCGACCGGACCGGCCCGCAGCAGCAGGGCGATCTGGCGCGCGATGGCCGCATCCAGCGCATCGGGCTCGACCACCTCGTGCAGCAGGCCGATCCGCAGCGCGGTGGCCGCATCGAAGGTCTCGCCGCTGGCGAACCAGCGCCGGGCCTGGCGCGGGCCGATCGCGGCGATCACGTAGGGCGAGATCACCGCCGGCAGCAGGCCCAGCCGGCTTTCGGTCAGGCCGAAGCTGGCAGCAGGCACGCCGATGGCGATGTCGCAGCAGGCGACCAGACCGACCCCGCCGCCGAAGGCCGCGCCGTGGACGCGGGCGATGGTCGGGCGGGGCAGGGCGTCCAGGGTGCGCATCAGACGGGCCAGGGCCAGTGCGTCGTCGCGGTTGTCCGCCTCGCTGGCCGTGGCCATGCCGCGCATCCAGCCCAGGTCGGCGCCGGCCGAGAACGAGGCGCCGTCGCCCTCCAGCACGACCACCCGGACCTGCGGATCGCGGCCGGCCTCGTCCAGCGCGGCGGTCAGCGCGGCGATCAGGACGGGGTCGAAGGCATTGTGCAGCTGCGGCCGGTTCAGGCGCAGGCGCAGCACCTGCGCCGCACGCTCGATCAACAACGGTTCCGGCATCGATCTTCCCATCTGTGCAAGGCAGCGTTCGATGATAGTCGGCCCCGCCGCCGCCGCCATGACGCACCGCGGCGATGTAAAATCGAGAATCATTTCCATGTTGCCGGGCGTTCCGTGACGCTGACCGATCTGCCATTGCGCACTCCTGTTGTCGTCCAGTCCGTCCGCGAGACCGCCCACAACGATCCCATCGCCCGCCGCCTGCGCGAGCTGGGCTTCGTCGCGGGCGAACCGGTCGAGGTGATGGCGAAGGGGCCGTTCGGGGCCGAACCGCTGCTGGTGCGCGTGGGCTATACCCGGTTCGCGCTGCGGCGCTCGGAGGCGGCGCGGGTGCAGGTGGCCCCGGCCACGGAGGACGCGGCATGAGCACCGCCACCGCGCCGTTGCGCCTGGCCCTGCTGGGCAATCCCAACTGCGGCAAGACCGCGCTGTTCAACCAGCTCACCGGCAGCCGGCAGAAGGTGGCCAACTACGCCGGCGTCACCGTCGAGCGCAAGGAAGGCCGGCTGCAGTCGCCGTCTGGCCGCAGTTACGCGGTGCTCGACCTGCCCGGTGCCTACAGCCTGAATCCGGCCAGCCTGGACGAGGCGATCACCCGCGACCTGTGCCGTGGCTTCTACCCGGGCGAGGCCGCGCCGGACGTGCTGGTCTGCGTGGTCGATGCCACCAACCTGCGCCTGCACCTGCGCTTCGTGCTGGAAGTGCGGCAGATGGGCAAGCCCATGGTGGTGGCGCTGAACATGAGCGATGCCGCCCAGCGGCGCGGCATCGGCATCGACCGCGAGGCGCTGCAGCGCGAGCTCGGCGTGCCGGTGGTCGAAACCGTCGCGGTGCGCCGCAACGGCGCGCGCGCGCTGGTCGAGATGATCGACCGCGTCGCCGCGCATCCGCAGCCGCCGTCGGTGCACCTGGCCGACGATGCCGACCTGCATGCCGAGACCCGGCGCCTGCTCGACGCCACCGTCGCCATGCCGCGCCGCACCGCGCAGATCGACGACGCGCTGGACCGCTGGCTGCTGCATCCGCTGTTCGGCCTGCTGACGCTGGCGGTGGTGATGTTCCTGATCTTCCAGGCGGTCTACGCCTGGGCCACGCCGGTGATGGACCTGATCGAGGCCGGCACCGGCGCGCTCGGCGAGTGGGCCGGCGGCGTCATCCCGGAAGGCCCGCTCAACAGCCTGGTGGTGGACGGCATCATCGCCGGCCTGGGCGGGGTGATCGTGTTCCTGCCGCAGATCCTGGTGCTGTTCGCCTTCATCCTGGCGCTGGAGGAATCCGGTTACCTGCCGCGCGCGGCCTTCCTGCTGGACCGGATGATGGCCGGCGCCGGCCTGTCCGGCCGCTCGTTCATCCCGCTGCTGTCCAGCTTCGCCTGTGCGATCCCCGGGATCATGGCCACGCGCAGCATTCAGGACCCGCGCGACCGGCTGGCGACGATCCTGGTCGCGCCGCTGATGACCTGCTCGGCGCGGCTGCCGGTGTACGCGCTGCTGATCGGCGCCTTCATTCCCAGCCAGACCGTGTGGGGCGGCTTCAACCTGCAGGGCCTGGTGCTGTTCGGCCTGTACATGGCCGGCATCCTCAGCGCGCTGGCGGTCTCGTTCGTGATGAAGAAGTGGCGCCGCGACAAGAGCGAGCATCCGCTGCTGCTGGAGCTGCCGTCCTACCGCCTGCCAAACCCGCGCGACCTGCTGATCGGCCTGTGGGAGCGCGCGCTGATCTTCCTCAAGCGCGTGGGCGGCATCATCTTCGCGCTGACCGTGCTGCTGTGGGTGCTGCTGAACTTCCCGGCCGCGCCGGCCGACGCGACCCTGCCGGCCATCGACTACAGCCTGGCCGGCCGCATCGGCCACGCGCTGGCGGTAGTGTTCGCGCCGCTGGGCTTCAACTGGCAGATCTGCATCGCGCTGATCCCGGGCCTGGCCGCGCGCGAGGTCGCCGTGTCCTCGCTGGCCACGGTCTATGCGCTGTCGGCGGCCGACGACGATGCCGCCGCGCAGGCGCTGCTGCCGCTGATCAGCGATGGCTGGTCGCTGGCCACCGGCCTGTCGCTGCTGGTGTGGTTCATCTACGCGCCGCAGTGCCTGGCGACGTGGGCGGCGATCAAGCGCGAGACCGGCTCGTGGAAGACCATGGCCCTCGCTGCCGGCTACCTGTTCGTGCTGGCCTACCTGGCCTCGCTGCTGACCTACCAGGTCGCCGTGGCGCTGGGCGCGGGCTGAGCGATGGAGGCGTCGCTGCTGCTGCAGTACGTGGCGGTCGGGGCCATCGTCGCCATCGCGCTGTGGGTGTTCGCGAAGAAGCAGTTTCCCGGCACGCTGCGCCGCCTGCGCGTGGCGCTGGCGGTGCCGCTGGTCCGCGAGGGGCGCCCGCGCTGGATGCGCGCGCTGGGCAGGCGCATCGCGCCGCCGGGCCGCGGCAACGAAGGCGCCTGCGGCGGCTGCAACGGGTGCGACCCGCCGCCGGGCTGATCGCGCCGGCGGCCAACTGCCGGAACACGCTGCCGCCCGCGCCGGCGTCGTTCACAGGGGGCGCAGGCACCGGGTTCCACCGCGTCGAGCATGGGCGATCGCTGCTTGCCGGTCCGCGCTGCGTATCCACGCGCGGCTTGGGCGATCAGGGCAGGGCACGTATCGGCCGTCCCGATCCTGTGCGCCGGCCTGCGGTCGTGCCGCTGGCCCGTCCGCCCCGCGCCGGTCAGCCGTAGACCAGCGAGGCCAGCAGGCCGGAGGCGAGCACCACGTAGGACAGCACCATGGTCCAGCGGTTGTCGTCCACCGCCGACAGCGGCACGCGCCGGCGCCAGGCATACAGCGCATCGCCGGCGGTGACCCACAGCGGCACCAGCGCGAAGGCCACCAGCGTCGGCTCGACGCGGTCCGCGCCGATCAGCGCGCCCAGCCACCAGCTGCCCAGGCAGAAGCGCAGCAGGTTGAAGAACCGCCGCCAGTAGACCAGGCAGGCGATGCCGGTCAGGCAGTAGGCCAGCCAGTCGGCGGCAGGCCATGCGGCGCCGAGCGCCAGGCCGCACAGGGCCAGCACGACCGGCGCGCAGAGCTGGACGTTGGTGGCGGTCGGCATGCGCTGCCAGCGCATCATCAGCCGCGTCAGCAGCACCCCGGCTTCCAGCGCGAAGAAGCCGCCGAAGTAGGCGGCGGCGATGGCGAACACTTCGGCCTTGCGCTCGGAGAAGACCAGGCCGGAGACGAGCACGAACATCGCCACGGCCAGGCCGCGCAGCGCCATGCCGGCCCAGCGCCAGCGGCCGAGATGGCGCGGGTCGGCCATGCGGACGAAGAAGGCGTGCTGCTCGCCGTCGATGCCCGGCGGCAGGCCGCCGTACTCGTCGATGAGGCGATGGCCGAGCGCGGCGATGCGCGGCCCCAGCGTCGGCACCGACGCGTAGAGCAGCGCGCGCTGCCAGCGGAACGGGCGCTTGAGCTGGCGCACCGCCATCGGGCTGGCCTCGCCGTGGTCGGCGGTGTACTCCTGCCGCACCTGCCAGCGCACGGTCGCGCGCGTGGCCCAGGCCTGGTCGTCGATGCCGAAGAACTGCGCCAGCAGCGCGGCCTGCCTGGCCGACAGGGCGACGTCGCGCGACTCGACCCCATGCCGGACCACATCGCCGGCCTGCCGCTT
Organism: Xanthomonas sp. XNM01; assembly: GCF_014851915.1. GTDB lineage: Bacteria > Pseudomonadota > Gammaproteobacteria > Xanthomonadales > Xanthomonadaceae > Pseudoxanthomonas. The sequence goes on from NZ_JACVAP010000002.1 coordinate 753,632, forward strand.
GTGGTCGAGGTCGTACAGCGCGGGATGCCGCGCCAGCCAGTCCGCGAGCTGCTCGGTCTGGTTCTGGCCGATGCGGACGAGCAGCTCCTCGAACAGCGCCCGGGGATCGAAGGCATGCCGGTGCAGCGCATCGTGCAGCGACGGTGGCGCGGGCTGCGCTTCCGCCGCGACCGCGCCTGGCTCCGCGGTGGAGGGCCGCGGCGGCGCCGTGTCGTCGCCGGTGTCGGCGGGCGCGGCAAGGATCGCCTCCAATGTGTCGGCGACCAGCGGCATCGGCGAGGCGGCGCCGTCGCCGGGCGACCAGCGCAGGGTCAGCGTGGCGTCCGTATCGGCGGTGGGACCGGCCTGCGCCGCGTCGTGCCAGTCCGTGTCGTCCTCGTCCTCGTCGACGATCCGGTGGCGCGCGTACTGCAGCGCCGCCTGGTAGGCCTCGTGCAGGCGCTGGAACGCGACCGGATCCTCGTCCGGCCGGGTCTGCTTGAGCTTGCGCGCGTAGGCGCGCTTGATCGCGCGCTCGTCGGCACCGGCATCGACGCCGAGCAGGGCGAAGACGTTCATCTCAGCAGCGCGATTCGAGCTGGTCGAGCATGGCCGCGAAATGCGTGCGGTGTTCGTCGATCAGCGCCAGGTCCTGCGAATCGAGCGCGCTGCCGAACTGGACCAGCGCGCTCTGCAGGTCGTCGCGCGCCCACAGCAGTTCCTCGTACAGCCGCTCGGCACGGGCGACCAGGCTGAGGTTCTCCTGCTGCTCGCGCGGATGCACCTTCAGCGCCGACAGCGCCTGCAGGCGCGCGCGGATCTCATGCGGCTGCAGCACGCCCGGATTGCGCTCCAGGATCACCTCGCGCACCTCGCCGGTGGCCACCACTCTGGCTTCCACCTGCAGCAGGCCGTTGACGTCGTAGGTGAAGCGCAGGTCGATCGGATTCTCCGCCGCCGGCCGCGGCTTGACCTCGACCCGGATGTTGCCGAGCTTGATGTTGTGCTCGACCCGCGCGCTTTCGCCCTGGTAGATGTCGAACTCGACCTGGGTCTGCCAGTCGCGCAGCGGGAAGTAACGCTCCACGCGGCTGACCGGCACCGTGCTGTTGCGCTGGATGATCGGCGAGAAGATGCCTTCGATCATCCGCCCCTGCGCGCCTTCGCGGCTGGTGGACACGCCCAGCGTGTGCGGGCAGACGTCGGTGAGGACCACTTCCTCCAGCGTCTCGTCGCGTCCCTTCATGCCGGCGGCCACCGCCGCGCCCAGCGCGATCGCCTCGTCCGGATTGACGTGGCGCAGCGGCAGGCGACCGAACATGCGGCTGACCAGGCGCGCGGCCAGCGGCATCCGCGACGCGCCGCCGACCATCACGATCTCGTCCAGCTGGGTGCCCGACAGCTTGGCGTCGCGCATCGCCCGCTCGATCGGCGCGCGCAGGCGCTGCACCAGCGGGTCGCAGATCTGCGCCATGCGGGTCTCGTCGATCGCCCATTCCAGCGCCTGTCCGCCGGCCTGCACGGACACCGTCGCAGCGGCGCCAGGGCCGGACAGGTCGCGCTTGGCCTGCTCCAGGCGGCGCAGCAGCTGCGCGCGTTCGGCCGCGGTCAGCGCCTGCGGGTCCAGGCCCAGCTCGCGCACGCAGGCGTCGAACAGCGCCTGCAGGAAATCGTCGCCGCCCAGGAAGTTGTCGCCGGCGCTGGCGTGGACCTCCATCACGCCCTCGAACATTTCCAGGATCGAGACGTCGAAGGTGCCGCCGCCGAGGTCGAACACCAGCACCCGGCCACCGTCGCGCTGCTGCAGGCCATAGGCCAGCGCCGCCGCGGTGGGCTCGTTGATCAGGCGCTCGACCTTAATGCCGGCCAGTTCGCCGGCGATGCGCGTGGCCTTGCGCTGGGCGTCGCTGAAGTAGGCCGGCACGCTGATGACCGCCTCGGTGACCGGGGTGCCGAAGCGCGATTGGACATCGCCGATCAGCGAGCGCAGCACCAGTGCCGACAGTTCCTCCGCGCGGAAGCTGTGCCGGCCAAGCCTGGTGACGCGGTCGGTGCCCATCCAGCGCTTGAAGCTGCCGACGCTGTGCTGCGGGCGGGTGACCAGATGGTCCTTGGCCGCCCGGCCGACCAGGATCGTATCGGTGTCGTCGACGCTGACCACCGACGGCGTCAGCACGTCGCCCAGCGCGTTGGCCACCAGCTGCGGCTGTCCGTCCACGTAGGCGCTGACCAGCGAGTGGGTCGTTCCCAGATCGATTCCGACGAGCATCCTGTTCCCGGTGGCGGTGACCAGCGCCAATTCTAGGCGCGCCCGCCTCGGGCCGGATAGCGCCCGGGCGGCTGCCGGGCGTGATGCCGGTCGCGGCCTGCGCACCGGCCGGCCCACGTGCAGGCCTCAGGCGTGGGGATGCACGCTCCATGCGACCAGGCGCACCACCATCGGCCTGACCACCAGCACGCAGCAGAACGCGGTCGGCATCGCCAGCGCGTAGGCCGACAGCACCCGCATCGGGAAGGCCGCGTCGACGCCGGCATTGGCGGCGGTGATCACCATGCTCATCAGCATCGCCATGATCGCGGCCATGTAGAACGCAAACACGAACGGCGTGGTGCGCGGTGCCAGTTTCCAGCCGCGGGGCAGGGAGGTGCTCGGGTCGGTCATGGGAGGAGTCCTGTGGGGCAGCCGACGCTGCGGGGAGCGCATCGTCGCCGCGCGTCCCGTCCGCGTCAGCGGGCTGGCGCTTGGCGCAGCCCGAAGCCAAGCTTGTGCGTCCCGATGGCACGCTGGCCCCGATGAACCTGCTGCAGCTGATCCGCACCTTCGTCCGCACCGCCGAGGCCGGCAGCATGGCCGCGGCCGCGCGCACGCTGGGCATCAGCGCGACCGCGGTCGGGCAGAACATCGCCCGCCTGGAGGCGCACCTGGGCGTGCGCCTGTTCAACCGCAGCCCGCGCCAGCTGGCCCTCACCGAGCGCGGCGCGCTGTACCTGGAGCAGGTGCGTCACGTCGAGCACGACCTGCAGCGGGCGCAGGCCGCCGTGGCCGCCGACGACATCGAACCGGCCGGGCGCCTGCGCATCGCCACCTCGGCCGCCTTCGGCCGGCATCTGGTCGCGCCGCTGCTGCCGGCGCTGCAGGCGCGCCATCCGCAGCTGGAGATCGAGCTGATCGTGGCCGACCGGCTGGTCCGGCACGCACATGAGGCGGTCGACGTCAGCCTGCGGATCGCGCCGCAGCTGGACGAGGGCCTGGTCGCGCGGCCGCTGGCGCGGATCCCGTTCCTGTTCTGCGCGGCGCCGTCCTACCTGGCCGAGGCGGGCACGCCGTCCAGCCCCGAGCAGCTGCGCGACCATCGCTGCCTGCTGTTCCGCTATCCCACCGACGGCCGTTACCTGCGCTGGCGCTTCGTGCAGGACGGCGAGCGCTTCGATGCCGAGGTCAGGGCGGGCATGGTCTGCGACGACATCGACGCGCTGGCCGCCCTGGCCGCGGCCGGCGGTGGCATCACCCGGCTGGCTGCCTTCGTCGCCGCCCCCTGGCTGGCGCGCGGCGAACTGCAGACGCTGTTCCAGGACTGCGCCGCGCAGCCCGAGCCGATGGAGGTGTTCTTCTGCGTCTCCGACCGGCGCGATTTCACCCCCAAGGTGCGGGCGCTGTTCGAACACCTGCGCGCCGGGCTGCCGCCGGCCTGGCGGGCCTGACGCCGGCGCGGCCGTTCCGCACGTCGGCACCATCGCCGCGCGCGCCCGCCGGTACGCAGGTGCCGGGCGCGTGGTCGCGGCGCTGGCGGGAAGCGGCCGATATCGCACGCGGCAGTGGCACCACGCCGGCGGCGAGGAAACGGATGCCGTGCGTGCATCCTCGCCGCTTCCGCGAGAGCGGGGCTGCATGCCGTCGTCGGTCGCCCGCCATCGACCTGCGATCAAGCGTTTCGGTCGTGGGCAAGCGCCGCCCTACATCCGGAATACGCCGAACTTCGCCGGGGCGATCGGCGCATTGAGCGCGGCCGACAGGCCCAGCCCGAGCACGCGCCGGGTATCGGCCGGATCGATGATGCCGTCGTCCCACAGCCGGGCGGTGGCGTACCACGGGCTGCCCTGGGTTTCGTACTGGTCGCGGATCGGCGCCTTGAACGCCTCCTCGTCCCCGGCGCTCCACTGGCCGCCACCGGCCTCGATGCCGTCGCGGCGCACGGTGGCCAGCACGCTGGCCGCCTGCTCGCCGCCCATCACGCTGATCCGCGCGTTCGGCCACATCCACAGGAAGCGCGCACCGTAGGCACGGCCGCACATCGCGTAGTTGCCGGCGCCGAAGCTGCCGCCGATCACCACGGTGAACTTCGGCACGCTGGAGCAGGCCACCGCGGTGACCATCTTCGCCCCGTCCTTGGCGATGCCGGCGTTCTCGTACTTGCGGCCGACCATGAAGCCGGTGATGTTCTGCAGGAACACCAGCGGGATGCCGCGCTGGTTGCACAGCTCGATGAAGTGTGCGCCCTTCAGCGCGCTCTCGCCGAACAGGATGCCGTTGTTGGCGACGATGCCGACCGGGTAGCCGTGCAGGTGGGCGAAGCCGGTGACCAGGGTCTTGCCGTAGCGCGCCTTGAACTCGTCCAGCTCGCTGCCGTCGGTAAGCCTGGCGATCACCTCGCGGATGTCGAACGGGCGCCGGGTGTCCTTCGGCACCAGGCCGTACAGCTCGTCGGCCGGGTACAGCGGGGCGACCGGTTCGCGCACCGCCACCGGCAGCACCTTGCGCCGGTTGAGGTGGCCGACGATGCCGCGCGCGATCTCCAGCGCATGGTGGTCGTCTTCGGCGTAGTGGTCGGCGACGCCGGAGGTGGCGGTATGCACGTCGGCGCCCCCCAGTGCTTCGGCGTCGACCACCTCGCCGGTGGCGGCCTTCACCAGCGGCGGGCCGCCGAGGAAGATCGTGCCCTGCTCGCGCACGATGACGCTCTCGTCGCACATCGCCGGCACGTAGGCGCCGCCGGCGGTGCACGAGCCCATCACCACCGCGATCTGCGGGATGTTGTCCGCGCTCAGCCGCGCCTGGTTGTAGAAGATCCGGCCGAAGTGCTCGCGGTCGGGAAACACCTCGTCCTGCAACGGCAGGAAGGCGCCGCCGGAATCGACCAGGTAGATGCACGGCAGGTTGTTCTCGCGCGCCACTTCCTGGGCGCGCAGGTGCTTCTTGACCGTGATCGGGAAATAGGTGCCGCCCTTGACCGTGGCGTCGTTGGCCACGATCACCACCTCCTGTTCCATGACCCGGCCGATACCGCAGACCATGCCCGCCGCCGGCGCGCTGCCGTCGTACATCTCCTCGGCGGCCAGCGGTGCGATCTCCAGGAACGGGCTGCCCGGATCGAGCAGGGCGTCGATGCGTTCGCGCGCCAGCAGCTTGCCGCGCTCGGTATGGCGCGTGCGTGCCTTCTCGCCGCCGCCCTCGGCGGCCCGGGCCAGGCGGCGGTGCAGTTCGTCGGTCAGTGCGCGGTGATGGCTGGCGTTGTCCTGGAATTCCTGCGAGCGGGGATCGACCTGACTGCGGATGGCGGGCATGGGATGGCGATGCGTTGGAAAGCGCCCAGCATAGGGCAGGCGGCCGCCGCTGCCTTCTGGCGGCGCAGCACGCGTGCTGCACGCCGCACATCGATGCGGCCCGCCGGCGCACAAACAAACAGGCCCGCCGATGGGCGGGCCTGCATGCATGCATCGTGGATGCGTGCGTCAGCGATCGCGTTCGGCGCGCTGCTCGGCGCGGTCGGCCGCCTCGCGGGTTTCGTCGGCGACCTTCTGCGCGGCATCGGCACTGGCGTCGGCCGCGCGTGCGGCAGCATCGCGGCTGGCCACAGCCGCATCGTCCAGCGCACGGTCGGTGGCATCGGCGGCGACGCGTGCGTCTTCGCGCAGCTCCGCACCGGCCACGCGCGCATCCTCGCGCAGTTCGGCGCCGGTCTCGCGCGCGGCATCGACCGCCGAGGCGGCGGCATGTTCGGTCGCGGCCGCGGCGTGATCGGCTGCGGCGGCGGCATGGTCGGCGGCGCGCGATGCCTCGTCGCCGGCCTGTTCGCGCGCCGGTTCGTTGCAGGCGGCGAGCAGCGCGGTGGCGGCGGCGATCGAGAGGAACAGGGGAAGGTGACGGTTCATGGCCTGGCTCCTTGCGAAGGGTGGGCGGCAACCGGCGGTTACCGTGGCCGCAAGGGTGGCGAGGGCCGGGTCGGCGGGCCGTGAAACCGGCCCCAAAAAAAAGCCGCCGGTTTCCCGGCGGCTTTCCTGCCATTCAGGCGAAGCGCAAATTACTTCTTGGCTTCTTCGGCAGCGTCCTTGGCCTGCTCGGCGACGTCCTGCGCGGCACCGGCGGTGTCGGCAGCAGCGTCGGCAGCGGCGTCGGTGCTGGCAGCGGCAGCGTCGGCAGCGGCGTCGCCAGCGGTGGCGGCGGCGTCAGCGGCGGTGTCGGCAGCAGCCTGGGCGGCGTCAGCGGTCTGGGCGCCGGCGGCAGCGGCCGAATCGGCAGCAGCCTGGGCCTCGGCAGCGGCGGTGTCAGCGGCAGCGGCGGCGTCCTGCGCAGCCTCCTGCTTCGAGCACGCGGCCAGGGCCAGACCCAGAGCCAGGGCGATCAGCAGCTTGTTGATGTTCATTCGGGTATTCCTCGTCGTTAGTTTGGGCAACGCGCAATCGCGCGCCGTCACAATGATGACAAGCCCTTTTCGGCTGTCAAGCGCCCTCAGGTCATTTTCGTAAAGGGGTCGTGAAAAACGGTTACACGATTTCGATCGCGAGCGCCGTGGCCTCGCCTCCGCCGATGCACAGCGCAGCCACGCCACGCTTCAGGCCGCGTTTACGCAGGGCGCTCACCAGGGTCACGACCAGGCGCGCACCGGAGGCGCCGATCGGATGGCCCAGCGCGCAGGCCCCGCCGTTGACGTTGACCTTCGCGTGCGGAATGCCCAGCTCCTTGATCGGCGCCATCGCGACCACGGCGAACGCCTCGTTGATCTCAAACAGGTCCACGTCCTCGAGTTTCCAGCCGGCTTTCTCCAGCACCGAGGAAATCGCGCCGATCGGCGCGGTGGTGAACCATTCCGGCTGCTGCGAGAACGTGGCGTGCGCGGCGATGCGCGCCAGCGGGGCGATGCCGCGTCGCGCGGCCTCGTCGGCCGACAGCAGCACGGTGGCGGCGGCGCCGTCGGAGATGCTCGACGAGCTGGCGGCGGTGACCGTGCCGTCCTTGGCGAACGCCGGCTTCAGGGTCGGGATCTTGGAGACGTCGGACTTGCCCGGCTGTTCGTCGCTGGCGAACTCGACCTCGCCCTTGCGGGTGGCGACCTTGACCGGAACGATCTCCTCGTCGAACGCGCCGGCCGCCTGGGCCGCCTGCGCGCGCTTGACCGACTCGATCGCGAACGCGTCCTGGTCCTCGCGGGTGAAGCCGAACTTGGCCGCGGTGGCCTCGCCGAACACGCCCATCGACTTGCCGTCGTACGGATTGGTCAGGCCGTCCCACGCCATGTGGTCGACGGCCTGGAAGTTGCCGTAGCGGTTGCCGGTGCGCGAGTTGGGGATCAGGTGCGGCGCGTTGCTCATCGACTCCATGCCGCCGGCGACCACGATCGTGGCCGAGCCGGCCTTGATCAGGTCGTGGCCCAGCATGATCGCCTTCATGCCCGAGCCGCAGACCTTGTTGATGGTCGTGCAGCCGGCGCTGGTTGGCAGGCCGGCGGCGAGCGCCGCCTGGCGCGCGGGCGCCTGGCCGAGGTTGGCCGGCAGCACGCAGCCCAGGATCACTTCGCTGACATCGGACGCGGGAACGCCGGACTGGGCCAGTGCCGCCTCGACCGCGGTGGCGCCCAGCGAGGTGGTCGGCACCCCGTTGAACTGGCCCAGGAAGGAACCGATGGCGGTGCGTTTGGCGGCGGCGATGACGATGTCGGACATGTGCGATGACCTCTTCGGATGAGTCCCGATTATCGCGGCTGGCACACGCCCCCGCCACCGCGGCCGCCGACAGGCGACAGCGGGCCGCCGTTGCGGTATACGGACCGACACAGAAGCGGTGGTCATGGACGCCGTCGCACGCACCGGGAGCGAGAGATGGGCATGCAGGTGGCGGGATCGGGCAGGGCGGTCGCACGGACACTGCTGGCGGTGGCGGTCGGAGCCGCGCTGCTTGGCGGGCTCACGGCCTGTGGCGGTGGCGGTGGTGGCGAGAACATCCGCCCCGGCACGCCGACCTCACCGCCGCCTCCGCCACCACCCCCGCCGCCGCCGCCCCCGACGTCTCCACCGCCGCCGCCGGTGCAGCCGGCGATGGATGCGCACCTGGCGCTGACCAATGCCACCGGCGCGCAGCGCGGCGGCTACACCGGGGCCGGCTACCGCATCGGCGTGATCGATACCGGCGTCAACCGCAACCATCCGGCGCTGGCCGGACGGGTCGCCGCCAACCTGAGCTACGTCAACCCCGCCCGCAACGACATGACCGTGGACGACAAGGTCGGCCACGGCACCACCGTCGCGCAGCTGGCTGCCGGGCAGCCGGTCGGCAGCTGGCCCGGCGGCGTGGCGCCGGGCGCCACGATCCTTTCGGCGCGCATCATCAACGACGAACGCCCCACCGATGACGGCTCCGGCCAGGGCAACGCGGTCGATGGCGCGATCGGCCTGAAGCCGGTCCACCAGGACCTGGCCGCACGCGGCATGCGGATCATGAACAACTCATGGGGCGGCCTGTACTGGACCAACCCGAACGCCACCGCGGCGATCGCCGACGAGTACCGCTTCTTCATCCGCGACAACGACGGTCTGGTCGTGTTCGCCACCGGCAACGAAGGCCGCGGCGACCCGACCAACATGGCCGCGCTGCCCAGCCAGGCCGGCCCCAACAACAGCCGCCCCGCCGCCGACCTGGAGCGCGGCTGGCTGGCGGTGGCGGCGCTGGATACCGCCAACCCGACCCAGCTGGCGTCCTATTCCAACGCGTGCGGCGTGGCGATGAACTACTGTCTGGTCGCACCCGGCACCGCGCTGTTCACCGGGCACACCGACACCGTCGGCAGCACCACCTACTTCTACGGCAGCGGCACCTCGTACGCCGCGCCCCTGGTGTCCGGTGCGGCCGCGGTGGTGTGGGAGAAGTATCCGTACTTCAGCAACGACCTGGTCAGGCAGACCCTGCTCGGCACCGCCACCGACCTGGGCGTCAGCGGCGTCGATGCGGTGTTCGGCCATGGCCTGCTGAACCTCGAAAAAGCGCTGCGCGGCCCGGCGAAGTTCGACTGGGGCGACGTCAGCGTGGCATTCAGCGGTAGCTCGCAGTGGACCAACCCGATCAGCGGCAATGGCGGCCTGGTCAAGCGCGGCGATGGCACGCTCACCCTGGGCGCTGCGGGGACGCCACTGGACTACGCAGGCGAGACCCGCGTGCAGGGCGGCACCCTGCGCGTGCTCGGCGACCTGCGCCGCTCGGATGTCACCGTCGACAGCGGCGCACGCCTGGCCGGCGCCGGCACGCTGGGCGGCGACCTGACCAATGCCGGCACCGTGCTGATCGATGCCGGCGCCGCCGACGCCACCAGCATCCGCGTGGGCGGCGACTACGTGCAGCGCGCCGGTGCGCAGCTGGCCACCGTGCTCGGCTATGGCGAACTGCTGGTGCAGGGTCGCGCGACCATCGAAGGCGGCACCGTGCATGTAGCCGGCGTGCGCAGCGGCTACGTCACCCAGGTGCGCGAGAACGTGCTCACCGCCAACGGCGGCCTCAACGGCCGCTTCGAGGGGTTGACCAGTGCGCCGTCGGTGTTCCTTGAAGCCTCGCTGCTGTACTCGGGTACCCAGGCCTGGCTGGACGTGCGCCGGATCAACGTCACCGCCGCGGCGCTGGGACTGCCGGACATCGGACCGGCGGGCGTTGGTGCCGCCACGCGTGTCGAACAGGCCTTCGCCCGGATCGACGCGCAGCAGGCGCAGGGCGGGGGCGCGATCGCCGACGGCGTCATCCGCATCGCCGGCGACCTGCAGCGCATCGAGGACGCCGCCGCGGCGTCGGCCTCGCTGCGCAGCCTCTCCGGCGAAGTGCATGCGGCGGCGGCCAACGCCACCTTCGACACCCTGGACCTGACCCGGCGCACGCTGGCCTCGCGCTTCGACGGGCTCGCCGCGTCCGGCGCCCGCGCCGGCGGCTGGGCCCGCACCCTCGGCCAGGCAGGCGAGGGCGGTGGCGCGCAGGCCCAGCTCGATGGCTGGATGATCGGCAACGACGTGGCCGTCGGCACCGGCCTGGTCAGCGGCCTGGCGTTCGGCGAGAGCAACAGTCGCAGTCTGGTCGGCGGCACCGCCGACCGCAGCCGCGAACGCCAGACCCAGGCGCAGGCCTATCTCGGCGGCCGCTGGGGCGCGGCTTACGCATTTGGACAGGTCGGCGGCGGCCAGTACCAGCGCGGGATCGACCGCCAGCTGCTGCTGGAAGGGCAGCGTCTTGGCGTGCACAGCGACTACGCGGGCAGCTTCGCCAGCGCCAGCCTCGAAGCCGGCTACCGCTTCGAGCACGGCGCCGGCGCGCTGGTGCCGTACGTCGGCGCCGAACATGCGCAGGTGCGCAGCGATGGCTTCCTGGAGCACGGCGGCGAAGGCTTCGGTCTGCGCAGCCACGATGGCAGCGCCTCGCGCAGCCAGGCCATCGCCGGCCTGCGCGCCGAACGCGACTGGCAGCGGATCACGCTGCGTGGCTACGCCGAATGGCAGCAGACCCTGGCCAGCGACGGCATGGCCCTGGACGCCAGCTTCACCGGCATCGAGGCCTGGTCGCCACTGGCCTCGTCCGACCCGACCCGCTCCGGCGGCATGGTCGGCCTGTCCGCGCAGGCCTGGTTGTCGCCGCATTCGACGCTGTCGTTCGGCTACGACCAGCGCTTCGGTCCCCGCGGCGACGCGCGGATGCTGTCGCTGCGCTACGCGTTCGGGTTCTGAGCCTGGCCACGTCCTGTGCTGCGGAGGCCGGGATCGATGGCGGTCGCGGTCGAGCCCGCTCCTACAGAAGACGACCCCACGACGCGCGTGGAGGTGCTGGATCCCCTGTAGGAGCGGCCCCAGCCGCGACCGCCATGCCAGGCGACGCATTGGCACGGATGCGTTGGTCGTCGCATCCGAGGCGTCGGATCGGCTTCGCTGGATGGAGGGTGGTCGCGGTCGAGCCCGCTCCTACAAGAAGAGGGCCTCACGACGCGCGTGGAGGTGCTGGATCCCCCGTAGGAGCGGCCCAGCCGCGACCGCCATGCCAGGCGACGCATTGGCACGGACGGGTTGGTGGTCGCATCCGAGCCGTCGGATCTGCTTTGTTGGATGGATGGTGGTCGCGGTCGAGCCCGCTCCTACAAGAACAGGGCCCTCACGGCGCGCGTGGAGGTGCTGGATCCCGTGTAGGAGCGGCCCCAGCCGCGACCACCATGCCAGGCGACGCATTGGCACGGACGGGTTGGTGTCGCATCCGAGGCGTCGGATCGGCTTCGCTGGAAGGATGGTGGTCGCGGTCGAGCCCGCTCCTACAAGAAAGGGGCCTCACGACGCGCGTGGAGGTGCTGGATCCCCCGTAGGAGCGGCCCCAGCCGCGACCGCCATGCGAGGCGACGCATTGGCACCGATGGGTTGGTGGTCGCATCCGAGGCGTGGATCGGCTTCGCTGGATGGAGGGTGGTCGCGGTCGAGCCCGCTCCTACAAGAACAGGGCCCTCGCGGTGCGCGTGGAGGTGTTGGATCCCCTGTAGGAGCGGCCTCAGCCGCGACCGCCTGGACTCGCGGATATCCGCTCAGCCGTTGCCCTCGAACAGCTCGCGGCCGATCAGCATGCGGCGGATCTCGTTGGTGCCGGCGCCGATGGCGTAGAGCTTGGCGTCGCGCAGGATGCGCCCGGTCGCGTACTCGTTGATGTAGCCGTTGCCGCCCAGCGACTGGATCGCCTCCAGCGCCACCTGCACGGCCGATTCCGACGCATGCAGCAGGCAACTGGCCGCGGCCGCGCGCGAGGAATGCCCGGCGTCGTAATCGCGCGCGACCTGGTAGGCGAAGGCGCGGCTGGACTGTAGCGCGGTGTACATGTCGGCCAGCTTGCCCTGCATCAGGCCGAAGGTGCCGATGGCCGCGTCGAACTGCCGGCGTTCGCGTACGTAGGGCAGGGCGATGTCGAGCGCGGCCTGCATCAACCCGATCGGGCCGCCGCTGAGCACCAGCCGTTCGGTGTTCAGGCCGCTCATCAGCACGCGCACGCCCTGGTTGACCTCGCCGAGCACGTTCCCGGCCGGAATCTCGCAGTTCTCGAACACCAGCTCGCAGGTGTTGGAGCCGCGCATGCCCAGCTTGTCCAGCTTCTGCGCGGTGGAGAACCCCGGCATGCCGCGCTCGACGATGAAGGCGGTCATGCAGCGGCTGCCAGCCTCCTTGCCCGCGGTGCGCATGTAGACGATCAGCACGTCGGCCTCGGGGCCGTTGGTGATCCACATCTTGTTGCCGTTGGCGATCCACACGCCATCGTGCAGTTCGGCGGTGCAACGCATCGAACCGACCACGTCCGAGCCGGCGCCGGGCTCGCTCATCGCCAGCGCGCCCTTCCATTCGCCGCTGCACAGCTTCGGCAGGTACTTCTGCCGCTGCGCGTCGTTGCCGTTGAGGTAGAGGTTGGACACGCACAGGTTCGAGTGCGCGCCGTAGCTCAGGCCGATCGATCCCGACGCACGCGAAATCTCCTCCATCGCCACCAGATGCGCGGTATAGCCCATCTCGCTGCCGCCGAACTCCCCCGGCACGGTCATGCCCAGCAGGCCGAGCTCGCCCAGCTTGGGCCACAGGTCCTGCGGGAACACGTTGTCGTGGTCGACCTGCGCCGCACGCGGCGCGATCTCGCTGTCGGCGAAGCGGCGCACCGCATCGCGCAGGGCCTCGATCTCCTCGCCCATCTGGAACATCCGCATCGGGTCCCTCCACCCTGATGGTTTCATCTGTACCCAAGTGTAGGCGGCGGATGTGTCGGCGACACGTTGCAGGTGCAGCACGAACGCCGGCGGTGGCGCGGACGGAGCCGGGGTGCTGCCGGCATGGCTCCGCGCCGCCGCCATGCGAGGCCGGCTTTCGTGCAGGTCGCGACCGGAGCGCTCCCGCGCGTCACGGGCCTGGCCGAACCCGGCGCTGACGCCCCGCGGCGTCCCAACGCGTGGTGTCCGCGCGCCGTCGCCAGGGCGATGCGCGGAAGCAGCGTCGAAATCGGGCCTGCGCACGTCGCCGGCCGGCGGTGTCGGCGTGGAACACGGCAGTCCGCGCTCCCGGGCGCCCGCAGGCCTCGTCCATCGCCGGTCGGGCGGCGATCAGGCGACGATCAGGGCGGCCTACGGTTCATGGAGCGCGGACGGCGGATTTCCGGCGCGGGGGCGGTTACTCCCGCCTGCTGCAGTGCGGACGCTGCCGCGTTCGCATCCCCGGCATGCGCTGGCGTCGCCGCGCGGACCGCAGGGGCCGAAAACGGCGATGGATGCGCACGTCAGCAAGGTGCAGGGCGGTGCGGTGGTCCGGACACAACGGCGTCCTTCCCGGACGGAGGCGCACACCGCGGTGGCACGCGCGAACCGCATCGGGCAGCACGCATCCGCGCGCCGGCCCGATAGCGACGGCTCAGCGCTCCCCGCGCAGATGGCCGATGCGCGGGGTGGCCCGGCCCATCGGCAGCTTGAGCTTGCCGATGGCGGCCAGGCGCGTTTCGGCGATGCGGTCGGCGGCGTACTGCGGGCTGATGCCTTCGCGCTCGGACAGGTCGAAGATCTTCCCGACGTTGTGGTAGATGCTGCGGATCAGCCGCATCGCGCGCTCGCGGTTGTAGCCGTCGATCTCCAGCGACACGTTCATCACGCCGCCGGCGTTGACCGCGTAATCGGGTGCGTACAGGATGCCGCGCCGGTGCAGTTCGTCGCCGATCGCATGACTGGCCAGCTGGTTGTTGGCCGAGCCGCAGACGATCTTCGCCTTCAGCCGGTCGATCGTGGTCTCGTCGATGCTGCCTTCCATCGCGCACGGGGCGAACACATCGGCGTCCACGCCATGGATCTCGTCGCAGGCCACCGCCTCGGCGCCGTACTCGGACACCGCGCGGTCCACCAGCGCCGGATCCAGGTCGGAGACGATCAACTTCGCACCGCGCTCGCGCAGCAGCTTCACCAGCTCCATGCCGATGTGGCCCAGGCCCTGCACCGCGATCCGCGCCTTGCCCACTTCCTCGTGGCCGAACTTGCGCTGCATCGCCGCCATCAGCCCCTGCAGGGTGCCGTAGGCGGTGAACGGAGCCGGGTCGCCGGAGCCGCCATGCACCTGGTGCACGCCGGTGACGAACTCGGTCTCCAGGTAGATCTGCTCCATGTCGTTGACGTCGGTGCCCACGTCCTCGGCGGTGATGTAGCGGCCGGCGAGGGCGTCCACATGGCGGCCGAAGCTGCGGAACAGCGCCTCGGACTTGTCCACCTTCGGGTCGCCGATGATCACCGCCTTGCCGCCGCCGACGTTGAGCCCGGCCAGCGCGTTCTTGTAGGTCATCGTGCGGCTCAGCCGCAGCACGTCGCGCAGCGCGTCGGCCTCGTTGGCGTAGTGGCGCATGCGCACGCCGCCCAGCGCGGGGCCGAGCACGGTGCTGTGCATGGCGATGATCGCCTTCAGGGCGGCGTCCGGGTTGTGGCAGAAGACGACCTGTTCGTGGCCGGAGGTGGCGAGCGTTTCGAAGAGCATGTGGGGCTCCGCGTCTTGGCTGTGGCGTCGGCGGCGGGCGCGACGGGGCGACAGGAGGGTGAGCGTGCACTGCAAACAAAAAACGCGACGGGGCCGGATGAGAGGCGTGTCGTCGCGATGGCGGCATTCTAACCCGAGGCCCCGGCCGCCATGTGAGAGTGCGCTTGAATGGATCGAACGGTCGTGCTATTTATGCGCGCCATGCATCCTGCCTCCGCTTCCCAGACCGCCAAGGGCGCCAGCACGCGCGAGCGCCTGGTCGAGCACGCGACCGGCCTGGCCGGCCGCTACGGCCTGGAAGGCGTGACCATCGGCGACCTGGCCGCCTCGGCCGGCATGTCCAAGAGCGGGGTGTTCGCCCACTTCGGGTCGCGCGAGGACCTGCTGCGGGAGACTCTGGATTCGGTCGCCACCGAGTTCGTCGGCCGGATCATGACGCCGGCGCTGGCCCAGCCGCGCGGCCTGCAGCGGTTGCGCGCCATCGCCGAGCACTGGATCCGCTGGATCGAGGCGCACCCGGACGGCTGCATCTTCCTCAGCGCCATGCTCGAGTACGACGGCCGGCCCGGGCCGATGCGCGACCACGTCGCCGCGCTGTCCGGCGGCTGGCGCCAGGCGATCGAGCGCGCCGTGCAGATGGCCGTCGACAGCGGCGAGCTCGCCGCGCGTGTCGACGTCGAACTGCTCGCCTTCCAGCTGCAGGCCGTGGTCGAAGGCCTGCATCACGCGCGGCTGCACCAGCCGCAGTCGGCGTCGCGGCTGGCCCGCGCTGCCGTCGATGAACTGCTGGGGCGGCATCTGGCCGCGCCGGCGTCCCCCAACCACTGACCGGAGCGCCCATGGCTGCCGTGCCCGATTCCCTGTCGTCACAAAAAAGCACGACCGTTCGATCCGTCTCGGCGCCCTGGTGGCTGCGTGCGGCTTTCGCCAGCGGCAGTTTGATGATGCCGCAGGCCACGGTGGCGCAGGCCGCGCGGCTGTTCGGCACGCCGATGCGCTCCTCGCGCAAGCGCGCGCTGGCGGCCGACCCCGGCGACGGCCGGCTGGAATGGCTGGACCATGGCGACACGCGCCTGGCGACCTACGTCTGGGGCGACCCGCGGAGCCAGCCGTGGGTGCTGTTCGTGCACGGCTGGTCCTCGTTCGGCCTGCGCTGCCTGCCGTGGATGACCGCGCTGCGCCAGGCCGGCTACGCCTTCGTCTCCTACGACCAGCCGCGGCACGGCCGCAGCGAAGGCGGCAGCGCGTCGGTGCCGGGTTTCGCCTCGGCGTTGACCCACGTCGCCCGCCAGCACGGCCGGCCGGCGGCGGTGATCGCGCACTCGATGGGCGGCGCCGCGGCGACCTACGCACTTGCGCAGGGGCTGGAAGCCGAACGCGCCATCCTGATCGCACCGGCGGCCGACATGCGCGCTGCCGGCGAACGCTTCGCCGGCATGGTCGGCCTGGCGCAGTCGCTGGTCGGGCCGATGTTCGCCGGCTTCGAACGTGCGCTGGGCGTCTCGGTCGACGACATCGCCGCGCACCGGCACGTGCCGACGCTGGGCCTGCCGGCGCTGGTCGTCCATGACCTCGCCGACACCGACGTGCCCTGGCACGAAGGCGAGGCCTACGCCCGCCTGTGGCCGCGTGCGCGCCTGCTCAGCACCACCGGCATGGGCCACCACCGCATCGCCGCCGACCCGCTGGTGATCGCCGCCGCGCTGCGCTTCCTGGCCGGCGAAACCGTCGGCGAGCGCGTGGTGTCCTCGCCGAACCTCCCGTTCGGTCTCGCCTGAACCGGCGCCACGGATCACACGCCTCGCTTACTGTAGGAGCGCCGCAGCCGCGACCGCCATGCCCGGTGCCGCATTGGATGCGCCGGACGCCGGGCAGTCGCGGTCCCCCGAAAAAGGGGTGCAAGCAGAGCCCGCTCCTACAACGGCGGCCCCCGCGAAACCTCGACGGATCGCATGCCACGCCTCCCTGTAGGAGCGGCCACAGCCGCGACCGCCATGCCCGGTGTCGCATTGGACGCGCCGGATGCAGCGCAGTCGCGGTCCCCCGAAAAAGTGGTGCAAGCACAGCCCGCTCCTGCAACGGCGGTCGCCGCGAACCTCGACGGATCGCAGCCACGCCCTCCTGTAGGAGCGGCCGCAGCCGCGACCGCCATGCCCGTGCCGCATTGCCCGCACCGGATGCAACGCAGTCGCGGTCCCCCGAGAAAGATGTGCAATCACAGCGCACATCTGCGCCGATGCCCCGCGGCGCCCCATCACCAAAGTCACGCTGCACTGCACCCAATCGTTTCAGGTGCAAGGACTAAGATCGGGGCAGGTTCCAGCACAGGTCACGCGCATGTCCACGCCCGCCAGCCAGTTGCCCGACGCCCGCACCGATGCGACGCCGCTGCGCTTCGTCACCGCCGCCAGCCTGTTCGACGGGCACGACGCCGCCATCAACATCATGCGCCGGCTGATCCAGGCGCAGGGCGCCGAGGTCATCCACCTGGGCCACAACCGCAGCGTCGAGGACGTGGTCCGCGCGGCGCTGCAGGAAGACGCCGACGCCATCGCGCTGTCGTCCTACCAGGGCGGCCACGTCGAATACTTCAAGTACATGGTCGACATGCTGCGCGAGCGCGGCGCCGGCCACGTGCGCGTGTTCGGTGGCGGTGGCGGCACCATCACCCCCGAGGAGATCCGCGAACTGCAGGCCTACGGCGTCGAGCGCATCTACCACCCCAACGACGGCATGAAGATGGGCCTGGTGGAGATGATCGGCGACGTGGTCCAGCGCGCCGCCGCCGGCCGCGACCGCCACCTCGCGCAGGCGCACGACGCGGCCGATGCCGACGCCCGCTTCATGCCCGACATCGACGACGAGATCGGCCTGGGCCACGTGCTGTCGGCCATCGAGGACAACAGCGTCGGCGAGGCCGAGCTGGGCCGCCTGCGCAAGCAGTGGCAGCTGGCGGCCGGGCATACGCCGGTGGTCGGCATCACCGGCACCGGCGGCGCAGGCAAGTCCTCGGTCACCGACGAACTGCTGAACCGGTTCCTGGCCTGCTTCCCGGCCATGCGCATCGCCGTGGTCTCGGTCGATCCCACCCGCCGCCGCACCGGCGGCGCGCTGCTGGGCGACCGCATCCGCATGAACAGCCTGCGCAGCCCGCGCGTCTACATGCGCTCGATGGCCACCCGCCGCCAGAACGTGGCCACCAACGCGGTGCTCAAGGACTGCATCGGCTTCCTCAAGGCGCGCGGCTTCGACCTGGTGATCGTGGAGACCGCCGGCATCGGCCAGTCCGATTCGGAGATCGTCGACCTGGTCGACTTCCCGATGTACGTCATGACCAGCGACTACGGCGCGGCCAGCCAGCTGGAGAAGATCGACATGCTCGACTTCGCCGAGCTGATCGCGCTGAACAAGTACGACCGTCGCGGCGCCGAGGACGCGCTGCGCGACATCCGCAAGCAGTGGAAGCGCAACCGCAACGCCTTCGCCACCGCCGATGCCGACATCCCGGTCTATCCGACCATCGCCAGCCAGTTCAACGACCCCGGCATCAGCTGGATGTTCATCAACCTGTGCCGGCTGCTGCGCGAGAAGAAGGGGAAAGGGGGTCAGAGTCACTTTTCCCCCGTTGAACATCGCTCGCCGCAACACCCTGAGGGGAAAAGTGACTCTGACCCCCTTTCTTCCCCGCGCTGCGATTTCACTCCCCAGCTCGACACCAGCCTCAAGGAGCCGCGCGCCACCGTGCTGATCCCCGGCGCGCGCGTGCGCTACCTGGCCGAGATCGCCGAGCAGGGCCGGGCCATCAACCGCCGCATCGAGACCGAGGCCGAGACCGCCAGCCGCGCCCAGGGCCTGTGGGAAGCGCTGCGCGAACTGGACGATGCGCAGCTGCCGGAGCGCCTGGCGCCGTACCCGCACGAGGCGCTGCATCCTGCCGCGCGAGTGCCGCGCAGTGCCGAGCCGGCCGCCGCCGACGCCGCGATGCCCCATGACGCGCGCACCGCCGATCCCGCGCATCGCAACGACGCCAGCCCCGACCGCAGCCTGCTCACCCTGCGCCAGCGCTACAACGACGCCATCCACGCGCTGTCGTCAGAATCCCTGCGCCTGCTGCGCGAGTGGCCGGCCCGGCTGCAGTCCATCACCGACGACGTCACCGAGTACCAGGTGCGCGGGAAGGCCATCCGCGTCGAGAACTACCGCGAGTCGCTCAGCCATCAGAAGGTCCCCAAGATCGCCGCGCCCACCTACCGCAGCTGGGGCGAGCTGCTGACCTTCCTCGGCAAGGAGAACCTGCCAGGCAGCTATCCCTACACCGGCGGCGTCTACCCGTACCGCCGCACCGGCGAGGACCCCATCCGCATGTTCGCCGGCGAGGGCACGCCCGAGCGCACGAATCGCCGCTTCCATTACCTGTCGGCCGGACAGCCGGCCGCGCGCCTGTCCACCGCCTTCGACAGCGTCACCCTGTACGGCGAGGACCCGGCGCCGCGCCCGGACATCTACGGCAAGATCGGCAACTCCGGCGTCAACGTGCCCACGCTGGACGACATGAAGAAGCTCTATTCCGGCTTCGACCTGTGCGCGCCCACCACCAGCGTGTCGATGACCATCAACGGCCCGGCGCCGATCATCCTGGCGATGTTCCTGAACTGCGCCATCGACCAGCAGGTGGAAAAACACCTCAAGGCGGACCCGCAGCGCTGGGCCGACGCGCAGCAGGCCATCGACGCCTTCTTCGAAACACGCATCGCCGCCGGCGGCAGCCGCCCGCGCTACCACGGTGAACTGCCGGCCGGGAACGACAGCCTGGGCCTGGGCCTGCTGGGCATCACCGGCGAGCAGCTGGTGGACGCCGACACCTACGCCCGCATCAAGGCCGACACCCTCAGGACCGTGCGCGGCACCGTGCAGGCCGACATCCTGAAAGAAGACCAGGCCCAGAACACCTGCATCTTCAGCACCGAGTTCGCCCTGCGCATGATGGGCGACATCCAGCAGTACTTCGTCGACCACCAGGTCCGCAATTTCTACTCGGTGTCCATCTCCGGTTACCACATCGCCGAGGCCGGGGCGAACCCGATCAGCCAGCTCGCCTTCACCCTGTCCAATGGCTTCACCATCGTCGAGTACTACCTGGCGCGCGGCATGCGCATCGACGACTTCGCGCCCAACCTGAGCTTCTTCTTCAGCAACGGCATGGACCCGGAGTACACCGTCATCGGCCGCGTCGCCCGCCGCATCTGGGCGCGCGCCATGCGCGAGCGCTACGGCGGCAACGAACGCAGCCAGATGATGAAGTACCACATCCAGACCAGCGGCCGGTCCCTGCACGCGCAGGAGATCCAGTTCAACGACATCCGCACCACGCTGCAGGCGCTGTACGCCCTGTTCGACAACTGCAACAGCCTGCACACCAACGCCTACGACGAGGCCATCACCACGCCCACCGAAGAGAGCGTGCGCCGCGCCGTGGCCATCCAGATGATCATCAACAAGGAGCTGGGGCTCAATTTCTGCGAGAACCCCTGGCAGGGCAGCTTCGCGGTGGACTACCTGACCGACCTGGTCGAGGAGGCCGTGTACGCCGAGTTCGAGGCCATCAGCGAGCGCGGCGGCGTGCTCGGCGCCATGGACACCATGTACCAGCGCGGCAAGATCCAGGATGAGTCCATGTACTACGAGCACAAGAAGCACGACGGCTCGCTGCCGCTGGTGGGCGTGAACATGTTCCTGCCCAAGGAAGGCGGCGGCGAGGTCGCCACCGAGATCGAACTGATCCGCTCGACGGAAGGCGAGAAGGCCCAGCAGATCGAAAACGTGCGCGGCTGGCAGGCCTCACGCAACCGGCTGGCGCCGGAAGGGGAAACCGGCCACGGCCATGTGGTGGCGGAAGAGGGGGAGGGCGCGGCCGAGGTGCACGACGGCCACGGCCTGGCGTATCTTCAGGACACTGCGCGCAGGCGGGGGAACGTCTTCGCGGCCCTGGTGGATGCGGTCAAGACCCACAGCCTGGGGCAAATCAGCCATGCGCTGTATGACGTGGGCGGGGAGTATCGAAGGAATATGTAACGCCGCCTCGGACCAGGGGTGCGAGTGTCGCGGTCGTTCTCCTGGCAGCGATCGGTGGGTGCGTGTGCCAGTGATAGCGAGCCTTGGCATCGGCCCTTACATCGGATAGCCTTGGTGCCCAGCCGTTATGCGGCTGGTTGGGGAGATAATTGCTTTTTAGCGGTCTGCGTTTGCCGCGCAGATAGTCTGACGCTTCGTCGGACTGTTGAAATTGCGTGGGATTATCGCCGTAAAGCCGGTGCCCGGCTTCGCTGCGAGCCCTCGCAAAGCCGGGCACCGGCTTTACGGCGCATCAAAGTAAAAAGCAAATTGGCGATGATGGATCCTAGGGACGATGCAATACTGAAACTAGCAAGTAGCCCTGCTTGGATCAGGGCGTACAGCGGTTTCATATTTGTATGTGGCGGACCAGTTGATGTGCGCGAGCAAGAGCCACTTTCCGTTCGGGATGCGCTATTGCGTGTGGCTGCTTCGAAGCCGTCACTGTTTAACCGGATCAGGCTTGCTGAAGAGTTCAAAGAATGGTCGGTCGATGGGCACTACCGCGATCTCCGTACCTTTGAAGAGCACCTTGCTGAGCTTTCCGATGTAATTGTGTTGATACTGGAGAGCCCCGGAAGCCTTGCCGAGCTAGGGCTATTTTCCGCTATGGAGTCGTTCCAGAGGAAGCTCTCTGTATTCGTCTCTTCACATCATTTCGACCAGCCTTCATTCATCCGTCTTGGCCCCATCAAATACTTGGAGCTATTGGAAAATGAGGCCGAGGTTTTTCCTTGGGTTCGATTGCAGGGAGGGCGCGAAACAGTCGATAAAGATTGGCTTGCTGCGTCTGCTCATGAATTATTCGACGCTCTGCAAGAGCGTGCGGTCTCGAAAAATCCAGAATCAAGATTCGATCCAGGAAAGTGGCTGCATAGAGCTCTTCTTATTTGTAATCTAATTTGGCTGATGAGTGCGCTGACCATTACGGAAATCGAGCTTTATCTCGACTTGTTTGATGTGAAGATGTCAAATGAGGATTTGCGGCAAGCAATGTTTATATTGGAGCGCCTTGAGCTTGTTTATATCGTTGCCAGGTCGCGCCAGCGATTTTATGTTGCTAAGGGTAGTTCTGATTTCATTAGATGGAGCATAAAGCGCTCTGAGTTAGATCTCGAGCGGATGCAGATGGATATCGCTCGGTACTACGAAGAGGTAGATCGGAAGCGATTCCGCGCCATCCAGGAGGTGCGTCGTGGATAAATTGGAGAGCTCGCACCTCATCAGGGTCTTGTCCTTGGAGTCTGGTCTGCTTCCGGAGCAGGTTGCCAACATCGTCAGGACTGCTCCGTTTCGCTACAAGAGCTTTAAGGTTAAAAAGCGCACCGGCGGTCTGAGGCAGTTGGCGCAGCCTGCAAAAGAGGTTAAATGGATCCAGTCGAGGGTTGTTGATTTTCTTCGCCCGCTTCTTCCGATGCATGACGCGGTGAATGCCTACGAGGTTGGCTCCTCAATCAAGAAGAATGCGGGAATCCATGCTTCATCACGATTTCTCTTGAAAATGGATTTCTCAAACTTTTTTCCATCCATACTGGAGAGTGATATTGTCGCTCACATAAATTGCTTCGCTCCTTCTATTTCTGAAGTTGACGCATTTGTGATAACTAGATCGTGTATGTGGGCAAACGGGCGGAAATTCCCCCTTCAGTTGTGCATTGGGGCCCCCTCTTCCCCATTTCTATCTAACTCGGTCATGTATAGCTTTGATGATCTAATTTCAAAGAAGGCTGCAGAGCGAGATATCACTTACACGCGATACGCGGATGATTTGACCTTCTCTTCTCGGCGGGAAGGGATTCTTGCCGATTTCCAGTCGATGGTCGAGGTGGTTATTTCAGAAATTTTGTACCCTCGATTGAAATTAAATACTGCGAAGACATTGCATGCGTCACGAGCTGGCCGCCGAGTGGTGACCGGGATTGTAATAACGCCAGAAGGTGAGTTGTCGGTGGGTCGAGACAGGAAGCGGCTTGTTCGTGCTATGGCTCATCGTGACTCGATGTCTCAGTTGGATTCCGACGGCGTCGATAAACTGGAGGGATTAATTAATTTCATTGATGGTATTGAGCCTGGCTTTGCGCAGAAGGCTAGGCGATGGAGGAATAAGAAGGTTGCCGGTGCATAGTTTTGCTTGGGGAGGAAAGCTTGCAGTTCTATAGTCCAGATTTTCTCATCGAATTGAGAGGCAAAGAGCGGATAAGGGGGGGCAGAAAAGACAGGAAGGTTTCCCCGCGTTTTCATGTGGCCAAGGTCATCGGATGGTCTTTGGCGATGATCGTAGCCGCTCCAGCCGCGTGAACACGCGCTCCATCGACTATCGTCTGACTGGTAACGCGGTCAGGTTAACTTTAATTTTTCGATGAAGGGATGCTGGGGGGATATGGATATCAATCGAAAGATTCCGTTCTTCGGCGTGCGGCGCTTCGCACGTGAGCTGCTTGCCGATCTGGCAGCCGTATCCAAAGATCGGGACGCCATGCATGGCACGCTTGCCCGCATCGGCGGGCTGACGCAGCTGGAGCGCGAGAAAGCACTGGAGCGGCTCAAGGCCGAGATCTCCGCGACGTCTTCTGCCTGGAAGGTGCAGCTGGCCGAGCTTGGTTCCGAGCGGGATCAACCGCTTGCCCAGGTCGCCGAGCTGCGCAAGGACGTGGTCGAGACGCGGGAGCGGGCTCTGCTGCAGCGAGTGACCGGGTCAGTTTCACTTATTTGGGATGACGCCGCATAAGCGGCGACATAGGCCAGTCAGGGGGACGGCATGCGACAGGGATTGATGCGGGCGGCGCATCGTCGGGACGATGCGCTGACAGGGATGAGGTGGGGCAGGCTGGAGCATCTTCTCGCCGTGTACTACCGGGATGCGGGTTATCAGGTGACACACGTGGGGACAGGCGCGACGGCCGGCCGGTTCGATGGCGGTATCAATCTGGAGCTGCGGCGCGACGGGTGTCTGGTGCTGGTGCTGGTGCAGGTCAAGCACTGGAAGGCCTGCAAGGTGGGGCACAACGACGCGCATCAACTGATCGGCGTGATGGTCAACGCCAAGGCCAACGGCGCCATCGTCGTGACCAGCGGCGAGTTCACCCGTGCTGCCATCGAAGCCGCCGCCCGCAACGGCCGGGTCCAGTTGATCGACGGCGACGAACTCCGCGCAATGCTTGGCCTGCTACCGGATGCTCCGCCCGCAGCAATCCGCATCGCCGACACGCTGGCAGCCCAAGTCGGCGAGCAGCTGTTGAATGCGGCAATGGGGCGCGCTGTGCCTGCAGGACGTAGAGCTGCCAAGTCCTGGGCCAAAGCCACCGGCGTTCGCAGCGTCTTGCATCCTCCTGTTGATCGCGTACCAGGTGATCCAAGGGCTGAACTGGAATCTGAATCAGAGTCTCCAGAACATCGGACAGCCTGCAGACGCTTCGCGACTGTCGACTACAAACCCAAGCGCCATCGGCAACGTGACGTCCACTCCTGTGGCCAACACCTTCTGTATCGAACGCGATTTCTGTACGGACACTACCCTCGATCGCCGCATCGCGCACGCCACGCGTCCTAAGCCGACGCTGGCCGAAGTCCCTCCAGCGCAAGGCCGACGCTGCGATGGAGGTGCTGCGGCCTTTCACACCAGAGATGTAATCAGCCCAATACGCGTCGCCAAGTCATGGCGTGCGTCATTACAAGAGAATGGAACAGAAAATGAGCGCTTCAGCAGAGCACACGACCATGCAGCCCCAGTCCCAGCCCCCAGGGAAGGGCGCGATCGCATCCTTCTTCGACACTTTGATCGGCACGATCATGTTAGTGCTGCTTTCTGCAGGATTGATTACGATCACCCTCACTTGGCGCACAAGCGATGTGGAGTTTCTGGGGGGCGGACAACTACGGGTCACCCAAAGCACTTGGTGGGGGCTTCAGAAAACGGTGACCAAGCTTGAGTCTTCGGTGCAGGATGGTTGGGTTGAGATCGACGAAAACGAAGTGCGTGTTCCGCTCCGAAATCGTGCGATCCGTCTTCAGAACTGATTTCGGAGAAACGGTGTCAGGGACTAAGGTTTCCCCACGTTTTCATGCCGCCAAGGCCATCTGATCAAGGACGGCCTTTGGTGGTGATCGCAGCCGTTCAAGCCACGTGGATGCTGGCTCCATCGGCCATCGCCTGACCAGCGCTTCGCGGCCAACGCGCAGCGTCGAGTACAGCTTGCGCGTGCTCTTGATCGGCCAGAGCCAGTGGGCGATGCCGGTGGCCTCACAAGCCAGCCCGGCAAGCCAGCTGGCGAAGCTGGCCAGGGTGCTGACCAGCAGCAGGATCTGCAGGCGTTTGCCCTGCCGGGTAAGGCTGTCTTCCATGGCTTGACCGTAGCGGTGCGACTTGAGGTCGCGGAATGCCAGTTCGATCTGCATGCGCTGGGCATAGAGCTTCACCAACTGCCGGGCGCTGGCGCTCCTGAGTTCCGGCGATGCCACGATCAGCCACGGCTCCCGTTCGCGGGCCGACGCTTTTTGGCTGCTTGAGGCGCGTGATGTCCGGCCGGGCGTGCGTCGATTCGGGCGGGTGCGCCCCTGGCGTGCCTTGGCATACAGCACCAGGCGGCAGGCGATGGGTGAGCTGCGGTTGGCCAGCATCGGCGGCAGTTCGCACGGCGTTGTGGAAGCTGAGTCGTGCAGCTTCCGGCTGTCGACCCACTCGTCCGGCCGATCAGGAACCTGCTGCGGTTTGACCTGCGTGCGCCCGCGCAACCGACCGACCCAATGCCAGCCCATCGCCGAAACGGCACGAAACCATGGTGTGCGGAAGCCAGCGTCGGTCACCAGGATCGGGGTAACGTCATCGGGCACCAGCCGCTGCAGCTGCTGAAGAAAGCGTCTTTCTGCTGCGGGCGCGCCCTGTTCGCGACCGGAGACGACCATGTCCAGCAACGTCAGCGTGCGCCCTCCGACCGGGACGGCGGCACGCAGCAGGCACCAGCTCTTGTCTGGCTTGAGATCCGACCAGCCGATGACGATGATCGGCTGCGGTCCACGCAGCAGCCAGCGCGCCATGTCGTGATCGATGCCGTTGCGCTCGACCTGCAGATGGTGATTACCCAGCAATCGATCAAACGCCTTGAGCGGCGCTCGCACACGCATCGCCCCGGGCCAGGCGCGTGCGACATCGGTCAAGGTCAGTCGACGCCCCTGCAGCAGCGCTTCGACCGCGTGAAGCAGTGCCCGCTCGCGCAGGGCATGCATGGCCGACAGTGAGCGTGGCAGACACTTCTGCAATACTTGGCTGGCGCGCATGGTCGTCAGTCCTTCTCTGGCTTAGTCACCTTGAAGGCTGTGCCATGCGCGCACTTGTTTCCACCCGTGCACAACGCAAGGTGTTGATCTTGCAGATGGAAACGTGGGGAAACCTCAGGGTCAGGTTAGCTTTCAATTCTGGGGCCTGACGGTGGCTTACTCTCCATGCGTGTGGATTCCGCTTGGTCCTATACGGCTTGACACCCCTGCATTTCCGGCGCAGTCTCGCTTCCAAGGAGCGTCGAAACTCCTCACAGAGCGGTACCCACCTCCGTCAAACCGGTGGGTTTTTTGTGTCTGCAGTTCCTGCAGGCGCAGCCGACGCGATGCCTGCGTCGGGAGGGCGGCTAATACAACACCCGCAAGGGGAATACGCCCGCCGGCTCTGTGCGGTTTCGAACCTCCCGACTTCCCGTCCGCTGCTGCATGGCGGGCGGCCACTTCATGGAATGAGGAGGCAATCATGTCGACGTACGCATCGAATGGGTTGGATGGCCTGCACTACGTACTGCCCGAGGACAGCCAGCTGCGGCTGCAGCGGGTCCGCGACCACGTCCGGTTCCTGGCCCAGCTGGCCGAGCCGCGCAGCGCGGACGAGGGGCCGGATTCGGCACCCGAAATCCGCATGGGCGAACTGACGTCCTGCCTGGAACTCCTGGGCGACCACTTGGATCGGGTGCTGCAGGAGGTGTCCTGGCCGTCGCGGCCGGCCGCTGCCGCAGACGCTGCCGACACAAGCGACGAGGACGCCACGGACGTCACGGACAACGCGTCTCCGGACGCACCCGATACCGACACCGCACACCTCACCTTCGGCGTCACCCTGGACCAGATCGACACCCTCAACCGCCTGATCGAAACGATCACCGCCCACGGCGACGTGGTGGCCGCCACCGACATGGCCGAGTTCGCCGACGGCACGCTGTCCGTCGTCGGCCACGCGATCTTCGACGCCGCCGGCGAAGTGCGCGAGGTGCTGGACGAGGTCAATGCGCAGCGTCTGGGGCCAGCCACTGGTCTGCCATCGCGCGTGCGCGAGGCGAGGGCGGGCTACGGGCCTGCAGGTGCGTCGCTGCACTGAGCCACCACCACGGGCGCCCCTCGGATGTGGGGCGCCCGTCATTCACTGGCTGCGAACCGATCGGCCTGGCTGCTCATGGGGTCCCGCCTTGGTAAGAAGCCGGGTAGGATCAGGTTGAGTGTGAAATCGAGTGCGGAGCATTGAATCAGCCAGCTGAGGTGCCGGGCTTCTTCGAGGAGCTTGAGGCTCGTATGCGCGCGACGATACCGCCCGTGCAGTTGGGCATCAGGCGCGATGTCTTGCTTTTCCTGTCAATCGTTTTGGGAGTGGTGCTTGCGATCGTGCCTTGGGGCTCTCTCATCGCTCCGGCTCCTAGCTTCTGGCTCACTTGGGCTGGCCTGACGGCACAGCTGAGTGGCGCGACGCTGATGGCGTACCGTCAGGCTAGGGATGTGCTTCCAGAGTTCAAGGACGCAAGACGCAAGTACGCAGTGGAGTTGGACGAGAGCTTCACCGAACGCGGGCGCCTTCTGGAGTGGCTTCGTTCCGTGCCCGACGAGATCAGGCAGTCCCGATTGAACTATGCCCAGATGCGGTTGGAAACGATGAAATCGCGCTACCCGATGATTTTCGGTGCGGTTGATCGGCTCGGCGTTTTGCCGGTTCTGGTTGCCGTGTTCATCCAGTATCAAGCGCTGAAAGCCGTCTCCGGCCCCGTCATGTTTCTCGGGGTGCTAATCGTGGTGCTCTACCTCATGTCCCTCTGGATGATGCGATTCCGGATCCAGTTGGAGAGTTACGTGCGCGTGCTGCAGGACGCCGAGCCCTCTTGATAGGTAGCCGTGGCGCACCGTCGGCGACTCTTGGTCGCAGGTCGGCGTCGCTACTATCTATTGTCCCCTGATGGCCGGGAACAGGAGAATACAGATGCAGATGCAGGGACGAGCGATGTGGCGGGGGCTTGCGCTGTGCATGGCGTCGGCGTCTGTGTACGCGATGGGGCAGGACTCCGCGCAAACACCATTACGTGCCGGCGCGTCTGCAGCGTCCGCGTCCGACATGGGCCGCGATACGGCGAATGCCGCTTTCGCCGGTCCGTTTGCCGGTGGCTGGGAGGCGTGCGCAGGCGCGCGCTCACCGGACGAGTGCCACCGCTATCAGCTGGTGCAGCGCGGCGAACGGATCTGCGGGACGTGGTCTTACGTCGCGTCGGGCAGGGAATACGAGGGGCGTCTCATCGCGCGCGCGACATCAGCGACGGCCGCGCGGCGCACGCACGTCTGCGGGCGTGCGGGTTCGATGACCACCACGGAATGCGATGCGGGCTGGCAGCGGACCGACACGCCGCTGCACCTGTGCAACGGAAGGCTTGGCGACATGCCAGGAGCGGACGGCCGCTGTGTCGCGGACCATCTGCCGATGTCGGAATCGTCGGAGCGCGTGGCGGACCTGCTGGCGCAGGACTGGGTGCAGGCCTGTCTGTCGATGAATCCGTAAGGTCTGGACTGCCAGCCTGGCGTCGGCGATGACGTGCTCTGTTCGAAGTAGCGAGGCAGGTTCACTTTTCAACGCAGAGGAGCTGCAGATGAGCAACGTACCGTCCCCCGCACTTGCCGGAGGCGTCCTCGTCCTGGCCCTGATGCTGTCGGCCTGCGGGGACGGAGCCGCCCCCGAGCCGACCTCCGCGGACGCGCCGGCGGCGACCGCCGGAGCGGAGCGCGTGGATGGCCCGGCATCCTGCGGTGCGTTGTCGTTGGTCGAGGGCGCCAGCATCTCCGGAGACGCGCTGGGCAAGTGCCTGGCCGATTACCTCGCGTTCGCGGGCTCCGGGGCGTTCACCATGCGCTCGGAGACCGTGTCCTCGCGGACGGTGTGGCGCATGGGCGACGAGTACGAGGCCTACGCAGCGCTCGACAGCGGCGTGCGGATGACCACCACCGGGGGCAGGTCCTGGGTCGACTTCGGCGACACCGGCTGGGTGGAGGCGGACCCGAGCACGCCGGGAATGGAGGTCGGGTTCGGCATCGTCAAGGCATGGCGCGAGGCGACGGGGCCGGAGATGACGCGGCGGATGATCGCCGCAGCTCCCGAATGGAAGGTCGGTGCATGGCGCGACATGGCGTTGCCCGACGGCACGTCCCGGCATCTTGCCGGTGTGACCGCGACGGCGCCGTTCCATTGGGGCGGCGCGACCATCGACGCCATGACACTGTGGATGGACGAGCCCGGTCGGATCATCCTGCAGCTGGCGACCGCCGGCGCAGCGGGGTTCACGGCGGATACGACCACGCATTACACCCAGTGGGGCGGCGAGGTCGCTATTCCCGATCCTGCGTCGTCCGCAAGCGTGCGATAGCGGGGAATACGTCCGCCGTCCATGAGCGGTTTCGAACCTCCCGACGTCCCGTCCGCTGCTGCACGGCGGGCGGCCACATACGCCATCGAGACGGCTATCCGTTTGTACGGTGCGGCTCTGCACTGACGTGCTGGAGTGTGCGGTCGCCGATGATGCTGTCGGGCCGTCAAGCAGGAAGCCCCGCATCGGCGGGGCTTCTTGCTGTCTGCTGTACGGATGCCAGGCGCCTAATCGCTGACCAGTTCGTCTTCCAAGTCCGGCGACAGCCACCATGCGCGCCCGTCTTCCCGTGCGGGGACCGGACATTCGCGGACCTCGACCGCCTCCACGTGCCGGCCGGGATGGTCCGCGGCCCAATTGCCGAGCAACGTGTCGACCGCGTGCCGGTCCAGTGCGGCGATGCCCAGGTTGCGCTGGGACTGCCAGTCGTTCCCGTCGTCATCCGCATGCCGATGCGGTGCGCCATAGCTGCAGCGCAGGCAGTAGCTGCGGATGCTGTGCGTCCAGTCCTCGCTGTAGCCGATGCCATCGCCCTCTGCGCGGAGCAGTGCATCGATGTCACTTTTGCTGCCGGCGTGGACGAACACGACGAAGGTCTGGAACGGCGAAGGCACCAGGCGCTCCAAGCCATTGAACACGTGCACCTCGTGGTCCCCGTCGAAGCGCGACCCGGTGGACGCGCCGTCGTGGAGCACGATGTCGCCGAAGCGGTGGCCGCTTTCTGGGAGCGGCACGTTCAGCAGCCGGGCGCGGACCGGATCGATACGGCGTGCAAACACGGTTTCGCCATGTCCCCAGGGCGCAAGCCGCACGACGGCGATGCCGAAATCCGATGCGATGGGGCCGTCGCCCGGCGGGATGGCGATGCCGCAGGCCGCCCAGAGTTCGCGGACCTTGCTCCAGCGGCCCAGCGCGGTCGCGGCGATGGCGGCGTTCCAGTGATGTGCCTCGTCGAACGCGCCGTCCAGCGCGATGGCCCGCAGGTTGTGTTCCAGCGAGGCGGGCCAGTCCAGCCGGTACTTGTGAGCCAGACCGGCCATGTAGTGGTACGAGCGGTTCTCCGGCTGGTGCAGCAGCAGGGTGCCGAAATCGCGAGCCGCGCCGGCAAGGTCGCCGCGGTCCATCGACGCGTAGGCGTGCTCGTGCAGCTGTTCCATGTCGTCCTGTGTATCGGGCATCGCGGAGCATCCTTGTGTGTTGCAGGATGATCGCATGCAGGCGTGGAGGTAACGGGGCCTCAAGACGAATTCGCGTGCAGCAGCCTGCGACAGCCAGCGCTGCCGTACTCACTGCAGGCGCCACGCGTGTTGCAGCTGTTGGGGTCTCCGATCCCGCCCTGTCGAAAGCGCCCGGACGTGCCCGACAGCGGACATCATGCGGAAACCGAGCCTGACGCCATACGCTCGAGCGATAGGGCGGTCGCCCGGTGGGTATGGAGCGGCCTGCCAGGTGGTGTGCGCCCTGGAAAGCTTATGAAGCGCTGTGAGCCCCATAAGCTTTCTGTCGCTTCCTTTTGGAAGGACTGAGGGTTTCCCCCGGGAAGATGGGGGGCTGATTCATCTCGCTGGCGAGCATCGAGGCCTGCGATGACGTGATTCGGGTCGCCATTCCGCCGCAGAGAATGAGCCTGCAGTCGATTGCACGGATCGCCACCGTGCGCTGGCGAACGGATTGACAGGTGTGTCTACAATCGCCCGAGCCCATGCAGTCGCCGGGCGAGAGATGCTTGCCGTGGCGAAGACTGCGGCGCCCCCCTTTCCGTGCAGCACCCGAAGGTTCACTACGCCGCTCATGACCTACCGCCTCGCCACGTCCGTCCTGACTTCCGTCCTGTTCCTGGCCCTTGCCGGCTGCGATACGCCCTCGGCTCCCGAGAGTGCGCAGCCGCCTGCATCCGCAGCGACGGCTGCGCCCGCGCCCGAGGGCAAGCCGCCGATCACCAAGTTCACCGCCTACACCCAGCGCTTCGATGGGCAGACGCTGCTCACCCAGAGCCATGCGACCGGCCATGTGGGCGATGTGTTCTTCACCCACTGGAAGGATGGTGGCGAGGCCTCGCAGCAGCTGGACGACCAGGGCAATTTCAAGATCGACTGGATCGGCGGCAACTACAACTACGTCGGCGGCCCGGGCTGGGACCATGGCGACCGCAACCGCGTGATCGGCTACCACCTCAACGAGGACGCCGGCGCCAGCTTCGTGACGCTCTACGGCTGGGGTTACGACAAGATGATGGACCCGACCGACCCGGCCCACCTGGTCGAGTACTACATCGTGCAGCGCTGGACGTTCCTGCCGGGCCAGGGTGGCGAGCAGGGCGCGTCCTTCGTCAGCAACGGCGTGGAGTACACCACCTGGCGCACCGTGCGCGAGCAGAAGCCCTCGATCAACAACACGGCCACGTTCTACCAGTACTGGAGCCGGCCGGCCGAGCAGATGCCGCTGGGCGTGGACCACACCATCGTCTTCGCCGACCACGTGAAGGCCTGGGAGTCCAACGGCTGGAAGCTGCCGGACATGAACAACTTCGACGCCAGCGACGACCCGACCTATCAGGTGTTCGCGGTCGAGGTGTTCGGTGTGGAGAAGGGCGGCAGCGCATCCGGCCGGGTCTGGGACGCGGGCCGGTAATCGCGGATCGGCGGCGGGGCCGGCGCATGCGCGTCGGTCCGCCTGGATGATCAGGGACCGACGCGTGCGGGTTACCGACGCAATGAGAGCCGGGATGCTCCCGGCGCTTGATCAACCCAGCGCGGGCCCGCGCTCCGGCGGAGCGGGCTGGGCGGTGCGGGCATCCTGCTCGGCCAGCCGCGCGCGGCGGGCCTCGAGGAAGCGTTCACCGGCGGCCGATTGCGCCAGGGCCAGTGTGGCCTCGCGGATCGCGGCGGGATCCTGCGTCTGCAGGGCAGCCAGGTGCCTGGCCACCTCGGGATCGTCGGTCAGCCGTTGCGCGTGCCGGGTGCCGTCATCGCGTGTGGGTGCCGACGTGTCGTTGCGCGCATAGGCGGGATCGACCACGGCAGGCGCCCGCATCTTCCCGTCCAGGACCGGCTCATCGCGTGGCGCAAGGCCATGCTGGCCGACCTCGACACGATCGCTCCATTGCAGCTTGCCGTCCTTGTCGACGACGACCATCTCGCCGTTGCGGACGGCGGTTTCGACCAGGGCCGCCAGTCGTGCCGGCGATGCGTCGGGGTTGGCCAGCCCGATGCGGATGCCGACCGCGTTGTTGTGCAGGTCCATCGCTTCGGGCGTCGGTTTGTTGCCGGGCACGCCTTCGTGCGCGGTGGTGAACGCGCGCGCCCAGTCTTCGCCGAATGCCTGGGTCAGGCGGGCGTTCCAGTACGCGTGCCGGAACGCATCGAGATGCCCATCGGTGCCCATCCACTCGCGCCTGCGTCCATCGGGGACGTGCGCCGGTGGCTTGCCGGGAGGAAAGCGCCTGCCGGCCTCGGCCAGCGCATCCTCGCTGATGTCCTTGAACTGCTTGAGTTCCAGCAGGCCCAGCCGGTCGAGCAGATCGGCTTCGGTCTGGGTCATGCGGCGACCGTCCGCGAGCGGAATGCCCAGCACGCGCGGTGTGTAGGTGGTCATCCGGTCGTCGCCGACCTGGTACTGCCTGCGGAGTTCATCCAGATCGGGGCGTGGTTCGCTCATCGTCGAAGTTCCGGTCGCGGCGGTAGGGCGTCTGGTGCCGGATGGCGCGCTCAGCGCCGCTTCCAGCCAAGCGAGGCGACCACGCCATCGCGGTAGGTGATCTCGTAGACCTCCTCGTCGACTCCCAGCGGCGACACGCCCAGCTCGTAGGTGTCGATGTCGGCATCGCGGCTGTCGGGCTCGCCGAGCAGGGTGATGACCTCGGCGCGCGGCATGCCGGCATGCACCGCCTGTTCCAGCGCCGTGACCATGGTGCCGCGCTTGTTCTCCTGCGCGGGCGCGTCGCGCTGCGCTTTCCAGGTGGCGCTGTCGAAATCCGATGTGGTGGTTGGCATGGAGCAGCCCAGTGCGGTGGCGAAAAGGAGTGGAGCGAGCAGGCGCGACGGGAGTCGGATGTTCACGTGTCGACCTTGCGCGGGTGGCCGGGAAGGGTCGCGGGCGAGGTTAGCAACACACCGGTCCAGCGGGGTGAAGACGGCTGGCCTGCCGCGGAGACGTGCCCGGCCCCGGGGTGATGCAGGCCGTCGGGCATTCCACGGCTGCGTCGGGCAGCCGCCATTGGCGCGGTCATCGCCACCTGGCTGCAATGAAATCGTCACGATGCCGACGGGCGGCAAGGAGGCAGCGAACCGCCCGGTGGCCCGCCGTGCCGGGGCTGGACCAGCCACGCGCGCTTCGGAGACGATAGCGGCCTCATGCCCGCCGATCCCATGCCGTCCGGACGCCTGCTGCAGCTGCTGCCCGACGCGGTGGTGCAGACCGATGCGCGCTGGACGGTCACGTATCTCAATCCGGCCTGGCACAGGCTCACCGGCCATGCGGTGGCCGAGGCGGTCGGCCGCTCGCTGCTGGACTTCGTCCACCCCGACGACAACCCGACGCTGCGCTCGGGCATGCCGGTGTTCCGGCTGCGGTTCGCCGATGGCGGCTACCGGTGGATGCGGCTGCAGCTGCAGCCGGAGACGGACGCGTCCGAGCGGGTGCTCAGCCGGCAGGGTGTGCTGATCGAGATCACCGACGTCACCGAGCAGGTGCTGGTGGAGGTGCGGCAGCGCTTCCTGCGCCTGCTGGAAACCATCGATGGCGTGGTCTGGGAAGCCGAACGCGGGGTTGGCAACACCTTCCTGAGTCCGCAGGTGGAGCGCCTGTTCGGCTTCACGGTGGAGGAATGGCGCGCCGACCCGGGCTTCTGGCGCTCGCGCGTGCATCCGGACGACCTGCAGGCCGCGCTGGCGATCGACAACGCCGCCTACGACGCCACGCACAGTTACGCCTACGAGATGAGCTACCGGCTGATCGCCCGCTCCGGCGAGGTGGTCTGGGTGCGCGATCTGTGCCGGACCGTGGTCGAGCCGGGGCGGCCGAACCGGATGATCGGCCTGATGATCGACGTGACCCGGCAGAAGGCGGCCGAGCTGGAACTGCGGCGTTCGGACGAGCGTTATGCGCTGGCCGCGCGCGGCTCCAACGACGGCATCTGGGACTGGGACCTGCGCACCGACGTGCTGCATGTGTCCGGCCGCTTCAACGAGATCGTCGGCCTGGACGCGGGCGGCCACCAGCACGAGGACGGCTGGCGGTTCCTGCAACGGCTGATCGACCCGGACGATCACGCACGCGTGCAGTCGGCGTACCGCCGGCACCTGGCGGGCGGGAGCCCGAACTTCTCCGTGGACTTCCGTGCCTGGCACGGGGCGGGGCGGCTGGTGTGGGTGAACTGGCGCGGCGTGGCCCGGTTCGAGGATGGTGTCGCGGTGCGGATGGCGGGTTCGCTGAGCGACCTGGCCGAACGCGGCAGTTCCTACGATGCCCTGACCAACCTGCCGGGCCGGCCGCTGCTGCGCGACCGGCTCGAGCATGCCATCACGCTGTATCGCAACGCGGCGCCGGCAGGCGGTGGCGCATCCACCGCGGCCGACACCACGCTGTTCGCGGTGCTGATGCTCGACCTCGACCGTTTCAAGGCGGTCAACGACACCCACGGCCACCATGCGGGCGACCAGCTGCTGCAGCAGGTCGCGCGCCGGCTGGAGCACTGCGTGCGCGCGGTCGACCTGGTCGCGCGCATGAGCGGCGACGAGTTCATCGTGCTGCTGGAATCGGTCGACCCGGCGGCCGCCGCCGAGCGCGCGGGGCAGATTGCCGCCGCGCTGGCAGCGCCGTACGACATCGACGTGCAGACAGTGACCACGCGCGCCAGCATCGGCCTGGTCTGCAGCCATCCCGGCCTGACGACGAGCGACGACTACCTGCGCGCCGCGGACGCCGCGATGTACCAGGCCAAGACCCGGTCGCTGGGGCTGTGCGTGTTTCCAGTCGAGGGATAGCGGGGCCGGCGCCCTCGCTGCCGCCGAGGCATGGCGCGCGGCTGGGCGTGTCGGGCAGCGCCCACCACGCGCCCGTGACGCACGAACACGGCGCTCAGCGCCGCTGCCAGCTCAGCGAGGCGACCCTGCCCGCGTGGTAGGTGACGGTGTAGACCTCGGCGTCGATGCCCAGCGGCGACACGCCAAGCTCGTAGGTATCGGTGTCGGCATCGCGGCTGTCGGGTTCGCCGAGCAGGGCGATGACGTCGCTGCGCGGCATGCCGGTGCGCACCGCCTGTTCGAGCGCGGCAACCATCGTGCCGCGCCTGTTGGCCTGTGGATCGGCACCGCGCTGTGCCTTCCAGACCGCGCTGTCGAAGGCCGGTGCGGCGGTGGGCGCCCGGCAGCCGGGCACGGCGCCGAGTGCAAGCGAAACGAGCAGGAGCAGCGGGAGTCGGCTGGTCACGTGTCGGGTGCGCGGATGGCAGGTCGGACGCGGTGGTGCCAGCGAGGGTAGCAACGGCGTGCGCGACCGGAGTGAACGGGATGGGCGCGGCGCCGAGAAGTCGAGGCGGTTCCGTCAGCGGTGCGGTCCATGCCACGTTCCGGCAGTGCCGGGGCATGCGAGGCCTATCTGCGCTCCGGCACGTCCGGCCGCAGCATCCGCAGCCGCTCCTTCGGCACGTGCAGCGATACGCCTGCGTTGCGGCCTGCCAGCGTTGCGATGCGCAGCTCGGCGGCGGTGCCGATCACAAGCGAGCTTTCGCGGTCGTTCAGACCGTAGTCCTGTGCCAGCCACTGGACCATGCCTGCGGTGGCCAGGCGTACCGCTTCGTCCAGCGAACCGGCCTGGCCGAGCGTGGTGATGCCGTCGCCTGACTCGATCCGCGGGGTGAACAGTGGCCTCGCCGGCAGCAGGGCGACGCTGAACTCCACGTCCAGCGAGGTTTCCAGCGCCCATTGGGTGGTTTCGCCATCGGCCTGCAGGGCGTGACCATCGCCGAGGTAGAGCAGGGCGCCGGGCTGCTCCACGGGCAGATAGACCGTGGTGCCGGCAACGATGCCGTTGTGGTCCATGTTGCCGCCGAAGTGGCCGCTGTCGCCGGTGGAGACTGGCGCGTATCCGAAATCCGGGGCGACGCCGAGCCCGCCCAGCATGGGGCGCACCGGCACCACGTAATCGCGCAGTGCCGGCGGAGGGTCTTCCAGGCTGGCGGTGCCGGCGTCGCGGTCCAGCCTCCAGCGCACCGGCTTGCCCAGCGTGCTTCCGATACGGCCGGCCATGCCGTGGCTGGTGACACGCGGAGTGAAGCCATCGAGGCTGTCGGCGAAGTCGCGGTTGAGCCGCAGCGTGTGCAGGGTCACCGCCAGCACGTCGCCAGGCTGCGCTCCCCAGACGTAGAACGGGCCGGTCTGCGGATTGCCGTACAACGCACGGGTGGTGCCCTCATGGTCGACACCGCCGGAATCGAGCGTCGAGGTGGCGATCCTGTCGCCCGGGCGGATCACCAGCGCCGGCGGTACATCGGCGGAAAACACGTTGGAAAAGGTCTGCGGCTGGAAATTCCGGGTGCCTGCGACGGGCGGCGGCGCGTCCAGCCTCCGACCGCGCACGGCGTGCCAGTTCCGCCGACCGCTGGGCTGGGTATCGGAGTACGCGATGCGGCCCACGAGCTCGTCCGCCCGGATATGGCCTTCGAAACGATAGCCGTCCACGGCCGGATCGCCGGCGCTGAAGGTGAGGCGGTCGCCTTCGCGCATGCCCTGCAGCGGTTCGCCCTGGAACAGGCCGGCCACGCCCGCCGCACTGCCGGACAGGGTCAGTGTGCGGTGCTCGGCATTGCCCCAGCGGTCGATGGACAGTAGCCAGACCGATTCTTCCGCAGATGCCAGGGAAGCGGCGAGAAGCAGGGAGGCGAGCAGGGACTGGAGCAGCATGCGCATGACGGCACCGGATCGAACGATATGCAGATGGATGCGCGACGCGGCCGGATGGTTGCAGCGATCAATGCATGCGCTGTGGGCGGCGCGATGGCCATGCGCAACGGGTCGTCGTGATCGGCAGGGGCAGCACCGGCGCCGACGGCGCTGCGTTGGCGGCGGGGAACTGGCCGGCAGCAGCGGCCGGCGGTTCTGCCGGGCTCAGCCGTTCATCGCCCGTCGCGGACATGGGCACGTGCCGGCGGTGTGAGCGCCCGGGGCATCGCCCTGGACTTAGCTCAAGGGGCACTGGCCTCATACTCGGCCGGTCATTCCGAGCCCGTGCCCATGCCTTCTCCCGATCTCGATGCGCTGCGCCGTTTCGCCGTCGCCCGCACGCTGTTCGCGCCGACCACGCTGCAGCGTGCAATCCGGCGCCTGGGCTTCGTGCAGGCCGACCCGATCCGCGCGCCGGCCCGCGCGCAGGACCTGACCCTGCGGCACCGGGTGCGCGATTACCGCGCAGGCGATCTGGAGCGGCGCTATCCGCGTCTGGACGTCGAGGAGGATTGCCTGGTCAATTACGTCTTCCTGCCGCGCGAGCACCTGGCGCTGATGCATCCGCGCCAGCCGCGTCGGGCCTGGGATGCGCAGACGCGGCGGCGCGCGGCCGAGGTGCTGGAGTTCGTGCGTGCGCAGCGGCGGCCGGTGCATCCGCGCGAGGTCGAGCAGCAGTTCGAGCATGGCCGGGTGCGCAACTACTGGGGCGGCTCCAGCAATGCCACCACGCAGCTGCTCGATGGCCTGCACTACCGCGGGCTGCTGCGCGTGGCCCGACGCGACAGCGGCACGCGCGTCTATGCGGCGGTCGAGCATCCGGCGTCCGATGACGGCCCGGCCGGACGCGCGCGTCGCGCCGCCGCGCTGGTCGATCTCATCGTCGGCAAGTACGCGCCGCTGCCCGGGCCGAGCCTGACCTATCTGGTGCGGCTGCTGGGCTACGGCGCGCCGCATCTTGCCGCGCCGCTGCAGGTCGCGCTGCGCGAAGCGCGCGAGCGCCTGCCCGGCGTGCGCATCGACGGCGTGGACTGGTACTGGCCCACCGGCGAGAACCCGCGCTCGCGCCGGCATGCGCCCGACGCGGCCGTCCGCCTGCTGGCGCCGTTCGACCCGGTGGTCTGGGACCGGCGCCGCTTCACCCTGCTGTGGGGCTGGACCTACCGCTTCGAGGCGTACACGCCGGCGGCCAAACGGGTGTTCGGCTACTACGCGCTGCCGATGCTGTGGCATGAGCAGGTGATCGGCTGGGCGAACGTGTCGCTGGTGGACGGGCGCCTGCAGCCGACGTTCGGCTACGTGGCGGGCGAGCCGAAGGACGCCGCGTTCAAGGTAGCGCTGGACGAGGAACTGCAGCGGCTGACGGTGTTCCTGTCCTGAGACGGCGACGGCGCGTCCATTCGCGGCATGCGCTGTCCGCGGCAGGCGGCCGGGCGTCTTCCGGCGATCGGCTGCTCACAGACGCCGCTGGCTGTAGCGCCGTGTCAGCGCTGTTCCGGACCTTCTGATCAAACACAGGGAAGACGATGCGAAACCTGATGGCCGTTGCGACGACCCTTTCGCTGCTGGGCTGCAGCCTGCAGCGGCAGGCGCCGGAGCTGGTGCTGCTGGAGCAGGCCGACGCCAGCCTGTCGCCGGTGGTGGCCCGCCATTCGCAGGCGATGATCGTGGGGCCGGAAGAGAAGCCGGTGCCGCTGACCGTCTCGTGGACCACCGCCATGGGTCCGGATGACTGCCTGCGCATCGCGTCGATCAAGGTGGAGAGGACCGGAGGTTCGAAGGACACGGTGGTGAGCAGCGTCGCGCTGCGGCCGGCGCCGTGCGGCAGCGCGGACGAGGAGGGAGATCCGACGCGTTACGCATCGGGCTCGCTGTTCCTGCGTTACGACACCAGAGTGGGCCTGCAGACGCAGGACTTCATGGGCCACGTGGCGCTGATCGATGCGCACGGCGATCTGAAAGCGCAGCTGGGCGCAAGAATGGCCGAGTGAGCCGGGCGCGTCCGGGGTCGCCACTGCCCGGCATGTGCATGTCGTGCCCGCGCGTGTCGTCCGTCGGCGGAATTGTTCCCGGCGCTGATGTCTCTTAGGCTTGCGGTCCACTCCCTGCAAGCAATGGATGCATGTCTGCCAGGACCTGGATCATCGCGGCGATGCTGATGGCGGCGACCGCCGCCGGCCCTGGCTGCGCGACGCCGGCCGGGAGGGCGCATGAGCGCCCGGACGCGTCGGCGGCACCTGGTGCGATGCCCGCATCGCGCGCCGTGGTGCAGCCCGTGCACGCGTCCCCGGGACCGGGTGGCCCGGCGTTCGAGTATGTCTACCGCCCGCCGGTCTCATCGGAGCTGCAGGAGATCCATCGCCGCGTGCTGGAAGCCGATCTGTGGCGGCAGCTGCCGGAGGTGCAGGCCATCGACGGCATGTTCGCGCTGCCGCGCCGGCTGCGCTTCGTCACTGCCGAATGCGGTGAGTTCGGTGCGTTCTACAGGCCGCGCGCCGCCGAGGTGGTGCTGTGCTACGAGACCCTGCGCACGCTCTACGAGCAGGGCCAGGAACACCAGCAGGCGCTGGGGCTGGGCGACGACCATCCGCTGCGCTACCTGAGCGCCAACGTGCGCTTCATCGTGCTGCATGAAACCGGCCATGCCCTGGTGGATCAGCTGGACCTGCCGGTCACCGGCCGCCAGGAGGACGCGGTGGACCAGCTGGCGGCGATCCTGATGCTGCGCTTTGCCGGGCTGGACGAGACCGCCGGGCAGGTGATCGGCAATCTGCGGCTGGCCGCCAACTGGATGCTTTCGCGCAGCACCGGCGCCTACGACCTGGACGCCTACGCCGACGAACATGCGCTGGGCGAACAGCGCTTCTTCAACCTGCAGTGCATGATCTACGGCACCGACCCGGACGCCTTCGCCGGCATGGTCGCGGCCGGCAGCCTCACCGTCGCCCGTGCCGACGGCTGCGCGCGCGAAACCCGCAACGTCAGCCGCGCCTGGGTGCGGCTGCTGGTACCGCACCTTTCGCCCGGCTACGAAGCGTACGGCGAGGAAGCCCGGCGTTTTCTGGACGGCAAGGGCTGGGTGGGGCCGGGCAGGCAGTAGCGCCAGCGTGCACTGCGGACGTGTGTCGGTGCGCTTCGATGCGCATCGCGCGTGCCGCCACGACATACCGTCCGCGGCCAGCGAGGGTCATGTCGGCAGTGTGCTCACGTCCGGCGCGCGGCCAGCCGTCTGCACGATCGTGATGGGGTGCGTGCTGCCGCCTGCCGCAGCGCCCGGAGACGATGCGGCAGGCAGATGCGGTGCTCAGCCCGTGGGCGCCTGCGCTGGCGTCCAGCCCGCCGACGGATTGGTGTTGACCATCCACGGGATGCCGAAGCGGTCCACCAGCGAGCCGAAGCCCGGCGACCAGAAGGTCTCTGCCAGCGGCATGATCTTCTGGCCGCCTTCGGACAGGGCCTCGTACCAGCGCCGGGCCTGCGCCAGGTCGTCGGTGTGCAGGGTGACGTCGAAGCCGTTCTTGGGCTTGCCGATGTTGGGCGCCCACTCCGGCGGCATATCCGCACCCATCAGCGCCTGGTCGCCAACTTCCAGCCAGCAGTGCATCAGCCACGCACGGTGGTCGGGATCGCCGACCTGCATCTCCGGCGGCGCGTCGCCGTACGGCATGGCGGCGGTGATGCGCCCGCCCAGCACGGCGGCGTAGAACTCGAACGCCTCGCGGCATTGGCCCTGGAAGCTGAGGCTGGTGACGATCTTCATGCGGTGTACTCCATGTGGTCCAGGTGGTCGAAAGAAGGCGTGCGGGTGGTAACACGCCCCGGATTCGGTAGTGCGACGGGCGACGGATGCGGAAATCGACATGGCGTTCGATCTCGGCAGAGGTCTTGCAGGAGGGGGCTCGACCCCGACCCTCAGCCGGCCTGGTGACAGGTGCGCGCGTGTGGGATGGCGCTCGGCCTCGAGCGGCCTCCTACAGGGGCTGCGTGTCGGTGGGCGAGCGGATGTTGCCGTGAGGTGTGCTGCGATGGACTGCAGGAGGGGGCTCGACTCCGACCTTCCGCCGGCCTGATGACAGGTGCGTGTGTGAAATGGCGGTCGGCCTCGAGCGGCCTCCTACAGGGCTGCGTGTCGGTGGGCGAGCGGATGTTGCCGTGAGGTGTGCTGCGGCCGGCTGCAGGAGGGGGCTCGACCCCGACCTTCCGCCGCCCTGATGACAGGTGCGTGTGTGTGAGATGGCGGTCGGCCTCGAGCGGCCTCCTACAGGGGCTGCGTGTCGGTGGGCGAGCGGCCGTTGCTGTGAGGTGTGCTGCGACCGGCTGCAGGAGGGGGCTCGATTCCGACCTTCCGCCGGCCTGGTGACAGGTGCGTGCGTGTGGGATGGCGGTCGGCCTCGAGCGGCCTCCTACAGGGCTGCGTGTCGGTGGGTGAGTGGACGTTGCCGTGAGGTGTGCTGCGACCGGCTGCAGGAGGGGGCTCGACCCCGACTTTCCGCCGGCCTGATGACAGGTGCGTGTGTGTGAGATGGCGGTCGGCCTCGAGCGGCCTCCTGCAGGGCTGCATGTCGGTGGGCGAGCGGCCTTTGCCGTGAAGTGTGCTGCGACCGGCTGCAGGAGGGGGGCTCGACTCCGACCTTCCGCCGGCCTGATGACAGGTGCGTGTGTGTGAAATGGCGGTCGGCTTCGAGCGGCCTCCTACAGGGGCTGCGTATCGGTAGGCGAGCGGATGTTGCCGCGACATGTGCTGCGAGCAATGTGCGCAACGCGAACGCGTTCGATGACGGGCGCTTCTCGCGGCGGCGGCTAGGGTCTGCACTCCGTTCCGACCGGAGATGGACGCATGCAACTCCAGGGTTCCTGCCACTGTGGCAAGGTGCGCTTCCGCTGCGAGGCCTACGCGCCGGCGCCGTTCCTGCACTGCTACTGCTCGATCTGCCGCAAGACCGCCGGCGGTGGCGGCAGTGCGGTCAACCTGGGCGCGCGCGCCGACACCCTGGAGGTGGACGGGCGCGAACACCTGGGCGTGTACCAGGCCCGGATCCGCGAGGAGGACGGCGGCTGCCGGATCAGTTCGGGGCGCCGGCACTTCTGCATGGGCTGTGGCAGCGCGCTGTGGTTGTTCGATCCGGAATGGCCCGACCTGGTCCATCCGCATGCGGCGGCCATCGACACGCCGTTGCCGCTGCCACCGGAGCGCGTGCACATGCTGCTGGACTCGAAGGCCAACTGGGTGCAGGTGCCGGACGGGCCGTCGGACGTGCACCTGGACGGCGCGCCGAGCGAATCGCTGGAGGACTGGCATCGCCGGCACGGGCTGCTCGACGCCTGACGGCCAGCCGCCGCGCGGCGTGCGTGCACGGCTGCGCGTCCGGGAGGACATCCTGCGCCTGCCGGTGCTGCCTGCTGTCGTCGCCCAGGACCGCCGGTGCGTCGTGCGGTTGACCGCATGATCCGACACGCTCGGCCTGCGGCGCCCGGTGGCGGGCCGCCCTCCTGCAGGAATCACGACGCGATGAACGAGGCTGGCGGTTCCGGTGCGTCACGCCCACGGGGCCAGGTGGCGGAGGTGTTCGCTGCATTCCTCGTGCTCGGATCGACCGCGTTCGGCGGGCCCATCGCGCATCTGGGATACATGCGCGAGGAATTCGTACAGCGTCGCGGCTGGCTGGACGAAGTGCGCTTCGCCCAACTGCTGGCGATCTGCCAGTTCCTCCCGGGTCCGGCCAGCAGCCAGCTGGGGTTCGCGATCGGGCTGCTCCGGGCCGGGTGGGGCGGTGCGCTGGCGGCGTTCGTCGGGTTCACTCTCCCGTCGGCGTTGCTGATGGCCGGCTTCGCGGTGCTGGCGCCGCGCCTCGGGACGGGCGTCGGCGCGGATGTCCTGCACGGGTTGAAGCTGGTGGCGGTCGTGGTGGTCGGCCACGGTCTGGTCGGCATGGCGCGGTTCCCGACCTGCCGCGGGCACTGATCGCGGTGACGGTCTGCGTGCTTGCCGTGCTGACCGGCACCGCCTGGATGCAGCTGCTGGCCATCGCCTCCGGCGGGCTGGCCGGCGCATTGCTGTGCCGCCGGGTGCGGATGCCGGAACCGGCGGCGTTTCCGGTGCGGTACGGGCGCGGTGTGGCGTGCGCCTGCCTGGCGGTGTTCGGGCTGGGACTGGGCGCTGCAGTGATGTCCCCCGACGCCGCAGCGCCGACGCCTGCCGGCGTGGCCGCCGCGTTCTACCGGGCAGGCGCGCTGGTGTTCGGCGGCGGCCATGTGGTGCTGCCGTTGCTGGAGCAGGGCGTCGTCGCGCCGGGCTGGGTGGGTGCGGACGCGTTCATCGCCGGATACGGGGCCGCGCAGGCGGTGCCGGGGCCGATGTTCTCGCTCGCCGCCTTTCTGGGCGCCAAGGTGCCGTTGGACCTGCCGGCAGGAGCGGGCGCGGTGATCGCGCTGGTCGCAGTGTTTCTGCCTGGCTTCCTGCTGGTGCTGGCGGTGCTGCCGGCCTGGGCATTTCTCGCCCGGCACCGCCTGGCCACCGGGGTCATTACCGGCGTCAACGCGGCGGTCGTCGGACTGCTGGCCGCGGCCTTCCATGATCCGGTCTGGACCGAAGGCATCCGCGCGCCGATGGACATGGCCATCGCCGCGATCGGCTTCGCGCTGCTTGCGGTCGCACGCGTCGCCCCGCTGTGGGCCGTGCTGTGGTGTGTGGCGGCGTCGGTCGCGATGGGGATGTGGTGGGCGTGAGCCGACGCGCACCGTGGCCCCGTCTGCGATGGCCTCACCCGGCAACCGGTCCGGGCGGATGGCGGGCGAACCATTCGACGATCATGCCCATGTTCCGCTCGAAACCACCGGGTGCGGAGATGTTGAGGACGCCGGCGCGCGTGTCGCCCGCGT
This sequence comes from Xanthomonas sp. XNM01, assembly GCF_014851915.1. Taxonomy (GTDB): domain Bacteria; phylum Pseudomonadota; class Gammaproteobacteria; order Xanthomonadales; family Xanthomonadaceae; genus Pseudoxanthomonas. The sequence continues at coordinate 797,949 of NZ_JACVAP010000002.1, forward strand.
TCTGGAAATCGTGCGTGACGCCGCCCGGTGCGAGCACGAACGAACCCGCAGGGCAGTCGATCCATGCATCGCCGATGAGGAAGCGCATCGTCCCTTCCAGGACGTAGAAAGCGTCGTCCTCCGGGTGCGCATGCGCGCCTGGCCCCGTGGTATCCGGCTCGAGCCACCATTCCGATATCGCGTAGCGCGCATCGGTTTCGCCCTCGTGGGCCTTGAACACCGCGGCCATGCCGCCCATCCGGTAATGCCGGCCTTCTCCCGGCCGGAGGACGATGGGCTGTCGGGCGTCTGCATTCATGGTGGTGTGTCCGGTTCGCCGGTGGCGGGATCGAAACGTGGCAGGCGGGGCAGGCAAGGGATGATGCGCCCGCGCGGCGCCGGATGCGACGGGATGCCGGCGGTGCTTCGCCGGGCCGCCGGCGTCGGGCAGTTGCGGGCCCCGTCCCACGGCTGGCGCAGCGACGCGCGGTGCGGGCGGGCGTGCCATATCGGTCCGGACGGCACCGATGAGTGCGTCAGGTAGCGAAACGCGTTCAGGACGCGGGGCTGCTCCGGCCTGGATCGTCCCGCCGCCGCCTCGTCCGCGGGTGCAGATGCCATGTGAGGCGGCGCGCGCACGGAGGCGCGCGCTCAAGCGCCCCAGCGCTACGTCCAGCCCGGCCTGGATCCGTCGCGGAGAACGGCCGGTCACCATGCCGTCGGCATCGAGCGCGGACCCAGCGGGTTTCGTCCACGGCGCTCCAGTGCCAACGACGGCTCCGCCCGCCATCACGGGTGAGCACGCGCATCCGTGCCAGGCCCGGCCGATGCGGTGACGATGCGCATGGCCCAGACAGGGGCGCGTTGTTTCGCCGGTCGTGCGGTCCGGGGATCGCGCCACGAGGGCTGCGCCATGGCAGGCCGTGAAGGTCAACGGAAGCGCCCATTTCGCTGGATGCACATTGCTTCGGTGCAGCCCTTCAGAACGGCAGGCCAGGGCCGATATGCCCACAGCGCGCATCCCGAGAACGGCTGCCGCGGCGCCGCGGTCAGGCGTTGAACCTCATGCCCAGGGGAGGGCCGGTTCGGGGACACCCGCAGGACTCAGGTGGGGCGGCGCATCGGCCGGCCGCCCGACAGCTGTGGCAGACAACTTGCATCCATGGCGCATCAGCCCTGTCACCCCGGGGCTGGGTCAGCGATTGCTGGCTTTCCCGTTCCGCTCCCACCCGCCTCTTCGAATCACCGGACCCCGATCATGTTTCTTTCTCGTGTGTTGTCCCTGCTCGGCCTGACCTCGATGGCCATCGGCCTGAGCATGCCGGCACATGCGGCCATCACCGCCCGTGTCACCTACAACACGCATGCGGACTACCTGGCCACCGGCAACCCGGCGCCGGGCCAGCTGGTGTTCTTCCGGTCGGACACGGCCAATGCGGGAGGCAACTATGGCGGCGTGGCCAACAACAACAATGCACGGCTCGACCTCTCCGGAAACGTGACCAATGCGCCGGTGAACCTCGGATCGACGGCAGGGCACTTCACCGTGCTGTACAACCATGCCAACGCCGGCCAGGCCCAGTACTGCACGACGTCGCCGATCAACTTCTTCACGTCGCAGTATCTGAGCGATGGTCAGACCATCGACGTCACCGTGACCTGCCAGGCGCCCGACACGCAGCCGCCGACCCTGGTGAGCGCCGCCAGCAGCACGGACGGTACGGACATCGTGACGACATGGTCCGAAGAGATCGATTTCAGCTTCGGGGAGCTGTCCGATTTCACCCTGCGGCAGAACGGGGTGCCCGTCCCATTGACGGGTTACACCCACAGCGGGTCGAGTCTGACGCTGCACGTCAGCCCCGCGCTCGCGGCCGGCACGACCTTGACGCTGGATTACACCGACGCCGGAGGCCTGAACGACGCGTCGTACAACGCCGCGCAGAGCTTCAACGGCCGGGTGGTGACCAACAATGTGGTCAGTACCGCCCCCCCTGTCGTTTCCGACGCGCGGATCTCCATCAGCGGTGCATCCGGCACCGGCGGCGCCTACAAGATCGGCGACACCGTCACCGCGACCTGGAACAACACCGCTGGCGGCGACAACAACACAAGCACGGTCACCGCGGTGACCGTGGACTTCTCCCAGTTCGGTGGCGGCGCTGCCGTCGCGGCGACGAACAGCAGTGGCGTCTGGACGGCGACCTACACGTTGACCGCTGGCGCCATCGATGCGACCAGTCGCAACGTAAGCGTCACTGCCACCAATGCGTATGGCAGCACCACCACGGCCGACACCACCAATGCCACGGTCGACACCATCGCGCCGACGGTGACCGACGGACGCATCAGCATCAGTGGTGCCAGCGGCACTGGCGGCGCCTACAAGATCGGCGACACGGTCACCGCGACCTGGAACAACACCGCCGGCGGCGACAACAACACCGACACCATCAGCAGCGTGACCGTGAACTTCACCCAGTTCGGCGGCGGGGCCGCGGTGGCGGCGACCAACAGCGCCGGGACCTGGACGGCGACGTACACCGTGGTCGCCGGTGCCATCGACATGGGCAACCGCAACGTGACGGTGACCGCGACCGACAATGCCGGCAACGTCACGGCCACGTCCGACACCAGCAATGCCACGGTCGACAACATCGCCCCGACCGTGAGCAGCATCGTGGTCAGCGGTTCGCCGGGCTCCGGGGACACCGCGATGGCGTTCACGGTGAACTTCAGCGAGTCGGTGGCGAACGTGTCCACCGACGATTTCACCCTGGTCGGTACCGGGAGCGCGGCGGCCAGCATCGCCAGCGTGTCGGCCAGCAGTGGCTCGGCGATCAACGTCAACATCGGCGGCATTTCCGGTACCGGCACGCTGAAGGTCAACCTCAACGGCGGCACCAACGTGGTCGATGATGTCGGCAATACGGTGGCCGGCTACAGCGCCGGCCAGACGCACTCGGTCAACATCCTGACCGCGCCGCAGGCACCGACCATCGGCGCCGCCACAGCCGGCGACGGCCAGGTGTCGGTGGCGTTCACCGCGCCGGTCAACAACGGCGGCTCGGCGATCACCGGCTACACGGTGACCTCCAACCCGGGCTCGATCACCGCTGGCGGCAATGGCTTCACCACCTCGCCGATCACCGTGACCGGGTTGACCAACGGCACGGCCTATACCTTCACCGTGACCGCGACCAATGCGGTCGGCACCAGCACCGCCTCGGGGGCTTCGGGCAGCGCCACGCCCAAGGGCAACCAGACCATCACCTTCACCCAGCCCACCGCGCAGTCCTTCGGCAGCAGTCCGACCCTGGCAGCGAGCGCGACCTCGGGGCTGGCGGTGAGCTTCAGCTCGTCCACCACGGGCGTGTGCACCACCACCACCGGCGGTGAGCTGACCTTCGTCACCGCAGGCAGCTGCACCATCAATGTCGACCAGGCCGGCAACGGCGCCTGGAACGCGGCCTCCCAGGTCAGTCGCACCTTCACGGTCAACGCGGTCGTGCCGGGTGCGCCGACCATCGGCACGGCCGTGGCCGGGGACAGCCAGGCGGACGTGAGCTTCACCGCGCCGGCGTCCAACGGCGGCGCGACCATCACCGGGTACACGGTCACCTCCAATCCCGGCGGGTTCACCGGCACCGGCGCAGGCTCGCCGATCACGGTGGCCGGGCTGACCAACGGGGTGTCGTACACCTTCACCGTCACCGCCACCAACAGTGCCGGCACGGGTGCGGCCTCGGGCGTGTCCAACAGCATCACGCCGGCCTCGCCGCAGACCATCACCTTCGCCAATCCCGGCACGCAGACCTTCGGCACCGCGCCGGACCTGTCGATCCTGGGCGGCGGTGCATCGTCCACCTCGGGGCTGACGGTGACGTTCACCTCGGCGACCACTGGTGTGTGCACGATCACGTCCGGTGGCGAGCTGACCTTCATTACCGCCGGCAGCTGCACCATCAACGCCGACCAGGCCGGTAACAGCGGCTTCCTGCCTGCGGCCCAGGTCCAGCAGACCTTCACCGTCGCCGCGGTCGCTCCGGGTGCGCCGACCATCGGCACGGCCACCGCTGACGACGGGCAGGCCAGCGTGGCGTTCACTGCGCCGGTCGACACCGGTGGCACCACCATCACCGGCTACACGGTGACGGTGAGTCCTGCCGACGTGGCGCCGGTCAGTGGCGCGTCCTCGCCGATTCTGGTGACCGGCCTGACCAACGGCGCGGCCTATACGTTCACCGTCACCGCCACCAACGGTGCGGGTACCGGCCCGGCCTCGGCGGCGTCCGGCGGCGTGACACCGATTGCGGGCCAGACCATCACGTTCAACGACCCGGGAGCGCAGAGCTTCGGCACTTCGCCGGACCTGTCGATCCTCGGCGGCGGCGCGTCGTCCACCTCCGGGCTGACGGTGACGTTCACGTCTTCGACCAGCGGCGTATGCACGGTTACCTCCGGCGGCATCCTGACCTTCGTCAGCGCCGGCACCTGCACGATCAACGCCGACCAGGCGGGCAATGCCAGCTACCTGGCCGCCGACCGGGTGAGCCGTAGTTTCGCGGTCACCGGCGTGGCGCCGGGCGCACCGGTCATCGGCACGGCCACGGTGATCGGCGCCGGCCAGGTCGCGGTGTCGTTCACCGCGCCATCCAACACGGGTGGTGAGGCGATCACGTCCTATACCGTCACCTCCAGTCCGGGCGGACTGAGCGGTACCGGCAGCGCATCGCCGATCACCGTCAGCGGCCTGGCGCCGGGGACCAGCTACACCTTCACCGTGACCGCGACCAACAGCGCCGGCACCGGCGCGCCCTCGGCCGTCTCCAACC